>CAVXUB010000001.1:0-1038238 GCA_963764805.1 uncultured Actinomycetota bacterium
AGATTGACATCGCTGTCTTCGCTGCCCACGCGGCCACCAACAGTTGGTCCATGTCGGATAGGAGCATTCGCTGCCCCCGGACAGCGGGAGTGATCAACGGCTTCACGACCGCTTCGAGCTGGGCCATCCAGCCGGTATTGCACCCGTGGCAAAACCGAGCGCTGTGAAGGCCGGCGAGCTCGTTCGTCGTGAACGTGCGGCCCTCGATCGTCGAGCCCTTGACCGTCCATGTTGGCTTTGCGCCGATAGGGTTCTCGATCGGTATCACGTCGTTCAGCCACGCAGGGAACACGTGCTCTCGCGATCCCCCTTGGTCTCTGCAGAAGATGCAGGTCCGTGGCACGGCGCCGACACTATCCACACCGTCGAGGTGGCCGCGCTGTATCTTTCCCGGCTCAGCGGCTCGCCTCTGCAGCGTCATCCCCACGATCGTCTTCGGGCTCCTCCGGAGTCAGCTTGATGTCCAGATGGGCCAGAGCATCCACTACCTCCGAGTAGGCAAGAGCTGGCGAACGTTCCGTGGCAAGCATTCCGTGGAACTCGATCTCGCCGATGGATCGGCTCTGCCCACTCGTTGCGAGAACCCGGCGGATCAACTCCGGTAGCCCCACCCGCCGCAGCACCCTCTGAGCCAATTGTCGCCGGAACCGTCATACCACTCCTCCTAGAATAGTTCACCGCGCTGGAGGCTCGGGTTCTCGCGGAACGAGACGTCACTGGTCCACCACAGGCTCCGAGGGTGAGGCTCGACATACCGCGAGCGAACCCGCTTATCCCGCGGGCCGTTCGCCGGCATGTGTATCACCCGCTGACCTGGCGTGATAGCTCACCGAAGCCGCCACAAACACCTTCATAGGGTGGTGCTCGGCGGCCGCAGCACTCAGGCAGGCGTGGCTGGGTCCGGAGCTGCGGCTGAGTAGACCGCTGTCCATGCCGAGGCAAGGGAAAAGGCTGTTGCGCAATCCGTCTTGAACGGTCGCCCCATCCCCTCGGCCGACCGCCACCGCGGCGCCGGACCTATCTCCCCTTCGGCCATCCGAACGCGCGCCTGTACGCGGGAACGCGAAGAACGCACCCGCAGTTGCCCTACTGGCAACCCGTCCTCGCCTTTCGCGTCCCCGGACTTCAGTCAGCTGGCATGCCCAGTTCGGCCGTTCGGAGAACTCCCGCCGCCTCCTCCACCGTCAGGAACTCAGGCAGCTCTCTGAACCCCATTCCCGTCTCCTCGTTGTCGTGTCGGGTCACCGCTTCAATCGACGCCCCCTGTCGACTTCTCCAGGACGTCCGGGCCTCTACTGCTCAAGCCACCCGTCCCACACGCTGGGACATGAACTCGCGATGGCACTGAGCGATCCATCGCAGCGCGGAGAGCGGGGGCAACAGCCACCGACGCGGTCGTTGTTCGACACCAGGGAGAGGCATCAGCAAAGGACGCGGCATGGCGCCAACGACGCGGAGAGACGCGAAACTGGGACACACGGACCGGCATGTCGCAGAGCCCGTCAACGGTACATCAGCGAGTTGCCATCTCCGTCCACGGCTGTGCAGAATGTCGGCGACGCGCAGGATATGCCGATAAAGCCGCCGTCACTCGAAGTAATGTTCTCAGGGCCTGACCACCCTGAGCCATCGAACGTGAGTGCGTCCCCTTTTCCCGTCAACGGCGATACAGAAGCTCGCCGACGTACACGACAGCCCGTCAAGCAACAAGCCACGATTCGGATCAATACTCATAGGGCTGGACCAACGATCGCCGTGATATGTAATAGCGTTCCCGTTGGCTCCGACCGCGGCGCAGAAGCTTGGCGTGGTACACGATACGACCGAATCCGCCGTCGTTTGGATCAATGGTCATGGGACCCGACCAACTTGATCCGTCATACATGAAGGCGCGGCCGTTGTGGTCGACCATCACACAGAACGCATCCGAGACGCACGAGACTGAGGCCGACGTACCGCCACCGCTCGAATCGATGTTGGCGGGCTGCGACCAGCTTCCGGCCCGGTAGTTGACCACATCCCCTCCAAGATCTACAGCGACACAGAAGGCGGGCGACGAACAGGAGACGGAACTGAGGTTATAGCCAGGATCAACGCTGAGTGGGGTCGCCCAGCGCCCGTTCGAGTAAGTGTAGGCGAGTCCGCCACCTCCAACCGCTACGCAGAAGGTGGAGGAAGGGCAGGAAATAGAGTAGACACCGTAACCGACTGGATCGATCTCCGTAGCCGATGACCAGCCGATGCCATTGTACGTATAGGTGTCACTATAGGTTTCTTCATAGTCAGCCGCGAGGCAGAAGCTCGACGAAGCACACGAAATGGATTCCATAGTGCCGACGTGACTTATGGGAGCAGGTGAAGACCAGTCGCCGAGCGGAGCACCTGTCGTTGTCGTGGCCCCCCCGACCCGGGTAGTGGTTGTGGGGGCGAGGGAAACGGTCGTGCCAGGAAGGAAAGATGTCGTGGACGGAGATATCGTCGGAGCTATCGAAGTCGGGCTGGCCTCGGTGCCGACGGAAGGCCCCGCAGAAGATGTACTTGGCATTCCTCTGCCCGTCTTGCCGCCGGCTGAGCCGGGTGCATTCGAGCCTAGACGCGGCAGGCCACCAGCGTTATGGGGTGTTGTTTCGGTAGTTGAGGACACCGCCACAGACTTCGAACGTGACGCCTGCTGGGCCGGTCTCCCGTAGAAGGACCAAACTAGGCCGCCAGCAACGATGACACCAACGACGGAGAGTAGAGCAATTATGTGTCTGGAAGTCGGCGACCGCGAAGGGAGGTTCGTCCCCGCATTGGAAAGGGGCGACGCAGCAGGTTCCTTGAAGTCCTTCCCGATCTCAGCGATCACCACGGCGGCATCGGCGAGGGTGTCCGGCATGAAATGGCCCGTATCCTCCCGACCAAGTTCCTCGGTCATCGGCACGTACGGACCCGGATTGACGGACGAGGGAGAAGGAAGGCCTCCGTCGCGGGAGTCGCTTTCGGTCAACCGTCCGGCAAGGGGCGCGCCCAGCGTTGTCGACTCCAAACGACAGCCGCAGCTCACACAGAAAGCGTCCGAGGAAAGGACGGCAACACCGCATTGCCAGCAGAACATTTGGCCCGCCGTCATCAAGTGTGTCCCGCCAGGAGCTGCCTGAACGGTCCTTTGGGGCTAATCACGCCGGCAAGCTGGGTCCATGGAATGACTATACTTGGCTGCCCAGTCGCGCCAGCAGATACCTGTTCGTTGCGGAAGGTTATCGTCAGGCCCTGAGGCTCCGCCGCCCAAAGGGCAAAGTTGGCCTCAGTCGGAGTCGTTCCGCTATTAATCCAGCTTGTGTTGGCCATTGACCCGAGAACCTTCGGAAGCATCGTTCGGCTCAGAGCACTGAGCTTGCTGAGCCCAGCGCCTTGCGAACTGAAGAGATCGTCGAGGCCAAGAAGAGACCCGGTGGCGAGCGAGAAGTTGAAGGTCTGAGTGAAGTAGCCCGGTATGGCCGCACCGCCGTAGAGATAGTAGTCACTCAAGGAGAACGACGCGAGATCCGTGTTTAGCAGGTCTACGTCGAGAGTTCCATCGAAAGTCGAGGGAGATCCGGTCGACATTGTGTCGGATGCAGCGCTTATCTCGAACGACTTCACTTGTGCATCAAGAGCAGCTGCGAGGACATTATCGATCTCTCGGACAGCTGCGTCTCCGGGCTCGACCAGACGTTGATATGTCATATCGACCTGGTAGGGGGGTGATTGTGAGCGGCTCTGGCTAAGTACTGCTCTTTCAACGCGGGGAGCCGTCAGTGGCACGGTGCCTCGAGTTGTCGTGCGAGGAGGTGGGACCACCGATACTTGCGTCGTTGCAGTACTTCCTTCCGCGGATTGGGCACTATCTGGTCGACTCGTTGGTGCCTCGGTTGCTCCTACTTTGACCTTCCGGCCATCATTTTGGGTGGCTTCCAGCAGAGTCACGGCCACTACGACCAGACACAGCGAGACGATTGCGACTGCGTATCTGGCCGTGTCCGCGCGCCGACCCCTTATCTCTGCTGGCGCGGCATGCGCGGACGGCTCGAATGGCTGAGATCCATCTGAGGTAGCATGCGGGCGGGGAGTCGGCAGCTCCCGCTCGATAGACGTCGACGACCCCGGGGGATCCTCAATCAGCATGGACGAGAGTTGGATGGCCTCTGGGCCGGGGGTTGCCTTAATCCCCTCTCGAACCCGCGCGCCACATTGGAAGCAAAATCTGTCGCGCTGGTCAAGTTCTCGTCCGCACGAACTACAGAAGGACATGGTCAGCCTGTGCTAATAGTGGCGGAAACACGTGGCGATGACTATCGCCGACCTGTAGAGAGTTCATGATTCTTGACCGACCTCCGAGGCTTATCCGCTGGAGCCGGCGTTGCCGGTGCTGCCCGTGCTGCCCAGCGGGGCAAGTGAGTAATAGTATGGATCGAATCCTCCATTGATCAGCGTGGTACATTCCTGTCGCATCACCGAAAAGGAAGAATCGAGCGCCGATGTGAACCCCTCTTGGTCCGCCTCGGAGATTATGCTCACAGCCTCAGTATCCACCCATTGCGGGATGCCGCTATTGCCTCCAAGAGTGACCTGAACTGTTTCCAATGCTGCGTCACTGACTCCTTGGTGCAATAAGTAGAGTGTCCACCCGAGGAGTATGTCGTAGCATTGATCGGCGGGAGACAGCGTTGTCGGAGAAGCCGCAGTGCCGGTGTCGCCCGTATTGCCGCCGGCCGCTAGAGCATTGCCAGTAGCGGGCGACGGATTCCCGCTCGTCGCGGCGATCCCGATCACGACGCCGACCGCCAGAGCGCCAGCGATGGTTCCACCAATGAGCGCAACTCGGCGCCGCCGACGATGAGAGGACGCAGTTGCCAAATCGGAAGGGACAGAGTGGGCCGTAGCCCCTATGGACTCAGCCGTGACACCTGATGGTGCTGGCTCCCCACAGTCCGGACAGAACGTAGCGCTGGCGCCGAGCGCATGACCATTGGGGCACGGTCGTAGGACGGGGCTGCCACATACGGAACAGAAGGATGCGTTCGGACGCAGGAGGTGACCTGCGCCGCACATCGCTGCCATTTCAGTCGCCTCAGCCGAGATCGATGAGTTGGGCACCTTAGAAGAGCTGTCTGCGAGTGCGGCGGGGGGCCCGTCACGCGAGTGCCTTTGCTGAGGAGCGTGGGCTTCGTCAAGCAGCCGTATCGCGGCGACGGTCGTCTCAGGGCTGACCGGCAGGCCGCATGCTGAACAATAGCTGGATCCGGTGCGGACCACGTGGCCACTTGGACACTCCCTGGGAGTGGGCGATCCGCATGAGGGGCAGAATCTCGCACCGTCCGGCACAAGATGACCCTTCTGGCAAGAAGCCACGGGTGGGTATTGTAGGCATCTCGGTCAAGCTGCGCCAACGCCGGATGTTGACAGTTGGCTGGTCGCTGCGTCGCGGTGTAGGGTCATGCGGTTGCACGCCGTCGAGGCGCCATCCTCGCTCCGAGGGCGGCAACACCCCCGATCGTCAGCTCTAGCGCCTCGCGCGTGAGGCGCAGTTCCACCTGAGTCAACATGTGTGATTGGCGGAGTGAGCTACGTGGTCAGCGCCGACCGTGCGTAGGGTCAGCGTCTAGGGTGCGATCATGAAAGAAGATTCGGAGCGATAGATCGTCCGTCCGAGATCTGCTCGGACGTTCCATCGTACTCCTCGCCACCGGGCGGGGCCGATGCAAGATCGACTCGTCCCTGCCTGGGTGTCCCACGTGATGCTCGCCACCGAGGGCACCGTGCAATGCAGAAGCCCCAGGCGGTTGCTCAACAGCGCTGGTCAGAGTCCTCTTGTGATCTTCACCCAGAGATATTCGTCGATGACCTTGGCCGGCGAGGAGTGCGGCCGCTTCAGCCTGGCCGGCAACTGCTCCACCTCTACCCCAAGTCGCGACGCCAAGATACTCAATGCCGTTGATGCACGACGGATGAAGTCGACATATGTCGACCCTGCTCCTTCGGTCCAACCGAAGGCCAGTCGGATGGGTTCGTCCCACGGAAGGCATGCCTGCGGCCTCACGACGAAAAGCGTCTTGGCAGCAGCTGTGGGTCCAAACAGCACATCCACTTCCCGGTTCCGCAGGGACCGTGCCGCTGCCCTGCACGTGCGAAGGTCCTCATATGCCAACTCGACGGTGTCAAGGTCACTTTCGGTGAGCTCACTGATCGTCACCGGTTCGGCAGGAAGGCAGCCGCCCCACCTCTCCCACCAAGCGCCCAGCGCTTCAGACGTCTTTGCCGTATCTGACTTCCGAAGGTGGCGGCAGCCCCATCCCCGCAGCCACTCGATGACTGCGACCCTGTGCGCGGCGACTGACAGGTCGGGGACGCGGCCTCCTGTTAGGGCATAAAGGCGGTTCAGAGAGGCGTCGTACGCAGTGACGGCTGCGTAGTCCGCCAGGGTGCGAGTGACCTGGTAGACATCAATATCCTGGGCCAGTTCCTGGAGAACGGTCTGGCCTACCATCGTCTTGTCAGCGGGGAGCTTCGCCGACGCTGAGTTCGGGCCAATCGGGCTGTACTCGCCTCGAAGCCACCGGACGAAGGTGTCAGCACGGCCGACGTACGTGCTGACGGTGTTGTCGCTCAATCCAGCAGCCCGGAGTTCCCTCTCGAACGCCTGTACCTCCGTGAGAAGTTCGTCCCCTGACCAATGCTGATCGTTCATGGGTGGCACTCCTCGCTCGGGTCAACCGTGCCGTCAGAGGATAGAGGGTCGCGAACGGCGCCACCTGTCGGGAGGAGGCCGAGATGGCGGTAAGCAGGTGGTGGGGTTTCCAGTCGCCGCGTCACATGCGCGTGTCCAGCAGCGTCTCGCGCTGATCGACGGTCAGACAGCCACAATCGCAATGACCGACGACGCGTGCGTGAGGTAGCTGCGCCCGAAGCTCGACTACGCCCGGAAACTCGAGCGCAAGAAGGGCACGCAGGGTGCGAGCCTCCGAGCTCGTAAAGGTCGCGAGGTTCCTTAAGTTGCACGCCATGATCCTGACACGGCCTGCGAGGTCCGACGGGCGGGAGTAGGTCCCCGTTCCCCTGACGAGCGGACCTGCACCCGGACGCGGCCGTTAGCGACCCGTCGTTGGAGCAGACTCGACATCGATGACGCGTGATAGCCGGATCGTTTGGTTGCACGATACGAGCGCCGCCGACTGGATAGGTCCACGGTTGCATGGGTTCGGCCTGGACACGGGCTCCATCGTTCCCGAGGGCTTCGAGGCGTACTGCCGGGTGTTCCACCCCTTTCGTGGAAGGAGTGACGACGCGCCGACAAGGACGTGGGCGGAGGTCGCCGCGGAGAACGGCCGCATCGTGCACCGAGAGATGCAGCCGCACGTGATCTTCCGCCCGATCGGCGCCAAGAATCCGGAGGGCTGGGACCATACGACCGACAATGAGCTCGAATGGGGTAGCTGTCCTCGTGCCGTTGTCGCCGCGCTCGTCGATGTCCTCGGTCGGCACACCTCGACACCCGAACGCTGCTGGTTCTGCGTCTGGGAGGGGGTGGGGTTCCTTGAATTTGACGGCGTTCGCGAGCGCGTCCGGCTCCCCGGTCGGGACTACCTCCTCTACACCGGCCCGATCGAGCTAGCAATGACTCCGCTCGACGACGTGTGGGATACCTCCCCCCATCTCTGGTGGCCCGACGACCGCGCCTGGGTCGTCGCGACGGAGATCGACTTCGCTTGGACCTATGTCGGCGGAGCGTCGAGCCTTATCGGCGAGTTGCTCGATGATCCTCGGATCGAAGCGCTGGCGGCGAAACTCAGCGACAAGCCCTCCTACGACAGCGACACGGTCAACGAGGCGCTCGACGCGCCGTGACGACGAGCTGCCTCGAACCGGAACCCCCCGTCCGGCCCCGGGTTACGGCGCAACCACCTCAGCAGGACCTGACTGGTTGCGATGATCGACCGGCACGCTTGGGGCCGTCCCAAGTCGAGTCGCCCTCGGTCGCCGCGAACCGTTTGGGAGCTGCGGCCAAGTACAACTGATGGCCATGAACGATTCGAAGATCATCGTGCGATCGCTGCGCGAGCCGGAGGCGTTCGGCGCGATCTTCGATCGTCATTTCGACTCGATCGCCAGGTTCTGCGTCCGTCGCATCGGCGTCGCTCGCGGGGAAGACATCGCCGGCGACGTCTTCCGATGGGCGTTCGAGAACCGCCAACGCTTCGATGTGCAACACGGCGATGCCCGGCCTTGGCTCTTCGGCGTCGCCAACAACCTCGTCCGCGAAGCACTGAGAAGTGCCGGACGGCAGCAGCTCGCCTACGACCGCTGGCTGACAAGGGAGACGGAGGGCGGAACAGAGATTGCGCTCCAGGTCGCGGCGTCCGTCGACGCGCAACAAGACTTCTCCGCTGTCGCCGCAGTCTTGAAACTGCAACCGGTCGAAGACGTGGAGACTCTGCTCTTGTTCGCCTGGGAACAGCTCACTTACGCCCAGATCGCCGAAGCACTGAGGATCCCCGTCGGCACGGTCCGCTCGCGCATCCATCGGGTGCGCCAGCATCTGCAACAGGCACTCGAGGCTCCCCTCCCGCTCTCCGAATATTCACCCAGCACGATAAGGGGTTCAGTATGACCATTGACGCAATCGAAGAGCTTCGCCGGCAGGCGCCTATCGCCGAGACAACGAGCGAGGTCGGTCGCGCCCGCCAACGCAGCAAGCTCGAAGACGCCATCGCCGCTGAGTCGATATCTTCGCGGCAGGGACCCTTAGCTTCTGGCGGTGCCGCCTTCTCCATCCGGACTGTGCACACGCTCCGCCAGCATGCCTACCTGGTGGGCGCGGCAGCGGCGATGGTCGCCGCCGCGGGTGTGGCGGTGCCGCTCTCGCTCGCGACAAATGCTCCCGCAGCGACGCGACCGACGACGAAGGGCGGTCCAGGGATCAAGAACACAGCGCCAATCGTCAACCGCACCGCGCCAGTAATGAAGCTCGCCGCGTACCGCCTTCGACTTCCGGCCACGTACCGGCTGGCGACCCCGAAGACGACGGCATGCCACGTCCCTGCCGGCTTTCCGAGCGGGGTGGCCTTCGTAGGTCCCTCGACTGGCCCGGCCGGCAGTTCCTCCGCATCTCGAGTGCAATCGCCCTCGGAGGCCTCGCAGGTGGCCGCGGCGGCGTCCGCCGACGGCGGGTGCGTCTGGATGATGCTCGCGCCTCCTTACACCCCGACCGCCACCAATCCCGACCCCGAGGCGGGGAGCTTCGAGGCCAACCAGCCCGTGCAGGTCGGCTCCTACGAGGGGCGGGCGGGTACATGGACGGCCGTGTTGAAGCCCTCCGGAACGACGAGCCAGCAGGCGTCGCTCTACGTCGAGATCCCGCTCGCCGGTGATCAGACTCAAGACCTCGTGCTCAGCTCCTACGGGCTCTCGATGAGCGAGCTCATCTCCCTTGTTGCGAAGGGGCTGTCTGTCGCCGGGACCGCCTCGAACTAGGTACTGTCCTGGTCGAAGGACACCCTTGAGCTCGTCGGTCCATCGCGTTCAGCCCAGCTCAACCCGGCGAATGAAGCCGTAGCACAGCTCAGTGTCAAGTCTGCCGGCGCCGGAGGTCAGTCGCGGAGCATCTGGGCGAGCACCTCCGCCTCGCTGATCTCAGGGTGTTTGGTCGCAGTGAGCAAGGTCAACGTCTGGTTCTTCGCCAACTCTCGCAAGTGAGCCAGTGCGTCCGAGCGCTCCGGTTGTTTCAGCTCGGCGTGGTACCGACGGGCGAACTCCTCGAAGCGTGCCGGGTCGTGGCTGTACCACTTGCGCAGCTCCGTCGACGGTGCGATCTCCTTGCACCACTCGTCTAGGTGCGCCTTTACCTTCGTGAGCCCCCGCGGCCATATCCGGTCGACCAGTACCCGAGCGCCATCGCTGCTTACCGGCGCGTCGTAGGCGCGGCGCACCAGTACCTTCACCTTTTTCGCCATCGTTGGCCTCCTCGTCTTGGCTTCGTGGTGATCGCACGACCTGGCCGGCTCTCGAGTGTCATCAATAGAGCAGCTTGGGTCGGACGCGGCTGATGAGATCGTCGCCGCGCAGATAGCGCCGCAAGTTCTCGGTGAAGAGGTCGACGATCCGCTCGTTCTCGCGCGTCGACAGCCCTGCGGTGTGCGGGCTGATCAGCACATTGGGCAGGCGCCAGAGCGGGCTGTCGACTGGCAGGGGCTCAGTGGCGAAGACATCGAGGGCCGCGCCGGCCAGCCGCCCTTGTTCGAGCGCCTGGACCAATGCGTCCTCGTCGAGGACGCCCCCTCGCCCCACGTTGACGAGGACGGCATCGGAACGCATGCGGCTGATCGCGTGCGCGTCGATCATGCCGCGCGTCTCCTCGGTGAGGGGAAGGGTGAGGACGACGGCATGGGCGACCGGCAAAAGGTCGCCGAGGAATCGCGACGTGCGGACCTCGTCCACGTCATGGCCAGCGGACCTGCCGCTGCGGGTGATGGCGATGACGTGCATGCCGAAGGCCTTGGCCAGTCGGACCACCTCCCTCCCGATCGACCCGAGGCCGACGACGAGCAGCGTCCGACCGGCGAGCTCAGCCGTCGGACGGTGCTCAAAGCGCCGCGCCTCGGCGTCAGCGAGCAGACGCGGCAGACCCTTGGTGAACGCGAGCAGGCCGAACATCGCGAACTCGGCGAGCGGCCCGGCATGCACACCGCTGGCGCTCGTGATGAGCACCCGAGCGAGCTCCTCGCTAGTCAGTCTGGCGACCTGAACCTGCTCGCCGGCCCCACCGGCCGTCGCCTGTACCCAGCGCAACCGGGAGTTGGTCCGTACGACGGCCGCCAATCCCTCTCCCGAGTCCCCAGGCAGGCCGAAGAGCACCTCCGCCCTTTCCAGCATCGCCTGCCAGCGACGCTCCTGCTCGTCGGTGCGCACGAACCCGTCGATGCCGCGGTGGTCGCAAGGAAAACGCAACGGAGGCAGAAGCTCCGGATCGAAAAGGACCTCGAGGCGAAGGTCGACTGCTCTGATGGTCGCCACCAGGTCGGCCTCGAGCGGCGTAGCTATCGCCACTACGACCCGGCGAGCGCTCGTCGGGCGTTCCTCTGCTTCGGGGTGGCTGGTCGCCGGCAGTAAGTCAGTCGGGGTTGTCATGGCCGCTCCTAATAGGTCTTCAGCCGGCCGCCGTGCAACGCTCGGAGGGCGACCAAGACGAGATCCACCGGCGAGGCAGCTGCGTGGCAGAGCCACCGGGGCGAGCACGATGGTCGGTTGACGAACAGCATCAGGACTGCCGAGCCGAACAGCGCGGCGGCCATGAACATGAACGCGCCACAGGACCTGGTGCCACCTCCGAGCTCGCCGACCACGTAGGCGCCGGCGAAGCCGCCCATGGCGCCGAAGGCGTTGATCAAGCCCATGGCTGGGAGGGCCACGTCGGAGGGAAGGAGTTCGGGGATGAACGCGAAGTACGGCCCATAGGGTGCGTACATCGCCCCGCCTGCGATGACCAGCAGCACACGAACGCCCGGCGGCGGTGCCGACCAACAGGAACGGACACACGAACTCCCGGGGGCGCCCCGGCCGATCCGAACCACCTTGACGAAGTCGGGGTCGAAGTCCTCGATGTGCGCGAGAAGCTGGCGCCGTACTCAACCTCGAGGTCGTCCTGGCCCGACTTCTCGACCGGCATCGCCAGCGCCACCCCCGCAGATTTGACAGCACGGGCCACGTCGGTGCCGAACTCCTCGTCCTCCAGCACCCTGCAACGCTCCCTGGGGGCTCCCTCGGCGAGCGCGCGCTCGAATCCCTCCCAGATCAGCATCTTCGGATCGGCGATCCGGCGGCGGTGCGCGGCGGGGGGTGCACCCGCGAAGCCGAGCAGATCCTCCTTCAACGAGGCACGGTGATCGGAAGGCGCGAAAGGAAATAGGAACAGCGGATGGGCACTGTCGAAGTTCACCTGGAGACACCGTCCTTGCCGGTCATCACAGGCCTGGAAAGGGGTCGTCGAGGGATCCGAACACGTGGACGCCGCCGGCCGCTTTGAGTTCCGCGATCGAGTAATGACCGCTCGCCACCCCGACGGCCACGGCCCCCGCGGCCCTGGTTGCCTCCATGTCGTGGGGAGTGTCCCCCACAACATAGATCTGGGACGGCTCCAGCTTGGTGCCGTGGAGGCGGGTGCCTTTGTCGATAGCGAGGCGTGTCAGCTCGGTCCGATCGGGCGAGTCCGATCCGTAGGCGCCGAAGATGAAGAATCGGTTCAAGTTGGCCGGGATGAGCTTGGTGCGCGCCGCGCCCTCCATGGCCCCGGACACGAGCCCGAGTGTGACGCCGGCGTCTCCCAGGCGCAGAAGGCAATCCTGGGCTCCGGGAAGGACGCGATAGTGCTCGGAGGCCCAGATCTCTCCGCCCAGGTGGCGAAGGTAGGCAGCGTAGAGCCGGCCCAGCTCCTCGCTGGTCGGTTCTCGGTGTAGCACAGCTTCGAACGTCGCCCGGGCCACCTGGGGGTCGGTCTCGCCCGCCGAGGTGTGTTCGCCGATGTCGGCGGGGATCCCGTGCAGCTTCTCGAATGCCGCCATCCAGCTCTTGGCTCCCGCCCCTCCAGTGTGCACCAGGGTCTCGTCCACGTCGAACAGCACGACCACCGGCTTGGTCACCTCGTCCATCTCACGCCTCCTTCTCGTCGTGGCCTCCGAAGCCCCTTCGCATGGCTGACGGTGCCTTGTTTGCCGAAAGTAGTCGAGGTATCGCGACGCGAGAATCGAGCGCATTGGTGAGCACCGGGCCCCGGACCGCTTCGTCGATCGCTGCGATCGAGGTCCACCTCCTCGCTCCGGCGTCCGACACCCGGCCTGCGAACTCGTTGAGGTCGAGGGAGGAGTCGAACAGTCCAGCCGCTGGGAGGTCCAACAGCTACGACTCAATGGCGCCGCCCGGCGCCAGACTTCGGTCAGCGCCGGAGCGTTCGCTGTCGAACTGGTAGAGCCCCGGTTCCTCGATCGGCGGGTGCGATCGAGGGTGTCCAAGGGACTGCATGTCGAGCTCGGCGTACCGGATGAAGAACCGCGGCCCCGAATAGGCCGGCTCGTTCTCCCTATGGTCACGGAATACGTGGCAGACATCCTTGCAAAGCCAGCATTCGATGCATTTGCGAACTCCTGGGAACGTCCCACGTCGGCTTGGCTCATCCGGTAGGTGCCGTCGGTCCCGCGTGGCCGCGGGCGGAAGGCGGGGACCGCTTGGCGTCGCCGCTCAGGGCGCCGCAGCCGCCGCGGGATCATCGGAGCTCGATCGAGACAAGCCTCGGGCAGTTCCGTGACGAACGGTCAACCCGGGTGACAGGCCACTGAGCGCGGATCCGTCGTGATCGACATACAACTCGGCGAAAGAACGGCCCATCGCGAGATGGCGCAGAGACAGGGGACCGAAGTGCTGGGGCCATGCCGGATCGATCCAGATCTCCCCCTCCGGGATGGCTGGTTGCAGTCTCAGCAGGGTCCTCACCAGCTGGACCGGTGCAGCGGATGCCCAGGCCTGGGGGGAGCAGGACGCTGGGTAGGCGACCGGAACTCCGAATTCCGCTCGATCGAAGCCGCACATGAGCTCGGGTAGGCGCCCGTCGAAATGAGCGGCCGCGTCGAGAAGGCCGGAGGCGATCCGCTGGGCGTCGCCGACGAAGCCGTAGCGCATCAGGCCCGCGGCTATGAGCGCGCTGTCGTGCGGCCATACCGATCCATTGTGGTAGCTCATCGGGTTGTAGGCACCCATCGACGTCGCCAATGTTCGTATGCCCCAGCCGCTGAACATCTCCGGCGACATCAGCCGCTCGGCCACGAAGGGGGCCTTGTCCTCGTCGATGATGCCGCTCCACAGGCAGTGACCGATGTTCGAAGAGAGAGCGTCGATCGGCCGCTTGTCACGATCCAGGCCTATTGCGAACCAGCCTTTGTCGGCCAGCCAGTATCTCTCGTTGAACGCCCGCCGGAGGTCAGCGGCCGCGGCGGCGCAGCGACGGGCGGTAGCGGCGTCGCCATAGGCCTGTGCCAGCTCGGCCCGGGCAAGATAAGCGGCGTAAACATAGCCCTGCACCTCGCAAAGGGCGATCGGCGGCTGCGCCAAGGTGCCGTCGGCGAAGTTGACCCCGTCGAAGGAGTCCTTCCAGCCCTGATTCACCAGGCCGTGACTGGTCATCCGCTGGTATTCGACCAAGCCGTCCCCGTCGCTGTCGCCGTAGTCGCGGATCCAGTCGATGGCCCGATCGGCGTTGTCGAGCAAGGGGTCGCCTTCTAGGGGTATGCCCCATCGCAGGAGCTCGCCGAGAACGACGACGAACAGCGGTGTGGCGTCCGCGGATCCGTAGTAGGCCCGTCTGCCGGCACGCGTGAGAGGGAAGTCGAGGCCGCGGCGGGTCTCGTGGATGATCCGTCCCGGCTGTTCCTCGCTTCCCGGATCTACGGTGACGCCTTGCACCCGGGCGAGGGCGCGAAGGGTCCCGAGTGCGAGCAACGGATCGAGCGGCATCGCCATGTATGAGGCGATTAGCGAATCGCGTCCGAAAAGGGCCATGAACCAGGGCGCTCCTGCCGCCACGGCTGCTTCTTCGGGGTGGTCGGGATCGAAAATGCGCAGGCTTCCCAGATCCTTCTGGCTCCGCTCGAGAGTCCGCTGCAAGGTCCAGTTGCTGGTTTCCGAGCCGAGACTGGCTCCCCGCCACACGTGCGCCTGGGGCTCGGGCGGTGCCGAAGTAAAGGGCCGACTTATGGGGAAGGCAGGAGCGACATCCTCGCCGTCAATGCGAGGCGTAACCAGCACGGTCGCCCTCCACTCGTCGCGGGGCCGGACCGTGACGGCGAAGGAGAGTCCTTCCTGCCGAGCGGTGGCCTGCTCGCAGGAGATCCGGACTCCCCGAGCCGCGCTCCCGTGACTCCAGTCGATCACTATGGAGTCGTCAACGGCACTCCTGGAGGTCGAGCCGTCGAGCATCGGGCGGCCGTCCTTGACGGAGAAAAGCCCGGCGAAGTCGGCCTCGACACCGATGGACACCGTGGTGGTGACCTCCGTGGCGCTGAGGTTGTGCAACAACAGGTCCTCGCGCATGCCGGTCCCGACCAGCCGGTCCCGCACCAGGAGCAGTTCGGACCGCAGGTCCGGAGTGACGACGCGGGCGACGATCCGAGCCCGGAAGGGCTCCTCGCTCACGACCGCGAGCACCTGGGGCGACTCCTCCCCGATGGTCAGCTGCCACCGAGACAAGATTCTCGTGTCGTAGTAGAAGAGGCCCTGCGCCAATTCCGTGCTCATGTCGCCCGTGCTCCCGGACACGCAGAAGCTCGACCCGTTCACGATCGTGAGAGTCGGGGAACCGGGACCACCCGTTCCGCCACGGCCGCTGCTCATGCGCTGACTTGTCTCAAACCGCCAACGGAGGACCGGGCGACCGGCGCCGGTGCGGTCGACAGCGCGGTGCTCTGGTAGACGCGCTCGTAGGCGGCAGCCACACCGTCGATACCGAAGCGGATCGCGACGTCGGCCCGGCAGTCCCGCGGATCCAGGGACGAGATACGCCCAACGGCCTCCGCCATCGCGGTCTCGTCGTCGACCAGGAAGCCCGTGACGCCGTCCTGGACGATCTCTGCGGCCGCGCCTTCGTCGAAGGAGATGACCGGCGTCCCGCAGGCGAGCGCTTCGATCATGACCATCCCGAACGGCTCATTCCACCGGATCGGCATCAGAAGCCCCCTCGCCCCGGCGATCAGGTCCGCCTTCGCCTGGCCGCCGACCTCTCCCACGTGGCGGACCCATCTTCCGTCGACGTGCGGCGCGACCGCGTCGCGGAAGAATTCCTCCTGACCGGGCTGTACCGGGCCCGCCAGGATCAGCGGGTACCCGGCCCGGCGCGCCGCCTCGATGGCCCGATGGGGGCCTTTGGTCTCGTGCATCCGCCCGATCCACAACAAGTATTCGTCCTTGCAGGAGCGATAGGGCCAAGCCGTCACATCCACGGGATTCGGGATGACCGCGGCCGTGACCAGGCCGGTCGGAGCGGAGGCCTTCTGCGCCTGGCTTATCGCCACCAGCCGGGCCTTGGGTCCGTGCGCTCGGTAGAACTGCCCGGTCTGGGCAGTGAACGGCCCGTGCAGGGTGTGCACCATCGGCACCGAGATCCGGTCGGCCATGGCCAGAGCCGTGAAGCCGCAGTGGTCGTGGACCACGTCGAAGGGGAGCCCGTCATCTTCCGACTGGTCCAGGTCGGCGAAGACTCGGGCGACGTGGTCGGCCTCGTAAAGGGCCCGCTCGATCTCATCAGGATGATCTTCGGCGAGGACGTGGCGTACGGTGGCGGCAGAACGCGAGCCGGGTGCCGCGTACAGCGTCACGTCGTGCCCACGATCGACCAGCCCTTCGGCCAGCAGGGACACCACCGACTCGACTCCGCCGTAGCCCCTGGGAGGGACGGGTATCCACGGAGGGGCCAGGAGCGCGATCCGCAACCTGGTGAGGCCGATGGCGTCACGGACGATCGGTGAACTGTGGGTGGCGATGACGACGGCTCCTTCGACTGGGACCGTCACCGAGGTCAGGACCGGCGTGGAACTTCAGCCGCGTTCCGGCAAGAGAAAGTCCGGTTCTTGAACTATGAAAACAGCAAGGGCACTGCTGCCGTGCCCGGCACAAAGGGGGCGCCCGCCCCTTCGCTCACAACGGAGAGGTGCCTAAGAAGCGGAGCGTTGCGCGATGGCGAGCAGTTCGGCCATCACACGCATCCTCCTAGCAGCTACTCTCCGTCGTCTTCGTGGTCCGCCGGTGTGCCGCCCGCGAGGGTTGCTGTCGATGATTTGGTCGGAGCTCCCATTGGAACCCCCCGATCTGCCTCCGGTCAGCGGAGGCGCAGCGTCCATTGCGGACGACCGCAAGGCTACACCCCGCTCGGGGAGTGGGATGACGGACGGTATCGCTCCGGGACCCGAAGAGGGCCGCGAGATGCCGGAGTACGAGCCGAACGAAGTCGACCAGACCGAGCTCGCAGACCTGCAAGCGCCCCGATCGCGGGACAATACCCGTCGGCGCCTCGCCCGCCCGTCGCTCCGCTCGGCGAAAGGCACGATCGGACAAGGCGTGCGATGGCGATTCACGCCCCGGTCCGGATGCACTCAGCCGCGCAAAGACCTCGACACAGTGCGCCTCGCCGCCCCGAGGCTCAGGAACGCAAGTCCGGGCTGGGCCAGCGCGGGTCGCCACCGAGGATGTCCGGATCTCCGGTGAGCGATGTGGCGCGGTGGGCGATCGCCGTCGCGCCGGCAAACGCGTCGACATCGGCCATGGCGGATCCGGTGGCCACGAAGGACAGACACAGAGCGCGCTGGCGACGGATCGGTCAGGCGAGGCTTTCGCGCCAAGAGGCGTACAAGGCGGCGTAGTGTCCCGAGCCCTCGGACAGGAGGAGGGAGGGGGCGCCATCCTCGACGATCCGGCCCGCGTCGAGGACGAGCACCCGGTCGGCGATCTCCACCGTCGAGAGCCGGTGGGCGATGATGAGCGATGTCCGGCCGGCGAGCACCGTCTTCAGGGCGGACTGCACGAGCCGCTCCATCGGGGCGTCGAGGGCGGAGCTTGCCTCGTCGAGGATCAGCACCGCCGGGTTGGCCAGAAACGCTCTGGCGAGCGCGACGAGCTGTCTCTGACCCGCCGAAAGCCGTGTCCCCGACTTCCCGACGTCGCTGTCGTACCCGTTCCCGAGACCGTGGACGAACGAGTCGACACCGACCGCCCGGGCAGCCGCGATGACCTGCTCACGGGTGGCATCGGGGGAGCCGAAGGCGATGTTGTCTGCGACCGAGCCCGAGAAGATGAAGCTCTCCTGCGTGACCATGGCCACGGCGCGGCGGAGCGACTGTTGGTCGAGGTCGCGCAGCGGGATCCCGTCGACTGCGACCGCTCCTTCGACAGGGTCGTAGAAGCGCGCCAGGAGCCGCGCCACGGTGCTCTTGCCCGCTCCTGTTGACCCGAGGAGAGCGACCGTCTGGCCGGCCGGCAGGTGGAGGTTGAAGTCGGCGAGGATGTCGGTTCCGCTTCGGTAAGCGAAGCGGACGTGGCTGAAGTCCACCATCCCTTTCAGTCCTTCGGCCGGGAGCGGCGCGCCCTGCGACGGGAAGGGGACCCCCGGACGCTCGTCGAGCACACCGGAGAGCTTCTCGAAGCCTGCCGCGGCTGCCTGGAACGAGTCGTAGAACTGGCTCACCTCCGCCAGCGGCTCGTAGAAACGCTGCAGATACAGGATGAACGCGGCCAACACCCCGACCTGCATCTGACCGCCGATCACTCGCCAGCCGCCGTAGAGCAACACGGCGGCCGTCGTCACGTTGCCGACGAGGAGGATTCCCGGCCAGTAGACGCCGAGCAACTGCAACGAGCGGCTCATCGCCTTGCGGTAGTCCTCGGACAGCTCGCCGAAGATCTCGTCGTTGCGGCCCTCGCGCCTGAAGGCCTGCACCGCCCGGATGCCTCGCAACGACTCGGTGAAGTGCACGATGACGAGCGCCATCGTGTTGCGGGTGACGCGATAGGCGGCGGTCGATTCGCGCTGGTACCAGCGCGACAGGAAGAAGAGGGGGATGAAGCCGGACAGGCAGACGAGGCCCAGCGGGAGGTCGAGCACGAGGAGGATGATCCCGATGCCGACGACAGACAGGAGCGAATTCACGAGCGTGTCGAGCCCGAGGTTGAACATGTCGTTGATCGAGTCGAAGTCGGATGTGAGGCGGGCGATCATCCGACCGGTCGTGTAGCGCTCGTGAAAGGCGAGGCTGAGGAGCTGGAAATGACCAAAGACCCGCTCCCGAAGATCGAGGATGATCTCCTGGCCGACCCGTCCCGAGCCGGATATGAAGACCCTGTACATCAGGGCTTGCAGGAGGCCACAGGCGACGATGGCGGCGGTGATGACCTCGACCGCCGCGTAGTCGTGGTGACGGACGCCGGAGATCCCCTCGTCGATGCCCAGCCCGACGAGAAGGGGGATCGCCGTCGCCGACAGGTTGGACAGGAGGATGGCGAGGCTCACCCAGGTGATGGCTGCGCGGTGCGGTCGGGCGAGCGAGCCAAGGAGCCGGCGCGTGCGCTTGCGGAGGAGCGACGTCCAGGCAGCCGGGACCTCCTCGACCTCCTCGGCGGCGATGCCGCGCCAGGACTCCACCCCGGCTGTGCTCATCGGGTGCTTGCCTCGTCGTAGTCGACGGACAGGACGGCGGCGTACTCCGGCAGCTCCATCAGCTCGTGGTGGGTCCCCACCGCAACCAATCGACCGTCCCGGAGCAGCGCCACCCGGTTGGCGAGAGCGACGGTCGAGGGTCGGTGCACGACTATCAGGCCGGTCGTGTCTCGAAGGACGCGGGCGAGGGCCTGCTCGACGAGCGCCTCGGTCTCGACGTCGAGGGCGGAGAGAGGGTCGTCGAGGACGAGGACTGCCGGCCGGGCGATGACAGCGCGGGCGAGCGCCAGTCGCTGGCGCTGACCGCCCGAGAGGGCCAACCCTTGCTCCCCGATGCGGGTGTCGAGGCCGTACGGGAGCTCTTGGACGAAGTCCGCCTGGGCGAGCTCGAGGGCGGCGGAGATCTCCTCGTCGGAGGCGCCGGGTCGCCCGAGGATCACGTTCTCGCGAACGCTCATCGAGAAGAGCACCGGGTCCTCGAAGGCGACCGCGACGTGTCGCCGCAGCGAGTCGATTCGCAGGTCACGGATGTCAGTCCCGTCGAGCGTGATGCGGCCGGAGCTGACGTCGTAGAGCCGCGTCGGCAGCGATGCCAGCGTGCTCTTGCCTGAACCGGTGAGGCCGACGATGGCGACCGTCTCTCCCGGCTCGATGATCAGGCTGATGTCCTCGAGCACCGCACGATCGCTTCCCGGATAGGCGAAACGCACGTTCTCGAAGGCAAGCCTGCCGCTCGCTCTCCCGAGCTCGACTGCGTGTGGCCGGTTGTCGACCGTGATCAGCGCATCGAAAACCTCCCAGACCCTGTCGGCCGCCGTCCCCGCCTGCTGTGCCATCGAGAGGATCCACCCGAGGTCGATGATCGGCATCTGGAGGAGCACGAGAAGCGTGGTGAAGGCGACGAGAGCGCCCAGCGTCAGCGCTCCGTGGGCGACTGCGATGCCGCCGATGAGGACCGCCGCAGCCATCGTGAGGTTGGGGACGAACATCAGCCAACCCCAGAACTGGGCCCGGGTCCTGACGAGGTCGAGCGACGATCCACGGAGCGTCCGGGCGGCGACCCCGAACTGCGCTCGCATCAGCGGGCCGCGGCCGAAGGCCTTCACCACGCGCATCCCGCTCGCCGCCTCCTCGACGATCGTCGCCAGGTCACCCTGCTGGTCCTGGACCTGCCGCGAGAGCTTCGAGTAGCGGGCGCCGAAGCTCTTGGCGAGCCAGATCACAGGCAGAGTGGTGGCGAGGCAGACTGCCCCGAGCGGCAGGTAGGTGGCGAACAACAACCCCATCACGACGAGGTACTGCATCCCGTCGACGACGAGGTAGATGGCGCCGAAGCCGAGGAAGCGGCGGATGGTGCCGAGGTCGCTCGTCGTCCGTGACAGCAGCTGGCCTGTCTGCCACATGTCGTGGAACTGGACCGGCAGCCGCTGCATACGCGAGTAGAGGTCGTCTCGCATCTGCCGCTCGATCTTCATGATCGCGTAGGACTGGACACGCCTTCGGGCGATGATCAATCCTGCTTCGAGCACTCCGAGACCGAGAGCGAGGAAGAACATCGGGACGAGGGCGGCGCGGTCGTGGCGGTGGACTGGGCCGTTGATCACCGCCTCGAGGACGAGCGGGATGAGGGTGATCGCCACCGTGGCGAGGACGGCGCAAACCGTCATCGCCATCATCTGGAGCGAGTAAGGCTTGATGAATCCGCGGAGCCGCCAAAGAGAGTGGTAGGAGCCGAACGGCCTAGCCCGAACCTTGCGCGTGGCGATGCTCCGCTCCCCAGGGATCCCCGTCATTGCTTGCACGGTAACCAGTTTCTGGGGCTACCGGCGCGGCTCTTCGATGGGCCGAGCTGACGCCGAGCCCTCCCCCGCTACCGGCGGCGGCCCGGCGATGGCTCGCAGCGACTCAGAGCAGGACGCGCCGCCGGCGCCGTGAACCGGTCGCTCCCACGACCGCTGCGATGATGACGAGCAGGGCGCCGAACGCGATGCCCGCATAGCCGCGGTTGGTGTGCTTGCCGTTCACGTGGGCCGCATAACCGGGGAAGAACGTCGGGAGCGAGTGGGCGGGCTGCGTGAGGTACAGCACGCCGACGACGATTGCTGCGGCACCGACAATCACAAGGATGACGACGAGGAGTCCACGCATCGGCTCAGCGTACCTATTCGGAGTCAGACGGCACGTGCGGCTCGCTCAGCCAGGAGCAGGATGTACGACGAGTGCAGGAAGCCCTTCCGCAGTTACCGTCGCGGCAGGAGTTGCAGGCTCAGCGATGGAGGACCTTGCCGGTCTCGTTTCGCGGCAGGGCTGCGACGAACTCCACGTCTCTCGGGACCTTGTAAGCGGCGAGCCTCGACCGGACGTAGCTGCGCACCTCGTCGGCGGTGAGGGACGCCGAGGGAGCCAGCACCACGAGCGCCTTCAGCCGTTGCCCGAAGCCCTCGTCCGGCACTCCGATCACGGCAGCCTCGACGATCGCCGGGTGAGCGCCGAGCAGCTGCTCCACCTCGAACGGGTACACGTTCTCGCCACCGGAGACGATCATGTCGTCGGACCTCCCCGCCACGACCAGTCTCCCCGCCTCGTCGAGGTGACCCCTGTCGCCTGTGTCGAGGAAGCCGCCGATGCTGCGGGAGCGCGGGAGCGCCGACGGCAGGAGCAAGCCGTTGCGGACGAGGATCCTCCCGACCGTCCGCTCCGGCACTTCATGACCCTCCTCGTCGACGATCCGCAGCCGCGTGCCGAGCGGCGCGAAGCCCGCACAGTCGGGATCCTCCCGGAGGTCCGAGGGTCCGGCCACAGCCGCCCATCCGGCCTCCGTCGAGCCGTAGAGGTTGTAGAGGATGTCGCCGAAGACGTCCATGAACGCCGACGCCATCCCTGGCGGAAGGGCGGAACCGCTCACGGCCACCACCTCCAGCGAGGAGACGTCGTGACGCCGGCGGACCTCGTCCGGCAACGCGAGGATGCGTTGCAACATGACAGGGACTGCCACCAGCACCCTGGCCTTGCTCCTGGCAACCGCTTCGAGCGTTCCCTCCGCATCGAAACGATCCCGCAGCACCACGTGCTCGCCCAGCCCGAGGGCGAACCCGAGATTCGCAAAGCCCCAGGCGTGGAACAGCGGCGCCGCGATCACCACGGTGTCCCGGGCTCGGTAGGGGATGCTGGAAAGGATCCCGATCACCGGTTCGACGCTGAGCGGGACCCGGCGGGCGGCGCCCTTCGGCTTGCCGGTGGTGCCCGACGTCAGGAGCACGTAGCGGCCGCCGCGAACGCGGCGGGAACCGGAGCCGCGGCCGCCTGCCGCGCTCGAGCTCGGCTAGGGCGGCGTCCGGATTGGAGCTGTTCTCACGGCGCGTCACGATCCGCCGAAGGCCCGGTCCCGCCTCCGGTACTACGGATGCGAACTCCTCGTCGTACACGAGCAGCGTCGCCTGCTGATCGGCGAGGACCTCGGCGAGCTGTGGTGCCGAGAAGGACACGTTGAGCAACAAGACATCGCTGCCGAGCGAGGAGAGCGCCGCCAGCACGACGATCATCTCGGCGTGATTCCGGCAGAGGATGCCCGCCCGGTCGCCGTGGCCGACGCCGAGCGCGTGGAGAGCGCCGGCGGCGCATCTCGTCCGCTCTGCGACCTCCGAGAACGTCAGCGCCTGGCGCTGGTCGGAGATCGAGGGCGCGTCACCGTGCCGGGCGGCGCCGAACTCGAGGGCGGCAGCCGCCGTGATCCCGTCACGCGCCAAGGAGGTGGCACCGCGCAGTGCCGCCAGAGGTGGCGGAGGCCGCAGCAATCCCGAACGCACGAGCGTGGAGCCGGCCCGCAGGACGGAGGACGGTTGCCAAAGGGTCACCGGCGACACCTTAGGAGGATGTGCACGAACTCCCTTCCCCACCCGACGGGGGGGTTCAACCCGCCGAAACGGGAGCTGAACCCCGCTCCCGAGCCGTTCTGCGGACCACCCTCGAAGGCGCACGCTGATGACGGGTCACGACAAGCGGGGCCTGACATCGACAAGGAGAAATCAAGTGAACAGCAAGATTCACAACCGGATCCTCTCGAGGCTCGCCTACTCCCTGGCGAGCGTGGCAGTCGCCGGCACGTTCGTGCTCGGGGGCGCAGCAGTCGCCGGCGCAGCCCAGCCGGCCGGCAGCACAGCCGGACCGTCAGCCGCCACCGCCGCTTCGAAGGCGTCGACCGTGCACATCACGTCGCATCTCGTCGTGAGCAACGTGGCTCCGACCTCACCGGAGTTCACCCGTGAGGCTCAGCCGGTGCGCGAGGGAGTCTCGCCCCGCATCAGCTGCGGCCAGTACCTCACCTACTACGAGACGGCGCGCTACACCGAGTTCGGCCAGACCTTCGTCCAGCTCACCAGCACCGACTACACCCAGTGGTGCAGCGGCCGCACCTGGACGGAGAGCTACGGCGTCTACTGCCACAACCTGTACTTCGTGGCGGCCAACTTCTTCTGCATGGGCGGCGCCTCCTGGGGCATCATCGGCCAGGGCAGCTACGAGGTGAACCCGTGGTACAACCAGCCCGTCAAGGCGGCTGTGGTGACCCCCGACGGTGTCGAGATCGAGAGCGCGACGGCCTACTGCCGGAACTACATGGCAGCGAACGGGTACAACAACGAGTGGTGCTCGCTCACCTGGTGAGCCGGCCGGCGTGGCCATCACACGTTCAAGCGACGGGGACCGGGTGCAAGAGGCGCCCCGGTCCCCGTCGTAGTTTCGCGCTGCGGGTAGTTGCCGATCCGCGCGAGCCTTGACGTCGTGAGTCCTGCGCATCGCTCGGGCCGCTCCTGGTGGGCCATCGCTCTCGCCGCCGCATCGGTGCCACTGCTGCTCGGTTCCTGCGGCTCGAGCGCCCCCTCCGCCGGGAAGACCGTCCACCACCCGCCTACGAGCCCGGTGCAGGCGACGGCGCCGCCCACCACAGCCACTACGACGACTGCGCTCCCCACCACGACCTCGAGGCCGCCGACAACGACCGCTGCGCCGACGACGACGGCGCCGGCAGCCACGCAGCCCACTCAACCGCCGCCGCCTCCGACGACCTTCCCGCCGTACGTGCAGCCGTCACAGCCACCTCCCGCACCGCCGCCGATCCGCCAGCCGTCCGCCTCGCACCCGCTGCAGGTGCTCGAGATCGGCGACTCACTGGGCGAGGATCTCGGGCTCGGCTACAACTACTTCTCGCACCCGCTCGTCGACGTGCTGCAGGAAGCGGTCGGTGACACGGGCCTTGCGAACGAGGCCTACTACTACTGGCCGGGAGAGCTGGAGGCGGAGCTGCACGAGTACCACCCCTCCGTCGTGATGGTGATGCTCGGCGGCAACGACGGCCAGTCCTTCGTCCAGGACGGCCAGTACGTTCAGTTCGGAACCCAGCTCTGGCACACCGACTACTCGCAGCGGGTGTCGCTGATGATGGACGAAGCGGTCTCCGCCGGCGCGTGGGTCCTCTGGGTCGGCATGCCCGACGCGTGCAACAACGCAGGCTTCTCGAACGAGATGTTGACCGAGGACCAGGTCTACGAGCAGCAGGTCGCCGAGCATCCGGGCGTCAGCTACCTCAGCGCCTGGGACCTCTTCGACGGCCCGCCCGACGGCTGCCGCCTCGACCTGCGCTCGGACGGGTTCCTCCACCTCGATTCGAACGGCATGGTGGACATCGCCCAGGCTGCCATCGCCGCGATGCACGACGACTGGCACATCTCACTCGGCTCCTGAGGATATTCCTGGCCAAGCCTCCTAACTGGGGCTTCGACGGCGGCACACTCGGTAGCATGCCGGGGTGCCCAACCCCTCCGTGTCCTACAGCACTCCGTGGGGGGCGGCGATGCGGGACGCGTTCGCCGTGCCCGCCATCATCCGGGAGCGGAACGTCGTCGAGGTGATCGCCCGCCAGATGGTGGACCTGTTGCCTCCGCACCTTCCCGCAGCACCCCCCGGCGAGCCCTCGAGGTCATGGGCCGAGACGACGTTCACGCCGGCGCTGAACCTCGTCAGCGCATTCGTGCAGGCACTGTCCGAGGGGGAGCTCGATCTCGCCATCTGTGGGTTCGGCACTGTGACGGGGCCGTCGCCGGGAGTCCCACAGGAGACCTCGAGCCCGGTCGACGACACGATGGCGACGCTGCAGCGCCGTCTCGGCGGCCAGCGTCCCAATCCGGAGTGGGTCAAGTGGCTCTACGAGCAGCTCCGGTTCTTCGTGTCCAATCTCCCGCCGCAAGGGTCTCCACCTCAGGCCAGCTGACGGCCACACGAGGGCCGCTCCCTGAGCGGAGATTGGGCATTGCCACGATCGTCACCGCGTCCTAGCGTCCGGCTTGACACCGGAACCCTGCAACCGAGGGAGGATGCCGTGATGAGGTACCAGGTCCTGAGATCAAAGCCTGTGATGCTCCTAGGGGCGCTGGCTCTCAGCGGGTCGCTGTTGGCTGCGCCCATCGGGCTGGCGGTGGCGACGACATCGGCCGGCGCCGCTCCGACACACCAGGCGGGACCCCCGCACCAGGGAACGGCCGTCGCGGCGCCGGTGTTCACCCCGGCGGTCACCTTCGTCGGCAAGGTGAACCTCAGCGCGATCTCGTCCGGGCTGCGGCGCACGGCGGTCCGCACCTCCCGCCAGGGCCAGGCGGTTTCCCCGCAGGGGTCCCGCTACCGCATCGTCGACCAGGCCCTCGCCCGCCACCGTTCGCTCCCCTCTTCGAAGCCGCCGGCGCCGTCGCCCACTCCCGTGACGCACACCAATGTGGCCAACGAGTTCGGCTTCGACGGGCTCGGCGAGATCCAGCAGGCGCAGACGAAGGGCGGGCTCCAGCTGGAGCCGCCGGATCAGGGCCTCTGCGTCGGGGGCGGCTACGTCGTCGAGTTCATCAACAACGCGCTCGCCGCCTTCGATCCGCACGGGGACGAGCTACTCGCCCCGATCGGCTCACCGCAGGTGTTCGCCCAGCCGACTACTGACTTCTTCTCCGACCCTCGCTGCTACTACGACTCGGACACGAACCGCTGGTTCCTGCAGGAGTTCATCGTCGGGTCCGCCGACGGCTCGTCGCCCAGCACCCAGTTCATAGCGGTGAGCGAGAGCCGGGACCCAACCGGCGTCTACGACGTCTACGCGTTCGACACGACGGACAAGGGGCAGCCGAACTGCCCTTGCTTCGGCGACTACGACGAAATGGGTGCGGACGCCAACGGCATCTACATCACCACCGACGAGTTCGGGATCTCGCACGGTTACAACGGCGTGATCGTCTATGCGGTCTCGAAGCAGGGTCTCGAAACTGCAGGGATCTCCGGCATCCCGCCCGTCGTCTTCGGCTACCGGCTGACGAAGGACGCATTCGGGCTGCCGTACATCATCGCCCCCGCCAGCTATCCGCAGGGCGCCCATGCCGCACCGGACACCGAGTACTTCGTCGAGTCCAGTGGCGGCAACCGTGGCGACCACCTCCTCGTGTACGCGCTGCATGACACCTCTCTGCTGGCTCAGCCGGCACCACCCACCTTCTACCGTGCAGAGGTGGGCGTCGAGGAGTACTCGGTCCCGCCGGACGCAGTCCAGAAGCCCGGCCCGATCCCCCTCGGCCGCTCGGCCGAGGACCCGGAGGGGCAGCTGCAGGCTGACTTCGACTCCGAGATGGAGCCGACGTACCTGGACGGCCACCTGTACGGCGAGCTCACGACTGGCACGGCCGGCGGCGTCGACGCCACGGCATGGTTCATCCTCACGCCGACGCTCGGAAAGACCAACCTGACCGTGACGCTCGCGCATCAGGGCTATGTCTCGGTCAAGGGCGCCAGCCTGCTGTACCCGTACACGGCCATCGACAAGAACGGCAACGGCTACCTGCTGTTCTCCCTCAGCGGCAAGAGCTACTACCCGAGCCCCGCCTACATCTCATACGGCTCGTCGGGGCCGACCGGGCCCGTCCGCATCGCCACGTCGGGAGCCGATCCCGAGGACGGTTTCACGTGCTACGCCGCCTTCGTCGGGCCCTACTACGGCGGTTGCCGTTGGGGTGACTACTCGATGGGAGTCGCCTCCGGCGGTCGCATCTACATGGCGACCGAGATGGTGCCGCCGGGCTTCCGCGACAGCCTCTCCAACTTCGGGACCTACATCTGGAGCGCGCCGCCGGCAGCGGGCTAGCCCGGTCCGATGACCACGATCTCGACGTCGACGAGGGTCGCTGCGCCACCGCGCAAGGTCTTCGACTACGTCGGCGACCGCGCCAACGCCATGACGCTCGTCGAGGGCCTCACCAAGTTCGAGGCCCTCGACAGGCGCAAGGGGAAAGGCGCCCGCATCGCGGCGGAGTTCAAGTTCGGCCCGGCGACGTTCGAGGCCACGCTCGTCGTCACCGAGTGGGCGCTCGGGAAGCGCATCAGCTGGGAGTCGGAGAGCGGGTTGTCGCAGTCGCTGTCGTGGAGTTTCGAAAAGGATGGGGACGGGACGCTCGTCGAGTTCGCAGTCGGCTTCGAACCGCCGGGCGGAGTGGCCGGCGCGATGTTCTCGGTGACGGTGGAGCCGACGCTGCGGGCGCGCGCCAAGACGACGCTCGCCACGTTGAAGCGCGAAGTCGAACGCCGGCAGGAGGGGCAGGCGAGCCGGCGGCGATGACACCGCCTCCGGTCGTGCACGCCCTAGCCTGACCGGCAGTGAGACGGCGGGACTTCCTGAGAGCAACCGGTCTCGGCCTCACCGCCGTTGCGGGCGGAGCCATCCTCGATGCCTGCAGCGGCCCGAGCCATGGTGGCGGGACGACGACGACAGGCGGGACCTCCTCGTCGACGGCGGGCCCGACGTCCACGCTTCCCGCCACGTCGACGACCACGGCGCTCGACGACGCCGCCTGGCAGAAGCTGGCCGGCGCCCTCCACGGGACCCTGCTTCGCCCTGGCGACGCGGGCTTCAGCACGGCCGCGGTCTTGTACAACCCTGTATTCGACGGGGTCGTGCCGCAAGCGATAGCCCGCTGCTCCTCGGCGAGCGACGTCGCCGCCTGCATCTCGTTCAAGAAGGCGCACGGCCTTCCGATGGCGATCCGGGGCGGCGGCCACTCCTACGCCGGCTACTCGACCTGTAACGGCTTGGTCGTCGATCTCTCGCCGATGGCGGCAGTGTCGGTCGACTCCTCGGCAGGCGTGGCGACCGTGGGGGCCGGAGCACGGTTGATAGACGTCTACGCCGCATGCGGCGCCGCAGGCCTGGCGATCCCCGGCGGTTCCTGTCCCACAGTCGGCATCAGCGGCCTGACGCTCGGCGGCGGGGTCGGCGTCCTCGGACGGAGGTTCGGCCTCACGAGCGACAACCTCCGCTCTGCCGAGGTGGTGCTGGCGGACGGATCGCTCGTCACCGCCAGCGCCACCCAGCACAGCGATCTCTTCTGGGCGCTGCGAGGAGCAGGTGGAGGCAACTACGGCGTCGTGACGGCACTGACCTTCGCCGCGCACCCCATCTCAGACCTTGGGCTGTTCACTCTCGTGTTCGACTGGGCGGGCGCGGAGGCCGTCGTCGACGCCTGGCTCGGATTCGCCCCCGAGGCGCCGCCGGAGCTGTGGTCGAACTGCCTTCTGATAGCGAGTCAACACACGCCGAGCGGGATAGGCCCCGTCGCCCGCGTCACCGGGGTGTACGTGGGGAGCGTCGAGCGCGCTGGAGGCGGCCCTGCAACCGTTCCTCGACTCTGCCGGAAGTGCGCCCTTCGACAAGTTCGTCGGCGGCGCCTCCTACATGCAGGCGATGATGATCGAGGCCGGCTGCGAGGGAGACAGCGTCCCCCAATGCCACCTCCCATCGGAGGATCCGGCCGGAGTCCTTTCCAGATCCCCTTTCGCGGCCAAGTCCGACTACCTGACGAAGACTCTCCCCGCGGCGGGGATCCAGGCTCTGATGGCGGCGGTCGAGGCGCGCCAAAGCTCCTCCGTTCTCTCCGGTGGCGGCGTTGTGCTCGACGCCTCCGGCGGCTTGATCAACCAGGTCGCGCCCGACGCCACGGCCTTCGTGCACCGAGCGGACCTTGCGTCGCTGCAGTACAGCGGCAACTGGCCGCTGGGCGCTCCGGCATCGGTGGTGGAGGCCAACCACCAGTGGCTGCAGTCGACTTGGCAGTCGATGCGACCATACGTCTCGGGGGAGGCGTACCAGAACTACATCGATGCTTCGCTGCCTTCGTGGCAGCAGGCGTACTACGGATCGAACTACCCCCGCCTGCGGCAGGTCAAGAAGACCTACGACCCGGGCGAAGTCTTCACCTTCGCACAGGGCATCCCTCCGGCCTGAGGCGCCCGGGCGGCCGCCTCTAGGGACGGCGGGCGGCCTGGGGGGACGTCGCTCAGCGCGCCAGCTCCGGAGAGGCGACAGCGCCCCCAGGCGCGAACACCGCCGGCTGTCCCCCGGTGTGGACGAAGACGACGTCCTCGCCCACTCCCCACCGCTCTTCGTCGCCCGCCAGGGCCAGCAGGCCCGCCAGGGCCTTGCCGGTGTAGACGCGATCGAGGACCCATGCGCCGTGCCGGGCCGCCCATCTGATGGCGGCATCCGCCTGCGCCGTGGGCGCCGCATACGCCTCTCCCATGAAGCCGCGCAACGTGTGCACGTCCGTCCCGTCGACCCGCACGTCTGCGATCCCGAGCAGCCCGAGGCAGGCTTGCGCGAGCGCCGCGGTGGCCTCCGGGTCGTCGACGGTACGGCTCTTGGCCACCTCCACAGCGATCGTCTCCGGGGCGACCTGATCCTCGGCGCGGAGCACGGCCCGGCCGGCGATCATCCCGGCGTGCGTGCCTCCCGACGACGAGGCGTGCACGATGGCGGCCGGCTGCATTCCGAGCTGGCGGCACTGCTCCTGGATCTCCAGGAACGCCGCCACGTAGCCCACGGCACCGACCGGTGTGCTCCCACCCGAGGGGATCACGTACGGCCGCCGGCCCGCCGTCTGCAGCTCGTCGGCGAGGGAGAAGGCGTCGGCGAACAGCTCGTCCCAATCGATCGTGTCGGTGACGTGCTGGGTGGCGCCGAACATCGCCGAGAGAAGGCGGTTCCCCGTCGGGGGGACCGTCGGAGTCGTCATCGTCGTCTTCATCGTCGGGGGCTCACCCTCGCCTGAGCCGTCAGAGGATGTGGCCGCCTTGGCGATGGCCGCCGCGTCTGCGTCTTCCGCCCCGAGCACGAGGTGGACCTCGAGCCCGAGAACTGCACCGGCAGCAGCGGTCATACGGCAGTGGTTCGACTGCGCGGCGCCGATAGTCACGAGGCAATCGGCACCCTCGGCTAGCGCCGCTCCGCAGAGAAACTCGAGCTTGCGCGCTTTGTTGCCACCCATGCCGAGACCGGTGAGGTCGTCGCGCTTGACCCACAATCTGGCACCCCCCGGCAACTGAGGGCCTGGTTCTAGAGGTGTCGGCAAGGTGGCGAGCCGGCAGCGGGGTCGCGAGGCGATGGCTGGCGTGAGCCGGTCCACGCGCCAGTTCTAGTCGATCCGGCATTACCTCGAAGGCGATAGCGACATCACGCCGTGCGATCGGAGTCCCCAGTAGCGTCAGGACCGATGCCAGATCACGTCGTGACGACACAGGACGGTGTTCCCATTGCGGTGTACGAGCTCGGAGGCGACGGTCCCCCGCTGCTGATCGCCCACGCCACCGGGTTTCACGGGCGTGCTTACACGCCGTTCGCGTCCCGGCTCTCCCACTACTTCCGTTGCATCGCCTACGACGAGCGTGGTCACGGAGAGTCGGGTCTCCCGCCGGAGCTCGACTTCGACTGGCGCGGCTTCGGGCTCGACGTTCTCGCCGTCGTCGATGGGCTCGGGCTCGGGGGCGATTCCGGGCTCTTCGGCTTCGGGCACTCCTGCGGAGGAGCGGCCTTGCTGATGGCCGAGGAGGAGAGGCCCGGGTTGTTCGGTGAGATCTTCTGTTTCGAACCGATCGTCTTCCCGGGAGACGATCCTCCCGCCCCGGAGCCCGGCAATCCCTTGGCCGAGGGGGCACGCCGGCGGCGCCCTGTCTTCGAAACACGGCACCAGGCTCTCGACCACTACGGACTCCGCCCCCCTCTCGACAGCCTGGACCGAGATTCGCTGGCCGCCTACGTCGAGTACGGCTTCGAGGACCAGCCGGACGGCACGGTTCGGCTGCGCTGCGATCCCGAGAACGAGGCACGGATCTACGCCTGCGGCTTCTCGCACCGGACCTTCTCGCGCCTGGCCGAGGTGCAGTGTCCGGTAACGATCGCCACGGGAGGCAACTCGCAGAGCCTCGGACGTCCCGCCTACCAGGCGATGGTCGAACGGCTCGTTCGCGGGCACCTGATGGTGATGCCGGGGCTTGGCCATTTCGGGCCGATGGAAGACCCTCGCGAAGTGGCCACGGCAGTGGAGAAGGTGTTCCGGGAGACGCCCTCCGCGAGTAGTGATACACCGCTGGAATAGCTTTAAGGCAATGCCCCTGCCGCTGCCGCGAACCCTCACGCCGTCCAAGGTCTCGGCCTTCACCAGCTGCCCGCTGGCCTTCCGGTACTCGGTGATCGACCAGGTTCCCGAGCCGCCGTCGCCGCATGCGCTGAAGGGCACCCTCCTGCACAGGGCCCTGCAGTTGCTGCACGGCCGGCCGGAGCCCTGCGATCGTTCCCGCGAAGCTGCCGAGGGGTGTCTAGACACCGCTTGGAGCGAGCTCACGGCAGGCGAGGAGATGGACGAGCTTGCGCTGCCGGACGGTGCCTTGCAGGAGTTCCGCCAGGACGCCGGACGGCTTCTCGATGCCTACTACCGGATGGAGGATCCCGACGCCGTCCGGGCGGTCGGCTTGGAGCTGCAGCTGCGAGCCGAGATAGGCCCGGTCCTCTGGCGCGGGATCATCGATCGCCTCGACCTGTCGCCGTGCGGCGAGCTCGTGGTCGTGGACTACAAGACCGGTCGCGCCCCCTCTCCCGAACGGACCAAGTCGGCGCTGGCAGGGGTGAACTTCTATTCCTTGCTCTGCGAGCGGGCTCTCGGCGTGCGTCCCGCCGAGCTGCGGCTGCTCTACCTGAGGGACGGCGTGACGATCTCCACGCGCACGTCGGAGCAGACGGTGCGCGGGCTCTCCATACGGGCCAACGCGGTCTGGCAGGCCATCGAGCGGGCCTGCGAGAGAGAGGACTTCCGGCCACACCCGTCAGCTCTTTGTCCGTTCTGCTCGTTCCAGCAGATCTGCCCGGCGTTCGCCGGCGGCACGGCGTTCGCCGGCGGCACGCCACCCGAGCCGGCGGACCTGCAACCAGTCGTGCAACCGCTCGTGTCGCCATCCGTGCCGTTCGTGCAGCTGCCGGCGCAGGAGCTCGTGCCGCTCGTGCATGGGCTCGTGCAGGAGGCGGGAGAGCCGCCCCTCGTCCAGTAGCCTGACGCCCCATGCGGGAGCGGGTCCTCGAGTTCGATCGCACGGGAGACCTGCTCTTCGACAAGCTGCGCGGCAGGTCGTGGGCAGACCGGCTCTTCTATGGTGCGTCCGCCCTCGGCGACATGGGGCTCATCTGGCTGATGCTGGCGACCTTCCGGGCTCTTCGGGGCGACGACTACGACGAGAAGGTCGCCATGCGGGCGATGATCGCTCTCGGCCTCGAGTCGATCCTCGTGAACGCCGGCGTCAAGTCGCTGTTTCGGAGGAGGCGGCCGCTGCACGAAGCGCACCGCCCGTTGCCGCTGCGAATACCGATCACCTCGAGCTTCCCGAGCGGGCACGCCACTGCTGCATTCTGCGCAGCGACTCTGCTCGCCGAGGGAGACGCTCTGGCGCCGCTCTACTTCGCCGCCGCCGCGGTCGTGGCGGCCAGCCGTGTGCACGTCAAGATCCACCACCCGTCAGACGTCGTAGGGGGGGTCGTGATCGGCCTAGCCCTCGGACACATCGCCCGCGTCGTGGCGCCTATCCATGGAGGTCCGCGGTGACAGACCGCACTGTCAGCATCGTGATGGGGAGCGATTCGGACGAGAAGGTGATGAGCGCAGCGGCGCAGGCTCTCGACGAGTTCGGGATCGCCTGGGAAATGCGAGTGCTCTCGGCGCACCGCACGCCTGCCGACACGATCGAGTACGCCAAGGCAGCCTCCGGGCGCGGTGTCGGCGTGATGATCGCCGGTGCCGGCGGCGCCGCCCACCTTCCGGGCGTCCTTGCTGCGATCACACCTCTGCCCGTGATCGGCGTGCCGATCGCCCTCGCCAACCTGGGCGGGTTGGACTCCCTCCTGTCGATCGTGCAGATGCCGAAGGGAATCCCCGTGGCGACGGTCGCCGTCGACGGCGCTCGCAACGCCGGGCTGCTGGCGGTTCGCATCCTCGCAGTTGGCGACGACCCGCTGAGCAAGGCGGTGGTCGATTTCCAGGCTCGGTTGGCGGACGAGGTGCGGGCCAAGGACGCAGCGCTGACCGAGCGGCTGTCGGGGGGCTGAGCCACCTTCAAGCTCAGGGACGGGGAGCTGCTGGTATCAATCGCCAGGCGAGCCCGTGCCCCAGGCGCCGGCCGTCGGCGCCAGCAGGCGCATCGTCTCGGCGGCGCTGACGCCGAAGGGAAGCGGCGCCAGGACGGGCACCGTCACTCCGTTGGTGACGTAGCGGCCGAGGTGCTGACGGCAGCTCTCAGGCGATCCGTGGATCACGAGATCGTCGACGACCTCGTCAGGAATCGCCGCCGTGGCGGCCTTGCGGTCACCGGCCTTCCAGGCCGACCACATCGGCCCGAGCTCAGGCCCGCGGCCGAGCCACTCCTGGAAGGCCGCGTAGACCCCGACGTTCATGTACGCCGCGATCAGCATCCGCGAGTAGGCACGCACCTGGTCGGCATCCTCGTTGGGGCACACGTAGATGCGGGCGACGACCTCCTTGCCGGGGCCGACCTCCGGCACGATCCGCTTGACGTCCTCGGCGGAGAGCCAGTTGATGACCGTGCCGTCGCCCTCCCGCCCGGCCAGCCGAAGCATCCCCGGCCGCAACGCGGCGACCAGGATCGGGGGGACGACCTTCGGCGGCCGGTCCAGACGGAACCCCCTCACCTCGAACGTGTCGTACTTCTCGGTCACCTTCTCGCCGGTGAGCGCCCGGCGGAGGAAGCGGACCACGTCGCGGTTGCGCTTGTACGGCTCGCTGAACACGAGCCCGTTCCAGCGCTCGACGATCACGTCCGAGGAGGTCCCGAGGCCGAAGGTGAATCGATCCGGCGCGGCCTCCGCCATGGCGGCCACCGACATCGCAAGCGTCGCCGGTCCACGGGTGAACGAAGGGACGATCGCCGTGCCGAGACGCGCTGCAGGTATCCAGGCGGCTGCGAGCGCCAAGGGGGTGAACGCATCGGTCCCGCTCGCCTCCGACGACCAGAGGTCGGTGTACCCGAGCGCCACCGCCTCCTCCAGCAGCGGTCGCTGCTCGGCCAGTGGGAGGCCGTCGAAGGGAACCGTCATGCCGAAGCGGGGAGGGGGCATCGATGAATCCTACGGGTCGGGCCTGAGGAGATGCCTGAGGCGATGCCGCATCCCGGGTGGGGCGGGATCCGGGCGGGGCGGTTCCGGCGGGCTGGCCCTCCCACCCGTCCAGACGGTGACGCTGCGCTCAGGTCAGGCGGATGCCGGCGTGTGCGAGGAGTCGCGGTTGGCAGGAAGTGGCGGCGCGACGGGTGGGACAGCGGGTAGAGGTGCCGCTCGCCCGAGACGTGGACCCGGCAACGCACTGCCGGTGGCCAGTCGCGGTGACGCAGCCGAGGCGGCGCGACGCCAGGCGCTGGGCGAAGGAGGGGGAGCAGGCGCGGGGACGTAGCGCGGTGAGGGCTTGGTCTCGGTCGGAAGTGCGTCCGCGATGAGTTCGTCGACCGAACCCGCCCCGTCGAGGTCGGCGGAGGGTGCGCGGCCACCCGCTCCGAAACCCGCGCCTTGGTGACTGTTGGCACCTCTGTCCATGCCACCGAGGTACCGCGGCACGTCGGGAACCACGGATCTCGTCATGCCGCAGAAGACGCAACGACCCGACGCCGTGAGGCACGAACCACAACCGGGGCAATTGGTCTGAGGGCTCGAGCTGCGGCGAGAGAGGATCACCGAAGGGACTATCGGCCTCGGTTGCGGAGCCTTGAGGCGTTCTCTCGTACACCACACGGTACGAAGGCTCCCAAAGTCCCAGCTAGACGGGGATATGAATGCGCGATGTAGCGATTGCTCGCGATGTTTTGCGGCCTGGCGGAAGGGGGCGTGAACCGGATTCCGGGCGCTCAGCGTCCGGTCGACGGTGATACGGGCGAGTACCTTCGACCCATGACGACCTTGGCAGAGCGCCTGGGGTATCCCGCCAACGCCCGGCTCCTGATCGTCAACTGCGACGATCTCGGCTTCTCGCACGCCGCCAACGAGGGGGTCTACGACGCCCTGCGGCACGGTGCGGCAACCTCGGCGACCCTGATGGTCCCGGCACCGTGGGCGCGCGGCGCTGCCGCCCAATACCGCGGCGAGGACATCGGCGTGCACCTGACGCTCAACGCCGAGTACGACCTCTACCGCTGGGGACCGATCACCCACGCGCCATCGCTCCTCGACGGCGACGGCGGATTCCCCCGCACGGTGAGCGACGTGTGGGAGCACGCAGACCTCGACGAGGTGCGGCGCGAATGCCGGGCGCAGGTGGAGCGGGCGATCTACTGGGGTTTCGACGTCAGCCATCTCGACTCGCACATGGGGACGATGCAGCTCAGGCCTGAGTTCTTCGACATCTATCTGGATCTGGCCGCCGACTTCGGCTTGCCCGTGCGGATGCCGGGAGCGAGCACCGAAAGGGCGATCGGCTTCCCCCACCGCACGCTCGCCGCCGAGCGTGGCGTGATCTTCCCCGACCATTTCCTCCACGTGCCGGGCGTAGGCAGCCGGCAGGTCATCGAGCGGGCGCTCGCAGACCTCCGTCCCGGCGTCACCGAGGCCTACCTTCACCCGGCGATCGACACGCCGGAGCTGCGTGCGATGGCACCCGACCACACCGCTCGCGTCGACGATCACGCACTGCTGACGGCGGACAACCGTCTGGCGGCAGCGATAGAAGCCGCTGGGATCTCGCTCGTCGGTTACCGGGAGCTGCGCGAGCTGATGCGTGGCGCCGGCTAGTGGTGGCGCCGGCTAGGCGACGGCTAGTGGGTGGGGCCGGCTAGGCGTAGCGCCCGCTTGGGGCGAGCACGATCAGCTGGTCGGCAGCAGGTGGAACGAGTTGGCGAAGTTCCAGAAGCCCGGAGGGGCTGGAGTGGTCGCCTGCTCAGTCAGGACGTAGCCGATGTGCCCGGAGAGAACGGCGAGCACGTTCAGGTAGATCCCGCCGCCCGGGGTCTCGAGCACGGTGTAGAGGCCGGGGAGCCCTCTGAAGGTCTCCGGTCTGGCGTTCGGCAGGGCGACGAAATCGCCGATCCCTATGTGGGAGGTGAAGACCTTGAGGAACTGCGTGGCGCTCATCGTCGGCCGCCCGAGCGGGAACGGATAGACGCTGGCCGAGTAGGTCGACCCGTCGGCGAAGGCGGTGTACGTGGTCGCCTCGTACGGCTTGCCGGCAAGACGCTCGGGGGCAGTCGCCTTCGTCGGCGCCGACTGGAAGGCGACCGCAAAGGGCGCTCCCGGCGCGGCGAACTGCCGGACGGTCAGCTTCGGCGGTGGAACAGGGCTGGTCGCCCTGATGATCCCGAAGGCGCCGGCGCCGGCCAGCACTGCTGTGCCGACCACTACGGCTGTCGTGCGCTTCCAGGTGCGGCGGAAGCGGGTCAGCCGCTTCTCCCCCACGGAGATGACGTCCCAGGCGTTGATCATCATGTCGACCGGCTTGGGTTGCTGCAAAGGCGTCGCCTCAGGCTTGCCGACGGTCCGGAGCGGCGGCTGTGGTTGGCCGAAGCTGATGAGCCCTGGCTCCCGCGGACCTGCGTTGCGGGGACCTGCGTTGCGGGGACCTGCGTTGCGGGGGCCCGCGTCGCCAAGACCCGCGTCGGCTGGGCCGAGAGGCACCTGGCTCAAAGTGCGCGGCGGCCCCCACTGCGCCTGCTCCGAAAGCGGATTGATGTCGTCGCCGAACGCCCACTCGGGATGGTTGGCGCCCACGGCATCGGAGAGGATCGGGTCGATGCCGGCCACCGTTCCGCACTGCGGGCAGGAGGACAGGAAGTCGATAGGCGTCCCACAACGCTCGCAGAGCCCTGACGTATCGTTCGGTTCGACGTGGAGGGTGGCCACAGCCTCACTATCGGCAGACCGACCCGGAACTTGAGCGCTATTTCGGGCTCAATTCGCACTGTGTACGCCTGACCTGGGCGTTCAGCTTTTGGCTGCCGGCGGGGTGCTTGGCCGGCCCTGCGGCCCCGGGGCTAGCCTCCGGCGCCGCTGGTCGAGCCGACCCCTCAGAACTCGGTTTGTTCGAGGATCTGCTGTTGAAGGGCCTTGTACTCGGGCGAGTTGGTGATCGGCAGCAGCGACATGAGCTTGGCCATGTTCCCGGTGACCTTCACCCTGCCCTGCATGAACGCGGCGTTGGCGTCCAGCTCGCCCTTCTGGATGCGCAGCGCGTCCTCGTAGGACTGCGTCAGCGTGACCTCGGGGTCCGGCATCTCGCCAAGCTCGCTCTCGAGGAGCTTGCCGTTCTCCAGCACCCAGTAGTACTTCACGTCGCCGTCAGGGCCGCCCGTGATGACGTACTGCATCCGAGCTGAGGCGCCGGGCCGCTCAGGCTGGCTCTCGGAAAGCTGCTTGCCCAGGTCCAACCACTCCTGGCTGAGCCACTTGGCCATGTGTTCCCCTCCTGTGGAGCCGCTCTGAGCGGCCTAGCGATCGAGAACTTCACTGCGCTGCAGCGCCCGGATACTAGCCAGCCGCGCACGGCAGAAGACAATGGGCCGCTCAGGCCGACCCGACGAGGATGCTCCCCCCGCGGCGGATCCCGGCGAAGAGGTCGTCCTCGAACTCGCCGTCGCCTTCAGTGGCGGGTCCACTCCCGCCGAGGCGGCTCCGGGCGAGCACGTAGTCGTCGAAAGGATGGATCGTCCGGGCGACTTCGGGCGGGAGGCCGAACCAGAACTTCGACTCCGGGTCCACCTGGGTGGAGTGCGCCAGCAACGCATCCCTCCGCACATCCTCGAAACCGCTCAGCTCGATGCTGGTCGTGATCCTCTCCTCGTTCGAGGGCCGGTCGAACCACCGGTCGTCGAAGGGTGACTCGAGGCCTAGCTCGAGGAACTTCTTGTGGGTGTCGAGGACGCGCTTACGGGACCAGACGGAGTAGTAGAGCTTGAGAGGCTCCCAGGGCTCGCCCGCCGCCGGGTAGCGAGTCGGATCACCGGCGGCGTCGAAGGCGACCACGGAGATGTCGTGGACGCGGAGGTGGTCGGGATGCGGGTACCCGCTCTGGTCCTCGTCGTAGGTGACGATCACCTGCGGCCGGGTCCGGCGGATCACCGCCACGAGCCGCTCGACCGCCTCGTCGATGTCCGCCGCAGCGAACGAGAGCGGGTTCTTGTTCGCCTCGGAGTCGGGCATCCCCGAGTCCCGGTAGCCGAGCAGCACGACCTCGTCGTAGCCGATGATGCTGGTCGCCTTCGCCAGCTCGCCCCGCCGGATCTCAGCCAGGTTGGCGCGCACCTCGTCGTTGTCCATCGCCGGGTTGAGGATGTCGCCCTCCTCGCCGCCGGTGCAGGTGACGAGGACGGTCCGGATGCCCTCGGCGTGGTAGCGGGCGACCGTGCCGGCTCCCTTGGAGGACTCGTCGTCCGGATGGGCGTGCACGGTCAGGATGCAGAGCGGCACGCCCAGCCCGTCGGCGGGTGATGGACCGGTAGGTGATGAAACGGTCGTCAGCGACTTCTCGTCAGGCATCGGCGACACGCTACCGGGGAGGTGCGCGGCGCCCGTCCGCTTCACCCCGCATCGGCCTATGCTCGTCCGCATGAGTGTCATGAAGCGGCTGACGAACATCGTCCAAGCCAAGACCAACAAGGTCCTCGACAAAGTGGAGGATCCGAGGGACACCCTCGACCTCTCATACGAGAAGCAGCTCGAGCAGCTCCAGCAGGTCAAGCGGGGCGTGGCCGACGTGGCCACCGCCCGCAAGCGGATCGAGCTGCAGGCTCAACAGCTCCAGCAGTCGGCCGGCAAGCTTCAGGACCAGGCACGTGCCGCCATCCAGCAGAACCGAGAGGATCTCGCTCGTGAAGCGCTCAGCAGGCGAGCCGGCATCGCCAGCCAGCTGGAGGGCCTGAAGACTCAGCACGAGCAGTTGGTGACCCAGGAGGCCAAGCTCGTCCAGACCACTCAGGTGCTTCAGTCGCGAGTGGACGCCTTCCGCACGCAAAAAGAGACCCTCAAGGCCTCCTACACCGCCGCCCAGGCGCAGACGAAGATCAACGAAGCCGTGTCCGGCATCAGCGAGTCGATGAGCGACACGGGCATGGCGATGCAGCGCGCCCAGGACCGGATCTCCCAGATGCAGGCCCGTGCGAGCGCCGTCGACGAGCTGCTCCAGTCGGGAGCGCTGACCGATCTGAGCGGCTCGAGCGATTACCTGGACAACGAGCTCTCCAAGACGACGCAGCAGAACCAGATCGAGCTCGAGCTCGCTCAGCTCAAGTCGCAGCTGCCCGGTCCGTCGACCGCCGGCCAGCTGTCGGCGCCGGCGGCACCGCAACAGGCCGCCGCGCCGGGCGACCTGAACGCCGGCAGCCTCGACGACCAGGTTGCCGACGGCGAGCTGGCGCCGGCCGAGCAGACACCCGCCCAGCAAGGGCCGTCCCAGCAAGCGCAGCCCGCGCCGGCGCAGCCGGTACCCGCCCAGCCGGCGCAAGCGCCGGCCGGGGGCGAAGGCGGCAATTCCGGGGCGGACATGTTCAGCCTGGGGGGAGGTCAGTGATGATCGTGCGCATCATGGACGAGGGCCAGTACGAGGTGAGCGAGTCTTCGCTCGCACGTCTGGAGGAGCTCGACGAGAAGTTGAATGCCGCCATCGCAGCGGATGATGACAGCGCGTTCGCCGATACCCTGGCAACGTTGATAAACGACGTCCGGAGTTCGGGCACGCCCGTCGGCCCCGAGGTGATAACGCCTTCGAACCTGACGCTCCCCCACGAGGGCGCCAGCATCTCGGAGGTGCGGGAGTTGCTCAACTCGGAGGACCTGGCGGAAAGCTGATCCCTTATGGCTAGACGGCACCGTTTCGGTACCGATCGCGGGCTGAGCGCCCGCATGGCGACGACGATGTTCCTGCTGTTCGCCCTCTACGCGGCGGTCGTCCTCATCCTGCTGGCTGTCCACGTGAAGTGGGAGTTGGTTCTGGTCGTCGGCGTCCTCGTGATCGGCGTCCAGTACTACTTCTCGGACCGGCTGGCGCTCTGGTCGATGAAGGGGAGGCTCGTGACGCCCGAGCAGGCGCCCGGGTTGCACGCCGTCGTCGACAGGCTCTGCGCCCTCGCCAACATGAGCAAGCCGCGAGTTGCGATCGCCGACACCGACATCCCCAACGCGTTCGCCACCGGCCGCAGCCCCAAGCACTCCGTCGTCTGTGCGACGTCCGGCATCCTGCGCAGGCTCGACGAGCCGGAGCTGGAGGCGGTGCTGGCGCACGAGTTGTCGCACGTCGCCCACCGGGACGTGGCGGTGATGACCATCGCCAGCTTCCTCGGGATCATCGCCGGCTTCGTGACGAGGATCCTCTTCTACTCGGAGATGTTCGGTGTCGGTAGCCCGAGGAGCAGGAACAACCAGAACCAGAATGCTCAGATGATCGAGCTGGCGGCACTCCTCGTGTCCGCCGTCTTCTACTTCATCAGCTTCCTGCTGATCCGTGCCCTCTCCCGCTACCGGGAGCTGGCTGCTGACCGATCGGGCGCCATCCTCATCGGGCAGCCTCGCCTGTTGGCAAACGCTCTCCAGAAGGTGACCGGAGAGATGGCCCGCATCCCGACGCGGGACCTGCGATCGGCCGAGCACTTCAACGCCTTCTTCTTCGCTCCTGCTTTCGCCAAGGGCGCCAGCCTCTCGACGCTCTTCTCGACGCATCCCTCACTCCAGGTGCGACTCGAGGCGCTCGCCAAGCTGGAGCTGGAGATGGGCCGCCGCGGTGGTGTCGCGTAACTCCCGGCCGCCACGCCTCCCGTGACGATCTTCGATGTCCTGTTCGGCAGGACGAAGCCGGCCAAAGCCGACCTCGACTGCCTGTTCCGCCTTCCCGGCGCGGCCATCAACCTGCAGGCGGCGCTGGGGCTGCGGCCGAGCGGCGAGGCCGGGATCTGCTTCAAGCCGATGGCGGGTCGATCGTTCGCCGAAGTGAGAGTAGAGGTTGGGCAGCTCCTGCAGCTGCCGGACACGGGCAATGAGGCGGCAGTAGGTCTTCCGACAGCCGCTGCCGGTTCGTCCGCAAAGTCCCGCACGGTGCTCCCCGACAAGACGGACCAGTACGGCTACAGCTGGATCCTCGTGCATTCGGCCGACTTCGAGGAGCTCGTCACGCGTACCCATGTCGTGAACTCGACGCTCGAGGACAACGGCTACGGCCCGATGTTGCTCTGCTCGGTGTTCGCCTTCGTCCCGGTACCTCCGGGTCAGGAATCGGACGATCCTGGAGTCGTGTCGACCGCCGAGCTGGCCTCGCTCGGAATCGGCAACCCGGGAGTCGCCGGGGCCCCCACGGGGAGCGCGATAGTCGGCGGAGGATGGTCCTCCGGGCCACTCGCCTACTTCGTCTACCTGTACAAGCGGGGGACGTTCTATCCCTTCGTGCCGACGGGCCGAGAACGGCGGGACCTCGAAGCAGAGCTGGTGCTCTCGACGGCGGCGGCCCATGACCTGCCGATCGAGAAGGACAAGGAGCGGTGGTTCCCGATCTGGGAAGTGCCCGTCCGCTGAGGACCCGCCAAGCTCGGGGGCCGAATCCCGCCGGGCTCGCGGGGCCGCATCCGCCAGGCTCACGGAGCGCATCCGCCGCCCTTGCGGAAGGGGTTCCAGGCGGGCGGCGCCTCCTCCAGGTAGGCCCGGACGAGCTCGACGACCTGAGCCGGAGGGAGTTCGCTCGTCCCAGATGCGGGACGCATCACCGGCTCGATCGCCCCCGGTCCCTCTGCCCGCCAGGCTCCACCCCTGCCCTCCGCTTCGTCAAGCCTGGCCGACAACGGACCAAGGTCCGCCCTCGGACGCAGCCGCTGCGAGACGTATTTGACCCAGGTCTCGTACCGCTCGTAGAGGCACCAGTCGGCGTCGCACTGCACCAGCACCCTGGTCGCCTGAGACCGTTCGTGCAGGGCGATCGGGTGCACGGGACGGTCCACCCTCTCGCCGAACCTGGTCACGGTACCGACTCCGAGTGCCGGCCCGACGCTGGCCAGCAACAGATCTGCCTCCGGATACTCCCTCAGTGCCACGAGGCCCGACGACACGGCCTCCCGTGAGCGACGGCAGAAATCCTCCTCGGCGGCCGCCACCTCCGCCGCCTCTGCCGCCTCTGCCGACGTTCCACCGAGGGCGGCGGGCAGCCATTGCAGGAAGTACCGGTAGCGCGCTGGCGTGTCAGGCCCGAGCGACCGAGAGATGGCTGCCAGCGCGAACGCGAGTCGCTCCGCCTGCGGCGAGGAGGGACGAGCGAAGTCGCCCACGGACGCCACACCTTCGAGCAGCCCCCGAGCGGCGAGAGCCGTCTCCGGATCGACCAATGCCAGGAGGGACACCAGCCCGTCCTGGTCGAAGTGATCATTGGTGACCGCCTCCGCCTTTATGCGCCGGTATGCCCTCGAGCTGACGAACTCGAGCGCCATCGACGCGCTCAGGTCACGGGGGGGTGTCGGCGGCTTGGGGCTGGCGGGCCAGTGCGAGATCACTGCGACGGTGCCCGTAACGGGTGCGCCGTCGACGACGATGTTCGGACGGCCGAGAAGCTCGCCGACCGGAACGTACGGCAGGCGCCGCAAAATGCGTCAGCCGAGCCCGTCTATCTGGCGCGCCAGCGACAGGTCCTTGTCGGTTAACCCGCCCGCCGAGTGTGTGGAGAGCCTCAGATGGACCTTGTTCCAGCGGATGTCGATGTCCGGATGGTGGTTCATCGCCTCCGACAGCCCCGCCACTTCGTTGACGAAACCCATGGCGTCGACGAAGTCCTCGCGGGTCACGGACTTCGTGATCGAGTCCCCGTCTCGTTCCCAGGCCAGATCATCGAGGCCCTGGGTGATCGCCTCGTCATCTAGGAGTGACATGGCACGACGTTATCCCCGCCGCCCGGCGGCTGCCCGTGCTGGGGCTCAGGGATGGCAACCACAGAACCGTGTCATCTGAACGAGCGCCAGCGCTCAGCGCGATGACACACTTCGCGCCGCTGGCGCGGCTCCAGGTGGCAAAGCGTGTCATCTGAATGAGCGCCAGCGCTCCGCGCGATGACACACTTCATGCCTGCACCCCTCAGATACCGCCGCTGGCCTCGTCCAGCAACGCAGCGAACCTCGCCCGCGCGGCCTCTCGCCTCGTCGGCACGTGCTCCGAGGGCACCTCGTGCGGCGTGTAGCCCTTCAGGATCTGGCGGGCGACGGTCACCCGGTGGACCTCGTCCGGCCCGTCGTAGATGCGGGCGGCCCTCGCCGCCCTGTACATGTGCTCGAGCGGCAGATCGGTCGAGAAGCCGAGCGAGCCGTGCACCTGGATCGCACGGTCGATGACGTCGTAGAGGACCTTGGCGCCGAAGAACTTGATGGCGGAGATGTCGACCCGAGCGGCCGAGGCGCCCTCCCGGTCCATCCGCCAAGCGGCATGGAGGGTCATCAGGCGGGCAGCGGTCATCTCGGCGTACGAGTCGGCGATCCAGTTCTGCACCGTCTGCTTCTCGGCCAGATAGGACCCGTGCGTGAAGCGCGAGACCGCCCTCTCGCAGAGCATGTCGAACGCCCGCCGGGACTGCCCGAGCCAGCGCATGCAGTGGTGGATCCTGCCCGGGCCCAACCTCTGCTGCGCCAGCACGAAGCCATCCCCTTCCAGGCCCACGAGGTTCTCGACCGGCACGCGCACGTCCCGGTACACGACCTCGGAGTGGGCCCCGAACTTGGCGAAATGCTCGACCGGGTCCTCCATCGTCGGGATGTCGCGAACGATCTCGACGCCTTGCGTGCCGGTGGGGACGATGATCATCGAGCTTCCCCGGTAGGGGTGGGCGTCGGGGTTCGTCACGGCCATGACGAGCAGGAAATCGGCCACCGATCCGTTAGAGGTGAACCACTTGTGGCCGTTGATCACGTACTCGTCCCCGTCCCGCACGGCGGAGGTCGTCAAGAGCGTCGGGTCGGCGCCGGCCCCCGGCTCGGTCATCGAGAAGGCGCTGCGCAGCTTGCCCTCGAGCAGGGGCTCGAGCCACTCGGCCCGCTGGTCCTGGCGACCGCTCGCGGCGATGCCGATCGCCAGCAACTCGGCGTTGCCCGAGTCGGGCGCGTTGTTGCCGAATACCACGGGCCCATAGGGGGTCTGGCCGAGGATCTCGTGCATCAGCCCGAGCTTCACCTGCCCGAAACCCCCGCCCCCCAGTTCAGGGGGAAGATGCGCCGCCCACAGCCCCTGTGCCTTCACCTGCTCCTGCAGCGGCCGGATCACCCGCAACAGCGTCTCGTGCTCGAGCGCCAGCGTCTCCAGCGGGTAGATCTCCTCCCGCACGAAGTCCCGCATCCAGGCCAGCTTTTCCTCGAACTCCGGTTCGGTCGAGAAGTCCCAGGCCATGCTTCCCCTCCATCTCGTGCCCGACGGGCCGGGCCGAGCGCAACACTAGGCTCCGCCCGTATGGACCTCATCGGAGTCGTGGACACGATGTTCGCCCGCGTCGACATGGGTGCGGTGGCCGTGGAGGAGTTGGAGTCGTGCCCGGGCTACGGGGAGCGTTTCGGGATCGTGAGGCGGACGGTGCCCGGCTTCAAGGACCTCGCCGTCGAGTGCAAGCGGCTGGTGGAGCAGGAAGGCTGCAAGATCCTGGTGGCGCTCGGGATGCCCGGCAAGGCCGCCATCGACCAGGTCTGCGCGCACGAAGCCTCGCAGGGGATCATGATGGCGCAGCTGTTGACCTCGACTCACATCCTCGAGGTGTTCGTCCACGAGAACGAGGAGTCAGAGCCCGAGCGGCTCGTCTCCGTCTGCGAGGACCGCGCCCGCAAACACGCACGCAACGCGTACTGGATGCTCTACGAGCCCGAGCAGCTGACCCGGCGGGCGGGCCAAGGGGTACGGCAGGGCTACGCCGACGCCGGCCCGGTGCTCTCGCCTCGCTAGCCGAGGTCGTCGAAGTCGACGAGAACCGGAGCGTGGTCCGACGGCTGTAGGGCGTTCTTGGCGCCCTGGCCCTTGCGGGCATTGCGGTCGATCAACGCGTAGCGCACGCGACTGGCGATCGGCGCCGACACCAGCACTAGGTCGATCCTCATACCCAGCCCCTTGTGGAAGTTGCCTGCCCGATAATCCCACCAGCTGAAGAGCTTGCCGGTATCGGGATAGACGAGGCGGAAGGCGTCCTCGAGGCCGAACCCTTTCACGTCCTCGAGCGCTCCTCGCTCCGCCGGGCTGACATGGGTTTGGCCTTCGAAGGTCTTGACGTCATAGACGTCGAGGTCGTTCGGTGCCACGTTGAAGTCCCCGCAGACGGCGATCGGGTCGCCGGCGGTGCAGGTCTGGTCGAGATGGGCGCGCAGCCGCTTCAGCCACGACAGCTTGAACTCGTAGTGCTCGCTCCCGACCACGCGACCGTTCGGCACGTAGACGCTCGACACCCGGACGCCGCCGCAGGTGGCCGACACCAACCGGGTCTCCTCCCCCTCCTGGTGCGGAACACCGTCGGAGAGACCGTAGATCGGGTCCTTCAAGCCCACCCGGGAGAGGATCGCGACGCCGTTCCAGCGCCCGTCGCCGTGGTGGACCGACTCGTATCCGAGCGATCCGTAGAGCATTGCGGGGAAGGCAGTGTCGGCGAGCTTGGTCTCCTGCATGCACAAGACGTCAGGCTCGAACACCTTCAACCACTCGGCCACCAGATCCTGCCTGGCCTTCAGGGAGTTGACGTTCCAGGTCGCGATTCGCATCAACAGCAGTCTTGCCGATCGCTGCGCGCCGACGGGCCGGGACCGGTCGTAAGGGGCAGACTGGCGTGGTGGCGACCACGGTGGGACCCTTCCGGGACAGGTGGCCGGCGTTCTTCAGCAACGTCGTGGGCGTGCTGTTCCTTGGCTCCAGCGTCTGGTTCGCCGTAGGCACGATCCTGCAAAGGTACTCGGTCGGGAGGGGGACGGCGTTCGCGGTGGCGGACCTCGCCGTCGCCGTGGCGGACATCATCTGGGCGCGGCGGATGGCCCGCTACGCGGCGATCACGGGAGACACGCTGGTGTGCTCGGCCAATCGTCACGTGCAGGTGCGCATCCCGGTGAAGGATGTCTCAGGCTTGGGCCTCGGCTACCTGCAGGGGGCGCACGTCGGGGTCTGGCAGCTGGCGATCTGGCGCGCCAGCACCGGTGACCAGGTCTTCCTGTTCCCGGTCATCAGTGCCTTCAGGCCCCCCACCCACGACAAGCCGATCACGAGCTCATGGGCGGCCCGCGTCGCTTGCAGGCTCTACGAAGCGATATTGGAGAGGCAGGGCCCATCGGGACCGCTCAACGTCGAGCGCGCAGAGTGTGAGCCCCGCCCGACGATGACCAACCAGGCCGCACTGACGAGGGTCTGGCTGCCGAGCGAGGACCGGGTGATCGCCGTCGGCCGCTGACGGGTCAATGAGGCGCCAGCACCGGTATCAGCGGCACGAGCGAGGCGAACCACCGAGCCTCGACGACCAGGCGAGCGAAGAGCCACGACCGCAACCGGTACGGGTCGAGCCCGGCAAGACCCGCCATGCGGGCGATGAGAGCCAGGGGATCAGCAAGGAGCCGCTCCTGGCAGTTGAGCAGATGCTGCAGGAGGTCATAAGTGGGATCGCCGACGTAGGGCTTCGGATCGATCATCAGCCACGGCTCGCGCTGGGCGCTCAACACGTTGCCGGCGTGCAGGTCGGTCGCCAGCAGCACACTGTTGTCGTCTTCTCGGGAGAGTTGCAGCCAGAGATCGATACCGGCCACGGCCAGACCCCGGTCGAGTCCCGCCGCATCCGGGTCAGCTTCTGCCGCCCACTGCTCGCACATCTCGCTGAGCGGCCTGAAGCCTGGCCCAGCGGGCACCGACCACAGGCGCTGCAGGACCGAGGCGACGACCAGGTCCTGCTCCGGCTCTGGCAACACACTGAGGGGCGTTCCCGGCTCGCACTGCTCCAGTAGCAGCGCGGTCGAGCCCTCGAGCCGCGTGACCGCCAGAGCGCGAACCGCTCCGGCGCCCTCCCATGCCTGCAGCCCCCGACCCTCGTCACGTCCTTCGGGGTGGTCGATCCCGACCTTCAGCACGACCTTCTCCCCCGAAACCGTGACGGCCGGCGCAACCCAGGCAGTCACTCCCCCCGGCTCGTACGGGTCGCCCAGGGTGAGCGACCACCGCTCGGCGGCCTCTCGCACCGTGCCCTCCAACGATGCAAACCATGATCGGCACTCGGGGTTCGAGCTCTGCTTCGCCAGGTTCGCCGGGAGTCGGAACCCCACTCAGGCCGGGACGATCACGAAGAGCAGGTCGGCCTCGCAGGCGACCTTGCCGTCGACGCTCGCCTTGCCGTGACCGGTTCCGCCCCTGGCGGACAGCCGTCCGAGATCGACCTCCAGATCGAGCGTGTCGCCGGGGCCGACCTGGCGGCGGAAGCGCGCCTTGTCGATCCCCCCGAACAACGGCAGCCGACCCTTGTGCTGCTCGCCGGCGAGTACTGCCGCTGCACCGAGCTGTGCCAGGGACTCCACCATCAGCACGCCCGGCAGCGTCGGCCGGCCCGGGAAGTGTCCGCCGAAGAACTCCTCCTCGCCGGTCAGCTGCCATCGCCCGCGGGCCATCTGCCCCGGCTCCAGCTCCGTGATCTCGGTGATGAGAAGGAAGGGCGGCCGGTGTGGGATCAGCTCGTCTGGACGCATGGCCGGGACGATAACCGCATCAGGACTTGGTGGTCCGCCGCGTCGCCTTCTTCACGGCCGGTGCGGGAGTCGGTGCCGGACCGGGTGCCGGCGCGTCCTTGGCGGCAGTGGACCGACGACCCCCCGCCTTCCTTGCGGGCGGCGGCGCCGTGTTCGCCTGCGCAGCCTTCTTCAAGGGAGGGGCATTCTTGGCCGGTGGTGCCGTCTTCTTCACAGGCGGCGCCGTCTTCCTGGCAGGCGCCTTCTCGGCAGCCTGAGCGGGCGCCTTCGACACCTTGGCGGGCACCCTGGCGGGCGCCTTCGCCGCCACCTTCGCCACCCTGGCCCCCTTGGCCGGCGTCTTCTCGGCGACCCTGGCTGGCGCCTTTGCCGGCGCCTTCTCAGCTACCTTGGCCACCTTGGCGGGAGCCCTTCTGGTCGCAGCCGCTGCCGCCACGCTCTTCCTCACCGCCTCCCCCTCAGTGGCCGGCCCAGTAGGCGGCGCAGCAGCCGGCTCGCCGGACGCCTCAGAAGCCGCCGCTGCCTTCTTGGCGGCCGCACGGGTGCGGCGGCTCGGTCGGGACGCCTGCTCCTCGAGTGCCACCTGAGGGGCGTTCGTCACGGCAGCCGGCTCCTTCGGCACCTGCTTGACCACCCGGGTGCGCCTCGGCGAGGCAACCTGCCCGGCGGGGATCTCGTCCGCGGGTGGCGCCACCTTTGCGACCTCCTTGCCCTTCCGGGGCCTCCTGGGTTTGGCCATCGCCACCTCGGCCTCGACGGTTTCCGGCTGTGGCCTTCCCGACACGACGGCCACCTCGGGCAACGCCAGCTCCACCCCCCGCCGTTGCGGATCGAGCGCCGTCAGCACGAACTCCCTCCGCTCCCCCTTCTTCAGGGTCTCGCGGGCGCTTCGTGGCGGCGGGTCGCCGAGACCCGACAGCGGCACGTAACACCGCATCTCGCCCACGGCCACGATCGCCCCGTGCGACGTGAAGCTGTCGACGGTCGCCTCCAGCACATCGCCGAGCGGATGGTCGGCGACGAACGAGATGAAGGTGAGGGGCTCGTTGACGGCAGCGGGGCTCCTGCGCTGCCCCAAGTGCTCGTCGGGATGGCCGCTCGGGGCCTTCCCCGCCTTGCCCCCGGCCTTGCGGTCCTTGCCGCCCTTGGCGACCTTGTCAGGCTCTACGGCCTCCTTGGTGGCGGCTGCGATCGCCCGCTCGACCTTGCCCTTTGACTGCTTCGACTCCCGCACGGCCAAGCGGCTCTTCGGCCCGCGCACCGGGATCCTCGGCACGAAGATCCACCCGACGCCCGGCACCGGTGTCGCCCCCAGCAAGCGGCCCGTGTCGAACAACCAAGGGTGCTCACCGTGGAACTCCTGGAACGAGTCGTTGGAGAGGACGGCCGCTCCGATCTTCTCGGCTATGCGAAGCAGGAAGGCGTCACCGCGACCGATGGCACCAGCCGGCGGGTAGACGAACTCGCCCCGCAGCGCCGCCTCCTCGAAACGCTCCCGCTCGCTCGCATCGATCCTGTGCGCAAAGGTTGCGTCGACGACAACGATGACGTCCGTGGAGGGCATCTCCCGCCGCAGCTCCGCCACCGCGCTCTCGAGGGCGGCAAGGCTCGGGATCGACCGGCCCTCGGTGGCGATGTTCGACCCGTCGACGACGAGGTGGCGCGCGCTCATTGGAACATCAGTCAAGCATCTGGCGGGACCGCGGAGCGACCCTGGCTAGGCTCGGCGCCCGTGAGCGACGCCGGGATCCGTGCGGTGCTGTTCGACTTCGGCGGTGTGATCCTGTCGAGCCCGTTCGAGGCGTTCCGGCGTTACGAGCAGGAGAAGGGATTGCCGGCCGACTTCCTGCGGACCGTCAACGCCCGCGATCCGAACGGCAACGCCTGGGCCCAGCTCGAGCGGGGGGAGGTCGGCGTGGTGGAGTTCTGCCGGCGTTTCGAGGAGGAGGCGCTGCAACTCGGCCACCAGCTAGAGGGTAGGGACGTGCTGGCGTTGCTGGGGGGCGAGGTGCGGCCCGAGATGGTGACCGCCCTCGCCCGCTGCAGGCAGCACTTCAAGACCGGACTGTTGACCAACAACTTCCTCTCGGACCCGACGCTTCTCGGCGAGCGGTTCGGCTCCCGCTCGCAGGAGGTGGAAAGGGTGCTGGCGATGTTCGACGTGGTCGTCGAGTCGTGGAAGGTCGGCGTCCGCAAGCCCGAGCCGCGCTTCTACGAGATCTCCTGCGAGCTGCTGGCGATCGAGCCGCCCGAGGCGGTATTCCTGGACGATCTCGGCGTCAACCTGAAGCCCGCCCGCGCCATGGGGATGCACACGATCAAGGTGGAGTCGCCCCGCCAGGCGATCGCCGACCTGGCGGACGTGCTCGGCATCGAGCTAACCGATCGACCTCGCTAGCAGATCTTCCTCCTCCAGCTCGTGGATGAGGTGGGACCCTGTCGCAGGGCTTCCCGACTCCAGACGGGACACGATGCGCAGCGACCGCCCGGCTGCCAGGCGCCCGAGCCGGGAGGAGACGAAGGCGGCGGCCCCCATGTTCTCCGGCTCCTCCTGCAACCAGACGATCTCCCGGCACGCCGGATAACGAGCGAGCACGGCCTGCGCCCGTTCCTCCGGCCACGGGTAGAGCTGCTCGACGCGGACGACAGCGGTGACGGGTGAGCCACCGCCGGTCGCCACCTTGTCCCGGCGCTCGAGGGCGTCGTAGCCGACTTTGCCGGAGCAGAAGACCACCCTCTCGACGGCCTCAGGCTGGACGACCTCTCCGGCTCCGGGATCGTCGACGATCTCCTGCCAGCCGCCGGTAACCAGCTCGTCGATCCGGGAGCGGGCCGAGCGCGGCACGAAGCAACGACTTCGGCGTCATCACGACGAGCGGACGCCGCACCCCGCGCAGGACCTGGGCGCGCAGCAGGTGGAAGTACTGGGCGGCTGAAGTCGGCTGGGCGACCGTGATGTTCCCCTCGGCGCACAGCGTCAGGAACCGCTCCAGTCGCGCCGACGAGTGCTCGGCGCCCTGCCCCTCGTAGCCGTGCGGCAGGAGCAGCACCAGGCCCGAGGACTGGCCCCACTTGTCACCGGCGGCGACGATGAAGTTGTCGATGATGATCTGGGCACCATTGGCGAAATCGCCGAACTGCGCCTCCCAGGCGACCAGTGCACGTACCGCTTCGACCGAGTACCCGTACTCGAAACCGAGCGCCGCGTATTCCGACAGCAGCGAGTCGTAGACGAAGAAGCGGCCACGGCCCTCATGTTGACCCGATTCCTCGCCCGAGGGATCGGGCGACGAGCCGACGGGCGCTCCGAGGTGCGCGAGGGGGACGTACTCGGCACCGGACTCGTAGTCCACCAGCACCGCGTGGCGTTGCGAGAACGTGCCGCGCCTCGTGTCCTGGCCCGACAGGCGCACGTCGTAGCCGTCGATCACGAGCGAACCGCAGGCGAGCGCCTCCCCGAGCGCCCAGTCGACCTCGCCGGACTGGTACAGCTCGGCACGGCGCCCGAGCTGCGCGGCGAGCTTGGGGTGCGGCGTGAAGCCGGCTGGGAACTCGTGCAGCCGCTGCGACAGCGAGTCGAGGACGGAACGGTCGACACCGGTCGTCATCGAGAGCGGCGGCAGTGCGATCTCGACCTGCTGGGGAAGCTGCGAGATCTTCGGCGGAGCCGCGGAGCGCGTCTGGTCGAGCGCCACCTGCAAGCGGTCGGAGAAGTCCCGCAGCGCCTGTTCCGCCTGCTCCATCGTGATGTCGCCGCGCTTGACGAGCGACTCGGTGTAGAGCTTGCGGACCGATCGGTGCTGCTCGATCTTCTTGTACATCAAGGGCTGCGTGTAGCTCGGGTCGTCCCCCTCGTTGTGCCCGTGCAGTCGGTAGCAGACGAGGTCGATCACCACGTCCTTGTGGAAAGCCTGCCGGAAGGCGAAGGCGAGCCGGCCGACCCGCACGCATGCCTCCGGGTCGTCACCGTTCACGTGGAAGATCGGCGCCTGCACCATCTTGGCGACGTCGGTGGCGTAGACCGAGGAGCGGGCGGCCTCCGGCGAGGTCGTGAAGCCAACCTGGTTGTTGATCACGAGGTGCACGGTGCCCCCGGTGCGGTATCCGCGTAGCGCAGACAAGTTGAGCGTCTCGGCCACGACTCCCTGGCCGGCGAAGGCGGCGTCGCCGTGGATCAACAGCGGCAACACCGGGAAGCTGGCAGGGTCTTCGTACTGGTCCTGGCGGGCTCGCGCTATCCCTTCCACCACCGGGTCCACCGCTTCCAGGTGCGACGGGTTGGAAGCGAGCGTGATCGGCAGCGTCACGCCGCGATGGCCGACGAACTTGCCGGCGGACCCCTTGTGGTACTTGACGTCTCCGGATCCCTGCACGGACTCGGGGTCGAGGTTGCCCTCGAACTCGCCGAAGATCTCGCCATAGGACTTGCCGACGATGTTGGCGAGGACGTTGAGACGGCCCCGGTGCGCCATCCCGAGGACAGCCTCCGAGATCCCCGAAGAGGCGGCGTCGCTCAAGATGGCGTCGACCAACGGGATCGTCGACTCGGCGCCCTCCAGCCCGAAACGCTTCTGCCCCACGTAGCGGGTGTGCAAGAACCTCTCGAACGCCTCGGCGGCGTTGAGACGCTCGAGGATGTACTTCTGCTCGTCGGCCGGAAGCTCGGTCGGAACACCCTCGACGTGCTCCTGGATCCAGCGCTTCTGCTCAGGGTCCTGGATGTGCATGTACTCCACGCCGACGGTGCGGCAGTAGGCGTCACGGAGCACCCCGAGGATCTTGCCGAGCGGCAGCACGTCGGAACCGGCCAGGCCGTCGGTGACGAACTTCCTGTCGAGGTCCCAGACCGTCAGCCCGTAGCTCAACGGGTCGAGCTCCCGGTGCATCTCGCGCGGCACGCGTCTCGAGCGGGTCGAGATGCGCCATCAGGTGGCCGCGCACCCGGTACATGTTGATCAGGTTCTGCACGTGGGCCTGCTTGACGAGCATGGCGTGCTGGTTGTCGGCCGGGTTCTGGTCGCGTGCCCATCGTGCTGGTTGGTAGGGAACACCCAGCGCGGCGAAGACCTCGTCGTAGAAGTCGTGCTCACCGGTGAGCAGCTCGTGCACACGGGTGAGGAACATGCCCGACTCGGCGCCCTGGACGACCCGGTGGTCGTAGGTGGAGGTGATCGTGACCACCTTGCTGATACCGAGCGAGGCGATGGTGTCGGGGTCGGCGGCGGCGTACTCGGCCGGATAGGTGAGCGAGCCGACGCCGATGATTGCGCCCTGCCCTGGCATCAACCGTGGAACGGATTGGGAGGTGCCGAGCGTGCCCGGGTTGGTGATGGTCACGGTCACGCCGGCGAAATCCTCCACCGCGAGCTTGCCGGTGCGGACCTTGCGGATGGCGTCCTCGTAAGCGTGCAAGAAGCCGGCGAAGTCGTACGTGTCGGCGTCTTTCAGGCACGGCACCATCAAGGTGCGGGTGCCGTCGGGCTTCTCCAGGTCGACCGCCAGCCCGAGCCCGACATGATCGTGCCGGATGACCCCTGGTGTCCCCTTCCCGTCGATGTCGGCCACGAAGGTGCGGTTCAAGGCGGGCACGGCGGCGAGTGCCTTGACGACCGCCCACCCGATGAGATGGGTGAAGCTCACCTTGCCGCCCCTCGTGCGGGACAGGTGGTTGTTGGCGATCTGGCGGTTGACCTCGAGCAGCTTGGCGGGTACCGGGTGGACACTTGTCGCTGTCGGCACGGCCAGGCTGGCGACCATGTTCTCGACGATCCGCGCCGGTGCACCTCGAAGCGGTGTGGGCGTCGGCACGCTCGAAACTTGCGGAGCCGGCGTTGTCGACGCAGTGGGGGAAGCGCCGGCAACAGCAGCCGGAGCGGCCGGAGCGGCCGTGGCGGCCGGAGTAGGGGCCGGAGTAGGGGCCGGTGCCGTTGCAGGTGCAGGTGCCGCTGCAGGCGCAGGTGCGGATGCAGCGGGAGGCGCCGATGCGGGAGCAGGCGCCGGCTGGATCGTTGGCGCGGCTGCGGCGCCAGGCGCCAGGGCCGCGGCGCCAGCGTCACTCGCCGCGGCGGCAGCGACAGTCGCCCCGTCAGCAGCGGAGGGTGCCGCTTCTGCGACTGAAGTACCTGGGGCGTGCGAGCGATAGTCGGTGAAGAACTCCCGCCAGCTCTCGCTCACGGAGCTGGGGTCGGCCCTGTAAGCCTCGTACATCTCTTCCACGAGCCATGCATTCGGCCCGAAAGCGCCTGACGCGGCTTCACTGATGGATCGTTCTGGCACGCCTCCGATGCTACTGGCAGCCACCTGCCGTCCTAACTCCGGACCGCGAGCCGGATGAGGAACTAGCCTTCTTGCCATGGCCAACCGGCCGTTCAACAAGGTGCACAGGGCCGACTCGAGGCAAGAGTGCAGATGACGACGAGAGCCGCTCTGCGCCCTGTCGAACCGGGCAACGATGCCGTCTGCGTCCACTGTGGCCAACCGGTCAAGTTCGCCGCCCGCACCAAGCCTCAGCAGGTGATCGCCAACGTGTACATCGGCGGGGCATGGGCGCGTGTGGAGCACTACCACGAGAGCTGCTACGACGTCGCCGGCTCGCCGCACGGCCCGGCCATCGCCCCCGCCCCCTTCCACAGGGCCGCCTCTGTCGCCATGGCCTCCCCCGCCTCCGCCGACGACCGCGATTGACGCTCGACTTCGTTTGAGCCCCGCGGGAGCCGCGGCGGGGAGCCAGTACGCTGGGCGGGAATGCGGACGCGGGTGACGTGCAGGTTCAGTTTCGAGGCGGCGCACCACCTTCCCTGGCATGAAGGCCGCTGCCGGCGCTTGCACGGCCATCACTACCAGCTCGAGGTGACGGTCGAGGGAGCTCTCGACGACCGGGGGATCGTCGTCGACTTCGACGAACTCTCGGCGGCCGTCAACGAGCGGATCGTGGAGCGCTACGACCATCAGCTGCTCAACGACTTCTTCGACAACCCGACTGCCGAGCTGCTGGCCGAGGGCTTCTGGAAGGAGTTGGAGGCGGGCGGGCTGCGGCCGGCGTCGCTTCGGCTCTGGGAGACGCCGGACGCATTCGTGGAGCTGCTCGGGTAGTGGGCGACCTCGTGCTTGTGTCGGGCGGCCTCGATTCGACGGTCTGCCTGACCTTGGCACGGCGGAACGATGGCCGGCCACTGGCTCTCAGCTTCGACTACGGGCAGCTGCACGGGATCGAGTTGCAGAGGTCGGCCGCCATTGCCACCTCCCTCGGCGTGGAGCGTCTCGTCGTGCGGCTGAACGCCCGGGACTGGGGTGGATCCGCCCTGACCGACGCGGGGATCGGCGTTCCCGACGCTGCCCCACAGGCTGTCCCTGACGCTGCCCCACAGGTTGTCGCAGTCGATGCCGCCGACAGCTCGTCGATCATCCCCGCCACGTACGTGCCGGCCCGCAACCTGATCTTCTTGTCGATCGCCGCCGGCATCGCCGAGGCCCGGGGGCTCGACCGCATCCACATCGGGGTCAACGCCGTCGATTACAGCGGCTACCCGGACTGCCGCCCCGAGTTCATAGCAGCCTTCCGGGAGGCGGCTCGGCTAGGGCTTCGCAGGGGTGTGGAGGGCATGCCGCTCGAGATAGTCACCCCGCTCATCGCTCTGTCGAAGGCCGAGATCGTGAAGCTCGGAGTGGAGATCGGTGCTCCGCTCGGGCTGTCGTGGTCCTGTTACCGGGGCGGGGAGGTTCCGTGCGGCCGCTGCGATGCGTGCGCCTTGCGGGCGAAGGGTTTCGCGGAGGCGGGAGTTCGCGACGATGCGCTACAGGCCAGCCCTGCCGGCGGAGCCAGCGGATGACGGAGATCTTCGTCAGCGAGGTCTTCTCGGCGATCCAAGGCGAGGCGGCACTCGTCGGAGAGCGGCAGGTGTTCGTGCGGCTGATGGGATGCAACATCCGCTGCGCTTATTGCGACCAGCCCGAGGCGCTCGAACGCCGGGCCGGGCCCTGCCGCATCGAGCAGAGCGCCGGCCGCCGCGACTGGCGTCTCGTCGGGTCTCCCCTGCCGGTCGTGGCGGTTGCCGACGCTGTCGACCGGCTCGCGGCGGACCTCCCCCACCATTCGGTGAGCCTCACGGGCGGCGAGCCGCTGTTCCAGGCGTCGAGCGTGCCGGTATTGGCGGCCGAGCTCCGCCGGCGTGGACACCGCCTCTACCTGGAGACCAACGGGATGCTGGCCGGAGCCCTCGGGCGGGTCCTGCCCGAGCTCAGCTATGTCTCGATGGACCTCAAGTTGCCGTCGGTCGACGGGGAGCACGTTCGCCCGGCAACCCAGCGGCAGTTCCTGGCGTTGGCAGCGGGCGCGGATCATGTCGAGACCTTCTGCAAGATCGTGATCGGCGCGCAGACCGACCCCGACGAGCTCGATCAAGCAGTGCGTATGGTGCACGAGGTCGCCCCGATGGCAACCGTGTTCCTGCAGCCGGTCACTCCCTTCGCAGCGGTAAGGGTGGCGCCTGCGCCCGAGCACGTGCTCGCTCTGCAGGAGCTCGCTCTGCGCGCTCATCGGCTGGTGCGGGTGATCCCCCAGACGCACAAGATGATCGGGCAGCTGTAGATCCCATCCCGGCGAGGTGACAAGACCCGGCGAGGTGACAAGACCCGGCGGCCCTGGTAGCAAGGCTTCGTGACTGCTCCAGCCGCCGGCTTGTTCGTGAAGGAGATCGCTGCCCATCAGGCCACGCCTCTCGGCGTGACGGCGCGGGTCGTCCTCGTCCACGGCTCGATGGACCGTCACCGGAGCTTCCTCCGCCTCGCCCACCGGTTGAGCGAGTACGACGTCGTCCTCTACGACCGGCGCGGCTACTCGGAGTCCCGCCATGTCGCACCGCCGGCGCGCGGCGTCGGCGACCATGCCGCGGACCTGATCCACATCCTCGCTGGGGTCCCCTCGATCGTCGTCGGGCACAGCTACGGCGGGACTCTCGCCCTAGCGGTCGCGCAGGCCCGTCCGGACCTCGTGCGGGCCGCCGTCGTCTACGAGCCGCCCCTCGCATGGATGCCGATGTGGCAACCCCAGCCGGGTCAGCCCCGCATGTCGGCGGTCTTCGAAGGCGTCGATCCTGGCGATGCGGCCGAGGCGTTCGTCAGCAGGATGATCGGGGACCAGCGCTACCAGCGCCTCTCGCCCAGCACCCGCCAGCATCTGCGTGCCGACGGGCCGGCGCTCGTGCGGGAGATGACCTCCATCCGGACAGATCCGCCGCCTTTCGAGCCTTCCTCGATTGGTATCCCCCTAGTGGTGGCGCGGGGCTCGCTGGCGGCCCAAAGACACGTGCAGGCGGCCGATTGGCTCGTCTCGCAGCTACCTGAGGGAGAGCTGCACGTCGTCGACGGTGCCGCCCACGCAGGTCCGGTCTCGCATCCCGAGGAGGTGGCGGCACTCGTTCGGCGTGCTGTCGAGTTGTCGCGGGCGAGGAGCGGGCGATGAGGGTCCTAGTCAGTGGGGCGACAGGGTTCATAGGGCGGCCGCTCTGCGAGCGCCTCGCTGGTGACGGCCACGATGTCGTCCGGCTCGTGCGCAAGCGGGCCCCTGGCCCCGGTCCCCAGCTCAGCTGGAGCGAGCTGAACGCGGATGCGGTGAGCGGCATCGACGCCGCCATCAACCTGGCGGGCGCTTCGATCGCGGGCGGCCGATGGACCCGGGCCCGCAAGGCCGAACTGATAGAGAGCCGGGTCGATACGACCAACCGGCTGGCGGGAGTGCTGGCATCGGCGGCACCTCCTCCTCGCGTCCTCGTCTCGCTGTCGGCGGTCGGCTTCTACGGGGACCGGGGCGACGAGGTCCTTGGCGAGGACAGCGCACAAGGAGAAGGCTTCCTGGCCGACCTGTGCGCCCGCTGGGAACGAGCGACAGAGCCGGCTGAGGCGGCAGGCATCCGCACCGTCCACCTGCGGCAGGGGATCGTGCTGGGGCCGGGCGGAGGTGCGCTGGCACCGCAGCTGAAGCTGTTCCGGCTGGGCCTCGGCGGCAAGCTCGGGTCGGGCCGGCAGTGGCTGAGCTGGATCTCCCTCGCGGACGCCATCGCCGTGATGCTCCATGCCATCAGCGCAGAGGGCCTGCAGGGGGTGGTCAACTCGGTGGCGCCGGCGCCGGTCACGAACTCCACCTTCACCAGCGAGCTCGCCAAGGCCCTGCATCGGCCGGCTGTCCTCCCGGTCCCGGCGGCGGCTCTCCGTCTCGCCATGGGAGAGCTCGCCGACGAGCTGATCCTTGCCTCGCAGCGCGCCACCACTCGCCTCCCCGACAGCGGTTACCGGTTCGAGCACGACAGCATCTCGGCGGCGCTCGACGTCGTCGTCAACCGATGAGAGGGCAATCTGCCGAGCGCGCGGATGGCGTGCTCGTGATCGGAGCGGGGCCGGCCGGGTGCGCGGCGGCGATCACGCTTGCTCGGGCGGGTCGGCGGGTCACGGTGATCGACAAGGCGAGGTTCCCGAGGGACAAGTGCTGTGGCGACGGGTTGACGGCAGCCGCCCTGCGGGAGCTGAAGGAGCTGGAGGTCGACCCGCGGCGACTGCCGTCGGCCCGTCCCGTGGAGGACGTCTCGATCCGCTCGCCATCGGGGCGCGTCACCCGTCTGCCGCTCGGCAGGGACGGCCGCCTGCACGGGCTTGTCTGCCGCCGAATCGAGCTCGACAGCGCGCTGCGCGAGCAGGCAGAGAAGGAGGGCGCGGAGGTGCTCGAGGGTTGCACCGTCGAGGGTCTCGTCCCAACAGCCGGCGGCGCCACCGTCACCGCCTCCGGTCGAAACTTGAGCGCGGGAACAGTCATCGCGTGCGATGGCGCCTGGTCGCCCACGCGCAAGGCTCTCGCCGCCCCGGCCCTCCCTCGCCTTGGGGAGTGGCACGCGTTCCGCCGCTACTTCTGCGACGTGTCGCCGGAGGCCGCCTCTCACCTCTGGATCTGGTTCGACGAGCTGACCCTTCCCGGTTACGCGTGGTCGTTCCCGCTCGGGGGAGGTGTGGCCAACGTCGGCACGATGCTCGCCCGCCGCCCGGGGGTGACAGGTGCCTCGATGCAGCGAGACTTCGAGGCGATTCTCGGCGGGCCGTGGGCGATCTCGCTCCTCGGCCGCCGTGCCCGGCAGAGCGGTCCCGGCCGCTCCTGGCCGATCCCGGTCGCTCCGGTGTCCGGCGAGGGCCTCCTCTCGGCTGCCGGGGGTCGGGTGCTGTTCGCGGGCGACGCGGCGCGTCTCGCTGACCCGCTCACCGGCGAAGGCGTTGCCCAAGCGCTCGAGAGCGGGAAGTTGGCGGCGCAGGCGGTCCTCCGACAGTCCGACCCGGCTGGAGCCGCCACCGCCTACGAAGCCCGGGTCCGTGCTTCGATCAGGGTCGACAATCGTTTTGCGGGCTTCCTCGCCGGTCTGCTCGAGCCTCCCCGAGGAATGGCGGCCGCCCGCGGCGCCGTCCGCATCGCCGCCTGGAGCATCTTCTCCGAGCGTGTGGGGCGGTGGCTGTTCGAGGACTATCCGAGGGCGGTCGTGCTGACGCCGAGACGGTGGCGGCGGGGTGTGCTGAAGCCGGCCGGTCCTTTCGGCGCATCGTTGGAGGCGCCCTTCGGCGGCCCGTTGGAGGGGCCAATGGAGGGGCCGATGGAGGGGCGCCGTCAGGACCTCACCCCCTAGACTGCGCACCTGCCGGCAGCGCTGCCGCGACGTCGATTGGGAGCCGGTCGAGACGGCTTCGACCTGGTATCGAACGAGCCGGAGGGGCCGACCATGACGAGCTGGAACATTGCCGACGTCTGGGAGCTCGCTGCCGACGTGAAGGGCGAGGCGACGGCGCTCATATGCGGCGACGCGCGTCGCTCGTGGACTGAGCTCGACAGGCGTGCCAACGGCCTGGCGCGGACGCTTCTCGATGCCGGGCTCGGCCACCAGGACAAGGTCGCCCAATACCTCTACAACGGCAACGAGTACCTCGAGTCGCTGTTCGCCTGCTTCAAGGCGAGCCTCGTGCCCGTCAACACCAACTACCGCTACGGCGAGCAGGAGCTGTACTACCTGTGGGACAACGCCGACGCGGCGGCGATCGTCTTCCACGGCGCCTTTACCGGGACGGTCGGTCACCTCCGCTCCCGCCTGCCGCTGCTGAAGGTCCTCGTCCACGTCGACGACGGGACGACGCCCTGCCCCGACTGGGCGATCCCCTACGAGAGCGCCGCCGCCCGCGCGCCGAGAGGGTCCAAGGTCCGGAGGGCCGGAGCGGGGACGACCTATATCTGCTCTTCACCGGTGGCACCACCGGCATGCCGAAGGGCGTCATGTGGCGCCAGGACGATCTCTTCTCGGTGATCAACACCGGCAGCCCGGCCGCCCTGCCGACCGAGAGCCGGCAAGCCATGGCCGATGCGATGGGCGCTCTGTCGGCGCTCGAGATCGTGCTGCTGCCGGCCTGCCCGCTGATGCATGGCACGGGAGCCTTCACGGCCGTCGCTGCCCTCGACGCCGGCGGAACCGTCTGCACGCTCCCCGAGCGCAAGCTCGATGTCATCTCGCTGCTCGACACTGTGCAAAGGGAGAAGGTGCGGATCCTCACCATCGTCGGCGATGCCTTCGCGCGCCCGATCGTGGAGGCTCTCGACGCCGAGCCGCACCGTTGGGACGTCTCGTCCCTCCTCGGCATGATCTCGTCCGGCGTGATGTGGAGCGAGGAGATGAAGAAGGCGCTACTCCGCCACAACCCCGCCATGATGCTCGTAGACGTCTTCTCTTCATCGGAGGCCGTCGGCATGGGGTCGTCCGTGTCGACTGCTACGGCCGAAGCTCCCACGGCCGTGTTCAACCTCGGCGAGAACGCGAGGATCATCGACGACGACGACCACCCGGTAGGGGCGGGCATGGTCGGGAGGCTGGCGCTCGCCGGCCGCGTGCCGCTCGGCTACTACAAGGATCCCGAGAAGACGGCTCGGACGTTCCCGGTCATCGACGGCGTGCGCTACTCGGTGCCGGGCGACTACGCGATGGTCGACGAGGAGGGTGCCGTGCACATCCTCGGGCGTGGCTCGATGGTGATCAACACCGGCGGTGAGAAGGTCTACCCCGAAGAGGTGGAGGAGGCGATCAAGACGCACCCGGCCGTGGCCGATGCGGCGGCGGTCGGACTTCCGGACGCTCGTTTCGGGGAGACGATCACTGCGATGGTCGAGCTGCGCAAGCCTGCCCCGACACCAGCTCCGACCGCGGAGGAGATCGGCGCCCATGTGAGGGAGACGCTCGCCCCCTACAAGGCTCCCCGCCAGGTCGTGTTCGTCGACTCGTTGCAGCGATCGCCGTCCGGCAAGCTCGACTACACCGCCCTCCGCGAGCGGGCTCGGGAGGCGCTCGGCACGGTGTCGATCGACGCCTGATCAGGCCGGCCGGTTGGCACCGTTCGCCCTCACGTAGTCGTTGACCGCGTAATAGGCCTCGATCGACTCGCCGGCGTCGCCCCAGAAGCCTTCCAGCACGTCGTATGTCATCTGGCCGGACTGGACGAAGTAGTTGTTGACGTCGGTGATCTCGAGCTCACCACGGCCCGACGGCACGAGCGTCGGGATCACGCTGAACACGCTCGGGTCGTACATGTAGATCCCCGTCACGCAGTAGTTGCTGGGGGGATCTTCGGGCTTCTCGACGATCCGGACCACGCGACCCGTCTCGTCCAGCTCGGGCACGCCCAGATGACGCAGGTGGGCGGGGTCGGACTCGGGCGCGAGCAGGATCCGGGCGCCGCTCTCCTGCTTGGCGAACCTCTCAACGGAGGTGCCGATCGACTTGCCCAACACGTTGTCCGCCAGCATGACGACCACCAGATCGTCCCCGACGAAACGCTCCGCAAGGCCCAGCGCCTCCGCGATCCCCCCCGGCTTCTCCTGGTAGGCGTAGAGCAGGCGCTCGATCCCGTACTCGTGGCCGTTGGAGAGGAGGCGGAAGAACTCGCCGGCGTGCGTGCCGCCCGTCACCACCATCATCTCCTGGATCCCTGCCAGGACGAGCGCCTCCACGGCGTAGCTCACCATCGGCCGGTCGTAGATCGGGAGCAGGTGCTTGTTGGTGATCCGAGTGAGGGGGTGGAGGCGGCTGCCAGTGCCGCCGGCCAGCAGGACGCCCTTCATCCGGGCGAGCGTATCTGGTCGCCGCCTCCCCTACAGGCTCGGAGCACGGCGTCCGACAGGGCCGGCCAGGCAATCGTCGACCACTCGCCGAAGTCGCGGTCGGACAATGCCGCGCATGCCAACCCGGCCTCGGGATCGACCCACAGGAAGCTGCCGCTCCTGCCGAAGTGGCCGAAGGTCCGGGCGGAGTTGAGGTCACCCGTCCAATGGGGCGCCTTGGTGGACTTGAGCTCCATGCCGAGTCCCCAGTCGCAGGGCCGTTGCATGCCGAAGCCCGGCAGCACGCCGTCGATGCCCGGAAAGGCGACATGCGTCGCCTCGGCCAGCGTCTCCTCGCCGACGAGCGTCGGCCTCATCAGCTCCCCGGCCAGCGCCAAGATGTCGACGAGCGGCCCCACGAGTCCGGAGGCGGCCGATCCTTCCAGCGTGGTGGCGTCCATCCCGAGCGGCTCCAGCACTGCCATCCTCAGGTACTGGTCGAACGGCATTCCCGACATGGCGGCGAGACGCTCGGCGACCAACTCGTAGCCGGCATTGGAGTAGATACGCCTCGTCCCCGGCACCGCCAGGCGGCGTGGCGGCAACTCGGGGGCCAGCCCACCGGCGTGCGCCAGCAGGTGGCGGACGGTGACGCCCTCCAACAGCTCGTCGCTGAGGTCGAGGGTGCCCTCCTCGTGCGCAACGAGGGTGGCGAGAGCCGTGGCCAGCTTCGTGACGGAGGCCCAGCGGAACGAACCACTGTCGCCGGCGATCTGGAGCCCGCCGTGGTGGCCGACGACGCCGGCGGCTGCCCGGCCGACTGGCCAGCCGCTGATACCCGCCAGTGCCGAGTTACTTGTCGTAGCGGTAGAAGCCGCGGCCGGTCTTGCGCCCGAGCAGACCCGCCTCGCACATCCGCGAGAGCATCGGAGGCGGTGCGTAGAGCGGCTCCTTGAACTCGTCGTAGAGCGACTGCGCGACTGCCATCGTGGTGTCGAGGCCGATCAGGTCGGTCAGGTGCAGCGGGCCCATCGGATGCGCGCAGCCCTCGATCATCCCGGCGTCGATGTCCTCGGCCGTGGCGAAGCCAGACTCGTACATGCGGATCGCCGACAGCAGGTAGGGGATCAGCAGCGAGTTGACGATGAAGCCGGCCCTGTCCTGCGAACGGATGACCCGCTTGCCCAGCTGATCCTCGGCGAAGGATGTCGCCATGTTGGCGGTCTCGTCGGCCGTCAGCAACGAGACCACGAGCTCGACCAGCCGGAGGATCGGAACGGGGTTGAAGAAGTGGATCCCGATCACGGACTCGGGACGTGACGTCGCCATCGCCAGCTTCATCACCGGGATCGACGAGGTGTTGGTGGCGAGGATCGCCTGCTCCGACTGGACGATCTTGTCGAGCAGCGAGAAGACCTCCAGCTTGGCGGACTCGGCCTCGATCACGGCCTCCACCACGAGCTCCCGATCGGCCAGGGCGTCGAAGTCCGCCACGACCTGGATGCCGGCAAGCGCCTCCTGCATTCCCTCGTCCGTCAGCTTGCCGGCCTTCACAGCTCTGGCGAGCGACTTCTCGACGCGCTCGGCGCCCGGCGGCCGCCGCGTCACCGTCGGCCTCCACCACCACCACGTCGAGGCCGGCCCGCGCCGAGACCTCGGCGATCCCCGATCCCATGATCCCGCAGCCCACAACGCCCACTCGTTCAACAGCCACCATTGCCACCTCTCGTCCCGCGCGACCGCGTCGTCGCGCACGATCTTCGGACCCGACCGCCGGCGTCCGCGTTACCGTCCGCCCGGGGATCTTATGAAGATTGTGTATTGAACCCGCTCCAGGGCGCGCTTGGCGCGCAATTTCGGGACTCTAAGACACAATCCTCACCGCTACCCGGCGTGCTCAGACGTCGAGATAGCGCCTGACTGCCACCGCCGAACCGATCGTGCCGACGATTGTGCCGACGACGAGCACCAGCACGACAGTCATCACAACCTGGTGGCTGCTCACGAAGGCCGACTGCAACGCGCTCACCCCGAAACGCTTGACCAGGTACTGGATCCCCTTGTTCGCCAGGATCACGATTCCCGCCGCCACCACCGCTCCGAGCAGGCCCTGCACGAGCCCCTCGAGCATGAACGGGATCCGGATGAACCAGTTGGTGGCACCCACGAGTTTCATCACTCCCACCTCTTTGCGGCGGGCGAAGATCGCCATCCGGATGGCGTTCAGTATCAGCACCAGCGAGGACACCATCAAGAGCAGGGCGATGACGAGCAGGATCGTCTGGATGACGTTGGTGACCTCCTGCATCACCCTGATCGACTTGGCGGGGTAGTTGACCGACAAGAGGCCCGGTTGGTCCTGGAACACAGTCGAGACCGTCGACGCCTCCGAAGGGTTCGTCAACGTGCACTGGAACAGAGGGGGCGTGTCCTGCACCGTCACGGCCGCCACGGCCGCCGGGTCGGCGGACAGCAGATGCGACATCAGGGCGTGCGACTGCTGCTGGTCGAGGTAGGTGCACTTCTGGATCTGCGGCGTCGTCGCCGCCAGCGCCTTGACGGAGGAGATCTCGCTCGTCGTAGCCGACGCCTTCATGAAGATCTCGAGGTTGACGTTGTTCTGCCACTGCCCGATGTCGGAGGTGACGGCCTGCTTCAGCAACAGCGAGGCGCCCACGAGCGAGAGGGACACGGCGACCGTGAGGATGGCCGCCAGGGCCATCATCCGGTTCCGCCAGAGGTTGGAGGTTGTCTCCTTGGCGATGTAGCCGACCGAGACGGGCATCTATCGATCCCCCCGCTTCGCGCGGGCCGCCGCCAAGCGGCTCGTCACCCGCTCCCCGTCGTCTCCGACCATCGGGTCGGCGAGGTGGTGGCCCAAGTGGCGCGGCCTCGACTGGGCAGTCGCCCTCACCAGGGCGCCCATCGCCTCGTCCTCGTCCTGGTCCTCGGCGGCGCCGCCGATGATCGGCGCAGCGGTGGCGGCGGTCACCGCCGGCACGCCACGAGAAGTCGAGTCGGCGATCCCGTAGATACCGCGAGCCTGGTCACGAACGACCCGGCCGCGATCGATCTCGATGACCCGGCGCCGCATGCTGTCGACGATGGCCGAGTCGTGAGTGGCCATCACGACGGTCGTGCCTGTCCTGTTGATGCGGTCCAGCAGCTTCATGATCCCCTGGCTGGTCTGCGGGTCGAGGTTCCCGGTCGGCTCGTCGGCGAGCAGGATGAGCGGGCGATTCACGAACGCACGAGCGATCGCAACCCGCTGCTGCTCGCCTCCGGACAGCTCGTGCGGGAGCCGGCCGGCCTTCTTGCCCAAGCCGACCAGCTCGAGCACCTGCGGCACCTGGGTCTGGACGACGCTCTTCGGCCGGCCGATGACCTGCAGCGCGAAGGCCACGTTCTCGAAGACCGTCTTGTTGGGCAGGAGGCGGAAGTCCTGGAAGACGCAGCCGAGGTTGCGGCGCAGGTACGGCACCCGCCAGGTGGAGAGCTGGCAGATGTTCCTCCCCGCCACCCAGATCTTGCCCTCGTCGGGCGACTCCTCACGCAGGAGGAGCTTGAGGAAGGTGGTCTTGCCGGAACCCGACGTACCGACGAGGAAGACGAAGTCGCCCTTGTTGATCTCGACGCTGCACTCCCGTAGGGCGACAACGGAGTTCTTGTACGTCTTGGTCACGTTCTCGAAGCGGATCACCCGATCCCCTCTCGTCTTGCTCGCGCCCGTGTTGGCGTGGGCTCGATCTATCGGGGCACGAATGCCTCGGCTGCCCACACGGTCCCGTCCACGGTGTGGACGATCGCGGCAACGGCATCGCGCCTGTGCGGTCGCTCGTGCTCCACAGACCCTACCATCCGAGGCCGGCTACGGTCCCGGGACGACCCCGTTCTGTCTTTGCCACTGCAAGAAGGCGACCATGAAGTCGTCGAGGTCACCATCGAGAACCGCGTCCACGTTGCCGACTTCGTGCGACGACCTGAGATCTTTCACCTGCCGGTAGGGCGCCAGCACGTACGAACGGATCTGGTTGCCCCAGGCCACATCGCTCTGCGGGCCGCTAAGCGCCTGCATCGCCGCCAGGTGCTCCTCGCGCTGCCGGTCGGCCAGCTTGGCGGCGAGGATCTGCATCGCCCGGGCCTTGTTCTGGTGCTGGCTGCGCTCGTTCTGGCAGGAGACCACGATGCCCGTCGGGAGGTGGGTGATGCGAACCGCCGAGTCCGTGACGTTGACGTGCTGGCCGCCCGCTCCCGAGGAGCGGTACGTGTCGATGCGAAGCTCCTTCTCGTCGATCGACACCTCGCCCGAGAGGTCCTCCAGGAAGGGCGTCACGTCGAGAGAGGCAAAACTCGTCTGCCTGCGATGTTGGGCATCGAACGGCGACATGCGGACCAGTCGGTGGACACCTCGCTCCGCCCGCAGCAGCCCATACGCATGACGGCCCCGGACGATGAAGGTGGCAGACAGGATCCCGGCCTCCTGGCCGGCCGACACTTCGTCCAGCTCCACCTCCATGCCCCGTCGCTCCGCCCAGCGCAGGTACATCCGGAGCATCATCTCGGCCCAGTCCTGGGCGTCGGTCCCGCCTGCGCCGGCGTGGATCTCCGCAACGGCGTCCCGCTCGTCGTGCTCGCCCGAGAAGAGGGACCGCAGCTCGAGCTGGTCGAGCTCGGCGGCCTGCGACGCCGCGGCCGCTGCCAGGTCGGCGAGCAGCTCGCCAGCCTCGTCGCGGTCGCCGTCGCCGGTGGACTCCTCGGATGACACGAGCTCGTACATCTCCGCCGTGTCGCGAATCCGCCTGGCGAGCGAGTCGAGCAGGTCGACGTCGTCCTTCACGCGGCCGTAGGCCGTGGTCAGCTCCTTCGCCCGGTCAGGATCCGACCACAGATCGGGTTCAGCGACCTGCTTCTCCAGCGCTTCGAGCTGCTCTCGCAGATCGTCCAGCCGAAGGTACCGGCGCGCCTCGTCGAGACGTCGCTGAAGATCCACCAGCTGGTCGGGCAGATCGAGGGGCGAGGCAGCCTCGCCCGGCGTAGCAGTCGGCATGAGCCCTCAGCCGGCGCTACCGGCGGACCCGGCTGAGCCAGAGCCGGCGGCGCCGTGGCAGACCTTGTACTTGCGGCCAGAGCCGCACCAGCACGGGTCGTTGCGACCGAGCTTGGCCGCGCCGGGGCCAGCCGCAGCCGTGCCGGCACTGCCGGCACTGCCGACTGACTTGCCGGGACCCGCGGCCGAGGTCCGTCGCTGCGCGGAGGCCTCCTCAGCCTTCTGCAGGCGGCTCCCCCCACCACCGCCGTTCGCGCGTCGCAGCGCTCCTGCCTGGCACAGCCGGACGCGGGCGACCGTTGCCTCCTGGTTGGCGCACTTCGGCGTCCTGATCGTCGAGGAGCTCCGTCGCCTCGAGACCGGCGGGCCCGTCACCGGCAGCCGCCGCGGCGGCCAGCGCCACCGACGAGTCCTCGAGCGGGTCCTCGGCAGCCTGGTAAGTCGCCTCGGCGAGGTCGGGCTCTGCCGGAGCCTCCGTCAGCACCTCGACGTGCATCACGTACCGCAGATAGTCGTCGTCGATGGACTCGACCAGCTGCTTGAACATCGAGTAGCCCTCACGCTGCCAGGCGACGAGCGGGTCGGTCTGAGCCAAGCCCCGCAGGTGGATCCCTTCACGCAGGTAGTCCATCTCGGCCAGGTGGTCGCGCCAGCGCTGGTCGATGATCTGCAGCATCACCTGCCGCTCGATCTCCCGGGCCATCTCCTCGCCGCCGGGGAGCGACTGCTCGCGGCCCTCGTAGTACTCGAGCGCCTCAGCCAGCAGGCTGTCGATCACGTGCTCGCGGCTCGCGCCCTGCTCCAGGTCCTCGGGGGTGAAGTTGGTCGGGTAGTACTGGGTGAGCTCGGTGATCAGCTGCTCGAGGTCCCACTCCTCCTGGAAGTCGTTGGGGAGAGCGGCCTCCACGAGCCGCCGCACGGTGTCGTGCAGCAGTTGGTCCGTCTTCTCCTTGAGGTCCTGCCCGTCGATGACGGCCATCCGCAGCTTGTAGATGACTTTCCGCTGCTCGTTCATCACCTCGTCGTATTTGAGGACGTCTTTGCGGATTTCTGCATTGCGCGCCTCGACGGTGTGCTGGGCCTTCTCGATGGCCCTGGTGACCATCTTCGCCTCGATCGGCACATCCTCGGGGAGGGCCCGGTTCATCACCCAGCTCATCGCCCCGGTGGCGAAGATGCGCATCAGGTCGTCCTCGAGCGAGAGGAAGAAGCGGCTCTCGCCGGGATCGCCCTGCCGTCCCGAACGTCCCCGCAGCTGGTTGTCTATCCGGCGGCTCTCGTGGCGTTCGCTGCCGAGGACGTAGAGGCCGCCGAGCTGGCGGACCTCGTCCCCCTCCGCCTCGCACTGCGCCTGGAAGCGGGGGAGCAGCTGCTCGTAGAGGGCTCTGCCTTCGTCGGAGTCGATCGACAGGCCCTGGGCGAGAACTTCCTCCCGAGCGAGGCCCTCCGGGTTGCCGCCGAGCAGGATGTCGACGCCGCGGCCTGCCATGTTGGTGGCGACGGTGACTGCGTGCAGCCGACCGGCCTGGGCGACGATCGTGGCCTCACGCGTGTGCTGCTTGGCGTTCAGCACGTGGTGCGGGATGCCGCGGCGCTCGAGCAGCTCGGAGAGGTGCTCGGACTTGGCTACCGAGGCGGTGCCCACGAGAACGGGCTGGCCCTCCTGGTAGCGCTCCTCGATGTCGTCGACGACGGCGGCGAACTTGCCGTCCTCGCTCTTGTAGATCAGGTCGGCCTGGTCACCCCTGATCATCGGCTGGTTGGTGGGGATCGGCACCACCTGCAACGAGTAGGTGGAGGCGAACTCGGAGGCCTCGGTCTCGGCCGTACCGGTCATCCCGGCGAGCTTGTCGTACATGCGGAAGTAGTTCTGAAGGGTGACCGTGGCCCAGGTGTGGTTCTCCTCCTGGATCCGCACCCGCTCTTTGGCCTCCACGGCCTGGTGCAGCCCGTCGGACCAGCGCCGGCCCTCCAGCGTGCGGCCGGTGAACTCGTCGACGATCTTCACCTCGCCGTCCATCACGAGGTAGTCCTTGTCGCGGTGGTAGAGCTCCTTGGCCTCGAGCGCCTTGCCCATCTGGTGGACGAGGTTGACCGCCACCGAGTCGTAGAGGTTCTCGATGCCGAGCTGCTTCTCGACCTTGGCGATGCCCTCCTCGGTCGGCACCACGGTCTTCTTCTCCTCGTCGACCTCGTAGTCCTCGTCGCGGCGGAGGCTGCGGGCGATGCTGGCGAACTGGTAGTAGAGCTTGTTCGACTGGTCGGAGGGCCCGCTGATGATGAGCGGGGTGCGGGCCTCGTCGATGAGGATCGAGTCGACCTCGTCGATGATGGCGTAGACGTGGCCGCGCTGCACCATCGCCTCACGGGTGCGGGCCATGTTGTCGCGCAGGTAGTCGAAGCCGAACTCGGTGTTAGTCCCGTAGGTGACATCCGCCCCGTAAGCCTCCCGCTTCAGGGCTGGGTCGTCGACGTCGGGAGTCACCCGGCCGACGGTGAGACCAAGGAACCTGTAGATCTGCCCCATCCACTCCGCGTCGCGCTTTGCCAGGTAGTCGTTCACCGTGATCACGTGCAGGCCGCGGGAGGTCAAGCCGTTCAGGTAGACGGGAAGAGTGGAGACGAGGGTCTTGCCCTCACCGGTCTTCATCTCGGCGATCCAGCCGAAGTGCAGGGCCATCCCGCCCATCAGCTGGACGTCGAAGTGACGTTGCCCGATCGTCCTCCAAGCGGCCTCGCGCACGACGGCGAAGGACTCGACCAGTAGGTCGCTCAGGTCCTCGCCATTTGCCAGGCGCTCCCTGAACTCGATCGTCCTGTGAGCCAGCGCCGCGTCGTCGAGCGCCTCCGTCTCCGGCTCGAGCGCGTTGATCAAGGGCACGATGCCGGCCAGGCTTCTGACCTTCTTGCCTTCGCCCGCGCGAAGGACCTTTCCGAAGACACTCACGACCGGAAAGTCTACGCCGGGACAGGACTCGCCCATTTTCGGGGATGGCTCGCGCCCTCCCTCGCCGCTCGCAGCCGACCCTTGCTGCGTTATGTGTCAGAAGTGGACCCGACCGCAGGAAAGGTGCCCCCGAAACAAAGCCTGAACCGACAGCGCCCGACTCGAACAGGCGCAGGCTCAGTTGCCGGCGACGGCGAGCGGGATCCGCCTCCGCAGAGCGCCACTCGCCGCCCGTCGCGACCCTCCCCGCCAGAGCCGACGGAGCCAACGGCTCCAGCGACAGCAGCTCGCCGTTCAGGTGATGGGCGCCGGCACCTGTGACCCGCACCTGCCCGAACACCCCGGATGACACCTCCACAGGGGCGCCTGCGATCACGGGGCTGAAGTGGACCAGCTTGTTCTGCCTGGTCCGGCCCGAGAGGACGCCGGGGTCGCGCTTGGAGGGGCCCTCGACGACGATCTCCTCCTGCTTGCCGACACGCGCCTCGTGGCGGGCGAGTGAGGACCGCTCTATCACCACCATCAAGCGTGCGAAACGCTCCCCCACCACCTCCTCGGGTACGTACCTGTCGACCATCTCGGCGGCGCGCGTGCCGGGCCGCGGCGAGAAGATGAAGGTGTAGGCGCTGTCGTAGGCAGCCGCGGCGGCGACCTCGAGCGTGCGCTCGAAGTCCTCCTCGGTCTCGCCGGGAAAGCCGACGATGATGTCGGTGGTCACCGCGAGATCAGGGATGGCGGAGCGGGCTGCCGCCAGCTTGGCGAGGTAGCGCTCGGCGGTGTACCCGCGGCGCATCGCCTTCAGCACGGCGTCGCTCCCCGACTGGAGCGGCAGGTGCAGGTGCTCGCAGACGGCGGGCGTCTCGGCCATGGCGGCGATGGCGTCCGGACCGAAGTCTTTGGGGTGCGGGCTCGTGTAGCGGATGCGCCGGATCCCCTCGATCTCGCCGATCGCCCGCAACAACGGTGCGAACAGCGGACGCGGCCGGTGGGCGCCGTCACGCCCGTAGGAGTTGACGTTCTGGCCGAGCAGGGTCACCTCGGCGGTGCCGGTGGCTGCCAGCGCCTCGATCTCGGCGAGGATCTCGTCCATCGGGCGGCTCACCTCCTTGCCGCGCACCGAGGGCACGATGCAGAAGGCGCAGGAGTTATCGCAGCCGATCTGGATCGTCACCCACGCGGCATGCGGAAGGTCGGCCCGGACCGGCAGTGCCGTCGGAAATGTGGCTGCGTCCTCGGCCGCTGCCGCCTCCAGGATCTCGACGACGGGCCGCCCCAGCTGGCGTGCCTGGCGTAGCAGCTCGGTCGCTCTTCCCAGGTTGTGCGTGCCGAACACGGCGTCGACGAAGGGCGCCCGCTCGACGATGCGCTGTCGGTCCTTCTGCGCCAGGCACCCGCCGACGGCGATCTGCATCCCGGGGCGAGCGGCTCGCAACGCCTTCAGGTTGCCGAGGTGCCCGTAGAACTTGTTGTCGGCGTTCTCGCGGATGCAGCAGGTGTTGAGAACGACGAGATCCGCTTCCTCGAGGTCCTCGGTGCGCTCCATACCGTCGGCGCAGAACTGGGCCGCAAGGCGTTCCGAGTCGTGCTCGTTCATCTGGCACCCGAACGTCCGGACGTAGAACTTCCTCGCAGTCACCGACCCAGGATAGGTCCCTCGCAGGGGCACGCCCGGCGGGTGCCGCTACCGTGCGTAAGCGTGCGTTTCGGGGCGAATGTTGGCACGGGAGGCGAGCTCCGCAATGCCATCCTGCGGGCAGCTGCGATGGGCGCCGAAGCTGTCCAGTTCTTCGCCCAGAACGCGCGGGCCTGGAAGTCGCGCCCCTGGGACGAGACGGCGGTAGGCGCATACCAACAGGCCAAGGACGCCCATCCCGGCGTGAGCGCCGTGTTCTGCCATGCCCCCTATCTGATCAACCTGGCCGCCAAGTCCTCCGAGACGGCGGAGCGCTCCGTCACATGCCTCGACGCCAACCTCCTCGTCTCGACCTCGATCGGCGCCGACGGTCTGGTGCTCCACCTCGGGAGCCATCTCGGAGCCGGCCTCGAGGCGGTGTTGGCCGACATCGTGCGCACCCTCCGGCAAGCTCTCGAGAAGGTCGAGCAGGCGACCCAGCTACCTGCCGCGCCGATCCTGCTCGAGAACACTGCGGGGGCCGGCGGGACGATCGGTCGCTCCGTCGAGGATCTGGCTCGGGTCCTGGCCGAGGCCGGCGGCGATCACAGACTGGGCGTCTGCATCGACACGCAGCACCTGTTCGCCTCCGGCGTCGACTTCACGACTCCCGCCAAGGCAGACCAGGTGGTGGCATCCCTCGATCGGACCGTGGGGCTTGACCGCCTCCGCTGCATCCACCTGAACGACTCCAAGGTCCCCCTCGGCGCCAACAGCGATCGGCACGCCAACCCCGGAGAGGGCCTGATCGGCAAGAGCGGGCTCGGAGCCCTCATCTCGCATCCGGCCCTGCAGCGCCTGCCGGCGATCCTGGAGACAGCCGGCATCTCGGGGAGGGGCGCCGGAGCCGAAGATCTGGCGGTCGTCCGCCGGATCCACTCCGCCGCGCTGCGCAGGCGCCGGGGACCCCGCTGATGAGCGGACCGGTGCCGGAGACCGAGTGGCCGGAGGCGCCGGACCTGCCTCAATCAGCGGCGTCCGCCAGCGACTCGGCAAGCGCCGGGTGCACGAAGAGGCTCTCGGCGAGGTCGAGCACGTGCAGGTTGGCTGTGACGGCGAGGGCGATGACCGAGATCAGCTCCGAGGCGCGTGCGCCGACGATCGAACCTCCGAGAACGCTGCCGGTCAGCGGATCGGAGACGATCTTCACGAAGCCTCTCGAGTCGCCGTCGATCACCGCCCGGGCGTTGGCCGCGAACGGCACCTTGGTGACGCGGATCTTCCGCCCGATGGCGAACGCCTCCGCCTCCGCCAAGCCGACGTCGGCGATCTCCGGCTCGGTGAAGATCGCAGAAGCGGCCTTGTCGTAGTCGAGATGCCGGTGCTGCCGGGTGTGGAGCCCCATCGCGTGCTCGGCGGCCTTGCGGCCCTGGACGGCTGCGACCGAGGCCAGTTGCAGCCGTCCCGCCAGGTCGCCGGCAGCGTAGATGTGACCGGCCTTCGTCTGGCAGTGGTGGTTGACCGGGACGTAGCCCGCCTCGTTGGTCTCCACACCTGCGCATTCCAGGGCAAGGCCCTGCGAGGCCGGGACCGAGCCGATCGCAAGCAGGGCGTGAGAGCCGCGCACCGTCCGCCCGTCATCGCAGCGCACCGCAACACCGTCTCCGGACCGCTCGATCCCTACCGCCCGCGCCCCCTTCAGCAGCGAGACGCCCGAGGCCAGGAAGTCCGCCTCCAGAGCGGCGGCGACCTCCGGATCCTTCTGCGGCAGCACCTGCTGCCGGGAGACGATCAGGGTCACCTTGGACCCGATGGAGCGGAACAGGTGGACGAACTCCACCCCCGTCACACCCGACCCGACGACGACCATGTGCTCGGGCACCACCGGTGGCGGATAGGCGTCTCTCGTCAGGAGCACGCGCTCGTGGTCGATCGTGCACCACTCGGGGACCCGCGGGTTGGACCCCGTCGCCAGCAGCACCGCGTCGGCCTCCAGGTGCACCTCCTCCCCGCCCGCCAGCTCCGCCACCACCTCGTGGTGGCCTGCGAGACGTCCCCGGCCCCGCACCACCCGCACGCCTTGGCTGTCGAGCTGGGACGCCAGCGACTCCGAGAGGTGGCGCTCGATGTTGCGGACCCGTTCCCTGAGCGCCGCCAGATCCAGACCAGGCTTCAACGGCTCCAGCCCCATCATCCGCGCCCGCCCGGCGAGGGTCATCACGCCGCCGGTGGCGATCATCGCCTTGGAGGGGATGCAGTCCCAGAGGTTGGCCGCTCCCCCGATGATCCCCTCCTCGATGAGTGACACCTCGGCGCCGAGGCGGGCGGCGGTCGCCGCCGCGTTCACCCCGCCCGGCCCACCGCCGATGATCACGAAACGAACCGGCACCTGACGAACCCTACCTCCCCCCGCCGCCCTCGCCCGGGGCTCTGCCGGCATCTCCCATGGCATCTCCCGTGGCAGCGGCGACGATCCGGGGCAGCACCTCGTCGATCGACTGGCGCACCACCGCCGCCGCCAGATGGTCGTAAGGGGTCGGCTCGCCGTTGACGATCACGACCGTGGCCCCGTTCTTCACCGCCCACGGCACCAGGGCGGCGGCAGGATGCACCGTCAACGACGAGCCGACCGCCAGCATCACGTCGCACTCGGCGGCGGCACGGGTGGCCCGCTCGAGCACCCCGACATCGAGGTTCTGCCCGAAACTTATGGTCGCCGTCTTGAGGATCCCGCCGCAGACCCTGCACGCCGGGTCCTCCTCACCGGCACGCACTCGCGCCAACGCTTGCTCTGTCGAGGTCGAGGCACCGCACGACCAGCAGACGACCGTATGAGCGCTGCCGTGGATCTCGACGACGAGGGCTGGATCCAGACCCGCCTTCTGGTGCAGCCCGTCGATGTTCTGGGTGATCACGGCCCGCAGCTGGCCGGCGGCGGCGAGGTCGGCGACGGCGACGTGCGCGGCCGATGGCGTGGCTGACCAGATCGGTGAGCTGAGGCGGTTCGCCCAGGAACGCCTGCGGACGGCCGGATCATCCAGGTAGTAGCGGATGTGCGCCATCTTTTCCGCCTCGGGGTCGCGGGTCCAGACGCCGTTCGGGCCACGGAAGTCCGGGATCCCCGTGCTTGTCGAGATTCCTGCGCCCGAGAGCACCGTGATCGATCGTGCTCGGGCCACCTCCTGGCGAGCGCGTTCGACTTCGGACGAGGAGTCGGAGGGGAGCGGAACCGGCGCCTGGTCCATCGACACCATCCTCTCTCTGGATGATCGCCGTGCGCCTATCTCACATCAGGTCACGGTCAGCTTCGCTGCGCTCGAGACGACACCGCCCGCTCGGTTCCACGCCACCACCCGGTAGAGGCGACCGTTGTCGGCAGCGACCGCCCTCGTCCTGTAGGTGTCGGTCGTCGCCTTCGGCATCGTGTCCCAGGTGCGGCCCCCATCGGTGCTCATCTGCCATAGAAGGGTCGGCTGCGGCGACCCGCTCGCCGCCACCGTGAAGGCTACGGGCGTCCCGGAACGGACCGACACCGAGACCGGCTGGCGCGTGATGCGGACCGGGGTCCCGATGGTGAGCCTGGCGGCGCTGGTCGTCGATGCGCCCGCCATGTCGTAGAACTCGGCCCGGTACAGCCGCCCGTCGTCCGCCTTCACCGCCTTCATCGAGTAGGCCGCGCCTTGCGCCTTTGGTATGGCGAGCCATGTCTTCCCGCCGTTCGAGCTTGCCTGCCAGATGACATTCGGTGGCGGGTTGCTCGTGGCGGCGGCGGCGAAGGTGACCCGCGAGCCGACAGCGACGACCGCCGGGGCAGGGTTGGTGGTCACCGTCGGGACCTTCACCAGCGACAGCTCGGCGAGCGTCTTGGTGGGAGCTCCCGCCGAGAGCGAGGAGCCGACGGCAACGCAGGCGCTCGTCGACGGGCAGGACACCGACTGCATACCGGACTCGCCAGAGAATGGGTCCACCTCGGGGATGTCGAGCGCCCAATCGGTGCCGTCGAACGTTTCGGCCAGCGGCTCTGCTGCCGAGCTGGCATCCGCATACCGGCCCACCGCCATGCACGACGACTTCGAAGCGCAGGAGACCGCCGAGAGCTGCGAGGAGGAGGCCCCACCCGGCTCGATCGAGGAGCGCACGAACCAACGGCCGCCGGTCCATCCTTCTGCGAGCGGCATGAGGGTCCCGTTGCTCTGCGTGTAGTAGCCGACCGCCGCACACCACCCGGGCACCGGGCAGCTGATCGACTCGAGGGCCGAGGACGTCGCCCCCGACGGTTGGGCCACCGTCGCCCGAGACCAGCCACGGCCGTTCCACATCTCGACCATCGGGAAGACCTCCTCGCTGCTCGAGGTGTAGGTCCCGACGGCCAGGCACAGCGCCGAGACGGCGCACGACACTCCCTGCAGCGAGCTGGCGACGGCCCCCGCCGGTACCGGCGGCGACAACTTGGACCAGGAGGACCCCCTCCACAGCTCGGCGAGCGGGATCTGCTTGCCGGCTCGTTGGAAGGTGGCGCCGACAGCCATGCACAAGCTGATGGTCGGGCAGGAGACCGAGGTCATCGATCCCGAAACGACCACAGACTTCTGGATGGACCAGGTGTCGCCGCTCATCCGCTCCAGCCACGGCCCTTTCGAGCTGGAACCGACGGCGGTGCAGGCGCCGACCGCCGAACATGAGACCGAGGCCACCGTCGCCCCGGTCGCCCCGGCCGGCACGGGCAGGTGGCCGAGGGTCCACGTGCCGGCGGAGTCCGATTGCACCATCGGGTACTGCGTCCCCGATCCCTGTTGGTACTCCCCGACCGAGATGCAGGAACTGGCCCTCACGCACGATACGGAGGCAAGTGTCCCCGCTTCCGGCCGGGAGGCGCTGAGCGCCGGGCTCAACGACCACGACCTGCCGTCCCATGTCTCGGCGAGGGAGGACATGTCGCCGCCGGCGCTCGTGAACGATCCGGTCGCCAGGCACTGCGAGGGGCCCTGGCATGACAACCCGGAGAGACTCTGGGCCGCGGCTCCCGCCTCGTCGGCGCTCGAGACGGGCTCCCAGGTGGAACCACCGCCCCTCAGCACCAGCGTTGTTTCGACACCCGACCGGTCGACTTGGCCGCCCACGGCAGTGCAGGACGAGGCGGCACTGCAGTCGACCGCGTCGAGGAAGTTCGCCGAGGTGCTCGTCGGGACGAGCACCCAGCCCGAGCGCGAGTAGGTCTCGATCAGCACCCCATCGGAGCTGCGGCCGACGGCGGTGCAGCTCGTGGCTGCAGGACATGACGCTGCCGCCAGCAGGCTCTCGGACGCGCCAGCGGGGTTCGGCGGTTCCGACAACGACCAGCCGCTCCCGTCCCAGACCTCGGCCAAGGCTTCCTCCGTCCCGCTGCCGTTGATGTAGTCGCCGACTGCCACGCAGGCTGCTCCGGCACCGCGGCTGCAGCCGACACCCGTCAGAACGCTCGATTCGGCGCCGGCGGGAGCTGGCGTGGCCACGAGCGACCAGCTCGATCCGTTCCAGTAGAAGGCCAGCACCTGCACGACGCCCCGCCCGTCGGTGTACGAGCCGACAGCTATGCAGGCCGATGAGCTCGAGCACGAGACACCGGAGAGGCTGGCCGCCTGTGCACCTGTCGGCTCCGGGGTTGCCAACTCCGTCCAGTCAGTGCCGTTCCAGAGGACGGCCAGCGTGCTCTGCTCCCCGGTGGGCGAGAAGGCAGAACCGACAGCCATGCATGCGATGGCCGAGGTGCACTCGACGCCGCTGAGGATGCTCGCTCTGGCCCCGTGCACGACGGGTGAGTGGATGACCCAGCTCGACCCGTCCCGGAGCTCGGCAAGCGGGAACTCCGTTCCGTTGGCACCGAGGAAGTCCCCGACTGCGATGCACGACTTGGACGTCGTGCAGTAGTCCGAGACGAGCTCGCCCGTCGGCCCAATCGGATCCGGCGTGGCCTGCACCGCCCAAGTGGTGCCTGCGCCTGCCCGCTGAGACGCCGGCTGAGGCGCGGCCCTGGCGCCGGCGCCCGCGCCCCAGAAGATGTGGCACATGGCAATAGCGAAACGATTGCCGCGATGGTCGCGGCGAGCAGTCGTCGCACGTCGAAGCGTCCCCTTACCCCAGCAAGTCCCAGCGATGCACTGCTGCCCAGCCCAGCGAGCAAACCGTACCAGCGCCCACCGGCCCTCGCCCAGTCTCCGGGCGGCGGCGCCGGCGAGCGGAGGCCGGCTTAGGCGGCCCCGGCCAGGGAGGGGCCTACGAGGAGAGGTCCGCCAGCACGGCCGCAAGCGCGCGCACGCCGGCCGCGCAGTCCTCGAGCGATGCAGCCTCTGCGGGGCTGTGGCTGACACCGGTCGGGTTGCGAACGAACAACATCGCCGTCGGCAGCCTTCCGGCAAGGATTCCGGCGTCATGGCCGGCTCCCGTCGCCAGCCGTGGCACGTCTCCGCCTCCGAGCGCATCTCCGAGCGCATCTCCGCGCCCGTCCGCCAGCTCGGCTGCCACACGATCGGAAAGCGCAGTGTCGAACAGGACCGCCGGGGTCCTCGACTCCTCGCTGAGACGAACCGAGACGCCGTGTGCGGCGGCCGACGCCTCGACCGTCGACCTGACCAGCCGGACCACCAGATCGAGCGTGGCCTCGTCGGCAGCCCGTGCGTCGAGCCACGCCTGCACCCGGCTGGCTACACCGTTCGTGGCGTTGGGGACGACCGTCACGCGCCCGATAGTGGCCAGCGCGTTGCGCCCGGAAGTGACCTGGCGGGCGGCGATGACGGCGTCGGCGAGCGGGAGCATCGGGTCCCGACGATCTTCCACCCTCGTCGTCCCGGCATGGTTCGCCTCACCCTCGAGGTCCAGCCGCCAGCGGCCGTGCGGCCAGATGGAGGTCGCCACTGCAACGGGCGAGCCCAGATCCGCCAGCGCCCTGCCCTGTTCGACGTGCAGCTCGACGAAGCAGCCGAGCGCCTCGATGCGCGCCCTGTCCTCGCCCAGCAAGGCGGGATCGAGGCCGGCTGCGGTGAGCGCATCTTCGAGCGCGACGCCTTCGCTGTCGGACAGTGCCCGTGCCCGCGCCGGATCGAGCACGCCGGTCATCAGGCGGCTGCCCACACAAGCGACGCCGAAGCGCGCCCCCTCCTCGTCGGCGAACACGGCGAGCCCGACAGGGCAGCGCGGCTCGTGGCCCTGCTGCCGCAACAGGTCGATGGCGAGCAGTGCGCTGATCACCCCGAGGGGGCCGTCGAACGGGCCGCCATCGGGAACCGAATCGAGATGGCTGCCGGTCGCCACCGCCGGGCCGCCCCGGGAGCCGGGCGGGCGGGCCACCATGCCCAGAGGTTCCCGTTTCGATCGATCTCGGTGTCGAGCGATCGCCGTTCTGCCTCTGCCAAGAACCACGACCGGCAGGCCATGTCGGCGTCCGTCCACGCAAAACGCCGGTAACCGCCAGAACCTGCATCTCTCCCGATCGGAAGGAGCGCCTCGAACGCCTGGCGAAGCTGCTCGATCAAGTCGTCCCGATCCCCACGCGGCTGCTCAAGAGCCGCCACGGTACTCCGGCGCCCGGCGTCAGGCTGCTGCCGCTGCCGTGATGCGGCGGTAGGCCTCCTCGTCGTACGACGAGTAGAAGCTCATCAGCTCGTCCTCGAGCTCGGAGAACGAGGGTGCGGCGTAGAGCACCGGCTGGTAGTGCGTGATGTCGTACTCGGTCGTCCCCATCGCCAGGAAGTCGAGCGGCCGCAGCTCCGCCTGCTGGAAGTAGTCGAGCTCTCCGAAGGACGACAGGATCCCGGCGCCATAAGCCTTGGGCTCCCCGTCCTCGTGCACGACGCCGAACTCGAGGCTGAACCAGAAGACCTTGGAGAGGAAGGCGAGTGCGGGCTCGGACTCTGCACGCACCACGGCACGCCCGACCTCCTCGCAGACGTCGGCGAAGAACGGGTGGGCAAGCTGGTTTGCGTGCCCGACCACCTCGTGCACGATGTCCGGCTCTGGTGTGTAGAGCGGGACGGAGTGATGGCGGATGTACTGAGTCGAGAAGAAGGTGCGCTCGGCGAAGGCGCCGTAGAAATCGCGCAACGGCGCCAGCCCGGCAACGGGCAGGTACCTGAAGCCGGTCAGCGGCTGCAGCCGCTCTGTGACCTCCCCGAGCTGCGGGATGTGGTCAGCCGGCAGGCTCAGGGCTTCGGCGGCGAGGACGAACTCGCGGCAGGCGTAACGGCGGTGCTTGGGTGCCAGCTCCCGGCTCACCACGCGCCACACCTCGTGCTCGCGCTCGCTGTACTCGACATGGGGGATGGGGTCGCCCGGGCTGTAGTCGACCGACAGCGCCGCGATGTCGTTCCGGCGTTGGCGGTACTCGGGGTCGGCAAAGCCGGGATGGTCGCTCGACAGCTCGACCTCGACGCTGTCACCAGTCGATACCACGGGGGAGTACCCGCTCGCAGTGCCCATCGTCTCGCTCCTCCGCTCTTCGTTGAACGTCCATCAATTCATCGCGCTCCAGCCGGCGTATGTCCTCACGCGCCTCTGATGAGGAGACAGAATGCTCTACAATCCGTCCGGGCGTTGCAGGACGTCTCGACGGCGTGATGGGGAGGGACCCGTGACGAGACAGATCGACCGCCCGGCGAACGACATCGACGAGATCGACAGGCGGCTGCTGGCGCTCTTGCTGGAGGACGGCCGCAGCTCAGTCAACGACCTGGCCGGCCGAGCCGGCGTCTCGCGCGCCAACGCCTACCAGCGACTCGCGCGACTGCGGGGGCAAGGCGTTATCAAAGGCTTCAAAGCCGTGGTCGACCCGCGCCAGATGGGGCTCGACGTCACCGCCGTCATCCTGGTGACCGGCGAGCAGAGGTCCTGGCGGGAGCTGCGGGCGGAGCTGGTCGAGCTTCCGGGCGTGGAGTACGTGGCTCTCACGGCGGGAGGTTTCGATTTCATGTTGCTGGTGAGGGTGCCCGACGTGGAGACACTGCGGGACGTCGTCCTCGACGGGCTGCAGGGCATGAGGGGCATCCGCTCGACGCAGACGATGTTCGTCCTCGACGAGGACGACCGGCGGCTTTGAGCTGACGCTAGCCCGGAAGCCTCTCTGCGAACTCGATCTCCACCGGCTCGATCTCGTCGTCCGGTACGAAGCCGAGCACCCGACCGTAGAAGTACAGCTCCGCCTCGATCGATCGGATGATGTTCTCGGCCTTGCGGAAGCCGTGCTGCTCGCCCTCGAAGGCGACGTAGGCGAAAGGCACCCCCTTGGCACGGAGCGCCTCTGCCATCATCTCCGCCTGGGCGGGCGGGACGACCTTGTCCTCCAGTCCCTGCAGCAGCAGCAGGGGCGTACGGAGCAGCTCTGTGTGGTAGATCGGCGAGCGCTCCTCGTAGACCTGGCGCTCCTCGGGCCACGGCGCGACGAGCAGGTCGAGGTACCTCGACTCGAACTTGTGGGTGTCCGAGGCGAGAGCGCCGAGGTCGGCGACGCCGAACAGGCTCGTCCCCGCCGCGAACACGTCCCGGAAGGTGACGGCGCAGAGCGTCGTGTACCCGCCCGGCGCTGCCGCCCCGGATCGCCATCCGGCTCCCGTCGACCCTGCCCTGCTCGGCCAGGTGACGGGCGGCGTTGACGCAGTCGTCGAGATCCACGATCCCCCATCGGCCGCGGCAGCCTGTTCGCGGTACTGGCGGCCGTAGCCGGAGCTGCCGCCGTAGTTGACGTCGACGACAGCGATGCCTCTCGTGGTCCAGAACTGGATCGCGTAGTTGAGGACCGACGAGGTCGCCGCGGTCGGTCCACCGTGGCTCATCACGACGAGCGGGGGCAGCTCCCCGGCAGGCGCCTCGTACTCGGTGTTGTGGGGAGGGTAGAAGAGGGCGTGAGCCGTCAGACCGTCCTCGGTTGGGAACTCGATCGGCTCGGGCAACGAGAACTCGGCAGGGTCGACGGCGTCCGGGCGACTCCGGCGGAGCACTTCGAGGCCGCCTCCTGGGATCGACACCCGGACGACGGCCAAGGGCTGGGAGGGCGAGCCGGCCATGGCGACCACGCCGTCGCCGGATTCGGTCCTCGCTGCCCGCAGCATGCTCCAAGACGTCATCGGAGTCTCGATCTCGCGCGAGCTTGCCCTCGCCGTCGATCAGCCCAAGATGGTCCAGCCCGTCCTCCCCCCATGCCAGCACGATCCCCCCGCCTTCCAGGAACGTGTAGTCGCTGAAGCCGAAGATCCACTGCGGGCCCGGCGAACTCGGCGTCGCGGGGAGCGAGCGACTCGTCCCTGCCGTCGGCGTAGAGGTTCCACCAGCCAGTCCGGTCGGAGATGTAGTGGAGCTCGCCGGCCGGCGAGTAACGAGGCTGGATGACCGACTCCTCCTGGCCTCCGGCGACCAACCTCGTCGGCCCCGGCCTGAGGTCGCCGTCGACCTCCGCCTCGTAGAGCTCCGTGCCGTCCCAGGGCATGTTGGGACGATCCCAGCAGATCCATGCCAGGCGGCTCCCGTCGGGCGAGGGGGTCGGGGCGGCGTAGAAGTCGTGCCCCGATGCCAGCACGAGCGGCTCCCCCTGCCCGTCGGCCGGGATGGCGACGATCTCGTTCACGACGTCGTGCGGCGAGTTCTCCCCGTGCCGCTCGCGAATGCACACGACGTGGCGGCCGTCGGGCGAGAGCACGGGATCGGCGTAACGCCACGCCATCGGCAGCGGTGGCTCGGCGGTGATCGGCCTCGGCTCCCCGCCTGGGTCGATGCGGTAGAGGCGCTGATCGGCGAAGTTCGAGAACCACAGCACCCCGTCGCGCACGGCATGACAGAGGCCGCCGTACTCGTGAGCGAGGGTGCGGGCGCCGTAGCCGGCGGGCGTCACGTCCCGCAGAGAGCCGTCGGCACGGACCTCCACGATCACGTATCGGCCGCCTTCGCTCGGCCGGGCCTCCGTGAAGTAGACGGAGCCTCCCGACGGGAGAGGAGAGCTCAAGGCGACTGCCTCGGATATCAGGAGCTGTCGGGTGATGGGAGAGTGCCAGGAGCCGTACGGCGACGTAGTGGTCATCGGGCCGGAGGCTAATCCCGGCGGATGCGGAGTGCTGGCGCGGTGTATGCCGGCGCGATGGACGCCGGCGAGCGCCGGGGGTCCGCAGGGTCTGATCGACCACGATCGAACACCCCGGAACCCCCGACGCCACAGGACCGGGCCTCAGGCCGCCACGATGCCCTCGATTCCTGTGGCTCCCAGCCCGTCGATGGAGCCGACGGAGGTCAATGCGCCGCCTGTCCCGACTCGAAACTCGTCGATGATCCCGTTGCCGCCCGTCTCCGCGTACAGGTACGCGCCATCAGCCGACGCCGCCATGTCGATCGGTCCGGGGTCGGTGCTGGCGACGACGCCGCTCGCCGAGACGAGCGAGAGGCCGGCGTTGGCGTCGGTCGTGTAGGCGCTGATCGTGGCGCTCCCTGCGTTCGCCCCGAAGTAGAAGCCGCCGGCGGCCGTCACCCAGCAGAGTGCGCTCTCCCCGTCGCTGACCGAGCTGAGGTGGGTGAGCGTGCCGTCGTAGTCGACGGCGTAGGAGGAGAGTGTGCTGGTGGCGGCCTCGGTGACGATCAGCCTTCCGTGAGGATCGAACACGAAACCGAACGGCACTCCCGTCGCCGACACGTTCCTCACCACCGGCGCGGTGGCCGATGCCGGAGGGCCCAAGGTTCAGCACGTCGATGTCGTTGCCGTTCGCCTTGGTGGTGACGACGAGCTGGTTGCCGGCGGGGGTGAAGCCGATCTGCCCCGGCGTCTCCAGGAACTGGGGAGTCAGCCCGGGCGTCAGCCCGAGCGGCCGGGTGGAGTGCTCGATCGGCCAGAGCCGCCCCCCCGAAACGGTGAAGCCGCTGACATGGCCGGCGCCACCCGCGTCGAGCACGTACACCAGGTCTCCGTGCCAGGTGACGCTCACCGGCAGCGCCCCGCCGGCTGACACGACGTGGCGGCCGGAGAGCCGGTCGCCCGACACCGAGAAGCTGGTGAGGGTGTCGCTGCCGGCATTGACCGCGATCAGCAGGTGCCGAGCGCTGTCGTAGACGAGCGAGCCCTGCGATGCCAGCTTGTCCACCACTGCACCGGCCAAGGCGTAACCGCGCCCGCCGGTCCCGTAGGCGTGGGCGAACTCGAGAGTCCCGTTTGCCTGCCGCTGGTAGGCGAGGATCTGGTTGCCGGCCGGGTCGTTGGTCTGCACGAACACGGCGTTCGATATCCCGCCCGATGCACGCGGGGAAGGGGCCGCCTTGAGGCCGGCGGCTCCAGCCGCCAGGGGAACGGCGATAGTTGCCGCCGCAGCCCCGAGAAGCCCGCGTGCTGCGATCCCGACGAGCCTGGATCTGCCTGCGGCGAGTCTGGTCTTGTCCATCTGCTGCTCCTAGGTAGGGGATGTGTCGGAAGGACGGTCCCCCTCCAGCGCTTCGCCGTTACACCGAAAAGCCCAGCAAGCACAAGAAGAATTCTTGTAACGCGGGGCGTCGCAGCGAGACTGTGCGGGCGTGAGCGGCGATCCCGTACGAGTCGGCACGCCGGTTGCGCCGGCAGCATAAGGTCCTTGCCGATGGGCGACGAGGAGCTGGTGCGGCGGCTGCGCGAGGGCGATGAATCCGCCTTCGCTGCTCTCGTCGCCAGCGAGCACCCTCGCCTTGTCCGCCTCGCCCGCACCTTCGTGCCGAGCCAGGCCGTGGCCGAGGAGGTGGCGCAGGAGACGTGGGTCGGGGTGCTGAAGGGCCTCGATCGTTTCGAGGGCAGGTCGGCGCTGCGGACCTGGATCTTCAAGATCCTCGTCAACAGGGCTCGTACCACCGGCGTCAGAGAGCACCGCAGCACGCCGGTTGCCGATCCGTATGCGGGAGAAGGCGGGGGAGGGGACGAGGAGCGTTTCGCTGCTGACGGCTCGTGGGCCGAACCGCCGGAACGATGGTCGGAAGCGCTGGAGGACCGGATGGAGGCTGCGCAGCTGGCAGGGCTCGTCCGGCGGTCCATCGAGGGCCTGCCGGCCAACCAGCGTGAAGTCGTAACGATGCGCGACCTCGACGGACTGTCCGGCCGGGATGTGTGCGACGTGCTCGGGATCTCGGATGGAAACCAGCGGATACTGCTGCATCGGGGGCGAGCGGCGGTGCGCCGTGCCGTCGAGGCAGAGCTGAAGGGAGCTTGAGGATGCTCGGACTCCGTCAAGACCTTGCCTGCCGGCAGGCTGTCTCGCTCGTCACCGACTACCTCGAAGGGGCCCTGCCCCGCCGCCAACGCCGCCGGTTGGAGAGGCACCTCGCCGCCTGCCCGCACTGCAGCGAGTACCTGGCGCAGATGCAGTTGTTGATCCGCGAGGCGGGGCAGGTGGATCCGGGGGACCTCTCGCCCGAGGCGCGCCAAGACCTCACCGACCTCTACCGTAGGTACGTGTCCGGTGAGTCGTAGGAGGCTCACCTGCAGCAAGCTCTTCTGTAACAAGGTCTTGTGTAACGAGGTCTTGTGTAACGAGGTCTTCGCCTGACGGACTGAGAAGCGTTCGAGGATGGAGGGCACGAGAGTGGCAAAGTTCGGATTGTTCAGCTCGCACAAGGAGGAGATGGTCTCCCCTGAGCAGGCGCTGAGGGGGCGCCCGGAAGCGATGCCCATCGCCCGCCGGCACCTCGTGCTCGACACACCCCTGACGCCGCCGTTCGAAGAGGGTCTCGAGGTGGCCCAGTTCGGGCTCGGTTGCTTCTGGGGAGCAGAACGCAAGTTCTGGCAGTTGTCGGGTGTCCACACCACCGCCGCCGGCTACTCGGGGGGCTACACCCCGAATCCCACCTACGAGGAGGTGTGCTCGGGACGTACCGGGCATGCCGAGACCGTGTTGGTGGTGTTCGACCCGAGCGAGTTGAGCTACGAGCAGCTCGTGAAGACCTTCTACGAGAGCCACGACCCGACGCAGGGGATGCGGCAGGGCAACGACCGGGGAACGCAGTACCGGTCGGCGATCTACACCACCACGGACGAGCAGGCCGAGATCGCCCGAGCCGTGACAGAGCAGTACCAGAAGGCGCTCGAGCAGGCGGGCTACGGCACCATCACCACCGAGATCGCCCCCGCCGGCCCGTTCTACTACGCCGAGGACTACCACCAGCAGTACCTGGCGGCGAACCCCGGCGGATACTGCGGCCTCGGCGGCACTGGCGTCACCTGCCAGAGCGGGATCGACCTCGACGAGCCGAAGGAGTGAACGGGGGGGCGCTCCGCGCTTCGCCGTACCGGGGTGGTATCTCGACTTCGGTGGTCCAGCAGCAGTTCTGGTCAACGGGGTAGCCACACCCTCTTGTACGGTCACACTGTGGCCGCTCGGGACTCCCCCTCGTCTGGGCCGTTGATCGGCGACGCGTTCGGGATTCGACCTGCTGTGGATGTCGCTCGACGAGCTCGCCCATCTGAGCGAGCCGCGCGGGTGGCGCGTGATCGACACCTTGCCCGGCACGATGTACGCCGTCGTCCTTCAGATGGTCCGCGTGTAGCAGCGCATCTCTTGTAGCCACAAAGTTGTGATACAACGGGAGGCGTGACACCTACGGACGCACACGCTGTGGGCCTGCGGGATTTGCGGCACCACACGAGTGAGGTGCTGGCGCGGGTGCGGCACGGCGAGACCATCGATGTCACGGAGCGCGGGCGGTTGATTGCCCGCATCGTCCCGGTGGACCGACGTGAGCCGACTCCGGTATTGGCGCGTCTCGTCGCGTCGGGCCGCGCGACCCTCGCTCGCCGACCTGGCTACCGCCCCCGGATGCGACCTAGGGACGGCACTGACACGCTCTCTGAGACCCTCGCGGCGATGCGCGACGAAGAACGCCGGTGAGCCTCTTCTACGCCGACACTTCGGCCGTGATCAAGCTCCTGGTCGAGGAAGTTCACTCCACGGCATTCGCAGCCTTCTACGACGCGCGTGCGGACGACGAGTGGGTCAGTTCCGCATTGCTTCGGATCGAAGTCGCCAGAGCCGTTGCGCGTGCCATGCCTACGCTGCTTCCTGATCGCGCGCGACCTGCTGTCGGCCTTTTCCAGCATCGCGATCGACGACGACATCGTGGAGGGAGCGATGAACGAGCCGGATCGCTCGATTCGCTCGCTGGACGCGATTCACTTGGCCACCGCGCGCGTACTCACGCCGGAACTCGATGCTCTTGTGACCTACGACGACCGGCTTGTGAGAGCCGCGACGGCTGCCGGGCTGGTTACGGTGTCGCCCGGGACCGAGACGACCTGAGTCGCGACAGGCGCTGCTCGCACCAGCAGCACCTCGCGCGCAACATGAACGGCTACTGCGGATTGGGCGGTACCGGGATCTCGTGCCCGACCGGAATCGGGCTGGAAGAGCCCAAGAGCTGATCTCCTGGCAACGGCGGTAGTCGTCGAAAGGGTCGACTCACCACTGTGCGAGCGTCAAGTTGACATGTAGGCTGCGCGGCACTCGGCCGAATACCAGGCGAGCGATGGTCCGGCGCCGGTCAGTGGCGATCGCGACATCGGAGAGTAAGGAGGGGTACATGAAAGAAATCCGGTGGACAGCCCGCCGGCCCCGGCGCGCGTCCGGCCCATCCCGGGTCGTCGCGGCCGCAGCCAGCGTTCTCCTCGCCGCGAGCTTCGGCACCACCGCCCTGCTGGCCCTCACCGGCTCCTCGGCCGGTGCCGCGCCGAAGGCGGCCGTGCCCACGACCGTGACCCTGCACCGCCTGGGGACCGTGAACCTGTCGCAGATCGCGGGCGCCGACGCCGCCAACCCGGCAGCGGCGAGGACCTACGGGCCGCACCGCGTCACTCCACTCGGGCTGCTGCACCAGGCCACCGCCGCGGCCTCGCGGTCAGCTTCGCCCTACGGCGCGCCGCCGGCCGGCGCAGTGGACACCATCGGCGGCAATGTCGCAGGTGAGGCGGGCCTCGACGGGGTCACCGCGGCCCTCAACCAGAGCGCCAACTCGCCCACCGAAGGCTCCGGCGGTGACGTCTCCCCGCCCGATCAGGGCCTGGGAGTCGGCCCCAGCCCGGCCGGCACGGCGCTCGTCGAGCTGGTCAACGACACCCTCGCCATCTACTCGACGAAGGGCGCCACGCTGCTCGGGCCGATCCCTGCGTTCCAGGTCTTCGACCAGCCGCCGGCTACCTTCCTGTCCGACCCGCGCGTCTATTGGGATCCGTCGAGCCAGCACTGGATCATGACCATGTTCAGCGTTGGCAACTCGGGCGGGACCGTCGGGACGTACGGCTGCAGCAACGGCGCGTCGCCGCAGAACGGCTGCCTCAGCGCGGAGTACATCGCCGTCAGCACGACTACCAACCCGCTCGGCGACTATGAGGCATTCTGGTTCGACACGTCCGACTCGACCAACAGCGCCAACGGCTGCCCGTGCTACGGCGACTACGACCAGGTCGGAGCCGACGGCGCCGGCTTCTACATCTCCACCAACGAGTTCCCGCTCAACAGCCAGAGCAATTCGGGCGACACCGGCTTCAATGGAGCGGTCCTCTACGCGATGTCGAAGAGCGGCCTCATCTCCGCCGCCGACGGCGGAGCGCTCCCGGCCCTGCAGCGGTACGTCGAGCCGGATACGACGGCGCAGGGAGAGGGTGCGGCCGACCCGTATGCCGGCTACCACCTCTCCCCCTCGACGGTGACGCAGGGCTCCGCAGCCCCCGACACCGAGTACTTCGTCGAGGCCAACGCCAACCTCCCGAACAGCGCCATCGCGAACGGGCTCGAGGTCTTCGCGCTGCTCGGCACCTCTGCACTCAACAGCGGCGGCCGCCCGACGCTGGCGATGACGACAGTGACGACCGAGCCCTACTCGGAGCTGCCGCCGAACGCCGTGCAGGAGGGTGGACCGCTTCCGCTCGGATCCTCCTACAAGAACTTCGAGGCTCCGGGCATCGAGACCGACTTCAACGCCGTGCAGGAGGTCACCTACGCGAGCGGCCTCCTCTACGCCGAGCTGGACACGGGCTTCGTCCTCGGCCAGGTGGAGAACTCGGGGGCGGCGTGGTTCGTCCTCCGGCCTTCCGCCGGGTCCTCGACGGTGTCGGCCGCCGACGCGGCGAACGGCTACGTCGAGACGTCGCAGGACATCCTGTATCCCGTGATCGCCGTGAACTCGACGGGACAGGGCTACATGGCGTTCGCGATCGCGGGGGCGCACATGTTCCCGAGCGCGGCGTACGTGACCTTCAACGGCACGCACGGTCCGGGGAGCGTGGTCCACGTCGCTGCGGCCGGCACCGACCCGCTCGACGACTTCACCTGCTACGTGAACTTGTTCGGGTACGGGCCGGACTGCCGTTACGGCGACTACTCGATGGCCCAGTCCTACGGCGGGAACATCTACATGGCCACCGAGTACATAGGCCACGGGATCCGTGACGTCCTCTCCAACTGGGGCACCCGCGTCTATTGGGCTCCCGACCAGGGGTACTACCTCGCCTCGTCGGACGGGAACGTCGGCGCCACCGGCAATGCGACACCTCTCGCAGGCACGAGCGTCTCGGGGACGAAGTCGATCACCGGCATCGCCTCCACGCCTGATGGTGAGGGCTACTGGCTCGTCGGCCATGACGGCAGCGTCACGGCGATGGGCGACGCGAAGTGGCTCGGCGACCTGCCGTCGATGGGCACGAACGTGTCAAACATCGTCGCCATCGCACCGACCGCGGACGGTGGGGGCTACTGGCTCGTCGGATCCGACGGCGGCATCTTCGCCTTCGGTGACGCCCACTACGTCGGATCGATCCCCGGGATCGGCAAGCACGTGACCGACATCGTCGGCATGTTCGCCACCTCGAACGGCAAGGGGTACGGGATGGTGGGGGCCGACGGTGGGGTCTTCGCCTTCGGCAACACCCACTTCGTGGGCTCCCTCCCCGGACTGGGGATCCACGTCAACGACATCAGGGCCATCAACCCCAGCCCGAACGACGGGGGATACGTGCTCGTCGGCGGAGACGGAGGGACCTTCGTCTTCGGCGGGGGTGCCTCGTTCGTGGGATCGCTCCCCGGCGAGGGTATCCACGTCAACGACATCGTGGGCCTGGCGCTCACGCTGGACGGCCACGGTTACTGGCTGGCGGGATCGAACGGGACTGTCTACCCGCTCGGTGATGCACAGGACCTCCCAGTGCCGAGCAGCGTGTCCTCGCACCTGCCGGTCGTCGCGATCGCCGGAACCTAGCCACCTCGGTGGAGGCCGCCGGGAGGGTGTTCCCTTCCGGCGGCCTTGCCGCGTCAAGATCCCGAGTACGCGGATTGACCCGCGGGTCGCTTATAACAAGAGCTGACCTCAGAGTGAGCCGGGCAGTGCGCACCGGCGCGACGGGGGCGTTCTCATTCGCCGTCCCGGCAGGAACCTACCGGAGTTGTTTCTCCCATGGCCACTGGTTATGGCCAGTGCCCCCCGCTATTTACAACGTCGCCGGAGCCGGCTCACATCAAGGGCGGCACCATCGCCTCGATCACCGATGGCCCGGGCGTGGCGAGGGAGCGGCGCAGCTGGTCGACGAGCTCGTCGGCCGTGGTGGCACGGGAAGCCGGCACCCCGCAGCCACCGGCTAGAGCTACAAAGTCAAGATCCGGCCGCCGCAGGCTGAGCATCTCCTTCGCCCTCGGCCCGGGGGGCTCCGCACCGACGCGGCCGAGCTCCATGTTGAGGATCGAGTACGAGCCGTTGTTGCAGACGATCGTCGTGACGTCGAGCTCCTCGCGTGCCATCGTCCACCACGACTGCAACGTGTAGCAGGCGCTGCCGTCGGCCTCGAAGGCAATCACACGCCGGCCAGGACAGGCGACCGCCGCCCCGACCGCGACTGGAAGCCCTTGCCCGATGGCGCCCCCGGTGAGCGTCAGCCAGTCGTGCGGCGGGGCTCCTGCTGTTAGGCCCCCGCTGAAGATGCTCGTCGTGTTCCCTTCGTCCGACACGATGGCGCCCTCCGGCAGCAGTGCCCCGAGTGCCGCGCAGAGGGACTCGGCAGTGAGTGCTCCGCTCGGCAGCACCGGACGTCCTGCCGGCGCCGCCGCAGGCTGCGCGCCGGGCGCTACCTCGTCGGCCAGCGCCCGCAGCGCCTCCAGTGCGTCGTCTCCGCGCGCCGCAAGAACGTGGACAGTGCACCCGTCGGGAACGAGGTCGCCCTCCTTGTCTGGGTAGGCGAAGAAGGCCACCGGGGACTTGGCGTCCACCAAGACGAGATGGCGGAGACCACCCAGCTGGAGTGCGGCCAACTCCGCCAGGTACGCGAGCCGTTCCACCGCAGGGATCCCGGCCCCGCGCTCCAACCGCGCCGGAAAGGTCTCGGCGAGCAACTTGGCTCCTGTCGCCACCGCGACGGCACTCGCAAGCATCAGCGCCTCCCGCCGGCAAGCAGACCCCCCGACGAAGAGAGCCGCCGGCTCGCCGGAGCGGAGGGCAGCGGCTGCCTCGGCGACCCGTTCGGCGGGAACCGATGCCCGGGCAGCCGGCTTCACGGGCTCCGCCGGCCGGGCACCGTCCGTCCAGGCGAGATCGGCGGGCAGGATCATGGTTGCCACCTGCCCCGGCGGGCCGTAAGCGGCGGCCACCGTTTCGGCGGCGTCGACCGCAACCCGCTGCAGCGAGCTGGACCTCCGGATATACGAGGAGACGTTGCGAGCGACTGTCTCGATGTCCGACTCGAGCTGCGCGTCCAGACGCTTGTGGTAGCTCGCGTGGTCGCCGACGATGTTGACGATCGGCGTGCGTGCGCGCCGTGCGTTGTGGAGGTTGGCGAGGCCGTTCCCGAGGCCGGGACCGAGATGCAGCAGGGTTGCCGCCGGCTTGTCGACCATCCGGGCATATCCGTCCGCCGCCCCGGTCGCCACGCCTTCGAAGAGCGTGAGCACTCCACGCATATCGGGCACGGCGTCGAGCGCTGCCACCGAGTGCATCTCCGACGTCCCGGGGTTCATGAAGCAGACCTCCACCCCTGAGTCGACGAGCGTCTGGATGATGGCGTGTGCCCCGTTCACTTCGTCCTCCGTCTGCTAGTAACGCGAAACGCAGCGTGAGAAGTTACATCTATAGACGACACTTCTCCTCTTGCGATCGAGCCGGCATGGATCGCCGCCGGCATGGCATCGCCGCCGAGCCGGCATGGCATCGCAGTCGGCACGGCGATCTCTGCTCAACCGAGCAGGACGCCGGGGTTGAGGATGCCCTGAGGGTCGAATGCGGTCTTGATGCGCCTCATCAGAGCGAGCTTGGCCGGGTCCTCCAGCTCGAGGAAGTGACTCCGCTTCTCGGTGCCGATGCCGTGCTCGCCCGAGATCGCTCCTCCGAGCTCGATGCCCGCCTTGAAGATGTCGTGGACGAGCGAGAAGCGAGTCTCCGGATCCGGCTGGAAGACAGACAGGTGGACGTTGCCGTCGCCGGCATGGCCGCACCCTGTCACGAGCGAGCCAGTCGTCTTCGCCAGCTCGCCGACCGCCGACATGTACGCCGGCATATGCGCCCGTGGCACGACCATGTCGATGATGTCGTCGGCCCCGGCCGCCTTGGCGACGAAGAAGGCTCGCTCGCGGGCGCCGATCAGCTGATCGCCCGCCCCGCCCGGCAGGACGTACACATCCAGCGCCCCAAGGCCGGCGAGCATCTCCCCCAACGAGTCGCTGTCCTCGTCCAGCCGCCGCTCGTCCGATGACTCGAGAACCACGACCAGGTAAGCGAGCGCGTTGTCCTTGATCCCCTGCGGGATCCCGAGGTCGAGCCCCGCCGCCGCGGTGATGCCCGCCATCGAGATGAAGTCGATGTACTCGAGCAGCAACGGGCCGATGCCACTGGCGACGATCTTCGGAACAGCCGCTGTCACTTCCTCGAGAGTGGCGAAGGGGGCGAGCAGGGTCGACGACAGCATTGGGCGGGGGTAGAGGCGAAGGATCGCTTCGGTGACGATCGCCAGCGTTCCCTCCGAGCCGATGATCAGCTGCGTCAGGTCGTAGCCACTCGTCGCTTTCACGAGCTTCCCGCCGGTCTTGATCACCTCGCCAGTGCCGATGACAGCCGTCAGTCCGAGCACCTGGTTGCGCGTGACCCCGTACTTCACGGCGCGCATGCCGCCGGCGTTGGTGGCGACGTTGCCGCCGAGGCTTGCAGAGCTCTCGCCGGGGAAGACCGGGTAGACGAGGCCGTGGGCCGCCGTGGCGGCGTCCAGCTGCTCGAGGGTGACTCCCGGCTGCACGACTGCCATGTGGTTGTCGAGGTCGATCTCCACGATCCTCGCCATCCGTTCGAAACTCACCATCAGCCCCCCGTCCACCGCCATTCCTGCTCCCGACAGGCCCGTCCCCGCCCCGCGGGCCGTCACCGGCAGGTCGTACTCGGCGGCAAGGCGCACCAGCGCCGCCACCTCGTCGGTGTGGGCCGGTCGCACCAGATGAGCCGGACGCCGAGGGGATGGCGTCAGTGCCTCGTCATGCCAGTAGTCCTCGGGGATCTCTTCTCCCGAGAGGACATGACGCTCCCCCACCACCCCCGCAAGCAACTCGCCGATGTCTGCCATCTCAGACCCCTCCAGGAGAAGTGACGACTGCATCCTCGCATCGGCCGCGGCGGCGGTGCGATTCCGCGGGGCGACTTCGCAGGGCCGCCTGCGGCCCGCCCGCAGTGGAGACCGCTCGGTAGCATCAGCCCGGGATGGAGATCGCCGAGTGGTTGTCGGAGGCGGTGCGCCGCAATGGCGACTGGGCGCAGCGTTTCGGATCGTTCGAGCCCGACGACTCGCTGAGGGTCGACGAGACCCTGCTCGAGCAAGCGCTCGTGGAACTCGCCGATCGCCTCGAGGACAACTACCCCTTCTTCCACCCCCGCTACATCGGGCAGATGTTGAAGCCACCTCATCCCGTCGCCGTCACCGGCTACCTGGCGGCGATGCTCGTCAACCCCAACAACCATGCGCTCGACGGGGGGCCGGCAACGGCGGCCATGGAGGTGGAGGCCGTGGAGGCGCTGGCGGACATGTTCGGCCTACGCCGGCATCTCGGCCATCTCACCTCCAGCGGCACGATCGCCAACCTGGAGGCGCTGTTCGTCGCCCGCCAGAGCCATCCCGGCAAGGCGATCGCGTTCAGCGACCAGGCCCATTACACGCACGGCCGGATGTGCCACCTGCTCGGCGTCGAGGGCACCCCGCTCCCCTCCGACAGCCTCGGCCGGATCGACCTCGAGGCGGCCTCGGCTCTCGCACAGAGGGGCGGTATCGGCACCCTCGTGCTGACAGCCGGCACCACTGGCCTCGGTGCCGTCGACCGGATCGACGAGGCGATGGCACTGAAGGACAGGTACGGGCTGAGGATCCATGTCGATGCGGCCTACGGCGGATTCCACTCGATCCTCGCCCATGACGAGGCCCTTGCCCGGGAGCTGCGCATCGATCCTGCGCCGTGGCGGGCGATCGCCGGCTGCGACTCGGTGGTGGTCGATCCCCACAAGCACGGGCTACAGCCTTACGGGTGCGGAGCAGTCATATTCATGGACCCAGCCGTCGCCCGCCACTACGCGCACGATTCGCCCTACACCTACTACACGTCGTCGGGCGTCCAGCATCTCGGTGAGATCAGCCTCGAGTGCTCGCGCGCCGGCGCTGCTGCCGCGGCCCTGTGGCTCACTCTGCGGCTGTTCCCGCTCAGCGCCGACGGCCTCGGCCGGGTTCTCGCCAAGGGCCGGCGGGGAGCGCTGTCGTGGGCGGAGATGCTCGCCGGCTCCGACACCCTCGCCCTCTACCAGCAGCCGGAGCTCGACATCCTGACGTTCTTCCCAGTCGGCGGCGGTGAGACGCTCTCGATGTCGAGCATCGACAGTGCCTCGGCTCGTCTGTTCGAGAGCGCGATGTCGCCCGCAGAGAGGGCCATATACCTGAGCCTCTACCGGGTGCGTGCGGACGAGCTCGGGCGGCGCCATCGAGGCGTCGTGCAGGATGCGGACGAATCGAGGATCATCCGTAGCGTCCTCATGAAGCCGGAGTCGGCGACGATGGTGGGGACGTTGCACGAGAGGTTGCAGGACCTCGCCCGCGGGGCGACCGATGACCGAGGAGGATCACCTTGACCGATGCCCGACCCCCCGCCCCCGCTGACAGCCCGGCAGAGCTGGCAGCGAAGATCCGCTCTGCCCGCGATGCGCTGGTCGCCTTCGTCGAACATGTGGGCGACGACCAGTGGGTCGCCTCGCCCCTCGAGCCCTCAGGCGATCCGAGAAGCGTCGGAGTGATCGTCGATCACGTGGCCGACTCCTATGGATACCTCTCGGAGTGGATCCAGCAGCTGTGCAATGGCGAGACTGTCGAGGTCGACAACGAGGTCGTGGACAGGTTGAACCTCGCCCACTCGGCGAAGGCGTCCGGGGCCTCCAAGGCAGAGGTGGTGGAGCATCTGGACCGCCAAGGCGCCTCCTTCGTCGATCTGATCGGGGGGCTCTCGGATGACCAATTCGCCCTCGCAGACGGGCGCGTTGCTCGCCTCGCCAACATCGCACTGCTGCACACGAACGGGCACCGCGAGGAGCTCGAGGCGGCGATCGCCGCGAGGACCTGAGGCTCCGCTCCTCTCTTAACACGCGTCGTGAAAAATCACCCGTTGACGTGCGGGCCCAGGCGCGGGAGTGTTTGTCGCGCCCAGCGCGACAAGGAGGAGGGACCGTGAGCGAGACCTACAGCGAGTATCAGGGAGGGGGGTCGTCCTACGAGTCTCCGGCATCGACGGAGGGTTACGACTCCACCATGTCGGGCTCGGCAGGAACCCTGTACGAAGAGGAGATGCGGTACGAGGAGGAAGTCGTCGCGGCCGAGGAGAAGGCGATGTCCGGCGAAGAGGGTGGATCCGGCCCCGCCGCCTCGATGTCCCCCGCCGGCATGAACGGCGGATCCTCCTCAGAGTCCCCTTATCAGGCCGAGATCGCCGCCGAAGAAGCAGCTCTCTATGGGGGTGGCGGTGGTGGCGTCGGGGGCGGCGGCGCCACCGAGGCTCCGACCGGCGCCAGCCCGTTCATGGCCTACGAGCAAGAAGTGATGCGGGCCGAGACGGGCGGGGCCGGCTCCGGTGGGGCCGAGACCGGCGGCCAGAGTGGGGCGACCAGCGAAGCGGAGATCCTCAAGGAGGAACAGGCAGCGGCACAGGATTACTCGCAGGAAGAGCGGACGAATGCCAGCGACGAGAGCATGATCAACAGCGCCAACCAAGACGCTGTCCAGTCAGAGGAGCAGTCGAACATCCAGAGCGAGAACGCCATGGACCAGGAAGTCAACGAGTTCGATCAGACCTTGACGGATAGCTGATCGCCTTCGTGGGGCCCCCTCGGTTCCGGTGGTGGTGCCGGATCCAGAGGGGGCCTGTTTGGCGATCGCAGGGTGATTCAGCACGGGGGTCCGGCCGCCTCAGCCACCTTTCCTGCCTTAGGTACCGCTATTGACACCTTCCGCAGGAAAGGTCGGCGGCCGCAGGCCGCTGCCGCCGACGCCCGAAGCCGCCCGCTCCCTCAGCTGGCCGCGGGAGAGGCCGTACCGGCCGTGACGAGCGCGAGCTCCGGCTCGCTCTCGACCACCACCAGGGGTTCGCGGCGCCAGATCTTCGGCACAGCGAGGAAGGCGACCGTCGCAACTACGGCCAGTGCCAGGATCGACCAGCCGAGATCGGACGTGCTCATCCCCACGTACTTGAGGCCCGAAACGAAGACCACGAACATCACCGCCGGCCGCACGATCTTGTCGGGCGCCCAAGAGGACAGAAGCGCTCCGACGACTACAGCCGGGACACTCCCGAGCACGATCGAGGTCGTCACCGACATCTCCACGTGACCCCAGATCAGGGCGCCGAGGGCGGCCGCCATGGTGAGCGGCACAGCCTGTGTCAGGTCGGTCCCGACGAGCTGGTTCGCCCCGAGCATCGGGTAGACGAACAGCAGCAGCACGATCATCAACGACCCCGAGCCGACCGAGGTCATGCCCACGATCAGGCCGCCGATCACGCCGATCAGGACCGTCTGGATGGCGCGAGGCTCGATGTTGCGCACGACGCCCTGACGCTGGTTGCCCGCCCGGCGGTCGAGGACCATGCGCACCGCCATTGCCACCGCCCCGAGAAGCAGTGCTGCTCCGAGAGCGATCTCGATGTTGGTCTGCGCCGACGTGGAGGACTTCTTCGTCATCAGGTGGAGCAGGTACGACCCGAAGAAGGCTGCCGGCACGGAGCCGGCGCACATCAGCCCCACGAGTCGGAAGTTGATGGTCTTCTTCCCGAGGTGCACGAGTGCGCCCACCGGCCGCATGAGGACCGCCGCTACCAGGTCGCTCGAGATGGCCGTCGACGGCTTCACCTTGAACAGCAGGATCAGCATCGGCGTCATCAGTGCGCCGCCACCGGCGCCGGTCATCCCCACGAGGAAGCCGACCAGGGCGCTCCCGAGGACCATGTATGGCTGGATGTGCAAGGAGTCCTCCTTGGCCACCTGGGAACTGGGTCATCGCCCCTGGCGGCCAGCCCCAGCTGCCGGCCACGAGGGGTTTGATCTACCCGGGATGTCTCGCCCGGGGGAGCGCCGATACCACTGCCGATGTGAACAGCACCGATTTACTAGAGATGGGAGCATACGTGCAGCGGGTGATCTACGCAAGTGGAATTCGTGGACCCACGGGTGCAGTGGCCGGTGACCTGCAGGATCCTCAGCAGCGGCCCTCTCGCGGGGCGCCAGGCGCGCTCCCCCTCGCCTCGTGGCAGCCATCAGATCGAGAGCGAGGTGGCCGGCTCGATATCTGCACCGCGACCCGATCCGAGCAGGTCACTGGCATCATCGATGGGAGAACTCTCCACGTGGGATCGACGCACTGGGAGGATCGTGCCCGCTCATCCACTCAGTTCCGCACAGTTCGACAAGCTTGCCGACACAGTCGTCCATCTGGCCACCACGCACGATTTCGATGACTGGCGCATCCAGGATGTCGTGGCTGCCACCGGAATCTCATCGAGGACCATCTACAAGTACTTCCCCACCAAGGAATACCTGCTGCTCGAGCGCGCTGGCCCGGCAGTTCGTCTCGCCCGACGAGTTGCTGCCGGGAAGGGGTCTGCGGGGTCGCTCGCCGAAGTCGAGGGCGCTCCGGGTCCTCGACGCGATGACCCAGTCTCAGCTCGCGTTTCCCAAGCTCTCGCGCTCGATGGTGCGCGCCCTCACCTGCGGGCAGGAAGAGGTCGCACCACTGCTGCACGAGTTCAACGAGATGGTGCGCAGCGCTCTCGCCAATGCGCTCGCCGGCAAGGAGACGGGCACCCGGGCGGTCGCGGCTGCTCAGTTGCTGCAGCAGGTCTGGTTCTCGGCGCTGGTGGCCTGGGCGTCGAATGTCGAGCCGGCCAACCACATCGACTCCTCCGTCCGCCAGGCACTCTCGCTGATCGCCGCCTGACCCGCGGTCCACGCGTAGTACTCGAGGCCGCAGTCCTTCGGCATCTGCAGCACCCGCATTCCCGACGTGGCCACTGCCCGACCCTCGCCCGTGATGGCCAAGCCCTCGTAGCCGGCAGCCCGCTCCACAAACCCCAGCCCGTCGACGCCTGCCACCGCCAAGGCGGTGGCCATGGCATCCGCCATCCCGAGATCGGGACCGGTCACTGTGGCCGAGAGCAGGCGGGATCCGTGGCGACCCCTGACCGGATCGTAGAGGTGCGGCCCCCGCTCGTACTCGGCCGAAGTGGCCACGGACCCGTGCACCTCGATCACCGCCGCCAGATGCTGCGCCGAGGCCGGATGGCGGATCCCGATCCGCCACGGCGGATCCTCCTGCCCCGCACACGTGGCGATGTCGCCTCCGGCATTCACCAGGCAGGCGGCGCACCCCTCCGCCACGAGCAGATCGAGCGCCGACTGCGCAGCCAAGCCCTTCACGAGGCCCGTGGGGTCGAAGCCGCCGGGCATCGCCAAGGCGTCGAACCAGCCGTCTGTGAGGTCGCGTGCCTGGTGGCAGAGCGCCAGCACCTGTGCCACCTCCCGTGGTGCCTCGTCGAAGCCGATCTCGCCTCGGCGGAGCCGGCTGAGTGGGCTGTTCGGCTTCCAGAGGCTGAAGATGGCGTCGTAGCGGTGCAGCAGGGCGCACGCCCTCGACATCTCGACGGCGCCGCGGGGGCTGCGGTCTCCGTAGATGTCGATCGTGACCACCGTGCCCATCACCCGCTCTTGACGGTGCGCAGTCCGCTCGGGCGTGCGAGGCATCAGATCCCGAGCTTCGACAGGGCCGACTGCAGCGACTGCACGAAACCCTGCGTCGTGTACGTCGCTCCCGACACGCCCTGGATGCCGGCGCCTTGCGCCTGCAGTGCCTCCTGCTCGAGCACGGGGAGAGCCTGCTGGTCGATCGACTGCGACCTGAAGTCGCCTCCGTCATCGAGCGACGCGATCTGGACGTCGGTGATCTTGTGGCCGGTCGCCGTGACAGACACCGAGAGGACCCCGTAGCTGTAATCGGCAGGTGCTCCGATGGCGGTCCGCGCGTGCGACTGCGACGCGGTGGGTGTCGACGTCGACCCGCTCGACCCGCTCGACCCGCTCGAGCCATTCGAGCCGCTCGAACCGGGTGTGGAGCCGCTCGAGCCGGACGGCGGGCCTGCCGCCACCGGAGCCTTAGGCGACGGCAGGAGGCTGGCCCCCGGGATCCGCGTCGCAAGCACCGCCGGCGGCGTGCGGAAGGTGAGCAGCGCCGCCAGACCCGCGGCGGTCGTGCCGAGGACGATCGTCGCCCGCTTCATCGCCCCACCTCAGAAGGCGAAGGACTCACGGTGGATCCTCTCCTTGGCCACTCCCAGTCTCCAGAGCTCGGCGATCAGCGGCTCGGCGAAACCATCCGGACCACAGAGGTACACGTCCCTCTCCGCCACGTCGCGCACGAGCCTCCGCAGCGCTCGGCCGTCGAGCTGGACGCTACGGCGCGACCCGAACAGCTCGTGCAGGCGGCCGCCCCTCTCCGCTACCAGCGCCGCCAGCTCATCGCGCAACGGCAGCTCTGCGGGCGAGGACGCCCGCAGCACGACGCACACGTCCACGTCCGGGGGAAGCTCCTCGAGCAACGAGCGGATCGGCGTGACTCCGACCCCGGCGGCGATCAGCAGGACCCGCTCTGCCACCCGCTGCTGCTCGGTGAAGGCCCCGTACGGCCCCTCGATCGCCACCTTGGTCCCGGTCGCCATGCGGGCGAGCGCCTCACCGTGGTCACCTGCCGTCCGCACGGTGAGCCGCAGGTACGGGGGCGCCGGCATTGCCGAGAGCGAGTAGGGATGGGCTTGCCACCACAGCCCCCGGCAGAGGAATCGCCAGTGGAAGAACTGACCGCCGGCGACCGGCAGCCGCTCGAGCCGGCGACCTCGCATGATCACCGAGACCACGCCGGGGGTTTCGCCCCGCACCTCGACGACGGTCAACTGGTGCCGGAGTGTCCGGAAGATCGGCAGCAGCAGCCGGCAGACGATCACCGTCCCGGCGGTGGCCGCCCATGCGACCGACCAGACGATGCGGGTGACGGGGTGACCGACGAACGATGCTCCGGTGACGATCTGGTGGGCGAAGGCCAGCGAGAGCGCGACGTAGGTGTAGAGGTGCACGGCCCACCAGGTCTCGTAGCGCATCCTGCTACGGGCTCTGCGGACCGAGGCCACTCCGACCATCACAAGCAGCCCGAAGCCGACCGCTGCCGCCAGCACGTCCGGATAACGATCGAGGAGCACCCAGACCTGGCGCAGGTACCCCGTCCTCGCCGACTGGGCGTACCCGATGGTGATCGCCGCGACGTGGAGCGTGATCAGTGCGATCGGCCAGCCGCCGATCCTCCGGTGCCAACGAGCGAGCCGGTCCTGCCCGACGGCTCGCTCGAGGGTCGGGATGCGCGCCATCAAGAGCACCATCAGGAGCATCAGGTAGGCGCCCGTCAGGCCGGCGACCCGACCAATGGCGATGGCGATACCGCCGGGCGCCCGCAGTGATCCGGCGGACTCGGCTGAGACGGCCAGGGCGACCGTTGCTCCGAGGCCCAACAATGCCGACGCGAGCGCGATGTTGACGACCCGGTTCACGGCCACGTTGGCCCGGCCGGCGACGCCGTCCACCGCGCGCCGGCTGCTCCCTGCGATCGACACCCCCAAAGGATCATCGGCCGATCTTGACCCAGGTGTGGGACCCGCTGAGAGGAAGCTGTGGAATCTGCCCACGACCGTACAATTGCCGCATGTCCGAGGTCCTGCTCGCAGCTGACGAGCGGCCCCTCGCCGAACGTGCCGCGGCGACCGCCGAGCTCGCCGTCGGGGGGATGCACTGCAGCTCTTCGCGCGCGCCGCGTCGAGAGCAAGCTGGCGGCGGCTCCCGGCGTGCTCAGCGCCTCGGTGAACTACGCCACCGAGCGGGCCTGGATCGCCTTCGACGACCAGGCTGTCAACCTGGAGGTTCTCTGCGGTGCCGTGGAGGCCGCCGGCTACTCGGCCGAGCCGACCTCGTCGGAGGTCGCGCCCGACACGCGCAGGGACGCCGACCGCTGGGGCTGGAGGGCGCTCGCCTCCTGGCCACTCGCCTTGGCGGCGTTCGCAGTGGCGCTCTTCGGCCCCGAGGACGCCACCGCCGGCTGGTCGGTGTTCGCGCTCGCCGTATTGGTGGAGTTCGCCGGCGGATGGCCCTTCTTGAGGACGAGCGCCCGGTTGGCGTTGCGTCGCGCGACGAGCATGGACACGCTCATCGCCGTCGGCACGCTTGCCGCCCTTGCAGTGGCGGCCGTCGAGGCCTCCCTCGACGGGCAGCACATCCACCTCGGGAGCGGCGGCGCCTTCGCCGCCCGCCTGCATGGCGTGATGGCGCCGCTGATCGTCGCCATCCTCGTGTCGGGGCGGGCGATCGAGGCGCGAGCGCGCCAAAGGGCCGCCGAGGCCATGCACTCCCTGCTCCGGCTACGCCCTCCCATCGCCCGGCTGGTCATCTCCGAGGAGGATGAGAGCGGCACGCTCGTGCCACCGGAGAGCGTCCCGGTGGGAGCGCTGATCCGGGTCCGCCCCGGTGAGGTGATACCGCTCGACGGGACCGTCGTGAGCGGCTGGTCGGCGATCGACGAGTCGATGCTGACAGGTGAGCCGCTGCCGGTCGACCGCGGCCCAGGCAGCAGCGTCACGGGCGGGACGAGGAACGGCAGCGGGGTGCTCCTCGTCGCGAGTCACGACCGTCGCCGCCGAGTCGGTGCTCGCACGCCTGCAGCGCCTGGTCGAGGAGGCTCAGCGGGAGAAAGCCCCCCTGCAGCGGCTGGCCGACCGGATCAGCGGCGTGTTCGTGCCGATCGTGCTCGCCGGAGCGGCTGCTACGTCCCTCATCTGGTGGTTGGCCGTCGGCAACGCGGGAGAAGCCGTCCTCAGCGGCGTGGCCGTGCTGCTGGTCGCCTGCCCGTGCGCGATGGGGCTCGCCACGCCCGTGGCGATGATGGTCGGCTGCGGGCGCGCCTCTACGCTCGGGATCCTCGTCCGCGGCAGCGACGCCCTGGAGCGCCTGGCGCGGGCGGAGATCGTGGCATTCGACAAGACGGGGACGCTGACCGAGCGGCGGGCGGCGGTGACTGCGGTGATCCCGGCGGAGGGAGTCAGCGAGTCGGAGCTGGTGGACGTCGCTGCCGCTGTCGAGTCCGAGAGCGAGCACCCGATCGCCAGCGCCATCCGCCAGGCGGCCACCGGCTCGCTCAGCGCGAGCGAGGTCCACGACGTGCCCGGGAAAGGCGTCAGCGGTGTGGTGGGCGGGTGTGTGGTGAGCGTGGGGCGTTTCGAGGAGGGAGGGGCCGAGCAGCGGGTTGACGAGGCCGCTCGGGAACGCCTGGCACGAGGCGAGACTGTGGTGGCCGTCGACCGCGACGGCCGGTTGATCGGCGCTATTGCCGTGTCGACCCCGCTCAGGCCGGAAGCGATCGATGCGATGGCGCAGCTCCGCCGGCTGGGCGTGCGGACGGCGGTGCTGAGCGGGGACAGCAAGCCTGCCGTCGACGTGGTCGCCGCAGCGCTCGGGATCACGGACGCCCGCAGCGCCCTCAGCCCCGCCGGCAAGCTCGAATCGCTGCGAGATCTCCGGCAGCGTGACCGCCACCTGATGATGGTCGGCGATGGGATCAACGACGCTCCGGCGCTCGCCGCTGCCGACGTCGGGTGCGCCATCGGCAGCGGCACGGAGGCCGCGCTCGCCAACAGCGACGTCGCCCTGATCGGCAACGACCTGCGGGGGGTTCCTGCGGCGATCGCGCTGGCCCGGGCGACGAGGGGCGTCATCATCCAGAACTTCGGCTGGGCGATGGGTTACAACATCTCCGCGCTGCCGCTCGCCGCCTTGGGCCTGCTGGATCCGCTGGTCGCCGCCCTGGCGATGGGGCTGTCCAGTCTCGTGGTGGTGCTGAACAGCCTGCGGCTGCTCCGCCTGGGGCGGAATGGGCTGGCCGGCGTGCGGGCGCCGAGATCGAGCGGTCGCAGGGCATTCGTACTTTCCGTCGCCGTTCCCGTTGTCGTCTTCGCCGCCGCTACGGGGATCGGCCAGGTCGTGTCCCCGGCTCGTGGCCAGTCTCTCCTGGGCACGGTGGTGACGCCCATCCGGATCGCCATCGGTCACGGAGACGAGGCGGACGTCTATTTCGGCAGCGCCCGGGCAGGCGTGAACCAGTTCCACCTGGTTCTGGTTCTGTCAGGGGGCCAGCGGGTCGACGGGCCGCCGGAGGTGTGGGCGTCGACGCCACACACGGCCCCGCAGCTCGTCCGCCAGCTGGCGCTCTCGCCCGAGCATTACGAGGGGTTCGTCAACCTGTCCCCCGGCAGCTGGACCTTCCGGGTACGTGTAGCCCTCGGCGGGAAGCAGGTCTCCTTCAGGATCACACGTACCTTCAGCTGATCCAACAACCCGGACGCCGGGCTCAGAGGAACAGGACGAGCATGTAGCCCATCGTCACGCACATCGCGACGTGGCAACCCGCCTCCAGCCGAGGCGCCAGCTGACGGCGACTCGGACCCTCCGCCGCGCCGGGAGCCCCGCAGCCCGCCGAGCTGCGCATACCCGCCATTGCGTCGAGGTGGAGCACTGCCGACACGAGGAGCGCCACTGCCAGCACCAGGCTGAGCACCCGCACGTCGCCCGCCGCCCCTCCGACCACTCCCATCCCGGGCATCGATCCGACTGGTGCCGGCTGACCCGGCCGGCGATGTGCGACCGCCCCCGACGCCTCCGCCAGCATGAACACCATCGCGCCGGCCATCACCGCATGGGCGAAGGAGTGGCCGACGCTGTGAGCTGTGCCCACGGTCCTCGTCCCGGGACCGTCGCCGGGACTGTCGTAGCGACCGTCATAGGCCATGGCAAGGGCGCGCTTGCGGTGTCTTGCGCCGAGCGCCGCCGCTTCCACGAGGAACCAGGCGCAGAACCCCCCGAAACCGATCTCCCACACGGGGGCCGAGAGGAAGGCCAGGCTGGGCGTCAGCATCCCGGCCATAACCACGCCCATCGCCACGTGGGCGAGGTTCACGTCGACGCTTATCTGCCGACGCCAGAGATGGGCGGCCAGCAACCGGCTGGCGCAGTAGCCGGAGATCCCGAGCATCACTGCCGCCAGCGAGTAGAGCAACCACCCAGGAGTGGCCATCAGAGAACCGGCCCAGAGGTATCTGGGGCACTGCGCACGACTGCCCGGTCGCGCAGCAGGTAGGCGATCGAGAGCAGGATCAGCAACGGGCCCGAACTGGGATCGGTCCCCGAGCCGCTGAGTATCCCGCCGAAGTTCTCACCGGCCACCCAGATCACCGACGACACGAGGATCGCCAGCGCGATGCCGGCGAGGCGCACACGCCGCCAGGGCACGAGGCCGCTGATGGCGATCGCTGCCAGCAGGCAGGCCGTCACCACCGAGACGAGCCCGCCCCGACCGGCGACTACTCCTGCCAGCCGATGGTCCAGCGACGACAACCACCCCGGCTCGCCCGCCAGCATGGCCAGGACCATCGACTTGGCGCTCCCTGCCGCCAGGTTCCGCCCGACCAGCGCCAGGCCCGCCATAGCTCCGAAGAGCACGAACCACAGTCCTCGTGCCCTGATGCGCCCGATGGTGGCCTCGACGACGCTGGTGCCGTCGCCTGCCTCCCGATCGGTCGGCCAGAGCAGGACGGCAAGCAGAGCGTAGAGGAGCACCGCTCCCGGCTCACCCATCAGCGGGCTCGCCGTCGGGGTGAGGATCCCGCCCAAGCCCTCGCCGAACCACCAGACGCCGAGCGACCAGGGGATCGAGAGGGCCAGCACCACCTTCGTCGTCGGACGGTAGGCGATGCCGGCAGCGATCAGCAGCTGCGCCGCCGCGAACAGTCCGTCGGCGAGCGAGGCATGAGCGGCGATCTCGGCGCCGCCCCAGGTGATCGACCGGGCGATCCAGGCCGGGTTGCCCCTCGCCGTGGCAGCGAGCATCGTGCCGCCGAAGGTACGGGTGAAGAAGAACGGCTGCAGCTGCAGGACCCCGTCGAGCAACCAGAGCATGGCGAGCGACATCTGCAGCAGCCTGCGTGGTGGGACGGCCCAGCTGAGTGTTGGCAGTGCCGCGCCCGACAGCTCCGCCCGGCCGACCACGACAGAGGCGGAGACGCCGGCAGCTGCCATCGGGGCGCTGCTCAGTCCCCGGCCCAGCAGCCGAGTATCAGATCAGCGACCGTCACGGCGACATCCCCCCGCGGCGTCGGTGGCTTGCCGAACTGCGCCGGTAACCCCGTGATGTCCACGAGCAGGACCTTCCAGTCCTTGCGGACCACGACGTCGCCGTCGCGCGCCTGGAACGCCCCTTGCCCGAGGTTGGACAGAGGAAGGGCGACTCCCAACCTGTTGCCGAGACCGTGGAAGTAGGCGACGGTCTGCGACCAGCTCGACAGCTCTTTCACCGACAAGCGCAGCGCGCCGCCGGTGTAGAGGAACTTGCACGAATAGAGGTCCCGGACCCAGCTCGGCGTCGTGATCGCGAGCGCCTTCTCGCCGAGCACCTGGGCAACGTCCGACTCCGCCTTGTGGGCGCAGACCATCTTCGAGATCTCGGAGGGGTTCTTTCCCGGCGGCAGCGGCACAGTGCTCGTAACGGCCCGCGCCGTGCTGGCGGTGCTGGGGGGGTTCGAAGCGGTGGCGCCGCCGCAGGCCGAAGTGGCAATGGCGACAGCCAGCAACCCAGCCCAGCGGGTGCGAGAACGGGACACTGACTGCCTGGCCACCCCAAAAAGATACCTGCACATCTCGGTACCCCCACTCGCACCGGAGCGGCCGACGGTGATGCCGGACGGCTGGGAGCGCGATGGCGCCCGGGCCATCAGCCCTTGTAGGCGCCGTCCACATAGCCGACGATGGCCAGGCACATCTCGTCGGAAGACCCGTCCCCCCATGTCACGTAGCGCGCCGGAAGGCGCCTCAGCTGCGGCAGTTGCTGGCGCAGAGTGGCGTTGTAGGTGCAGGTCACCTGCAGCTTGTCGCCGGGCACGATCGCTGCCGGCTTGGCCAGCGTGTACGACCGCTGGTAGTCGAAATCGTAGGGCACGTCGAGCAACGTCTCGGCGTGGGCGGTGCCGGGATCGAGGACGATCTTCATGTGCACCCCGAGCAGGTGCATGTGCGGAGTCACCCGGACGATCGTCCCGTTCATCCACAGCGGCCACACGCACGAGGTGGTGTCTCCTGCCGGCGGGTCCACCGGGCTGCGGCCGCAAAGCTGCTCGAGGAAGTTGACGAACCCGACCATCGCCGAGCCGAAACGCTTCCCGAGGTCCGCCACCGACGCCGCCCTGTTGCAGAGCGGCCCGCTCACCCCCGAGGGGCAGGGGATGTCCGGCGGGGCCGGCAGCAGATCGAGCCGCATCGCCTGCAGGTGCGCGCTCCCCGGCACCACCTGCAGCATCAGCTTGACCTTGACCGGCGCGTCGCCCACGAGCATGTTGTAATGCACCTGCATCACCACCAGGCTGCCCGCGGGGAACGGCATACCCGTACCGGCAGGCGCGACGTCCAGCCCATGGCCAGGAGCCCATCCCGCGAGCCAGGGAGTGGCGCCAAGAGCCGCCAGCCCCTGCCCCGGGAGCGCCGTCTCGCCGAAGCAGGTCCAACCCTTGCCGCCGCGATCGGCGGCCCGCGCCTCGGCCACCAGCTTCGGCGGGATCAGGAAGAGGATCGCGTGGTGGACCTCGATGCTGTTCGGGAAGAAGTGGTCGGCGACGATGAAAGAGTCTTCGGTGAGATGCGGGTCGACCAGCGTGCAGTGGTAGTCGTCCGTTCCGCCGCCGGGCGGCACCGTCGGCTTGTACGACTTCGTCGCCTGGAGCGTGATCACCGAGGAGCCCCGAACCGCAGGGAACCCAGCCAGTGCCGCCGCATCGACGGCCCCGCGCGGGCTGGTCGAGGGGGAGCTGGCATGGCTGCTCGGTGAAGCCGATGCGCCGCAGCCGGCCAGTGCCGCAGCCGCGAGGGCACCGGCGGCGACCAGAGGAAGGGCGCGGCGGATTCGCATGCTTTGATTCTACTGAATGGCCGGTAATTTGCAGGAGTCCGAGACTGATCGATGACGCGCCGGGGATGGAACTACGCAGATGTGCTGGAAGCGGTCGCCGATCGCTTCCCTCTTGCGCCTGCCGCGATTCACGCAGACATGACGCTCAGCTGGCGGCAGTTCGACGAGCGGGCCGACGGCCTGGCCAGGACGCTCCTCGCTGCCGGGCTCGGGCGACAGGACAAGGTGGCTCAGTACCTGCGCAACTGTCCTCAGTACCTGGAGTCGATGTTCGCCTCCTTCAAGGTGGCGATGGTGCCGGTGAACACCAACTTCCGGTACGGCGACGACGAGTTGGCCTACCTGTGGAGCGACTCCGACACGGCGGCGGTCGTGTTCGGGTCGGAGTTCACCGACAACATGCGACCGGCTGCGCAAGCGTCTGCCCCGGATCCGCCTTTGGATACAAGTCGGCGATCGCGCCGGTTGCCCCGACTGGGCAACCCCTTACGAGACCGCGGTCGGCGCCAGTCGTGCCGGGGCCGGCGGGGTTGAGCCTGCAGGGGGGCTTGAGCCTGCTGGCGGAGCTGAGCCGGCAGACAGGCACGTGCACGGACCGTGGGGAAGGTCGGGGGACGACCTCAACCTGCTCTACACCGGCGGCACCACCGGCCTGCCGAAGGGCGTGATGTGGCGCCAACACGACTTCTTCTTGATGATCGAGTCGCAATATGGGCGGACTCCCCCGGAGGAGGCCGACCCGGCCGGCTACATCGGGAGGCTCGAGAAACCCGGGCCACTCGTGCTGCCCGCACCGCCGCTGATGCACGGGACGGCCTGTTGGTACACCTTGGCCTCGTTGACGATCGCCGGAGGGATCGTGACGCTGACGGGCAGCAGGCTCGATCTGGTCGAGTTGCTCGACACGATCGTCGCCCGGCAGGTGAAGGGTCTGTGCATCGTCGGGGACAGTTTCGCAAGGCCGATGCTCGACCAGCTGGAGGCCTTCCCTGGACGATGGGACCTTGGTCACCTCAGGCTGATCATGTCGTCGGGGGCGATGCTGAGCAGGCAGAGCAAGGAGCGGCTCGTCGCCTTGGCGCCGGCAGCGCGCGATCGTCGACGGGCTCGGCAGCTCCGAATCGGGCACGCTCGGTACTGCAGTGAGCACGGCCGACGAGATGCCGGGCACGGCGCGCTTCAGGCTCGGCCCGAACGTGCGGGTGATCGACGAGGACGGGCGCGACGTCGAGCCCGGGTCCGGGCGGCAGGGCCGCCTCGCCGTCGGCGGCCACCTGCCCGTCGGCTACTACAACGACCCGGAGAAGACGGCCGCCACGTTCCTCACCATCGACGGGCGCCGGCACGTCGTCGCCGGCGACTGGGCCGTGGTGGGCGCAGATGGATCGATCACGCTGCTCGGTCGCGGCTCCGGTTGCATCAACACCGCCGGCGAGAAGGTCTACCCGGAGGAGGTCGAGGAGGTCTTGAAGACGGCAGCGGGCGTCGACGATGCGGCCGTCCTCGGCTTTCCGGACGAGCGCTACGGGGAGGTCGTGGTCGCCGTCGTGGCCCTCGCCCGAGGCGCCATCCTCCACGAGGCGGCCCTGATCGACCACGTCAAGAGCCGCCTGGCGAGCTACAAAGCACCCAGGCGGGTGGTCCTCGTCCCGGCGATCGCCCGCCACGCCAACGGAAAGATGGACTATCCGGCGGTGCGCGGCTCGCCCGCACTGCTCTCGGAGGTTGAGTGCCGTGGCCGCTTGCACCGAACAAGAGGCACGCAGCCGCGCCGAGCTGCTCGTCGTCGACTCGTATCGGGTCTCGATCGATCTGGCCCCGGGCGACGTCGCTCCAGGCAGCGCGCTCGTCAGCTCGGAGGTGCTGTTCCGATGCCACTCCCCGGGCTCCTCCACCTTCGCCGACCTCGCCGCCACGGCGCTTCGGGCTGCGACGCTGAACGGTTCGCCCCTCGACCCGGAGTCCCTGCAGAACGACCGCCTGCCGCTGGCCGGATTGGCGGCCGAGAACCATCTCGTCGTCGAAGCCGAGTACCCGATGACGCATGACGGCCGCGGCCTCAGCGTCTTCAGCGTTACCGACGCCAGCAGAGGCCAGTACATGCTGGCCAACTGCTACCCGACATCAGCGCCGTCGGTCTTCTGCTGCTTCGACCAACCCGACCTGCGATCCGAGCTCTCCTTGTCGATCAAGGCGCAAGCAGGTTGGGACCTGGTCGCCAACGGCGAGATCGTGGACCGTCCGCAGGACGGCGAGGCGGGCTGGTGGCGCTTCTCCCCGGTCGCGGGGATGCGCCCCTACGAGCTGTCGTTCTGCGGAGGGCCCTACGCGCAGGTGCTCTCGACCGAGCTCGACGGCATCCAGCGGACGATCCCGATGACGCTGCGGTGCAGGCGCGCCCTGACGGGCTCGCCGGTGCTGGGCGAGGTGATGCGGATCCTCACCCGCACGCTCGCCTTCTATGAGAGCTACCTCGGCGTGCCCTACCCGCACAGGAAACTGGACATTACCTTCGCCCCCGACCTCGGCCCGATGGCGATGCAGATCCCCGCCTTGATGTACGTCAACGAGTCCGTCCTGCAGCGCCCGATCGGCGACGAGTTCATCCCGATGGTGCTCGCCCACGAGCTCGCTCACGAGTGGTTCGGCGCCCTCGTCGAGGGGCGGTGGTGGGACGACCTCTGGCTCTCGGAGACGATGGCCACCTTCCTCAGCCACGTCGCGATGGAGCGGGCGCTCGGGATCGACGCAGCATGGCCCAACTTCGCCATGAGCGAGAAGGAACGTGCCTACCGGCAGGACTCCCTTCCGGCTACCGATGCCGTGTCCTCGCCGGTGGCGAGTGCCGACGAAGCACTGACGCGACCGGCTGCAATCACCTATTCCAAGGGCGCATCGATCGTCCGCCAGCTGGAGGCGCTGATCGGGGAGGAGTCGCTGCGGGAAGGACTGCGGGCGTACCTGTCGCGCTTCGCCTGGTCGAGTGCCTCGCAGGTCGACCTGACCTCGTGCTGGGGGCAGGCTGCCGGGAGGGACTTGGCGGCGTGGGGTCACCAGTGGTTCAACGAGCCGGGCGTGTCGCTGCTGCGCCCCGAGGTCGAGCTGGACACCTCGGGCAGCGTGCGAGCCTTCCGCTTGCATCAGGAGGGACTGCCGCGCACCCACCGGCTTACGATCGGCTTGTTCGACCGCCGGGGCGACATGCTCGTCCGTCGGCGGCAGATCGCCCTGGAGGTGGCCGGTGCCGTCGCCGACGTCGTCGATGTGGACGGCGAGCCAGCGCCCGAGGCAACCCTCGTCAACGACGACGACTGGGCGTTCGCCAGGGTCCGTTTCGACGGCGCCACCTTGCGCTCCCTGATCGAGACGGGAGTGGCTGTCGACAGCCGAGACGCCGAGGCAATGTGCTGGAACGCCTTGTGGGACATGGTGACATCGGCCGAGCTGCACGTCGGCGACTTCCTGGCCGCGGTGGCCACACGCCTGCGGCGGGGCGACGCCTTTCCCGTGGCGGTGGCGCACCTCCTCTCCCATGCCGTCGAGGCGGCCGACCACTACGCCCAGCCCGGTCGTCGAAGCGAGCATCGGGCGAAGCTGGCCGACGCGGCCCTCACTGCCGTCCGACACTCACAGCCGGGCTCGAAGACACAGCGGGACTTGGCTGTGGGATTCGCGGCCAGCTGCGAGACCGAGGCCGATCTCGAGGTGGCCCAAGACTGGCTCGCCGGCTCGTCGCTACCCGAAGGCCTCTCCCCCGACTCGGAGCTGAGCTGGCAGCTGGCCTTCACGCTGGCCGCCGCCGATCGCCTGGGCGACGAGGACATCATTTGGCTCGCTGCCGGTGATCCCGTGGCCGGCGAGCTGAAGGCGCACACCTGCCGCGCCTTGCGTCCCCACCCCGCCGCCAAGGAGGCCGCCTGGCAGGCCGCCCTCCAGGGCCGGCAGCCGCCCCGCGCCGCCCAGTCCCATGCCCGCGGCGTGTGGGTGCCCGGCCAGGAGGATCTGCTGGCTCCGTTCGGGATGCGGTTCTTCGCGGAGGCGCTGCCCGTCCTGGCGGGTCAGGAACCTCGCTCCGGTCAGCGGCTGGCGAGGCTCTTGTACCCGGGAATCCTGGCGGACGAGGCGACGATAGCGGCGACCACTGCCTCGATCGAGGCCGGCGGGCTGCCCGATTCCTTGCTGAAGGTACTCGTGGAGCAGCGGGCGCTGACCGAGCAGGTCATCGCTAGCCGGGGGCGGGAGGTCCGCTCTCTTCTGTGTACATGAACTTCCCGCCGCGGAGTACGGAGGTCACGGCCGACAAGAAGCCCATGCAGGCGGCGACCGAGAAGACGATCGTCAGTCCGTGATGGAACGGACCTGAGATCAGGTTCGGGAAGAACTGCTTGCCGGTGAGCACCGAGAAGTCCGGCCGCGGCAGCTTCGAGAGGACCCCCGAAGGCGCCAGCAGATGGCCGATCGGGTTGAACCCGAGGAACGCGGCGAAGACCGTCGACACCGGCGGTAGCGAGGCGACGTGCGCTGCCAGCGTCGGCGGCACGCCGTGCGCCCGCAGGCCACGCGACAGGGTGCTCGGCAGCGTGTCGTGCAGCCCCGTGATCAGCAACGAGAAGAAGATGCCGATCGAGAGTGAGGTGCCCGAGTTCTGGAACGTGGACCGCATCCCGGAGGCGACGCCTCGCCTCGACGCCGGCACGCTGCTCATGATCGCCGAGGTGTTGGGCGCCGCGAACATCCCCGAGCCGATCCCGTTCGTCAGGATCACGAGAGCGAACGCCCAGTAGGAGAAGTTGAGAGGGAGGACCATCAGGCCTACGAAGCTGCCGGTGAAGACGCACATCCCGAGGGTCGAGAAGATCCTCGCCCCGAAGCGGTCCGACAGCCAGCCGGAGACCGGTCCCGAGATCAGGAACCCTGCCGTCAGGGGCAGCAGGAAGATCCCGGCCCACAGCGGGGTCTGCTCGAAGCTGTAGCCGTGGAGTGGCAGCCACACCCCCTGCAGCCAGATGATCAGCATGAACTGCATGCCGCCCCGGGCGACCGAGGTCAAGAGGGCAGCCATGATCCCTGCGGTGAACGCCCTGATGCGAAACAGCCCCAGGCGGAACATCGGGTCCGCGACCTTCGCCTCGATGGCCACGAACCCGGCGAGGAGCGCGACCCCGACGGACAGCATCCCGAGGACACGGGGGCTCGTCCAGCCCATCGTGTGGCCGCCGTAGGGCTGGATCCCGTATGTGATGGCGACCAGGATCAGACCGACGCCGAATGCGAACGTGACGTTCCCCCACCAGTCGATGCGACCGTGCTGGCGCGTGGAGACCTCCCGCAGCTTCATGTAGGCCCAGATCGTGCCGAACACGCCGAACGGCACGTTCACCCAGAACACCGCCCGCCAGTCCCAGGCCGCCAGCACGCCGCCCAGCACCAGTCCGATGAACTGGCCGGAGAGGGCGGCGATCTGGTTCACGCCGAGCGCCATCCCCCGCTGCTCGGCTGGGAAGGCGTCGGTGAGGATCGCCGCCGAGTTGGCCATCAGCATCGAGCCGCCGAACGCCTGCACGAAACGCCACCCGATCAACCACACAGCCCCCGGCACCTGCCGCAACGGGTCCAAGGAAAGGGCGATCGAGGCCGCCGTGAAGACTACGAAGCCGAGGTTGTAGATCCGCACCCGTCCGACCATGTCTCCCAGCCGGCCGAGAGTCACCACCAGCACCGCCGTCACGAGCAGGTAACCCATGATCATCCACAGCAGGAAGCTGATGTTGCCCGCCGCCAGCGGATCGAGGCCGATCCCGCGGAAGATCGCAGGCAGCGAGATGATGACGATCGAGCCGTCGAGGATGGCCATGAACATCCCGAGCGTCGTGTTCGAGAGGGCCACCCACTTGTAGCGCTCCTCCGACCGTGCCGCCTTCGCAGCCGCCCCGCTAGTGGCGCCGTCGGTCCGGACGCGGCGGGCGGCGAGCATCGCCACACCATATGGGGGAGGCCGACGACGTCCGGCCCGTCCCGAGCGGCCGGCGCCCACCTCAGCTAAGAAGAGGCCATGGGATCGCTCGTCACCTATCAGTTCGAGGGGTCTGTCGCCCTGATCACGATGGACGACGGCAAGGTCAACGTGTTGTCGCCGGCCATGCAGGCCGAGCTCCACCAAGCGCTCGATCGTGCCGTCGCCGATAGCGCCACCGTGCTGCTCTCGGGTCGGGAGGGGATCTTCTCGGCCGGGTTCGACCTGAAGGTCCTCCGCGCCGGCGGTGACGAGGCGGGTGCGATGCTCAACGGTGGCTTCGAGCTGGCGGAGCGCCTGCTGACCTTCCCCACCCCCGTGGTCATCGCCTGCACCGGCCACGCGATCGCGATGGGCCTGTTCTTGTTGCAGGCGGGTGACTACAGGCTCGGCACGTCGGGGGACTTCAAGCTCGTGGCGAACGAGGTGCAGATCGGGATGCTGATGCCCCGCGCCGCCATCGAGATGGTCCGCCAGCGGCTCTCGCCCGGCTACGCCGTACGCGTGCTGACGCTGGCCGAGACCTTCGCTCCTGAGGACGCCTTGGCGGCTGGGCTCGTGGACAAGGTGGTCCCGGCGACGCAGATCGGCGAAGCATCCCGCCGGGCCGCCGAGGGCTTCGCCGCCATCAACATGTCCGCCCATCTGGGGACCAAGCTCAGGGTTCGGCAGGATTCGCTGGAGGCGCTACGGGCAGCGATGAAAGCCGATGCCGAGGAGTACAAGGCTTTCGCGTCGTCCTGATGGACGAGATGGGAGGGATCCGATGAGGGTCGCCGTTATCGGCACGGGCAACATCGGCGGCACCATCGGCGCCAAGTTGGCCGCAGCGGGCCATGAGGTCGTCTTCGGATCGCGCGCCCCCGGATCCCACGAGCAAGGCGACGAGGGGCGAACCATGCGCCCTGTCGGGCAGGCCATCTCCGACGGCGACGTGGTGCTTCTCGCCATACCGGGAAGGGCAGTCGGCGACCTGGTGGCAGAGCACGGCGCCGCGCTCTCCGGCCAGCTCGTGGTCGACGCCACCAACCAGATCGGTGGCGGAGGACCCGCCAACGCTCACGCGACCATCGTCGACGCGGTGCCGGGTGCACGGTATGCGAGGGCGTTCAACACGCTCGGTTGGGAGAACTTCGCCGAGCCGGCGTTCGGCGACGCCGTCGCCGACATGTTCTTCTCGTCATCCGACGCGGATCGGCCCCTCGTCGAGGAGCTGATCACTGCGGTCGGGCTCCGACCCGTCCATGTCGGCGAGGACGCGCAGGACGTCGTCGACGGCCTGCTGCCGCTGTGGTTCGCGCTCTCGCGAAGTTACGGCCGGCACGTCGCCTTCAAGCTTCTCCACGACCCCGCCTGAGTTGCGGCCGACCGCTCACGGCAGGTGCGTCTCGTGCACCTTCGATCTCACGGGCGGTGAGCCGACCTGAGCGCGGGCCGGCCGCCCCCCGGCGGCGGCGACGCACAGAGCTGCCGCCTCGACCCCGGCCACGCCGGCCGCCCGCAGCCCTGCTCCCTCGACCCAAGCGCCGATGAACCCTGCGCAGAAGGCGTCACCCGCTCCCGTGGTGTCGAGGACTGTCGCCGCCCACGCGGGGATCGACACGGATCCCTCGTCCCGCGAGGCCACGACGGCTCCGTCGGCACCCAGCTTGAGGGCGACCACCGGGTACCTCTCGAGCAACCGCTGGGCCAGCCGCGGCGGATCGCCCTCCCCCACCAGCAGCCGTGCCTCGGCGAGGTTGGGGAAGAAGAACGTGAAGCCTGCGGTCCAGTCGAAGAAAGCCGACGAGCCGACATCCTGCAGGCATGAGACTGAGGCGGGATCGACGCTCAGCGGCAGCCCTGTGCCGGATGCCGCCCGGCAGAGATCCAGCACCGGTTGGCGGCTGCCGGCGGTGAACAGCGAGTAAGCCGAGAGATGCACCAGGCAAGCCCCCTCGAGGAGCGTCGGAGGCAGGTCGGCGGCCTGCAGGTGGCTGCTGGCACCCGGGTCGGTGAACATCGTGCGCTCGCCGTTCGGCTGGCTGAGGACGACGATGGCCCCTGTCGGGCGCTCGTCGTCAACCGTCAGCCGGGTGTCGACACCGAACTGCTCGAGCGCCACCCGGTGCAATTGAGCGTCGCTCACCCCCACGCGCGAAGCAAAACGGCACGGCACCCCCAGTGCGCCCAGCCACGCCGCCTGGTTCGCACCTTGGCCGCCCGGGCTGTCGGTGATCGACGAACGGGTGTCCGAGCCCACGCTCACCGGCACGAGCGGCCGCACGACGACGTCGTTGACGACGTCGCCGACCACGAGCACTAGTCCCCCAGTCGCAGCTGGCTCACCGCATCCCCGCTGCATCCCCGCTGCGTCGCTCACTGCGCCCCGGCTGCATCGCTCACTGCGCCCTCACAACCGTCGTCCGTCACCGGGTGGCGGCCCAGGCGACCGCGATCTCGGCACCCAGGCGGACGTTCCCCCGCACGGCCCAGAGGTTCGCCTCCAGGCTGGCTCCATCAGAGCCACGGTAGATGTGGTCCAGCAGGAACGGCGTAACCAGCTTGCCACTCACCGCCTGCTCGGCCGCCGCTCGCAGAGCCGACGTCAGCAGCTCGTCGTGAAGCACCGGATCGAGTTGGCGATCCTCGGCCACCGGGTTGGAGACCAGAATGGCGCTCAGCAGACCGAGCCCGTCAGAGGCAGCCATCATCGCCGCCACCTCTCCCACCTCCGTGACCGACCACTCGAGGTCGGCGCCGCCGTCCCTGAGATAGAAGCCGGCGAGGCGGGTGGAGCGGAAGCCGACCACAGGTATGCCGAGGGTCTCCAGGCGTTCCAGGGTGGCGTGGACGTCGAGGACGGACTTGATGCCCGCACTGACGACGGTGATCGGAGTGACCGCCAGCGCCCCCAGATCGGCGGACTCGTCGAAGGTCGACGCCGCGCCTCGGTGCACACCGCCCAAGCCACCGGTGGCGAACACCCTGATCCCGGCCCGCCGCGCGAGGAACGCCGTTCCCGCCACGGTCGTCGCCGCGTGGCCCCCGAGCGCTGACACGATCGGGAGCTCGCGGATGCCCGCCTTGGCCACGCCGGGCTCGTTGGCGAGCAGCTCCAGTCCCGAGCGGTCGAGTCCCACCACAGCCCTTCCGGAAAGCACTCCCACTGTCGCCGGGACGGCGCCCGCTTCCCGCACGATCGCCTCCAGCTCGTGCGCCACCGACAGGTTGCGCGGCCGGGGCAAGCCGTGGCTGATGATCGTCGACTCGAGCGCCACGACGGGACGACCGGCGGCGAGAGCCTCGGCCACCTCCTCCCCTACGAATACCTCCTCCGGGCGCGTCACGACCACTTCACGACACCAGCTCGGACATCGCTGACTGAAGCTGCGCCAGCTCCCCCGCCGCCCGCAGTCGGGCCGCAGCGAGGTCCCCGCCGCCGGCAGACACGACGACCTCGAAGTAGACCTTCAGCTTCGGCTCGGTGCCGCTTGGCCTGACGACGACCCTTGCCCCCTCCATCCGGTAGATCAGGACGTCGCTCGCCGGCAGCGGTCCCCCGGCGGTGAGCAGGTCTTCGGCGGCGATCACCTCCCGGCCGGCGATCCCCACCGGAGGCCTCGAGCGGAGCGAGTCCATGGTGCGACCCGGCGCCGCCGTGCGCACCGACAGCTGCGAAGTCAGGTGCACGCCATGTCTCCTCTCGAGGTCGTCGAGCAGGTCGAGCGCGGTGCGCCCGCCGGCTCGCGCCTCGGCGAGCATGCCGAGGAAGGCGAGTGCCGCGCCGATGCCGTCCTTGTCGCGGACGACCGTCCCCACCGAGTAGCCGAGCGCCTCCTCGTACCCGAACACGAAACGCGACCCCGGCCGACGCTCCCCCGCACGCACGATCCACTTGAAGCCGGTGAGGGTTTCGACGTAGAGGGCACCGGCCGCGGCCGCGATCTTCGCCAGCATCGTCGACGAGACGATCGTCGTGGCGACGAGGTGCGATCCGGCATCGGGCTCGCCCGCCGTGCGCGCCAGCTCGTAGGCGCCGAGCAACGACCCCACCTCGTCGCCGCGCAATGCCCGCCAACCCCCGGCGGCAGAAGGATCCGGGACAGCGATCGCCAGGCGGTCACCGTCGGGGTCGTTGGCCACGACGACGTCGGCGCCCACCCGGCGGGCCTCGGCGAGAGCGAGGTCGAGCGCCCCAGGCTCCTCCGGGTTGGGGAAGGCCACGGTCGGGAAGTCGGGGTCGGGGTCGGCCTGTGGCAGCACGACGATCGGCGGCGGGTAACCGGCCCGCACCACAGCCGCCTCGAAGGTCCGCCTCGCCACCCCGTGCATCGCCGTGTAGACGACCTTCAGCTGCCGGTCGATCCCGCCGGCACCACCGGCACCCGAACCTACTGAGCCACCGAGCAACGCCTCCAGGTAGGCCTGCTCGATCTCGGGCCCGTGGCGGACCACGAGCGGACCGGTGAGGTCACCAGACGGGACCGCGGCCAGGCAGCCGACCCGGTCCATCATCGCCTCGATCTCGGCATCGACGGGAGTCACGATCTGCGCCCCGTCGCCCAGGTAGAGCTTGTAACCGTTGTCAGCCGGCGGATTGTGGCTGGCGGTGATCATCACCCCGGCCGCCGCTCCGAGGTGCGGCACGGAGAAGGCGAGGATCGGCGTGGGTCGCTCCGGCTCGAGCAGGTGCACGCGAAAGCCCGCACCCGCCAGCACAGCGGCGGTCTCCTCGTAGAACTCGGCCGAGCCGTGGCGGGCATCACGCCCGACGACCACCCCCGCCTGGCGAGCATCCGGGCAGTTGAGGTCGAGCCAGGAGGCGAGAGCGGCCGTCGCCATCCTCACGACAGCCCGGTTCATCCGGTTGGGGCCGCCACCTACAGCCCCCCTCAAACCCGCCGTCCCGAAACGCAGCCGGTCGTCGAACCGGTCCCCCAGCTCCGCCCACTCGCCACCGGCAACCAGCCACCTCAGCTCAGCCGCGGTCGTGGGATCGGGATCGTCGGCGGTCCAGCGGGCGACACGCTCGGCGAGCGTCTGGGCGGACGGTGCCTGCCCGGTCACAGCGACTTCGTGATCAGCGACGCCAGCAACGTGCCGATCCGCCCGGCGGAGGCAGCCCCCGCCGCCAGCACTTCTTCGTGATCGACGGTCTCGTGGGCAGGATCGAGGCCGGCGGCGAGATTGGTCACCAGCGAGACGGCGAAGACCTCGGCACCGAGATGCCTTGCGGCGATCGCCTCCAGCACGGTCGACATCCCCACCAGGTCCGCACCAAGGCCGCGGAGCATGGCGATCTCGGCCCTCGTCTCGTAGTGCGGGCCGGGGAGCGCCGCGTATACGCCTTCGACGAGCGAAGGATCGAGCTCCCTCGCCGAGGCACGCAGCGCCGGCGAGTAGAGGTTCGTCAGGTCGACGAAGCGCGAGCTGTAGCCGGCCGGGGGTGGCGCTCCGGTAAGCGGCGACAGCCCCGTCAGATTGATGTGGTCGCCGATCAGCACAGCCTGGCCGACGTGGTAGTCGAGCCGCAGCCCGCCGGCGGCGTTGGTGAGCATCACCGTTGCGCAGCCGGCGGCGACGGCGGTGCGGACTCCGTGCACGACCGTTGCCGGGCCATGGCCCTCGTAGGCGTGGACGCGGCCCATGAAGACCAGCACCTGCCTGCCCCCCAGCTGCACCGAGCGGGCGCGCCCGGCGTGGCCGGGCACCGTCGGCTCCGGGAACCCCCCCAGCTCGCCGTAGTCGACGTCGACCGGGTCCCGCTCGGATAGGGCGGCGATCGCCTCGGCGGCGGGCAACCACCCCGAGCCGAGAACTATCGCCACCTCGTGGCGGTCCTGCTTGGTCAGCGCCGCAACCGCCTCGGCCGAGGCAGCGGCCTGTTCGTAAGGGTCCACGAGCCTTACTCGCGCCTGTAGGGCTGGCCGTCGGCGGCGGGCGGTCGCACCCGACCGACGAGGCCGGAGACGACGACGATCGTGATGACATAGGGGGTCATCGACAGGAACGGTGAGGCGGCGGTGCCGGGAATGCCGACGTTGAACAGCTGCAGGAAGCTCTCCAGCGACTGTGCGAACCCGAACAGCAGCGCCGCCCCGAGTGCGCCGAAGGGGCGCCAGCGGCCGAAGATCATGGCCGCCAGGGCGACGAAGCCGAGCCCGGCGCTCATCCCGGCGGCGAAGACTCCGTTCGATCCGATGGTGAACGAGGCCCCGCCGATGCCGGCGATCACTCCGCCCAGGATCACGTTGATGTACCGGGTGCGCAGCACCCGCAAACCGACCGTCTCCGACGCCCGAGGGAACTCGCCGACCGAGCGCACGCGCAGTCCCCAGCGGGTCTTGAAGAGCGCCACGTGGACCACCACGACGAGGATCGCGGCGAGGTACACGAACAGGTTCTGGTTGAACAGCAGCGGACCGATGATGGGGATCTTCGAGAGCAGCGGGATCGCCCACACCCTGAAGGTGTTGGGGCTGTTGAGCGATTGCTGGTACGGCGAGAGGACCTGCAGCGTGAGGAAGTTCGTGAGGCCCGTGCACAAGGCCACGATCACCACCCCGATGATGATCTGGTCGGCCTGGTAACGCAGCGACAAGAAGGCGAGCAAGGCTCCGAACACGGCGCCCGCCGCCGCCCCGCAGAGCAGACCGAGCCACAGGTCGCCGGTGTACGAGCCGATCATCGCCCCGAGGAACGCTCCCGCCAGGAACTGGCCCTCGATGGCGATGTTGATCACGCCCGAGCGCTCGCACATCACGCCCGAGAGGGACCCGAACACGAGCGGAGTGGTCGAGATCAAGGACTCGATCAGCAGCTGCTCGAAGTTGAGCGATCCTCCCCTTGCCGCCCACATCAAGAAGTCCCACATGAAAAGGGCGATCCCGACGAAGAAGATGGCGAACACTCCCTTGTCGCGCCGCCAGGTGTACAACCATGCGGCCACGGCGGCACAGGCGACTGCCAATGCGATCGACGTCCAGCGCACGGGCATGATGAGGTTCGGTACGTGGAACGCGGGGGGTGCAGACAGAGCGAATGTCGTCTTCTCGGCTGCAGGCTGGTTCAGGCCGAGGCCGAAGAACATCAGCAGCGACAGCAGGGCGAGAAACACCGCCATGCCACGGCGGCGTCCGAGCTCGATGCGGCCGGCACGGGCGGACTCGGTCGCCTTCGGCTCGGGCGGCCCTGCGCGGATGATCGCGGGACGGACACGCTCGCCATTACTCCTCGAGCCCTCCTGCGGCGCTCCCGCCCATCGATCCCCAGCTGGCGCCGACGCGCGTCAGCCCCAGCCCGCTCGCCCGCAGCCGGAAGACCTCACGCACCAGCGCCGGCGTCGCCACGAAGAACACGACGATCGCCTGGATGATCGTCGTCAGGTCCGTTGGCACTCCGGTGTAGGCCTGCATCTGGCGGCCGCCGGTGATGAGCGCGGCGAACAGGAGCGATCCGAGCACCACGCCGCCTGGCTTGTTGCGACCGAGGAGCGCCACGGTTATGGCGTCGAAACCGAGGTTCCCCCCGTAAACGAGGTCCATCTGGAAGTCAGTGCCTGAGAGCGTGGCCATTCCGGCCATACCTACGAGGGCGCCGGAGAGCATCATGACGAGGATCGTGACGCGGCGGATGTCTACCCCGGCAGTCCGAGCTGCGTCAGGGTTCAGGCCGGTGAGCTTGAACGCGAACCCGAGCCTGCTCCGCCGCATGAACCACGACGTCAGTGCGGCCATGGCGAGGGCGACGACCAGCGAGAGGTTGACGCGCAGCCCCGCCCCGAACAGGTGCGGCATCTGCGCTGTCGTCGGCATGATCTTCGACACCGCGTTTGTCTGGTGCGGCTCCTGGAACGGCGCGATCGACAGGAACCATGTGAGGAGGTCGAGGACGACGTAGTTGAGCATGATCGTGGTGATCACTTCGTGGGCGCCCGTCCGCGCCTTCAGGAAGCCGGGAACGAACCCACCGATCGCTCCCCCGACGGCGCCGGCGATGATCACCAGCGGAAGGTGGATGCCGATCGGCAACGAGACGTTGGTCCCGACCCAGAGGGCGGCGACCGCTCCGAGGATCACCTGGCCCTGGCCGCCGATGTTGAACACTCCGGTCGAGAAGCCGAGAGCTACTCCGGTGCCGGCGAGGATCAGCGGGGTAGCGCTGACGAGCGTCTCGGAGATCGGCGTGAAGGCGGCGTCCCATCCCTTGCCGCTGCTGATGGCGTGACCGAGCGTGTGCGGGTTGACGATCGACCCTTCGATCATCGCCGAATAGGCGCTGGCGACCGTCTGCCAGGACAGCGAGAAGGCATGACCCGGATGCGAGGTCAGGTGCCCCCAAGCCTGCAGCACGGCCGGTGTGGTGACGAGGATCAGGATCGCCCCGACCACGAGACCGGCGAAGAGTGCGCAGATCGTCGAGACGAAGGCGTTGGCCTCCGTGAGCCGTCTCGCCCAGGGCGGCATGCGGGTTCCGGACGAATCCTCTCGGTCCGCCAGAGTCTGGAGCGTGTCGGCCGGTGGCTCTCCGAGCGCTGTAACTCCGTGGCGCTCGGTCATGTGGCTGGACCTTCCGGATAGCGGCTCTCGCCACTGCGGGCGGCTCCGGCGTTGGCGGGGGCGGCGGCGGGGCCGGCAGCGGCGGCCAGACCGCCCTCGCCCTCCAGCGTCGATCCGGCCATCAGCAAGCCGATCGCATCGCGGCCGATGCTCGGGCCGACGATGCCCGTGATGCGACCCCGGTAGATCACGGCGATCCGGTCCCCGAGCGCCAGCACCTCGTCGAGCTCCGACGACACGATCAGCACCGCCACGCCCTTGTCGCGTTCGGCCACGATCCGTCGATGGACGTACTCGATCGAGCCGACGTCGAGGCCGCGGGTGGGCTGCGATGCAACGAGCACCTTGATCGGCCGCGACAGCTCACGCGCCAAGACGACCTTCTGCTGGTTGCCTCCCGACAGGGAGCTGACCGGATCGTCGCCCGAACCGGCGCCCACACGGATGTCGAAATCCTTGATCTTCTGCTCTGCATTCCTCCGCACGGCCGCCAGGTCGCGAGAGGCGCGCTTGGCGAAGGGCGAGTCACCGTACATGTCCAGCACCAGGTTGTCGGCTATCGACATCGGCAGGACCAGCGCATCGTGCTGCCGGTCCTCCGGGACGTGGGCGACGCCGGCGTGGATCACCTTGTACGGCGAGGAATGCGTGAGGTCCCGCCCGTCCACGGTGATGGTGCCGGTCTCGGGAGCGCGAAGGCCGTTGATCGCCTCGACGAGCTCGGTCTGCCCGTTGCCCTGGACACCTGCGAGCGCGACGATCTCGCCCGCACGCACGTCGAGGTCGAGATCGTCCACGACCACCAGGCCGCGGTCGTCACGGACCGTCAGGTTGCGGATCTCGAGCATCCGCTCGCCGATCTTGGGCGGTTCCTTGTGCACGACGAGCTCGACCGACCGGCCGACCATCATCGATGCCAGCTGCCGCTCGTCGGCCTCTGCCGGTGTGGTCGTCCCGATCACCTTCCCGAGGCGCATCACCGTGATCCGATCGGCGACGGCAAGGACCTCCTTCAGCTTGTGGGTGATGAAGACGATCGATCTCCCGGACCTCGCCAGCGACCTCATGATCTTGAAGAGGGCCTCGGTCTCCTGGGGCGTGAGGACGGCGGTCGGCTCGTCGAGGATCAGCACCTTGGCCTCGCGCTGCAACGCCTTCAGTATCTCGACGCGCTGCTGGATACCGACCGGCAGGTTCTCGACCAAGACTTCGGGCGGCACCTCCAACCCGTACTCGGTGGAGAGGCGCCGGACGTCCTCGGCAGCCTTGCGGCGGTCGAAGAACACCCGGCCCCGCGTCGGCTCGTCGCCCAGCATCACGTTCTCCGCAGCCGTGAAGACCTGCACGAGCATGAAGTGCTGGTGGACCATGCCGATCCCGGCGCGCACAGCGTCGCGGGGACTGCCGATCCTCACGGGCAGCCCCCCGACGCGGATCTCACCCGCGTCGGGGCGCAGCAGCCCGAAGACGACGTTCATGAGGGTGCTCTTGCCGGCCCCGTTCTCACCGAGGAGGCAGTGGATCTCCCCTTCCTCGACGGTCAAGTCGACGGAGTCGTTGGCGACGAGCGACCCGAAACGCTTGGTGACTCCCTGCAGCTCGAGCTTCACGGCTGGCCCGTGCCCGAACGGCCGAGCTCAGCCGAGCTCATCCCAAGGTCTTGTAGTTCGGGTAGGTGGTCGGGTCGACCGAGATAGACCCGCTCTCGATCCCTTGGGTGAGCGTCGTGATCTCGCTCTGCAGCGACGACGGGACCTTGCTCGCCCAGTCGTGGTAGGGGGCGATGCCGACGCCGTTGTTCTTCAGCGTGCCGACGTAGGTGCCGCCCTTGAAGGTGCCCTTGGCGGCTGCCATCACCGCTCCCTCGACCGACACGGTGATGCCCTTCTCCACGCTCGTGATGAACAGCGAGCAATCAGTGGCGTCCGAGATGCAGCCGTCGGTGTCCACCCACTCCATGGCGACCGACTTGCCGGCCGAGTTGGCGGCCTTGACGGCCGCTACTGCACCTAGCCCGACGGCACCTGCCACGGGGAAGATGATGTCGGCGCCCTGGGCGATCAGCGATGCCGTGTCGGTTTGGCCCTTGCCCTCGTTGGTGAAGTCGTTGGTGAACTCGCCCGTGCCGTTGAACTGCCCGTTGGCGCGGTTGCCGGGTGCGGGCGTCCAGCCGAGGACCTTGACCGACTTGTTGTTGTGCTGGTCGTAGTAGAGGACTCCGGCCGCCCAGCCGTCCATGTAGATCGTCACCGGCGGGATGTTCTGTCCACCGAAGGTGCCGACCGTCCCTGTCTTGCTCATCGAGGCCGCGATGTAGCCGCCGAGGAAGGCGCTCTGGTTGGTCTCGTAGGAGAGGCTGTCGATGTTCGTGAGGCCCGGCGAGTAGCTGCAACCGGCCGGCGTGCAGTCGACGATGGCGAACTTCTCGCTCGGGTTGGCCTTGGCGGCGCTCCCGGTCGCTGCTCCCATGTCGAACCCGACCGTGACGATGATGCCGCAGTGCTCGCCGAGGAAGGTGTTGATGTTGGGCGTGTACTCGCTCACCGCGCTCGACGGGAGGTACTTGATGCTGATGCTCGGGTCCTGCTTCTGGGCTTGCTGCAGGCCCGCCCAGGCGGACTGGTTGAACGAGCGGTCGTTGATGCCCCCGGTGTCGGTGACCTCACAGGCGAGGAACGAGGGCCCGCCGCTCGTGGTCGTGGTCGTACCGCTGTTGCCGGCACCAGCGGTGGTGCTCGTGGTGGTGCCGCCGCTGCCCGCGTTGCTGCCGCAGGCTGCGAGAGCCGCAGAGGCGAGAACCACAGCGACGAGACTCGCCGCCTTCCTGCCCTTGATGATCCTGATGCTCATGTTGCTTGTCGACCCCCTCCGGATTGCTCCGATGTCCGGTTCGTGCGGAATTGTCATGTCAGAGGCGTTATCCGTCCGTAACGTAGCCTCCTGCGCGGGGCGCTGCCGCAAATCGTCGCCGAGGCTTCGCCGACGATGCCCGACCGAGCGCACCCGACGCTCGGGCGGCAGGATCAGCCGTCGACCAGGGTCACACGCCGACCGGGTGCCAGACGGTCTTCACCTCGACGAACGCCTTCATGCGGGACGTCCCCGGGTCCGCCTCCCATTCCTCGTCCGCCTCTCCGCCGAGCAGGACCCGCTTCAGGTTTTGCGCCGCCGCCCGCTCCAGCTCCGCTCTCACCTCGCCACCATCCACACCGCAGAGGTCGAGGGCGTTGACGTCCATGTGCGCCGCCAGCACCGGCGCCAGCTCTGCCGTGCGACCGGTCAACAGGTTGACAACGCCTGCGGGCAGGTCCGAAGTTGCCATCACCTCTCCGAGATCGACCGCCGGCAGTGGGCGCCGCTCGCTGGCGATCACGACGGCGCAGTTGCCGGTGACGATCACCGGCGCGACGACGCTGACCAGACCGAGCAGGCTCGACTCCTGGGGGGCCACGACCCCGACCACCCCGGTCGGGTCGGGCAGGCTGAAGTTGAAGTAAGGCCCGGCAACGGGATTGGCGGATCCGGCGACCTGGGCGAACTTGTCGGCCCATCCCGCGTACCAGACCAAGCGATCGATCGCCGCCCCGACGACCCGCTGCGCCTCCTCCGGCGACAGACCCTCGGCCGCCCCGACCCCGGACTCGAACTGCGACCGCCGGCCCTCGAGCACCTCTGCGACCCGGTAGAGGACCTGGCCCCTGTTGTACGCCGTGGCACCCCTCCACTTTCCGAACGCCTCGCGCGCCGCCACCACCGCATCCCGCAGGTCCTTGCGGGAGGCCATTGCGGCGTTCGCGAGGAAGGTCCCGTCGGCGGCACGCACCTCGTAGCTACGACCGGACTCCGAACGCGGGAAGGCCCCGTTCAGGTAGAGCTTGTAGGTCTTGCGGACGTCGAGACGAGCCGCGGACGCACCTGGCTCGACACCGTTGTCAGACATCGAGGTACGCCTCCAGACCGTGGCGGCCACCCTCGCGGCCGAACCCGGACTCCTTGTACCCGCCGAAGGGGCTCGCCGGATCGAAACGATTGAAGGTGTTCGCCCACACCACGCCCGCCCTCATCTGCTCGGCCATCCAGAGGATCCGGCTCCCCTTCTCGGTCCACACGCCGGCCGACAGGCCGTAGGGGGTGTTGTTGGCCTTCGCCACCGCTTCCGCCGGTGTCCGGAAGGTGAGCACCGACAGGACCGGGCCGAAGATCTCCTCCCTGGCGATGCGGTGCGACTGGCTCACGCCGGTGAAGATCGTCGGGGCGAACCACCATCCCCGCTCGGGCAAGGAGCACTGCGGCGACCACCGCTCCGCTCCTTCGGACTCGCCGCTCTCGCTCAGCTCCCGGATCTTCGTCAGCTGGGCGAGCGAGTTGATCGCCCCCACGTCGGTGTTCTTGTCGAGGGGGTCCCCCACCCGCAGGGTCTGCATCCGTCGCTGCAGCCGCTCGACCACCACCTCGGCGATCGACTCCTGCACCAACAACCTCGATCCGGCGCAGCAGACCTGCCCCTGGTTGAAGAAGATCCCGTTGACGATCCCTTCCACGGTCTGATCGATGGGGGCATCCTCGAAGACGATGTTCGCAGCCTTGCCGCCGAGCTCGAGGGTCAGCCGGCGACCCGTGCCGGCGAGCGCCGTGCGGATCTGCCTCCCGACCTCCGTCGAGCCGGTGAAGGCGACCTTGTCGATGCCCGGGTGCGAGACGAGCGCTGCGCCCGTCGCGCCCGCTCCCGTCACGATGTTGACCACGCCGGCGGGGAGCTCGGCCTGCTGCAGGACGTCTGCCAGCAGCAGGGCGGACAGCGGGGTCGTCTCTGCGGGCTTCAACACGCAGCAGTTGCCTGCAGCCAGTGCCGGGGCCAGCTTCCAGGCGGCCATCAGCAACGGGAAGTTCCAGGGGATCACCTGGCCGGCGACCCCGAGCGGTCGCGGCGAAGCGCCGAGCCCGGCGTGCTCCAGCTTGTCCGCCCAGCCGGCGTGGTAGAAGAAGTGTGCCGCCGCGAGCGGCACGTCGACGTCGCGCGACTCACGGATCGGCTTGCCGTTGTCGATGCTCTCGAGCACCGCGAACTCGCGCGAGCGCTCCTGCAACAGGCGGGCGATGCGGTAGAGGTACTTGGCCCGCTCCCGCCCGGGCATCTTGCCCCAGACGTTCTCGAAGGCTTCCCTGGCCGCCCCCACCGCCACGTCGACGTCCTCCTCGCCGGCCTCGGCGAACTTCTGCCAGAGGCTCCTCCGTCGCCGGATCGACGGTGCTGAGATAGCGGCCGCTCCTCGGTTCCACGAAGCCTCCGCCGACGAACAGCCCGTAGCGCGGCTGGATGCGGACGATGTCGCGCGACTCGGGCGCCGGCGCGTAGTCGAAGATGGCGCTCGTGGCGAGGTCGGTTCCCATGCTGGATCCCCTTGGTCCGCTTCGTCTGATGCTCAATCGAGCGTGAAGTAGTCGGGCCCGGCGTAGGCGCCGGTCAGTTGCTTGCTCCGTTGCATCAGCAGGTCGTTGAGGAGGCTGGAGGCACCGATCCGGAACAGCCCGGGGTCGAGCCAGGAAGGTCCTGCCGTCTCGTTGACGAGCACGAGGTAGCGGATGGCGTCCTTGGTTGTCCGTATGCCACCGGCCACCTTGACCCCCACCTGCCTGCCCGTCGCGTCGGCGAAGTCGCGCACTGCCGACAGCATCACCAGCGCAACCGGGAGCTGCGACGCCGGGCTCACCTTCCCGGTGGAGGTCTTGATGAAGTCTCCGCCGCCGAGCATCGCCAGCCACGACGCTCTCGCCACGTTGTCGAGGGTGGCGAGCTCGCCGCTCTCCAGGATCACCTTCAGGTGAGCACCCCCGCATGCCTCGCGCACCAGGCGGACCTCCTCGTAGACCTTCGAGTACTGGCCTGCGAGGAAGGCGCCGCGGTCGATCACCATGTCGATCTCATCGGCGCCGTCGGCTACCGCCGCCCGCACGTCCTCCAGCTTCACGGCGAGCGGCGCCCGCCCCGACGGGAAGGCGGTGGCAACCGAGGCGACGGCCACACTGGAGCCCGCAAGCTCCTTCTTTGCGACCGATACAAGGTCGGGGTAGACGCAGACGGCGGCGACGGGTGGCACGGCGGGGTCCGCAGGGTCAGGACGCCGCGCCTTGGCGCACATCGCCTTCACCTTGCCGGGGGTGTCGGCGCCTTCGAGGGTCGTGAGGTCGACCATGCGGATGGCGGTGTCGATGGCGAAGAGTTTCGAAGACTTCTTGATGGAGCGAGTCGCAAGGGTGGCGGCGCGCGCCTCCGCACCGACCTGGTCCACACCGGGCAGGCCGGCCATCAGCTGCCGGAGGGCGGCGTCGGAGGCGACCAAATCTCCGGCGATGTGGGCAGATACCGCCGAGCCGAACATCGCCGGCAGCGTCCTCGACCGGGTCTCCATAGGTGGCACGGTAGCGCCGCCTCAAGGGAGCAGCGGCTGCTGCGCGCCCGCCTTGTCGAAACCGGGCTTGATCACCTCGTTGATGATCCTCAAGCGCTCGTCGAAATGGGCGAAGGCGCTCTTCATGGCGTTGAGGGTGAGCCATCGCAGATCCCACAGCCGGTAGCCGAACGTCTCGACGAGGGCGGCGAGCTCGCTCGACAGGGAGACCCCGCTCATCAGGCGGTTGTCGGTGTTCACCGTCACACGGAACTGCAGCTGGCGGAGGAGCCCGATCGGGTGCTCCGCCAGCGTCGCCGTGGCCCCGGTCTGGACATTCGAGGTGGGGCACATCTCGAGGGGCACCCTGCGGTCCCGTACGTAGCTCGCCAGCCTCCCGAGCTTCGGGCCTTCCGGTCCGCGCTCGATGTCGTCGACTATGCGGACACCGTGCCCGAGCCGGTCGGTGCCGCAGATCTGCAGCGCCTGCCAGATCGACGGCAGCCCGAAGGCCTCGCCGGCGTGGATCGTGATGTGGAAGTTCTCTCGCTGGACGTAGTGGAACGCCTCCAGGTGCTCCGTTGGAGGGCTGCCCGCCTCGGCGCCGGCGATGTCGAAGCCGACGATCCCTACGTCGCGGAAGCGCACCGCGGTCTTGGCGATCTCGAGCGATCGGTCCGCCGTGCGCATCGCGGTCAGCAGCCCGTTGACGCGGATGTCCCGCCCGGCGCTGCCGATCCGGAACCCTTCGAGCACCGCCTCGACGACGTCGTCGAGCGACAGGCCCCGGTTCACGTGCAGCTCCGGCGCAAAACGAACCTCGGCGTAGGCCACACCGTCCGCCGCCAGGTCCTCGGCGCACTCCGCCGCCACTCGGGTCAGCGCCTGGCGGGTCTGCATGACAGCCACCGTGTGGGCGAAGCCCTCCAGGTAGAGCTCCAGGTCTCCCTGGTTCGACCCGGTCGTGAACCACTCGGCGAGCTCCCCCGCATCGGTGGTCGGAAGCCCCCGGTAGCCGATGTCCTCGGCGAGCTCGACGACCGTCGCCGGCCGCAGCCCCCCGTCCAGGTGGTCGTGCAGCAGGACCTTGGGCAGCGCTCGGATCTGCTCCAGCGTGGGCGGCGGCTCGACGAGGCTCATGGTCGGATCACCTCGATCACCATAGGTGCAAGGTCGGGGGGCTCGGGGCCGATCCCGAAAGCCCCCTGCAGGGCTCGCCTGGCCGGCTCCAGGCGGGCGGACTCCTCGGTGAGAAGCTCGAGCACCGGCTCTCCCTCCTCGACGGGCTCTCCCGGCTTGCGGAGGCAGATGACGCCGGCCGGTGCGGACACCGGGTCCTCCTTGCGGGACCGCCCCGCCCCTAGACGCCAGGCGGCGATCCCGACCGCCAGTGCGTCGAGATCGGTGATGTACCCGGAGGTGGGAGCGGCCACGACCTCCCGCTGTGGCGCCTCCGGCTGCGCGGCGTCAAGGTCGCCTCCCTGTGCCGTGATCATCGCCCGGAAGGTCGGCAGGGCCTCCCCCGAAGCCAGCACCCCGGCTGGATCGACCGCCAAGCCGGCGAGCGAGAGCATCTCGCGGGCGAGCGCCAGGGTCACCTCGACGAGGTCGGCGGGCCCACGCCCGGCAAGCGTCTCCAGCGACTCGTGGACCTCGACGGCGTTGCCCGCGGCCCTGCCGAGCGGCGCGTCCATCCTCGTGAGGACGGCCGACGTGCGCACGCCGTACTGGTTGCCGAGCGAGACCATCGTCTCGGCCAGGAGCCGTGCCGATCCCAGGTCCCGCATGAAGGCGCCGCGACCGACCTTCACGTCGAGGACGAGGGCAGAGGTTCCCTCGGCGATCTTCTTCGACATGATCGAGCTGGCGATGAGCGGTACCGACTCGACCGTACCGGTGACATCGCGCAGGGCGTACAGGAGGCGGTCCGCCGGCGCCAGTCCTTCGCCAGCACCGCAGATCACGCACCCGACATCTGAGAGGACGCGGATCATCTCGTCGTTCGTGAGGTTGGCGCGGTAGCCGGGGATCGACTCGAGCTTGTCGAGCGTCCCCCCGGTATGGCCGAGGCCACGGCCCGAGAGCTGGGGCACCGCGGCACCGCAGCGCGCCACGAGCGGTGCCAGGATCAGGGACACCTTGTCGCCGACGCCGCCGGTCGAGTGCTTGTCGACGGTCGGGCGACCGACGCTCCGGAGGTCCAGTCGCTCGCCCGAATCGATCATCGCCGCCGTCCAGGCGGCGAGCTCGTCGGCACTGAGGCCGCGGAAGTAGATCGCCATCAACAGCGCCGACATCTGCTCGTGCGCCACCTCGCCGCGGGTGTAGGCGTCGATCAGGCGACGGATGGCGTCGGCGGGCAGCGGCAAGCCGTCGCGCTTGGCCTTGATCATCTCCACCGCCGCGACGTCCTCAACCGTCACGGCGAGCCGTCACCTCATCCCCCGCGAAACCCTCCGGCAGCAGATCCCCCAACCGCCTCGCCCCGGCGTCGCCGTCGAGGAGCAGGTCCGGGCCGCCGGCCTCGAACAGCAATTGGCGGCACCGGCCGCAGGGAAGGATCGGGGCGCCGTCGCCGGCCACGACGCTGACGTGGGTGAGCCGGCGCCCGCCGCTCGAGTGGAGGGCGGAGACGAGACCGCACTCTGCGCAAAGGGTCAGGCCGTAAGAAGCGTTCTCGACGTTGCAGCCGGTGACGGTGGCGCCGGCATCGGTCAGGCCTGCGGCACCGATTCGAAGGCGCGAGTAGGGGGCGTACGCGTGGGAGGCGGCAGCCGTGGCAGCCGCCCGCAGCGCCACCCAATCGACGTCGACCACTCCCGATCCTCCTTCTCCTTGTCGAGATTGTGGGCTTTGTCGGGATGGTCGGGACCATCGCCGAGATGCCGCACCCTACCGCCGCGCCCGCCGCCGGGTACGCTGCCTGGCCGATGAGCGAGACCTTTCCGGGCGTCGTGACAGTCGACCATCCGCTCGCCGCCACGTCGCTCACGGCATTGAGGAGCGCCGCTACGGGGACGGACGCTTTCCGTCACCACGCCCGCTTGATAAGCGGGATCCTTGCGCTGCACGTGCTGGCGGACCTGCCGACGGTGGAGGTGCAAGTCGAGACCCCCCTCGAGCGGGCACGCGGCGTCGAGCTCGAGCGCACCGTGATCTTCGTCCCGGTGCTCAGAGCGGGCCTCGCGATGCTCGACGCGATGAGCGACATGGTCCCCGGCAGCCGGGTCGGCTTCGTCGGGCTTGAGCGCGACGAGGAGACGGCGATCGCCCGCAACTACTACCAGAAGCTGCCGAGGCACCTCGCATCGGCCGAGGTGATCGTGCTCGATCCGATGCTGGCGACCGGCGGCTCGGCGATCGCCACTGTCGACGTGCTGAAGGAGCAGGCGGCCGAGTCGGTGCGGCTCGCTTGCGTCGTAGCCGCGCCGGAGGGATTACGAGCGCTCGCCGCCGAGCATCCGGACGTCCGGGTGGTCACGGCGAGCATCGACCGGGAGCTGAACGACAAGAAGTACATCCTGCCGGGTCTCGGGGATTTCGGAGATCGCTACTTCGGCACGACGTGAGGAATGGTCGGCACGGGGCGGGGTGGCCGATGGCGGGTGACGGCCAGTCCCGATAAGCCGCACCTAGCGCAGCTCCCGCCGCTTGCGTTGTGGCAGGTCGCTGCGCACGATGCCGACGACCAGCCAGATCGAGGCGAGCAGCGCCAGCGCCAGCAGCACGATCGTGGGCAGCGGGTACCCCCAGACACGGGGACCGACCTTGGCGGACGCGAAGATGGCAGCTGCGAGCACAAGCGCCGCGATCACCACCCCGGTCGCTCCCCGGTTGGCCAGCTTCTGCACCCCACGCATCAGCTCGGCCTCGTCCACGCCCTCGACGTTGACCGTGAAGCTGCCTTCGGCCAGCGCGTCGATCACCTTGTTCAGCCGGTTGGGCAGGTTCTCGAGGAACTGCTTGGCGTCGAGCGCCCCTGCCAGCATCCGCCCGGGAGAGGCCGCCTCCAGCATCCGATGGCGCATGATGTGAGCGGCATGGGCGCGCACGGCGTCTCCCGGCACGAAGCCGGGGTCCAGCCGCTCGGCGATCTCGTCGAGGTTGAGCATCGCCTTGGCCACCAGGGACAGCTGGGCGGGAGGTCGCAGCCCGCTGTCTACGCCGGCCCGAGCGAGATCGCCGATCGCCCGACCGATCTGCACGTCCTCGATCCGAGCCCCCTGGATCGGCATCACCACGTCGGCTACTCGCGCCCGCAGCGCCGCCCTGTCGAAGTCTTCGAGAGGTTCGCCCAGCTGTTCCAGCGCATCGGCGGCTTGCGGCGAGCTGCCCTCGGCGACGGCCAAGAGCAACCGCAGCAGGTTCTCGCGCGTGTCCGGCGCCAAGTGCTCCACCTGGCCGAAGTCGACGAGCGCCAGCCGGTGATCGGGCGTCAGGATCACGTTGCCCGGATGAGGGTCGGCATGGAAGAGGCCGTGCACGAGGACTTGGTCGAGGTAGGCGCCGAAGAGGTCCCGCGCCAGTGGGGCGCCATCGACCTCGGCCAGCACCAGCGGGCTGAGGGCGCCCACGCTGCGGCCTGGCACGTAGTCCATGGTCAACACGGTCGACGTGCAGTAGTCGTCGATCGGCTGCGGTATCAGCAGCCGGTCGTACCGCTCGATCTGGGCCCCGACCACCCGCAGGTTCGCAGCCTCGGCGCGGTAGTCGAGCTCGGCCATCAGCGACTGGCGGAAGCGAGCCACCATCCCCCGCAGCCCGTAGCGCTGGACGGTCGAGCTGTGCGCGTCGAGCCAGTCAACGAGCTCGGAGATCACCTCCATGTCCTCGGCGACGGCTGTGCGGACGCCTGCGCGCTGGACCTTGACGGCGACGGCACGTCCGTCCCGCAGCGTGGCGCGGTGCACCTGGCCTAGCGACGCCGAGCCGACAGGCTTTGCCTCGAAGCTCCCGAAGGCTCTCGAGACCGTCACCCCGAGCTCCTCGGCCACGATCCGCTCCGCCTCGCCGGCGGCCATCGGCTCCACCTTGTCCCGCAGCCTTGCCAGGGCGGAGGTGTATTCGGGAGCCAGCATGTCCGAGCGGGTGGAGAGCAACTGGCCGAGCTTGACGAACGTCGGGCCGAGTGCCTGCAGCTCGTCCACCAGTCGCTCGGCGCTCTGCTTCTTGTCCGGGTCCTCGGCCCCGCCGGCAGCGCTCGGGAGGCCGTCCTCGTGCAACCGGGCGCCGAGATGCTCGAGCAGGAGCATCCCCAGCCGGGCGTACTTCGGGCCATGGCTCGTCGTCAAGATAGGTGACACCGGGCTGGTACTACCCAAGAAAGCAGCCGAGCTACTCGGCTTGCAACACCTCCGCCACCGGCGCCCGTGCGCCGAGCCGGTTAAAGGGGCGTCATCCGTTGTGCAGCAACCGCCGCTCTACGTGTGCTGCTGCGCACGAGATCGGGACTTTCCGCTCATTCGATGGCAGAGTGGCGGCCGTGCCTCACGACTACTTCGATGAGCAGGTTGCCGCCACCTACGACGACGACCTGGGAGAGATGGGCGCGGCGGAGGCCGTCAGGTCGGCGGTCGACTTCCTCGCCGAGCTGGCCGCGGGCGGACCCGTGCTCGAGCTCGGCATCGGCACCGGACGGATTGCGGTTCCTCTGGCCGCCCGGGGCGTAGCCGTGTCGGGCATCGACCTCTCCGAGGCGATGGTGGCGCGCATGCGGGCCAAGCCGGGAGGCGCCGAGATCCCCGTCGTGATCGGCGACTTCGCCAGCACTGCCGGGGAGGGGACCTACAAGCTCGCCTACCTCGTGTTCAACACGATCATGAACCTGTGTTCGCAGGACGAGCAGGTGGCTTGTTTCGTCAACGTGGGCACGCACCTCCAGCCGGGCGGCTGCTTCGTCGTCGAGACCGGACTGCCAGATCTGCAACGGCTTCCCCCGGGCGAGACCTTCCGGCCCTTCACCGTGACGCCGACACATCTCGGCATCGACGAGTACGACGTGCTCAAGCAGGGGCTCGTGTCGCACCACTACCGATTGCAGGAGGGGCGTGTGGAACAACTCTCGATCCCCTTCCGCTACGTCTGGCCGGCTGAGCTCGACCTGATGGCGAAGCTGGGCGGGATGCGTCTGCGTGAGCGCTGGGCGGGATGGAGGCGGGAGCCCTTCACCGCCGAGAGCATGTCGCACGTGTCGGTGTGGGAGAAGACGGCCTAGCAGATGGCCGATCTTCCAGGGGGAGGGCACTTCGCTGCCTACCGGCACGCTCTGGCGATCGCCCCCTTCCGCCGCCTGCTCGTCGGCGAGACGGTGACCTGTCTCGGCGACGGTGCCGGCTACGTGGCGGTGGCGTGGTTGGCGCTGCAGCTGGCTCGGCCGGCGGAGCGCCCATACGCGGTCGGCTTGGCGCTGGCGGCGTACGCACTGCCGGGAACCCTCGTCGGGCTGATGCTCGCAAGCCGGCTGGCTCGCGTGAGCCTGCGGCGGCTGCTCGTCGCCGACTGCGTCACGAGGATGGCCGGGCTGGCCTGTATCGCCGGGTTGTATTTCGCAGGCAGCCTTCCGCTGGCGCTCTACACGGCCCTGCTAGCCGCCTCCTCGTTGTTCACCGTGATCGGGCGCAGCGGGTTCGTCAGCGTGGTGGCTCGCCATGTGCCGGAAGAGCTTCGTTTCGGGGCGAACTCGCTCGTCAACACGAGTGAGATGGTGATGCTCACGCTGCTCGGGCCGGCGGTGGGCGGCGTGCTCGTCGCTGTCATCGGGGCAGCGAGCGTGATCGCCATCGATGCCGGATGCTTCACGGCACTCCTGTGGGCGGCGTTGCGGCTGCCTCCTTCCACCCCTGCCGAGGAAGGACCCGAGGAGCGGGTCCGGCTGCGGGCGCTCGTGCGCCGTCCGCTCGTCGGGTGGCTGCTTGCCCTGACTGTCGTCTTCTACGGCCTCTACGGTCCGCTGGAGACCGCCCTCCCGATCTTCGTGCGCACCGACCTCCACGCCGGCTCCAGACTGTTCGGTGTCATCTGGGGCACCTTCGGCATCGGCTCCCTCGTCGGCGGCGTGCTCGCCGGCACGCGGGTGATCAAGCGGGTCGAGCTGTTCGCGGTCGTCGTCGTCGCAGGTTGGGGATTGGCGGTCGTCGTGGTCGGCGCCACCAGCATCCCGGCGGTCGTCTGCGTCGGGATGCTCGTCGGCGGCTTCGTCTTCGCTCCCTACCCGGCGGTCACGACGACGGCCCTGCAGCAGGCGCTCTCCGAGCGGGAGCTTGCTGCCGGGGCGGCCGGCTGGTTCGCCATGACTAGCGTCGTCACAAGCGTGACGATCGCCCTCGGCGGCCCGATGGTGGCTGCCTTCGGGGCGAGAGCCACCGTGCTCGCGTCCGGCGTCGCCACCGCGGCGCTGGCGGTGCTGGTGACGGCCGGACGCCGGGCCCGAGCGCCGGCGGTCTAGGGCTTTGCTCAGCCCATCTGCGAGAAGTAGGGCTCCTGCCCGATCTTGCTGAACTCGTCGAAGCCGGCGCCCTTGTCGCCGATGATGTAGTTGTAGATGTCCACCGCGTCGACGTAGACGACGGCATGGACGTGCGTGAATGGCGTCCCCGCGATGCCGGGAACCGCGGTGGAGAGGGCGGCCGCCACCTGCGAGAGCCACAAGGCTTGCGCCGGCGCCCCGACCGCACCGGTCTCGGAGAGCATGATCGGCTTGCTCGGGGCGTAGGTGGACCACCAGCGGTAGAACGGCCCGAACTGCTCGCCCCACGGCTTGGTCTGGTTGGGCCTGTCGTAGAGGTCGGCAGCGATCCAGTCCACGTACGAGTTGCCCGGGTAATACGTTGTATCGAAACGATTCTTCGCCGACTGAGCATCGCTCAACCCCCACACGAACGCCACGTTGTCGGCACCCTCGCTGTGGAAGATGGTCCAGATGTGGCGGTAGGCGGCGACATAGCCGCTCCCGCCGGAGCTCCCCAGGCAGCGCGGGTGGCGACCGACCTTGGTCAGGTTCATCTCCCAGAACCAGCGGAAGAGGACAGGCTGGCCGTAGTTGCGGAAGCCGATGGCCAGCCATCGGAGCATCGAGTCGCTGTCACCGGCGACGATCTTGGAGTCGGCGGTACCGCAGTCCATGTTGATCATCGGGATCGAGCCCGCGAGGCGGTGACGGCGATCTCGGTCCACGAGGGCTGCCGACCCCAGTGGATGTAATAGGAGACGATCGCCAGCGTCCGCCCGATCTTGTGCTGGAACCAGAGCGCCTGCTTGGAGACGTTGTTGCCGGGCGCATATTGAGGATCGAGGCCGAGATAGACGCCGGACCCCGGGACGCGAGGTCTCGTCAAACCTGAGCTCGACGCGGCGCCCGGCGTGGCGGCCGACGCTGCGCCGGAGCTCATGCTGCCCGAGACCGCCACGGCGCCAAGCAACATCACCAGCACGACGACCCACATCGTCGTGCGGCGGCGGGGCCGCTCACGGCGAGGCCCTGCGAGGTAGGTATCCCCGATATCACGGGCACCCGAATCGACAAGCACGGTGCACTCCAACTGACGACGACTGACGACAGCCCTCGCGGGCGGACCCCCCAAAGGTCGGCGGTCACCCTAGCGCCCGGATGCGGGCCCGTCGAGCCTGACCGGATGCGCGGTACTCTCATGGAAGTGGACGTAGGCGTGCAATCAGCCGCTGCGAGCACCCGGGCCGGCCAGCGAGGTCACGGAGGCCGCGGCGGGCGGACGTGGTGGGCGCTCGCGACTGGGCTGCTCGTCCCGCTCGGGCTGGCAGCGGCATGGATCCCCATCCGCAGCCGCATTCCCAACGCCGACCTGGCGCTGATCCTCGTCGGTTCGGTCGCAGCCGTCGGCGTGCTCGAGCGACGAGCGGGTGTTGCGGTGGCGGCATTGTCGGCCACCTTCTGGTTCGAGTTCTTCGACACCGTCCCCTACCAGAGCTGGGACATCGCCCGCTTGCAGGACGTCGAGACGACGATCGTCCTGGCGGCCGTCTCGGTGCTCGGCGGGGAGCTGGTACTTCGCGCCAAGCGCTACCGGCGCAGAGTCGAGCGCGACGGCGAGCAGCTGGCGAGCATGCGTGCCGCGGCAGCTCTGATCGCCAGTGGCGAGGAGCTGGTCCGGGTCATCGAGTCTGTCGTCGCCCAGTTGCGGAACCTGCTCTCGCTCGACAGTTGCACCTTCGAGGCGATGGCGGCGGAGCCACCGCTGCCCCGCGTCGGGCGCGACGGAGTGATCGACATCCTCGCCGACGAGCCGGTCGTGCGGGCGGAGCTGCCGGTCACGGTGCAGGGGGAGGCGCTCGGGTACTTCGTGCTCGGCTTCGGGGCGCAGCGGTGGCCGGAGACCGACCGCCTGCTCGCGGCGCTGACGCTCGCCGACCATGTCGGTGCCGCCTTCCTGGCGCAGGCACCACCGACGAGCCCACCTCCCGACCGTCCCGAACCGCGTCTTCGTGTAGTGGGCGCGGGCACTGGCGGCGGCATCGATGCCGCGGGCCGGGGGCGCTCGGCCCCGACCCGGCGTCGTCAGGAGACCGCCGGTCGCTCCTCGCTCTTGGGGAGGATGATCTCGTAGGCGGGGTTGATCATCGCCAGGCGCCCTTCGTGCTTGCCGACCATCCCCTCGATGATCACGGTCGCCCCGACGGCCATGCCTGCAATCTGGCGCCGCCCGAGGAACACGATGTTGATCGCGCCCGTCCGGTCGACGATCGTGCACTCCAGGCACTGGACCCCTGACCAAGGCTGAACCCTGACCGACCGGATCCGCCCGCAGACGGTGGCCCGCTTGCGCCATTCGAGCTCACCGATCGGCGTGGTCCCCTCCATGAGTGCCATCTTGTCCGAAGGCCGCTCGTTTCGCACGGCTCGCGCCGCGCGCTCGGCCCGCACACCCGCCCTCGACTGTCCCGCCTTCGCGTCGGTCGCGAGGCGCGGCTTCCCCTCCTTCTGCAGGCTGCTGAGCAGCCGGCTGACGTCGAAGGCCGCGATGGTGGCGCTGACGTTCGGCAGGGTCGCCACCGCCGACACGATCCGATCCGCCGTGTTGGCATGCAGGAGACGGTTGGCGATGCCCTTGTAGATGCGCCGGGGTAGCACCAGCGTCACCTCGGTCCGCCCGTCCGACGCCAGGTCCGAGGCCGTCTCGACGACTGCTCGGATGATCCGCCGGTCAGGGCACTCGACGAGCTCGAGCGGGATGTTCCATCGGTTGACCTCCGCCCATTGATGTGCCATGGCATCGGCACGCGCCTGGTCGATGACGAAGTGCACGGCTCGCGCCTCGCCTTCGGGCACCAGGGAGCGGGCAAGCTGGACGGCCCTTGCGGTCGCCAGGTCGAGGCTGTCGACGAGCACCAGCACTACGTGATTCCTCAGATGCGGCGGTGCCGTCGACTCGGTCGTGGCGTCCTCGTCCAGCACCTTGCGCTCGAGCGTGTAGCGCCGGTTGGTCCGCGTCAGGACGAGGACGATGAGCGGGATGGCGAACACCACCAGCCAGGCGCCGCGGGTGAACTCGGTGACCACGAAGATCAGCGTCACGATCAGGCTGGCCACGAAGGAGCAGGCGGCCATGATGAGATCTCGCCGGCGGTGGGGGTGGTCGTGGGTGAGGTTGTACTTGGTCATGCCGGCGCCGGCCATCGTGAAGCCGGTGAACACCGTGCAGGCATAGAGCGGGATCAGGCTGGCGACCTTGGCGCCGGTGGCCACGAGCAGGGCGAGCGAGGCGACCGTCAGGGCGCAGATCCCGTTCGAGTACACCAGCCGGTGGCCACGCGAACGAAGCGGGCGCGGCAGGTACGAATCCTCGGCGATGAAGTTCACCAGCAGCGGGAAGCCGTTGTAACTGGTGTTGGCGCCGAGGATGAGGATCAGGGCGGTGCTCGCCTGCAGCGCGTAGAAGGCGACCTTGCCGAGAGCCGTGTGGCCGAAGATCGCCAGCCCGATCTGCGAGAGGACGGTCGGCGTCCCCGAGACGAAGGGCACGCTGTGGGTCTCGGCGGCGAAGGTCGACACGGCGAGAAACATCGCACCGAGGATCGCGGCCATGAGCACCAGGGTGATGCGGGCATTGCGGACCGTCGGGGGGCGGAAGACCGGCACGGCGTTGGAGATCGCCTCCATCCCGGTCATTGCCGAGCCGCCGTTGGCGAACGCCCGCAGGAACAGGAATACCGATGTGCCGAGGAGCAGCCCGCCGCCTGCGGTGCCGATCCCTATGTGCCCTGACGACGCCAACGGGTACCGATGGAGCCCGCCGCCGACGGCTATCCGGACCACTCCGGCCACGATCAAGATCGCCATGTTGGCGAGGAAGAGATAAGTCGGGACGGCGAAGACCTTGCCCGCCTCGCGGATGCCGCGCAGGTTGCCGTATGTGAGTACGAGGACCGCCGCCAGCGAGAGCTCGACCGGGTAGGGGGCGAGCGCGGGCACCGCGGAGATGACGGCATCGACCCCAGCGGCGACCGAGACCGCCACCGTCAGCGTGTAGCTGAGCAGCAGCGCGGCTCCCGGGATCTGCGCCGTCGCGAAACCAAAGTTCTCCCGGCTCACCACATACGACCCACCCGACACCGGATAGGCCTTCACCACCTGCCGGTAGCAGAGGCAGACGAGTCCGAGCACCAGCAACAACAAGAGCGTCACCGGCGTGATGAGGGAGAAGGCTGCCAACCCGGCGGCCGGGATCAGGATGCGGAGGATCGACTCCGTGCCGTAGGCGGCTGACGACATTACGTCGGAGGAGAGAACTGCGAGCGCGACAGGCTTGCCGAGCCGCTCGCCTTGGATGTCGTCGTTGACCAGCGGGCGGCCCAGCAGGGCTCGCTTCAACTTGTAGCCGGTGGTCTCCGGAACGTTGGCACGGTTTCCGTACTCAGGCGTCGTCGGGTCGCCCCGCCACCACGGTTCGTCGGACACGAGCGGACACTACCGCGACGACCCGGGAAGCCGGCCGCAACAGCCGAGCCCTAACTCCTACCGGATCAACTCAGGCGCTCGACCGTCCCACTCGTTCGCGCATCTGACCGAGGGCCTCGAGTCGGTGCTGCATCTTCTCGGGCTCTGCGACGTCGCGCGACCGGATGCGGGCTTCCAACACGTCCAGTCGCTCGAGCTCATGACGGACCAGCTCCGGCCGGTCCGTCTCGGCGCTCGATTGGAGCGCGCGATGAAACGCCTCGAATGCGTCACGAGCGCGCCGCAGCCCGAGCCGCGAAGCGATGACGGAGAAGGAGAGCCCTTCCCCCCGCAGAGCAAGGACATCTTGATCGCTCTTGCGCCGCGGGCGGGGACCCGGACGGCGCTCGTCCGGATCGACCGGGCCGCGACCTCGTGCAGGGTCGGCTCCGCCGGTCCTAGGCAGGACGGACCGCGCTTGCCTGTAGGCCCTTCGGGCCCTGCGTCGTCTCGAACTGCACGCGCTGGCCCTCTTCGAGGTTCTTGTAACCGGTGCCCTCGATCGCGGTGTGGTGGACGAAGACGTCCGAGCCGCCATCGTCCTGGGTGATGAAGCCGAAGCCCTTCTCGGAGCTGAACCACTTCACAATGCCTGTCGCCACTGTTCTTCCTCTCGCGCGATGAAAATGTCGCCGAGAATCAGGTGATCGACGGCCGCGGTGGCTGCGCATCTCGCCACGCGCTCGGACATCATAACCGATCATTCGGAAGGTGCCATCGGCCGCCCCCAACCCATGCAGGTGCACGCGTTGGCCGCCAGCGGCAGCTCCTGGCTCTGACACCTCGTTGTGGTTCAGACGGAGCGGGGAAGATGACGCTGACGGGAGCCCGCCCTCCGGCATCGGAGGGGCACCGATGGCAGGTGGGTTGGACGCGTGAGCTTGGTACCTAGCTCGCGTGAGATTGGTAACCAGGCTCGCGTCAGATTGGTACTGACGACGCGGCACACCTGGCAGCAATCGGTCAGCCCACTCGCAACGTTCCAGCCCTGCGACCTGCGGTTTTCGGTGGAGGCGAAGGGACTCGAACCCTCGGACCTCTTGACTGCCAGTTCGGGCCGAGCCAATTCCGGGTCCCGTCCTCTCGCGACCGTCAGCGACCGATAGGGGCTGTTGACATGGGAGTGCGTATCGGTGGCGGCGTTGCGGTGATGACTCCTGCTCACCGCTGCGTTGCCAGTTTTTGCGGAGCCATGGTTCTCACGGCGGTTCTCACGGGAGACGCGGCCCGGGAGGGCGGACGACGCCGGCCCGCTCGCTCTCCGTTCACTTGGCGATGCGGCGGGGCGACGAGCCCAGGTAGCCAGCTCCCAGTGCACGCACTCGCCGGTAGTCCGCGTCGGTGAAGGTCGTCATCCACGCCTTGCGCATTCCGGTCACGACGGCGATGGCCGGCCTGGGGAGCCCACGCTTGGTGAGCTCGGCCGGCTCGGCGTTCTCGAGGATGCAAAAGAGACGGAACTGCTCTCGGTTCGGGCCCTGTGCCCGGACTTCGAAGTAGCCACCCATCTCACCGTGCATCGCCTCCCACTGCCCGCCTCCTGAGAACCGCGGGGGCGGCGCCTCGGCCACGGCGTCAAGGGTCGCCATGAGGCGGGCACGCACCTTTACTGGGCAGCACCGCAGGAAGTCGTCCGCGGGAACAGCGCCGTTGGCGCTCTGGACGAAGACGACGTTCCACGCCGTCGCATTCGCCACGTGAGAACTACGCGGACAGAGCGCTAGGCGGTTGCCGGTGCTTAGCTCCCTCGCCGAGAAGAAGCGCGCGTGCCTCGCACACGATCTCCAAGCGAGCGCCGACCGCGGCTGGCGATCGTGGCCACCGTCTTGAGCTCGGGGTTCACCTCGGCGGTGAACAGCCGGCGAACGGTAGACGGGTTCCTGCCGATCCGACGAGCCAACTCAGCCTTGGAACACCCCGCAGCGATCCGAAGGCTGTCGAGCTGTCGCATGATGGCGTCCACCTGGGCGATCTCCGCACGGGCGCGCTCGTACTCAGCCCGGAACTCCGGGTCCTTCATCTCCTCGGCTCGCCGGCGTTCGTAGTAGCTCATTGGCATCGGTAGCCGTCCACAGGCGCCAGCGTACCACTGATGATACGCATCGCGAGTCGTTGTGACAGGGGTCGGTCTCGGGCGCAGACAACGTGGGCTGGGCGAGTTCTTCCGTCGCAAGTCGCAAGGTGCGTTGACGAGGGCGCGGCTGCAACAGTCGTAAAGCAGGCAGTCCTCGGGTCCACGCCGACAACCCGTGCGGGCTAGGAGGTGACCCGGCGCCCCAGCCCGCGGCAGGAGGGTGACCACCCGGTCGCGGAGCGGGTACGTCCGCCCATCCGGGGGGCTCAGTCCGGCCCGGGGGCATCCCAGTTCGCGGGCGGCATGGTTGAATCCCTCGACGATCGCGCTCCGGTTGGCGAGGAGAAGAGCGCCCCGACCGGGTCGTGGGTGCCTGATCCGTCGGTCTGTCAGGGCCTCTTGCCGGGACTGTCCGCTCCTCACCAGTCGCCGCCGAAAGGGACCAAGAGGTCCCCGTCGATGAGCACGGCTGGATCGCTATGCGAAACAGTAGACAGGTGATCGCGGAACAGCGAGTCGAAGTAGCACCACAACCGCGGAAGATGGCGGTTTCGTATCAACGCCTTGCCCTTCCAGAAGACCCTCGCAGTCGGCGATCCATCGACCGTCATGACCACGCTGTGCGGCGGCATTGATGCCTCGATCAGATCTGCCTGAACCCGATATAGGTCATCCTGCACTTCGATCAGCTCTACGGCTCCTCGCCTCAGCATAACTATAGACGTGGCAAGAACCGGTAATGCCTGGTAGATCGAAGAACCTCGTGTCTACTCCTGGAGGCATGGTTCCGACGAGTCTCACAAAGATGCTCAATTGCGATCCGTCAATCTTAATCATATCGGACCCGTTCCGATGTAGTCCCGCAGAGACGCCGATAACTGACTCGAATACTAGAACTGTTCCGACGTAAATATACCCAACGACGAGCGTCGGTGTCCAGACGGGCCTCTCGCCGATCTTAAACACATAAGTCACGGTGCACGCAGGCCCATGCTGGACTCCTCCCCACGGAAGCAGCACCAGTGAGTACACTTCGCCTTCTGCTGCCTGTTAGCATCCTTCCATAGCGCCTTCATCGGCGCAATAGAAACCGGCAAGTTCCTCCTGCCGCCCGCCGTGGGCATTGATGACCACTTTGACGTGAGTTCCGCCAGCATCATGGGGCCACCCTCCGCAGTAGTGGGACCACCTTGGAATCCACCGGCGCCGGTGCGCCGGTGAGGGACTCGCCGCCATCGGTCAGCGGATCGAGGAGCAGCGGCGAGAGGTGCGAGAGGTGCCGAGGATGTGGCTCGCGGAGGACCTCTGGAGCATCAAGCGGATGGCGGCGCGACCGCGAGACGGGACGCTGCGTATGAACGCCGAGGAGGTGGGTGTGGGACGGACAGCTAGGGGAGGAGCGGCTCTCTGACGAGGTGTCGTTTAGTGTGTCACGAATGAACAAGAGGCACGCTGCCGCCACTCTTCCGCCACGGACACGATCGCCGACGGACTCTGGCTGGCGGCCGAGGACAAGATGTCTCAACTTCATGGCTCAAGAGTCCGGTCTGTTCGCCTTGCTGATCAACCACTAGGATTGTAAGGCCCTTCATAATCTTTAGCTGCTCATCCATCGAAGAACAACGTAGTGGTTAGGAGAATGGTATTTGTGGCGGAATGCTTGGAGTCATACCACATGAGGTCGGTGCACATTGAAGAAGATGTCTCCCTGCCTGGCGCACAGGTCTGCGGTTCGGATTCCCTTCAGGCTACTCCTCCCAGCTGCCGATGGACCGAGTACGGATGGCTGCGCAGCGGACGCAAGTGAGACTGGCGGCGACGAGCGCCGCGGGCAAGAACAGCAGGTCTTGGCATCGTCGAACGAGCAGTGCAGCCGCGTCCCTGGTCGGCGGCGAGTGCTCACATGCTTGGTCCCTGGCTGATGGCCAGCTCCGGCCCAGCCTGTTGCTGGTAGGCCGGAGCGGGAGAACGGTGGTGACGCTGGCGGGGCTCTGGCGCATCCGCACGGATTCGGCGCCTTTCCGTCTCGAATGTCCTGCCAAGCACAACGATCCGCTCCATGACTTCGGGATTGGCTTCGATGAACGCGCTCCTGGCCTGCTGCCCGTCCCTCCAATCGTCGGACCTCTGCGACGACTTGAGCATGCTGCTCGACGAGGTCCCGCTCGTGCGGCTCGGTGGCGTCTCGCCAGGCACGCTGCGATGCGTCGAGGGTGTCGCAGGTGTTCTCCACTCGCTGGCGGAGCCGGCGCCGGGCAAGAGGTCCCTGTCGGGGAGTCGCCTCCAGGCGAACTGCCTCCCGGTGCGCTGACTCGGCCCTGAGAACCCCCTTGTAAGACGTGCTCGACCGGCGTGTCACGCCAGCGACCGGTGCAGACCCGAAGGTCGGCGAGATCTCGCTCCAGCGAGGCTTGCTGGAGGCGGACCCGAGCAAGCTCTGGCCGAGACGTCGGGCGGGATCATCGCGAGGAGACGCTGACGCTCTCGATCGCAGCTCCTCGATGCGCCGCTGTGCACGGTGTCTGTCAATGACCCAGCGCTGGCGGCGCTCGCTGTCCCAAGACCAGGCGAGGCGCTTCCGGCAGCCTCGCGCTGGTCGGCGGCGGGCGTGTAGACGTGGCTCTCGTGGCGCGCCCGGCTCATGGCGACGTAGGCGAGCTCGCGCCCGCCGCCGTCGTCGAGGACGTGGGCGACGTCGACCGTGGCGCCCTGTGAGCGATGTGCGGTGATGGCGTACCCGTAGCCGAGCCGCTCGCGCTCCGATCTCTTCTGGTCCCATCTCCAGCTGCCGGCCGTCGGGCGTGACGGCTGTGAGGCTCCGCAGTTCGGGATCGACGGCGGTGACCGACGGCCGGTCTCCGGAGGTGACCCAGGCGCCTCTCGCGTCCGGGTGCGAGGGTGATCACCCGGTCGCCGGCGCGATAGTGCGGCCGCCAGGCGCCGTCAGCTCGGGGCCCGTGAGCAGTCCCGGCCCGCTCGCAGAGATGGCGGGCGGCCGCGTTGAGCGCCTCGACGTTCTCGCGCCGATAGGCGAGCAGGAGGCGTCGTCGCGGCCGGCGTCGACGTCTTTCGCCCAGGCCCGCACCATCGCCCGCACCGCATGCTCGGCGGTCGGCGACGGCGTGCACCCGGCCGTTGTGGGCGTACCAGGCGACGGCCGCCCGACGCTCCCCGAGCGCAGCTCGGCGAGCACCGCCCGCTCGGCGGGGTCGGCCTGGCGGAGGTTCTCGCCGAGCGTGAAGACGTGGTTCGGGTGGCGCTCGGCGAGCGCGCTCGAGCGCACCGCCCGGCCCGACGGCGCCGAGCTGGCGGTCGTCGCCGACGACGATCAGCTTCGCCCCCGACCGCTCGACGGCGGCGAGGAGGCGGGCGATGTCGATGTCGGCCGTCATCCCGCCCTCGTCGAGGACCACCACGTGGCGGTCCGACAGCGCTGAGCGAGCCGTGCTCGAGCCGCCAGACGAGCGAGGCGACCGTCCGCGACGCCATCTCGGCGCCCTCGCCGAGGTTCTTGCGCCGCCTGGCCGGAGGTGGCGGTCCCGATCACCTCGTAGCCGGCTGCCTCGAAGGCCGAGCCGCACCGCCCGGAGAACGGTCGTCTTACCCGCACCCGGCGACGCCGAGGACGAGATCGAACCGGTGGCCTGCCGTGAACAGGCCGAGCGCCACCTGGCGCTGGCCGGCGGTGAGCGGTCCACCGAGAGCCGCTCTCGAGCGACGCCACGGCGGCCAGCGGCCGCCTCGTCAGGTACCTGTCGGCGCCCTCGCCGGCGGCAAGCGCGCTCGGCGAGCTCGGCGATGCGCGACTCGTCGGCGAGCACGCAGCGTGCCGCCCACACCTCCTCTCTGCTTCCTGTGACCAGTGGCAGGCGGATCGCGTCGGCATGGCCGAGCACGGCGGTCACCGCCTCGTCGAGCAGACGCGACGGGCAGGCCGTGCAGGTGCGGGGCTGACTGCGACGATCACGTCGGCGCGGGTGAAGGTCTTCTCACCCGCCAGCCGTCCGCCCGGCGCCGAGCAGCTCCCCGGCGAGGCGTTCGAGGTCGACCTCGTGGCGTTCGGTAGGTGGCGCCGGCGACCTCGACCGCGCCGAGGAGCTCCGCCGGCGGGTGGCCGGCGGCGACGAGCTCGGCCTGCCAGCCGGCGAGGAGGTCAGACGACATGGACCTCGGCCTTGCGGTCCCGGGTGGCGCGCGCCGCCACCGAGCGCGAGGCGTAGGAGGCGTCGTCGCCGACCGCCTGCGGTGATCTGCGCCGGAGCGCTTCGAGTGGACCTCGCAGACCTCCTCTGGGATGCCGGCGATCGCCCAGCCGCCGAGGCGTCCCGACGGCCCGGGTCGGCGACGATCCCGTAGCCGAGCTCGACGGCCTTGCGGCCGCAGCCAACCGCCCGACGGCGGTCGCCGCGTGCAGGTGGTCGCGCAACAAGTGCCGTGTCGAGCCCCTTCCAGCCGCCCCGCTCGTCGAGCATCGAACACGGCGTTGGCGACCAGCACGTGGTCGTGCACCTGAGGGTCGCCAGCTCGGGTCGTGGCGTGCCGGGAGGTGGCCCAGATCAGCCCACCGGTCGCCGTCCGCAGCTGGCCCGTCCCCGCCGCCCGCCCCTCTCTGCCACCAGCCGGTCGAGGTACTCGAGGGTGGCGTCGCGCTCGGCGTCGACGATGGCGTGCATGTCCTCGGCCCGGCCGATCACCCCCAGCTCGGCGACCGACTTCGTAGGGCGAAACGACGAGCTCAAGACCAGGCCGCCGACAGCGCACGAGGCGCTCGCCGGTCGACGGGGTGATGGGCCCCGCCCGCACCGAAGATGGCCCGGTAGTCGGCGAGGTCGACCTCGCCGTCGAGGCCGAGGAGCACGCGACCAGAGCCGCCCCAGGCCATCGGCGTCTCGCCCCGCGAGGCGTAGTAGGCGGCGGCCGCCACCACTGGGTCGTCACCGCGCACCGCGACGGAGTGCTCGTGGTACTCGACCGAGTCCAGCCCCATCATCCGCATCCACGCCAACGCGCCACCCGCCTCCCCAACCGGAAGTTGCAATCGTGTTCATCGGGAGCTGGTGTTATACGACAGCTGAAAGTGCTTGTAAAGGGGGTATTTTGGGATCGGTAGGTGGCGGTTGATAGAGGTAAAGAGCGGTGAGCAGATAGATGCGTGGTGGGGTGGCGTGGTGGTGCGTGGGCGAGGCGTCGGCTTGCAGAGCGGTCAATAGCGTGGACTCCCCAGCGCGTTATAGGTGGTGGTCTCGCGTCTCTCCGGCACTCGCCGGCGCCTCCCGGGCCGCTATCGATCCCATACGCATAGAAGGAGAGACCATGGCCATCACCGTCAACCCTGCCCACGCTCTTAGACATCGACCAGCTGGCCGAGCAGCTGAACGTCACCACCCGCCACGTCCGCCGCCTCGTCGCCGAGCGCCGCCTGCCGTACCTGAAGGTCGGCAAGTTCGTGAGGTTCGATCCGGCAGCCGTTGCCGAGTGGCTGGAGGCCGCCGTCGTCCCTGTGGCCGGTCAGGGTCGGAGAGCGTGAAGGGTCCCTCGACCGCCACTACCCGAAGAGGGCCTTGCCGATCGTTTGGCGGCGTCGCGCTGCATCGAGGGCGTGACGTGGCTGTAGAGGTTCATGAACAGCGACGGGTCGGCGTGGCCGAGGCGCTCGGCCGCCACCTTCGGCGGAACGCCGTTGGCGAGCATCAGCGTGGCGCAGGTGTGACGGAGCCCGTGCGCGGTGAGCCGCGGCAAGCCGAGCTCGCTCGAGTAGCAGGCGAGCAGCTTGGAGAGGTACTGCGGGTGGTACGGGCCGCCGGCGGGCTTGGTGAAGACGTGAGCGGACTGTTCGTAGCTCGCCGCCGCCAGCTTGTCGCGAGCCTGCACGGCGCGCTGCGCACGGAGCACCTTGACGAGCTCGTCGTCGATGTCCACCCGGCGGACGGCGTCGCGGCTCTTGCCGACGGAGGGCACCACTCGTGGCCGAGGTAGCTCGAGAACTCGACGACGCGGACGGCACCCTCGGCGAGGTCGACGTTGTCCCAGCGGAGCGACACCAGCTCGCCGATGCGCAGCCCGCAGCCGAGGAGGAAGGCCCAGATCGGCCACGTACGGTCGTTCTCCATCAGCGAGAGGAACTGGCGGGCCTGCTCGGGCGTCCAGCTGCGGGGAACAGAGCGGCGAGGAGTCGGCCGGGGGACGTGGGAGAGCGGGTTGACGCTGACGATGCCTGTCTGCAGGGCGAGCTTGAACGCCCCGGCGAGCGGCGCCCGGGCGAGGCGGATGGTGTTGGGCGAGAGCGGCTTCGCGGACTTGGTGCCGCCCTCTTTGATCAGCTTGCGCTGCCAGCTCATGACCACCTCGGCGGTGACGTCGCGGACCTTGGCCTTGCCGAGCAGTGGCCGCACGTAGGTGGCGGCATAGACGCGGTAGTCGTGGCAGGTCTTGGCCGAGAGGCGACGGTCGGCGTCGATCCCGTCGAGATACAGGTCGAGCAGCTCGTCGAGCGTGAGGCCGGCCCGGCTCGGTCGGATCAACCCGGCGTCGGCCTTGGCGACCAGCTCCCGGCGGGCCTTGGCAGCCTCGGCGGCGGTGCGGAAGCCCCGCCTCGTGACCTGGTCGCGGCGACCCGACAGTGCGTCGCGACCGATCGTGACCTTGAAGTACCACTGCCCGGACTGGTCCTGGTAGACGCCTTCGGGACGCTGCGGCACACGACCTCCTCTGAGAATCCTGAGAACCGTTTGGTTCTCATTAGGTTCTCACAGGGGTGTATCAGCAACCCAGCTCGCAACGTTCCAGCCCTGCGACCTGCGGTTTTCGGTGGAGGCGAAGGGACTCGAACCCTCGGACCTCTTGACTGCCAGTCAAGCGCTCTACCAACTGAGCTACGCCCCCGAGGCCTCTACAGGCTAGCAGCGGCGCCAGACCCATTGATCCCGAACCCCCGCCGGGCCGCCCATCTCGACTCGGGCGGTGTGGCGGCCTCGCGACACCTATTGGCGTGGGGCTGCCGAACACCGCCGGCGACGGATCGGATCAGAGGGCACTCCCGGCAGGAGCAGGCACCTGACACGTATCCGAGAATCCCTGCGACTTGAGGCCCAGCCCGGCGTTGAACCGGGAGCGGTAGTTCTCGAGCGCCACCCATGCCGCCAGCTCGACGATCTCCTCCTCGCTGAAGTGCTTGTGGAGCCGATCGACCAGGTCGCCACTCACCGACGTGGGCGTGGAGCTCGCCTGCTCGGCGTACTCGAGCACCGCTTTCTCTCGGTCGTCGTAAACGTCACTGTCGCGCCAGCGGGGCACGTCACGGACCTTCAGGGGGTCGATGCCACGCTGCAGCGCCTCGTAGTACCCGTAGTCCATGCACCATGAGCAGCCGATCGTCCCGGCCGCTGCCTGGACAGCCAACAGGGCCAGGTGGCGATCCAACTTCTTCCACCCGAGATCGGCGGCGGTCTCGACCAGACCTGCAGCAACGAGAACGCCCCCGTGGTGCGCTGCCGCCTGCACGGGCTCCACATCACGACCGAAACGGCGCCTCCCGTAGGCGAACGCCGCCTTCCCAAGCCCGCTCCTCGGTTGGGTGATCAGCGAGACATGCGACATGCCTGACACCTCCTCACACGTTGTCTCCGCACTGCGACGCTAACGGCGCCGGCCAAAGTGCGGGCGGCGGCGGCGATCGCCGGACCCGGCGGCCCCGGCTCGTTCTGGCGCCAATGTCCGGACAGTTTCAAGCCGGCAAGCGGCGCCGGTTCTCGGTTCCCGCAAATGAGCCTTCCAAGCCCGCCACCTCCTCCCTACCCCTGCGGGAGGACGCTGATCGGCGTACACTGCGCGGCTGGTGACCCTCACGCCATGTCCAGCTTGTGGCGCTCAACTGTCGACAGCCGCCGTCTACTGCCCACATTGCGGTCACCCCACTCGTCTGGCTTCGACGCCGCCGCCGCCAACCTCGGGTCCCGCCACCAGCGCGCCCTACCCGCGGCCTCCTTACCCGCCGCCGCCGCAAATACCGGGCCCCGCCACCAGCGAGCCCTACCCGGCGCCGCCAATGGCGGGTCCCTCCGCCTACATGCCCTACCCGCCCCCGCCGATGTCGGTCCCCGGCGTCAGCATGGGCTACCCAGCCTGGCCATCGACGGCCGGTCCTGCTCCGGAGACGAAAGCCGGAGCCTGGATAACGATCCTTGGTGGCCTGATGCTCGGCATCAGCGGCTTCCTTCCCTGGTTCACCGCCAGCATCCTCGGCGGGACGATCTCTCGCAATGGCATGCAGCTTGGGCAAGGCGACAGTTTCAGCATCGACGGGCTGATCGTGATCCTTCTCGGTGCTGCCACACTGCTGATCGGCATCAGTCGGCTTTCCGGCTTCCCTGTCCCTCGATGGATCCAGAGATCGCCGATCGTGACAGGTCTCGCAGGCGCTTTGGTGGTCGGGTCAGACATTCCGAGCCTCAACAATCTGGTGAACACCGTTCAGTCGCAATCGCAGCTCGCCACAGCTTCCCTTGGCTACGGCGTGTACATCGGTATGGCCGGCGCAGCGGTCGCTGTCATCGGAGGTTTGATGTTACGAAGGGCCGCTGCGTCGGCGGTGGCGTCTAGCTACGGTGCCTACCCGACTGCGCCACCTCGCGGTTGAGGCGCGTTCACTCGGCTTGAGTCACCGAACTGTGCAAGGCCCCGGCGCACATTCCTGCTCCGCCAGCACGGTCGCAGAGCACCGTCGCCCAGCCGTCGGCCAGCCACTCCGCCGGTCCCCTCAACCGAGGCCCGCGAGCCGCGCAACTAACCTGGTCCGATGGCAGAGCAAGCCGGTCAAGCCGGGCACTACGACTTCCAGGCGGTCGAGACGCGCTGGCAACAGCGGTGGGCCGACGAGGGGACCTACCAGGTCGAGGCCGACGATCCGCGCCCTCCCTACTACGTCCTTTGCATGTACCCCTACCCGAGCGGGCCAGCCCACCAGGGACACGTGCGCAACTACACGTTCGGCGACCTCCTCGTCAGGTACCGCACTATGCAGGGGCATGCGGTGCTGTCACCCTTCGGTTTCGACTCGTTCGGGCTTCCGGCGGAGAACGCCGCCATCAAGGGGGGCGCCAAGCACCCACGCGAGTACACCGAGGCGCGCATCGCGGAGCTGAAGGGCAGCGTGCAGCGCCTCGGCGCGGTCTACGACTGGCGCCGCGAGGTCCGCAGCCACGACCCCGAATACATCAGGTGGAACCAGGTCATCTTCCTGCGGCTGCTGGAGCGGGGGCTCGCCTACAGACGGGAGGCGCCCGTCAACTGGTGCCCCGGCTGCAAGACGGTGCTGGCGAACGAACAGGTGCTGGCGGACGGGACGTGCGAGCGCTCGGGAGACGTCGTCGAGCGGAAGAGCCTCGAGCAGTGGTTCCTCAGGATCACCGACTACGCCGACGACCTCCTGATCGCTCTCGACGGGCTCGACTGGCCCGACCGGGTGAAGACCATGCAGCGCAACTGGATCGGTCGCTCGGAGGGCGCCCGTTTCAGGATGCACGTCGCAGGCAAGCCCGGCACGTCATTCGAAGTGTTCACCACCAGGCCGGACACGGGCTTCGGGATGACATATGCGGTGCTCGCCCCCGAGCACCCGCTCGTCCCCGGGATCACCACCGACGCCCAGCGCCACGAGGTGGATGCGATCCGCTCGCAAGCCTCCCAGAGCACGGACGTCGAGCGCCTCTCCTCGGAGGCGACCCTCGAGAAGCGAGGGGCCTTCACGGGTTCCTACGCCATCAATCCGTTCAACGGGCAGCAGGTCCCGATCTACGTCGCCGACTACGTGCTGATGGGCTACGGCACGGGGGCGATCATGGCCGTGCCGGCCGAGGATCAGCGCGACTACGAGTTCGCCAAGGCTTACGGCTTGCCCGTCGTTCGCACCGTGCAGCCGCCCGAGGGCTGGGACGAGGATGCAGCCTTCACGGGCGACGGGATCAAGATAAACAGCGACTTCCTCGACGGCCTCGACGTCACCACCGCCAAGCGGCGGGCGATCGAGTGGGTCGAGGAACGCTCGATCGGCGAGCGCACGATCAACTACCGGCTGCGGGACTGGCTGATCAGCCGCCAGCGCTATTGGGGCTGCCCGATCCCGATCGTCTACTGCCCGGAGCACGGCCCCGTGCCCGTACCCGAGTCGGAGCTCCCCATCCTCTTGCCGGAGGACGTGGAGTTCCTGCCGACGGGCGAGTCGCCGCTCCGCTCGCACGAGCAGTTCCTCCGGGCGAGTTGCCCGGTCTGCGGCTGCCCTGCATCTCGCGAGACCGACACGATGGACACCTTCGTCGACTCCTCCTGGTACTTCCTGCGGTTCTGCGACCCACACAACTCCGAGGCGCCGTTCTCCCCCGGTCTGGCTGACCATTGGATGCCGGTCGACCAGTACATAGGCGGCATCACTCACGCGATCCTCCACCTGCTCTACGCCCGCTTCTACACCCGGGCCCTCGGCGACGCGGGGCTCGGGCCGGCGCAGCTTCGCGAGCCCTTCCAGCAGCTGTTCTGCCAGGGGATGATCCGCCTCGGCGGCCGGGCGATGTCCAAGTCACGGGGCAACGTGGTGTCGCCGGACGAGTACTTCCGTACGGTCGGGGCCGACGCCCTGCGCCTGTTCCACCTCTTCGCCGGCCCACCGGAGGAGGACATCGACTGGACGGACCAGACCGACCAGATCATCGAGGGCTGCGGGAGGTACATCGGCCGCGTCTGGAGGCTGGCCACCGCAGAGCGCGCGGCGGAGTCGACCAATCCGTCACCAGCTCCTGCGATCGAGCTCGACCGGGCGGCGCACAAGGCTGTGGCCCGTGTGAGCGAGGACGTCGAGCGTTTTGCCTTCAACACGGCGGTCGCCACCTGCATGGAGCTGACCAACACGATCTACCAGCATGTGCATGCCGGTACTGATCCCGATGCGGTCGCCCGTGCGGTCGACACGTTGTTGCTGCTGCTCGCGCCGATGATGCCTCACGTCACCGCCGAAGCATGGTCCCACCGTCACGGCACCCACATCCACACGCAGCCGTGGCCCGTGGCCGACCCTGCGATGCTCCGCGAGGCGACCGTCACGATGGTGGTCCAGGTCGACGGCAGGGTGCGCGACCGGCTGGAGGTGGACTCGTCTCTCACCGCCGAGGAAGCCGAGAAGCTGGCACTTGCGGCGCCCAAGGTGCGAGATCTGATAGGCGACACCACGCCGGCTCGCGTCGTCGCCCGACCGCCGAAGCTGGTCAACATCGTCCGCTGATTCGACTCCGCTGAGTCTGCCGACTCTCAGCGAGACAGCCCGGCCAGCGCCGCCACTCGCCCGTCGTCGATGTCGAGCAGCGAGCCCAGCACCACGTCGGCGACAACGAGACGATGGTCGCCGACCGAGGTTCCCCTCGGCACGGCGACCGTCCGCATCCTCGCTGCCTTGGCTGCGATGATGCCGTTCAGCGAGTCCTCGAACGCCAGACAGTCGACCGGGTGCACGCCGAGCTTGGAAGCCGCCGTCAGGAACACCGAAGGGTGCGGTTTGCCGAAGGGCTCGTCCTCGGCCGAGACGACCGCATCGAGATGCCCCGCCAGCCCGAAACGCTCCATCACCGCATCGAGCACCACCCAAGTCGACCCGGTAGCCAAGCCGACCACCAGCCGGTGGGACCGGCACCAATCGATCGCCTCCAAGGCACCCGGCAGCAGCTCGGCATCGTGCACGACGCGCTCCGCGACACGCCTGGTTATCTGCTCGACCAGTGCGTCGTCGGGAGGCTCGCCCCAATCCTGCAACGACCGCCGGAGCGCCACGACCTCGTCCACGCGCATCCCCGTCGTGACGACACCCGGCCACTTCGCCAGGTCGAGCCCAACGCCGCCGAACACCTCGTCGTGCACGGAGCGCCAGATCGGCTCCGAATCCAGCAACAGCCCGTCCATGTCGAACACGGCGCCGCTGGCGCGCGTGCTCACGGCGGTCACAAGGGAGGCGGGGGCGGGGGCTGCGGTGGCATCCAGCCGGACGGAGGGTCGCTCCCCGGCTCGGCGATCTCCACGGCGCGGGAGCGCTCGTAGGAGGCTTGGTAGTCCAAGCGTGCACGGGGCGTCACCGGGTTCCTCACGACGTGGCGTCGCTCCGGCAGGTCTACGCAGAGCCCGAACTCGCGCAGCGGCCTGACGATCGGTTCCGCCGTCGCCGCCCACGTAGGCACGGGCTCCGGTGTCGGCCCTTCCGACTGAGCGGCCCGCGCAAGGTGCTCAGCCGGCAACGGCCGCGAGACCGGCTCCGATTCCCGCCCGAACTCGGCTGACTCCACGAAACTCGCCCCCGCCGGCGGGACCGCAGCCGGCATCTCGACTCCCGACGGGGGCGGGGCCGGCGGGTCCGCCGGGGCCGACTCGATCGTCCGGCGGTCGAGGCGGGACCACACCTGCGTCGGGCTGTGCAGTTCCTCAGGCGTCAACGCAGGCAGATCCTCGGACGCCAGTCGCAGCCGCCAGGCGAAGAACGCGGATGCCGCTGCGCCGACTGCGAACAGCAATCCCAGCCAGGCGCCGGCTCCCATGCTCACCGTCTGGCCGGCGGCTGCCGCGCTCCTCCCGAGCGGCGGCATCTGCCTCGCCACGAAACACGCCACCAGCACCAGGAGCAGATTCGCCCCCGTCGCCGCGAGCAACACCTGCTCGCGGCGGAACCACGGCGGCGGCCGCCATGCGGTCGTCGCCTCGAGCGTCACCAGCAGCACAGTCGCCAGGCTGATGATCCAGATCAGAAAACGCCAGCCGCCCGCCACCATCGCGTTCGCCGAGCCGGAGACGCCGAGGGTCGAGGAGACGTGGGCCGTCGTATACCAGGGCAGCTCGAGCGCCAGGAACAAGGCGAGCGAGCTGACCCCGAGCAGCCGCGTGACGAGGTCGAGGCGTCGCACGTCGAAACTGCCCGACGGGGCCCAGGCAGAATCCAGCCGCGGTAGCTCCTCCGCTCCGATCGTGGGTGCGGGCGCGGCGGCGGTATCGATCAGATCAACCGGAGAGGTGCTCATCGTGCTCATCGCCCCCTGCTCAGCAACGAGACTCCGCACGTCTTGCAGACGCGTCGGGACTCCGGGTTCTCGCCTCCGCAGATCATGCACATCGTTCCGGTGGGCTCATAGGTGCCGCGGCGAGCCACCTGCTCCTCTCCGAGCTCGCCCTCAGCACCGTCCTGGCGGCGCGCCGTCGCACGAGAGCGGGCGCTGTGAAGGGGCGCCCGGTGCTCGGGACGCCGCACTGGGCCGCGCTCGGGGCGCCGCTCCGTACGAGCCCGATGGCGGGCAGGACGCTCCTCGTCGATCCGCGGCAGCGGCTCCGGCTCGTGCGTCGCCTCCTCCGGCGGAGATGGCGGCGGCGGGCTCATCAGCTCCGGCTCGCCTCGCCTGACGAGGGCGCCTCCGACGGCGCAGATCGCAGCCAAGAGAGCGATCAGCGCTCCGTAGTCGAGGCTCCAGTGCCCCCCGTCGGGAGGCATGAGGATCCCGAGCACGGCGATGAAGAGGTTGATCCAGGTCACCGAAGCCACGAGCTGCCAGTGGGGCAAAGGGATGTGCCGTCCATTGCCCGGGTAGGTGCGGGCGCCCAGGTATCCGAGCAGGCCGAGAGTGAGCAGGACCGTGATCCAGTGCCAGCCGCCGGCCCCAAAGGCGTCGACGTGGGTCGGCACGGCAATCCGTAGCCCGGCGACAGTCGACCGTCTCGAGCCCGAGAACCAAGGCAGCAACTGGCAGGCGAGCAGCACGACGCTCGACCCGCCCGCGAGCAGGTCGCCGCGCCCCAGGCGCCAAAGACGGGCGCCGGGCTCCCTGCTGTAGTCGCCGGGAACACCGTCCTCTGCGGGCAGCTCGACGACCGGGTCCGGGGCGACCCCGCTCGATGTGGGCGGGTCGACCACGTCCGGCGAGTCGGCAGCCGGGCGGAGGTCCGGGGACATGAGGTGGTCAGCCCGCCGATCAACGACAGCCGACGGGAGCGGATCCGAGGCGACGGTTGATGACGAGAGGCCCGGGTCACGCGACTGCCCGCACATCGGGCAGAAGGTCGCCTCGGCGATGAGCAGGTCGGTACCACACCTCTCGCAAATCGCCAGATCTGTCTTGAATCCCACGGAAGAAGTCGTCACGGCAATCAGGGCGACCGTAGCATCCACATGCATTAAAACCGCGGATGCTAAGAGGTGTCACCCTCGCTCCAGAGCGCCGCCCATTGCTCCGGACTGGTCAGCGCCGCTCCAGCGCCGCGCCAGCGGCTCCGGACTGGCCAGCCCCGCTTCCGCGCCGGTTCAGCGCCGCTTCAGCGCCGCGATGACGCCGCTCCAGGTCTCCCTGTCGATCTGGTACGGCGCATAGAAGGAGAAGCGGTCGACGATGTCCCCGTAGCGGGAGAGCACACGATCGGCGACCTCGTCGACCGGCGCGACCACCGCGAAGGTCTCCAGCATCTCGGGCGTGATCAGGTCGGCCATCTCCGCCCACTTGCCTTGCTTGGACAGAGCGTTGAGCTTCGGATGCAGCTCGCCCCAGCCGTGGTGGTCGAGCACCGGCAGATAAGCGGGAGTCGAGCCGTAGAAGGCGATCTGTGCCTTCACAGCCCCGGCGGCGGCGGCCATCTGCTCGTCGCTCTCGCCGGTGACGACGAAGCCCGGGTAGGAGACCTGCATCTCGGCGCGGGAGCGTCCTGCCTTCTCGATGCCCCGCTGGAAGGCGGGCAACGTCACCTCGCTCAGGTAGCTCTGCGTCGTGAAGCCGTGGACCAGGACACCGTCGGCGACCTCGCCTGCGACCTCGGCCATCAGCTCGCCCACGGCGGCTACGAGCACCTTCGGCCTCCCGTGCGGGTTCGGTCCCGGATCGAAGAACGGGTTCATCAGCGTGTGCGTGTAGAACTCCCCCCGGAACTCGAGCTTGGTGCGCTCGTTCCAGGACTCCCAGATCGCCCGCAGCGCCAGCACGAACTCGCGCATCCGAGGGGCCGGGTGAGACCAGGGCATGGAGAACCGCTTCTCGATGTGCGGCTTGATCTGGGACCCGAGCCCGAGCAGGAAGCGACCGCCTGTGTAGAGCTGCATGTCATTGGCGAGCATCGCCATGTTCATCGGATTGCGGGCGAACGCCACCGCGATCCCGGTCCCGAGCTCCACGTGCTCGGTGTGCTGTGACGCCAGCAGCAGCGGGAAGAACGGGTCGTGCCCGGTCTCAGGGGACCAGATCCCGTCGTAACCGTCGAGCTCTGCCTGCCGGGCGTGCGCAGCGATTCCCGCCGGATCGAAGCCAACCCCTCCGTCTACGAGCATCCAGCGACTCCGTCTATGAGCATCCACCGACGGTACTTTGCCGACGCCGACGCGCACCAACGTCGGCTCCCCTATCCCCCCGATCCCTCGCCTCGCAGGTACCGCTCCAGCTCGGCAGCCAGCTCGTCCCCTGACGGCAACCTTCCGCCGGACTCCTCCAGCCGGCCCAGGCTGGTGCCTTCCGCCTCGTCGATCCGTTGCTCGAGCGCCTGCACCAGAGTCAGATGCTCCTCGCTCTGCGAGATCAGCTCGTCCACCTTCTCGCGCGCCGCGTCGGCGGCCGCCTGCAGCGCGGCGACATCGACGGCCAGCCCCGCCACCGAGCAAAGCGCCTCGACGAGCTTCACCGACGCCGCCGGAAAGGGCATTGCGGCCACGTAGTGGGGGACGCGCGCCCACAAGCCGACAGATGGGATCCCGGCCTCGGCGCAGGCTCTCTCGATCACCGCTTCGATGCCGGCCGGCACTTCCAGTGCCCCGCCGATGAAGCCGACCTGCGCCGCCAGCTCCTCGTTCGACGCCGTCGAGGCCAGCCGGACGGGGCGGGTGTGAGGCACAGCTGCAGGAAAACCTCCTAGCCCGACCTGCAGCCTGACCCCGAACTCGGTGGCCAGGGAAGCCACCGCGGCGGAGAAGCTCTGCCAGCGGAAGTCCGGTTCGGGACCGACGAGGAACAGGACGCCGTTCCCCGCAGCGTCCATGCCGGCACGGATCTCCGGCGCGATCCAGCTGACGCCGGCGTTCTGGCCGTCGCGCAAGGACAACCGGGGCCGCCGGGCGCGGAAGTCGATCAGCTCGTCGGCCTCGAACACGACGACGGGCTCGGTGGGTATCGCCTCCTCCAAGGCGGTCCATGCCGTCGATCCGGCAAAGCCTGCATCGATCCAGCCGTCCATCACCACGACGAGCACCGGTGAGGGAGGAGGTTCCGTTCCTGTCCGTGTATAGAGAGCCATCTACCGAACCTTGTCAGAGCCGCGCCGCTGCGAGTTGCGACTCTTGCGCCAGCCACTCGACCTGCGTGCCGAAAGAGTCCACACCGGTCCTGTCCCCACCGGCTGCGCCGCCCGCATAGCGGGCCATCACGCCCTGCAGGATGCACGCCAACTTCCAGTACCCAAAGGCGACGTAGTAGTCGAGGGCGGAGACGTCGCGGCCGGATCGCTCCGCATAGCGCCGGCAGAGCTCGGCCCTCGACGCGAAACCTTCGACGGTCGTCGGCGCGATCCCGAGGGCCGTGTGCGGGTCCCCCGGCTCGGCCCAGTAGACCATCAACAGACCTAGGTCGGCCAGTGGGTCCCCGAGGGTGCAGATCTCCCAGTCCAGCACCGCCATCACGGACCCGTCGGCGCCGAGCATCGTGTTGTCCAGGCGGTAGTCGCCATGGACGATGGCGGCCGGCCCCTGCTCCGGTATGCGAGAGGACAGGAGCTCGAACATCTCGTCGACGGCGTCGATCCGCCGGACGCCCTCGATCTGTGAGTGCTCGAACTGCCCGTGCCAGCGCTGCAGCTGGCGGGCGACGTAACCCTCCCGCCGTCCCAGCTCGCCCAGCCCGACAGATTCCACGTCCAGCGCGTGCAGGTCGGCGAGCACGTCGACGAGGGCCGGACCGGCCCGCCTCCTCGCCTCCACACCGAGGACCCGTTCTGCCGTCGGCGCGTCCCGCAGGACGTAGCCATCGACGTAGCTCATGACGTAGAAGGGCGCTCCCGTGACAGATGCGTCGCTGCAGAACCCGAGTGCATGCGGTACCGGCACGGCGGTCGGCCCGAGCGCGCTGACGATCCTGAACTCCCGGCTCATGTCGTGCGCCGTCGGCAGCACGTGGTGGGCGGGCGGGCGGCGGAGCACCACCCGCCGCTGTGCGGCGTCGAGCACCTCGTAGGTGAGGTTCGAGCGGCCGCCTGCGACGAGGTTGAACTCGAGCGGCGGCACCAGGCCGACCTCGCTCTGCAGCCACACCGTGACAGGTCCCTCCTCGATGCCCTCCATCGTGGCGAGGCTAATCGAGGGCCGCCGCGCCCAATCCGGCGTCGGTGACGTCCCGCTTTCTGGCCGGCAGGCCGGCAAAGGCTCGGGCTCTGGCAAGGCTCGGGCTCAGGCTCAGGCTCAGATTCAGAGAGCGAGCGTCGCCCCCCCGTCGACCACCACCGCCGCACCGTTGATGAAACGCGCCGGCTCGGAGCACATGAAGGTCACGACCTTCCCGAAGTCGCCCGGGTCGCCCATCGTGCCGGGAGCCCCACCGCTGTTCGGTGAAGCGTTCCAACCCTGGCCCCCGAGCTGCATCATCCTGTCGGTGGCATGAGGGCCGGGGCACACGAGGTTGAGCGTGACGCGGCTCCCGGCGAGATCGGATGCTGCCGCCTTAACCCAACCCCACAGCCCGATCCGAGCTGCCGTCGACGCGGCCAGAGTGGGCGATGCCTGGACGACCGTGTAAGACGTCACACAGCAGATCCGCCCCCAGCGTGTGGCGACCAGATGAGGCAGCGCCTCCCGCACGAAACGCACTGTGGTCAAGAAGTTCGACTCCACCGCCGAGCGGAGAGCATCGTCGTCGACCTCCAACGCCCGCCCGGGAGGCGGTCCCCCGGCGTTCGGCACGACGATGTCGAGGCGCCCGTAACGTTCCACGGTCGCCCGCACGAGCCGTTGCGGGGCTGACGGCTCGGTGACGTCGATCGGTACGGCGAGCACCTCTGTCCCCTGGGCCCTGAGCGCAAGCTCCGTCGCCGCCAGCGTGTTCTCGTCCCGCCCACAGATCGTGAGCCGCGCTCCCTCGGCGGCGAGGGACTCCGCCACGGCACGGCCGAGTCCCTTCGAGGAGGCGGCCACCAGCGCGACTCGCCCTCCGATCCCGAGTTCCATGACCCTCCCCTGATGCAGGCGTCAGCTACGCCAGTCCCCAGTCACCCGCATCGCATATCGCGCCCTCGGAGCGGGACCCTCAGGCGTCGACGACGTGAAGCGAGTGGTCAGCAGTGTTGCAGGTGATCGGCCCGTCCGCACCTGCGACGACGATGTCCTCGATCCGAGCGCCGTGCAGGCCGGCGAGGTAGATGCCCGGTTCGACCGAGAAGGCATGCCCCTGCACCAGGGGGGTCCTGTTGCCGGCGACGAGGTACGGATCTTCGTGCTCCTCGATCCCGATGCCATGGCCGATGCGGTGGATGAACGCCTCGCCGTAGCCGGCGGCCGAGATGATGTCGCGGCCGATGGCGTCCACCTCTTGGCAGGTGGCGCCGACCACTGCGCCCTCGACGGCAGCCCGCTGGGCCGCCTCCAGCACCTCGTAGAGCTCCCTGAAACCCGCCGGCGGCTCTCCAGTCACCACTGTCCTCGTGATGTCGGAGCAGTAGCCGACGTCCCCGTCGAGGTGAAGGGTGCCGCCGAAGTCGCACACGACCGGCTCACCGGCGCCGATCAAGCGCTCGCCCGGCTCGTGGTGCGGGCTCGCCGAGTTGGGACCGCTGCCGACGATGGCGAAGTTGACCTTGGCATGCCCCTCTTCGACCAGCCTCTCGCCGAGCTCGCGCGAGACATCCTTCTCCCGCCGACCGATGAGCGGGATCTCACCCCCGAGCAGAGCCGCCGCCACCCGATCAGCCGCCGCGCCGGCTGCGCGCAGCGCCTCGATCTCGTGAGCGTCCTTCACCGCCCGGATGGGCCCGGTGACCGAGGAGGCAGGTTGCCAGTCTCTGCCGTCGAGGGCGCCCTGCAGCGCCAGCAGCGGCGCCGCCCAGCACCGGTCGGATACACCGAGCACCCGCCGCCGCCCCACCAGATCGGCGACGATCCGGACCGGATCCTCCGTCTCAGCCCAGGGCCGCATGCAGAACAGCCTGCTGTCGTGCGCCACCCGGGGCGCCTCCAGCTGGGGGACGACGAGCGTCGCCTCGTCGTCGACCGGGAGCACGAGCATCGTCAGCCGCTCGAGCGGCATCGCCTCGTAGCCGCAGAGCCAGGGAAGGTCGGCGCCGATCGAGAGGAGCAGCACCTCGACGTCGCGCTCACGCATGGCGTCGCGCACGCGGGCCATGCGGGCCCCCCTCGCCAGCACAGGATCCATGCGGCTCTCAACGGTCATCGACGCGCTCCCATCTCGACATCCACCGGCGTTGCCATTCCTGCTCCCGCTGCGGCTGCGGCCTCGCGCGCATGGAAGGACGACCGGGTCAGGGGAGACGCCTGCACGTGGGCAAACCCCATCGCCGCCGCCTCCGCACGCAGCTCCTCGAACTCCTCGGGCGTCCACCACCTCACCACGGGCAGGTGGGCTGCGCTCGGTCGCAGGTACTGGCCGAGCGTGACGATGTCGACCCCGACCGCCCGCAGGTCCGTGAGAGCCCCCAGCACTTCCGGCTTCGTTTCACCCATCCCGAGGATGATGCCCGACTTGATCGTGAGCCCGGCCTTTGCGGCCCGGGCGAGCACGGCGAGGCTACGGGCGTACGAGGCGGAGGGACGGACTGCTCGTTGCAGCCTGAGCACGGTCTCCAGGTTGTGGTTGAGCACGTCCGGCCGCGCGTCGTAGATCACGTCGAGCGACGCCGGGTCACCCTTGCAGTCCGGGATCAGAACCTCGACCGTGGTCCCGGGACGCCGCCGGCGGATCGCCTCGATCGTCTCGGCGAAGGCGCCCGCCCCTCCGTCGGCCAGGTCGTCTCGGGCCACGGCGGTGACGACGGCATGCGCCAGCCCCATCCGCTCGACTGCCTCCGCCACCCTGCCCGGCTCCTCGTGGTCGAGTGGCAACGGGTGACGGGTGTCGACGAGGCAGAAGCCACAGGCCCTCGTGCAGCGCTCGCCGTTGATCATGAACGTGGCCGTCCCGTCCGCCCAGCACTCGAAGATGTTCGGGCAGCCTGCCTCCTCGCAGACGGTGACGAGGTTCAGCTCTCGCATCGACCGCTTCAAGGAGGCGAACTGAGCTCCCATGTGCGTCCCGACGCGCAGCCATTGCGGCTTGCGGGCATTGATCTCGACGCCTGAACGCGGGTCTACCCCGGCGGCAGCGAGCCGACGCTGCAGCGGCGTCGCCAGCCGCACCTCGACCGCACCGGCGGCAGCGGTCGCGTCCTGCCGCTCGACCTTGCCGATGCCGAAGATAGGGCCCGCCAGCCTCGTCACCGCGTCCACCACCGCCCGCATGGTGACCTCGATCCCCTCGCGACGCAGCGATGTGACCCTCTTGTCGGGGATCCCGCAGGGGACGATGTGCTCGAACATCGCCTCGTCCGGAGAGACGTTGAGGGCGAAACCGTGCATCGAGCGGCCACGGCTCACCCTCACGCCGATCGCGCAGATCTTGCGCGGATCGGGACCGTCCGGATCGACCCAGACCCCCGGGTAGCCGTGCAGGCGCCCGCAGCCGGGAAGCCCGAGATCCGCCAGCACTTCGATCACCAGTTGCTCGATCCGGTGGACGTGCGTAGGGATCGCATCGGTCGCCATCTCCACCGTCAGGATCGGATAACCCACGAGCTGGCCGGGGCCGTGGTAGGTGATGTCCCCGCCCCGGTCGGTGTGCACGAGCTCCGCCCCGACGGCGGCGGGATCGGCAAGGAGGTGCTCGCCCTTGGCGCGCACTCCGAGCGTGTACACGTGCGGGTGCTCGAGCAGCAGCAGGTACTCCCCCTCCTTGCGCTCGAACAGCGCTCGCTGGAGGGCATGAGCGTCCCGGTAGCGGACGCGGCCCAGCCAGCGGACCCGAAGGGGACCGCTGCGGCGCGGCGCTCGTGGGGCCCGGCTCAAGCGGAGCGCCTTCTCAGAGCTCGGCAGCCCAGTCGCGGGTCTCGATGACCCGCGCCACGTCCCGCACGAAGGCCGAAGCGTAGGCACCGTCGACGGCACGATGGTCGAACGAGAGCGCCAGCATGCCGACCGAGTGGATGGCGATCGACTCGCTGCCGTCGGGCAGGGTGACGACGACGGGGCGGCGCTTCACGCCGTCGGTCGAGAGGATCGCCACCTGCGGCTGGTTGATGATCGGGGCCGTGATGAACGTCCCGAACGGGCCGGGGTTGGTGATCGTGAACGTGCCGCCCGAGATGTCGTCGGCCGAGAGCTTGCGGGTGCGGGCCCTCGACGCCAGGTCGGATACTGCACGGGCGATCCCGCGCAGCGACTGGCTGTCCGCGTAGTGCAGCACCGGGGCGATCAGCCCCTGCTGGTCGAGATCGACAGCGAAACCCAGATGGATGTCCCGGTGCACCACCAGCGCGTCCTCGCCGACCGAGGCGTTGAGGTGCGGGTAGGACCTGAGCACCTCGATGACCGCCCGTGCCACGAAGGGAAGGTAGGTGAGCGACATCCCTTCCTCGGCGCGGAACCGCTCCTTGTTCGCGCGCCGCACGCGCTCCACGTTCTCGTAGTCCGCCTCGGTGGCCACCAGGGTATGGGCGGATGTCGCCTTCGAGCGCACCATGTGCTCGGCCGTCCGGCGGCGGATGTTCGTGAACGGGACGATCTCGTCCCGCTGTCCGCCTGCTGCGGGCGGGAAGCTGCGCGGTGCGGGAGCCTGCTGGCCGGCTGCTGCCGGCGCCGATGCAGCGCAGGTGCGTGCAGGTGCAGGCTGCAGGTGCTGGACCCCCGCCGGCGGCTCTCGTGTCGATGTAGGACAGCACGTCGCCGCGCGTGATGCGGCCGCCGGCGCCCGTGCCGCGGAGAGCTGATGGATCGATCCGGTTCTCCTCGATCAGCTTGCGCACGACCGGCGACAGGACGAGGCCGGCACGCCCTGACCCGTCGCCCTCGGCGTCGGCCGCCTGCGCCTGCCCCTGCTCAGGTTGCACGTCAGCGGGCTGTGGCTGAGCGGGGGGCTGCGGTTCGGCTGGCTGTTCGGCCGCCGTCGCCCGCGGTGCGGGAGGAGCCTGCTGCTCCTCGGCCGCCGGGGCTGCCGCCTCCTGCGCCACCTGCGCGGCCGGGGCCTCCGGAGCGGCCGCGGCCTCCGCCGCCGGAGCCTCATCCTGGGCCGCCGGCTCGGCAACCGCCGGAGCAACTTCCGATTGCGACGGGGCGGACCCGTTGGCCGCCGGCGGCTGGTCCGAGATGACGGCGATCTTCGTGCCGACATCAACGGTGGCGCCCTCCGGGACCAATAGCTCGCTCACGTAGCCCCCCACGGACGAAGGGACCTCGGAGTCCACCTTGTCTGTGGAGACCTCGAACAGCGGCTCGTCGACGGCGATCGGGTCCCCGACGCCTTTCAGCCAGCGGATGATCGTCCCCTCGGTGACCGTCTCCCCCAGCTGGGGCATGGCGATCTCAGCCAACGTGCAATCCCCTTCCCGTTAGTGCCAGCACCGTCTCCCCGAAAGCCTCGGACAGCGACGGGTGCGGTTGGATGTACTGGGCCACCTCGTCCGGCGTCGCTTCCCAGTTGATGGCGAGATACCCGGCGCCGAGCTGTTCTGTCACCCAGGGACCCACCATGTGGACACCGAGCAGCCGGCCGGCCCGCCCGTCGGGGAGCTTCTCGCAGATCACCTTCACGACACCGTCGGTCTCCCCGACGATCCTCGCCCTCGAGTTTCCGCCGAACGGGTCCTTCTTCACGACGACTTCGATCCCGGCCGACTTGGCGCTCTCCTCGGTCATGCCGGCGAAGGCGACCTCGGGATGGCAGTAGATGCACCACGGCACGGCGCCGTAGTCGACAGGCACGGCGGGCTCGCCCAGGATCTGCTTGACGATGAGGATCGCCTCGGCGAAGCCGACGTGCGCCAGCTGCGGCGTCGCCACGACGTCGCCGAGCGGCGAAGATGCCGTCGGCGCCGGTGCGCATCCACTCGTCCACGACCACGAAACCACGCCCGTCGATCTGCACGCCGGTGCCCTCGGCGAGGAGGTCGTCGGTGAGCGGGCGACGGCCGACGGAGACGACGACCGCGTCTGCCTGCACGGTCTGACCCTCGCCGAAGCTGACCACCGTGCCGCCGTCGGACGGTTCGTGACCGGTGACCGACACGCCGGTGTGGACGACGATGCCACGCTTCTTGAACGAGCGCACCACGACCTCGGCGACGTCCCGGTCGCATCCAGGGAGGATCTTCGGCAGCGCCTCCAAGAGCGTCACCTGGACGCCGAGGTCGGACATCATCGAAGCGAACTCGCAGCCGATGGCCCCGCCCCCGATCACCACCACGGAGCCCGGCAGCTTGTCCAGCTCGAGCACCTCGTCCGAGGTCAGCACGTATCTGCCGTCGATCTCGAAGCCCGGAATCGTCCGTGGCACAGAGCCGGTCGGCGATCAGCACGTCCTTGCCGGTGATCCGCTGGACGGCACCGTCGGGGCCGGTCACCTCGACGACCTTGCCTTCGAGCAGCCTGCCGCGGCCGTTGAAGGTCACGACCTTGCGCCGGGCGAGCAGACCTTGCAGTCCCTTGAACAGCTGCTCGACCACCTTGCGCTTGCGGTCGAGGCTGACCGAGAACTCGATCGTCGGCTGGCCGGCGTTGATCCCGAACTCCTTGGCCTCCGCCACCGTCCGGTAGACCGACGCCGTCTCGAGGAACTCCTTTGCGGGCACGCAGCCGCGGTGCAGGCAGGTCCCCCCCACCTTGTCCATCTCGACGAGGCCTACCGTCAGCCCGGCGGCGCCGGCGTACAGGGCGGCCGCGTAGCCACCCGGGCCGCCGCCGATGATCACGAGATCGAACTGCGACGCAGTCTCGGACTGGTCGGGCGTACGGACCACCTCCCACCTGGAATCGACCCGGCCTCCGGAGCCGGGCGCGCCGGCGTCGTTGCCGGGACGTGCGCGTCAATCTAATGGCCTGGAGATGGGTGCTCCGACGGTGCTCGGGCGACCTCCCATCCACCAGCTACCCGCTCGCACTCGCTACCTTCGCGCGATGACAGTTGCGGCGGCAGGCGCGGCGGAGAAGTCATGAACGAGCCTCTTCATCGGTCGAACAACAGTCGACGTTTCGACGTGCGCAACTGGCGGCGCAATCAGCAGGTGGCCGCCGGCATAGTCGCCGCCCTCTTCGTCGCCGCCATCGTGGCGGGGCTCGCTGTGGGACTCTCCGGATCGCCGCACCGACCGGCCGCAGCGGACAAGCGAGGAACGAGCAGCTCGAGTGTCCCCGCCAGCAACACCGGCGCGGCGCCGAGCAGCACGCTCCCACACAAGCCGTCGACGAACTGCCCCCTGACCGGAGTGCCGGCGCCCGGTCACGTCGTCCCGCAACGCCCCGCACTGGCGGTCAAGGTCGGCAACGATCCCAACGCCCGCCCGCAGAGCGGTCTGGAGGACGCCGACATCGTCGTCGACACGCTCGCTGAGGGCGGGATCGTGCGTTACATCGCCATCTTCCAGTGCCACACGTCCCCCGCCGTCGGCCCGATCCGCTCGGTCCGCTGGACCGACTGGCACATCCTGCAGGAGCTCGGGCACGTGGACCTGGCCTTCGTGCACGGCATCGACCCGGACGTCAACACCGTCAAGTCGCTCCCGTGGATCTGCGATCTCGACGAGTTCAGCCACGGAGGCGCCTACTTCGACAACCCCAACAGGGTGGCGCCCGAGGCGACCTATGCGTCCACCGCCGCCCTCTGGGCCAGCTGCCCGAAGCGCTCCGCTCCGCCGCCCCTGTTCACCTACTCTGCTGCGCCACCCGCCGGCGGGGTGCCCGTCTCCCAGGTCGAGCTCGTCTACAACGGATACGAGTCCGACGTGATCTGGCAGTGGAGCGCCGCCAAGCACGCCTGGCTGCACGCCTACCGGGAGGGGGGCGCCGTCGTCCCCGACCTCGACGACCAGGGCATCCGGCTGAGCGCCACCAACGTCGTGATCGAAGAGGTGAAGATCACGGTCGGGCCCTACAGCGAGTCGCCGGGCGGCCCGGGAGACCAGGAGTCGCAGACGGTTGGCTCGGGGAGGGCGTGGATCCTGCGCGGCGGGCGGGCCTACGAGGTCACCTGGAAGCGACCGGCGCTCGGCGACATCACCAGGTACATCGGCGCCAACGGCAAGCAGATCGCACTGCAGCCGGGCACCACGTGGCTCGAGCTCTACCCGACCTCACCCACGGCACCGCCGCCCGCGTTCACGCACTAGGACGCGCCTTCAGTACGAGCGGCCGAACAGCAGCCGCCGGTCGTAACCGGATGGCTTGCAGCACCAGGCGCAGTCCCCGCTCTCGATCTCTCCTTCCAGCGGGATGCAGCGAGGGGTGGCCGTCGTGGCGAGCTTGATGTCGTCCTCGCACTCGGGCCTGCCGCAGTGCAGCATCGAGGCAAAACCCTTCGCCACCGCCTCCACCACCTCCTCCCGGCTCCCGGCCGGCGCGATCCGCTCGTCGCGGAAGGACCGGGCTCGATCCAACAGGCTCGTCTGGAACGCCTCCAGCATCGGCGGGAGAACCGAAGCAACCTCGTCCAGCGGTATCCGCTCCTTCTCGCCACCGAGCCGGGAGGCGAGTGTGACGACACCGGCGGCGAGGTCGCGCGGCCCGAGCTCGAGACGGAGGGGCGCGCCCTTCATCTCCCAGTCGTTGAACTTGAAGCCGGCCGAGAGGTTCGTCCGCGTGTCGATGCGCACCCGCAGTCCTGCCTGGCGCACCAGGTCCGCCAGGCGCTCGGCGGCGGCAACGACCTCGGGAAGGTCGTCCTCGCGCCCGATGGGGACGATCACGACCTGGTAAGGCGCCAAGCGGGGAGGCAGGATCAGGCCCTTGTCGTCGCCATGGGTCATCACCACGCCACCGATCATGCGGGCGCTCATCCCCCACGATGTGGTGTGGCAGTACTCCTCGACGCCGGCGGCCGAGGTGTACTTGATGTCGAAGGCCCGGGCGAAGTTCGTTCCGAGGTAGTGCGAGGTGCCCGCCTGCAGCGCCCGCCCGTCGCGCATCATGCCCTCGATCGTGTACGTGCGGGCCGCCCCCGCGAAGCGCTCGCCGGCTGTCTTCTCACCGGCCAGCACAGGGATCGCCGCCACGTCGCGGGCGGTCTCCTCGTAGAAGGAGAGGGCGAGCATCGTCTCGGCCATCGCGTCTTGCTCGTCGGCGTGTGCGGTGTGGCCCTCCTGCCAGAGGAACTCGGTGGTGCGCAGGAACAGCCGGGGCCGCAGCTCCCAGCGCACGACATTGGCCCACTGGTTGATCAGCAGGGGCAGGTCCCGGTATGAGCTGATCCAGCGGCTGTAGGCCTCGCCGACCAGCGTCTCGGAGGTGGGGCGCACGACGATCGGCTCGTCCAGCTCCTTGCCACCGGCGATCGTCACCACCGCCAGCTCCGGCGCGAACCCTTCGACGTGCTCGGCCTCCCGCCGCAGATGTCCCTCCGGGATGAAGAGCGGGAACGAAGCGTTCTCGTGGCCGGTGGCCTTGATGCGGGCGTCGAGCTCGGACTGGAGGAGCTCCCAGATGCGGTAGCCGTACGGGCGGATGATCATCGTGCCCTTCACCGGCCCGCGGTCCGCCAGCTCCGCACGGAGCACGACATCCTGGTACCAGTCGGAGAAGCTCTCGCTCTGCGGGGTTACGGCCCGCTCGTCCCGCTTTGCCATCAAGCGAGATTAGACGAGGCCGCGAGCCTCCAACACCGCCAGCACCTCGTGAGCCAGCTCTCGCGCCGTCCGGCCGTAGCCCATGAGCTCGACCTCCGGAGCCTCCGGCGGTTGGTAGGGGTCCGACACGCCGGTGAAGCTCGAGATCTCGCCCCTCCTCGCCCTCGCATAGAGGCCCTTCACGTCCCGCTTCTCGCACACCTCGAGGGGCGTCGCCATGTAGATCTCGACGAAGTCGAGCCCCGACTCCTCATTGCGCGCTCGGGTGCGCTTGCGGCCCTCTGCGTAGGGGCTGATCACCGCCACCACCGCCAAGTGCCCCGTGAGCGCGAACAGGCGCGCCACCTCGCCGATGCGCCGCACGTTCTCCAGCCGATCCTCCTCGCTGAACCCGAGGTCGGCATTGAGTCCCTGGCGGATCTCGTCGCCGTCGATCTCGACGGCCCTGGCGCCGCGCTCGCGCAGCAACGCCATGAGCGCCCTGGCGACGCTCGACTTGCCCGCACCGGAGAGGCCGGTGAACCAGATCGTGGCGCCCCGTGCAGCCGGCCGCGGGGCGCGGGCAACCAAGGCCTCGCCGGGCGCCTCCTCAGCGCCGGCCGGCCCGGCGGGGCTCACCGAGTGGGGCCGAGGATCATCCCAGCGCCGACAGTGACGTTGGTCGACTCGTCCACGAGCACGAAGCTACCTGTTTCGCGATTGCGGCGGTATTCGTCGTAGAAGAGCGGGACCGTGGTGCGGATGTCGAGACGCCCGATCTCGTTCAGCTGCAGACCCGAGGCATCGCGGTCGCGGTGCAGAGTGTTGACGTCGAGCCGGTAGTGCAGCTCTCGCACGAGGGCGCGGGCCCAGCGCGTCGTCTGCTTGATGGCGTACTTGCCCCCCTCCACGAGCGGCTGCTCGGTCATCCAGCAGACCATCGCCGTGATGTCCTGACCGACCGAGGTCTGGTTGTTCCGGTGGCAGATCATGTCGCCCCGGGAGATGTCGAGATCGTCGGCCAGCCGGACCACCACGGACATCGGTGAGAACGCCTCCTGCACAGGGCCGTCGGCGGTCTCGATGCTCTCGACGCGGGTGGTGAATCCCGACGGCAGGACCAGCACCTCGTCACCCACCTCCAGCACGCCGCCAGACACCTTGCCGGCATAGCCGCGGTAGTCGTGCAGATCGTTGGAGATCGGGCGGATCACGCGCTGGATCGGGAAGCGGAGGTCGATCAGGTTCCGGTCGGACCCGATGTGAACCTCCTCCAGGTGGTGCAGCAGCGATGGCCCGTCGTACCAGGGCATGTCGACCGAGTGGTCGACGACGTTGTCGCCCTTCAGCGCCGAGAGCGGGATGAAGCTCAGGTCGGCGATCTCGAGGCGGGCCGCGAACTCCTTGAACTCTTCCTTGATCTGCTCGAAACGCCGCCTGTCGTAGTCCACGAGGTCCATCTTGTTGACGCACAGGACGAGGTGGGGGATGCGGAGCAACGAGGCGATGAAGGCGTGGCGGCGGGTCTGCTCGCAGATCCCGGTGCGGGCGTCGACGAGTACGAGCACCAGGTCCGCCGTCGAGCATCCCGTCACCATGTTGCGTGTGTGCTGGGTGTGCCCGGGGGTGTCGGCGATGATGAACTTGCGCTTGGGGGTGGCGAAGTAGCGGTAGGCGACGTCGATCGTGATCCCCTGCTCCCGCTCGGCGCGCAGGCCGTCCGTCAAGAGAGCGAGGTTCACGTACTCGTCGCCGTGCTGCATGCTCGAGCGTTCGACCGCCTCCAGCTGATCCTCGAAGATCTGCTTGGAGTCGTAAAGCAGGCGACCGATGAGCGTCGACTTGCCATCGTCCACCGACCCCGATGTCGCGAAACGCAGCAACTCCATCAGAAATAGCCCTCCCGCTTGCGATCCTCCATGGATGCCTCGGAGACCTGGTCGTCGGTGCGGGTCTGGCCCCGCTCGGAGATGCGCGTCGCCCCCGTCTCCTCGATGATCTCAACCGGCGTCTTGGCCGACGACTCGACAGCTGCAGTGCATGTCATGTCCCCGACTGTCCGGTAGCGGACGCAGGCGGTGAACACCTCCTCGTCGGGACGGTTGGGATTGGGCTGCGTGTACGGCCCGACCGCCAGCAGCATGCCGCCCCTGCGGAAGACATCGCGATGGTGGGAGAAGTAGATGGAAGGAAGCTCGATCCCCTCGTGCTCGATGTACTGCCAGATGTCGAGCTCGGTCCAGTTGGACAGCGGGAACACCCGAACGTGCTCGCCGGGGCGGTGGCGCCCGTTGTAGAGGTTCCAGAGCTCGGGGCGCTGGGCGCGGGGATCCCACTGCCCGAACTCGTCGCGGAACGAGAAGACCCGCTCCTTCGCCCTCGCCTTCTCCTCGTCTCGACGAGCTCCCCCGAAGACGGCGTCGTAGCGGTTGCGCTCGATCGCACCGAGCAGCGTGAACGTCTGCATCCGGTTGCGCGTGGCGCCCGGAGTCGGGTGCTCGACGATCGCCCCGCGGTCGATGTCGTCCTGCACGGAGGCGACCACCAGGCGTACGCCGAGCTCGGCGACCCGGCGGTCGCGGAACTCGATCACTTCGGGGAAATTGTGCCCGGTGTCCACGTGCATGACGGGGAAGGGCAACCGCTGCGGCCAGCAGGCCTTCACCGCCAGCTGGAGCAGTACGGCCGAGTCCTTGCCGCCCGAGAAGAGCAGGACCGGCCGCTCGAACTCGGCGACGACCTCACGGATGATGTGTATCGACTCCGATTCGAGGGCATCGAGGTGGGAAAGTTGGTAGGGCATAAGATCTCCGAGACCGATTTCCTGACCACTTTAGTCAGCTTTTGGACGACCTACCGGTGATGCGGGCCGCGACCGCCCGCCTCCCCGTCACATCTCTGCACCGGCGCCTCAGCTCCCCAGCAGCGCCAGCGTACATGCAGCCTCCAGGTGACCGCTAGGGAGCGATTGTAGTCGGTGTCGCCCACCATTTCACCTGATGGCGTACGGCCACGGGGCGCGGGCGCCGCAGCGGTCTCCGTGAAGCGGCGCGGATCAGCGTGAGGGCGGCCCGCGGCGCCTTCGGGATCCCCCGGCAGGCATTCAGGCGTGGAGCCCCGGACGGCGCTCCGCCCACGGCGCCACAGCCTCCAGTTGTGACGCCACGGCGATGAGCAGGTCTTCCCGCCCGTAGGGGGCGACGATCTGCACCCCGATCGGCAAGCCGTCCCGGCTCCAGTGCAGCGGGAGCGAGACGGCCGGCTGCCCCGTGATGTTGAACTGCGGCGTGAACTGGATCAGCTGGATCACGCGCTGCAAGCCGTGCTCGGGATCGCTCAGCCAGCCGAGCGGCGGCGGCGGGCCGGCGAGGCACGGTGTCACCAGCAAGTCGTGCTCACACCACCAGCTGGACATGCGGCGGGTGAAGCCGTGGAGCCAGTTGACGGTCTCGAGATACCGGGCAGCGCTGAGCTGCGCGCCGACAGCCCGGAAGAAGGCGTTGCCCGGCTCGAGCTCGGCGTCGTCCACCGGGCGCCTCAGCACCGTTCCCCAGAACGCCAGATCGGCAGCGGTGTAGGCGGCGACGATCTCGACGAAGCGAGTCTGGAACTCCGCCTCCCCGATCGCCGGCGGGAACCCCGGCTCGACCACGTGGCCGATGCCCTCGAGGAGGCCGACAGCTGATCGCACCGCCTCGGCGCACTCCTCGTGGACGTCGAGCCCGAGGACCGAGTGATCGAGGAATCCGACCCGCAGGCGTCCCGGGTCCTCCCCCACGTACGAACTGAAGGGCCGCTGCGGCGGAGGTGCGGTGTAGGGATCGCCGGGCTCGTAGCCGGCGATGCAGTCCAACACGGCGGCGCTGTCGCGGACGGTCCTCGTCACTGCGTGGTCGATCGTCGCCCCCATCCAGGCCTCGCCCATGTCAGGACCCTGGCTGACCCGCCCGCGAGAAGGCTTCAACCCGACCAGGCCGCACTCGCTGGCCGGGATCCGGATCGATCCGCCTCCGTCGTTGGCGTGGGCGACGGCAGTGAGACCCGCTGCCACAGCTGCAGCCGACCCGCCCGAGCTTCCGCCGGTCGAGTGGTCGAGGCTCCACGGGTTGTGCGCCGGGCCGTAGGCCACGGGCTCGGTCGTGATCGTCGACCCGAGCTCGGGAACGTTGGTGCGGCCGATGCAGACGAAGCCCGCACTTCGGAAGCGGGCGGCCAGGTACGAGTCGTGGTCGGCGACGAAACCGGCATCCTTCAAGAACCGCGTGCCGAGATGCATCGGATCACCGGCCGACATGCCCCCGAGATCCTTCAGTAGAAAGGGCACGCCACGGAACGGACCGTCCCCGAGATCACCTCCCGCCTCCTCCCTCGCCCTCTCGTAGCGCTTGTGGATGACGGCGTTCAGGCGCGGGTTGAGCGCCTCCACGCGATCGATGGCGGCATCCACGAGCTCGACCGCCGTCACCTCCCCCTTGGCCACGAGCTCCGCCTGGGCGGTGGCGTCCAAGTATGCGGTCTGCTCGACGAGGCTCATCTCGGTCCTCTCTCAGCGGTCGTTGAACTGGTCCTGGCCCGGGCGGGCCGTCCAACGCTCGAAGCGTTGCCCGAGGCGCTCTCGAGCTAGCGAAGGCACCGCCGCCATGCCGCTGATCGGGCGGTAGCTCTCGGCTGCGGCAAGCAGCTCCGATGCCTCGTCGTCGCCCAGCTCCAGATCCGCAGCCTCCGCATTGCGCTCGACTTGCGCAACGGTGCTCGCACCCGGGATGGCGACCACGTTGCGATGGCGGACCAACCAGGCGAGGGCCACCTGCGAGGCCGTCGCATCGTGGCCCTTGGCAACCGCTCGCAGGGCTTGCAGCAAGGGAGCAGACCGGCGCAGGTTCTCGGGCAGGAAGCCGACGGTTCGCGAGCGCATCGCAGGAGGACGATGTTCGGCGTCGTAACGGGCGGAGAGGAGGCCCTGGGCAAGAGGGCTGTAGGCGATCACCAGGCGATCGTGCCGCTGCGCCCATGGGAGGCAGTCGAGCAAGGGCTTGCGGTGGACGAGGTTGAACTTGATCTGGTTGGAGAGGACGGCGCCGCCGAGGGCCGCCTCGGCGTCCTGCCATCGGCGGAGTGAATAGTTGCTGACGCCGATATGCCGGATCGCACCCGCCTCCCGCAGCCCGCGCATGCCGGCCATCTGCGTCGCCAGCGGGAAGACGGGGTTCGGCCAGTGGATCTGGTAGAGATCGATCACATCGGTGCCGAGGCGACGGGCGCTGCCGGCCTCCCGCTGCTTGACAACGGGCGGGAGGGGGATCACCGGAGCCAGTTTCGAGGCGAGGAAGACCTCTCGCCGGCGCTCGGCGAGCACTCGCCCGACGATCCGCTCCGACGCCCCGTACCCGTACACCTCGGCGGTGTCGATCAGGTTGATCCCGAGGTCGAGCGCGCGGTTGGCGATGTCGAGTGCGTCGTGCTCGGCATAGTGCGGGCCGTACCCCCACTCGCGCGAGCCGAACTGCCAGGCGCCGAGGCCGATCACGGAGATCCGCTCGCCCTGGACGTCGACGTACCTCACCGGCGCCAACCTAGTGCCGTCCCCACCCGGCCACCCGGCCAGCCGACCGACCGAGCCTGGGGCGGCCGGCCAGTACGACCGGCCGGCCGGTACGGATGGTCAGATATGACCAATAGATGGTCGAAACCACCCATCCGTAAATCCTCGAGGGTCGGTGAGCCTCCCGAACCCCACCGAGCCCACCGAACCCGTCGAAACTTGCCGGCAGCCGCCTCCTACTTGGGAGGCATCCTGAGGCCGCCGTCGAGACGGATGGTCTCTGCGTTCAGGTACGAGTTCTCCGCGATCGCCACCACCAAGGCGCCGTACTCGGCGGGGAAGCCGAGCCGCTTGGGAAAGAGCACTCCTGCGCCGAGCGCCTGACGCTGCTCCTCCGGCAGGAGCCCCAGCAGGGGCGTGTCCATCAGGCCCGGCGCGATGGTGTTGACGCGGATCCCGGCCGGAGCGAGGTCGCGGGCGGCCGGCACGGTCATGCCGACGATCCCGCCTTTGGAGGCCGAGTAGGAGATCTGGCCGATCTGGCCTTCGAAGGCGGCGACGGAGGCGGTGTTGACTATCACGCCGCGCTCGCCGTCTTCGAGCTGATCGGTGGCTGCCATCGCCGAGGCGGCGAGTCGCATCACGTTGAAGGTGCCGATCAGGTTGATGTTCACGACGGTCTTGAAGGCGTCGAGATCTGCAGGGTTGTTGTGGCGATCGATCGTGCGCTGAGCCCAGCCGATGCCGGCGCAGTTGACCGTGATGCGCAGCGGTGCCGTTGCTGCCGCCGTCTCGACCGCCGCCTTCACGCTCTCCGGATCGCCGACGTCCCCCGCCACGTAGCTCGTCCCATTTCCGACGCTCGTCGGCGGTCGCCTTGGCCCGCGCCTCGTCCCTGTCGAAGATCGTGCACACGGCGCCCTTGGCCGTGAGCGCCCGGACGGTCGCCTCACCGAGGCCGGAAGCGCCGCCCGTGACGACCGCTGAAGTTCCCTGAATCTGCATGACCGCAATCTAGGAGACGGCGCGAATGCCAGGACAATCGGTCCCACGCCAGTCACCCTGTCCGGTCACCACGCCCAACGCGCGCCTTGGTGCCGTCAGTGTCCGGGCATGAGCCTCTGGGAGGCGGCCGCCTGGCGCCGGGCTGCCTCGTTGGCGAGCTTGTCGGCGAAGATGTTCATCGGGTCGGTGGCGTGACCCTTTACCCACTGGAAGTCGATCTCGCCGCGACGCTCGTCCACGACCTCGGTCACCAGTGGCCGCCAGATGTCCTGGTTGGCGACCTGCTCGCCGCGGGAGTTGCGCCAACCGCGCTGCCGCCAGCCGAGGTACCACTTCTGCTTGAAGCAGTTGACGACATAAGTCGAGTCGCTGACGACGAGAAGCCTGCCGGGAAGCTCACGTACTGCCTGCAGGACCGCTGTCAGCTCCATGCGCTGGTTCGTCGTGTGGGGGTCGTGCCCCGACTCGAACTCGGCCTCGTCGACGGCCCACGCCCATCCCCCCTTGCCCGGGTTCCCGATACAGGCCCCGTCGGTGTACACGGTGAGGCCACCTCGCCGGTCGGCTTCGCTCATCGGGCCAGTCTGCCCCCTCCGACACGACGCCGAGAACAGGCACCGCCGGTGCACGTGACCTGAAGAGCGCGCCGCCGGCGCGAGACTGTCATGTGATCTTCGACGGATTCGCACATCAGCTACCGGACATCGATCCCGAGGAGACGGCGGAATGGCTCGACTCTTTCGACGCCGTCGTCGAGACGCACGGGCGCGTCCGGGCCAGGTTCCTCCTCATGAAGCTGCTCGAGCGGGCCAGAGCCGCTCAGGTGGGATTCCCGGCGACCGTGTCGACGCCATACGTCAACACCATCCCCACGGATGCCGAGCCGTGGTTCCCGGGCGACGAGTACATGGAGCGCCGGATACGTGCCTACATCCGCTGGAACGCCGCCGTGATGGTTACCCGGGCCAACATGCGTTCCGAAGGGATCGGGGGACACCTTTCCACCTATGCGAGCTCGGCCTCGCTCTACGAGGTCGGCTTCAACCACTTCTTCCACGGCAAGTCGAACGGGTTGCCGGGCGATCAGGTCTATTTCCAGGGCCACGCGTCGCCCGGGATCTATGCGCGCGCCTTCGTGGAGGGCCGGCTGAGCGAGGAGCAGCTCGACAACTTCCGTGCCGAGGTCGGCGGCAACGGCCTGTCCAGCTACCCGCACCCGCGCTTGATGCCGGACTTCTGGGAGTACCCGACAGTGTCGATGGGGCTGGGTCCGATCTCGGCCGTCTACCAGGCGCGCTTCAACCGCTACCTGCTGCAGCGGCAGATCGTGGACACGAGCGGATCGAACGTGTGGTGCTTTGTCGGGGACGGGGAGTTCGACGAGCCGGAGACCCATGCGGCACTCGCCCTTGCGGCCCGCGAGCAGCTGGACAACCTCGTCTTCGTCGTCAACTGCAACCTCCAGCGGCTGGACGGGCCCGTGCGCGGCAACGGCAAGATCATCCAGGAGCTGGAGGCGTTGCTGCGCGGCTGCGGGTGGAACGTGATCAAGGTGATCTGGGGCTCGCGCTGGGACGAGTTGCTCGCACGGGACGTCGACGGGGTGCTCGTCAACAAGATGAACACGACTCCCGACGGCGAGTTCCAGCGCTTGGCCACCGAATCGGGCGCCTACATCCGCGAGCACTTCTTCGGCCCGGACCCGCGCCTACGGAAGATGGTCGAGCACCTGAGCGATGCCGACCTGCAGACCCTTCCCCGAGGCGGTCACGACTACCACAAGCTCTATGCCGCATACAAGGCGGCGACCGAGCACGTCGGTGCCCCGACGGCGATACTCGCCAAGACGATCAAAGGCTGGACCCTCGGGCCCGAGATCGAGTCGCGAAATGCCACGCACCAGATCAAGAAGATGACCAAGGCGCAGCTGCGGACGCTGCGCGACCGTCTCTACCTCGCCGACGAGATCCCCGACGAGGCGCTGGACGCAGACAGGCCGCCCTACTACCGCCCACCTGCCGACGCGCCTGCCTACGAATACATGATGGCCCGGCGCCGCGCCCTCAACGGTTCGCTCCCGGAACGGCTCGTGCGGGGGCGGGGCGGACGGGCCTGCCTTCGCCTGCTCCGGCCACATTCGCCGAGTTCCTCACCGGTTCGCGAGGACAGGCCGTATCGACGACCATGGCGTTCGCCCGGCTGCTCCGGAACCTGCTCCGCGACCCCGCGATCGGCAAGAACGTGGTGCCGATCATCCCGGACGAGGGCCGCACCTTCGGGCTCGACGCCCTCTTCAGCGAGGTGAAGATCTACGCCGCCGGGGGGCAGACGTACACGCCCGTCGACGCCAACCTCCTCCTCTCCTACGCCGAGAGCGCATCGGGCCAGATCCTCGAGGAGGGGATCACCGAAGCGGGCGCGATGGCTTCCTTCCAGGCTGCGGGCACCGCATACTCGACCTGGTCGACACCTACCGTGCCGTTCTTCATGTTCTATTCGATGTTCGGGTTCCAGCGGGTAGGCGATCTGATCTGGCAGGCGGCCGACGCCCGCTGCCGGGGCTTCCTGCTCGGCTGCACCGCCGGCCGCACCACGCTCAATGGCGAAGGGTTGCAGCACGAGGACGGGCACTCCCACGCTCTCGCCTCCGTCGTACCCAATGTGATGGCGTACGACCCTGCCTTCGCCTACGAGGTGGCGGTGATCGTGGAAGAGGGTCTGCGACGAGATGTACGGCCTCAACGGCGAGGACCTCATCTACTACCTGACCCTCTACAACGAGAACTACCCCATGCCTCCCCTGGAGGCGGCTGTGGCAGCGGCAGCCCTCGAGGGCGCCGATGGCGAGGAGGTGGTGAGGAAGGGGATCCTGGCGGGGATGTACCGTTTCGCGCCTCGGCACCCCCGGCGGCTCCGTCCGGTGGAGCCCCCGAAGACGAGACCGGCAATGGTCAGGCGCTCCGGCGGGCGAGCGTGCTCTTCTCGGGTCCGATGTGGCAGGCCGCGATGAAGGCCCGGGAGATGCTCGTGACCGAGTGGGGCGTGTCAGCCGACGCCTGGTCCGTCACCAGCTACAAGGCCTTGAGGGATGACGCGCTCGAAGTCGAGCGGTGGAACCGCCTGCACCCCGGCGAGCCGGCGCGCACCTCCTACGTGGCGCGCGAGCTCGCCGGTACCGAGTGGCCGGTCGTGGCGGTGAGCGACTTCATCAAGCTCGTCCCGGATCAGATCTCGCGCTTCGTGCCGGGGACCTTCGTGCCGCTCGGGACCGATGGTTTCGGGCGGTCCGACACGCGTGATGCCCTTCGGCGCCACTTCGAGATCGACGCCGAGCACATCGTGGTCGCCACACTCTCTGCCCTGGCGGCGAGCGGGCAGGCCAAGGAGGAGGAGGTGGCGGCCGCCATCGCCCGCTACGGCATCGATCCGGAGGCAGTAGACCCCAGGCGTGCCTGAGAAGCCACGCACCCCGAGGACCTCGGCACGAGAGTTGCCCTACGCACCCGAGCGGTAGTCTCGGCCCATGCCGACAAAGCCGCGTGAGCTGCACCTGTCGGGAGATCCCGAAGCAGACAAGCTGCTGTCGGAGGACTCCCTCGCATTGTTGATCGGGATGGTGCTCGATCAGCAGATCCCGCTGGAGAAGGCCTTCCGGGGGCCGCTCGACCTGACGGTCCGGATGGATGGCGCGCAGCTCGATGCGAAAGAGATCGCGTCGATGCCTGCGGACAAGCTGACGACGCTGTTCGCCGAGCGGCCGGCATTGCATCGCTTCCCCGCCTCGATGGCCCGCCGGGTGCAGGAGATGTGCCAGGCCATCGTCAATCAGTACGACGGCGATGCTTCAAGGCTCTGGTCGACGGCCAAGTCCGGAACCGAGCTCTTCGAGCGCATCAGGGCACTCCCCGGTTTCGGCGAGCAGAAGTCCCGCATCTTCGTGGCACTGCTCGGCAAGCAGCTAGGCGTACGACCGAAGGGTTGGGAGGGGGCGGCGGGCAAGTACGGCAAAAAGGGCTCGTTCCTCTCCGTTGCCGACATCGTCGGTCCCGACTCCCTCGCCCGGGTCCGCGAGTACAAGAAGGCGGCCAAGGCAAAGGCTGCCGCCAGAGGGTGACAGCAGCCTCGGGGGCCCTCGAGAGGCTCGCTGGACGCAGGCTGTACCTGTGCACCGGCGACAGGCCGGACCTGGAGCGTTTCGTCGGAGCCTGCATCGCCGGAGGTGTAGACGTGGTCCAGCTGCGCGACAAGCGCTTGGAGGCCCGTCAGCTGCTGGAGCGCGCACGCCGGTTGCTCGTCGTCTGCCGAGCCGAAGGGGTGCCGTTCATCCTCAACGACCGGCCCGATCTGGCGCTCGAATGCGGCGCTGACGGCGTCCACGTGGGGCAGGACGACGCGCCGCCTGCGCTCGCCCGGCGGATCGTCGGTGACGGGGCGCTGGTCGGGCTCTCGACGCATTCGGTTGCCGATCTCGAAGGAGCCCTGCAGGAGCCTGTCGACTACCTCTCGGCGGGACCGGTCGTGCCCACCCCCACCAAGCCCGGACGTCCTGGTACCGGGCTCTCCTACATCGCAGAGGCGGCTCACCGCAGCTCGGAGCGACCGGCAGGCACCGCTCTTCCCGTGTTCGTGACGGGTGGTGTCGCCCCGGGCAGCGTGCCGGAGCTTGTTGCCGCCGGCGCCAGCAGGTTCGTCGCCGTCCGCTACCTGACCGAGGCCGAGGACCCCGAGGCGCACGCTCGCAGGCTGCGCCAGGCGATCGATTCAGCCCTTGCCGAGACCTCGGGCTGAAGACCGCCCGTGGCGGGGCGCCAGCCGAAGAGGTGATCGGCCCGGCGCCGGCCAAGAAAATGGGAGAGGGGCGCCGAAGCGCCCCTCTCCCGAGAGTGTTGCTGGAAAAAGGCTACCGACTAGTTGGACTGCCTCGGGTGGGACCAACCCCCGACCGCCTAGCCGACGGTGTCTGGTGGGATTAACCAGGTGGTCCAGCTGCCGCCTAGCGGCCAGCCACCTCCAGGGTCCCAAGTTGTTGACTACTCAGTTGGACCACCTCCTTTCTCTGGTACGCACAGAATAGCGAGCCAGAAAGGCGATGTGGCGGCAATTGAGCATCGGATTCTGTCCGGAAAGAGCCCAAGCACGGCCCCGACGCTGAGCGCCACGCGAGCGCTCAGATGCCGATCCGCTGGGCGAGCAGCTCGCGATGGTAGGTGGGGTCGCCGAGCAACAGCTCCGACGACTTCGCCCGCTTGAAGTAGAGGTGGGCGTCGTGCTCCCAGGTGAACCCGATGCCGCCGTGGATCTGGATGTTCTCGGCGGCGGCGTGGAAGTAGGCCTCCGAGCAGTAGGCCTTGGCCAGGCTGGCGACCGAAGGGAGCTCCTCGGAGTCCTCGGCGGCGGCCCAGGCCGCGTAGTAGGCGGCCGATTTTGCGGACTCGACCTCGAGCAGCATGTCGGCGCACTTGTGCTTGATCGCCTGGAAGCTCCCGATCGGTCTACCGAACTGGATCCGTGTCTTGGCGTACTCGACGCTCGTGTCGAGGCACTTTTGGGCCCCCCCGACCTGCTCGGAGGCGAGGGCCACCGCCGCCAGGTCAAGGGTCTTGCTGATCCCGGCAGCGGCGCCGCCGTCGGTGCCTATCAGCCAGGCGGGGGTGCTCTCGAGGACCAGACGAGCCTGCTTGCGCGGTCTGGTCCATGGTGGTGAGCGGGGTCTTCGTCAGGCCGGGCGAGTCGCCCTTGACCCCGAACAGCGAGATCCCGGCCTCCGTGCGCGCAACGACGACGATCAGGTCGGCGACGTGGCCGTCGATCACGAACATCTTGTGGCCGTTCAACACCCACTCGTCGCCTGACGGCCGCGCCGAGCAGGTGACGGCATCGAGGTCCCAGCGGCCGCTGTCCTCGGTGAGAGCGAGGGTGCCGATCGTCTCCCCGCTGGCTATCCCGGGCAGGAGGTACTTCATGGCGGACTCGTCGCCGGAGGCGAGGACGGCGTTGGCGGCCAGCGCCACGGTTGCGAAATAGGGGGCGCAGAGGAGCGACCGCCCCATCTCCTCGAACACGATCCCGAGCTCGACATATCCGAAACCTGCGCCGCCGAACTCCTCCGGTATCCCCAACGACTGCAGTCCCAGCTGGTTCGCCATCTGGGTCCAGACAGCCGGGTCGTACCCCTCGGTCGTCTCCATCAGGCGACGAACCTCGGCGACGGGAGACTTGTCGTCCAGGAAGCGGCGAACCGACCGGCGCAGCTCCTCTTGCTCCTCGCTGAACCCGAACTCCACGTTGCCTCCTCGATGTGCCGCCGCTCGCCGCTCGCCGCTCCCTCGCCGCTCGCCGCGGGGCCGCGAGTCGACGGCGCGCCCGGTAGCTTCCTCGGGCGGAACCTTAGTCTGTGGGTCTCCGAGAGCGACAGGAGAGAGCCGTGACCAAGTGCTACGAGGACACCCAGGCCGAGATCCATCGAGTCGTCGTCGGCCCGATGGACAACAACGTGTACGTGGTGCGCTGCCGCCAGACCGGCGAGGCGGTGCTGGTCGATGCCGCCAACGAGCACGACAAGCTCCTCGAGCTCTGTCGGGACCTCGGCGTGCGCAGCGTCGTCGAGACCCACGGGCACTGGGACCACATCCAGGCCGTGCCGGAGTTGCGCGAAGCCGGTTACCAGGTGGCTGTCACCGAGGCCGACTCCGCGATGCTCCCCTCTTACGACCTCGTGCTGGAGGACGACGAAGTGCTGAGCGTCGGGCGCCTCAGCCTGCGCACGATCCTCACTCCTGGTCACACACCGGGCTCGATGTGCTTCCTGATCGAGGGGTCGCCCGTGCTCCTCTCCGGCGACACGCTCTTTCCCGGCGGGCCCGGCGCCACCAAGTTCCCCGGCGGGGACTTCGCGACGATCATCAAGTCCATCGAGGACCGCCTTTTCAAGTCGCTCGCAGCCGAGACGGTCGTCATGCCCGGCCACGGTTCCGACACCACGATCGGGAACGAGCGTCCCCACCTCGACGAATGGGTGTCCCGCGGCTGGTAGTGCGATTTCCCCTATGGGCGTAGTGCTAATGGCGTCCGGTGCCTAAGATGGAACCGTGGCCGACGCCCCCGCTACAGAGCTTCCCTTGTTCGCCGTCGAGGACCTGCACGTCACGGCTGACTCGAACGAGGGTGGCGCCGAGATCCTGAGGGGGGTGGATCTGGTCGTTCCGTCGGGTGAGGTCCATGCCCTCATGGGCCCGAACGGGTCTGGCAAGTCGACCCTCGCCAACACGCTGCTAGGCAGCCCTTCGTACCGGGTGACGGCCGGATCGGTGCGACTCCACGGCGAGGACATCACCGACTGGTCGCCGGATGCACGTGCCAAAGCAGGCGTGTTCCTCGCCTTCCAGTATCCCGAGGAGATCTCGGGTGTGCCGGTGGCGCAGTTCCTCCGCCAGGCGATCTCCGCCCGGAAGGGAAGCGACATCTCCGTGCTGGAGGCGCGCGTGGCGATGGCGGAATGGATGCAACGGCTGGAGATGGACCAGGGCCTTGCCGGGCGGTACCTGAACGACGGGTTCTCGGGCGGTGAGAAGAAGCGCAACGAGATCCTCCAGATGGCGCTCCTCGAACCCGAGATCGCCATCCTCGACGAGACGGATTCGGGGCTCGACATCGATGCCCTGCACCTCGTCGCCCGCGGTATCGCCGAGGTCCGCAGGACCCTGCCGCAGCTCGGCGTCCTGCTGATCACGCACTACCAGCGGATCCTGGAGGAGCTCGCACCGGACCGGGTTCACGTGATGATCGATGGGCGCATCGTCGACTCCGGCGGCGCAGAGCTCGGGGAACGCCTGGAGCGGGAAGGTTACGAAGCATGGCGCTGACCGAGGACAGGCACCTGGCGCCGAGACGGCCGATCGATCCCGCGAGGATCCGGCAGGAGTTCGCCATCCTCCGCGATCGGCCGGATGGGAGCCGGATCTTCTACCTGGACTCCTCCGCGTCCTCACAGAGGCCCGCTGCAGTTCTCGACGCGATGACCCGTTACTACGAGACGACGCACGCCAATGTGCACCGCGGCGTCTACGCCATCGCCGAAGAGGCGACCCGGCAGTTCGAGCAGGCACGGGTGACCGTCGGGCGTTTCGTCGGGGCACCTCGGCCTGCGACCGAGATCGTCTTCACGAAGAACGCCACCGAGGCGATCAACCTCGTGGCCGGCTCCTGGGGACGCGCCAACCTCCAACCCGGCGATGCGGTCCTTCTCACCGAGATGGAGCACCACGCCAACCTCGTGCCCTGGCTGATGCTCGCTGCCGAGAGGCAGCTCGAGCTGCGCTACCTGCGGGTCGGCGACGACTTCCGGCTCCAGCTCGACGACCTCGACCGGCAACTGGAGGGGGTCAAGCTGGTAGGTATCACCCTCGTGTCCAATGTGCTCGGCACCTTGAACGACATCGCGCCGGTCGTAGCGGCCGCCCATTCGCACGGCGCCCTCGTGCTCGCCGACGGCTCGCAGCTCGTCCCCCACAGGCGGGTCGACGTCAAGCAGCTCGGGTGCGACTTCCTCGCCTTCACCGGCCACAAGATGCTGGGCCCGACCGGGATCGGCGTGCTCTGGGGCCACGAGCACCTCCTCGACGCCATGCCTCCGTTCCTCGGCGGAGGCGAGATGATCCGCGACGTCCGTCTCGACGGATTCACGCCCAACGACCTCCCCTGGAAGTTCGAGGCGGGAACGCCGCCGATCGCCGAAGCGATCGGACTGGGCTCAGCGGTCGAGTACCTGGAAGGCGTCGGCCCCGATCGCATCGCCGAGCACGAGATGGAGCTGACCGCCTACGCCTTGGACAAGCTGCAGGCCGACCACGGCGAGGCGATCCGGATCTTCGGCCCTCCCGCCGATCCGTCGCTGAGAGGCGGCGTCATCTCGATCGCATACCGGGATGTGCACCCTCACGACCTCGCCCAGGTCCTCGACCAGCACCGCGTGTGCGTTCGGGCCGGACATCATTGTGCCAAGCCCCTGATGCGCCGGTTGGGGGTCGCGGCCACCGCCCGCGCCTCGCTATACCTGTACAACGACGAGTCCGATGTCGACGCGCTGTCGAGCGCGCTCGCCGAGGCCGGAAGGATGTTCTGCTGAGTTGAGCGCCCTGGAAGACCTCTACCGAGAGATCATCCTCGACCACTACCGATCACCACGCAATCGGGGCGAGCTGGAGACGCCGCCCGCTCACCGGGTGGAGGGGTTCAACCCGCTGTGCGGCGATGAGGTGGTGCTCTACCTGCAGCTCGGCGACGACGGCTCGATCGACCTGCGCGTCGGCGGGCAGGGGTGCTCGATCAGCCAATCCTCGGCGTCGATGATGTCGGCGGCGGTCAAGGGCTGCACACCCGGCCAGGCGCGACAGCTGATCAAGCGCTTCAAGTCGATGATGTCGATCCACGAGTCGGCCCTCGGAAGTGGCGACGGTCGGGACGGTGCGGACGGTCGGCCGGGTGCGGAATGGTCCGGGGACGGTGGCCTCGACGACGGGGACGCCGCGGGCCGCGACCTGTCGGATCTGGGCGAACTGGCGGCGCTGCAGGGTGTCGTCAAGTTCCCGGTCCGGATCAAGTGCGCCACGCTGTCGTGGAACGCGCTGGCCCAAGGCCTCGACGAGCTGAGCTGCTGAAGCAGACGGGCCGGCGACCCCCTCGACAGCCGCACCGGCCCATCTAGGACTGGAAGTCTCCCCTGGTCAGCTGACGAGCTTGAAGGACTGCACGAACGCCTGGATGTCCGCCAGCGTCTTGCCCTGCACCTGGATCTCGTACTGGATCTGGGCGTTGACGTTGATCATCAGCACCGTTTCCTCGACCGGGTACGTCAGGCTGCCGGTCTGCGTGACCAGGGTGGAGGCCGGAAGCCCGGCGATCGTCGTGAGGGAGCCGTGAGGCAGCTCCGACTCGAGATTCGGGCTGGCGTCGTTCCCGAAGATCTGTTCGGTCACGTTGCCGACCTCGACGGCCTGAGACATCGTCGTGTTGGCGTAGGTGTATGTCTGGATCGAGGACAGGCTTCCCCCGACCGACGACACCTGGTTGTTGGCGATCGCCTGGCTGGACTGCGACGGCGTGCCGCCGAAGTCGACCTCGAACTTGTGTCCGGCCGGGCCGTACTCCGGTGTGGGCTTGAGGGCCTGCATCAACCCGAAGACCGCCACGAGGGCGACGACCACGGTCGCAATAGCTCCGAACAGGAGCTTGCGGTTCCGAGACGTGGTATCAGCAAGGATCACCCGTTCTTCGGAACGAACTCCCTCGACCTTGACGCCGATAGTCGCCACCTCCCCGATCTAGGCGCTCCGCGTGGACGTTTGAGGATTCTCGAGATTTTGTGCGGAGTGCAGTGCCGTGCTCACATCACATGAACCGACGCTGTGCGTGAGTATACAGCGTCTGCGCGTGAAAACCAGGGGGTAACGCGCGATTTCGCGCGTTCGATTTGGCGCTGCGATGACACTAGTCGGGGTACCCGGCCTCCACCGTCGTGGTGATACCTCCCCGCACGAGCCAGCGGGTGGTCACCGTCATCCGCCGCGGCTCGAGGGCCGTGACCAGGTCGTCGAGGATCCGGTTCGTGACGTCCTCGTGGAATGCTCCTTCGTCCCGGTAGCTCCAGAGGTAGAGCTTCAACGACTTGAGCTCGACTATCGACGTGCCGGGGACGTAGCTGATGGTGATGCTCGCGAAATCCGGTTGTCCCGTCATCGGGCAGACGCAGGTGAACTCAGGTGTCTCGCAGCGAACCTCGTAGTCCCGGGAAGGGTGGGGGTTGGGGATCGCCACCAGCTCCCTGGACGGGGTCGAGGGCACCCGACGAGGGTAGTCGGCGTCGCCGGCGCTCAGGCGTCCCGTTCGATCACCAGCCCCAGGTCGTCGCGCTCCAAGGCCAGCACCGTGCCCGGAATGCCGCACGTGCGGAGCGCAGCCTCGCCGGCCTCGGCCACCTCTCCCACCTGCTCGCGCAGGCAGATCCCGAGCAGGCTGGAGCCGGCCCCGGACCAGCAGGAGGCCAGCGCCCCACCTTCCAGCAGGCGTGAGAGCAGCTCCGGAGCCTCAGGGAAGATGGTGGTGCGGGCGTCCTGATGGAGCCGATCGGCGGTCGCCTCAGGCGTCAGGGACGTTGCCTCGGCCAGGCCAGCGATCAAGAGCCCCATCCGCCCCAGGTTGAACGTGGCGTCCGGCAAGGCGATCTCCTGCCGCAGGACGGCTCTCGCCTGCTCGGTGGGCAGGGGCCGATCAGGAACGAGAAGTACAAAACCGAGGGCCGGGTCCAGTCGCAGCCGCCTCGCCACGGGAACCCCCTCGACGAACGTGGCGCAGACGAGGCCACCGAGCACGGAGGCGGCCGCGTTCTCCGCATGCCCGTCGAGACGACTCGCCACAGCCAGCGGATCCGATGAACCGGCGGCGGCCGCCGCCGCAACGGCGACTGCGGCGGACGAGCCGAGCCCGCGGCCGACCGGGATCTCCGATCGCACCACGATCTCCAACCTGTCGTGTCCTGCGGCGGCCACAGCGGCCCTCGCCGCCAGGTTCGAACCGTCCTCCGGCAAGCCCTCGCCCTCGCCCTCGTTTCGCACCACCAGGCGGTTGGACGCCCGCACGCTGACTCGAGCGTGTATGGCAAGCGCTATTGCCAGAGCATCGAAACCAGGGCCTAGGTTCGACGTCGAGCCAGGCGCCTGAGCTCTCACCTGTGCGCCGGATGCCATCCGGCAGGCGGCGCGGGGATCGCCACCGCAAGATCTACCGGCACCGAAGCCTGCGGCGTCCCGTCGACCGCCAGCTCGAGTGTGGCGATCTGGACGCCCTGAGAGAGCAGGACCGTCGGCCGCGGCTCGTGCGACGCCTGCTCGCCGACCAGGAAGGACTGGACCGCACTTCTCAGCACACCGGACGCAGGCACGAGCGAGACGTCCAGCGACATCCCCGGCCATCCGACGATCGTGATGTCGCCTCCCGCTCGGGCCGCTACCGCCGACGACGACCAGGGCGCTGAGACCAAGGCGACACCGCTGCCGCCTCGCAGCACCTTGAACAGGCCGAGGTGGGGCGCCACCGTGTCGAGCAGCGACTGATCTGTCTGTGCCGCCTGTCCGAGGCCGAGCGGTTGACCGAGAACGACGGCGATCACCGTCACTGCGTGCCCGGAGACCGACCGCCGAGCGGCGATGACCAGGCAGCCCTGTGCCGCCTGCGTGAAACCCGACTTGACGCCGACGATCCCGTCCACGCCGATGAGCGGGTTGTATCCCCACACCCGGCCGGACACCGGCAGGTCCACGTAAGCGTTGTCCACGATGCTGGCGAACGCCGGGATCGCCATCGCCACGGACGCGAGGCGCGCCTCGTCGGAAGCCGTGCTGTCGGATCCCGGATCGAGGCCGCTGGCATCCGCGTAATGCGTGCTCGTCATCCCGATCGCCAGCGCCTCATCGTTCATCTTCTGCACGAAGGCGGGGACGCTGCCGGCGTCCCAGCGCGCCAGGTAGTCGGCCACGTTGTCGGCAGAAGGGATCAGCAGGCCCTCCAGCAGCTGGCGCTCGTCGATCGCCTCGCCGGCCCGCACGAACAGAGAGCTGTCGTCGTTCGCCGAGTCGCGGACGTAGTCGACGGCGTCAGCCTTGGTCATGTGGAACACCGGCCCCCCGCTGTCACCCGGTAGGGGATGGTCCTGCAGGACGACGAGCGCCGTCATCACCTTGGTGACACTGGCGATCGGCACGCGCCGCTGGTCGGCAGAAGCGGCAATCTCGCCGATGCCCTGCAATGCCAGCGCAGCCTCGCCCTTCTTCGGCCAAGGAAGCACCGGCAGCCGGCCGGGGACGACGATCTGCCCGCCGAGAGAGCTGGCGAGCCGCGGGATCGGGAGGGTATCGGCGGTGGTCGGTCGCGCCGCGCTGCCACCGCCGGGGTGCCCGCCGCCGCCGCCACTGGATCCGACCAGCGCGATCAGTACGACGAATGCGATGGCGACGGCGCTGAGTGCGGCGCGCCGCGACCAGCGAAGCGACTCGCTACGAGCCGTCAGGCGCGCTGGCGACCTCGGTCTGGTCATCGCTTGCCCCTGTGGCGAACTTCGATCCGGCAATCGCGGAGACAACGAGCGGGGGCCTACTCCCGCCCCAACTGGTCCAACTCCTCGGCCGTCATCAGCACCGCCCGCGCCTTGGAGCCCTCCGACGGACCTACCACACCTCGTCGCTCGAGCAAATCCATCAACCTCCCCGCTCGTGCGAAGCCGACCCTCAACTTCCGCTGCAGCATCGAGGTCGAGCCTAGCTGGGAGCGGACCACCAACTCCATGGCGCGCTGCAGCAGATCGTCGTCGTCGTCCTCGCCGGCCGCCCCGCCAGCCAGCGCGCTCCCCTCCTCGCCTTCCACTCCCTCGACGTAGCGAGGGCCGCTCTGGCGCCGCCAGTGCCCGACGATCGCGTGGACCTCCTTCTCGGTCACCCACGGGCCCTGCAGCCTGCGGGCGACGCTGGAGGAAGCGGTGAGGAGGAGCAGGTCGCCGCGGCCGACAAGGCGCTCGGCGCCGGGCTGATCGAGGATCACGCGGCTGTCGGCCAGAGAGCTGACAGAGAAGGCGAGGCGAGAGGGGATGTTCGCCTTGATGACACCGGTGATCACGTCCACCGACGGCCGCTGCGTGGCGATCACCAGGTGGATCCCGACGGCGCGAGCCATCTGCGCGAGGCGGCAGATCGATTCCTCGACGTCACGCGCCGCCACCATCATCAGATCGTTGAGCTCGTCGACGACGATCAGGATGTAGGGCAGCCGCTCTCGGGTCGCCGGGGAAGCAAGCTCCCCGTCCTCCTCGTCGTGGCTGCCGGCACCGGACGGGGGCGGGGCCTCGTCGAGCACGTCCACCTCGCCGGGCATGTCGGCATCGTCGCCTGCGGCCACCCCGTCGTGTGAGACCAACCTGTCGTCTGGGATCACCCCGTCGGATGCGCCGGCCCCGTTGCTCGCTTCGGCTCCGTCGGCGGCAGCGCCGCCCGCGGCGGCCGCTTCGGCTGCTTCGGCTGCTTCGGCGCCCGCGCCGGCCGGCAGGGCTTGACGCGGCGCCAAGCGGGGATCGGGAGCGAAGTCGCCGCGGTCGAAGGCAGCGTTGTAGCCGGTGATGTCACGCATGCCCACCTCGGCCAGGAGGTCGTAGCGGCGCTCCATCTCGGCGACCGCCCAGGAGAGGGCGTTGGCGGCACGCTTCGGGTTGACGACCACTTGAGCGAGCAGGTGGGGAAGGCCGTTGTACTGGCCGAGCTCGACGCGTTTCGGGTCGACGAGGATCAGGCGAACCTGATCCGGCGTGGCTCGCATCAGCACGGAGGTGAGCAGCGAGTTGATGCAGGATGACTTGCCGGCGCCAGTCGCCCCGGCGATCAGGATGTGCGGCATCTCGGCGAGGTTGACGATCACCGCTCTCCCGGCGATGTCCCGGCCCATCGGGACCTCGAGAGGGTGGGTCATGCGAATCGACTCGGGTGAGGCAAGCACGTCGCCCACGGTGACCAGCTGGCGTTCGGTGTTGGGCACCTCGACGCCGATGGCAGAGCGGCCTGGGATCGGCGCCAGGATCCTCACGTCGGCGGACGCCATCGCGTAGGCGATGTCCTTCGAGAGGCTCGTGACGCGGGCCACCTTCACGCCCGGGCCGAGCTGCAGCTCGAACCGCGTCACGGTGGGCCCGATCGTGTAGCCGACGAGCCTCGTCTCGACGCCATGAGCCGCCAGCGCCCGCTCCAGCATGTGGCCGCGGGCCTCCACCTCGCGCTCGTCGAGCTCCTTCGGCTTGGTGCGGTCGAGGAGTCGCGTCGGCGGGAGGCGCCAGGGCCCGGTGACGGGCACGATGCCGAGCGAGAGCTGCTCGACCTTCGACGTGCCCGGATCAGCCTTCTTGGCGTCCACATCCTGGAATCCGGCCGGCGGCCGGTCGATCGGGACGGCAGCGGCCGGCGCCCTCGGCGGCGCGGGCTCTGCCACATCCAGCGATTCCCCGGGCCCGGTCCCACCGCGGCTGCTCGACGTCGAAACGCCCGCCCCGTCCAGGTCGTCGTCCCACTGGCCGAGAGCGCTCCCGCTGCCGGTAGTCGTGAGGGCTCGGGTGGTGGTCTCGGCACGGGCGAGCGAGGAGCCCCCCGAGGCACGGGCCTGCCGGCGCTCGGCGGAGAGCCTCCGCAGGCCGCCGAGCGCTATCGCTGCTCCGTGTCGCGTCCCCCGCAGGACCCCTCCTACAGACAGACCTAGGAGCGGGCACAGCACCGCGAAGGCGAGTGCGCCGAGCACGATCGCCGCGCCGGTCGTTCCGAGCAGGGAGCGGGCCGGCGTGGCGTAGAGGGCACCCGCCGCCCCACCCGCCCCGGACAGCACCTTCCAGCTCGAGGAGGTCTGCGGGGCGCCTCCTGCGAGATCGGCGAGCCCGGAGGCGGCAAGCACCAGCAGCGACAGGCAGGCGACGAGGGGCACGGCGCCGCGCCGGGCGCGGCCGGCGACCAGCACGCCACCGGCGGCCAGGACGCAGGCCGGGATCGTGTCGGCGCCCCAGCCGAACGCCCGCGACGTGCCGCTGCGCAACCAATGGCCTGCCAGTCCGAGTACGTCGACGTAGATCCCGAGGACCAGCAGCACGCCGGCGACCAGCAGCACGAAGCCCCATGTCTCGTCCGGCTGCCGCCGCAGCGCTTCCGTCAACGAATCCAGAGCACTCCGGCCGTTGCGGCCGGCGCCACGACGAGGCATCGATCGTGAGGTCGATCGTGAGGGCGCCGAGCGCGAAGAACCCGCCTGTCGCGAGCGGGACACTCCTGCCGCCTTGTGGGTGCGAGGGAGCGGGAACGGCACTCCCCTCGCCGCAGTCCGGCCCCCGCCCCTCGCCCGACCGGCGGGCGTGGCGGATGGTTTGCGGGGAGATCTCGCAGGAGACGCTTGACGCGCTTGTGCCACAGTAAGAACAACGCTAACAGGGCTGGGGGCGCCGAACCCGCTACCGGGCGGCCGGCTGGGCTGGCCCCTCAGGCCTCCATGACGATCGGGACGATCATCGGGCGGCGCCGGGTGCGTTCGTTGACGAGCCGTCCGACCGCGTTTCGCGCCTTCCGCCGGAGGACGTCCACATCGGCGGAACCCTGCTGGCGAGCCTCCTCGAGCGCCGAGCGCACCGCCGCTCGGGCGTCGTCGAGCAGGTCCTCGGCCTCGGGCGCGTACACCCAGCCTCGCGTGATGACCTCCGGGCCGGTCACGATCTCACCGGACTTCTTCTCGACCGTCACGACGACCACCACGACACCTTCTTCTGCCAGCACGCGGCGGTCGCGCAGCACTCCATGGGTGACGTCGCCGACCACGCCGTCGACGTAGAGGAAGCCGGCCGGGACCTCGCCCGCCAGAGCGACGCCATCGTCGCCCAGCTCCACGACGTCACCGTCCTCGCAGAGCAACACGGAGCGCCGGTCCACCCCCATCTCCAGCGCCAGGTGGGCGTGCGCCAGGAGGTGCCGGTACTCGCCGTGCACCGGGACGAAGCAGTCGGGCTTGGCCACGGCCAGCAACGTCTTCAGCTCCCCTTGCTTGGCGTGCCCGCTCTCGTGGACGTAGGCGGTGCCGGAGTGGATGACCTCGGCGCCCCGCCTGGCGAGCCCGTCGATCACCTTGCCGACTGCCCACTCGTTGCCCGGGATGGCGTGCGAACTGAGCACCACGACGTCGCCGTCCTCGACGGTCAGGCGCTTGTTCTCGCCGGCCGCCAGCAGGGCCAGCGCCGACATCGGCTCGCCCTGGGAGCCCGTCGAGATCACGCACACCTCACCTGGCTCGAGCTTGTCGATCTCCTCGATGTCCACCAGGCCCTGCTCCGGTAGCCGGAGCAGCCCGAGGCCCGCCGCCAGTTCGATGTTCTTCGCCATCGAACGCCCGAGGGTGGCCACCCTGCGGCCGTTGGCCGTTGCGGCGTCCATCAGCTGCTGCACCCTGTGCACATGGCTGGCGAAACACGCGACGATCAGCCGCTTGCCCGGCTTCGCCCCGAAGATCCGTCGCAGCGACTCGCCGACCGCTCGTTCGCTGTCGGTGTGGCCCGGCTCCTCGGCGTTGGTGGAGTCGGCAAGCAGCAGCCGGATCCCCTCCCCGTCGGCGATCGCTCCGATGCGCGCCAGGTCCGTGCGGCGCCCGTCCACCGGCGTGAGGTCGATCTTGAAGTCGCCGCTGTGGAGGATCACCCCCTGATCGGTGTGGAATGCGACGGCGAAGCCGTGCGGCACCGAATGGGTTACGGGGATCATCTCGACGTCGAAAGGTCCGATCGTCAGTCGTTCGCCGTCCCGGACGGTCACCCAGCGCGCCCTTTGGGTGAGGCCCGCCTCCTCCACCCGATGCCGGGCGAGCCCGAGCGTCAGCTCCGACCCGTACACGGTCAGCTTCAGCTGACGCAGCAGGTACGAGAGGCCACCGGTGTGGTCCTCGTGCCCGTGGGTGAGGATCAGCCCGTCGATCCGCTCGGCGTTGTCGACCAGGTACGAGAAGTCCGGCAGCACGAGATCGATGCCCGGCATCTCGGGGTCGGGGAACATGACTCCGCAGTCGAGGACGACGAGGCGTCCCCTCTGCTCGAAGACGGCGCAATTACGGCCGATCTCCCCCAGGCCGCCGAGGAAGGCGACTCGAACCGGTCCGGCCACGGATCAGGCCCGCAGGCCCGGATCGGCAGGCACGCCGGCCGCAGTGGGGCCGGAGGCAGCCCGCCACGTCTCGAGGTCGGCGAGCACCTGCTTGGCACGGTCTTCCAGGCCGGCCGGCGCTTGGCCCATCGGCAGGCGGCACTGCCCGGCGGGCAACCCGAGCACGCGCAGCATCGCCTTGGCGGGAATCGGGTTCGGTGCCTCGTCCCCGGTTTCGAAACGGTGCGAGGCCGCCAGCACTCGATTCACCTCCTGGGCCCGCCTCACGTCTCCGGCGAGGAAGGCTTCTATCAACTGCAGGTGCTCCTCGCCTGCCCAATGGCTGGCAACTCCTACCAGCCCGCTGGCGCCGAGCGACAGCAAGGGGAGGGTCAGGGCGTCGTCGCCGGAGAGCACCTCGAACCCCGCCGGCAGCTCCGCGATCAGCCGCCCGCTCGCCGCCAGGTCGCCCGTCGCGTCCTTGACGGCGACGATGTTCGGGACCTCCTCGGCGAGCCTGACGAGCACGTCGTGGGCGATCTTCCGCCCAGTGCGGACCGGGATGTCGTAGAGCATCACCGGCAGGTCGGTGGCCGCCGCCACCGCCGCGAAGTGCGCCAGCAGCCCGGCCTGCGGGGGGCGGTTGTAGTAGGGGGTGACGGCCAGGATGCCGGCCACCCCGGTGGCTGAGGCCCGCTTGGTGAGCTCGATCGAGTGCGCCGTGCTGTTGGTCGTGGACCCGGCCAGCACGGGCACCGTGACGGCTCGCGCCACAGCCGCCCACAGCTCCACCTTCTCGTCGTCGGTGAGGGCCGGAGACTCACCGGTCGTTCCCGCCACCACGAGCCCCTGGGTCCCGTGCTCCGCCAACCAGCGCGCCAGCTCGACGGCTCCCTCCAGGTCGAGCGCGCCCCTCTCGTCGAAGGGAGTGACCATCGCCGTCAAGAGCCGCCCGAAGCGCCCTCCGGCCGCACCACCAAGGGTTTGCTCGCTCATCGCCTGAACGCTACCAGTGGCCACGCCGGCGGCCGGCGCCATCGGGACCTCGCCAGGCGCCAAGCCTGTTCGCTCCCCGGTTCTATGCGCTCTTGCGCTCGCCCCCGGTCTGTCCCTCTGCGAGCTGGAAGGCTGCATACTCCTCGTCGGTGTTCGCCCAATCCTCGAAGGCGATGACCCCGAGCTCGGTGAAGCGCTTGCGCAGCCAGCCGTCCGCTGCGTCGAGCAGTCCGAGCTTCTTGCAGTTGGGCACGATCTTGGAGAAGAGGATGCTCTGGAAGGCGGCACGATCCGGAGTCTGCATCACGAGGGGCAGCGCCTCGCGGGGCGAGATGCCCATCCGCTCCCACACCTCCTGCTGCAGGAAGCGATCGCGCATCCGCACGGCTGCCTCGAATGCGAACTCCTGGCGCTCGCGGATCTCGGCTGCCGTCAGCTCGCTGTAGAAGTCCTGCAGCGCCAGCACGCCGAAGGCGACGTGGCGGGCTTCGTCGGCCATCACGTAGCGGAGCAGCTTCTTCAGCAGCGGCTCCTGCGTGAACTCGTGCATGAAGCCGAAGGCGGCGAGCGCCAGGCCCTCGACCATGATCTGCATGCCGAGGAAGGTCATGTCCCAGCGGCTGTCAGCGATGATGTCGTCGAGCAGCAGCCGCAGGTGGGCGTTGATCGGGTAGTGGCCGGAGAGCTTGGTGTCGAGGTACTTGGCAAAGACCTCGACATGGCGGGCCTCGTCCATCACCTGGGTGGCGCCGTAGTACTTGGCGTCGATCCACGGCACTGACTCGACGACCTTGGCCGTGCACACGAGCGCACCCTGCTCGCCGTGCATGAACTGGGAGAGCGTCCAGTTCTGGCTCTCGATGCCGAGCCTGGTCCACTCCGGCTCGCCCCACTTCGCGAAGGGCGTTCCCGTGAGGTCGAAGGACTGCTCTACCGAGCCGTTGAGCAAGGCGTTCTCGCGCACCAGCCGCTCCTGGTCCACCTCGGTGTCCCAGGGGAGGTCGGTCTCCGCGTTCCACATCGAGGTCTTCGCCTTCTCGTAGAGGCGGTTCAGGCGAGGCTTCGAACCCTTGTCGTAGTCCCAGGTGAATATCGTCTCGTAGTGGGACTGGACATGGTGGATCGTCTCGGACCGGTCCGTGTTGGTCACCGAGAGGATCGCCTCCAGGTCGTTGAGCTCCGACCGGCCGATCATCTCCTCGAGCGTCGAATCCATTGCCTGCTGCCCCCTGTCTGGGTCTTGTTCGGGTGTCGTCGTTTCTCTTCTGCGCGATTTTCTGCTGCGCCTCACGCCGCCTGCAGGGTCTTGATCCCGGGCATCACGAAGTCGTGCACGACGTGGCGGAGCTGCGCGTCGATGTCCCCGTCGGGCGGCGACAACAGGTAGGACATCGTGATGCGGGTCAGCCACTCGCCGGCGCGGCGCGCCTCCTCGTCGTCCAACCAGCGTTGCAGTCGGGGGGCCAGGAAGTCTGCGGCGACTGCGAGGACGTGGTCGAACTCGCCGAAGGCGATGTAGGGGAACACGATCTCCGGCTCGTTGGCGAGCAGGAACTGCAGCGTGGCGTGCGACGCGAGCCTGTGGACCGCCTCCGACATCACCGCCACGAGAAGGTCCTCGAGCTCGTCGATCCCCTCGATGCGCCGCGCCAGCCCCTGGAACAACCTGCTCAGCTCGGACCGGACGACCGCGTCAGCCACGGCATCCTTGCCGCCCGGGAACGCCCGGTAGATCGTCGCTCGGCTGCAGCCGCGCTGCACGCGCCACGTCGTCGAGGGTCGTCTTGGCGATCCCGAAACGTCCGAAACAAGCCAGAGCCGCCGTGACGATCTTCTCCCGCTGGCCGTCAGGCGTCTGCGGGGATGCCGGTCGAGCCGAGATGTCGGGCGCCATCACATGAGACAGTACATCGGATTCCGTCTCACTGTCAACGCGATGCAGGGCATAGTGCCACTAGTAGTAGTCACTACGCCACTGCCGTCGGTTGTCAGCCCGCCGGTGCAGCGGGAGCCACCAAGCCGGCGATCATCTCGCTTCGGACCAACGTCTCGACCTGTGAGCGGTCGGAGAGGTCCCATCGCCCAGGCGCGGATATGAACGACAGCAACATCCGTCCGACGTAGTCGGCAGCGTCCGCAGCCGCCAGCCCTTCGGGCAGGCCATGGCCCGCGAAGCGCGCCACCAGGAAGTTCCTGATCAGCTCCAGAACCCGGGTGCTGGCGGTGCTCAGCTTGGGCAGCAGAAGGCCGGGCTCGGCCTGCAACACCTTCTGCAGGACGGCGTGCTCCTCCACCGCCCGGTGAGCGAAGAGCACCGCCTCGACGAGAAGGGTGAACAGATCCTCGGCGTCGCCTACAGCCTCGGCCAAGCGGGCGAAGAACTGGAGTGTCTCCCAAGTGATGACAGCCGAGATCAGCTCGTCGCGGCCGCCCTTGAAGTAACGGTAGACGGTCGCCCTGGAGACCCCGGCCTCTCGTGCGGCATCCTCGATCGAGGTGGCGGCGATCCCTTGCCTGGCGATGCAGGCGTAAGTGCCGTCGATGATCTGGATGCGCAGGTCGTCCGGCACGCCTCCAGCCTAAGTGACTGGCCAGCTCGGGGTGCCATGGCGCCAGTCGTGCTACGGCAGTCCCAGCAGCGCCGCAAGCCCGATCGTGAAGCCCGGCCGATCCGGCACGACCTTGATCGCCGTGAGGACGCCTGGCATGAACGAGACGCGGTCGTAGGCGTCGTGCCGCACCGCCAGCGTCTGCCCGGCGGCCCCGAACAGCACTTCCTGATGGGCCACCAGACCTGGGAGGCGCACTGAATGGATCCGCACGCCGCCCTCGCCGGCAGCCCCGCGGGCCCCCGGCAAGATCTGGTCGCGGGTCGGATCGGGCGGCCACGGCTCCTTGTTGCTGGCGGCCCGCGCCGCGGTGAGCATCCTGGCCGTCTCTGTCGCTGTTCCGGACGGGGCGTCCTGCTTCTTGTCGTGGTGCATCTCGATGATCTCGACGGAGTCGAAGTACGGGGCAACGATCTCGACGAGGCGCATCATCAGCACGGCCCCGATGGCGAAGTTCGGTGCCCACACCGCACCCGGACCACCCGGCTCGGAGAAGGCTCGCTCGAGTGAGACCAGATCGTCCGCCGTCAGCCCGGTGGTCCCGCTGACGGCGTGCACTCCATGGGAGGCACACCAGCGCAACGAGTCGACGGCCGACGCCGCTCTCGTGAAGTCGACCGCCACGTCGATGTCGGACGGATCCATCGCCTCGATACGCGATAGCACGAGTGCCCCATCGGTCTCGTCGGCAACCGGCTCGCCCGTCGGCGACGCCAGGATCCCCGACACCTCGGCGAGCCTCTCACCGGCCGCGCTGGAGTCGACGCCGGCCACCAGTCGCAGGTCGGGATCGGCGGCGACGGCCTTGCAGACGGTGGATCCCATCCGACCTGCGGCCCCGATGACCCCGACCCGTAACACGATCACAACCTTATGCTGTGTGGCCGAGCAGCGCCGGCGGCCGCCCTCCCGGCAGGATCAGCAGAACTCTCTGAACTCTCCCTCGGAGAAGGGACCGACCACCGCCATCACACGATCGCCGCCGAGCACGGCCGACGCCAGCTCACCCACCTCGTCGACGCCCGGCGCCTCGATGCGAGCAAGTACCTCGTCAATCGGCAGGACCTCTCCGTGCAGCAGGATCCCGCCGCCGATTCTCGACATCCGAGATCCAGAGTCCTCGAGTGAGAGCAGGGTGTCGGCGCGCAGGTTCCCTTTCGCGACCTCGAGCTCGCGGGGCGTGATCCCGTGCGCTGCCACGTCCTCCATCTCCTCGAGGACGAGTGAGATGACCTCGTGGATGTTCTCGGGAGCGGTCCCGACCGAGATCGACAGGCATCCGGCGTCCTCGTAACCGGTGCGGTCGCTGCTCACCGAGTACGCCAGTCCCCGTTCTTCACGGATGCGCTGGAAGAGGCGCGAGGAGATCCCGCCCCCGAGGGCGTGGTTCATGAGCGCCAGGGCGAACCGCTCTGGCGCCTGCCTGTTCGGCGCCCTCACCCCGATCACCAGGTGCGCCTGCTCGGTGTCGCGCTCGAGGACGTCGAGCCGGCGAACCTCAGCCGAAGGAGGGCGTCGCTCCGGCCGGCCACCGCCCGACCAGCTGGCGAACCGGCTCTCGACGGCATCCCGCAGTCGGTCGTGCGAGAGGTCACCGGCGGCCGAGATCACGACATTGTGCGGTAGGTAATGGGCCTCGAAGAAGGAGCGGATCTCGGGAACCGTCACGTCGGTGATCACGTGTGGCAGCCCGAGCACCTCCCGGCCCAGCGGGTGGCCGGGGAACATGGCGTCCGCGAAACGCTCCTGCACCACGTCGGCAGGCTCGTCCAGGTGCATCAGCACCTCTTCGAGGATCACCTGACGCTCGGCGTCCACTTCCACCTGGCGGAGCGCCGGGTTGCAGAGGATGTCCGCCAGGATGTCAAGGCCGAGCGCCGCATCTTCGGCGAGCGTCCGCACGTAGAAGGTCGTGTACTCCTTGGTCGTGTAGGCGTTCATGTCGCCGCCGACGGCGTCTATGGACTCGGCGATCTGCCTCGCGCTCCGCTCAGGGGTCCCCTTGAAGAGCAGATGCTCGAGGAAGTGCGAGATGCCCGCCTCGGACTCGGACTCGTCGCGCGAGCCTGTGCCCACCCAGCACCCGATAGAGAGCGATCGGACCTCGGTCATCGGCTCGGTGACGAGCCGGATCCCGCTGTCAAGCAGCGAGGTCTCTATCAAGTGAGGCCGGGGAAGTAGGCCGCGGAGGTGTACGTCGGGAGGGTGTTCGGCCGCGACCGGTCAGCGGGGCCTGCGGCGGCGTGAACGGTCGTCGCCGCGACCGCCCTGGCTCGGTCGGGCGGCACCGGCGGTCTCGGCGGGACCGAGATCTCCGAGCTCGCGCTCCAGCTCTGCGTCGAAGGACTCCTCGAACGAGCTGCGCTTGACCCCGGCCTCCTCGCCACGAGCGGCACCCGAGTTGAACGAACCTCGCTCGCGATGACCGCGCTCGCCGCGCTCGCCTCGGTCGCGTCCCCCGTCACCACGCTCACCGCGCTCACCACGATCGCTGCGCTCGCGCCCGCCGTCGCCGGAAGGTGCCGAGCCGCCAAGCCGCTCGCCGTTCTCGTCGACGAGGGACAGCGAGACCTTGCCCTGAGGGTCGATGTCGTCCACGATCACGCTCAGGTCCTGGCCGAGCTCCACGACGTCCTCGACCCGCTCGACGCGCTTCCCGCCGCCGAGACGTGAGATGTGCACCAAGCCGTCGCGGCCCGGAAGGATGTTCACGAAGGCGCCGAACTTGGTGAGGTTGACGACCTTGCCCTGGTACACCTTGCCGAGCTCGGCGGTCGGGGGATCGAGGATCATCTCGATCCGGCGCCGAGCCTCCGCAACTGCCGCTCCGTCCTTGGAACCGATCGTCACCGTGCCGACCGACCCGTCGTCGTCGACGTTGATGTCCGCCCCCGTCTCCTGCTGGAGGGCGTTGATCACCTTGCCCTTGGGACCGATCACCTCGCCGATCTTGTCCATCGGGATCTCGAAGGCGATGATCTTCGGAGCGGTCTCGTTGACCTCCGACCGGGGCTCGCTGATGGCGCCGAGCATCACCTCGAGCACCTTCAGGCGCGCTTGCTTCGCCTGCCGCAGTGCCTGCCCGAGAACCTCGGCCGGCAGACCGTCGATCTTGGTGTCGAGCTGCAGGGCGGTCACGAACTCCGACGTCCCGGCGACCTTGAAGTCCATGTCGCCGAAGGCGTCCTCGGCACCGAGGATGTCGGTCAGGGTCGTGTACTTGCCCTCGGCGTAGACGAGGCCCATGGCGATGCCGGCCACGGGCGCCTTGATCGGCACCCCGGCGTCCATCAGCGACAGGCTGGAGCCGCAGACCGAGGCCATCGACGTCGACCCGTTCGAGGACAGCACCTCCGAAACGAGCCGCAGCGTGTACGGGAACTCGTCCTCCTGCGGGATCACCGGGACGAGGGCGCGCTCGGCGAGCATGCCGTGGCCGATCTCACGCCGCTTGGGGCCTCGCATGAAGCCCACCTCGCCCGTCGAGAAGGGCGGGAAGTTGTAGTGGTGCATGTAGCGCTTGGTCTCGTCGACGCCGATCGTGTCGAGGAGCTGGTTCATCCTCGGCATGCCGAGCGTCGTGAAGTTCAGCACTTGAGTGTCGCCACGCTGGAACAGACCCGAGCCGTGGGCGGTCGGGATGAGGCCCACTTCCGCCGACAGCGGCCGGATGTCGGCCGGCCCGCGCCCGTCGATGCGGATCCCCTGCTCCACGATCCGGCGACGGACGATCTTCTTGGTCATCGACCGGGTGGCTGCCCGCACCTCGCGCTCGCGGCCCCTCGAACTCCTCCGCCAGCTGGGCGGCGATCTCGTCGGCGGCGGCGTCGAGCGCTGCGTTCCGCTCGCTCTTGCCCTCGACCGCGTTGGCGGCCTCGACCAGCGACTGGCCGACCGCGCTGACGCGCTCTGAGACGTCGTCCTCGTAATCGACGAAGAGCGTGTACGGGATGGTCGGCTTGGTGCCGGCCCGACGCACGAGCTCACGCTGCAGCTCGATCGACTCACGGATCCACTTCTTGGAGGCTTCCAGCCCTTCGGCGATCACCTCCTCGGTCACCTTGGGAGCTCCCGCCTCGTAGAGGTCCCAGGCTCCCTCGGTGCCTCCGGCCTCGACCATCATGATGGCGATGTCGGAGTCAGGATCCTCGCTGAGGGCGCGTCCGGCGACGACGAGCTCGAAGGTCGAGGCGTCGCCCTCCTGGTAGGTGGCATGGGGGAGCCACTGGCCATCGGTCGAATAGGCGACACGAACGGCGCCGATCGGCCCGTCGAAGGGGATGCCCGAGAGCATCAGAGCCGCCGAAGCGCCGTTGATGGCGATCACGTCGTGCGGGTTCTGCAGGTCGACACCGAAGATCGTGCCGACGACGTGCACCTCGTTCCGGAACCCGTCGGGGAACGACGGGCGCAGAGGGCGGTCGATGAGACGGCAGGTCAGGATCGCCTGGTCCGTGGCCCGACCTTCTCGACGGAAGAACGAGCCGGGGATCTTCCCGGCGGCGTACATCCGCTCTTCGATGTCCACCGTCAGGGGGAAGAAGTCCGTGCCTTCGCGCACCTTGCGCGCCGCCGTGGCGGTGACGAGGACGATCGTGTCGCCGATGCGTGTGAGAACTGCCCCGTCGGCCTGTCCGGCCAGCTTGCCGGTCTCGAACGAGAGGGTGCGGTCGGTCCCGCTGATGGGGGCCGACACAGTGATGGCATCCGCCATGTCACTCCTAAATGGGATTGGTGGCTCCGCCCCGCCAGTTCCCAGTCGTCGGGCACCCCGCGGGACGCCTGTGACGTCGCCAGGTGCTCGGCGACTGGCAGCTGACAGCTGACGGTGCCGCTCGGTTGGGCTGCGCCCCTGTCACGACGAGACTCTCCCGCCTCGGCATGAGCGCTCTGTGCCGGCGGCGAGCAGCCCCCGGCGTCCTGGTCCAGGGTTCCTAGCGGCGGATACCGAGCCGTGCGATCAGGTCGCGGTAGCGCTCGACATCATTACGCTTGACGTAATCGAGCAACCGCCGCCTTCGCCCGATCTGCTGCATCAGGCCCCGCCGGGTGTGATGATCGCCACGATGGACCTTCAGATGCTCGGTGAGGTGGTTGATCCGCTCCGTGAGGATCGCGACCTGGACCTCGGGCGAGCCGGTGTCAGTCTCGTGCAGCCTGTATTGGGCGATCGTCGCCGGTTTGTCGGGCATACGTGAATTCGCAGACCTTGACTCTTTGTGCACGCCGACGCGGTGCGGCCGTGCGGAACGAGGGACTATGGCCGCCCGCGTGAAACACCGGCAGCCGCACGGCATGTTAGCAGGTCCCCATCAGGCACCCGACGGAGCCGGCTTTACCTGTGCGGCCAGCACCTATGCGGTCGAAGAGATCTCGCCGGCGAGAGCTTGGTACGCCGGCAGGATCTCATCGAAACGCGCCTCGACGTCGACCGGTTCGCCCCCCGCGAGATGGGCGCCCAGCTTCTCGGCGTGGATCTGCCAGCCGGCCCCGTAGTAGGCGAGCGGTTCCAGGGGGATCCCCTTCACCTCGACGACCAGGTCCGTATGATCGCCGGCGGCCTCGAGCGTGATCTCGAGCGTCTCGTCGAAGGGGGGCACTCCCTGCCCTTTCTGCCACGACTCCTCGGACTCCCTCGTCGTGACGACGAGTCGGCTGGGCGGCTCGCATGCCACCACACGACCGGTTCCCTCCCAGTCGTCGGACTCGAGGTAGATGCGGAACTCCCCCGCTGGCCGGAGATCACCTTCCACTTGCGCGTGCCATGCAGCAAGGCGCGGCGGGGTCGGTGATCGCTGACCACACCTCCGGGACCGCGGCCTCGTAGCGGCTCTCGATCCGGACGACGCCGGTCCCACCTGCCGATCGCAGGCTGCCCGTGACCCGTGCAGCCGGCTGAGTCCCACTTGTCATCTGGTTCTCCTCCTCTCGGCCGGCGCCTGACGGCGCCTGCGACTCTTCGACCCCTGGTTTGGACGGTGCTCGGCCGCTCGACTCATCGGCGCGGCGAGCCTCAGAGGTCGAGCGGGTCGACCACGACCCGCACTCCGACGTCTGCCGGACGTGCCGAGGCCAGGGCGTCGCAGAGCATCTCGTGGTCGGGTGCCTTCACCAGGAACCTGCCGCCGCCGAGGTCCGCCACCTCCACAGGGTGCCCGCCGAGGCGCACCGCCATCTCACCGGCCAACCGGCCGTCGATGCGGGCGACCGCAGAGTAGGGCGGCAGTCCGAGCCGGCGCCGTCGCCCTGTTTCGGCCGCTGCGAGGATCCCCGGGTCGCCGAGCTCGGCGGCGCGGATCACCTCATGACCGGGCTGGCCGGTCTGGATCGCCACCCGGCCGCCGGCGTCCCGCCCACCTACCAGCCGCCCACCGGCCGCCACCAGCGCCAGAGCCTGCTCCGGGGCCCGCATGCGCTGCGCCATCAGCTCGGCGTCGAAGTCGAGGAAGGCCACCACGCAAGCGGCGAGCGCACGGTGCAGCACCGCTTCGGTCCCGACAAGGACCGGAACCTGGCGGAGCGTTTGCCAGTCCTCCCTGGTCCGGGCCGTGACCTCGAGAGTACGGAGCCCCGTCAGCGCCTCGATCTCGACGGCAGCCCTGGCCGTCCCCACGCGGAGGACCGCCAGGCGCATCGAACCGCACTCGGCGCAGATCACCGGCCTCGACGTCCCGCAGGCGGCACAGTCGAGCGTGGACGCCGTAGCCAGCTCCGTCGGGGGCCGCCGCTCCAAGCCGCGACCGCAGCCGCCGCATGCCGCCAGTGCTCCGCACCCCTTGCAGGCGAGCAGCCGTGCCTGGCCGGTCCGGTTGAGCACGACGACGGCCGGCCGGCCCGGGACGGCGGCCCTGGCCTCCCGGATCAACTCGGCAAGGCGCGACGGGTACCTTCCAGCCCGCGGATCCTCGCCACGCCTGTCGATGACCTCGACCGCCGGCCATGACTGTTGCTCCTCCGCCGGGGGCAGCTGCACCAATGTCCCCCATGCCAGCTGCTCCGCCGACGGGCAGGGAGTCGCCAGGATGCAAGGGGCCGAAGCGCGCCGGGCGCGCTCGGCGGCCACCAGCCATGCGCTCCAGTTAGGGGAGCGTGTCTCGACGAGAGCCTCCGAGTGGGCGTCGAGGACGACGATCGCCGCAGGATGGCGAAGTGGCGCAAGGACCGCTGCCCGTGTGCCCACCACGACAGCCGCCTCGTCGGCGGCGCGGCGCCACTCCTCCGGCTGCAGAGCCACTGGCCGGTCACCGACGCCGGCGAGAGCTCGCGCCAGCGCCTCTGCACCTCGCCTGCTCTCGGTCAGCACGAGAACACTTCGCTCGGCCGGGATCCGGACCAGCAGATCACGGACGAAGTCGGTCCTGGCGTACGAAGGAGGGAGGCGGACGACGGCCCTCGCCTCCGCCAGGGCGTGGCTTGCGACTCCGCCAGCCTCGTCGGGCCGGCGGGCCGGGTGGGCGCTCATCGGCTGGCGGCCCGGCTCCCCGGCCGGCTCCCCGGCCGGCCCCCGTGTGGCGGTCGCGCCCACGAGGGGGACGATCCTCGGCGCCGAGGCAGCGTGGAGGAAGGGGCGCAACGGTCCCGCCCACCGCCAGGCCGCCCACCTGCAGAGCTCGACCGTCTCCTCATCCGGCCCTCGGCTGACCAGCGCGGCGAGCTCTCGTAGGTCGACACCCTCGGGGGCTGCTTCCGGATGCCCGACGACCCAGCCCCGCACCTGCCGACCCCCTAGCGGCACCCGCACCACGGTCCCGATGGCCGCCGGCTGCATTCGAGGCGGCGCCAGGTAGTCGAAGGCCTTGTCGAAGCCGGAGACGTCAGGCAGCACCTGCACCAGCTCATCGCCCGGCTGAGGGGCACTCCCGGAGGGACCCGGCGGCGCGGAGGGCTTGCGCGGGCGTCGGGCCGGCGCGAGGCCTCCGAGGGGGAGTAGTTGTTGCTGCTCGCTCAGGGCTGCTCGGTGCCGGGTCAGAGCCCGAGCGCGGCCCGCAGGTCGTCGACGCGGGGCGTCTGCTCCCAGGTGAACTCGGGCTCTGGGCGGCCGAAGTGGCCGTAGGCAGCGGTGGCGCGGAAGATCGGGCGCCTGAGGTCGAGGTCTCGGATGATGGCGGCGGGCCGCAGGTCGAACAGCTCCCCGACAGCATTGGAGATCCGTTCCGGATCGACTACATGGGTGTCGAAGGTCTCGATCATCAGCGAGACCGGCTGGGCGACGCCGATCGCGTATGCGACCTGCACCTCGCAGCGAGAGGCTGCGCCGGCGGCGACGACGTGCTTGGCGACCCAGCGAGCGGCGTAGGCGCCTGAACGGTCGACCTTCGAAGGATCCTTGCCGGAGAAGGCGCCACCACCGTGGCGGGCGGCGCCGCCGTAGGTGTCGACGATGATCTTGCGCCCTGTCAGCCCGGTGTCGGCGCGGGGCCCGCCGACCTCGAACACACCGGTCGGGTTGACGAGGACTCGGTACTCGCTGACGTCGATCGAGTCCGAGGTGGCGAGCGGTTTGATCACATGCTCGATCAGGTCCGGCCGGAGCTGGTCGTTGATGTCGATCCCGGCGGCGTGCTGGGTGGAGATCAGGACCGTCCGCAACGCCACCGGCTTGCCCTTGTCGTACTCGACGCTCACCTGGGTCTTTCCGTCCGGGCGTAGGTAGCCGACCTGGCCCGACTTGCGTACCTCGGACATCTTGTAGGCCAGGCGGTGAGCGAGCCAGATCGGGAGCGGCATCAGGTCTTCGGTCTCGTCACAGGCGTAGCCGAACATCATCCCCTGGTCCCCGGCTCCCTGCGCGTTGAGCTGGTCCTCGCCGCCGCTGCCGGTGCGCACCTCGAGTGCGGTGTCGACGCCGACGGCGATGTCGGGCGACTGCTCGTCGATCGAGACGATGACGCCGCACGAGCTCCCGTCGAAGCCGTGCTCGTCCCGGTCGTAGCCGATGTCGCATACCGTCTGGCGCGCGATGCGGGCGATGTCGACGTAGGTCGAGGTGGTGATCTCTCCCGCCACCACCACCAGTCCGGTGGTCAGCAGCGTCTCGCAGGCGACACGCCCGTACGGGTCCTCAGCCAGGACGGCGTCGAGCACCGCGTCGGAGACCTGGTCGGCCATCTTGTCCGGATGGCCCTCGGTGACCGACTCCGAGGTGAAGATGTGACGAGTGCTCAAGACTCAGCTCCCTTTGTCGAGAAGTGCGAATCATGGGTCCGATCGAGCAGGGCCGAGGCGGCGTCGAGGACCGCTTCGGCGACCGCTGCCTTGCTCGTGAGGGAGATCTCCGTGCGTTGGCCGTCGCTGCGGAGGATGCTCACCGCGTTCGTATCGTGCGCGAAACCTACCCCGGGTGCCGACACGTCGTTCGCCACGATCAGATCGATCCCCTTCGCCGCCATCTTGGCCGCGGCCCGCTCGGCCACGTCCTCGGTCTCGGCGGCGAAACCGACAAGGACCTGTCCGTCCCGGCGCCTGCGGCCGAGCTCGGCCAAGATGTCGGGCGTCGGCTCCAGCACCATCTCAGGCGTGCCCTCGGACTTGCGCAGCTTGTGGGCAGCAGCGAGCTTCGGCCGGAAGTCGGCGACGGCGGCAGCCATCACCACCACGTCGGCCGCGGGGGCGCTCGAGAGCACGGCGCGCTCCATCTCCGCCGCCGTCTCGACGCGTATCGCCTCGACGCCGGCCGGGACGCCCAGGTCCGAGGTGGTGACAAGGGTCACGGCCGCGCCTCTGCGGGCGGCGGAGGCGGCAACGGCATGGCCCTGCTTTCCCGACGAGCGGTTGCCGATGTAGCGGACAGGGTCGATCGGCTCCCGGGTGCCACCGGCGCTGACCAGCACGCGCCGCCCGGCGAGATCGGCCCCGACGCGTCTCTGCGAAGCGAGGATCCGCTCGGCGGCATCGGCGATGGCGGCCGGCTCGGCGAGCCGCCCCGTGCCAGAGTCACCACCTGCCAGCCGCCCCTCCTCCGGCGGCAGGACGTAGACGCCGCGCGAAGCCAGCAGGCCGAGGTTCGACTGCACGGCCGCGTGCTCCCACATCTCGGTGTGCATGGCGGGGCACAGCAGCACGGGCGCCCGAGTCGCCAGCAGGACGGACGTGAGCAAGTCAGACGAGATGCCGGCGGCGTAGCTGCCGATCACACGCGCCGTCGCCGGCGCCACGATCACGAGGTCCGCCCTCTGCCCGAGCCGGGTGTGGGGGATCGGGTCGCTGGCGTCATCGAAGATCTGGGTCTTGGCGGACTCGGACGCCAGCGCGGAGAAGGTGACAGCTCCCACGAAACGCTGCGCGTTCTCGGTCAACACCGGCACCACGTGCGCTCCGCCGTCCACCAGCAGCCGGCAGAGCTCGACCGCCTTGTAGGCGGCGATGCCGCCGCTGACGCCGAGAACCACGGTGGCACCGGCCAGGCTCCTGCGTTCCATCGCTGCCCCGGCGCGGCCGTCGGGTCGTCAGCTAGGCGCCGAGGTCGCCGTCGCCGGCGGGCTCCTCGTTGGCCTCACCGTCTCCGGCCGTGGCGCTCCAGAGGGCCAGGTCGCCGTCTGCCGGCTCGTCCTCGCCCTCGGCCGGGGCGGCCTCGTCGATCCGCACGCTCTTCACCTTGCCTGCTGCGATCTCCTCGAGGGCGATCGAGAGCGGCTTGCGGGCGACGGAAGTCACCTGCGGGGGCACGATCGAGCCGAGGCCCTCCCCCAACTGGTTGAAGTAGGAGTTGATCTGTCGGCCGCGCTTGGCCGAGAGGGTCACCAGGGTGAACTTGGAGTCGACCTTGTCGAGGAGTGTCTCGATCGGGGGGTCGATCATCGTGCTGCGCGTCTCGGCCATCTGCTCTTTCCTCCGGGTTGCTCCCGCACGACAGAGCCCTCGAATAAAGGGCGCGCCAACAGGAGCGGGCGTCGCTCCACTATACAACCGGCTGGCAGATCCCCAGGTGGGGCGGACCCCAGCTGGGGCGGGTGGTGCCAGGTGGGCCGGCTGGTGCCGGCTCTGCAAGCCGGTGCCGGCTCGCAAGCCGGTGCCCGTTGGGACCGGGTCGCCGACGGGCCTAGCGGCCGCGCGCCGCCCGGAAGGCCTCCACCACCTGCGCCAGCTCCTCTACCGCGCGCTGGATGTCGTCGTTCACGATCACGTGGTCGGCGATCTTCCGGCCGACCTCGACCTCGTGCGCCGCCATCTCCATGCGCCGGCGGATGTGGGCTTCGGAGTCGCCGCGGCCACGAAGGCGCGCCTCCGCCTCCTCCGGCGAGGGCGGCACCACGAGGATGCAGCACACATCCTCGCAACGCTCCATCACCTGTTCGGCACCCTGCACGTCGATCTCGAGCAGCAGGTCGCGGCCCTCTGGAGGTTCGGGCATCGGGGTCCCGTACATGTGACCCGCCACATCGGCGTGTTCCAGGAACCCGCCGGCTCGCACCCGAGCGGCGAAAGCATCGGGATCGACGAAGGTATACGCGTCTACGGATTCGCCGGCGCGCCGCTGCCTCGTTGTCCACGAGCGGCTGAGCCACAGCTGCTGGTCCCGCTCCAGCAGCTTCGAGATGAGAGTCCCTTTGCCGACCCCGCCAGGCCCGCAGATGATGAGGATCAGGGTCGGTGGACCGCCTCGAGCAACGACTCGCGTTGCTTGGCTCCGAGACCCTGGAGCCGCCGGGACTCGCTGATGCCGATCTGCTCCATCAGGCGATGAGCCTTGACCTTGCCCGTGCCGGGCAACGCCTCGAGGACCGACACGACCTTCATCTTGCCGACCGTGTCGTCGCTGTCAGCCTTCTCGAGCAGTTCCTTGAGCGACATTCGCGAACTCTTCAGATGGTCCTTGTACTCCGCGCGGGCCTTGCGAGCCTGCGCTGCCTTCTCCAGCGCGGCAGTGCGCTGGGCCGGAGTGAGATCGGGAGGTTGGGGCATGACCAGCTACCTTAGCGCGCAACTTGCGGTCTCATCGTTGCGAGGGTGCCTCGTCGCAGGGCTTGACGCACCGCCGCAGCCAGGCCGCAGCACAGGTCGCAGCGGGGCCGCAGCACCTGCCGGGGCGCTCTCATCCGGAGCCCAGCGGGAGCGAGTACATACCCCCCCGAGCTGGCACTAGGCTCTGCGAACCGGGCGATGAGCCTTGCCGGATCACGAAGTCTTGCCGGATCACGAAGGGGTGGGCCGAGTAATGGGAAACGTCCTCGAGATCGAGAACATGCGGACCGAGTTCCACCTGCGCACGTCGAACGTGGCGGCGGTGGACGGCGTGTCCTTCTCGGTGGGGCCCGGTGAGTGCGTGGGCCTCGTCGGTGAGTCGGGCTGCGGGAAGAGCACCACCGGGCTCTCGATCATGCGCCTGCTGCCGGGCGTCGGGCACATCACCCAGGGATCGATCAAGCTCGACGGTCGGGACCTCGTCGGCCTTTCCGAGCGGGAGATGCGCCAGGTACGTGGTGACGAGATCTCGATGATCTTCCAGGATCCGATGACGTCGCTCAATCCGACGATGACGATCGGCAAGCAGATCGCCGAGGGCGTCCGACTGCACCGGGGGGCGAACAAGGCAGAGGCGCGCGAGCGGGCCCTAGAGGTGCTGACCCTCGTCGGCATGCCACGTCCGGCCGAGCGGCTCGACTACTACCCGCACCAGCTGTCGGGCGGCCTCCGCCAGCGCGTGATGATCGCCATGGCGCTCGCCTGCGAGCCGAAGCTGCTCATCGCCGACGAGCCGACGACCGCTCTCGACGTCACGATCCAGGCACAGATCCTCAACCTCATCGACGACCTTCGCCAGCGCTTGAACATGGCGGTGCTGCTGATCACCCACGACATGGGTGTCATAGCCGGCCGCACCGACCGCGTGATGGTCATGTACGCAGGCCGCATCGCCGAGGGTGCCGGAACCGTCGAGCTCTTCACGTCGATGCGGCATCCCTACTCGGAGGCGCTGCTGGAGTCGATCCCGAAGATCGACCAGGACTCGACGCAGAAGCTCTACAACATCCCGGGGATACCTCCGGATCTGTCGAAGACGATCATGAACTGCCGTTTCGAGCCGAGGTGCCAGTACTCGACGCAGCGCTGCCGCGAGGAAGACCCCGCGCTCACGGGCAGCCCGGAGCACGTCTTCGCCTGCTTCAACCCGGTCGGCGGGACGCTCTCCCAGCGAGAGGCGACTTTGATCGCCGCCGAGTCTGCCGGTCGTGCCGACCGGGAGGCCTCCAGGATCCATGACCTCGAGTCACGTCGTGTGATCCTCGAGCTCGACCACCTCGTCAAGGAGTTCCCGGTCACCGCCGGCGCTGTGATGCAGCGCAAGATCGGCGCAGTCCACGCGGTCTCGGACGTGTCGTTCCGCATCCGGGAGGGCGAGACGTTCGGCCTCGTCGGCGAATCGGGCTGCGGCAAGACGACGATCGGTCGCCTGATCGTCGGTTTGGAGAAGCCTAATTCGGGCGCGATCCGCTTCGACGGGGTGGACGTCACGCAGCTCTCCGGATCCGACATGCGGCGCGCTCGCCGTGACATGCAGCTGATGTTCCAGGACCCTTACGCCTCCCTCGATCCGCGCATGCGAGTCGGCACGATCCTTCGCGAACCGCTCGCCGTGCAGAAGATGGGGACGACCAAGGAGCAGTGGGAAAGGGTGGCGGAGCTGCTGCGTGAGGTCGGCTTGAACCCGAAGTCGGTCAACCTCTACCCGCACGAGTTCTCGGGTGGGCAGCGGCAGCGTATCGGCTTCGCCCCCGCGTTGACCCTCAACCCCCGCCTCATCGTGGCGGACGAGCCTGTGTCGGCCCTCGACGTGTCGATCCAGGCGCAGGTCCTCAACATGATGAAGAACCTGCAGAGAAAGCACTCGCTCACCTACATCGTGATCTCGCACGACCTGGCGGTCATCAAGTACCTGGCCGACACGATCGGCGTGATGTACCTCGGCAAGCTGGTGGAGATCGGCCCCGCCCAGGAGGTCTACGAGCGGGCGAGCCACCATTACACACGGGGGCTCATCGACACGATCCCGGTGCCCGACCCGATCAAGGAGAGGTCCAAGGCCGCCCGCCTGATGACCGGTGAGCTGCCCTCGGCCGTGAACCCGCCGTCCGGCTGCCGCTTCCGCACGCGCTGCCCGGCGGCTCAGGAGATCTGCGCCGTGCAGGAGCCGCAGATGCGGGCGTTCGGGCTGCAGCACTACGCGGCCTGTCACTTCCCGCTGCATGAGCCCCTGCAGGGCGAGCCCCCGACTGCGTCGCCGTACGCCACCGTTTAGAGGCACGGCCGTCGCCCGGTCTGGCCCGGAACGGGCAGCAGACGACGGGCAACGGGCACCTGGGTACCATTTTGCGACAGGCATGTCCTACAAAGGTACCCAGCCGCCCTTGAAGCGGCTGCGGCGTAAAAGCCGTCACCGAACGGCTCGCCCGTACGCGACCCTTAGAGGCACGGCCGTCGCCCGCCGGCCACGACAGGCAGCTGGCGACCGCCTACTGGGTACCGTTTCCCGACACGCGTGTCCTAAAAGAGTACCCAGCTGCCCCTAAAGCCGAGCTGGCGGAGGTGACGTGGCGTGAACCCGCCGCGGAACGAGCGTCGAACAAAGGCCGCTGATCGCCAGCCGAACTACCGTCTTTGCAGCCGCACCTCGAGTGCGTCACGCAGGGCGTCGCCGACGAAGTTGAAGGCGATGACCACGGCGACGATGCAGAAGCCGACCGGGTAGATCAGCCACCACGAGCCGACCTGGATCAGGTTGGTGCCGTTGTTGACCATCGTGCCCCAGTCGGTCTGCGGCGTCTGCACGCCGAGCCCCAGGAAGCCGAGGGCGGCCAGGAACAGGATCGCGTCGGCCACCTGGAAGGTGAGGTTGACGATGATCGTCCCGATCGCGTTCGGGACGATGTGGCGGAAGATGATCCTCGTCCCACGGCCACCCATCACACGCACCGCTTGGACGTACTCCCTAGTTCGCAGGGTGAGCGTCTCGCCTCGGACGAGCCTGGCTGGGACCAGCCAGGACACGAAGGCGATGACGAAGATCAGCACCTGCACCGTCGGGTGGAAGATCGTGGCGAGGATGATGAGGAGCAGCAGGAACGGGATCGAGAGGAAGATGTCCACGATCCGCATCAGGATCGCATCCAGCCATCCGCCGACGAAGCCCGAGACGGCGCCGTAGACGACGCCGAAGAACGTGGCGAGCCCGGCGGCGGCGAACCCGACGATCAACGAGTTGCGGCCGCCGAACATCAGCCGGCCGAGCTCGTCGAAGCCGTTGCCGTCCGTACCGAGGGGGAAGAAAGCGCCGGCTTGCCCCGGTGCGCCTGCGGCGTAATGCCCGGGCGGCAACGGCAGGTTGGGAGTGTTCTTGAGGTTGAAGACGTTGGTGAGAGCCTGCTGGGCGTTCGTCTGATTGGTGTGGTAGATGAGTGGTCCGACGAAGCAGAACAGCAAGAAGAACACGATCACCGCCACGCCGAGGACGGCGAGCTTGTTCTCGACGAAGACTCGGAGGATCTGCTTCCACAGCGCTCCGGTGGTCTGCGCCTCACCACCGAAGGACATATCCTGCGGCGCACCGGCCGGGGCCACGTCCGACTGTGTCGGGGCCTTCCGGGGAACTCCGACGACCGTCATCTCGACAGCACCTCCATCAGGCCGCAGAAAGCGTGCCCGAGGCCTCGGTGGCCCCTGAGCCTGCTTCCGATCAGTGTTCGAGCTGGCTCGTCACTTCGACGCATAGCGGATCCTCGGGTCGGCTACGGCATAGAAGACGTCGGCCAGCAGGTTGCCGATGACCGTGGCTATGGTCGCCACGATCGTCACTCCAAGCAACGTGTACGGCTCGTCGTTGGAGATGGACTGCACGGTGAGCTCGCCCATGCCCTTGTAGTTGAAGATGTCCTCGGTGATCACCGCGCCGCCGACGATCGCCGGCAGCGAGAGGCCGATCAAGGTGATCAGCGGGATCAGGGCGTTGCGCAAAGCGTGCCTGAAGAGCACGCGGTTGTTGCTGGCGCCCTTCGCCTTGGCGGTGCGCACGTAGTCCTCAGTGAGGGCGTCCATCATCGACGATCGCATGTAGCGGCTGAACGATGCGATCGTGGCGAACGCCAAGGTGAACACCGGCAGGATCATCGCCCGGGGTTGGGAGAGGATCTCGGGTACGGTGCTGCCCGACGGGCCGGCCGGAGGGAGGAGCTTGAAGGGCTCGCCCACCGCGAACCACATGATCACCAGTTCGCCGAAGAGGAAGGTCGGCATCGCATAGAGGAAGAAGGTGAAGCCGGTGAGGACGTAGTCCGACGGCTTGTTGCGGCGCATCACCTGGAAGACGCCGAGCGGCACGGCGATGATGATCGTTACCAGGAGAGCCAGCCCGAGCAGCACGAGGGTGTTGGGCAGGGCGTTGCCGATGGCCGTGGAGACCGGCATGTCGAGCTTCGGCGAGTAGCCGAAGTTGAGGTGGAAGTAGCCCCAGATCGTGTCCCAGTACTGCACGAAGAACGGCCGATCGAGGCCGTTCTGGTGGTTGAAGATCAGGCAGTTGGCGGGTGTCGCTTTGATCCCCAGCTCTGCGGCGCAGAGGCCCCCCGGGACCATCTTGGTCATCACGAACGTGATGAGCGTCACTCCGATGAGGACGATGATGGCCTGCAACAACCGGCGAATGGTGTACCCGAGCGTGGCACGACCCCCTTATCCGCGTGCGGGCCTGAAGAGCTGCTGCGAGCCTCCTCGGGCGGGACGTCGCTGGCCCACACGGTGTCTGATGGATAGTACATCACAGACTTCTACGATTCGCCTGGCGACCCCACGCCCCGCCCCCTGGGGGGTGGTCGTGCTGCCGTCGGCGAGCACCTCGACTGCTGCATGGTGCGGAAGCGACGGTCCGGCCCTCCGACTCGGCTGGCCGGGCCGTGCACTCTCGCCCATGGCGGCCGCTTCGCCCGGTCCGTGACTGCCGGACCGGATTCCGATCGGCCACATGGCATGCCGGCCCTATCGCCCGCCAGCGATAGGGCCGGATGCGCACGCTCAGCTCCTTACGGGATCGAGGTCCGCGCGTTGGAGGTGAAGTACCAATACTCCGGCGTGATGTTGTCGAGCGGGTTGAGCGGCAGAACGCCTGCGATGTTCTTGGCGATCTCGTTGACGGTGCCGATCTCCGGCTGCCACACGACGGGCAGGTTCTTGGCGAGGTAGTCCTCGTAGGTGCTGAACGCACTCGGCGAGTCCGACGTGTAGGTCGCCTTGGTGTTGGCGTCGTTCGTCGGGTCGCTGTAGCTGCCCGAGTCCGAGCCGGCACCGGTGGAGAAGATCTCGTCACCCGTCGGGTAGTAGTCGGGAGCAAAGATCCAGCCACCGCCCCAGTTGAGGAGCTCCCACTTGCAGGCCGACTGCGAGGCGGTGCACGGTACGGCCGCACCGATGATCTCGTTGAAGTTGCCCTGAGTGAGGGCGATCTTGATCCCGGCCTGCGCCCACGAAGACTGCTCGGTCTGCATCAGCTCGTTCTCCGTCGGCGAACCGCCCACGTATCCGAGCGTGAAGCTGAGCGGCGTCCCCGCCGGCACACCGCACTTGGCGGCGTCGGTGCAGGTGGAGGTGCCGTTCGGAACGACCTTCCACCCATTGCTGGTGAGCAGCTGCGTCGCCTTCGTCGGGTTGTACGGGTACGGGTTGTTCTGCTCGAAGGCGTCGGCGAAGGGGTTCTTCGGGAGGACCGGGACCGGGCCGTAGGTCGGCACGGCGTAGTTCTTGAAGAACTCCTTGTTGTAGAGCGGCTGGTCGACCAGCGACTGGAAGGCCTCGCGGAAGTACAGCTGGCTGAAGATCTTGCCTGCCTGCCCGCCGTCTCCGTTGGAGTGGAAGTTGTACGGGAAGTAGTTGATCCCCCAGCCGTAGGCCGGGACCAGGTTGTAGGTCGCCGTGAGCTTGGGGTTGTTGGGACCAGGCGTCGTCGGGCTGGGTGCCGGGGAGGTGACGTCCTCCGACGGCAGTCCGCCAACGTCGATCTGGTTGGTGAGCAGAGCGTTGAACTCAGCCGATGACGACTGGTAGGGCAGCTCCACGAACTCCTTCAGCGAGGGCTTCTGGCCGTCGGCACCAGGTGCCGAGTTGGGCACGAAGACCGCCTTGCCACTGGCGTCGAACGAGCTGAGCTTCCAGGGTCCGTCGACGATCTGCCAGATCGGGTTGGTGGCGTAGCTCGAGAGCTCGCCATTCGCCTGCTGCGGGTTGGCGGGGTTGTACCCAGCCTGGCCGGCGAGGAACTTGTACACCGCGTCGCAAGCCTTCGCAGTCGCCGAGATCGGCGCGAACGGAGTCTTGGCGGTCTGCGAAGCAATCGTGATCGACGAGAACGACGCCTTGGCGCAGCCACCCGAGTTCGCCGCCCCGCCCTTGGCCGTGATGTCCCACGCCATCGGCAGCGGCGTGATCTGCGACAGCTCGTTGTACGTGAACCAGGTCGAGTTGTAGTGCTGGTTCAACGTGAAGACCACCGTCGTCGAGTTGGGAGCGGTCACGTTGGTGATGTTCTGCGGGAACTCGCCAGGTGAGAAGCCGGCCCAGTTCTCGGGCTCCGTCTTCACCATGTTCATCCAGAACACGACATCCTGCGCGTCCACAGGCTCACCGTTGGACCACTTGAAGCCCTTCATCGTGATGGTCGCGGTGTTGCCGGTGTACTTGGGCTGACTGGCGACCGAGAGCGAGTCGGTCAGCGTCGGCTGGCCGGACTGGCCGAACCAGTACAGCGGGCGGTACATCAGCTCCTGGAACTGCGAGAGGTTCGTGACGCTGAAGAAGGCCAGCGGTGCGAACGGGAAGATGAAGTTGGGGGTGCCTGCACGCCCTCGGCGAAGGTGGCGATACCGCCGAGATGCGGGTTGGGCTGCGACGTGGTCGTCGAGCCGGTGTTCCCGGGCGACGTGGTGGTCGAGCCGCTCCCGGAGTTGCTCCCGCATGCGGCCAGGGCAAGAGCGGCGGCACCTGTAGCCAACCCCACCCCGATGCTCACACGTAACCTGCTTTGAAGTCTCATGCCCCTACACGACCTCCTCGGTCAACGACAGTGTCTTGTGAAGTCACGGCTTGTGGTCCATGCCCGGCGCCACAGGCTCCCGCTTGCGCGGGACCTAGTGCGTCAGGGTAACCGTAGCCGATTCGTAACACGATGTACATACATTCATCCTCCGGCGACACATTCCCAGGATCGGGTGCTGCCTCCGGACCAGCGGCACGAGCTCGGACACTTTGGCCGCGGCGCGTGCAGCGAACACGTCTAGCACTCCGGCGAAAGCTCTGCTCGCGGGAGCCGCCGACGCGACCACACCATCTCGTCACCTCCTTGTCCTGGCCTGATCTCATGAGTCCTGCTCTTCTTGTGATCCCTCGACGAGTCGAATGTCCGCGCTGCCCTAGGGGACGGTCTGGCGAGGGTTGGAGGTGAAGTACCAGTACTCCGGCGTGATGTTGAAGAGCGGGTTCTGAGGGGTCGCGCCCGCCAGGTTCTTGGCGATCTCGGTCGTCGTGCCTGCGTTCGGCTGCCACACCACCGGCAGGTTCTTCGCCAGGTAGTCCTGGTACGTCTTGAAGGCCGAGCCCGAGTTGGAGAGGTACGTGGCGAGAGTGTTGCTGTCGTTGACCGGACTGGAATAGCTGCCGGAGTTCGAACCTGCACCGGTCGAGAAGATCTCGTCACCCGTCGGGTAGTAGTCGGGGGCGAAGATCCAGCCCGCGCCCCAGTTCTCGAGCTCCCACCCGCAGGCCGACTGGGAGGCGGTGCACGGGACGGCGGCGCCGATCACCTGCGGGAAGTTCGCCTGGGTGAGCGTGATGTGTATACCGACCTGCGCCCACGACGACTGCTCGGACTGCATCAGCTCGTTCTCGGTCTGGCTGCCGCTCACGTAGTTGAGGGTGAAGTCGAGCTTGCTTCCGACCGGCACGCCGCACTTGGCTGCGTCGGCGCACGTCGAGGTGCCTCCGGGGACGACGTTCCAGCCGTTGCTGACGAGCAGGTGCTTGGCGTAGCCGGGGTTGTAGGGGTAGGGATTCGACTGCTCGAACGAGTCCGCATAGGGGTTCTTGGGGAGCACCGGCACCGGCCCGTACGTCGGCACCGCGTAGTTCTTGAAGAACTCCTTGATGTACAGCGGCTGGTCGACGAGCGACTGGAACGCCTGGCGGAAGTAGAGCTGCGAGAAGATCTTGCCTGCCTGCCCGCCGTCACCATTCGAGTTGAAGTTGTACGGAAAGTAGTTGATCGCCCAGCCGTAGACCGGGACGAGGTTGTAGCTCGAGCGGCGAGCTTCGGGTTGTTCGGCCCGGCCACGAGCGGGTTGGGAGCGTCGGCGGTGATGTCCTCGGAAGGCACGGCCGCCACGTCGACCTGATTGGTGAGCATGGCGTTGAACAGTGCGGAGCGAGGACTGGAAGGGAAGCTCCACGAACTCCTTCAGGGAGGGCTTGGGCAACCCCGAGTAGTACGGGTTGGGGACCATGATCACCTTGCCGCCGGCGTCGAAGTACTTGAGGCGCCAGGGGCCGTCCACGATCTGCCAGAGCGGGTTGGAGTCGTAGCTGCTCAACTCCCCATTGGCCTTCTGAGGGTTGGCCGGGTTGTAGCCGGCCTGGCCCGCCAGGAACCTGTAGACGGCGTCGCACGCCTTGGCCGACGGCGAGATGGGGGCGTAGGCGTTCTTGGCGCTCGCCGAAGCGATGACGATCGACTTGTACGACGCCATCGCGCAGCCGCCCGAGTTGGCCTTTCCCGAGCTCGCCGTGATGTCCCAGGCCATCGGCATCGGGGTGATCTGCGACAGCTCGTTGTACGTGAACCAGGTCGAGCTGTAGCCCTTGTCGAGCGTGAACACGACCGTTGAGCTGTTCGGCGCAGTGACGTCGAGGACGTTCTGCGGGTACTCGCCCGGCGAGAAACCGGCCCAGTTCTCGGGCTCGGTCTTGACCATGTTCATCCAGAACAGAACGTCCTGGGCATTCACGGTCTCACCGTTCGACCACTTCCACCCCTTCATCGAGATCGTGACGACCTTGCCGCCGTCGCTGTACACCGGCTCCTGGGCGAGCGACAGCGCTTGGGTGAGCGTCGGCTGCCCGTCCTGCCCGAACCAGTACAGCGGCCTGAACATCAGCTCCTGGAACTGCGACAGGCTGGTGACGCTGAAGTACGCCAACGGCGAGAACGGGAAGATGAAGTCGGGCGGGGACTGCGGGGCCTCCGCGAACACCGCCACGCCACCCCGCAGGTGGGTCACTGGCCCCTTCGGGGTCTTGGCCGCCGAGGAACCGCAGGCCGCCAAGCCGAGCGCCGCCGCCCCCGTCGCCAAAGCGATGCTGACGAGACTTCCGAACCGACGGCTGTGCCTCACTCGATCCCCTCCCGATGAGTTCGCCGTCTCGTGACGGCTCTGTAGACCGGTCGCCGCCCCGGCCGGGCTGGGGCCGACCGGAGCTGGCGGCCTGCCGGCACTGGCGTCGAGCGCCGGTCACCAGGCAAGCTCCCACCGCAGGAGAAGCGTAACCGTTTCGTAACAGAAAAGCTAGGGTTCCGGCCGATTATTACGATTCGGTGACGAGCGCGCCCCCGACGAGCGCGCCCCCGACGATCGCCCGGACGCTACCTGCAGACGTCTCGCACAGCCACCGTTCGAGGCCGTCCAGCACCCGCACCGGGGCCCGCGGGTCGGCCAGAGTGGCCGTGCCCACCTGCACCGCGTCAGCACCGGCCAGCAGCATCTCCGCTGCGCCCGCGCCGTCCGCCACGCCGCCGGCTCCAACGATCCCGGCATCAGGGAAAGCCATCCGGCACTCGTAGACGGCGCGCACCGCCACGGCGTGCAGTGCCGGCCCCGACAGCCCTCCCCCGCCCCCGCCCAGGGCGGGACGGCGGCTTCGCAAGTCGATCGACATCCCGAGGAGGGTGTTGACGAGCGTCAGGGCCTCGGCGCCCGCCGCCAGTGCGGCCCCCGCTATCTCGCTGATGTCCGTGACGTTGGGCGACAGCTTCGCCCATCGCGGGCGCCCGCAGGCTGCGGCCGCGTCCACCGCCTCAGAGGTGGCCGACGGGGAGTGGGCGAACATCCGGCGCCGGTCTTCGACGTTGGGGCAGCTGACATTCACCTCCACCGCCACCACTTCTGGTGGAGCGGCGGCAAGCTTGGCTGCAGCTTCGGCGAACTCCTCCACGCGCCGTCCCCAGATGCTGGCTACGACCCTGGCGCCCGTCCGCACCAGCTCGGGCGCCTCGGTCTCGAGCCAGGCGTCGACGCCTGGACCCTGCAGGCCGACGCTGTTCAGGGTGCCGCCGGGCACTGCGCAGATGCGTGGCGGCGGGTTGCCCGGCCAAGCGGTCGCCGCCAGAGACTTGACGACCACCGCCCCGAGCTTCGAGAGGTCGAAGTAGGACGCCAGCTCCGCCCCGTGACCCGCCGTTCCCGCCGCCGTCATCACCGGGTTGGGGAGGCTCACCGAGCCGACGGCCGTCCGCATGTCGACGGCACGCTGCCTCACCTGGCGGTGTACTCCTGCAGGCTGCGCACCTCCAGCGGGTGACGGGCCCAGTCGTGGATCCCGGCGGCGGCGGCACGAGCTGCCGAGATGGTCGTGATGCAGGCCACCCGGTTGGCGGACGCCGCCCGCCGCAGGTACCCGTCGTCGGCCCGCGGTCCGCGGCCGCGGGGGGTGTTGATGACGAGCTGGACGCGCCCGCTCTCGATGAGCTGGCGTGCGTCCATGGCATGGAGCTTCGTGGACTCGCCCACCTTGCTGACGACGTCGGCGACCTTGATCCCCTGCTCCTCCAGGAAGGCGGCGGTCCCCTCGGTGGCGATGATCTCGAAACCGAGCTCGGAGAACCAGCGCGCCGGCACCGCCCCCGCCACCTTGTCGCGGTCGGCGAGGGAGAAGAAGACGGCACCCGACTGCGGAAGGCGGTTGCCGGCGGCCAGCTGGCTCTTGGCGAAGGCGAGGCCGAAGGTGCGGTCGATCCCCATCACCTCGCCGGTCGAGCGCATCTCGGGCCCGAGCAGGCTGTCGACCTCGGGGAAGCGGTCGAACGGCAGGACCGCCTCCTTCACGGCGACGTGCCCGTCGACCGAGCGCCAGCCGCTTCCTGGGGTCAGCATCCCCTCACCGCGAAGCTCTTCGAGTGTGGCTCCGACCAACAGCCGCGCCGCCACCTTGGCTAGCGGAGTACCTGTGGCCTTGGCGACGAATGGAACGGTGCGGCTCGCCCGCGGGTTGGCCTCGATCACGAACACCTGCCCCTGCTTGACAGCGAACTGCACGTTGATCGGGCCGATCACCCCGAGCGCCTCGGCGAGCGCTCCGGTGTGGGTCTCGATGAGGTCGATCGTCGCCGGCGCCAGCGTCGGCGGCGGAAGGGCGCAGGCCGAGTCGCCCGAGTGGACGCCCGCCTCCTCCACGTGCTCGAGCACCCCGCCGACGAGCACCTCACCTGTCCGGTCACGGACCGCGTCCACGTCGACCTCGATGGCGTCTTCGAGGAACACGTCGATCAGCACCGGACGCTCGGCCGGGAGCGCGCCTTCGCCGGCGGCGAAGCCGGCCAACGCCTCCATCGCCCGCTCCAACCCCTCGTCGTCGTAGACGATCTCCATCGCCCGGCCCCCGAGCACGTAGCTAGGTCGCACCAGCACGGGATAGCCGATCCGACCGGCGACGGCGCGCGCCTCGGCGACGGTCCGCGCGGTGCCACCGTTCGGCTGCAGGATGCCGAGCGAAGCGAGAAGGGCCGACCACCGCTCCCTGTCCTCGGCGAGGTCGATGGCGTCCGGGCTCGTCCCGAGCACGAGCCCCGCGGGCAGACGTCCGGCGATCTTCAAGGGGGTCTGGCCGCCAAGGCTGACGATGACGCCGTGCACGCCACCGGACCCGGCAGCCGATTCGGCGTCGATCACAGCCAGCACGTCCTCCTCCGTCAGCGGCTCGAAGTAGAGGCGGTCCGAGGTGTCGTAATCGGTGGACACCGTTTCGGGGTTGCAGTTCACCATCACGGTCTCGTAGCCGGCCTGGCGCAGAGCGAGGCTCGCGTGCACGCAGCAGTAGTCGAACTCGATCCCCTGTCCTATGCGATTGGGCCCGGAGCCGAGGATCACGACCCGGGGCCGACGGCCGGGGCGCACCTCGCCTTCGTCCTCGAAGGTCGAGTAGTGATAAGGCGTCTCGGCGGCGAACTCGGCGGCGCAGGTGTCGACCGTCTTGAACGTGGTGACTGCACCAGCAGCGAGCCGCGCCGCCCGCACGTCCGACTCGGCGGCGCCTGCCAGGTAGGCGATCTGGGCGTCGGAGAATCCGCGGCGTTTTGCTCTGAGCCAGTCGCGCCTCGACAGAGCCGCCAGCACAGCCGCCCTGTCGCCGCCCGGGGCGAGCGCCTCCTCCAAGTCGTGGCGCTCGCGGACGATCTCCAGCAGCTGGTCGAGGAACCAGCGGTCGACGCCTGTGGCCCTCGACAGGTCCTCCACCGTCACGCCCCGCCGCAGTGCTGCCTCCAGCTGGAAGATGCGCTGCGGCGATGGTCTCGCTGCGGCCGCCACCAGCTCGGACGCCGTCAGGGAGTCGAGCCGCCTCTCGGCCGGGTCGCAGTTGAGGCCGTAGCGACCTTGCTCGAGGCCTCGCAGGGCCTTCTGCAGCGACTCGGGGAAGGTGCGGCCGATGGCCATCACCTCGCCCACCGACTGCATCCGGGTGCCGAGCTTGTCGGGAGCTCCCGGCAGCTTCTCGAACGCCCAGCGGGGCACCTTCGTGACGACGTAGTCGATCGTCGGTTCGAAGCTGGCGGGGGTCGCGCCCGTGATGTCGTTCGTGATCTCGTCGAGGGTGTAGCCGACGGCCAGCCGTGCGGCGATCTTGGCGATCGGGAAGCCGGTCGCCTTGGAGGCGAGCGCCGAGGAGCGGGAGACGCGAGGGTTCATCTCGATCACGAGCATCCGGCCGCCGACGGGGTCTACCGCGAACTGGATGTTCGATCCCCCGGTCTCCACGCCCACCCGCCGGATGCAGGCGAAGGCGGCGTCGCGCATCACCTGGTACTCGAGGTCCGAAAGGGTCTGAGCCGGTGCCACGGTTATCGAGTCACCCGTATGCACCCCCATCGGATCGAGGTTCTCTATCGAGCAGACGACCACGCAGTTGTCGGCACGGTCGCGCATCACCTCCAGCTCGTACTCCTTCCAGCCCTCGATCGACCGCTCGACGAGGATCTCCCCCACCGGGCTCGCCTCCAGGCCGGCTCGCGCAAGCGCGGCGAAGCTCCCCTCGTCGTGAGCGATTCCCGTCCCGGCGCCGCCGAGGATGAAAGATGGTCGCACCATTATCGGGAAGCCGATGCGGCGAGCGATGTCCACTGCTTGACGGAGACCCTCCTGCAGGTCCTTCCCGCCGTCCGGCCGGAGCGGTGCAATGGCGATCGCCGAGTCGGGGACCTCGAGGCCGATCTCGCGCATCGCCGCCTTGAACCGGTCCCGGTTCTCAGCCGTGTGGATCGCCTCTGCGTTCGCTCCGATCAGCTCGACGCCGTATTCGGCGAGCACGCCGGCATCGGTGAGAGCGGTAGCCAGGTTGAGGGCGGTCTGGCCACCCATCGTCGGCAGCAGCGCGTCCGGCCGCTCGCGCTCGATCACCGCGGCCACGACCTCCGGGTCCAGAGGTTCGACGTAGGTGCGATCGGCGATCTCCGGGTCGGTCATGATCGTCGCCGGGTTGGAGTTCACGAGCGCCACCCGGTAGCCCTCGCTGCGCAGTACGCGGCAGGCCTGCGATCCCGAATAGTCGAACTCGCACGCCTGCCCGATGACGATCGGACCCGACCCGATCACGAGGATCGACTCGATGTCGGTGCGTTTACCCATGCGCCGGCTCCTGGCTCGACCGTCGCCCGTCGATCAACGAGCGAAACTCGTCGAACAAGTAACGGGCGTCGTGCGGGCCGGGTCCCGCCTCCGGGTGGTACTGGACGCTGAAGGCGAGGGCCTCGGTGGCACGGATCCCCTCGATCACGCCGTCGTTCAAGTTCACGTGCGTCACCTCGACGTCGGACAGCGAGCCCTCGGCGACCGCATAGCCGTGGTTCTGGCTGGTGATCTCGACGGCTCCGGTGGCGAGTCGCCGCACGGGATGGTTGCCGCCGTGGTGGCCGAACGGAAGCTTGTAGGTCTTTCCTCCGAGAGCAGCAGCCATCAGCTGGTGACCGAGGCAGATGCCGAACACGGGGACGTTTCCGAGCAGGGCGGCGATCTCGTTGACGATCGGCCCGAGGGCCGCCGGGTCGCCCGGACCATTGGAGAGGAAGACGCCGTCCGGTCGCCGGTCGAGTACCTCGCGCGCTGGAGTGGTGGCGGGGACCACCTCCACCGAGGCGACGCGCGTGAGGTTGCGCAGGATCGTCCGTTTGATGCCGAAGTCGTAGGCGACTACCCGCAGAGCGCCCCCTCCGCAGTGGTAGGGCTCGTTGGTCGTCACCTCGGCGACCAGATCCCGTCCCTCGGTGCCCGGCTCCGCCCGGGCGACGGCCAGCAGCTCGGCTTCCGACTTCGTGCCGTAGGCGCAAGGCATGGCGCCCGCCTCTCGCACATGGCGTGTGAGGCGGCGGGTGTCGACTCCCGTCATTCCGGCTATCCCGTGGCGACGGAGGAACGTTTCGAGGTCTTCGGCCGCCCGCCAGCTGGAGGGTCGGGGCGCGATGTCGCGGACGATCACCCCCCGGCAGTGCGGCCTCCCGCTCTCCTCGTCGTCCGGTGAGACGCCGTAGTTCCCGATCTGCGGGTAGGTGAAGGCGATCACCTGCCCGGCGTAGGAAGGATCCGTGATCACCTCCTGGTAGCCGGACATGCACGTGTTGAAGACGAGCTCGCCACTGAAGACCTGCGGCGGCCGGGGCGCCCCGTCATCCTCTGCAGCAAGAGCGCCGAGCGCCTCACCCTCGAAGACCGACCCGTCCGCCAGCACGAGCAACGCTTCGCGCCTCCGCCGGATCACCGCTGCACCTCCCCGTCGGCACAGACGAGCTCTCCCTCGAAGAAGGTGTGGCGGATGCGGCCGGTGAAGCGAGAGCCGGCAAAAGGTGAGTTGCGGCTCAGGCTGAGGGACCGCTCGATGTCGAAGGTCCACTGTTCGGCGGGATCGATCACGCAGATGTTGGCCCGCCGCCCTGGCTCGATCGGCCCCCCCTGGCGCGAGCAGCCGCTGCCGTTGCCCCCCAGCCCTGCGATGCGGGCCGGGCGCCAGCACATCATCGCCAGCAGCTCTGCGAGCGGCAGGCCCGCCTCCACGCACAGGGCGGTATGGGCGGCAGCGAATGCGGTCTCGAGACCTGTCATCCCGGGCGGCGCCTTGTCGAGCGGCTCCTCCTTTCGTTGCTTGGCATGGGGCGCGTGGTCGGTGGCGATGGCATCGATGGTGCGATCGGCGCAACCTGACCGCAGTGCCTCGAGATCGGCCTCTTCCCTCAACGGCGGGTTCACCTTGAAAGCGGTGTCGTATCCGGCGAGACAGGCGTCGGTGAGGCTCAGGTGGTGTGGCGTCGCTTCGGCGGTGACCGGAAGGCCCTCCTCCTTGGCGCGCCGGAGCAGAGCCACCGATCCTCTGGTGGAGAGGTGCAGGAAGTGCAGCGGGCTGCCGGTGAGGCGGACGAGCGCTATGTCGCGGGCCACCATCGACTCCTCCGCCAGCGCCGGCTGGGCGGGCACCCCGAGCCTGCTCGACCAGGACCCTTCGTGCATGTGACCGCCGCGCGCCAGCGACTCGTCCTCACAATGCTGCGCCAGCACCACGCCGAGGGGCCCGCCGTACTCGAGGGCCCGGCGCATCAGGCCGGCGTCCTGCACACCGCGACCGTCGTCGGTGAACAGGTGCACGCCGAGCGACGCCATCTCGCCGAGCGGAGCGAGACGCTCGCCTTGGCGCCCGACTGTGATCGCCCCCGCCACGGCGACCTGGCAGCAGAGGCCGGCCGAGAGCTCGAGGATGTCGCGCACGACCGACGCGTTGTCCACGGCGGGCTCTGTGTTCGGCATGGCCAGAACAGCGGTGTAACCGCCACGCGCCGCTGCCAGGGCTCCGCTCTCCAGGGTCTCCGCCTCCTCGTTGCCCGGTTGGCGGAGATGGGTGTGCAGATCCACCAGGCCCGGCGCCACCACACAGCCACCCGCATCCACGACGAGCGCACCCTGCGGCACGTCGAGGTCAGGTCCGACCGCCGCTATCCGCCCGTCGGCGACGACCACGTCGGCGCGCCGCTCCCCCGACTGGTCGATCACGAGACCGCCCCGGATCAGGTGCTCAGCCATGCCGCTCCTCGCCGATGGTGCTCACGGTGGCGTCACCGGCGAGCAGCTTGAAGAGCACCGCCATCCGTACGGCGATCCCGTGGTGCACCTGTCGCGTCACGAGCGACGCCTGGGAATCCGCCACCTCGGCGTCGATCTCCACCCCGCGGTTCATCGGCCCCGGGTGCATGACGAGAGTGCCCTTCTCCAGCCGCTCGCCCCGGCGCCGCGTCAGGCCCCAGCGCTCCCGGTACTCGCGCAACGAGGGGATCAGGGCCTCGTTCATCCGCTCCGCCTGGATCCGCAGGACGTAGACGACGTCGACAGTGGGGAGCACCTCGTCGAGGTCGGGGCTGTATGCAGCCGGCCATCCGTCCAGCGATGGCGGCATCAGCGTCGCCGGCCCGCAGACGGTGACCTCCGCCCCGAGAGCCGAGAAGGCGAGCACGTCCGAGCGGGCCACCCGGCTGTGCTTGACGTCACCGACGATGACGACGCGGCGCCCGCCGAACAGCTGGCAGGCGGGGGCGTCGGGGGCGGCGTCCGTCCCCCGCCCGAACGCTTCCCGAAGCGTGTAGCAGTCGAGCAGGGCCTGCGTCGGGTGCTCGTGCCAGCCGTCGCCGGCGTTCACGACCGACGCCTTCGTCCAGCCGGTGACCTGGAGCGGCACACCTGCCGAGGAGTGGCGAACGACCATCGCATCGACCCCCATGGCGTCGATCGTCTCCACGGTGTCGCGCAGCGATTCGCCCTTGGACTGCGACGACGTGGCTGCGGTGAAGGTCATCGTGTCGGCCGAGAGCCGTTTTGCGGCGGTCTCGAAGGAGAGCCGGGTGCGGGTCGAGTTCTCGAAGAAGAGCGTGGCCACCGTCCGCCCACGCAGCGCGGGGACACGCGGTATGGGGCGCTCGGCGACCTCCGAGAAGGAGTCGGCGAGCTTCAGGATCTCGCCGATGCCCGCCGCACCGAGGTCGGCGACCGAGACGAGGTGACTGCGCTCGCCTGCCTTCACCTCAGGCACTCGCCAGGACGCCGAGTGCCACGCCGCCCTCGCTGACGTCGACCATCTCGTCGCGGCGGGTCGGAAGGTTCTTGCCCACGAAGTCGGGGCGGATGGGCAGCTCCCGATGCCCGCGGTCGACCATCACGGCCAGCTGGACCACCCGGGCGCGGCCGTGGTCGGCAAGCGCCCCGAGGGCCGCTCGCACCGTCCGCCCCGTGAACAGGACGTCGTCGACGAGCACGATCACCTTGTCGGTGAGGTCGAACGGGATGGAGGTGACCTCCTCCGGCAGCACCGGGCGCAGCCCGATGTCGTCGCGGTAAAAGGCGACGTCGAGAGTCCCGAGCGGCACCTGGGTGCCCTCGATCTCGGAGAGGATCGCCGCCAGGCGCTCGGCGAGCGGCACTCCTCCCGTCTGCAGCCCGATGACGACAACGTCTTCCAGCCCATGATTGCGCTCCACGACCTCGTGGGCGATCCTCACGAGGGCGCGGCGCAGGTCGTCCGCCGACATCACCTGCGCCCGGGCGACAAAAACGCGCCCTCCCGGGCGCGTCAGCCGTCGTTCTCGTTCTGCCACCGGTGCTCCCTCGTCCGTCCGGGCCTCACGGGACCCGCTTCACGTACGGAGCGATCCTAGCCGTCTGCGGGGGGCGGTGGCGGATCGTGCCACGGGGGGCGGTGGCGGATCGTGTTGCGGGGGGCGGTGGCGGATCGTCGACTGGATCTGTCGCCTGCAGATGCCGCCTGGGCTCGCTCGCCGCCACGACGCCCGCAGCTCGAGCTGTCAGCGCAGCTCGAGGTCGGAGCCGGCGTACTCGACGCCCAGAGGCTCCAGCACCACCCGCCGCGGACCCTCTTCCACCCGCCCGGCGACGACGGCCGACAAGCCGAGGTCTTGACTTGCTGCCACGACCCGACGGGCGGCGCCCCTGGCGACGTAGACCACCAGGCCGGCCCCCATGTTCAGCGTGCCGTAGGCCTCGCCGGCGTCCATGCCTGCCCGCTGCGCCAGGAACGTCAGCACCTCGGGTACCTCCGGCAGGCGATCGACCCGGTATGTCAGCTGGCGGTCGGCCCGCATGACCTTCCTCCAGCCGTGGCCGGTGATGTGGCTGACGTAGGTCACCGGGAGGTCCGCCTCCTGCAGCCGCTCGACGAGCGAGGTGTAGATGAGGGTCCGGTCGAGCAGCGCCTCGCCGAAGGAGCGGCCGCTCGGAAGCCGGCAGGCCAGCCCCCGCGGCAACGTGTCGGCGACACGCCGAGCCAGGGAGGCGCCGTTGGCGTGCAACCCGCTCGATGAGATGACGACCATCTCGTCACCGGGGGCGAGGGCGTCGCCGAGCCACGGTGACCCGCCGCCGCCCGACACCACCCCGACCGCCGAAGCGGCAAGATCTATCTCGTCCGGTAGCACCAGGCCGTTCAGGGTCGGTGACTCGCCCCCGCCCCAGGCGGCTCCCGATTCCTCGCAGGCGGCTGCCCACCCGGTCACGAGCGAGTCGTGGCGACCGCCCTCGTACCACGAGGCTGAACCGGTGGCGAAGTAGGCGTTGACGACGACAGGCAAGGCGCCGACGCAACAGAGATCGTTGACGGCCGCCGCGACGGTGTCCCAACCGACTGCGTCGAACAGGTCGACCCCTGCCTGCTCCTGGTACTGACGGGCGATCATCGACTTGGTCCCGAGGCATTCCAGCACGACGGCGATGGTCGTCCGCCCGATCGAGACCACCACCGCCGGCTCACCTCGAGAGGCGTCGGCGACGCGGGCGCCCCGCTTCGCCGGCAGCATGCTCGTGGCGAAGGCGGCGGCAATGGCCTTGCGCTTACCGGCATCGAGGGTGGCGTAATCGACGCCGGCGGCATCGTAGGCGCTCATCGAACCTCGGAAGCCACCGCAGACAGGACGCCGTTGACGTACCGGCTCGACTCCTCGGTCGAGTACGACTTCGCGAGCTCGACCGCCTCGTCTATCACCACCGCCACAGGGATGGCGGGCTCGGCGATCAACTCGTAGGTGGCGAGCCGCAGCAGGTTGCGGTCGATCGCCGGCATCCGATCGAGCCCCCAGCCGACCGCGTGTGACTCGATCAGCTTGTCGATCTCGTCTCGCCTCCCCACCACCCCCTCGACGAGCCTCACCGCGTACTCGGCGGCCGGTACGGGTAGCGCATCGACGACGGCGCCTGCCGACTGGCTGCGCATCTCGGCTTCGTAGAGGAGAGCCAGCGCCCGTTCACGCGCCTGGCGCCTCTCCCCCACCCCCTCACCGTGCTCAGGCACGGGTGATGTATTCGCCGCTCCGCGTGTCGACCTTGATCCGATCACCGGTGTTCACGAACAGCGGCACCTGCAGCACGAGGCCGGTCTCGAGGGTTGCCGGCTTGCGGGCGCCCGAAACACGATCGCCCTGCACCCCCGGCTCGGTCTCGGAAACCGTCAGCTCGACGGCGGCCGGCAGGTCGACGTCCACGATCTCGCCGTTGTAGGTCTGCAGGACGGCGCTGTCGCCCTCCTTCAGGTAGCTGGTCGACGCGCCGAGTGCCGGTGCGTCGACGTGCATCTGGTCGTAGGAGACGTTGTCCATGAAGACGTACTGACCGCCGTCGCGGTACAGGTACTGCATCTCGCGCTTCTCGATGACTGCTTGGTCAACCCTCTCGTCGGCACGGAAGGTCCGCTCGAGGACCGCCTTGGATCGCAGGTTGCGGAGCTTGGTGCGGACGAAGGCGCCGCCCTTTCCCGGCTTCACGTGCTGGAACTCGATGACCGAGAAGAGGCCTTCCGGCAGGTCGAGTGCCATGCCGTTGCGCAGGTCGTTGGTGCTGATCGGCATCAGAGAGTGAGATCCTTGGTCGACTTCGTGAGGGGACGGGCGCCTTCGGACGTCACCACGACGGTGTCCTCGATGCGTACGCCGCCGATCCCCGGGAGGTACGCACCGGGCTCGACGGTCACGACCGCGCCTTGCTCCAGGATATCAGTCGAGCCGGCGCCGAGACTCGGGGCTTCGTGGATCTGCAGCCCCACTCCGTGACCCGTGCCGTGCACGAATGCCTCCCCATAGCCCGATTCGACGAGCGACTGGCGGCACGCCACGTCGACGGACTCGGCGCTGGCCCCGGCCCGAACGGCGCGGACACCTGATCGCTGCGATGCGAAGACGGCGTCGACCATGTCCCGCAGCTGTGCCGTGGCGGGCTCGCCGACGCAGAGCGTCCTCGTCATGTCGGAGTGGTAACCCTCGTAGAGAGCGCCGAAGTCGACCACCACGAGCTCGCCGGGGACGACTCCGCCGCCCGGTCGGCCGTGCGTGCGGCATCGCCCCATTGGGGCCGGCGGCGACGATCGTCTCGAAGGAGGGGCCCTCGGCGCCCCGCCGGCGCATCTCGAAGTCGAGCTCTGCAGCGAAGTCCGCCTCGGTGATCTCGTCCAGAAGGCGCTGCTTGACCTGAGCGAGCGCCACGTCGGCGATCTCGGCCGCACGCTCGATGCGTGCCAGCTCGCCCGCGTCCTTCACCCGCCGCAGCGCCTCCACCAGACCGGTGGTGGGCACCAGCTGTGAACCTTCGAGCAGGTTCGCCAGCTCGCGCTGCAGGGACCAGGAGACGTCGTCGGCTTCGAGGGCGATCGAGCCGACTCCTTGAACGGCCTGTTTGACCGCCTCCCGCTGTGATGCGGGCCGACCGACCTCGAGCCGCAGATCCACGCCGGAACGCTCCGCTTGCTCGGCCAACTGGTCCCGGTAGCGCCCGTCCGTCACTGCCAGCACTTCGCCCGGCGCCACTAGCAACATCGCCGCCGAGCCGCTGAAGCCCGTGAGGTAGCGGATGTTCTCGAGCTTGGTGACGAGCAGCGCGTCGCAGCCCTCCGACGACATGCGTTCCCTGAGCCGTGGCAGCCGCTCTGCCGTCTCGAGGGGCGGCAGTGCGGGCCGGTCGTTGGAAGACATCAGCCGAATGCTAGGCGCCTGCCACCTTGGCGTCTTGCGGGTCCCGCCCGTCGCCGAGGCGGGACTGGACGAGCCTTGCGGCGGCGGTGACCGCAAGCTCGTAGCCCAGCCCGCCCAAGCCCGCCACAGCACCGTCTGCCACCGGCGAGAGGACCGACCGATGGCGCCACGGCTCGCGGGCGTCCGGGTTGGACAGGTGCAGCTCGATCACCACCCCCTCGAATGCAGCCAGGGCATCGTGGAGGGACCAGCTGGAGTGGCTGAGCGCACCGGCGTTGACGACGACGGCGGCGCAGCGGCCACGGGCGCTGTGGACGGCCTCGACCAGTCCGCTCTCGCTGTCGCTCTGAAGGTGCTCGAGGGCGACACCGGCTGCCTCCGCCGCATCACCGGCAGCCGCCGCGTGATCGGCAAGGGACTCGTGCCCGTAGATCTCCGGCTGGCGGCTGCCGAGCAGTGACAGGTTGGGGCCTGACAGCAACAAGACGATCGGCTTCAAGTGGTCACCTCATCGACTCCAGCACGGCCGCCACATCATCTGCTTCGACGCCCTCCACCACCTCCACCCCGTCCGCTCCGTCGAGAACGAAGGTCAGTTCCTCCACGGCCTTCTTGTCCCGACGCATCAGCTCGATGAGGGCAAGCGGCTGCGACCCCGCCGGAAGCCGGGAAGGCAGTCCGCAAGAGGCGACCGATGCCTCGTGCTCGCCGACCCGTGCCGCCCCGATCCGCCCGAGCCGTTCGGCGAGGCGAGCGGCGAACACGAGGCCGATGGCGACCGCCTCGCCGTGGCGCAGACCGTCTCTCCGCCCCTCGGCCGCGAGGGCCGCCGCCTCCAAGGCGTGGGCAAGGGTGTGCCCGTAGTTGAGGATCGCCCGCCTGCCCGCCTCCCGTTCGTCCGCCGCCACGACATCGGCCTTCAGCTCGACGCAGCGGGCGACTTGTTGTTCCAGCTCGAGCCCGAGCAGGTCGTCTATGCCGAGGAACCTGTACTTCACCATCTCGCCGAGCCCGGAGGCCCACTCGCGTGCGGGAAGGGTAGCGAGGGTGGCCGTGTCGCAACATACGCCGGCTGGCTGCCAGAAGGTCCCGACGAGGTTCTTGCCCTCGGGAAGATTGACCCCCGTCTTGCCACCGATGGCTGCGTCCACCTCCGCGAGCAGGGTGGTGGCGACGTGAACGACCGGCACGCCGCGGTGGTAGGTCGAGGCGGCGAACCCGGCCAGATCCGTCACGACCCCGCCTCCGACCCCGACCACGACGTCTGCTCTCGTCAGACCGTCGCGAGCGAACCCCCGACACAGCTCCTCGACCGTCGAGAGCGACTTCGCCCGCTCGCCGGGTGGAACCACGAAGACCTTGCTAGGGATCGCCAGGTCGACGCTGACGGGGATCCCGTGCTGCGTGACGACGGCCGCACGCCGTGCGCCGGCAGGCAACAGGCTGGCCAGCTCATCGAGGGCACCATCGCCCACCAGCACCTCGTAGGAGCGGGTTCCGAGCGGAACCTTGATCCGGATCATCGCTCTGCCACGGCCGCCATCACCCGGTCGGCGACCTCGGGGGGCGCCAGGTTATCGACGTCGACCACCACGTCCGCCAGGTCCTCGTAGAGCGGGCGGCGGGCGGCGTCGATGGCCGCCAGCCGAGCCAGCCGGCCTTCCGGCGCGCCGGCGAGGAGAGGCCGGTCGCCGGTCCCTCCCAGCCGTGCCGCCAGGGTGTCGGGTCTCGCACGCAGGAAGACGACAGATCCGGCCCCCCGCAAGACTTCACGGTTGCACGGATCGAGCACCGCGCCACCGGCCACCGACACGATCGTTCGCCGCTCGAGCGACGCGAGCCGGCGGACGACCGCTGATTCCAGGCTGCGAAACTCTCCCTCCCCGCCCTCCACGAACACCTCCGGCACGGATCGCCCCGTGACGGCGACGACCTCGGCATCGGTGTCCAGCAAGTCGGCGCCGAGGCGCCCGGCGAGGATCGCCGCCACGGTGGACTTCCCGCTGCCCATCATCCCGATGAGGAGCAGGTGCTCACCCATCTGGGTCGTTCGCCGCCGCCCGCCGATCGTTGGCCGCCTCGGCCGAGGACGGCGTCTCGTGGACGCACTGCAGGTAGGAACGATGGTTGCGGACGACCTCGGCCAGCGAGTCACCGCCGAACTTCCGCAACACCTCACCCGCCAGCACCAGAGCAGTCATCGTCTCGGCGACGACGCCCACAGCGGGGACTGCGGTCACGTCCGTTCGCTCCTTGAACGACACCGCCTCTTCCTTGGTGACGACGTCGACGGTCTTCAAGACGGGCCGGTTGAGAGTGGCCAATGGCTTCATGGCCACACGAGCGACGACCAGCCCGCCTGTCGAGATGCCGCCCTCGATGCCGCCCGCCCTCGTCGTTTCGCGGACGTAGCGCGCTCCATCCGCGTCCCAGCCGATGGCATCGTGCGCTTGCGAGCCCCGACGAAGCGCGACCGAGAACCCCTCCCCGATCTCGACCGCCTTCACGGCCTGGATGCTCATCAGCGCCTGGGCGAGGAGCGCATCGAGCTTGCGATCCCAGTGCACATGGCTACCGAGCCCCACCGGTACGTCGAACGCGAGCACCTCCGCCTCTCCACCGAGAGAATCGCCGGCCTTGGCCGCCGCTTTCACCTCGGCGACCATCGCCGACTCCGACGCGTTGTCGAAGCAGCGAACCGGAGAGTCGTCGATAGCTGCGAGGTCGTGGGGGGCCGGACGATCGGCGCCCCCTACTCTGACTGGGCCGAGAGCGATCACGTGGCTGACGATGCGGATGCCGAGGTGTGAGAGCAACGCCTTGGCGAGGCAGCCGGCCGCCACCCGGGCCGCCGTCTCCCGAGCCGACGCCCGCTCCAGCACGTCTCTCGCGTCGTCGAAACCGTACTTCTGCATTCCCGCCAGGTCGGCGTGACCGGGCCGCGGCTGCGTCAGCACCTTGGACGGCACCCCGGGCGCCGGCGACATCTCCTCTGTCCACTTCGACCACTCCGTGTTGGCGATCTCCACGGCGACAGGCGAACCAAGGGTGCGGCCATGACGAACGCCGCCGAGCAGGTTCACCTCGTCAGCCTCGAAGCGCATCCGCGGGCCCCGCCCGAACCCCAAGCGCCGCCGCGCCAGCTCGCCTGCGATCTCGTGCTCCTCGATCGGCATCCCCGCCGGCAGTCCTTCGACAACGACGACCAGCGCCCGCCCGTGTGACTCCCCAGCGGTGAGGAAGCGCAGCATCTCGCGAATGTAGTTCCCGCCCGAGCATGGCTACCCCGTATGGCCCTTCGCCGCCGACGCTGGTAGCGCGATACAACCTTGGGTTGCGCACACTGGCCACGCCAGCCACAGAGCGCCCCCTCAGGGCATTTCGATGGATCCCCTCGCACGACGACTGACCCAGCGCTGACCTTGCCCCACGGCTTGGCGGCTCGTCGAACGGGGTGGGGTCGCCCTACTTCTTGGCCCGCGCGTAGAACGGGGTGGGGTTGCCCTACTTCTTGGCCGGCTCGTAGAACGGGTTGGTGCCGCCGGCGTGATCGGTCACGTCGATCACCTCCGTGATCGCAGGCACTGCCTCCTTGATCGCCACGGCGATGCCCTGGCCGAGCGTGACCTGCGCAAGGCCACAGCCCTGGCACCCGCCCGAGAGCCTGACGTAGGCGATCTCGCCGTCGACGCTGACCAGCTCTGCATAGCCGCCGTGCATCGCGATCGAGGGGTTCACCTGCTCATCCAGCACGGTCGCCACCTGCTCTGCGACCGGCCCGGTCAGATCTCCGGGAGGAGCCGTACCCATCGCCGGCGACTGTCGCGAGGAGGGAGGCGCGTTCGGGTTGACGATCACGAGGCCGCCCTCGGGAGAGCCGTCGACGTCGAGGGTCGCACCACGCAGCTTGTCGGCGCTGGCCGCCGGGATCACGATCGCCAAGTCGCCATGGTGCTGCACGACATCGCCGGCGCCGGCATCTGCTTCCAGCTGGAACCACATGTCGTACGAGTAAGCAGCGCCGTTGATCCCACTGATCTCCAGCCACAGGGCCAACCTGTCGCCATCGGCCTCCTCCACGCGAACGGCGCGCACGGTGGCCTCGGCTCCCTCGGTCAGCCGAAGGTGCTGATCGGGCGTCCCGCCCGGCTGACCGTTGGCGGCCTGCATGATGGTTGGCTGGCTGGTGGATGCATCGCTCATGAATCGTCACCTCTGACTTCAGTCTGACAGGGCGGCCGCCCTCGTGACGGCATGATGATCCGGTGCCCCGCGTGCTGCTCATCGTCCCTACTGCAACCTACCGGGCGACGGCATTTCTGAGGGCCGCGGAGCATTACGGGGCCGAACTGGTACTCGCTTCGGAGCGACCGCAGGCAATGGCGGGCACGATGGGCGACCGGTTCATGGTGCTGCCACTCGACGACCCCGGGCGCGGGGCCCTGCTGATCGAACAGGCGGCGGCCAGGCGCCCGTTCGACGCCATCATCGCCGTGGACGACCAGGGATCACTCACGGCCGCCCTCGCCTCTACCCGGCTCGGCCTGCGCCACGCCGATCCGCAGGCGGTGAGGATCACCCGCGACAAGGCCGCGATGCGGTCAGCGTTCGGTGAGGCGGGGGTGAGCCAGGCCCGGTTCCGCGTGGCCGAGGATCGATCGCAGGCGGTCGCGCTCGCCGAGGAGATCGGGTTCCCCGTGGTCTTGAAGCCGACCAGGCTCTCCGCGAGCCGCGGCGTGATCCGCGCCGATGGCCCCGACGCGGCGGCGGCCGCCGCCTCCCGCATCGCTGCCATCATCGAGGTGGCCGAGGGCGTCCGCGGCCCCATCCTCGTCGAGGAGTTCCTGCCGGGAAAGGAACTGGCCCTCGACGGGATCGTGCGAGCCGGCAGCTTGGAGGTCTTGGCCATCTTCGACAAGCCCGACCCGCTGGACGGACCGTTCTTCGAGGAGACGATCTACGTCACGCCTTCGAGGATGCCGCGCGGGATCCTCGATGGCGCCCAGGAGCTGCGTCGCCCGTGCGCTCCGAGCCATCGGGCTGGACGAGGGTCCTGTCCACGGGGAGGTTCGCGTAGGTCCGGCCGGCACCCTGCACATGATCGAGGTCGCCGCACGCACCATCGGTGGCCGTTGCTCGCAGGCGATAACCACCGCCCTGGGGACCACGTTGGAGGAGCTCGTCATCGACCACGCCCTCGGCGGCGGCATGGTTCACGGTCACCGAGCACGAGCAGCGGGCGTCATGATGCTGCCGATACCTCGAAGCGGGGTTCTCCGCGGCGTGCGGGGACGGCAAGGCGCGCTCGCCGTACCGGGGGTCACCGGCTTGGAGGTCACCATCGCCGAGGGCCACCCGATCCGAGCCCTGCCGGAGGGTGACCGCTATCTCGGCTTCCTGTTCGCCGCCGGCGACGAGCCGGCGGCGGTCGAGGAGGCCCTCCGCCGCGCCCACTCGCTGCTGGAGATCGACATCGGCTGAGGCAATCGATCGCTACCTTTGAGGCCGTGCGAGTGCTGTTCCTTTCCACCTACGAGTTGGGCCGCCAACCGACGTCGCTGCTGGGGCCGGCGTCGGTGGCAGCAGCGCTGGGGCACGAGAGCCGTCTGCGTGATCTGTCGGTCGAGCCGCTCACGCCACACGACCTCGATTGGGCGGACGCAGTCGTCATCTCGGTGCCGATGCACACGGCGCTGCGTCTGGCCCTGCAACTCGTCGCGGACATCCGGCAGCGGCGCCCGCAGCTCCCCCTGGCCCTCGTCGGCCTGTACGCCGGAGCGGCGGCGGGACTCGCTGACGGGGAGGCTTCGGCTGCCACCCGGACGGTGATGTTCGGCCACCGAGACCTGCTGGCCGCAGGCGAGGTCGAACAACCCGTCGCGGATTGGCTGACGGCGCTCGAGCAGGCTGCCACCGGCGAACCGTCGGAGGTACCCGGCGGGCCGATCATCGTCAGCGACATCGGCCCACCGAGCCGGGTAGAGAAGCCGCCTCGAGACGCGGAGCTGCGCCTGCAACTGCCGCCGATCGACCGCTACGCCAGGCTTTCTCACGACGGCCGGGAGAAGGTGTCCGCCTCCGTCGAAGTCACGAGCGGATGCTCGCACAAGTGCAGGCACTGCCCGGTGCCGGTGGTCTATGCCGGTCGTACCCGAGCGCGCCGCGACGACGACGTGCTCGTCGACATCGACGTGGCAGTTGCAGGCGGCGCCGAGCACATCTCCTTCTCGGATCCGGACTTCATGAACCGCCCTGCCCTGTCCAGACGGATCGTGCGGGCGATGCATTCGGCGTGGCCGCATCTCACCTTCGACGCCACCGTGAAGGTCGAGCACATCCTGCGCTACGAGGACCTGTGGGACGAGATGGCGGGTGCCGGCTGCCTGTTCGTCGTCTCCGCTTTCGAGTCGATCGACGACCGGGTGCTGGAGGCATTGGCCAAGGGCCACACACGCGCCGGCATCGAGGAAGCGCTGCGGATCCTCAGGGAGGTGGCCGTCGAGGTGAGGCCCAGCCTGCTGCCGTTCACCCCCTGGACCACGCGGCGATCGGTGGTGGAGCTCATCGAGTTCGTGGCGGCTCATGACCTGGTATGGAACATCGATCCTGTCCAGTACGGGATCCGGCTCCTCCTCCCGCCGGGCTCGTTGCTGCTCGACGACCCTGATCCTGTTCTGGCGGCGAGCCTCGGCAGCTACAGTCCCCAGGCTTGCAGCTGGGCATGGCGATCACCCGATCCTGCCGTCGACAGGCTCCAAGAGGAGATCGCCGCCATCACCGAGGAAGCGACCGACAGCGCCGAGGAGATCGCCGTCACCTTCGGGCGGGTGGCGGCGGCGGCCGGTGCCACGCCTCACATGCGGAGCATCTCGTCGATCGCCGGGCCCGACCGGCCGCGTCTCACCGAGGCGTGGTTCTGCTGCGCCGAACCGACCACCAGGCAGTTGTCCCTGCTGAGCAGCGCAAGAACCGTGACGTGAGGAAGAGGCGGCACGAGGTGCCCGCGGGTGCCGAGGGCGCGCACGAATGGGTCAGCCTTGCCGACCCGAGAGAAGACCGCACCTGGCTGTTCGACGTCACCTTTCTGGAGAGCTCTTGGGCGTGCATCTACGGTCGTGGGTGCCAGGGGGTGCTGACCGCCCCTGCGGCCGACAAGCAACAGGGATGCTGCTCCTACGGTGCTCACTTCACCGGGGAGGACGACGCCGCCCGCGTGCTCCGGGCTGCGTCCCGGCTGACCGCCGAGCAATGGCAGTTCCGCAAGAAGGCCGAGCAGGCGGGAGGGCCTGTCCGACGTACCAGATCGGGCGAGATCGTCTCCCGGCTGACGCGTGACGCCTGCATCTTCTTGAACCGTCCGGGGTTCGCGGGAGGAGCGGGGTGCGCGCTGCACAGGGCAGCACTGGAAGCAGGGGAGGAGCCGCTCGACTGGAAGCCGGACGTCTGCTGGCAGCTCCCTCTGCGGCGCGAGGACCAGACCTCCGGTACCGGTCATGTGACGTCGACGATCCGCCAGTGGGAGCGCCGAGACTGGGGGGACGGGGGCTTCGACTTCGAATGGTGGTGCACCGAGGCTGCGGACGCCTTCGCGGGGACCAGCCCCGTCTACAAGAGCTTGCGGTCCGAGCTCACGGCGCTGACGGGATCGGAGGTCTACGCGGCCATCGCGGCCTACCTCGACAAGAGGCGCTCGGTCCCCGTCAGGCTCGCTCACCCCGCCGTCAGGGGCCGCACCGCCGCCAGTCGGAGGAGCGGCTGACCTCTAGGTCTCGGAAGGCTCCTCTTCGTCGTCCTCCAGTTCCTCGGACTCGTAGAGGCACCAGCCAGCGTGCTCGTCGTCGGGTCCGGCACCGCATTCCGGGCACGGCTCCACCGTCACTTCGATCGACCGCTTGAGGCTACGCGCCTCCTCAAAACGCCGATGACGTCCCTTCTTCACGCGCCGCTCCCACTCGATGCCCGGCTCGCCAGTTCGCGCCTGACCATTGCCACGCTGGGCAAGCACGCAAGAGCATACTGCGGCGCGACTTCGCGCACCGCGGGGATGGACCCCTGTCGCGGGCGGTGAGCTGCCCGGCGCGGATCTATGGTCGATGCGATGGCAGACGAAGAGTTCGACCCCCAGGCAATGATCGTCCGCTTCCGAGAGCGCGCTGCCGCCGTGCGCCGGAGGGGCATACCTCCCGTCGAAGGCCCTGAGCGACGCCGCCTGATCGCCCAGGCCGAAGTCGACTACACGGACTTCGCCATGCTCGGTGACGGCCAGGTCACGCTGGAGGACGGCATCCTCACGATCAAGGTCGACCTGCGGCAGGGCCGCGATTGACAGATCAAGCCCGCGAGGCGGCGCCGTGGTGGCAGGAGGCGGTCTTCTACCAGATCTACCCCCGCTCGTTCTGCCTCGGTGACGCCGGAGCCAGGCGGCGCCGCACCGGCTACCGCCCGCTCACCCCGGTGGAATCTGCGGTAGGCGATCTGGAGGGGATCCGCCGCCACCTCGACCACCTCACGTGGTTGGGGGTAGACGCGCTCTGGTTGTCGCCGTTCCAGCCTTCGCCGATGGCGGATTCCGGCTATGACGTCAGCGACTACTGCGGAGTGGATCCGCTCTTCGGCACGCTCGAGGACTTCGACCGCCTGCTCGCCGAAGCGCACGAGCGCGGCCTGCGGGTGATCGTCGACTGGGTCCCGAACCACACCAGCGACAGGCACCCCTGGTTCATCGAGTCGCGTTCGTCCCGCCACTCCGCCAAGCGCGACTGGTACATCTGGCGCGACGGCAACCCCGATCTGCCTCCCAACAACTGGCTACGAGCGTTCGGCGAAGGGCCCACCTGGACCTGGGACGAGGCCACGCAGCAGTGGTACCTCCACCTCTTCCTCCCCGAACAGCCCGACCTCAACTGGGCCAACCCGGAGGTGCGCCGGGCGATGCACGGCGTGCTCAGGTTCTGGCTGGAGCGCGGGGTCGACGGCTTCCGCATCGACGTGGTGCACGCGCTCGGCAAGGATCCTGCCTTTCCCGACGCCGCGCCCGAGGACGCCTCGACCCCCTGGTCGGCGCTCAACGACGACGAGCGCACACACGCCATCCTGCGCGACATCAGGACGCTCGTCGACACAGCCAAGCCCGGCGCGGTGACGGTGGGCGAGGTGTTCCTGCTCGACACGACCAAGGTCGCCACCTACTACGGAGGCGGCGACGAGCTGCATCTCGCTTTCAACTTCCCGCCGATGTTCTGCAAGTTCGAGGCCCGGTGCTTCCGGCGGCGGATCGAAGAAGTGGAGCGGCTGCTCGGGCCGCGTCGTGCATGGCCGACGTGGGTCCTCTCCAACCACGACCGCCCTCGCCATCGAACCCGCTACGGAGGCTCGGAGCAGAGCGCCCGAGCGGCGGCGCTGCTGTTGCTCACCCTGCGGGGGACGCCGTTCTTGTTCGCCGGCGAGGAGCTGGGCCTGGAGGATGCACTCATCGCGGGCGACGACGTGCTCGACCCCGGCGGCCGCGACGGCTGCCGGGCGCCGATCCCGTGGGACGCCAGTCCGACCCACGGCTGGGACCTCTCGGCCTCAGGTGGCCGTCCGTGGCTCCCCTGGCCGCCCGCCGCCGAGCTCACGAACGTGGCGGCCGAGGTCGACGATGATTCGTCGATGCTCTCGCTCTACAGGCGGCTGCTCGCCCTGCGGCGTCGCTCCCCGGCGCTCCGGGGCGGCTCGTTGTCCCTCGACGAGGGCACTGCCGGTGGTCAGGTGCTCGCCTACGAGCGCGTCGCCGGCAACGACCGCAGGATGGTCGCCGTGAACTTCGGCGCCGAGCAAGAGCGGTGGACCCCTCCCGGAGGTCCGGCGGCGTGGCTGGTCGAGCTCTCGACGGCCTGGCGAGGCCCCGGCGAGCCGCCCGGCCCGCCCTCCAGCCGGCTCTATTCCGGGACGCTCGGTCCCGGTGAGGCAATGATCCTCTCGCCGTTCTGATCACCCGGCGCCGGCTCGCGCCCCTGGCGGTCCTGACGCCTTCGCTCCCCGCGCCGCCGCTCACCCTCGGGGCGATCCACACGGCCCGGATCGCCCGGCTGCGAAGGCGGGTCGAAACGCCGCATCGACCGTTCCTCGAGCACCAGATCACCACGCCCGTCGAAGGCGACCGCCAGCTCCCCGGCCGCCAAGCGGCGCAAGGGCTCGCCGACGATGTCGTGCCGCCAGCCGAACGATAGACGGTTGCTGTCCCGGCCCTGCAGGAAGGCGAGGATGTCGCCGCGCGACCCGAGGATCGCCGGGTCGATGCTCAGCTCCCCGGCCCGCTGTGCCACCCACGCCGCGGCGATGGAGACGGCCGGCTTGACCACGTGGTCGAGGTGGTCCACCGGTGGCAGCCGAAGGCTGGCGACCGGCAGCCGCAGTCCCTCCTCGACGGCGGCGAGAAGCTCGGCCGCCGCTCCTCCGGCGAGGTGACGGCCGTCGATGGTGCGCACCTGCTCGAGCTCCGCCCGGCTGCGGGGAGGTCGCTGTGCGATGGATGTGAGCGCCAGATCCGAGAGCACGAAGCGGAGAGGTTGGTCGGTCGAGCGGGCCCTCCGCTCGCGCCACGCCGCCACCGATTGGGCGACACCCCGCGAGGTCCCCTGAAGCTGGCGCGCATGGCGGATCTTCCACCACGCCTCCTCCGGTATCCCCGGCCGCCTGTCGCGGCTGCGCTGGATCTCGCACTCCTCCATCGCCCACGAGAGCCGGCCACGATCCTCGAGGCGGTCGCTCAGCTCGTCCCACAGGGGGATCAGGTAGGCCACGTCGCCCGCCGCGTAGTCCCGCTGAGCGGACGACAGCGGCCGGCGGGTCCAGTCCGCCAGCTGATCGCCCTTGTGCAGGCGGTGGCCGAGGACCCTCTCCACCAGAGCGGTCAACGAAGGCGACGAGAAGCCGATGAAGCCGGCGGCCAGCTGCGTGTCGAACAACCGGCTGGGAACTGCGCCACAGGCGCGCTCGAGCACCTCGAGATCCTGGTCCGCGGCGTGCAACACCCCGAGCCCCGGCCCTTCGAGGACGTGCCGGAGAGGTGCCACGTCGACTGCCAGAGGATCGACCAGGGCGATGCCTCCCTCCCAGGACACCTGTACCAGGGCCAATCGGGCGTAGTACGTGCGCTCGCGGTGGAACTCGGTGTCGAGGGCGTAGACGTTCTGCGTCGACAGTTCGTCGATCAAGGCGGCGAGGGACGCCGGCGTGTCCACCCAGCGATGGGCGAGGTCGGCACGAACGGCGCCCAAGGCGTCAACCTCCATAGTTCATCAGGGTGTCCTCCATGCGGAGGACCTCGAAGTTCTCGTCCCCGCACCCTATGTCGACCACCTCTCCGAGGAAGAGCATGTGGCTGTCGAGGTCGTGAGCCTGGCGCAGCGAGCAGTCGAGGAAGGCGGCTGCGAGCGCGGGAACGGGGGCGCCGGTCACCGGGGCGTCGTCGTAAGGAAACCCGCTCAGGGTCCGGGCGGCGGCGTCGTGCACGGCTGGCTTGACGAACCGTCGGACCACCTGCCGGTCCTCCCTCCGCAGCAGCGACAGCGCGAAACACTGCCCTCCCTCGACCAGCCGTCTCGTCACCGACGCCGACTCGACGCCGACGGCGATCAGGCGGGGGGACACGGACGCCTGCGTCACCCAGCTGCAGGTCATCAGGTTCCGCTCGTCCCCGTGCCGGCTCCCGAGCAGGTAGAGCCCGTTCACGATCCGCCAGAGCAGGCGCCGGCGCATCTTGTCGTACTCCACCGGATCGAGTGCGGCCGGCACCTCAGCGGACCCCGAAGGTGGCCATCAGCCTGACCGCCTGCTGCAGCTCGCCCTCGCCTCGAGACATCTCGTCGAAGGACTTGTCGACCAGTGACCGGTTGCCACTCGACTCGCCGCTGTCGCAGTCCGTAGCGCCCTTGTCGAGGAGGACGAAGGCGTTGTTCATCTCGTTCGTCAGCTGCTGGTCGGGCGTCGGCAACTCGTCGTAGGCGGCGCCGGCATCGTCGTTCAGCACGTCGCAGAGAGTCTTGATCGCACCCGCACTCGATTGAGCACGGCCCTTGGTGATCGCCGACAGGTCGTCGAGGACCTGCTGGTCCAGGCTGACGATGCCGGACGTGCCGGCCCAATCGGAGACCTGGGTCCGAAGCGGGGCGTGGGAGGCGCAGCCGGCGAGAACGACCGCCACGACGAGCAGGGCGACAGCCGTCGATGTTGCGGTCGCCGCCACGGGCTGGACCGTCAGTCGAGACACAGAAGGTGGTAGTCCCTGCGGCCCTTCCGCAGGACGATGTAGCGGTCGTGGACGAGATCGGCCCTGGATATGGACCCACCCTGGCGGCGCACCTCGTTGACGTAGACAGCGCCCTGTGCGATCCCGTTGCGCGCCGCCGACTTGGAGGGCCAGAGGCCGGCGCGGGCGACCGCCTCCACCAGATCGAGACCGTCGCCGTCGAGATCGCCGCGAGGAAGCGTCGACGAGGGGGCCTCTGACAACACCTGCAGGAGGAGCGGCAGGTCGAGCGACGTGACCTCCCCGCCGAACAGCGCCTCCGAGGCGCGCCTCGCCCCCTCCGCCGCCTCCTTGCCGTGAAGGAACGACACGACCGAGAAGGCGAGCGCCGCGGCTGGCCCTCCCTCCGCTCGGGATGATCCGCCGTGGCGGCGTCGAGATGGCGGATCTCCTCGTGGTCGAGGAACGTCAAGAATCGGAGGTAGCCGGGCACGAGATGGTCCTCGGTCCGCACCAGCGACTGGTACAGCACGTAGGGGCTGGTGCGCTCCGGATCGAGCCACAGCGTCTCCCCGCCGGCGGACTTGCCCATCTTCGTGCCGTCCGCCTTCAGCACGAGCGGGGTGGTGGCCGCGAACACCTCGGCGGCGCGGGCGCGGCGGACGAGGTCGACGCCGGAGACGATGTTGCCCCACTGGTCGCTGCCGCCGACCTGCAGCCGGCACCCGTAGGTGTCGTAGAGATGCAGGAAGTCGTAGGCCTGCAGGAGCATGTAGCTGAACTCCGTGAAGGAGATGCCGTGGTCGGGCCGCTCCAGGCGGGACTTGACGGACTCCTTCGCCACCATCTGGTTCACCGTGAAGTGCTTGCCGACGTCGCGCAGGAAGTCGATGAGGCCGATCCTGCAGAGCCAGTCGGCGTTGTCGACGAGGACCGCCCTTGCATCACCCGCTGACTCGTCGAAGTCGAGGTAGCGCTCGAGCTGCGAACGGATCCCCTCCATGTTCTGCCGGTGCTGCTCGACGCTCAGCAGGGGTCGCTCCTCGTCGCGGCCGCCCGGATCGCCGATCAGGCCCGTGCCGCCGCCGGCCAGCGCGATCGGGCGATGCCCGGCGTCCTGGAACCTCCGCAGGGTGCAGATCAACATCAGGTTGCCGAGCTGCAGTGTGGGCTGCGACGGGTCGAAGCCGCCGTAGAGCACGAAACGCTGGCGGTCGATCAGCGACAGCAGCTCCTCACTGCTCGTCTGGTAGATGAGGCCCCGGAACCGGAGGTCGTCTGCGAGGCTTCCCGAGAGGCTGGACACCGTTTCGAGCATGCCACGGCTGGCACGTCGGCTGCGAAGGCGCCTTGCCGAGTCTCGGGCTGTCGACTACAAACGACCGTTTCGCGCCGTCGACAGTGGCAGGAGGCCCGCCGTGACGTCAACCGGGGAGTCCGAGGACTTCGTGATCAACGTCGGTGAATCCGACGTGCCGTCTGCATCAGTGTCGGCGCCGTCCGGCGCTGGCAGCGATGGCGGGGGTGCGCAGGCCTGGCAGGACCTGGCCGCCGTGCTCGAGTCGGCGCTTCATCTCGCCGCGCCGGCGATCTTCATCTCCTTCGCCGACGAGCGGCCGGCGAGCCTGCCCGAGTTCGACGGCCCGATGTACGACGCCGCCGCCGACGGTCGGAGGGGACGGGTCCCCGCCGGATGCGTGTTCTGGATGCACGCCACGCAGCGCGCCTTCTCGACGGTCGCCGAGGATCACGGCAACTGCAGCGTGGGGAGCATCACCCACGGCTTCAAGCGGATGGAAGACGTGGCGGGCAACTCCGACGTGGCCGAACTGCTCGAGAGCGGGTGGGTGACCCCCGAGGCGGTAGGCGGGATCCCGGCGGTGGCGGGTCCCGTGGGTTCGGTCAGCTACGGACCGCTCCGGCAGATCCCCGACGGCGTCGATCCCTCGGTCGTCCTGCTCCGCGTGACTCCTCGCCAGCTGATGATCCTCTCCGACGCCATCCCCGAGCTGCGCATCGAGGGCAAGCCGCAGTGCCACATCGTGCCGCTGGCGAAGAGCGGCATCCCCGCCGCCAGCGTCGGTTGCGCCCTCAGCCGGGCCCGGACGGGCATGCCGCCAGAGGAGATGACCTGCGCCCTTCCCGGCAACCGGCTGGAACACCTGACGCGAGAGGTCGTCCGTACTGTCGAGGTCGACACGACGGTGGCGCGCTACGCAGCACAGGACGCCCGCCGCTTCGCCTAATGGCTCAGAAGCCGACGAGGTCGAGCGCGGCCATGACGGCCGCTTCCAGCTCGTCGTGCACAGCCTTGTTGGCGGCGCGGTCGGTGCGCACGTGCAGCAGGCGGATGCCGCTCCGCGGGACCGGCGGTGCAGACACCAGCGCTGCAAGCTGCTTCAGGGAGCCGATCTCGTCCACCTCGCAGCCGGCGGCGGCCGCCATCGCCCTGATGTCTGCCCGCTGCGGCGTGCCGAAGAGCGTCTCGAAGGTGGGTCCATCGAGGGTCTCGACCTGGGGCAGGAAGGAGAAGATCCCGCCGCCGGCGTTGTCGACGACCACCAACGTCAGGTCCGGCGGCCCAGGATCTGGCCACACGAGCCCTGACAGGTCGTGCAGCAGTGCCAGGTCCCCCAGCAGGCAGTAAACGGGAGCAGCGCCGGCCGCCATGGCGACTCCCGCCGCCGTCGACACGATCCCGTCGATCCCGTTCACCCCGCGGTTGGCGAGCACCCGCGGCGGGTCGGCACGCTTGCCGGCGAACCACTCCAGATCACGAACGGGCATCGACGAGGCCACGAAAAGGGTCGAGTCAGCCGGCACCGATTGGTAGAGCATGCGGGCGATGCCGGGCTCGCTCAGAGGACCGTCCGGATCGAGCGCCGACGCGTGGACCCTGTCCACGGCGACCTCCGCACGTTGCCACCCTGCCAGCCAGCCGTCGTCTCCAGCGGGTCGGTCTGTGCGCGGGGGGGCCGTGAGAGAGTCCACGGTCGCACGGACGACGAGGTCGGCGGCGCTGTCGGGATCCTGCCACGGCACTCCGCCGCCGACGACCACTCGCACCGCCCCCGTCGCCGCGCTGAGGAAGCGCCCGAGCACCTTCGATGCCGGCAGGTCACCGAGCTGGACGACGACGTCGGGGGCTGCCCAGCCAGCGAACCCCTTGTGCCGCAAGGCGGAATCGAAACATGTCACCAGGCACCGCGACGGCTCTCTCCGCCAAGCGCGGGGATCGGCCAGCACGGGCCAGCCGAGGCGTTCCGCCAGTGCAGTCAAGCCAGCCATGTCTCGGCAACCCATACCGGCCACGAACATGCCTTTACGACCTGGCTGCAGCAGCTCATCGAGGCCCGCCGCCGGGGTCTCAGCGGCGACGAGCCGCGTCCACGGGCGGCCCTCCGGTCGCCCGATCGGCAGCGGCCCCGGCTCACTGACCAGGGGCTCGCGGAAGGGCAGGTTCAGATGGACGGGGCCGGCTCCTTCCCCCGCCGGGTCGACAGAGCGCAGGTACACCCTGGCGGCCAACGACCTCCACGAGCCGCTTGCTTCCTCGTCGGCGACGCCCGGGTCCAAGAAGAGGCGGACGGCGCCCCCGAACAGCCCCCGTTGGGAGATGGTCTGCGCGGCACGTACGTCCTGCAACTCGGGCGGCCTGTCGGCGGTGCAGGCGATGAGGGGAACGCAGGCGTGCGACGCCTCGAGGATCGCCGGGTGCAGGTGGGCGGCCGCGGTGCCACTCGTTGTCACGACCACCGTCGGTCGGCCCGTCGCCAGGCCCAGCCCGAGCCCGACGAAGCCGGCGGAGCGCTCGTCGAGCCTGACGTGCAACCGGAGGCGGGGCTCGCGCGCCAGTGCGAGCACCAGCGGGGTGGAACGTGAGCCGGGCGCCACGACGGCGTCCGTGACGCCGCAACGCGCCCACTCGTCCACGAGGGTCGCCGCAAACGTCGCCTGCGTCCGCGGCGGATCGGGCCTTGCTACGGTCACCGCGCGTGCTCCACACGAGGATCATCGGAGCCGGCCCGCGGGTGGTGCTGGCGCACGGCTTCACCCAGACCGGCGATTCTTTCGAGGAGGTGGCCGAGGGACTGGCCTCTTGCTACGAGGTGGTGCTCGTCGACCTGCCCTACCACGGCCGTTCCGCCGGAGCGCCGGCCGCCGACATCTCCCACGCCGCCCGGTTGCTGGCGGAGTCGTGTGGCAGCGCCACATACGTCGGATACTCGATGGGTGGCCGGATCTGCCTGGAGCTGGCGCTCGCCGAACCGGACCGCGTGCGGGCGCTCGTGCTCGTCTCGACGACGGCTGGCGTGGAAGACGCAGTCGAACGCCGCACGCGGATCGAGGCGGACTGCGCCCTCGCCCGACACGTGGAAGACCTGGGCGATGTACGCGCGTTCCTCGACGAGTGGCTGAGCCAGCCGCTGTTCGCCGAGCTGCCCCGCGAGCGAGCCGACCTCGAGAGCCGTCTCGCCAACGAGGCTCCGTCCCTGGCCGCAAGCCTGATCCACCTCGGCACCGGGACGATGCAGGCGCGTTGGGACCGGCTCGGCGAGATCGTGGTGCCGGCCTTGGTCGTGGCCGGGGAGCGGGACACCAAGTTCACGGCTCTCGCCGAGCGCATCGCCACCGGAATCGGGCCCTCCGCCACGCTGGCGATCGTGGAGGGGGCCGGTCATGCCGTGCCCTTCGAGCGCCCGGCGGCCTTCCTCGACAGACTGCGGCACTTCCTCGCAGAGCACCGGCAGGCTCTCCTCAAATGACTATCCCGGCGGCGAACAACGCGCCGAAGACGAGCTGAGTGACACCCGTCAGCCCCAGACGCGGGGATCAGGGCACGCCCTTCTGCGCCCCGGAGGACCATCCGCACGGGAGCAACAGCCGGCACCAGTGCCAGCAACGCGATCAACGCCAACGGACGCCGCACAGCGGCAGCTGCGCTGAGGGCGATCCCAACCGTCACGCACGCCGCGTAGAGGGTTCGCGTGCGGACAGCCCCGAGTCGGACCGCCAGTGTGTTCTTGCCGGCGGGTCCGTCGGTCGGTATGTCCCGCAGGTTGTTGACCACCAACAGCGCCGTCGCCAGCAGCCCGACCGGAACGGCCGCCACGAACGAGAGCGAGGTGAGCCGGCCGAGCGCCACGTAAGCGGTCCCGACGACGGCGACGATGCCGAAGAAGGCGAAGACGAACAGCTCTCCGAGACCGGCGTACCCGTATGGACGCGGCCCCCCCGTATAGAACCAGCCGGCGGCGATGGAGGCAGCCCCGACGACGATCAGCCATGGAGATGTGGCGATGGCCAGCGCCAGGCCGGCCACCGCGGCGATGGCGAAGCAGAACGCGGCGGCCGTCCGCACGGCGGCAGCGCTCGCCACCCCCGCCGCCAGCAACCTGGCGGGACCGACGCGCTTGTGGTCGGTGCCCCTGACCCCGTCCGAGTAGTCGTTGGCGTAGTTGGTCCCGACCTGGATGGCGAGGGACACGACGAGCGCCAGAGCCGCCCGCCACCAGACCACCCGACCCTCGGCGTGTGCCACGGCGGTGCCGACCAGCACCGGCACCAGCGCTGCGGGCAGGGTGCGAGGGCGTGCTCCGGCAAGCCACTGCGCTGGCGTGGTCAAATCGCTCCTAGGGTTGGAGGGGCGCCGGCGGGCGGCCGGAGGGGTCCTACGCTATCTGCCGTGCACCGTCTCGTGGCCCTGGCGATGCCGGGCGGCGATGCCTTCGTCAAGGAGCTGACGGACTGCTGGGAGGCCGGCGATGCCGCGTTCCCCCTCGATCTGCGGTTGCCGGCGCCCGCCAGGCAGCGACTGCTCGATGCCTTCGCGCCGCAGGTGCTCGTCGGGCCTGATGGCGATCGGGTGCAGCTCCGGGGCGGCCGCCCTGTAGAGGATGGGGATGCCCTCGTCGTCGCGACCAGTGGGACCACCGGCGAGCCGAAGGGCGCCGTGCTGACGCACCGCGCGGTTGCCGCCTCTGCTATCGCCACCAGCTCGCGGCTCGGCGTCGACCCTTCGGGGGACCGCTGGTACGCATGCCTGCCGTTGGCGCACATCGGGGGGCTGGCGGTCGTGACACGCTCGCTCCTGACCGGCACTCCTGTCGACGTGGCGGCGTCGTTCGACGTCGAGGCTGCCACCGCTGCCGCCAGGAACGGCGCCACCCTCGTCTCGCTGGTCGCCACTGCGCTGAGGCGACTCGGCGAGGCCGGCGCCTCGGCATGGCGCAAGATCGTCCTCGGCGGAGCCGCTCCACCCGAGCTGATCCCCCCCAACACCGTCGTCACGTGGGGCATGACCGAGACCGGCAGCGGAGTGGTCTACGACGGGACCCCCCTCGAGGGCGTGGAACTGCGGACCTCCGGCGCGAGCGAGCTCGAGGTTCGTGGCCCGATGCTCCTGCGCTCCTACCGCGACGGCGGCAACCCGTTCCTCGCCGGTGGGTGGTTTCCCACGGGAGATGCCGCCGAGCTCGCAGAGGACGGCACGCTCCACCTCCGCGGGCGCTTGAAGGACGTGATCATCTCCGGCGGCGAGAACGTATGGCCTGCCGAGGTCGAGAAGAGCCTCACGCGCCACCCGTCAGTGGCCGAGGCTCTCGTCTCTGGAACGCCGGATCCCGAATGGGGCGAGACGGTGGTGGCATCGATCGTGCCGGCCGGCGACATCGCCCCCACGCTCGACGAGTTGCGTGAGCACGTGAAGGCGCACCTCGGGCCGTGGGCAGCCCCCCGGGAGCTGAGGATCGTCGCCTCCTTGCCGCGCACCCCGAGCGGGAAGTTGCTGCGCCGGCGCGACCCGTAGGCTGCTGGCGGTGAACCGACTGGCACACGAGACCTCGCCCTATCTCCGCCAGCACCGCGACAACCCTGTCGACTGGTACCCCTGGGGGGACGAGGCGTGGGACGAGGCGAGGGACTCCGATCGGCCGGTCATGGTGTCGATCGGATATTCGGCGTGCCACTGGTGCCACGTGATGGCGCACGAATCGTTCGAGGATCCTGCCGTCGCCGAGCTCCTCAACGAGGGCTTCGTGAGCATCAAGGTCGACCGGGAGGAGCGTCCCGATGTCGACTCGGTGTACATGGAGGCCGTGCAGGCGATGACCGGGGCCGGTGGATGGCCGATGACGGTCTTCTGCGCGCCCGACCGCAGGCCGTTCTTCGCCGGGACCTACTTCCCGTCGGACCCGAGACGCGGGCGCCCGACCTTCAGCGAGCTGCTCGAGGCGATCAAAGAGGCGTGGAACGGACGCCGCCAGGACGTGCTGGCGCAGGCTTCCAGCCTCACCAGGGCCCTCGAGTCTCGGCTCTCGCTCGCCACCGGCGCCAGCCCCGAGGGCAGTGTCGAGGCGGGGATCTCGGGGATGGCGGAGAGCCTCCGCGGCGATGCCGAGAGAGCCGGAGCCATCGTCCGCAACGCGGTCGACCGGGTCGAGGAGATGCACGACGTCGAGCACGGGGGGTTCGGCGATGCCCCCAAGTTCCCGCAGGCCCCACTGCTCGAGCTCCTTGTGCGGGCGAAGGTGGGGGGAATCGGCGAGGATCCCCTTGGCGCCGTGGAGCGGAGCCTGGCGGCGATGGCGGCGGGGGGGATATACGACCATATGGGGGGAGGTTTCGCCCGCTACAGCGTCGATCGCGCCTGGCAGGTCCCGCACTTCGAGAAGATGCTCTACGACCAGGCATCCCTTCTTCGCCTCTACCTGCACGCCTGGCAGCTGACCGGTGACGATCGGTGGCTGCAGGTCGTCGAGGAGACGGCGACCTACGTGCTGCGGGACCTGCGACAGGAAGGAGGCGGGATCCACTCCGCCGAGGACGCCGACTCGGAGGGTGAAGAGGGGCGGTTCTACCTCTGGACCGAGGCGGAGTTTCGCGATCTGCTCGGCGACGGGTGGCAGGAAGCCGCCTCGTGGTACGGAGTGACACCCGACGGGAACTTCGAGGGCCGCTCGATACTCCACCGGCCGCCCGGGGCGCCGCTGCGCCGCCCTGAGGGCATCGAACAGGCGCGGTCTCGTCTCGAACAGGCGCGGTCGACGCGGGTGCGTCCCGGCCGCGACGACAAGATCCTCACGGAGTGGAACGCGATGTGGTGCTCGGCGCTGGCAGAGGCGGCGGCCGCCACCGGACACGAGGATTGGGCGTCGGCGGCGAGCGAGACCGCCCACATGCTGCTCTCCGAGCTGCGCCGCCCGGACGGCCGCTGGATGCGGTCCTGGCAAGGCGGACGGGCCGCACATCTTGCGTATGCGGCCGACTACGCATGGCTGCTCGACGCCTTCACGAGGATGGCCGAGCTCGAGGGCAGATCGAGCTGGCTGGACGAAGCGGAGCGCCTTGCGGGAGACCTCTTCGCACTCTTCGCCGACGACGGGGGGACGGTCCTCTACACCACCGGCAGGGACGCGGAGAAGTTGATCGTCCGTCCCCGAGATGTCTATGACGGGGTCATCCCCGCGGCGACCTCCGTCGCCGCAGTCGCCCTCTGCAGGTTGTCGGGACTCACCGGCCACGAGATCTACGCCGACCGTGCCGCCTCCCTCGTGTCCGGATGCATGACGCTGCTCGAGCGTGCCCCGAGCGCTGTGCCACACCTCTGCTGGGCCGTCGAGATCTTGGGGATGGGCAGCGTCGAGGTCGTGGTGGCGGGCGAGCGGCCCGATCTGCTGGCGCAGGCGCGGCGCGAGCTGTTGCCACGGGCAGCGATCGCCTGGGGCGAACGGCGCCGCTCGCCGATCTGGGAGGGTCGGGAGGACGGTGCCGCCTACGTCTGCCGGGGCTCGGTCTGCCTCGCTCCCTGCGCCACCCCCGAGCAGCTTCGGACTGCCCTGCGGATGACGGCGGGTGCCCCGAGGTGAAGGTGAAGAGGTCGGCGATCACAAGCTGCCGCAAGATCGTGCCGGGCACGATCCGCCTCTACCGCCCTGGTGAAAGTCTCTCCTGCATGGTGCTGGCGGACGGTCCGGCTGAATGGGCGGGGGTCGATCTCGCCAGCGGAGCGCTCGTGCGTGCACGAGCCGGCGGGCTCCCGGACGACGGGGGCGGCCGGCTTCTCGACGTTGTCGAGGTCACGCTCGGCGACGACCGGGAGCCTCCCGATCCGTGCCGCCCGGAGGCGATCTCGGTAGTCGGCTCTGCCCGGGTTCTCGGCCGGCTGAGGGCACGACAGGCGCGGCGGATGCTGGACGAGCTGCTCAGCGAGCGTCAGAAGTCCGAGTCGCAGCCGCTCCTCGGCGTCGTCGGACCGTCCGCCGCTTACGGGGACATGGACGGTAGTTCTCCCTCGCTCGAGCTCGTGAGGCCGAGCAAAGGTCCTGAGCTGGTCGCCGCAGGCGGCTCCGTGTGGTGCACCTTCACGCTCGGCGGCGCCAACGAGCGGCTGCCCGTGCTCGACAGGCGGGCAGCCTCCGTCGCCAACGCGCTGGCAGGTACCGTCCTGACCCGGGCCGGCACCGCCGCGATGCTCGAGTTCGAGCCCCAGTACATGCTGGTCGGCTTCGTGCCGCCGCGGAGCACGCACACTCCGAAGGCGGTGCTGTCGATGATCCCCCGGCCCTGAGGCGAGCGGCGGCCGAGAGGGCCGTCCCCGAGCAGTGGCCAGCAGGTAGCAGCCGGATCTGCAGCGAAGTGCAGGGGCCGGATCAGCCGCCGCTCAGCGAGGCAGTGCGTGAGCGGCGAGATCCTCTGCCATCGCCCACCCGAAGGCCACCAGTGTGTCGTGGCGCGTCACGTCGAGCTCGGCGAAGAACTCCTCGAACTGGGGGGCCACCTTGGCGGGCTTACGCGGCGCGAAATGCAGGGCGCCGCATGGATCGCCGTCGCCGCCGAGCACGAAGGTGCGATCGTCCAGCTGGCCTTCGGCGCCGAAACGCTTCGCCAGCCGCCGACCCCACGCCCGCTCCTCGCCCGAGGCCTTGTGATCCGCCCGCGGCACGATGTCCTGCAGGCCGCCGAAGGCCCGGAAAGCTGACGGATCCGCGAACCGCGTTCCCACCAGCACATCTTCGTCCGGGAACGCCAGCAGAGCGCGGCGGTAGAGGTCACCCATCACGGCCTTCAACGCCGGCTCGCCGGCACCCGTGCGGACGAAGGCAGCGACCCCGACGAGCAGCGACGGCGTGCCGCCGATCCTCTCCAGAGTGCTGAGGGCGAAGCCACGAAGCTTGTTGCCCTCCTGCGCGCGGGTCACGAGCACCCAGTCCTCGCGTTGCTTGGACAGGAAGCCGACCTCGTAAGCGCAGACGCCGTCTGTGCAGATGTCGGCCATCTCTGCCAGCTCGGCATCGGCCAGAGCCGTGCAGTCCTTCGTTGCGACCTCGATGGCCATGCTCATCGTCGTGTCGTGCTCCTGTACGTCGGTCAGCGTTGGGCCGCCACTACCGGCGGACCCGCGCCACGCGGGACCCGGCGGTGTGCCGGCTTTCCGATCGCTCCCGACCGTCCACCCCGCGGATCTGAGAGCCATCCCAGTTTACGGGAATCCGAACAGGTGGTGCCACGCCGCTTCTCGGGCGTCCCTCAGGGAGGCCCGGGCGCTACTGCCGTCAGGGCGCCGGGGTCACCGCGCCGCGTGCCAATGGCGGCGTCAGCGGGCGACAGCGCCGGCGCCCAGCAGCTCCTTGAGGGCGCCGACCAGGCCGCCGCTCAGCTCGACCTTGTAATCCGCAGGCAGGCGCAGCAGCTTGGCCCCCAGCCGGAGGTGGACCGTGGAGTGCCCGGGGTGCTCGCTCAGGAGCTCCTTCAGCCTCGTCACCACCGAGTCGGTGAGGCTCCCGATGGGCACCGTCACCTCGAGCGGCGGATTGCTCTCGATGCGGGGGATCTCGGGACGGCGGACCTCCATCGCCACCAGTTTGGGCTGGTCGTCGCGCAGGTCGAGGCGGGCCCTGACGCAGACGATGGCGTCGTCCTCCAGCAGGGGGCCGTACTCGCGCATGGTCTTGGGGAATACGAACACCTCGATCGCCGAGTCGAGGTCCTCCAGGACGAAGCTCGCCATCAACTCGCCGCGTTTGGTGTAGCGGCGCGTGAGGGCGGTCACGACGCCCACTACTGTGCGCACCTCGCCCCCGCTCCACCCACCCTCCGAGGAGGCGGGCCCGGTGGCGGCCTCGAGGAGGTCGCGTATCGAGGCGTCGCTCAGCCGGCTCAGCACCCTCTCCAGGCCCATCAGCGGGTGGTCGCTGACGTAGAGGCCGAGCATCTCCTTCTCCATCGCCAACTTCTCGGCCTTGTCGAACTCCACGTCGGGGATCGGCACGCATGCATCGTCGAAGGCGCCGCCGGGTCCGGTGGCGGCTTCGGTGGCCGCCGGCTCGAGCAGCGAGAAGAGCGTGGTGATCCCGAGCTCCTCCTCCCGCCGCCTGCTCACGAAACGATCGATCACCTCCTCGAACACCAGGCACAAGCCCTTGCGCGGATGACCGAGCGAATCGAAGGCTCCCGACTTCACCAGCGACTCGATCGTCCTCTTGTTGAGAACGCTCGGCTCCACCCGCTTGCAGAAGTCGTAGAAGGAGGTGAAGGGTCCGTTGGCCTCCCGCTCCGACACGACCTGCGCCACCAGTCCCTCGCCGACGTTGCGGACGGCCGAGAGGCCGAAGACGATCGACCCGGGACCTTTCGAGCCGCCGCGGCTGGCGGTGAAGTCCGACTGCGAGCGGTTGATGTCGGGGACGAGGACCTCGATCCCCATCGTCCTGCACTCGGCCAGGTAGACCGCCGTGCGGTCCTTGTCGTCCTTCACCGACGTGAGCAGCGCCGCCAGGTACTCCACGGGGTGGTTCGCCTTCAGCCAGGCGGTCTGGTAGGCGACGAGCCCGTAGCCGTAGGAATGGGACTTGCCAAAGGCGTAGTCGGCGAACGGCTCGATGATGTCGAACAGGTCCGTCCCCAGCTTCTCGCCGTAGCCCTGCTCGAGGCACCCGGCCACGAACTTCTCGCGCTGCTCGGCGATCAGGCTGCGGATCTTCTTCCCGCAGGCCTTGCGAAGGTTGTCCGCCTCCTCGAGGGTGAAGCCGGCGAACTTCTGCGCCACTCGCATCACCGACTCCTGGTAGAGCATCAGGCCGTAGGTGTCGCCCAGGATCTCCTCCATCTCCGGGTGGGCGTAGCGGATGGGCTTGCGGCCGTTCTTCAGGTCGGGGAAGTCGCGGTGCATGTTGGCCGCCATCGGGCCCGGGCGGTAGAGAGCCACGAGGGCGGCGACGTCGTCGAAGGAGGTCGGGGCCAACGACCGCAGGGTCGCCCGCATCGCAGCCCCCTCCAGCTGGAAGACTCCGATCGACTCGGCGCGCCGCAGCATTGCGAGCGTGCGCTCGTCGTCGAGGGGGACGGCGTCGATGTCCGGCCGGATGCCTGTCTCGGCCTCGATCAGGTCGAGTGCACGCTCCATGACCGAGAGGTTCCGCAGCCCGAGGAAGTCCATCTTCAGCAGGCCGAGATCCTCCACTCCGTGCATCTCGTACTGCGTGACGACGGGGGCGAGGGCGGGGTCTGCCCCGGGATCGGGCTTGCGTTGGATCGGAAGGTACTCGGTCAGCGCTTCGTTGCTGATGACGACCGCCGCGGCGTGGATCCCGTCCTGGCGGCGCAGGCCCTCCAGGCCGCGGGCGACGTCGATGACCCGTCGGGCGTCGGCGTCGTCCTCGTACATCTGGCGGAGCTCGGCGGCCGCTGCGTAGCCGTCCTCGTGTCCTTCCTGCTTCTCGAGACAGGCGCTGAGCGGCGTGTCGCGTCCCATCACGAGCGGCGGCATGGCCTTGGCGATCCTGTCGCCGAGGATGTACGGGTAGCCGAGGACGCGTGCTGCGTCGCGCACCGCGGCCCTGGCCTTGATCGTGGAGAAGGTCACGATCTGGGCGACGTGGTCCCAGCCGTAGCGCTCGGTGGCGTAGCGGATCATCTCGCCGCGGTAGCGCTCATCGAAGTCCATGTCGATGTCCGGCATCTGCTTGCGGCCGGGGTTCAGGAAGCGCTCGAAGATGAGCCCGTAGCGGATGGGGTCGAGGTCGACGATCCGGAGGCAGTAGGCGACGGCGCAGCCGGCAGCAGAGCCGCGACCCGGCCCGACCCGGATCCCCTGCTGGCGGGCGTGGCGGATGAGGTCCCAGACGACGAGGAAGTACGCCGGGAAGCCCATCTCGGCGATCACCGAGAGCTCGTAGTCGAGGCGCCGGCGAACCTCTTCGGGTAGCGGATCCCCGTAACGCTCCGCCGCCCCGGCATAGGTCAGGCAGCGCAGGTAGGAGGCCGCCGATTCGTCGTAGCTGCGACTCTGGAACTCGGCGGGCACCGGGAAGCGGGGCAGCTCGACCCGCCCGAACTCGATCTCGACCTGCGCACGCTCGGCGACCCAGAGCGTGTTGTCACAGGCCTCAGGCAGCTGCGAGAAGAGCGAGCGCATCTCGGCCGCCGACTTCAGGTAATGCTCCTCGCCGTGAAACTTGAAGCGCTTCGGATCGTCGATCGTGGCGCCTGTCTGCACGCAGAGAAGAGCGTCGTGAGCTACGGCGTCGCCGCGGCGGCAGTAGTGGCCGTCGTTGGTGGCTAGCAGTGGGACGCCCAGCCGGCGGGCGATCGAGATCAGCTGCGGGTTCGTACGGTGCTGCTCGGCGATGCCGTGGTCCTGCAGCTCGACGAACAGGTTCTGCGGGCCGAAGATGTCCCGCAGCCTGGCGGCCGCCGCCAATGCCGCTTGTTCGTCGCCGGCCAGCAGCGCCTGGTTGACGACGCCGCCGAGGCACCCTGTGGTGGCGATGACCCCCTCGTGATGGCGCTCGAGCAGCTCCCAGTCGAGGCGGGGCTTGTAGTAGTACCCCTCCAGGTACGCCTCCGACGACAGCTTCATCAGGTTCCGGTAGCCCACCTTGTTCTCGGCGAGCAGGGTGAGGTGGTAGTAGAGCTTCTCGCCCTGCCCGGCGTCGCCTCCGGTGTCGTCGACCCTCCCCCGCCGGACCGGTCGGTCAAAGCGCGATGTCCCCGCCATGTAGGCCTCGATCCCGATGATGGGAGAGATCCCCTGCCTGCGGCACTCCTTGTAGAAGTCGAGGACGCCGTACATGTTCCCGTGGTCGGTGATCGCCAGCGCCGGCTGGCCGTCCTCGCGGACCACTGCAACGGCCTCCCGGATGCGGGCCGCGCCGTCGAGCATCGAGAACTCGGTGTGGGTGTGCAGGTGGACGAACGAGTCGGCGCCCTGTCCAGCCATCGACCGCAAGATAATGCGCCCGAGAGCGCGGTCCCGCCATGCCCTTCTTGCTGCACTTACCTTGCTCGGCCCTGCCCCCCGCAGGCGGTCAGAGGTAGCCGGTCCCGCCTTGGGCTTGGGAGGGGTCGCCGCCGCGGGGCAGTCCCCGCTCGGCCCGCATCTCCTCCAGCTGGCCGCGAGCCGCCACCTGCTGGGCGAACAGGGTGGCTTGGATGCCATGGAACAGCCCCTCCAGCCAGCCGATGAGCTGGGCTTGAGCGACGCGCAGCTCTGACTCGCTCGGCGTGTCGGAGCCGAACGGGGGCGCCATCCGATCGAGCTCGGCAGCCAGCTCGGGTGACAACGTCCCGGCGAGCTCACGCACCGAGGTCTCGAAGACCTCCTTCAGCCTCGCCCTGCTCGCCTCGTCGAGCGGCGCGACACGCACCTCGTCGAGGAGCTGCTTGATCATCGAGCCGATCCGCATCACCTTCGCCGGCCGCTCGATGGCCTCGACGGGCGGCATCTCCTGGCCCGGGCGCTCGCCGTCGCCGGCCGGCGCCGAGGGACCGGCGAGATCTAGATGCCTGAGAGCGTCAGAGTCGACGATCTCGACGTGGTGGGTCGGAGGGTTCTCGTCCATGACGGCATTCTCCCGCGCCACCCGCCCCGGCACAGCACAGCCGGGAGCCGTGCATCATCGCGGCAGCCGCTGGTGCCCGAGGACTGCCGAGCGAGCACCGTCAGGCCCCCGCCGGGCACCGTCCGGCAACATGTGCGCCGTCAGGCGCCGGCGAGCATCGTCAGGTCGTCGACCGACAGCTCCTCGGTGACCTCCCCAGCGCAGTGCGGGCACGGCTCGTGATGACGCCACGACCTCGCAAGGCGGTTGCCGGCCTCATTGAGGATGACGACGAAGGCGTCCGTCCGCTCGTCCATGTCCAGCCGGTAGTAGGGCCGCCAGCTGGTCGAGGCACGTCGCGGATCGAGGTCGAGACCCTTCAAGACCCTTCTGTACTGGCGGTGGCCTGTATCGAAGAGCCAAGTGCTGTGACATGACTCGACGAGCAGGAGGTGCGGCGGCAGCTGCTGGGAGGCGTCGTACGAGTCGCGGACGAGCACGGGCCGCAACGGCGCATCCGGCTTCCGACGAGACAGCCATCGCCCGATTCGTGGCATGGACCGATCATCCCTGCCCTGCACGTCGGATGGGCCGCGGCCAGATTGCAAATCAATGAAATTACTGGCGATACACCGTACGAATAAGAGAGATTCAGGCAGGAACCCTTACAAATAAAGGCTCCCCCGGCCGCCCCGGAACTGTCGAACTGTCGCTGCAATGGCCGCTCGAGATTCGGCCATCGCCTGGTTCTGGCAGTTCAGCGACGCTTTCTGGGCTCACCTTGGACCAGGTCGCGGCCGGCATACCTCGTGGACAGGGAGGTGATGCTGCCTTCGAGCGCCACCGGGTCCACGTGTTGGACGACGAAACGATGCGATCGGCAGTCGGTACGCACCTCCAACCCCACCCGCGCTCTGGCGCCGGTCGGCTTGTCGTTCTTGTCGGCCCTGGACGCCTTGTCGCTGCCCCTGCTCCGCTCCGACCGACCCGGGCGCTCGGGCTCCCCGTCGGTCTTGAACGCCTGCAAGCGGGTCCACGGGATGTGACCGGAGACGTCGCCGGTCCACTTTCGCACCCAGAGGCCTCGGTGGTCGAACGTGAGGGCGAGGCGGCCGATGTCCACCGGACCCTGCTCAGTGGCGGCGAGCAACGAGACGTCTACGAGATCGAGGGCCTCCATCGCCAGGAATTCGGCCGGCGGGCCGCCGGACCCGCGCTCGGATCTGCCGAGCTTCGACAAGACGTTGCGGGTAGCCATCAATCCTCTCCTGTCGTACGACGGTAGTCCAGACGAAGCTCTCCGCACCGAATCTACCCATTCATCGCCCGTAACTCATTGTCCGGTGGAGGCCGCGCGCGCGACGATGCTGGACCTATGGATCACGCTGACCTCGATCGCCTGTTGCGCCGCCTCTCGGAGGCAGATGGGTCCGATCTGCATATGAAGGTGGGCTCGCCCCCCCGGATCCGCGTCAATGGCGAGCTCATAAGACTGACCGACGAGCCCGTGATCCAGTCGTCCGACACGGAGATGATCTCCCGGGCGATCATGCAGGACCGCACCTGGGAGCAATTCGAGAACCGCCACGAGGCTGATTTCGCGTATTCCGTGCAGGGCCTCGGGCGTTTCCGGGTCAACGCGTTTCGCCAAAGAGGGTCGGCCGGGATGGTGCTCCGCCGTGTCCGCCAGGGTGCCCGCTCGTTCCAGGACCTCAACCTGCCGGACGTGGTTCGCCGGCTCGCCGATGAGCAGCGGGGCCTGGTGATGGTCACCGGCCCTACCGGCTGCGGCAAGACGACGACGCTCGCCGCGATGATCGACCACATCAACCGCACCCGCGAATGCCACATCGTCACGATCGAGGACCCGATCGAAGTCCTCCATCACGACGAGCTCGCTGCCATCAACCAGCGAGAGGTCGGGTTCGACACGGACAACTTCCTGGTGGCCCTGCGTTCGGCTCTCCGCGAGGACCCGGACGTGATCCTCGTCGGCGAGATGCGCGACAGCGAGACGGTGGCCACCGCCCTGACGGCTGCCGAGACAGGTCACCTCGTCCTCTCCACCCTCCACACCATCGACTCCATCGAGACTGTGAACCGGGTCGTCGACTTCTTCCCCGCCAACCAGCAGAGGCAGGCGAGGATCTCCCTCGCCGGAGCCCTGAGGGGAGCCGTCTGCCAACGGTTGGTGCCGACCGCCGACGGATCCACCCGCGTGCCGGCCCTCGAAGTGATGGTCGTGAACGGGCGTGTCCAGCAGTGCATCGTCGATTCCGACCGCACCGGCGACATCGCCCAGATCATCGCCGAAGGCGAGTACTACGGGATGCAGACGTTCGACCAGTCGCTCGTCTCCCTGCTGGAGCAGGGTGTGATCGACCTGCGGGCCGCCATGGTGGCCGCCTCGAACCCGCACGACCTCAAGGTGATGCTCCAGCAGCGAGGCATGGTCCCCGCCAGCATGCGCTGACGCGCGGTGCGAGTGGCGAGACCCCGGAAAGGCATCGAGTGCCCCTTGTGGTCCATGAATACATTCCATTGCTGCTTGTGTTCGTGCCAACGCTCAGAGTAGTATTCGAGGTATTGCGGCCACGCTCACTGCATGTTGCTCCTGCAGTCAACCCAGCAGCGGGACCCGCGGAAATCGGAGGTCGGCACCCCGTGCAGCGCATCAGTCAGGTACGACTCGTGATGGCACGCCGTGACAGTCGCGGCGCCGTCGCGACGTGGGGGTACCACCGATGAGCGTCACCGACGAGCGGCAGGGCGGAGGCCACCGACCCTCGAAGGCGGAGGTCGACGAAGCCAAGATGCTGGCCAAGGAGGTCGGCCTGGAGTACGTCGATCTCGACCGCTACCCCCTCAACCCCGCTGCAGCCGCCCTGATCCCCGAGAACGTGGCGCGCCGGCACCGAGCATTGGCGGTGGGATGGAAGTACGGGACACCGGTCATCGCGGTCGCCTCCCCCGACAACGTGCTGGCGATGGACGACGTCAAGACCATCGTCGGTCGGGACATCCATGCCGTCGTGGGCTCAAGTTCTCAGATAGAGGCGTACATCGATCGCCTGTACGCTCCAGATGGCCAGGCACCGGTGAGCTCGCCCAGGCAACCCGTGGCGCCGGCCGGCGCGCCGGTCCCCCCGGGGCCCCCGCAGGGCCAGCAAGGACGACAGGGCCAGCAAGGCCAGCAGGGCCAACAAGAAGGTAAGCAACTCGCTCCTCAGCCAGGTGCCGCGGGGACGCCGCCTTCGACCCCGCGAGCGGTGGTGCCACCTCCTCCGGCACCTCCCGCACCTCCTGCACCTCCTGCACCTCCCGCACCGGCAGGTGCGCCCTCCACGTCTGCGGCTGCGCCCCCTTCGGCGCAGGCATCGCGGGAGTCGGCACCCGCAGCGCCGCCCGCCAAGACACCGTCCGCTCCAGCCGCCCGGCCCGACACCGCGCCGGCATCTCGGACGAAGTCGGACGCGGCCGCCTCCGGACCCTCCCCCCGCAAGGAGAAGGAGGTCAGGGAGACAAAGCCCACGCCGCTCGTCACCTCCGAGCCGGCGGTCGAGACGGAGGAGCCCGAAGTCCCCGCGCTGGCGGAGATGCTCGTCGAGTCGGGGCAGATCACCCGTGACGAGATGGAGGCGGCACTCAGGGAGTCGAACGCGACCGGGCGTCCGCTCGGCGAGATCCTCGCCGAGCTCGGACTGGTCACCGAGGAAGACCTCATCCAGGCGATGGCTGCCGAGGTCGGCCTCGAGTTCGTCGACCTGAACGACTTCCCGATCGACACATCGGCAGTCTCGATCATTCCCGAGGCCCTGGCGCGGCGCCATCACGTCCTCGCCATCGGTTACCGGGGCAACGTCCCGATCGTCGGGATGGCGAACCCCTCCGACGTCTTCGCCCTCGACGACCTGCGCACTGTCGTCGGCCGCGACATCCACACCGTCGTCTGCAGCCCGGGCCAGATCAACGACTACATCCAGCGTCTCTACCGGCATGACCAGGAAGCGGACCAGGCGGCACGGAGCGCCGTGCTGCAGACATCTGCCTCCGAGGCGACGCAGGCAGTCGGCATCACCGACCTGCAGGCGACCAATGACGACGCTCCGATCGTCAAGTACGTCAACCTGATCCTCCGCCAGGCGCTCAACGAGCGGGCCTCGGACATCCATATCGAGCCGGCGGCGGACGACCTGCGAGTCCGGTTCCGCATCGACGGCGTGCTGCACGATGTGACCCGCTCCCCGAAGGCCATCCAGGGAGGCGTCACGACACGCCTCAAGGTGATGGCGAGCTTGGACATCGCCGAGCACCGGATCCCTCAAGACGGCCGTATCTCGATCAACGCCGGAAGCCGCGAGATCGACCTGCGCGTCTCGAGCCTGCCGACCGTGCACGGCGAGAAGATCGTGATGCGCGTCCTCGACAAGTCGAACGCCATGCTGAACCTTGGCGATCTCGGGTTCCTTCCCGACGTGCTGAAGCGCTACGAGGTCGCCTACCGCAAGCCATACGGGACGATCCTCGTGACGGGACCGACCGGGTCCGGTAAGTCCACGACTCTGTACGCCACCCTGAACATCCTCAACTCGCCGGAGCGGAACCTGATCACGGTCGAGGACCCCGTCGAGTACCAGCTGCGGGGGATCAACCAGGTGCAGGTGAATCCGAAGGCCGGCCTCACTTTCGCCTCGGCGCTGCGCTCGATCCTGCGAAGCGACCCCGACGTCGTGCTGGTCGGCGAGATCCGCGACCGGGAGACGGCCGTCATCGCCATCGAGGCCGCACTGACCGGCCACATGGTGCTGTCGAGCCTGCACACCAACGATGCCGCGGGAACGCCGATGCGCCTGATCGAGATGGGTGTGGAGCCTTTCCTCGTGGGATCTGCTCTCGATTGTGTCGTAGCTCAGCGCCTCGCCAGGCAGCTCTGCGACAACTGCTCGGAGCCCACGGTCCCGAACGCCGGCGATCTGGAAGCCTTCGGGTGGGACGACTCCCTGCTTCCCGATCACGGGACGCCACGCTTCCGCCGAGCTGTCGGTTGCCAGGCGTGCAGCCGCACCGGCTACCGGGGACGGCTGGCTCTGCACGAGATCCTGCTCGTCACCGAGGAGATCGAGCGCGCAGTCATCTCCAGAGTCTCGGCTGAGGAGATCCAGAAGGTCGCAGTTGAACAATCAATGAAGACGCTCCGCCAGGACGGCCTCCGCAAGGCGGCTCTCGGTCTGACGAGCCTCGAGGAAGTACTCCGGGTGGTGGCATGACAAATACAACAGGTACTCCGAGCGAGTGGTCGCGCCGGCTGGTGGCGGCCCTGGTCTCCGCAGGGCGGATCGATTCCGCCAGCGGCGACACAGCGTTGGCTCAAGCCGGCGAACAGGGGCGGCCGGTGGCCGAGGTCCTGACGCGCGGCGGCACGGTCGAGGCGGCTGCCGTCCTCGCCCAGATGGCACAGCTGTCAGGGCTGGCTGCCGTCGACATCTACACCGAGCGACCTATGGGCGAGGCTTTCAAGCTCGTTCCGGAGGCGCTCGCCAAGGAGTTCGGTGCCATCGGCTACCGGATAGACGGCGGCCGTCTGACGCTTGCCGCCATCGAACCGCTGAGCTCCGACCAGATCCGCAACCTCTCGGCCTTCCTGGAGCGGGAGATCAGCGGCTGCGTGCTGGCGGACCCCCTTGGGATCCAGCGGGTGATGGAAGCGGTCTATCCGCGGCTCGCAGGCTCTGCCGATGGGGCTGCTTCAGCACAGCCATCGGCCAACGGTCAGCAGGCATCGGATGCGGCGATGGCGCCGCCTCCTCCGCCACCTCCGCCTCCTCCTCCGCCGCCGCCTCCTGCGGCACCGGAGTACGCCGGTGTCGGATCGGCCGGCGGAGCCGAAGACCCGACGGCGATGTACGCCCCGGTCGGCGCCGACTACGGCTCGTACGGGAACTACGGGAGCGGCGGGGACTATGCGCCCGGGTACGGGGGCGGGGAGTACGGCGGCGTCGCCGCACCCGCTCCGACCTACGGCTACGGATATCAGGAGACCGGCTCCGGCACACCGGGCGCCGTCGTGCAGCAGAAGATGCCGCCGGGGTTCCGGCCGCCTTCACACGAGGTCCGCTCCTTCGCCGAGATCGCCGCCGGCAAGTCCGGGCTCGACATCGACGACCTGCTGACCTACGCCGTCGAGAACGGTGCCTCCGACCTGCACCTGACGAACCAGCTCCCGCCCGCCATCCGGGTGGACGGCTCGATCCGCCCGATCGAAGGACTGCCGAGGCTGGACAACGAGCAGATCCGGGAGATGATCTTCGGGATCCTGACGCAGTCGCTGCGGGAGCGTTTCGAGGCGGAAAAGGAGCTCGACACGTCGCACTCGATCATGGGTGTGGGTCGCTTCCGGGTGAACGTCTTCCAGCAGCGAGGCTCGATCGGCACCGTCTTGCGGGCTATCCCGCACGAGATCCCGCCGTTCGAGACGCTCGGGCTTCCCGAGGTCGTATCCGGTCTGGCCGAGCTGCGCCGGGGCCTGGTGCTCGTCACCGGTCCGACAGGCTCGGGCAAGTCGACGACGCTCGCCTCGCTGGTGAGCATCATCAACAGGACCAAGCCGTTGCACATCGTGACGGTGGAGGACCCGATCGAGTTCCTGCACAGCCACGACCGGGCGATCGTCAACCAGCGCGAGGTGGGTGCAGACACGTACTCGTTCTCCGAGGCGCTCCGACACGTCCTGCGGCAGGACCCTGACGTCATCCTCGTCGGCGAGATGCGCGACATCGAGACGATCTCGACCGCCCTCACGGCAGCAGAGACCGGTCACCTCGTCTTCGCCACCCTGCACACCCAGGACGCGCCGCAGACGGTCGACCGGATCATCGATGTCTTCCCGACCAACCAGCAGGACCAGGTGCGCATCCAGCTGGCCGGCTCCCTGGAAGCCGTGGTCACCCAGCAGCTGATCATCAGTGCCACGGGGCTCGGCCGGGTCGCCGTGGCGGAGGTGATGATCGCCTCCCCCGCCATCAGGAACCTGATCCGGAGCGCCAAGACGCACCAGATCTATTCGCTCATGCAAACCGGTGGTGCGCAGGGGATGCAGACGATGGACCAGGGCCTTGCCAGGGCGGTTCGCCAAGGCCGGATCACCGAGGCCATCGCCTTCGACCGTTGCCACGACGCCAACGAGCTACGAGATCATCTCAAGGTCGCCGAGTAACCAGCCGATTACACAAGGTGAGTGTGCACCGGATGAGCTGACACTGCCCATCCGACCGATTGAGCTGAAGAAGTCCACGACACCCCCAAAGGCGACTGATGCCAACCACGCTGTACGACTACAGGGTCCGCGACCGTGACGGGAAGCTGATCAAGAAGCAGATCGAGGGCGACAGCGTCTCGCTCGTCGCGACGAAGCTGCGCCAGATGGGCTACGTGCCGATCGACATCAAGCCCGTCAGCGGCCAGGCCCTCAAGCGCGACCTCGAGATCCCGGGGATCACGGACCGGGTCAACTTGACCGAGATCGCGATCATGAGCCGGCAGCTGGCGACGATGGTGGCGGCGGGGCTGACACTGGTCCGGGCACTCGGCATCCTCGGCGACCAGCTCGAGTCAAAACAACTGCGGAACGTCCTCACCCAGGTCCGCCAAGACGTCGAGACCGGCTCCTCGCTCTCGGCCGCCCTCGAGCGCCATCCGAAGGTGTTCTCGCCGCTGTACATCTCCATGGTGCGAGCCGGCGAAGCCGGCGGTCAGCTCGACATCGTCCTGCTGAAGCTCTCCACCACGATCGAGAAGCAGGTCGAGCTGCGCCACAAGGTGCGCTCGGCGATGACCTACCCGGCCGTGGTGTGCTGCGCAGTGGTCCTCATCGTCACGCTGATGATGATCCTCGTCGTGCCCACCTTCAAGAACCTGTTCGCCACGCTGCACGGGTCCCTCCCGGTGCCGACGCGGATCGTGATCGACATATCCAATATCGTCGCCAGCCTCTGGTTGATCCTCCTCATCGCAGTGATCATCGGGGCCGTCTTCGCCTTCAAGTGGTGGATCGGCACAGAGAACGGGCGCGACCTCTGGGACCGTTTCAAGCTGCGGCCCCCGGTCTTCGGACCGCTGGTGCACAAGGTCTGTCTGGCTCGCTTCGCCGGCACTCTCAGCTCTCTCGTTGCAGCGGGCGTGCCGATCATCGAGTCGCTCGACATCTGCGCGGCGAACGTCGGCAACACCCAGATCGCCAAGGCCGTGCGGGGCGCCATCACCGGCGTGCGCGAGGGGCGTGCTCTGTCCGCCTGCCTCGCCGACTACTCGATCATGCCGGTCATGGTGACTCAGATGATCGAGACAGGTGAAGAATCCGGATCGCTCGACGTCATGCTCGACAAGGTCGCCACGTTCTACGACAACGAGGTGGCGGCCACCGTCGACAGCCTCACGTCGATCCTCGAGCCGATCATCATCCTTTTCATGGGCGGGTGCATCGGCGCCATCGTCATCAGCCTCTATCTGCCGATGTTCGATTATGTGAAGCTGCTGACCCATCCATCGTAGGCATCCGATCAAATGAAATATGGCGGGGTCTGCGTGTAGCGTTTAAAGGGCAGTTCGCGTCGCGTGTCGTGTTCAAAAGTGGGCGCACAGGAGTGACTTCCAATGGCAACTAAATACGTCGGCATCGAGATCAGCAACAGCGCAGTCCGCGTTGCCGAGATCTCGGTGGGAGGATCGAGGCCGGAACTGGTCCATTTCGGGCTGGTGAGCCTCCCGCCTCGGGCCGTTGTGGACGGCGCCGTGCTCGATGTCGCCGCAGTCGCGGTGGCGCTCGAGCGGTGTCTGAAAGACAGCGGAATCACGGCCTCACGGGTGCATCTCGGAGTGGCGGGTCTGCGGGCGATCACCCGCGAGATCGAGATGCCCAACATCCCCGACGCCGAGCTCGACACCGCCGTCCGCCTGCAGGCGCTCGACATCATCCCCTTCCCGGCCGACAAGACGCTCCTCTCGGCGCGACCACTGGACGCGTTCAACGCACCGGACGGTTCGACGATGCGCCGGGTGCTGATCGCGGCTGCGCACCGCGATCTCGTCGATCCTCTGCTCGCTGCCGTTCACGACGCGGGGTTGACGCCGCTCAGCATCGACCTCACCTCTTCGGCACTCGTGCGGTCGCTCGCCCATCCTTCGACGTCGCCACGGGGTCCTGAGGCCATCGTGTCGGTCGGCGCAGGGCTCACCACCGTCGTGATCCACGAGTCGGGCGTACCGCACTTCGTCCGTACGATTGCCAGCGGTGGCGACGCCGTTACCGGAGCGATCGCCGCGACTCTCGATATACCCGTGGGCGACGCCGAGGCGACGAAGCGGAACCTCGACAAGCCCGGGCCGCACATCCGGGTGGCCGCCGCCGCCGCCAGTGACACCACCGCCGCCCTGGTGGGCGAGATCAAGAACTCGATCGACTACTACTCGACCCTTCCGGGCCGATCCGATGTGCAGCAGGTCGTCGTGACCGGTGGTGGCTCGAGGCTCGTCGGCTTCATGGAGAGGCTCGCCTCGCAGTTCCGCATCCCCGTCATCGCAGGGTCCTGCCTGTCGCGCATCGACACGTCCGGCGTGACGATGACGCCGGATGACGTCGCTCGTTTCGATCCGCTGGCGGCAGTAGTGATCGGCTTGGCGTTGCCGGACCCGGTGCCCGGTGCCAAGCCGTTCAACCTCCTGCCACCCGAGATCGGGATCAAGGCCAAGCAGAGGAAGATCGAGCTTTCGGTGATGGCTGTCGGCGTGGCCGTGATTGCACTCCTGGCCGCGCTCGCCGTCCTCAAGTTCCTCAGCGTCAACCATGCGGAGAACACGGCCAACCAGCTCGGGTTGCAGGTCACTGCGGACCAGCGCCTGGCGAGCAGCTACGACAAGCTGGCGCACGAGGCACAGCTGGCGAGGACCGAGCAGAGCACGGTGTTGCCGATCATCTCCTCGGAGGTCTACTGGCCGAGCGTGCTGACCGCTCTCTCCAACGCGACACCGAGCTCCCTGCAGGTGACCAGCTTCACGGCGTCATCTTCGGTCCCCGCGTACATCTACTCGGGGGTCGGCCCGGAGAAGCTCGTCAAGCCGACGGACCCCTCCCGCCTCGCCCAGAACAACAACGCCATCGGCTCGCTCAGCCTCCAGGTCGTCGGCAGCGGGTACCCCAGCTTCCAGCAGTGGTACCTCGCCTTCGAGAACAACGCCGCCCTGTCGGCGCCGTTCCTGATCGAGAGCTTCACCGGCATCAGCCTGGACCCGACGAGCAAGAAGATCACGTTCGGATGCCAGCTGGCGATCACCGGGAACCTGGCGACCCCCCGATACCACAGCTTCGTCATCCCCAAGACGGCCTAAGCGAAGACGAGACGAGACATGACACTCGACCTGCTCAAGCGGCGCCCCGTATACATCACAATCCTCCTCGTGGTGGTCCTCGCAATTGTGTGGTACCTCGCCTGGTGGTCCCCCGAGGGCGGCAAGCTCAAGAACGTCAACTCCGACATCGCCACCAAGCAGCAGACGGTGTCGCAGCTTCAGGTGGAGATCGCGGGGCTGCGGAGCGAGACCGCGAACAATGCGGCGGACACCGCCTACGAGAGCACCTTCAGCAACGCTCTTCCCCCGGGGCCGGAGTTCGACACGCTCACCGAGTCGCTGTACCAGCTCTCGAGGCGGACCGGAACCCAGGTCACGAGCCTGACGGCCAACACCATGGTGGCGACGACCCCGGCGCCCGCCGTTCCCTACTCGGAGATCCCGATCTCGATGACGGTGACGGGACCCCGCCAGGGCGTCCTCGACTTCATCGCCGGGATCTACAACCCGCAGTACATCCCGAGGCTGATGACGATCTCGACACTGAGCCTCTCCGACTCGTCTGCCGTGAACATCGTCAAGCCGTCGAAGGTGGAGTTCTCCGCCTCCATCACCGCCCAGGCCTATACGACCTTCCTTCCGACCTCGGCGGCCGGCTGACGCTGGTCGGCTGACGCTGGTCGGCTACCCGGGCTGACGCTCCGCCGGCCAACGGCGGCCGTTCAGGTGAACCTCTCTCGGCGGCGGGTCTCTAGGGCCGGCGCCGTCGGGCACACGACCATGGGCCTTTGGGCTCCACCGTCAGGCAGATGGTGCCGGATCCATCGGGCGGCCTCGGCCCGGGCGTTCTGGCGCCGAGTCAAACTGTCCGGCAAGTGGAGCCGGTTGAGGTTCGGCGCAAGCTGGTATCCGGTGGGCGCGGAGCAAGCTTGGCCCGACAGCGGATTTAGCGATCGACCTAGCCGGAGCGGCGGCGTCCGGCCTTCTTGGCAAAGAATGTCTCCTCCGGGACGTAGGCGGGAGGAGTCCAAGCCTCTTCCTCTGTCTCCTCGGCGGCGGAGGCAGGCGCAGCCTGATCGACACCCGCCAGGTTTGCCTCTCCCTCTACAGCTGGCGTGGGCGACGAGTCGGGGGGGGCCGTTCGAGACGGCTCTGTGACGTGCCCATAGACGTCGGCTGGCGCCCCGAGTTGCTCTGCGAGGGCAGCCTCCACATCGAAACCATCCCCCGACGAGCCGAAAGCCGCACTCTCAGCGGGCGCCGCCTGTGCGGCAGTGCCTCTGTCGGCACCTGTCCCGACGTCGCCGTAACGAGCTCTGGCGGTGTCGCGGCTCGCCTCCCAGTCGTTGTCCCCCCAGTCGGCCGCCACCGGTTGGGGACTGAGGTAGCGAGCCACTCCCCCTTCGCTGACCTCATCCGGAGCCTGGCCTTGCGCAGATGCCGCCGCCAGACCTGGCTCAGCGACCGCAGGCTCGCCCTCCTCACTACCTAGCGGTCGCCGAACCGGCTGCACGACCTCGCTCGGGGCGGCCTCCCAGACGTGCCGGGAGGTGTCGTAGTCGTCTTCTTCTTCCTCGTCCTCTTCGCTCTCGATCATCGAGGGGGGCGGACCGTACGGGGCGAACTCGAGATCCAGCAGGCGGCTCATCACCTCTTCGGGACCGTCCGAGCCGTGGCGATCTACCCCCGGCAACCTCGGCCGCCGGCGCGGGTGATTCAGACGGCTCTGGTTCCGGCGCACGGGCGTCCATCTGAGAGGCGGAGGTGGCTGCCCTCTGCAAGTCTCCGGCAAGCGGTGCCTCCGGCGAGGAAGGCGCTACCGGGGGCGCTTCTGCAACGACCGGCGGCGACGATTGCACCGGGTGCTCGATCGGATCTCGCCATGCCGGGACGGGTGCCGCAAGCACCTCCGCGATGAGCGGGTCCTCGAGCACATCTTCGCTCGGCAGGAGGCTGGGTCGGGGCTCCAGATCTACCGGCTCCGGAGCGATCTCCTCAGCCGGCTCGACGATCAGCCACCCGGAGCCGACCTCGGTAGTCTCGAGAGGTTCCTCCGCCCCGGGGGACATCTCAAGCGAAGGCGCCGGAGACGGCTGGGGTCCATCAGGCTCCTCGGCACCCTCTGCTTCCGCCTCGAAACGGGGATGGAGGGGACTGCCTGACACTCCGTGTGCCTGCCCCGACCGGTTGGGCGTGAGCGACCGGGTGGCCCCCGGTGCTGTGAAGCCGCCCGTCGGGAGGGATCGCGGGCGGGTGTCGCGGCCGGCATCCGAACTGAACCGGAGGGCCTGAGAGCCGGCGGCAAACGGCTCCTCCGATATCGCTCCTGCCCCTTGCGCCGTGTTAGCGACTGGCGATTCCGGCGCATCGCCCTCGGGCGGCGACTCGTCGTCGGCGGCAGGGACGTCTTGCGCCGGCAACTCGTCCTGGGCGACCGGCTCGTCGGGGCTTGCGACCGCTTCGTCCTGGGCGACCGACTCGTCGGGGCTTGCGACCGCCTCGTCCTGCGGGACCGACTCATCCCAGCCGAACGGCTCGTCCTCGCCCGCAGCCGGCTCTTCCTGCGGTGTGACAGCAACCGAACGGAGCTGCACGATCTCCTTCCTCAGCTCGTCGGCCTGCAGACGGAGCTCCGAGGACGCGACCTCTGCCTCTTCGAGACGCCCCACCAGCGACGCCAGGCGCTGTTCCAGGGTGCTGAGAGGGGATCCCGGGGACATGCCGGAACCCACCTGCGCGCCGGAGCCCACCTGCGAAGGAGCATCCGCTTCGGCACCTGTCCCGATCGGCGGCGCTCAGGAAGACCGCCGTCGTCCATGTCGGTCATCTTGTCAGCACCCCTTCCCCCCCACCTGCACAGTGGAGAGGTCGCCCGGCCACCCCAGCCTAGTCGGTGCGTGATCAAACAACGTTGGCGCAAAGTAGCCGTTCTGCATTGGGACGCGCAATCGTTTCGCGTGGGTCCTTCACCGGCTTTCCCCAGTTGAGGCACCCCGCCGCGCTTGAATAGGCCACACGATGTTCGGCTCTCTACGTGCCTTGCTGTTCCTGATCGTGGCCGCAGTGGTGATCGCGCTCGGCGAGGTCCACGCCCACGTCATCGCCACGGTGCCCTACTCGTTCACCGGCACCAGTCGTTTCCCCTGGCTGCTCATCTTCATCGTCCTCATCTGGTTGACCACCTACTCCATCGGCCTCCCGGACCAGACCCGCGGCAGAGACGACGCGGCGATCCGCTCCTTCGGAGCACTCGTCGCGGCGGCGCTGCTGGTGTCGATCCCGGACCTGTTCATCGGCCGGGAGCTGCTGCCGCGTTTCGTCGTCTTCGGAGCTGTCGGCGTCCTGTCGATCGTCTGCATCCTCTTCGCCGCCATCTCCCGCCGCTCGAACAGTCTGGGCGAGGACTCGGCCCGGGTTCTCGTGATCGTCTCTACGGACGAGTACGCGCTGCTGGTGCGCGATCTCGAGCGGCGGCCGGAGAGAAGGGCCCGCATAGTCGGGCACATGACGCCGGAGGAAGCAAAGCCCTGCGAGGGCGCCCCGGCACCTGTCGAGAGGTTCGCCACTGAGAAGCGGGCGACCCTGGTGGTCATGAATCGCTGGGCACAGGCCGACGACCTCGTGGTTGCTCAGGTCGCCCGCCTTCACGCCCATGGCACGAGGGTGAGGACGCTCTCGCTGTTCTACGACGAGTGGCTGGGCAAGCTGCCGATCTCAGAGCTGGAACGGATGTCGCTGATGTTCGACATCAACGAGATCCACCTCGCCAGCTATGCGCAGGTGAAGAGGATCGTCGACGTGACGCTCGCCTCGGTCGGCCTGGCGCTGCTGGCGGTCGCCGTGCCCGCGGTCTGCCTGCTCGACCTTGTCGGCAACCGGGGGCCGCTCTTCTACCGGCAGGAAAGGGTGGGGAAGGATGGGAGAACCTTTACGATCATCAAGTTCCGGACGATGACGCCGCACGAAGGACCCTCCACCTGGACGGGCGAATCGGACCCCCGCATCACCCGGATCGGCCATCTGCTCCGCAAGTCCCACGTCGACGAGCTACCGCAGGTTCTCAACGTCCTCAAGCGTGACCTGTCGGTGGTCGGGCCGCGGCCCGAGCAGCCGAGGTACGTAGCCGAGCTCACGGACACAGTCCCCTACTACGACGTCCGCCACCTCGTGCGCCCGGGGATCACCGGTTGGGCACAGGTGAAGTACCCCTACGGTGCGTCGGAGCTCGACGCCATCGAGAAGCTGCAGTACGAGTTCTTCTACCTTCGCCACCAGGGTCTGATGCTCGACATGCGGATCATGGGTCGCACCCTACGATCGGTCACCGGCCGCGAGGGGCGCTGAAGCTGCCGGCCCGGTGAGCATGCCTTCGACGAAACCGAGTGCCCAGGAGGCGTGCATCACCGGCAACGCTGCCATCACCCACGGCGACGCGGCACGGTCCGCTCGTGCCTCGGTGGCGCCAAGCGCCAGCACGCCCGCCGCATATGTGGCCGCCACGCGGCGCCGCCACGGGCTGAGCAGTCCGAGGAAGAACAGCGGGATCGCCAGCTGCCTGAAGGCGATCGATGAAGGGTGCTTGCGCATCGTCCTGGCCCACGCCCGCCCGTAGCGGCGGTACTGCCCGGACAACGCTCGGAGCGAGCTCCTCACGGCATAGCTGGAGGCGATCGACGGATCGAGCCATACCCCTCCCGCGGTGTGGGCCCGGTGGTTCAGCTCAGCATCCTCGTTACCGCCGAACCATTCGTCGTAGCCACCGAGATCCCGCACCTTGTCGAGCCGGAAGGCTCCGAGATACACGGTGTCCACGAACCTCGGCGCTCCTCCCTCGCGCCTGAACGACGCCGTCCCGCCGCCGAGCTTCGACTCCATGGCAGCCCGGATCCCTCTCTCGGCAGGCGTGGACGCGGTGAGCCGCATCGGCCCTCCCACGATCGCCGCCCCCGAAGCCTCGAGAGCCGCGACGGAGCGCTCCACGTAGTCCTCGGCGATCAGCGTGCGGGCGTCCACCCGCACGAAGACCTCGCCCGTCGCGTGAGCAAGGGCGACGTTCAGCCCCGCCGGGCGAGTACGACGCTCGTTGTGGAGAACGCGCACGAGCCGCCGTCGAGCGGCGCGCTCGGCGGTGTCGTCAGACGAGCCGCCGTCGACGACGAGCACCTCGATGATCCGGCCGTAAGTCTGCGATTCGATCGCATCCAGGCAGCGGTCGATGTACCGGCCCTCGTCGAGGACGGGTATCCCGACCGTGACGGTGGGCTCAGCCGTCCCGCCCACCCGCCTCCTCCAACCGCAGGCTCGTCGAGTTGATGCACCACCGCTGTCCGGTCGGCCCGGGACCGTCGTCGAACAGGTGCCCGAGATGGCCGCCGCACCTGCGGCAGGTGACTTCGGTGCGGCTCATCCCGAGGCTCGTGTCGGGATGAAGCTCGACATTGGCTCGATTGGCTGGCTCTGTGAAGCTGGGCCAGCCAGAGCCGGAGTCGAACTGCACCCCCGACTCGAAGAGCGTGGCGCCGCAGGCGGCGCACATGTACGTGCCTTCGGGGCCGGGGTGGACGTACTCGCCCGCGAATGCAGGATCGGTTCCCTTGCCGCGCAGGACCCGGTACTGCTCGGGGGTCAGGCGGTTGTGCCACTCGTCCTCGGGGAGGTCCAGGGGCTCGCTTGCATCCATGCCCTCACCTGCCTTTCTCCGTGTCATCCCTACCGTAGCGGCAGCGGCGGCGGCGGGACCTGTGCTGAGGCGGTCTCCGAGCAGTCACCTGCGGCGGGGTCTGCGGGGGCCCCGGCCTGTCGGCGGCTCCCGGCATGTCCGGGGCCGGCGCTGTCGTGCCGGCGCCCCGCGAGGTCCGCTGGCCTTCTGGAGGGGAGGAGACGAGCATCGGGCCGGCGCCGGTCAGGGCTTCCAGCAGCCGCCCTTGAACGCCCTCCAGCGCCAGGGCCTCCATCGACGCACCCTCGGACCGGAGGGCATCTGCGATCGCCAGAAGCTCGGCGGCCCAGTCGAGAGCTCTCTCCTTCTCAACGGGAAGGAAGGAGGCTTGCGCACCGTGCATCTCGCATGCGAGCAGCCCCACCCGCGTGATGATCCGCGATTGCCCGGCCACCCGACCGGCGAGCGAGAGCGCCACCTCCTCGACTGCACGTGTGACTGCTAGGGGGTCTCGTCCGAGGAGGATCGACGGCTCGAACGATGTCATATGGCGGCCGGTGCCGCCTTCGATAAGGGTCATCTGCGGATGATCCGCGGGCGGCATCCTCGAGATCCTCAGCAACACTCTCAGCGGAGCTCTCAGCAGGCAGGATTGAGAGGAAGCGATGGGCGGGTCGAGCGGCAGCGAGGGTCCGGGACTCAAGGCCTCGCCACGGCGGCAGCCGGGCGGCGGAGCGTGCGCAGGCTGATCGTCTCCGGCGCCAGCCCCCGCAGGGAGCTTGGGTCCACCTCGAGCACCCGGCACAGCTCGTCGAAGAGGGACGAGACGGCGCCGTTGTTCCCCTCCATCGCTGCTGCCCGCATCGCCAGCCGGTAGAGGCGCTCGTCGTAGGGAACAGCAGAGAGTCCCTGCCGGGCGGCCCAGGAGGCAGTCGCTGGGTCCTGCTCACGAAGCGTCATCTCGCCGAGGGCAAGAGCGGCTGACGCGACTGCACCTTCCAGGCGACCGGCATGTCCGTCAAGGACCAGCCAGTCGGGATCGCCGAGGCCGGCGAACAGCCGCCCGCGTACCAACGAGAGAGCCTCCACCAGCGACCGTTTCGTTCCCTCCCCGACGAGCATCTCGAAACGCTCTACGTCCGTCCTAACGCTCCCCGCCAATCTCAGCCGTACCGAACCCGAAGCGGGCAGGTGGCGCGTGCCCGACGAGGAGACGCCGAGCGCACGACGCGCTTGCCAGAGCGCGGTGTTGAGGCTGTTCGCGGATGGGGTCCGCTGCGGCCAGAGCGCCTCTGCCCAGAGCGCCTTCGCCGCGCCGTCTCTGTTCAGCGCGAGGTAGACGACCGTCTCTACGGTCTTCGGGCGATCGAAAGGTCCGGGAGCTCCCACGATCTCCACCGGCCCGAGCAGGCGGACCTCCACTTCCGGCCGATCCACCGGGTCCTCCAGGCGCCGGGCGGCAGCTCCCGGCGGCTCCCCTGGTGCACCCGGAGGATGCTCGACCGGCGGCTCGTGAACCGGCGCCGCTCCTGCTCGTCCCGCTGTGGACGCCCGCAAGTGGCGCCTGTCGAGGAACCTCCTCGTCTGCTCGACCGACATGGCGATGAGCGCTCCGCCCAGCCAGTCGAACGCTCTCGGGAAGCCATGCCCGGCGCCGGACTCGCCGGCGGGCGAAGCGCTCTCCGGCTGCATCGTCGCCGTGTCGGCGATCGTGCTGCGGGCCGCCGGGGCCGGTCGGGAAGCCGCTGGCGTACCGGCGACGACGTTCGTCAGCACGAAACGAACGCTCAGGGCTTGCAAGTCGTTCGCCCCCGCGGATGCAGCGCATCCAGCCAGGCATGGCCGTTCCGCCCCCGCCGGTGCCGCAGGAGCCCGGAGCGGCGGCGCCCCGCGCCCGGGCGCGGCGGCCAGGGTCAGCATCAGTGGGCCGAGAGCCCAGGCGGCGATCCCGCTTGCGGCGCTGAACGGACGGCTGCGCATCGGCTGGGGCCGGACGGAACCGTCTAACCGCCGTGCCCTCCAGCGGGCCGCCGACTCGACGAGCACGCCGATCAGGAGCCACAGCCAGACGAGCCAGCACGCAGCGGCGATGATGGCGTGCCAGGTCCCGGCCGTCGGTGGCGCCATGAGGTCGCGGAGCACTCGATGAAGCCCGGCGAGACTGAGATGCGGGGGCACGGGCGGGCCCGCCAGCGCCACCAGCAGCACGGGGACGCCGGCCAGCACCGCCAGGACCAGCACGAGCCGGCCGACGCCCAACAGCATCGGGATGGTGCGGTAAACCGGGGGGCGCCTCATCCGGTCGAGCTTTGCGGCCGGGCGTACCGCCGGGGCTACCGCTTCACGTAACGATTTGCGTACCGATTCACCTCCCGGGGGACCTACCGGTCCCGGCCGGATCCTTCGGACCCCGTGCGGGCCGCCTCGGCGGCATCCGGGAACAGGCCCGTCGAGATGTTGGCGGATAGCGTGCAGGTCCATGCGCTACGGCTTGATGCTTGACGTCTCACATCCGATCGCTCGCATCTCGGAGGAGGTGCGAGAGGCGAAGGATCAGGGTCTCGCCGAGGTGTGGTGCTCGCAGATCTTCGGTTATGACGCCTTGACATTGCTGGCGGTGATCGGAGGAGAAGTGCCCGGGATCGGGGTCGGGACGGCTGTAGTTCCGGTGTACCCGCGCCATCCGACGATGCTCGCCGCGCAGGCGCTCACCGTGCAGGCAGCCACCGGCAATCGGCTGACCCTCGGTATCGGGCTGTCGCATCAAGTGGTCATCGAAGGGATGTTCGGCTACTCCTTCGACAGGCCGTACGCCTACATGGCCGAGTACGTGGCGGCGCTGATGCCACTCCTCGGCGGCCAAGGGGGCCAGTGGCGCGGCGAGCGCCTGACAGCGGTGACCCTCGGACCGCTGCAGATCCCAGAGGCCGAGCCGCCGCGTGTCCTGATCGCTGCCCTCGGGACGAAGATGCTGGAGCTGGCAGGGCGTGAGTGCGATGGCACGATCACCTGGATGACCGGGCCGAGCACGATCGGCAACCACGTCGCTCCCACTATCGGCCGGGCTGCAGAGGCTGCCGGGAGGAGCGATCCGGTTGTCGCAGTCGGGCTCCCGGTCTGTGTCACCGACGACCCGGACGGGGCCAGGGAGCAGGCGGACAAGGCCTTCGCCATCTACGGCCAGCTGCCTTCCTACAGGGCGATGCTCGACCGGGAAGGAGCGGCAGGCCCAGGATCGGTGGCGGTCGTCGGTGACGAGGCTTCCGTCGCACGGCAGCTGCAAGGGCTGGAGGAGGCGGGTGCCACCGCCTTCGTGGCGGCGCCCTTCGGCTCGCCCGAGGAGAGGCGGAGGACCACAGGCCTGCTCTCGCAGTTGGCGACCGGCTGACTGAGTAGCATCCCTGCGGGCACCAAGCAAGCCCCTGCTGTCACCACGCGTTACGTAAACGGCGAAGGCAGCTCAAACGAGGGGCCACGGGTAGGGGCGCCGACCCGGGTGAGGGGAAGGGAACTTGCCCGACCTGACGATCGAGCGCGCTCGTCGCGCCAGAGCCTCCAGCTCGTCCCCGTCCAGCAGGTCGGCCAGACCCTCCGGGACGTCCTCTCCGACGGTGCCCGCCGCCTCGAGAACCTTGGTCGGGATCTTCTCGCCGGCGAAGTCCCACATCACCGTGCGGAGTTTCGGTTCGCTGTGGAAGCAGAGGCCGTGGTCGATCGCCCACACGCGCCCGTCATCGCCGAGGATGCAGTGACCGCCCTTGCGGTCGGCGTTGTTGGCGAGCAAGTCGAAGGCGGCGATCGTCTTCAGCTCCTGGCGAAGGTGATCGTCCTCGAGCATCGTGAAGTAGTGCTCCGAGAAATCGGCGGCCACCCAGCGCTGCAAGGAGCCTGGTCCGAGCGGGCAGTCGTGGCGGACGACGGTCTCCGGGACGATGCCGAGGCCCATCGCCTCCGACAGCAGGTAAGCGGCCGCCTCTCGCCGGTGCAGGCCCTCAGGGAAGTCCCAGAGAGGGCGCTCTCCCTGCACTGGCTTGTAGACGGCGCTGCAGCCTTCGTCGCCGGCGACGACGTTGACGAGGAAGGTGTAGTTCGAGCTCCACGGCAAGCGACCCTCGATCTCGACGTCGCCCTCGCTCAGCAACCGTTCGAACTGCGTCACGCCGTCGCCGTCATGTGAGCGGCGGGCGGTGGCCGTTCATCCTCGGGCAGACGTGTCCGCGAGCGTCAAGGGGGTGCCCGCAGAACGGGCACGGCGGCCGTCCCGCCTCCACCGCCCGCTTGCCTTGTATCGCAAAGGCCGCCGCCTGCTCCCTCGTCACCGAGATGCGTGCCGAGCTGCCGTCCTCCTCGTCCTCGTCGCTGCCCTCCTCTTCCGCCACGATCACGATTCGACCGAGCTCCTCGTCGTAGGTGACGGCGAGGCTCTCGACGACGAAGTCCGGCGCGTAAGCGGCGTCGAGATCGCTCTCGGGGCCGGCCTCGACGGGCTCAGGGTGCTGCCGCACGACCTGTGCGAAGTACTCGACCAATGCGGCGACCTGCTGCTTCTCGACCTTCAACGTGAGCAGCGCAGATGAACGGCGGACCTGCACCAGGAACACCCTCTCGCCGGGCTCGCCGATCGCGCCGACGGTGAGCTGGTCTGCACCCTCGAAGTCGAAGATCGCCGTCATGTCCCCGGCTCCTTCCGAGCACGCCTGGCAGGCTTGGGCGGCACGAGCCCCAGCGATGAGAGGCCGGCTCCCGAGTTCACGACGAGCACGACCGGTGCCCCCGAGCCATAGCTGATGGCACTCACCGAGCAGGGCGTGATCGCCATCCGGTCATTGGCCTCGAAGGGCGCCCCGAGCGCCATCCCGACAGCCGTCTTGATGGGGTCTGCGTGAGAGACCGCCACGACCGCCGAGCCGGGGTTGTCGGCGCGGATCTTCTCGATGGCGCTCGCCACGCGAGCCTGCAGCTCGCCCGCCGACTCCCCGCCAGGGAAGCGGAACCCAGCCGGCCACCTCCGCATCGCTCCCCATTCCGGCTCCTTGTAGAGCTCCTTCAGCTGCCGGCCGGTCCACTCACCGACGTCGCAGTCGGCGAGGTCGGCCTCGATCCGGACGTCGAGAGCGAGGGGTGCGGCGATGGCCGCCGCCGTCTCCTGAGCACGCTCCAGGGTCGACGCATAGACGGCCTTGATCGTCCCCTCGGGCAGCGCGGCGATGCGTTCGGCCACCCCCTGCGCCTCGGCCCTTCCTTGATCCGAGAGGTGGAGACCCTTGCCCTGCCCGGGGAGCTCCTTGCCGGTGGTCGGCGTCGTGCCGTGGCGGACGAACAGGATCGTGGTGGGAGGCACACTCTTGCCGGCGGTCCGTCTGGGCATTGGTAGTCAACCTAGTCTTCGACCTTGTGAAGCGACCGTCGAGCGTTGCCGCCGGGCTCGAGGCCCTTGCCGGTGAGGTCGCGGCTTGCCGTCTATGCCCACGGCTCGTCGAGTGGCGGGAGCGGGTGGCCCGAGAGCGGCGGCCGGCCAACAGGGACGAGGTGTACTGGGGACGTGGGGTGCCTGGTTTCGGGGATCCGGAGGCGTCACTCGTGATCGTGGGGCTGGCACCGGCCGCCCATGGGGCCAACCGGACCGGGCGGATGTTCACAGGCGACCGCTCCGGCGACTTCCTCTACGCCGCGCTCCACCGAGCCGGCTACGCCAACTGCGCGGTGGCCACGAGCCCGGCAGATGGGCTGCGCCTCACCGACGCCTACGTGACCGCCAGCGTCCGCTGCGCCCCGCCCGACAACCGTCCTGCTCCGGCTGAGCGGGCGAACTGCGCCCCCTTCCTCGTGCGCGAACTGGCGCTCCTCTGCTCGGCGCGGGTGCTGCTCGCCCTCGGTGCCCTCGCTTACGAGACCCTGCGCCGGGTCCCCCAAGTCGCAGCCAGGCGCCCCGATCACTGGCCGAGGTTCGGCCACGGCGTCGAGGTGCCCCTGGCCGATGGCCCGACGATCCTCTGCTCGTACCACCCGAGCCAGCGCAACGTGTTCACGGGCCTTTTGAACGCCACGATGTTCGACGACGTGCTCGCCCGCGCCAGCTCGCTCAGCGGGCGAGCCGAGCCCGGCCTCAGCCCGAGGTGACGGGGATCAGCCGGGGCCCCGGGATCGCCGACTGCGGCCACCGTCGCCGGCTGACCATCGAAAGCTTCCGCAACAACGCCACGGCGCCGGGATCATCGTCCGCCGAGCGGGTCTCGACGGCGCCTGCAGCGATCATCGCCTCCATCACCTCGCGGCCCCGGTCCGTGCGGACGATGGTCAGCGTCCAGTCGTTGAAGGCCCCGATCCCACCGGTCGAGATGTCGGCGTGCTCTGCGGCGAAGTCGGGGCACTGCTTGCAACCTTCGCGTGTCCAGGCGTGAGCCTCTTTCAGGGGAACTTCGTGGTAGCCGCCGTCCCTGGTCCAGATCTGGAAGACGCCCTTGATGTTCATCTTGACGATGTCCTCCCGCCGGAGGCCGTACCGCTCCTCGAACAGCTCCGCGAAGATCGCGTCGTCGAAGGTCTTCGAGCAGAGCAGGCCGATCGTCAGCGCAAAACGACGCGCCACCTTGCCGGCCTTGCGCGCCTGCATCACCGGTGGCACCGAAGCTTGGCAGCTCATACCGACGAGCGCGATCCGCTCGGCGCCGCCCTCGATCGCCTGGGCGTAGGCGAGCGTGTTGGCCGAGTAGGTGTAGCGAGAGCCGGCTCCCGCCAGCACCTCGTCTCGTGTGCGAGCCACGCCCGGCACCGCCTTCCAGGTGCGGCCGTCGCCCTCCAGGTACGAGACGAGCGCAGCGTCGATCACGTCGTTCTCGAGTGCCCAGCACAAGAGTGCAGAGACCAATCCACCGTCCTGGCCGCGAGCCTGGATCTCGGCATCGAGAGCGCGCACCAGCACGATGTCCTTGAAGACGCCTGAGACCTCCTCGTCCTCACGGGGCCGCCCGAACAGGAAGGAGTCGACCTCCGTCTCCCAGTCGCGGAACCTCGGGCACGCCCGCGTGCAGAGCGTGCAGCCGCGCTCGCCGTACGTGCAGTCGTCGTAGCCGCCCGCTTCCTCGACGTGGAACGGCCGGTAGCGGCCGCCAGTGTCGTCGTAGCCGAGCACGTCATAGGGGCAGGCGACCACACACCCGGCGCAGCCGGTGCAGAGCCCGCTCGTCACGACCTCGCGGTAAAGGTGCGCCCAATGTGGCTTCTCCGGTGGCATCGGGACGATGCTATGCCCACGCATCGCCCCACATCGGGCTCTCCGACCATTTACGCTCGGGTGCCGAGGGGACTGCCCGCGATCAGCCGGGACCGGAGGGAGAGGAGCGCCAGCGTGGCTCTTGCCGCAGGACGCCGTCCGGTCGCTGCCGCGGGCGCGGTCGGCTTGGCGGCGCTGCTGCTGGCCATCGTCGCCATCGGCATCTCACCCGGCGTGGCCGGTGACCACAGCCGCCTCGACCCATCGGCCGTCTCGGCGGCGTTCAGCGTGATCTTCACCCTCGTCGCGATCAGCATCGCCGCTCTCACGGGAGTCGTCCTCTGGCACCTCTTCTCAGACCTCGGACGCGGGCACTGGGGAACGACAACCCGCCAACTGCTGCGGGAAATCGTTGCCGGAGCCGTCGCGGTCGCCGTCGCAGTCGGCATGTTCTCGCTCTTCTTCCTCCTCCCTCGCCGCCATGGCGCGCCCTCGGGGCGGGGCAGCGGCGGCGTCGTCACGCCGAAGAGCATCCCTCCCCACCACGGTCCGGGCATCCCCTACAACTGGACTTACGGGGGCTCGACGATCATCGTCGTGCTGGCGATAGCCGCAGCGCTCCTCCTCGCGCTCCATCTGCGCCGCGCTCGCGCTCGCGGCCGGCATCCGAGGCTCGACTGGGACGAGCTGCTGGGAACTCAGGTGATCGCCGAGGCAGAGCTGGTCACATCTCTGGCAAGCGTGAGCGTGGCCGACCCCCTCACCGAGCCCGACCCTCGGCGGGCGATCGTCCAGGCCTGGCTGGCGATGACCGACGTCCTGGCGCGCCTGGCCCGGCCGCGCCGGCCGAGCGAGGCGCCGCAGGAGTACCTGCAGGCCGTGCTGATGGCGGCGGGAGCCGGCGGCGAGTCGGCGGCCACCCTCACGTCCCTGTTCGAAGAAGCCCGCTTCTCGCACCACCCGGTCGGCGAGGACAAGCGCCGGCAGGCCATGTCGGCGCTCGACCAGGTGCGCGGCGAGCTGGGACTCGGGCGGCGCGTGAGCGGCACATGACCCGGTCGGGTGTTCACGCTTGAGCGGCCTGGTCGGCCCCCAGCCGAGACGATTCCGCCGCCGGGACGAGCGCGCCCCTGCGGCTCGAATCGGCCGCATCACGTGCGTGGTCGCCATCTTGTTCACGGGCGCTCTGGTCATCGCCCTCGCCAGCGGCGCTCCTCACCGCGGCGGCGTGGAGCGGGCATACGCTGCCCTGATGACGGCGCTCGTGATGACGACGATGGTGGGCTTGCTCGTCGCGCCAAGACGCCTCACCTCCCGCCCCACCTTCGAAAGCTTGCTGAAGCCGCCGGCCCCGGAGCGAGATACCTCGTTTCGGGGGTTGGCGTCGGTGGAGCAGTCGCTGCGTTTCGGGGGGATGACCGCAGGAGACTTCCACGCCCGCTTGCGCCCGCTGTTGGCGGCGATCGCCGAGCATCGCCTGGCTGCCCTCGGCATTCGCCTCGACAGCCAGCGGGACGCGAGACGTGCGCAACAGGTACTTGGTGCTGACCTGTACGAGATGGTGCGGCCCGACGCGCCGATACCGGTGGATCGGGCGGCGCCCGGCGTTCCCCTGCCGAGGATCGAAGCTGCCGTGGCCGTCTTGGAGAGCCTGCGATGACCTCACCGCTGTCGCTGGCCGACGTGCGCCGGATCAGCGCCGATGTGATCGCCGAGATCGAAACGGCAGTGGTCGGCAAGCGGGACGCGCTGCTCCTCGTGCTGACGGGGATCCTGGCCGGTGGCCACGTCCTGCTGGAGGATTTCCCGGGTCTCGCCAAGACGTTGATCGCCCGCTCGTTCGCCCAGACGCTGGAGCTCGAGTTCTCACGGGTGCAGTTCACGCCCGACCTGATGCCGGCTGATGTCACCGGCTCGTCGATCTTCGATCCACGCCACGCCAGCCTCGACTTCCAGCCGGGTCCGATCTTCGCCAACCTGGTCCTCGGCGACGAGATCAACCGGGCGCCGCCCAAGACGCAGGCGGCGATGCTGGAGGCGATGCAGGAGCGGCAGGTGACGAGCGACGGAGTCACCCGTCCCCTGCCGGCTCCGTTCACGGTCCTCGCCACCCAGAACCCGATCGAGTACGAGGGGACCTACCCCCTGCCGGAGGCGCAGCTCGACCGGTTCCTGCTGCGCATCGGTGTCGGCTATCCCTCGCGAGAGGACGAGAACGCCATCCTGCACAACCGGCTCCGACGAGGCCAGGACGACGTGCAGCTCTCGCCGGTGACGGATGTCGCCACCTTGCTGGCCATGCAGCAGGCGCTGGAGCTCGTCCACGTGTCGGAGGCGATCGGCTTCTACATCGTGGACATCGTGCAGGCGACCCGCCAGACGAAAGGCATCCAAGTCGGCTCCAGCCCCCGCGGGGCGCTGTCGCTGCTCATGGCTTCCCGGGTGCGGGCGATGTTCTCCGGTCGCGACTTCGTGACGCCTGACGACGTCAAGTCGATGACCCTGCCGGTCCTCGCGCACCGGCTCTCACTGCGGCCAGATCTCTGGATAAGAGGAGTCAGGCCCGACGATCTCGTGCGTGAGTGCGTGGAGACCATCCCCGTGCCGATCACCGACCCGGCGTCGTGAGGATGCAGGCTTGACCCGGTCGGTTGCCGCCAAGCTCGTCGCCTACACAGGCATCTCAGCGCTGTTCCTCTCTGCGGCCGTAGCGTTCGGCCAAGCCGGTTTCGTCGCCGCATCGGCGCCCTTCCTGGTGGCCCTGCTCGCCGGGCTGACGACAGCACCGCGACAGGCGCCGGCCATCCGGGCCACAGCCGGGCTGTCCAGCGAGACGGTCGTCGAGGGGACGGACGTGACCTATACGGTCGAGCTCGTCTCCCCCGAGGGGGTGGACAAGCTGGAGGTCGGTGTCGCCATCCCGGAGGGGCTCGTGGTGGCAGAGGGTCATCTCCTGCAGGCGGTGAGGCTCGATCCGGGCGTCCCGACGGTGTTGGAGATAAAGCTGCAGACACCGCGTCTGGGGCACCTACCGCATCGGACCGCTGGCCGCGCGGTGCAGAGATGTCGGTGGGTTCTACGTCTGGCAAGGCTCGGTGGGCGAGGTCGTGACGCTGCAGGCGCTGTCCGAGCCGGGAGGTGCTGCGTACCCTGATCCGGCCCGAGAAGGTCGGTGCAGCGGGTGGCGACCAGACCTCGCGCCTTCGCGGCGAAGGGATCGAGTTCGCCGACATCCGCCCCTACGTGCCCGGTGACCGCGGCGACCGGATCAACTGGCGAGCCACGGCACGTCGCGGGAGCGCCTACGTGAACGATCGGCATCCGGAACGAAGCACCGACGTAGTGCTCTTCATCGACACCTTCGCCACGGTCGGGCTCGAAGACACGATCCGCATCGCTTCTGTGCTGGCGACGTCCTACTTGCGGAGCCGCGACCGCGTCGGCCTGGTCGGATTCGGAGGCGTGCTGTCGTGGATCGAGCCGGGCGGCGGCCAGAGGCAGCTGGAGAGGATCATCGACGCGGCTCACGGCTACCGACGCCTACCTCAGCTATGCCTGGAAGAGGATCGACGACATCCCTCCCCGCACGTTCCCGGCGCGGTGCCTCGTGATCTGCATCTCGCCCCTGCTCGACGAGCGAGTGGTCGCCGCCGTCGCCAACCTGCGAGCGCGGGGCCTCGACATCGCCGTGGTCGAGGTGGCGGTGCGGCTGCCGGCTGAGGCAACCTCGACCCGTCACGGCCGGCTGGCACTGAGCCTTTTCGAGATGCAGCGGCAGATCCTGCGGGATCGCCTCGGGACGCGTGGCGTGGTCGTCTCCACGGCGTCGGGCGAGGGCGGTGCACACGCAGCCGTCGCAGAGCTGGCGTTGCTGCGCCGTCGAGCCCACATCCGGAGCGGGCGGTGACGAGCATCCTGGAGCGCTTCAAGAGCGGGGGGCCGCCGAGGGTCTGGCGAGCGGTCATCGCTGCGTCTCTGGCGCTCGGCGTGCTCGTGGCCTCGGTGGCGGGAGCCAAGGCGAACCTTGCGGGGCCGGCGGGCGCCCTCGGTTCGATCGCCGTCGGCATCCTCGTCGCAGCGATGGCCGTGCGCTCGATAGGAGCTGTGGCCCTCTCCGTTGTCATGCTCGCAGCATCGGCGGCGATGGGACGGCTGATGGAGGTCAACGGCGGCAGAACCGGCGCCACGCTCGCTGTATGCGTCGCCCTCTTCGTCATCGCAGAGCTCGCCACATGGTCGACCGAGCTGACGGTACGTCCCTTTGCGCGGAAGGGCGTCGACCGCCGCCGATGGGCGAGATCGGGGGTGGCCGCCGCTACCGGGCTCGTGCTCGGCGCGGTCTGCGCGGCGCTCGGTTCGATCGGCATCGCCAGCACAGCCGGGCTGGTGGCGGTGGTGATCGGCGCGGCCGCGGGGTGCCTGGCGGTGGGGCTGGCAGTGATGATGGCGCTGCGCAACAGCGGCGCCTAGACGTCGCGTTCCCCGAGGCTGGGATCGTTTAGCCGAGGCGGTAATCGTAACGGGAGAAGATACATCTATGGATGACTGTTCTCCGCTTACGATGTGGGCGCCTTCGTGTCACCGCGCCCTGGCGGCCTCCAGCACCTTTGCGGCGTGCCCGTCTGCGCGCACGTTGTACCAAGCCTTCTCGACGCGCCCTTCAGGCCCGATCAGGAAGCTCGACCTGATGACGCCCACGCTCTTGCGCCCGTAGAGGGTCTTCTCGCCCCATGCTCCGTAGGCCTCCATCACCTCGTGGCTCGAGTCCGTCAGCAACGGGAAGGCGAGCCCGTATTTGGCCCGAAACCTCTGATGGCTTCCCGCATCGTCCCCGGACACTCCGACTACGGCCACGTCCGTACTGCCGAGATCCGCAAGGTTGCCGTTGAGCTGGCAGGCTTCTTTGGTGCAGCCAGGCGTGTCGTCGGCCGGGTAGAAGTACACCAACACCCGCCGGCCCTTGAAGTCGGCTAGAGCGACCGGCCGACCGTCGTGGTCGGGCAACGTGAACTCGGGAGCTGTGTCCCCCACTCCAAGTTTTGGCAAGTGAACCTCCTGGTGCGCTCGTCAGATACTCTCGTGCCGAAGGACGGCCGCTATCGTGCCACGGGGAATGGGCCTCGATGCGCCCGCTTGCCGTGGAGGTATCGACCGGATCATGAGGAGGACGTTCGCCCAGCTGGGCGTCGACGACGGGCTGGTGCGCACCCTGGCGGAGCAGGGCATCGTCGAGGCGTTCCCGGTGCAGGCGCTGACCATTCCCGACGCCATCGACGGACACGACGTCTGCGGGAAGGCGAAAACCGGATCGGGTAAGACCCTGGCGTTCGGTCTCCCCATGCTGATGAGGACGCCCAGATCCGAGCCAGGCAAGCCGGCATCGCTCGTCCTCGTGCCGACCCGGGAGCTGGCGGTGCAGGTGGCCGCCGTGCTCGAGCCGCTGGCGAAGGGCCAGAGCCGTCGTCTCGGCATCATCTACGGCGGCGCCGACCTCGATGTCCAGCAACGCAGCCTCCGGCGCGGCGTGGACGTCATCGTTGCCACGCCGGGGAGGTTGATCGACTTCGTCGATCGGGGATCCGTGTCGCTGCGTGCCGTTTCGACGCTCGTGGTCGACGAGGCCGACCGGATGGCGGACATGGGCTTCATGCCACAGGTGGAGTGGCTGCTGCGACACATGCCGGCGGAACGCCAGACGCTCCTGTTCTCGGCCACGTTGGACTCGGCCGTCGACAGGCTTGTGCGGCGCTACCTGCGTGAGCCCATCTTCCACGAGGTCACCTCCGCGACAGTGACGGTCGAGGAGATGCAGCACCACTTCTTCAAGGTCCATCAGCTCGACAAGGCGAAGGTCGCCGCAGCCATCGCTGCAGGGGCTCAGAAGACTCTCCTGTTCGTCCGCACGAAGCGGGGCGCAGACCGCCTCGCCGGCGACCTGCGCGCCGAGGGCGTGCGGGTGGCGGCCATCCACGGCGACCTCCGCCAGAACATCCGCGAGCGTGCGGTGACCGATTTCGCCGCCGGCAAGCTCCCCGCTCTCGTGGCCACCGACGTCGCCGCTCGTGGACTCGACATCGAGGGGGTCGACGTGGTCGTCCACTACGACCCGCCGGAGGATCACAAGTCGTACCTGCATCGCTCCGGGCGGACCGCCCGTGCGGGAGAGTCGGGCACAGTGGTGACCCTCATCCTCTGGGACCAGGAGCTGGCGATCGAGCGCCTGCAGAGGCGCCTCGGGCTGCGCGTCCCGATAAGCGAGGTCTTCTCGAACGACCCGAAGCTGCGCGAACTGGGGGCTGGAGCCGAGCTGACGGCCGGATGACGGGGCCAGCTTTCGAGGGCGCCCTCCGATGAGGATCGTCTCGCTCGTCCCCTCGGGGACGGAGATCGCCTTCGCAGTCGGCCTCGGCCCCAATCTGGTCGGCGTCACCGCGGAGTGCGACTATCCGGCTGCGGCATGCCGGCTGCCACAGGTGACGCGGCCGATGATCGGCTCGCAGATCGCCACGGCCGCGCCGATGGCGGACCCGGCAGAGATCGATGCGCGCGCGTCCGCCAGCAGGTCGAAGCCGGCGAGCCGCTGTACCACCTCGACCGGGATCTCATCGCCCGCCTGCAACCGGACCTCGTTATCGCCCAGGACCTGTGCAGGGTGTGCGCCGTGCCCAGCGGTGACATCTCCTCCGCGCTGGAGGCGCTCGGCCTCAGCTGCGACGTGCTCTCCCTCGATCCGCAGGACCTGCAGGGCGTGCTGGAGTCGATCGAGCAGGTAGGGGTCGCCGCCGGCGTCGCAGACCGAGCTATCGAGCTGCGGCGCCAGCTCGAGGCAAGGCTCGCTGCCATCGCCACGTCGGTCCCGTCTGGCGGCCGCCGGCCCCGAGTGCTCGGCCTCGAGTGGCCCGATCCACCCTTCGTCGGCGGCCACTGGATCCCCGACATGGTGACCGCCGCCGGCGGGACGCCGCTTCTCGCCAGTAGCGGCTCTCCCTCCAGAGAGTGTTCCTGGAGGGAGATCGCCGACGCCGCGCCCGACACGGTGGTGTTCATGCCCTGCGGCTACGACCTCGGAGGGGCGATGGCCCTCGGCGGCAAACTGCTCGAAACGCTCCGCCGCGAGTGTGGCGCGAACCACACGGCCATCGTCGCCGTCGAGGCTTCGGCGTACTTCTCTCGACCTGGTCCGCGCCTCGTGGAGGGTGTGGCCATCCTTGCGGAGGTGCTCCATCCCGGCTCTGACATCGGTGCGCCGCCCGGATCTTGGGCACCGGTCGGCTGATGCCGAGCCGGTAGCGCTTCCGGCCCAAGCCCCCTCGCCGCCCCGCTGCCCGTAGCATCTGCTTCATGACGGATCGCCTGTACTTCCGCCAGCTGCTCGCAGGGCGCGACTTCGCCAAGACGGACCCGATCGCCAGGCAGATGGTCAACTTCGTGTACCTGATCGGCGACCGCGAGACGGGGGAAGCGCTCGCCGTGGACCCGGCATACGATCCTGCGGGACTCGTGCAGTTCCTGGAGGCCGACGGCATGAGGCTGGCGGGGGTGCTGGCCACGCACTACCACGCCGATCACATCGGAGGAAGCCTCGGCGGCCATCCGATCGCGGGCGTGGCGGCCCTGCTCGAGGTGGTCGACGTACCAGTTCATGTGCAGCGAGCCGAGGTGCCGTGGGTCGAGCGAGCAGCCGGAGTGACGCGCTCGGTTCTCCACGAGCTGGAGCCGGGTGCCATAGTCCAGGTTGGCGCCCTGCCTGTCACGTGCATCCACACTCCCGGCCACACGCCCGGTAGCCAGTGCTTCCTGGTCGACGGCAAGCTGATCGCCGGAGACACCCTCTTCCTCGAAGGGTGCGGCCGCACCGATCTGCCAGGGAGCGACCCCGAGCAGATGTACGAGAGCTTGACGCATCGACTGGCGATCGTCCCCGACGACATTGTCCTCTACCCCGGGCACCTCTATTCATCCGAGTCGTCTGCAACCATGGGCGAGACCCGCAGCACCAACTACGTGATGGCTCCCCGTTCCTCCGAGGAGTGGCTGCGCCTCTTCAGCATCTGAGCCGATCCAGCACCTGAGCCGACTCAGCGGGCGACACCTGACGCGAACGACCCCGAGCCGGATTGCTGGGTGCCGGCCCGGGGTCGTCTCGCTGCTGGGGTCTGGTGCTTGGGCTACTGCGCTTGCTGCGTTTTTTCGGTACTGCTGCTGGGTTACTGCGTGTTGCGGTGCTGCTGCTGGGTTACTGCGTGTTGCGGTGTCGGGGTGACTGGGATGGAACCTGCTGGTATCAGACCGTCGACATTCCGACGATCGGCTGGTTGAGGTGGAGGTTGCCGGTGGACCCGTAGAACTTGGCGCCGAAGGAGAAGATCCCGCCGTCCCGGGCCACCAGCCAGTAGCCGCCCGAGACGTTGTCCGTCGCCATGCCGACGATCGGTTGGTTGAGGTGTTGGCCGCCCATCGAGCCGAGGAAGTGAACGCCTCCGAAGGCGAAGATGCCGCCGTCCGACGCCACCATCCAGTAGCCCGTTCCGGTCAGGTTGGATGTCAACCCGACGACTGGCCGGTTGAGGACATGGCCACCCATCGAGCCGTAGTTGGGAGCGTTGAAGTTGAAGATGCCGCCTCCGGCCGTGGCCAGCCAGTATCCGCCGGTCTGCCGGTCGAGGGAGATCGCGACGACCGGCGTGACGGGCGGATGAGCAGCCTGGCTGCCGTAGTTGGGCGCTCCCCCGAAGGGGTAGACGCTTCCGTCCGCGCCCACCAGCCAGTACCCGTTCCCGGCGAGGTCGGAGGCGATCCCAGCGATCTGGCCGGCAAGGGGCTGGCCCTGCATCGAGCCGTAGAACTGCGCATTGCCGAACGTGTACACGGATCCGTCGGCAGTTGCTATCCAGTAACCACCGCCGTCCGGGGTCTCTGCCAGGCCGACCACGGGTGACGGTAGGTACATCGAGCCGGTCGAGCCGCAGAACGGCATGTTCGCAAAGTCGAACACGCCACCGTCTGCCGCCACGAAGCGATAGCCGATCGGCTCCGGCGGGGCACTGCAGTGGACCGTCGGCGGTCCCTCGCTCGGGGGGTCGACGCCGGTGTGGAGTGTGTCCATCCGGAACATCGGCCACGCCGGGGGGCTCTTCGGTCCGACCGCGAACGGGAAGGCGTTGACGGAGCCTGGGTAGAGTGGGCCGCCGCAGGCGACGTACAGCCGCCAGCCGACGTTGGGGATGTTCGTCACCGCGGCCGATCCCTGCACGGCGCAGGGCTTTACGAGCGGGTGCGTGCCGGTCGAGTAGATCGGATAGCCGTTCGAGCCCGCCAGAAGGTACTCGCCCAAGGCGTTGCCGACGATGACGTCCTCACCGCCATCGGACATCAGGTCGACGAGGACAGGGGAGGCGAGCAGCTCGTACTGGTTGAGCTCACACGACCACATCAGGCCGCCGGCTCCGTTGTAAGCACTGACGACAGCCGGCCCGTAGTGCGCGCCGGAGGCGACCACCACATCCTCCTGGCCGTTCCCGAGCAGGTCACCGATCGCCGGCGAGGCGAAGGTCGGCCCGCTGGTGTGCACGGGCCATCCGGGGACGGGCTGGCCGTCGTCCGCATAGAAGGCATAGACGAGGTCGCTGTCGCCGGGTGTGTAGTAGGCACCGTCCCAGCTGGTGCCGATGACCACGGCCGCCCGTCCTGACGCGTTGATGTGGCCGATGGCCGGGCTCGACCAGAAGGCCTGCGGTCGGCAGAGCGACCACATCACGTGGACGGCGTTGCCCCACCAGCGCAGGTCGTAGACCCAACCTCCGTAGCAGCCGTGGAGGCCCGTGCTGTCGGCGCCGATGTAGATGTCGTCATGCCCCGATCCTGAGGGGTCATAGAGGGCAGGAGACGACCAGACGGTGTCCTGGTTCCAGAAGGGGAAGCCGGGGACGAGCTGCCCGTCAGGCTGCAGGGCGTAGATGTAGTGGTCGTAGGAGCCGAAGACGATGTCCATCTGCCCGTTGCCGGTGATGTCGCCGACCGCCGGCGACGAGAAGACCGAGTTGGCATACCCGTTGGGGGGGCCACCCGTCCATTCGTTGAACGTCGCCTTGGTGTGGAATACGAAACGAACCTGGCCGCTCGCGTACCAAGCCTCCACGCCGCCCTGCTGGTTGGCGACGTACAGGGAGCCGGCGCCGACGATGATCGTCGGCGGCTTGTCCGGCCCGTCGAGATAGGCGACCGTGGGAGTGGAGTCCACCGCGCTCGGATGCCCGGGCGCGATGTCGACCGGCTGCGGCCAACCCGGGAGCTCCTGCCCTGTCGTCGCGTTCATCACGTAGACGTAGCCGGTGAGCGACCCGATCACGACTGCCCGAACGCCGTCGATCTCCGCCACCGTCGGCGAACTGAAGGCGACCCGGCCGATGCCCGTCTGCCAGACCCTCGCCGGCCACGTAGCGGGGAGCGGCGCGGACTGGTGGAGGACCGAACGCGCAACGGCATGGGAAACCCGCTGCGGCGAACTGTGAGTCTTCAATGCCGAAGCGGCCGGAGCAGTGGAGGACACGACCGCTGCCGTGGCGGCGGCGGCTACTGCCAACGAGCCGGCGATCCGAAGTATCGAGCTCCAACGAGATCGCGAACCACTCAGCATGGATACTTCATCGGCGCCAGCTTTTGCCTGCTTGAGCAGGTATCTCGTACACCTCACGATCGTGGCCGTGCGTAACCGCAGGTCAGGGGGCGTGAAGGCGACAGCCAGCGAAACTTTCCAGCGGCGATCGATTTGGACAAGGTGCAAATCCTCCCGTACGTAGTACGTCCAGCTCGCCGCGATTACGATCCCGAGCGCGGGCTGCAGCGAGGAGGCTGGCGTTGAAGGTCTTCATCTCGAGCGATATGGAAGGTTGTGCCGGGATCGTCGACTGGTCCCAGTGCCGAGCTCCGGGGCCCGCCTACGAAGCGGGCTGTGCTCTGCTGCTCGGCGAGGTCAACGCGGCCATCGCCGGTGCCGAAGCCGCTGGCGCCACGCAGATCCTCGTCAATGACTCCCACGGGGCGATGGCGAACCTCCCGCCCGACTCGCTGGCGGGGGGCGCGAGCTACCTCTCTGGCCGCCACAAGCCGCTCTACATGATGGAGGGCTTGGACGGCACCTTCGATGCGGTGCTCTTCGTCGGCTATCACGGTTCCATGGGATCGTCCGGCATCCTCTCCCATACCTACAACCCTCGCGCAGTCTACGGAGCCCGGCTGAACGGTGCCGTTACCGGCGAGGCAGGGATCAACGCACTGGTCGCGCTCGCCCACCGGACGCCGATCGCCCTCGTGACAGGAGATCAGTTCGCCACACAAGAAGCCCGTCCGTTCTGCGGGATGGCGGAGGAGGTGGCGGTGAAGGAGTCGGTGACGCGGTTCGCAGCGCTCTCGATGCACCCGCAGTCTGCCCGGAGCGCCATCCACAAGGGCGCCGAGTCGGCGCTGCAACGTAGCCGCCAGCAGCAGATGTCTCTGCCGGGCATCGAGCTGCCGGCCACACTGGAGATCGACTGGCTGACCGCCGACATGGCGGAGATGGCCACCTGGGTTCGAGGTGTCGAACGTACCGGCGAACGGACGGTGCAGATCTCTTCGGCGGACCCTCTGCAGATCTACCGCAGTTTCGTAGCCTGCATCTCGCTCACCCGCTCGATCGTCGAGGCGTGACGCCCGGCTCTGCTGCGGCAAGCTGCAGCACCTCAGCCGGCGTCATCGTCCCGGGCGGCTCGTGCCTCGCTGCCATCCTCGTGGCCAGCCTCTGAAGGGTGAGGTTGAGCGGCGTTGGGAAGCCGTGCAACCTTCCGAGGAGGGCGATCTCCCCGCTCAGGTAGTCGACCTCGACCGCGCCCGTCGAGCGGGTCAGGCTCTGCCATGTTGAACCACCCGGTCGTGCCAGATCGCCGACGTCGCGCCGCTGTATGAGCCGGCGCCGCTCGAGGTCTTGCTCGAAGGGGACGAAGTCGACGCCCGCCGCTCGCAGGCACCCGAGCCCTTCCTCCTCGACCAGGCGCCCGAGCTCGGAGGCCCGCTCGGCAGGACCGCAGACGGCCTCGATCGCATTGCCAAGGTTGCGGACCAGCTTGGTGTACTTCCACCTCATCACGTCGTCGCGTGCCTCGGAGGCGTATCCGGCCCTTCGAAACGCCGCCGCCAGCGCCTCGGCCCGTTCCCCTGCCCCCGACGGGTAGTCCCCCGTGTCGAAGACTCCGGCGACCGGCGCGGCGAAGAGCACGACGACGCCCGGCTCGAGGTGAGCGCACGGTGCCAGCACGCACACCGCGACGACGTGGTCGAACAGCCGCAGCGCCGCCCGCTCGTTGGCGACCCCGTTCTGAACGCAGGCAATCGTGATCCCCTCGGGCGCCGTCGCCCGCAGTTCCCTCAGCGCCGGCTCCGTGTCCTGGCTCTTCATCGCCAGCAGCACCGTGTCCCCGTCAGACAGCTGGACCTCATCTGGGCCTCCCACGGCCGGCACGGCGAGGGTCTCGCTGCCGTCGGGCGTCCGCAACTGGAGGCCCGCGGAGCGGATCGCCTGCAGATGCTGGCCGCGGGCGATCAACGTCACGTCAAGTCCTGCCCTGTGCATCAAGCCGCCGAGCACCCCGCCGATCGCGCCAGCCCCGTAGACGACGAATCGCATGCGCCTCAGCCTTGCATGCCACTCCCCCCGGTGCGCCACCCGAGCCGGCTTGCCGGCCGCTGTTAGGGTCCGCCAGACATGACCGCCCTCACCGACCTCGCCATAGCCGGTGCCGGCTTGGCAGCCGGCGTCGTGAACACCGTCGTCGGATCCGGTTCGCTGATCACCTTCCCGACATTGGTGGCTTTCGGGTACAAGCCGTTGGTGGCCAACGTCTCCAACAGTGTCGGCCTTGTGCCGGGCGGCGTCAGCGGCGCGATCGGCTACAGGCGGGAGCTGAAGGGGCAGCTCGCCAGGGCACTGGTGCTGGGGGCGAGCTCGGCAGCGGGGGGACTGATCGGAGGCGCCCTGCTTCTCGAGTTCCCGTCGGCATTCGAGGCGGTCGTGCCGTGGCTCGTCCTCGCAGCCGTGGCGATGGTCGTCGTGCAACCCCGCATCCGCAGCCGTCTCAACAGCCGGGCTACTGCCAGTGAGAGCCCGGGTCTGCTGTTACGGCTGGCATGCGGAGCCGTCGCCGTCTACGGCGGTTACTTCGGCGCCGCCCAGGGCGTGATCCTCTTCGGGGTGCTCGGCCTCGGCATCCCGGAGGACCTGCAGCGGGTCAACGCTCTGAAGAACGTGCTCGTCACCATCACGAACCTCGTCTCCGCCGCCCTCTTCGTGGCGGTCGCTCCGATTGCCTGGACCCCTGCTGCGATCCTCGCCGGTTCGAGCATCGTCGGCGGCCAGATCGGAGCCCGATTCGGGAGGAGGCTCCCGCAACGCGTCCTGCGGGCCGTGATCGTCGTGGGCGGGATAGCCGTGGCCGTGAAGCTCCTCTTCCACCTCTGAACAGGCTTGCATGCCGCCCGGCCCGCCCTGCCTGCCGGTCGAGGGTCCACGACCGGTCCTGCCAGGACCAATTAGCGTCGTCCAGATCGTGTCCACCGTCTCGGTCGCCAGCTTCAACGTGCACGCGGGCATCGACGGCTGGGGGCAGAGCTTCGACTACGTGGCTGCCTGTGCCGACACCGATGCGGACGTGCTCGTGCTGCAGGAGGATTTCGCACCCGACGGCGGTATCGCTCTTTCGGAGGAGGTCGGCAAGGCGCTCGGGTACTCGGTGCACAGGGTCCCGCTCGCCTTCGGATGGCGGCTCGGACCTCCGGCTGATCCGCCTTCGACGTGGGGCCCACGACCGTCCGATCACGCGTGCGCAGCCCTGCGCCTGGCAGGCGTGTCGGCGCGGCGCAGAGTCGCCAGACGGCTGCGCCAGACTCAGGGCCGCTCGAGCGAGGGGGGGATGTGGGGCTTCGCCGTCCTCTCGCGTCTCTCCGTGCTCGACACCCGGGAGATCGATCTTGGGCGCCTGCGTCGCGATTCCAGCGGGCGCAAGGCGTTGCTTGCCCGGATAGCCACAGGGAGCGCCCCGTTGACCGTGATCGGGACGCACATGTCACACCTGAGCAAGGGGTCGCCGGTGCAGTTTCGAAAACTGCGCCGGGAACTGGAGGACGTTGGTGGGAGCGCCGTCCTCGGGGGCGACATGAACCTGTTCGGTTGGCCGGTCGTGATGCTGCTGCCGGGCTGGCGGCGCGCAGTCCGCGGCAGGACCTGGCCGGCCTGGCGCCCGATCGCACAAGCGGATCATCTGCTCGTCCGTGGCATCGACGTCCGCCGGGCCGCTGTCGTGAGAACCGGCAACTCCGATCACCTACCCGTGAGGATCGAGCTCGAGGTCGATTGAGCTTCACCCTCGAGTCGCTCGACATCGGCCCGGGGCGGCGGACCTAACACCCCGAAACGCCACCAGGTCGCCGTAAGCTTGCCGCATGCGTGCCGCCTCAGAGTCCCCCGGCGGGATGCATGGGGCTGTACCCAGGCGCACGGGCAAGGGCACCCGGGTGAGCTCCCTCGAACGGGCGGACCGGGATCGCCACGTCGACGCGGTGCTGGCAGACCTGCGCGCACGAGGGCTGCGCGTCACGACTGCCCGGCGGGTGCTTCTGGAAGCGCTCTACGACGCCTCCGGTCACAAGACCGCCGAGGAGCTCGCAGCCGCCGTCCAGGAGCGAGCGCCCGATGTGCACATGTCGACCATCTACCGGAACCTCGACGAGCTCGAGCGTCTCGGCCTCGTAGTTCACGCCCACCTCGGCCACGGTCCCGCCACCTATCACCTCGCCGCGTCAGCTCATGGCCACTTCGTCTGCGAGACGTGCGGGGCGATGTGGGAGGCGCCGGACGAGTTGTTCGAGGATCTCGCCGGGGAAGCACTGGCGCGCTACGCGTTCACCATCGATCCGCACCACTTCGCCGTGATCGGCCTCTGCTCCGGCTGCCTCGCGGGTGCCTGACGTACGGCTACAGAACCACCCGTGACTCGTACAGCCGCTCGTAGAGGGGGCGTGCCCGCTCCGCCACCGCCCTGGCGTCCCCATGCAGTTCGACAGCTCGCCTGAAGAGCCGGTCCCGATGCTGCCGGCTGGCCGGCATGGACGCGCAGCCCTTTCTAGCTCCTCTGATGGGCGGGCTCCCGCTCCGACATTGCCCGCCCCAGCTCTGCCCGCGAGTGCACGCCGAGCTTGAGGTAGATCCGCCCGAGGTTGCCTTCGACCGTCTTCGGGCTCATGAAGGCTCGCTCACCGATCTGCTTCACCGTCAGGCCGGCGGCGGCCAGCCTCGCCACCTCTTCCTCTGTCGGCGTCAGCCCCTCCGTGCCCCGCCGCACGGGCACGCGGCGGAGCTCGTCGCGCGCCCGGTCGGCCCAAAGTCGAGAGCCTGCCGACTCGAAGCTATCGACGGCCTCTTGCAGCACCGCTCGCGCTTCTCGCCGCTCCTTGCGCCGGCGGAGCACCTGCCCATGGACGAGCAGGCTGCGCCCTCTCTCGTAGGGCATTTCCAGGCTCGCGTGGTGACCCAAGGCGATGTCCAAGCTCGCTGCCGCCGCCTCCAGGTCGCCGCTCGCCGCATACAGCATTCCGCGACAGCGAGCAGACACCGCCAGTAGCCAGGGCCGCGGGAAGACCTTCGCCCTCTCCTCCAGCCGAGCCACCTCAGCCGCCGCTTCGTCGAGCCGGCCGAGCCCGATCAGCGCCTCGACGAGGTCGGGGTCGAAACGATACTGGGCGGGCTCGACCTGACCCATCTCGTCGAGAGCCCGCCGCGCCGCCAACATCTGGGTCGCTGCTTCCTCCAGGTCCCCCGCCGCAAAAGCCGCCTGGCCGAGGAAGCTCAACACGGCGGGCTCGCTCCCCCGCTCCGACACCTGATGCTTGTCGATCGCATCCCGCAAGGTGGACACCGCTTCGGCGACGCGACCCCTGTGAAGCTGAATCTGTCCCTTGGCCACCAGGTACAAGGCCATGTAGCGGTTGGACTCGGTCTGCTCGAGCATCTCGGCCAGTGAATCGGCCCACACATCGGCGGCATCGAGGTCTCCGCTCAAGAGCTCGATGCCCGAGAGGTAGTAGGCCATCGATATCTCGAGCCCGTACTCGCCCACCTGCCGAGCCCAATCCAGCTGTGCGAGATGTGTTCGCCTGGCGGCAGGGAGGTCGTCCTCGAGTAGCGGCCAGATCACGGGCACGGGGCTCAGGTCGAGATAGCCCCGCTCCTTTGCCGTCCTCTCGATCTCGAGACCGCGGGCGATCGCCGCATCGTCGGCTCCATGCCCGAGCAGGAGCCGCAGATATGCGAGATGGAACACTGCCTGCGCGTAGAGACCCGGGTGCCTCTCCGAGTCGAGGATCTCGAGGACCGCCGCGCAATGACGCATGCCGAACTCGGCGTCTTCTACCCGCAGGTAGATCAGCTGGAAGTGGATCTGGGCGGCCAACTGCGGGTCTTCGGCGTTCGCCAGGGCCTCCTCGCAGAGCCTGACTCCGTGGTCGACCTTCCCGAGGTCGCGATCGAGCACGGCGCGGTGAAACAGAAATTTGGCGCGTAGGTTGCCGGGAGGGCACCACGCCAATGTCCGCTCCAGCACGCACAACGAATGGGGAAGGTCAACCATCGTGTAGATGAGGCTGTCGACGAAGGCTTCTGTCCGCCGGAGCGCTGCCTCGCTGCGCTGGTCGAGGGTGAGCTCGAGGGCCCGTCTCGCCAGATCAGCCGCAGCGGCCTTCGCTCCCCGCGCCGAGGCGCGGGCCGCCGCCTCCTCCAGAGCTCGCGCGACATCCTCGTCCGGGCCGGTCGATGCCATGGCCAGGTGGAGTGCCCGCTCCTCGGGGTCGCTCAACAAGTCCGCCAGGCGGCTATGGACAGATCTTCGCTTGGCGGCCGTGGCTGATTCCCTCACTGCCGATGCCAGCAAGGGATGGACGAAACGGATCCGACCGCCCTCGCCGACCGACACGATCCCCGCTTCCTCCGCCGGCCCCAGTGCCGCTACGTCCAGGATCGCGATCGTCGGTTGCGACATCGAGGCGGCCATCAAGAGCGCTTCGGTGGTGGTGGCAGGCAGGCGCCGCATTCGTGACGAGACGAGGGCCTGCAACTCGCCCGGGACCGGCAGGGCCTCACCGGGTCCGGGAACGCCGACGCGGCCCAGCTCGCGTGCGATCTCCATGGCATAGAAAGGGTTCCCGCTCGACGCCTCCGCGATGCGGACCAGCGTCGACCTCGGCAGCGGGCTCGCGCAGCTGGGTCCTGACGAGCTCCCTGAGGACGGCCACGCTCAGCGGGCCGAGCCAGACGTCCCGGCGGCGGTCGACGGGTAGCGCAAGATCGAATGTCTGGGGCCGGAGATCGCCACCGCTGCGAACTGATGTGAGCACTGCGATACCGCTTCCCGGCAGGCGACGTATTGCGAAAGAAAGGGCGTCGGCTGTCGCCTGGTCGAGCCATTGGGCGTCGTCCACGGCCAAGAGGAGTGGTCCGTCCTCAGCGAGTCTCCTGAGAACCGACAGAACGGCGGCGGGGGCGGCACGCTGATCTTCGCCGGCCGCAGATGTGTCTATCCGCAGCAACGCCGCGTCGAGTGCCTTCTTCTGGACCGTGGGCAATGCGGCAAAGTAGCGATCCGGGAGATCGCTCAGCAGGTCTGCCAGGCCGGCGAATGACAGTGCTCGCTCGGGCTCTACGGGCTGCGCTCGAAGAACCTTCAGGCCGCGGCACTCGGCGCGGCTTACTCCCTCGCGCCATACCGTCGTCTTGCCGATTCCCGCATGTCCCGTCAGCGCGAGCGCCCGCAATCCATCGCCGGCGGCGTCGAGGAAGGCGTCTACCTCGGCCAGCTCCCTGTCACGCCCTGAGCGTCTCGCGGGTGGCGAGGTGCGTCTCCACGGTCCCGATAGTGCCACCCGGCCGGGGGGTGGCGCAGCGGGATTACAGCTTGTGGCCTTATGGCCCACTCGAGCCTGAGCGCTCGAGCCCTACGACCGGGAGGACCGCTTGCCGTGGAACCTGTTCGTCGGCCGGGCCAGGCTCAGGTGCGACATGGGGCCATTGAAGTTCGTGACCGCCTGAGCGACCAGCTCGACGTTGGAGACCCTCGCCGAGTTCGAGTTGGTCCCGGAGCACCCTTCGATCAGCAGAGAGCTGCGGCCGAGCGCCACCAGGCCAGTCTCCGTCGCGAGGTTGTTGTAGTTCTGGCCCAGGTTACCCCCTTTGCTGGCTTCGCTGGTGTATCCGTAGTTGGTCTGCCGGTTGAGGGTGCCCCCGCTCCCGTCGGTCCCGATCCAACACCGATCCGCCCCGGCCCCGTTCGTGCCGGGATAGGGGTAGACATACGCGGTGCCGGTCACGTCGTAGTACCCGGGTGTGGCGCTCGGAATCGAGGCGACGATGTGGAAGCCACTCTGGATCGACCCGAAGGGACTGTGCCTCACGAAATAGGTCTCTCCGGCGCCGCCCGCCGGCCCCTGGGCGCCGGGTGCGCCTTGAGCGCCCTGAGCCCCCGCGGCGCCTTGCGCACCTACCGAGCCTTGCGCACCCTTGGCACCGGTCGATCCCTGTGCACCAGTGCTGCCCTGTGGGCCGGCACTGCCTTGGGACCCCTTTGCTCCTTGGGACCCAGTGGCGCCCTGTGCACCTTGTGCACCGGCCTTGCCTTGCGCCCCCTGTGCCCCGGCCTTGCCCTGCGCGCCCTGCGGACCCTGGGTGTTCCACGAGATCAGCGTCTCGCCCGTCTTGCACGTCTTGACTGTCGGGTAGTTCAGGAAGAACAACTCGTCGGTCGAGTCCGAGTAACAGGCGTAGGTCTTGGCGGGTGTGGTCGCGGCGGCGCGAAGACCCGTTGCCGCCACTGCCACGGACCCGGGCGTCGCGGCAAGTCCCGCTGCAGCAACCAGGCCGACTTGAGCGACGCGCACGGGAAGCTTCTTTGACCGAGCCATGAGTCCTACCTCTTTGTGACGTCTCGTTGACGACAATGCTGAGGGCGAGCGAAGCCCGGCTCCCGTGATCGACAGCGACGTTCCGCTCCCTGCGTCCATGCTGACCACGACACCCGCGTGTTGATAGAGGTGAACCCCCCTCGATTGACCTCGCGGGGATGGTTTCAGCCAGCGGACGATCGGACGGTGCCGACCGCCGTCAGGAGGTCACCGCTGATGGGTCTCGAACCACTCCAGGTGACGGGCAACGAAGTCGACCATCTGAGATGGGGCGCGGACGATGTGATACCCGCCCGGGTAGCGCACCATCACGGCCTCCCTGCCGAGCTTGCGCAGCCCCTGGAAGAGCTGATCGCTCTGGCCGACCGGGCAGCGCAGGTCACCCTCCCAGTGGAAGATCTGCAGTGGCGTCCTGATGTCGGCGAGGTAGGCGACGGGTGATCTCTTCGCGAAGACATCGGGTCGATCCCAGGGGAAGCCGCCCACCTCGTGCGACGCGAAGTTGGGGATGTCGCTCGTTCCCCACATGCTGGCGAGGTCGGTGACCGGCGCCGACACGCAACCCGCCGCGAAGCGATTCGTCTGCCCGACCACCCAGCTCGTCATGTATCCGCCATACGAATAGCCGCACACGTAGAGGCGGTGAGGGTCGGCCGCCTTTCCCGCCACGAGGCGGTCGATCACGGCCATCAGGTCCTCGTAGTCACCTCCGCCCCAATCGCCTACGCAGGCGCCGGCGAACTCCTCGCCGTAGCCGTGGCTGCCACGTGGATTCACCAGCACGACTGAATAGCCGGCTGTCACGAGGCTCTGGTAGAGGGCGAGCAGTGCCGCCTGCGGATGCCATGAGTGTGGGCCGCCATGAATCTCGAGGACGGTCGGTCTCGGCACGGGCTTCTTCGGTGCGGTCCTGCCGACGGCCTTGGCGCGAGAGGTCGTGCGCGGCGGCGGGTCGAGCACGAACGACTCGATGCGCAGCCCGTCCGGCGACGTGTGCGAGATGCGCCGCGGCGTGGCGAGGCGAAGCGCGCGGATCTCGGGATTCGCATCGCTGATCCGGCGATCACCGCCAGTCCCTTTGCGCCTGCAATAGAGCTCGGGAGCGCTGGATGGCCACTGGGACGTGAACGCCAGCGTCCCCTTCGCCTCGTGGACGGCGGCGATCTGCCTGTCCCCTCCAATCACCAACTTCGGCTGTGGCTTCTCCACCGCCGTCCGGTAGACGGACAACCGCCCGGCGTCGGCGGCGATGAAGATGAGCTCGTCGCCGCCTGTCCAGGCATGTGCGGTGCCGGTCGCCCACAAGAGGCCCCACACGGTCCGGTCCAAGGACTCGCTCACCGACCGAGGATCCTTCCCGCCGGCGGCGGGGACGACGAGAAGGTGCGTGTTGAGATCCGAGAAGCCGTCCTCGTGCTCGTGACCGAGGTAGGCGATGGTCCTGCCGTCCGGTGACCAGCGAGGGGAAGCGGACGTGCCAAGCCCACGCGTCAGGCGACGAGGCTTCGCCCGACCGCTCTTCGGCACGCGCACCACCCAGACGTCCCGGTGCACCTCGTCGTGGCGAGTCCGGGACCGGTCGGAGACGAATGCCAGCTCCTTGCCATCAGGAGACCAAGCAGGCTCCAGGTCGTCCCAGTCGCCGCCGGTGACCTGGATCGGGTCTGGCTGCCCGGCGCTGTCGCCCCTCGAAACGACGAACAGGTGGCTCCTGCGCGAGTCGAACCAGCCGACTCCGTCGTAACGGTTGTAGAGGTCTGTGACGACGCGCGGCGCAGCTTTCTCCACCGCCGTCTTCTCATCGGGCTTCTTCCAGTCGCCGGTTCTGGCCGCGAACGCCAGCATCTTGCCGTCGGGGGACCAGGCTGGCTGCGAGACGCCGTAGGGCATGCGAGTGAGGCAGACCGGCTCACCGCCGTCGAGCGGGGCGACGTACAGCTGCGGGCTCTTACCCCTATCGGCGATGAAGGCGAGGGCGGTGCCATCGGGCGACCAGCGGGGTGAGCTGTCCTCCGGTCCAGCCGTGAAGCGCTTCGCGCGCGCGCCGAACCGTCCGCGGGGACCACCCATATCGTCGCCAAGGCCTTGTCGGTCTCCCGATCAGGAGCGCCCACCACATAGGCGACACGCGTTCCGTCGGGCGAGACCTGCGGGTCGGCGACCGTCCGCAGGTTCCAGATGTCCTCCGGGACGAAGCCCCTCTTGGCCGCCATCACCGATGCTCCCTTCATGGACGATCCGAATGCGCGCAGCCGACGCTACGTCACGTGACGGTTGCGGGACACCCGGTCGCATGCCGGCTTGCGAACTCGAGCGCGCCGAGCGACCTGAAGGTGGGACTCGCGGACGACTCGGGCCGGCAGGGGGGCGCTTACGGCGTGGGATAGCTTGGTTCGACCGAGGCGATCAGAAGCCCGGTCGCCGAGTTTGGCCACGCAAGCCCCCGTAGCTCAGAGGATAGAGCGTCGGTTTCCTAAGGCTTCCGAGGCTGTCGGCGGGGTCGGGCCGCGTAAGCTCCATGTGGCCTGAGCTGGGCTTATTGTCCGCTCCTATCGGCTCGAGTCGCGCCTCGTCGGCTGATTCGGCCCGAAATTATGGGATGAATTATGGGATGGACGGCGGCCGGTACGGCCGGTCCGCTCGGTGCGCTCCGAGACGTGACCGAGCCTGTCGCCGCCGAGGTCCCAGCGGGCCGCCGGGGAGCACTCGATGCTTCAGGCGGTGAGCGAGGTGGCCGCCGGCGAGAGGACATCATACCCATCACAGGCCGATGTGGGTATGCTTTCCTCCATGACGTCAGTTCAAGTCGCCGACCTCCGCGATCACCTCGGCGACACCTTCACCTATGGCGAGGCCAGGCGAGCGGGTGTCGGGGACAAGCGGCTATACGGTCTGCGGGACCGCGGGGACATCGAAGCGCTCGGCGGCGGGGTCTACCGCTGGGCCGATTCGTCGCCCGCAGATTGGGATTTGGTCGAGATCGCCGAGCGCGTCCCACGTGCGACGCTTTGCCTCGAGACTGCGCTCGCTCGCCACGGTCTGATTGACGCCATCCCTCCAGCCATCGACATCGCGATCCCGCGAGGAGCCACTCGGCCATCCCTACGGGCGCCTTGCCGCATCCATCAGTTCGGGCGATCCACCTTCGAAATCGGGCGTACGGAGCTGGACGTCGGCTCACGTCGAGCCATCGGGTTGTACTCGGCAGAGCGGTCGCTGATCGACGCCGTCCGACTCCGACACATCGAAGGCAGCGACGTTGCGTGGGAGGCACTACGCCATTGGCTCGGCCGTCCAGGTCGGAACCCAGCCCAGTTGATCGAGTTGGCCCGTTTATTCCCGCGTGCCGAACCGGCGCTACGGCGAGCCTTGGAGGTTCTGCTGTGACCGCTACCTCTCGAGCGACTGTGGCAGGTCGGGTCTTCTTCGACTTGCGAGCCCTGGCCCGCCACGATCGCCGGCCGGTTGACGAGTTGCTGCAGCTGTATGTCTTGGAATCGTTCCTCGCTCGCCTCGCCTTGTCGCGCTATGCCGCCCAGCATGTGCTGAAGGGAGGAGTCCTTATCGCGGCGTTCGGCGAACTGCCGACCAACCCTCGACGTCGATCTGCAAGCTCACTTCGTCGACAACGACTCTCCCGCCGCTGGCCCTGATGTCGGTCCGCGCAAGCAGGAGCCAGGCATGGAATCAGTGCGCAAGTCCCCTGGTAGCCAACCAGCTGGGAAGCTCGCTACCGCGACCCGAACGGCCGCCAGCGGACAAAGACTGTCGAATTCAAGGCTTCGGCCAAGGCATGGCTGGCGAGCGCCGAGACCGACATGCGGCGTCGGGGCCGGCGCCAGCAGGCATATCAAGAGAACCAATCCCCGCCAATGAGAACAGAGCGATCCGATCACCGCGTTTCACGGACCCAGGGGCACCTGAAGTTTATCTGCCGCCCAGCCTAGAGACGCGTCGACGCCGATTGCGGCCGAGCCGCTACGGCACTCGCCGCGGTGCATCTCGATCTGTCATTCCGATGGGCAAGTCTGGACTCAGGCCGTAGTCAGTCTCAACACCAGTCTCTGCGTCTATGACAACTGTATACCCTTCGATTGCCGATGGAAGGTCACCTGAGGGAAGCTGCGAGTCGCCCGCAACCGTGGCCTGCTTGAAATATACGGACACAACCCAGACCTCGCGTGTTGACGTCGCCATAGGTCCTACAAGCGTGGGGTCAACTTGACTCACAGATGAATAGGGCATCATCTCGGAGCCGGTGCCAGCTACGTTCGGCCCAAATCCCGCGGCCTCGTGTATTGCTTGCGCCTCGGACATAAGCGGCGCTCCAGGTGTCGCTGGCTGCAGCAGAGGATTGCCATGGCTCATGGTCTGTCGTGCTCTCCGATTGCAGGCATGGTATGTCCGCATACAGGCGGCTAGGCCAGGCACGCTTCGGATGCACGGACCGCCGGCACTCAGGCAGGCTTGAAGCACGTTCTGGTTCACGCCGTGATAGATGTCACCTTGGTTCGATGCGGCGGCACTGCTTCCGTTGAGTTCAGTCCGGGGAGTCTGACTTATGACCGCCGATCTCGAGACTTTCGTAAGGACGACCGCTCCGACAGTTAGCAGAGCTAGTACGATGATGAGGCTTCGTATGCCTAGTCGGCGTAGAGATCGCATCACATCAGCTTCCTCTGTCGGGCTACTTCTTGTAGTCTTCCCACTCGTGTGTCGACGCTCGAATACCTGTCAAGCGCTGTCCGCGACGGCGCCGGCGTCCCCGAGAGCTAGCAGGGTGTATACCGGAAGGCACGCGAGCCCGAGGCGAGCGACCGGGGTCACGCGCTGAAGGAACCCCTGCTCGGTCGGTCCTCGGACAAACCCACGGCTCACCCCTTCCTCGGAGAAGCGTGAAGGAGATAATCTCCTAGAGGTTAGCGCTAGTCGGAAGGGGGTGCGCAAGGGGGGCCTGTCCCTTGAATCTCTCGACGGCGCGAAGAAGGGTGTGGGGCTTCCACGTCGACGTCAATGTTGGCGATCTGATCACCCGACATCTATCTCCTATGTTGGCGCCTGTGAGCCCCCTCCTGCGCGACTGCGGCGGGTGGCGCCTTCCTCGACTTGCGATGCCTAGCCCGCCACGACCGCCGGCCGGTTGACGAGTGGCTGCAGCTGCATGTCTTGGAGTCGTTCCTCGCTCGCCTCGCCATGTAGCGCTTCGCCGCCCAGCTCGTGCTGAAGGGAGGGTCCTCATGGCGGCGTTCGGCGAACGCCGACCAACCGCGACATCGATCGCGAAGCGCAGTTTGTTGGGCGTTCAACGAATCTCGCGTTCCACGATCACCGCGAACTCGCGATCTGTGATCAACGAAAGTCGCGGTTGAGAAGAGCCAGCACTCCTCACTGAGACCATCCACCAGCGGAGCGAGCGGCCCCTCCAGTCTCTCGGGCGACCAAGCACCGAGAACCGGAGGAGCCACCCCGCATGATGACCCAGGAGGAGTACATGGACCTGTTGGCGATGCGCCGTCAGGGAATGACGATCGGCGAGATCGCCGAGGAGCTCGGCTATCACCCGGCGACGATCTCGAAGTGGCTGGAGGCCGGCGGCCCGCCGGCGAGGCGGGCGTTGCACCGGCGGCGGCGGTGATCGACGAGCAGACGGCGGCGCGGATCGTCCGAGCTGCTGACCGCGGCGCCGGCGCTGTTGGCGACGAGCGTGTTCGAGATCATCCGGGCCGAGGGCTTCACCGGCAGCTACCCGTCGGTGGTCCGCCACCTGCGCGATCGGCGCGGCCCGCGCTTTCGGTGCCGCACCGGCGCGTCAGCGTGCCGATCGAGACCGCGCCCGGCGAGGAATGCCAGTTCGACTGGTCCGACTGCAGCGCCTGGACGGAGCGTTGGGGGCTCGGGAGGTGCAGTGCTTCGGCGCCATCTTGTGCTGGTCCCGCTGGCGGCTGTGGTGGTTCGCCCTCGTCGACCGGGAGCACACCTTCGAGGGGCTGGTGTCGGTTCTTCGAGGCGGCCGGCGGGGTCCCGAGTCGCCCGCACCGACCGGATGGGGGCGCTCGGCACCTCGCAGGGCGGCGGTTCAAGCTGCATCCGCCGGCGGTCGACTTCGCCCGCCACCACGGCGATCGAGATCCGGCGCCTGCCAGGCCGGGCGACGCCAAGCGCAAGGGCAAGATGGAGCGGCCGTTCCGGGACCTGAAAGAGACGTTCCTAACGAGCTGCGACGCCCTCGGGCCGCCCCGGCGAGCGTCGCCGAGCTCAACCACGCGCGGGCTCGTGCTGGCCACCGGGTCCATCCCCGTCCGCACTCGACCACCGGTGCGCCCCCGCCGAGCGCTTGGCCTCAGAGAACGCGCTTCTTGCGGGCCCTGCCCCGCCGCCGCTTCGACACCGCCTATGTCGAGGACCGCCGGGTGCATCCGCGCCTGCCGCTCGTCGAGTGGCAGGGCGTTGCCTACTCGGTCCGCCCCGAGGCGCTCGGCCAGAGGGTCACCTCCGCGTCGAGGTCGACTCGCAGATCCTCGAGATCCACCTCGGCACTCGCCGTCGTCGGCCGTCACGACCTGCGCCGAGGCGCCACCGAGCCGGTGTGGGACCCGGCTCACCGGGCCGCCGCCGAGGCCATCGCCCTCGGCCGGCCCCGCCCGCAGCTGACGCTGATCACCGGCAACGGCGACCGGCCCGGCGGCGACCTCGGCACGACTCGAGCTCGGCGAGGGCGACTACGACGTCGAGGCTCGACCTGGCCGCTCGCTACGGCGGCTCGACTCCACGGGCAGCTGCCGATGACCGACACCGTCGCGCCTACGAGCAGCTGAAGGACGACCTCGGCTACCTGCAGCTCGGCCGGGCCGCCGAGTGCTTCGCCACCCTCGCCGAACAAGCCAAGGCCGACGGCTGGAGCCACGTCGAGTACCTGGCCGGTGATCGCCGAGCAGGCCTCGGCCACCACCAACCGGCGCCTGCGGCCCGGCTGCGCTACGCCCGCTTCCCCTACCGGCGCACGATCGAGGACTTCGACTTCGACTTCCAGCCCTCCGTCGACCGCAAACTCGTCGCCGACCTCGCCACCCTGCGCTTCATCGCCGAGGACCGGCCGATCTGCTGTTGGGCCAACCCGGCTGCGGCAAGACCCACCTCGCCGTGGCGCTCGCCACCCGGGCCGTCGAGGCCGGCTACCGCGGCTACTTCACCACCGCCGACGACATGGTGCAACACCCTGGCCCGGGCCAGGGTGGAAGGGACCTGGACCACCAAGCTGCGGACCTACACCGCCCCCACCGTCCTCGTCGTCGACGACGTCGGGCTCCTCCCCATGGCCCGTGAGGCTGCCGCCGCGTTCTTCCACGTCATCAACCCCCGCTACGACAAGCAGGCCACCCACCCTCGGTCACCACCAACCGGGGCTTGCCCGAATGGGGCGAGCTCTTCGGCGATGCCGTCGTCGCCGCCGCCATCCTCGACCGGCTCATGCACAGCGCCATCGTGTTCAACATCCGAGGTCCGTCGTGGCGCATCCGCGAGCACGGGGCGCTCGCCGAGGCGGTGCTCACTGTCGACAAGCCACAGGACCAGACGGGCAAAGGGGGTGGTCGCTAGGCTCTGCCCCGAGGAGTGCCAGCGACCCTCGATCGCGAACTTTCGCTGATCGCGGATCGCGACTTCGTGTGATCACAGATCGCGATTTTCAGTGATCGCCAACACAGTTCGTCGACAACGACCGCGACAACATCCGACGGATGAGCTGCGACGGGGCCAGGTGCCCCATTCAGAAGTTCGCGTGGGTGTGCGAGGCTCCCCGATCGCGCGGGTCACGGTGGACCTTTACAAGTACCTGTACAGCGATCTGTACAAGGCGGCTTGAGCTGCAACGCTCCATTCGCCGTCAGCCGACGCGGTCGGTGCCTTGCCCGGCATGCATCGGGTAGGGCTGTCAAGCCGACGGCGAAGCCGAGGCGGGCCACGTGTGGCCCGACGGTGCGGCTTTACAGCCCGAGCCTGTTACGCAGGGACACTGGGACAAGCCAGCCACCGGCTGGCTTGGTCAGCCCCTCCCCCTCGAGCCACCGCCGCCAGAGGCGGAGGCAGAGCCATTCCGCACGCACCCCCGCTGAGAAACCGGAACCGAGGAGCCAATCAGGGGAAGGGGCACCGCAGATCCACGGTCGTCGTCCGGCCCGCGGCCACCACGACTGCCCGGTTCTGACATCCAAAGAGCATGACCTGGACGCCAGCATGAGCCTGGTACGTGCCCGCGGGAAGTACAACGCGGAACCCTCACGTCGGGGCGGCCACCTTCTTGTTCGCCGCCTCCGACGCGAAGGTGACGGTGCCCGGTTCCAGGCACAGGCGCTCGACCCGCAGGGGGCTTTCGCCCCGCCCCCGTCTAGACGGATCATCCCTACGACGGACCCGACCTGGGGTCCGCCGCCACACGAACTGAGTGCCAGGGTCGCCAGAAGAACCGCCACCGAAGGCACCAGGCGTCCTACGCGTCTCATGTCGTGAGGGTAACGGCCGCGCGACTCCCAGCCAATGTCCGCGAGTGGAAGGGCAACACCGGCTCGACCTGTACACGACCGGCGGCTCACCTTGGTGACCCTGTGTGACCCCGCCCCCGGGCCGGGTCACGGCGCGAGAAGGCCGAGGTTTCGACGAGCCGGTGGCTCCTCCCTCAGCCGCTTCTGACTCTGCGGCGCGCGGTTGGACGCTCACGATGATCTCCTGGATGCAGTTCGCGCGACCTTTTTACAGGCCGCGGGCGCGCCGGTTGCCGCCGTTCGCTCCACGCCTTCGCCGCCATCCCGAGTGCTCGCGAGAACCGGTCAGCTCAGCCCGTGCCGTCTGACGGCGACCGGTAGCCAGTCCCGATCGTCACTGTGATCGCTGGCAACAGCTGGCGCCACGGGAGCGCATGGCGGACAAGGAGATCTTCTCTCCCCATCCGAAGGCGGGCCGGAGCATCGGCTGGCGCCGCCGCCCCGGCCCGACCGTGGTGGCTGCGGCCGCCGCGGCCGGCGAGGTTGGTGCTGGCGCCCCTTGCTCCGCTCGGGTTGCCGTCGAGGAGGTGCGGAGCGTCGGTGCCGCCGGACCGGACGAGGAAGCGGACCGCCCACTCCAGCCGCCGTGGCGGTCAGAGGCAGAAAGTGGCGCTGAGCTGCTCTGTGATGACTTTCCCTACAGTAATCAAGTGACTTAGGTGATCAAGGGGTCACTCTTCCCCCAGAGACTCCACAGCCTTTTGGACGGCTTCGAGGAACTCTGCGAGGGGATAGTCCCATGCAACCCCACTCTTCCGGGCGAAGATCGCAATCCGCAGTTCCCCCTTCTCGCGTCGTATCTCTACCGGAATGTCGACCAGCCCGTCATGGCGAACGTTGAGCTCTGCCACAGGCCCCTCACGATCCGGAGGAAACGCCTTGAAGATCTCGAACGCCATGGCTAGAACCGTCCGAAGTACTCGAGGGTTCCGTCTGGGCTGTACACGACACCGATGCCGTCCGGAGACACGATCTTGAGTCCGCCGGCGAACCGCCCACCCCCCATGGTTTCTACTGTCGTGTCGGGGTTGGTCAGGATCTGTTCGAGAGCGTTCTGGCCGGCCTCGTTGACTGCTGCTGGCCCACCTGCGGTAGGCCCAAAGACCTCACCTGCCTTGGCATAGGCGCGGCCAGCTCTTGTGAGTTGCCCACCTGCATCAGCAGGATCCAGCTCCGATCCCGGCGTCGCCAACTCATCGAGGGGTGTCGCTCCGCCCCCTGCGGCTTGAGCTGTGACAAGATCCCCATAGTTCGCTTCGATCGCTTCGGCGCCGCCAGCGCCCAGCTCGGCGACTCCGGGGACCAGTGACAGCGCAGCGTAAGGAACGAAACCCCGAGGTCGTAGGCGCCGGAGTAGCACGGATACGGGATCGGGACTGCCGACAACCCCGACAGATAGTTGATGGTGTTCTGAATGCCTGCGAAGAAGTTGCCGGCTCCCTGTTTGGTTATGTAGCACGCTGATTCGAGGCAGTTCCAAGCGTTGTACACGTGGTGCCATGTGCTGACGGCGACGTTCTCGATGCCGCAGTACCACTCCCCTGGACAGAGCCCGCTCGGATCCCCCTCGTTCACCGGGTCCCCGCCGCCATCTGTGAACCGCGACGGGTCGTAGGTGCAGGGGGGTGCTCTTGGACCCTGAGCTCGGAGAATGCCGAACGTCAGGACGTGGATCTCATGGATAGGGATTGACGCGGCGCCTAACGTGGGTTGCTGCCAGGGGTTGAAGGCGGCTGAGGAAGAAAGGGGCGGGTAGGGTGGGCGGGGAACGGCCCTCTCGGTTAGAACGAGGAGGACGGTGGTCGTCTTCGCTGAGGATCCCGCTGACAAATGAAGGGTTCGAGAACCCTTATGTCCGTTGAGGTTCGCGGCGGTCCGGGAAACGGTGACGGCGCCCGCGGCTGGTGCGAGGGCCGTGAGCACGCGCGCGATGATGCCGAGCACGGCAAGGATGACCGTTAGCACCACAGCGGCCCTCGTCGATCGCCTCACGGTCACCCGGCCAGTTTCCCACCAGCCTCAGCTCGAGCGTGGGAAACGGCGCTCCGGACCGCCGTTGCGGCAGGTGAGGAGGCGCTCCTCGTCCCGTAACGTGAAGGTGCTCCCCGCGCCAGCGAGAGAAGTGCACCCGGCGTGCTCGCCGGACGGTGAGTAACCGGGTGTCGCGCCTCAGGCGTCGACCACGTGCACGGCGATGCCGAGCTCACGAGCCGCATGCTCGATCACTCGGCCAACGTTCGCCTGTCTGGCGAACCACAGCTGGCGTCCGTGCGCTCGTCCCGCCGCCAGGTTCTCGGCGATCAGCCACCCACCACCGAAGCGCCCGGCGATCTGGGCTGCCTGGTCGAGCAGCGGTCGTGTGTCGAGGACCTGCAGCACCTCGGGGTGCGGGAAGCGCAGCGCAGCGCGATCGAACTCGCCGAGCGGGTCGAGGATCTGCGAGAGCTGGCCTCCTCGCGGGTGGTGCAGCGCCTGCAGGAGCCGCCAGTGGCGACTGGCTGGCAGGGCCAGGTCCTCGTCGGGCAAGGCGTCCGGCCAGCGCCCGAGCACGACGCGGACCGCCAGGTACTCGTCGACCACGATCACGATGAGCTGGGCGTGTCAGTTGTCGGAGTCGTCGCCAGTGCTGCCGCCGCCCACCAGTGGGTCGGCGGCGCTGATGGCTTCGAGGGCAGCCTGGAACTCGTCGACGAGGTCGCCCTCGACGAGCCGGACGAGCAGCTCGCGGCCTTCGGGAGTGATGCGCGGATCGCCCGCCCGTCGGCGCCGGCGGCGCTCTTCGATCAGCTCCTCACCGATGCTCACCTTGACCATTGTGCCGCTCCAACCTCCATCTCGTCGGGTCACCGTCAACTTCTGAGCCCACAGGTCGGCTCACGATAGGCGGCGGGTGCGCGCAATCATCCAGCCCTCCGCCATCGGTAGTGCGTCTTCGCGTCAGCTGCCTCGCCGGTCTCGTTCTTGTGCCCGGGCGTGCTGCCCGGTTGAGCCCCGGCGCCGGACTCGTCGGCGGCCGCGGCTGGCGTCGCGTGCGCCGATCCCCGACAACTGTTTCAACGTCGCTCACGGAACCAGTTCTGTAATCGTCGGATATTCGAAAGGCACTTCAGCCACTGAGCTGGCGACCGGCAGTCTTGCAGGACCGAGTCCCAGCCGGCCCATCACCTCGGCCGCTCGGCGATCCGCGGCCTCCATGAAGTGAGCGTAGGTCCGAAGAGTGATCGCGGGATGGGCGTGCCCCAGCCGGCCCGCGATTGTCCTGACGTCGACGCCGGCGCCAGCCAGGACCGTGGCGGCGAAGTGCCGAAGGTCGTGAAATCGGATCCGTTGCAAACCGAGCTTCTTCGCTGTCACCGCCCACGAGCGGGTCACCGAATCGGGCCGACGAGGTTCGGCACACGCCACGTCGTCGGACCAGACATACGCATCCCGACTCAGGACGACGTCGGCGACAGCGGCCCGCTCGTCGGCGTGCACCCGCTGTAGCCGCAAGACCTCGATCGTTGACGGGTCCAAGGCGAGTCGGCGAGATCGGTGCGTCTTTGGGTCCTTGACCATCACGCCATGCGAGCGAGTCTCCGAGATCGCCCTGCTGATCGTCACCGTCGCCTCCCTCAGGTCAACGTCGCACCAGCGCAGTGCGCACAGCTCGCCCCGCCGGCAACCGGTCATCGCCGCCACGTAGGCGAGGGACGCAAGATCCGGATCTCGCTGCTCCAGGTCCAGGAGCAGCGACCTCAGCTCATCAAGCGTCGGAGGGCGCACCTCACGCCCGCGCAGCGGCGGAGGCGTCGCCCGCAAGGTCGGCGCGATGTCGATCCAGCCCCACTTCATGGCCTGTCGCAGCGCCGCAGACAGGCATGCGTGGTAGTGGTGGATCGTCGGGTCGGCGAGGCCGTCCTTCTTCAGCCGGGCGTAGAAGCCGTCCAGGTCGGCCGCCCCGAGCTTCCCCACCTCGTAGTGGCCGAGCATCGGGTCGATGCGGTGCTTGATCAGGCTCCGGTATCCCTCGAGGGTCTTCGGCGACCGGCCGAGCCGCTCCAAGTGCTCCAGCCAGCGATCCATCAGCTCGTGCATCGTGACCTTCGCACGAGGGTGAACCCCCCGGTCCGCCTCTGTGACGAGATTCGCGAGCTCCTTCTGAGCCGTACGCTTACCGCCATGCACGACACGGCTGATGTAGCGGTACTTCCCGGACAAGGGGTCTCGCCCGAGCGAGACCCGGAGCTCGTAGAGACCCGGTGCACGCTCTCGTATCGATCCGCCCGCCATGAGGCGACTCTAGCCGATTATGGGATGATTATGGGATGCGGCAGAGCCGCCAACTGAGAAATAGCCGTTGACCAGGTAAGCCCCCGTAGCTCAGAGGATAGAGCGTCGGTTTCCTAAACCGTGCGTCGCAGGTTCGAGTCCTGCCGGGGGCGCCACTGCCGGGGGCGCCACCACTGCCGGGGGCGCCGGCCGGCCCGCCCAGCCAGCCACCCGCAAGTTCTCGGGGCAATCTTCTCGGTCAGCGTGCCAAGGTCGTCGAGCTCGGCGCGGAGGCGCCGGGACCCATGGGAATGCTCGCTGCTCATCGCCTCCCGCGGTAGCCAGCGCTCACTGTCCATCCTCAGGTTCGGCCGATCTTGAGGCCGCCCCTAAGTCGGTGCTGGAGCCACAGTTGCGGGTGCCGCGACGAGCCTGCGACCACTTCTAGCCAGCGCGGGTAGCTGAAGACGATCAACTCAAGCTGCTCGCGCAGGCCTGCTGGCTGGCGCGTGCAGAGGATGACGTCCACCCCCCGACCGAGGTATGGCCGGACACGAAGTTCCCGGCTCCGGAAGTCCTGGTCGGAGGTGACGAGGATCCGATCCTGCTCAGCGCACCAGTCGGCGATATCCGCATCGCTCGCCTTGTGCCGTAGACCCGGGATCCTCGGATGCGGTTCGCCGAGCTCGGCGATCCTCTGGACCTGCTCCACGGCGTACCCGAAACGAGGAAGCAGCTCCCCTAGCCAGTGGCTGAAGTTCTCGTCCAGAAGGAAGCGGGGCTCAGCCGGCAAGGAGGAGCTGGACCTCGCGGACGTCCTCCACGTCGATCGCGTGCCAGTCGGCAATCTGCTCGAGATCGTGGGACTCCAACTCCCTGGCGATTACGGCAATAGGGAGGCGCGTACCCTTCACGACGGGCTCTCCGAATTGGATGTTCGGATCTATCTCGATGCGGTTGGTTAGTTCCCAAGCAACCGCCTCGTTTCGAGCGCCGAAGCGGATCTCCTGCGCGAACGTCTCGATGACGCGTGACGACACGTAGTGGCCGGGACGTCTGCCGACCAGCTCGATCACTTGTGGCTCTCCACCGGCCATGGCCAGATCGGCCCAGATCGCGGCACCGTCGGTGAAGAAGCGTCGTTCGGCAAAGGGACGAGCCACACCCGGCAGCGAGTCGGCCAGCGCGACTTCTAGCTTGCGGAGCTTTTGGAGGCTCACACCTGACCGGCGGAAGCGCCGAACGACCTCCAAGCTGATGAGATCGTGGAACGAGAGCAGGCGCGATTCGTCAGGTCCGATACCGACACTCGGCGGAGCGAGGCCGGCAATCCACCGGCGAAGGGTTCCAGCCCGCACACTCGAGGCGCGCAGGCGAAGGATTCGGGCGGCCTCTGGGAAGCTGTATATCCCAGTCCCGAACGCGGGCGCAGTGACAGTCGGCGTGGGCACGGAACGATCGTACCGGCCGGGTCTGACAGTCCCAGGTCTATTCGAGGAGCAGTCGTCCGCTCGAGCAAACGCCCGTCGGCGCATTGACCAGCTTCTACCGGTGGGCCCGCGGGGGCGCTGGCGGCGACCGCGCGACCACGTGGTATGGTCGAGAGACCGCCCTTCGCGGTCGTTAGTGCTGCGATTGACCAACTGCATGGGGGATGACATGCGTACGATGACTCGTCTTTCAGTCGGCGTTGCCTTTGTCGCCACGAGCTGGGCGCTTCCGGGACTGGTCAGTTCGGCCTCGGCGTCGACCCCTCACGCGAAGCCGACCATCACCGCCCAGTCGGCGACCTTTCATATCCCGGCGGGATCGAAGGGCACTTGGCTGCTCCGCCTCTGGACGATGCCGAAGCCGAGCACCCTCGTCGGACATGACAGCGGGAAGAGCGGCACCCTCACGGTCGCCACGCCGTCGACGAGCAACTGCGAGTTCCAGGCCGACGTGCTCAACAATGCTTCGGGCACCTTCAAGTGGTACTCGGGTGCCGTCGTCACGGTGTCCGGCTGCGGTACGAACCCGTAGACGAGCCATCAGCCTGCGGTTCGAATCCGTAGATCGGCCGCGTGCCCGTAGTAGTACCGCTGCGTCGGACTGAGGGCGCAACTAGGGTCGCAGAATGCCCCTCGACGTGAGGACCATCGAAGCCACGGAGTTGGCCGCTTGGTTGTCGGCGATGGCCGCGACGTTCTTCCACGACAGCCCACCCGGCTATGCCGACTGGTTCCTGCCCGAGGTCGATCTCAGCCGCACCTGGGCGAGCTTCGACGGCGAGCGCGTCGTCGGCACCCTCAGGTCCTTCGCCAACGTGTTCACGGCGCCCGGAGGCGGTCAGGTCCCGGCGGCGGCTCTCACCAACGTCACGGTCCTCGGAACTCATCACCGACGCGGATTGCTCTCCCGGATGATCACGGCCGACCTCGAGGCGTCGGCGGAGCGAGGCGAGACGATTGGGATCTTGATCGCGTCGGAGTACCCGATCTATGGCCGTTTTGGCTATGGGCCGGCGGTCGAGGGAGCGAAGTACCGGATCGACACGAGGGGTTCGAGGTTTCGCAGAGCGGCGGCGGGTTCGGTCGAACAGATCGACCTGGCGACGCTTCGGCGGGAAGCACCACCTTTGTACGAGCGACTGCGTGCCGTGCAGCCGGGCGCCATCCGTCGCTCCGACCGATGGTGGGACCGGACGCTCCGCCAGATCGAGGTGCCGGGCGACGAGAAGCCGACCGGCTACTGCGCCCTCTACCGGTCGGAGTCGGGGTCACCGGAGGGATACGTCCGCTACCGGGTCGATCCGACTTGGCAGGACATGATCCCGGACGGCCTGCTCCACCTCGACGAGATGGTCGCCACCAACGAGGACGCCTACGAAGCCCTTTGGCAGTACGTCTGTGGCATCGACCTCGTACGGACGATCGAAGCGCACGATCGACCTGTCGACGAAGTGCTGCCCTATCTGCTCTCGGACGGTCGGGCGGTGCGGCAGGTCAGCCGCTACGACTTCGTCTGGGTCCGGGTGCTCGACGTGTGCGCAGCGCTGTCCGGTCGCCGCTACGGCTCCGAGAAGAGGATGGTCATCGAGGTGGTCGACCGCCTCGGGTTCGCCAACGGCCGCTACGTGCTTGATGCAGCGGAGGACGGCGCCACCTGCTTCCGCACGCAGGCCGAGGCGGACCTCACCATGCCCGTCGATTCCCTCGGCGCCATCTATGCGGGCGGGACGCCGCTTCGCGTGCTCGCCGAGGCGGGACGCATCGATGAGCACCGTCCGGGAGCGCTACGCGAGGCATCGTTGCTCTTCGCCTCCTACCGGGCACCGTGGACATCGACCTGGTTCTGAGACACCCGCCCCCATTCGAGATTTTCTGCGATACTCCGACAATCAGATGTCGCACGCCTCTGCCATCCTCCCCTGGTGGCAAGTAGCCACCATCAGTTCAAGGGGAAGAGGAGACATGTTCCTCGGGCTTCGCACTGCGATCTATCCAGCCGCCGACCTAGCAGCGGCGAAGAAGTGGTACAGCGACGTTCTCGGAAAGCCGCCGTATTTCGACGAACCGTTCTACGTCGGCTTCGAGGTCGGCGGGTACGAGCTCGGGCTCGTTCCAGCGGAGGCGGACTCGGAGCCCCTGACCTACTGGGGAGTGGGCGATGCCGACAAGGCATTGGCATATCTGCTGGAACGAGGAGCCGAACTGCGCTCGCCGGTCGAGGAGGTCGGAGATGGCATCAGGGTGGCGGCCGTCCGGGATCCATCCGGCCATCCCTTCGGCATCATCGAGAACCCTGTGTTCAAGTTGCCCGACAACGCGCCGGCGCCGGACGGGCCTGGTCGCTGACCGCCGATGAAGCGGCTGGAGCGACTCCACGCGATCACCGAGGAGATTCGCTTCCGGTCGCCGCGGCCGGTTAGCGCTGCGCGACTTGCCGGGCAGCTGGGCGTAACTCGGCGGACGATCGAACGCGACCTTGCGTCCCTGAGGGAGAGCGGCCTGCCGCTGCTCGCCGATACGGGTAGGAGCGGCGGGCAGCGCTTGCACCCGAGCGCAGTTCTCCCGCCGCTCAACCTCACGGACCGCGAGACCACCGCATTGATCGTCGCCCTCACCATCGCCGACGGAATGCCTTACACCGACGCCGGCAAGACCGCTGCCTCGAAGCTGCGGCGCCTGCTGCCCGACGCAACTGCGGTGGCGACGCAAGACCTGTGCAACCGGATCCGGATCCGTCAACCGGCGCTGACCGGGATCTCCAACCGCACGATGCACATCGTGGAGGACGCGGTGGCCTCCGCCAGCGTGATGCGGATCATCTATGAGGACCGGCACGGCACGCGCACGAGGCGATCAATCGAGCCGGCCGGTTTCCTCGGTGACCCGGAAGGGTGGTACCTGGCGGCCTGGTGCAGGCTTCGCCAGGACCGCCGGCTCTTCCGCCTCGACAGGATCCGGAGCGCTGCGGCGACGAACGAGCGGGCTGTGGGGCGCAATCTCGACGAGGTCCTTGGCTGGCTGCCTACAGCGACGGTGGTACCAGGTTGAGCCAAGAGCTGACCCTGCTGGCGGCGCTTCGCATCGAGTCGAGAGCGCTGGGAGGCGCCACACACCTGACCGGAATGGGAAAAGCCCGAGCCGAGAGGGCCGCCTGCCGGCTGCTCTCGGGGGGCACCGACTTCGGGCCGGTAGCCATGGCCGGCGTAGCAGGTGGCCTCGACCCGACGCTGCGGACCGGAGAGATGATCGTGGCCAGCGAGCTTCGAACGGTCGCCTGCGATCCACCTATTCCTCTTCCCACGGCACCGCTCGTGGCGGGGGAACTTGCCCGCCTCGGCCTCAGGGTGAGGCTCGGGCCCCTCGTTTCCTCGCCGAAGCTCGTGCTGGGCGATCAACGCCAGGCGTTGTGCGCATCCGGGGCGCTGGCGGTCGACATGGAGTCGGCTTACGTTATGGGTCCGCTGGACCGTCACCCCCGGGTAGTCGTGCGCACTGTCTCCGACACGGGCGCAGAGGGCTTCGTGCGTGGCGGCGTGCGCGCACTGCGAGCACTGCGGAAGGTCCGACCCGTCCTACAAGCCTGGGCGGAGGCTACCGGCCCGGGCGAGGTGGCTCTCGTCGACACGCTGCCCGACGATCACGGTTTCGATCTGGTGCTGATCGTCGGCGGGGTCGGGAAGCCGGGCAGCTGCTAGCTGCGCAGCAGCACGTCGTCGGGGACGTAGCCGACGTACGCCTGGCATGGCTGGCTGCGACGCAGAGGGTCGCCATCTGCGCGGCTGATGAAAGCGGGTTGGGCGAACGCCTCCTGGAGCTGATCGGGGGGCTCGGCCGGTCGATCAGGTGAGCAGCGACGCTACGGGACGGACGTGGCGTTGACCTCGATCCGGTCACGTGGCGACAGCTGGCTCGCCATCACCGCTCGGTCGTGGTGGGTACCGTTTTGTGACAGATATGTCCTAAGAAGGTACCCAGCTGGCGATGGCGCCCCACGGGCGACCTGGACAGGCGGTCAGCGACTCAACAGGTCCTTGGCGATGTGCGTCACCTGGATCTCGTCTGTGCCGGCGTAGATCTGGAACACCTTGGCATCGCGGGCGAGCTGCTCGACACGGAACTCCGACATGTACCCGTTGCCGCCGAAGAGCTGCACGGCCTCGAGCGCCACCTCCGTTGCGGCCTGTGCCGCGTAGAGCTTCATCGCCGACGCCTCGGCGAGTGTCAGGCTGCGGCCGGCAGCCTCCATCTCGATGTGGCGGAACACCAGGTTCTCGACGTTCAACCGGGCGACCTCCATCCGTGCCAGCTTCAGCTGGATCAACTCGAACTGAGAGATCGGCTTGCCCCACAGGTGGCGGTTCTTGGCGTATTCGATGGATAGCTCGAGGCACGACTCGATGAGACCGAGCGCCATCGCCGCCACTCCGGCCCGTTCGGTGACGAAATTGGACTTCGCACTCTCCCTTCCGCCGCCGCCGGACTCGTCCTCGGTCTCCCCCAACAACCTGTCGCGGCCGACCCTGACGTCCGTCAGGAAGAGCTCGCCCGTCGGGGAGGAGTGCAATCCCATCTTGCGGAAGGGTCGTGACTGCTCCAGGCCCGGCATGCCTTTGTCGAGGACGAACGTCAGCACCTTCCGCGAGCGGGGGTCTGACCCGTCACCCTCGTCCAGCTTGGCGTAGAACACGATCGTGTCGGCATAGGGGCCGTTGGTGATGAACGTCTTGTTGCCGTTGAGTACATACTCGTCACCGTCGCGTCTCGCAGTCGCAGCCATCCCCCCCAAAGCATCCGAGCCCGAATTGGGTTCAGTGATGGCCCATGCGCCGACCTTCTCGAAGGTGAGGAGGTCGAGCCCCCAACGCTCCTTCTGTGCAACCGTGCCGCGAGACATGATCGTGCCGCCGGCAAGACCGAGGCTGACGCCCATCGCAGTCACGATCCCTGGACACCAGCGGCTCAACTCGATGATCGGGATCAGCGTCAGCGCTGCGGCACCACCGTCGCCACCCAGGCCTCCCGCGCCTCCACCCTCTTTGGCTGAACCCGCTCGCTCGGCGGCCATCCGATGCTCGAAACGATCCCGGGCCATGGCATCCATCCCGAACGTCCGCATCAGCTTCCGGATGATGTCGTAGGGAGGGAGGTCGCCGTGCTCCAGCTCGCTGAGCCGGGGCTCGATCTCGGCGGTCACGAACTTGCGGACCATGTCCCGCAGCATCAACTGCTCCTCGGACCACTCGAACATCTCGCCCCAATCGATCAGCCGGAAAGTTCCGGCGGAGGTCGGCTCCCGGGCCACTGCCGGGCGAGAAGAGGCTACCGGTCGCGCCCTCGGCTCCAGGAATCCCGACCCGTCGGGGCGCCCTCCTCACGGGCGCGGACGATGCGGATGTCGCCGCTCAGGGTGTGTATGGACAGCTCGATGTCGGCGCCTGCCGGGGCTTCCGCTGCGGCGGCCTCCTCCTCACCCCGAAGGGGTGCCTGCGGCCCGTCGGACAGCCCGATCTCCGAGAGCACCTCGCCCGACTTCGATTGCGCCTCGACCCGGAGGCCGTGGCCGGGGGCGACGCCGATCAGCACGTCGCCGCTCACTGTCCGGACCTGCACGTCCCCGTCAGTCCAAGTGACGACGACCTCCCCCGATACGGTGCGAAGCGTGGCGTCCGTCCCGACCCGCTCGACCCGCAGGTCGCCCGACACCGTGTCCACGCTGACCGGACCTTGCAGGTCCCCGAGCTTCGCGTCACCCGAGGTCGTCGAGACCTCTGCCGGTCCACCCGCGCGGCCGGCGGCGATGTCGCCGGAGACAGACTTGAGGCGCATCTCGGATTCCACAGACCCGACGGCGAGGTCACCGCTGACGGAACGCAGCCGCGCCTCGCGAGCCTCGTCGACGGAGACGTCACCGGACACCGTCTCGACGGAGGTCAACCCGAAACTGCCCGCCGCCTCGACGTCGGCGGAAACCGTCTTGATGTCGAGCTCGGCGCCCCGAGGGGCGCGGATGGACACCGTCATGGACTCGTTCCGCAGGCCGAGGAGCTTTCGCGCCTGGGGAACGTTCACCTCGACCTCGGTGCCACCGGGGAAGGGGCGGGCGATCACCGTCGTCGACGACTCGAGCTCCGGGTAGTCCCTCTCGGAGTAGATCTCGACCTCGGTGACCTGCGACTCCCCGGCTTCGCTCGCCAGCACCTGTACCGACCCCGAGCGGTTCTCCACCTTGATGCGAACCAGTCCCGGCGTCTCGAACGTCTCTTTCCTCATCTCATCGTCCCTTCTCGATCGATCCGTTCACTGCCCCGACCCTCACGTCCTGCCATAGCCGGAGATCCTCTTACCGCTTCGATGTGGTGCCTGCGCTGCTGCGGCAGTCGCTCGCGCCAGCGCACGCTGCACCCAGGCGTTGGTCGAGGCACCGTCGATCGTTGCTGCCGACTCGACGAGCTGCTTCAGCTGTTCGGACACCCGGAGCGTGATGCGAGCCGAGAGGTCGCCCTCATCGGCATGGGGCGCCGGCGCCTCGTCCTCGACGACGACCAGGTGTGCCTCGTCGCCGGCGACGCGCAGCTCGACGCGGCTCGCTTGCATCTGGTCGCTGATCTCGGCAGCCAGCTGCGAGAGCATCTCGAGCAGACGAACGGTGAGCGTGGGGCCGAGGGCCGAAGCCATCCTCTCGGCCGCCTGCCGCACCGTCTCGTCACCCAGGTCCGCCAGCCCGACCAGGTCCTGCTTGATCCCGTCAATCGTCAATGACAGCTGCATGACATCACTATGACATCATCCTGATGTCTTGTCAACTGCCAGCGGCCAACCCGTCCCACGACGTAAAACCGTTGACGCCGAGTCCGCCACCGGCAATCGTGACGAACTACCGCCAGTGCATGGGGCGAGGGGGACAGCGTGAGCGACACAGGAAGCTACGGCTCCTACGAGGACTTCACACCAACCGTCGGCCCCGAGACCGGCTACGGGGGATCCTCCGAAGCCGAACAGTCGATGGAGCCTCCTCCTACGACGATGACCCCGCAGCACGCGCCGTCCGAGGCGCCGTCGCAGGCGCCATCACAGGCGCCAGACCACGCCCACGACACGACCACCCACGGCGGCCCGAGCCCCGTTCCGGCACCGCCCGGGCCCAACACCAATCCTTTCGTGAACCTCGACCCGAGCTTCGCTCCCTCCACGCCGCCGCCCTCCCCGTCGGGGGAGCCGTCGGGCCCGCCGGGAACGCCGGGAGCCACACCGGCAGCTCGGGAGGAGATGATCACGATCTCCAACACGCTCGCCACCGAGGAGCAGGAGATCCTGCGGACGCAGAGTGACGAGGTGGTGGAGGGGACCGGATCGACCCAGCAGGCGGAGCAGGCGTTCATGGACACTGTGGCCGAGGCGGAGCGTTTTGCCCAAGGGACGAACCCGCAACCGAGCGGCGGCCCTGCCGACCGGCCGAGCGCCGCTCCCAGTGCCACTCCCAATGCGGCTCAGAGGGACGCTCCCAATGCCGCTCCCACTGGTGCGCCCAGTGCCGCTCCCAGTGCTGCTCCCGGCGGGGGTCCGAGCAGCAGTTGAGCGCGGCGGGCCGGCCGTTGGCCATGCGTCTCGCTTGGGCGGCCTGCGGCTGCCTCATCCTGGCGGCTTGCGGCCCTGCTGCCGGCTCACGGGCCGCCTCGACCTCCAGCGCCACCACTGACGCCAACGCCGGCACGTCCACAAGTGCGGCGCGTCCACTGCTGCCGTCCACCACCCCGGAGCCGGCTACCACGAGCGCGCCACCGCCTCGGAGCACCACGACATCGCCGCCGACAACAGTTCCTTCCACCACCCGCGCACCCACCACGACTGCTCCCCCGCCGGTTCCGGCGCTGCTCGTGCAGCAACTGCGGACGGTCGATGGTGCGAGACAGGTCGTCACCGTGGAGGCGGACGGCTACGGGACGCCTTACGCATCCCTCGACGTGTTCGCCCGCCAAGGCGGCCGCTGGATCCAGGCGTTCGGCCCGATCACAGCGATGCTCGGCTACAACGGTCTTGCCCCCGCGGGCGACAAGCACGAGGGCGACGGGCGCACCCCGTCCGGGATCTATGCCCTCGGCCCGATGTTCGGCGTGCTCCCGAACCCCGGCGTCCACTTCCCGTACCGGGACGTGACAAGCCGTGATGTGTGGGTCGACGATCCGCAGTCCCGCTATTACAACGAAGAGGAACGGCTGCCCATCGACGGGCGCTGGCGCCAGGAGGTGTGCGAACCGCCCGGCAACTGCTACTCGGGGGCCGAGGCGCTCGACAACTCGCCGCCGTACGACTACGCGGCGGTCGTCGAGTACAACGTGGATCCCGTCGTCGCAGGCGCCGGCAGCGCCATCTTCTTCCACGTCGGCACCACCGGCACCGCGACGGTCGGTTGCATCTCCATCCCTGTTGGCGAGCTGGTCCCGATCCTCGACTGGCTGCAGCCCTCCGCGCACCCGGTGATGGTGCTCGGCACCACCTCAACCATCACGTCGTTCTGACTCGGCCGGTCCCGGCGGCTGCCTGCAGCACCTACACTTTCCGGCGGTGGCATCCGTGCCACTCCGGAGAGGTGCGAGAGTGGCCGAATCGGACGCACTGCTAATGCGTTGACCGGGTTAACTGGTCCGAGGGTTCGAATCCCTCCCTCTCCGCTTACGGTTTCGGGCCTCTGCGGAACCCTTCGTGCCGCGACTGGCAGCGGCCACGGCTGAGTAGGTGGGACGCCCACTGTGGGATACATAGATCTCGCTCACATCCGTTACGAGCTGCCGGATGGTCGCCTCCTGTTGGACGATCTGTCGTTTCGAGTGCCGAGCGGCAGCAAGACGGCTCTGATCGGAGCCAACGGGGCCGGCAAGACGACGCTCGTCCGCCTCGTCGCCGGCGAGCTCGAGCCTCTCGCCGGCTCCGTCTCGTCCAGCGGTGGGCTCGGCGTCATGCGCCAGTTCATCGGTCAGCTCCGCGATTCGACGACGGTCCGAGATCTCCTGCTGTCGGTCGCCCCGCCACACGTGCGGCAGGCGGCCGCCAAGCTCGACGAGGCCGAGATGCGGATGCTGGCAGACGAGGGCGAGAAGGCCCAGATGGCTTATGCCCACGCCCTTTCGGAGTGGGGCGAGGCCGGAGGCTATGCCGCCGAGGTCACCTGGGACGCCTGCTGCACAGCCGCGCTCAGCATGCCCTACACAGACGTAGAGAACCGCCTCGTCAACACGCTCTCGGGCGGCGAGCAGAAGCGGCTCGTCATCGAAGCGCTGCTGAGGGGCGACGAGGAGGTGCTGCTCCTCGACGAGCCGGACAACTTCCTCGACGTTCCTGCCAAACGCTGGCTGGAGGAGCGGCTGATCGAGACCCCGAAGACCATCCTGTTCGTGTCGCACGACCGTCAGCTGCTGGATCGTGTGGCCGATCGCATCGTCACCGTGGAGGTGGGCAGTTGCTGGGTGCACGGGGGACGTTTCGCGACCTATGCAGAGGCGCGCGCCGACCGTCTGTCGCGGTTGGAGGAGCTCACGCGTCGCTGGGAGGAGGAGCGTGATCGCCTGCTTGCCTGGGTGGCGACGCTCCGCCAGCAGGCGAAGATCTCCGAGGTGATGGCCGCCCGCTACCGGGCCGCGACCACCCGTCTCGAGCGGTTCCTGGCAGCCGGTCCACCCGAGGCTCCCCCACCCCGCCAGAAGGTGACGATGCGCCTCGGGGGCGGGCGCACGGGCGTGCGCGCCGTGGTGTGCGAGTCGCTCGAGCTGACGGGCTTGATGAAGCCGTTCAGCACCGAGATCTTCTACGGCGACAGGGTGGCGATCGTCGGCTCGAACGGCTCGGGCAAGTCCCACTTCGTCCGCCTTCTCGCCGAGGGCGGAAGCGAGACGACGTCAGTCGCCCACTCGGGCCTGTGCAAGCTGGGGGCGCGGGTGAAACCCGGTTACTTCGCCCAGAGCTACGACCATCCGGAGTTCGAGGGGCAGCTGGTCGAGGACATCCTGCGCCGCCGGCACTCGCTCGACCGTGGAGCCGCCATCTCCGCGCTCCGCCGCTACGAGCTCGACCGCCAGCGCTCGCAACCGTTCGAGACCCTGTCCGGCGGCCAGCAGGCGCGCCTGCAGATCCTGCTCCTCGAGCTCTCCGGCGCCACCCTCCTGCTGCTCGACGAGCCGACCGACAACCTCGATCTGGTGAGCGCCGAGGCCCTGGAGCACGCCATCGCCCGTTTCGACGGGACCGTGATGGCGGTGACGCACGACCGCTGGTTCGCCCGTGAGTTCGCCAGGTTCCTCGTGTTCTCTGACGACGGCGAGGTACGAGACGCCGTGGAGCCTGACTGGGAGAACCGGCGGGTGAGCCGCAAGCGGTGAGCAGTTCCGAGGACTGGCCGAGGGCTGGCCGAGAGCTGGTCGGTCGCTTCTCAGCGCCGGTACAGCTTCTCCAGCGAGAGCTGGTAGATGAACGCCTCCGGGTGCATGCCCGGCGGCTGCCCCGCCACCTTCGGCCAGAGGCGCGTCGCAAGGTCGAGAGCGATCCGCCACCTCGCTTCGGGCGGCAACTCGTTTGCCCGCCAGAGGAACTGGCGCACGACAGCCAGCTCGTCGGCCGTCACCGCCGACACGTCCCAGCCGTAGGTGGGCGGCCCGTGCAGATAGGGCGTGCCGTAGGCGGGCGTCTGTCTTGGAGGGCCGGCTGTGGGTGGCCCGGGCGCTGATTCCCAGATTGGCCGGTCTGTCGGATGGAAGCCCTCGGGCCGGTAACGCACGACGAGTGTTCCCGCTGCCATGTCTCCCAGTCGCTGATGGTTCGGCGTGAAGATGACGAGCAGCATGCCGACCAGGTAGAGCGTCGGGAGCGAATCGACGAGTCGCAGCACGTTGCGGATCAGGCTTCGTCTGAAGCCGAGGGCGCCACCCTGGATGTTGACGACCTTGATGCCAGTGGTGCGCTTTCCCGGCGTGCGGCCGTCGAACCAGACCTCGGCGACGATGAAGTAGCCGGTCTGACCGACGAAGGTCAGCACCACGATGACGGCGAGGAACCAGCCACTCGTGCTGCCGGCGACTGCGTTGCTGACGGCGGCACCGATCAACCCGAGCCCGAGGACTACCGCGAAGATGATGAGTTCGTCGATCAGCAGCGCCAGCCCGCGTGACCCCGCCCCGGCGATCAACAGCTCGATCTGCACGCCTTCGGGCGTGGACGTCACGTAGCGTTCGTCGACATCCACGCCACGAATGTAGATCGCCGATGAATCTGGACCGTTTCGTAGCCGAGAGGGCGCCGCTCTGGGCCGAGCTGGACGGTCTCGTGCGCCGAGCAGGTGGCGACAGCCGCAAGCTCGGCGCAGACGGCATCAGAAGGATGGGCGCGCTCTACAGGGCGGCGGCGGCAGACGTGGCGACCGCCAGGAGGAGCTTCCCCGGGGACCCCGCCTTCCGCAGGCTGGAGCGGCTCCTGGTCGACGCCCATGGCCTCACATACGGCACGGCTCGGCGTCAAGGCTCTCTGCGAGAGTTCGTCAGGCGTGGCTACTGGCGGCTCGTCCGCGAGGACGGTTGGGCGCTGGCGTTGTCGGCCGCCTTCCTCTTCGTGCCGGCGATTATCGCCTTCGTCTTCGCGCTGACCAATCCAGCCGCCGCGGCCAATCTCGTCCCCGGGAGCTTCAGCGCCGTCGTCCAGTCACGGGCCCATGGTGCAGACCTCGGCGTGGCGCTCGGACAGAGCGCCCTCACCGCGTCGCAGATCTTCACCAACAACATCGGCGTCGCCATCCTCGCCCTCGCCGGTGGGATGACGGGTGGGATCCTCACGGCGCTGTCGCTGTCGTTCAACGGGATGTTGCTCGGCGTGGTGATGGGGCTCGCCGTCGGGGCGGGGCAGACGAGCGACGCCATCCAGCTGATCGCTCCTCATGGCGGTCTGGAGTTGTCCTGCATCGTGATCTCCGGCTGCATCGGCTTCCGGCTTGCACGAGCTCTGATCGATCCCGGGCGGATGACGCGTGCCGACGCCCTGGCGGCGGTCACCCCGAGGCTGGCCGAGGTGCTGGTCGGTGCAGCGCTCCTGCTCGTCGTCGCCGGCCTGATCGAAGGGTTCGTGACACCGATGGGCATCGGAGTCGGCCCGGCGCTCGTGCTCGGGCTCGGCGTGCCCGCCTTGTTCTGGGGAGCCGTGGTGCTGCTCGGCCGCCGCGCCGGGACCGTCGACGCGAGCCCGCCGCTTGAGAGCCAGGTACCCGTCGACGCAGGCGTCGGCGAAGCTCTCGGCCGCCGCGTCGACCACGTACACGCCCTGGCTCCGCAGCCGCCCGATCACCCGCTCCCGGGAGGAGATGACGTCGAGTGCGACCGACATCGTCACCACGTCGAGGATCCGCCCAGGCGGCGTCGTCATGATCGCCGTGATATCCGGATCGGTGACGCTCGCCACGAGCACGGCGTGCCTGCGCGCCAGTACCGGGACCGAGTCCGCCAGATGCCGTGAAGCCGAGTCGTCCAGGAGGTCGGTGAACACGACCACGAGCGCCCGCTTGCGGTCCGCAGCCAATCGAAACGCCATCTCGTAGTCGCTGTCGACACCCACCGCCTCCAAGTCCGCGAAGCCGCGAACCAGTCGCTCGGCGCCGCCCCGCCGTGCGGCCACGCTGCGTAGCAGCGATCCTGCAAAGGCGATCCCGCCGGGCCGGTCCCCCGACTCCTCGGCGGCGACCGCCACGGCGGCGAGCGCGTCGAGGCTCAGGTCGAGCCGCGTCGCCGAGCCGACCGGCGACGACATCAGGCGCCCGCAATCGACCATGCAGAGGATGTCGCGGTCCTGCTCGACCCTGTACTGGTTGGTCATCGGCCGGCCGAGCCGGGCAGTCGCCTTCCAGTTGATGCGCCTGACGTCGTCGTCGGGCACGTACTCGCGCACCGATTCGAACTCCGTCCCGAGCCCGAGCGGTCCCCTCGATCGCCCTTCCCGGCGGCGCTGCTCTCGCCGTGCGGCAGCCATCCTCCTCGCCCCCGGCAGATCTGGGTACACGTCAAGCCCGAGCGGATCTCCGCGCTTGAAGTCCCTGCGCATCAAGCCGAGCGGCCCGGTGCAACGGATGACCACAGGTGGCAGCACGTGGTGGCCACGCACGGAGGGCAGTAGGTCGGCCTCGAGCCCGGCATCCTGCTCGGAGGGCTCGACCCTGATCTCGGGCGGGACCGGCTGGCGGACCCTCGTCCTGGCGACGGCTGTTCGGGAAAGGACCGATGCTCTCTCCCGCCGTGGGTCGTCGGCACCGTCTACCGGCCGCGGGACCAGCACGACACGGAGTACCGCCGGGACCCCGCGAACGAGCGACGTTCGGATCTCCCTCCGGATCGCAGGCGGGTGCCGCAACGTCAGCGCGTCGGCGACGGCAGCGCCGATCAGCCCGAACAGCACGAGGAACCAGACAAGCGGGTCGATCGGCACGGCGACCGCCGCCACGGCGATCAGGCCGACGGCGGCTGCAGCACGGCGGGTCGGGCTCACCCGGAGCTCCTCCGACCGCTCCCCTAGCGGGGGACCGGGACGCTCGACAGGGCCGTGCGGATCGCGTCCTCGGCGGTGAACCGATCGAGCTCGGCCTCGGCGCGCAGGACGATGCGGTGACGAAGAACCGGGATGGCGAGAGCGGCGACATCCTCGGGCACCACGTAGGCGCGGCCGCTCAGCCTGGCGTAGGCCTTGATGGTGGCGAGCAGATGCACGCCCGCACGGGGGCTGGCGCCGAGCGACACCGCCGGCAGCTCCCGGCTGCGCCGCACCAGCGCCGCGACATAAGCGAGCACGCCGTCGCTGACAGTCGTGGCATCGGCCTCCCGGCGCGCGGCGAGGATGTCCGTTGCGGTGACGGACTGCTGCACCTCGTCCAGAGTTGTCGGCCTCACCCCGTTCCTGCGCAACCCGAGCAGACCCAACTCCTCCGCCTCGGTCGGGTAACCGACGTCCAGCTTCATCAAGAACCGGTCGAGCTGCGCCTCGGGCAGCGGGTAGGTCCCCTCGTACTCGATCGGGTTCTCCGTTGCTACGACGAGGAAGGGGTCGGGCAGCGCGTGAGCTTCACCCTCGATCGTCACCTGGCCCTCCTGCATCGCTTCCAGCAGCGCCGCCTGAGTCTTGGGCGGGGTCCTGTTGACCTCGTCGGCGAGGAGGATGTTGGTGAAGACGGGGCCTTGCCGGAACTGCAGCTCGCCGCCCCGCAGTGTCAGCGTCCCGGTCACGTCCGAGGGAAGCATGTCCGGGGTGAACTGGATACGCCGGAAGCTCATCGAGCAGGTGCGGGCGACGGCTGAGGCCAGCAGCGTCTTGGCGACCCCGGGTGCACCCTCGAGCAGCACGTGACCGCCGACCGCCATCGCAGCCAACATCGCATCGACGGTTCGCTGCTGGCCGACGACGACCTTGGCGACCTCCTGCTGGACCTGCGAGCGTAGAGCGGCGAGGACACCGCCGGCATCCTGCCTGTCGGCAGTGGTCACTTGTTCGGTGCTCAATGTCTCGGGCTCTCCAACCATGCGAGGGCGGCGCCGGCGGCGATCGCGTCCTCGTCAGTCTGCCCGCCATCCAGGGCTGCCGTCGTGACTTGCTCGGGCACGAGAGAGCCGTCCGCGCGTTGACGCAACTGGGAGTCGGTCGCATCGGGCTGCAGCCCGAGCCGATGGGCGAGCTTTCCCCGCACGGCAAGGAGCACAGGCTCGGTGGCGGCACGCCGATCGGGGGCGCGGGCCAAAGAGGTCGCCAGGGCATCGATGTAGTCGCGGCGGGGCGGCGGGAGGTCCCGGCCTCTCCGTTCGGGCGGCCCGAAACGCCAGGCACGGGACCAGATCCAGACGAGTGCCGCCAAGGCGAACAGGACCAGGCCCCATTGCCATCGCAGCGGCAGCCCTCCGAAGCCGAAACCCGTCCCGTAACCGTGAGCATTCTCGTCGAAAACCACCGGGCGGCCGGCGGCCCCGACGACGTCCACGGCGAACTGGGCGTTGCCGGCGTCTGCCAGATAGGCGTTGGAGAACAACGAGGAGTCTGAGACCATCGTCAGCCGGCCGCGCCCGACCTCGGCCGTCAGTGCGAGATCGAGAGGGCCTCCATCGGGGGACGGTGTGGGTGCGGTCAGCAGTGGCGACGCCGCGCCGGGACTGGTCCACGCCCCGCCCTGACCGGATGCGACCACCGCGGAGACCCTGGGGGTGTCGGTGCTCGCTGCGGGAGCGGGAAACGCCTCGCGGATCGGCTCAGGTCCCCACCTCGGGCCCTTCGCCGACCCGAGCAACGACTGGATGAGCGGGTCGGTGAGAACGCCGGCGGCGATGACGTCGCCACCGCCGCCGAGGAAGGCACCGAGGGCTGCCCGTTCCGAGTCGTTCAGGCTCGTCGGATCGGCGACCACCACGGTCGAACCCGGCGGAAGGTCCCCCGTGCTCAACGGTTGCCGTAGCCGGATGACGGGATGCCCGTACGACTGCAACAGATCGGCCCACGCCTCGTAACCGTCGGCGGTGGTCGACAGGGAGGAGGACGTCGGGCCGGAAGGAGTGGAGGGAGCCGTGGCGCGACTGACCAACGAGAGGCCGACCTCGAGCACGATCATCACGACGACGATGACGATCACGGCCCTGCCAGCGGGATGGATGCCCCGCCAGACGACCCGCCACCGCGGTTCGGCGGCGGACGACGACGGCACCGATGCGCCAGCGCTTGTCATGGGCAGCCGGAGCTCATCGCTTGGCTCATCGCTTGGCCAGGGCCTCCGGCTGTACTTGCGGCCATAGCTCGCGCGAGGACCGGGCGTGCGACGACTGTGCGGGCGCCTCGGCGTAGAGGATCTCCTCCAGGTCGGCAGCGAGCTTGCGGAAGCTCGGCGACTGGAGCCTGTCCGCGATCTCTGCAGCAGTCAGCACGTCACGACCGGCGAGCAGGCCCTGACGCTCGAGGCGCAGCAGCCCTGCCCTGAATCGGAGCCTCACCGCAAGCTCCAGGTCCCCTGACGCCTCGGCCGCGTCCGCCTCTGCCTCCAGACGCCGCGGGTCCTCCCGGAGGCCATCCGTGCCCGTTGTGGTTGTTTCGGGGCCGAGACGCGGCACCCTCCTGGCGATCCTCATGGCGACCAGGCAGACGACCGTCAGGACGATCAAGCCGAGGATGATCACTGTCGGAACCCAGCCGATCGCCCGGACGACCGAGTCGAAACGGTCCCCGGCCCAACCCCCGAGCTTTCCCAGCGTGTCGTCCCAGGCGCGGTGGAGCCAGCGCCCGAGGGTGTCGAAGAACCCCTTGAAGGGAGCGAACTGCTTGCCGGGGCGGGCGTGGAACTGCGAGCCGGAGAGGATGCGCCTAGCCGTTTGCTGGGGTGATCCGCCGCCTGATGCGGCCAGGAGAGTTCCCGTCTCGGCCTCCTCGCCTCAATCTCCCGGTGGTGCCTCGCCCGTGTTGGCAGCCGGGGGCCCATTCATGGGGTCTTCCCGGCTCGGCGTCTCTGGACCGCCCGGCTCGCTTGCGCCGGCGCCCCCCGTCGGCGCGGCAGGAGTCTGACCGGCGGGAGGAGCCTGACCGGCGGGAGGAGCAATGTCTCCGGAGAGCAGTGGACGTGCAGAGACCGCCGGCTTGGGCGAGACAGCCGGCCAGGAGGGCTGCGCCGGCTGGTACCGCTGGGCCGGTGGCGGTGGATATACCGGCGGTGGGGCCGCCGGATAACCCGCTGGGGCCGGCGGATAACCCGCTGGGGCCGGCGGATAGGCGGGTGGTGGCGGCGGATAGGCGGGTGGTGGCGGCGGATAGCCGGGTGGTGACGGCGGGTAGCCGGGTGGTGGGGCCGGCGGATAGCCGGGTGGTGGCGGCGGCGGATAGCCGGGTGGTGGTGGCGGCGGATAGCCGGGCGGTGGAGTCGGCGGGTATCCATACGGCGGTTGAGCAGCCCGTGGGTATCCGGGCGGCGGAGGCGGCGGGTATCCCGGGGGCGGCCCGTACGGACCGTACGGACCGGGAGGCTGGCCGTAGCCGGGCGTGGTCGGGTAGCCGCCATAGCCGTAACCACCCGGCCCGGGCGGGTATGCGTTCCACGGCGGCAACTCCCTCGGTACGAAGGGCGCCGAGCCTCCCGTCCAGTTGCCCACTCCCATCTGCGAAGCGAGCAGCTGCAGGTCGAATCCCTCCTTGCGGACCCGCAAGTCGAAGTAGATCACCAGCGTGACGCACACGGTGAAGGGCAGCACCAGTAGCTGAGTGACCGAATCGGAGATCACGATGGCTACGACCTGTCCCGTGACTCCGGTGCCGGCCGCATGACCGAGGGAGGCGCCGATGATGCCGTTCAACACGCCCGAGACGACTCCAGTGAGTATCGAGACGAGCAGGATCGTCCCGAAAGTGGGCCACCAACGGCTTCGCACGAGTCGGAATGAGCGGCGGAGGGCGGCCTGCCCACGATGACCCTCGACAAGGAGCGACGGGATGGCCAGGTACCAGCTGATCGAGAGCCAGATCACGACGGGGACCGCCGGCAGATCGATCAGCAGGAACCCGAAATGCTGCGTGGCGATCACCGCCAGGTTCAGGCCGACGAGGACGATCGCCGGCAGCGCGGCGAGGAACGAGATCCACATCAAGGAGTGGATCCGCCGCAGCCCGAAGCGCAGCGACGTCCTCCAATTGGGGCGACCGGCGAGGTAGGCCTCAGAAATCGTGAGCACGAACGTGCCCTGAACGAGGAGCGTGCCGATCCACGTCACGAGGATGAGCACGAACGATGCGGCCAGGAACGAGAAGAGGGCGTCCGTGTTGAGGTGCGTGACGATGGTGCCGTCGGGGTTGGTGATCTGCGTCGTGATGTTCTGCGTGTTCGTGATGGCAGAGGAGACGATCAATCCCGTAACGGCGTAGAGAGGGACGATGATGAAAAGAGCCGTGGGCATGAGCTGACCGAAACACGACCGGTAGAGCTTGATCCCGACATCTAGCTTCTCGCCTACCGAGAGCGGCCGCAGCCGGGAAGTCTGCACACGGGTACGGTACCGGAGGCGGAGGTGCGTACGGAGGCGTTGCGTCAGGGCGCCGGGCGAGCTCCCAACTCTCGCAAGCCGAGTGAGTAGCCGCGGAGGAATGTGTCTGCCTCTGCCGCCCGCGGCAGTTGCTCCACCAGTCGGCGAAATCGCTGCGAGTGATCGTCATGCACCAGATGCGCAAGCTCGTGCAGGATCACCGAGTCGAGCACCCAGCCGGGAACTGGGCGGAGTCTCGTCGAGATGCGGATGGTGCGCGAAGAGACGGTGCAGGATCCCCAGAGCGTGGTCTGATTGTCCGTCCAGCGGATCGATGCTGGGCGCACACCGCCGAGATAGCGGTCCGACAGCGAGGACGCCCGCGCCTCGAGGTCAGCGTCCGAAGCGCCGGCCCCCGGGCGGGTCCTGAGAAGCCTCGTTACGAGCCGGTCTGCCACCGCCGTGGTCGTGGCGCGGGACCAACGCTCCGGTGCGGTGATTACTATGACGTTGCCCTCCCAGTGACCGGAGGCCGTCTTCCGGCGCCGTGCCGAGCGGCGCACCTCGACACTCGGCACGGCCGAAGCAGCGGCTGCATCGTTGTCCAGCTCACCGGCGGGCACCTCGACCGGAATGGAATCCAACTCCGAGACGAGCGCTTCGAAGCTGCCCTGGAACGCTGTCATTCGCCCACGTTAGGGAGCCGAGTGCCGAGTTCGGCGGATGGTGCGCAGCGCCAATTGGCGGCCGCGGGCAGATGCACCCAGAGGTTCGAGCGCCGCCACGGGCTGACTATCATGGCTGGCGCCCCTGGCGGCCGCTGGCCTCAGGCGCACCGACCGGCGCTCGTAGCTCAACGGATTAGAGCATCTGACTACGGATCAGAAGGTTGGGGGTTCGAATCCCTCCGAGCGCGCTAGATATATCCAGTTCAGTACTCTTTCCGGCATGGTGTCACACCCCACAAGTAGGCTCTTGCTCTGTTGACCCAACAGAAAACCCAACAGTTCGGCAGGAAGGACAACCGTGGCAGGAAGCCTCCGGGCAGTGGCGGGACGTGCGGGAACATGGGAGCTCCGGGTGTATCTCGGCCGCGACTCGAACGGACGCGTCCGTCACCAGCACGTCACATTCAAGGGCTCACGCCGGCAGGCGGAGCGCGAACTTGCTCGACTAGTCGCGAATCACGACGCTAAGCCAGCCGCTGTCCCGGAGGAACCGACCCGGTTCGGGCCCACGTTCACGGTCAACGACGCCATCGCCGCGTGGCGCGACAACGGCTGGGCCGACCTCTCGCCGAAGACCACCCGTGGCTATGAGTCCACGTGGCGCGTCCACATCGAGGAGGCGATCGGCAAGCGTCGCATCGCATCGCTGACGACCTATGACGTGGAGCATTTCTACCGTTCACTTAAGGCCGCGGGACAGGGGCCGGCTACCACAGGCCAGGTCAAGGCGCGTTCTCCATCGCTCACTCCGTCTGGCGCACAAGTGGAGCGGGGGAACGCTTCCGAACCCGGCCGCGGACGCAGAGCTCCCCAGCTGGGGCCTGGACGAGCGACGCCCTGAGGTGCGGGCACCGGGTATCGACGAGATCGGTTCTCTGCTCCGGGCAGCGGACGACCGGGAGGACATCCGGTTCTCGACGTTCCTGCGACTTCTCGCAGCGACCGGGATGCGGAGGGGCGAGGCTTGCGCTCTCCGATGGTCCGACATTGACCTCAACGGCGCCACCGCCCATGTCGATGAGGCAGTCGTCAACGCGTCCGGCGGGGCGATCGTAAAGGGACCGAAGACTCGGGCGAGCATCAGGACGTTGGCACTCGACCCTGAGACGGCAGAGCGCCTCAACGCCCTCCGAGTGGCTCAGACCGAGCTCGGAGCGGCGTGTGGGACTTCCTTAACGCCTGACAGCTTCGTGTTTTCGTTCGAGCCTGGCGGAAGCGTGCCACCACATCCGGACACCATGAGCCACACGCTGACCCGCCTCCGCGAACGCGCCGGTCTCGCGGCCGATATTCACCTCCACTCGCTCCGCCACTTCCATGCGACCGCAGTGGATTCAGTCGTGTCTGAGGCCCAGAAACAGGCCAGACTCGGGTGGTCGACCGTCCAGATGGCCCGCCACTACACCGACGGCGTCCCAGAGGAGGATCGTAGAGCTGCGGAGCACGTCGGCCGCCTGCTGACGGCCGCTCGGGCTGCGACGGGTTGATACGCTGGTTCCTCGACCTGAAGAGGCGCCGCAGGGTCGAGCCCCTCGAGCAACCGCTCCACTGATCGCCGTGGCACTCGCCAGCGACCACCAATCCGCCACACAGGCAGTGGAAAGGTGCCGCTACGCACGGCTCTATAGCAGGTGGCTCGACTCTCTCCGAGCAGAATGGCGGCCTCCTCAATGCTGAGCAGAGGTTTCGGAGCCGTACTTCGCCCGACGCCGGACCTCGTCACGATGGTTCCTCCTCCGCTGAATCCGCTCCAGAGGCGCTGGTCGGAATCGGTAGGAACCCGGCACCTTTTCGGACCATTCGGCCGTCGGTGTTGAAGAGCTCCAACTCGCCGCTCGCGCAGATGTGACGGACGACGAAGGCCCGCTCGTTGACCCGCCAGAGCCCCTCGCCCTGGGCCAGCTCCGGTAGCTGCGCTACCTCGACGGAGGTGAGGCCGAGCAACTTGCCGGCAGCGTGGGCCTCGTCGAACGGCTCGTTGTAGAGGATGCGGGTGGCGGTGTCGCCGAGCAGGCCCTGAGCGAGCCCGCGTGCCTCTGAGCCGATGTCGCCGACGGCGTCGAGGTCGGAGAACCGGTGGACGACCATCAGGTTGGCGAGGCCGAACGCACGCGACAGCTTCCAATGCGCCTGCATCCGCGCGAGCAGGGCGGGTTGGGCGAGCAGCCGCCAGGCCTCGTCGTAGACGACCAGCCGCTGGCCGCCGTGCAGGGTCCGCCAAGGAGGCCTCCATCCAGGTGGAGGCGCAGGTCATGACGAGGCCGATCAGGGTGTCCGAGCCGGAGATGGCCGACAGGTCGAGCGAGAGCATCGGTAGCGACGGGTCGAACGCTACCGTGGAGGGGCCGTCGAAGAGCCCGGCCAGGTCACCCCGCACGAGGCGGGCGAGCGCGTGGGCGGCCTCGCGGCCGTCGGCCCGCAGCTGCTCGACACGTCGATCCCGCCGCCGGGCGTCTGCGGCTCAGCATGGCCTCGACCACCATGGGCAGGACGGGCGCCGAGCGTGCGCGGAAGCGCATCGCAGGGCGGCGTCGAGTGCCGAGCGCTCGGTCGGCGCAGAGGCGCGGCCGAGCGTCGACTCGGTCAGCGCCCCGAGCAGGCCGGGCCGGCGGCTCGCTGACCTGCGCCCGCCACGATGCGTCGTCCTCGCCAGCTGGGCGCGGCCCTTCGTCGAGCGGGTTGAGGCGCGCCGGGCTGCCGAACCCGAGCTGCGATCGCGTGGCCGCCGACCGCCTGGGCGACGACCGTCCATTCGCCCTTCGGGTCTCCGGGGACGTACACCCGCCGACCAAACGCGATGCACCGGTCGGCCAGCGACTTGGCCAGCGTCGACTTGCCTCGCCCGATCTGTCCGGCCAGGAAGATGTTCGGGTTGGTCAGCGGCCTTGGCGGTAGAGCTCCCAAGGGTCGTAGCAGAAGGCCGTCCCCGACCAGGCGTCCTGGCCGATCAGCATCCCGGCCGAGCCGAGGCCCTCTTCGGCCAGGAACGGGTAGGCGCCGCCTAGGACCTCGGAGGTGGCCCGGTGCGGCGGGAGCCGCAGGCGCCGGTAGGAGCGCCCCGCCATGGCGCCATTTTCACCCCCGGCAGGCAGGTACGGGCGATCGCGTCCTCGGCCCGCTGCCTCCAGCTCCGCTCGCCGGGCGGCCATTAGCTGCTTGCGGTGATCGGCCTCGGCCGGCGGGCAGCCTGCCTCGCCTTCCCTGCGGCGCGGCCGGCGGCGACCAGCCGTCATGCCGTAGAGGCGCGGGCGCCCGGCCTCGAGCGAGAGCCGGCGCGTAGCGGCGCGGCCTCGACCCGGCTCCGGAAGCCGACGGTGGTCGGACTCTGCGCCGCTCGCTGTCCAGCAGTCGGACCGCCGGCTGTCCTGGCCTCGCCGCAACTGGCATCAGAACGTGCTCCTCGCAAGGGGCAGGGCGGCGGCGACGAACGCCTGCAGCTGCCGGCCGTAGAGGGGGCGAACTTCGCAGCAGGCCTGGCGGCCGCCCGGCTGATAGTCGCCCGCGCGGCGTCGAGGTCGTCCGGCGTCGGCGCGTAACGGTGACGAGGCCGGTGAACTCGACGTCAGTGTGCCCGGAGATGATGGAGCGTTCCCGGGCTAGCAGGTCCTCGTACTCTTGTGCGTCCGAGAGGTCGGCGAGCTGGCCGAAGCTTGCTTTCTGTGCCTATCTGCGACTGCCTCTGTCTTCTCCCGGCGGATCTGGCGCAGCGCAGTGTCGGTCGGGAGCGGGCGGGCGAGAGATCGACAGCGTCCTGCGCACGCCGGAGCGAACACGAGCGGGTGCAGGAAGTCGGCGGGGACGGCGATGCGGGGCCACTCGCATACCCAGAGCACCTGGGACAGGCCGTGTCGTGGCGGAGGCGGTCCCAGCACTCCGCGACCGCCATCGGGCCGGCGTGGGCCAGGTTGGTGCCGGGGTCGCACGGCGGATCGACGCGCCTCGGGGTCGAAGACGTCGCGGATGATGGCAGCCAGCTCGGCCTCGCGGAGCCAGCCGCCCGCCCGCAGCCCCGCCGGCGCGAGGGCGTCGGAAGCTGGCCATGTCGGCGCGCAGCACCTCGGCGGCGCCTCGCATCCCGCGGCCGGCCGCGCGCACGGCCCGGCCGGCGGCCTGCAGGTCGAGCGAAAGGCTGACCGTCGTGCGGTGGGTGGAGGAGTCGAGGGGGACCTGGTCCGAGCAGCGCGCTGGTACTGCGTGGCAGCCCAGCCCGCGTCCGGAGACCTTGCGCCTCCCACCACTCCCGCTGGCCGCGGGCCGGGTCCGGCACGGTGGCCTCGAGGACCTGCACCGCGGCGCAGGTGCCCGAGGGCGCCAGCCCGGCGAGGACCCGGCCCCAGCGCCCCACCCGAGCGCCCGGCTCGGCGTCGTCCAGTAGGGCGAAGGCCGGGTGGGTGACCAAAAGTGCCGCCGCCAGAGTCTGGCGGTGGGGGTCATGGACCATGGCCGCCCCGGAGGCCTCGTCGAGGTGCACCCGGAGAGAGGCGGCGTCGCCCGGAAGGGCCAGGGTTCCGGCCGGGCGGGGCTTGGAGGGCCGCGCCCGGAACTCGCGTCTGGCCGGCAGCCTTGCGGAACTGGAAGTGGGCGGCGGTGCCGCCCACTCTGCCGCCGGCCGCCCCGCGCAGCGAGCGAACGAAGCCGCAATCAGCGGTACACAGATGATCCCGCTGACGGCCGCGGCAGCGAGACCGCCGAGCGAACAGCGCCCCGATCGCAACGTCGCCCCGACGCCGAGCACGGCAACCCTCGGAGCGGAGAACCCGAGCAGGAGACCCCGGGTGGACGTGCGGGCGAAGCGTACCGTCGGCAGTGCCGTTGGCTGACTCACGCCTGACCTCCCTCATGGCGCGTCGGGTTTAAGGTCGAGAAATGCGGGCCCTCCTCGGGTGCGTCCGAGGGTGACCTCGGCTCGGTTGCAGCGCTCCCATTCCGTACAGCGGCGGTCGGGTTGTCGAGGGACACCGCGGGGTCGCGGGACGTATCCAGGCCCGGCACGCCGGTCGGCGCATCCCCGACGATGGACGGGGTCCCCGCATGTGGCAGCGAGCCGGTCCCCTTGCCAAGGCTCGGATCGGAAGCGCTCGAGCCTGCAGTGGGTTTACCTCCGGCCACAGGTCCGTTGGCAGCGCCAGGGCGGCGTCGTCCCCATCCTCGTCGCCCCGCCGGCGACGTAGGGAGCCGCCCTGTGGGCCATGCGGGCCGTTGCCATCAGCCCGAGGGTGGCGCTGGAGCTCAGTCCCCGCAGTTGCTGGGCGTGGCCGCCGGTGAAGTGAACGAGCCTGAGGGCGACCCAAGGTGCGAAGCCGGCCAGAAGGAGGACGATCACCCCCGAGATCAGCTGTGTGACCTTCTGGCTGGCGCCGCTGCCGGACTGGCCGGCGCCCGCGACGAGGATCTCGTATCCGGTGACGAAGATCAGCACGAGGATCAGCTTCGAGACCACGAGCGCCACGGTCGTCTCGATCCAGCGCCTCGTCCACGAGATGGTGATGTCGGCCAGGGACCCGGCGAAGGCGACCGGGGCGAAAACGGCAGTGACGACGATCAGCACCTTGCGCACGACGAGCGAGCTGTAGACGACGACCGTCGCCGCGATGCATCCGAGCGACAGCAGCAGCAGCGAGGCGGACCCCGTGACGACCGACGTCAGAGCGGTCGCCCCGAGCACGAGCTTGCCGAGCCCCGCCACGTCGGTCCCCGTTGCCCAGCGCACGACCTCTCCGGAGAGAGCGTCGGTGGCGACGAGGAGCACGTTAACGACGGCGATCGCCAGGGCGCCGCCGATGAAGGCGACGATCAGTCCCCGGCAGGCGCGTGCCAGGCCGCTCCCGTCGCGCCGTAGGACGCTTTGGATCAGCTGGATCAGGAACAGGCCGAGGCCGACCGTGCCGGCGATGGCAGTCACCATTGCCAGCTCGCGATCGAAGCCTGCGCCCCCGAGCCGCACTGCGGTGGCAGCACTCATCTGCGACCACAACCAGTTGACGGCGTGTTCGGCGGCGGTGCCGAAGCTCTCGGCGATGGCGTGGAAGGCGTCGCCGGCGACGGACTTGGCGACGGACTTGGCGGCGTCGGCGACGCAGCTCCCGTAGGTGGTCGGGTCGTACCATTCGCAGCTCACAGCTCCGACTCCTTCCAGTCCGAGACGAGCGCCGCGCCGTAGCTGTCGGCAAAGCGCGCCGAGCCGACCTGCACGACGAGCCAGAAGCGTCGCCTCGTCACCGAACGTCCCCGCGTCACCGACAAGATCCCCGAGACGTCCTCGACAGCGGCGCGCAGGTCCTGCGGCTGCCAACCGGCGTCGACCATCGACTGCCACTCCGGGTCGAGCTGCACCTCGATGTCGCTGGCTGAGAACCGGACGTGTTCTCTCGCGTCGAGGGCCCAAGGTCCTGCGGAGGGCAGTGGGAATAGTCCACGTGCCAGGGACGGCTCCATCACTGAGACGTAGAGCGTCCTCTCGGCGAAGGCGGCCGGGATGCCGGGCATTAGGTCAGGCGCCGACTCCGCAACCAGCCAGGCTCCGAGCGCACTTCGCGTCTGGCGGGTGAAGTCGACGTCCAGGAGTGCAGTCACGAACCCGCGGACGAAGCCGTCGGGCGTGTCACTCGGTGCCAACGCCGGCCAGCCGCCGCCAATAGCCGGCCGCGGGAGCTCGAGACTCTCAGCCAGCTTGATCGTCGACTCGTCGGAAGACGAGGAGAGCCCCTGCGCCAAGCCGTCGTCGTATTGCCGTTGGACGGGCGTCTCTGCCGGCACAGTCGTGGCGGGGGCCACGGGCCTCCAGCGGCCGAACGGCGCCGTCGGGGGCGTCGTCGAGGTCCGGGTGGGGGATCCGGCGGTCGGCGATGCCGTCTGCCGCGGAAGCATCGTGCGACCTGGGTTCGCCGGGGAGACCAGGATCCTGATCGTCCCGAGGACGGCGAGCAGCGTCCCGACGATGACCGCCGCCCCGACGAGGATGCGGCGCCCCCTCAAAGCTGTGCTCCCGCAGAGGCGAAGAAGTTGACGAGGGCGACGGCCCCTCCCGTCAGTGCGGCCGCCACGAACGCCACCAGCACACCGCTCTTTCCCTTGGCGGCGAGCGACGGGTTGGCCGAGTGGTTGCCGACGGCCCAGACGATGGCCGACATCACCAGGCCGGCCAGGCTGGCGACGAGGCCGATCGTGAGGAGCGCTCCGACGATGTTCTCGAGCTCGGAGATTCCCGGCAGGCCCGAACTGTTCGGCGTCACGCTGACGCCCGATGCGAGGATGATCATGCTCTCTCCTTGTCGTTGGTGGTTGGTGTTGGTGGACTGCTGTCGAAGTCGTGATGCGGCTTGCTGGTCAGTCGCGGGCCGCCGGATCGCGAAGCGCGATGAGCCCTCTGGAGACGAAGCTCTGCACAGCGACGCCGTAGCGAGGGTCGATCGCCGACTCCACGAGCCCGTCGCCGAGGTAGATCCCGACATGGCGGGCGAGCCCCGGCCCGGGCGAGTCGCGGTCCGGCACGAGCACCCGATCCCCGGCGACGAGTTGCGAGGCGCTCACCTCGACGCCTTCTTGCTGCTGGAGCTCGCGGCGTGCGCAGGGACGACGCCGACGCTCGCCCATGCCGCCATCGTCAGCCCCGAGCTGTCGTAGTGCGGGGTTCCCGAAGCACCCCAGAGGAAGGGCTTTCCGAGCTGCGCCAGGGCGAAGCGGACGACCGCCGCATCCTCGGGTGGCGTCGCCGGCGGGAGCACGTAACCGGGAGGGGGGCCATGCCCGCCTACGGACGGCGAACCGACACCCTGTCCACACTGGCCGGGGTGGTCTGCGTGGGCGAGGACGTGGGTCACGATCTTGGCCGCCTCGGGCCATGCACGGCGGAAACGCTCCATCTCCGATGGCGGTGCGCCCTCGACCTCCTGGGCGATCGTCCAGGGCGGGCGGGACCGCCATTGCGGCCGCGCCAGGACCCGCTCGGTGAATTCCGCCGACGCGTAGGAGGAGACCATGAGCTGCGCAGGTGTTCCCCACGTCCCCGGGCGGAGTTGAAAGAGACCGAAGCGGCCACCTGCACGGTCCAAGTTCTCCAGGTCGCTCTCGACGAGCGTCGCCACGAGCACGATGCGAGCAGCCCTCGTGTCGAACCTGGATGCCGTCATCGCCACCGACACGATGTGGTCGGCGTTCGCCGCCTGCGCGCTGGTGAGCCCTCTCACCGGACCGGTGACCGAGCACGTCCGGGCTGCCAGCGCGCCCCCACTGATGACGGCATCCGAGGCCGACCCGTCGTCTTCCCCGCCAGCGACGGCCAGCCCGACGACGAGCACGAACGTCAGAGCTAGAGCAGCCAGGGCGGCGCCAACCAGTCCACGTGACGGGCGATGGCTCACGACGCCTCCTCGAAGCGTCCCTCGAGTCGCAACGCCAGCCACGCCTCGAGGCGTTGTTCCTGCCGGCGCTGCTCGATGCCCCGCGCCAGGCGCCTGTCGATCTCGAGGCGGAGCCCCATTCCCTCGAAGCGCCACTCGGTCGAGCCCACCTGCTCGGGATCGCCGTCCGCTTGTGCTCTCCAGGCCCGGCGGGCACGGCGCAGCGCCCCGAAGGTCGTCGAGTAGTGGCGGCTTTTCGTCAATACATGGCCTGCGAACCCGAACATATGTGCCCATCGGCCGCAGGATGCGTTCTCCTCGGACCTGCCGAGGGCGAGGGCCGTCTCGACGAGGCGGCGCACGTGGTCGGGCAGCTGCATCACCGCCAGGTGCCCTTCTCGGATGCGCCGGTCTAGCGCACCGGTCTCCTCGACGGTCTTGACCGTGTACTTGCTGACATACGAAGAAATTCTTCTGGCGTCGGCACCGGTGATCGGGTCAACTTTCAGCTGGCTGCCGAACGCCAGCACGACGTCGCCCTCTCCCACGGTCTTGCGCACGCGCACGGCCCGCACCGCCGACACGAGTGCCTGGGCGAGCAGCGCGGCGTCGATGCCTTCGGGCGCCCCCACCTCTTCGTCGACCGAGTCAGCTCGCAGCACGCCGTGCAGGTGCACGACTCCCCGGCGCTGGAACTCGACGCACTTCACATACGAGAGCCGGACGCTCTTTCGAAGCTCGGACTCGCTCGTCCCCATGGCGTAGGCGAGCTGGCGGAAGGAGTAGATGGTGACCCGTCGCCACAGCTCGCTAGCCGTGGCGTTGAACAGGACACAGCCCTCGTAGTCGAAGCAGTCCGCGCAGATCGGCGTGCCGACCACGTCGTCCTCGTCGCCGTGGCCTCCGCGGCAGTGGCGCTGCCGGCCGTGCGGGCACCTGCCGGGAACACCGAGCTGGCAGGTACCGCCCCGCGCACTGTGGACAGCCCCGAAGCTCGGGCCTGTCAGTGTGAAGAACACCGCCGGGTGCTCGGTCACCGACTCGGGTACTCCCTTTCCGCCCACGAGGCCCGCGCCGACCACCTGGCGGGCGTCGCCCCGGTAGAGGGCTGCACAGGAGGGACAGCGGCTCTTCCGCCTAGTTCCGCAGGCGACGAGCAGCACTCCGTCGGGCTCGCCACGGGTGTCGTAGCCGCCGTCACGGCCGTGCCCGACGAGGCGGATCGGCTGGCGGCACCCGCCGGTGCGCTCGAGCCTCCACCAGAGCGAATCGAGCTCTCCCGCCCGCTCGGCGAGAAGGTCTCCCTCATCGCGCGTATCGCGATGCGTCTGGGCGATCACTGAGCACCGCCCTCGCGGAGATGCACTGCCCGGCTGGCGATCGCCGCGATCTCGTCGTCTTCGAGGCGGAAGGTCCGGAACCGGCGCGGCACGCCGCCCTCGGCGAGGAGGTAGCCGACTCCGCGGAGAGCCGGGTCGATGTCCGCCGCGCTGGCGCCCTTGGACGCCCAGCCGCCGCCGAGGATCGTGTCTGACGCCTCCCGTGTGGTGCAGCGATGGGCAAGTCGGAACCCGAACAGATCGCGAAGAGCCGACGGGACGAGGTCGGCGGACGGCTTCTGGGTGGCAGCCACCACGACGATGCCCGCCGCACGCGCCGCGCCACCAGGTCGCGGAGGCGCTCGGTGAAGGCCTGAGCGGCCTTCTTGTCGGGACTCGCCACGTAGAACGCGAGCTCGTCGATGACGATGAGGACCAGCCGCTCGCCGTCGCCGGGCACAACCTTGCGAGCAGAGCGCTGGCGCAGCCGCTCGTAGCGGGCCTCCATCTCTGCCTGCAGCTCGCGCAGTGCTGCGGTCGCTTCCTCCATGTCGGGCCCGACGAAGCGCGTGGCGACCGGGCGCCAGGCGTCGAGCTCGACGAGCTTGCCGTCGAAGAGCCAGATGTCGGTGTCCGGGGAGAGGGCGCCATGGGCGAGGATCACCGACAGTGACACGGACTTCCCAGAGCCGGGCTCGCCGCCAACCAGCAGATGGGTGCCCACGAGGCCGACCTCCGCCGGCTCGGCGCGCTCGTCGAGGCCGATCCTCACCGGTTGGTGGAGGGTGAAAGGTCCGGACACGGTTGGCGCAAGGGCCGGGCCGGCGAGCAGGTGCACGGGACGGATTGCCGAGCGGAGCGGCTCGGCGCGGCACCACCACCAGCTCGGCGAGGGCGGCGTCGGCCGGATCGGGGCGCAGCTGCACCGATCGCGCCCGGAGGTAGGCGGCGATCGCCCCGAGGTGCGCCTCGATCGAGGCGACGTCGCCGCCGGGCCTCACCTGCACGTGTATCGACTCGCCGTTCGGGCCTCCGGTGATCCTCCGCACGACCGGGGCGTGCAGCTCCATTGCCGCCAGCAGTGCCAGCTCCGCGCCGCGGCGCTTGTAAGAGAGCCGGACGAGGCGCCAGAGAGCACGGCGCAAGGGAGACGCGACCGATAGTGCGAGTGCAGCGGTGCAGACGAGCACCGAGCCCCGGACTGCGCCTAGGAAGTGGACGGCGCCCGCCGCCACCGCGACCGCTCCGAGCAACGGCCCGAGCGCCGGGAGACAGGTGCGGCGCCGCTTGCGGGCGAGCTCGGCCCGATCGGTGCCCGGCCGGCCGGCGGTCTGAATCGTGACGGCCGCGGTGCCCCCCCACACGAGGAGGAGCACCGCGACCGCCAACGAAAGGCGACTGTCGTGCATTACTTCTGCGCCGGCCCTTCGGGCTCGATCGCCGCCACCCAGTAGCTGAGACCGGCGCTGGAGTTGTCGCGCATCGTCCAGGGACGGACCTCGAGGCCGACGACGCGCGACCGGAGAGTGCGGCTGCAGGCCCTTCGGCTGGCCGAGCACCTTCACCGGCAGGATCTCGGCCGCGCCGCCGACGGGAAAGGCGACGACGGGGACCAGGTAGATCGGCTGGCCGTCGCGGGTCGTCTTCTGCTCGCCCGTCTCGTAGACGATCTGCGGCTTGACGTCGTCGCCCGTCAGGAACTTGACCTTGGACGTGTCGATGGGGAGGCTCATTGCTGTTCCTTTCTGTTGGAGATGACGGCCGGGGTTCCCGGTCGTCCCCGTGGCGGTGCCACGAGACCTTTTGCATTGCCGGCGAGCGATTGCTGGCGGGAGGGTGCGCTGCGCGGCGAAGCTCTCGGCCGTGCGGGGAACGCGGACGGCGGGAGGATGTGTCGCGGCCCTCCTCATGAACGCCATGGCGCTCGGACTTTTGGCCGTGCCGGCCGGCGCAACGACGGTGGTGGCACCCGACGAGGTGGCGCTCGTCTTCGCGTCCCGCACAGGCGCTGCCCACCCTCCCGGTGCCCGCTGACGGCCGGCTCGCCGGCTACGGCTTCACGGCGGGGGTCACCGGAGACGAGTGCGGGGCGAGCGTGGGAGGAGGAGGTGCCGAGATAGTCGCCGGCACCGACGAGGACGTCTGCGTCTTCTCGCTCAGCATCACCCTCGACCAGCCGGACACGACCGGGATCTCGTCCTCTGATCCCGCGGAACAGGGTGGGGTGGTATCGGCGGCCGATCGAGTGAGCGGCTCGGTGACAGAAGGTTCGAATACCGTAGTGATCTCGCCGAACCAGCTCGCCGACGCCGGACACGGAGTCGACTACGCCGTCGGCGTCCCTTCCGGCCAGCCTGCGGTCCTCGCGCTCTCCGCCGAAGGCTTCTCGCAGTCCTTCTCGCTCACGGCCGGGCGTACCGTCGGGACAGCTCCGCAGGCTCTCTACCGCTCTCGGGGCGCTTACGAGCTGGCGCTCTGGCCGGAGGTCACGGAGCCGCTCGACGAGAGCTACATCGCGGCCAACTCGGCGCCTGGCCGCGCCGCCGCGATGGAGGTCACGCTCACCGAGGTCGAGCTCGACTACTTCTTCCCAGGTGACCCGAGCGTGCAGGCTCCGGGGGCTGACGAGGCCTATCTCGGGATCGTCTTCTCGACCGCGCAGGAGACCACCCCTTCGGACGTCGACCTGGCGGGCTTCGAACCCGCAGCGCTCTCCGACGTCACCCTCCACCTGCCCGACGGGAGGGTCATCCCGGCCGAGGCCGTCGTGCAGGACAACATGGACCTGCTGGCGGGCACCTGGGTCTTCGCCGTCCCCGCCGACCTCACGAACGCTGAGATCGTCGTCAGCCCTGCTCCCCAGCAGGCCGGCGTGGACGTCTTCTCCCGGACCAACGACTACGGACCGGCCGAGGTCAGCTTCGGCCATGCCAGCTGGCGCATTGAGCTCCCAGGTGGCGTCTCCGGGAGCGCCGGCCAGCCTGCCGCCGAGAGCGGTACCTCTACAGAAGGGCCTTCCCCCAGCCAGACGACGACCAGCTCCACGACGATCCTGCTCAAGTCGCGCTCGCCCGGTACGGGCGGAGGCGGCTTGTCCGTCCCGGCCAAGGTCGCCGCCGGTGGGGGCGGTTTCGTGGTGGTGGTCTGCCTGATCGTGCTCCCCATCCGCCGACGCCGGCATACCCGCAAGGGACTGGCGACGACGGTCGCATTCCCGTCGCCACAGGTCCCCCAGCCGCTCGGAGCGCCCACCAACGAGCAGCCCCCGCCGGACATGCGAGCCGCCGCGCCGCCCGCGGAGGAACCTTCCGCCGAGCAGAGTGAGCCTTCGACCGCGGCGGCTACGGCGAGCCCGCCTCGCCTCTCGGTAAAGGTCCTCGGGCCCGTTCAGGTCGACGGCTTCGTCCGTCCACCGGCGCGTCCCACTACGACGGAGCTCGCTGTGTACCTCGCCCTGGCGGCGCCGGCGACTGTTTCCTCCGCCACTTTGAGGGCAGCCTTCGGCAAAGACGGCCGCGACCTGAAGCCGGCCACTGTCCACAACTACATGTCGGCTCTGCGTGTGGCGCTCGGATCCGAACGCCTCGTCACCAACGGCCACGAGGGCTTCCGCCTTGAGGGCGAGCTCGACTGTGACTGGGCGACCTTCCAGGCTCTCCGCGAGCGTCGCGTCGGCGACCGCGTGGCGACCCTGGAGGAAGCGCTCTCGCTCGTTCGGGGCGCCCCCTTCGAGGGGATCCGGTCCAGCCGCTACCGCTGGGCGGACGACTACATGGAGTCGACGGCCGCCGGAATCGAGGCGGTCGCCCACGAGCTCGTCGAGCTGCACCGGGCGGCCGGGCGGCGGGAGGAAGCGGCGGCCGCTGCCACTAAGGGCCTCGTCGCGGTTCCCTCCTCGCTCGTACTGCACGAAGACCGCTTGCGGGCGACCGCCGGCGACCTGCCCCGCTTCCAGCGGGCCTGGCGCCACAGCGTCGCGGCGCTGCCCGACGAGCGGTACCTCAAGGAGGTATACGCGGAACTGGCGCGCCGACCGGGCGGGTGAGGTCCCCACCGCCCGTGTCTGGTCGCCGATCGATCTCCGCATGGAGCGGGATCATGCGGGATCGATCTTTGCGCAAACCTCGACGAAGACCTTTGCGAAAACCTTTGCAGTGAGCCGACGCACCGCCCTCGAGCTGGAACCATCCGGCATCGAAGAAATTCTCAGCGGGTGGTCCACGAAGCGCCAACGGGGGCCTGATCGGCGATCTCGCGGGTGCTCGCGATGGTTGCCCTTGCCCCGAAGACCTCTCCTGGGGGGCCCGCGAATGGCGTGGGTGCCACGCATTCGGGGGCGCGGTTGGCAACCGAGGACGGTAGGTCCGCGATGCTCCCTTGGCCGGCGGCGTCACTGGGATGTACGCGATTGCGGCCGGCACGGTGGACGCGACCCGGCATCTGCGTCGCCCTCTCCGAGGGCTCCGGCCAGCCTTCGCTCGCTCCGCTCGCTCGTCTGATCTGGGAGGGGCTGCCAGTCGGCTGCGCCTGAGATGGACTTCGACGGGCACGAGGGCGACAGAGCGGGCTCGCGAGCGGGGAGGGTGGCTGCGATGTTGACGGCCGGGGGTTGGTTCACAGTCAGCTGTCATGCGGCTCCGGCTTCGTCGCCCGAAGGGCGGGGCCAGTCAACGGCGCTCGGCCAAGAGAGCGGGGATACCTGCCGCACGTTGCAGACCTTGCCGTGCTCGATTACCTCGTCGGTCCCCACGCTCATGTTGCAGAGGCAGCAGACGTGGATGGCCGTCCAGCGGCTGGGCGCAGCTCCCGAAGGTGACGGTGCCAGCGGGAAGGCCAAGGTCTTGAACTGGGCGGTCAGCTTGAAGAAGTCGTTCGAGTCGTCTCGGTGCGCTCGGTCGTTCATCAGGCAGTCCTCTCACGGTGTGCCGGGGCTCTCCACGGCGGATCCGTTGTAGGGGACGGGCGTACCGATTGACTTACCGATGGCCCTACCGACCGAGCTCTTTCCTGCCCGATCGGACCCTTTTCCGCCGGAGTGCCTTGGGGTGCGGTAACGGCACCGATAGGACCAAGCTCGCTGGCGGAACGTGGCGCGGCGAGTCAGGCGCGTTCCTCGGAGAGGTTGAGGCAGCTGAGAAGAAGAGGGGGGATGGGCGGGGTGACCGGGCGCCGGCTCGCCGGCGACGAGGGATCCGTGGTCTCTCTGCTGAGGATCTCGCTGAGAGTTGTCCCGCCGCTGAGAATCTCGCTGAGAGGTGCGAAGGTTTCGCTGACGGTCGTGGACGGGCACGGTGTCGAGAGCGAGCGCAGCGTCCCCGCGACTAGGTCGCTTACCGGCCCCCACGAGGTGCTGCAGGCGCTTTGCCCGCGCTCCCGAGTCAGCACTCGACATCTCGGAACAGCGGAGGCGGGTACCGGCTTCGTCGCTGCTCTTCGCGTCGGCCACTCGCCCGGCGCCGACCGCTACTCGATCGCCGGTGCGGAGTCGTCCCTCCCCAGCCCGCACGACGAGCCCGTTCATCGCGAAGACCGTGACCCTGTGCGTCACAGCCGATGAGAGATCTGACCTCGACGGTCCGAGTGCCCCTCGGATGGGGTCTCCCTCCACACGCAGGACTTGGGCGGCGGGGCCACCCCTCCTTCGTCGGGGCGCCCCGCCGCCTCTTCACACAAACACGCAGGTCAGGAGGCTGTGAGGACTTTCCTTACTAGCGATCTAGCGATCTAGCGATCGAGTGCAGCGGGCAGCTGCCGTGAACGACTCCGTCTCGCCATACGAGCAGCTGGAAGAGGACCTCGGCTACCTGCAGCTCGGCCGTGCCGCCGAGTGCTTCGCCACCCTCTCAGAACAGGCCAGGGACCAGGGCTGGAGCCACGTCGAGTACCTGGCGGCGGTGATGGCAGAGCAGTTCCTCTGCCACCTCCAACAGACGCCTGCAGGCGCGACTCCGCTACGCCCGCTTCCCCTACCGGCGCACGATCGACTTCGACTTCTCGTTCCAGCCGAGCGTCGACGGCAAGCTCGTCGAGGATCTCGCCACCCTGCGCTTCGTCTAGAGGGCCGATCGATCTGCCTGTTGGGCCAGCCTGGCTGCGGCAAGACGCACCTCGCCGTGGCGCTCGCCACCCGTGCTGTCGAGGCTGGCTACCGCGGCTACTTCACCACCGCCGAGGACATGGTGCGGACCCTGGCACGGGCCAGGGTGGAGGGGAACTTCACACACAAGCTCCGCAACTACACAGCACCGAGCGTCCTTGTGATCGACGACGTCGGGCCCCTGCCGATGGCCGTGAGGCGGCCGGCGCGTTCTTCCAGGTCGTCAGCCACCGCTACGACAAGCAGGCACCCACTCTGATGACGACCAACAGGGGCTTGCCCTCGTGGGGCGAGCTGTTCGGCGACGACGTCGTGGCCGCCGCCGTCCTCGACCGTCTCTTGCACCGCGCCGTCGTGTTCAACATCCGAGGTCTGACGCGGCGCGTCCGTGAGCACGGGCCGCTCGCCGAGGCGGTGCTCACTGTCGACAAGCCACAGGACCAGACGGGCAAAGGGGGTGGTCGCTAGCCTCTGCCCCCGAGAGTGCCAGCGACCCTCGATCGCGACTTTCGCTGATCGCGGATCGCGACTTCGTGTGATCACAGATCGCGATTTTCAGTGATCGCCAAGGGCGACGACCTCTCTCGGCTCGTGCATCACTCCGAAGGGGCATCCAGTACGTGTCGATCCGCTACACCGAGCGGCTGGCCGATGCCGGCGCGGTGGCGTCGGTCGGCTCCAAGGGCGACTCGTTCGACAACCCTCCTGCCGAGACGATCAACGGTCTCTACAAGGCCGAGCTGATCCACCCCCGAGCGCCCTGGCGGACCGTCGAGGAGGTCGAGCTCGCCACCCTCGAGTGGGTCCACTGGTTCAATACCGTCCGCCTGCTCGAGCCGATCGGCTACGTCTCCCCGGCTGAGTTCGAGGGCAACTACTACCGTGAGAAGGCCACATCCGTGGCATGAACACTCAAACCACGGAGCTTTCGCGAAAGTCGGGGCGGTTCACTTCCTTTACCGCAAGTTTGCGCTATGGTCCAAGCGACAAACCCGCGACATACTGACGCAAAGCGATCACATCCTGGGGAATCGATGTTTGGCCCTCCCACAACTTCACAACGTGCTGCTCCAATACCGGACCGGAACTGAGTCCAATTGCCGGAGCCATGCTCGAGAGTGTCTGTTTCCCTAGACAACGACGCCACCACTCCGACCCCGATCGCAACAAGGCGAGCTCAGCTCTGGCGGTTTCTAACGTCTCCCCCCATGTCGACTGTTCGACCGGATCAAATGCCGCAAGCGACTGAGCTTTCAGAGAAGTCCAATAAGTCGATAGCTCGCTCCACGTCCTGCTAGCGATCGGAACCCTACCGGCTCGAGGCATCTGGCCGGTGTGACGCGAAGCAGCATAATCGACAATCCACAGACCAGCGTACCTATCACTCACGTCCCTAATCAACGTCAGGGCCTCGCTTGGATCTCCCCCCGCCCTCTGGAGCAATACAGCAATCGACGCCGGGTCAAGAAAGACGTTCTCGATCTCATGACAACCCAGCACATGAACACCAGCACGGGCCTCGAGCTGCAGTACATCTTCATCGCTTCGGAAGTCTCGGTCAATAACGCCGCCAACCCGAAGCTGTTCTTCCGTCTCGCCAGCTAATTCAGCGATCATCGTCAGCCGCCGCAGCACTTCGTCACAACCCCCGCCTTCCAAGAAGCGATTAGTCTCCGCTTCGCCGCACACGGCATAGAAGCGCTCCCGCTCCCGCGTCTGTCTATCTCCCTCAACGAACACAAACCTTAACCTCGCCAACGAGAAAGCGGGAGATCCAATCGCGGCCGACAGGGCAGACAACACTGGTCTCCCGGCAAGGCGGCGAGGCCTGATAACGAGGCGAGTATCAGGCTGTCTCTCGAAAACGAAGGTTGATTCAGGGCCAGTAACCTCGACTGCCTCCAAGGAGTGAGTCGCGAACCACACTTGGCCCTCACGTATCGTGTCGCGGCAGGAATGCCAGCCACGCTCGCAATAGGTCTGGGTTCAGGTGCAACTCTGGTTCGTCAACGAGTAGGAGCCCTCTTTGGAGACGAAAGCGATCTACCTGACCAGTCAAAAACGCGTATCTCCCGTTCGCCACCGCTGAGGCGTGCAAAAGCCAGATCCAGGCCGGCACTGTTGAACTTCACGGTTCGTTGCGTGCCAGAGGTTTCTACGCCAACGAACATCAGGTGGGGAAGCGTCCGCTGCAGGAGGGCCCGATATTCTTCGAAAGGGTCGACGAAGACGGGGTCCGGCCCGCCGGCGGCTCGAGCAGACCGAGTATCAGCAATGAGTTGAGCGCCGGTTCGTTCTTCGATTCCTACAAGGTACTTCGTCCACTCCTCGTAGAGGGTGCGCGATGGGCGGAACGACCATTGCCTATTGAACCCCGGTGCACGATAGTCCTGGCTCCAGATCTCGACGAGTTGCTGCGGCTGGAACTGAGTCGGAGGATAGGCTCTATCAGCGTCAAGAAACAGATGCTGCGTCTCGTTGCGTGAGCGCAGCTCGTTGATCGCAGCCTGAGCTACCATCAGCGACTCGGCCTCTTCTACAAATCCTTCTGCGGTGACGCGTGCCGCCCTTCTCCGTACCTGCTGACAAGACGCATGCGTCCGTCCCAAGACCGCCCAAGCTCATCTAGGCGTTGCTTCGTGGCGGGAAGATCGCCGATCGGTACCCGAACCGTCAATGAGAGATCGTGTGGTTCGGCGAACGGATTACCGCGATTCGTCTCGACGCCCTGCGCGATCCCAAGACCATGAGCCGCGGCCGACAGGAGTTCGAGTATTGCGCTTTTCCCGGTTCCATTCTCGCCGACTAGACATACCAATGGCGCGTCCTCGGGAATTTCGAGATTGACGGCGCGAAGGTTTCGCCAGTTATCAATCGTAAGACGTAGCACTCGCATTGCGAGAGAAGGATAGCCGAACGGAGATCCGTGCTGCCACTAGCCAAATCTAGGCGCCGCGGCGCCGGCTTCCAATTCGGGACAGCCGATCAAGAAACTCGATGTTCCATCTCCTGCGACACGCAAGTTCAATCTCTTCACTGGAGCCAACTGGCTGACTGCGGAGACACGGCCAGGATCCTTCTCACCAAAGCAGCGACTCGCGGCGCGCTCGGGCACTACTGACCATGAAGCGGCTCCGCAGGCCAGCAGCTCTCGAACTTCGACAGGTTCCGTCGCACCCACCCGCCCCGGTTGCGGTTCCTAGTTCATTGCGCTCGCCGTCCTCGGACGTTGACGACACTTAGTGGTCCGTCGCTAAAATAGCTACGTAGGCTAGAATGTGGGCATGCCGACTATCATCGCTCCCCCGCTGGAGGTGACGGCCGAGCAGCTGTCGGAGCTTCAGGTGCTTGCCAACTCGACGGGTATGGCTTTCCGCACGGTGCGCCAGGCCAAGGCGCTGCTCGATGCGGCCGGCGGAGTGGCGAACGAGGAGATCGCCAGGCGGGCAGGCGCGTCGTCCGACACGGTGCGCTCGTGGCGCCGGCGCTTCGCCGACAAGGGTGTGAGCGGTGTCGGCCGGATCGCAAAGGGCAGGGGCCGTAAGCCTTTTCTCCCCGATGGCACCGTGGCCGAGATAGTCCGGGTGACCCAGCACGAACTGCCGGAGGACGGCACGACGCATTGGACCACACGGACATTGGCCGCGCGTTTCGGCGTCGGCAAGGACACGATCGCCCGCACCTGGCGGGACAACAGCCTGAAGCCCTGGCAACAGGCCACCTTCAAGCTCTCCGACGACCCGGAGTTCGAGGACAAGCTCGTCGATGTCGTCGGGCTCTATATGGACCCGCCCAAACGGGCGGTCGTGTTCTCCTTCGACGAGAAGACCCAGGTGCCAGGCGATGGACCGCACCCAGCCGTCGCTGCCGATAAGCCCGGCCGGGCCGGCACCATGACCCATGACTACAAGCGCAACGGCACGATCGACTTGTTCGCCGCGCTCAACGTCGGAACCGGCGAGGTGATCACCCACACCCGCAAGAGCCATACGGCGCGACGTTCTGGCCTTCTTCAAGCTCGTCGACCAATCTGTGCCCCGTCACTTGCAGATACACGTCGTGCTCGACAACCTCTCGGCCCACAAGGCGCCGGAGATCCGGGAGTGGCTCGCCAAGCCCGCCAGAAGGGCCGCTGGCACCTCCACTACACGCCCACGTCGAGCTCGTGGGTCAACCTCGTCGAGCGATGGTTCAGGGAGCTGACGGACAAGCGCCTCCGACGGGCCGCTTCTCAAGCGTCGCATCGCTCGTCGCTGCCATCGAGCTGTGGGCGACCCACTGGAACACCGGCCCCAAGCCCTTCGTCTGGCACAAGACCGCCGAAGAGATCATCGAGAAAGTGTCTCGGGCTCGGGCGGCACTTTATGATGCCAAGGCGAGCGGCGAGGTCCTAAGTCAAATCCGCGACGCACCACTAGCTAGGCTAACCCCCGGTAGGCGTATCGATCCCTGACCAGAGCACGTAGCGGCTCTTGCGGTCCGCTGCCATGCTTAGCAGTGACTTTAACATGGCCTTTGCGTCGTCGATGCTGTGGTCGTCATCGCTAAAAGTCACGTCGACGAACTCACCGAGCAGGGTAGTCTGTCCTCTGCGAACATGTGACATCAGAAGAGCGTTGTCGAACAACACAATTGGCTGATACGACTCCGAGCTAAGCAGGGCCTTATTCAGTGCGAGCGTGTAGATGCCAGCGTTCTTATGCACCTGGAGCAGCTCAAGCATGTCGTTATCCGCGACTTCTTCGGCTGTCACCAGGAACACTCGGGTATGGCTGACACCAGGATGCTCTCGGGCATGGTCGACGTATCGCATGAAGTATCCCCACCACTCCGGCTGACGCCAGTGAGCTAGGCCGAGTGCAGCCACGGCGGTCACGGCGGCTTGAGAGGTATCGAGAGCGCTGTTGACGAGGCGGAACTCCTCCTGGCGGTTCCGACAACGGAAGTGCCCGTTTCCGATGGCTATTGTCGCGGTGGTTTCTTCGTGGAGCCTCGCCACAACTTGCTGATACATGAACGGCTGACGATGTTGTCGAGCTGCACGTGCCGAAGCGAGAGCACGTTGGACAGAAGACATCAGTTCTGGGTGGTCAGCGAGCTCGAGAGCAGTTGGCAGCAGTTCCTGCTCGAGACGGTCCAAGCGAGTCTGTAGTAACCGGCTGGCGCGATCCGAGTGGCTTCTCACCGCAATGACCAGTGCGGCAACGACGCTAACGAGTGCGGCCAGTATACGTAGGCGGACGCTATCGCTCGGAAAGAGTGCTCCGGTGACGCCCACCGCGAGGGACAGGCCAATCGCCATTAGTTCGACGCGACTAAATCCCTGAGGCGGGTCGCCGGCCACTCGGGCTGACTTGGCTGTCGCAAGGTTATGGTTCATTGGTGGCCTCGCTTTACTGGGGGCTGCTGGTTGCCAAGGCTCGGACATCACGAAGCACCGCCTCATGAATATCCTCGGAGAGGCCGTCGACCGAGCGTGTCGGCTGTCGGGTGATGCCATCGACCGCAGGACCTTCGGTCAGAAGGGCTGAAAGGACCATCTCATGCATCGTCGGTTCAAGTGCGGTGAGAATCGGCGTGATCCACCGTGGCTTGGCCACGGCGAGGGCGGCTAGCAGGCCGAAGGCCCCCCAGTTGGAGCAACCGGCAACGATCAGCGCATCACACGAAACACGGCAGTGGATGACCTCGCCCAATGGGACACTGGAAGCCACAAGATTATGAGGCAGATTGCCCATTCCAATTTCATTGCCGCCGTCGCCCACCGAGATGCGACACCACGCGAGCTGCTCAAAGAGAACGTGCAGCAGCCCGGTCACTGCGGTCCGATCTGTTCCCCGCATGCTGCGAACGACACCATCGGCCGCAGGACCCAACCGTTCGATCGAAATAACGTGACTTGTTTGCCTCAGCGGAACGACCGGTAGTCTGTTCCAAACGACCTCATCAGTTTGTGCCGCTCCAGGCGGAAGATACCCCACTGGTGCGTCAGCGCGCGACGCGGTAACGGCGGCCTCCGCGGCGTGAAAGGTCAGGTCGTCGGTCAAAACGACGGTCGGCACGCCTATGGCACTGAGTGCGAATGCCAGCAGAGCCGCTCCTATGGGACCGTCGGTCTCTGCCGCAGGCGGCTCGCCTTCAGGAATAAAGCAACCGGTCATGATCGCGACGGATACCTCGTCGCTCTGCGTCAGAGCCTCAACGGCGCGGACGAGGCTTCCGCGAGCGAACTTCGCCATTGCCGCTATTCCCCGTCCCGGATCTCGAGCGCAACGACTTTCAATCGCCATAATTGCGTCACTCTGATCAGCCATCTCAGCGCGATACTCAGTGGTGCGTCGCGGATTTGACTTGGGACCTCGCCGCTCGCTTGGCCTGGCGCACCGTGCGGAAAGCCATACCCGTCGAGTTGGCAAGCACCTGAAGCTCCGACAGCTGCTCGGCCGTCACCCCCAGCGGGGGAGCGATGATCATCGGCATACCCACATTCTAGCCTACACAGCTATTTTAGCGACGGACCACTAGCGGGCGACGATCCCATCCAGGCCAACCAGGTCCTTCAGGACTTATGGGAGACTAGTCTCCATCGGCAGGGTCGGACACCTTGCCGTCCAGCACAGCGATCTGCATAGCCGGGTGGGGGCGAGCTGGCAGAGCCACCACCGTTGCAGCGACGGTCAGCCCGTACTCCTCGCCGGGCACTCGGTTCTTCTACCGATGGCCCCGGCAGTTCCACGGGCGTCTAGCGGAGTGCCTGGGTAACCGCGGGCTCGTGACGGGCTACCGACCGCTACCTGTTGCCCTTGGCGCGGTTGTGCGTCTGGCAGAGCATCGTCAGGTTCGACAGGTCCGTGCCTCCGCCCTTCGACCAGGCGGTGACGTGGTCGGCGTCCATCTCGTTCAGCTTGTAGATCCGGGTCTTGTTGCTGTCGGTCGCCGAGCGCGCACAGCGGGCAGTTCGAGACGCCCTTGGCCTTCGCCTTCTGGGTCTGCTGCTCGTACGCCGGCGCGCTTGGTCTTCTCGTCGAACAGCCGGACGTCGAGCAGTTGCGGTGCGGTCTTGCCGCCAAGCAGGTACTCGTAGATGCCTTTGGCGCTCGTGGACGTCGGGATCAGCGCGGAGCTCGTCGACGGCCTTGTCGATCTCAGCGGCGTTGTAGGACGTTCGAGTGGTAGGTCTCGTAGAGCCGCCCCCACTCCAGGCCGCGCATCTCCTTGTCAGGGGTCGGGTGAAGACGCTGCCGATCCAGTCGATGACCGAGGTGAAGTAGGTCTTTAAAGCCGGCGATGTCGGTGTCGCCGCGGTGCTGCGCAAGGTAGGCGTCGATGCTGATTCCCTGGATGACGCGACCCAGTCGAGCGCCACCTCGAGGATCTCCTGGCGCTTCGGGTCGCCTTTGATGATACGACGGACCACTTCTGCATGTTGGCGTTGCTCGAGTTCGAGTACTCGGCCTTCGCCTTGGTGACGAACGGGCCGGAGTAGATCGCGTTGAGCAGCTCCTGCTTGTTGAGCGGTACGCCGGCGATGTTGATGGTCTGGAACCACTCCTTGATCTCGGTCTCGGTGCCCTCGCATTCGTAGATGTCAAGCTTGCTGGCGAGGATCTTCTGCTGGTCGTCCTTCGGCAGCGACGAGAAGATCTGCTCCTTGCCCGACGACTTTGATGGCGAACTTGCCGGTGACGAACCGGCCGAAGCTGGTGATGCGCTGCTGGCCGTCGAGGACCTCGAGAGCGCGCCGCCCTTTCGACGTTGAAGTAGATCAGCCCGAGCGGGTAGCCCTTGAGCAGTGAGTCGATGACGGCGACGTCCCGCTTGCCGTCGCCGTAGATGTAGTGGCGCTGGAACTCCGGCTGGATGACGAGCCTCCCGCCGAGGCCGAACAGCCCCTTGCCTTCAAGCTCGTTGTAGACGAAGCCGTCGAGGACCTGCTCGACGGTGTAGTGCTGCAGGTTGGTCTTCACTAGTCGTCCTTCCGGGCCGGATCGCTAGATGCGCTTGAAGGGAACGTATGGCCGTGGGTGGTAGAGAAAGAGCTTTCGACGCCCGGACTGTTCGCAGCGGTACCACCGGCCGCGTAGTAGTCGAGCGACACGCTTTTGACGCCAAGGGCTCAACCCCATACGCTTCGGTCTGCTCCATGTCTTCCGTGTTGCCGAGATCTCGAACTGGTCTGGGTTGTACTTGTCGAGGAACGAGATCGGAACACCCATCACACCGTCGTAGTCGCTCGGGATGGCATCGGTACGAACGGCACCTCGATAGCGTCGTAGTTGTCGTACTTCTGGTAGCTCGACGCCGCCGAGCTGCCTTGATGAGTCTTGTTGAACTTGATGTTGTCGGCCATGGTCATCAGCTGAAGGGGCTCGTGCCGGCGTCCATGGTCGATGTTCGTGAACCAACGAATTCCCTTGACTCGGATGTACTTGTTCCCGTGCTCGTCGACGGATAGCCGAGCCTGCTGCGTCCAGCGGGCATAATGCGAGGGAACCCTCGGAACGCGCGGACACCAGCGTTGAGATGCTCGGCCCTTACCACAGCGGTTGGCCTTGATGTGCGGGAAGATCTCGTTGTAGGTGATGGCGTTCATGTTGCCGATCACGGAGAACTGGCAGTCGGCGTCGAACAGCCAGTTCATGAAGGGCCGGAACAAGCTGAACGGCGGGTTGGTGATGACGATGTCGGCCTCGTCGCGCAGCGCCGTCACCTCGGCGCTGCGGAAGTCGCCGTCGCCTTCGAGGTAGTCCCACTGGAGGTCGTCGATGTTGACGACGCCGTCGCCGTTGATGTCCTGCGCTTCCAGGACGAACTTCTTGCCGTTGGCACGCGGTCCTTGGTGCCGTCGAACGCCGGGCTTCTGGTCTCGAAGAGGGTCGGCTGGTAGTCGAGCGACCGGAGTTGCTGTCAGGGGCGTACGACGTCGAGATCAGCTTCTTGAGGCCGTAGTCCGTGAAGTGCAGCGCGAAGAACTTGGTGAAGTTGCACCACTCGGGGTCGTCACACGGCAGCAGGATTACCTTGTCGCGGAACACGTCGGGGTCGTACTCGAGGTAGGCGTTCATCTCGCGCTCGATGTCCGCCCACTGCGTGTAGAACTCGTCGTTCTTGGCCGCCTTCGCCGCGACCAGGTCGGTGTTCTTAACCCCCGCCCGTGCGGTCTTCGGGATTGGGTCGTTCTCCAGGGTCTCCGTCACTATGCTTCGCTCGCTGCTCTCCAACGCCGCCGACGGAAGGAGTCGGCGCAACTCACACTAGACCGTCGGTGCCTTGCCAGCAGGATACCGGCGTGCCGGACTGTCGTCACGCTCCGAGCGGGCGAGGATCGAGAACCGAGATGCAGACGATCACACGTTATCGGTCACCTCCCATCGGTGTCAGAGCCTGGCCCACCCCACAGCCGGAAACCGAACAAGGCACCCAACACACCAGTCGCACGCGCCGCGCTGCGCTATGCCAGACCCGCTCGCTGAGGGGTTGCGGCGTCGCTGTGGCCAGGGAAAGCGGCACGACTCGAGATGCGGTCGGAAGCCGCGGGAGGTTCCCGGACTGACCTATGGCTTCGATGTTCAAGATCGGTTTGTCCATCCCGCGTCGATCCCGCGGACGCCGCCGATCGCCAGCGGACGTATACCCCTTCTGACGTGGGACAACGTGGCGGAATCAGGCGGCGAAAGTCAGAGGAGCAGCACTGATAATGCTGAGCTGGCTGGCTCGATTCCCGCTATCCCCAGCTAGGCGGACCCGACCCGGTCGAGGGAGCGTGCTCACGCCCGGTAGCCTTACGGCATGCCCGTCACGGAGGAAGAAATCGTCGCACGAGCCAGAGCATTCATCGCTTCGTCGGCAGTTACGGTGGAGGAACAGTACTTGAAAGAGGCCTGCCGCCGGTCACTGACATTTCTCGAGGTCGGTCCTGCAGCCGTCGAGCTGGAGCTGGAGCATGCCGCTCGGGTGGCGGTCGCCGTCGAGGGAGTCGCGGACCTCCTCCGAGCGGGTCGCAGCGCGGAGGACATCGTCACCTCTGTCCCCTCTGAGCAACTCGCCCTCGTCAAGCAGGTTCTGTCGGCAGCGGGCTGATCCGTCAGAATCCGAAGTCTCCACAACATCCCCGCCCTCGCCGGATCATGGTTCCGCAGCCGGTGACCTGGCCACTGTTAGCCACCTCGCCGGAAACGCACAACCACGGACGCCACTGATTCGCGCACGGCTCGCGGACGGCACCTTTCGCGAGGACCGGTCGAGCCGCTGCTGTAGCTCGACGAACGTGTCCTGAGCTGGCAGGTAGGTCGAGAGCGGGCGACGAGAATCCAACTCGCGTCCTCAGCTTGGGAAGCCGCCCAAGAGTGTTCCTTCGACGTGGGACTTCTCAAGAACCAGAAGCTCAGCGGGCCTTCCGACCGACCGCCAGCGACCGGTCGTGCCCGTCCCTGATCTGCTTTTCGGGTACGGATCGCGCACGCCGAGGAGGTTCTGCTACAGCGACCGGGGCCGCTTTGCGCGGCGGATCGCGGTGCTCTACCTTCCTGACTGCTTTGGCCGCGCACGCACGAACGCGGCGATCAGCATTCGTCTCGCCAATGGCTTCATCACGACGATCATGCTCGATCGGGTAGGGATCGCTCCGGATCTTCCCTGGGAGGACAGGGCGACCTGAATGGCCGGCCTCCTTCAAGCGAGGAGACGAGCCAAGAACAAAGGGGACAAGAGACTCAGGCGCCATGACGCGCCAGCGGCCGTCCCCTCGCTTGTCCAATGGTGCCTGCTGCCACTGACCGGGCCGTCAAGGCGCTCCGCTCGCACCCCCGGTCCGTGCCGCTGACGCCAACTCGGCGCACTGCTCGCTCCGACCTATGACTGCCCTGTCGAGTTCTTGCACGCGACTGCCTCGTCAGAGCCGGCGACCGGCCCAACGACCCACCCAAGGAAGAGAAGCTCCCAAGAAAGGCGATCTGGGGCTGACGGGCCGAGGCGACGATCTGGCGGCGGAGAGGGGGATACCTCATCCGCCTGCGGCTGGGGTAAGCGGGGCAGAATCTTGGGGTCAGCCCTGACTAAGGAGGCCGCTGACGATGCCGCTACCAGCCCCTACCCGTTTCGCTAGACCCTCCTAGTGGTCCGTCTGTGCAATGGGATGGGTATCCGCAGATCGCGATCGCTGACGGTAGCGTCAGTTGCGCATGGACGAGCCATTCCCCACGAGCGCTCACACCCTCGAGGCACGCGCCCACGGACGAGCCAACGAGATTGTCGAAGGGGTGCTGCGCTGCCTGGTCGGCGAAGCGCTCCGTGCGGTCACGCGCGCTACGGACATGATCGTCCTCGGGTTCGGGGAAGACGTGTTGCCGACGGCGATCGTGTACAAGGGTGCCGACCCTGAGCGGGCAGCTGACACTGAACGCCGAAACCAGACACCGATCGCCCGCATCAGGCTCCACGTTCAATGCCCGTTCCGTCTCGACTCGTCGTCAGGGCCGTTCGTGGGCGGCCATGACGTCTACAACGGCGCCGAACCGCCCCACGGGCGGCTTGACGATGACTCGTGGGACCCCATCGGAAGTAGCGCCTCGCGCTCGTCGGTCATGGGAGTGGGTATCTTCTTCGTGAGGTCATGCATACACCACGGCACTCGGGCCGGTTTTCGTTCCGAGGACTCTCTGACTGGGAGTTCACATCGACGCCTTGGCATCGCCCTGTCGCAGGACACCGTTCCAAATCACGAGGTGAGCCGACTGCTCGGTCGGCACAGCCACGCGCGGCCATCGGACCATGCCCCTAGGCTCGGGCCAGATTCGGACGAGGTGGTTCTTGAGCGCAGGCGAGATCCGTGCGTTCCACGCCCTTGCAGGCCGGGGCTCGGCAGCGACGAAGTCGATCGTGAAGATCTGGAATCCGACATACCCCAGTGAGAGGGTCGTGAAGTGCCCATCTAGGCTAGCTAGCTAGTTCCACCAGACGTGAAGGCACTACCCGCGACGCCAACGGCGAGACAGAAGGTTCGCCACCTCAAGACGCGTCAACTACTGCGACATTGCCGCCGCTTGTTGTACCAACGGCGACGCACAGCTGAACAGTAGGACAGCTGACAGAGGTAAGCGGCGGCAAAGCCGGTGCGCTTAACACCGACCATGAGGAGCCTCGATAATGAAACACCACGTCGCCTGATCCACTCGTATTGTTGGCCAGATATGCATCGAAACCGAGCGCGACACAGTCTGTTGAGGTAGGACACGACACTCCAGTCATAGTCGTATCCTGGCTAACTGCCGAGGTGTCAGTGCCCATAAATACAGCTCCGGTCCACTGAGATCCGTCGAACATGAGATTGTCCATACCAGGTTGAGTTTGAATAAAACTTCCGACTGCTGCACAGAAATTAAGAGCTGGACAGCTTACCGAGTTCATTTCATCGTAAGTACTCAGGGTGCCATTCGATGATGGAGTGGGATACGAAAGCGACCAGGTATCTCCAGAGTATTGAAGAATTACACCGATACTGATGACGCCGACTGCTACGCATGTTGTGGCGCTTGAGCACGACACGCCAGACAACCTATTTGGAGTCACTCCGTCGAAGAGAGAGGGTAGTGCCATAGGAGTCCAGGATGATCCATTGAATTGGAACACGTCATCGGAGTTGGTGCCTGCTGGCGTTCCCACGGCAATGCAATTTGCTTGATCTGTACACGAGACAGAGTTGAGATGAGACTCGTCTGATATTGCCCACCGCTGTACCCAACGCGAGCTCAGCAGTTGCACCGCTACTCCGCCCTGCGGGCCTGATCCAACGGCTAAACAGTCGGCGCTTGAAATGCACGAGATGCCAGTGAGACTCGTTACGCCAGCGGGCACGGGGAGCACGTTCCAGTTTCCGTCTTCGTCCGCTAGCGCTACTGGTGTCGAACCGTTCTCGTTTTGCCCTACCGCGACGCACGTCGTCGCGCTGGCGCACGAGACGGCAAGCAAGGTACCCGTGAGGTGGGGTACCGACTGAGTCTCCCACTTATAGATCACAGGAGAGCTGGTCATAGTCGTTGTAACCTGCCCTGGAATTGTCGAAGTAGAGGGAGACCCAGACTGACCAGATGGGGTTGCTGAGAGAGGCGTCGAGCTGCTGGCTGTCGTGGAGGAAGCCGCCGTAGAGGGGGAAGTGGTCCCGCCGCACCCGGCGGCGCCGGTGACCACACCCAACACAGCGATGGTTCGTAGTCGAGCAATGGTGATGGTTTTTCCCCAACGTGGCATCGTCCGTTCCTCCCATGGTGCGACCACTACTCCTGGTCACGGGCACTCTATCAGGACGTACTTAGTTGGGACGTATTTTCTCTGGACCGAATGAGTTGGGACGGATGTGGTTGGGAGGTCATGCCCGCCCCAACCACTGTCCGAAGCCACTGCCGAGTTCGGCGCCCGCGTGCGTTCCCGCCGCCAGGTGCTCGGCAAGAGTCAGGAGCAGCTTGCTGACGACGCTGGGCTGCATTGGACATTCGTCGGGCCAAGTCGAGGGCGGCCAGCGGAACTTGTCTCTAGCTAGAGAGGTGGCCACCGTCCGCAGCCGGAACCGGCGCGGTGGACTCCTCGAAGGCGAGCCGAATCAAGCTGAGGCGGTCCCAACAGCCGAGCCCAGACCAATGACCGGGGCGGCGGCGGCCGCTTTGCGTGCCGCCAGGCGGGATCCTGCTCTGTCGCCACATAGACGGAGATGAGCCGGCGATTCGGGTAGTGCGGGCGGACGGATACCTCAAGAAGCAGGATCGTCTTTACGACCCCGTCTGTGGAGAGTCCCTGAGCTGCCAGGTCCCCTAACACGGCCATGTGCACAGGTGGTTGTGGGCGGCTGTCCGGTCGGATCAGCCCCGGGCTACGTCTTTCGCCGCAGGCAACTCACCCGCGACCGGACCCGCTTGCCAGCGGTCCGACATGGCATCGACCGACGCCGACCAGGACGCGAGTGCCGACCATGTCGCGCGCTGAAGTCCCACTGCCCGCTTCGGCATCTGACGCGAAGTCAGATTTCGCCCAGGCCGCGGCTCCTGGTCGCGAGCCACGGACGACCCAACAACGACCCAACAAGGGCGTCTCACGGCGTCTCCCGGCGTCACTCCCGTCGGCGAAGACGTCGCGGCGGTCCCCTGCGACCGAGGCGCAGTTCGGTGCCTTCGGGGGGCAACCCTGGTACATCCCGGGTGTCCCAGGCGCTACCTACGTCGCGAGGGATAAGGAATCCTTGCCGTTCGTGGCGAAGATGATCCTGCCGGCGACGGTCACGTCGGACCTCACCACATGTTGGCCTTCGATGAGGCGGCCGGAGGCTTTCGCGTGGTCGACGTCGGCGACGCTGGGCCGGCGGAGGGCTCCGATGAGGAGTTCGCAGCGCTGCGCGCAGCGTTCCTTGACAGGCCGTCGCCTGCCGGCAGCGCCTGAAGTGAGGTAGCGGGGCCTGGTGCCATCCCTAATCCATCCCTACTATCCGCTCGGAATGCGCCGCCGACGAATCCCAGCCCTCAAGCGGCATCGCAACAAAACACCACGTCAGGACCCTAATCGGGACTCACACCCGAAGGTCGCGGCAACCGCTCGGTGCGAATCACCGTCTCAGCGAAGGCCGCCGACGCGGCGGATCATGGCGTCGAACGCCCGGTCCGGGAGCCAACGCCGCAGGAAGAGGAGGGGCTTGGCGCCCATACCGACGGCATAGCGGGTCTTCGGTCGGCGAGCGGTTGCGGCCTTGGTAACTGCCTTCGCGATGACCTCGGGAGGCGAGGAGCGCTTGGCGGTCGCCTCGGATTCGAACACCTCGGCGACCGCTCGGGCTTGATCGGCGTAGGCGCCGTTGCCCGAGGTCTCCCGGAGGTGGTCGGCGGCGATCCCGCTCCACTCGGTACGGATGCCACCCGGTTCGATGATGACGACGTCGACCCCGAACGGCTTGGTCTCGATACGCAGGCTGTCGCTGAAGCCTTCCAAGGCGAACTTGGTGCCGTGGTACCAGGCGCCGAACGGTGTGTGGATCTTGCCGCCCATCGACGTGATGTTGATGATGGTGCCGCTGCGCTGTGATCGCATCGAAGGGAGGACAAGTTGGATCAGCCGGGCAGCACCGAAGACGTTGACCTCGAACTGACGCCGGGCCTCGGCGAGCGGAACGTCCTCGACAGCACCGTAGGAGCCGTACCCAGCGTTGTTGACCAGCACGTCGATGCGACCCGCTTCGGCCAAGATCTGCTTGACACCGAGCGCTGTCGATTCATCGTCGGTGACATCCATGACGAGCGTCTTCATGCCGCGGTCCCGCAGTGTCTGCATGCGGTCGCTCCGGCGAGCGACGCCGTACACCACGAAGCCAGCTTCGTGGAGCCGTAGGGCGGTGGCTTGCCCGATTCCCGACGATGCGCCGGTGACGAGAGCGACCTTCTGAGGCATCTTGGTGGTCATTAGCGACTCCTTGCTGTAAGGTGATTAATGGTTCACCTTACATACTGAACCAAGATTCATGTTTTGGCAAGTGATCTGACAAGGAAGGGGACAACAGGTGGCGCAGGTCCGGCCTCGTCAGGGGCGAGCTGACGCCGTTCGAAACCGCGTGAGCATCCTCGATGCGGCACGGGCGCAGATCACTGCGCACGGGCCTGAGGTGGGCATGGTTGAGATAGCCCGCTCTGCCGGCATTGCCGTCGGCACGCTCTACCGTCACTTTCCAACCAAAATGGACTTGGTTGCTGCCGTCGTGAGCGGGTTCGTCGAACAAGTTGCCGACGAAGCTGACGCAGCGGTAGCTCGTTTGAACCAGGGCAGCCCGGCGTTCGTCGAGCTGTCAGGACTCTTGCGGTACATCGTCCGGGAGTCTGCGACGAACCACGCCGCGAAGGCGGCCGCCCTTGATCTAAACGCCGACGTCGATGACGCAGGGGATGTCCAGCGGGCAGCGGCGGCAGTCCAAACGTTGATCGACGCGGCTCGTGGCGACCGAGAAGTGCGGGACGACCTCGCGATCGACGACTTCTACCTGCTGGTAGCCAACGTGCCACACCAGCCGCCAGCCGACCTCGATCGTTTGGTGGACCTGCTCCTGTTCGGTATCGCAGGCCCGCATTCGTAGTCGGCGCCTGCCACTGACAGCAGATCCCAAGCACAACTCGCAGCGGCAGCAACCAACGAGGACACGTCGTGCCTGGCGGACGCTCGGAACCCCCGTAAACGTTGACGACGCACATCAGACCACACGGGCTCACGGGGGAAGGTAGCGGGTGGAACACCCGGGAATCTTCTCGACACACTGCCATCGCGCCACGACGAGAGGGGTGTTCCGAGGGGGACGGCCCTGAGGGGGTCTGTCCGGCCCTCCCACAACGGGTGCACAGGGAGTTCACTTGGTACAGACCGGACCGAGCGGCCGCCCGACAGGAGGTTGCATGACCGAGGAGAACAGCACGTGCGTGGAGTAGTGATGGAGGCACCGGGGATCATTCATGTCGAGAGGCGCGAAGACCCGAAGATCATCGATTCGACGGATGCGGTCATCCGCCTGACGGCGACGTGCATCTGCGGTTCGGATCTGTGGCCATACCGAGGGGTCGAGCACGTCGACCACATGCCGATGGGCCACGAGTACGTCGGTGTGGTCGAGGAGATCGGGTCCGCCGTGAAGACCCTGAAGGTCGGCGACTTCGTCGTCGGCTCCTTCGTGATCTCCGACAACACCTGCGAGATCTGCCAGGCCGGGTACCCGTCGAAGTGCGTGAACGCTGAGTTCGTGTCGATGACGATCGGAACCCAGGCGGAGCGCGCCCGCATCCCGCACGCCGACGGCACCCTCGTCGCCACCCCCGGCCAGCCGGGCGCCGGATCTCATCCCCTCCCTGCTGGCCGCTTCTGACGTGCTCGGTACCGGCTGGTTCGCCGCCGAGGCCGCCGAGGTCGGCCCCGGCAAGACCGTTGGCGTCGTCGGTGACGGTGCCGTCGGCCTGATGGCCGTCCTCGCCTCGAAGCAGCTCGGGGCCGAGCGGATCGTCGCCATGTCTCGCCACGCCGACCGTCAGAAGTTCGCCATCGAGTTCGGCGCCACCGACATCGTCGAGGAGCGCGGCGAGGCGGGTGTGGCCAAGATCAAGGAGATGACCGGTGGGCTGGGAGCCCACAGCGTCATCGAAGCCGTGGGGACGGACGAGTCGATGCGGCAAGCGATCGCATCGACTCGCGGTGGGGGGCATGTCGGGTACGTCGGGGTCTCCCATGAAGGCTCCACGATTGCCGCCGACGAGCTGTTCTTCGCTGAGGTCCACCTGTTCGGTGGCCCAGCCCCCGTTCGGCGGCTGCTCCCGAAGCTGATCCAGCTCATATGGGACCGCAAGATGGACCCAGGAAGGGTCTTCGACCTCACCCTGCCGCTCGAAGAGGCCGCCGAGGGCTACCGAGCAATGGACGAGCGGCGAGCCATCAAGGTCCTGCTCACCCTGTAGATCCGCCCGGCCAGCCTGTCCGTGTCGGCGTCGCCCGACAGGACGCGGCCCTAGCCTGGAGAGGCCATGACAACCAAGGATGAGATCCGGGAGTTCCTGGTCTCCCGCCGAGCCAACATCACCCCCGAGCGGGCGGGCATTCCTCGATTCGGCGAGCAGCGGCGTGTTCCCGGGCTGCGCCGTGAGGAGGCAGCCGAGCTGGCTGGCGTCAGCCTCGACTACTACACCCGACTCGAGCGGGGAAACCTCAGCGGCGCATCCGACAGTGTCCTCGCCGCGATCGCCGACGCCCTCCAACTCAGAGGAGGGTGCCCAGGAGCGGGCGCTTGCGCTCGCCCGCCTCGACAGCGGCGCGAGCGCCGGCGAGCCCGAGGCGCACTTTCGCCTGGCGACCACGGCGCTGACCGCGGGCCTGGTCGAGGAGGCCCTGGCGGCGGCTCGGGACACCGCCGAACACGCGGCACCGTTCGAACGACTCGACTTCCGGCGCCGGCTCGATCAGCTCGTGGCGGATTGCCCGGAACTCCAGGCTGACGCAACGGCCGTCGGTCTAGTTCTGCTCGGTGAGTCCCGGGCCGAGGCGCCGTCTGCGGAGAGTCCCTGAGCTGCCAGGTCCCCTAACACGGCCATGTGCACAGGTGGTTGTGGGCGGCTGTCCGGTCGGATCAGCCCCGGGCTACGTCTTTCGCCGCAGGCAACTCACCCGCGACCGGACCCGCTTGCCAGCGGTCCGACATGGCATCGACCGACGCCGACCAGGACGCGAGTGCCGACCATGTCGCGCGGTTGAAGTCCCACTGCCCGCATCGGCATCTGACGCGAAGTCAGATTGCGCCCAGGCCGCGGCTCCTGGTCGCGAGCCAGGGACGACCCAACAGCGACCCAACAAGTGCGTCTCACGGCGTCTCACGGCGTCACTACCCGTCGGCGAAGACGGCACGGTAGTCCCTGCGACCAGCGGAAATGAGACGTCATCGCTCGGCGTGAGACTCGGCGGGACATGCCTGAGCCGCCTACGGATCAGAAGGTTGGGGGTTCGAATCCCTCCGAGCGCGCCACCCAGCCAGCCAGAAGCGTCCAGGCCACAAGCCTGATTGGTGAAGTCGAAGCCAATCGAACACGCCCCTGAGAAGGTTTTGAGAACAAAGACGTTCTCCCTTGACACGTTCTCCCTTGGAGAGGGAGCCTCATCCAATCGATGCGGGAGGACGAGCCGCGCTGGCGAGCGCCGTTCCGGAGACAGCTCGCCGCGGTCGCGTGCATAGGTACTGCCTGGGCGACACGGGCCAACCAGGCTCGCACGTCTGCCTCGTCGGCAGGATCGTTCAGCCCGGCGATGTCGAGCGAGATGAGCCGCAGCTTTGCGGGGCGCGGACGATCGAGCATGCGAACGACATCGCATACACCCCCAAGAGGGGGCCCCAGAACTGGGGCGCAAGGTCCGTCCCTTCCGTTTCCGACGGAGGGTGGGGCGGAGCGGTCAAGCTGCCGGTGCCGGCATCGGTTCCGTCGTCCAGGTCGAACCACTGTCGGTGGACCGGAGGATCACCCCGGTCGAGCCCTTGCCCGTGCCGACGGCCACACAATCGGTCGTCCCGGTTGCGCACGACACGCCATTGAGGTCGGACGTCTCATACTCGGCCGTCTCGGCGATGACCCGCCACGTGTTCCCTGAGTAGAGAGACTGAACGACGAACCCATAGAACGATCCCTGGCTGTAAGCACCGCCGACTGACAGGCACAGATCCGGCGTCGGGCAGGACAGGCTCCGCAACACACCGACACCGCTGCCCTCAAAGGTCGGCACGTGGGTCCAGGTGACGCCCCCGTCAGACGACCCGGCGACCTTCGTGCTCTCGTTCGCGGGGACTGCCGACGTGACGTCCTCCTCTGCTATGCACCGGCTCTCGCTCAGGCAGGCGACGACGTTCAGCTCGCCGGGCACCGAATGCTTGGTCCATGTTGCGCCCCCATCGGTGGTGGTCAGGGCGCCTATGCCGACGACCACGCAGTCCGAGGCGGAAATGCAGGAGATGCCGTAGCTCACACCCATGCTGACGGTGATCGAGGACCGGTCCTGCACGACCCAGGAGACTCCCCCGTCGGTGGTCCTCATGATGATGTCGTTCTCGTTCTCGGGCTGGGCACCGACGAGCCAGCAGTCGGCGTCGTTGGCACAAGAGATGCCATCCAGCTCGTAGAACTGGCTCGACATGGGCTGGCTGGCCCAGCTGGCACCTCCGTCGGTGGTCGAGAGAAGGAGCGGCGGCTGCTGGGACACGACGCGATTGCCGGCGATCATGCAGTGGGTGGAGGAGGGGCACTCGATCGGGCCGATGGAGTCGAGGCCGGAGATCAGATCCTGTACCTGCCAGGTCTGCCCCCCGTCAGTGGATGCCAGGATGGCGCTCTCGTGGCCGCTCGTTCCGGCTCCGGCCCAGCAATGCGTGGCGTCGGCGCAGATGACGCTCTCGACCGGACCCAACTTAGGTCCCTTGTAGGGAATGGTCGTTGTGGTCATGCCGGGACGGGTCATCGTCGTTGTCGGCGCCAAGGAGCTGGGGACTGACGAGGTGGGCACCACCGAGGTAGGCACCGACGTCGAGGCATGCGACGGCGCCACCGTGCGGTCATTGCGCACAAGGGCCGCCGTGCCGGCGGCGACGAGCACCGCTAGGGCGAAGGTCATCGCGGCGAGTCTCGGCCATGCCACTCGCCTCCGGGAATGCCCTCGGCCCGCACTCGGTGATCGGAGTTGTTCCTGCCGCTTGCTCATCACGTCTCGCGCCGTGAAGGATCTCGGCATCGCGTCAGCGACCGCAGCAGTTGCGCGCAACCGGGCACGCCATTTCTCATCATCGCTCGGCATCTTCGCCTCCTGAAATCCCCGATCCACCCTCTTCGAGCACGGCAGCCAGCCGGCTACGACCCCGGCGCAGCCACTGGCGCACCGTCCCCGGCCTCGCCCCGATCTGGCGACCGATCTCGACCGCATCCAGCCCTATGAGGTCGTGCAACACGATGGCGCTGCGCTGCCGTGGCGGCAGGCTCGCGAGCGCCGCAAGCACGTCGAGGTGCTCGACGCTCGGTGCCGGCACGTACGCCGGAATCTCCGGCCGCGGTGCCCCCGCCTGCTTGCGCCAGCGACCGATCACGAGGTTGTGCAGCACTCGCCTGGCGAACGCCTCGGGCTGGTCGTAGGTCGAGACCCTCGCCCACTTCCGCCAGACCCGCACGAGCGCCTCCTGTGCGAGGTCCTGCGCGTCGGCGAGATCACCCGTCATCAGGTAGGCGATCCTCACCAACTCGTCCGCGTAGCGCGAGAAGAAGTCCTCGTATGTGGCCTCCAGGCCGTTGGCACTCCTCGGACGAGCCAGCCGCACCGCCTCCCCTACGTCCCTCACGCCATACAACACGCGCCGCGACCACGGCGTGTTACAGGGAGCGGAGAATTTGTCCGTACAGCGACCTTCTCCGAGGGGTCCGTGACATCCCGGCTCATCCGGCCACCGTCGTCCACATCCGAAGGGAAGCCAATTGACCACCGCCGTCTCAGAGATCATCGTCACCGCCGACAACCCCGACTGGGTCGCCGCCATGGCCCGCCGCCTCGTCGAGGAGCGGTGGTGCGCCTGCGCCCAGCTGATCACCCCCGTCCGATCGATCTATCGCTGGGAGGGCACGGTCCACGACGACGCCGAGGTCAGGGTGGCGCTCCATACACGGGCGGTGCTCGTCCCCGACCTCGTCCAGCGGATCAAGAGCGAGCACCCCTACGAGGTCCCCTGCATCCTCGCCATACCGGTGGAGGACGCCAACCCGGATTATGTTGCATGGGTCGAGGCCGAGACGGCGAGGGCGGATGGGTAGCACCGCGATCCTGGTCGCCATCTAACCGGAGCGACGCCCCGGGGAGCAAAGGCAGGGGGCCGGCGATGGCTGACGCCGAGGCGCTCGACGCCTTCTCGCCGCGCCGGCTAGGTTCGGTGGTGTTCGTGCTGCGCCCAACTAGCGAGCCATGCTGCTGGCAGTCGGAGGCTAGTGCCGTGCCCGCTGCCGCACGAGAGCATCGAGGCTCTGCTCCGCGAGGCGGAGGCTCGCATCGCCCTCGGCGATGGACGCTCGGCGAGCTTGCGTGTTCGGCACGGCGGACCTCGGACCTCTTCTCCTGGCGCTGGCGAGCGAGCATCGGAGCACTTCTCCCACGGCTAGGCCACTGCGGCCGAGTAGCGCAGAAGGGCGACGTACAGTCGGATGGTGAGATCGCCGCAAACGCTCAGCGAAGGCGACCGGCGACTCGTCGCCGCCTGGGCAGCCGACTGCGCGGAGCGCGTCTTGGGCCTGTTCGAGGCCGAGGCTCCAGGAGACGATCGCCCTCGCGCTGCGATATCTCGCACTCGGGCTTTCGCCCGGGGGGAGCTGAACACCTCCGAGGAGATTCGTCGCCGCTTCGTCGGCGGTGTGTCTGCCGGCGAGGTCAACGCTCCTGCAGCCGCCTCGGCTGCACGAGCCGCCGGTCAAGCAGTGGCCATCTGCCACATGGGCGCTCATGCGCTCGGCGCCGCCGCCTATGCCGCCAAAGCGGCCGGGCTGGCGGGGCCGGACGGGCCAGAAGCCGTCAAAGATGAGATCCGCTGGCAGCTCAGCCACATGACGGCAGAGGTTCGAGCTGCCCTTCGAGCAATCCCGCCAGTCGGGGCAGACCGGTCAGGCCCTCTTGGGCCAGGGCGCCTCGCGTCCGGTGAGCTCGGCGCGATCATCCGTGACCTGCAGGTTGGTCTCTCCGAACCCCATACGCACGTCCGCGGGAATACGCACTCGAACTCTGCCGCCCACTAGACAGCTACGGCTCGGCGGCTTGACTAGCCTTGCGTGACACGACACCATGTGAAACATGACCAGGCGGGAGCAGGCGAGACTGACCCCTCTCACCGAGTTGCGCCGGGGGGTGCTTGCTCCGTGCGTGCTGGCATTGCTGGCGGAGCGGCCGCGTTTCGGCCTCGAGGTCGTGAGAGACCTCACCGCTGCAGGGAGCCTCCTCACGAGTGAGGGAACCGTCTACCCGCTCCTCAACCGCCTTCGAGACTCGGGATACGTGACGAGTGACTGGCAGGACGTCGCCGGCGAGCGCGCCCGGCGGTATTACACGATCACAGCGGCAGGACGTGAGCGTCTGGCGACGTTCAGGGACGAGTGGGCGCTGTTCACAAAGACCGTAGCTGGGGTCCTCTACTGCAAGGGGAGGGGGTCACGATGAAGGCGGACACGCCCTTTGCTGAGCAGGCGGTGAAGCAGTACTTGTCTGAGTTGGACCGGGCACTTGCCGTGCTTCCGTCGAGACAGGCAGCAGAGCTGCGCGAGCAGATCGAAGCCCACGTCGAAGACACCTTGGCGGCGGGTGCCGGCGCCGGCGAAGTCGCCCGCATGCTCGCAAGGTTGGGTCCGCCTGATGTCGTGGTTCGCGAGGCGTCAGCAGATCATCAGCCGTCGGCGTGGCGACGACTCCGCCGTGTCCCGTGGTGGGGCTGGGTGCTGGTGGCGCTCACACTCGCCATCGCCGGGTCGTCGATCGGGTTGTTCGAGTACATCGACGCGCAGCGCACCGCTCCCCCGCTCACCTTCGCCGGTACGTCCGGCTGGTTGTACCCGCAGGATTGGAGTCATGCCGTGGACACCCAAGCCGACGGCGCCAGTCAGTCCACCGCGCCGATCCGGTCGGGGCAGGTGCAGGGCTTCCTGATCTCGATCCGGAACCCGAGCAGCTGGAACGAGACGGTGCTCGGGTTGGAGTACGACTTCGGGCCCGGTGGGCCTGGCATGACAGTTCGGGTCGGCGACTCCGCGAGCATCGAGCGGGGAGGCAGCGCCATGCCTGGGACGAAGTTCATACTCCCGGCGACGATCCCGCCGGGCGGCATCCGAATGCTCCGGCTCGTGTGGAAGTCCACGACGTGCCTCGAGGGCGGCGGTGCACAGGGGATCAACCAGATCTACTTGGAGGTGAAAGTCGGCTGGGTCACGCGCACGGAGGTGATCCAGCTGCCCACTGAGTTCGCGCTCTCGGGGCCGAGCCGTTCGGGCTCGTGCATTTAGTCGCCCTCATCGCTGCGCCACGGCGGCTGGGGCGGCGCTGAGACCAGCGCTCGGCGCAGCAATGCGAGCAACTGGCGGCGCTCGGTCACGGTCAGGCCGCCGAGGATCTCGTCCTCGACCCGGCCGGCCGCTCGCTTGGCTTGATCGAGTGCCCGGCGCCCCTTCGGCGTGATCGTGACCTCCCAGGCGCGTCGGTCGCCGGGCCGCCGCCGGCGCTCGGCGAGCCCGCCTGACTCGAGCTCGTTGACGAGGCTGACCATGGCGCTCGGATCGATGGCCATATCGGCGCTGAGCTGCTGCTGGATCACGCCCTCTCGAGCGCCCAGCACGTTCAGGACGCCAAACGTCGCGGTGGTGAGGCCCATCGTCTTCAGCGCTTCTGCTGTCCGGGTGTGGCAAGCCCGCCAGAGTCGGAAGAACAGCTGCCCGGCGAACTCCGTCACTTCAGCGTCGTGCGACAGTGCGGCGGCCATGCCGAGAGGTTACCACGGATTCATGGCTCCCATCTATGATGGCTTGACAGGATCATTGCCAGTGACTATTATTGGAGTTCATCAACAATATCCGAGCCCTCAACCTGAAGGGAGGATTCGTGAGCACCACCACCCAGCGCTCTACGAGGTCCGTGGCAGGCGATCGCTCCGATCGGTTCACGGACGACGAACGGGCAGCCATGAGAGACCGCGCCCGGGAGCTGAAGGCGACTGCGCGCCGAGGCGGCGCGAAGCCGGACCTGGAGGCCGACCTGCTGGCCAAGATCGCCGAGATGCCGGAGGATGATCGGATCATGGCCGAGCGGCTCCACGTCATCATCAGGGAGGTCGCTCCAGAGCTCTCGCCACGCACCTGGTACGGGATGCCTGCCTATGCCAACGACGGCAACGTCGTCTGCTTCTTCCAGAGCGCGCACAAGTTCAAGACGCGCTGACGCGACGCTCGGTTTCAGCGACAAGGCGGCCCTCGACGAGGACGGGATGTGGCCAGTCACGTACGCGCTGCACCGGCTGTCGCCTCGCGAGGAAGGCAGGATCCGAGACCTCGTGAAGCAAGCGGTCCGCTGATCGCTCCCACGATTTCTTAGGCCAACTTGTCGATTCTGGCGCCAGCCGTTCGACGCTCTTACGAGTGAGGCGATCGGCGCCTCGCCAGTGACAAGGAGAGCCACACCATGCGTTTCCTCGGATACACGTTGGCCAACGAGTCGGAACTGCCGACCGAGCCTCCGTCACCGGAGCTGTACGAGCAGATGGGGCGTTTCGTGGAGGAGGCCACGAGGGCCGGAGTGATCGTCGCCACGGGCGGGATCGCCCCGACCGCGGCAGGTGCCCGCATCGCCCTGAAGGAAGGCGAGTACACCGTCATCGACGGCCCGTTCGTCGAGGCGAAGGAGCTTGTCGGCGGTTGGGCCCTGATGGAGTGCCGTGACCTGGCCGAAGCCGTCGAGTGGTCGAAGCGGTTTCTCGCAGTGCTCGGCGAGGGAGAGGTCAGGGTCCGGCCCGTCTCGGGCTGAAGCCAAGCGTCTCATGGCGGTGGTTGAATCGGGTGCGTGCCGGTAGCCGATCCGACCACCGCCGTTGAGACCGTTTTCCGGATGGAGTTCCCGCGCGTCGTCGCCACGTTGACGCGGATGACCGGTGACATCGACCTTGCCGAGGAGCTGGCACAGGAGGCGCTCGTCGACGCCCTCCGTCAGTGGCCACGCGACGGCGTGCCGGGCAATCCCGGCGCCTGGCTCACCGCGGTCGGTAAGCGCAAGGCGGTCGACCGCTTCCGGCGCGATCGGAAGTTGGCCGAGAAGTACACCCTGCTCATGAACACCCTCGAGCGAGACAGCACGAGCCCCGAAACGCTTCCCGAGATAGGCGAGGACACGCTCGACGACGACCGGCTGCGCCTCATCTTCGTCGCCTGCCACCCCCTCCTGCCGGTCGTATCGCGGGTTGCGCTCACGCTGCGGCTCGTGGCCGGCCTCACGACGGCCGAGATCGCCCGTGCCTACGTCGTCCCCGAACCGACGATCGCCCAGCGCATCGTCCGCGCCAAGCGGACGATCGCCGACGCAGCCGTCCCCTTCGAAGTCCCCGAACCCGAGGAGCGCGCGGCGCGCCTCGGTTCGGTACTCGAAGTCATCTACCTGATCTTCAACGAGGGCTACTCGGCCACCGGAGGCGACGACTGGACGCGTCCCGAGCTGTGCGCCGAGGCACTCCGACTGGGCCGGGTTCTCGCCGCCACCGTCCCCTCCGAGCCGGAGGTGCAGGGGCTCGTGGCGCTGATGGAGTTCAACTCCTCGCGACTCGGCGCCCGTGCCGGCCCCGGAGGCGCCGTCGTGGTGCTCGCCAAGCAGGATCGGCGTCGATGGGACCGCTTGCTGATCTCCCGGGGCGAGGCGGCGCTGCGACGGGCCTTCGACCTGTCCCCTCGACGAGGCCCGTACACGCTGCAGGCGGCCATCGCCGGTTGCCACGCCCGTTGCTTCCGTTCCGAGGAGACAGACTGGGGCGAGGTAGTCGCCCTCTACGAGGAGCTCGTCTCGGTCATGCCGTCCCCCATCGTCGAGCTCAACCGGGCCGTGGCGATCTCGATGGCATCCGGCGCCGCCGCCGCGCTGCCGTTGGTCGAGCAGCTCCTCGAGCTCGGCGCCATCGAGCGCTACCACCTCCTACATGCCGTACGGGGCGATCTTCTCGAGAAGCTCGGACAGCACGCCGAAGCAGCCGCCGCCTTCGAGCGGGCGGCAGGGCTCGTGCAGAACGCCGCCGAGAAGGCCTTCTTGAGCCAGCGAGCCGCCGAGAATGCTGCACTGTCCGCCGTCCCATGATGCGCTCTCGTGATCCACTCGGGCGACGCGCTCGGCTGTCAGGGGACGTGCGGCAACACCGCTTCGGCCACGAACCTCAGGTGTTCAAGGTCTGAGAGATCGAGCACCTGCAGGTAAAGCCTGGTCGCCCCCGCCTCGACGAAGGTCGACACCTTCTCGAGCACCTCGGCCGGGGTGCCGGCGAGCCCGTTCTGACGCAGCTCGCCGACCTCTCGACCGATGGCGGCAGCCCTGCGCCCCACCTCCGCCTCGTCCTTGCCGCAGCAGAGCACTTGGGCGACCGACCAGACGAGCCCCGCCGGGTCACGACCCTTTTCGTCGCACGCCCGGCGCACTGAGTCATGGACGGTGCGCATCCGGTCGACCGGGACGAAGGCCACGTTGTACTCGTCGGCATAGGTGGCGGCCAGGCGAGCGTTGCGTGGACCTCCGCCCCCGCCGATGATGATCGGCGGGTGGGGTCGCTGCACGGGACGGAGCGAATCCGCCTGCAGCCGGACTGCGATCGTGCGACCCTGATGTTCGAAACTCGACCCCGGCTCGGCCGACCAGGCCCCGTGCAACACGGCCAGCTGATCCTCGAGCCTGTCGTAGCGCTCCGTCGTCGGAGGGAACGGGATGCCGTACGCCTCGTGCTCCTCGCCGTACCACCCTGCGCCGAGCCCGATCTCGACCCTGCCGCCGCTCATGTGATCAACCTGTGACACCACAACCGGCAGCGATCCGACCTGACGGAACGTCACCGGCGACACCAGGGTCCCCAATCTGATCGTCGACGTGTCCCTCGCCAGTCCGGCAAGGGTCGTCCAGGCGTCGGTGTAGGCGGGAAGGCCGGTTGCCGATCCCATCTTCAGGTAGTGGTCGGACCGGAAGAAGGCGTTGTAGCCGCACTCCTCCGCCACCCGTGCCACCGCCAGCAGATCGTCATAGGAAGCACCCTGCTGAGGCTCGGTAAAGATGCGGAAGTCCATGAGGCGCCAGGCTAACGGTGCATGCTTGGTGCATGTCCGAGCCTGTTCGAGTCATCACCGACACCGACCTAATGGACGCCGACCCGACTCCGGGCATGCGCCGACGTGTCGCCATCGAGACGCCGGGGCTGTGGTCCGGCACCGTCCACACCGAGCCGGGCGCAGCGTCCGGATGGCATCATCACGGCGATCACGAGACGGCGCTCTACGTGGTTGCTGGGACGATGCGGCTGGAGTTCGGCCCCGGCGGCAACAGCCTTGTCGAGGCCGCACCTGGCGACTTCGTCCGTGTGCCGCCGCACGCCATCCACCGTGAGTCGAACCCCGGCGAGGTCACCAGTCTCGCCGTCATCGTCCGCTCCGGGCAGGGGGCACCAACGGTGAATGTCGACAGGCCCGAGCCCGCATGACGCGGGACACCCTGGGCTCCATCCGTGTTCACGGCGCGCGTGAGAACAACCTCAAGGACATCAGCGTCGAGCTCCCAAAACGCCGCCTGACCGTCTTCACGGGCGTCTCCGGCTCGGGCAAGAGCTCCCTCGTCTTCGACACCATCGCCGCCGAGTCGCAGCGGCTGATCAACGAGACCTACAGCACCTTCGTCCAGGGCTTCATGCCTACCCAGGCGCGCCCGGACGTCGACGTGCTGGAGGGGTTGACGACCGCCATCATCGTCGATCAGCGGCGGCTGGGCGCCGACGTCCGCTCGACAGTGGGCACCGTCACCGACGCCAACGCCCTGCTCCGCATCCTCTTCAGCCGGCTCGGCAAGCCGCACCTCGGTCCTCCGAATGCCTTCTCGTTCAACGTCCCGACCGTCCGGGCGAGAGGCTCGATCACTGTCGAGCGTGGCGACAGGAAGGCCGAGCGTAAGACCTTCACCCGCGCCGGCGGCATGTGCCCCCGCTGCGAGGGCATGGGCAGCGTCAACGACATCGACCTCAGCCAGCTCTTCGACGAGTCGAAGTCGCTGAACGCCGGTGCCATCACGATCCCCGGCTACCAGCCGGGAGGATGGAACTACCGGCTCTACAGCGCATCTGGCTTCTACGACCCCGAAAAGCCGATCAACAAGTACACGAAGAAGGAGCTGCACGACTTCCTCCACCGGGAGCCGGTCCGGATGAAGATCGCCGGCATCAACATGACCTACGAGGGACTGGTGCCGCGTATCCAGAAGTCCTTCCTCTCGAAGGACCGTGAGACATTGCAGCCCCACATACGCGCCTTCGTCGACCGGGCGGTCACCTTCAGCACGTGCCCCGAATGCGGGGGGACACGACTGAGCGACGGAGCACGATCGTCGAAGATCGGGCGCGTCAGCATCGCCGATGCCTGCTCCATGCAGATCACCGACCTGGCCGGGTGGATCCGCTCGGTCGAGGAGGCTTCGGTGGCGCCGCTCATCGAGGCGCTCCGTGGCACCCTCGACTCGTTCGCCGAGATCGGCCTCGGCTACCTCTCGCTGGATCGCCCTTCTGGCACCCTCTCGGGCGGCGAGGCGCAGCGAGTCAAGATGATCCGTCATCTCGGCTCCTCTCTCACGGATGTCACCTATGTCTTCGACGAGCCCACCGCCGGGCTGCATCCCCATGACATCAAGCGGATGAACGAGTTGCTGCTGCGGCTGCGGGACAAGGGCAACACCCTGCTCGTGGTCGAGCACGAGCCGGAGACCATGGCGATCGCCGACCACCTCGTCGACCTCGGGCCGGGCGCCGGCACGGCCGGGGGTGAGGTGGTGTTCGAGGGAAGTTTCGAAGGGCTGCGGAAGAGCGGCACGCTTACCGGGCGGCACCTCGACGACCGGGCGTCGCTCAAGAAGGAGGTGCGAGCACCTGCGGGGAAGCTCGAGGTGCGCGGCGCCAGCACGCACAACCTGCGATCGGTCGACGTAGACCTACCGCTCGGAGTCCTCGTCGTCGTCACGGGCGTGGCGGGGTCCGGCAAGAGCTCGCTGATCCACGGCTCGGTGTCGGTGCGCGACGGGGTCGTCGCGGTCGACCAGACGCCCATCAGGGGCTCGAGGAGAAGCAATCCGGCGACCTATACCGGGCTGCTCGACCCGATCCGCAACGCTTTCGCCAAAGCCAACGGCGTCAAGCCTGCGTTGTTCAGCGCCAACTCGGAAGGCGCCTGCCCCAACTGCAACGGCGCCGGAGTCGTCTACACGGACCTGGCGATCTTGGCCTCGGTGGCGACGACGTGTGAGGAGTGCGATGGGAAGCGCTTCGAGGCTTCGGTGCTCCAGTACCGGCTGGGGGGACGCAACATCAGCGAAGTGCTGGAGATGTCGGTGACCGAGGCACAGTGCTTCTTCGGGGAGGGACCGGCGAGCAACCCCGCCGCCAACACCATCCTCGGCAGGCTGGCAGAGGTCGGTCTCGGCTACATCACGCTGGGGCAGCCACTGCCGACCTTGTCGGGAGGCGAGCTGCAGCGCCTCAAGCTGGCGACCCACATGGCCGAGAAGGGAGGCGTATACGTCCTCGACGAGCCGACGACCGGTCTCCACCTCGCAGATGTGGAGCAGCTGCTTCGCCTGCTAGACGGGCTCGTCGAGTCCGGCAAGTCGGTCATCGTGATCGAGCATCACCAAGCCGTGATGGCGCACGCCGACTGGATCATCGATCTCGGACCCGGCGCCGGTCACGACGGCGGCCGGATCGTCTTCGAGGGCACGCCGTCGGCACTCGCGGCCTCGCGGTCGACCCTCACCGGCGAAGCTCTCGCCGCATACATCGGAGACACCACGTGACAGGCTCCGGCGGTGCGTAATATTGTCCGCATGGCCCATCCGAGCGGCCCTCACCGGCTGCGGAGAACCAAGGTGCGCAAGCACTTGCTTGGTTCCCGCCGCTTCCACCACATGCGTCGGAGGAAGCGGCGGGAGGAAACGGCGCGCCCTTTCAGCTCGGGGGATCCGTCCTGAGCTGATTTGCTGCGCAGCCCGACTTCCTGCCTGGATCAGGAGGAGGTCGGGCGATGCACAAGCATCGCGGAGCAGCCGGAGCATGCGGGCTCCACGAGATCGGGTCGGAGGCCGGATCTGCACACCCGCAGGTGCACCGTTACCTCGCCGCGAGGCGTCGGCCGGCCGGAGACCCGCTCGGTGACTGAGCGCGGCGGTCGCACTGGAGGGTCTGTGGGCGGTCGGTGCAGCTGAGGCGGCAAGCGCTCGAATAGAGGTCGCCTTCGTCTGCTCGGCGCTCGTCCGTAGCGAGGCGGCGACCGGTCTGTTGGTCCGCCTCTCGGATGCAGGCGTACCGGTGCTCCAGGTCGCCGAGAAGCTCTTCCGGCGGATGGCGGAACGCGACGGTCCCGACGGCATCGCCGCTCTGGCCAACAGCCCACCGCAGTCCTGAGCGACATCCAGGTCGGGGTGGGATGCCGCGTGGTCGTCGCGGACCGTTTCGAGCTGGTCGGGAACCTCGGGACGGTGGTGCGATGCGCCGACGGCGCTGGAGCGGCCGGCGTGCTGGCAGTCGACACGCCGTTCCGCCTGAGCCATCCCCTGCTGGTGAAGGCCAGCATGGGCACGATCTTCTCGACCCCGGTCGTGTCGGTCGGGCTGGAGGAGGCCCTTGAATGGCTGAACCGCAACGGCTTCCGCCTGCTCGCAGCGGATCCGGGGGCATCGGTTCCCTATGACCGCGCCGACTACAGAGGCCCTCTGGCGATCGTGCTCGGCAACGAGCGCACGGGCCTCTCCCCCGCCTGGGCCAAAGCTGCCGGCACCCTTGTCTCGATCCCGATGCTCGGTGTTGCCGACTCGCTCAACGTCGGCCACGCCGCTGCCCTCTTGCTGTACGAGGCGCTCAGGCATCAGCACTAGAGGCTCTTGGAGGAGGAAGCCAGTCTGCACGCGCCAGGGGCGGCGACCGGGCCGGCCGAAGCCGATCCAGCCGCCGCCCCGAAGCAGCGAGTTGCTAAAAGCTCAGGAGCACGCCTTCGCGTAGGTCTTGAACTTGCCATGGCTGGAATACCAGCCGTTGACGCTTCCGCTCGGCGTCTCGTGGTAGAACCAGCCGTAGAAGGCAAGCTCCTGCAGGTGATAGGTGAAGCCGTTCAACGTGTCGGTGATCTCGGTCCCGCTCAGCGGGTCGCCCACCTCGAAGTTGCTCTGGCAACCGGACACCTGGCCGATGTTGCCCCAAGGGGCAGTCGGGTTGGAGGTGTTGGGGTCGTTCAGCCACTCGGCCACTTCGTGGGTCATACGCCGCCACGTCGCCGAGGTTGGTGAAGTCACCGCTGGTGTCGTAGTCGCCGATCCCGTAGCTCTGGAAGTTACCGGCGTTGGTCATCGCATTGTGGTAGCCGATGACGCAGCACTGCGACGTCGTCGTCTGGTACATCACCACGTCCTGGGTGATGAAGAACGGGAAGGTGGTGCTGGCGCTGGCGCCGAGGGTCTTTGTGATGTAGCTCTGCGCCTGGCTGTCGAACCAGTTGATCTCCATGCCGCCGAGGAAGCCGTTACCGCAACCGGTCGTCGTGAGGATCGCGCTGTCGGCGGCCGGAACTGTCAGGTGCCAGGCAGCGTGAGTGGAGACCGACAGGTTGACCCCGTAGGTCGGGTTGATCCCGGTCGACTGTGCCTGGTTCCAGAACTCGGCCCGCATGTACGAGTCCTCGTACGAGTGCGTGCCGACGCTCACCGAACCGAACTTCCAGGCCTGGGACTTGAAGATGGGCGAGTTCTGCGTCCGCTCCAGCGCCGATTGGGAGTTGCAGGAGTTCACCTTCGTCGGGTCCCAAGTCGTGGCACTGAACGTGACGACGATCGGGATGATGTCGACCTTGATCGTCGCCGCCCCACCCTTGCTGGTGAAGGGGCTCTTGCCGACGAGCGTGTCGCAGTAGCTCTTCTTCTTGACCGGATCGCTGAAGCAGTGGTTGTAGGTGGTGATCGCCGACGCTGATGCCTGAGGAGAGGCGATGATCCCGGCGTGAGTCGGGTGCCAGTCCAGGATCGCCTTCAAGTGGTGAGCAGCGGCGGGCTTCGGCGTTGCCAGCGCCGCCGGAGCGCCCATTGCTACGACGGTGCCGCCGCCAAGTGCCAGCGCACTGGCGACGGCGATGAACGTTCTGCGCATGTTGCCCCTTTCGGGCGTCACGATTTGACGCCCATTGACCAGAATCACCCAGCAGTCGGTGATCTTGACAGCCAATGGTGGCGCCGGTCCAGCCCCAAATTCCGGCCGGTCCCGCCACTAAGAGTCACAATGTTTGCAATGAGCACTCGATCCGGGTGACGAAGAAGGGGGAAATGCAATGACAATTGTTCAGGACGTACCAGAGGCGCCAGAAGTGCTCGCCGCTGCCGAGGACGAACAGCGCCACGACCAACCGGCGCACGGCTTCACCAAGCGGGGCCAGGCAGTGCACAAGAAGACCCTCGACCACCTGCCCACCCGCACCGGCTACCAACGCTTCAACAAGAAGCTGGCGGTGGGGATCACGTCGACCGTGGGCACGATGACTTCCGCCTACATCTTCACGGTCCTGTCGCTCGTCTCCCTGCCGGCGGTCTTGAGCGACGTCTCGCCGAAGACATTCGGTTCGATCTTCCCGCACTGGCTGGTCAGCGCCTCGTTGATCCTGCTCATCGCGTGGATCGCCCAGACCTTCCTCCAGCTCGTCCTGCTGCCGGTGATCATCGTCGGGCAGAACGTGCAGGCGGAGGCATCCGACGCACGCGCCGGCAAGACCTTCGAGGACGTCGAGGATGCCAAGACCTGCATCCGCCAGGCGCTCAACCTGCTCGACATCCACACCGAAGGCGGGCTCAAGGACGTCCTCGACGCCATCGAGGCGCTGAAGGGGTCCCTCACGGCCGCCGCACCGGGCACTACGGCGCCGGCGTAGGCGACCAGTAGTTCTCAGGCGGCAGCCCGCGCACTGCTCGAGCGCGTGAGCAGTTCAGCTGCTCCTCGTCGAAGCGCCACACCTCCACGACGCGAGCCTCGCACGCCTCGCCTCGAGCCGCAGTCCTTATGATCGGGCACCGTGGAGCTCGACCTCGAGGAAGGGCGGGTGATCGGCTGCCTCATCGAGAAGCAGCTGACGACGCCGCAGCAGTATCCGCTGTCGCTGAACGCCCTCGCGCTTGCCTGCAACCAGCAGTCGAACCGTGACCCGGTTGTCGCTTACGAGGAGAGCACGGTGCAGGCGGCCTTGGTGAGGCTGAAGGAGGCGGGACTGGTGCGTTTCGTCCATCCTTCCCATGGGCGTTCGGTGACCCGCTACCGCCACGTTCTCGACGAGCATCTGGGACTGGACCCACAGGGACTTGCGCTCGTCGCCGTGCTCCTGCTGCGGGGGCCGCAGACTGCCGGTGAGCTGCGGATCCGCACCGAACGGATGGCTCAGTTCGACGGCCTCGGCGGTGTCGACTCAGAGCTCGCCCGGCTGGCCGACCGCACCGAGCCGATCGTGCGCCGATTGCCGCGGCGATCCGGGCACAAGGAGGATCGTTGGGTGCAGCTGCTGACCCCGGCAGTGGCGCCAGATGTGGTGGCTGCGGATGCGGCTGACCCTGGCTACCGCCCGCCGGCAGCAGCGGGCGCCCTCGCTTCGCGGGTGGAGGCGCAGGGCGTGGAGCTCGCCGAGCTGAGGGCCGAGGTCGACCTGCTGCGCCGGGCGCTTGAAGAGCTACGCCGGGAGATCGGGGCATGAGCAAGTCCCGCCCCTCCGTAGACAGGCAGCCCGTTCCGCTATTGACAGAACGACTGTCGATTCTCTAGCCTTGGCTCGCAGTCCCGACGCCGCCGCCGGCGATCCGCGAGCGGCCGGCGTGGCGAGGACGGGCGAGGAGCGGCCCGATGGACCAGTACCAGCCCTTCGAGGGCGTCATCGGCCGGACCCTCGCGGATTCGACGCCATGGTGGCCGGAGCCCTCACGTCCCCTCGCCGGCGCCCCCAACGTCCTGCTGATCCTCATCGACGACCTGGGATTCTCACATTTCGGCTGCTACGGCTCGGAGATCTCCACCCCGAACGTCGACGCGCTGGCGGCGGGTGGGCTGCGCTACACCAACTTCCACGTCACGCCGCTCTGCTCCCCGACTCGCGCCGCACTGCTCACCGGGCGCAACCACCACGAGGTCGGGATGCGCTCGCTCTCCAACTTCGACACCGGCTTCCCCAACATGAGAGGCGAGGTGTCGCTGCATGCCGCGACGCTGGCCGAGGTGTTGCGCGACGAGGGCTACGCCACGTTCGCGCTCGGCAAGTGGCATCTCTGCCAGATGCAGTCCGCCTCGGCGGCGGGGCCGTTCGAGCAGTGGCCCCTGCAGCGGGGATTCGACCGCTTCTACGGCTTCCTCGACGGCGAGACTGACCAGTTCCACCCCGAGCTCGTCTGCGACAACCACCTGAGCGAACCGCCGGCAACCGCCGCCGAGGGCTACCACCTGAGCGAGGACCTCGTCGACCAGGCGATCCGGATGCTGAACGACACGAAGTCGATCCGCCCCGACCGGCCGTTGTTCATGTACTTCGCCTTTGGTGCGACTCACGCCCCGCACCAGGCTCCTGCCGCGTTCATCAGCAAGTACGAGGGGGCCTTCGACCGCGGCTGGGACGAGGCGAGGGACGCCTGGTTCGCGCCGGCAGCACGAGATGGGCCTGCTCCCTCGATCCACGCAGCTCGCCCCTCGCAACCCCGGTGTGGAGGCGTGGAAGGACCTGAGCGGGAACGAGCGCCGGCTGGCAGCCAGATTGCAGGAGGCGTTCGCCGGATTCCTCGAGCACACCGACGCCCAGATCGGCCGCTTGGTGGCGGCACTCGAGAGGCTCGGCGAGCTGGACAACACCTTGATCCTGCTGCTCTCCGACAACGGTGCCAGCCAGGAGGGCGGCCCGTTCGGGGTGCTCAACGAGTTGAAGTACTTCAACTTCGTGCTCGAGGACCCAGACGAGGCGGTCGAACATCTCGGCGACATCGGCGGCCCACGCTCGCACACCAACTACCCCTGGGGCTGGGCGCAGGCCGGCAACACCCCCTTCAAGTGGTACAAGCAGAACACCCACGAGGGAGGGGTCCACGTCCCCCTGGTGGTGCACTGGCCGCAGCGGATTCCGCAAGGCGGCGGCGTGCGCGACCAGTTCCATCATGTGAACGATGTCGCCCCGACGATCTACGAGGCGCTGGGCGTCGTCCCGCCGTCGAGCTATCGAGGGCGGGCGCAGATGCCGGTGACCGGCACGTCGATGCTCTACACGCTCGACGCGCCCACCGCGTCGAGCACCAAGAGCGTCCAGTACTTCGAGATGATGGGCCACCGCGCCATCTACAAGGACGGCTGGAAGGCGGTCACCCGCCATCGGCCTGGCGCTCGCTTCGACGACGACCGATGGGAGCTCTACCACCTCGACGACGACAGGTCCGAGTGCGTGGACCTCGCCTCCGCGATGCCGGAGAAGGTGGCGGAGCTGGTGGCTCTATGGTGGGAGGAGGCCGACAGACATGGCGTGCTTCCTCTCGACGATCGGACGATAGAGCTCTTCCGACCGCGGCGAGGCCAGTGGGCGCCTCACCGACCGGACGAGCGCTACACCTACTACCCGCCCCTGTCGCCGCTCCCCGCCAGCGTCGCTGCGGCGATCGGGGGGAGGAGCTTCGATCTGCGGGCAGCGGTGGAACGCCGGGCGGGCGACGGTGGTGTGATCTACTCGACGGGCAGTGCGTCCTCGGGGATGTCGCTCTTCGTGCAGGAGGAGCGGTTGGTGCTGGACTACAACTGCTTCGGCGAGCATCTCCTGGTGGAGTCCGATATCGCGGTTCCAGAGGGGCCGTCCACGCTCGGGATCCGCTTCCGCAGGCTCGGAGTGGAGGAGCTCGGCACTGACGGGCTCGGCACCGAAGGGCAGGCAACGCTCGTCGTCGACGGCAGCGATTGCGGGACGCTCCGCATCCCCTTCGTGATGCGCATCATCTCGAGCCTCGGCCCGAGCGTGGGTGCCGACCACGGCTCGCCGGTGAGCAACCGCTACGCCGGATCGTTCCCCTTCCGGGGCGTGATCCACCGCGTCGACATCGAGCTCCTGCCGACGCGGGGCTCTACGTCGTCCGAGGAGGCAAGGGCGATCGTCGGTCGCCAGTGAGCGGGGACTGCCTTCGGCGCAGGGGGGCTCAGGCCGAGAGGACTTCGCGGTGCCAGCAGTCGCGTCCCGCTTGCTTGGCCCGGTACAGGGCGAGGTCGGCTCTCTGGATGGTGGCGTCGGCCGGTCCGTGGTCGTGCACTGCGACACCGGCCGAGAAGGTGGGTCGTACAGGCGACCGCCAGCATCCGCGCAGCCGTGCGAGCATCACCTCTGCGCCGTCGACGCCCGATCTCGGGAGCAGGAGGAGGATCTCCTCGCCTCCGTAACGCACCGCCATGTCTCCGCCCCGGATGACGGCTCGCAGGACCGCTCCGAACTCGGCGAGGACTCGGTCGCCGGCGGCGTGCCCGTGCACGTCGTTGATCTGCTTGAAGTGGTCGAGGTCGACGAGCACCACGCCGTCGCCCGGCTGTAGCGCCGAGAGCATCGACGGCAGGTCGCGCCGGTTGCGCAGCCCGGTGAGCGAATCGGTGGAGGCGGCAGTGGTCAGTTGCACATCCCTCCGGCGGGTGTGAGCGGAACGGGAGGCAAGGAGCTCGCCCACGAGCAGCCAGATGCCGATGGCGATGGGGAGCTTGACCTCGACCTGAGGCGTGAGCTTGCCGCCGCAGAGGATGTAAGCCGGGACTGCGATCGGCAGGCAGGCGAGCGGGACCCCGCGCGACTGCGTCAAGCCCACGTAGATGAACACGAGCACGAAGAGCCCGTTGTACGAGGAGCTGACGCTCGTCGCCCCGAGCGCTCCGCAGCCGAGAGCACCGACGGCGAGGGCCGGGTAGACGAGCAGAGCAAGGCGGGGCAGCCGCTCCCAGGGCAGCATCGTCACCATCAGCCCGATCAGCGTGGCCACGGCGAAAGCACCCACCAGGCTCTCGATGGCGCGTGGCGATGGCGCGAGCAACCAGATCGTGCAGATGACAAGCAGCAGGAAGCAGATCAGCAACCCGGCGCCGAGGTAGGCGCTGCGGCGATTCTCTGCCATCGGTGCCACCGGACGGGCGATGCTGTGCACGAATCTCTATCGGCGGAGCGGCGTCCGAAGTTGAGCACCGGTCCTGCGTGCGGCGCTCGTGACCTCGTATACGGCGGGGCGTCGCCGGGTAGCGTCGTCTCCGATGGTGCTGCACCTCATCGCTGCCCTCGGGGCGGCGCTCTGCTACGGGGTGGGCACGATCCTGCAGGCGCGTGGCGCCCGGCGGGTGGCGGCATCGGCAGGGCTCGACATGGGCCTTTTCATCCGCCTGGCTCGCTCGCTCCCCTACCTGCTCGGCTTGGCGATCGACTTGATCGGGTTCGTCCTCGCCCTCATCGCGGTACGCAGGCTTCCGCTCTTCGTCGTGCAGGCGGCGCTGGCGGCAAGCCTGGCGGTGACGGCCGTGCTGGCGCAGATCTTCCTCCGGGTGCGCCTCGCTGCGATGGAGTGGGCAGGGGTGGTCGCCGCCTGCATCGGCCTGCTGCTGCTCGGCCTGTCGGCAGGCGCTGAGAAGCCCTCGCACGTCGCCTTCATGGGGCGGATGTCGCTCGTGGTCATCGCCGTGGTACTGGTTGCTGTCGGCTTCCTGGTGGCCGCCTTCACCGCCGAGGCAGGAGCGTTGCTGCTCGGCGCATTGGCCGGCCTCGGGTTCGGGCTGGTGGGATTCGCGACGAGGGTGTTGCGGCACCCGGGGTCGTTTCGAGGTCTGTACGCCGATCCGGCCACCTATGCCGTGCTGCTCGGAGGAGCGCTCGGTCTGCTGGCCTTCGCCACGGCCCTACAGCGGGGCTCGGTGACGCGGGCCACGGCGGCCACCGTCCTCTGCGAGACGCTGATCCCGGCGGTGGCGGGGATCATCGTGCTCGGGGACCGGCCGCGGGCGGGGCTCTGGGCCGTTGCCGGCGCCGGCTTCGCTCTCACCGTTGCCGGGGCGACGATGCTCGCCTTCTTTGAGCACGAGGAGCTGGCGGTGCCGCCACCCACGGGCCGTCACCGGCGCTCCGCCAGCGAGGCGAGCGCAGCCACCCCGTCGTAGACATCCACGAAACGAGTAGTCAGCGGCGACATGCCCGCCCTGATGACATCGGGCATGCGGAAGTCGCAGACCACGCCTGCGGCCGCAAGCTCGAAGACCAACCGCTTGCCGTCGGCATGGCAGAAGGCGACGTGGGCGCCTCGGCGTGCCGGATCCCGTGGCGAGCCGAGGGCGAAGCCGAGCGGCTCCAGCAGCTCGTCGAACAGCTCGATGGCGTACTGGGTGAGGGCGATGCCCTTCTGCCTGACCGCTTCGATGCCGTAGCCGGCGACAAGCCTGGCACCCTCCTCGGCGGCGGCGAGGCCGAGCATCGAAGGCGTCCCGCCGAGGAAACCCGGCATCCCCTTCGCACGCACGAAGAGCGGCCCCATCTCGAACATCTCCGCCCTCGCCCACCAGCCCCACACCGGGGGATCGAGCTCATCGTGCAGAGCGGAGCGGACGTACAGGAACGCCGGCGACCCCGGCCCGCCGCAGAGGTACTTGTAGGTGCAGCCGACGGCCATGTCGACGCCCCACTCGTCGAGCGCGATCGGCACCGAGCCCACCGAGTGGCAGCAGTCGAGCAGCATCAGGGCACCGGCCCGGTGCGTCATGTCCGTGGCGGAACGCGCATCGACGATCGCCGCCGACTTGTAACCGACATGCGACAGAGAGACGAGCGCGACGTCGTCGGCGAGGGCGGCGGCCAGCTGATCGAGTGACGGCCCCTCCACGGGATCGGACTCGATCCAGCGGATCTCGCCGCCGGCCGCCGCCGCCACTCCCTCGAGGACGTAGCGGTCCGTCGGGAAGTTCTCGGTGTCGGTGACGATCACCCTGCGGCCGGGCCGGGCATGCAGCGCCGCCGAGGAGAGGCGGTAGAGGCAGTTCGTGGTCGAATCGGCGACCACGGTCTGGCCGGCGGCTGCACCGAGCATCGAGCCGGCGATCAGCTCCCCCGCCCGCACGGGGAGGGCCACCCACTCGCGCTCGAAAGAGGAGATGAGGTCCACTCCCCATTGCTCCTCGACCACCTTGCGGACTCGCCCCACCGTCGCCAGCGGCAACCGGCCGAGCGAATTGCCGTCCAGGTAGACGAGCCTGTCGTCGGCGATCGCGAAGCGCGACCGAGCATCCGAGAGGCCGTCCCGCGCATCCAGCTCGAGGGCCCGTGAGCGAGGCTGCCCGCTCAGATCGTGCCCTTCTCCACCGCGTCCACGATCCAAGGGATCACCTCGTCCAGCATCTCCTCGAGCGATGTCGTCGCCTCGAAACCGAGAACGTCACGCGCCTTGTCGACTGCCGGCACTCGCTTCTGCACGTCGTGGTCGAAGGGGGTGTCGTGCACCAGCTCGAGGGGGACATCGCTTCCCTTCACCTTGCGCCAGATGATCTCCGCCAGCTCGGTCACCGTCGTCGACTGGGCGGTCGAGAGGTTGAAGTCGTCGTTGAGCGCCGCAGGGTGCTCCATGGCGACGACGATCCCCCGCGCCAGGTCGCCGCCGTAGGTGTAGTGCCGCACCTGGTTGCCGTCTCCGAGGATGTGGAGCGGATCCTGCCCTTTGACGACCTTCTGCACGAGATCCGGTACGACGTGGCTCATCGCCAGCTCGACGTTGCCGGACAGCACCTCGACGTCGCCGAGGGCCCGCTGCTCGCCGATGCCGACGCAGTTGAAGGGACGCACGATCGTGTACGGCACCTCGTACTGGTCCCAGGCGGCGCGGGCAAAGTACTCGCAGGCAAGCTTCTGGAAGCCGTAGGACGACAGTGGCGGCGCCACCTTGCGCTCGTCACCCTCGCGCGAGGGCCAACGGTCGGTCGACTCGAAGACCATTGACGAGCTCATGTAGGTGACCTTCTGCAGCCTGCCTCCGGCCCTGCGAGAGGCGATCGCCGCGTCGCAGGAGGCGGCGATTATCCGCTCGTTGGTGGCGAGCAGGTCATAGGCGTAGGTGTGGAAATAGGAGATGCCGCCGATCATCGCCGCACCGGCGATGAAGTGGTCGCAGTCGCCGAGCAGTTCGGTGAGAGCCTTCACGTCCTGCACGTCCATCTGCACGAAGCGATAGCGGGGATCGTCGTCGTACGAGCGCTTCACCGGGCCGTACTTCGAGTAGTTGTCGAGGCCGATCACCTCGTACCCCTGGCGGAGCAGCTCCTCCACCAGGTATCCGCCGATGAAGCCGGCAGATCCGGTGACGAGCACGCGGCCTCGCTCGGGTGTCGTGTCGCTCATCAAGTCGTCTCTACCTTCGTCTCTGTGGGGGTGGCGGTGGCGGACGCCTGCGCTCCCAGCTCGTCCGTGCTGACATGGCGCCCGAAGGCGAACAGGTACCAGCGCAGGTACTTGGGGATCCAGCCGGCGACCTTGAAGTTCGAGACGCCCGATTGGCGCTCCAGCCAGATCGTCGGTATCTCGGCGACGGCGTGACCGGTGCGGCGCGCCTTGGCCGTCAGCTCGATGCCGATCTCGAACCCGGCCCTCGACTCGATCCCCACGGCCTGCACGAACTGGACCGAGTAGGCCTTGAAGGAGTTGGTGGCGTCGCGTGTCCCGACACGGGCGAGGATGTGCAGGGAGCGACCCGCAAGGCGGGAGAGGATCCCCTTCACGACCGGGCCGCCGACCTGCTGGCCGCCCGGCATGTAGCGAGAGGCGGCGGCCACCACGACACCACGTTCCACGAGCCGCGCCAGCTCGTCGATCTGGCGGGCGTCGTCGCTGCCGTCCGCCATCGTCACCACCGCTACGGGCGCCGCGACGTGGTCGATGCCGTAGCGGATGGCGTTGGCGGGCCCCGGGCCGTACGTGTTGACGAGCAACCGCAGCCGCGGTTCCTTGTCGGCGTAGGCGTGCACCACCGGGATGGTCGAGTCGTCGGGGGTGTCCACCACGATGGCTACTTCGCAGGGGAGGTGAACCGACTCGAAGATGCGGTCGAGCACTGCGCAGATCTCTTGCCCCTCCTGATAGGCGGGGATGACGATGGAGACGCGCGGGTTCACGCGAGGGCGCCTTGGCCGAGCAGGTTCCAGACATCGACCACTGGCTTGTCGGTCACGATCGAGGCGTACTCGGGGTGCGGTGCGGCCACCACGAGGATGTCCGCCTTCTCGATCACTGCATCGAGCGGCACGAGGTCGGCATCGCCCGTGACGTACGGATCAGTGCAGAGGACGCCAGCCGCCCGGAACTGGAGGATCTTCTTCAGCTTGTAGGACAGGCTCGAGCGGACGTCGTCCGAGCCGCCCTTGAACGCCATGCCGAGGATGCCGACCGTGCTCGCAGCGAGATCGAAGCGGGCCGCCAGCCGCCCGGTCAGGTACAGAGGGAGTCCCTCGTTGACGAGCATGGCGGAGTGCCCGAGGACGAACGAGTTGTCCGTGAACGACGCCAGCTGCATGGTGTCCTTCAGCAGGCAGGGGCCGGCGGCGAAGCCGGCACCGGGCATGTCGGCGGCCCGCGGGTAGTCCTCGGTGATCGCCGCATGGATGCGGGCGAAGTCGAGGCCGTGGTCGTTGGCCATGATGTAGAACTGGTTGGCCGCCGCGAACTTGATGTAACGCCAGGCGTTCGTGAAGAGCTTGGCGAGCTCCGCCTCCTCCGGCTGCAGGTACACGATCTTCTCGGTGAGGTGCGAGAAGAGGGTGCCGGCTCGCTGCGCCGCCCGCTCGCTGCGAGCGGCCACGATCTGGGGGAGCGTGAACAGCTCGGTCATCGCACGCCCTTCGGCCAGCCGCTCCGGGCAGAAGGTGACGTCCATGTCGATCCCGAGGTCGGCGACCACAGACTCCACCCTGGCCGTCACGCCCGGGTAGACGGTGCTGCGCAGTACGAGCACCTGGCGGTCGCGAAAGAACGGGGCGCACTGGCCGAGGGCCCGCGGCACGGCCCGCGGGTCCGGGTTCATGTACTCGTCGACCGGCGTGCCGATGACGACGATCACGTGCTCGGCGGTGCTCACGATCTCGGGCTCGGTCGACACCGTCAGCCGCCCGGCGGCGAGTGCGCCCTCCAGACGGGCCGGCGCTCCTTCCTCCAGGAAGGGCATGACGCCCGCCTGTACGGTTGCAACGGCATCGGCGTTGATGTCGTAGATCCCGACGTTCAAACCTCTATCAGCGAATGCGATCGCCAGCGGGAGGCCGACGTGGCCGCAACCTCCGACCACCACGAGATCCCGCTCGAAACCCTGCACAACCGATCTTCCCATCCCCTCGGCGCGCACGTTGAGCTCATTTCGGGGATCGGGAGTCACGGTTTCCTCCACCGGGGGATGAGCGGCGCGTCGCTCGCGACTGACGCGGCGCCGGGTCTGGTCGTGGCAGGTCATTCTAGCGGTCAGCCCTGGTGGTCCCGGAGCACGCCTCCTGCGGCGACGCCGACCGAGGGGCGAGCCGCCGGGGTGTGGACAGCCTGGGGAGCATGTGGGGACCCAGTGGGGACGAGGTGGGGGTTGGGTGAGATTCCTGTCGACAAGCAGTGGATTTCGCGAAACCCTCTTGACCTCGGCGTCCCCCGCAGTGCACTCTGTCGGCGCAAGGTTCAATGCCGGTTGATGCAACGGCAGCAGGTGCTGGAGACGAGGAGCGGCTCAGGTAGCGCCCGAAAGGGAGTTGCAGGGGAAGCCCGAGGAGAAGGCATCGAGTGTGATCCGCAAGGTGAGCACGGAAGCGCCGGTGTGGACGGTGTTGAACCGAGCAGGTTGAGTTTGGTGTTCGTGGACGTGCCGCCCCCCCGGGGGCACGCACCGAAGCTGCAGCCGAAGGGTCGCCGCAAGGTGGTCCGGAGGCAGCCGAGAGGTCGCCGCAAGGTGACAACGAGGCAGCAGGACGCCAGGCTCCGCCAGGGGCAGGACCCCGGGGAGTACGGAAGGCTCCGGCCGACCGGCTACCCGGGGTCGCCTCGCGTCCGGGCCCGGCTCGCGTGAGCGCTCTCTCGGCTCCCGACGTCGACCGGCGCTACCTGCGGCGGATGATGTGGCTGCTCTGGCCGGCGGCCTTCTTCAACGGGTTCGACGCCTCCCTTCGCGCTCTGCTGCTCCCCCAGCTTCAGGACGCCTTCCACGTGGGCGTCGCCACCCTCGGCGTCGCCAGCGTACCGATCACGGCCGGCCAGTTCGTCGCCTTCTTCGCCGTTCAGGCAGCGGATCGGGTCGGACGCCGGCCACTGCTCCTCGTGTCGCTGCTCGGCTACACCCTCTTCACCGGGCTCACGGCTCTCTCCTGGTCGGTCGTCTCGTTCGCCACCTTCCAGTTCTTCGCCCAAGTCTTCCTCGGCACCGAGTTCGCGATGGCGGTGATCGTGGTGAGCGAGGAGCTGCCGCCGGCCTCTCGCGGCCGGGCCCTCGGCCGCCTCCTCATCTCGGGGCCGCTCGGCGCCGTCATCGCGGCGGTCCTGCTCGCTGCGGGCCTCGGTCACACGACGCTCCACTGGCGCGCCTTCTACCTCGTCGGCCTCGTCCCGTTGCTGCTGATCGCCTACGCCCGGCGGCTGCTGCAGGAGACCCGTGCATACCAGGTGAGCGCCGCCGCCCGGGCCGAGGCGGGGTCGGCAGGAGGGATGCTTCCGGGAGGCCTGCGGCGCCTCGTGGTGGCATGGCGCAAGCCGTGGCGGTCGAACGTGATCGCCCTCGGGCTCGTCTCGTTCCTGCAGAAGGTCCCCACGTCGGCGGGCGCCGGCTGGTGGGTGTACTACGCCGAGAAGCAGCGGCACTGGTCGTCGACGCTCGTCTCGATCTTCCTCGTCTGCGCCTACGGCCTGGGCACGACCGGCTACTACTTCTGCGGCCGCGCGATGGACCGCTTCGGCCGGAGACCGACGGCGGCCGTCTACCTGACCCTCGGCATCGTGCTCGGCGCGCTCGCCTTCCAGGTCGACTACAAGCCCGCTGCTTTCGTTCTCATCATCGGCGCTGTCTTCTTCGGGCTGGGGATCGGTCCCGCGCTGTCGGCGTTCGGAGCAGAGCTGTTCCCGACGAGGATCAGGGCGGAGGCCAACGCATGGGTGGGGAACGGCTTTGCCAACGCAGGGTCGGTGCTGGGGCCGGCGCTAGTGGGGATCCTGGGCGACAAGAACGGCCTGGTCGGCAACGTGGGCGACACCGTGAGCCTCCTCTGCGTCGTCGGCCTCCCGGCGATCCCGATCATCTGGTTCAAGCTCCGCGAGACCAGAGGCGTGTCGCTCCTAGAGCCCTAGGCGCGCCTCGGCGTGTCGCTCCTCGAGCCTTGTGCGCGTCCGGGCGTGTCGCTCCTCGAGCCTTGCGCGCGGCCCGTCGCTCCTCGAGCCCTGTACGCGCATCGGTAGGAAGATTTTGCCAAAACTAATGTGACTCACTTAATTCGGCCGCGAACATACCTTCGGGTGTGCATCGGCACCACGAGGCGCATCGGCACAGCGAGGCGGCCTCGATCAGCGCCCAGGCCCTCGGCCGGCCATGCGGCGATGGCTAGGCTTCAAACTTAACACGTTCTAGCATGCTGTCCGCCGGGCTCCCTGCGCCGGGGAGGCCGAAGGGACGCCAGGTCGGGGCACAGATGGAGCTGAACGACGTCAACCTGCAGGACCAGGACCAGTTCGTAAGCGGCGTCCCCCACGAGGCCTTCGCTCTGCTGCGACGCGAGGCGCCATGCTTCTGGCAGTCCGAGACCGACGGGCCGCTCGGCCCCGGCAGCGGCCCCGGCTACTGGGCGATCACGCGCTACGCCGACGTCGTGCGCGTGAACAGGGACGTCGAGACCTTCTCGTCGGGCCTCAAGGGATCGCTGATGGTCGAGCCTCCCGACGAGGCGGGCATCGAGACGATGCGCCTGCTGATGGTCAACATGGATCCCCCGGTGCACACCCGCTACCGCCGGCTCGTAAACCGCGGCTTCACCCCCCGTACCATCGCCCGGCTGGAGGACCGCATCCGCTGGCGCGCCAACCGCATCATCGACCGCATCTGCGAGCAGGGAAGCTGTGATCTCGTAAGCGAGGTCTCGTCCGAACTTCCGCTGCAGGTGATCGCCGAACTGCTCGGCGTTCCGGAGGAGGACCGGCACCTGGTGTTCGACTGGTCCAACAGGATGGTCGGCCGCGACGACCCGGAGTACCAGCTGACCGAGGAGATGGCGACGAACGCGGCGATGGAGCTCTACGCCTACGCCGACCAACTCGCCGAGCAGAAGCGGGCCGACCCTCACGAGGACGTGCTGAGCATCCTCACCAAGGCCGAAATCGAGGGCGACGTGCTATCGCAGATGGAGATCGACGTCTTCTTCCTCCTGCTCGCGGTCGCCGGCAACGAGACGACCCGCAACCTCATCTCCCACGGCACCCTCGCTCTGATCGAGAACCCCGACCAGCGCAAGTTGCTGATCGAGGACCCGGCGCTGCTCGGCTCGGCGGTGGAGGAGATGCTCCGCTATGGCACGCCCGTGATGCACTTCCGCCGCACCGCCCGCCACGACACCGAGATCGGCGGGGCAGCAGATCGAGGCAGGGGACAAGGTCGTCTTCTGGTACATGTCGGCCAACCGGGACGAGAGCGTGTTCGACGGACCCGATGAGTTTCGACATCCGGAGGCGTCCCAACCCCCATGTGGCCTTCGGCGGCGGCGGCCCGCACTTCTGCCTCGGCGCCAACCTCGCCCGCATGGAGATCACGGTGATGTTCGAGGAGATGCTGAGACGGATTCCCGACTTCGAGCTCGCCGGTCCGGTCTACCGGCTGCGATCCAACTTCATCAACGGGATCAAGCACCTCCCGGTCGCCTTCACCCCGAGCTCACCGGAGAACCACCCGGCGCCCGAAGAGCTCTGGCCGACCTCTGCAAGGCAAAGCTATAACCTGTTCTACTCTCATCCACGTTCTGCTCGCCCCCGGGCACGGCGTCGGTACGATCCCCACATGCCCGAAGCCGTCATCGTCGCCACCGCCCGCAGCCCGATCGGCCGAGCCTTCAAGGGCTCGCTCAGTAGACATGCGGCCCGACGACCTGGCCGCTGCAGATCGTGCGGGCCGTGCTGGCCAAGGTGCCGGCGCTCGACCCCGGGCGAGGTCGAGGACCTGATGATCGGCTGCGGCCAGCCGGCCGGCGAGTCGGGCTACAACATGGCCCGCGTCGTGTCGCCGTGCTCTGCGGGCCTCGACAACTGCCCGGCGTGACGGTCAACCGCTACTGCTCGTCGTCGCTGCAGACGATCCGGATGGCCGCCCACGCCATCAGGGCGGGAGAGGGCGACGTCTTCATGGCGGCCGGGGTGGAGACGGTCAGCCGCTTCGCTCAAGGGCAATGCGGACGGGGTGAAGGAGCACCAAGAACCCGCTCTTCGGAGCGGCCGAGGAGCGCAGCGCCAGGCGGGCGCGAGGGCGGAGCCGAGCCGTGGTCGCCGGACGGCCTCGACGGTCTGCCGGACATCTACATCGCCATGGGCCAGACGGCGGAGAACGTCGCCGAGCTACGAGAACGTGAGCCGCGAGGAGATGGACGAGTTCGGCGCGCTCTCCCAGCAGCGGGCCGTCAAGTCGCAGGCGAACGGCTTCTTCGAGCGGGAGATCATCCCCGTGACGCTGCCCGACGGGACCGCGGTCTCCAAGGACGACGGGCCGCGGCCGGACACGACCGTGGAGAAGCTGGCGGAGCTGAAGCCCGCCTTCCGCCCCGACGGCAAGGTCACCGCCGGCAACAGCTGCCCGCTCAACGACGGGGCGGCAGCGGTGATGGTGATGAGCGACACCCGGGCTGCCGAGCTCGGCATCACGCCGCTCGCCCGCATCGTGTCCTCGGGCGTCACCGCCCTCAACCCGGAGATCATGGGCCTCGGGCCGATCGAGGCGAGCCGGCAGGCACTGCGGCGGGCCGGCATGACGATCGACGACGTCGACCTCGTCGAGATCAACGAGGCCTTCGCGGCCCAGGTCATCCCGTCCGCCCGCCACCTCGGGGTCGTCGTGGGACAAGCTCAACGTGAACGGCGGCGCCATCGCCCTCGGCCACCCCTTCGGGATGACCGGCGCCCGCATCATGACGACGCTCCTCAACGGGCTCGAGGACGCGGACAAGACAGTCGGGCTGGAGACGATGTGCGTCGGGGGCGGCCAGGGGATGGCGATGGTCGTCGAGCGCCTGTCCTAGGCGGCGGTGCAGGGCGCCATCACGGCGCTCTGACGGATGCGGGATACTGGGGCCTCCGTGAAACCGATTCCTGTCGCCTTCCACATCGGCCCGCTGGTCGTCCACACCTACGGGATCGGCTTGGCGATCACCTTCTGGTTCGCCTACCGCTACTTTGCCAAGCGGCTGCGCGACAACGGCTACCGGGACGACTGGCTGGGGACGGCCTTCATCTGGATCATCGTCTCGGCGATCGTCGGGGCTCGGGCGGTTCATGTGATCGCCAACTGGAACAGCGACTACTCGCACAACCTGTCGGGGATCCTGCAGATCTGGAACGGGGGCTTGACCAGCTTCGGCGGTTTGGCGCTCGCGTTCCCGGTGGGCCTGTACATCACCCGCAAGCGATGCCCGGAGCTACGACTCAGCCGTGCCGCCGACCTGGTAGCTCCCGTGCTCGTCGTCGCCTGGGCGATCGGCAGGCTGCTCGGGCCGCAGCTGATGGTGAACGGGGGGGGACACCCGACGAAGGCCTGGTTCGGCATGCAGTACGCCAACGGCAATGGCGGCTACACGCCGAGAGAGCTCCCGGTCCCGATCTTCCAGTCGATCGAGTGCTTCATCATCTTCCTGATCGTGCTGCAGGTGGAGAAGTGGACCGCCAGGCACGGCAACCGGCCGCTCGGGTTCCTCGTCTCGGCGGCGGCTGTGCTGTGGGGCGCCAGCCGTTTCGTGGATGAGAAGTTCTGGCTGAACCCGGACGTCGGCACCGACGCTGTCGAGATCGCTTCCATCGCCTTCGTCGTTCTCGGGCTGCTCTTCATGGCAGGTCTCGTCCTCCGGGAGCGGCGCCGCGGGTGGGGGCCGCCGGTGCTCGCCCCTGTCAAGGGCGAGGCGGAGATAGACGCGGGGCTGCCCTCGGAACTGTCAGAGCGGGCGGCGAACGATGAAGGTGCCACTGAGGAGAGAACTACCGGAGAGCCTGTCCCGGAGGACGTGGAACCGGATCTCGTCGGCTCCGACGGGCATGCGCCCGCCGACCGCTGACTCGGATAAGCGGCCCGGACGAGAGGACCCCTACCCCTCGCCGGCACTCATGACGAGGCATCGGCGCGATCGGCGGCCACGGCGTCGAGCGTGCCACTATATGCTCATGGGAGTCGACCTTGGGGATACACGAGTCCGTGTATCTATGCGGAGCCCGCGGTGCCTCGGCGCACATCAGACAATGTAAGTTGACCGCGAGCACGACAATCAACCTTAATCCCCATCCTAGCTTGGGGAGCTCGGAGGTTAACGATATGAAAGCACGTCCTACGATGGTAATCGCCACGTGCCTTGCCCTTGTAACGATATTGGTTAGTTTGACTGGACCGAGCGCGTCCGCAGGCGGTAGCATTGCACCCAAGCCTGTGCGCGTCCAGTCGTGGCTGCGGACGCAGAATGGCCATATGATCCTCCAATCAACAACTGTTGCTGCTGCCACGGACACTAAAGGTTAATGTGCCAAACGCAAACGGGGCAGGCGGGTACGCTTGTCAGCGGGGACTCGGAGATAGAGATATTTGATATACCTACTTCCTCATATGGAGCAAGCGGGGACTTCGCCGGGAATGCTCAGGCTGCAGACGACTCGTTCTTTTTCGTCAAGGGCCTCCAATACGCGACCGAAGACGGTGTGCATCAAGCCATCGTCATCATGACTAACGAGACAGGAACGAGCCTACCGTTTAGCGGATCGTGGGAGCTAATTTACACAGTGAATAATGTTGGCAGTTGCTAAAGACTACCCGAGGGGTTGCATCCCAGGAGTTTGGACATGACGGCATCGACGACCTTTGGCTGGGGATCGTTGCAGTCGTATCCCCTTGGGGGAATCACCCTGTCTAAATTGGCCGAACTCGGCGCCAGAGAAGATGAAGAGTTCCCAGTCGTGCTCTCTGTCGATCCGTCTTCGCCGCGGAGTTCCTCTATACTTGTCTCTCTAAGGTCCGAAAGAGTGGGACATCTCAATTGTTCCTCGAGTAGTATATATAGCTCGCTTCTGGCGATGCTGTACGAGGCGGAGGCAAGTGGTATCAGTGTCCTGGGGAGTCTTCATTTGCTGCGGGGCACTCGGCGAGTATATGGAGCGCGGGTGGCCGTCCGAAGCCAACTTCGGGATCAGAAAGGTTCCATACCGCCGTGACATGGTTCAATCTGGTGCAACACCCGGCGTTACGTGTCGGCAGCATCCAGGTCGGCGGCGGTGAGCACCGCCGACACCTCCAGCCCGGCCGCCGTCAACGCCTCATGGCGGCCGTCGCTGCGGTCGATGACGCACAGCACCCGGTCGATCTGCGCCCCGAGCTTGCGCAGGTCCTCGGTAGAGGTCACGACCTGGCCCCCTGTCGTGATCACGTCCTCGATCACGAGCACCCGTCGGCCGGCGACGTCCGCGCCCTCGGCCAGCTTGGCGGTGCCGTAGGCCTTGGCGCTCTTGCGGACGAATGAGGCCGGCAACCCCGTCGCCAGTGACAGGGCGGTGGCCACCGGGACCCCGCCCAGCTCCAGCCCTGCGAGGACCTCGGTCCCGTGCGGTATCAGCGGAACAGCATTGGCGACGACCTCGCGAAGCAGTTCCGGATCACCCTCGAACAGGTACTTGTCGAAATAGTGGTCCGACACCTGACCTGATCGGAGCGTGAAGGTACCGGTCAGGCGGCAGCGGGCGTTGACGGCGGCGGCGAGCGCTCGACGCCGCGCCGGCGGGGCGCTCAGATCGTCCATCCGGCCAGTCTGGCCGCACTCAGCGGAGGACGGAATCCACACGCCTCCCAACAGGTATTCGTGCTATGTCCGGCGGCTTCAGCGCCTCTCCACGTACGCTTTGCACGGACGACGGCCGAATCCGGCCGGAACAAGGAGGACGGCCACGTCTCAGCGCGCGGGTGGCGCTGCAACCAGTGATGGACCTGTCCGACCGGCGCGTCCTCGCCTACGAGGCGCAGTGCCGCCCGGCCGGCGCCGACGCTCTTTGCGCGCTCGATTCCGGGCTTGCCGCCACCACCCTCACACACGGCGTCCCGGTGCTCGTTCCGCTGCCAGCGGCCCTTCTGGCAGACGATGAGTTCGACGCCGGGGCACACGCCCTGTCCGCCAACGCCCGCCCGGCGGACGTGGTGTTCGTGCTCCCGACGACGTCGTCGGGCGCTATGCCGGCAGCCACACGGCGACGGGTCGCCGACCTGCACGCGAGGGGGTACCGGATCGCCCTCGACGGCGTTCGGATCCTCGAGCTCTCCTGGCTCGATGTCGCCGAACTGCGGCCGTCTTTCCTGATCCTCGAGCGACTGCAGGACGACATCGGCGACCATCACAGCGATTCGCCACTGGCAGCTGCCCTCGCCGGCGTGCTCGCATTCGCCGGGCGTCTTTCGTGCCGCGTCGTGGCGAGGGGGATCGACACGGACGAGCGGACCAAGGGGCTCGTCCGGGTCGGCGTCTTCTACGGGCTCGGCGATCATCTCAATCCCCCCGTCGTCGTCGACCCGACGATCGCGGCGGAAGGCGACGAGGTGGTCGATGCGGCATGGTTCCGGAGCCTTGCCGTGCGAGGTCTTCCCGAGGGGTGCGAGGCGGAGAACGGGACCTCGAAGGGCAGAGCCGCCAGCGCCGAGCGGGTTCACTTCGTGGCGGAGGCGCCACAGGCCGCGGAGGGGCCGGCAGACCATGAATCGTTCGCCCGGCTCGTGGCGGAGTCCGCCTCTCGGCTGTTCCTGGCGACCTCGTCGGAGGAAGTGACCCGGCTGCTCGCCGAGGTGGTCTCCAAGGTTGTGAGGTTCGACCGCCTGGCGATCTTCGAGGCGGACTGGTCGCGCTTCGTCCTGTCGCCGAGGGTCGTCATCGGTGACGAGATCGCTTCGCTGGTCGACATCGAGCATCCGCTCGGAACGGGTATCACCGGCTGGGCATTCCTCCGCGGCGAGCCGTATCTCTGCCCGCAGGCGGCCGATCATCCGGAGGCGGCACCCATTCCGGGCGAGCCTGATCGGGCCGAGTCGATGATGGTCGTGCCGCTCATCTCGCACGGCCGGCGGATCGGCGTGCTCGACATCTGGGCGGACGGGGTCGACCAGTACAGCGAGGAAGACGTCGCCCGCTGCGGCCTTCTCGGGCAGTGCGCCGCCGACGCCTGGCGGAACACGACGGTCGTCGGGGAGTTGGAGCAGCGGGTCGTCACCGACACGGGCACCGGCCTGCTCAACAAGCGGTGGTGGGACGAGCTGGCTCCCCGGGAGGCCGCCCAGGCCCGCCGTAGCGGTGGGTCGATCGCCATCCTGCTGGCCGATCTGGACGACTTCAAGCTCGTCAACGACCGTTTCGGGCACCTGACGGGCGACCTCGTCCTGCGGCAGTTCGCCTCCGCCCTCACCTCCTCGATCCGGACGGGTGACGCGGCGATCCGCTGGGGCGGCGACGAGTTCGTGGCGATCCTTCGCGACTGCAAGGTGGAAGGCGCCATGGCCGTGGCCGAGGACATCTTGATCGGCGTGCGGGCGGTGACCGGAGCCCTGGCGAGCGGCATCACCGCCTCGGTCGGAGTGGCACTCTTCCCGGAGCACGGGGGCACGCTCGACGAGGTCGTCGCCGCCGCCGACGCTGCCATGTACGAGGCGAAGGCGGCGGGTGGCGACCAGGTCCGAGTGCACGCTCGTCGGCCAGCCGGCGACGACCCTGCCGACCGCACGCTCGCAGAGCTGGCGGGGATCGAGGCGCTGGCGGTGGCCTCCCAAGCCAGTGAGCCGGCCCGGCAGGGGCGCCGCACCATGGGCGGGGACCTGGAGGAGCAGCATCGCCAGCTGGTGGAGGCGCAGCGGATGGCGATGATCGGCAGCTTCGAGATCGATCTCGCCTCGGGCGACCTCCAGTGCTCGGCGGAGTGGCGGCGGTTGCTGGGGATCCCTCTCGACGAGCGCCTCACGTCTGCCGCGGCCATCGAGCGGATCCATCCCGACGACCTGCCTGACTTCGTCCGGGCGATGAGCCTCTGGATGCAGAGCGGGGCGCGCATCTTCGAGAAGCGGGTGCGTGTGCTGCGCGACGACGGGCTTCGCCAGATGGACATGCGGGCTCGCGTGCGCACGCTGGAGGACGGGCGGCGGATCATGGCCGGGACGATCCAGGACGTGACCTCCTACCTCGAGGCCGGGGCGTCGCGGAGCCACGCCGAGGACGAGTTCGCTCTCGCCTTCGAGCAAGCGGCCATCGGCATGCTGACCTCCTCGCTCGATCGCACCATCACGCGCGTCAACACGGCTCTGTGCGAGCTCGTGGGCAGGACCCCCGCCGATCTGATCGGCGCCACGTCGAGCATCTTCCTGCACCCGGACGATCTCGCCGGCGGGCTCGTGTCGCTCACCGAGCAGTTGATGACCACCGGCCATAGCAGGGTGGAGGCCGACCGCAGGTACCTTCGCACGGACGGGCGGACGGTCCACGTCCATTGCCACGCCACGCTCGTGAAGGACGACGACGGGAGCCCCAACTATGTGTTCGTCCAGATCGAGGACGTCACCGCCCGCAAGCAGCAGGAGCAGGAGATCCGGCGGCTGGCGCTGGAGGACCCGCTGACCGGCCTGCCCAACCGGCAGCTCTTGCAGGACCGCTTGGCGCGGGCGCTCGCGCGTTCGCGGCAGTCCGGCACCGCGCTGGCGGTGATCCTGCTGGGGCTCGACCACTTCAAGCTCGTCAACGATTCTCGCGGCCCCTACGCGGGAGACCTGTTGTTGATGCAGGCGGCGCGGCGGATGGCGGACGGGATGCGGGCGGCGGACACGGTCGCCCGGCTGTCGGGCGACGTGTTCGTGGTCGTCTGCGAGAACGTCGGTACGATCGACCAGGCGGTGGCCTGGAGCGACAGGCTGGCCGGACTGCTGGCCGAGCCGTTCCCGCTGGAGGACGAAGAGGTCTACCTCACCGCATCCTGCGGCGTCGTGCTGGCCGGCGGGGACGAGTCCCCCGAGGACCTGTTGCGGGACGCCGAGTCGGCGATGCACGCCGCCAAAGAGCGGGGACGAGGGCGGAGCGAGGTCTTCGACGAGTCGATCCGGGCCAGGGCGACGGGGCGCTTCGATCTGGAGGCGGCGCTGCGCCATGCCGTCGAGCGGGGCGAGATCTTCGCCGTCTTCCAACCGATCGTCAGCCTCCCCGACGACACGATCATCGGTGTGGAGGCCCTAGCCCGCTGGAGGCACCCGGTTCGGGGGATGGTCAGCCCGGCGGAGTTCATACCGATCGCCGAGGAGATCGGCGCCATCAGGGCACTCGGCGAGAGCGTGCTCGAGTCGGCGGCCGCCCAGCTGTCTGAGTGGCACCGGGACATACCGGCTTGGTCGGACCTGTTCGTGGCGGTCAATCTGTCGCCTCGCCAACTGGGTGCCGCCGACCTGCTGCCGCGCTGCCTCTCGACGCTCGCCCGCTACGGGCTCGGCCCCGACAGCCTGCGGCTGGAGATCACCGAGAGCACGTTGATGGACGACCCCACCCTGTCCGCCAGCATCCTCGAGAGCATCCACGAGGCGGGGATCCATGTCGCCATGGACGACTTCGGGACGGGCTTCTCGTCGCTCAGCCGTCTCAAGCGGCTCCCCCTGTCGACCCTCAAGATCGACCGCTCCTTCGTCGACGGGCTCGGCACCGACGCCAGCGACACCTCGATCGTGCGGGCCATCGTCAGCCTCGGCCACTCGCTCAACCTCGAACTGTGCGCCGAGGGCGTGGAGCTTCCCCTGCAGCGCAACGAACTCGTGAAGCTGGGATGCGAGAGCGCCCAGGGCTACTTCTACAGCCCTCCGCTCCCGGCGGAGGAGCTGGTGCGGGCACTCGGTCCGAAACGGCTCCACACGGTCTGACCGCCTGAATCGTGTCACCATTCACCTATGGAGCTCAGCCATCTCTACGGAGCGGGGTCTCGAAACCTGCAGGATGAGTTCGACAGCCGCCGCTTGGCGGACCGGCTCGAGGACCTCACCCTCCACGAGGAGCTCAACGAAGGCGACATCGAGCTGATCCGCGAGCAGGCCTTCTTCCTGCTCGCCACAGTCGACGCTGATGGCTGGCCGGACGTCTCCTACAAAGGCGGAGCCACGGGCTTTGTGCGGGTGTTGGACCCGAGGACGCTGGAGTTCCCGGTGTTCGACGGGAACGGGATGTTTCGAAGCTTGGGGAACATCGTCGACAACGGGAGGGTGGCACTGCTCTTCGTCGATCAGCGGCGGCCCTGGCGGCTCCGTATCCACGGCACGGCAGAGGTGACCACCGACCCGGCCCGGGTCGCGGAGCTGCACGGCGCCAGGGCGGTCGTCATCGTGCACGTCGCAAGGGCGTTCCCGAACTGTGGCCGCTATGTCAAGGCGATGGCCTCGGGCGACGACGAGTACGTGCCCAGGCCGGGTCACGAGCCGCCGGTCCCACCCTGGAAAGAGGTCCCCGAGCTGAAGGAGGTCCTCCCGGGATCTGCGGCTCCGGCCGCCGGTAGTCTCGAGATGTGACCTTCAAGCGGTCCGTCGAGGAGCAGATCCGCCAAGCGATCGCCCGAGGCGAGCTGGAGGGAACTGCCGGCACCGCTGGGCACGGCAAGCCGCTCTCGGGCCTCGATAGACCGCACGACGAGATGTGGTGGGTGAAGCAGAAGCTGCGGGATGAGGGCCTGTCCGTCCTTCCGCCGGCGCTCGAGCTCCGCAAGGAGGTCGATGCCACGCTGGAGCGCGTGGCAGGCATGATCTCCGAGCCGGGTGTCCGACGCCTACTGGGCGAGCTGAACGACAAGATCCGGGCGATGAACCGCCGGCCACCCTCCTGGGGCCCGCCTCTCAACATGATGCCGCTCGACGTGGACCGGCTGGTCGAGACCTGGCGGGACAGCCGGCCGGCCGACCTCCTCGTCGTGCCGGCTCCGAGCGCGCCACCCGAATCGCCACGGCGGCGCCCGCGTCTCGCCTTCTGGAGGTGAACGGGTGCTGCTATGACGAAGTTCGAGCGACGATGTTCGATGCATCAACACTTGGTCACCGCGGGACCACAGTCACCGGACAGCGGAGCCCGGGGGCCCGACCAAGCCGGCCGTCGGCCGTGAGCAGTGCGCAGTCGAGTGCTTCGGCCAAGGCAACGTATGAAGCGTCATAGGCGGAGAGGTTCTCCCGAAGCTGCCAGATTCGTTCCACCATATGGAGGACCGCATAGCGCGAGATGCCGAGCCGCCGCCACCGATCGAGGGCAGTCCATGCATCCTCGGGGTTGATCCGCGAGGCAGCGACCCCACGGCGAAGCGCGTTGGCGACCTCGGCGTCGATCAGATAGGGGGCGTGCAGAGGCGCTTCTGCCAGCGCCTGGCGAGCAGGACCGGCGTTCAGAAGCGCGGAGACCGCCGCTGACGCGTCGATAACTATCACCTCTCAGCGCGCCCCGAGTCCACGTCAGCGACAACTGAGACCGGATCGATGTCAAGGTCCGGGAGGGCGCGAAGCAGTACCGGGTTGTCCACCCGTCGCGACGCTTGGTCGAGCTCCCTCACCGCCACCGCCGCCAAGGACATCCGGTCACGGGCAGCCAGCCGTTCCAGGCGCTCGACGACCTCGTCGGGCACGTTCCGAAGATAGATCGTTCTCATGTCGCATTATGCTAGCAAATCAGCTGCGTTTTGCGTATCAACAGGCAGCTCACAACGCTGCTGCCGCAGCGAACCGCCCGTTCAGCGGGAATCGCCGTTTCGGCGCGAGGGGATGACCTTTCGAACCCGGGGTTAACCCGGCACTCGGACAGGCCGCCTGGCCCAAGGGTCTACAAATCGTCTACACTTGCTGTATGCCCAGTGCCGAAACCACAACCGTCCGCCTCCGCCGACCTGACTCCGAACGGCTTTCAGCGCTCGCCAAGTCGAAGCAGGCGACCGTCGTTGACGTCCTCCACGATGCCATCGACGCCTTGGAGCGCCAGGAGTTCCTGCGCGGGCTGAGCGAGGACCACCAAAGGCTCAGCCCGGCCGAGCGTGAGGCGCTTCTCGCTGAGCGCCTCGTTTGGGATCAGATGGCGTGATCCTGCGCGGTGAGATCTACCGCATCGATCTCGGTATTCCGATCGGTCATGAGCAGTCGTCGGTGCGGCCAGGCGTAGTGGTCTCTGCCGACATGATCAGCAACGGACCCGGGGGACTCGTGGGCATCGTGCCGATCACCTCGACTCCATACGGGCTACGCAGCCACATCGAGCTCGAAGAGGGCGTCACGGGTCTCGATCATGTGTCCTTCGCCAGATGTGACCAGCTCCGCATGATCTCGGTGCTCCGCGTCTCCACGCGCCTCGGTTACGTCCCGATCGAGCGGATGTCAGAAATCGATCGGGCAATCCGGTTCGTCTTCGACCTGTAGTCCGACAACTGTGCGTTCCAGCACCTGAGTGCACGAGTCTGGTCGGAGTCGAGGGATTCGTAGTGTCCCGGATCAGTAGCCCCAACTCCGGCGATGGACCGGCATTGCACTACATCGTCGGGCGGGCCTGGGCGAATGTCCAGCGATTCCTCTCCAGGTCTTCAACCGTGTACATCGGCAGTCCCCACGGCGCGTCCAGCTTGTCGACAATCCCTGCGCCGGCCGATTCAACCCGGTGGAAGTGATCCTCTATGTCGTCTACGTAGATCCATGGAACGTGGGTTGAGCTCCGCGGCGCCCCTTGATCGAGCTTGAAGATCATGAGCGAGCCGTTACCGACCCGGAACTCGATCCACGGATGGCCGTGGTCACTCTCAGGCAACGGGTCGTCTCCTTGCGGCAGGGGACCGGATGATTGGAACCCGAAGACGTCGGCTAGCCAGCGGGCGGCCGCTGCAGGCTTCTCGTAGTACACGCTGAGCGCGAGGCGAGATAGATCCTGTACCCGACGCGGGGCGGTCTCCCGGCGCTCGCACCAGGTTCCGAACCAGTTGGGCACGACCCGCGTCCAGGCCGTCCCGCCCCGATCTACGCCACCCGCCGGTATCCGCGCGGTCACCCGAACGTTGGTCGACGAGCCGACGGGTTCAAAGATCACCTCGGTCTCGACGTCATCGACCGAGCTCTCCCAGGCCAACCGGCGACCCGGCTCCCAGACGGTGATACGCCCCAGCTCCAACGCGTCGCCCGAGTCCTCGTCGTAGACCTCGAGGAGCCGCCCGCCTACTCCTGGCTCGCAGCTCATAGCTGCCACTCGCCCGCCCGCCCAGTGGTTGATCGGCCCTCTCACCCACCACAGGTCGAGCTCGCCTGTGAAGGCCGTGAACGCCGTCTCCGGGTCCGTCGGCACCTGCACCTCCGAGCTGACCGAGCGCTCCGCGGTCTTCTCGCTCTGTGTCATCGCCTCATCCTCCGTTCGACATGAGCTCGGAACGAGCCCAGCTGCTCGTCCCAGTGGGCCTGGAGCTGGTCCAGCCAGGCCCGGACAGCGACCACCGATTCCGGCTGCAGCCGGAACACGCGGGCACGGGCGTCGTCGGGCAATCTCCCGTCCGCCACGATCCCGGCCTTCAGCAGCACCCGCAAGTGCTTGCTCATGGCAGGAGGGCTCACACCGAGTTCATCGGCCAGTTCGCCCGCCCGGCGCGGCCCCTTGCTGAGCAGTTCGACTGCGTTGAGCCTCGTCGGATCGGCCAGTGCGCCGAGCAGAGGAGCCAGTTCAGCGGCGCGCGTTGCCATAGGAGCAATCATTGCCTGATACGACAACGGTTGTCAAGACTGTGAAGCAAGGAGCACCGTACCTTGACGGGGGCTGGACTACCAGCCGAAGAAAGGAAACTAGGACCCATCCGCCATGTCTCGCGACAGGCGTCCGCTAAGTCTCGCGACACAACAGGAGGTGGGGACGGAGGGACTCGAACCCTCACTGGCGGCGTTTTAGAAGACGGCGTAGCGCGAGATGCCGAGCCGCCGCCACCGATCCAGGGTGGTCCATGAATCGCCGGGCGCGATCCGCGAGGCAGCGACCCGACGGCGAAGCGCGTTAGCGACCTCGGGGTCTATCAGGTGAGGAGCGTGCAGCTGCTCCTCTGCGAGCGCCTGGCGAGCAGGGCCTGCGTTCAGGAGAGCGGCGAGCGCTGCCGACGCGTCGACAACTATCACCGCTCATCGCGCCCCGCGTCCACGTCGGCGACGACCGAGACCGGATCGACGTCAAGATCCGGCAGGGAGCGGAGCAGCACCGGGTTGTCCACCCGCCGCGACACTTCCTCGAGCTCCCTCACCGCCACCGCCGCAAGGACATCCGATCACGCGCCGCCAGCCGTTCCAGGCGCTCGACGACCTCGTCGGGCACGTTCCGGAGGTAAATCGTTCTCATGTCGCATTACGACAGCAAGTGAGCTGCGGTCTGCGTATGCGAGCTCGCCCGGAGTACCTTCAACACTTGTCCAGACGTCACGGCAGAGGGCTTGGGGAACTGTCTGTACCGCCGGACGCCGCGCGCACGTAGCTTTGGATGAGAGGACCTCGACAGCGAGGCAGACCCCACCGAGCGCACCGGAGGGCAAGGAACGATGGCTCCGACGCAGTTCGGCGGCGTATACGCCGCCACTACCGCCCCATTCACCCCCGACGGGGCCCTTGACGTGTCGGGGTTCGAGAAGCACTGCCTCCGGCTCGTCGAGAACGGAGTGGCGGGGATCGTGCCGAACGGGTCTCTCGGCGAGTACGAGGCGCTCGACGACGGCGAACGGGCGACAATCGTGGAGGCCGCCCAAGCCACCGTGGGTGGCCGGGTGCCGGTCGTCCCCGGCGTCTCCGGCAGGTCGGCGCGCGACGCGCGCCGCTGGGCCGAGCAGGCCGCCTCCGCCGGCTGCCCCGCCGTGATGTGCCTCCCGCCGACATCGCACGCCCCGAGCGACGACGAGACCGTCGCACACTTCGCGGAGGTGGCCAAAGCGGGGCTGCCGATCATCGCCTACAACAACCCCTTCTCGACACGGGTTGACCTGACGCCGCAGCTGCTCGCCCGGCTCTCGCAGATCGACGAGGTCGTAGCGGTGAAGGAGTTCTCCCAGGATGTCAGGCGCGTCGCCCAGATCCTCGAGCAAGCGCCCGGGATAGAGGTCATCTGCGGCTGCGACGACACCCTCGTCGAGGCGATGCTGATGGGTGCGACCGGGTGGATCGCAGGATTCGCCAACGCGCTCCCCCGCCAGTCGGTGGACCTGTACGACCTGTGCGCGGCCGGGCAGTGGGTGGACGCCGTCGCCTTGTACCGCTTGCTGTTGCCGCTGTTGCGCTTCGACGCCGAACCCTGCTTCGTGCAGGCGATCAAGCTGGCCCAGTCCGAGGTCGGCTTCCCGGCCGGGCCGGTGCGGCTCCCGCGTCTGCCGCTGGACGAGGAGACGGCGGCGCGGGTCCGCGCGTTCACCAGGGCTGTGCTCGCGAACACGACCTCCTGATGCGCTCCCGCCTCGCCTTCGGCGCGGTCGACAGTCACACCGAGGGGATGCCCGCCCGGGTGATCACCTCTGGAGTCGGCAGGCTTCCCGGCCAGACGATGGCCGACCGGCGCCGGTACGTGATGGAGGAACGGGACGACCTGCGGACCCTGCTCATGCACGAGCCGCGGGGCCATCAGGCGATGTCCGGTGCGATCCTGCAGGACTCGACCCGCCCCGACGCCGACTACGGGGTCGTCTTCATCGAGGTGTCGGGCTGTCTGCCGATGTGCGGCCACGGGGCGATGGGGACGGCGACGGTGCTCGTCGAGACCGGCATGGTCGAGGTGAAGGAGCCGCTCACCGTGGTCCGCCTCGACACGCCTGCCGGCCTCGTGGAAGCGACGGTCGAGGTCGACGACGGGCGGGCGCTGGCGGTGACGATCCGCAACGTCCCCTCCTACCTGCATCTGAAGGCCGCCGCGGCGACCGTCAAAGGGCTCGGAGAGATCTGCTTCGACCTCGCCTGGGGAGGCAACTTCTATGCGATCCTGCCCGCCGCCTCGGTCGGGCTCGAGGTCAGCAGAGGTTGCCACGACCGTCTCGTCGAGACGGGTCTCGCGATCATGGACGCGATCAACGAGCAGGTCGAGTTCGCCCATCCCGAGCAGCCGGAGATAGACGAGTGTCGCCACGTGATCTTCACCGCGCCGGGTGCGGACGGCGCATCGGCACGCGGAGGAGTCGCGATCTACCCCGGCTGGCTCGACCGGTCGCCGTGCGGAACCGGGACGTCGGCACGTCTGGCGCAGCTGTTCGCCGCCGGAGAGCTCGAGCTGCACGAGGAGTTCGTTCACGAGTCCGTCATCGGCACCCGCTTCACCGGGAGGGTCGTCGCCACGACATCGGTCGGCGCGTTCGACGCCATCGTGCCGGCGGTCCGTGGTCGCGCCTGGGTTACCGGGATCTCCACCTACCTGCTCGACCCGGACGATCCCTTCCCCGCCGGCTTCCTCATGCGGGAGCGCTCGTGACGACGGTCCGCACGACAGGCCGTCTCTCCCTTCGCGGCGACGGGCTTCAGCCTCGTCGCCGGTGAGGAGCGGGCGGGCGAAGGCGAGGCGTTCAGGGCGATCGACCCGACGACCGGCAAGGAGATCGGTCCCGAGTTCAGAAGTGCCGCTGGCGGCGACGTCGGCGATGCGGTCGACAGGGCGGGGCGTGCCTTCGAGGGGACCGAGGTCGACCCACGCGTGTCACGCCGGGTGCTCGAGGCGACGGCGGAACTGCTGAACGAGTACGGCGAGGCGGTGATCGCCACGGCAGGACTCGAGACAGGCCTCGGCCGCGCGAGGCTCGAAGGAGAGCTGACGAGAACGATCAACCAGCTGCGATTCCTGGCCGAGGTCACCGCGCGCGGTGAGCGGCTCGGTGCGACGATCGACAGCGCCTCGGGGACGCTCCCGGCGCTGGCACGCGTCAACTACCCGGTCGGGCCGGTGGCGGTGTTCGGCGCCAGCAACTTCCCACTCGCCTTCAGCGTCCCGGGCGGCGACAGTGCGGCCGCCCTCGCCGCCGGTTGCCCGGTCGTCGCCAAGGCGCACGAGGCGCATCCTTCGACGTCGGAGATCTGCGGGCGGATCATCACCGAGGCCGTGCGCCGCTGCGACCTCGACCCGGGCTGGTTCTCCCTCGTACACGGTCGCGGGCACCTCGTCGGTGAGCTGCTCGTGACGGCTGCCGGCATCCGGGCCGTCGCCTTCACCGGGAGCCGCAGCGGCGGCCGGGCGCTGTTCGACCTCGCCGCCCGCCGGCGCGACCCCGTGCCCGTCTACGCCGAGATGGGCAGCACGAACCCGGTGTTCGTCACCGAGGCCGCGCTCGCGGCACGTGCTGAGGCCATCGCCAGCAGCCTTGGCGAGTCGGTAGCGGGATCAGCCGGCCAGCTGTGCACGAAGCCGGGCCTCGTCTTCGTCGAGTCCGATCACGGCGCCGACCGGTTCGCGCGCCTGCTCAGCGTGGCTGCCTCCTCCGGCGGCAAGCAACCGATGCTGACGGTGCCGATCAACAGAGACTTTCATGCACGGCTGCTGGCGACAGGCGCCGTCGCCGGAGTCGAGTGCGTCTCCGGCCCGGGCGCGGCCGAGCCCGGCGCAGGGGCAGAGGGCCTCGGCGCGGGGCTGCGCGTCGGTCCGGCCGTGTTCCTCACCACTCTCGAGAGCTGGCTGGCGAACGACGCGCTCCACGAGGAGCATTTCGGCCCGGCTGTGATCGTCGTCGTCTGCCCGACCGGCGCCCTCTTCGAGGCGGGTCGGGCCGTCGAAGCATCCTTGACCGCCACAGTCCACCTCGAGCCCACGGACCACGCCGCCTTACGGCCGCTGTTCGCTGAGCTGGCGCGGCACGCCGGCCGGATTCTCGTCGGAGGCGTGCCGACCGGCGTGCGCGTGAGCCGCGCCATGCAGCACGGTGGTCCCTATCCGGTGACCACCTCCGCCCGGGACACCTCGGTAGGGGCCGCCGCCATCGACCGCTTCCTACGACCGGTGGCGTTCCAGGACTTCCCGGACAACCTCCTGCCTCCGGCACTCCAGGCCGGCAACCCGCTCGGGATCGAACGGCGCGTCGACGGGTCGCTCACCGCCGCGCCGCATCCTGGCTGAGGCCGGCGCGGCGGTGGCGAGCAGTCGCCAACGGCGCAGCGAGCTGCCGGCCGGGGCCGACATCGTCGTCGTCGGGGCGGGGATGATCGGTGCGACGATCGCGGCGCGCCTCGCCGCGGCGGGACGCGACGTCTGCCTGCTCGACCGCGTCGGCCCGGCAGCGGGGACGAGCTCTGCGGGGGAGGGCAACCTTCTCCTCTCCGACAAGCTGCCCGGCCCGGAACTCGAGCTCGCAGTCAGGAGTCTCGCCCTCTGGCGCTCCGGCTCGGAGAGCCGCTCACGCGCGATCGAGCTGGAGCAGAAGGGGGGACTCGTCCTCGCTCGTGACGCTGGCGAACTCGAGGCGCTCCGCTCGGTGGTCGCCCGCCAGCGAACGGCCGGTGTGGAGGTGGAGGAGGTCGCAGCAGAGTCACTGCACGAGCTCGAGCCGGCGCTCGCGCAAGGGTTCGCGGGTGGCGCGCTCTATCCCGATGACTGCCAGGTGCAGCCGATTCGGGCGGTGGCGGCGCGCGTCGACGACCTGCTGCGCGCCGGCGGCCGGCTCTGCACGCCGGTCGAGCTGACCGGCTGCACTTTCCGGCACGCAGGAGGTGTGGCCGCGCTGCTGACCACAAGAGGCAGCGTCGCCGTCGGCACGTGCGTCGTCAACGCCGCCGGCCCCTGGAGTGCCGAGGTCGCCGAGAGGCTCGGCACATCCCTGCCCGTGTCGCCGCGGCGTGGGCACGTGCTCGTGACCGAGCCGGTGACAGAATTCGTGCGGCACAAGGTCTACGAAGCGTCCTATGTCGGTACGATCCACGCCGCGAGCAGCGGGGTCGCAACATCCGCCGTCGTCGAGTCGACGATGGCCGGCACCATCCTCCTCGGCTCGTCGCGCGAGTTCGTCGGCTTCGATCGGGTCATCGACCGCCGCGTGGTCGCCGCCATCGCCGCGAGAGCGATCGGGCTGTTCCCCCGGCTGGCGGGAGTCCGCCTGCTGCGTGCGTACATCGGGTTCCGGCCGGCGACCTCCGACGGGCTCCCCATCATCGGCTTCGACGCCGACGACGTCAGCGTGCTCCACGCCAGCGGCCACGAGGGCGCCGGCATCGGCCTGGCGGAAGGGACGGGCGAGCTCGTCGAGGCACTCGTCACCGGGGCCCCGACCGCGATCGACCCGGCGCCGTTCGCCCCCTCCCGCTTCCATCTCCGTCCGGAAGGGACGGCTCCTGATGCCTGAGGAGGCGGGCCTCTCGTTCTCCTTCGAGGGGCGGCCCCTGCGGGCGCGCGCCGGATCGTCGATCGCGGCGGCACTGCTCGACAACGGCATCAACTCGTGGCGGCTCGGCCGGCGCGAGGGGCGGCCGCGCGGGTTGTTCTGCGGCATCGGCACCTGCTTCGACTGCCTCGTCGTCGTCGGCGACCAACCGGCGGTCCGGGCGTGCGTCACGGTGCTCGCCGAAGGGGACGAGATCTCCACCTCGGACACGGCACCGCGACCGTGAGCGCAGCGGCGATCGAGCGACCCGTGCTCGCCGTCGTCGGCGGCGGGCCGGCCGGCATGGCGGCGGCCTCGGCGGCGCTCGCACGCGGCGTGGATGTGGTCCTCGTCGACTCCTACCCGCGGCTCGGCGGCCAGCTGCTCCGTCAACCGGCTGACGACCACGCCGGCACAGCCACGTCGTCCGACGCTGGGCGACGACTGCCGGCGCGCTTTCGCCACCTCGCGGCGGCGCCGCGTCTCAGCCACCTCGCCGAGACGACCGTCTGGCTCGCCGAGCAGAACGGCGACGGTGTCACACTCTGGCTGGACCGCCCGGACGGCCCAAGGTCCGTCAACGCCGCTGCTCTGGTGCTGGCGACGGGAGCGACCGAGCTGGTGCTCCCGTTTCCCGGTTGGGACCTCCCCGGCGTCATGACGGCCGGTGCGGCGCAGGCACTGTGGAAGGGCCACGCCGTAAGCGTGGGGCGGCGCGTCGTCGTCGCCGGCTCGGGACCATTTCTCCTCCCGGTGGCCGAGTCGCTCCTCCACTCAGGCTCGACGGTCCTAGCCGTCGTCGAAGCGGCGCCCGCGCGTTGGTTGGGGCGACACCTCTGGAGCGGCATCGTGCACACGGCAAAGGCCGTCGAGGCTGCCCGTTACCTACGGACGCTGCACCGGGCGGCTGTGCCGATCATCACCTCGAGCGCCCTGGTGCGCGCCGAGGGAGCTGACGCCGTCGAGGCGGTGGTCGTGAGCCGCATCGACGCAGACGGGCGGCCGGTGGCGGGCAGCGGGAGGCGCATCGAGGTCGACGCGGCGTGCGTCTCGTTCGGCTTCCTCCCCCGCCTCGAGCTCGCGCGCCAGCTCGGTCTCGCCGAGGCGCGACGAGGATCGCCCGCCAAGCTGGTGGTGGCGTGCGACCGGTCCATGGCCAGCTCGGTTCCCGGCATCTTCGTGGCGGGCGAGGCGACCGGCATCGGCGGCGGCACGGTGGCCGAGATCGAGGGAGAGATCGCCGGCCGGTCAGCGGCGCGCTGGCTTGGGCACCACCGGCACCCGCCGTGGCGAGAGCGGGCCGATCGAGCCGAGGACGCCTTGTCGTCTGCGCGGCTAGCGCATGCCAGGCATCTCGCCCGTGTCCTCGAGGCGACGTTTCCCGAGCGCCCGGAGATGATCTCGATCGCTGACGAGGCGACGATCGTCTGCCGCTGCGAGGACGTGACGCTCGGCGACATACGCCGCGCCGTCGAAGCAGGGGCGACGACCGTGGCGGGCGCGCGCGGGCTCTCCCGTTGCGGCATGGGCTACTGCCAGGGCCGCACCTGCGGACGGTTGCTCGAGATCGCGGTCGCCCGTCTCGGCGGAAGGCCGCCGTCGGAGGTCGGGGACCTCTCGTCGCGCCCGATCGCCACGCCAGTGCCCCTCGGTCTCGTCGCCGGTTCCCTCAGCGGACCGAGCAGTGAGCGATGAGCCACCCGAGCGCACGGGACCAGTAATCGGCGACGTGGGCGGGCTCTGAGACCTGGTGACCCTCGCGCGGGTAGACCGCCATCTCCACCTCGGCGCCGACGGCGCGGAGGGCGCCGTAGAGCTCGTAGGCCTGACTGACAGGCACGCAGCGGTCGTCCTGCCCGTGCAGGATCAGCGTCGGCGCCACCCGGCCGTCGCAGCGGTAGACCGCTGAGCGTTGACGGTAGAGCCGCCCGGCATCGGCGTCCGTGGGTGCGCCGCAAAGTAGAAGGTCGTAGAAAGGTCCGTTGTTGCAGGTGTTGCGGCAACTCGTCAGGTCCGACATCCCGGCGCCGACCACCGCGCAGGCTACCGGCCGTGTCACTGCCGCCAGCGCCGAGAGGTAGCCGCCGTAGCTCGAGCCCATCACCGCCGGGGCATGCTCGGGCAACCGCCCCGACGAGATGAGGAAGTCCGCCCCGGAGAGGACGTCGTCGAGCTCTGCGCCGCCCGGGTCGCCGTGGTTGGCCCGCCCGAAATCGCCGCCGCGGCCCGGGCCGCCTCGCTGGTTCGCCAGCAGCACGCAGAACCCGGCCTCGAGCAAACGGTGGGCGCGGTGGGGGTCGAAGCTGTGGTGATGCGCGAGGCTCGGGCCGCCGTGGATGAGCGCCACGAGCGCGCCCCGGTGCGCCTCCCCCGAACCGTCGCGCGACACGTCCGAGCGGAGAAACAAGCCCTGGATCTCCATTCCCCCTGCGCTCGGCCAGAAGAGCTCCTCGACAGAGAGGCCTGCCGGTGGTGTGCCCTCACCCCCGACCCAGCGTTCGAAGTGACCTCCACGGCGCACGGCGACCTCGCGTGGGGTCGTGTCGTCCGAGCGGCAGGCGAGCATCGTCTCGCCGTCGGCCGATATGACGAACGACGGCCGCCAGGGCGAGCTCATGAGCGAAGCGGCTTCGTCGACGCGCACGTGTGTCGCCTCCGCCCCGGGCGCAGACGAGGGTCCGGTCCCGCCGACGACTCCGAAGGCCATGGCGAGGTCGCGCCAGCCAGCGAAGTGGAGCCGGCCTTGGCAGTCCCACTGCAGGTAGGTCACGTCGGCCCCGAGGTCGCTCACGCGGCGGGTGCTGTCCGCGCCGAGGATCACGACCTCGCCGGCCACGAGGCCGCGGTCGCTCGCCCACGCCTCGACGAATGCGAGGCGCCCGGACGGTACGTCCGCCGCCAGCCCCATCACCTGCCAGGCTGGTTGGTAGACCTTCTCGACACGGCCGGAGGCGAGGTCGACGCGAGCCACGAAGGCCGAGTACCAGGCCGCCTCCCCGGTCTCCGACGAGCAGATGCACGCCGCTTCGCCGGCGCCGAGCGGTGCGACCTCCCACACGCAGAGCCCATCGGGCGTGATCGCCGTCGCCGGTGATCCGTCGAGGGGGACGCGCCACAGTCGTTGGCCGGCTTCCCCGCCGCTGCTCACGATCGGATCGTCCGCCTCGCTGCCGGTGGCGCCCACCCCCGGACGGCGTTTGCCCGATGTCAGCGAGGCGCTGTCGGACCCCCGCTCGGCGACGATGGCGAGGATCGCCGGCTCGTCGTGGAGCCAGGCGACCTGTTGCGCCGAGCCGTCGAGGGGCGCGGGTGAGATCCGCTCGTCCGTCGAGCCCTCGAGGTGGAAGACCTCGAACGTCGTCGTCTCCTCCTCGACGAAGGCGGCCAGCAGTCGGCGTCCGCCGGCATCGAGCACGGGTGGGGCGCCCGGCACCGCGGCGCACAGTCGCTCGGGGTGCCCGCCGAGGCCGCCCCACCAGATCCCCTCGTTCCCTTCCGGCTCGGCGCCGTAAGGCTTCATGCGGACAAAGCCGGCGGAGTCGCCGGCGGGCGCGATGACCGGCCACTGTGGCAGGCCCTGCCGTGCTTCGCTCACTTCATCCTCACTCTCGGGTCGAGCACTGCGTAGGTGATGTCGACGACGATGTTGGCCGCCACGATGAAAGCCGAGGCGACCAGCACGAGACCGACGATCACCGGCAGGTCCTGATCGGTCACCGATTGCACGGCGAGAGCTCCGAGGCCAGGCAGCCCGAACACGTTCTCGGTCACGATCGCACCGCCGAGCAGGGTCCCGAGGTCGATGCCGAACTGCGTCACCACCGGAGCCAGTGCTGCCCGCAGGCCGTGTTTGTAGGTCACGCGCCGCTCGGTCAGGCCCTTTGCCCGCGCTGTGCGGATGTAGTCCTCGCCGAGGATGTCGAGCAGGGACCCGCGGGTGAGACGCGAGTAGGTCGTCGCGGTCACGAGCGCGACCGTCAGCCACGGCAGTATCAGGTGCTGCGCCCAGGCGGCGGGGTTCTGGGTGATCGCCACGTAGCCGCTACCGGGGAAGAAGTCCAAGCCGGCCAGGTGCAGCTCGAAGAAGAGGACGAACAGCAGCAGCAACCCGAGCAGGAACGTCGGCATCGAGTAGAACACGAGAACGCTGACGGTGACGGCGCGGTCGGCAAACGAGCGCGGCCTCGTAGCGGCGAGCACTCCCGAGGCGATGCCGAGCGCCAGCCAGATGGCGGCTGCTCCCACCGCCACCGAAGCCGTCACCGGAAGCCGTTGCCAGATCAAGGTCCTGACCGGCTCGGAGTTGTAGAACGAGTAGCCGAGCTGGCCGTGCAGCAGCCCCCAGAGGAACGAGCCGTACTGGTCGATGGCGGGCCGGTTGAGACCGAGTCGGCGCGTGACGAGGGCCACGGTCTGCGGCGTGGCCTGCCTGCCGGCGATGAGCCTCGCGACGTTGTGCGGGGCGACGAAGAACATGATGAACACGACGGCGCTGATGACGAGCAACACCATCGCCCCCTGGGCGACCCTCTTGGCGAGGAACCTCAGCCAGAGCCAGCCGGCTGCCCAGCTCATCGGCTGCGGAACAGGCTGTGCGCCCGTGGGTCGAGGGCGTCGCGCACAGCGTCGCCGAGGAGGTTGAAGGCGAGGGTCGTGATCAGCAGCGCCATGCCGGGGAAGATGACGAACCACCATGCGGCGCGGTAGAAGCCGACTGACTCCGCCAGCATGTTCCCCCACTCCGCGGTCGGGGGGACGACCCCGAGCCCGAGAAACGACAAAGTCGCCTCGAAGCCGATCGCCGAGGGGATGAGCAGCGTCGCGTAGACGATCACCTGCGCGGCAATGTTGGGGAGGATGTCCCGCACCATGATCCGCACGCTGCTGGCGCCGAGGGAGCGAGCCGCCTCGACGAACTCCCGTTCGCGCAGCGACAGGGTCTGGCCGCGCACGATCCTCGCCACCGCGGCCCATGAGAAGAAGGCGATGATCAGGATCGTGATGAGGAGTCCCGGCCCGACGATGCTCACGAGGGCGATGGCGAGCAGCAGCACCGGGAATGACAGCACGACGTCGACAAAACGCGACAGGAGCGAATCGATCGGGCCGCCGAAGTAGCCTGCCGTCAGCCCGATGACCACTCCGATGACGACGGCGATCCCGGTCGAGACCACTCCGACGAGCAGCGAGATCTGAGCGCCGTAGGCGACGCGGACGAGCAGGTCCCTGCCGAGATCATCGGTACCGAGCAGGAAGGCGCCGCTCGGAGGTCGCGGCAGCCCGTCTGGCGTGAGACCGGTGAGCGGGAACTGCTCGTTCGGCCCGTGCCCGGTGAGATGGGCGATCAGGGGGGCCAGCACGGCGAGCAGCGCGATGAGGACGATCGTCACCGAGGAGGCGATCGCCACCCTGTCGTGGCGCAGTTGCTCCCAGGCGAGTCGCCAAGGGCTGCGGCCGGCCACGACGCCGGGTGCACCTACCGGCGCCTCGTCGCTCACCCCGCTCGCGCCGGTCGGGATCGTCGTACCGAGGCTCATCGCGCCGCCCTCCCGTCGGAGGTCAGCGTCTCGTCGTCGCCGATCGGAAAATGGCATGCAACGACGTGATTGCGTGCGTCCCCGGGAAGGACGCGCAACGGGGGCTCCTGCTCGGCGCAGAGCTCTTGCGCGACCGGGCAGCGGGTGCGGAACCTGCATCCGGACGGCGGATCTGCCGCAGAGGGAGCGTCCCCGCGAGGATGACGCGGCGCCGCACCGCCTCCACGTCGGGATCGGCGATCGGCAGAGCCGACAACAACGCCAGCGAGTACGGGTGGCGCCCCCGCGCCATCACCTCGTCGGTCGGGCCGAGCTCGACGATCTTGCCGAGGTACATCACCGCGATCCGGTCGCTCACATGCTCCACGACCGAGATGTCGTGAGCGATGAACAGGTAGGTGAGCGACAACGTCTCCTGCAGGTCGCGGAGCAGGTTCACTATCTGGGCCTGGATCGACACGTCGAGCGCCGAGACGGGCTCGTCGCAGATCAGCAACTGCGGTTCGATGGCGAGCGCCCTCGCGATCCCGATCCGTTGCCGCTGGCCGCCTGAGAACTCTCCCGGGAAGCGGTTGAAGTGCTCCGGATTGAGGCCGACGATCTGCATCAGCTGGCGAACCCGGTCGAGACGTTCGGCGCGCCCGCCGATGTGGTGGATGTTGAGGGGCTCGGCGATGATCGACCCGACGTGCCGGCGCGGGTTGAGCGACCCGATCGGGTCCTGGAACACCATCTGGATCCTCCGCCGGTACGGGCGGAGCCGGTGCGCCGAGAGGCGGGAGATGTCCTTGCCGGCGAAGCGGACGGTACCCGAGGTCATCGGCTGCAGGCGAGCGGCGCAACGTGCCAGGGTCGACTTCCCGCAACCGGACTCGCCCACGAGACCCAGTGTCTCCCCGGCGTCGATCGTCAGGCTGACCCCATCGACTGCCCGAACTTGGCGCCGCCCGATCACCTCGGCGCCGCCGGAGCGGACTGGGAACCACTGGCGGACGTCCTCGAGCTCGAGGAGCGGGCTGCCCGCAGACAAGCCCGCTGCGGACGTGTTCGCTACGGACGCGCCCGCTGCCGGCGTCCCCCTGCCGGGGGCGCCGAGCGCGTCCCCGTCGCTCACGGGCCCCACCGTCAGCGCCGCCCGCGAGCCGGCCGCGGTCGCTGCTCGATCAGCCAGCACGCCGAGGTGTGACTGACGCCCAGCGCCGGCGCCGTCGCCAGGAGGTCGGGCTCCTCCTGCCGGCAGCGGCCGAACGCCGAGGGGCAGCGCGGCGCGAACGCACAACCGGGCGGCAGCCCGATGAGACTCGGAGGCTGGCCGGCGACCGGCTGCAGGCGCTGGCGGCCGCCGAGCGAGCGGTTCGGCAATGCCTGCAAGAGACCCTGGGTGTAAGGGTGCGAGGGGTGGCGGAAGAGGTTGTGGCGATCTGCCGTCTCCATGATCCGGCCCGCATACATCACAGCAACCCGGTCTGCCGTGCCGGCGACGATGCCGAGGTCGTGGGTGATGAGGATGAGCGCCATGCCGAACTCATCCTGGACGCGTTTCAGGAGCTCGAGGATCTGTGCCTGCACGGTCACGTCCAGCGCGGTGGTCGGCTCGTCCGCCACCAGTAGCTTCGGCTGCAACGACAGCGCGAGGGCGATCATCGCCCGCTGGCGCATCCCGCCGGAGAAGTGGTGCGGGTAGTCGTCGATGCGCCGGGCCGGGTCCGGGATCCCCACCAGCCCGAGTAGTTCGATCGCTCGCCGGCGTGCGACGCGGCGGCTCACGTTCTCGTGCGCTCGGATCGCTTCGCAGATCTGCCAACCGACGCGGTAGTAGGGATGCAGGCTCGAGAGCGGGTCCTGGAACACCATCGCGATCTCGGCGCCGCGCACGCGGCGCAGATCGGCGGCCTCCATCTGCAACAGGTCCGTCCCGTCGAAGAGAACTCTTCCTTTGACCTCGGCGCCGCGGGTCAGCCCGAGCATGGTCATGCAAGTCACACTCTTGCCCGAGCCTGACTCCCCGACGATGCCGAGCGTCTCTCGCGCCGCGATCTCGAAGCTGACGTTGCGTACCGCCGTCACGACGCCGTCCGGGGTGTGGAACGCGACCGACAGCTCCCGCACCTCGAGCAGCGTCATGGCAGCCGCATTGCGAAGCCGCCTGCCCCCTCCTGCGAAGACGACATCAGGTCCGAGACCCATCGTTCCACTTCATCAGGATGCCGCGGCAGGCCATCCGAGAGCAGCCGGGCGCCTGAGTCGGTGACGAGGACGTCGTCCTCGATGCGCACCCCGATGCCGCGCAGCTCCGGGGCGATCGTCTCGTCATCGGGTTGAAAGTACAGTCCCGGCTCGACCGTGAGAACGCTCCCCGCCTCGAGGACGCCGTCGAGGTACGTCGCGGCGCGGGCCTTGGCGCAGTCGTGCACGTCGAGCCCGAGCATGTGGCCGGGCGAGCAGAGCGTGAAGCGGCGGTGGAGGCCGCTCCCCGAGAGTGACTCGGCCGCCGACACGCTCAGTGCGCCGAGATCCTGCAGTCCGTGGGCGAGCACCTCGGCTGAGGCCCGGTAGTAGTCGCGGAACCGCTTGCCTGGAGCGACCTCGGCGAGCGCTGCCTCCTGGGCCTCGTACACCACCTGGTAGATCTGGCGCTGCAGGGGCGAGAACCGCCCGTTGATCGGGATCGTCCGCGTGATGTCGGCGGTGTAGAGGTCGCGGTCTCGGCGCCGGCATCGAGGAGGAGCAGATCGCCCGGCCTGAGCGGGCCGTCGTTGCGCGTCCAGTGCAGCGTCGTGGCGTGCGCCCCGGCGGCGGCGATTGTGTTGTAGCCGGTGCCGTTTCCCTCGAGGCGCGAGCGGAGCTCGAAGGCACCCTCGACCAGACGCTCGCCGAGACGTTGTGCGGCGAGGAGGAGCCGCGCCACGTCCTCGAAACCGCGCGTCGTTATCGCCACCGCCAGTTCGATCTCGGCGATCTCGTGCTCGTCCTTGATCAGACGCAGCTCGCTGCAGACCGCCGCCAGCTCCGCGTCGCCGCGTTCGCCGGCGAGCGCGACCTCGCCGTCGACAGCGGGGTCGAGACCGCGCAGGACCCGGGTCGTGCCGCCCCCGCCGGGCGCGCCTGCCAGGTGCTCGGCGAGGTCGGCGAGCGCCCGGCACTCGAGACCGAGGCTGTCCGACACCTGCGACGCCGTCGGCCGGGCACCCACCCAGAGCTCGCCGTGGCGGGCGTCGTCGAAGAACGAGGTGTCGAGCGCGAGCCGCGGATGCGCGGCGAACAACACCGCCTCGTGGCCCCCCGCCACCGGCTCGAGGACGAGGACGGCGCCCTGGGACTGATCTCCGGTCAGGTAGACGTAGTCGCTGCCGGCCCGAAAGCGGTGGTCCTGGTCGTTCACGCGGCGCTGCGCCTGCCCGCAGGGAACCACGATCCGGTCGCCGGAAAAGCGCTCGGACAGCGCGCGGCGCCGTTTCGCGCAGTACGGCGCGACGGGCTTCTGGTCGAGTCGGTCGGTGCTCGGCTCCGACCAACCGGACGTCAACGAAGCCTTCAACTGTTCGGAGATCCGGTCCTTGAAGTCCCCCGGCTTCAAGTCGCCGATCTCGTCCTCGACCGGCGCAACCGCGGGGCCGGCACCGGAGCCGGGCCCTACCTCCTCGCTCACGTGCTGGAGAGCCAGACGTTGGTGGGGTCGCAGTTCAGTCCGAACCACCAGAACGTGCAGCCGTTCACGGCCGACGAGTGGAAGATCGGCCACTTCTGGAAGTTGACCGGTATCGCCGCGGCGTCACTCATGATCTGGCGCTCGGCGGTCTCCCACTGCGCAGATGCGGCTGCAGCCGAGGAGGCGGAGAGCGCAGCGTCGATGTAGGCGTTCGTCTGTGCGCTGTTGTAGCCGCCGAAGTCGTTCGATCCCTGCCCCGGGCTGGTGAAGAGCGGCTCCAGGGTCGAGCGGCCGTTGTTGCCGAACCAGTCCGGTATCCATCCCGGAGGAGCGAGGTCCCACACGTCGCGCTTGGCCGTGGTCGGGTTCTCGAGGTAGCTCCCGTAGAAGTTGGACTGTGTCTCGGGCACGAGCGAGACCTTGAAACCACCGGCGTCGAGGCTCGACTGAAGCGACTGAGCCACCCGCGGCATCGGGTCGGTGGTGGAGTAGAGCAGCTTCACCGAGACCCCGCTCTTGCCGGCCTGTGCCAGGAGAGCCATGGACTTGGCCGGATCGCCCGCCCCGTTGTGGTCGGGGTACGGGTTGTAACCGCTGATGTAGCCGACGTTGCCCGGCAGGATCGGCTGGGTGGCCACGGTGCTGATGCGTCGGGCCGCCGAGGATCTGCACGATCGTGTTCTTGTCGACGGCGTACTCGGCGGCCTGACGCACGAGCTTGTTCGTGAACGGGCCGGCATACTGGTTGAAGGCGATATAGGTCCCGAGGCTCACGTAGTACGGCCCCGGCGGCCCGATGACGAGGCCGGAGTTGCCGGCGAGACCCGGGAGGTCCTGCGGCGGCGGCGTCACGTCCCACTCCATGTCCCCCGTGCCCGCCTGCAGTTGCTCCTGCACGTTCTCGGCGGTCAAGCCCTCCGTGATGACGATCTTGTTGACGTAGGCGTGGCGCAGCGTGTCGGTGGACTGGTTCCATGCCGGATTGCGCACGAGCGTGAAACCCTTGTCGGCGGTGTACTGCGTGATCTCGTACGGCCCGTCGGAGAGCGTGTGCTGGCGGAAGGCCGCGCTGTCGGGGATGTAGCTCATGTACTCGGTCGGACGGGCCGAGCAGAACGGGAGGGCGAGGATGTTGAGGAAGTCCGTCGAGGGCTCGAGCAGATGGAAGACGATCGTCAGGGGTCCGGTGGCGACGACGCCAGGCAGGTTGCCAGACTTCTCATAGGAATCGATCGCTGGCACCGTGTCGCTCACCTTGGCGAAAGCCGCGCAGTAGGCCTTCATCCCGACGATCGTGCTGAGGAAGTAGCCGGGGGCACCGACAGGCGATGCGGGGTTGCACAGCATCTTGAACTCGCGCACGAAATCGGCGGCAGACACCTGCCTCGGGGGCGAGGTGTTCCACATCACGCCCGGCTTGATGTTGATCGTGTACGTCTTGCCTCCGTCGCTGATCCCGCCGTTGGCGAGGGTTGGAATGGTGGTGGCAGCATCGGCATCGAGCGCCAGCTCCGCGGTGAATGTCGATGCGTCCGGGTAGCTGAACAGCTGTCGCGTGAACAGCCGGGCGAGCATGTTGCTCACCGTGTAATAGGCGCTCACGGTGTCGAGGTTGAAGATGTCGCTCTGCCCGAGGATCGTGAGCGTGCCACCGCGGCTTCGGAGCTCCGGCGGAAGACGTCGAGGTTTTCGACCCGCTGTTCGTCGTGCTCCCGCACGCACCAAGACACACAGACAGCATCAACACCGCCGCTGTGCAGGCGATTGTCCGACGGACCATGCTGGACCTCCCCAAACCGACTCGGTTCCCGTCATTCTGGAAACCGGCCGGCCGTCATACAATCGACACCTGGCGAGACATGCCCGGCGGCCGCTTGGGCAAACGTCGGATCGGCTGCGGCCGGACGTGCCCGCTCGGCGATGCGCTCTGTTTCGGGCGGCTCGCGTCCGGCCGGCGCTTCGGGATCAGGCGGGGAAGCTCCAGAGCGGCTCCAGCAGGCCGGTGTCGACCTCGATGCCGAGGCCCGGTCCGAGCGGGGCGGCGCCGCGCCCGTTCCTCGAGCGTGGCTCGTAGGAAGCGATGTGCTCGTTCGTCCAGTCGTTCATGAATGACGCCATCACGAGGGCCTCCGGTGCGGTTGCAGCGGCCAGATGGCTGACGGCGGCAGTGGTGAGGTCGCCTCCCCAGCTGTCCTCGACGGTGACCCCGAGGCCGAGGTGCTCGCAGGTCTGTCGCAAAAGACGCGCCGGCTCGAGTCCGCCCACGCGGTTGAGCTTCAGGTTGACGGCCTCCATGGCGCCCCCGGCGTGGGCGCGCAGCAGTGAGCTCATGTCGGTGATCACCTCGTCGAGCACGATCGGGAGCGAGGTCATGGGCCGTAGCCGGAGACATTCGTCGAGTGTCCGGCACGGCTGCTCGAAATAGACCCGCGGGAGCTGCTCGAATGCCCGAGCCGCCACCAGCGCGTCGCGCAACCGGTAACCGCCGTTGGCGTCGGCGACGACGAGGTCATCGCTCCCGGTCGCCTCGACGACAGCCGCCACCCGTCGCGCGTCCTCGGTCGGGTCCGCGCCGATCTTGAGCTGGAAGCGGTGAATACCTTTGGCCCGCTCGGAAAGGACGAAGGCGACCATCTCTTCGGGTGAGGCGAGCGGGACGGCGACATAGAGCGGGAAATCCGTGCTGCGCACTCCCCCGAGCAGCGCGGACACCGGCACGCCGGCGATCCGTCCGAAGAGGTCGAGGGCCGCGATGTCGACGGCGCTCTTGGCGTAGGGGTGGCCGGCGAGGGTGCGCTCGAGGGCGTCCGTCACGCCGGCGAGGTTCAGTGCGTCGCAGCCGAGCAGCGCCGGTGCGAGCTCGCACAGAGCCGCCCGGGCGCCGGAGGCGAAGGCGGGGAGATAGGTCGCTCCGAGCGGGCACGTCTCCCCGAAGCCCGTCGTGCCGTCTGAGGCCGTCAACGCCACGACCGTGGACTGCAGCGCCTCGACGGTGCGCCCGGCGGACATCGAGTAGACACCATGGGCGTAGGTGAGCGTGTAGCCGAACACCTCGATCCGCACGATCGCAGCGGCCTTCACGTGGCGACCGTGCCTCCCGGCGCGTCGCCGCCCTCGGCCCTCGGCGGCCCCTCCTCGATGACCGACCGGAGATCGGCGGCGGTCGTCGTGAACTGGCTGAACCGGGTGAACCACCAAGTCGCGCCGGCCCGCTCCCACGGCCGGGGGTCCACCCCGGGCCAGCCCTCGACGACGACCTCGAAGCCGGGCCGGCGGTGCGCGTCGCCGAGGATCTCGAGCGCCGCCACGAGTTCGTCCGGCTCTTCGAGGCGGATCACGAAGACGCCGTCGAGGCGGGCGGCACGGGCGAGCGGGCGCTTGCTCGGCCAGACGGCGGCGCCCCAGAGCGGGATCGGGGACTGCAGGGAGGAGGGGAGGAACCGCACGTGGTCGGCGACGTAGTGCTCACCGTGATGAACGACCTCCTCGCCGGAGACGAGTGCCCCGATGAGCTCGATCGCCTCGTCGAGCATGCCGGCGCGCCGCCGGTCGTCCAGCTCCTCCCCGAAGGCGGAGAACTCCCGCCCTCCTGCGTCGAGGCCGAGCCCGACGCCGAGAACCACACGACCGCCCGACAGGAGGTCGAGAGCGACGATCTGGCGCGCCACGATCCACGGTCTGCGGCGGGCGAGGGGGGTCACCATCGCGCCGATGCGGATCCGATCGGTCACCGTCGCGATCGCCGCCATGCAGATCCACGGATCACTGACGTGTGTCGCCGGGTCGCGGTACATGACGTGGTCCCAGAGGAACAGCCCGTCCCATCCGGCCTCCTCGGCGCGCACTCCCATCTCCGCCAGCAGGCGGGGCTCGCTCAGCTCGCCGAAAGGAGGCACGAACAGGCCGTATCGCACGCACGCACCCTACTGAGACGCGTACTGCGAGCGGCATGGACGACTGACGAGATGCACAGCTGACCTTCTGATCGTTCGTCTAGATTGAGCATTTCCCGTTCGGAGGCGCCGTGTCAACCGATCTCCAAGACGTCGTCGACCACCTGGCGTCCCTCGTCGAGCTCCCAGTCGTGCTGGAGGACAGCGGCCAGCGCATGATCGCTCACTCCTCCCAGGCCGAGCCGATCGATTTCGTGCGGCGCGACTCCATCCTCCGGCGCAAGACCGAGCCCGGGGTCGTGACGTACTTCCAGAGCTTCGGGATCTCTGCCGCGCGACAACCCCTCCGGATCCCCGAGCACCACGAGCTCGGAATCCTGGCGCGGGTCTGCTGCGGGGTGCGCTACCGCGGCGAGCTGCTCGGCTACTTGTGGCTGATCGACGCGAGGGGCGTTTCTGACGCCGAGCTCGACGAGGTCGAGCGCGCCGCGGCGCACGCCGGCCTGCTGCTCTACGAGGAAAAACTCGCACGCCGCCTGTCGAGCCAGACGCTCTCCTACCTCCTCTCGGCCTCCGAGGAGCTGCGTCTCGCCGCGGCCGGGCAGATCATCGACCAGGGCCTCCTGCCTGAGGGCGGTTCGGTCGCGGTCATCGTCGCGCAACCTCTGCATCCCTTCGACGAGGACGTCACCTATGCGGTCGAGGAGGCCCTCGCCGACGTGAGCTGGCAAGCGGCTCAAGGGGACGTGCTGCGGGCGGCGCTCGGAGGACACGGCGTGCTCCTCGCCTGGGTGCGGTCGTACATGAACGACCAGCGGGCGCTCGACATGGCAACTGCCGTCCGCGATGCGCTCGAGCGGCGACTGGCGAAAACGATCGATGCGCCGAGAGTCGTCACCGCCGTCGGGGACCCGGTGTCGGACCTGACGCACGCGGCGGCCTCCTACCGCCAGGCACGGCTGGCCGCACGGGTCGCCTCGATGGTGCCCGGCATGCCCGACGTGATCAGGTGGCGCGACCTCGGGGTGTTCCGCGCCCTCTCCCAGATCGCGCCCAACGAGGTGGCCAAGTCGGCGCTCGACCCAAGACTCGTGGCCCTGCTCGACGCGGGGGAGGAGGCCGTAGCCTCCACGCTCGAGACCTACCTCGATCTCGCCGGCGACGCCAAGGCCACGGCCGAACGGCTGCACCTGCACCGGGGAACTCTCTACTACCGGCTGGAGAAAGCGGAGCGGATCGCGGGCATCGACATGCACAACGGTTTTGACCGACTGTCGATCCATCTCGGGTTCAAGCTCGCACGGCTCGCCGGCCTGATGGCGCCGAACGGCTCGTCGCTCGGCCAGTATTAAACGTCGTGATGAGCCCGGCCGTGGGGACGGAGGGAGTCGAACCCTCACTGGAGGCGTTTTAAGCGCCCTGCCTCTGCCGTTGGGCTACGTCCCCGGCACCTGGTGCCTGCTTGCCAAGTATCACTCGCCGGCCACCGAATCAGGTATGCCGAGGAACTCGTCTGCGCCCTCGACAGGACCGCTGTGCCCGTACCGGCCGAGGTATGGGCTCCACACCGCACGCTCGGCCTCGTGGGGCGCCTCCTCCACGGCGCAAGTGGCCCCGAGGCGCATCGTCGCCCGCCGCCGCGGGTCGTAGGCGGGCCATGCGAGGTTGCCCGTCGACGGGTTGCCGGTTCGGGCGAAGGCAGACCCATGCGTCCTGCATCGCCTCTGAAAGTGCAGCCGCCTCGGGACCGCTCCCCGAGAACAGCGATATCACGGGGTGGTGATAGGTCCCGAAGACGAAGGGGAGCTCGAGCGCGTGACATGCACCGAGCAGGCCGCCGCCGAACGGCGACTGCCAGTCGAACAGGTACATGTAGGTGCCCGAGCCGACCGGCGACCGAGCCTCGGCCAGGCGGATCGAGGGCACCCGGAACAACCAGTCGGTCGCCATCGCGGAGAACAGCTCGGGCGCCGCCACGCTCTCGCCCCTGGCCGAGCGCGCCGCCACGTAAGCCTCGACGATCGCCTGTGCCTGCACTTGGCGGCCGAGCCCGGCGGCGTGCATCGACCTGCCCACCCGCCTGTGCAGCTCGGCCTCGTCGACGACGCCCAGCTCGGGGATCGCCACCACGAAGAACTTGAACTCGTCCCGGTTGGTCCCGATCAGCACGTCGACGTCGGCGCCGGAGCCGGCGGCGATGGCGTCTGCCGGATGGGTCGTCAGCAAGCCGCCGTCGACGGTCGGCTGGAAGGCGAGACCATCCTCGCCGGCGATGCTTCCGACCACCGCCGACTGGGCCGCCAGGAGGTCGGCCACCGGCACCTTCGACAACCGATCCCGGTCCACCTCGTCCATCCCGAGGTTGGCGGCGACGCGTTCGGCCACCGCGGCCGCCGACTTCGATGAGCGAGCCACAGCCGGCCCGCTCTGGAGGATCGCCCGCCGAAACAGCCCCGCGGCGCTCGGTGCCCCGAGCAGAGCCGCGACGGCGATCGAGCCGGCGGATTCCCCGAACAGCGTCACGCGCCGCGGGTCGCCTCCGAAAGCGGCGATGTTGTCGTGGACCCAGTGCAGCGCCGCCACGATGTCCTGCAGACCCCAGTTGCCATGGCCTGGAACGCCGCTCAGTGACAGGGAGGGGTGGGCCAGGAAGCCGAGAGCCCCCAGCCGGTAGTTGATCGTGACGACCACCACGCCGCCACGACGTGCCAGCTGCTCGCCCCGGTAGAGCTGGCCGGCTCCCGAGCCTCCGATGAAGCCGCCGCCGTGCACGAAGACCATCACCGGCGGCTGCTCCTCGCTGCGAACCGGGGCCCAGATGTTCAGCGACAGGCAGTCCTCGTCCCAGTCGGACGGGTCGCCCGGCACGCCGGTGCTCGGGTCCTGAGGTGGCTGCGGCGCGATCGGCCCGTACTCGACGGCCTCGCGCACGCCCGACCACGGCTCCACCGGCGCCGGTGGCGCCAGGCGACCGCCCGCAGCCAACGTCGCGTATCTCAAGCCGCGAAAGACCAGCAGGCCCGCCTCTTCGACGCCACGCACCTTGCCGGCGGCCGTCGCGACGACCTGATCAGGCATCGGTCACCCCCGGCTCCGTCGGCCAAGCGATGGCGGAGCGTCGCGTCGATTGACAAGAAAACTCACAGGAAACATGGCCGCCTAACCATCGCAGCGGGCGAGGACCCGCGGATATGTTGGCACGTCGGGGCACCCCCGACGCCAGTCGCCCAACCCCCACCCCTGAACGCCCGGGCCTACGGGCTCGAACCAGCCTGGATCCCGGCTGCCGACCAACTCCTTGCGAGGGATGAGTCAGTTGACAACTGTTGCTCGTGTGGTCAAAGTGGTCAGTGATGATTAGGCGTGGTCCTCTGCTGGCGACCGTTCTGGCCCTCTGCGCCGGTTCGGTCCCCGCCGTGGTCGCCTCCGCCGCGGCCTCCGGGGCTGCCGCCCCACGCGCCGGCGGATCCACCTCACCGGCCGCCATCCACTCCCTGCAGAAGCAGGTCAAGCAGGTCGAGGCGCAGTTGCAGCATGACGGTGCGCTGGTGGAGATCGCTGCCGAACGTTACGACGAGGACAATCAACTCATCTACGTCGACAAGCTGGCGCTGGCCAAGACCGCCACCGAGATCAAAGCGGCGGAGGCCACCGTGGCGACGGCACACGGGAATCTCCAGAACGCCGCCATCGCCGCCTACGTCGACGCCGGCGGAGCTTCGATGGTGGTCGGCACCTTCCTCACTTCCGACGTCAACAACTCGCAGATGATCTCCACCTATGCGGGCACGGTGACGGACGACCTCAACAGCGCCCTGCAGGCGTTCCAGACGAGCGAGACCCATCTGGTCGCGGTGCAGGCGGTCCAGCGCAGCGAGGAGCGCGCTGCCGAGGTCGCCGACGCCCACGCTCACCAGGCTGAGGTGGCTGCCGTGAAGGCGTCCACGGATGCTGCCAACCTGCTCAAGTCGGTAAAGGGCAAGCTCGCCACGGCGATCGCCGAGTACCAGCACCAACTGCTGCTGGAAGCAGAGGCGCGGGCGGCAGCCGAGCGGGCGAGGATCGAGGCGGAGCAGAAGGCGGCAGCCGAAGCGCGAGCTGCGGCGGCGGCTGCGGCGGCGGCGGCAGCGGCCGCTGCCAGGCAACGCCAGCAGGAGCAGAGCACCACCACCACGGCGCCGCCGAGCACCACACCCTCGGGGAACACCGGCGGCAACACCGGCCCCGGCAACACCGGTGGCGGTGGCGGTGGCGGGGGCGGGGGCGGCGGCGGTGTGGGTCCGCCGACCGGGCCCTTCGCGCCGGAAGCCACGCCTGCGCAGAGCGCCACAGCCCTCAAGGCGGCGGAGAACTTCCTCGGCGTCCCATACGTGTGGGGCGGCGCCAGCCCGTCGGGCGTGGACTGCTCGGGACTGACGATGCTCGCCTGGCAGGCGGCCGGGATCTACATGCCCCACGGCGCCACCCTCCAGTACGAGATGTCGACGCCTGTCCCGATCAGTCAACTGCGGCCCGGAGACCTGCTCTTCTACAGCTTCCCCAACGACGGTCCGTGGCCGGTGACACATGTCGCCATGTACGTCGGATCCGGGCCCTTCGGGACGAACACCATCATCCAGGCAGAAGAGACGGGAACGGTCGTGTCGTACTTCCCGATCTACTTCGACGGCTTCGTGGGGGCCGGCCGGCCTTAACCGGTGCCCTCAGGGCACCGGGTTACCATGGCCCGATGCCCGATCCCACCGGACGTGGTACTTCCACGCCGGCCAGGTCCGGCCCTGCCGTGCGCCGCAGTGCCGAGCTCGTCCCGCTACCCGTTCCCCGGCGGCAGCCCGAGCAGCAGGGTGCCTCGCAAGCGGACGATCCGCCGCACTCCGACGTCGATCCCTGGGGCCGCTCGGAGCACACGCGCCAACTGGTCCGCCGCCTCTCCGGCTTCTACTACAAGACCTGGTTCCGGGTCGAGTGGGAAGGTCTGGAGAAGATCCCGACCAGCGGCGGAGCGCTGCTCGTCGCCAACCATGCAGGGGCACTGCCGTCCGACGCGCCGATGATCATGCACGGCGTCGAGCAGGAGCTCGGGCGGACGGTGTACGGGCTTGCCGACTACTGGTTCCGGGGTGTTCCCTTCGTGGGCACCGGCTGGAGCAGGTCCGGCGGCGTCCCTGCCCACCCGGACAACGCGCACAGGCTGCTCCACGACGAGCAGCAACTGGCGCTTGTCTTCCCGGAGGGCACCAAGGGACCGAGCAAGCTCTACCGGGACCGGTACAACCTGCGGCGCTTCGGCCGCGGTGGCTTCGTAGAGACGGCGATGCGGGCGGGCGTGCCGGTCGTGCCACTGGCGGTCGTCGGCGCCGAGGAGTCGATGCCGATCCTCACCCGGCTCCCGTCCAGCCTCTCGAGCACGCTCGGCCTGCCTTACCTGCCGCTGACCCTCAACCACCTGCTGCTCGGACCTGTGCTCGGGACCTTCGTGTGGTTGCCGGCGAAGTTCAAGATCAGGGTGCTCGACCCGGTGCGGTTCGAGATGGCCCCGAACCTCTCCCGCTACCCGCGTAGCCGCATCATGGAATCGGCCGAGTCGATCCGCCTCGACATCCAGTCCAACCTGCACGACATGCTCCGCAGCCGCCGCAGCCCCTGGTTCGGTTGATGGGCCGCCGGATCCTCGTCACCGGCGTCGACACGTTCTGGGGAGCCCGCGCCGCGCTGGCGCTCGAGCACGACCCGTCGGTCGAGATGGTGCTCGGGATGGGCACCGCAGACCCGGCCGTGGAGCTCGAGCGCACCGAATTCGTGCGTTCCGACCACAGCCTCTCGCTGCTCAGCCGCATCGTCCGGGTGACACGGGTCGACACCGTGGTACACGCCTCACTGGTGATGGACTCGACCCGGATGAGCGGTCGCGAGCTCCACGAGAGCAACGTGATCGGGACGATGAACCTGCTGGCGGCCGCCGGTGCGACGGGCTCCTCGGTACGCCAGCTCGTCGTCAAGTCCTCCACCCTCGTCTACGGCTCGAGCGCCAAGGATCCCCGCTACTTCGCCGAGTCGGCCGCCCGCCCGAGCGCCCCCCGCACCAGGATGGAGCGGTCCCTCGTGGAGGTCGAGGGTTACGTGCACGACTTCGCGACCGACTTCCCCGACAGGGTGGTGGCGGTGCTTCGCTTTGCGAACGTGCTCGGTCCCGAGATCGTCACCCCGATCAGCAGGAACCTCGCCCGGCGGGTGGCGCCATGCGTGGCCGGTTTCGACCCTCTGCTGCAGTTCGTGGAGGAGACCGACGTCGTGAGGGCGCTCGCGCTCGTGACCTTGCAGCGCATCGCCGGCGTCTACAACATCGCAGGGGACGGGTTGCTGACATGGAGCGATGTTGCAGCCATCGCCGACGCCAGACGCCTTTGGCTACCGCCGGTCTTCACCCGGGAGGCGGCGGCGCCGCTCGTCAGGATGGGGCTGATCGAGTTCACACCCGAGCTCGAGGCACTGCTGCGCTTCGGGAGGGGTGTGGACACCGGGCGGTTCAAGGAGGCTGGCTTCAGCTACGCCTACACGACGGCGGGCGCCGTCGAGAGCTTCGTGCAGACGAGCCGGCTCCAGCGGACGCTCGGGCGCTCACCCGAGCGCTACACCTACGAGGCCGACGTGGACGCCTTCTTCAAGCACTCGCCGGCAGTGATCCGAGACTGAGCTCCGGCGCTAGCGGCCGTTGGCGCTGGCCAGCCACTGCCGGACGTAGCGGTCACGGCGCTCGAACCACTCCTCGGCGGTGATCGCATAGCGGACGTGGTCCTCCCAGCGCCCATCGATCTCCAGGTAACGAAGCGCGATGCCCTCGCCCCGCAGCCACAGCTTCTGGGCGACGCGGCGGGAGGGGCGGTTCCTCGGGATGATCGAGATCTGCAGCCGGTGCAGGCCGAGGTCCTCGAAGGCGAGCCGGAAGACGAGCACCACGGCCTCCGGCACGTACCCGCGGCCCGCCTGCATCTGGTCGACCCAGTAGCCGACGTACCCGGACTGGAAAGGGCCGCGCTGGATCGACGAGAGGTTCACCTCACCGACGAGCCTGCCCTGCACGAAGATCCCGAGCCCGTAGCCGGTGCCGAGCTGGCGCTCCCGCTCCCTCATCGAGCAGCGCGCGACGAAGCTCGACCGATCCTCGGACGGATACGGCGCACCGGCCGGCCTCGGCTCCCACGGCAGCAGCCACTCGCGCCCTCGGACGCGGATCTCGTGCCACTCTTCGTAGTCGTCCTCGCGGAGGGGCCGGAGCCGGACGCGACGACCTACGAGCTCTGCCGAAGTCTGGGGGATGATTACCTCGGCCAAACTCTCCTCGTTTCGCGAAGCCCCACGTCGTCCACCATCGTCGCAGATTCCGGGCCGAAACGCCTCCACTTGCCCGGCCTCGAACAGGTGAACTGCGTACTGTTCCGGCGTGATAACACGTAGTCGGATGCGAGAGCCTCGACCCGCCCTGATCCGGACGCGCCCCCGATGACGCGCCCTCCGCAGCCCGCCCCGACGGAATCCGCCGTGCCCGAGGTCGCGCCCTGCGTGATCGTGCTCGGGATGCACCGATCGGGCACCTCGGCGACCGCCGGGGCGTTGCGGCTGCTCGGGATCGGCATGCCCGCGGCGAGCGACTTGATGGTGGTGCCTCACGACAACCCGGGCGGTCACTACGAGAGCCGCTCCCTCTCCTCCTTCGACGACTTCCTCCTCGAGCAGGCGGGCGGCGACTGGCGGCGTCCGCCCCTCCTGCCTGCCGGCTGGGAGCAGACGGACGATGTCAGGTCACTCTACGGACAGGCGGGCGCCGTGTTCGCCTCCGCCTTCGCCGGCGTGGAAGGTCCCATCGCCTGGAAGGACCCCCGCCTGTCGCTGCTGCTCGAGTTCTGGCGGCAGGTCCTCGGCCGCCCCTTGGTCGGGATCCTCGCATGCCGGCACCCGCACGAGGTGGCAGCCTCGCTGTGGGCCAGGGACCGTATCGGCGAGGCGGTATCGCTCGCCCTCTGGGAGCACTACCAGCGCTCGGCGCTCTCGGGGCTGGCTGGTCTGCCCGTGTTCGTCAGCCATTACGCCGAAGCGCTCGAGCGGCGCGACTCGTGGATGGGCGAGCTGGCGGCGTTCCTCCGCGAGGCGGGAGTGAAGATCGCCGACCCGGACCCCCTGGCGCTGGCGGAGTGGCTCGAGCCGGCGCTCCGCCACCAGCGCGTGGAACCGGGGCCCCCGCCGGGACGACGTCTGCTCGCCTCGCAGGATGCCCTGCTGGAAGCCCTCGGAAGGCTCTCGGGCGGGCACTCCCGTTTCGTGCCCGCCCGAGCTGCCACCAGTCGATGCGTGGTCGGCGGAGCTGCTCGAGTCGCTGCGGGAGACCAACCAGCTCTGGAACGGCCTCGTGTGGGCGGCCGAGGTGCTCGACACGAGGGCGGCCGACGACGTGCTCACCGCAGCGGGAGTGCCGGGGACAGCCGGCCGCCGGGTGGGAGGCGAAGGCGCCCATCTTCCCGCCGGCTCCGACGAGGTCGGCCCGCGGCTCGATGCCACCTCCGACACCGCCGCCTACCACGATTGGCTGGCGGCGCACGGGATGCCGAGCCGTCTGCCGGCGCTCGCCCTCGCTCCTGCTACGGCTCCACCCGATCCGACCGGAGGGCGCGCTCCCCTCTTCTCCATCCTCGTGCCTGTCTTCAGGACACCGCTCTGGGCGCTCGAGCGATGCGTCGGCTCTGTCCTGGCGCAGACGCACGCTGACTTCGAGCTGCTCCTCAGCGACGATGCATCGGGCCAGCCGGAGCTGGAGGCCCGCATGGCGCAGCTCTGCGAGCGGGACGTACGTGTGCGTGCGGTGTTCTGCGAAGCCCGGGGCGGGATCTCGGCGGCCACCAATGCCGCCCTGCGCGAGGCACGGGGTGAGTTCGTCGTCTTCCTCGACCATGACGACGAGCTGGCTCCGCATGCGCTCGAGCGGATGGCTGCGGCGGTCGCCGCCGATCTGCTGGCCGACGTCCTCTACTCGGACGAGGACAAATGCGACGAGCAGGGGAACCTCTTCACGCCCTCGCTGAAGCCCGACTGGTCGCCCGACTGCCTCCTCAGCTGCGCCTACATGTGCCACCTGCTGGTCGTCAGGCGTTCGCTGGTGGAGCGGGTCGGCGGCCTGCGCTCCGAGTTCGACGGCGCCCAGGACCACGACCTGATGCTGCGCGCCACCGAAGCGGCCCGCTCGGTTGCCCACGTCCCGGAGATCCTCTACCACTGGCGAGTCCTCGCCGGCTCGGCCGCCGGTGACACCGGGGCGAAGCCGTGGGCCTACGAGGCGGGCCGGCGAGCGATCGCCGACGCCATGGCGCGTCGGGGCGAGGAGGCGACCGTCGAGGATTCGGTGATCGCCGGGACCTTCCACGTCAGGCGGGCCGTCCGGGGCGAACCGCTGGTGAGCGTGATCGTTCCGTTCCGGGACGAGCCGGCACTGCTCTCGCAGTGCTACGAGTCGATCTGCGAGGCGCCCGGCTACGACCGCTACGAGCTTGTGCTGATCGACAACGGCTCGGTGCTGCCGGAGACTGCCGCGATCCTCGACCGCCTCGCCGCCGATCCTCGGGTCGTCCTGCTGGAGGAGCCCGCGCCCTTCAACTGGGCGGCGATCAACAACGACGCCGCCGCCCTCGCCTCGGGCGAGCTGCTGCTGTTCCTCAACAACGACATCGAGGCCACGACAGAGGGATGGATGCGGGCGCTCGTCGAGCACGCCCAGCGGCCGGAGGTGGGAGCCGTCGGCGCCCGCCTGCTGTATCCCGACCGGACCGTCCAGCACGTGGGGGTGGTGGTCGGGATGCACGCCGGCGCCGCCCACGTGTTGCAGGACATCCCCGAGGGCTCGCCCGGATACCTCTCCTGGGCCTTCATGACCCGGGACGTGAGCGCAGTCACAGGAGCCTGCCTGATGACCCGGCGCTCGGCTTTCGAGCAGGTGGGCGGCTTCTCGGCGGATCTGCCGATTGCCTTCAACGACATCGACTTCTGCCTGAAGCTGCGTGACAAGGGCTACCTCGTCGTCTTCACTCCCCTCGCGGAGCTCGTGCACCACGAGTCGCGCACGAGGGGCCATACCGACGACGAGGTGGAGCTTCCCCGTTACATCTCGCGGTGGAAGCACGTGCTTACGGCAGGAGATCCCTACTACAACCCGAACCTCAGCATGTGGCGCCTCTGGTGCCCGCTGGCGCTACCCGAAGAGGAGCAGCTATGGAGGAGCTTCCGCTCGAACCTCGAACAGTCGCCCAGGCCGTGACCTTCGCTCTTCGCGACAAGCACACCGATCCCTGGCAACCCTCGACCGGCTTCACCGCCGTGCTCGCCGACACTCGCCGCCAGATGCTCAAGCTGCACGAGACACTGCGTTGGCTCCACCATCATTGGGACCTGCGGCCAACGCTCGACGATGTTGCCGCCGCCGCGTCGCGTACCGGTCCGCAGGCCAAGGTGCAGGGACTGATCTGGCGCACCGTGCGGAGTGCCCTCGGGCGCTACTTCGACGAGGAGCACGAGCTGTTCGCCAACCTCGTGCGCATGGCGGACGTCCTCGCCAAGCGGGTCGACGATCTCGAGGCTGATCAGGAGCGCGTGGTGGCGGCCCTGCGGGCGGAGCTGATCGATCTCGGCTCGAGCGTCGACCAGCGCCTGGCGCAGCTGGCTCGGTCGGCCGGGTCAGCCGCAGCGAGGCAGCAGAGCGAGGTCGACGCTTGAACCGTCGGCCGGCTCCCGCCGACCGACCGGCGCCGCTCCCCCGCGTCACCCTCGTCGCCAGCCGCTGGGGCTCCGAGGAGGACGAGCGCCAGCTGCTGGCGCGACTGGTGGCGGGCGCTCTGACGAGCAGGGCCCTGGTCTCGGTCGTGCACGTGACAGCGGGCGACGGGGCTGGCGGTGGGGGCTCTGCTGCCCGCCGCGACGGGGCGTTCGAGGTCACGCGGGTGGGGGGCGATCGACCGAGGCCGGTGATGCAGCTGGCGCTCCTCGCCGCACTGCGGGCGGGCGGTGGGACGATCACCGTTCCCGACGTCGCCGGCCCGCGGCTGTTGGCCCTCGACGGCGGTCGGGCGGCGGGACTGGTCGACGCCATCGACGCCACCGCTCCCGACGTCGTCGTGGTGGCCGGTGTCCAGCAGGGTTGGCCGGCCGTGGAGTTGCGCAGCCTTGCCCACCGTCCGCGCATCGTGCTGCTGCCGCTCGCCGGAGACGAGGTACGCCTCGGGCTGACCGGCTACCGCAACTTCCTCGAGATGGCGGACCTGATCTGCACCGTGACCGCTGCCGAGCACCTGCGCGTCGAGCGTGCTCTCGGTCCCTGCGGGCCCGTGCCGGCGAGGCGGTTGCCCTTCGCCCTCGGCGTGACGAGGGCTGCCCTGCAACACCGGCTCGTCGGCCTGGGCAATTTCGACGACTACGTCCTGCTGTTGACCGGCTTCCCGCCGGGCGCCCCGAGAGGCGAATACCACATCGATCACCGCTCCTTGCGGGCCGAGCTGGGAGTTTCCGCGATCGCCGAGGTCGCGTCCGAGGGCTGGCGTGTCGTGGGCAAGAGCAAGAGCCAGCGTGTGCTCGTGGCGCCCTCGAGAGTCAACTTGCTGCGATTCATGTCCCATGCCCACGTGGTCGTCGACCTCCGCCCTGCCGCCCTCTTCGGGCGCGAGACCTTGGAGGCGATGCTGCTCGGGACGCCGGTGGTAGCGGCCGTCGGCACGCCGGCGGCCGAGCACGTGGTGGCGTCCGGGGGCGGTCGCCTCTACAGGGACTGGCCCGGGATGGTCGCCGCGATCGGGGAACTGATGCCGTCCGACGCGCACGATGCCGCAGCTGCCGGCGCCCTGGAGTGGGCGACGCGCGAGCACGGCGACCAGGCCCGTTTCGTCGGCGCCGTCTGCGAGGCAGTGCTCGGGCGCAGCGGCTGAAAGACCTGCCCGGCGCGAGACGCTCCGGGTCGGCGGTCGGCCGGGCGCCGAGCTCGCGCTCAGCGAAGCGAGGCGACGATCCCGTCGAGGATGTCCGACTCCGAGACGAGGAGGGTGTCGTGGCCGAGCGCCGCCATCACCTCCGAGAGGACGATCGTCCCGCCGACGATCACGTCCACCCGCCCGGGCTCGAGCCCCGGCACGCCGGCCCGGGCGTCGCGCAGTCGAGCGAGGCGAGGCTGAGCAGGATCCGCTCGATCGTCGAGAGGGTGAGCTCGTGGTGGTGGACGAGATCGCGGTCGTAGGCGTCGAGGCCGAGATCGATCATCGCCAGGGTCGAGACCGTCCCCGCCAGGCCCACCAGTCGAGCCCGCATCCGGAAGCGGGGCTCCTGCATCATGGCGTCGAGGACGAGATCGCGCACGGCTTGCCGTGCGGCCGCCATCTCCACGAGCGACGGAGGATCAGATCGCAGGTGGCGCTCGCTGATCCTGACGCAGCCGACGTCGAGCGACGTCGTCGCCAGGTTGCTCCCCGCCGGTCCCGCCGAGGTCACGATCTCGGTCGAGCCGCCCCCGACGTCGACGATCGTGAACGCACCGGTGCCTCGACGATCATCGGTGCCGAGCCCAGCGGTCGCGCCGCGGTACGAGAGCTCCCCCTCCTCGTCGCCAGCCAGCACCTCGGGCTCGACGCCGAGCACCTCGCCGGCCCGCTCCAGGAACGTCGCGGCGTTCTCCGAATCTCGCAGTGCCGACGTGGCCACCGCCCTCGCCTTTCTCACTCCCAGCGCTTCCATGGCCGACCTGTACTCGCTCAACACCGCCAGCGAGCGCTCCATCGCCGCCGGAGACAGCCTGGCGGTCGGCGTCGACACCTTCACCGAGGCGGGTGATCCGCATCCGCCTGTCGAGAACACGGCCGTCGGCGTCCGCCACGAGCAGGCGCGTCGAGTTGGTCCCGCAGTCGATTGCCGCCACGGGACCGACCGTCGGCTCCGGCGAGCTCACGAGCCGTCCTCCGCCGGCGCGTCCAGCTGAAGGTTGATCCGGACGCCGAGCTGAGCGTCGATCCGAGCGCCGACCCATGCACCGACGGGATCGTCGCCGCCCGCCAGGTACCAGGCATAGTGGGCGTGCAGGCACTTCACCCCCCTGCGGGTGCCGCCGACTCCGCCGGACGGCCGGGGGCCGCGATGTCCGGCAGGAATCAGGGCATCGCGCTCGGCGGCATAGCGGTCGTGGGCGGCGGCGATCGCGGCCTCTCCTACGGCGGCCTCGGCGAGGCGCACTCCGCCTGCCGACTCGAGGCGCCCGACGAGCTCGCGCTCGCGGTCACCGACGAGCCAGTAGAGCGTCGGCATCGGCGTGCCGTCGTCGAGCAGAGGGGCGTTCTTGATGACCACCGGCCGCCCGGACCGGTCGCGCACCACGACCTCGTAGCGGCCCCTCGGTCGATGACCGAGCAGCTCTGTGATCTGCTCGTCGTCGCGTGCTGTCAGGAGTCGGACCGGATCAGCCGGCGGATGATGGCGAACAGGATCCCCCCGACGGCGAGGCCGAGGATCACCGGAACGAGCCGGCGCGCCACTGACGTGCCCGCCATCTCCACCAGGTCGACGGGCTGCGCCGGCCTCGGCTCCAGCCGCCGCACAGTCGCCCCGGCGCCCGGCGCCTCCTCGCTGCCGGGAGTGCCGGAAGACGCCGCTCTGCCAGCTGCCGCCTCGGAGGCTTCATCCGCTGCCTGGGGGCCTTCGTCACCGGCAGTGCCACCTGCAGCGTCGGCTGCAGTGTCGCCTGCTGCGGCCGGCGCCGAGCCGTTGCCCGAGTCGTCTTCCGCCCGCTGCGGGCGAGTGGAGGTACGGGCGCCGCCGGACCTGGCCGCCGCCTTCGTTCGCTCGGCAGGCGGGGCTGACGCCTTGGAGGGCGCCTTGGTCACCTTCTCCGGCGCCGGACCGCCTGCGTCGGAAGCGGTGGCGGCGGCCTCGCCGGTGGCGGGCGGATCCCACCTCGGCGTCGCCTCGTTCACCCTTCAGCACGGTGGCCTCGAGGTTCTCCACGAACTGCCCGAGGATCTTGCCGGAGACGTCGGCCAGCACGCCCCGCCCGAACTGCGCGACCTTGCCGCTGATCGAGAGATCGGTGAGCACGCTCACTCTCGTGCCCTCGCCGTCGGGCTCCAGCTGGGCCGTGATCGTGGCGCTGGCGTTGCCCTGTCCCCTCGTCTCGCGGCCCTCGGCCCTGAGCACTGCCTTGTGCCCTTCTGCATCGAGCTCGACGAAGCGCGCCGCGCCCTTGTACTCGGCGGTGATCGGGCCAACCTTCACCTTGACCACGCCCCGGTACTCGTCGCCCTCGATCTCCCTCAGCTCGGCTCCCGGCAGGCAGGGAGCGATCCGCTCGACGTCGGTCAGGACCTCCCACGCCTTGCCCACCTCCGTACCGACGCGAAACTCGTTCGTCAACTCCATCGCCGAAGGTCCTCCAATGTGTCGATGTCGCGGGGATTCCCATCGCAGGGTACCTCGGTAACCAACTCCGGGCGCTGTTGCATCACGCTGCGGGCGCCGCTGTCGCCGCTGACGGGCATGATCGGCCAGACGTCGGCGGCCAGTCGCACGGGGTGGCCCCTCCGGCCCCCGTAGGTGGCGACGGCGATCGGTGTCGACTCGACCGCCGCCACCGCCTCCCAAGCCGAGGAGAGCAGCCATGGTTGGTCCCCGAGACCGACCACTGCCGCCTCGTGGCCCTGGCGGGCGCACCAGTCGAGACCGACCCGCAGCGTGGTGGCCTGGCCCTCCTCCCAGATCTCGTTGCGGAGCAACGTCACCTGCTCCGTGAGAGCGGCGCTCAGGTCGACCGCTCCGCTGACCACGACGACCTCGTCGAACCCCGCGTCGAGCGCCGCGTCGACGGCGAACGAGACGAGGGGCTTGCCGCCGAGCAGGGTCAGCAGCTTGGGCCGATCTCCCCCGAAGCGCGTGCCGGCTCCTCCGGCAAGGATCACGGCGGCTGCGGTCACCAGCGGAGACTACCCAGTCCGTCCGCCTCCGGCGGACGGCTTCACGGTCGGGCCGCCAGGGTCCCCATTGCCACTCCCAGCAACTGCCATTAGGTTGTCGCGCTGTGCACGTCCCCAGCCCGATGGGGCGACAGTGGACGCGCTCGGCCGGCCCGATGTGCCAGAGGGTGGTTGTCCTGCTACTGGCATCGGCGGCGTCGCTGGCCGGTGGCGCGGTGCTCGCCAGCTCGCCGGCCGGCGCCTCGTCCGGCGCGCCGCGCGCGGCGGCTGCGGCTGGCCCGGCGATCACCTCCTTGAAGGCGAGAGCTGCCGAGATCTCGGCCGCCATCGAGAGCGAAGGGCGGGAGGTCGGAATCCTCGCCGCCCGGTACCTGCAGGAGGGGGCGCTTGCCCAGACCCTGCAGTCCCAGGAGGGTGCCGTCGCCCGCCAAGTGGCGGCCACGGAGCTCGGCGTCAAGGCTGATCGCGACCTGTTGGCGGAGGCCGCCATCGCCGCCTACGTGGGCGCCGGCAGCGCCGGGGGCGGAGTGGGAGGGGGCGTGCTGCCCGACCTCACGGATGCCAGCGCCACCCTGGAGGGCCAGACGTACCTGCAGGTCGTGAGCGGGCGCCTGCAGGAGGACTCGTCGGCCCTCACGGCCTCCACCGCCCGGTTGCGCGCCGAGCAGGCAGGTCTGGCGAAGGCGGCGGGCGCGGCGCGGGCCGCCGTCGCCGCCACGCAAGCCGCCGAGCGACACGCCGTGGCGATCCTCGCCGTCGAGAAGCAGCAGCTCTCTTCCGTGCAGGGTGAGCTGGCGCAGCTGGTGGCGGCGGCGCTCGCGGCGCAACGGGCGGCGGCGGTTCGGGCTGCGGCGGCAGCTGCCGAGGAGGCGGCTCGGGCGGCGGCGGCCAAGGCCGGGCGGCACCGGCAACCCGCGACACCACCCCCGCCGCCTGCTCCCCCGCCTTCGCGAGGCGGCGGCTCGGGAGGGTCGGGTGGCTCGGGCGGGGATGGTTTCGTGTTCCCGAATTCGAAGCTGGCGGCGGACTTCGCCTCTCTCAGGCTCTGCGAGTCGGGAGGCAACTACGCCACCGATACGGGCAACGGCTACTACGGCGCGTACCAGTTCGCCTTGGCGACGTGGCAGGGGCTCGGTTTCGCAGGGCTGCCGAGCGCGGCGCCTCCGTGGGAGCAGGACGAAGCCGCCTACGAGCTCTACGAGCGGGACGGCTGGGGCCCCTGGCCGGGCTGCTCGGCGATGCTCGGCCTCTGACGCCGGTAGGGCGCCGCTCCAACCCTGCTCGAACCCGGCTCGAAGTCTGCCCACAGCGTGCTCAGCTCGCCCTCGAGACGCAGCTCAGCGGCTGTGGATCGGCCCTTCGGCGTGACGGAGCGACATGTCCGCCTTGCCGGTCCGCACCGCGATGATCTCGGCGGCGATCGACACCGCGGTCTCCTCCGGCGTGCGGGCGCCGATATCGAGACCGATCGGGCTCATCAGCCGCTCGTCCAGCACCTCCGCCGGAAGGCCGCTCTCCAGCAGTCGCCGGCGGCGCTCCTCGTGGGTCCGCCGGGAGCCCATCGCGCCGAGGTAGCCCGCCCGGGTCTCGAGCGCCGCTGCCACGGCCGGTACGTCGAACTTGGGGTCGTGGGTGAGGACGCACACCGCGTCGCGGGGACCGAGCGAGCCGCCGATCCGCCCCAGCAGGCGATCGGGCCAGTCGACGACGACTTCGTCCGCGTACGGAAAGCGGGCCTTGGTGGCGAAGACCGGCCGGGCGTCGCAGACGGTCACGTGGAACCCGAGGATCTTGCCGACGCGCACGAGGGCGGCAGTGAAATCGACGGCCCCGAAGATCACGAGCCGCGGCCGGGGGGCGAACGATTCCACGAACACGGCGACCGTCCGCTCGCGCGCCTCGCCGTGGGCGCCGTAATGGCGGGTGCCGGTGGCGCCGAGCTCCAGCGCTCCAGCGGCGTCCCGAGCCACCACCCTGTCCAGGTCCGGGTCGCCGAGGGTGCCGAGCGGAGGAAGACCGGGCCTGAGGACGAGCTTGGCGCCGAGGACGGTGGCGGGTGAAGGCTCAGACTCGCCCGCCGACGGATCGACTTCGACGATCGTCGCCAACGCCACCGGCTCGTCCGCCAGCAGCGCCGTCCTCAGCGAGTCGAAGAGCGCCGCCACGGATCACCAGTCGAGCGGCTCCACCAGCAGGTGGATCGTCCCCCCGCAGGTGAGGCCGACGGCGAACGCCTCGTCGTCCGAGTAGCCGAACGTGCATATCCGTGGCCGGCCGTCGCCGGCCAGCACAGCCATGGCTTCGGACACGACCGCCCCTTCGACGCAGCCGCCGGACACCGATCCGGCGACCTCGCCGTCCTCGCTGATCGCCATCGTGGCGCCCGGCTCACGCGGGCCCGAGCCCTCGACGCCGATCACGCGGGCGAGCGCCACCCTGCGCCCGGAGCGCCGCCAGCGCTCGATGTCGGCCAGCACCTCTTTCACCTGGCGATCACCTCCACCAGCCGTTCCAGCGCGTCCAGCGAATGTCCTTCCACGAACTCGTCAACGTAGGGGATGGCGGCGGCCATTCCCCTGGCGAGGGGCGCGTAGCCGGGCGTCGCCTTGAGCGGGTTCACCCAGACGATGCGGTAGGCGAGGCGCGAGAGGCGGGCCATCTCGGCTGCCACCTCCTCGGGGTCGCCGCGGTCCCAGCCGTCCGACATGATCACCACCACCGCCCCCCTGGCGATCCCCGTCGAGCCCCACCGGTCGTTGAAGGAGCGCAGCGACGCCCCGAGCCGCGTGCCGCCCGACATGTCGTCGACGGCGCCGGAGAAGCGCTCCAACGCCTTGTCGGGGTCCCGCCAGGAGAGCTCGCGGGTGACCCTCGTGAGCCGGGTGCCGAAGGTGAAGGTCTCCACCCTCGCCGGACCCGCCACCGCCGCATGGGCGAAACGCAGCATCGCCCTCGCGTAACCCGCCATCGACCCGCTCACGTCCACGAGCAGCACGACCCGCCGCGGCCGGCGCCCCGCCACGAGGCGGTGCAGCACGACCGCCTCTCCTCCAGAGCGGATCGCCCGACGCACCGTGCGCCGCAGGTCGAGCCGTGCGCCGCTGCGGCGGCTCGGCGACAGACGCCTGCTCGGTCGGAGCGAGGCGCGGGCGCGCAGCGCGGCGATCAAGCGGTAGGTCTCGGCGAGCTCGGCAGGCGTCGAGGCGGTGAAGTCCTTGCGGGCGAGGACCTCGTGGGCGCTGTACCGCAGCACCAGAGTCTCGCCCTCGTCCTGCTCGTCCTCGCCCCGTTCGCCTTCGTCGGCCTCGCCGTCGTCGTCGGTGGCGAGCTCCACCGAGGAGATCTCGAGAGGCACCTCGTGCCTCGTCCTGCCTCCACCCCAGAAGGCGGCGAAACCCTCCCCGTAGGCGGCGACATCCTCCGGGCGCCTCACGAACAGCGCCCGTCCCGCCCAGTAGAGCGGCGGCCGGGTCCGAGAAGCCGACCAGGGCGAGCGCCTCCGAGAAGGCGAGCACCGAGCTGACCGGCGCCTCGAGGCCGGCTCTGCGCAGGACCCCCGCGAAGGCCACCGCCAGGCGCGACCAGCGCCCGTCGCCCGGACCGCCGGGTCCGGCTGGTCCCGCTTCCGCCATCGCCGCCATCTAGGGCTGGCGGGCCAGCGCCGCCTGGACGATGGCGCCGACCCCGAGATGGCGGACGCGCTCGGCGTCCTCCCTGTACTTGAGGACGCTGCCGAGCGTGCGATCCGCCGACGCCTCGTCGAACTGGCGCGAGCCGAGAGCGACGAGGGACCGCGCCCAGTCGATCGTCTCGGCGACACCGGGCACCTTGTAGAGGCCGATCCCGCGCAGCTCCGCCACGGCTGCCGCGACCTGGGCTGCCAGCCGATGGTCGATGTCCGGGACCCGCAGCTCGACGATCCGCACCTCGCGCTCGAAGTCCGGGTGCTCGATCCAGTGGTAGAGGCACCGCCGCTTGAGGGCGTCGTGGACGTCGCGGGTGCGGTTGGAGGTGATCACGACGACCGGAGGGGTGGCCGCTCGGAAGGTCCCGAGCTCGGGGATCGTGATGCTGTAGTCGGCGAGCACCTCCAGCAGGTAGGCCTCGAACTCGTCGTCGGCGCGGTCGAGCTCGTCGATCAGCAGCACGGGCGGCGGTGCAGGCGCTCCGCCCGGCTCCCCCGGGGGTGCGATGGCGCTCAGCAACGGCCGGCGTACGAGGAACCGCTCCGAGTAGAGCTCGTCCTCCACGCCGGACTCCGCCAGACCCGCTCCCGCTCTGGGCGAGCTGGCCTCGGCCGCCCGCAGATGGAGCAGCTGGCGGGCGTAGTCCCACTCGTAGACCGCCTGTGAGATGTCGATGCCGTCGTAGCACTGCAGCCGCACCAGGTCGCCCCCGGTCCAGCGGGAGAGGACGCGGGCCACCTCGGTCTTGCCTACGCCGGGCTCGCCCTCCAGGAAGAGCGGCCGCTGCATGCGCAGAGCCAGGAAGACGACCGTCGACAACCCTTCGTCCGCCAGGTAGTCGAACGAGGCGAGGGCGGAGGCGACCTCCTCCGGACTTTGGACCTCGATCAGCCGCTGACCTCCGCCAGGGCGCGGCCGACGAGGACGCGGGCGAGGTGGCGCCGGTACTCGACGGAGGCGTTGATGTCCGCCGACGGCTCGGTCCCCTCGTCCGCGTGAGAGGCGGCCTCGCCGGCGTCGGCTCCGGCGGCGAGGGCATCCTCGGTGGCGGTCGCCCGCAACGGCGTCGCGCCCATGTTCACGAGCGCCACCGACGTGCGCCCGTCGGCTACCGCCGCCACGCCGACGATCGCCCAGTCGGCGGCTCGGCTGGTGAACTTCTGGAACGACCACTTCGAGCCGCCCGTCTTCGGGACGCGGATCTCGACCAGCATCTCGTCCGGCTCCAGCGCGGTGTCGAGGAAGCCCTTGTGGAACTCGGTGGAGGGCACCTGGCGCTCCCCACCCGGTCCCCGGAGCACGAGCGTCCCTCCGAGGGCCAGCACCGCGGCAGGAAGGTCCGACGCCGGGTCGCCGTGGGCGAGGGAACCGCCGATCGTTCCCCGGTGGCGCACCTGCGGATCGCCGACCTGCCCGGCGACGTGGGCCAGCAAGGGTGCCTCGGCGCGGGCGAGGGCGTCCTCGTGCAGGTCGGCATGGCGCGTGAGTGCACCGATCGCCAACTCGTCGCCCGCCTCGCGGACGTAGGAGAGCTCGCTGATCCTCCCGATGTCGACGAGCACGGCCGGCGTCGCCAGGCGGAGCTTCATCAGCGGAAGGAGAGAGTGCCCGCCGGCGAGGAGCTTGGCGTCGTCGCCGTGCTCGGCGAGCGACGAGAGCGCCTCGGCCACCGATGCGGCCCTCACGTAGTCGAATGCCGCCGGGATCATGCGCCCGCCTCCTTGTCGAGGGCGGTCGCGTCCCCGCCGATGGTAGCGGTCATCGGGTCGGCTCCCATTGCCGGAGCTCGGGGTCGCGGGCAGCGGCCAGCGCCGACTTGACGATGTTGTGATAGCCGGTGCAGCGGCAGAGGTTCCCCTCCAGGCCCTCACGCACCTGCTTCTCGTCGACCCCGGCGAGATCGGGGTTGTCCGCCAGGAGGGAGGCGATAGCCATCACCATGCCCGGGGTGCAGTAGCCGCACTGCAGGCCGTGGTTCTCCCGGAAGGCCTTCTGCACCGGGTGCATCTCGCCGTCCCGCGCCATGCCCTCGATCGTCGTCACACGGGCCCCGTCCGCCTGGACCGCGAGCAGCGTGCACGACTTCACCGACTCGCCGTCGAGCAGCACCGTGCAGGCGCCGCAGGAAGTCGTGTCACAGCCGAGTTCGTGCCGGTGAGGCCGAGGTGCTCGCGCAGGTAGTGCACGAGGAGGAGCCGGGGCTCCACTTCGTGCTCCTGGCGGTTCCCGTTGACCGTCATCGAGATCTGCACGTCAACTCCTTTTCGTGACCGTCGTCCGGTCGAAGTCGGAAACTGGATCCGGACTAGCTAGCAGCCGAGGCGATGGCCCGCCACACCCGCTCGGGAGTGGTGGGCATGTCGATGTGCCGCACGCCGAGGTGAGCGAGAGCATCGACCACCGCGTTCTGGACGGCGGGGGTCGAGCCGATGGTGCCCGACTCTCCGATCCCCTTCGCCCCGAGCTCGTTCATCGGCGTCGGCGTCTCCATGAAGCTCGTCTCGAAGCTCGGCAGCTCGGTCGCCGAGATGAAGGCGTAGTCCGCCAGGTTGGCGGTCAACGGGTTGCCCTCGGCGTCGTAGAGGAACTCCTCGGTCAGCGCCTGTGCCGCCCCCTGCGCGATCCCGCCATGGATCTGGCCCTCTGCCAGCAACGGGTTGAGGATCGTGCCGGCGTCGTCGACCGACACGTGGCGGAGGATCTGCACCTTCCCGGTATCGGTGTCCACCTCGACCACCGACAGGTGTGCGCCGAACGGGAAGGACGCACCGTCGGGGTCGAAGTCCACCTCTGCCATCAAAGGCCCTTCGCCGCGCTCTTGTGAGGCTGCGGCCAGCTCGGCCCAGCTCTTGGCGAGCGCCGGGGTGCCGGCCACGTGGAAGCGCGTCGCCGCCTTGTCGAACACGATGTCCGCTGGATCGGCCTCGAGGACGGCGGCGGCGAGCTCCTTCGCCTTGTCGACCACCTCACCAGCCGCCTGGTTGACGGCCACTCCCCCCGTCTGCAGGCTCCGGCTCCCGAAGGTGCCGACCCCCTTCGGCACCACTGCCGTGTCGCCGTGGATCACCTCGATGTCTTCGAGGTCCACCCCGAGCTTCTCGGCGACGAGCATCGACCAGGCCGTGACGTGACCCTGCCCGTGCGGCGAGGTGCCCGTGCGGACGATCACCTTGCCGTCGGTGCGCACCTCCACGGCGCCGTACTCGCCCCCGGGGACGCCGTTGGTGATCTCGACGTAGACCGACAGCCCGATGCCGAGCTGCTTGGCGTCGCCGGCGGTGCGCCGAGCGGCCTGCTCCGCCCGCAGTTGCTCGTAGCCGGCGGCCTCGAGCACCTTGTCGAGCGCCGACCGGTAGTCGCCGACGTCGTAGGTGGCGCCGGTGGGCGTCGAGAACGGGAAGCGGTCGGCGCCGATCATGTTCTTACGCCGGACCTCGGCGGGGTCCATCCCGATCTCGGCGGCGAAGTGCTCCACCGCCCGCTCGATCGCCGCCGTCGCCTCCGGGCGGCCGGCTCCGCGGTAGGCGACGGTGCTCACGGTGTTGGTGACGAGCGACACCGAGTTGAACTCGGAGACGGGGATGTCGTAGACGCCGGTGAGCATCATCCGCGTCAGGAAGGGCAGGATCGCGCCGATCATCGGGTAGGCGCCCGACTCCTGGGTCACCCGCAGGCGGTAGGCGAGGATCTTCCCGTCGCGGGTGCCTCCGATCGTGTAGTCCTGGATCTGGCCACGACCGTGGCCGAGGCCGAGCATGCTCTCCGAGCGGGTCTCCACCCAGCGGCACGGGCGCCCGACGTGCCGGGCGATCCAGGCGACGAGCACCTCTTCGCTGTAGCCGCCGGTCTTCGCGCCGAAGCCGCCCCCGACGTCGGGCGCCACCACGTGGACGTTCTCCGCCGGCATCCCCAAGACCTGCGACAGGCCGTCTTTCACTCCGTGCGGGGCCTGCGTCGAGACGTTGTAGAGGAGCTTGTCCCCGTCCCAGCTGGCGGCGGCCGAGCGAACCTCGAGCGGGCAGGGCGCCACCCGCTGGTTGATCGTGCGGCCCTCGACCACCACCTCGCACCCGTCGAACAGCTGCTCGTCGCGACCGAAGTCGAGCTCGAAACTGACGTTGGTGCCGATCTCGGGGAAGAGCAGCACCTCGTTCTTGCGGGCCTCCTCGAGGTCGACCACGACTGGCAAGGGCTCGTACTCGACGATCACCTTCTCGGCCGCGTCGACCCCTTCGGCGCGCGTCTCCGAGACGATCGCCACGATCGGCTCGCCGACGTAGCGAACCCTGTCGATGGCGAGGTATGGACGCTTCATCCGCTGCTCGAGCATGCCCATCTCGGGGGGCTGAGGCTCGAGGTCGATGTCGGCGGCGGTGAGGACGGCGACGACGCCCGGGCTCGCCTTCGCCTCGCCTACGTCGACCGACTCGATGCGGGCGTGGGCGAGGGTCGAGCGCACGTAGGTGATCCACGCCGCCCCCGGCAGGTCGAGGTCCGCCACATAGGTCCCGCCGACGGTCAGGAACTTGGGGTCCTCCCGCCGGAGGACGCGGTTGCCGAGGAAGCTCACCCGGCGGAGGTTAGCGAGAGGCGAGAGGGCGTGCCGCGCCCGACCGGTCGCCAAGGCGTCGGCTGGGCGGGCGGTGGGTGTTCGGCTCGGTCAGAAAGCCCAGCGCCAGAACTCGAGGCGGTCGAGCACCTGGCCCCAGACTCCCTCGGTCGAGGACCGCCGGGAGGTCGTAGAGGGTGGCGGCACGTCGCCGGCATCGCTCGGCACGATCTGGGACGGCTGCAGGAGGTTGGTGGTGAGGGGATCGGTGCCGCCCGACGGTCCGGTTCCAGTGCTCGGGAGGATGACGTAGGAGCGCTGGCCGGGCTTCACGAGGTTGAACTGGGCGTGCGCCAGGTTCTCGATGGTGGAGGGGCTTTGCAGGTCCTTCACCTGCTGGCTGAGCGCCGCGTTCGCCTCGTTCAAGCTAGTCAGCTGCTGGTTGGCGCCGGCGACGGCCGATCGGACGTGGAGCAGCTGGCTGACCGGGAGCTCGGTCGCCACGATCGCCAGCGCGACCACGAGCGACAGCAGGAAGAGGATCCGTGCGCGCCCGATCATCTGCCGACCTGCGGTCTCGGCCCGGAGCGTGCGAACGCTGCAGCACCTGGATAGGCGGCCGCCTCGCCCAGATCCGCCTCGATGCGCAGCAACTGGTTGTACTTGGCGACCCGGTCGGAGCGGGCGGGCGCGCCGGTCTTGATCTGCCCGCACCCGGTCGCCACGGCCAGGTCGGCGATCGAAGTGTCTTCGGTCTCGCCTGAACGGTGGGACATCACGCAGCGGTAACCGGCGCTCGTGGCGGTGTCCACTGTCGCCAAGGTCTCGGTGACCGTCCCGATCTGGTTGACCTTGATCAGCACGGCGTTGGCGACGCCGAGCGGCGACACCCCGCTCGACGCGCTCGGCGCTGGTGACGAACAGGTCGTCGCCGACGAGCTGGACACGACCTCCGAGCAGCGAGGTGAGCGCCGCCCAGCCGTCCCAGTCCTCCTCGGCCATGCCGTCCTCTATCGAGAGGACGGGGTAACGGTTGCAGATGTCGACCCAGTACTCGGCCATCTCCGCCGCTCCAAGCGTGCGGCCCTCACCATCCAGCACGTAGCTGCCCCCCTTGTAGAACTCCGAGGACGCCGGGTCGAGCGCCAGGGCGATCTCGTCTCCCGGCGAGCGTCCCGCCTCCTTGATCGCCTCGAGCAGCAGCTGCAGCGCCTCCTCGTTGCTGGCGAGGTTCGGTGCGAAGCCCCCCTCGTCGCCCACAGCGGTGCTCATCCCCCGCTCGTGCAGCACTCGCTTCAGCGTGTGGTAGGTCTCGGCGCCCCACTGCAGCGCCTCGCTGAACGAGGCGGCGCCGACCGGGACGATCATGAACTCCTGGAAGTCGACGTTGTTGTCGGCATGGACGCCGCCGTTGAGGACGTTCATCATCGGCACCGGGAGCACGTGCGCGCCGGTCCCGCCCAACGTCCGGTAGAGGCCGAGCCCGAGCTCGTCGGCCGCTGCCCGGGCGACCGCCAGGGAAGTGGCGACGATCGCATTGGCTCCGAGCCGGGACTTTCCGGGCGTGCCGTCGAGGTCGATCATCGCCATGTCGACGAGCCGCTGCTCGATCGGGTCCATGCCCTCGAGGGCCCCGGCGATCTCGGTGTTGACGTTGCCCACCGCCTTCGCCACGCCCTTGCCGCCGTAGCGCGGGCCGCCGTCCCTCAGCTCGACTGCCTCGAACTGCCCGGTCGAGGCGCCCGAGGGTGCGATGGCTCGGCCCGACGCGCCCGAGTCGAGGTAGCAGCTCACCTCGACAGTCGGGTTACCGCGGGAGTCGAGTACCTCCCGTGCCTCGATGTGCTCGATTCGTGACATGGCAGCTGTTGCTCCTGTGAAGGATGTGGACAAAGTTAGCAGTGTGAGATTGGCGAGCCGGGGACGGCTGCGGCACGGAAGAGCTCGTTTCGCTCTTCATGCGGGAGGTCGTGCAGCCGTCGCCCGACGGCGAGAGCAGCCTCCTCTGCTCTCACGAACTGCTCCCGGAAAGCACTGATCGCCCGCCTCGTGGCAGCCTCCGGGTCCGCTCCGAGATGGGCGCCGAGGCGGGCGAGGGAAGCTAGCAGCGTGCCGAGCAACGACTCCAGGTGTGGTGGCGGCGTGCCGGTCCCGGTCCTGCCGAGGGCAACGAGCTCGTCCATCGCCGGGCGCAGCAGGGAGGCGTCGACCGTCTGCTCGTAGCCGAGCCCGGCCCCCTCGGCCCGGCGCTCCACCTTGCCGACGACTGCCAGTGAAGGCATCGAGGCCGGGATGCCGTCCATCAGGCTGTGGCGGCCCTTCTCGTCCAGCTTGCGGCGCTCCCATCGGGAGACGACAGAGGCTGCAGAGTCTGCGAGCACGTCGCCGAACACGTGCGGGTGACGGGCGACGAGCTTGTCGTGAAGGGTCCTCGCCACCGCCGCCAGGTCGAAGAGACCCTCCTCTGTGGCCAGCCGGCAGTGGAAGTAGACCTGGCACAAGAGGTCGCCGAGCTCCTCCTCCAGATGGCGCGCCTGCTCGGACGTCGGCGGATCGCCGAGGGCGTCGATCGCCTCCAGGGCCTCGTGAGCCTCTTCCAACAGGTGCCGGAGGAGGGACCGGTGTGTCTGCTCGCGGTCCCACGGGCAGCGCTCCCGCAGGATGGCGATCAGGTGGTCGAGGCGGTCGAGCTCGTAGCCGGCGGACGCGGGCAGCCTGCGGGATGAAGAGCGACGTCAGATGGTCCGCTGCCAGCGTCTTGTCGATGTCGGCCCACCGGACCCGCACCACCTGCTCGTCCGCCAGGCCGAGGTGGTGTAGAAGCAGCACCTGGCTGTCTGGATCGAGGTCGAGCGACAGCTTCACGTCCGAGAGGACCTGGCGCGACCACGTCTGGGCGAGGAGCAGCGGTCCGGGGGACGAGCCGAGCGGCGCGAGCTCGCCGGCCAGTTCCACGGCGTCGGCGATGCGGACTCCGGAGGTGACGGGGTCGACGGCGGCGGCCGCCCACGCCAGCTCGCAGAACGAGAGGCCCGGTACCAACCGCACCTCGACGCGCTCGTCCGCCCGCAGCAGCTCGACCGTGCTCTCGGCGACGAGCGGGCTGCCCGGCACCGCGTAGGCGACATGGCCGTGATCGAGCGCCGCCTCCACCAGCCTCTCGACGATGGTCCTGTAGACCTCCTCGAACGTGGTGGATCGCTCGTAGAGGTCGTCGAAGCTCTGCAGCTCGCCGAACGGCGCCGCCGCCGGATGGCGCCGGGTGCGGAGGAACGCGGCCGGAGCCCCCTCCAGGGCGACAACGGCAGCGGGGGCGTCGAGCTCGGGACCTGCCGGACCTAGTCCGACGACGACGACGAGCGGCTTCATATCCGGCAGTCCCCCTGCCCTTGCGGCGGCGTCAGCCGCTGGTGGCCGGGCTGGTGGTCGGGCTCGTGCCCGAAGGAGACCCCGAAGGGGTGGCAGTCGTGCTGGGAGCTGTCAACGGTGACCCGGCTATCGCCCCCGGGTTGAGCAGCACTCCGCTCGGCGGCCCGCTCGGGGCGCGCATCACCCCTCCGGACTGCTGGTTGAAAGTCCACGACCCGTAGGCCGAATTGACCCACACCGTCGAACTCTGTGACCGCACTGCGCTGAAGAAGGAGGCGACCGGTACCTTGCTCGCCTGCAGGACCGCCAGCGCGGCCTGCTCCTGCAGGTACGCCTTGGAGAAGGTGGCGCCGAACTGGTCGAGCACGGTGGCGGACGGCGTCGGGCAGCGGGACGAGGCCTGGATCGACTGGACGAACTGCTTCCTCGTCTGCGCCAGCACCCGGTTGGTGATGGACATGTGGAAGCCCTTGACGACGTTGCCGTAGACGTCGGCGTCGATCAGGTTGCCGAGCACGAAGTCGACGAAACTGATGTCGTAGGCGTTCGAGCCCACCCCTCGCACCAGCGCCGGGCTGGTGTAGGCACCGGTGTAGATGCAGAGGAACGACGGGGTCGAGGCGAGGTGCGCGACAACAGAGTCGAGCTCCGACTGCGAGATCGTGACGTTGCCGACCGTGGCCGCGTTCGTCTGGAAAGGCGAGTTGCACGCCGTTCCCGCCAGTCCGGCGACGAGGCAAAGTGCAAGCAGGGCAAGGATCTTGCGCACGGTCTGGACATGCTACGGGGCAGGAGACGGCGTGGCCAGCCGGGCGGCCGTCGAAGACGTGTGGACGAACCGCCTCAGACGGCCTCTGCCACTTCATCGGGCACCAGCTCCCGCAGAGCCTCTGCGAGGACGGCCGGCGCCATCGCTCCCGCCGGCACGGGGAAGACGAGCTGCCCCACCTCTTCCTTGTAGATCGCCTTCGGCCACTTGCGGTTCAACCGCACGCGAGCAGAAGCCCGCAGCTTCAGCGGGGAGAGGCGGGCGATGCGGTCCCCGCCCCGACCCCCGGAGCGCTCGGGCACCACGGTGATCTCGCGCACCCCCGTACGCACGCACTCGGCTCGCAGCCGCGCCTGCCGCCAGCAGAGCCTCGGCGGCGGCGGGAGGGGACCCGTAGCGGTCCGTCCACTCGGCGCGGATGTCCTCGACGTCCGTCATCGACTTGACGGTGGCCAGGCGCCGGTAGGCCTCCAGCCGCAGGTCCTCCCGCTCGACGTAGGACGGGCGGCAGGAAGGCGTCGACGCGGCAGGTCGAGCTTGATCTCGGCCGGCTCGGCCGGCACCTCGCCCTTCAGCTCCGCCACCGCCTCGGCCACCATGCGCACGTAGAGGTCGTAGCCCACCGCCGCGATGTGGCCCGGACTGGTCGGCGCCGAGCAGGTTGCCCGCGCCGCGGATCTCGAGGTCTCGCATCGCGATCTTGAACCCGCAGCCGAGCTCGGTGTGCTCGCCGATGGTCCGCAGGCGCTCGTACGCCTGCTCCGAGACCGTCCTCTCGGGCGGGAAGAGGAGGTACGCGTAGGCGCGCTGGCCGGCGCGGCCCACCCGCCCCCGCAGCTGGTGCAGCTGGCCGAGCCCGAGCAGGTCCGCCCTGTCGACGACCAGGGTGTTGACCGTCGGCATGTCGATGCCGGACTCGATGATCGTGGTGCAGACGAGGACGTCGTAGTGGCCCTCCCAGAAATCGAGCACCACCTGCTCGAGCGGGCCCTCGTCCATCTGGCCGTGGGCTACCGCCACCCGCGCCTCCGGCACGAGCTCGCGCACGCGGGCGGCGATCCGCTCGATGTCCTGCACCCGGTTGTGCACGAAGAAGACCTGCCCCTCGCGCAGCAGCTCGCGGCGTATCGCCTCCGACACCGCGTGCTCGTCGTACTCGCCGACATAGGTCAGGATCGGCTGGCGGGCGGCCGGCGGGGTGTTGATCAGCGACAGGTCGCGGATCCCGGTCAGGCTCATCTCCAGCGTGCGCGGGATCGGGCTGGCGGTGAGGGTCAGCACGTCGACGCCGGCGCGAGCCTGCTTGATCGCCTCCTTGTGGCTGACCCCGAAACGCTGCTCCTCGTCCACCACCAACAGCCCCAGGTCCCGGAACTTGATGTCGCCGCTGAGCAGCCGGTGCGTGCCCACCACGACGTCGACCGACCCGTCGGCGAGCCCGTCGACGACCTTCGCGCGCCTCGCCCGGCGTCAGGAAGCGGCGACAGCATCTCGACCCTCACCGGGTAAGGGGCGTAGCGGTCGGAGAACGTCTGGAAGTGCTGCTGGGCGAGGAGGGTCGTGGGAACGAGCACTGCCGCCTGCCGCCCGTCCTGCACCGCCTTGAACACGGCGCGGACCGCCACCTCGGTCTTGCCGAAGCCGACGTCCCCGCAGACCAGCCGATCCATCGGGGCCGGCCTCTCCATATCCGCCTTCACGTCCTCGACGGCTCGCAGCTGGTCGGTCGTCTCGGTGTAGGGAAAGGCCTGCTCGAGCTCGTGCTGCCAGGGGGTGTCGGGCGAGAAGGCGTGGCCGGGCTCGGTGATCCGCTGCCGGTAGAGGACCACCAGCTCCTGCGCCACCTCGCGCGACGGCGGCCCGCACCCGCGCCTTCTGCTTCTGCCAGTCGGTCCCGCCGAGGCGGCTGAGGGAGGGGCTGTCGCCGCCGCTGTAGGGGGTGATCGCATCGATCTGGTCGGACGGGACGTACAGCTTGTCGTCGCCGCGGTACTCGAGCAGGAGGTAGTCGCGGTCGCCCCCGCCGATCGCCCGCTTGACCATCCCGGCGTAGCGCGCCACGCCGTGGACGTGGTGCACGACGTAGTCGCCGGGCTGGAGATCGTCGAAGAACCCTTCCACCGGGCGGGCCCGAGGCCGCGCCTGGCGGTGGGCGCGGCGGCGGCCGGTGAGGTCCGACTCCGCCAGCACGGCGACCTTCGCCGAAGCAAGCACGAAGCCTCTGTCAAGTGCCTGCACCACGACGTGCAGCCCGGGCTGACGAACGTCTCCGTGCTCGGGCGCATGGCGACCGCCGCCGAAGAGCACGAGCCCCTCCTCGGCGAGCACCGAAGCCGAGCCGCGCCGCGCTCCCCTCGCCGTCGGCGCAGACCGCGATCCGGTAGCCGGAGCCCGACAGTTCGGACAGCCGACGCAACAACGCCGTCGGGTCCCCCATCACCGGCGGCCAGCCGGCAGCCACCACGGCAGCGACGTCGGGCCCCTCGGCGAGAGCCGGCATCGACGCCACGGCGCGCGCCGGCAGCGCGCGAGAAGGCGCTCGTAGGGAAGGTGCAGGCGGGGCACGTCGTCCACCTGCTCGACGCCCCAGGTCGTCGCCAGGGCCTGCGGCGAGCGCGGCCTCCTCATCGCCGAGCTCGGAAGCCCGGTCCCTGATCCTCCGCGGGTCGACGAGCACGACCCTGGCCTCGGCCCCGAGCAGGTCGGTGAACAACCTGTCGTCGGCGACCAACCAGGGCAGCCACGATTCCATCCCGTCGAACGTCAGCCCCTCGGCGATGCGCTCGAACTGTGCCCGCCCGTAGGGGACCTCGCTGACGAGGTTCGCCGCCCGCGCCGCCAGCTCATCTCCGAGCAGCAGCTCGCGGCACCCGTAGATCTCGATCTCGCCGATGTCGCGGACCGAGCGCTGGTCGCCGACGTCGAACTCGGTCAGCCGCTCGACCTCGTCGCCGAACAGGTCGATGCGGATCCCTGTCTCCATCGTCGAGGGGAAGACGTCGATGATCCCGCCGCGCACGGCCACCTCGCCCCGGTGCTCCACCTGGTACTCGCGGCGGTAGCCGGCGTGCGACCAGCCGCGCGAGCAGCTCCTCGGCGTCGAGGAGGTCTCCCGCCCGCACGACGACCGGCGCCGCCTCATCGACCTCCGGACCGAGCCTCTGCAGCAGCGCCTTGATCGGGGCGACCACGATCGCGAGCTCTGCACGTCCACCGCGCCTGCAGCCGACGGCGACATCCCGCCGCCTGCAGCCTGGTGCAGGTGCCACATCGTGCGCAGGCGGCGGCCCATGGTCTCGACGCTCGGGCTGACACGCTCGAAGGGAAGCGTCTCCCACGCCGGCAGCAAGTCGACCCTGCCGCTCCCCGCATAGGCGGCGAGATCGTGCGCCAGATGCTCTGCCTCGCTCGAGGTGGGGGTGGCGACCAGCACCACGGGAGAGGATCCGAGATCGGCCAGGGCCGCCAGGACGAAGGCGCGGGCCGGCTCGGGAACCGCCACGACGGCATCGTCGGCGCCGAGCAGCGTCGCCATCGCCGGGTCACCCCGCATCAACACCGGAAGTTGCTGGAGGCTCACCCTCGGCTTCCGCTCACTCGTCCGCCCACTCGTCGGGTCACTCGTCCGATCACTCGTCCTTGCTGATCGCTCAGCTCCTGCCGTTGAAGTTGTTCATCGCCGCCTCGGCCCCGTCGGCGAGGATCGTCTCGACCGCATCGGCCGCAGTCTCGATCGCCACGTCGATGGCCTCGCGCTCCGCCCTGGCCGGCCGGCGCAGCACGTGATCGATACCCTGCTGGCGCCCGGGAGGCTTGCCGATCCCGATGCGGACGCGGAGGAACTGGCGGCTGTGCAGGTGCGCCTCGATCGAGCGCAGCCCATTGTGCCCGGCCAGCCCACCACCGTCCTTGACCCTCACGACGCCGGCCGGCAGGTCGAGCTCGTCGTGCACGACGACCAGGCGCGCCGGCTCGTCCCCACCGAAACGCCGCAGCAGCGCCCTGACAGCCATCCCCGACTCGTTCATGTACGTGGACGGGACGGCCATAGCCAGCAGCCGGCCGCCGAGGCGGCAGGTCGCCGGCCGAGGCGTGCAGCCCGCGCTCGTGCTTCAACGTGGCGCCGTGCCGGCGCGCCAGCAGCTGGACTGTCTCCGCTCCTGCATTGTGGCGGGTGCGGTCGTACTCGGACCCCGGGTTGCCGAGCCCGACGACCAGCAGGTCCGCCAGCGCTCCGGACCGTGATCCCTGCTGGTGAGCCCGGAATCGCCCGATCAGGTTGGGCAACCTCAGGCTTGGGAGCCGGAGCCGCCGGAGCCGGCGTCAGCGCTCGACGCCCCTCGCCACTACCGGGCCTCGCAGCCGCAGCACCTTCAGCCTCGGCGGCTGCCTCACCCTCGGCGCCCCCTGCACCCTCGGCCTCCGGCTGCTCGAGCTCCAGAGCGCACGGCGCGCGTGAGCCATGACGACGATCGACTCCGGATCGAGGTCGGTCGTGATGTCACTGGGGAGCTTCAAGTCGCCCACCCTGATCGAGTCGCCGATCTGCAGGCCGGAGACGTCGACCTCGATGTGGGAGGGGATGCTCCCGGCCTTGGCATTGATCGTGAGCGCCAGCAGCTCCTGGTCGACGCTGCCCTCGGCGTGGCGCACCGCCTCCGCCTCGCCGACCATCGTGATCGGGACGTCGGTGGAGATCACCTCGTCGCGACGTACGACCAGGAAGTCGACGTGGGCCACGGTCTTGCGGACGGGGTGCCGCTGCAGCTCCCGCGCCATCACGAGGTGGCGGGCGTCGCCGAGATCGAGATCGAGCAGGGCGTTGGCCCCGGCCGGCGACCCGAGGGCGTGGCGCAGGTCGGGAGCGTCGACGTGGACGGCGATCGGGTCGATGCCGTGGCCGTAGATGACACCCGGCACCCGTCCCCCGTGGCGAAGACGCCGGCTGGCGCTGGAGCCGTGCTCTTGGCGCCGCTCGGCTGGAATGCGGATCTCGGGCATCGGTCGGGGTCTCCTGTGTCGCTTGTCGGTCAGATGTCGGGTGGGACGGATCGTGAAGCGGCCGGCCCCCCGATCCGGATGTACGGGGCACGGTCCGGGCGCACCGCCGTGCGGACCATCGAGTTTACGCCCTGCCCACGGTTATGGTTGCAGACGTGCACATCTCCGCCAAGGTCGACTACGCCCTGAGGGCGTTGGCCACCTTGGCCGCCGCCGAGCCGGACCCCCGCACGGCCGACGAGCTGGCGGAGGCCCAGCGGCTGCCGGTGCGCTTCCTCAGGTCCATCCTGGACGACTTGCGCAGGGGGCACATCGTCTCCAGCCAGCGGGGATCGGAGGGCGGGTACCGTCTGGCCCGGCCGGCGGCGGAGGTCACGATCGGCGAAGTCGTCCGGCGCCTCGACGGGCCTCTCGCCGAGGTCCGCGGCGAACGGCCCGAGGACGCCGTCTACGAAGGCGCCGCGGAGCACCTGCAGACCGTCTGGGTGGCGGTCCGTGCCTGCCTTCGCCGACGTCCTCGACGTGGTAACCCTGGCAGACGTCGTGAGCGGCGACCTGCCGAAGCGGGTGCGGAACCTCGTCGCCCAGCCGGACGCCTGGCAGCCGCGCTAGCCGGAACCGGATCCCGGCCGGTTGGTCGCGGGGAGGACTCAGGTGAGGTTGTGGCCGCCGAAGATGTCGGAGACGGAGGTGTCCTCGAACACCGCGTCGATGGCGTCGGCGATCAGCGGCGCGACCGAGAGACCTCGATCTTGTCTATGCGGCGCTCCGTCGGGATGCGGCATCGTGTCGGTGACGACGACCCGTGAGATCGGCGAGACCTTGAGGCGGTCCAGGGCCGGGTCCGAGAGCCGCCGTGCGTGGCCATCGCCCAGACGTCGGTCGGCCCCCTGCTCGACGAGCCGTTCCGCCGCCGCGCAGATCGTGCCGGCGGTGTCGATCATGTCGTCGATCAGGACGCAGCGGCGGCCGTCGACGTTGCCGACCACGTTGAGCGCCTCGACCTGGTTGCGTCGTGCCCTGCGGGCGGCGTCTTGTGGACGAAGGCGAGGTCGACGCCGAGCTGCTGGCGAGAACCGCTCGGCGACCGATGCGGCCGGCGTCGGGCCGACGATCACCAGGTCGACGGCCGACCGTGCGTCGCAGGTAGTCGACGAGGACCGGCGTCGGCCGTCAGGTGGTCGACGGGCAGTCGAAGAAGCCCTGGATCTGGCCGGAGTGCAGGTCGACGCTCACCATCCGGTCGACGCCCGCCGCCGACGAGCAGGTCGGCGACGAGCTTGGCGGTGATCGGCTCCCGGCCGGTGGCCTTGCGGTCCTGGCGGGCGTAGCCGTAGTAGGGGCAGACGGCGGTGATCCGCTTGGCCGAGGCCCGCTTGGCCGCGTCGATCATGATCAGCTGCTCCATGATCGAGTCGTTGACCGGCGTGCGTGGGTCTGGATGATGAACACGTCGGCGCCGCGGATCGACTCGCCGTAGCGGCAGTGGATCTCGCCGTTGGCGAAGTCCCGCAGGTTCGCCTCGCCGAGCCGCACGCCCAGCCTGGCGGCGATGTCCCGGGCCAGCCCGGGGTGCGGCACGCCGCGGAGAAGAGCTCCAGCTTCTCGCGTCGGGACAAGCTCCATTGGTCGCCTCTCTCCTCAGGCGGCTGAGGGCGGCGAGCGGACGCTGCTCAGGCTCCGGTCGTGAGCGCTGAGGCGCTCCTCTTGCCGTCGCCCTGTCCGCGCTCCCCCGGAAGAATGGCCCAGTGACGGTGCCGTGCGCCAGCCTTGACCCGGGGTCGAGGACGGCAAGCGGGCCGACGGAGCAATCGGCCCCTATCACCGCCCGCTCTGCCGACGTCTGGCGCGACCGCGGCCCGCTCGCCCACCATGCAGTCGACGAGGTGGGTGGCGGGGCCGATGATCGCGCCCGAGCGGATCACGGTACGGCCCTGCAGGACCGTTCCCGGCCAGCAGCGCCACGTCCTCTGCCATCTCCACCGAGGCGTCGATGTAGGTCGCTCGGGATCGACCATCGTCACGCCTCGGCGCATGCACCGTTCGTTGATCCGCGCCCGCAGGACCGCCTCGGCGGCGGCGAGCTGTGCCCGGTCGTTGACGCCCGCAGCCTCGCTCGGGTCGCGCAGCAGCATCGAGCTCGACGCCGTAGCCCGCCTCGTGGAACACCTCGACGACGTCGGTCAGGTAGTGCTCTGCCCCGCGTTCTCCGGCGAGAGCCGCCGCAGCGCGGGGGCCAGCACGCCGTGCCGGAAGCAGTAGATGGAGGTGCTCGACCTCGCCGATGGCTCGCTCGTCGTCGCTTGCGTCGAGATGCTCGACGACACCGGCCACGCGGCCGTCCTTGGCCCGCACGACCCTGCCGTAGCCGGCCGGGTGATCCACCTCGGCGGTCAGCAGGGTCGCCGCCGCATCCGCCGCCCGGTGCACCCGCACGAGCCCGGCGATCGTGGCCGGGCGGACGAGCGGCGTGTCCCCGGGAGGACGATGAGATCCCCCTCCTCGAAGCCGTCGCTGTAGGACTCGGGGAAGCCGGTGAGCGCCACCGCCAGGGCATCACCCGTGCCGCGGGGAGCCGCCTGCTCGACGAACTCGAGCGCGAGACCGGGCGGGGACTCCGCCTGCACCGTCTTGACGACCGCTGTCGATCCGTGGCCGACGACGATCACCACCCGCTCGACGGGCAGCTCGGCGAGCGCGTCGAGCACGTGCAGCACCATCGGCCGGCCGCACAGCCGGTGGAGGGTCTTGGGAACGGCGGACCGCATGCGGGTATCTCCACCCGCTGCGAGGACGACTGCTGACAACGGCCTTTCACGCATCGACGTATTCTCCACTACGGGTGCGAGCGACTGGCGGACCCGACATGGGGGAACCGCAGGGGGCCAGATCCCGAGGAACAGGAGTGTAGTGATGGACTTCCGCCCGTCGCCCGAGCAGGAGATGCTGCGCGAGTCGGTGGCGAAGATCGCCGGTGGTTTCGGGCATTCCTATTACCACGAGAAGGCCGTCACGGGCGGCAAGGCGGACGAGCTGTGGTCGGCGCTCGGCAAGGCCGGCTTCCTCGGTGTCAACGTTCCTCGAGGAGTATGGCGGCGGCGGGATGGGGATCAGCGAGCTGGCGATCGTCTGCGAGGAAACCGCGGCTGCGGGCTGCCCGCTGCTGTTGATGCTCGTCAGCCCGGCGATCTGCGCCTCCCTGCTGGCCAGGTTCGGCAACGAGTCGCAGCGAGCGGAGTGGCTGCCGCGTTTCGCGGGCGGGGAGCTGAAGATGGCCTTCGCGATCACCGAGCCGGATGCAGGCTCCAACTCGCACCGGATCTCGACCGCTGCCACCCGCGACGGCGACCGGTACCTGCTGCGCGGCACCAAGTACTACATCTCGGGGATGGACGAGGCAGAGGCGGTCCTCGTGGTCACCCGCACCGGCACCGACCCGGCCACCGGACGAGCCTCGCTGTCGCTGTTCGTGGTCGACACCGCTGCCGAGGGCCTCAGCTACGACTTGATCCCGGTCGAGATCACCGCTCCCGAGAAGCAGTTCACCGTCTACTTCGACGATGTCGAGGTGCCGGCTGAGAGGTTGATCGGCGCCGAGGGGGACGGGCTGCGCCAGGTCTTCCTCGGCCTCAACCCCGAGCGGATCATGAGCGCCGCCGTGTCGAACGGCATCGGCCGCTACGCGCTCGAGCGCGCCGCCGGCTACGCCCGCGAGCGCAAGGTGTGGGGCGTGCCGATCGGCGCCCACCAGGGCCTCGCCCATCCGCTGGCGAAGGCGAAGGTGGAGGTGGAGCTCGCCAGGTTGATGGCGCAGAAGGCGGCGTGGGCCTACGACGCCGGGCTGGATGCAGGCGAGGCGGCCAACATGGCCAAGTACGCGGCGGCGGAAGCCTCGCTGGCGGCCCTCGACCAGGCCATCCAGGTGCATGGCGGCAACGGCCTGGCGACCGAGTTCGGCCTCGCCACGCTGTGGGGCATGGCCAGGCTGCTGCGCACCGCTCCCGTGAGCCGGGAGATGATCCTCAACTTCGTGGCACAACACTCGCTCGGGCTACCCAAGTCCTACTGACAGTGAACCTCCAGCCGTTGGAGCGTGTGATCCCCGTGGCGCCGGGTCGCGGGCCGCGGCCGCCCGAGGAGTACGAGCCGATGCAGGAGGTCACCCGCCAGATCGCGCTGGAGGGCGGCTGGACGGCCGAGAGGGCGGAGCGGATCCGCCAGCTCTTCGACGGGCTGGCACCCGAGTGGCACACGCGGGGCGGCCCGGAACGAGCGGCGCCGGTGGAGGACATGCTGGCGCGGGGAGGGATCGGGCGGGACGGCCGCTGCCTGGAGGTAGGCAGCGGGACGGGCCTGCAGACGCCCCTGCTGGCGGCGCACTTCCGGGAAGTCGTGTCGATCGACATATCGGCCGAGATGCTGGGTCGCTCGCCGAGAGGGCCGGCGGCGCTCGTGCGGGCGGACACGGCGGCGCTTCCTTTCCGCGACGGCTCTTTTGCGGCCGTGGTGTGCGTCAATGCGTTCCTGCTCCCGGGCGAGCAGTCCCGCGTCCTCGCCGCCGACGGCGCCCTCGCCTTCGTCTCGACCGTCGGCGACACCACGCCCATCTACCTGGCCCCCGAGCTCGTGTTGCGAGCTCTGCCCGGCGAGTGGCGCGGCGTGACCTCCGAGGCCTGCTGGGGCACGTGGACGGTGGCAAGGCGCTGAGGCCGGACGCGGAGGTACCCTCGGTCTCATGACCGAGAACGGCCCGCATTGGCTCTCCACACGGTCGGAGGCGGCAGGATGATCGATCCGCAGGCACTCTCCGCGCTGGTGGACAGGCTGGTCGAGGACGAGGCGCTGCCGACCCTCACCGAGTACGCCAGCATCCCCAACCTCTCTCCCGACTTCGACGGGGAGTGGCAAGAGCACGGCCACATCTCGGCAGCCGCCGAGCTGTTACGGGACTGGGCCTCGAAACGCCCCATCGCCGGTCTCACCGTCGACCTGCTCACGCTCCCGGGTAGAACGCCCTTGATCTGGTGCGAGGTCCCACCGTTCGGGGACGGGCCGGACGACGGCGACGGCTCGGCAGCGGACACCGTGCTCCTCTACGGGCACCTCGACAAGCAGCCGCAGATGGGTGAGTGGAAGCCGGGGCTGGGGCCGTTCAGCCCCGTGCACGCCGGCGACCGCCTCTACGGGCGCGGGACCGCCGACGACGGGTACGCCGTCTTCTCGGCGCTGACGGCGATCGAGGCGCTGCAGGCTTCGGGCGGATCCCACTCGCGATGTGTGGTGCTGATCGAGGCCAGCGAGGAGAGCGGCAGCCCCGACCTTCCATCCCATCTCGACGCGCTAGGCGAGCGGATAGGCGATCCGACGCTCGTGGTGTGCCTCGATTCCGGCTGCCCGACCTACGACCGGCTGTGGGTGACGACGTCGCTGCGCGGCAACCTGGTGGGCGCGCCTCCGCGTGGAAGTGCTGCGGGAGGGGGTGCACTCGGGCGCGGCGGGGGGCGTGGTGCCTTCGTCGTTCCGGATACTGCGGCGACTGCTGTCGCGCATAGAGGACGAGGCGTCGGGCGAGATCCTCCTGCCCGAGCTGCACGAGCAGACGCCTGCGCACCGCATCGCCGAGGTCGACGAGCTGGTCACCGAGATCGGCGACGAGGCCGGTGGGCACTATCCGGCCGTCGAAGGGCTGCGGCTGCGGGGCGATTCGCTGGCGGAACGGGTGGTCCTGCGCACCCGCAAGCCCTCTTTGTCGGTCACCGGCATGGACGGCATCCCCTCGACTGCCGACGGCGGCAACGTCCTTCGCCCGTTCACCACCGCCAAGCTCTCCCTGCGCCTGCCACCGCTCTGTGACGCCGAGGCGGCGTTGGCAGCCGTTCGGGAGGCCCTGACCTCGGCGCCCCCCGAGGGCGCCCGGGTGTCTTTCGAGGGCGAGGCGGCGACCGGGTGGGATGCCCCGCCGCCGGCGCCTTGGCTGGCCGACGCCGCCGAGGGGGCCTCCACCCTCTACTTCGGCAAGCCGGCCCGCTCGGCGGGCGAGGGCGGCACGATCCCGTTCCTCACGATGCTCGGCCGTCGCTACCCCGCTGCCCAGTTCCTCGCCACGGGCGTGCTCGGGCCGGAGAGCAACGCTCACGGCCCGAACGAGTTCCTCCACATCCCGACCATGAAGGCGGTGACCTGCTGCGTGGCGCATGTGCTCGACGCGCACGTGCAGCGCGACGGCTACCAGCGGTCTTGAACACTCAACCAGGAGCGGCGGCCGGCCGCTTGGTCAGCAGGGCTAATTAGCTATGCTAACTAGATGCCCAGCGCCCCGGCCTCCGAGCTCGATCTGTCCAGCACGTTGCGCATCTCGGTCATGCGCCTGGCCCGCCGGATGCGGGCCGAACGGAGCGACGAGTCGCTGACCCCGAGCCAGCTGGCGGCGCTGGCGACACTCGAGCGGCACGGCCCCCTGTCACCGACCGCCTTGGCGGAGCTGGAGAAGATGCAGCCGCCCTCGATGACGCGGATCCTCGCCGCGCTGGAAGAGCGGGGCCTGGTCGAGCGGGTGGCGCACGCCACTGACCGCCGGCAGGTGGTGATCGGTCTCACCAGGTCGGGCACGGCGATCCTCGCCGAGGACCGCCGCCGCCGGCAGGCGTGGCTGTCCAAGCAGCTGCGAACCTGCACAGAAGACGAATCGGCGGCCCTGCGGGCGGCCGCTCCCGTGCTCGACCGGCTGAGCCGCCTATGAAGAGGATCTTCGAGTCGCTGAGCGTCCGCAACTACCGCCTCTTCGCCGGCGGGCAGCTCGTCTCGCTCTCCGGCACCTGGATGCAGCGGGTCGCCCAGGACTGGCTGGTGCTGCGCCTCTCGCACAACAGCGGCACCGCGATCGGCATCACCACGGGTCTGCAGTTCCTCCCCCTCGGCCTGCTCGGCCTCTATGGCGGCGTGATCGCCGACCGCTACCCGAAACGGCGCCTGCTCGTCGGCACGCAGATCTCGATGGCCCTCATCGCCGCTGCGCTCGCCGTCCTCGACCTCAGTGGCACCGTCAACCTGTTCGAGGTCTACCTGCTGGCGCTGCTCCTCGGCTTCGCGACAGTCGTCGACAACCCCACCCGCCAGGCCTTCGTCTCGGAGATGGTCGGCCCCGACCACATCGTCAACGCCGTCGGGTTGAACAGCGCCACCTTCAACTCGGCCCGGGTGATCGGCCCGGCGATCGCCGGCGTGCTGATCGGCGTCGTCGGCACCGGCTGGGTCTTCGGCATCAATGCCGCCTCCTACCTCGCCGTGATCGCCGGGCTGCTGCTGATCCGCGAGTCCGAGCTGCACTCAACGGGACGTGTCGCTCGAGCGCCGGGGCAGGTGCTCGAGGGGCTCCGGTACGTGAGGTCGCGTTTCGACCTGATCGCGCCGATCGCGCTGGTGGCTGTGATCGGCACCGTCAGCTTCAACTTCCAGGTGACGCTCGCCCTGATGGACAAGACTGTCTTCCACAAGGGTGCAGCCGCCTATGGGCTGCTGTCCTCGGCGATCGCAGTCGGTTCGCTCGGCGGGGCGCTGATCGGCGCCCGCCGCGGCATGCCGAGCCGCCGCACCCTGATCGGCGGCGCCTTCGTGTTCGGCGTCCTCGAGCTCGTCCTCGGGTTCGTGCCTGGATACGACCTGCTGGCCTTGATGCTGCTCCCGACAGGGCTGTTTGCCATCAGCTTCTCGACAGCCGCCAACTCCACCGTGCAGCTCCGCTCCGACCCGGTCATGAGGGGGCGGGTGATGGGCCTCTACATGCTGGTCTTCGCCGGGGGCACGCCGATCGGCTCGCCGCTCGTCGGCTGGCTTGCCCAGGAGTACGGCGCCCGCTGGTCCCTCATCGTGGGCGGCGCTGCGGCCATGCTGGCAGCCCTCGTGGTGGGGGCGATCGCTCTGCGCAGGGAGGCGCCGGCGACGAGTCTCGGGCGCACGCTCGGGTCCTTGGTCGGTGCCGGCGGGACCGGCGGCACCGGCAACCGCGGCGGTAACGTCGGGGCCCCTGCCGGCTGATCGTCGGGTCGCTCGGCCGGCTGATCGTCCGGTGCGTCGGCCGGCTGATCGTCGGGTCCCTCGGCCGGCATCCGCTGGCTAGCGTCCTGGCATCTGGATCGGCGAGGACCTGGCACTCGATGGTGGAGGCATCAGCGATGCCGAGCTCGTGCGGCGCGCCCAGCAGGGGGACGAGGGGGCGCTCGAGTCCCTTCTCCGCCGCCACTACGACAGCGTCCACGCCGTCTGCAGGCGGATCACCGGGGACGACGAGGACGCTGTCGACGCGGCGCAGGAGGCGATGATCGCCATCGTGCGAGGCCTGCCGCGCTTCGACGGTAGGTCGGCCCTCTCGACCTGGATCTACCGCATCGCCACCAACGCCTCGCTTGACGAGCTGCGGCGGCGCCGGAGGCGCCCGGTGCCGGAGCGTGGGCGTCACGTGTTCGACGGAGATGCCGGCCCGGCGGAACCTCGGGCAGCAGGCGATCTCGCCGCCATGGTGACGGCGCGCCTGACGCTCGACGAGGCGCTCGCGTCACTCCCTCCGGACCAGCGGGCGGCTGTGGTGCTCAGAGATCTCGCTGACCTCGACTACGCCGAGATCGCCGAAACCCTCCAGATCCCTATCGGAACCGTCCGCTCCCGCATCGCCCGCGGCCACGCGGCGCTCGCTGCCATGCTCGGCGAGGAACCGGAACCCTCGTCATGGCGTCAAACAGAGAAGACCGATGGCTGATCTCACCGGCACCGAGCATCTCGACGACGAGGTGCTGAGCGCGCTCGTCGACGCCCGCCGCGGCGGCGGCGCGACCTCACCCGCCGGCGACGAGCATGCTGCCGCCTGTCCGGAGTGCGGGATCCGCCTGAGGGCCATGGAGTGGGCGGCCGAAGCCGTCGGCATGCGCCCGCCTCCCTCCAGCGAGTCGGGGCGGGAGCGGGCGCTTGCCGCCGCCATGGCGGCCTTCGTCGCCGGAGCAAGCCCGTGCAGGGGCGAGCGCCAAGCGGGGGGCCGGCATCGTTGTGGCCCGGCCGATAAGAGGCGGCCGATCGGAAGCGCCAGTAGGCACCGCCGCCGCCTGGGCGGCGGGGCGGCTTTCGCAGGAGTGGCCGCTCTCGGGGCGCTGGCGGCGCTGGCAGTGCTGGGCCTCACGCTGGCAAGCCTGCTCGGTGGCGGTCCGGCTGGTCAGCACGGCGCCTCTCGGACGGGGCCGTCCTCGCCGAGCGGAGGCGCGGGTCCGAGCTTCCCCGCCAGCCACGGCTCCAGCAACATCATCTCGTTGCCGATCACGGCATCTTCGCCTCTCGAGCTCCGCCAGCTGCTGTCCTCCGCTCCCGGTGCCTGCAGGTCACCATCCTCGGAGGCGGGCTCATCCGCGGCCGGCGACGAGGCGACCTTCGACGACGACAGCGCCAGGGCCTCCAGTATCGGTGCCGGCTGCGTCAGGGTCGGCGGCCCGATCATCTCCCTGCAGCCGCCACTTCCGACAGCCGCCCGCAGCAGCGGCGGGAGCGGTGACTCGCTCGTCATCTCGGTTCCGGGTGCGGATGCACGCCGGCTGTCGGCGTTCGAGGCGGCCCATCCCACGGCCACCGTCGCCGTAGTCGCCAACTCCGTGGTCGTGGCGTACCTGGCGCCGCCGGGCGCCGCCCGGCATGGCCAGTCGAGCCTGTCGACTCAGCGTGTAGCACTCATCGACCTGACGCCATCGGCCGCGGACGCTCTGGCCGCCGCCCTCCGCGGTTGACCGTGAACGCAGACGTCGCGGTCGTCGGCGCCGGGCTTCTCGGCCTGGCGGCGGCTCGCTCGCTCGTCCAGCGGGGGCTTCACGTCGTGGTGCTGGAGGCCTATACGGCAGCGCACGAGGGCGGAGGATCGCATGGCGGGGCGCGGATATTCCGTTTCGGATATGACGACGTCGACTACGTGCGGATGGCGATCAGGGCTCGCGACGAGTGGCGCAGGCTGGAGGTCGAGACGGGCTGCGTGCTGCTGCAGGAGACCGGTCAGCTGACCTTCGGCGGAGATCTCGACCGTCTCGGCGAGGCCCTGACGGCGGCCGGTGCGGCGAGCGAGCGCCTGCCGGCAGAGGAGGTGAGGCGACGCTTACCCGCAGCTCTCCCCGCCCGGGCCGGCGCTCTTCGAGCCTCGCTCGGGGGTGCTGCTCGCCGACCGCTGCATCGCCGCGCTCCGCTCGGCGGTCGGCGACGCCTTGAGGGAGGGTACGAAGGTCCTCCGCCTGTTCGAGGAGGGCAATCAGGTGCGCATCGAAACGGACAGGGAAGAGCTGAGCGCCGAGGTCGTCGTCTGCTGCGCCGGGGCTGCAACCGCCGGGCTCGTGCCCGGCTTCCCGCCGTCGCTGCCCCTACGGGCCTCGCGCGAGCAGGTGGCCTTCTTCGCGATGGCCGACGGCGCCTGCCCCGACGTCCCGGTGGTCATCGAGCAGTCCGAGCCGCTCGTGTACGGGCTGCCCACCCCCTCGCTCGGGCTGTACAAGCTGGCACACCACCACGCCGGGCCGCAGGTGGCCGAAGCCGACCTGGGTCCGCCGGCGCAGGAAGAGGACCGGCAGATGGTGTCGGCGATCGTGGAGCGGGCACGCAGGCTCATCCCGGGAATCGACCCGGTCCCCCGCCGCAGCGAGCGCTGCGTCTACGACACGACGCCGGACACAGACTTCGTGCTCGACCGCATCGGCGCCGGGGGCCGCATCGTCGTCGGTGCGGGCACCAGCGGGCACGGCTTCAAGTTCGGACCGCTGCTCGGAGAGACGCTGGCACGGCTGGCGCTCGGCGAGGTGGAGGGTGGGGTGGTACCACTGCGGCGTTTCGCGGCCGGGAGGTTGGAGGCGGCTGAGGGCTGAGGCTGGGCCGGGATGTCAGCCGGCGGGGGCGGTGTAGGTGTAGGCGGTGGCCGCATACTCCCGCACCATCCGGTCGGTGTTGAAGAAGGAGCCGTTGAGCGAGATGGCCGCCCGGCGGACAGCTCCGTAAGCGGCCGGATCGTCGTAGAAGAGCGGCATCACCACCCGCTCGAGCTTGCCGTAGAGGTCGGCCGCATCCTCCTCGGCGGCATGGCGCTCGGCCTCCGCCTGCTCCTCTGCAGTCAGCCCACCCTCGCCGAGGCTCGGATTGCCGCTCCAGTCGCCGCCGATCGCCCATCCGGTCACGCCCTCGATCCATCCCTCGATCCACCAGCCGTCGAGGATGCTGAGGCTGGGGACGCCATTCATCGCCGCCTTCATCCCGGACGTGCCGGACGCCTCGTTCGGCCTCAACGGGGTGTTCAGCCAGACGTCCGAGCCCGCACAGATCAACCCGGCGAGGGTCATGTCGTAGTCCTCGACGAAGGCGACCGGCACGGCCCCTGCCAGCTGCTCGGCGGCACGCAGCACTTCTCCGATCACAGCCTTGCCCCGCTCGTCGCGGGGGTGGGACTTGCCGCTGACGACGATCTGCAGGCCACTTCCGGTCTTGGCGAGAGCGGCCAGCCTGGCAAGGTCGCGGAAGAGAAGCATCGTCCGCTTGTAGAGGGTGACCCGGCGGGCCAGCCCGATCGTGAGCGCCTCCGGGGAGAACTGCACGCCGGCGCGACTCGCCACCTCGGCGACGAGCGACGCCTTCGCCGCCCGGTGCGCGTCGTCGATCTCGTCCAGCGGGATGGCCGACGCGTAGCGCAGCAGCGTGTTGTCGGCCCGCCACCCCGGAAGGTGACGATCGAACACCTCCTGCATAGGCGGTGCGGTCCAGGTGGCGGCGTGAACCCCGTTCGTGATCGACCCGATCCGCTCGCCGGGGAACATGGCGCGGGCGACCTCGGCGTGCCGCAGGGACACGCCGTTGGCATAGCGGGAGAGACGGAGTCCGAGCTGTGACATGTTCAGCTCGCCGTCGAGGCAACCGACGTCTGCCAGGAGCTGCGCCCTCTCGCTGCCGAGGACCTGTTCTGTGAGGGCCGCTGAGAAGCGGTCGTGCCCTGCCGGAACCGGCGTGTGGGTGGTGAACACGCAACGGCTGCGGGCAGCCGCGATGTCCGCCTCCGTTATCTCGGGTAGCCGGTCACCTGCCGCCTCCTCCAGCAGCTTCAGCGTCAGCAGCGAGGAGTGTCCCTCGTTCATGTGGTAGGTCGTGACCTCGTAGCCGAGCCTCCGCAGCATCGGCGGGCCCCCGAGGCCGAGGATCGCCTCCTGCCGCAGTCGCTGGTCGTCGCCGCCGCCGTAGAGGCGGTCGATCAGCTGGCGGTCGTGCGGATGGTTCTCTGGAAGGTCGGTGTCGAGGAAGAACACCGGCACGCGGCCACCCGTTGCGCCCTCGATCTCGTAGCGCCAGGCGGCCACCGTCACGGGCCGCTCCTCGATGCGGACCACGATGCGGGCGTCGGTCGGCTGCATGTAGGCCCGCGGGTCCCAGTCGACAGGCAGCTCGATCTGGTTCTGCAGCGGGTCGACCTGCTGGCGGAAGTAGCCGTGCCGGTAGAGGAGCGAGACGCCGACGATGGGATGGCGCAGGTCGGCCGCCGAACGCAGGTAGTCGCCCGCCAGCACACCGAGGCCGCCGGCGAAGACCGGCACCTCGTCCGTGAGGGCGATCTCCATCGTGAAGTAGGCCACGACGTGGCCGGGTCCGGCCCCCGCCGAGTGGGCGTGCGCGGGGGCTGGGGCGTGCGCGGGGGCTGGGGCGTGTGGGGTCGAGCGGCTGGATGCGTCTGGCACGGCGTGGATATTACGAGTCGGCGGATGGGCCGTTGAGCCGCGGGTGCTGGTGGGCTGCCACCGCCAGGCGGGCTGCCAGCGGGCGTGGCCGGCCCGGCGGGCTGACCTTTCCTGCGTCAGGTGTCATTTCCGGGTCACAACGCGGGAAAGCTCGGGGCGGTCGGGTCTCCCGCACAGGCCAGGGCGAGTGCTTCGAGATCACCGACCCGGTATCCGGGCCACCCATGGAGGACTTCCCGCCACTCTCCCGGGACCGCGCTCGCTCCCCAGCGAGCGCCCAGCAGCGCTCCGGCGATCGCCGCCACGGTGTCGCTGTCGTCGCCGATGTGCACCGCTGCCTGCAACGCCAGCCGAAGATGCGACGGTGGATCGTCCTCTGGCACGGCGGTCTGCCACACCGCCGCCAGCGCCGCCTGCAGCGCCGTGACGACGAACCCGTTGGGAGTGAACGTCTCTGGCCGCTCCTCGCCGGCGCACTCGATGCGCTCAGCCCATTGGCTGCGTCGCTGTGGGCTGATCAGCTCGAGCCCGTCCAGGATCCCGTCGAGCCTCGACTCGTTGATCGCGCGGTCGATGGCCACGCACCAAAGGACGCAGGCATCCCCCGCTTGAGGGTCCCCATGAGTGAGCGCTGACACCTCTGCCGCCATCGCCGACAGCTCCGAATCGCTGCCCGTGGTGGCAAGCGCCACCGGTGCGGTCCTCATCAGGCTGCCATTCCCGGCTGCCCCGTCCGGGTGTGTGCGGAAGTACGCGGCCGCAGCCCCGGCCATCCGCTCCGCGGATCCTGCATCCATCAGCACGGAGGACGTCTGGATCCCGACATCCTTCGGTGGAGATCCGAACCACGACATGAAGTTCTCTGCTACCAACGCCGGTCCGGGTGCTCGCAGCAGCCGGTCGCCATCCCCGCGCACCGCTCGGCCGCACAGGCCGAGAGCGACGCAGATCGACATCTGGGTGTCGTCGGTCCACTCGCCCGCCTCCCACGGCCCGAGACCACCCGGCCGCATCTCCGCTTCCCCCACGGGAGGAGGACCGAATTCATACGGGGCGCCCAGCGCGTCGCCAGCCGCCAGCCCGACCAGCGCGCCCTTGACGCGGTCGGCCAGGGCATCGTTCACCGCCTCACGGTAGGACGTCCGGGACAGCACGTCCACGGCCGGCGCATGCGAGGCTCGTCGGGTGAGCAGCGTCGGTGGAGTCGTAGGAGTCGGAGAGTTTCGAGAGATCGTCGGCGCCCGGCACGTCATCACCGATCCGTCGATGACCGCCTCCTACGTCAGCGACTGGACGGGCCGCTATGTCGGGTCGACGCCCGCCGTCGTGCGCCCGGGGAACACCGCGGAGGTGGCGGCGATCGTCGACACCTGCCGCCGCCTCGGGATCGCGCTCGTCCCTCAGGGTGGCAACACCGGACTCGTCGGAGGTGCGGTGCCGCTCGCCGGCGAGGTGGTGCTCAGCCTGGTGCGCCTCGACGGCCTCGAAGCTGTCGACGATGCGGCAGGCCAGGTCACGGCCGGCGCCGGCGCCACGGTCGGGTCCCTGCAGCGGGCGGTGGCGGCGAGCGGGTGGGCGTACCCCGTCGATCTCGCCAGCCGCGACTCGGCGACAGTCGGGGGCACCGTCGCCACCAACGCCGGAGGGCTGCGAGTGCTCCGGTATGGGGACACCCGCGCCCAGCTTCTCGGCGTGGAAGCGGTGCTCGGGACGGGCGAAGTGATCTCTCATCTCGGCGGCCTGCTGAAGGACAACACCGGCTACCACCTCCCGAGCCTGCTCTGCGGGAGTGAGGGCACCCTCGCCGTCGTCACCCGCGCCCGCCTGAGGCTGGTCAGGCCGCCGGCCAACCGGACGGTGGCACTGCTCGCCTTCGACGACGGCCGGACCGCAGCGGCGGCCTCCGCCGTGTCGGCCGGGCAGGAGCTGCGTAGCGCTCTGCCTGATCTGGAGGCGGCGGAGCTGTTCTTCGCCGACGGCATGGATCTCGTCTGTTCGGTGCTCGGGCTGGCTCCGCCGTTCCCGGGCCGGCACTCGGCGTTCCTGCTGGTCGAGGCCGCCGCCGGCGACGACCCGACCGAGCGCCTCGCCGCCGCGATAGCGCAACTCAGCGCCGTGGCGGAGGTGGCGGTGGCCACCGATCAGAGCAGGCGTGCGGCCCTCTGGCGCTACAGGGAGGCCCACACGGAGGCGATCTCCACGTTGGGACCGGTCCACAAGCTCGACGTCACCCTCCCCGCCGGCAGCCTTGCCCACTTCGCCGAGACGATCGCTGAGCGGGTGAGTGGGCGGTCCGGAGGCGAAGGTGTGGCGTTTCGGTCATGTGGCGGACGGCAACATCCACGTCAACGTCACTGGCGTCGCCGCCGACGACGAGGAGGTCGACGACGCCGTTCTCTCCCACGTGGCCGACGCTCGGGGGCAGCATCAGCGCCGAGCACGGGATAGGCATCGCCAAGCGGAGGTGGTTGGCGCTCAGCCGCAGCCCCGCCGAGATCGAGGCGTTCCGGGCGATCAAGCGGGCGCTCGACCCGCAGGGGATCCTCAATCCCGGGGTGCTCCTCCCTCCAGCATCTGCCGGCAGCTGATCATCGCCGACCGGAACGCCGCCGCCCGTTCCTTGTAGTCGCGAAACTGACCGAAGCTCGGAGCAGCCGGTGACAGCAGGACCACGCCGTCCGGCCGCGCCCAGTCGAATCCTCGGCGCACGGCGACCTCGAGATCGGTGCAGTCGACGACGTCCGTCACGCCGGCACCCTCCAGGGCCGTTCGGATGCGCGGGCCGTTCGCCGGCAGCGTGAGCGCGAGCATTGGGCTCGTGCGTGCCCCGATGGCGGCGGCCAGCGGCTCGTACTCGATCCCCCGGTCGTGACCGCCGACGATCAGCGCGATGCGCCGCTCGGGGAGCGCCTCCAGCGCCGCCACCGTCGGCAGCACGTTCGTGGACAGGCTGTCGTCGACGAAGTCGACGCCCGCCACCGTGCCGATCTTGTGGAGCCTGCTCTCGAGGCCCTCGAAGCCGCCTGCCGCATCTGCCAGCAGCCCTTCGTCATCCGCTCCAGGTACGCCCAGGGCCGCGATGGAGGCTGCAGCGATGAGGGCGTTGCGGCGGTTGTGGGCGCCGGGAAGGCCGAGGTGCTCGATCCATCGGTGGCGGGCGCCGTCGTCGACGACCCATGTCACCTGCGGACCCAGCAGCTCGGCTCTCGCTCGCAGCATCGGGCTGGCGCCGTCGGCGACTGTCACCTCGGCACCGGGCTGCGAGCAGGCAGAGAGCTTGTCGCGGTGGTAGTGCTCGATGTCGCCGTGCCAATCGAGGTGGTCGGAATGCAGCGAGGTCACGGCCACGACCGGAGGCGAGAGGGCGAGATCCGTGGCCTGGTAGCTGGATATCTCGACGATGACGTAGTCGGGCTCGGGGCCTGGCGATTGCTGACCCCAGGGCGGCCGGCCGATGTTGCCGGCGACGAGGACCTCGTAGCCGAGCCCCTTTACCAGGTGGCCGGCGATGGCTGTCGTGGTGCTCTTCCCCTTCGTGCCCGTGACGCACACGACCTTCGACCGGTCGGTCTCGTGCAGCCACAGGCCGACGCCGCCGACCACCGGGATCCCCGCCTCGACAAGACCGGTCACCTCGCGGCGGTAACGCGACACGCCGGGCGACTTGACGACCACGTCGCAACGGGCGAGTGCCTCCAGCCCACCGTCAGCGAGCGGCAGCACCTCGAGCCCGTCGTACTCGGCCGACCGAGGATGCTCGTCGACCAACACCGGCGTGACGCCGAGCGAACGGAGCTTGGCCACGTTCGCCGCCCCTTCGACGCCGAGGCCGAAGACGCCCGCGCTGGCTCCCGCCAGGTCAGACCAGCTGAGCGCGGGACGAGTAGGCATCGGGGACGAAGTGCGGGCCGAGCGGCTTGGCCATCCGAGACGCCAGCTCGTCGACCTGCGCCGGAATGGGCGGAAGGGGCGGTAGCGGCGGCAGCTCCTGGACAAGGGCCTGGACCAGCAGGCAGCCCTCCCGGTCCGGACGTCGAGCGGCCAGCCGCAGGGCGATGCGGCACTCGTCGGTATCGCCCACGCACTCGAAGGGTTTGGCGTCGGGGGCCAGCCCGAGGAGCGTGCGGAAGCGATCGGTGAGGGCGACGTCCGCCAGCGGCTCGCGACCGCCGAACACCTCCTCCAAGCGGCTGCGCTCCATGAAGGGCGCCAGCACCAGATCGACGAAACAACACTTGTCGCAGCTACCGCACCAGTGGTCGAGGCGACGCGAGGGATCGACATGGAATGCCCGGTTGCAGCTGCGGAAGAGGCCGTGGTACTCGCCGAGCGCAGCGAAACGCTCCGCCACCCACAGCTCGCTTCGCGCCCGCAGCCACGAGAAGTACTCGAGGCCGGGCACCGCCTCCGCCAGGATCGAGCGGAAGCCGGACTCGAAGTCGATCGACTTCGACCACTGGTGGTTGACCGGCCGGCCGTCAACCTCGAGGTTGGGCGAGGAGGCGGACCACTCGTTCGACATCACGACGGCCCTGAAGCCGTCGAGGGCGGCCGCCACGCAGGCCGCCGCCGAGATGATCCCGGTGACCGGCACGTGACCGTTGAGGAACCCGAGCACCGAAGAGCGAAGGATGGCCGGGTCGAGCGACCGCTCGCAGCGCACGATCGGGAGCCCCGACACCGCCGCCGCGCCCTCGATCGCCGCAAAACGATCACCGGGCCGGTTCACCACGAACAGCGCCGGTCCGGGTCCCCCGCCGCCGGCGACGTCTGCCACGGTGACGATCGAGTCGATCCCGCCCCCGAAGGGGATCAGCGGTGGCCAGGCGAGGTCGCCGGACGCCTTCGGCGATGGCGTCCGCGAGGGCGTCCGCGGCGGCGTCCGCGGCGCCCGTTCGGCGGCGACCAGCTCGATGCCCCGCAGGTCGAGGTGGTTGCGATAGGCGAACTCGCCGAGGCCGTCGATGTAGTAGCGCCGAAGGAACGAGGCCTCCGCACCGGTCAAGGCCGTATCTCCGAGCTCGATGACCGGTGGCGCTCCCGCCTTGTAGTAGGAGATGCCCGCCAGCAGGTAGAGCAGCCGGGCTGCCTCGCCGACGGCGGCCGAGCCCCATTCACCGCCGTTGAACCCGAAACGCTCCTCGAACGGGTGGTCGTCGAGCAGGTAACGGCAGACGACCTCGCCGTGCAGCGGATCGATCGCGAGCCCGTCGTAGCGGAAGCGCTCGTACCTCATGGAAGCAGCCGCACCATCGCCGCGAACCTGCCGCACGGCCCCTCCTGCCGGTGGCTGTAGAAGGGCCCGGGCCTGCCCGTGGCGATCCGCGCCACGTGGAGCGAAGCTCGCAGAAGGCCGGCACCGAGGAGGTCCTGGACGTTCGCCTGCCAGAGGTCGACCTTGAAGCGCCCCCCTGGCGCGTCAGGCGGGACGAGCAGCGAACCGGCCTCGCCCGCATAGGCATCTCCCAGCGATGCCACCACCTCGTCGCCGACCTCGTAGGCGCGGGGATCGACGGCGGGACCGAGTGCAGCGATCATCCGTGCTGGATCGGCGCCGATCTTGACCATCGCCCCTACCGCCGTCGAAGCGACCCTCGCCACCGTCCCCCGCCATCCAGCATGCACCGCGCCTACCACTCGTGCCACCGGGTCGCAGAGGATGATCGGCACGCAGTCGGCCACCAGCACGGCGAGCACCGGTCCGGCCTGGTCGGTGACCATGGCGTCGGTGGCGGAAAGTGCGGTATCGGGCGACTGGCTCCCCCGGCCGCGGTCAGCCGCCGTGACGATCCTGACGCCGTTGCCGTGCACCTGGTCGGCGAAGACGAGATCGTCGAGCGCGGCGCCGCCTGTGAGCCCGCCGCCTGTGAGCGCCCCGGCAGCCCGCCGGCGGTTCTCGATCACCGCCGCCGGCGCGTCACCGACCGTGAGCGAGAGATTCAGCGATGCGAAGCGCCCGGTGGACACGCCACCGTGGCGGGTCGTCATCACCGCCTCCACGCAGGTCCCGTCGAGGGTCGGCCAGGTCAGCAGCCCGACGCCACCGCGGTCGCACAGCGCTGCTCCACCGAGCTCCGTGGTGATCACCCGTGCCGGCGGTGTGGTTCGACGGTGGGGTCCGCGGCCGCATGAGGGGGCGAAGCCGCGGCGGGGCGCCTCGATCGCGCCTTCCTGCGTGCGGACAGCTCCTGCGGTGTGATCTCGCCCCTGCGCAGCATGCCGCGGAGCCGGATCTGCCCGGCCACTGCAAGCCCGATGCCGAATGCGATCACCATGCCGATGACCACATAGAGCACGACGAACCAGGTGGGCGCCCCGTTCAGGATCGCCAGCATCGCAATTCCCACATCGCTCTCCGATCCCGCAGCTCCTCACGGGTGGCGCCCGCCGCTCGCACAATACCGGCGGCTCAGGCCTGCTCGATCCAGCCGGCGTCGAGGTCGTGCACGTCAGGGCAGCCGAGCAGGATCATCGTGCGCACCATCTCGGCGCGCAGGATGTCGATGACCCGGCCGACGCCGGCCTCACCGGCGGCAGCGAGCCCGTAGAGATAGGGGCGCCCGATCGAAACGGCGGCCGCACCGAGAGCCATCGCCTTCACGATGTCGCCTCCCCGGCGTATCCCCCCGTCGACGATCACCGGCACGGTGCCGGCCACCGCCGCCACGACCTCCGGCAGTGCTCGCAAGGTGGCCGGCGCGCCCTCCAGCTGCCGACCCCCGTGGTTCGACACGACGATCCCGTCAACGCCCGCCTGCAGCGCCTGCTCCGCGTCGGCGGCCGTCACCAACCCCTTCACCAGGAAGGTCCCCGACCATCGTTGCCGGAGCTCGGCGATGTCCTGCCATGAGAAGGGAGAGGCGTCCATCGCAACAGTGGCGAAGGTGGGCGGAGGTCCCTCTCCCGTTTCGGCCGCTGCCGCCAGCTCGCGCTTGGCCCGGGCGCCGCGCGAGTGCTTTGGCGGCGACACCTGCAACCCATCGCGGCCGGGCGGCCAGCTGCAGCCCGAGACGCAGTGCCGTGTCGGGGCGCAGCTTGAAGGGCATCGTGACTCCGTGGAAGGCGTCACGCTCGCGCTTGCCGAGAGCTGCGGTGTCCATCGTCACCACCAGCGCCTCGTAGCCGGCCTTCTCCGCCCGGGCAAGGAGATCGTGTGACTGCTCGGCACCGCGGGGAGCGTAGAGCTGGAACCACTTCGGTCCCGAGGAGGCTTGGGCGACCTCCTCCGGCGAGCTGCCGGCGACCGTGCTCAGCACCGACACGATCCCCCGGCTCTCGGCCGCCCTCGCCACCCCCGGCGCGCCATCCGGGTGCATCAGGCGCACGAGCCCGCACGGCGCCAGCACGAGCGGGAAGTCGAGCCGGGTGCCGAAGAGCTCGACCTCCAGCTTGGTCGATCGCACTCCTGCGCCGGCTCTCGGGCGGAAGGTGATGCCGGCAGCAGCCTGCGCGTTCAGGGCCGCGGTCCACTCATCCTCGGCCGCACCATCGATGTAGTCGAACAGCACCCGCGGTACGCGCCTCGCCGCCCGGCGCCTGGCGTCCGCCACGTTCACGATCCGGGCCGGGTCCATATGGGCCAGCCTACGGTTGCGTCGGGGTTCCTATCGAGAGGGCGGGTGCTACGAGACCGTGAGGGTGGCGGGGGCGCTCGCCACCTGGCCGGCGACATTGGTGAACAAGGCGCGGAACTCGTGCCCGCTCACTTGCTTGACGGCGGTGAGCGAGTAGCTGGAAGCCGTCTGGCGGGTGAGCGTGATCCAGGTCTCACCGCCGTCGGCGCTGGTCTGCCACACGACCTCCGGCTGAGGAGTGCCCGTGGCAGCAGCCGTGAAGGTGACACGCCGGCCGTCGGCGGTCCGCACCGAGGTGGGATTGCGGGTGACGGTGGGGCGGATCGGATGTGTCACCTCCGCCAGCTCGGCCGGGGCAGCGGACCTAGTCGTGTAGAACCCGACGGCGTGGCAGGCGGGCGAGCTCTCACAGGAGACAGACCCGAAGCCCGCTCCCCGGCCGCCCGAGGGATCGCTGAGCGCGTCGATCGACCAGGCCGTGCCGTTCCAGGAGAGCGCCAGCGGGACCGGCATGCCGGCCGCGTTGGAGGCGTTGCCCACGGCCGTGCAGTCCGCCGTCGAGATGCAGGAGACGCCGAGCAAGGCCGAGGACGACCACGACTGCACAGGCAGCTGCGTTATCGACCAGCCGGTGGTGCCCGTGGCGCTCGTGGTGCCCGTGTTGCCCGACCTCCCGGCCGAGGTCTCGGCCGAGGTCTCGACAAGCCCGAGCTCTGCCCCGCTGCTGTCCTGGTAGGAGCCCACCGCGACGCAGGACCCGGCGCCCGGGCAGGAGACGCCTTGTAGCGAGACGCTGGAGCCGTCGGGGGGCTCGGAATCCGCAGTGCGGTCCAGGACGCCCCATTCCACGCCGCGCCGAATGCGACCTCCCTGCCGGCGGCGCTGTAGGAGGCGCCGACGGCGGTGCAGGAGGAGACCGAAGGGCAGTCGACACCCGCCAACCAGGTACCCGTCGCCCCGGCAGGAGAGGGCACCGGCACGATCGCCCAGCGGGTCCCGTCGTAGGACTCGACGAGCGGGGCCTCCACGCCCTCGGCGTTGACGTATCCGCCGACAGCCATGCAGCGCGACGACGAGCTGCACGAGACGGAGTACAGCGTGGCGCCGGTTGAGCCGGCGGGATCAGGTGTCGCCTGCAGTGTCCAGCTGCCGCCACCCCAGCGAATGGCGATGGGCGCACCCGATCCCGCCGAGACCCCGCCGACCGCATAGCAGGCGGTCGGCGACGAGCAATCGACTCCGTAGAAATAAGCCATACCCGCCCGGTCTGGCGCTCTGGTCGCCGACCACTGCGTGCCGTTCCAGATCTCGGCGACGCTGCCGCCGACGGCAGCGCACGAGGATCCCGAGGCGCACGAGATGCTCGACATCCCACCGGCAGGCGTCGCCGGGCTGTTGACCATCGGCTGCACCCACCAGCCGGGAGCGGCCGAGGCAACCGTTGCAGACCTTGCCGAGACAGCTGCGGAGGCCCCGGCTGCGGCGGCGGTCGACACCAGCGCCGCGGCGATCATCAGGCCCGCGGCAGCTGATGGGTCGCGAAATCTCAAGGTAGCTCCTCCGCTCGATCGTCTCGTCGTGACAGGTTCCTCGAAAGGAAACCGGATGTTTGGACTGTGTACGAGGGTACCTCCGGACGCCCGGAAATCAACCGGTTACCAGGACTTTCACTCAACAGGTTGCACGCGCCACGCAAAGTGGCGAACCCGCCTTCGCGACGCCGACTCAGCACCGACTCAGCACCGACTCAGCGACCGCCGCTGCCCCCACTCGCCGACGACCAAAACGCGCCGCTGCCAAATGGTCGTTTAACGACCATCTGAACACTGCGCGTTCGGGCAGAGGACGACGATCGGAGCCCCAGGTGGCGTTTCGTGAAAGTGATGCGCCGCCACCGGGCTGGGGGGGCTGACGGAAGGAACGGGCGGGCGGCGGCTACTGTCATGCGCCGGCGGACAACGCCAGGCGGTGCCAGAGCGCACTGAGTTCTTCTCGTGCCCTCGGCTCGCCACCGGGCACGAGCCCGTAGAGCGATGAGTCGGGAGACCATGCATCATCATCACCACCACCACCGGGCCAGCCGCGCCGGGTACCCACTGGCACTCGCGGCAGTGACGCTAGGCCTGGGCCTGCTCCTCGCTGCGTGCGGCGGTTCAACGACCGGCAGCCATTCGACGACGACGACGGCCGGTACCAACCCAGGCAGCACGACCTCGACGCAGCCGCACTACACCAAGCCGGCGGGAACCCTGCCGACGGAGGTGGGCGGCTACGGCCAGCTGCCGCTGATCCAGTTCCCCGACGCACCTCCGCCGCCCAAGCTCGTCGCACACGTGATCACCTCCGGCAAAGGTCCGGCCGTGCCCAGCGGTTCGTTCCTGGTCGCCAACTACGTGGGTCAGCTCTGGAGGGGCGCCGTCTTCGACAGCTCGTTCCAGAGACATGTAGCCGCCGGCTTCCAGATCGGGGCGGGGAAGGTCATCCCGGGCTGGGACAAGACGCTCGTCGGGCTGCGGGCAGGCACCCGAGTGCTGCTCTCGATCCCTCCCGCAGACGGCTACGGGAGCGCCGGCCAGTCTCAGGCGGGGATCCCGGGCAATGCCACGCTGGTCTTCGTCGTCGACTTGATCGCTTCTTATCCGGCGACGGCCACCGGCGATCTGCACGCCGTGCCTCAGACCGTCGGATCCGGGCTACCGGTGGTCTCCGGGCCGATGTCCGGCGCACCGAAGATCAAGATCCCCGCCGGAGTGCCCCAACCGAAGACCGAGAAGGTGGTCGTGCTGGACAGGGGGCACGGCGCGGCGGTGGCGGCCGGTTTCGTGGTGTTGCAGTACGTGGTGACCGACTGGAAGGGGAGCGTCCTCCACTCGACGTGGCAGCTCCATGTGCCCGAAGGGTTCCCGGTCGACATCGGCAGCGAGCGCGGTCCGTTCGACCAGCTGCTCGGGATCCCCGTCGGCAGCCGCGTCCTGCTGGAGCTGCCACCGACGCCGGCGACCTCGAGCGGCGCGGCCACTCCCTCTTACGCCGTCGTCGCAGACATCCTCGGGCAGGCGCCCTCCGCCTGAGCCTTCCGCCTGAGCCTTCCGGCTGGGCGCCCGTGGAGCCTGAGCGGAGGAGGCTGCCTCAGGCCTTGATGCGGGACATCGAGGGGTCGTAGAGCGGCTGCAGGGACACCACGGCCGGCGAGCGCACGCCTGCGATGTCGACCTCGAAGTCGCCGCCTTCGATCCAGGACTTGTCCAGCGGCTCATCGCCGGCATCGAGCATCGCCAGCCCTACGGCGCCTCCGAGCGTGAAGCCGTAGGAGGCCGCACGCACGTAGCCGACGGGAACGCCGTCCCGGAGCACGACCTCTGCGTGCGACATCACCCGTGAGGGGTCCTTGACGAGGACCTGCACCAGGCGGCGGCAGAGCGGGCCTGCCTGCTTGCGAGCCAGCACTGCGTCACGCCCGATGAAACCCCCCGCTTTCTCCAGCGCCACCGCGAAACCAAGACCTGCTTCCAGCACCGAGTCCGTGTTGTCGATGTCGTGCCCGTAGTCGCGGTAGCCCTTCTCCATCCGCAGGCTCGCGAGCGCCTTCAGGCCCGCATGGCGCAGGCCGACGCTCCCACCCGCCTCGAGCAGTCGCTCGTAGACGTGGAGGGCCTGTTCTGCCGGGATGTAGAGCTCGTACCCGAGCTCTCCCAGGTAGGTGATGCGGATGCACAGGGCGCGTGCGTAGCCGAGGTCGATCTCAGCCGCCCGCCTGAACCCGAAGGCCTCGTTCGACATGTCAATCGACGTGACCTTGCTCATCAGCTCGCGCGAGCGGGGTCCCTGGATGTTGATCTGCGCATAGGCGGAGGTGACGTCGGCGACGAAGACGTGCATCGAAGGGTCGACGTGACGACGCAGCCACGAGAGGGCGTGGCCGTAGGCGGTGTCGGACGCCACCACGAAGAACCTGTCATCGGCCAACTTGGTGACGGTCAGGTCCGCCTCGATGCGCCCGGCGTCGTTGAGCCATTGGGTGTAGGTGATGGTCCCCGGCTCACCGTCGACATCGTTGGCGGAGAGGCGAGAGAGGAGCGACGCCGCATCGCGACCTTCGACGGAGAACTTGGACATGAACGACATGTCCATGAGGATCACCCCTTGGCGTGCGGCATGATGCTCCGCCTCCCAGTGGTCCCACCAGCCCTGCCGGCCCCAGCTCAGCTCCTCGAGATCGGCGACCTTGCCCTCCCCGGCGTACCAGTCGGCGCCCTCCCAGCCGCTGACATCGCGGAAGAAGGCGCCCTGCGAGGCGAGCCGGTCGTGCAGGGGTGAGCGCTTCACACCCCTCGCGGTTCGCATCGAGCGGGTCGGGTAGTGGCACTGGTAGACCATCCCGAGCGACTTCCACGGTGCGGGTGCGCGCGGTAGTCGGGGTTTGCCTGGTACGGGTGCAAGCGGTCGATGTTGATGGCCGGTCACGTCGACGTCGGGCTTGCCGGAGGCGATCCAATGAGCGACGACGCGCCCGATGCCTCCGCCCGTGAGGATGCCGATCGAGTTCATCCCCGCAGCCACGAAGTAGTTCGCAGCTTCGGCGCCTCGCCCACGATCGGCTGCAGATCCGGCGCGAAGCTCTCCGGCCCGCAGAAGAACTTCCTCACCCCCACTTCCATCGAGACGGGCACGCGGTGCATCGCCCTCTCCACGTACGGCCCCATGCGGTCCCAGTCCGGCACGAGCTCCCCGAACGAGAAGTCCGGGGGCACGCCGTCGACCTTCCATGGCGCGCAGAGCGGCTCGAACAGGCCGACCATCAAGCCGCCGACCTCCTCGCGGAAATAGCCGTAGGAGGCAGGATCCTCGAGCACGGGCCAATCCGGTGAGAGGCCGGCGATCTGCTCGGTGATCAGGTAGTAGTGCTCGGCGGCTTGCAGCGGTACGTTGACGCCGGCGAGGGCGCCGAGCTGGCGCGCCCACATGCCGGCGCAGTTGACGACGTACTCGGCCTCGACATCGCCCGCCGGCGTGCGGACGCCGGCGACGGCCCCGCCCTTGGTGAGGAACCCGGTGACGGGCACCCCCTCGACGATCCGAGCCCCCATCATGCGTGCACCCTTGGCGATCGACATCGTGACGTCGACCGGGTTGGCGCGGCCGTCTCCGGCGACGTAGAAGCCGGCGAGGATGTCGTCGGTGCGTGCGAGCGGGAACATCCGGCCCACTTCACGCGGGGATATCTCCTGCACGTCGACGCCGCAGTAGCGGTTGAAGGCCGCCACGCGGCGGTACTCCTCCAGGCGGTCCTCGTCGGCGGCGACCTCGATGAAGCCGACCGGCTTGAAGCCGGTGGCGAGCCCGGTCTCGGCTTCCAGCCGGGCATACAGGTCGCGGGTGTACTTGCGCATCTCGGTCGACGTCTCGGAGGTCGAACCGAACGTCACCATCAGCCCCGCCGCATGCCATGTGGTGCCCGACGTCAGCCGGTCGCGCTCGAGCAACAGGACGTCGTCCTTCCAGCCCAAGCTGCGCCAGGTGATAGGCGACGGAGCAGCCGATGACACCCCCACCGACGACGACGACCCGCGCCCGGTCGGGAAGGTCGGGAATGGAGGCCGGCGGCATCCGTCCGAGCCTACGGCCTACACTTCCCGGCCCCGAAACCGCCCCCTGGGTGAACCCTCAGACGACAGGCAGCTTCGGGCGGCGTGTCGCCCATGCCACCACGAACGCTCCCAGGATCGCGATCAGGAGCCCGACTCCGACGTTGGGGCCGATGACGTAGGTGAAGTTCTGTATCTGCGAGCTCGACCCGACGAACACGACGTCCCTCGGCCGCACCACCGGCCAGTAGAAGGGACCGCACACGAGCCAGATCGCCGCCAGGATGGCGAGGATGCCGGCGAGGCAACCCGCCATCCGACCCTCGCCCCTCGCCGATCTGGGGAGGACCGCCAACATCACGATCCCAGCGAGCAGGGCCGCTGCCCCCGGGATTATGTGCAGCACCACGTGCACGATCCCGAACTTCCAGGACGGCGTCCCGTCGGGGCTCCAGCCGAAGCTCGGGCCGACGAGCACCGACAGCCCCGCCCAGGCACCGAGCAGAGCGGTCAGCAAGCCGACGAGGGTGAGCCCCATGAGCGGGAAGGGACGGACGATCGGCCCGGTGCTGGTGGCGTAGCCACCGGCGTATCCCGTTCCCGCCATCGTCGCGGGCATCGTCGAGACGCCCCCGGGAAGGGTGGACGCTCCGCCCGGCATGCCTGCGGCGCCCGCCGGAACTGCGGCGGGCATCGTCGTGGTCTGTGTCGCCGCCGGCGAGTCCTGACCGCCGGCGTTCGGCCACGCCGTGTCCGGCGGCGCGGCGGCCGGGTTCCAGGCCGGAGCCCGACCGGGATCGCTCGGACCGCCGGTGGTGCCCGGCTGCCCGAAGGCAGGGAAGGCCTCCGAGGCGGGAGCGGTGCCGGCACCGCCTTCGACCGAGGTGTTGGGTACGACGGGCGGCTGCTGCTCGTTGCCGGAGTCGGTCATCCCCCATCTCCTCTCGCGTCCGCAAGGACTGGTTCGATCGTACTTCGCCTGCTCAGCCGGGGGTGCGAAACCCTTGTAAAGACTGAATACCCGCCTCCGTGGTGTTGCTAACACTCACCGTGTTGGGAAACTGCGCTTTCCCCTGGACTTTGTATGGTAGACGGCTCTAACGTGCTTCATCGGCGAGCCGCTGCTCTCGCGAAGGCCATGGGGACATTACGTTTAACCCGCAGTTCGGGGGAAGTTTCGTAACGCTTCGCCGGGGTAACGACCCGCCGATACCGCCGCAATGAACGAGGCCCGCCACGACCTCGGGCACGGTTTAGAGACGAAGATCGGACGGAGGTCGATGGGAGAGGTCCTCTCCGGCGTTGCTGATGGCAACGCTCACATGGCAGGTGTGGGCGCGCCGACACTCACGGCCGCCCCGGCGCCTTCGGTGCTGGTCGCCTTGCCTCCACTCGAGCCGGCGCCGGTTCTGGAGACGCTCGGCACCCTCGAGCCGCTGCCGCTGCCGGTGCCGGTGCCGACGATGACGCTGCCGGCGACACTGCCGACCGCACTGCCGGCGACGACGCTGCCGGCCCAGCGCGGCATCGACAGTCCTCAGCCGGGCGCGGTTCGGGCCACGGGTGGCCCTCGTCTTCTCGGACGTGCTGGCTCTTGCGATCTCCGTCTCGGTGGCCCTGAACCTCGTCCACCAGGCGGGACGGGGAACGCACCACGACAAGATCGTCGCCAACCTCATGCTGACTCTGCCCCTCTACCTGGCAGTCATCGTCTCCCTCAGCGTCAACGGCCTCTACCCCAAGTCGGCGGGCAGGGTGCTGCGCAGCTCGTTCACCGAGATGCACGACGTCGTCTACGGCCTCGGCATCGCCGGTTGTGTGGTCCTCGGCATCGATCACCTGATGGGCTTCTACGAGAAGCGGGCGACCCTGGAGCCCGTGACGATCGTCGTCGCCCTGCTGATCGCCGCCGTCTTGATCCCGACCGCCCGCGTCATCAGCCGGAAGCTCCTGCTGGCGGCGCGCGTCGAGCAGTTCCGGGTGCTCGTCGTCGGCAGCGGGATGACCGCCCGCAACCTTCTCCGCGACCTCTCCTGGGACTCGCGGATCACGGTGGTCGGTTGTGTCGACGACGATCCCGCTCCCGGCACCGCCGTCCTGGGGAGCCTGGCGGACCTGCCGAGACTGGTAGAGGAGCATTCGGTCGACCAGGTGCTCGTCGGCTTCTCGCGGACCCATCCCTCGGACACCATCGCCCAGCTGCAAGCCCTCGGGAGCAGAGTCTCGGTCTCCGTCGTCCCCCGGTACTACGAGCTGCTCACCTGGCGCTCCGCGATCAAGGACATCGCCGGTCTCGCACTCATCGACGTGGCCCCCGCTTGTCTTGGTCTCGGCGCCCGCTTCTGCAAGCGGGCCTGCGACCTGTTCATCGCCTCGCTCGTCCTGCTGCTCACCGCTCCCGTGCTGGCAGCGGTGGCGATCGTCATCAAGGCCACCTCACCCGGGCCGGTGCTGTTCCGCCAACAACGGATCGGCAGGGGCCGTAAGCCCTTCACCATCTACAAGCTGCGGACGATGCACGCCGACGCCGAGCGCCAGCAACCGCTCCTCGACGGGGCGAACGAGATGGACGGGCCGATGTTCAAGATCCGTTCCGATCCCCGCTCGACGCCGCTCGGCCATCTGCTCCGCCGCTCCAGTCTCGACGAGCTGCCGCAGCTGTTCAACGTGATCAAGGGCGACATGTCGCTCGTCGGCCCCCGTCCGTTCGTGCCAAAGGAGTCGGAGGCGCTGGACGGGGCGGCGGAGCGTCGTTTCGAGGTGAGGCCCGGGATGACGGGGCTCTGGCAGGTGTCGGGAAAGAACGACCTCACCTTCGACGAGCTGCGTCGTCTCGACTACCTCTATGTGGCGTCCTGGTCCATCTGGTGGGACCTGCGGATCCTTCTCGTGACACCGGCGAGGGTCCTTCGAAACGGAGCCTTCTGATGGAGGGGTCCTCCGAGGTCCCCTCCGACTGCTCCTGGATCCTCGACCTCCTGTGGGGCGCGGGCTCGGGGACGACCTGGGCGCCGAAGGGCCGCCTGCCGGCGGGCTACCGCAGGACAGAGACGATGGCCGTGCTGCCGGCGGGACGGGGGCGCAGCTTCACGATCACGCTCGGTACCGGCAACGCCGCGGCCCGCGCCCTCTCCTCCTACGGGGCGCTCCGCTCGCCGCGCCAGCGCCTCGCCCGGCACCTCGCCGGGGTCGCGCTCACGGCTTCGGCCGGACGCCACACGCCGTTTCGGATGATCGATGTCGGCGTGGCCGAGCGCCGTGAGGACGAGGGCGGCGAGGGACCGATCGGCGACCATCTCGCCCGGCTGCTCGGCGCCCGGCGCGTGCTCATCGCCTTCGGCGGCGGGCGCGGCCCCTACCGCAAGCCCGTGCTGCAGATCTTCGACGAGGACGGCGCGCCCCTCGCGTACGTCAAGGTGGCCTGGAACGACTGGTCCCGGCAGGCAGTGGCGGCCGAAGCTGCCGCACTTCGCGCCATCGCCGGCAGGCGCGACAGCGCCGGCAGTGCCAGCGCCGGCAGTGCCAGCGGCGGCAGTGGCGGCGGCGCCACGCTGCGAGCGCCCCGGCTGATCGCCGAGACGTCGTGGAACGACCTCAGCCTGCTCGTCGTCGAGCCACTTCCACCGCAGGTGCGGGGTGTGCCTCTGACGACGCCGCTGCCGCCAGTCGGTTGGCTCCGCCAGGTAGTGGAGCTGGGCCCTTGCTACGAGGGCGAGCTGGCGGCGAGTGGTTGGTGGTCGGGCATCCGCCGGCGCATCGCGGCGACGGAAGCTCCCACCCGGCCTCGCCTGCAGGCGGTCGCCGACTCGATCGAGCGGACCTACGGCTCGACCGTTCTCTCGTTCGGTGCATGGCACGGGGACCTCGTGCCTTGGAACCTGGCGACGATCGGCGAGCAGCTCTACGCGTTCGACTGGGAGTCGAGCGCGATGGAGGCACCGGTCGGCCTCGACGCCGTCCACTACCACTTCCAGATCTCCTTCGTCGAAGGTGGGGCGCCTGTCGCCAAGGCGTCGGACCTCGCTCGGGGCTTGGCGCGAGCGGCGCTGGCCGAGCTCGGAGCGGGCCGTCACGCGACCTTGCTCTCGATCTGCCACCTCCTCGAACTGACCGTCCGCCACGAGCAAGCGAGGATGTCGAGCGGCGACATCGACCGTCGCTTCTTCCCCGACGTGCTGCGAGTGTTGGAGTCCGAGCGAGCCGCCCTGCTCGCCGCTGGCACCACCGGAGCCGGGGATGGCGAGGCTCTCAGGAGGTCCGCATGAAGGTGATGCTCGTCTGCTCGACGGGAGGACATCTCACCCAGCTCTACCGGCTGCGACCGTGGTGGTCTCACCACGAGCGGACCTGGGTGACGTTCGCATCCGCGCAGACCGACTCCCTGCTGCGGGACGAGCGGGTGGAGATCGCCTACTCGCCGACCACCCGCAACATCCCGAACGCGCTGCGCAACTGGAACCTCGCCCGGCGCCTCCTCGCGCGAGAAGCCGGACCTGCTGGTCTCCGACGGTGCCGGGGTCGCCTTCCCCTTCTTCGTGGTCGCCCGAGTCCGAGGGATCAAGACCGTCTACATCGAGGTCTACGACCGCGTCACCACGCGGACGCTCACCGGAAGGCTCTGCTACCCGCTGGCGGAGCTGTTCCTGGTGCAGTGGCCCGAGCAGCTGAAGCTCTATCCGCGGGGACAGCTGGTCGGATGCCTGTTCTGAACACGCTGCCTCGCGTGCTCGTCACCGTCGGCATGGACCACCACCAGTTCGACCGCCTCGTGTTGTGGCTCAACCGGTGGCTCGAAACCCGGCCGGAGCTGCGAGAGTCGGTCTTCGTCCAATACGGGACCTCGAGTCACATCCCCCTGGCGCCGGGCGCCCGCATCGTTGAGAGCGAGCAGCTGTCCTCGCTCGCCAATGGGGCCGAGGTGATCGTCTGCCATGGTGGGCCAGGATGCATGTCGGACGCGTGGGAGCGCGGGCTGATCCCGATCGTCGTACCCCGCATGCGTCGCCACCACGAGCACGTCGACGACCACCAGGTCCTCTTCTCTAGCATGTTGGCATCCCATGGCCGAATCCACCTCGCAAACAACGAGGCGGAGCTGGGGGCCCTGCTTGATGAGGCGATCGCGGGAAGCGCCCGTTTCCGCTCGGATACTCGAGAGGATCATGGCGTCGACGAAGGTGCTGTTTATGGGGCCGAGAACAATGGTAACGATGGCACGGGTGAGGGCTCAGCGGTCGCCAACTTCGAACGTCTGGTGAACGAGTTGATGTTCAGCCCGGGAAGACGCTGGGCCCGTAACAGGTTCGGCTATCTGATCTACCGGAAGCGATCCACGAGGGAAGGCCAATGAGAAGACGGGCATCATTCGCATGCGTAGCGCTCACGGCAGCGATCGTCGCCGCCGCGCCGGCGAGCGCCGGGGCACTCACCCCGCCGAATGCGACTCCTCACGAAGCACAGGTGTCTGCCAAGGCCGGGACCGCCCAGCGCGCAGGGGCGAGCACGGTACGGCGCGATGCACAGCCGAACCTCAGCTCCACCCCTTCTCCCATCTGGCAGACGAATGGCACGGTGTGGGCACTCGCCGTCTCCAGCGGAGTCCTCTATGTCGGCGGGAGCTTCACGTCCGTTCGGCCGCCCGGCTCCGCTCCCGGCAATGGCGAGGTCGCACGCAGCTACCTGGCAGCCTTCGATGCGACTACGGGCGACCTGCTTCCGTTCGCTCCCACCCTGGACGGCCAAGTCCAGTCGCTCGCCGTCTCCCCCGATGGAAGCACCCTTTATGTGGGCGGAGCCTTTCAACACGCCGACGGCGTTTACCGGCTGAACCTCGCCGCGTTCTCCACCTCCACCGGGAACCTAAGCAGTACATGGGCTCCTCAGGCCTCTGGGCCGGTCAGCTCGATCGCCGTGTCGCCGGACGGATCCACGATCTACATGGGCGGCGGCTTCATGAAGATCAACGGCCAGGCGAGGGCCTATGCCGGCGCAGTCGATTCATCCGGCAACCTCCTCCCGTGGGCACCGGCGGTGAACGGTGTCGTGAAGACGATCGCGGTCGCTCCTGACGACTCGCGCGTCCTCCTCGGCGGCTACTTCAGCGCCATCAACGGCGTCTATCAGCAGGCGATCGGCTCCACCGACCCTGCGACAGGCGTCAGCGATCCGTGGGCGGCCACCATTGAGCCCAACGAGCAGGGTTGCGTAGCCGCGGTCAAGGACATCGTCATCTCGGGCTCAATAGCCTACGTGGCCTCTGAGGGGACTGGCGGCGGCTGCTTCGACGGAGACTTCGCGGCCAACGTGAGTGACGGAACGCTGCAGTGGCAGAGCGATTGCCTCGGCGCCACTCAGGCTGTCGAGGTCGTAGGGAACTGGCTCTACAAGGCATCTCACGCTCACGACTGTGCCTTTGCGCCCGAGGGTTTCCCGCAGGTGGCGAACCCGGCCGGAGGCTGGGTTCTGCACCACTTGCTCGACCAGTCGCTCACGGACGGATCCTTAGGACACTGGACTCCCGATTGCAACCAGCCGAACAGCGATGAACCACTAGGTGGCGGCGTGATGACGACCGATGGCACGCAGCTGTTCATCGGTGGCGACTTCACGACCGTGAACGGTCAGCCACAGCAGGGTCTGACTCGCTTCGGACCAGGGCCCGCGTCGACACCTCCTGGTAGCCCCGGCGCGCCGACAGTCGTCAGCACGGCTGCAGGTGTCGACTCGGTCAGCTTCACCGGAGTCAGCTCCCCCGATGTCGGCTCCCTCACCTACTCGATCTACCGCGACGGCGGCACGACGCCGGTCGGCACACTGACCGCCACGTCGTGGCCCTGGGCGCTGCCGTACCTGCACTTCCGTGACTCGGGCCTGACGCCCGGGACCCAGCACACCTACACGGTGTCGGTCTCGGATGGCACGAACACCTCGGCGATGTCGCCGGCCTCGGCGCCGGTCGTCGTGGCGTCGAGCAACCCTCCCGCCAGCTACGTCCAGACGGTGCTCTCTTCGCAGCCCTCGGCCATGTGGCAGCTGGACGAGACGTCGGGAAACACGGCCTACGACTCATCGACGCACGGCTACAACGGCACCTACGAGCCGGGAACGACCCTCGGGCTGGCGGGGGCGATCTCAGGCACGGGGGCGACTGCCGCAGGCTTCGACGGCCACAAGGGATTCGTGACCGCCAACACCTCCAGCCTCACCACGCCGTACTTCTCCATCGAGGTGTGGTTCGAGACGACCACCGACACCGGCGGCTTCATCGCCGGCTTCTGCAACCAGCGGATAGCGATGACGTCGGCCTGCAACCGCAACCTCTACATGATGAACGACGGCCAGGTCGCCTTCGGCGTGTGGAACAAGAAGGCCATCGGCGTCATCAGCCCCGCTGCCTACAACGACGGGCAGTGGCACTTCGCGGTCGCGACCTTGGGCTCGGGCGGCATGAGTCTCTATGTGGACGGCCAATTGGTCGGCACCAACTCGAACACGATCGCCTCCCAGTACAAGGGTTACTGGCGTCTCGGCGGGGCCTCCCTGACCGGATGGAGCCTCGACTACTGGGGCAAGAACAGCCAGGGCACGACCGAGCCGAACAGCTTCTTCCTGCCGGGGGAGATCGGTGACTTCGCCGCCTACTCGTCCGCCCTGTCCGCTTCTACCGTCGCGCAACACTACGCCGCGAACTACTTGAGCCATTGAGCTTGATCTCGTGCGCTATCCAGGCGAGGAGGAGGCCCGCACCGCTGAGCTGAGCGACCGCCGGGGCTGCCCGTTGGAAATCTGCGGGCAACGGAACTCGATGGGGTGCAACTGGCGGGATAATGGTCGCGGCAGAGGTCCAGATGCGAACCGCTGCCCGGGGCAACTCGAAGGGCTATAGAAGGAAGGTAGCGATGCAGACTCGAGATGCGGTAGGCGAGGACGCGCAAGCGGCGCCCCGATCTGTGGATCTTGGTGACTACTGGCGCGCGGTCCGTCGGCGGTGGCGGGTGGTGCTCGTTCTCATCGTGATCGGCGCTGCGGCCGGCTACGGCTACGGGCACTTCAAGCACTCGAGCTACACGGCGACGGCACAGGTTCTGGTGTTGCCGCTCACAGGTTCGCCTTCCAATACGCCGGCCAACCCGAACCTTCTCGTCAACATGGTCACCGAGGAAGCAGTCGTGCAGTCAGGCCCGGTGGTGGCAGGCGCGGCCAAGCTCATCGGTGGCACCGCGACCGCCGCCAGCCTGGAATCCAACCTCTCCAAGCAACTGTCCGTGAGCAACCCGACGGGCTCGGACGTTCTGCAGATCACGTGGAAGTCCTCGACATCTGCCGGTGCTCAGAAGGGCGCTAACGCCTTCGCCACCTCGTACTTGCAGTACAGGCACGCCACGCTGGCAGGCCAGCTCGCCGGTCTGGAGACGGTGCTCGGTAACGAGGTCGCAGCGCTGCAGACGCAGATCACCAAGCTTTCGGGGCAGCTTGCATCCCTCCCGAACACGGCGCCGGCTCGTCAGGGGTTGGTTGTAAACCTCACTCAAGCGAGCGGACAGTTGACCACCGCGAACGACCAGCTGACACAGCTGAAAACCTATAACGACAGCGGTGGCACCGTCCTCGCCGCAGCGCCTCCGCCGCAATCCACCTCCGGGCTCAGCAAGGCAGTAGTTCTCATCCTCGGCGTGCTCATCGGCCTACTCCTCGGGCTCGTTGTGGCGCTGATCCGTGATGCCGTCGATGATCGGGTGCGAGAAGCCTCGGTGCTCAAGCGGAGGACCGGCGCGCCCGTTCTAGCGGTCGTGCCCCACTCTCCGCGCCACATGGGCGGCCGCCTGCCGGCACTCGCCACGGTGGATCGGCCAGACGGTAGGGCGGCCGAATCGATCCGCGCCCTTCGCGCAACGCTCTCAGGGCTCGGTGCAGGCGGCGACGTGCGGACGATACTTGTGACTAGTGCCGATCGCAGCTCATCGGCGAGCCGGTTGGCCGCCGAGCTCGGCATGGCCTTCGCCGAGGCAGGAAGGCGCAGCGTCGTCGTCGCCGGGAACCTCAGGAGCTCCACCCTGGCCATGCACTTCGACGCCTCCAACGTACGCGGCCTCGCCAACCTGCTGGGTGGCGAGAAGATCGACGACCGCGACCTGATCACGCCGATCGAACCGAAGCTTGCTCTGATCACTAATGGGCCGCTGTTGTCTCGCCCGTTGGCGGTCCTCGATTCTCCGGCGATGGAGAAGCTGCTCACGAGGCTGCGCCAGGAGTTTGAGGTCGTGATCATCGACTCGCCACCGGCGGTGGAGACGGAGGACTGGCTGGCTCTGACAGGATTCGCGGACGGCGTGGTCGTGGTGGCGGGGGAGGGCCGGACGACTGTCCACGTTCTCAACGAGATGCGCGAACGGATGGAGCAGGTGGGTGGTCGCCTGCTAGGCACGGTCCTGATCAGCAAGCGCGCTGACCGTCCACCGCTTCGCCGCAGCGTTCCCCGCCGCGAAGGTACCGCCGACACCACCTGGTCCATTCCCACCCTGACTGCTCCCCGGCGGCGCTGGGCGCGAGGTCCTCTCGGCGACCACAACGGTTCCTCGGACGACGTAACCCAGGATCTGACGCAGACGAGAGCATGACCGTCCAGGTCGTATACATCGGCAGCTCTGGGCGAAGCGGTAGCACTCTCCTCGCGAGGATGCTCGCTCGGAGCCCCGGGTACCAATCGGTCGGCGAACTCGACTTCCTGTGGGAACGGGGCTTGATCCGGGACGATCGCTGTGGATGCGGTGAGCGGTTCCACGACTGCCCCTTCTGGAAGGAGGTTGGGTCCGCCGGTTTCGGAGGCTGGGACCAAGTCGACGCCGCAGAGGCTGCTCGCTTGCGGGCATCGGTGGTCCGGCACCGCAAGTTGCACCGGCTCAGAAGGCTGCGGCCGGAGGCAGAAGGTGCTGCATTGCCCATCTCACGATACGCGGCACTGACGGCGAGGTTGTACAGGGCCGTGGCCGAAGTGTCCGGGGCTTCCGTCCTCGTGGATTCCTCGAAGCAGGTCGGGCACCTGCTGGTCCTCCGATCCGTACCGGACATCGACGTACGGCTCGTCCATCTCGTTCGTCGAAGCCACGGGGTCGCCTATTCGTGGACCAAGCGGGTCCGCAAGCCGGATGTCGGTGACGGGACAGCCTTTATGAGCACACACGCCGCCTGGTGGAGCATGGGGCTCTGGATGACCGACAACATTTTGCTGGAAGCGATCGCGCGCTCGATCAGGTCGACGGGTGGGCATAGCACCCGTGCCCGCTACGAGGATCTCGTCAGCGACCCGAAGGCGGAACTGAGCCGCATCTCCCGTGCCCTCTCGCTGCCCGGCGGCGACTCGCCCGACGTCGGTCAGATTGTGTCGCTGGAGCTGGAACATTCGCTCTCGGGAAACCCCATGCGCTTCGAGTCCGGAGAGGTGCAGCTGCGCCAGGACGAGGAGTGGCGCACTATGAGCCCCGGTAAGCGCACAGCCATCTCGCTCGCCACTTGGCCGCTGCTCGCACGATACGGGTACGCGGGCCGGGGCCGATGAACGGCGAGGGCGCCCGCCTCCGGCTGAACGTGACGTGGCCGCTCACGATTCTGTTCGTCTGCTTCCCGTTCTTCTGGGTGCTCGGGATCAGCTCTTTCCTCCTGCCGCTGCTGCTGTTCCCGATGCTGATCGCTCTCATCTACAGCCGCAGGACGCACACACCCGCCGCGCTCGTCCTCTGGCTGGCGTTCATCAGTTGGGCGCTGTTGTCAGGCTTCGAGCTACAGACGGGTTCGTCGGTCCTGACGTTCTGCTACCGCATATCCCTCTATTTCGGCTCCGCCATCCTCTTCTTGTACGTCTACAACCTGCCCGCCTCCAGCCGCCTCGACTCGAAGGTGCTCAAGGTCCTGACCATCTTCTGGATGATCGTCGTGGCGGGCGGGTTCGCCGGCATCATCCTCCGGTCCCACTCCTTCACCCCGCCCATCGAACTGCTGTTACCTCACAGCCTGCGCAGCCACCTGTTCGTCCAGGAGCTCGTACAACCCGTCTTTGCCCAAGTGCAGTCCTTCCTCGGCTTTCCCGTCCCTCGGCCCGCCGCGCCCTTTGCCTACACCAACGAATGGGGCGGCAATATCGCCGCGCTCACTCCTGTCGCCTTCGCCTCCCTGGCAACTGCCGGTCGTGGACGCTGGCGAACCCTCGTCGTGGTGGTGCTCGCCCTGTCGGTCGTGCCGATGGTCTTCTCGCTCAATCGTGGGATGTTCCTCAGCCTCGGAATCGGCATGATGTATGTCACCGTCCGGCTGGCCATGCGCGGCAGGCTGGGGGCGCTGGCGACCCTCCTCGCCGTCTGCGCCTTGGGTGTGGCGATCGTGGCTCTGACGCCCCTTGGCCACCTACTACTGCAGAGCCTCGGAACCTCTCACGGCCACAGCAACCAGACCCGGCTCAGCCTGGAGCAGCAAGCTGTGACTGGAGTGAACAAGTCGCCCATGTTCGGCTACGGCGCGCCAAGACCTGCGGTCGGTCAGATCGGTTCCCCGCCCATAGGCACCCAAGGGCAGCTCTGGACAATCCTCTACTCGAGCGGTTATCCGGCAGCCATCTTCTTCGTCGGGTTCGCGCTCGTCGCCATCTGGCAGACGCGCCGCGCCAAGGGCACAGCCGGGCTCTGGCTGCACTGCGTGCCATTGATCGCCCTCGCTCAGACACCGGTGTACGGCTGGTTGCCCACGGAGCTTCAAGTGCTGATGGTCGCGCTCGCCCTCGCCTACCGGCGCTGTGACGGGTACTCGCCACCTCCCCTGAGGAGTCGCTCCCCGGCGACTGCGGAGCCACTTCCCGGCGCGCCCCCTCCGTCGCCCTGGCCACCCCGCCGGCCGGAGAAAAGGCGACCGGTCGGGGTGGGCTCGACGTGACGGACGTCTCGGCGGAATCGTCAGACGAAGTGTTGCATGGAGAGAGGGAAGTCCCTGGGGATGCCGGCCGCGTGGCCCGCGGCTCGGTTGTCAACGTTGCCGCACTAACGCTCGGAACCGCTCTCACGTTCTGCCTCACCGTCGCCGTCAGCCGCTGGCTTCAACCTCGCCGTGCCGGAGCCTTCTTCGAGGTGGTGGCGATTTTCACGATCCTCTCGAACAGTTTTGAACTCGGGGCGGACACTGGGCTCACCCGTTGGATCTCCCGGGGCCGCGGCAACCGGCACGCTAGGCGACGTGCGGAGGCTGCTGCGGGCGGCCCTCGTGCCGGTAGCCTGCGTCGGCGTAGCAGCGACTATCGCCGTCTGGCTGACGGCGCCGGAACTGGCTCGCCTGCTGCTGCGGGGGGTTCCTGCCACAACGGCGGTCCAATGTGTCCGCTTGGTAGGGATCTTCGTTCCTCTCGGTGCGTTGTCCTCTTGCGTCCTGGCGGGCGCCCGGGGCTACGGACGGATGTGGCCCTATCTCGCCGTCGAGGGGCTGGGTAAGCCGGTGTTGCGGATCGCACTCGTGATCGCGGCCCTGGCCGGAGGGCTCGACCTGCGCCTGGTCGTGGCTGCCTGGTGCGTGCCGATCGTTCTCGGACTGGTTAGTGCCTCGATGATCCTCATCGGATTGATCAGGCGAGAGAGCACGGTCGGACTCCCGGTGGCGAGCCCTGCGGACGGGAAGGGGGCCGACGAAGGCTCAGTCGCTCGGGCGTTCTGGCGCTTTGCCGCTCCGAGAGGCTTCGCCGGCACCTTCCAGGTCATCGTCCTATGGCTCAACGTGCTTCTCGTCGGAGCGATCCTCGGCACAAGAGGCGCGGGCGTTTACGCAGCCGTCAGCCGCCTCGTGATGATCGGCACCTTCGCCTTGGAGGGCACGAGGCTCGCCATCGGCCCGCAGTTGAGCGCCCTGCTCGCGAGGGAACAGTCGCGGCGAGCCGCCGAGCTCTACCAAGTGGCGACCCGGTGGTTGATGATTGCCTCTTGGCCGGCCTATGTGATCCTGGCCATCTTCCCGGCAGTTGCTCTGCGCCTATTCGGTCACGGCTACTCGGAGGGTGCGACCGCCCTGGTCATCCTGGCCCTAGCGATGCTGGTGAATCTCGGCACCGGCAACGTCACGGTCGTGTTGCTGATGGGCGGTCGGAGCTCCTGGAACCTTCTCAATACCGCTCTCGCCCTGACGGTCGTCGTGAGCTTGAACTTGCTCCTCCTCCCTCACATCGGTATTGCTGGTGCCGCCGTGGCGTGGGGGGCGAGCATCGTCGTGGACAACCTGGCAGCGGTGATCGAGGTATGGGTCGTGCTGAGGATGTCGCCGTTCGGTCCTTCTTACGGCGCCGTAGCGGCCGCTGTCGGTGGGTGCTACGGGGTGATCGGCATCACCTGCCGGCTCCTTCTCGGAGACAGTTACGCGGGGATCGGGTTGGCCTGCGCCGCAGGCACCATGGCTTACGGTGTCCTCGTATATGCCGCCCGGACCCGGCTCGGGACCGCCGAGCTGGTCAATGAATGGCGGGCGGCCGCCGGCAGGCGTCTGCCCGCAACAAGCGGAAGAGCCGCCTGATGGCCGAGCGCCGGCACCCACTCAGCGCCCGCTCTTTGGCAAAGAACGCCTTACGCCATTACGGCAACCTCACCTCCGACTGGCGGTCGCTGCCCGACTTCGCCATCATCGGCGCCAAGCGGGGCGGCACTACCTCCCTCTACAACTACCTGCTCGAACACCGTTCGGTCATGCCCCTGTTTCCGGGGCTGCAGCGTCTGAAGGGCGTGCACTACTTCGACTCGGAGTACTGGAGGGGCGGAGACTGGTACCGCTCCCACTTCCCGCTCGCGGTCCGCGGCCGGCATCTGCGCCAGCCCCTCGACGGGCGGACCGTGTCGGGCGAGGCGAGCCCCTACTACCTCTTCCATCCGCTCGCCGCCGGTCGACTCGCTGCAGAGGTGCCGGACATCAAGCTCGTCGTGATGCTGCGTGATCCCGTCGAGCGAGCCTGGTCTCACTACAAGGAGCGCGTGCGCAACGGCGGGGAGGATCTCTCGTTCGAGGAAGCCCTCGACGTCGAGGGCGGCCGCCTCGAGGGGGAGGTCGACAGGATCCTCGGTGAGCCGGGATATCGCAGCTATGCCCACGAGAACCACTCGTACGTGACCCAGGGTCGCTACAGCGAGATGTTGGAGCGATGGTTCTCGCTGTTCGACCGCGAGCAGTTCTTCATCGCCGCCAGCGAGGACTTCTACCGGGATCCGGACAAGATGGCGAACGAGGTGTGGTCGTTCCTCGGGCTACCTGGAGCGACGCTTCGCAGCCGCCAGCGCCACAACTACCATCCGGCGCCTGATCTCGAGCCTCAGACGCGTGCCAGACTGAGCGACGTGGCGGCCGAGGAGCAGGCGGCGCTGGAGGAGCTGCTCGGCCGGCGGCTTCCATGGCCCTACTCGCGCTCGGCGACTGTCACCGGACGAACGCCAAAGAAGTTGCCGCGCCTGGCTGACCCTGGCGACAGCGAGGAGCGCGCCGCGACCGGCGGTGGCGGCGGCGGCGGCGAGCCGTCGGTGACGGTGATCATCGCCACGCGTGACCGTCCACAACTGCTGGCGCGGGCGGTCGGGAGCGTACTGGCGCAGGATTACGCGGGACCGCTCGAATGCGTGGTCGTGTTCGACCAGAGCGACGAGGAGCCGGTGGACGTCATTGTGCCGGAAGGCCGCAGCGTCCGGACGATCCGCAACATGCGCACCCCGGGACTCGCCGGTGCGCGCAACAGCGGGATCCTGGTGTCGAGCTCGGAGCTGATCGCAACTTGCGACGACGACGACACGTGGGCTCCCGAGAAGCTGCGCCTGCAGATCGCGCTGACTACGACGAACCGGTGCCGAGATGGCGTGCAGTGGCATGCGCATCGTCCGCGGTGAGACCGTCGTGGAGAAGGTGCCGCCAGCCGTCGTGACATTCGACCGCCTGCTCCGCGAGCGGGTATGGGCCATCCCTTCCACCAGCTTCGTCTTACGCCGCGATGCGCTCGTGGGCAGCCTGGGTCTGGTGGACGAACGTCTCCCTGGAAGCTACGCGGAGGACTACGACCTCATGCTGCGCGTCGCATGGCGCCGCCCATTGGTCTCGGTCGAACAACCCCTCGTCGATGTCTACTGGCACGAGCAGTCGTTCTTCGCCGAACGGTGGGCGACGATCTCCTCGGCACTCACCTATCTTCTTGCCAAGCATCCTTCCTTCCTCAGTTACCGCCGCGGGTTCGCCCGCATCAAGGGGCAGATCGCTTTCGCGGATGCCGCCCGGGGGCACCGTCGGGAGGCGGTGGCTGCCGCCGGCGTGACGATCAAACACAATCCGGGCGAGCGTCGTGCCTACCTAGCGCTGCTCGTAGCTGCGCGGGTTATCGACGCCGGCACCATCGTCAGAATCGCCAATGAGCGGGGACGCGGTATCTGATCCGGCACGCGTCGATGGGCGGTGGTCGCCCTTTGCGGAGCGACCATCGCCCATCGACGGGAGGGAGGTCCAAATGTTGGGGCGGATCAGGGGGCGGTGAGGCCGCCCCCGGATCGACCGATCAACCGACCGTCAGTGAGGCCACGCCGGAGGACACCTGCAGGACCCGCCCGGGCACTGCCGGATCCCAGAACAGCGCCCTGTATTGGCGTCCGTTGTCGATGGGGCTGGCGAGGATCCTGGCCGTGGGCGACGTCTGGCGAGGCATGGTCAGCCACTTCGTCCCGCCGGGGAGCTGCTCCTGCCAGACCACCTTCGGCGGAGGCGTGCCGGTCGCCTTCGCCGAGAAGGTGACCACAGTGCCCGGTTTCGTGGTGACGGGCACCGGGTTGGCCACGATCGTGGGCGCCGCGGGGACCATCGAGTCTGTGGTGTAAGGCTGCTGTCCGTCGGTCACGTAGCCCGAGAGCGAGGGACCGGAAGAGTTGACTTGCCAGTTGCATCCGCGGCCGTTGGTGACGTCGTCGGAGTCGAAGTAGACGAGTGCCTTCAGGCGGGGGAACGAGGCCTGGGCGGTGCTGACGGCCGACAGCAGCCACTGCTGCTTGTCAGTCGGAGCAGCTCCCTCGACGGTGCCGAACTCGGCCAAGCCCCATGGCTTGGAGACGTAGTCTCCATTTCCCGGCGTGCCCGAATGCGTCGTCAGCCAGGTGTACATCGGGTCGACGATCGTTGAGAAGCTGTCCCAATTCTTGGGGCCGCCGCTACACCCGTACCAGTTGTACGGATCCCACATGATCCAGTCCACGTAGGCATCCCCGGGATACCAGTCCTGGTAGGTCGAGCCGTGGTCATAGACGTCACCCTCGACGTCCCAAACCCACACCACATTCGTGACACCGTCAGCAGCAAAGCGCTGATGGAGGTGCTGCCACGCGGCCACATAGTCGGCGGCAGTCCCGAAGGCGGCAAATGCCGGCTGCTCGGGCTCAACCTGGAAGGCAACCATGATCGGCTGCCCAAAGGCCTTGAGCGCGGCGGCCTCCCTGTCGATCTGAGCGTCCTGCTGACCAGATGCGATCTGTGACCAAGTGGCCGCCGGTCGCCCGGTCGAGTAGTTCTTCGCCGTCCAGCCGACGAACAGGATTCGGCCCTGGGCGGAAGCCTGGACCTCCTGGGCCGTCGGGAAGGTTGCCGTCCAGTCCGTGTAGTCGTGCACGATGGCGAGCTTGCGGCCGATCATGCTCTCCAGCGCCGTCCAGCCACTGCTGGAGTGGGCGCCCCACCAGATGCCGCAGGTCGGCACGAGCTTCGCGGTGATCTACACATGCGGCCGAAGCGGATGCAGGACTGCCGGCGTTGGCGGCAAACCAGCCCGCAACACTGGCGACACTGCCGAGCAAAGCGGCTCCGGCGAGCAGGGAGGCGCGTAGCCTGCTCGTACTGGTGCGCCTCGTCTGGACTGCTGCGAAATCGGCCTCGGGGTACTTCGTTCTAGGGATGCTCTCTCCACGCATGGCCCTTTCCATCGACTACGCGAGCCGCGCGCTCGAGGACCTCTTTCGTACATTGATATGTACCTAGTACGACAGATGTACTCTCCTGCTAGACCGGGGTTTCTGGTGGGAAGCCCTGCAATTGAGCGTACGGTGGCGCACGACGGGTTATGCCCTCTGACGTCAGGGCAGTGCGGACACGTAGCTCTGAAGACCGGCCGTCTTGTAGCCGGCCAACGACGTCGCCGAGCTATCCACCCGCCAGTTGCAGGTCCGACCCGACGTTGAATCCTCGGCGTCGAAATACACAAGCGCCTTGAGCCGAGGGAACTGGGTCTGGGCGGTGCTCACGACAGCATCCAACCATTGCTGCTTGCTCGTCGAAGTGGGGCCCTCGGCCGACGCAAACTCGGCGAGACCCCACGGCTTGGAGTCGTAGTTTCCATTACCCGGCTTACCGGAGTTGGCCTCAAGCCAGTCATACATACCAGAGACGGTTTGCAAGAACGTCCGCCAGGGTTCGTTCCTACCGCGGCAGGTATACCAGTTGTAGGGGTCCCACATGATCCAGCCGACGTAGGAGTCGCCGGGATACCACTGTGGGTAGGCAGAGCCATGGTCGGCTGCATCACCTGTCACATCCCAAACCCATACGACGTTGTGCACGCCGTCCTGAGCCATTCTTTCGAAAACGTGGCGCCAGGCAGCAGCGTACTGAGTCGCGGTGCCGTACGACGTGTAAGCCGTTTGTTCCGGCTCCGCGACAAACGTGACCATGATTGGCTTAGCGAACGCCTTCAATGCTGCCGCTTCCAGGTCAATCTGGTGATTCTGGTCGCCAGCGGCTATTTGCGACCAGGTCGCCGCCGCCTTGCCGGTGGCGTAGTTCGTGGCGGTCCAGTCCACGAGGATGATCCGGTTGTCTGCGGACGCCGCCTTCTCGCTGGGATCGGGAAATATCTGGGTCCACCCCAGGTAATCGTGGATGATCGCGAGGTGACGACCGATAAGCGACTCGAGAACGGGCCATCCGCGCGAAGTGTGAGCCCCCCACCACACATCGCAAGTTGGGACCAGTAATCCTCCGCTCTTGCAAGTAATAGCCCGCCCGGGATTGGACGCGGAGCTGGGGCCAGCACTGCCGCATGCTGCGACCAGCGTGATGGCTAGAGCGAGAAGAAGGCTGAGCAGTACCCGAGAAGACCTCGGGCATGCCGCCACAGCTCGGCGGAACAGAGGGTCCCTCGTCATAAGGGGTGGGACGGCTGGTGCGTGCTCTGGTACGAGTAACTTGTCGCATTTGGGTGGCAACATGTCAGCCTTTCGAGATCATCTCGCGAAAAGCAAGGAACGAAGTCAGGGGGCCGTGTGTCATCGGGGGTGGATGTCGTGTGCTCCACGAGGAGGCACTTGTGGCGGCGCGGCGCCAACATATCAGGCTCTCGGGATCGTCTCGGAAAAGTCGGGAAATCGTCATCTGAGGTCCCGAAGTCACATGGTCCCTAGTAGTCTTGGGACAGGTCTAGTGAGCGGAGGTGAGGCATGAGCGAGGTTGCTGCGGCCCGGCTACCGGTCGAGCGCGTGCAGCTCGGCGTGCGGATGGAAAAGAGCATGGTGAAGGTTCTGAAAGGGCTGGCCGAGTTCTACGGCCAGACGCTCGGCGAGTTGCTCGAGCGCATCGTCCTGCACTCGTTCGAGCCTGTTCCTGGTCAGGAAGGCGAGGCCAGTGCCAGCCCTCACAGCAAGGCGGGACTGGCGGCGATCGCCGACTTGAAGCGCATCTACGGGATGGACTTCGAGGTCCACGGGACGCGGTCTTTCCAGGAGAGCGGCAGGGAGGCTCGTTGAAGCGCCCGGTCAGCCGGGACGAGCCCGCGGAACTCCTGAGCGGGCTATAGCCCGCCGATCACGAGATGACCAGCCGGAACCGTCGCTGCTGGACCGTGCGCTCGGGTTGAGCTCGGGTCGCCGCGCCGGGTCCTGTGATGGACGACGGGCGGGACGCCATCGTCCGTCCGAAGCTACGAACGTCCAACAGCCGCCTGTCCTCCAGCTCGATCTGCTCTGTCCGCACCATCTCGATCTCGGTGCTGGCATGTGGCGCCTCCTTGCAAGCGGGGCCCCGGAGGATCACTGCCCGAAACCACGATATGTGGCAGCATGCCGTGGCTGAACCGTGCGTGGTGGGGAGGGCGGATGTTGACAGCGACCGGAGCGTTCTTGATCGGCGCAGCCGCGATCGTGGTACTGCTCGCGGTGCTGGAGGTGGTCGCTCGGGTCTCTCGTTACAAGAAGAGCCTGCTCGGGGTGGTGCTCCTCGGCGAGGATGGCCGCACGTCGACCTCGAAGACCTTCGTCTTCATGTGGACCCTGCTGGTCGGATGGGCCCTGGTGTCGCTTCTCGTCGCCGGGGAGCTCGTCAACCTCCACGCCTGTGTCGGTGCGAAGGCGACATTGAGGTCGTGCCCTCATCTCGCCGACTCAGTCGGCCTGCTGCAGATCGGGTGGCAGAACTTCCTGACGCACGGGCTCGATGGCAACTATCTCGTGCTGCTCGGCATCCCGGCCGGTTCGGCCGTGGCAGCCAAGGGGATCACCCAGGCAAAGACCAATGCTGGAACGCTCGTCAAGACCCGGAGCGAGGCCACCCAGGCGGGCACCGGAGCCCTCTCCAGGTCAGCAGCCCGCGTGACCGAGGTGTTCAGCGCCGACGACGGGACCACGGACGTCGGAGACCTCCAGTACGTGCTGTTCAACCTGATCCTCGCTGCCTTCTTCGTGGCGCGGTTCATACAGCCCGACCCGAACGGCCTGCCGGCACTGCCGGCCACGCTGCTCGGGCTGACGAGCGTCTCCGCCGCGCTCTACGTGGGCAAGAAGGCGGCCACGCGCAACCAGCCGACGATCACGGGCGTCTTCCCCTCCCTGCTTCGTCCGGGCAGCCAGTTCACGATCACGGGCACCGATCTCACGGTCACCGGCGCTGTTGCTGCCCCGGCTGTCAGCGTCAACGGGGTGGTGGTCAACGGGACGGCCGCCGCCGACACGATCACTGCCCAGGTGCCCCGGGACATACTGGCCGCCGGTGCTGGGCGCGTCGAGGCACGGGTACAGGTGCGCACCCGTGCCGACACGCTGAGCAACGAGTTCGTCCTCCAGCTGCAGGCCTAGCCCTCGGTGCTTGCTCGTCCAGCCGCGCCCCGGGCGCCGACGGTGCTCGACGGCCGGGGTCGCTGGCCGCGATCAGGTTGCCTGCGTCAGCGCAGTGTCGTCGATGAGGAAGCTGGTGGTTCCGCCGCCGGCGTCGGTCTCCCTCCCCGTGAACTTCACGGTGATCGTCTGACCGGCGTAAGCGGCGACGTTGAACGACTTCTGCACCCAGTCACCGTTGGTCCCGGTCAGGTTCGAGTACGTCACCAGCGTGGCGAGCACGGTTCCCGAGCTGTTGAGGACCTGCACCTTCAGGGTGTCCACGGCCGAGGAGGTGTACTCCGAGGAGTCGATGCCCAGCCAGAACGAGAACTTGTCCGTGTGGCAGCCGGCACTGATGGAGACACTCTGGGACAGAGTGTCCGTGTGAGGCGACCCGTAGCCGTCCAGCCATGCGAAGTAGTAGCCGGAGTGGGCGACGTAGTAGCCGTCGGGCTGGATCACCCCGTATGTCGCCTTCCACGGTGCTGCTGAACCCGTCTCGAAGCCCGGGTTGCCGAGCAGTTGTTTCGACGTGCAGGAGCTCGCGGAGTTCACGACCCAGGAGAACGAGGCCGATCCGCTGGCGCCCGTGCTGTCCCTGGCGGTGACCGACGTAGACGAGGTGCCTGCAGTCGTCGGCGTGCCCGAGATGACGCCCGAGGAAGAGTTGATTGACAGGCCCGCCGGCAGCCCGCTCGCCGAGTAGGTGAGCGTCTGGCCGCTCGCCGAGTCCGTGGCGTGGATCTGCAGGCTGACTGCGGTGCCGACCGTCGAGGTCTGGTTGCCGGGGTTGGTGACCGTGACCGTGTTGCCGGTCTGCGAGTTGACCGTCCAGCTGAACGAGGCCGATCCGCTGGCACCGGTGGTGTCGGTGGCGGTGACGGTCACAGACGAGGTGCCTGCTGTCGTCGGGGTGCCCGAGATGAGGCCCGACGAGGAGCTGATCGACAGGCCCGCCGGCAGCCCGCTCGCCGAGTAGGTGAGCGTCTGGCCGCTCGCCGAGTCCGTGGCGTGGATCTGCAGGCTGACCGCGGTGCCGACCGTCGAGGTCTGGTTGCCGGGGTTGGTGACCGTGACCGTGTTGCCGGTCTGTGAGTTGACCGTCCAGGAGAACGAGGCCGATCCGCTGGCGCCGGTGCTGTCGGTGGCGGTGACCGTCACAGACGAGGTGCCGGCTGTCGTCGGCGTGCCCGAGATGAGGCCCGACGAGGAGTTGATCGACAGGCCCGCCGGCAGCCCGCTCGCCGAGTAGGTGAGCGTGGCGCCACCAGAGTCGCTGGCATGGATCTGCAGGCTGGCAGCTGACCCGACGGTCGAGGTCTGGTTGCCGGGGTTGGTGACCGTGACGGTGTTGCCGCTCGGGTTGGTGACGATCGGGTGCGAGATGTCGCAGCCGCCGGCGCCGCCGTTGTAGTCGTTGGCCCAGATCGGCTGGACGGCGAAGCTGCCCGTCGAGAGGGTGATGTTCTGGGCGACGGCGGGGCCGTTGGCGTTCCAGGCGCAGAGGTCGCCGACCTCCTCACCGGCGTCGGCACCGCTCGGTGTCGTCCAGCCACCGGCCGGGAACTGGTCGGTGATCGTCTCGTTGTACTCGTGCCCCTCGACGATCGTCACGCCGTCGAGCGTGCCTGCCGATCCCGAGTTGACGTAGTTCTGGCCGCAGCCTGAGCCGGCGTCCGGGATGTAGGGCAGGTTGGTGAACGCAAGCGTCGGTCCAGAGACCGCACCGCCGCCGTCCATCGTCGAGTCGGCCGAGTAGTCGTGCCAGGCGCAAAAGCCGCCCGACTCGTAGCTGTCGGGATCGGTCCCTGTCGGCGAGACGATCACGTACTGCGCATTGCGGTTGGCAGCGGTCGTCGTAAGGCCGAAGTGGGTGGCCGCGTTCTCGGCCTCTTGGGCCAGCTGGTGGGCCGTCGAGGTGGCGGGAGAGGACGACGAGGTGTCCTCCCAGACACCAGACAGCGCACCGCCCGTCGGGTAGGCGACGTGCTGGGTGTTGGTCGACGGGCAGCTGAACGCCCCTGTGGAGACGCCCTGGCAGTACTGGGTCGCCACGCCGCTCCAGGTCTCAGAGTTGGTGCCGAGGCCCTTGAAGAAGGCCTGCAGGTCGGGTGCCATGCCCTGCGGGTCGCCGCTGTAGGTGAAATTGCCGGCGCCGTTGGTCGACTGGGTGCCCCACTGCGAGCCCCAGAACACGAGGTACACCTGCTCGTGGCCGGTCGTCACGCCGACGCCGCTGATGCCGCCGCCGAAGGCGACGTCGTTCGGCCCGGTGGCGGCGAACTGCGCCTTGTGGGTCAGGTAGTAATGCAGGTTCGGCACCAGACCGTGGCGGTAGGGATGGGTGTTGGTTGTAGCCGCGGCCACAGCAACCGGCGCGACGATCGCCCCTGCCAAGCCAGTGGCGACGGCTCCCGCCGTGGCGACACCCACCGCCCTCGCCAACCACCCCCGACGAATCGAGGTACTCCGGCCACGAAGCCTCGCCCCGCGATGGTCGCCCATGTTGCTCCCCTCCCATCTTGGTGGGACCCAGGTGCGGGGGAGCCATGACCCCCGGTGCTCCCGGGCCGGCGCCTACGACGGCGCCGGGGCGAACTATTTCATACGCAACGGCCCACGACAATGGAACATTTGGCAGGCTTCCTGCGGGCAGCCCTGCCGGCGCGGATCAACCCCCAGACGTGACGACGTGCTGCGGTTCGATGACCAGCTTGACCCGGCCCTGCGGTCCGATCGGCATCTGGTAGTCGCCGCCCGTGTATTTGCGGGCCAGCTCGTCGATGTGGCTGCGGGCTTCGTCGCCGTCGATCGTGTCGACCACGCGGCCCCTGATCTCGGCCCACTCGTACGGGTTGGTGAGGTTGTAGATGTGCACTGTGACCCGCGGGTCGCGGCGGAGGTTGCGGGCGGCTTGGCGCTGAGGCTCGGTGTTGATGATCACGTGCTCGTCGTCGGCATCGATCCAACGGACTTGCGCCTGCGGCTGGCCGTCCGGCATCAGCGTGACGATGGTGGCAAGGTTCTGGCCCTGGGCCAGGCGGGCGGCGACCTCTGCAAGCTTGGTCATGTCTCCTCCGTTCAACAGGTCTCGTGCGGCGTCACTGCTGGTTGCGCAGGGCTGCGAGCCCGAGCTGCAAGAAGTCGTTCAGCTGCACTACCGACAGGACCGTCACCGCTGCCGTCGTGGCGCTCGGCACCGCCACCCATCCCGCCACGAGAGCCGTGGCGCTCCATTGCGCGATGCAGAACGGGCATGTGATCAACTCCCCGATGGCATGCCTCGGCCCGCTGCCTACGACCTCCTCGTTCGACTCGCCCTCGCCTGCCGGCTCCTCGAAACGGGTGAAGGGCTTGCGGAGCGGAGCCATCACCGAGTCCTTCGAGATGATGCGGCTGAGGCGCTGGGTCGCCAGGGCGAGCACGACCAGTTCCCTGGCGCTCGGCAGACGGACACGATCCTTACGAGACCTCAGGCCGACGAACGCGGCGGATACGCCGGCGCCATAGAGAGCGAGCAGGGCTGCGTAGCCGCCGAGCGGCCGCGGGTCATCGTGCGGTTGCGCCACAGAGATGCCTTGCCCATCTCACTCGCTGGGCGAAACCCCTGCCGCAGGTCACTTGCCCTGCAAGGACCAGTCCCCCGTTGGGTATCAACCAGCCGGCCGAATCCCCACCATTCACGTTCTTGGAGGCAACATGACCGGAGCCGCACGCCCACAAGCCGAACAAGGCGACGAGGCCGGGGCCTCCGATATCGGGGTCCCTGGCGTGCAGGCAAGGATGAGCCCGCAGCCTGACTGCGGTGAGCACAGCTACGTCGGCCACGGCCGGCTCGCCGGCAAGGCCGCCGTGATCACCGGCGGCGACAGCGGCATCGGTCGTGCCGTGGCGATCGCCTTTGCCCGAGAAGGAGCCGACGTGCTGATCTCCTACCTCGACGAAGACGTCGATGCTCAAGACACGGCGGCGCTCGTCGAGGAGGCGGGCAGGAAAGCGGTGCTGGTCCGCGGCGACATCTCAGAACCCGAGCAGTGCCGCAAAGTGATCGCAGAGGCGGTCGCCGCCTTCGGCAGGATCGACATCCTCGTCAACAACGCCGCCTACCAGATGACCCACGAGACGCTGGAGGAGATCCCCGACGAAGAATGGGATCACACCTTCAAGACGAACATCACCGCGATGTTCCACCTGACGAAGGCGGCCCTCCCCCACATGGGGCCGGGCTCGTCGATCATCGGCAGCTCATCGGTCAACTCCGACGCACCCAATCCGACGCTCGCCCCCTACGCCGCGACCAAGGCGGCCATCGCCAACTTCTGCGCCAGCCTGGCCCAGATGCTCGGCGAGCGGGGGATCCGCGTCAACAGCGTCGCACCGGGCCCGATATGGACGCCGCTGATCCCTTCGACGATGCCGGGATCCAAGGTTGAGGAGTTCGGCTCCAACACGCCGCTCGGCCGAGCCGGCCAGCCGGCGGAGCTCGCGCCTGTCTACGTGCTCCTCGCCTCCGACGAAGGCAGTTACATCTCCGGCGCCCGGATAGCCGTCACCGGGGGGAGGCCGATCCTCTGAGCTCGGGGACCGGCGCACCTGTTTCGATCAGGTTCAGACCCGGTCACCGGGATCCATCTGGTCAGCTGCCGTTGCTGAGAAGGACCACGGTGAAGAAGGGAGTGCCCGGGCTGGTGGACTTCTCCAGGGCCAGGGCGTAGCAGGTGGTCGGGCTCGGGCAGGCGAGCGACGCGACCTGGATGACGCCGTCGGGTGCCGGCACGGCTTGCCAGCTCTGCCCGCCGTCGGAGGACGAGGCGATCAGCCCGGCCGCACCCTGTTCCACCGAGACAGCATCGGCATACGCCCGGGCGTCGGTGACACCGGCTGCCCAACACTGACCGGACGAGGGGCATGCCGTGCTGAGGACGACCCCAGCGGGCAGGCCCGACGCAGGCGACGACGACCAGCTCCGACCACCGTCCGTCGACGAGAGCACGTCGCTGCTCTGCCCGTCATCACCCGAGAAGACGGCAAGGCAATCGGACGCAGAGCCGCAGTACGTCGAGCTGTAATCGCCGAGGCCGCCAGGCAGCGAGGCGGGGGACCACGTGGCGCCGCCATCGGTCGTGTAGAGCACGGTCCCGTCGGAGGCGGTGGGGTCCACTGCGGGTGGCTCGTAGAAGCCGGCCACGAAGCAATCCATGATCGAGGAGCACCGCAGTTGTTGAGACACGAAGTTCGCCGGCATCTGTTCGATCTTCCACGTCTGCCCGCCGTCAGTGGTGACGTAGGCCTCGGCGCCCCCGGAGCCGTCGGACTCAGTCGCCATGCAGGAGGACGCGGAGAGGCACGCCATCGACGAGAGACCGATGACCGACGTGAGATCCGTCGGGCCAGGATGCGACGTCCAGGACGCACCACCGTCGGTCGTCTCCTCGAACGCCGAAGATGGGCTCCCCGTGACCTGGCACAGGTTCGAGTCCGGGCACGAGACGCTGGCGCTGACGCCCAGCATGGCGCACGTGGTGGCGCTCGGACACACGATGTGGACCGGACCGAGCAATGACGTGGGGAGCCTCGAAGGTCTCCAGGTATCGCCTCCGTCGGTGGTCACTTCGACTGTCGAGTTACCGCTTTGGCCCAGATCCCCATCGGCCGCATAACAGGTATCGACGCCGGGACAGCTCAAGTCCAAGCCGGGGCTTGCACTGAGCCCGCTGACCTCGTGCCACGAGGATGAGACGTCGCCGACGAGCCTCCATCCCGGCACAGCGATGGTGACGCCGCTCGGTCGGGTCGCCTCGGTAGTCGGATGTGCCGACGGCCCTGGCCCATGAATGGCCGCCAATGTCGCCGCCAAGGCGACCACCGCGGCCATGGAGACAGCCGTCAACACGGACTGCAGGCGGTGCTGACGGTGGCGCATGCGGGCGCTGCGCCCCTTGGCCCCTGCCAGCAGCCGCTCGAGCTCCTCGTCTTCGAAGTGGGGAATCGGAATGTCATGCGAGCCGGACAAGGTGCTCCTCCTCGAGGTTGCTGCCGACCGATCGGCGTAGAGCGGCAATGCCTCTGCGTAGATGCGTCTTGACCGTGCCATGGCTGATCTCGAGCGCCTCTGCCACCTCGACCTCCGAGAGGCCGACCAGGTAACGCAGGACGATCACCTCGCACTGGCGCTGGGACAAGCCTGCAAGGGCGTGCGCCAGCGTCTGACGGAGCGCCACGGCCTCAGCCGGATCGAGCACCGCGGTCCGCTCGGGCGCCGGGGCGAGACCACGCCCTGCTCGAGCCTGACGGGAGAGCTGACGGATCGCTTCCCGGGACGCCACCTTGATCACCCACAGGTCGGGGCTCTCGAGCCCGCTGATCCGTGCCCAACGGAAGTGCGCCTTGGCAAGCGCCTCGAGGGCAGCGTCCTCTGCGGCTGATCGATCGCCCGTGATCCTCTGGGCGATGGCGACCGCCCGCGGGAAGACCGACCGGAAGAAGGCGTCATACCCACCAGCTCCGTCGGCGCTTGGGGATCGGAAACGCATCGCCCTTACAAGCCGGCTGGGGTCGGATTCGGATGACACCTGATGCCACGCAACTTATGACGACCGGACTCTGAGCCGCGGTCGTGAGGAACGGGGTTCTCGGCTCCCGGTCGCGGGTAGGAGACGACGCGTCGAGCTTCGAGGGAGGTATGAGGTGAAAGCACTCGTGTATCGGGGCCCATTTGATGTGGCCGTCGAGAACAAGGACGATCCCCGTATCGAGGAGTCTGGCGACGCCATCGTCCGTATCACCACAGCCAACATCTGCGGCTCCGACCTGCACCCCTACGAGGGCAGGGCTGACCTGGAGCCGGGGATGGTCCTCGGGCACGAGAACATGGGCGTCGTCGAAGAGGTCGGCCCCGGCGTCGGCCGGGTCAAGGTGGGGGACCGCGTCTCGGTCCCCTTCAACCTCGCTTGTGGAGCCTGTAGGAACTGCGACGCCGGCTGGACATCGGCGTGCCTGCGGGCCAACCCATCCGGCAGTCCGGGCGCCGGCTACGGCTACCCGAAGATGGGGCCCTACTGGGGCGGCCAGGCGGAGTACCTGCGGGTGCCATGGGCGGACTTCAACCTCCTCGAGCTACCCGCGGGAAGCGAGCACGAGGCGGACTTCGCGCTTCTGTCGGACATCTTCCCCACCGGCTTCCACGGCACCGAACTGGCCGGCGTGGCTCCCGGCAACACCGTGGCGATCTTCGGCGCAGGCCCGGTCGGCCTGATGGCGGCGCTCAGTGCGAACCTCCGCGGCGCCTCGCAGACCTTCCTCGTCGACCACCAGGCGGACCGTCTCGCGTTGGCAGGCAAGGTCGGTGCGACCGGCGTGAACATCGCCGAGGTCGACCCGGTCGAGTTCATCATCGAGGAGACCGACGGTTTCGGAGTCGACTGTGGGGTCGAGGCTGTCGGCTACCAGGCGCACGACCCGGCCGGCCAGGAGCACGCCGCGATGGTGCTCGACAATCTGGTCAAGGCGACGAGAGCCACCGGTCGTCTCGGCGTGATCGGGGTGTATGTGCCCGAGGATCCCGGGGCGGCTACGGACGCCGCCAAGGAGGGCCGGGTCTCGTTCGACTTCGGGTCCGCCTTCGAGAAGGGCCTCTCCCTGGGGACCGGCCAGTGCCCGGTCAAGCGATACAACCGGGAGCTGCGCGACCTGATCATCCGAGGTCAGGCGAAGCCCTCGGTGATCGTCTCGCACGAGATGAGCCTCGACGAGGCGGTCGGCGCCTATGACCAGTTCGACAAGCGAGCCGACGGGTGGACAAAGGTCCTGCTTCATCCCAGCCGCGCTGCCTGAACCGACTCAGCCGCCGCAGCTGAGCCGGGTATTCCGCGCCGTCACCGCGCGCTTCACGGCGCTACCGCCGTCTCTTCAGCGGCTGCGTTATATCTCGTTGGCCGAGGCGGCGGCGTAGTCCTTGCCTGACTTCATAGTGGCTCCTTTAGAGTCGGCGGGCTCTTAGAATATGACCGGAGTTCGTGTGTCACGCCGTCTGAGCTCGAGGCTACGAAACCGGTCGAGTTCAGCCAGAAAACCTATTCCTCCGACGGGAGTCCCCCGGCTCGTCAGGTCATGTGCTCCGGACGGCCTGGTCTGGCCTGGCGCCTGGTCCAGGGCGGGCCATTAGTCCCGCGCCGTGGAGGACTTCGCCACAGCGGTCACAGACCAGGGCCAGCCCCGCCTCGCCTTCACAACTGTCGTGGCCAAACACGACGGGGGGACCGGCAGGCGCGGCCCAGCGGTCGCCCCAGGCGGTCAGAGCTATCACCACGGCGGCCAGGTCCCGGCCCCTGTCGGTCAGCCGATAGCGAGGCTGCTCGGCGCCGCTCCGACGCTCTAGTTCCATCACCCCGGCGTCGAGGAAGCCCTGCAATCGGGCGCTGAGCACGTTCGGAGCTACCCCGAGGCTGCGCTGGAACTCCGTGAAGCGGGTCATGTCCCGAAACAGAGCGTCCCTCAGGATCAGCAGACTCCAACGCTCCCCAACTACCTCTAGGGCGCGAGCCGCCGAGCAGTTCTGGTCTTCGTAGGTCCGGCCGAGCACGAAGTCAGGTTACCAAAACCTGCTTGCATCACGATAGTGGAGGTCCTACAGTCTCACTATTGTGACGCAAGCGGACGCTCAAGCCGCCTTGGAGGAAGGAGCAACCCCCACCATGACCAACATCACCACAGAGCAGACCACTCTCGCGCGACGGGAACCGGAGCCAGTCTCGGTAGTCGGCCAGTATCTGGGTGCCTTCTACTCCGGTGACTTCGAGCGCGCCCGCACCGTGGTAGCCGAGTCTTTCAGCTTCCAAGGGCCCTTCCTCAAGGTCGACGGCAAGGACGCCTTCTTCGCCGGAGCGGAGGGATTGCGACATGTTGTCGCCGGGCACCGGCTCGTTCGCCAGTGGCAGGACGGCAACGAGGTCTCCTCCCTCTACGAAGTCGAACTGCGCACCCCAGCCGGCGAAGGCACAGTACTCATGAGCGAGTGGCATACGGTCGCCGCTGGCCAACTGGTATCCGGGAGCGTCGTGTTCGACTCTGCCGCCTTCCGTGCCTTGCTTCCGGCTCCGGGCACAACCTGAACGGAGCGACAGAACCTTCGGCAGCTACGCCTCCTAAGCCGCCTGACCAGCGGTTGGTTTGGTCGGAGTGGCGGTGGGCCGCCAGGGTCTCGAACCCTGCACCTTGGGATTAAAAGTCCCCTGCTCTACCCGATGAGCTAGCGGCCCGGCGTGCCACCCTGTCGGCAGGGCGGCCCTGTGTCGCAAGCGTAGAGGACGGGGCTGCTCGTCCGATGACTTGACCCCGAGGACAACCCGGGCGCGACGGCGGACCTGCCGACGCCGCTTGCGGAGGCGCGCCCGACGCAGGAGGATCAGGCGATGGGCATCAACGTGAACCCGGTTCCGACCCTCGACGAGCGGATCAACGACATCCGCATGCGAACGGCCGAGATCGTCAACGAGGAGATCATCCCCAACGAGGCCGCCCTCTGGCACTGGCGGCAAGCAGAGTCTGCCTCCGGCTCGAGTGGGGACGGCGCTGGGGACGACGACGAGGCGCGGAGGAAGGAAGCCCACGACCTCCGCGAGCACATCAAGAACCGGGTCAGGAAGGCCGGCCTCTGGGCACCGCATCTGCCCGTCGAATACGGCGGCATGGGCCTCGACTTCCTCGCGCATGCCTACATGAACGAGGTCCTCGCCTACGCCATCGGCGCCGCCAGCCTGTTCGGCGTCGTGGCGCCCAATTCCGGCAACCAGTCGATCCTCGTCAAGTACGGCACGGAGGAGCAGAAGCAGAAGTGGTTGCTCCCTCTCATCGAAGGGACGATGGAGTCCGGCTTCTCGATGACCGAACCGGAGACGGCGGGGTCGGACCCCCGCTCGTTGCGGACGACGGCGGTCCGCGACGGCGACGACTGGGTGATCAACGGCCACAAGTGGTTCACGTCCAACGGCAAGGAGGCGGACTTCTTCATCGTCATGTGCCGCGCCGAGGACCTGTCGGGAGAGTCGGGGCGATCGGGCCAGATGATGCAGGTCATCGTCCCCACCTCGACGCCCGGGGTGACGATCGTGCGCGGCATCGGGATCTGGGGCCGTCCCGACTCTGACCATTGCGAGGTTCGCTACGAGGACGTGCGAGTCCCGATCGCCAACACACTCGGTCTCGTCGGTCAGGGGCACCAGGCGGCGCAGGACCGCCTCGGAGCCGGCCGCATCTATCACTGCATGAACTCGATCGGGCAGATGTGGCGGGCGTTCGATCTGATGGTCGACCGGGTGCGGACGCGTGAGGTGCACGGCGGGCTGCTTCGCGACAAGCAGTTCATCCAGGGCTTCATCGCCGACAGCTACATGGACATCCAATCGGCGCGGCTGATGACGATCCACGCGGCGGAGAAGATCGACGCCGGCATGGCCGCCGCCCGCACTGACATCTCCGCCATCAAGGTGTTCGTGCCCGCTGCCTACCAGCGCGTGGTCGACAGGGCGATCCAGGTGTGGGGTGCCGCCGGTGTTTCGAACGATCTCCCGCTCTGGGGGATGTACCTGGGGGCGCGGACCCTCCGGCTCGCCGACGGTCCCGACGAGGTGCACCGCGTGCTCATCGCGAAGAACGTGCTCCGGCAGTACGACGACGGCACGCCCTGGGATTTCGGCAACTGAGCCGGCCGACGACCAACGGGATCAGGCGAACGCCTCCACCATCCGCAACCGCCACTGCTTGAGATTCGTCCCCAGCTCCTCGGCGCTCTTGCCAAGGCGTACCACGACAAGGTCCAACCCGGGGCAGACGAGGATCGACTGGCCCTCGTAGCCCGAGGCGCGAAACGTACCCTGCGAGTCCCCCACCACCCACCAATGAGCGCCGTACAGGGCTCCGTCCTCGGCGTCGATCGAGCGTGGGCGCCGGCCCTGGTCAACCCAGCCTGCGGGCAGCAGGCGGTGGTCGTCCCAGACGCCGTTTCGCAGGTACAGGTAGCCGAAACGGGCGTAGTCCCGAGCAGTCGCATGGACGAAGGACGAGGCGGCCCATGTTCCGGCCCCGTCCAAGCCCGGGGTTACAGATCTCGCCCCGATGGGACCGAACAAACGCTGGTGAAGGAACGAGAGGTAGGACTCGCCGCGGCCGACGACGGAGGCCACGATCCCGGAGAGGATGTTCGAGGTGCCGCTCGAGTAGCCGAACCGCACACCTGGTGGCACAGCAGCCGGCCGGGCGGCGGCGAAGCCAGCCATGTCCTGCTTGCCGTCGCCGAAGAGCATCTCGATCACGTGCGACGGCTCGCCGATGACGTACGCCTCGGTGAAATCGAGGCCGTCGCGCATCTCGAGCAGGTCCTGGACCGTTATCGCATGGCGCGGATCGTCAGCGGACTGCCATGCCGCGACCGGTGCAGGCGCATCAACGGCCAGCCGCCCGTCGCCGACGAGGATCCCGACAGCGGCGTGCAACATCGACTTCGCCATCGACCACGAGAGGAGCCTCGTCTCCGGTCCGACCGTCTCCGACGGCCCGTCCCAGTGCTCGATCTCGCCCCCGTAGCGCTCGGCGACGAGCCGGCCGCCGTGCACGACTAAAGCGGCGTAGGTCGTCCCGTAGGCATCAACGTCCGCCAGCAGTTCGTCCAGCAGCTCCTCGAGAGCCCTGCCGGCCCCGTCGGGCGCGGATCCCTCGGGCCACTCGTCCGTCGGCCACGGCACCCCCTCCGGCTGTCCCGGCAACGGGACAAGTGGAGCAGAGCGGGCCTCGGCGAGGGCGGCGCTCAGCTCTGGTGTCAGTCCAGGTGTCAGGTCTTCGCCGGGCAAGTGCACAAGCATTCCATGCCCGCATCCGATCACGCCCGTCGATGCGAGCTGCCGTCAGCGCACCGTCGGCGGCGCCCCCTCCGGGCTCTCCGGCGTCCTGTTCGGTGGGCGGCCGGGCGCCAGCACCTCGTCGGAGCCCGCTCGCGGCCCCGACCAGAGGGCGGGGACGGCGTCGATGCCCCACGCCAACGTGTAGGCCGCCCGTTCATAGTTCACACGCCAGCCGCGAAACTGCGGCCAGGCGTCGGCGACCGGCACCTCGACCGGGAACTCGGCACCCACGAGACGCTCGTAACCGCCGGAGAACTCCTCCAGCGTGAGGCGGATCGGGGCGTCGGGTCGCGGATCCAGATCGGTGGCGATGCCGACGGTGGCGGCGAGGTCGTTGAGGCACCGGATCCCCATCCGCAGCAGCAGCCGGGCCTCGATCGGCGCCGCGTCGGGTGCCACCGCCAGGTACATGGCCGCGGAGTCCATCACCGCCAGCAGCCCGACGAGCCACGAGTCGGCAGCCCGCTGCGAGCGGAAGCGCATCAGCGCCGGATAGCTGGCGTGGCTCTCTGCCACGTCGGCAGCCCACCGCTCCCAGGTGGCGTACATGCCGCCCAGGTTCTCCCGCCTCCCGCCGAACCGCGTCCTCGCCAGCAGCTCCGGTCCCCAGGGCGGCTCGCCGGCACGTACACCGAGCAGCGCGACCTCGGTCTCGCGTCGGGCGTAGGCGCTGTAGATGGTCGGCAGGTACGAGATCTGGAGGGCGATCACGAGCAGGCCGGCGGCGCCGGCTAGGACGTCGAGGGCGGTCGGGCCGCCGCCCCGCCGCAGGGCGAACCCGAGCGTGAACAGCGACGAGCCGGATTCACGGAACGCCGCCGCGAGCGACGGCTCGAAAGGCGAGAGCAGGAGGGCGAACCCGACCAAGAGACCGCCGAGCCAGATCGCGAGCAGGAGCCCGAGGAGGATCGCAGGCTGGCTCGATCGCCACGAGTCGCGGCGGTCGTACGAGCTGAGGCGCCGGCCGATCGTCCCGTAGACGTTGTCCACCACCCGATCGACGAACCGCAGCAAGCCGACCCGACCGCGTGGGATGACTAGGACCTGGGCGACGCTGTAGGCGACCGCCAGCACGAGCAGGGCGCCGATGCCAGCCCAGAGATCCCTCACTGGCGCCCTACGAGACGCTGGCGGGCAGGACTGCCGCCGCTGCCGGAGCTACTGGCTCTCGAAGTCGAACACGCCCTTGCGGTGGGCGGGCGGCCTGGGAGCGCCTTGGCGACGCGCCTCCTGAGCCCGGCGGTAGTTGAATGGTGTGTCCGCTCGACCGGTGATCCGCACAGCCGAGGTGTCGTCGCCGACCCAGCCACCCGACGCTTCTGCGACAGGGCCGGGAGCCGTGGCCGGAACCGTACCGATACCTGGGGACGAGCCGGAGCCCGTGGCAGTGCCCATTCCATCGGCCGTTCCCGTACCTGTTTCCCCACTGGCGACGGGGGGTGCCGGCTCCTCCGCCACTGGGGCAGCCTCGACGACCGGCAGCTCGCCGGTCGGCGGATGGAAGCCGGATATAGGCAGGCCCGTGTCCGGCGAGCCGTAGACCGAGATGGGCCGCTCGAGGCCCGGCACCCGCACGACGCCCGGCTCAGGGACCGGCTGTGCCTCGTCCGGCGCCTCGCCACTGGCGATCGAGTCCTCACGCGCCTGGCGGGCGCCGCGGCGGCTGGCACGCGACACGATCGAGGGCACCCCGAGTGGGCTCCTCGCCATCTCCTCCACCGTGGTCTCGATCGTCGTCTGCAGGCGGGTGAGCTCGGCGAGCGCCGACTGCCGCTGGTCGTAGAGGTAGGTGATCTGGTTGACGGCCTCCTCGCGGTCCTGCTCGACCCGCTCGAGGTAGGCCTGCCGGCGGCGCTCTGTCTCCTCGCGCATCAGCGCCACCCTGCGCTCGGCGGCGTCGATCATCTCCGCAACCTCGCGCTGGGCCGTCTCCCGCTCGGCGGCGACCTCGCGATGGGCGGTCTCCCTCTCGGCGGCGGCCTCCCGCACGGCCGTCTCCCGCATGGAGGTCACCTCGCGCATCGCCTCCTCACGGAACTCGGCGACCTCCCGCTCGGCGTTCTGCCGCAGCGAGTAGGCGCCTTCCCAGGCCTCCTGCAGGATCCGCTGCACGCGCTCGCCGAGCGCGTCGAGCGTCGGCGCTTGCGCCTGCGACGTCCGCTCCTCGCTCTCCAGCGTGGCGACCCTGCGATGCAGCTCGCGCAGCTGCCCGACGGCAGCAGCAAGCTTCCGCTCCGCTTCGGTGGCGCGAAGCGTCGTCTCGTCGAGTCGCCGTTGCTGATCGGCGACGTAGCGGTCCACCTGCTCGGGGTCATAGCCCCTGCGGTAGGCGTTGAAGATAGGGGTGGCCTCGACCCCTTCCTGCTCTACGACGCTGTCCTGGTCCATCTCGCCCTCGCTCCGGCGCCTGCGCGTGGCGCCCATCTCGGTCGGGATGCCCTGAGGGTCACCCGTCGGTGCCCGTCGGCACCTGACCGCTCCGGCGGCTTCGCCGATCGTAGGCATGGCGGCATCGGGGACTGGTGGATCCCCTTCTACCTGGAGGCTTTTCGGCGGGGCGGAGCCTCAGCCCGCCGGGAAGAACGCCCGCAGCGACGGTGCATCGGCGGCAGCGTTCAGCAACGGGAGGCCGAGCCCGTCCTCGATCGTCGCCAGCAGCGAGTACTGGTCGTACGGTGTCGCCGAATGGAACCCGGCCTGCAGGCCCGGCCGGATGACGAGCAGCAGGATGTGACCGCCGCCGCAGCACCCGTTGACGGTGTCGCCGGGGCCGACCGTCGAGTCGTCGCCGCCGTTGCCCTCGTCCCAGACCACGAAGAGCACCCCGCCGTGGCGCCAGGCGGCGCTGGCGGTGATCTGCGGCACGAACCCGTCGAGCCAGGCGGCCGCAGTCGTCGGCGAGCAGTCGTGCCCGTCGTGGCAGAGGTTGGGCGTCACCCACGTGAAGCGGGGAACGCCTGCGGCGGGCCCCGCCAGCAACGGCGAAAGGTTGGTGAGGGGCTGGATGTGGGCGCAGAGAGAGGTACTGGAGCGGATGTCGTCGTAGTAGCGGAAGGGGTCGTGTTTCGAGGCGTAGTCCACTCCCCCGTAGGGATCGAGGAAGCAGGAGTTGGGCAGGCCCTCCATGTAGGCGCCCCACGACACCCCGGCCGCCGACATCTGCTCGCCAAGGTTCGGTGCGGAGACGTAGCAGGTGACGCAGTCGCTCGTGACGCCCCACGTCCCGCCGCTCGTCATCGCCAGGTAGTTGGGCAGGCTCGGATGTGTCGTGGCATACATCTCGCCGGCGTAGGCGTATCGGCTCGCCAGTGCGGCGAAGCCCGGCGTCGCCATCGCCCCGCTGTAGCCGAGGTTCTCCATCACGATGACGAAGACGTGGGAGAGCGCGGGCACACCTCCCGCCGGGATCGCGACGTGGGGCCGGCGGTCGTGGTCGTCGTCGGAGCCTGTGGTAGTGGTCGTAGCCGACGGAGCTAGTGCGTGCTCGTCGTCGTGCCCGCTCCAGTCGTGGTCCCGGGTCCCGCACCTGCGTGATTGCCCGAGCACGCCGCCAGGGCGAGGCCGAGCAGCAGGGTCACAAGGGCAATCCGGGCTCGGGCCATCGCATGCAACCTTATTGCCACTCGGCCAATTGCCAACACCTGCGCAATGTCTCCCCGGATGCGCAACACTGTGCCGCAGGGGTGGAGGTCAGCCCGATCCCCACACGAGTGGACACGGGAGGATGGCCATGAAGGCCGAGGTGAAGGGCACGACTATGCCCGTGCTGGAGATGCTGCTCGATCCGGGTGAGTTCATCATCTCCACCCATGGCGAGCTGTCGTGGATGTCGACGAACATGCAGCTCTCGCAGACGATGCAGACCGGTGGACAGCAACAGGGCGGTGGCGGTGGCCTGATGGCGGGCCTCAAGCGGGTGATGGGCGGTGGCGGGCTCTTCCTCACCCGTTACGAGGCGATGGGCGGCCCCGGGATGGTGGCCTTCGCCGCCAAGCTGCCCGGCCGGATCTTCCCAGTCGAGATCAATCCGCAGATGGGCGTGACGGTCCACAAGAAGGGTTGGGTCTGCGGCACCCCGAACATCACCCCGAGCATGGCGTTCCAGCAGGGATTCCGGGCGATGGTGTACGGCGGCGAGGGTTTCATCCTGCAGAAGCTGGAGGGACAGGGCACGGCCTGGATCGAGCTCGGAGGCGAGATCACGACCTACGACCTCGGCCCGGGTCAGTCGCTGATGGTCCATCCTGGTCACGTCGGGATGTTCCAGAACAGCGTCAGCTTCACGATCCAGCGGCTGCAAGGCATCGCCAACCGCTTCTTCGGCCAGGACGGTGCGCACCTGGCGGTGCTCACCGGCCCAGGGACGATCTGGCTGCAGAGCCTTCCTGTGGTCCTCCTCGCCCACGAGATCGGCGAGTACATCGGCAGCGAGGACAAGAAGGACACGGCAGCGGCCGGAATCGGTGGCGGTCTGCTCGGCGGGATGATCGGACGCGGCCTCTGAGCCCGCCGCTCGGCCCGACGCCGTCACTGATCGAGGTCGGAATCCTCGAGAGGACGTTGGCGAGTGCGCTGCGGCGGGGCGGCGACTTCGCCGAGGTCTTCGCCGAGGATCGTGTCGCCACCGGGATCTCCCTCGACGACGGCCGGATCGAGGAGCTCTCCTCCTCCATGGAACGAGGCGCGGGCATCCGCGTCGTCGTCGGCGACACCACCGGCTACGCCCACACGTCGGACCTGAGCGAGTCCGGTCTCGCCGCTGCTGCGGAGGCCGCCTCAGCTGTCGCCCGCCAGGGTGGCGGCGTGTCGCGCACGGTGGGGCTCACGGAGCGGCCGGCGCCTGCCCACCAGCAGGTCCTCACGCAGCCCGCCGATGTCCCCAAGTCCGACAAGATCGAGATCCTGCGCCGTTCCGAAGCAGCGGCTCGGGCGGCGTCGGGATCGATCGCCCAGGTATCCGCTGCCACCTCCGACAGCAGGCGCCGGATCCTTGTCGCCAACTCCGACGGCCTGCTGACGGGCGATGACCAGACGCGGACGCGCTTCCACGTGATGTGCGTCGCTTCAGGCGACACCGGGCTGCAGACGGGGTACGAGGTGCTGGCTGCGACGAGCGGCTACGAGATGTTCGACCGCAAGGACGTCGAGGAGGCAGGTCGGAAGGCCGCAGGCATCGCGGTTACCAAGCTCGGCGCTCGACCGGCGCCGTCGGGCGTGGTGCCGGTGGTGATCAAGAGCGGGAGCGGCGGGATGCTCTTCCACGAGGCGTGCGGCCACGGTCTGGAGGCCGACCACATCGTGAAGGACACCTCGGTCTATACCGGTCAGGTCGGCAACCTCGTCGCGAGCCCGCTCGTCACGCTCGTGGATGACGGGACGTACACGGAGGGTTGGGGAACCTTCGGCGTCGACGACGAGGGCAACGAAGGCCGGCGAAACGTCCTCGTGCAAGACGGCGTCCTCACCGACTACATGTGGGATTTCCTCCGCGCCCGCCGCCAGCGCAGGGAGTCGAGCGGCAACGGCCGGCGCCAGAGCTACCAGCACCTGCCGATGGTGCGGATGACCAACACCTACCTGCTCGCAGGCGAGGAGGACCCGGACGAGATCGTCGCCCAGACCCCCTACGGAGTCTGGATCGGGCAGCTCGGTGGCGGCCAGGTCAACACGGCGACGGGCGACTTCGTGTTCGGGATGGTGGAGGCCTACCTGATCGAGGGAGGCCGGATCACCGAACCGCTGCGGGACGCCAACCTGATCGGCAACGGGCCGGACGTGCTGCGCAAGATCGATGCCGTCGGCAACGACTTCGGCATGTCCCAAGGCACCTGCGGCAAGGACGGGCAGAGCGTGCCGGTCGGGTGCGGGCAGCCGACGCTCAGGGTGTCGGGTGTCACGATCGGAGGAACGGCAGGTGCCTGAGCTGCTCGACATCGCCCGTCGCCTCGCCGGGGCGGCCGGCGTCGGCGAGGAGGTCGAGGTGTACGTCGCTTGGAGCCGCCAGACCGACGTGCGGATCTACGAGGGAGAGATCGAGAGCCTCGCCAGCGCCGAATCCGCGGGCATCGGCGTTCGGGTGATCGCCGGAGGGCGCCAGGGATTCGCCAGCGTCGGTTCGCTCGACGAGCCAGCGGCTCGGGAGGCGTTGGCGGAGGCCCGTGACAACGCCGCGTTTCGCCACGCCGGACGAGCACGTCGGGTTGGCGGAGCCGGACGGTGTCGAGGCGGCCGACCTCGACCTCTGGCGATCGGAGCTCTCCTCATTTGCCACTTCCGACAAGGTCGCGATGGCACTCGAGCTGGAGAAGCTGGCAAAGGCTGGTGACAAGAGGATCCGCCAGGTGCCGAACGCCGACTACCACGACTCGGCGTCCGAGTCGGCGATAGCCACGTCGACCGGGATCGAGGCGACGGGGCGGCGGACAGGCGCCCACGTCTCGACGATGGTGGTGGCCGCCGAGGGAGACTCCGGCGAGGTCCAGACCGGGACCGGCTACTCGGCCGGCAGGGCGCCGGGCGATCTCGACGTCGAGAGGGCCGCCGACGACGCGGTGATGCGGGCCGTGCGGATGCTCGGCGCCACGAAACCTCCCTCCGGCACCGTCACCGTCGTGCTCGACAAGCGAGTCGCGGCGACGCTCTTGTCGATCCTCTCGGGGACCCTGTCGGGCGAGGAGGTGGCAAAGGGCCGCTCGCTCTTCGCCGGCCGGCTCGGCGAGCCGGTGGCGGCGCCGACGCTGACGCTCGTAGAGGATCCGACGGATCCAGCCGCCTTCGGGGCGGCCCGCTACGACTCCGAAGGTCTGGCCACCCGCCCCGTGACCTTGGTGGAGCAAGGACGCTTGACCGCTTACCTCTACGACACCTACGCCGGGCGGTTGGCGGGGGCAGCTTCCACGGCTTCAGCGGTGCGTGCCGGGTTCAAGGGAACGCCGACGGTCGGTGCCCGCGCTGTCTCGCCGGCGCCCGGCCGGCTGGACGAGGCGGGGGTGTTGCAGTCGGTCGGCGAGGGCCTGTTCGTGCAGTCGGTGACCGGTATCCACTCGGGCGTCAACACCGTCTCGGGCGACTTCTCGGTCGGGGCGTCGGGACTGATGATCCGCGACGGGGCGCTGGCGGAACCGGTGCGCGAGATCACCGTCGCATCGACCATCCAGCGGATGCTGCAGCACATCGTCGCCATCGGGTCCGATCTCGAGTGGCTGCCGGGCAACTCCTGCGGGCTGACGCTCGCCATCGCCGGCATGTCGATGAGCGGTGCCTGACGAGGATCTGCCTCGGCCGGCGGGCACGGTCCGGGTCGACTGCCATTCGCACACGATGTGGTCGGGGGACTGCACGACGACACCGGACGAGCTCGTCGGAGCGGTGGCGGCTTCAGGGCTGGACGTGCTCTGCATCACCGACCACGGGACGATCGCCGGTGCTCTCGCTCTCGCAGCCTCCGGAAGGCTGGCGTGCCGCGTCGTCGTAGGCCAGGAGCAGCGGACCCCGGAGGGCGAGGTGATCGGCCTGTTCCTGAGCGAGAGGCTGGCGCCCGGGATGCGCTCGGCTGCCGAGGCGGCGCAGGTGATCCGCCGGCAGGGAGGGCTCGTCTACATCCCGCACCCTTTCGACCCGATGCGGCACCGGCTGTCGGATCGTGCGCTGGCCGGACTCGCCGGCGAAGGCTTGATCGACGTCGTCGAGGTGCTCAACGCCAAGACCTCGCTGCAGCATCTGAACGAGGCGGCATTGTCGTTCGCCGACGGGCATGGCTTGGCGCGAGGTGCCGGCAGCGATGCCCACGTGCCGGAGGCCCTGGGATCCGCCTACGTCGAGATGCCCGACTTCAGCGACGCACCGTCGTTCCTGGAGGCGCTGCGCCACGGGCGTGTCGTCGGGCGCCACTTCGACGCCGCCCGCGAGTGGCGGCCGCGGATCGTGCCGTCGACGTCCGAGCTATGAGGCAGCCGCCGCGGCCGCGGTCTTCGAGGTCGAGGCGGGCTCCGCCTTGGTCTCGGGCTTGCTCTCGGCCTTCGACTCGGTCTTCGTCTCGCTCTTGGCCGCCTCGGTCTTGGAGGTTTCGCTCTTCTCGGAGGACGAGGACGCCGCCGTCGAGGTGGCACTCTGCGACCGGCTGTCGGTCTTGTAGAAGCCGCTTCCCTTGAACACGATGCCGACGCTGCCGAAGACCTTCCGCAGCTCCCCGTCGCATGCCGGGCAAACCGTCAGCGGAGCGTCGCTGAAGGCCTGGACGGCCTCGAGGCGCTCGCCACACTGCCTGCAGCGGTACTCGTACGTCGGCATCCGTTATCTCCCTGGTGCTGCGGGGCGGTCCGCCCGCGTCGCAGCCCCTTAGCACTCCACCCTTACGAGTGCTAAGTATAGGCGGCATGGCTCTCACGCCGCTCGCCGAAGTGCAGCAACTGGTCCTCGCGTCCTGCGAGACGCTGCCGGCGGAGAGGGTTGCTCTGGCGGACGCCCTCGGCCTCGTTCTCGCCGAGCAGGTGGTGGCCCCCGAGAGCACTCCCCCGTTCGCCAACTCGGCGATGGACGGCTACGCAGTCATCGCCGCCGACACGGCGATGGCGTCCGAGCAGGCTCCTTCTCGCCTCTCCGTCCTCGAAACCATCGCCGCCGGCCACGCACCCTCCACCTCCCTCGGTCCCGGCCAGGCTGCCCGGATCATGACGGGCGCCCCGCTCCCGGCTGGCGCCGACGCCGTCGTGATGGTCGAGAACACCTCGCCGGCCGGAGGCGGAGGCGTCTCCGCGACGACCCCCGAGGAGGTGCTGATCAGGGTGCCCGCCCGAGGGGGCGACCACGTGCGCGGGGTCGGGAGCGACATCGCCGCCGGCACCCTGGTCTTCGAAACCGGGACGGAGCTCGGCCCGGCGCAGCTCGGTGTGCTGGCGAGCCTCGGCATCGACGCGGTGCGAGCGCACCGGCGCCCCGTCGTCGGCGTGCTCTCGACCGGCGACGAGCTGGTCGACGGGGGAGGCGAGCTGCGGCCCGGCCAGATCCGTGACTCGAACCGGCGAACGCTGCTGGCGACTGTGGCCGGCGACGGTTTCGAGGCGGTGGACCTCGGGATCGCCCGCGACGACGAGGCCGTCGTCCGTAACACCCTGGCCGGGGCCCTCGAGCGATGCGACGCGATCCTCACGAGCGGCGGGGTCAGCGTTGGCGACTTCGACTACGTGAAGGTGGTGTTGGACAAGCTGGCCGCCGAGCGGGGCGGCTTCATGCGCTCGATCGGGATTGCGATCCGCCCGGCGAAGCCCTTCGCCTTCGGCCTCATCGAGCCTGGCCGGCGACCCGTGTTCGGCCTGCCTGGCAACCCGGTCTCCTCGATCGTCAGTTATGAGCTGCTGGCACGGCCGGCGCTGCGGCTGATGGCCGGCAGGCAGCCGGCGATGCGCCGCACGATCAGGGCGGTCGCCGGCGAGGACTTCGGGCGCCATCCCGACGGCAAGCTGCACCTGCTGCGAGTGGTGGCGACCTTCGGGGAGGACGGCCGGCTAGTCGCCGCGGTCGGCCGGCGGCCAGGGCTCGCACCAGTTGGGGGCGATGGCCACAGCCAACGCCTTGGCGCTGTTGCCGGACGGGGACGGCGTCCGGCAAGGTGAGGCCGTGGACCTGCTACTGCTCTCGTCGCCGTAGGCTGATGGAGTGGTAACGACTCCGCTCGTCGACGGCTTCTCACGGGTCGTCAAGGACCTCCGCATCTCGGTCACCGACCGCTGCAACTTCCGCTGCACGTACTGCATGCCGAGCGAGGGCATGCAATGGCTGCCTCGCGAGGAGTTGCTCAGCTTCGAGGAGATCGTGAGGCTGGCTCGGGTGTTCGTGGAGCGTTTCGGGCTGGACGGGATCAGGTTGACCGGCGGCGAGCCGACGGTGCGTGCCCACCTGCCCCGGCTCGTCTCGATGCTCGCCAACCTCCGCCGGCCCGACGGGGAGCCGATCGACCTCTCGATGACGACGAACGGGGCGACTCTCGGGCTGCTCGCCGAGCAGCTGCGCGACGCCGGGCTGCAGCGGCTGAACATCTCCTGCGACTCGCTGCGGGCGGATCGCTTCGCAGCGATGACGGGCCGCGATGCGCTCGACCGGGTGATGGACGGGATCGATTCTGCGCTGGCTACCGGGTTTGCTCCCGTGAAGCTCAACGCGGTCCTCGTAAGGGGCGTGAACGACGACGAGATGGTGGACTTCGCCCGCTTCGGGCGGGAGCGGGGCGTGCAGCCCCGGTTCATCGAGTTCATGCCTCTCGACGCCAGCGGGGCCTGGACGATCGACAAGGTCGTGCCGGCCGAGGAGATCGTTGCCGCCATCGATGCTGTCTATCCGGTGGAGCCGGTCGGCTCGGGCCCGGTCGGGAGCGAGCCGGCAGCCCGCTGGCGCTACAAGGACGGCGGCGGTGAGTTCGGCGTGATCGCCTCGGTCACCAGGCCGTTCTGCTCGTCCTGCGACCGGGTGCGGATCACTGCCGAGGGGCAGTTCCGCACATGCCTGTTCGCCACCGACGAGTTCGACCTGCGGGCGATCCTGCGGGGCGGCGGCTCCGACGACGACCTGGTCAGCGCCATCGTCGCCGCCGTCGGGACGAAGTGGGCTGGCCACATGATCGGCAGGGTCGAGTTCATCCGTCCGGCGAGGTCGATGAGCCAGATCGGCGGATAGCCCGTGCGGCCGTTCAGGCCGCATCCGCTGTGGTCATGCGGCCGTTAGGGCCGCATTCGCGGGTAGTCGAGCGGCCGTTCGGGCCAGGTCGGCGGGTACTCGCGCGGCCGTTTGGGCCGCATCCGGTGTGCAGCAACCTACGTAGGACGTCGCCTACTGCGCACGAGATCGCCAGCACCCGTCCCGGTCGTTCCTGCTCAGGGCGTTCGTACTAGGACTTCGGCAGGGGTCGGCCGGGGGAAATAAGCTCTCCCCAATGCCCGAGCGTGGTCTCACTCATGTCGATCCTCTCGGCCGGGCGAGGATGGTCGACGTCACTCCCAAGGAGGCGACGCACCGGAGGGCGCTCGCCCGCTGCCGGGTGGAGATGCTCCCCGAGACCACGGCCAAGGTCGCCAGCAATGCCATCACGAAGGGCGACGTCCTCGGGGCTGCACGTATCGCGGGCATCCAAGCCGCAAAACGCACCGCCGACCTCATCCCCCTCTGCCACCCCCTGCTCGTCGGATCCGTCTACATCGACTTCACGCTCGGCGACGACTACGTCGAGGTCGAGACGCAGGTCGAGACCGTTGACCGGACCGGCGTCGAGATGGAGGCGCTGACCGCCTGCGCGGTGGCGGCGCTGACCATCTACGACATGTGCAAGTCTGCCGACCGATCGATGAAGATCGGCGAGCTCGCTCTGTGGGAGAAGACGGGAGGGCGATCGGGGACGTGGCGCCGCGGCGAAAGACCCGCCGCAATGCCTGAATCCTGAGCGCACCATCCACCAGTCTGAGCGGCCCCGGCGGTAGGGTCGCAACCCAATCGAGCAGGCCGAGGAGCGAACGCATGAGCGCTGGCGCCGCGATCATCCTGATCCTGGTCCTTGTATGGATCGCAGCCCTGACACCGATGATCCTGCGGAAGATGGCAGAACGTGAGACCGTCGTCTCCGTCGACCGCTTCCACGACAGCCTCCGCGTGTTGCGGTTGGCGCATCCCCGTCTCGTCGCCGCCTCGCAGCAGGCGGGCACCTACGCCGGTCCGATCGGGCCGGTTTCCCGCGTGGCTATGAGCGGTCCCGCCGAGGTCCCAAGGCCTGTGGCGAGCAAGCGGGCAGTACCGGCTCCTGCACCTGTCACCTCCCAGCGCCGCCGCCGGGTGCTGGCATATCTGGGCGGGGCATTGTTCGTGACGGTCGTCCTCGGCAGCGTGCCCTCATTGCGGGTCGCCTGGGACGTGTCGCTGATGATGCTGGCACTGGCCGCCGTCTACATCGGCTTGCTCGTGTACCTCCACAGGCTCGCCCTCGAGCGCTCCCGGAAGGTGATCTACCTGCACGGCGGCAACGAGCTGCGGGTCCCCGCCCCGGTCGTCGCCGGCGCTGCGGGAATGTGCCATGTGGGACCGCTGCGGGCCGGGACTCCTGAGCCTGATCCCTTCGAGGACACCGTGCCGATGGAGGTCGTGCTCGTCTGATCGGGTCCCTCGGCGCAAGGGTCTGATGAGTACGACCTGTTACCGCGTCTGCTCTCTGGGGTCGTGCAGTCCGAGAACTCAGCCTCGTCCGCCGATCAACCTCAGGCGATCGCTCCGCTACGCTGCTTGTTCCGGCCAGGTCCCGCCAGGCCTCCCGGGGGTGTAGCTCAGCTGGTAGAGCGCCACGTTCGCAACGTGGAAGTCGGCGGTTCGAGTCCGCTCACCTCCACACGCAACAGTCCAGGTAAGAGCCGGTCTTAGGACCGTCTCTCCTTCTTGCCGGTTGGCGGCGTGCGCGATTCGTGCGCGATGGCGCCACACACGCCACACATGACAGCTGCTGACAGCTGCTGCTGCTGCTCCGGCCGAACCGCCTTGGCGACAGTTTCAGCCGCGCGGCATGGAGCCGGGGCGCACGGGGTGGATAGGAGTCGGCGATGAATCCCTGAGCGCCACAGGTTCGAGCTGACCGTCTTCATTTGCGGTCCATCGGCTCCTCCGCTGCTCTCACGTCGACCGATAGCTCGCCTTGAACGCCAACGCCCGCCAAGTGGCGCGAGATGGCCTTCTGCGCTTCGACGTCGGAACGTAGCCACCTGCCCCCGGATGACGCTCCGCATGAACAGCGCCAACGCCACAGGGAGTGCGTCCCGTGCATCCCGCGCTTCTCAATGACCCCTGCGTGATGCTGCATCACCGCTCGGGCTCCGTGTGGGCTGCTGTGAGGACTAGGGCAATCCGGCCCTGATCGCGAACTTTCACGAGGGGCGCCTACTGACCTTCACCAATCTATACCCGTTGCGCACCTCACACCTCCCGATCTGCTTATTACCCTCAAACATCCCCAGCTCCGTCGGAAGATCGAGGCTCGACCAAAGCTCGAAGCCTGCACCCGGCACGATGATGGCCGCGGACGATTCTCCTGGTGAGACTTCGCCATCCCATAGAAGAACCATCGCGTCCCAGCTCCCTGCGTCAGAGAGCCGAAATTGGCAACGATATCTAGATTGAATCGCACGATGTCGACCGACGGCAGACGGCAGGAGAGAGACGGTGCCAGAAAATAGTAGTGGTAGGGCCTCGCTCATTCACCACCCTCCGTCCACTGATCACTTCTTCTTCACTTGCGGGTGTCGGAGTGCAGCCTACTGATGTGGCCGACGCGATGCAGCCAGTGCACCAACCGACCGTACCGCCCCACCCTCCCCGCTATCCACGGACCGTGACCTTGAGCGAACTTCAACGCTGGCCACGACCATCGCCGAGGCCCGCCTGGACCGCGAGCTGTTCATCGGGCCCTGCGAGGGTTGGGAGTGCGGCTGGGCGATCGAGGGGAAGCGGAGCCCACGGTCCGCGTCCTTGGCTAAAGACTTCACGAAGAGTGCCCATCGATTCCTTCGTCTGAGCGATCCGGCACGGCTGAGACGTCCGCGACATCTGGTCCGGAAGGTAGTTCATCCAGTGGTGCGTCGGCTGGCTCGCGTGGATATACGAAAGCTGTTGGGCGTTCAACGAATCTCCGCGTTCCACGATCACCGCGACTCGCGATCTGTGATCAACGAAAGTCGCGGTTGACAAGAGCCAGCACTCCTCACTGAGACCATCCACCAGCGGGGCGAGCGGCTCCTCCAGTCTCTCGGGCGACCAAGCACCGAGAACCGGAGGAGCCACCCCGCATGATGACCCAGGAGGAGTACATGGACCTGTTGGCGATGCGCCGTCAGGGAAAGACGATCGGAGAGATCGCCGGGGAGCTCGGTTACCATCCGGCGACCATCTCCAAGTGGCTGGAGACCGGTGGCCCGCCGGCGAGGAGGGCAGTTGCACCGGCGGCGGCGGTGATCGACGAGCAGACGGGCGGCGCGGATCTCCGAGCTGCTGACCTCGTCGCCGGCGCTGCTGGCGACGAGCATCTTCGAGATCATCCGGGCCGAGGGCTTCACCGGCAGCTACCCGTCGGTCGTTCGCCACGTGCGCGATCGGCGCGGACCGCGGTTTCGTGCCGCACCGGCCGTCAGCGTGCCGATCGAGACCGCTCCCGGCGAGGAATGCCAGTTCGACTGGTCCGACTGCAGCGCCTGGACGGAGCGTTGGGGGCTCGGGGAGGTGCACTGCTTCGGCGCCATCTTGTGCTGGAGCCGCTACCGGCGCTGGTGGTTCGCCTCATCGCTCGACCGGGAGCACACCTTCGAAGGCCTGGTGTCGTTCTTCGAGGAGGTCGGCGGCGTCACCCGCATCACCCGCACCGACCGGATGGGGGCGCTCGGCACGTCGCAGGGCAAGCGCTTCAAGCTGCATCCGCCGGCTGTCGAGTTCGCCCGCCACCACTCGATCGAGCTCGCCGTCTGCCAGGCGGGCGATGCCAAGCGCAAGGGCAAGACCGAGCGCCCGTTCAGAGACCTGAAAGAGACGTTCCTCAACGAGTGCGACGCCCTCGGGCCGCCCCGCGACCTCGCCGAGCTGAGCTCACGCGGAGCTGAGTACCTGGCTGACTCGCGTCCATCCCCGTCCCCACTCGACGACGGGTGAGCCACCCGTCGAGCGCTTGGCCTCAGAGAAGCGCTTCTTGCGGGACCTCCCCCGGCGGCGCTTCGACACCGCCTACGTCGAGGACCGCCGTGTCCATCCGCGCCTGGCCGCTCGTCGAGTGGCAGGGCGTTGCCTACTCGGTCAGCCCCGAGGCGCTCGGCTACAAGGTCACCTGCCGCGTCGAGGTGGGCTCGCAGATCCTCGAGATCCACCTCGGCACTCGCCTCGTCGGGCGTCACGAGCTGCGGCGAGGCGCCACCGAGCCGGTCTTCGACCCGGCTCACCTGGCCGCCTGCGAGGCCATCGCCCTCGGCCGGACCCGCCCGCAGCTGACGCTGATCACCGGCAACGGCACCGTCCCGGCGGCGACCTCGGCACGACTCGACCTCGGCGAGGGCGACTACGAGGTCGAGGTTCCCGACCTCGCCGCTCGTTACGGCGGCTGCGAGTGCAGCGGGCAGCTGCCGTGAACGACTCCGTCTCGCCATACGAGCAGCTGAAAGAGGACCTCGGCTACCTGCAGCTCGGCCGTGCCGCCGAGTGCTTCGCCACCCTCTCAGAACAGGCCAGGGACAAGGGCTGGAGCCACGTCGAGTACCTGGCGGCGGTGATCGCAGAGCAGTCCTCTGCCACCTCCAACAGACGCCTGCAGGCGCGACTCCGCTACGCCCGCTTCCCCTACCGGCGCACGATCGAGGACTTCGACTTCTCGTTCCAGCCGAGCGTCGACCGCAAGCTCGTCGATGATCTCGCCACCCTGCGCTTCGTCGCAGAGGGCCGATCGATCTGCCTGTTGGGCCAGCCCGGCTGCGGCAAGACGCACCTCGCCGTGGCGCTCGCCACCCGTGCTGTCGAGGCTGGCTACCGCGGCTACTTCACCACCGCCGAGGACATGGTGCAGACCCTGGCACGGGCCAGGGTGGAGGGGAACTTCACACACAAGCTCCGCAACTACACCGCACCGAGCGTCCTTGTGATCGATGACGTCGGGCTCCTGCCGATGGCTCGTGAGGCGGCCGGCGCGTTCTTCCAGGTCGTCAGCCACCGCTACGACAAGCAGGCACCCACTCTGATGACGACCAACAGGGGCTTGCCCTCGTGGGGCGAGCTGTTCGGCGACGACGTCGTGGCCGCCGCCATCCTCGACCGTCTCTTGCACCGCGCCGTCGTGTTCAACATCCGAGGTCCGTCGTGGCGCGTCCGTGAGCACGGGGCGCTCGCCGAGGCGGTGCTCACTGTCGACAAGCCACAGGACCAGACGGGCAAAGGGGGTGGACGCTAGAGTCTGCCCCCGAGGAGTGCCAGCGACCCTCGATCGCGACTTTCGCTGATCGCGGATCGCGACTTCGTGTGATCACAGATCGCGATTTTCAGTGATCGCCAACAAAAGCCGCGATTATGAGCGCTACGGCGAGGGCGAGGCGCTCCGCGGAGGAGCGACGCGTCGCGTCATTCTCCGTAGGTGGCGGTAATTGAGCCATCACACTGGCGCCGCTTGGAGGGTGCCGGATTCTCGCGCAGCGTAATGACGTGACGGGTGAACTCTGACGCCCGCGAGACCTGCGGGCTGGAACTATTTCTCAGCCAAAGTGGCCCGCGTCTCCTCGCCCTGCGCCTCTTCGGGCTCCTGGATAGGCACGCCTGAGAGGTCGTCCACGTCCTGACTGATCGGCTATGTGCCGGATTCACGGTCACCATTGCGGCGCACGCTGCAGCCGGATCCTCGCCACTGGCATTCAATGGACGTGGAACTTCCTAGCGGCCATAGAAGGGGCCAACGATCTGGACTCCCTCAAGACGTCGAAGACGAGTCCGATCGGAGCGTCGAACATTCGAGCGGTGACAATCTCGAGCTCGCTCGGGTACGTGCGCACCGCGGTTCGACGGCGATGATGAGTCATTATCGCTCTCCTTGTCATTCGAGCTGCTTGAGATAGTCGTCCATCCGATTTAGCCGCTCATTCATGATCTGCTCGTACGTAGCCATCCACTCATACAGCGGGCGTAGGGGTGCCGGGTCAAGCCGGTAGAGGCGACGACGCCCTTCCGCCCTGCATCTCACGAGTCCCGCGTCGCTCAGCACCCGAAGGTGCTTCGAAACCTGGGGCTGGGAGATCGAGAGGTCATTGACAATCGTCCCGACTGCCTTCTCGCCTCCGACCAGCGCGTCCATGATCTCGCGACGGTGCGGCTCGGCAATCGCGGTGAACACGTCCACTGTCGTGGGAGGGCGCACCACAAGGCTAATATATTCCTCATGGCGCATATGTCAACGGTGTAGTCGCGCCGACCTTCCCGCTCGAGCGTGGTACACCGAGCGGCGCCGGCCCGTGCGCGAGAGAGCCAGCGCCCTGGAGGTCCTGCCAGGCCGAAGGTCCGTGACGGTTGTACGTCAGACGACGTACACTGGGCCGATGGCCATCAAGACTGAACGCTTGAACTTGAGGCTCACGCTCGCACAGAACGCCGTGCTACGCCGGGCAGCGGAGGCCCGCGGCGAATCCACGAGCGACTATGTGCTCCGACACGCCGTCGAGGCTGCCGAGATGGATCTCGCCGACAGGCGGGTGTTTACCGCAGACGAGAAGGCATGGTTTGATCTGCAGGCGCTGCTCTCCGGACCGGCGGCCCTTCCTCCCTCCATGGTCGCGCTCCTCGCCACACCGTCGGTGTTGGAAGAGCAGAGTCGTTGAACTACGACGGCCCGCTGCTTCTCAGCAGCGGGCACGTTCTCGATGACTTCGACTGCGGCAAGCCGGCGCTCAACATCTGGCTGGTGCGGCGAGCCCTCGGCAACCGGGCATCCGGAACGAGCCGGACTTGGGTCGTCACCGAGGCGGGCTCGAATCGCGTGGTTGCGTTCTACGCGTCGTCGACCGCCTCCATTATCCGATCGTCAGCACCGAAAGCGTTCGGTCGCAATCAGCCCGAGGAATCGCCGGCCATTCTTCTTGGGCGCATGGCGGTGGACATCTCCCATGCCGGCCAGGGGCTCGGAGGGGCGCTACTCAAGCACTTCATGGCAAAAGCCGTCGAAGTCGCCTCGGCCGTAGGAGTCCGCGTCCTCCTTGTCCACGCCAAGGACGAAGACGCGAAGGGGTTTTACGAGCACTACGGCTTCACCGAGTCGCCGGTCGATCCGATGACGCTGCTGATGCTCCTTCCCACACGCTGAGGTGATCCGCCGGCACGTCGTCGCCGGGGATGCGCCTCCCACAGGTCTCGGCGGCGGCCGAGGGATTCGCGCAGGATCAGGGATGTTCGGTTCTGCCGGCGCTCCTGCTCGTCGCTCTGTTCGACCAGGACGACACTGAAGTGCGACAGGCGATCGACGCGAGCGATCTCGACCGCGCTGCGACGGCGCGATGCCCTTCGTGGACTCGGCGTTCCAGAGAAGCCTGCCCGAGCGCCACGTGCCAAGCCTTCATTGGGCGCCCTCTAACGCAGAGCAGCCCGATCAGATCGGCCATTATGGCCTCGTGGAAGAGGCCATCCCCGTCCTGAGAGTGACAGCAGCAGAGTCCTCCGCTTCCTGGTACCGCCGGCTCGGCTACGAGGTGGAGTGGGAGCATCGCTTCGAGCCAGGGTTCCCGACTTTCATGTCAATAGCCCACGAGGGAAGCGCCCGCCTCTTCCTGTCAGAGCACACTGGCGACGCACCGCCCCATGGCCTCGTCTATCTGCGGGTCGGCGACTTGGATGCGGTCGCTCGTGAGTTCGGCTGCGAGGTCGTGGGGCAGCCTTGGGGCCGTGAGGTTCATCTCGTCGATCCAGACGGGAATCGGCTACGACTCGGAGAGACCACACCGAGCAAGTGAGGTCCCGGCGGCAGGCGGTCCCACGCCGGGCCGACGCCGTGATGTCAGTCCGTCATCATCTCGTCGCCGACGCTGATGAGAGCGCAAGGTGGTCCCTTCTCGTTGGCGGAAGGGTGGTCCCATCATCGTGGCGGGTGACACGTCGCCACGAAGACCCAAAAAAGGGAGCGTTTCGACAGTCGGGGCGGTTCACGGCACCAGTCGTCATCGGAATCCCAACGCTCAAGCCCCCGCTGCGACGGCGGGCGTCGCCCTCTTAATAGGGCTCAGTCACGCCAAAAGGTGCTCCGCGCCCACCTACGCCTCGACGAGGACCATCCCCAGCAGCCGGAGCGCCGCGGCCAGTCGCTCATCGAACGTGGCGACGGCACCGTTCACTTGCTCGGCCGCCAGCAGGACACAGCAGTCCGGCAACTTGAGCCCGGTCGCCGCACGCAGGCCGGCGAGACGCGCCGGGGCATCCAGATCGAGACCCAGACCGAGCACACCCAGCTGCGAGAGCGCCGCCATCGCCAACTCGATCTTGCCGGCTCTCGCTGGCCCGACAAGGACCTCGGCAAGGGTCACTCGGCTCGCCGAAAGCGGACTCGTTGCCAAGAACTCGAGTAGTGACTCTGCCCGATCGTGATGGGCGTCCTCGGCGTCGAGGTGAGCGATGAGCACCGACGCGTCGATGACGATCACTCCGCCCAGTCCTCCCGGATTCGGTGCAGGTAGTCGCTTCCGTAGAGCCCGGTGAGCACGCCGCTCGTACGCCGAAGTGCCTCGCGTCGATCCGCCACAGCTTGTCCGTGTGCTTCTCCGATTGCACGGCACCCTTCCTCGAGCAGGTGAACCACGAGCTTCGAGCGACTATCACGGTCCTCCGGCCAGCGCTCTGCCGCAGCGTCGAGGGCCCGGGCCACCTCATCTGTCTCGGTGATCACGTAACGAGGACGGGTAGTCGGCATCAACCAAGTGTAACACCGTACTATCAGGTGCGACACCTTGAGGCCGCAGCCGGTAGTCCCGGCGCTATGACCCAACATCGGCGTCGGTCACTCCTTCATCGTCACCAGCGGCAGGGCCGGAGCGGGTGGCAACGTCCCAGCGGGATCGGCCGGTGACTCAGGCAGACGTTCCGCCGGGCCAGATCGGATCGGGCGATGATTTACGGATGGTCAGGTCGTCTATACGGTTGAAGTCAGCCAGCTATCAGGAGGATCCATGTCAGCGAGCACGACCCGAGCGAACAAGATCGCGACGGTGATCATTCCGGTTGGCGACCAAGACAGCGCCGTCGACTTCTACGTCACCAAGCTCGGCTTCGAAAAGCGTGTCGACGTGCCTTTCGGCAACGGCTACCGCTGGATCGAGGTCGGCCTCGGCGACGAAGCGACCACGATTGCCCTCGCGCCTCCGCCGCACGAGGGCGCGGTCGGTAAGCGGGAGACCGGCATAAGTCTCCAGACGGACGATATCGACGCTTACCACGCGCAACTCCGCCAAGCCGGCGTCGACGTCGATGCTGAGGTCAGCCGGATGGGAGATCTGGTGCCGCCGATGTTCTGGTTGCGCGACCCGGAGGGCAACACGCTCATGGTCGTCCAGTAGCACGCAGCAGAACTGGCGCCGTTCAAGCTCACCTTGGATATCGCCCCACAGCGGCTCGCCGCTCCTCTGGGGGTGGTCAGGCGGTCGTCCCACCTCCAAGTGGCCACCACAGCTCGAAGCCGGGTACTCAGCCCATCTCGGAAGAGCCAAGGCGGCGACAGCACCGCCCCCGACTCAACCGCGCGGCACCTCGGGCAGGGGGCGTCGACTTCTCCGTCACGCGGTCTGAACCACTCGCCTTGATGTGCGCTGCCCTGGCTAGCACCCGAGTCGTCTCGGGAAGTGGAATCCTTTAACCGGTATCCGTTCACAGATCTCCGCGTTGTATTCCCAATGACATCTCGTTCATGCGGACTCTTCGGACACCGAGTCACCAGTTGGTCGCGACGTTCCCGCTGGTGTCGTGTCTACCAACGCAAGCCGGTGCAAGGACGAGCGACATCAGCAGGAGCGTCATCGGCGAACTCGGTACCTCAGGTGCAGGACCCGGTCGCCCTGGATCACGGTGTGCGGGTCCTCGAGCAACAGCCGACCTTCGGCCGACCCGAAGTACCGCTTGCCCGTGCCGAAGACGACGGGGACGACATCCATCGCCACCTCGTCCACCAGGCCTTCGGCGATTGCCTGCCCTCCGACGTCTCCCGCCGCCAAGGCGACGATGCCCTCGCCGGCGAGAACCTTCGCCGCCGAGATCGCCTGTGCCACGTCGTCGACGAATTGATAGGACGCTTCGGGGTGCCAGCCGTCGGGCTTGGGTCGGTGAGATACCACGACGACGTGGTGGCCCGCCGGCGGCGACCCCTCCCAGCCGTTGGTGAGGTCAAAGAGGTGGCGCCCGATGACGATCGAACCGATGCTCGCCCACATGGGCGCGACGTAGGCAGATGAGGTCTGCGACACCTTGAACGAGCCACCTTCGACGATCTCGGTGTCGCCGTTGAAGTACCAGTCGAACAGGGGACCGACATCGTCTGCGTCGTCGGCGATGAAGCCGTCGACGGAAACGACCGCGTGCATGACAACGGTGCTCATGAGGTCTCCTGGATGCTTGGTTGTTGAGGGCTCAGGTGATGTCGTGCCGGAGCGTGGTCCGTCCGGCGACGAGCGACCACCGCCACGATGATCGCGCGGCGCCTCGCGTCTCGGACGGGCTATGTACGCTCACGGAATGGCTTCCGTTCGGGATGTGGTCGTCGACTGTCGCCATGCTGCGAGCCAGGCGCGGTTCTGGGCGTCGGTGCTCGACGGCTACACGGTCGCTCCTTACGACGACGCCGAGCTGGAACGCCTCCGCGAGCGTGGTATCGACAGCCCAGAAGAGGATCCGAATGTTCTCATCGAGGGCACGACTGGGCCGCGCTTCTTCTTCCAGACGGTGCCCGAGCACAAGGTCGTGAAGAATCGGATGCACCTCGACCTCGCGTGCGATGACGTCGACTACGAGCTCGAGCGACTCAAGGCGCTGGGGGCTTCGGTCGCACCCGTCCAGCCCAACGACTCGCTGATCAACCTTTGCGACCCGGAGGGAAACGAGTTCTGCTTGTTGCGCTGAACTTGTTGGTCGGCCGACTCGTCGTTTCGATCCCGCCTCGCCATTGTGCTTCTGACAGATGAGGTGTCACCAGCCCCGTTCGGATTCTGCCCGCCCCAGGCCGGGATCACCGGCACGCTGTGTGGATGACCATGGAGGTTCTCTTCGCGAGTGTGCCGGTCACAGATCTACGCGCGGCGACGCTTTGGTATGAGCAGCTCTTCGGACGCACGGCCGACATCGTTCCCAACCAGAACAAGGTCATGTGGTGCGTCGGCCTCCAACGGCTGGCTGTACGTGATCGAGGACGCCGAGCGAGCCGGGAGAACCCTAATGACCATTTCGGTCAGCGACCTGGATCAGCTGGTGTCCGATCTCGTGGCTCGGGGCATCGTCGCCACGGCGATCGAGACGGTCGGTGACGCCGGGCGGAAGGCGGATGCGGACGGAAACCTCATCAGCTGGGTCGAGGTTGCCGCTGCCGGCTGACGAGAGTGCTTCGATCCGGCGAGTGATCTCACCAAACGTCCGCCGGCGGCCGGAGGCGACGCCTGATCAGTGGGCGCTTCGTCCCCGCGGCCAGAACCTCGCAGTCCACCGAGGGATAGGTCGTGACGTACTCGCCTACCGCGATCTAGGCCCGCTCGGGTCGCCGCTTTCGCCTACGGCCTGTCCCTGGCACCAACGCCGCTGACGACCTCGCCGGCGCGCTCGGCTGCGGAGTCGGCTGCCAGCGGCGCCGTGCCGCCACCTTCGCCGTGCGCCATCCCGCCGAGACCCTCGCGCAGCGCTTCCAGCGAGGAGAAACGAGGGGTCCAGCCGAGCTCCCGGCGGGCGCGATCGGTGCGCATCTGGGGCAGGCTCATCACCAAGTCGAACAGCGGAGGGGAGGCGGGAACTAGGCGGGACAGCCACGCCGCACCGAGAGCGGCGCGGGCGGCGCGCGCCGGGACGTCGACAGGGTGACCGCCAAGAACCGTACCGATCGCCGCGGCATCGATCACCGGCTCGGCGGCCAGGTTGAACGCACCGCGCACGTCGGTCATCAGGGCGAGGTGGTAGGCACGTGCCGCGTCGGCGGCATGGAGCGCCTGGAACCGCAGGCCGTGCGGGAACGGGAAGATGGGGATCCTCGGCAACCTGAGTAGCGAGGCGGGGACGAACGGTCCCCCGAACAGACGGCGCTGCTGAGTGCCTGACGACCGCTGGAAAATGAACCCCGGACGCATGCGGACAGTCCGCACCTCCGGGTGGTCCCGCTCGAAGACGTCCAGCAGCCTCTCGACGTAGGCCTTCTCCCGCCCGTATGCGGCTGTCGGGAGGCTGGCCGTCGGCCAAGTCTCCCCCACCACCTTCCCGCGGCCCGGCGAATAGGCGCCGACCGAGGAGGCGACGACCAGAGTGGGGACCTTGGCGCGGGCGCAGGCGTCCATGACACGCGTGGCGCCTCCGACGTTCACGTCCCAGGTGACCTCCGGGCCACGCGTCGGGTGGAAGAGCCATGCCAGGTGCACCACCGCGTCCGCACCCTCGAAGTGCGGGCCGAGCTCGTCTGCCACGACATCGACCGTGCGAACCTCGGTCTTCGGCCAGCCGCGATCCGTCGGCCTCCGGGCCAGGCCGACGACCTCGTCGACCTTCGGGTCCGCCGCCAGCACGTCGAGGACTTGCGTCCCCACATTGCCCGTAGCCCCCGTGACCACGACCTTCATCTCTCGGCCTCCGAGGTGTGCTTCAACGGCACGATTGCGGCCGGAGCCTCACGATCTCAAGAACCCGACTTCATCGCATCTCGGACCGAGTCCCGGGCACGATCGACAACCGCCGCGAACGGCCCGACCAACATGTTCGCAACAGCCGTGTTGGGGGTGGAGGGATGCGGGCGCGTCGGTGCCATCTTCTTTGCCATCTCGTATGCCTTGCCCATCTGCTCGAGGCGCTCAGGCGTCTCCTTCGCCTCCACTAGCGGGAACTCCTTGGACTCCTCTGCCTCGGCGTGCTCTTCGACCTCGTCGCGCAGCTTGATGAGGCTCTCGGCGAACTCGGCCGAGGAGGCGTCCATCTTCTCCATCTCCTTCAGCAACGCTTCCGCCCTGGACTCTTCCTCTATGCGGGCGTTGGCGACCTCCTCTCCCGCGTCCCGCTTGCTCACCGGGCGCAGGATCTCCTCCTCGGCCACCTCGTGCTGGACCAGCTCGGCGAGGAGTTGATGGAAGAGGTCCTGTCGCTGCTGGCCGGTCGCCGACTCGATCTGGCGAAACATCTGCCGGACTTCTTCATGGTCCGTGCGCAACGCATCGATGATCCCGGTTCCCATGTCGTCTCCTTCTCGCCCCCATGGTCGTTGCGCTTGCGATACCCATCGGGCAGGCCATCCATGTCGGTAGGGGCTGTTCGGAGTTGCGGTTCAGGCAGCGCTGCGCTCGGTGACGATCGGGTCGGGGTGCGCCCTTTTCTCGGCGAGGCGCTCGGGGACCTGCAGGATGCGCAGGATGGTGACCAGCCCCACCCCGCCGACGACGTTGCCCAGCGCCGCCCACAGGGCGGACTGGATCCAGTCCAGGTAGCCGAACGGGGCGTGGCCAGCGTGGAGCGCAGCGAACATCACGAGCGAGGCGACGATCGTGTGGTTGAGCGCCCCTGCCGCCAGGAGGAAGCCGGCGATCACTGCCGCTACGACCTTGGCGCCGATCGACTCGGTCGCGTGTTGCATCCACGTCATGAGGGTGATCACCAATCCACCGAGGAGCGCCGGCGCGAAGGCCCGCCATCCGAGCCCGTAATCGACGTACCGCGTTCCTGCCTTGATGGCGACTGCGTGGAGCTGGGGCAGGCCGGCCATTATCAGCCACATGAGAACCCACCCGGCGAAGAGGTTGCAGACGAAGGTCCCTCCCCACAGTCGCAGCAGCCGGCGGAGTGTCGATTGCCGGGCGATCACTGCGACGACCGGCACGAGGAAGTTCTCGGTGAACAACTCACTTCGCGCGAGGGTGAGGGCGACGAAGCCGATTGTGAACGCCAGCCCGCTCCACATGTCCGAGTCGGTCGCGTGCTTGACGATCAACAGGGCGAGGACACCGACTCCCACGTCGAGACCACCGACGAGACCGGTCGCGGTGAGGGCAGAGACTCCTCTCGACAGGCGACGGCGCCCCTCGTCTAGGGTCCGCTCGAAAGCCGCTTCGGGACTGTGCTCCCCGGGCTCCTCAGCTTCGTCGGACATGCGTTCTCCTACCTGTTGTGCACCTTCGCCTCTATCGGTGCCCGCACGTCACAACGACCAACCACCGTCCGACGATTCGGGCTGATCCTCACCCGGCGACGTGAGAGAGTTCAAGCGATCCCTAGTGGAAGGAGCTGAACAATGTCTGCAAGAGCGAGCGCAGAGTGGCGCGGTGGGATTCGATCGGGGACAGGGGAGTTCAGGGCGGGCGACTCGATCAGCGGCGGCTACACGTTCAAGTCGCGTTTCGAGGATGGACCCGGGTCGAACCCCGAGCAGCTCCTCGGCGCGGCACACGCAGCCTGCTTCTCGATGGCGCTCTCCAGCCTCCTCGAGCGCGCCGGGACACCGGCCGAGAGCATTCACACGGATGCGGAGGTCACCATCCGGCTGGTCGACGGAGCCCCGACTATCACCCAGATCGACCTGACGACCGTCGGGGTTGTTCCAGGTCTCGAGGAGGGGGCCTTCGTGGAGCACGCCATGAGTGCCAAGGCCGACTGCCCCGTCAGCCGGGCGCTTGCAGGTGTCCCGGAGGTGAACCTGGTGGCCAGACTCGACGCTCAGTGAGCCTCGTGACGAGCCGGCGGGGAAGCAGTCCCTCTTGGGTCCCATGCAACCGAGCGGCTTGCGCTCGCGGGCCGATCATTTTTGGCCCGGATCCACCGCCAGGCCGAACAGGTTCCTTCGCGTCACCGTGATGAAGCGCTCGTCGACATGGGTGCCGTCGAGCTTGGCGCGGGCGATGGTGGAGGAGTCGTTGTTGGCCCAGTAGATGTAATGGGCGTCCACGGCGAGACCTCCCTCGGGGAAGTGGGCGCCTGTGATGAAGCGCTGGTTGACTTCGGTGCCGTTGAGAAGAGCACGACCGATCCTGCCGGCAGTCTCGTCTGTCCAGTAGATGTACCGGGAGTTGACGGCGACCCCGGACGCCCCGCTCGGGCCGTTCGGAACGGGAATGAAATCCTGGTCGACGTCTGTTCCGTCGATCCTTGCGCGCCCGATGTTGTAGTCATTTGCCCAGTAGATGTAGCCGCACCCGACAACGACGTCGTCTGGTCCCTCAGGCTGAGCCGTGGTGATGAACTTCTGGTCGACATGGGTGCCGTCGAGGCGGGCTCGGCCGATCTTGCCGGTGAGGTTGTTCGCCCAGTAGATGTAGCCGCCCGCGACCGCCACCCCGGCCGGCAGGCTGGCGCCGGTGATGAAGTGCCGGTCGACGTCGGTTCCGTCGAGCCGGGCGCGGCCGATCGTGCCCCCGCCGTCCCTGATCGGTGGCTTGCCGGCATTGGCCCAGTACAGGTAACCGCCGGAAATGGCGATGCTTCCGCTGAAGAACGGCGATACACCGGTGATGAGCCTCTCGTCGACGTGGGTCCCGTTGAGCCATGCGGTGCCGATCCAGTGCTCGTTCGTCCAGTAAAGGCTCCCGCTTGCCGGCGTTCGCGACGAGCCGGCAGTCGTTCCCGATGCGGGCAGGGTCGTGACGGCCCCGAGCGAGCCGCTGACGGCCGCCACCGCAAGCATTCCGGACAGAAGAAGCCTTCTCATCTCAGATGCTCCCTGCTTTCTCTTCACCCGGGAACTGATCCATCAGCGCCGGAGCTCGCTGATCTCGAAACGTAGCAGCGACCGTCCCAGCCATCTACGCCCCGTTTCGCAAGGAGGCGCGCCGGGTGCCGTACCTCAGCGCGGCATCAACGCGAACACTCCCCATCCGAGATGCTCCCGGGCAGCCAGATGATCCGCCGGCGCCCGGTCGAGCTCGGCGCGCATCTGGCACCAGAGCTCGTCTGCCGGGTTGGCGTCCAACCACCGGCGGACGTTCAGCCACTGCAGGCAGTGGTAGGCGTCCCAGTCGTCCGGTCCCGCGAGCACCATCTGCACCAGGTCGAGCCCGTTGTCGACGAACGAGGAGATCAGGTCGGGGAGCGTCAGCCACTCCTCACGGTCGCGTGCGTGGCAGGCCCGGGCGATCTCGTCGGTCTCGGGAACACGCACCCAGTAGGGCTCGCCTACGAGGATCAGGCCGCCGTCACGCAACGATCGACGCAGCAGATCGATCGTCCCGAACACGCCGTTGCCGATCCAGGTGGCCCCGATGCACGAACCAACGTCGACCGGGTCCGCGGCAACGTGGCCGGCGGCGTCGCCATGCTCGAACCTCACTCGAGCGGCGACACCCAGCTCGGCGGCACGATTTCGTGCCATCTCGATGAACGCGGAGCTGAGGTCGACTCCGACTCCACTGATGCCGTGGTCGCGAGCCCAGGTGCAAAGCATCTCGCCTGAGCCGCAGGCAAGGTCGAGCATCTGCTGGCCCGGCCGGAGCAGTAGCGCCTCGCCGAGACGGGCCAGCTTCGCCGGCGTCAGTGGATCGTGGATTCGGTGGGTGCTCTCACGGATCACGAAGTGCCGCGGGAGATCCATTCGGTCTATTCGCCGGTCTCGCCGTCGACCGCCTCCCGGAGGAGGTCGGCATGGCCGTTGTGCCGGGCGTACTCCTCGATCATGTGGAGGAGGATCCAGCGCAGGGTCGGGGCCCGCCCGTCCGGCCAGGTTCGAACGGCGGCTTGCTCGAGACCACGGTCGCGGAGAGCTTCGGCGACCAGCTGGCGCGAGCGTCCAACGGAGCCTTCCCACAGCGCCCACAGTTCTTCCGGGTGCGTCGTCGGCAGCGGTGCGCCACTCCCAGTCGGGATCGGACTCCCAGTCGACGGCGTCCCACGGCGGCGAGTACTCCCGGCCGTGCAGCGACTTGGAGAACCATGCGTCCTCGACCAGCGCCAGGTGCTTCATCAGCCCACCGAGGGTCATCGTGGAAGCGGCAGTCCTGGCATTGAGGCCGTCGGAGCCGAGCCCGCGGCACTTCCAGGCGAAGGTGGCGCGGTGGTAGTCGAGGTAGGCGAGCATCATCGTCGTCTCGTCCGCCGCGACCGGAGGCTCGGGTCGCCCGTGCTCGTCGAGCTCGAGTTGGGAAGAATCGGTGTCCATGGGCAAAGCTTGCCCCATCACCGCCGCGCAGGAAGCCGTGCTTCCGGCGACCTGCTGCCACTACGGGGTGAACAGCCTCCAGTGCCCTTCGGAGACGACTTCCACGTCGCCGTCGACCACCTTGATGGCAGTCGCGTCGTCGATCGCGTACGTCGGCAGCGGGATCCTCGCCGCCCACTGTTCTGCCACGGCCATGTCTTGGTGATCCGCGTGGTCGACGTGCGGCATGATCGCAAAATCAACCAGACCAAGTCCGTCGGCCCGGACAACGATCATCTTCAGTCCGCCACCAGGAGCATCGAACACGACCTCTTCGGTCGAGATCTCTTCACCGCGGCCGCGGCGCGGCTCGTGGTAGGTCTCGGCGTACGTGGTGGCGGTGGCGATGCTGCCGGCACTGACGCCCACGTAGACAGTCTCGTCGGACAGGCTCGGCAAGAGCTCCGCCAGGCCGGACTGCCGCATCCAGTAGGACAAGAACACGGGATCGCCGCCCCAGACCAGCAGGGCGTCGGTCTCGCGGACCGCCGGGACCCAACACTCCTCGTCGATGCTGGGCAGTACGGACAGCTCCAGCACCCCCAATGACTTCCAGCCCAATCCGGCGAAGCGGCTCTTGGTCTTCCCGCTGATGGCCTCCCATGCGTGGCTCCCACCACCGGGGAAGGGGTAGATCGCGGTAGGGATGACGAGGGCGTTCGACTCGCTGATCGGCTTGCCCAGCAGATCGACCAGCGCCTGCTCGATGCTCGCGTTGGCGATGCCCGAGGACGTGAGGAGGAGTTTCAACTCGTTGCGTCTCCCTCTAGCAGTGAGGCGAGGTAATCCTCCAGCTTGTCGAAGCTCGAGGCCTGGCCGTCGCCCTTGGTCATCTGGTCGCGGCCGGCCTTGTCGCGGAAGGCCATCGTCATCGTGAGCGTGGTGACGCCGTCGGCCTCGGCCAGCTCATCTGTCTCGTCGGCCCACGCCCCCGGCCAACCTTCGAACAGCCACGTCTGCACGATCCGCTTCGGGGGATCGATCTCCACGTAGGTCCCACGGAACGAGCACTCCACCCCGCCCGGCGTCACGAAGACCATGTGGTAGTCCCCGCCGACGCGCAGGTCCATGGAGCACACCGTCATCTCGTCCTCGAACGGGGCGAACCAATGCCGCACGTGTTCGGGGTTCGTGAGCACCTCGAATACGAGCTCGATCGGCGCGTCGAACTGACGGGTGGTGACGATCTCCAGCTCGTTGGGGAACTCGACGACGGTGGAGCCATGCCTCTTGGATGTCACTGAACGTCTCCTTGCTGTTGAAGCTCATCGAGATACGCGCCCATCCGATCCAGCCGATCGTTCAGCGCCAGCTCGTACTTGGCGACCCACTCTCGGAACGGCCCGAAACATGCCGGTTCCAGCCGGTACAGCCGGTGGCGCCCTGCGGCGCGGCACTTGACGAGGCCGACCTCGCTGAGCACCCGGAGGTGCTTGGAGACTTGGGGCTGGGAGAGCGACAGGTCGTCCACGATCGTCCCGACCGGCTTCTCGCCGCCGATCAGCGAGTCGAGGATCTCCCGACGGTGAGCGTCGGCGATGGCGTTGAAGACGTCCGACGTCGTCGCGGCACGGGGCACGACTCCATCATATTCCGATATCGGAAAGTGTCAACTCGAGCCCACTCATGCGTCTCTGGTCATCGCCCGCCAGGCGCCGAGCGCCGTCCACACCACGATCCATGCGACGATCACGCACACTGCGACCGTCGTCGTGTCATGGACGAACAGCGCCTGGCGGTCTGACCCACCGCCGCCCGCGAAGGGAGTCGGTAAGTTGCCGGGTTCGAGGTGTGCCGTGGCGAGGCCGACGATGCCTCGCTGGAGGTTGATCATGTGGGGGAGGCGTGCGTGCGAGGCGATCGGCGTCAGCACGACTTCGAGGATGATGACGAGGACGGTCGCCACCGTCCGTTGGCCGACCAGCGAGGCGAGCCCGAGCCCGACGAGGAAGCCGACGGCGGCCTCGAGCTCCAGCCACAAGCCGGTCTTTATCATCAGGTTGATCGGAGGCGTCAGGAACAACCTTGCGTAATCGGAGTAGTCCTGCTGTGCGAACTGGATCGCCTGTGCCCGCATCTCGGCCGGTGTGCAGCCTTCTGGAGCGCCACCCGGACCGCCGGAACTTCCCGGCCCGGGCGCACCGAGGCAAGCGGGGCTCACGGGCTGGTCCGACGGCGAGAAGCTGCCGGGGAAGTTGTAGACGACGGAGTTGGCGTTGTCCGCCGCCCAGTGCTCGAAAGCGGTCTTGGACAGCCCGGCCGGGACGTTCACGCCGTTGTAGTCGAGTGTCTTCGGGGCGGCGGCCACACTCACGAGGCACACCACGGCGAAGCCGACGGCGACCATCGACCAGATGATCGCCAGACCGGCAGGAATGCGTGCCAAGTAGAGCGCCACGCGGGAGCGTCCGGTGATGACGTGGTGACGGAACATCCCCTCGGTGAGGTCGGTCGAACCCGCGGTCGCCCCGAGCGTGGCTGCGACGATGAAACCGAAGATGTAGAGCACCCACGGGACCATCGCGACGTAGGCGTCGTAGCCACCCGCCGGCGGGTAGGTGTTCGGGGACGCCGCATGAAGGATCAGGCGGATGATGAGATACACGGTCGGTATGCCGATCGTGACCACTGCGAGCATGGCCATCAGGCCGCGCCGCCTGCGCAGCTCGTGGAACCTGGCGGCGATCATGCGGCCGTTGGGGATCCATGACCCTCGATGGTCGTGGGCCAGGTCGGCCGCCGGGCCCTCGCCGGGGGAGAGTCCGAGCGTAGAAGGCGCAGCTGTGACGGTCATTCCGGTGCCCCCAGTCGGCTGGTGACTTGCAAGAACCATGTCTCGAGCGATGCCTGCACCGGCTGCAGCCGGTAGAGGGCGACCTTGCCCTCGACGAGGACGCGACCGATCTCGGCGATGAGGTCGCGGCCGGAGCCCTCTGGCAACGTGATCGCCAGCCCGTCCGGCCCCAGGTCGATCTGGGTCGGGACGTTGAGCTGCGACACGAGACGCCGGGCGACCTCCGGATCCGAGCACTCCACCTCGACGACCACCGCGCTGCCGGCAAGCAGGTCTGCGATCGGCCCCTGGCGGATGACCCTGCCGTGGTCGACGATCGCCACCGAGTCGCACGTCCGTTGCACCTCGTCCAGCAGGTGGGACGAGAGCACCACCGTCCGGCCCTCGTCGACCAGGCCGAGGACCATCTCCCGCATGTCCTGCATTCCGGCCGGATCGAGGCCGTTCATCGGCTCGTCGAGGATCAGCAGTTGCGGGTCCGCCAGCAGGCAGGCGGCCACGCCGAGCCTCTGGCGCATGCCCATCGAGTACTTGCTCACCCGGTCCCCCGCCCGGCGGGCGAGACCGACGCGGTCGAGAGAGGTCCCGATGCGGTCGCGGGCCGCCGGTTCGCGTGAGCTCGCCAGCAACGCGAGGTTCTCTCGGCCCGTCAGGTGCCCGTGGAAACGAGGCTCGTCCACGATCGCGCCCACTCGCGCAAGGGCTTTGGCGCGCTGGCTCGGCACCGGATAGCCAAGCAGCGACATGCTGCCGGAGTCCGCATGCGTGAGACCGAGGAGCACCCGGATCAGCGTGGTCTTTCCGGCTCCGTTCGGGCCGAGGTAGCCGAACGCGCATCCACGCGGGATCCGCAGGTCGACGTTGTTGACGGCCACGTTGGACCCGAAGGACTTCGTGAGCCCTCTGGCCTCAACCGCCAGTCCCTCGGCTCCGTTACCGGTCCCGGGGCGCCCGTCTCCTGTTCGTCGGAGTGTTGTCGTGCTCATGCCCACCTCCATTCGTGTGTCGTTGTACCGAAACGCCGGTGACAGCACGGTGACAGCCGTCCGCCAGTCCCTCTGACACGGGGTTGTCACCGGGGAGGTGGCATCCTGAGCATGGCGGCTCTGTCCTGTTTCGAGTCGGTCGTCCGGACCGAGGCCGCCGGGAGGCAAGGATCGTGAGCAGATGAGAATCCTCGTGGTGGAAGATCACGGCATCCTCGGCCAGACGATCGGCACCGGCCTGCGTCGTGAAGGTATGGCGGTGGACGTCGTCCTGGACGGATCCGACGCGCTGGCGCGGCTGGCCGTCAATCCGTATGACGTGGTCGTGCTCGACCGCGACCTGCCCGGCGTGCACGGCGACGACGTCTGCCGGAAGATGGCCGAGGATCGGCGAGAGACGCGCATCCTGATGCTCACCGCATCGGCTGCTGTCGAGGACCGTGTCGTCGGGCTCGGCCTCGGCGCCGACGACTACCTGCCGAAGCCGTTCGACTTCTCAGAGCTCGTGGCCCGCATCCGCGCCCTTGGACGGCGCGCGCCTCAGGTGCAGCCCGTCAACTTCGTGCACGGCGACCTCGTTCTTGACCCGGCTCGGCGCCACGCGAGTCCGCGCCGGCCGGGTGCTCGCCCTCAGCCCGAAGGAGTTCGCGGTGCTGGAGTGCCTGATGGCGGCGGAAGGCAGGCTCGTCTCGACCGAGGAACTGCTCGATCGGGTCTGGGACGAGGCTGCGGACCCGTTCACCACGACCGTGAAGACGACCATCCGCCGCCTGCGGAACAAGCTCGGCGACCCGCCCGCGATCCAGACGGTTCGGGAGGGTGGATACCGGATCGGGACTGCGGACCATTGCCACGACTGACCGTGCCGCCCCGGCGCTGGCTGCCGCGCCGGACTCTCCGCCTGCGACTGGCCGCCTTCTACGGCGGCGTGTTCATGCTGTCGGGGATAGTCCTCCTCGCCATCCCGAACGTCCTCGGGCGAGCCTCATCGTCGGTGGCGGTATCGCCCAACGGGCCGCCGCCTCCGGTTCCGCGAGCCGTCCTCCTGCGCCAGCACGGCCTCGACCTCCATAACCAGCTCGTCTTCTCGGGGCTCGCGCTCGTCTTGTTGGTCCTGGCGTCATTCGGTCTCGGCTGGGTGATCGCCGGCCGGGTGCTGCGTCCGTTGCGGGTCATCACCGCCACCGCGCGGGAGATCTCGGCCACCAACCTCCACAGGAGGCTGGCGCTTCGCGGAGCCGACGACGAGCTGCGTGAGCTCGGCGCCACGCTCGACGAGCTCTTCTCGCGGCTGGAGTCGTCGTTCGACATGCAGCGTCGTTTCGTGGCGAACGCGTCGCACGAGCTGAGGACACCACTGACCGCCGAGCGCGCACTGCTGCAAGTCGCGCTGGCGGATCCCGACGCTTCGGTGGACTCGCTGCGGGCGACATGCGAGCAGGTCCTGGCGCTCGGCGGGCAGCAGCAAAGGCTGATCGCAGCGCTGTTGACGCTGGCCGCCACAGAGCGCGGGGTCGAGCGGTGGGAGCTGTTCGACCTGTCGAGGATCGTCGACGAGGCGGTGGCCAGCCGCCATGGCGAGGCGGTCGAACGTCAGGTCACCCTTAGCGCCGAATGCCGCCCCGCCCGCTGTGCCGGAGACCCGCGGCTGGTCGAGATCATGGTGTCGAACCTTCTCGACAATGCGGTCCGGCACAACGTCGAGGGTGGCTGGGCCAGGGTTGTGATGTCGACCGGGCCTGCGGGCGCCGTCCTGGGGATCTCGAACACGGGGCCGCTGATCCGACCCGACGAGGTGGATCGTCTGCTCGAGCCCTTCCAGCGGAAAGGCGGTGCACACGTGGCGGCCGGCGAGGGGCACGGGCTCGGGCTCGCCATCGTCAAAGCGGTCACTCGCGTTCACGGTGCACGGCTGGTGGCGACAGCCCGACCGGAGGGCGGGCTCGAGATCGAGGTGACCTTCGCTACGGCATGGCCATCGACGCCGGCCGGCCTTTGAGACAGCTTCGCCGGCCCCTGGCAGAGACCGGCGCGGACGGGCATCGTAGTGGGATGACAACGAGCCTCGATCCGCTCCTCGACGAGTTGAGGTCGGCGCTCGCACCGGGCTCCGTGATCACCGACCCCGACATCGCCGACTCCTATCGCTACGACCGGGCGATGACGGTACAGCCCGGGATGCCGCTGGCGGTCGTCCGGCCCACATCGGCTCAGGAGGTCCAAGCGGTGATGCGGTCGGCTGCGGCCCACCACGTCCCGGTCGTGACCCGTGGAGCAGGAACCGGTCTGTCCGGGGGGTCTAGTGCCATCGACGGGTGCATCACGTTGTCGACCGACCGCATGCGAACCGTCAGCATCGACCGGGCCGCGATGATCGCCACGGTACAGCCCGGGCTCCTCAACGCCGAGCTCAAGGCGGCAGCTCGGGCGGAGGGACTCTGGTATCCGCCCGACCCCTCCTCGTTCGAGATCTGCAGCATCGGCGGGAACCTTGCCACCAATGCCGGCGGGCTCTGCTGTGTCAAGTACGGGGTGACGAGCGACTACGTGCTCGGGCTGGAAGTCGTCCTTGCCGACGGCCGGCTTCTTCGTCTGGGCGGCAGGACGGTCAAGGACGTGGCCGGCTACGACCTGAAGCGGTTGTTCGTCGGCTCAGAGGGGACGCTTGGGGTCATCACGCAGGCGATGCTGCGGCTCCGCCCCCTTCAAGCCGTGCCGACAACTGTCGCCGCGACGTTCCCCGACGTCGTCTCGGCCGGGCTGGCGGTAAGAGCCATCGCAGGTGCGATCCGACCCGCTGCCCTGGAGCTGATGGACGGCAGCGCCGTGGCGGCCGTGGAGCGTGTGAAGCCGATGGGCTTCGCGGCCGGGATCGGAGCACTGCTGATCGGGCAGACGGACGGGCCGCCGGACGAAGCGGACGTCATCGCTGCCGCAAGCGAGAGGAGCGGTGCGGACAGCGTGGTGGTGAGCGACAACGAGGCCGAGGGCGAGCTGCTGATGGCCGCCCGGCGCATGGCGATCCCCTGCGTGGAGCGACTGGGCACCGTTCTGATCGAGGACGTGGGCGTGCCGATCCCGAAGATACCGGAGCTGGTTGCCTCCATCGCGAGCATCTCGGCGGCTCGACAAGTCGACGTCCCGGTGGTCGGGCACGCGGGGGACGGCAACTTCCACCCGTTGGTGTGCTTCGATCCGTCTGATGCTGCGGCGCGAGAGCGCGCCTTGGTGGCCTTCGACGAGATCATGGAGGCGGCGCTGGCGCTCGGGGGAACCGTCACCGGAGAGCACGGGATCGGTTCGCTCAAGGCTCGCCACCTCCGAGCTCAACTAGGCCCCGACGTGATCGACGTCAGCCGGGCGATCAAGGCGGCCCTCGACCCGATGGGCATCCTCAATCCTGGGAAATGGATCTGACACGGAAGACTCGCCCGCATATAACAATCCGTTGCGCCTATCGGTTGCGGGTCGGAGATTAGGCCAAATCGCATTTTACCTGCACGGTGCAGTTCAATTCTTTGTACGTGAGCGACGACATTTCACTTGCGTTCCTCCTCCATTACTGATAAACATTGCGTCGCCGCATTCTGGCCTCAGCGACCTAGCGAAGGCTGCGCCATCGCGGGCGGCACCGAACAGGGAGTTACAACATTGAAGCGGATACATTCATTGCTCGCGCTCTTCGGAGCGGCGGCTCTGGCTCTAGGCGTCGGCACAGTTGCTGCCAGCGCGGCTCAGACGACTGTTGCTGGCACGGCGCTTGCAAAGATGCCCCGACCCGTCACGGCGCCCGTGGAGCACGTGTCCACCACGGGTAAGGACTCGGGCAACTGCATCAGCAAGCCTTGTGCAACCATCAACTATGCGATCGCGCAGGCCCCGGCAGGGCAGACGATCAAGGTGGCGGCTGGCACGTATGGCCAGACTGTCGACATCAACAAGCCGATAGATCTCGTAGGCGCGGGAGCAGGCAAGACGATCATCGACGGCGCCGGGCTCGATCCGTCTTCCGCCGGCTACTACGGCGTGATCTATGTGGGCAAGACCGGCGGCCTCACCACCGTGAGCGGCTTCACCATCACCAATCCGTATCCCGACAGCTACACCAGCGGCGAACCGGAAGCGGTCGCACTTGCGGACACCATGACCTCGGATGCTGTCAACATCATCAACAATGCAATAACCGAGGGCACGGCCGACTCCAACGCGAACAAAGACTTCCCGATCGGTATCGACACGTTCTTGAACGCGGCGACGACCAATATCTCCGGGAACACTGTCAGCGGGTTCTTCCAGGGGGCGCTGCTCGAGGACAATGGGCCGGCGAAGGTCAGCCACAACACGTTCTCGGACGAGATCGCAAGTGGTGGCTACCCCGCCGAAGGCATCTTCTTCCTGTCCGATGAGGCTGGCTCGCTCACAGGACAGGATGCCTCGTACAACACCTTCTCCGGGTACAGCGGCTACGGCATCGCCATGTCTGCCGGCTACAACAACGGGAACTGCTCCAGCACGCCATGCAATGGCTCGCTGTCGGGCGCAACGAGAGACAACTCCTTCGCTCTGACCGGGGGGACGTCCACGGCGGCGATCGCCCTCTCGTCGCTCAATACCGGAAACAACCTGACCGTGACACTGTCGCACGACCACGGATACGTGACGTCCCCGAGCGTGAGCATCTCCGAGGGCGCGTCGGGAGGCGGCGGCCTGTCGGTCACAGAAAGCGGGGAGAACATCGCGGTGCACTCGGCGACGGCGATCACGACCGTGCCTCGCACCTCGCTGCGAATCCCGAACCACCACGCCTGAACTGTCTTCTCAGCAGTGATTGCTGGCGCCACGAGGCCCTTGACCCTCACCGGTCAGGGGCTTCGTGGTAGACGGCCAGATGCCGTCTCCCGTTCCTGAGAGAATCCTTAGGCATGCGACGTCGAGCACCTGCCAGCGCGAGAGCCACAGCGATCGGCATCCTGATCGTCGCGGCCCTCGCGATCGGCCTGCTCGTCAACGGCCTCTCCTCCCACTCGCCGACCAGTGCCTCGACATCGCCGACCGCCTCGTCGAGCGGCCCGACAGGGTCGACCGGAACTACACCCGCAGATTCGACCGGCTCTGGCGACACGGGCGTCTACAGGCGTCACCGAGCCTCCTGCGTCGTCGGCTCCCACGACGACCACGCCCGCCCCGCCGGCGACGACCGCTGTCGACACCGGGGCGAAGGCTCCGCCAGGTGTTCCGATGCCGAACCCCAGCCTCACTCCGGGCTCCATCCAGTCGAGTGATACCGCCGCGATCTGCACGCCTGGCTGGGCGTCGGCGCACCGCGAGGTTTCGGAAGCCACCAAGGATTCCGTGGCCGCCGAGTACGGGCTCACGAGCCGCTCGGGCTACGAGATCGATCACCTGATCCCGCTCGAGCTCGGTGGGTCGAACCTGGCGTCCAACCTCTGGCCGGAGACCTACAACTCACCCTTCGGGGCGATCGAGAAGGACGGACTCGAGGACTGGCTACACGAGCAGGTCTGCGACGGCGATATGGCACTTGCCAAGGCTCAGCAGGAGATCGCCCACAACTGGTACGGCACAGTTGGGCGGCGGCGGGCAAGCCGATGCCGAGCTGGTTCGGCTACAGCAACCTCCCGCCGGGCGACGGCAACTCCTCACCCGATGGCGGCCCGGCACCGAGCACCCCGACGACGACAACTGCTCCGCCCGCGGGCGCCTGGTGCACCGCCAGCGCCCAGTCCTCGAACGACGGCTACTCCGGCGACTACCAGGTCTATGTCCACTCGAACCAGCCGTACGTCGAGGCTGAGGCGAGCGACGCCGGCGACCACTGGAGCGATAGGACCGACGGCTCCGGCTATGTGGACATCCGGCTCTACTACACGAGCGCCGGTGAGTCGATCACGGTGACGGTCGGAAGCGCCACGTGTTCGACGACCGCCTGACGGGAACCTCCGGCCCGTCCACCAGATCCCGCCGAGCTCCGTCGCCGCCGCCGTCACCGACCGGCGACCGATTCTCGGCCCCTGACCTCACCCGCCAGATCCGCGCCTGCGGCACAAATGTCGGCCATCGTGCCACTTTCCGCGGGCGCAGGTGGGAACATGATGAGCGATGTCCGTCTCGTACATTGGCAGGTGGTCGGCGCGTGGCGCTGACCTGGGCGCCGAGCTGCCACGTCGCGGGCTCGCAACCCTGGGGCCGGGCACCGACGAGGCGCACCTGCCGGTCGGGCGGCAACGATGACCGCCACAAGACGCTTCGCGAGGCCAGACCCGGAGCCCGAGGTCTACCTGGCGAACGCCAAGAGGCTGGAGCGGCTCGTGGAGACCGCCAGCGACGACACCAACCGGGACTTCCTCCTCGAGAAGCTCGAGGAGCAGTACCTCCATGCGATCACGGCGCTCGACGACAGGCAGAGGTCTCGCGAGGCCATCCAGATCAGAGCCGCCCTGACGAGGGTCCGCTCACAGTCCGGACGGCGGCATCTGCACACGGACCCACTCCTTGCTGAGCATTCCGCCTTCAGGAGGTACTTCAACTCGCTGTCCGCTTCGGACCGGGTGGGGCGCTTCTTCAATGGCACCGACGATGTCGACGACGTCGTCAACCTGGCGAGGAAGTGGATGACCAGGAGGGAGCGCCTGGTGGCCGCCGAGGGCGCGGCGACAGCTGCCACATGCATGCTCTGGCGGGGCGGCAGAGAAGCCGACGCGATCCAGCTGTACGACGACTTCACGAACTTCTACGTGGTCGACATACTGGAGAAGCTGAGCCTCGGACAGTCCCTTCATCTGGCCGAGCATCGGGCAGCGATCGCAAGCCAGCGCCTGCTGCTGACCGGCAGGAAGCATGAGGCTCGCCAACTCCTCGACATCGTGTCCGAGGCCTTGCAAGCGACCGGCTGAGGTCTACGCATATCCTGCGTCCGTGCCCGTGACCACGTCCATACCTACGGGCACGGTGACGCTGCTCTTCACGGACATCGAGGGCTCGACGCGCCTTTGGGAGTCCGAGCCGGAGGCGATGGCGGCAGCCCTGCGGGCACACGACACGATCCTCCGCCAGGCGATCACTGCTGCAAGCGGGTACGTCTTCAAGACCGTCGGCGACGCGTTCTGCGCCGCCTTCTCGACCCCCCAGTCTGCAGTCGCAGCGGCGGCGGATGCACAGCGCCGGCTCGCAGGCGAGCGGTGGCCGACGACAAGAGCGATCCGCGTCCGCATGGCCCTCCACACCGGTGTCTGCGAGGAGCGCGACAACGACTACTTCGGGCCGGTCGTCAATCGTGCAGCACGGCTCGAGGCGGTCGCCCATGGCGGGCAGGTTCTGATCTCCGGTGCGACCGCCGAGCTGCTCGACGACGGCACACCCGGCGTGCGGCTGCGCAACCTCGGGCTCCACAGGCTGAAGGACCTGGGCCGGGCCGAGCAGGTGTTCCAGCTCGAAGGCGAGCGGCTCGAGACGACGTTCCCCCCGCTCAGGTCGCTCGACAACCCCGAGCTGTCCAACAACCTGCCGAGCCTGCTGAGCGAGTTCGTGGGACGGGTCGCTGAGCTGGCCGAGATCCGTTCGCTCCTGGCCGAGTCGCGCCTCGTGACCCTGACCGGGGCGGGCGGCTCGGGCAAGACCCGGTTGGCTCTGCACGCGGCGGCCGACATGGTGGACGGGAGCGCCGAGGGCGTGTGGTTCGTCGAGCTGGCTGCCATCACCGACCCGCAGCAGGTCCCCGCCGCGGTGGCGACGGTGCTCGGTGTCGGCGAGCAACCGGACAAGACGATCGCCGAATCTCTCGTCCAGGCCTTGGCCGATCAACGCCTGCTGCTCGTCCTGGACAATTGCGAGCATCTGGTGGACGCCAGCGCAGACTTCGTCGACCGCGTCAGCCGCAGCTGCCCGGACGTGCGGCTGCTCGTGACCTCGCGGAGCCGCTCGGCGTACAGGGAGAGCGCGTCTACCGGGTCCCGTCCCTCTCACTGCCGGCCGCCGGCAGCGAGTCGGTGGAGGACCTGGCGAGTTCCGACGCGGTGCGGCTCTTCGTCGAGAGGGCGAGAGCTCAGGATGCTGGTTTCGATTTGGACGAGTCGGTAGCGGGCGTGGTGTCCTCGATCTGCTGGCGCCTCGACGGGATCCCACTCGCGCTCGAGCTCGCAGCTGCACGGCTCTCGTCGATGTCACTCGTCCACTTGAACGAGAGACTCGACCAGAGGTTCCGGTTGCTGACTGGCGGGAGCCGCAATGCGCTCCCCCGCCAGCAGACCTTGCAGGCGATGGTCGACTGGTCCTTCGGGCTGCTCAACCCGCAGGAGAAGGCCTTGTTGAGGCGTGTGTCCGTGTTCGCGGGGGGCTTCGAGTTCGGGGCGGCAGAGGCCGTGGCAGCCGTCGACGGCATCGACAGCCTCGACGTCATCGACCTCCTCGGCTCACTCGTCGACAAGAGCCTCGTCATCGCCGAAAGGTCCGCCGGCTCGGTGCGCTACCGGCTCCTCGAGACGATCGCCGATTACGCGTCGCAGGAGCTTCTCCGGACCGATGGCGAGGAAGCTGTGCTCGCGGCGCGGGACCGGCACGCGGCGTACTACCTGGCGGCCGCCGAGACCCTGCAAGCCGCCCTGGAGGGCCACGGGCAGGGAGCCGCCCTCAAGGCTCTCGACTCCGAATGGGACAACCTGCGGGCGGCGTTCGTCCATCTGGAGGCTGCGGGTGGCATCGAGGCGACACTGCGGCTCGGCATCGCACTTAACCGCTTCTTCCTGAGCCGGGGGCGCGGCGAGACCCTTCCGTTCATCCGGCGCGCCCTCGACTCGAGTGCCGGTCTCCCGGATCAGCTCGTTCTGACCGCCCTCGTCTGCCTTGCGCAGAGCGAGGGCGTCATCTCCGGGCCGACCGACGCCCAAGCCCGCAAGGACGTGAGCGACCTGTCGGCACGCGCCTTTGAGCTGAGCAAGAACGTCGACGATGCCGCCCTGAGGAGCGAGGTGCTGGGCCTGATGGCCGGCGCCGCCTACTTCGATGGCGACGACGAGCTCGCCCGGACCCGAGCTGCCGAGGCTCTCGCTCTCGCCGAGCATACGAACCACGAAACGCTCATCGGCATCATGACAATGAACCTTGCCAACTTCATGCGCTACACGTCATCCGACGAGAGTCGTCGGCTGCACCTCGAGGCGCTCGACCGGTTCAAGCGCGCCGGCGACGCGATGATGGCTTCCATCGAGGAGCATCATCTGGCGGGGCTCTGCCTGCAAGAGGACGATGCGGTCGATGCCAGGTGGCATCTGGAGGAATCCGTGCGTCTGGGCGCAGAGGTGGGGGCTGAGCACTTCCTCGTCGTCAGCCGGTCGGACCTTTGCGCCGCCCTGCTGGCGTGCGGAGAGATCGAGGCAGCGACGAGCCTCGTGCGTCAGTGCCTCATCACAGCCCGTCGCCTGGCACTCCGCTCGCAACTTTGCGGGGTCCTGTTCTCGGCCGCCTGCTGCGCGACCTGGAACGGCGACCTCGTCCGATCCGCCCGATTGCACGGAGCCGCCGACGCCGCCGTCGCAGAAGCAATCGCTGGGCGTGTGTTCGGTTGGACCGCCTCGGAGGACCGGGTGCGAGAGGAAGCCCGAGCCAAGATCAGGGAGGAGCTGCCCCCCGACGTCTTACAGTCTGAGTACCTCAGGGGTGCGTCGCTGAGCGTCGCTCAGGCAGTCGATCTGGCGCTCGGGCGGTCCGATCTCGACTGACCGAGGTTGGCGATCAGCCTCAGGATCAAGAGTCGGTTGCCACGATCAGCACCGAACAAGGAGCCGCGTGAGCCACCGAGTTGGGGACGCTTCCGAGGACGCGCCGGGCGCCCTTCATCCCCTTGTTGCCGACGACGATCAGGTCAGCGCTCACCTCGCCGGCGACCCTGCATATGGCCTCAGCGGGGTCCCCGATCTCGGCATGCACCTCGGCGTCGACCCCGGCGACCTTCGCCTGGGAGGCGAACGTCTCGAGGACCGACTCCGCCAGGTCGCCTGTGTCCATCGACTTGGCGAGCTCCGGATGCGAGGAGGAGCTGAGTGCCTGGGGCTTGTAAGCCGACACAAGGTGGAGCTTGGCGGACACGAGCTTGGCGAGGGCGATCGCCTGCCTCGCCGCCTCCTCCGCGGTCGGTGAGGAGTCCAGGCCCACTACTACCGTCTTGTACACCGGCGCCCCTTTCTCGTGCCAAGCGCACTTCGTGCGGTCCTCGTCGGTCGCCCGAGGAAGGGCGCGAGTGCTGACGGGCCATTTTTAGCGGCTTTAATGAGCGTGTGCACGAGACGCCCGGCGACTTCGAGTCATTGCAGCAGCTGTTGGACCGCAGCTACGGCGCGGCCGGCAAGAACCTGCAGGACATCCACGGTCAGGGGCGCCATCTTGCTGCCACCGAGCTGGCCGAACGGCTGCAGGGACCTCGCTGGCTGGTGGTTGCAACGGTCAACTCCGAGTGCCGACCGTTCACCGCTCAAGTGGACGGGACCTTCTACCGAGGCAGCTTCTACTTCGGCGTCAACGACGCGTGCTCGCTCAAGGCTCGCCACCTGGCTCGCAACCCCGCCATCAGTGCAACTCATGTCCCCGACGACAACTGGGTGGTCACCGTGCACGGCCGTGCCGAGCGCGTCGACGTGAGCCCACACGGCGGCCCTGGCATCAACAGGGTGCTCATCGACACCTACCGGAGCAGGTACGGGCCCGAGTGGACAGACGACGTCCTCACGCCGGACTCCATCTACTTCCGCATCGAGCCGGAGCGGATGTTCGCCCTCGACCTCACGGACGTCAGGAAGGCCGGCGGAGAGATATGACCTGTCTGCTCATGGCACTGTGCATCGACGCCAATGACCCGCACGGCTTGGCGCGCTTCTGGGGAGCCGTTCTCGGTTTCGAGGTCGTCGAGGATCCGCGAGGTGGTTACGCGCTCCTGCCGAGCGACGACACCGGGTTCGGCATTCGCTTCCTACGATCCGATGAGCCCAAGGTCGGGCAGAACCAGATGCACTTCGATCTGACGAGCAAGACCCTGGACGACCAGCGGCAGACGGTTGCCCGCTCGCTCCAGCTCGGTGGCAGGCACATCGACATCGGCCAGAGCTCCGACGAGCCTCACGTGGTGCTCGCCGACCCCGAGGGGAACGAGTTCTGTGTCATCGAGCCTGGCAACAACTTCCTCGCGGAGTGCGGGTTCATCGGCGCGCTGGCATGCGAGGGCACGCAGGAGGTCGGCTACTTCTGGAGCAGAGCTCTCGGATGGCCCCTGGTATGGGATCAGGACGAGGAGACTGCGATCCGGTCCCCCCGCGGTGGCCCGAAGATCACCTGGGGCGGAGGCCCCGTGACCCCGAAGACAGGCAAGTACCGGCTGCACTTCGACATCGCTCCCCCGGCGGGCGGAGATCAGCGTGCAGAGGTCGAGCGCCTGCTGTCGTTGGGTGCGACGCCCACAGACATCGGCCAGGGCGACGTCAGCTGGGTGGTCCTGCTGGATCCAGATGGCCACGAGTTCTGTGTCTTGCCGCCGGGCGGCACGAGTCCCGATCGTTCCGATCCTTCGACAAGCCGAACAGACTCCGACTAGAACCGACCGGATGAATTCGTCGAGCTGGGTGGAGCGCGACGCGGCCGTCGTCTGGCACGGCTTCACGCAGATGGCCACCTACGCCGCCAACCGTCCGCTGATCGTCGAGCGCGCCGAGGGGCGCCATCTGATCCACACCGAGGGACGGCGATACCTGGACGCCATCTCCAGCCTCTGGGTCAGCACGCTCGGCCACTGCCTTCCCGAGCTCAACGACGCGATCATCGACCAGCTGGTCGGCGCCGTCAACGCGAGCTGACCGGCGAGCGCCGGGCTCGGCTTGGTGGAAGGAGCAGGCGGTGTCTGCTCCCCCCTTGGCTCCGACGGCGACACGAGCCGCCTCGCTGCCCTGCTGAGTCCGGATCTCGTTGTCCTCGTGGGCGATGCCTGCCTCGGGACGATCAACCTCGTCCGGCTCTCGGCGCGGGCGCTCCCGGAGAAGCCGCTCGTCGTCTACCTGAACCGCTTCAACGGCGGCGACCCCCTGCAGAAGGCGAACCGTGACTTCCTCGGGCACGATGGCTTCGACGTCGTGACCGACCTCGATACCCTCGCCGACCGCATTGCCTCGCCGACCACCAACGGCGATGAGTTCAGCTCGCTCCCGACGTCAAAGTAGGAGACCCAAGAGATCGAGAGGTGGGGAGAATGACAGGCACAGCGGATCGGGAAGGGGGAACGACGGCTGGAGCCGATGCTGCCGAGGACGAGAAGCGGATGCTGCTCGGCTTCCTCCAGCAGCAGAGAGACGCTGTTCTGTCGGTCGTCCAGGACCTGCCAGAGGAGGCCTGGCACACATCTGTCGTGCCGTCGGGATGGACTCCTGCCGGCTTCGTCGAGCACCTCGGAGGCGCCGAGCGACACTGGTTCCAGGGAGTCCTTACCGGCGACATCGAGGAGTTGCCCTGGGACGAGGGCCTGCCGCCCTACGACCCCAATGCCCCGTTCGTCTGCGAGAGGCCGAGCGCCGACATCGTTGCCTTCTACCGTGACCAGTGCAGACGTTCTGACGAGAACCTCGCCTCCGCCTCGATGGCGGACTCGCCCCGCGGCACGCACCCGGACCCCGAGCGCCACATCCCGAACGTTCGCTGGATCGTGCTCCACATGATCGAGGAGACGGCGACGCACTCCGGCCACTTGGAGATCGCACGGGAGCTGCTCGACGGTCGCACCAAGGCTGCCGGCCGCTGAACACGCCGGCGCACGAGGCGAGCCCTAGCCGGCGACCGTGTTGGTGATCGGCACGTAGGGCCGGCAGGGCTCGTTTCGAAGGCTCGGGCAGGCGGGCAGCGCGGTGGGCACCGACACTCCCGGCACGACAGGAAGCACCAAGCTCGACGGCATCGACGTGGAGAAGGCGATCGACACCGTCGCTGTCCCGCTAGGAACCGTCTGGCCGAAGGACCACACCGGCTGCGTCCCGTTGGGCGCCGCGATCGTGACCCTGATGCGGGATCCGGCCCGGTAGACGTGCCCCTCGTAGTAGAGAGGGATCACCACCTCGACAAAGCTTCCTGCCGGCATCGGTGCGGAGTCGGCCTCTGTGAAGCTGGGGATCGGTTCGAGCCTCGTGCTCCGCTGCTTGAACATGTTGTCCGTCCCGCTGGAGAGCTTGCGCTCGCTCGCTCGGATCCACCCGTCTTGCACGAACGTCTCGTTCCCGTCCGGACGGACCTCGCTGACCGTCGCCTGCAGGTCGACGTCGGGAGTCGACGATTCCACCCAGAGGTCTACAGCGCCCGCCCCGATGACCGTGGTATCGCTGGCCAGCGGGGCCGACACGTAAGACACAGCGTCCCCGGCCGGCTCCTGCTGCCACTGCCACTGCCACTGCGAGCTGTTGCCCCACAAGCCGCCCCCGCCCGTGTTGCTGCCGTAGTCGGTCAGCGGCAGTGCGCCGGCGTCGGACGTGTACGAGTCGGCTCCGCCCGCGGACGGCGGCTTGCTGGTCAGCACGCCCCCAGAGCCGAGGTACCAGGTGCGGGCCACCGTGCCGGGGACAGGCAGTGACGAGAAGCCGGCCTCGAACCCGGCGTAGGGATCCCCCGCCGTGGAGGTCCCGGTAGGTGCCGATCCGGCGCCGTTGTCGAACAGCACCTCGACCTCAGGCAGCTTCTCGAAGGCGGTCAGCGCCGATTGGTACGTCGGCAGCGCCTGGATCGGGTCCAAGGGGAGCGTGATCGGATCGGTGTCCGGAATCCCCATCGCCTGTTCGTAGATGACCGGCGCCGCCGCCCGGATGGTGGCCGAGTAGACGATCGGCGCCCGGTGCGCCACGAACAGCTGGAGGAAGTCGAACCACCGGTTGAAGGTGGCCGGGTCGAGGGAGTCGATGTGGGCTCCGTTGGTGAAGGTGAACCACTTCCGGTCGGTGCCGGTGAAGTGCTGGACGAGCGCTGGACAGTGCCCCCCGGTTTGCTCGTCCTCCCACTGGCAGGCCATGAAGACGGGGACCGTGATCTTGTTGACGAAGGTCACCGGGTCCAACGGGTCGGCGACCGACGGCACGTAGTGCGAGTTGGCGTCGATCTCCGACATCAGGTCGGCAGCCTCGCCGTGGAGCACCTGGTTGGCGAGGCAGGTCGTGTCCCCGCCCTGGATCCGCGTGTAAGCCCAGGGCTGCCCGCTGTTCGGCCCGGCCGGCTCCGCCTCGAACTGGCGCTGCTCCGCCCAGGCGACCGCGAAGCCGGTGTTGAGGATGCCGCCCGGATAGAGAGTGGTCGCCGTGGCGTCGATCGTCGAGAGGGGCGAGATCGCCTCCAGATCGGGAGGATCGAGCTGGGCGGCGAACAGCTGGCTGATGGCGCCGTAGGAGATGCCCATCATCCCCACCTTGTGGTCGAGCACCCATGACTGGTGGGCGATGGTCTCGATCACGTCGTAGGCGTCGAGGTTCTGCAGTGGCTCGAAGAAGTTGAAGGCGCCGCCCGAGCAGCCCGTCCCCCGCATGTTCACGTCGACCACGGCGAAACCCATCAGGTTGGCCAGCACGGCGATCCCGTTCACGGGACCCGCCGGATCCGCGTAGCCATAGCCGGAGTACTCGATCAGCGTCGGCCATGGTGGAGAGGGCGTCCCCGCTGGCACTCCGGGCTCCCCCGCCGGCGCATCTGGCGGGTGAACGTCGATGGCGAGCGTGGTGCCGTCCCGCGTCGTCAGGTACTGGTAGCCGTTGTCGGTGATCGTCTGGCTGTAGATGCCGGGGTCCCAGGGGGCGGCAGCGTCAGAGTGCACCGTGACGGGGGGTGACTCCGATCCGTCGGCGGTCGAGATGCACGCGGTAGCCGCCGCCTGGCCGGACGTTTCGAAACAGTAGGCCTCCGAGCGAGTCGGCGCTCTGCGTGTAGACGGTCTGCCCCTTCGAGTTCACCAACGAGGCCTGAGCCGATGGTGCCAGGCCCGTCACGTACACCTGCTCGGCGCTGCCGGCGGCGGTGAAGGATGCGGCGGGTGCCGGGCCGCCGGTCGCAGGCGGGATGGCGACTCCGACCAGTGCGACGACCGCCGCGGCGACGGCGACTGTGGCGGCGGCTGCCCCCGCCCGGGCGGCTCTTCCCGCCATGGACCCGGCTCTGACACGTTGGCGGAGGGACACGGCGGGCACATCCTTTCGAGAGTGGACGCGATGGCGGGACGTTGGTCGGACGTGATGGCTGGAAGGCGTGGTGGAGAGGTGCGGGGTTCTTTCCCCGCGGTAACAAGTTTCGAACCGGGGTTTCGCGGGAGGAGATAGCCGCAGGGGTGATCTGCCCCGGCGGGCACCGGCCGCATAGGGTCGGCCGATCATCTGCGTGCGCGACCTCTTCCACTCCTACCGCCGCCGGGGCGGCGAGCTGCCCGTGCTCCGCGGCGTATCACTGGACATCGCCGAGGGCGAGCACGTCTCTCTCGTCGGCGCTTCCGGATCCGGCAAGACGACGCTGCTGTCGCTGCTCGGTGGCCTCGAGCGCCCGCAGCAGGGACAGGTCGTCGTATCAGGCCATGATCTGCGAAACCTCTCGGGTGACGGGCTGGCGGCCTTCCGGCGCCAGACGGTCGGCTTCGTGTTCCAGCACTTCGGGCTGCTGGAGGCACTCACCGCCTTGGAAAACGTCGAGCTGGCGCTCACCCTCAATGGGGCTGAGGGACCACGGCGGCGGCGGCGCAAGGCGGTGGGGCTGCTTGAGCGGGTGGGGCTGGCGGGCCGGCTGGAGCACCGCCCCGCCCAGCTCTCGGGCGGAGAGCGGCAACGGGTGGCGATCGCCAGGGCCATCGCCAACGAGCCGCGCCTCATCCTGGCCGACGAGCCGACGGGCGATCTCGACGAGGCGACAGCGGAGCGGGTGAGCGGCCTCCTCGAGGAGGTCCGCGCCGAGCGCCGCTGCACGCTCGTCGTCGTGACCCACCAGAGGTACCTGGCGGAGCGGGCCGGGCGTCGTTTCGCGTTGACGGGCGGGATGTTGACCGAGCTGGAGCCGGCGCCGAGCCGGGGCGGGATCTGACGAGGCCGCTGCTGTGAGCCTGCTCGATGCGCTCGTCATGGCAACACGCGAGATCCGGCGCCGGCCGGGACGGGCTTTCTTGACCTGCCTGGCTGTGACTCTCGCCGCCGCCCTCCTGACCGCCCTGCTGGCGATCGCCGGTACGGCCCGCGACCGGGTGCTCTCGCAGCTCTCTCACGGCGGTTCGCTGGCCGGTATCACGGTCGAGCCGGCTGCGGCCAACCCCGCTGAGGCGGGCCTCGACAACCCGGCGCCGGGGCTGCCTCTCCCGATCACCGCCACCACCCTCGCACGCATCCGCCGCATCGCCGGCGTGTCGTCGGTGCTGCCGGTGGTGGCTGCCGCGGCAGAGGTCCTGCCACCGATGACGGTGCCGGCCGGTTCGACGGTCGAGGTCCCGGCGCCGATGGAGAGCTCGCTCGTCGGAGCACCCCTCGGCAGCGCTGGCGTTCTGCCGGTCACCCTGCTGGCCGGCAGGCTGCCCGCTTCCGGTTCCTCGTGGGAGGTCGCCGCCACCGAGTCGTACCTCTCGACGGTCGGCCTCAGCGTGTCGCACGCCGCCGAGGTTGTGGGGACCCGCGTCCGGATCGTCGACCCGGTCGCCGGCGCAGCGCCGTCGGACGCCTACCGCGTCATAACGGTCGAGATCGTCGGCGTAGTCGACGAGCAGCTCTTCCCGGGGGCCCTGCTGGCACCGACCGATCTCGTCGAGGGGGTGTACGCCTCCGAGAACGGCCCCGGCAACGTGCCGCCGGTGTCGGCCGCGGTCGTCGTCGCGGGCGACATCTCGCAAGTCCCCGACGTGCGCGTGGCGATCGCAGCCCTCGGCTACACGTCGGTCGCCCCGGTCGGGCTGATCGTCTCGGTGGGCCGGTACGTGCACGTCGTCGAGCTCGTGCTGTCGGGCATCGGGATCGTGGCGCTGCTGATCGCCGCGCTCGGCATCGCCAACGCCTTGTTCGCCGCGGTACGCGAGCGCCGGAGGGAGATCGGCGTGCTGAAGGCGATAGGCGCCCGCGACCGCGATGTCCAGCGCGTGTTCCTGTTCGAGGCGTGCGCCCTCGGCCTCCTCGGTGGTATCGCCGGCACGGTTCTCGGGGAGCTGATGGCGGCAGCGATCGCCGCCAACGCCAACGCCTACCTGGCCTCGCAGGGACTTGCCGGGGTGGCGCTGTCGGTGCCCTGGATCATCCCCGCCGGCGGCGTCCTCGGCTCTGCCGTCGTCGCGCTCGTGGCGGGAACGCTTCCGGCGCGCCGGGCCGCACACCTGCCGGCGAGGGAGGCGGTCGATGCGTGACCGGCGGAGGCTGTCGGCGCTGGCATCGTGCGCGCTGGCGGCGACGGCGATGATCTCCGGCTGCGCCACGGGAAGCAGCGCCGGCCCTCCTGTTCAGCACGGCGGCCCACGGGTGACGTGGGTCGACCTCGCCGAGACCCTGCCGACCACGGTCGCAGATCCCCGCCAGTACTGGGAGTCACTGGTCGAGCAGGAATCACTCCCTTACTGGGCGACGACTTATGTCGTCACCCTTCCCTCCGGCTGGACGGCGGACCCGTCGGCGGTCGCCGGCGAGGTGCTGTCGCTGCACCCGACCCTGGTCAGCGTAGAAGCGGGGCTCGTCGAAGCTGCAGACGGCACGACTCCGGCCGCGCTCGGCGCGGCTCTGGACCAGCTGCTGCCTGCGCTCGCGGCACAACGGGTGCGCGTCGTCGTGGCAGACGTGCCGGCGCTGCCGGGCACTGGCACGCCCACCCCGGCGCTGGTCGCCTACGACTCGACGATCTCCGCCGCCGCACGAGCCGCCCGAGACCCGGTCGTCGACCTGAGCGGGCGCCTTTCCGGCGGGGGCCGAGCGGGCGGGGCTGCGCTCTTCGAGCACGGCTCGCTCACCGCCGCCGGCGAGCAGGCAGTCGCCGCTGCCTTCGAGGGTGCGTTCAAGAGCGCCCTCAGAACATAGGGCGCAAGGCGCGCCACAGCCGGACGAGCATTGCGTCCGGCCGGAACCGCTATTCGGCTGATGAGGCGCGCAACTGGGGCTGGCGGATTAGCGCGTCCGGCGCGACTTGCCCTATTAGCTGCGTCTTCAAACCTGCACATGCTACAAATTGGGCGGGGCTGGCACGGATACCCGGAGGGGACGTGCCAGTGGTACAAGCGACGCTTCAAGAGAACGTGAACGGGAACGGCTCTGTTTCGCGCGGCAAGGCCCGGGCTAAGGGCGCAGCCGGGCGCGCGACAAGCCCCGCCGCCGGCCACACGAACCACAAGAGCGACCAGTGCGAGGTGCTCCTGATGGAGGTGTGCCGCATCCTGGCGGCGGCGGAGGCCGGCGACTCGAAGGCCCGGGTCGTCACGCGCCGCACCGGGGTTCACGGTGAGCTGGCGCGGCGCGTCAACGCCCTCATCGAGCGGCAGGACCGGTTCAGCCGCGAGCTCGCCCGTGTGGCGCGCGTGGTGGGCCGCGACGGCCGGATGGACGAACGCCTGCACGCCGAAGCGACCGTCGGCACCTGGGCAGCAGCGGCGACCGCGGTCGATGGCCTGATAGACGACCTCGTCCGGCCGACCAACGAGGTGGCGCGCGTTCTCTCCGCCGTCGCCAACGGCGACCTCAGCCAGAAGATGGCGCTCACCATCGAGGGGAGGCCGGTCAAGGGCGAGTTCCAGCGCATCGGTGCGGTCGTCAACGCGATGGTCGACCAGCTCTCCTCCTTCTCGGTCGAGGTCACCCGCGTGGCGCGCGAAGTAGGCACCGACGGCAAGCTTGGCGGGCAGGCCAAGGTCGAGGGACTGCAGGGCACCTGGCAGGACCTCACCGCCTCGGTCAACGGCATGGCTGCGAACCTCACCGATCAGGTCCGCAACATCGCCCTCGTCACCACGGCCGTCGCCAACGGCGACCTCTCCCAGAAGATCACTGTCGACGCACGCGGCGAGGTTGCCGAGCTGAAGCAGACCGTCAACGCCATGGTCGACCGGCTGCGCTCCTTCTCTGTCGAGGTCACGAGGGTGGCCCGCGAGGTGGGAACGGACGGCAAGCTCGGCGGGCAGGCCAAGGTCGAGGGCCTGCAGGGCACGTGGCAGGACCTCACCGAGTCCGTGAACCTGATGGCCTCCAACCTGACAGACCAGGTCCGCAACATCGCCCAGGTGGCCACCGCCGTCGCCCGTGGCGACCTCTCCCAGAAGATCACGGTGGAGGCCAAGGGCGAGGTGGCTGCCCTCGCCGAGGCGATCAACTCGATGACCGGCACCCTGCGCGCCTTCGCCGACGAGGTGACCCGTGTCGCCCGCGAAGTCGGCACGGACGGCAAGCTCGGCGGCCAGGCCAAGGTCCCGGGCGTGGCGGGAACCTGGAAGGACCTCACCGACTCGGTCAACTTCATGGCCTCCAACCTGACCGACCAGGTTCGAAACATCGCCCAAGTGACCACCGCCGTCGCCCGCGGCGACCTCAGCCAGAAGATCACGGTGGAGGCCAAGGGCGAGGTGGCAGCCCTCGCCGAGACCATCAACTCGATGACCGACACGCTGCGTGCGTTCGCCGACGAGGTGACCCGCGTCGCCCGCGAGGTCGGCACCGAAGGGCGCCTCGGAGGCCAGGCCGACGTCAAGGGTGTCTCTGGAACCTGGAAGGACCTCACCGACAACGTCAACCAGCTGGCCCGCAATCTCACCGACCAGGTGCGCGGCATCGCCCAGGTCACCACCGCCGTCGCCAAGGGCGACCTCTCGCAGAAGATCGGGGTCGACGCACGAGGCGAGATCCTCGAGCTGAAGAACACCATCAACACGATGGTCGATCAGCTGAGCTCGTTCGCCGACGAGGTGACGCGCGTCGCCCGCGAGGTCGGCACCGAGGGGCGCCTCGGTGGCCAGGCGGACGTCAAGGGTGTGTCGGGAACCTGGAAGGACCTCACCGACAACGTCAACCAGCTCGCCGGCAACCTGACGAGCCAGGTGCGGAACATCGCCCAGGTCACCACCGCCGTCGCCAAGGGGGACCTGTCGCAGAAGATCTCGGTCGAGGTCCAAGGCGAGGTCGCCGAGTTGAAGGACACCATCAACACGATGGTCGACCAGCTGTCGGCCTTCGCAGACGAGGTGACACGGGTCGCCCGCGAGGTGGGCACCGAGGGGCGGCTCGGCGGCCAGGCGCGGGTGCCCGGCGTCGCCGGCACCTGGAAGGACCTCACCGACTCCGTGAACTTCATGGCCTCCAACCTGACCGACCAGGTCCGTGACATCGCCCGGGTGACGACTGCGGTGGCCAACGGCGACCTCACGCAGACGATCGTCGTCGATGTGCGCGGCGAGATCCTCGAGCTGAAGCGCACCGTGAACACGATGGTCGACCAGCTCGGCTCGTTCGCCGCCGAGGTCACCCGGGTGGCGCGCGAGGTCGGCACCGAAGGGCGGCTCGGAGGGCAGGCGGAAGTGCCCGGGATCTCCGGCACCTGGAAAGCCTTGACCGACAACGTCAACCAGCTCGCCGGCAACCTGACGAGCCAGGTCCGCAACATCGCCCAGGTCACTACCGCCGTCGCCAAGGGGGACCTGTCGCAGAAGATCTCCGTCGAAGCCCTGGGCGAGGTCGCGCAGCTGAAGGACACCATCAACACGATGGTCGACCAGCTCTCGGCCTTCGCCGACGAGGTGACGCGTGTCGCCCGTGAAGTGGGCACCGAGGGGCGCCTCGGCGGGCAGGCGGCCGTGCCCGGTGTATCCGGCACCTGGAAAGCCTTGACCGACAACGTGAACCTGCTCGCCGGCAACCTGACGAGCCAGGTTCGAAACATCGCACAGGTCACAACCGCAGTCGCTCAGGGCGACCTCTCGCAGAAGATCTCGGTGGACGCCCGCGGCGAGGTGGCCGAGCTGAAGGACACCGTCAACACGATGGTCGACCAGCTGCGAGCCTTCGCCGACGAGGTCACCCGCGTGGCCCGCGAGGTGGGGACCGACGGGCGCCTCGGCGGCCAAGCCGACGTGCCTGGCGTTTCGGGGACGTGGAAGGCCCTCACCGACAATGTCAACCTGCTCGCCGGCAACCTGACGAGCCAGGTCCGCAACATCGCACAGGTGACGACCGCAGTCGCCCAAGGCGACCTGTCGCAGAAGATCACCGTCGACGCCAGGGGCGAGGTGGCCGAGCTGAAGGACACCGTCAACACGATGGTCGACCAGCTGCGGGCCTTCGCCAACGAGGTCACCCGCGTCGCCCGCGAGGTCGGCAACGAGGGCAAGCTCGGCGGTCAGGCCATCGTGCCCGGCGTCTCCGGCACCTGGAAGGACCTCACCGACAACGTCAACCAGCTCGCCGGCAACCTGACCAGCCAGGTGCGCAACATCGCCCTGGTGACGACCGCTGTCGCCAAGGGCGACCTCTCGCGCAAGATCACCGTCGAGGTGCGGGGCGAGCTGCTGGAGCTGAAGAACACCATCAACACGATGGTGGACCAGCTCGGCTCGTTCGCCGCCGAGGTGACACGGGTGGCCCGCGAGGTGGGCACCGAGGGCAAGCTCGGCGGCCAGGCTGACGTGCGCGGCGTCTCGGGCACCTGGAAGGACCTGACGGACTCGGTGAACTCGATGGCCGACAACCTGACCGACCAGGTTCGAAACATCGCCCAGGTGACCACCGCCGTCGCCCTGGGCGACCTCTCCCAGAGCATCACGGTGTCCGCTCGCGGCGAGATCTCGCAGTTGAAGGACACCATCAACCGGATGGTCGACCGGCTGTCGGCGTTCGCCGCCGAAGTGACCCGCGTCGCCCGCGAGGTGGGCACCGAAGGAAGGCTCGGGGGCCAGGCCGAGGTGGAGGGGGTCTCGGGGACCTGGTTCAAGCTCACCGAGAGCGTGAACCAGCTAGCCGGCAACCTGACGAGCCAGGTCCGCTCGATCGCCGACGTGGCGACGGCGGTGACCCAGGGCGACCTCACGCGGACGATCACCGTCGACGCCGCCGGCGAGGTCGGCGAGCTCAAGGACAACATCAACCGGATGATCGTCACGCTGGCGGAGACGACGCGGCGGAACCAGGAGCAGGACTGGCTGAAGGGCAACCTCGCCCGCATCGGCGCCATGCTGCAGGGCCACCGGGACCTGGCAACGGTCTCCCGGCTCATCATGTCGGACCTCACGCCGCTCGTCGGGGCGCAGCAAGGTGCCTTCTTCATGGCCCAGCCAGGCGGGGGCGACGACCACAGGTTCAAGCTCATCGCCGGCTACGGCTACCGCGGTCGCAAGGGGCTCCCGACGCAATGGCGTGCGGGCGACGGGCTGGTGGGCCAAGCCGCCATCGAGCGGAAGACGATCCTCGTCGAGTTCCCGGACGGCGCGGGGCGGATCGGCAGCGGCCTCGCCTCCTCGTCGCCGGCCAACGTCATAGTGCTCCCCGTCGTCTTCGAGGAGCGCGTGCTGGCAGTGATCGAGTTGGCGTCCCTGCGCCCGTTCAGCGCCATCAACGTCGTCTTCCTCGAGCAGATCGTGGAGACCGTCGGCATCGTGCTGAACACCATCGTCGCCACGATGCGGACCGAGGAGCTGCTCGAGCAGTCCCAGTCGCTGACCCAGGAGCTGCAGAGCCAGTCGGCCGAGCTGCAGCGCCAGCAGCGAGAGCTGCAGCACACCAACGCCGAGATCGAGCTCGCCCGCCGCGAGCTCGAGGCCCGCGCCGAACAGCTGGCCCTCAGCTCGAAGTACAAGTCGGAGTTCCTCGCCAACATGTCGCACGAGCTGCGGACCCCGCTCAACAGCCTGCTGATCCTCGCCAAGCTTCTGGCCGAGAACACCGACGGGAACTTGAGCGATCGTCAGGTCGAGTTCGCCAGCAGCATCTTCGACGCCGGCAACGACCTGCTCACGCTGATCTCCGACATCCTCGACCTCTCCAAGGTCGAGGCCGGCAAGATGGACATCGCGATCGCCCCGCTCAACGTGCGGGACGTTTGCGCCGACCTCGAGCAGGTCTTCAGGCCGATCGCCGAGCAGCAGGGGCTCGCCTTCGCGGTGGAGATCGCAGAGGAAGTCCCCGAGGTGATCACCACCGACGAGCACCGCGTGCTGCAGATCCTGAAGAACCTGCTGTCCAATGCCCACAAGTTCACCGAGACGGGCTCGGTCACCCTTCGCATCTCGCCGCCCAGCCCCCGGACCGTCTACTCGAACCCGGACCTGGCGGCGGCGCCGGCGGTCGTGGCGCTGTCGGTGATCGACACCGGCATCGGCATCAAGCCGGATCAGTTGCTGGTGATCTTCGAGGCGTTCCAGCAGGCGGACGGCACGACCAGCCGCAAGTACGGCGGTACGGGGCTGGGGCTGTCCATCAGCCGTGAGATCGCCCGCCTCCTCGGCGGGGAGATCCAGGTCCAGAGCGAGCCCGGGCACGGCACCACGTTCACGCTGCTGCTGCCGACGGTCTCGCCGGCTGCGCTGTCCCTCAACGCTCCCGCCGTGCGCTCACGCGACCTGCTTGTGCGGCATGCGTCCGATTTCCCGCAGGCCGACCTGACGGGCAGGCGGGTGCTGATCGTCGACGACGACGTGCGCAACGTGTACGCGCTGACGAGCGCGCTGGAGGACCACGGTCTGGAGGTCGTGTGCGCCAGCGGCGGTCAGCGGGGCCTCGAGCTGCTCTCGGCGATGAAGGACGTCGACCTGGTCCTGATGGACATCATGATGCCGGGGATGGACGGCTACGAGACGATCCGGGCGATCCGGGCGGATCCGGTACATGCCGACGTGCCGATCGTGGCCCTCACGGCCAAGGCGATGCGGGGCGACCGGGAGGAGAGCCTGGCGGCCGGAGCCTCGGACTATGTGACCAAGCCCGTGCACGTCGACCAGCTGCTCGACACGCTGCGGGAGTGGCTCGACCGATGACAGAGTCGCCGCCGGCGGTCCTCCTCGTCGACGATCGGCACGACAACCTGCTGGCGCTTCGCGCCGTGCTGGAGCCGATGGAGCTCGAACTGGTCTGCGCGGGTTCCGGCGTGGAGGCTCTGGCGGCGCTGCTGGAACGTGATTTCGCGGTCGTGGTGCTGGACGTGCAGATGCCGGACATGGATGGTTTCGAGACGGCGCAGCTGATCAAGGGTCGGATGCGCACGCAGTTCCTGCCGATCATCTTCCTGACGGCGATCAGCGCCGAGCGCAGCCACCACCTCGCCGGGTACCGGGTGGGCGCCGTCGACTACATCTCGAAACCCTTCGATCCCGACATCCTGCGGGCCAAGGTCGGGGTCTTCGCCGAGCTGTGGCGACGGGGTCGGCTGATCGACCGCCAGCGGGACTCGCTGGCCGAGCAGCTGGCAGCCATCGACAGGCTGAACGCCGAGCTGGAGCACTCGAACGCCCAGCTCGAGGGGTTCGCTGCCGCCGCTGCCGAGGAGCTGCTGGAACCGCTCGACGTGCTGGGCGGGATGCTGGAGCTGCTGGCCGACCCAGAGGCCCACGAGCGCCATCCCCTGCCGTCCGACCTCGCCCGGCGCGCCGCCGACCTCGCGTCTCGCCAGCGCCAGCGGGTGAGCGCGCTGCTCGACTACGCGGAGGCGGGGCGGGTACCCGTCGCGCTCGAACTGGTCGACCTGCGCGAGGCGGTCGAGGAGGCGCTCGCCCGTACCGGTCTCGCCCGGGGCGTGGCGGCACACGTCGTCGGGCATGGCGAGGTCGTCCACGGCGATCGTCGCCAGCTGGTGCGCGTGATCGAGCTGCTGATCGAACGGGCGGCACACGCCGGAGCCTCCTCGCTCGCCATCGCCGCCGCCGAGGACGGGCCGACGTCGGTTGTCACCTTCTCCGACGACGGCGCCAAGCCGAGCGAGGCCGAGGCTGCCGCCCTCTTCAGCGACCTGCGAAGTCAGGACGGCGAGGGCGAGGTCGGACTCACCGTCGCCCGCCGCATCATCGAACGTCACGGCGGCTCGATCTGGGCAGCCCCGGCGTCCGCCAACGGGACCCTGGTCAGCTTCACGCTCCCGCAGGTGTCGCTGTCGTGAGCCTCACCGTGGCGGTGGTCGACGACGACGACGACTACCGCCTCGTGGTACGCCTGGCGCTGGAGCGAGGCCCGGACGTCTCGCTCGTCGGGGAAGCCTCCGAGGCGTCGAGGTTGCCGGAGATCGCCCGGCGCTCACGTCCGGACCTGCTCCTGCTCGACCCTCGGATGCCGGGTGCTCCGGCGGCGGCATCAGAGGGCCGTGCGCAGATGCCCGGCCTCCGCGTGATCATGACGACGTCCCTGCCTGCACGCCACGTCGGTCCGCTCCGTGAGGCGTGCGGTGCCGCCGGATCGCTCGCTCGTGACGTGCCGGTCGCCAGGCTCGGCGCCGCCCTCACCGACCTTGCAGCCATCGTCACCGCCGGCGAGCGCGCGCTGCGGACGGCACGCCAGACCTTGCCGGGGGACCTGCGCAGCGTTCGCCAGTCGCGCCGGATCGTGGGAGCAGCCCTGCGGGGCTGGTGCGAGGACGACGTGGTCGCCGCCGCCGAGCTGGCGATCAGCGAGCTGGCCACGAACGGGATCCAGCACGGAGGCGGAGGCATCGAGGTGAGCGTGGCGGTCGGAGCGACCTCGGCACGCGTCGAGGTGTCGGACCGCAACCCGGCGCCGCCGCTGCTGAGGCAGGCCGCCAACACCGACGAGGGCGGCCGGGGCCTGCAGGTCATAAGCCAGCTGGCAACCCGTTGGGGCGTGACGGAGCGGCGGACCGGCAAGAGCGTGTGGTTCGAGCTGGATCGCTCGAACCGGTCTGATCGGATCCCGGTGCAGGATCGCCGGTAGAGCTTGATCGGTCGGTTCGCCCTGACCGGGGCTCAGTGCAGTCTCACGTCGAGCTGGTCAAGGCCCTTGCGGATCTCGCGGGCCAGCTCGTAAGGGTCCCCCACCTTCAACTGGTGCGAGAAGTAGAGCTGTGGATCCTCGTCGGTCTCCTGGTTGTAGAGGCAGTCGACTTGCCATCCTTGCGACAGCATCGTCGTCATCAGCCCGGGGATCTCCCTGTAGACCATCCCGAAATCAGGTACCGCTACAGCTTGCTTCCCGCTGTCATCGAGAGGCTGGAAGTCGACTGGGATGTAGATGTTGAGGTAAGGGCTGATGCGGACGCCGTCGAGCACCACCGGGTTGGCCCTCGGGATCTCGAACGACACGACGCCGGAGTTCCCGACGGTCGGCTTGGAGCCGATGATGTCGGCCAGCCGATCGGGGTGGAGGGGCGTGGTCGGGTTCTTCGGCGGGGCCTGTGGCAGTGGAGTGGAAGTGGCGCTGATGACGGCGGCCATTCCCCGAGCGATCGCCTCTGCATCACCCTTCGCCCGGAAGTGCATGAACCAGACCATCGGCGACAGGCTGAAGAGGTGCTGATGCATCGCCTGGAAGACGATGCCGTGGTTGAGCGCCTGCCGCAGGGCCGCGTTCAGCTCCGACGGCTTGAAGCAGAGATCTCCGTTGAACATCACGTTGCCCCCGCCGAGGGACTGGAAGCACAGGTTCCCGTTGATCTCGAACGCCGGCTTGATCGGGACGCCGAAGGGCTCCTTGACGATGTGGCGGAGGTCGTCGCGCTCGACCTGGATGTTCAGGACTCCGTTCGACACGGTGCCCTTGGCCCTGATGATGTCCTCGATCCGGTCGACCGGCATGTCGGCGTCGGCCGCCACCGCGCCAACCGCCCGGCTCGGCTTGAACGTCGTCCCGCCGAGCTTGTGCGCCAGGGCGGGTGCGACGACGGCACCCCCGACCCCACCGGCTGCCAACTTCAAGGCGGCACGCCGGCTCACTGCCGGCGGCGGAGTGAAGTCCATGGTCCGACTCCTTCCAGGGAAAGGCAGTGCCTGCCCGCGGCGTCGCGTGCGCCGACCGCCTCCCCTACCCTGGCTCTCGCGCTCCGAAACGGGAACCGGTGCCGCCTCCTCCGCTCTCTCGGCGGCTGCCGCTCCGCCCCGTAGCGCACTGCATGACAGCATGAGCAGCATGGGACTGCGCACGATCTTCACCGAGCTCATGACGATCGAACATCCGATAGTCCTCGCCCCGATGGGAGGCTCCGCCGGAGGGGAATTGGCTGCAGCGGTCTCCAACGGCGGCGGCCTGGGGCTGGTCGGTGGCGGCCGTGGAGATCCTGACTGGCTGCTGCGCGAGTTGGCGGTCGTTACCGCCAGAACCGAGAAGCCTTGGGGTGTCGGATTCCTGTCCTGGTCAGCGACGCGAGAGGTCGTCGAGCTCGCTCTCCGGCACCGCCCTCGAGCAGTGATGCTGTCTTTCGGCGACCCGAAGGCGCTCGTCGAGCCGGTTCTCGAGGCCGGAGTCCGCCTGATCGTCCAGGTCACGGATGTCGAGGAGGCGCAGCAGGCGATAGACCTCGGAGCCGACGTGATCGTCGCCCAGGGAGCCGAGGCCGGCGGCCATGGCGGGATGCGAGCCACGCTCCCCTTCGTGCCGATCGTGGTCGACCTCGCCGGAGCCACGCCCGTCCTAGCCGCCGGAGGAGTCGCCGACGGGCGGGGGCTCGCCGCCGCCATCTGCCTTGGCGCCGCCGGTGTCCTCGTCGGCACCAGGTTCCAGGCCAGCCCGGAGGCACTGGTGGAGCCGGGAATCACCCAGGCGATCCTCGCCGGAAGCGGGGCCGACACCGAGCGCAGCAGGATCCTCGACATCGCCCGCGGGGCTCCCTGGCCGCCGCGTTACCCCGGGCGTGCTCTGCGCAATGACTTCCTCGAGCGATGGAGGGGGAGAGAAGATGAGCTGGCAGCGGACCAAGTGGCGCAGGCGGAGTACCGCAAGGCTGTCGCCGACGGCGACATGTCAGCTGTGGCCGTCTGGGCCAGCGATGCCATCGATCTCATCGACAGCGTGGTCCCCGCCGCCGAACTCGTAGGGCTGATCTCTGATCAAGCCGAGGCGGCACTGACCAAGGCTGGAAGATCAGTCGTGCGCGCGAGCCCATGAACCGGGCAGTCGGGCGGTAGAACGGCGCTGTGCCGGCCTTTTCCGCCCTCCATCATCTCGAGTGCCCACGCTGCGCAGCAGAACACGACCCGGACAGGATCACAAACCTCTGCCCGTGCGGGTCGCCCCTGCTGGCCCGCTACGACCTGGCGGCCGCCGCTCGGACAATCGCTCCCGGCCTGCTCGCCGAGCGAGAGCCGAATCTCTGGCGCTACCACGAGCTCCTCCCGGTACGCGAGCAAGGCAATGTCGTGACGCTCGGCGAGGGATTGACACCATTGCTACCGCTGCGCCGGCTCGGGGCGGAGATCGGGCTGCCGGGTTTGATGATGAAGGACGAGGGCCTCATCCCGACGGGCTCGTTCAAGGCACGAGGTGCCGCCGTCGGCGTGTCGCGTGCACGGGAGCTCGGCGTCAAGGAGCTGGCCATGCCGACCAACGGCAACGCCGGTGCTGCCTGGGCCCTCTACGCAGCACGAGCCGGGCTGCGTAGCCACATCGTGATGCCGGAGGACGCTCCGGCGATCACACGCGCCGAGTGCGTCGCCGCCGGCGCGAGCCTGAGCCTGGTGTCGGGTCACATCGGCGACGCCGGCCGCATCGTGGCGGCCGCGGTCGGGGAACGCGGACTCTACGACGCATCAACCCTGAAGGAGCCGTACCGGATCGAGGGCAAGAAGACGATGGGCTACGAGATCGTCGAGCAGCTCAGCTGGGCGATGCCCGAGGTGATCGTCTACCCGACCGGCGGCGGCGTCGGCATCATCGGCATCTACAAGGCATTGCTCGAGATGCGCACACTTGGATGGGTGAGCGGGCCCTTGCCCCGCCTGGTGGCCGTGCAAGCCGCTGGTTGCGCGCCGATCGTGCGAGCATTCGCCTCTGGCGAGCACGAAAGCCGAGCTTGGGACGACCCGCACACGGCTGCCTTCGGCATCAACGTACCCAAGGCACTCGGCGACTTCCTCGTGCTGGAGGCCCTCTACGCGACGGGAGGCACTGCGATCGCCGTCGAGGATGCCGACCTGCTCGCCGATCAGCGCCTGGTCGGACGGCTCGAAGGGACCTTCGTCTGCCCCGAAGGGGCGGCCTGCATCACGGCGGCCCGGCAACTGAAGGCTTCTGGCTGGCTGAGTGCCGACGATCGGGTCGTGCTGCTCAATACGGGCGCCGGCATCAAGTACCCGGAGTCGATCAAGACCGCTCCGCCCTTGCTGGGCCCGGGAGATCCGTTGCCGTAGGGTCTGTGCCGCAGCGCCTACCGGATCACGAGGGAGGCGATGTGGCCAACGGGACCTTTGGGGCGGCGAAACGTAAAGCGAGAAGTGACGACCATAGATGTAGTTTCTCCTCTTGCGTTTGGCGCCCGCGCCGGAGCGGCCTCCGCGTTTGTGGCCGAGGGCTCAGACGGCCGGCCAACGCCCCGCAGCCGATCGCACGCTGACGACGGTCTCGGCCACCGACAGTCCGGATGTGTCGACGCAAATGTCTGCGAACGAACTCCGGTCAAGCCTCGCTGCGACGGCCTCGGTGTCCTGGACACCTTCGTGCGTTACGGGGATGTGCCACCTGGCGCGCCCTGGAACTGGCGGGCCGAGCCCTCGGCTCCGCTCTCGGAGGCGTCCGATCAGAGTCTCCGGGTCCGCCCGCAGGCGACAGATGGTGGCCGAAGCCTCTGCCATCGCTGCCAGATACAGACCTGCCTGTTCGGCAGTCTCGACTCCGCCCGAGGCGACAAGACACCGCGCTCCTGCGGACCGGAAGTTCGCCCAGACGGCGGCCAGGTTGGCGGCCTTCAGGACGTGGTTGTCGGGGTCGGCGCTCGGGTAGCACATCCCGATCTGGTCGAAGTCGACGTACGCGGCGGGGATCCCCTGGCGGTGGACTGCAGCGAAGAGCTCGTAGCCGACGGTTGACTTGCCGACTCCGGGCGGACCTACCAGGAGGAGGAATGGTGCTGCTGTCACGGCCGCACGCTCGTTGCCAGGAGGCACCAGAGGTCATGGCGCCGCGCGCGATCAAGCGCTGCGGCGACTCTCCTTCGCCCTGGCAGCCTCTGCCTCGGAGGTGACGTCCTGCTGTTCCTCGGGCGGAGGGATGACTGCCTCCAGACCGAGGCTGCGGAGCCACATCTCCCGTGCCCAACCCTTGGAGTGGAACAGATGCTCGGCCTCCTGCTCCTCGACCTCCTCGTAGGCGTCCTTCAGCGCGCCGCCGATGTCGTCGAAGGACTCGTCCTTCAGCAACTCGCCCACGAGCTCCCAGTTGAGGTGGTCCTTCGTCTCGGCGAGAGCGATGCACTCCAGAGCCACGAGCTCTGCCTCTTCCTGCGGACCCTCGGCCATGGCCATCTCCATCGCCTCGACGAGGCCGCGCCCAATGTGGCGGATCACCTGCCGTCCCGGAGTCTCCTCCTCGGGATCGAGCCCGTAGGCGTCGAGAGCTTCGCGAACGAGCTGCACGTGGCGCATCGTCTGCTCGTGGTACTTGCGCAGCTCCGGGTGAACCTTCCCACCGTGGATGACGCGCAGCGCCGCCTCGTAGACCTGCACGCCGCCGAGCTCCGTCTCGAGTGCTCCGTAGAGCAGCTCGCGCACGCTCCGTCTCGTCATCCCTTCCTCCTCGATGCATCGTCGCCCGCCGTCGTCTACCCGGGTGGATCGTGGGCTACACGTGCGGCGCTGCCACGGGACGGATCCCGTGGGGCCGGCTGGGCAGGGACGACTGCCGGGCACGGAGGGCCGCCCGATGGTGGACGGTACAGAATGGCGGGATGAGGCCGGACCTTGACGAGCTGAGGCGCTTGCGCAGGGTCCGGGATCGCATGGACCGCGAGTTCGCAGAGCCGCTGGACGTGATGGCGCTCGCCCGCACGGCGCTGATGTCGCCTGCCCATTTCAGCCGCCGCTTCCGTGAGACCTATTCCGAGACGCCCTACTCGTACCTCATGACCCGCCGCATCGAGAGGGCGATGGCATTGCTTCGCCGAGGCGACTTGAGCGTGACCGAGGTCTGCTTCGCCGTAGGGTGCACGAGCCTCGGCTCCTTCTCGAGCCGCTTCACCGAGCTCGTCGGCGAGACGCCGTCTGTCTACCGCGCCCGCGGCCACGGCGAGCTGCGGGTTCTCGCCCCCTGCCAGACGATGGTGCTGACCCGCCCGCGGAGGGGCGAGCGACAGGCGAAACGAGCAGTTTCGGAGAAGCAATCGGCAGCCGCCTCATCGTAAGGTCGGCATATGACCGTTTCCCTCAGCACCGTTCACATCCTCGTCGACGATCCCGACGCCGCCCTGGCCTTCTATCGCGACACTCTGGGGCTGACATTTCGTTTCGAGGTCGCCAACGGAGGGTTCAAGTGGATCACCCTCGCGTCGGAGAGCCAGCCCGAGATCGGCATCGTTCTCTCGCAGCCGCACGCGGGCCGTTCGCAGGAGGACGGCGACGCACTGGCCGCCATGCTCGCCAAAGGCGAGATGTACCCGGTCCACTTCCGGACCGAGGATCTCGACGCCACCTTCGAGAAAGTGGCGTCGACGCCCGGGGTCGAGGTTCTCTCTGAACCTGCCAGCCAGCCATGGGGCGTGCGGGACGCCGCAGTCCGGGATCCTGCGGGCAACCGGCTGCGAATCGAGCAGGCCTAGGCGTCACCCGTCGCCGGCACCGCGGGGCGGGGCTTTCCCGGGGCCACGGTACGTGCGAGGATCCCGAGCGTCGCCCTCATCGCCCCTTCGGAGATGATCGGGAAGATGCTCTTCCACTCCTCCTCCACCGCCGTCCAGTCGTAGTAGGAGGTGGCGATGGTGCCGCCCTCGATCGGCTCCAGCCGGTAGCCGTAGGCGTGCCCCAGGTTGAGCTGACCCTCGACCTTCCAGGCGATCTCCCGCGGGGGCTCGAACTCGACGATGCGGACGGTGACGTCGTACAGCCCGAGGGGGTAGTCGTTGAGCGCCTCGCGGTCCATGTGGACGACGAAGGTGTCGCCGATCGCGCTCACGATCGATCCTTCCGCGGCCATCAGCATTCCCGAGCTGTCGATGGCGACGTGGCCCTGCGGATCCGCCAGGACATTGAAGATGGCGTCAGGTGTGGCTGCGATGGCTCTCGACACTTCGACACGCTCTGCCATGCCGTCATCCTCGCGCGACGGCACGTCGGTAGGCCGGTGGCGGCTCTTAGGTCAGGCCGCCGACGTCTTGTGACGCTCCAGCTCGGCGTTGATCTCGGCGCCGACGAGGACCACGATGCCGGTGATGTACAGCCAGAAGATGAGAATCGCGATCCCGGCGAAGGCACCGTAGGTCTTGCCATAGCTCCCGAAGCTCGACGTGTAGTACGAGAACGCCAACGATGCGGCGAGCCAGGCGCCGGCGCCGAAGAGCGAGCCGGGCGTGATCCACTGCCACTTCGGTGTCTCTCGGTTGGGCCCGAGCCAGTAGATGAAAGCGAAGAGCATCATCACGAGCAAGATGGCCGCCACCCAACGGATGACCGTCCAGAGCGCCACGAACGCTGACCCTGCCAATCCGATCTGGCCGGCGATCGCATGACCGATTGCAGGACCGAACACCGTCAGAGCAGAGGCGGCACCACCGAGGACTGCCACGCCGATCATCAGAAGCAGTGCCACCAGTCGCTTCTTCAGGAACGGCCTGTCGCGGCGGATCTCGTAAGCCATGTCCAAGCCGACTTGGAGAACGCTCATCGCCGAAGTAGCGCTGAAGAGCGCTGCCAGCCCTGCCACCACGCTGAACGCGGCGGCTCCGGACGTCCTGCCCTGAGCATGAGTGATCGCTTGCGAGACCACCGTCGAAGCGCCTGAGGGCAGGGCGATCTCCGCGCCGCGGACCAACTTGGTCACGGTGGACTGGGAGAGATGGAGGAGCGCCGTGACGGCCAGCAGGAGGATCAGTATGGGGAAGAGGCTCAGGAACCAGCGATAGGCCAGGCTGCCGCCGACGATGTTCACCCGGTCAGCCTTGGCATGCTTCATCGCTGCCTTGAGGCTGTCCTTCCACTGCGTGCGGGAGAGGTGCGAGGGCGATCCGGTCTGGGGCGAGGGCGCTGGCGAGCCGCCGCTTCTGGTTGTCTGCACCTGCGGCTGGGGCATCTGAGGCTGAGGAACTTGAGGCTGGAGGACCTGAGGCTGCGGTTGCCTCATGTCTTCGGGTCGAACGGCCATGGCTGAGGTCCTCCTCTGTTGGCTGATCGGTCCCGCCGAGGAAGCGTCCTCGTTGTCTGCCCCCGCCCCACCGCCACGAAACCCAATGGGACTTTCGGTGAATCAACCGCATAGCAAGAGGGTAAGAAGGCGACGGGGGAATGAAGGTGTTGTTGGAGCACGTTCCGGAGGTCATGGATGTCGATCAACACCGCAACCCACGAGCCGACCCAGCTTGAAGGACCCATCCAGCTCGAGAGGCCGACCCAATTCGAGAAGTCCGACAAATCAGTCGCCGAGCTGACCGGTGACCTCGCGCGCCAGATGACGGCTCTCGTCCATCACGAGATCGACCTCGCCAAGGTGGAGCTTGCCGAGAAAGGCAAGAAGGCGGGGCTCGGGGGAGGCATGTTCGGCGTGGCAGGTCTGCTGGGGCTCGCCACCTTCGCCTGCTTGACGGTGGCGTTCGTCGGCGCCCTCCATCTTGTCTTCTCAGTCTGGGCAGCAGGGCTGATCGCAGCCGGCGGTTACGGCCTCGTGGCCGGTGCTCTCGCTCTTACGGGCCGGCGGGAGCTCAGCCAGGCGACACCGCCCGTGCCCGAAGAGGCCATCGCGAGCACGAAGGAGGACGTGGCGTGGCTGACCAAGCAAGCCAAATCCGCGAACAGATAGCCGAGGAGAGAGCGGCCCTCGGAGACACGGTCCAGGCTCTGGCAGCCAAGGCGGACGTCAAGGGCCGCCTCAAGGAGAAGGCCTCTGAGACCACCGAGAAGCTGCAGCACAAGGCCTCTGAGACCACCGAGAAGCTGCAGCACAAGGCCTCCGACACGGCGCAGAAGGTGCGTGAGCTGACTCCGGATCAAGCCCGCGAGGGTGTGGGCGCGGCGGCGCAGCAGGTACGCAAGAAGCCACTGCCGGCGGCGGTGATCGTCGCCTTGCTGCTCGGTCTCATCATCGGGAAGCGGATGGGCCGCAGGAGCGTTCGCAAGGCGCAGCAGGAGTAAGCCGGCCATGGCGACGCTGATCTACAAGCCGCTCGGAATAGTCGTGAGCGTGCTGGGTGGCATCCTCGCCGGCACCGCGTTCAAGTGGATGTGGAAGCTGGTGGCACACGAAGACGAGGCGCCTGAGGCGACCGACAGGGCTCGCGGCTGGATGGAGGTGTTGCCTGCGGCAGCCCTGCAGGGCGCGGTATTCGGGTTCGTGAAGGCGGCGGTCGACCGAGCGGGGGCGGCGGGTTTCGAGCGTGCCACGGGTACTTGGCCGGGGAAGGACAGCGAGGCGTCAGCGGCTTAGCCAAACGAGGGCCGCGGCCGGCGGTCTGGTCGCCGGTGCGCGAGTTACCGATGGGCATATCTGACCATCTATTGGTCGATACTGCCCATCCGTAAGTTCGCCGCCCCCCTCGGCCCGGTACCTGGGTCCTGAGGATTCTCGTGTTGTTACGATGCGCCGGTGCGAGGTCGCTCTAGCAGGAACTGGTGGGGGACGGCACTCGAGGCTCCTGACGCCAAGGCTCTCGCCAGCTTCTACTCGCAGCTGCTCGACTGGCCGGTGGTGCACGAGGAGCCCGGCAACTGCGTGATCAGGCCACCTCAAGATGGCGTCTTCATGGTCTTCCAGGAATCCAGCGACTACGTCCCTCCAGTCTGGCCGCCGGAGTCGGGTGACCAGCGGGCGATGATGCACCTCGACATCGAGGTGACCGACCTGGACCAGGGTGTGGAGGATGCCGTGGGCCTCGGAGCTCGCTTGGCCGACCACCAGCCGCAGGACAATGTGCGGGTGCTGCTCGATCCGGCGGGACATCCGTTCTGCCTCTGCCGGGACGACGGCTAGCCGGGCGGCAGGAGGGCGCTCTTCGGCGGCGCCTTAGCATCGAGCGTCGTGCACTTCGAGGACTGGCTCGGCGCCCTCCGAGAACGAAACTTCCGCCTCTACTTCACCGGCCAGCTCACCTCTGCCGTCGGCACCGGGATGACGTCGGTTGCCTTGGCGTTCGCCGTCCTCGCACACCATGGCGCCACGGCCCTCGGGATCGTGCTGGCAGCAGAGACGATCCCCCAAGCACTCTTCCTGCTCGTCGGGGGAGTCGTCGCCGACCGTCTGGGTCGGCGCCGTGTGATGCTCGCCGCCGACGCGCTGCGGGCGGCGGCACAGACGGCGCTCGGCGTCTGGGTGCTCCTCGCCGCGCCGCCGCTGTGGGGTTTCGTTCTGCTGGCCGCCCTGGTCGGCACGGGGTCCGCCTTCTTCACCCCGGCGGCCACGGGCTTGGTGCCGGAGGTGGTATCGGCTGGCAGGTTGTCGCAGGCGAACGCGCTCGACGGCCTGACCTTCTCCATCGGTTCCATCATCGGGCCGGCAGTGGCAGGCGTGATCGCGGCGGCAGCGAGCCCAGGTTGGGCGATCACCGCCGACGGCTCGACCTACTTCGTCAGCGTGGTGTCGCTCGCTCTTCTCACGCTCCCACCCCATCCCGTTCGCCAGGCCGCGACCTTCGCCAGCGACCTGAAGGAAGGGTGGAGCGAGTTCTGGTCCAGGGAGTGGCTGTGGGTGACGGTCCTGCAGTGGTCGATCGGCAACGCCGTGATCCTCGGGCCGTACTTCGTCCTCGGTGCCGTCGTCTCAGCGCGCTACCTCGGCGGGTCCACCGCCTGGGGCACGATCGTCGCCGCCCAGGGAGTCGGCGCCGTCGCCGGCGGGATCCTCATGTTGAGGCTGCATGTACGTCGCCCGCTCGTCGTCGCCACGATCTCGGGGCTGGTGTTGTCGTGGCCACTGCTGGCGCTCGGGTTCCGTGCACCGGTGGCCGTGATCGCCGTCGGCGGCTTTGCCATGGGTAGCTCGATGGCGGTCTTCGCCGTCCTTTGGAACACCACCATGCAACGGGAGGTGCCGCCCGCGGTGCTCTCCAGGGTCAGCGCCTACGACTGGTTCGGTTCGCTGGTGTTCCTGCCCATCGGCTTCGCGCTGGCGGGGCCGATCTCACAAGCCGTCGGTATTCGCACAACGTTCCTGGCAGCCACGGCTTGGTGCGTCGCCAGCACCGCAGTAGTGCTTGCGGTCCCGTCCGTGCGAGGGATGATCGCCCCGCCCAGGTCACAGAAGGTGGAGCTGGAACCCGCCGAGGCAGGATAGGCATCCTCGCCAGACTGTTGGAATAAATCTGATTTGAGAACTATTCTAAAGGAGTAGAGAGATACGGAGGGTCCTGCATGCCTGAGACCGAGAGCGAGGAGTTGGCGGAGCGAGCGAGCGGATGCCCAGTGGTGCACAGCCGGGGCGGTAGCCGGTCCAACCGGGATTGGTGGCCCAACCAGCTGGACCTGAAGGTGCTTCGCCGGCATGCTGCGTTGTCGAACCCGAACGGCGGAGACTTCGACTACAAGGCTGAGTTCGAGAGTCTCGACCTCGATGAGGTGAAGCGGGACCTCGATGCCGTGATGACGAGCTCGCAGGAGTGGTGGCCAGCCGACTTCGGTCACTACGGCCCTCTCCTCATCCGCATGGCATGGCACGCCGCCGGCACCTACCGGATCGCGGACGGGCGAGGCGGTGCCGGGTCGGGGGCACAGCGTCTCGCTCCTTTGAACAGCTGGCCCGACAATGCCAACCTCGACAAGGCCCGCCGGCTGCTGTGGCCTGTCAAGCAGAAGTACGGTCGCAAGCTGTCGTGGGGCGACCTGATGGTCCTCGCCGGCAACTGCGCCCTCGAGTCGATGGGATTGCGGACATTCGGTTTCGGCGGCGGCCGCGTCGACATCTTCGAGCCGGACGAGGACATCTACTGGGGACCCGAGGACGCCTGGCTCGGGGACGCCCGCTACAGCGGTGATCGCGAGCTGGAAAACCCACTCGGCGCAGTGCAGATGGGCCTCATCTACGTCAACCCGGAGGGGCCGAACGGCGAACCCGATCCGCTCGCTGCGGCACGGGACATCCGCGAGACCTTCAGGCGCATGGCGATGAACGACGAGGAGACAGTCGCCCTCATCGCCGGCGGCCACACATTCGGCAAGACGCACGGGGCAGCAAGCGCGGCCGACTATGTCGGCCCGGAGCCGGAGGGGGCCGGCTTGGCGGAACAGGGTCTCGGCTGGCGCAACTCGTTCGGCACGGGCAGGGGTGGCGACGCGGTCACGAGCGGCCTCGAAGGCACGTGGACCAACGACCCGACCCGCTGGGACAACGGCTTCTTCGACAACCTGTTCGGTTTCGAATGGGAGCTCACGAGCAGCCCGGCGGGCGCCAAGCAGTGGGTCCCCAAGGATGGTGCCGCGGCGGATGCCGTGCCAGATGCCCACGATCCGGGCCGACGGCACGCACCGGTGATGCTGACCACCGATCTGGCATTGCGTTTCGATCCGGTTTACGAGCCGATCTCGCGACGCTTCCACGAGAAACCGGATGAGTTCGCAGAAGCCTTCGCCAAGGCGTGGTTCAAGCTGACGCACCGCGACATGGGGCCACTCTCCCGCTATCTGGGGCCGCTGGTCCCGTCGGAACCGCAGATCTGGCAGGACCCGTTGCCCGAGGTCGACCACGAGCTGATCGGCGCTGCAGACATCGCGGCCCTGAAGGAGCGCATCCTCGCCTCCGGGCTGTCGACTTCGGCGCTCGTCTCCACCGCCTGGGCATCAGCGGCCACGTTCCGCGGCACCGACAAGCGTGGAGGCGCCAACGGTGCTCGCATTCGCCTTGTCCCGCAGAAGGATTGGGAGGCCAATGCCGGCCTTGCCACCGTGCTCGAGGCCCTGGAGCTGATCCGAGACGAGTTCAACAGATCACAGGTAGGCGGTAAGCGGGTGTCGCTTGCGGACCTGATCGTCCTCGGGGGCTCGGCCGCCGTCGAGCGGGCTGCGCACGCCGCAGGCATGGAGGTCTCGGTTCCGTTCGCGCCCGGTCGCACCGACGCCTCGCAGGGGCAGACCGACACGGAGTCCTTCGCCGTGCTGGAGCCGGTGGCGGACGGCTTCAGGAACTACCTCCGGCGCGATCAGAAGCTGCCGCCGGAGCAGCTGCTCGTCGACCGGGCGAACCTGCTGACCTTGACCGCGCCCGAGATGGCCGTGCTCGTCGGCGGCATGCGCGTGCTGGGTGCCAACCACGGGGGGACGGCGCACGGAGTGCTCACCGGCAGGCCGGGGACGCTCAGCAACGACTTCTTCGTCAACCTGCTCGACATGTCGACTGAGTGGAAGCCGTCGCCCTCCGCCGAGGATCTCTTCGAGGGACGCGACCGGGCGACCGGCGAGCTCAGGTGGACCGGCACCGCCGTCGACCTCGTCTTCGGCTCCAACTCACAGCTGCGGGCCCTGGCTGAGGTCTATGGCTCCGATGACGGCCAGGAGATCTTCGTGCGTGACTTCGTCGCCGCCTGGACAAAGGTGATGAACCTGGATCGCTTCGACCTCGCTTGAGCCGTCGTCGAGGCACGACGACGATCAGGCGACCGCGATTCGAGCTCCGCCTTCGACCTTGGCCTTGTACAGAGCGGCATCGCAGCGATGAACGAGCTGCTCGAAGGACGAGGGATCTCCCGCCACCACTCCGATGGACAGCCTCACCGACAGCCCGGGAGCCACCTCGTCCCACGCCTCGTCGTTCACGGTCCGCAGGATCGCCTCGGCGCGAGCCGTCCCCACCTTGGCACCTGCGGAACGGATGACGAGCCCGAACTCGTCGCCGCCCAGGCGCGCCGCCAGGTCATCCTGGCGGATCGACTTCGCCAGGATCCGTGCCACCCTCACCAGACACTCGTCTCCTATGGCATGACCATAAGCGCAGTTGATCTCCTTGAAGTGGTCGACGTCGAGAAGCACGACTGAGACCGTGCCCGTGTGCATATGGTCGAGCGCTGCCGCGAAACGCCCCCACCCGCGCCTGTTCGCCAACCCGGTGAGGTCGTCGAGAAAAGCCTGCCGGCGGAGCAGCTGAGCTTCTGCCCGCAACCGCTCGGCGGCCACGAGCTCCTCCATGACGGCCAAAGTGGAGAGGCGACTCCTCCAGCGCAGTTCCGCCTGCCGTTGGCTGTAGCGCAGCCCAGCGCTGTCACGACCGAAGCGAGCCGCCTCGAGCTCTGCCGCCAGACGCAAGCTGAGGAGCTCTGCGGCGGTATCAACCGGATCGGCCAAGGCGATGGCCTCCTCGACGGAGGAGGCTGCCAGCTCGGGGTCGGAGTCCGCCGCGCTCAGCGCTGTCGCCAGGTGCAGCCGACCGGCGTCCTTCCTGTTCTCTGCAGGAAGTTCAGCGAGCATCGCCCGCGCCCTCTCGACCACGTTCTCACCGGACAGTGCGCCCAGCAGGAGCTCGGCGGAGCGAAGAGCGCTCTTCCATGCCCGCACCCCGTCACGCTCGCAGCGCCGCAGCGCACGCCTGGCGGACTCGACGCGTTCCCGCGTCCCTTCCATGTCCCCGATCTCGCGCAGCGCACAGGCCCATGCGATGGTCGCCTCGAGCTCATCGAAACGAAGCGCGGCCGCTCGCCGCCCGTCCTCGCACATGTCGAGAAGGGCGTCTGCCGCTTCGTAGTGCCGCTGCTCGAGCTCGAACAGCGAGCGCTGGCCGTATCCGATGGCGCAACGGCTGTGCGCCGTGATCCGCTCCAGCGGCAGGCCCTCGTCTTGCTCGAGGAGTGCGGTGGCACGAGCGAGGTCACCGTCCGATGCCGTCGAGCCCGACCCGTCGCTCCGCTCGAAGCGCGTCGCGCTGCGCATCGCAAGCGCCAAGGCCGTCATCGCCACCGATTGGTCCGTCGTCGCCTGCGCCAGCAGCCGATCGACCCCTTCTCGAAGCGGCGGTCCCTCGGACTTGGACGGCACGCTCAGCAACGAATAGAGAGCGGCGCGGCGAACCTCCGGCCATGGCTGTGCCTCGGCACATTCGAGGATCGCCTCCAGTTCCTCAACGGAACCTGGCACTCCCTCCTCCACGTCCCACCGCAGCGTGAAGGCGCGGACGTAGGCGTCCCGCCGTTTGAGCCCCTGATCCGTCCCGCGGAGGGGTTTATCGACCAGCACTGCGCACCTCCCTCTCGGAAGACGAGGGTATCCGAGGCCACCCTCTGCTGGCCCGAGTTAAGGCACGGTTGCCCCTGAATCCAGAGCGGCGCCTCCCGCCCGTAGACTCGGACGATGCTCAGCGGGAAACGTGTCGCGGTGGTCCTTCCGGCTTACAACGCCGAGGCGACTCTGGAGCTGTCGCTCAGCGAGATCGATCGCTCGGTCGTCGACGACGTGGTGCTCGTCGACGACGCCAGCTCCGACCGTACGGTGGAGGCTGCGGAGCGATTGGGGCTGGCGCCCATCCGCCATGACCGCAATCGCGGCTATGGCGCCAACCAGAAGACCTGCTACCGCGCCGCCCTGGAGCTCGGTGCGGACGTGATCGTCATGCTCCATCCGGATTACCAGTACTCGCCCCTGCTGCTGCCGGCGATGGCGGCGATGATCGTCTACGGGGAGTACGACCTCGTCCTCGGCTCCCGCATCCTCGCTCAGAGCTCCGTCGCCCGGGGGATGCCTCGCTGGAAGTACTACGCCAACCGCGGACTCACCTTGGCGGAGAACCTGATGCTGCGGCAGAAGCTCTCGGAGTACCACACGGGACTGCGGGCGTTCAGCCGGGACGTGCTGTCGGCGATTCCTTTCGAGCGGAATTCCGACGACTTCGTCTTCGACAACCAGATCCTCGTGCAGGCCGTGCACGCCGGCGTGCGCATCGGCGAGCTGTCGTGCCCGACGAGCTATGCCGACGGAGCATCCTCCATCAACTTCCGCCGCAGCGTCACCTACGGGCTCGGCGTGCTCCACACCGGCCTGCAGTACAGGCTGCACCGGAGTGGTCGGCAAGTGCCTTTCCTCGACTTCGAGACGGATCCCGGGCGTTTCGCGAGACCGCAGCCGGCGAGCCGCCTCTACGCCTTCGAGCCGCCGGCCGAGAGCACGCAATCCGGCACCGCCAGCGGCTGAGGCCCGCTGCGCATCTGGCAGTTGTAGATGGCGAGGTTGCGCAGACCGAACGGAGGCTCGTTGCCGAGCCCGTACCAGACCCATGCGCCGTCCTGCCAGATCGGGGCACGCCCGAGCACCGCAGTCATCAGTCCGGCAGCGTAGGGGCCATTCTGCGTGGACTGGGTCACGACGACGTCCTGCACACCCCACTTGCGGAGCGCTGCCCGCACCTCTGATGTCTGGACGGCCGTGCCGTTGGGAGGGGCCTCGAAGTCCAGGGAGAGATCGTTGAGGATGACAGGGGCGCCCGTTGGGGGGTCGAGATTGTCAGAGGTATGGCCGTCGGGTCCAGGTACGAGTGCATACCCACCCACCATGTTGAAGTCGAAGTCGTCCACCGCTTGCCAGGTCATCGCTTGCGTGTTGAGAGAGGTGGGGTCGGGGAGGATCAACAGCTCGGTACCCGGCTTGAGATGCGGCGCCACGTCGGAAAACCAAGCCGGGGTTGGCAATGCGTGAGTCGTCAGCGGCAGCGCTTCCGCCAGGCCGATCGGGACGAGAGCTCCTGCAGCAATGGCCACTAGCCCTAGGCCGACCCACTTCTGCCGATGCGATCTCTGCCAGCCCACGTCGAGGGCGAGGGCGAGCAGCACGCAGACTGCCACGTCCGTCAGCAGCGCAAAACGCCCGGGCATGATCTCACTCAGCACCGGGACGTGGTCGACGAGCCGCCACGGGGTCCACGAATGGTAGGACGCGCCATGGCCCGTCCCGATCGTGAGGACGAAGGCCACGATTGCCGTCGCGAGCGCGCAGCGAGCGAGCCTCCTCCGCCACCAGAACACCAGAGTCAGCGCCAGTAAGCCGAGCACCCAATAACCGAGGAAGGAGCGGCGCCGGACCACGCGGCCCGTAGTAGCCGTCGATCTGCGTGCCGAGCGCCGGGGTCGAGTACAACCCCGGGTTCAACAGGTCGCTCGGCGAGTTCCCGCCGGACGGCAGGTTCGGCCATGGGTAGCCGGTCGTGTGGCGGGGGCCGAGCACGAGGAACCAGACGGGATAGGCGAGCAGCACCACCGACAGACCTCCCGCGACAAGTCCCGCCGTCACCAAGGCCCGCAGTCGCTCGCGCACGAGGTCTCTCGCCAGCACCGCCAGGACCGCCATTGCGAAGACGCCGACGACGGCGCACATCGCCAGCTGCTCCGGTCCGGCGATGAATTGAAGCCCGGTGAGGACGCCGAGCAAGAGCCCGACCCTGAGCGGCTCGTGACGCCTGCCGAGCAGCAGGTCGTGCAGGCACCAGAGCACCAGCGGCGGGTACACCACGAGGTCGACGTTGAAGTGCCCGTACATCGCGTTCTGCACGACGTAGGGCGAGAAGCCGTAGAGGGCACTTGCGAGGACCTGCCCCGGGTAGAAGCGGGTGACCCGGCGCAGGAAGAAGAACATGCTCCAGCCGTTCACCACCGGGACCAACGTGCTCAACAGGTTGAACGACAGCACCGGTCCGAACAGGGCGGTCAGCGGGATCCCCACGATCCCGGTGAAGATCGTGTCCGTGTCGAGCGTGTTGGCGCCGCCCTGCCCGGCGTAGATGGCGTTCGAGAGGAACGGGTTGTGCAGATGGATCAGCGACCATTCGGCCCATCGCAGGAACCAGAGGTTGAGTCCCGGGTCACCGCATCCGCAGATCATCGTCTTCGAAGGGTCACCCGAGATCCAGACCCGCCACCACATCCCGATCGACAGCAGGGTGAGCAGCGCGATCAGCCCGAGATAGGCCCACAGGGTCCCGCTGCGGGCGGCCCGGCTCCATCTCGAGCGTCGCTCGGTGCACCCGCTCGCGTCTGGACCGATGCCGACGGGACAATGGTCGGCCGGCGTAGTGGCGACCTCGATCAGTGTCACGCGTAGATTGTGGCGCAGGCGAACCTGACGCGGTGTGTTCCGCTGCCGCTGCGGCTGCCGCTGCCGGTGAGAGTCGCCGCTGCCGCTTCCGCTGCGGCGAGGCGAGAGGCAGAATCTCTCCATGACGGTCATCAAGATCAATGCCATCTCAGTGCCGGAAGGCGCTGGTGATGAGCTGGCGCGACGTTTCGCGGCAAGGGCAGGGGCAGTCGATCATGCCGATGGATTCGAAGGCTTCGAATTGCTGAGACCGACGGATGGTCGAGAGACCTGGTTGGTGATGACCCGCTGGCGTGACGAACAGTCCTTCCTGGCATGGGTCTCCTCGCCGGCTTTCGCTCACGGCCACCGAGGCGCGGGAGGTGCGGACGGCTCAACCCTCGTGGCGACCCACAGCGAGCTGTGGAGCTACGCAGTGGAGGACTTGCCGCAGCCGACGTAGCCTCGGGGGGTGCCGGCGAGTCTTCGGGTTCACTTCAGCGCCTGGCACGCAGAAGGGACGTGCGAGGAGGGGCGGTGTCTCGATCGCCGTCCGGTTGGGTAACGACTCCTCGTGCCGAACGATCAGTCAGATCTGGAGGCTGCCAAGCCCCGCGTCGCCGGCGCGATGCCGGGCGTCGAGCAGCTGCGCCGCCAGCGTGGCGATGAACCGGTCCACTTCCGTGAGGTCGCCGACCACCTGATCGACTTCGTAGCCCACAGGCCAGAAGCCCAGCAGGTCGTCGACGATCTCGGCAGCTTCCTGGCACGCGTGGAGGACCGCCCCCACGACCACGACGCCCGGGCAGGCTCGGCAGGCGCCTGAGCCCGCTGGAAAGGAGGGCCGATGATATCGACGGCACCATTCGGCCGCACCGGTCACGACAGCTCGCGAGTGATATTCGGCGCCGCCGCGCTGAGCCGGATGCGCCAGGAACGCGCCGACGAGATCTTGCCGCTACTGGACCAGTTCGGCGTCAACCATCTCGACTGCGCCGCCTCCTACGGCGACGCCGAGCTTCGCTTGGCTCCCTGGCTGCAGCAGCATCGCGACCGGTTCTTCGTCGCCACCAAGACGGGTGAGCGATCAGGACCGGCCGCCCGCGCCGAGCTGGAACGATCGCTCGAGCGCCTCCAGGTCGCACAGGTCGACCTGATCCAGCTGCACAACCTTGTCGAGCCGGACGAGTGGGAGGAAGCGCACGCCTCGGGTGGGGCGGTCGAGGCGATGTTTCGAGCTCGCGACGAAGGGCTGGCCCGTCACGTCGGCGTGACCGGACACGGCCTGCGCATCGCGTCGATGCACCTCCGCTCGCTGGAGCGGGCGGACTTCGCCTCCGTCCTGCTTCCTTACAGCTACATGCTGATGCAGGTGGACAGCTACCGCGCTGACGTGGAGCGGCTGCTCGATCTCTGCGAGCAACGGCAGGCCGCGGTGCAGACCATCAAGGCTGTCGCCCGCCGGCGGTGGGAGTCGGAGGATCCAGCGCACCATAGCTGGTACGAACCGTTGCGCGAGCCCGGCACGATCGACCGGGCAGTGCGCTACGTGCTCGGCAACAGCCAGCTCTTCCTCAACACGTCGAGCGATGCCAGCCTGCTCCGCCCGACATTGGAGGCGGCGGCGGAGGCGGCCGGTCAGCCCCCTCCATCTGATGCCGAGCTCGCCCGCGACGTCGAGAGCAACGACATGCTGCCCCTCTTCGACGGCGGAGCTCTGGAACGGATCTGAGGCTGGTTCAGCCTTCGGGCTCAGCTCTCGGGGTCAGCTTTCGGGCTCAGCCTTCGAGCAGCCGCCTGAACACGTCGTCGCCTTCCCCGGTCGCCTGCTTGTCCGCCAGGTTGTCGAGGTACTGCTGGGCGTCCCGACTGGCGGCGGCGTCGACCATCTGCTTGGGAAGCGCTCTCATCACGTAGTCGGCGGGCATCGTCGGCGCGCCGTCCATCTTGCGCGCCAGCGCCGCCTCCATGATCGGCGCCCAACGCTCGGCTTTGGCTGCCGAGGCAGCCTCGTCCCGCTCCAGGAACTCGGGCAGCACTTCACGGCCGAACAACTCCAGAGACTCCATGATGTGTTCGTGGCGGTTCCGCCCAGCCTGCATCACGAAGATCAGCTGGTCGACACCGGCCTCTTCATAACGCCGGAAGAAGTCCCGCAACTGACCGGGCGTCCCGACTGCACCTCGGAGCCCGCTCTCTTCGCCCGCCGCCACCTTCGCCCCCAACGTCTGCTGCTGGGCGGCCACCGCGGCCTCGGGCGAGTAGCCCATCTTCCCGCGCCGCTCCTGGAACTCCTGCCAGACATTGGTCTTTCCAGGCACGTGCTCGCCGAAGACGTAGTAATGGGCGAGCGAGTAACCGAAGAAGTTGCCGCCCTCGAGGCCGCGCCTGATCGCTTCGTCCTCGGCGTGCGAGCACATCATCGGAGTCACACAGGCGATCTGCGGGTTGATCGCCCAACCGACGGGGACGCACTTGTCCCGGAGCGTCGTCTCGTAGTCGGCCACCCAGGCCTTGGCGTCCTCCGGCTCGATGAAGGCAAAGCTGAGCGCTCCCATACCCTTCTCGGCCGCCAGGTAGATGGTGTCGCGGCGGCTGCAGGCGACCCAGAGCGGGGGATGGGGCTTCTGGACGGGCTTCGGCACGACATTGCGAGGAGGCATCTTCACGAAGCGGCCGTCCACCCCGCCGAACGGAACCTCCACCATGCAACGAAGTGCGACCTCCAGCCCTTCCAGCCACGCCTCGCGCTTCTCCGAGGGGGCGATACCGAACCCGCCGAGCTCTGCCTCGGAGCTCGACTCGCCCGAGCCGAACTCGACCCTGCCGTTCGACACGAGATCGAGCATCGCCAGCCGCTCGGCCGTGCGGGCCGGGTGGTTGTACGCAGGCGCAGTCTGGATGATCCCGTGCCCGAGGCGCATCTTGGTGGTCCGCTGGCTCGCGGCCGCCAGGAACACCTCGGGGGCGCTCGAGTGCGAGTACTCCTCGAGGAAGTGGTGCTCGACCTCCCACAGGTACTGGATGCCGAGCCTGTCGGCGAGCTCCACCTGCTCGAGCGCGTCCTGGACGAGGCGGCGCTCGCTCTCCTGGTCCCACGGTCGCGGCAGCTGGTGCTCGTAGAAGATGCCGAACTTCAAGGACCGTCTCTCCTCACGCTCTGGAGCCGACCCGCTCCCCCGTCGACCATCGTTCCGTCGGCCCCCCGTGCCACGTCGCCGAGGGCCAGCATCTCCTCCACCAGATCCCGCCCACGTGCCATGCCCTCGGTGGCGAGCTCGATCTCGCGCATCATCGCTTGCAAGGCTTCGTGCCGCCTGCCGAGGAGCGAGTCGGCCAGTGCCTTCTCGAAGAGCCGCCCGATCATCTCGCTCCCGCTGTGACGCTTGCCGCCGCTGCCCAACCAGGTACGATCCCGCATCTCCGAAAGCGCCGTTCGCAGCCACGCCACATGCGGGCTCTCGTCCTGGCGGATGTAGGCGACGATCTGCGCCGCCTCGCCTTCGCCGGCGACGAGCTCGTCGTCGGAGAGGACGTCGGCAGCCCAGGCGAAGCCATGGAAGGCGGAGATCTCGATCAGCAGCAGACCGATCATCCGGAGGGCGACCGTCTCCAGGTCGGGGTCGATGTCGTCGGGGAGGAGCCGCGGCGGAGCGCCCTGCGCCCGCTTACGGGCGCCCGAAGCCGATCCGGGGCTGGAGACCCCCATCCGTTCCAGCATCCGGTCGCTCTCGTCGTGGGTGACCGGGTTCTCGAAGGCGATGTCGCGGGCGGCGAACCACATCTCGTTGTGACCGGCCGCATCGCCATAGCCTGCCTCGTCGCGAGCATGGGCCTCGAACAGGCCGCGGGAGATGTGGTCGATCGCCGTCCCCTCCACATCCTCTTCGAAACACCGCCTGAAGTCCGGCACCGGCACATACCGCAGCATCGCGCCGAAGCCTTCGATGGTCCCGATCCGCGTCAGCGCCGCGATCGTCGGGCGTCTCACGCCGTGGCGGAGCAACAGCTTCGACTGGGCGACGTTTGGAAAGCTGTCCGGCCAGGTGTCGAGCGGGATGTCGAGCGCCTCGGTCCCGAACTGCTGGCGGCGCTGCAACTCCCACGCCTCGATCGCCGGCCAACGGTTCTTCGTCCGCGGGGACACGTAACGACCGTCAGGCCCGAACCCCCCGTGGCAACGAAGCCCGCCTGCGAACACGGGCGCCAGACCGTCGTCATCTTCCAGCAGCTCGCGCTCGGTGAAGACCACCTGTCCGCCAGCCAAGCGATCACCTCCTTCAGTCGGACTGACAATACCGCGGTAGCTCCGCCGGAAGCCGGCGAGTAAGGGGCGACAGTTGAGAAATATGGTGGGGGGATGCACGGTTCTGTGACGGTCCACATGGCCGCCTCTCCGGACAAGATCTTCGATCTCGTCAGTGACGTCACCAAGATCGGGCGCTACAGCCCCGAGACGTTCGAGGCCGAGTGGCTGGACGGCGCCACCGGGCCGGCAGCAGGCGCCCGCTTCCGTGGGCACGTGAAGCGCAACGGCATCGGGCCCGTCTACTGGACGACCTGCCACGTCGTGGCGTGCGAGCCTGGCCGAGAGTTCGCCTTCACGGTAGGGCCGCCCGCAAAGGCTCTGAACTCCTGGCGCTATGTGCTCGAACCCGCCGGGGACGGGACGGACGTCACCGAGTCGTTCGAGCTGACCGACAAGCTGCCTCTGCGGATCTACTGGCTGCTGTTCGGACACTTCCGTGGGCGCACCAACCGCGAGGGCATGCAAACCACGCTGGAGCGGATCAAGGCCGCGGTGGAGTCGCCAGTCACATGACATCGGCGGGTCTCCTGCGGTCGTGACGCCGATGCAACACCCGACCGCGATGCTATGGCGACGAGGGTGCCGAGAATCTTTTGAGATTTCTGGCCGAGAACGCACTGCCGCCGCGCACCTCCTAGATATACTCGAACATATGTTCTGGTTGGCGGAGGTGGAGCAGGCGATGAGGACCGGCGCAGGCGCGCTGGACTTGTCGTCTGCCTCGGGCTCTGAGGCGTCGGAGGTCTTCGCCTGCGCCGAGCGCCTGCGCCGGCTGATCGAGTTCGTGAGGCTGGAGAGCCTCGAGCGGGTGATCGAGACCAAGCAGCACTTCGAGGAGGGCGACTCGACCCCCGGCCGCTACGTCGCTCGGGTGTCCGGGTGCTCACGAGGCGAGGGAGCCCGTCTTTCCGACACTGCAGATCGTGTGGCGATCACTCCCGGTCCTTTCAGATGCCCTCAGGGGTGGAGAGATCGATCCCGCTGCCGCGCAGCTCGTCGCCCAGACGGCGGCGTCTGCCCCCGAACGAGAGCGAGAGCTCGTCGAGCTGGCGGGGAGGGTCACGTTCTCCGAGCTCCGGCGCCGCTGTGAGCGGGAGGTCTCATCCCGCCAGCTGGAAAAGGACAAGGTCGAGCGCGAACAGGAGACCCACCAGAATCGCTACCTGCGGCTCTGGCGTGGCCGCGACGGCGCAGGCAAGGGTGAGTTCTCCCTTGATCCGGTGTCCTACGCCCGCCTGGTGGCATCGATCGACCAGGAGACCTCTCAGCAGATCGAGGATGCGGCGAAGCGCAAGGAAGAGGTGAGGCTCTGGGCCCTCCAAGCGGATGCTCTGGTGGCGCTCGCAGACCGCCCGAGGGGAGAAAAGGGAGGTGCCCGCCCGACCATCGTGCTCAGGGTCGACCTCGGCGCCTTCCAGCGGGGGGAGACCGAACCTGGCGAGACGTGCGAGCTCGAGGGGGTGGGCGAGGTATCGGTCACGGCCGCCCGAGCAGTGCTCGGTGACGCCTTCTTGAAGCTCGTCATCTCCCGTGGAAGCGACCCCGTCTCGATCACCCACATGGGCCGCCACATCCGCGCTTACCAAGAGACAGCGCTCTGGGAGCGAGATCGGGGCTGCGTGGTCTGCGGCACGACACGTCACGTCGAGCGCGACCACTGGCGGGTCGACTACCACGACCTCGGCCCGACGGAGCTCGACAACCTCTGCCTTTTGTGCACCAGTTGTCATCGCATGAAGACCCACAGAGGCTGGCGGCTCGAAGGCGGCCCGCACCGATGGAAATGGATCGCGCCCGAGGAGTTCGACTCGCCACCGAAGCGGCGAGAGGACACCGACGCGGCCTGAACCGGCATGCCCGGACTACCGCCGCGCCCGCAGGACAATCGGCTCAGAACCGGCATCACCTATCGGAGCAGGACCCCGTGTCCTTCTCCCACCTCGCCGCTCGGCACGTGAGCCGGACCGCATCACGAGGCTCCCGCTCCGCCGTGCTGACGGCAGTGGTACCTGTGTCCTTTGACAACTTCATAGGAAGGCCCCGTGCGGCGGACGGACCGCCCGCTATAGGTGGCGCCCCGTCGTAGGCTTGCCGGCCGATGGTCGGCGTGCATCGTGTCGGGGCGACAGGTGATCGAGTCGCTCGCGAGCTGGCGGCCACTGCCGCTCGACGCGCCGGCATCTCGGTCCGCGTCCTCTCCTCAACCGAGGAGCTGGGTGAGCTGACCCGGTTCCTGGGGACGGTATGGCCACAGCAGGGGGGCGGGGGCCCGATCCACCTCGACATGCTGCGGGCCCTCGATCTTGCCGGTGGGTACCTCGGCGGTGCCTACGACGGTTCGGGCACCATGGTCGGCGGTTCGGTCGCCTTTGCCACTCTGGGCGAACCGCTCTCGTTGCACTCCCATGCGACGGGAGTGAGCGAAGCGATTGCTGGACGGGGCGTCGGATTCGCGATGAAGGTGGATCAGCGAGCTTGGGCGCTCGAGCGAAGCGTGAAACGCATCGGTTGGACCTTCGACCCGCTCGTCCGCCGCAATGCCGTGTTCAACCTCTCGAAGCTCGGCGCCCAGCGTCACGCGCTACCTCCCCGACCTCTACGGGGCGATGACGGACGAACGCAACGCCGGGGACGAGAGTGACCGCCTTTACGTCTGTTGGGACCTCCAAGCTGACGATGTGGCCGGGGCACTCGACAGCGGCCGCCGGATGACCGTGGAGTCGGTTTCTGACGTGGCGCTGCGAGCTGGCGAGAGCTCGGAACCGGTGGCCGGCGACGCTGAGGGAAGCGTGTTTCGCGTCGAGATGCCGCCCGACATCGAAACGATGCGCAGAGCAGACCCGACACTCGCGCTGACGTGGCGCCGGGCACTGCGCGACAGCCTCTCGCCGGTGCTCCAGTCCGGTGGGCGGATCCTGGGTCTCGATGTCCACGGGAGCTACGTCGTGAGGAGGGGTCGGTGAGGCTCGAAGCCGTCGAGATCAGGCGTGTCGAGCTGCCGCTCGTCCGGCCGTTCAGGACCTCGTTCGGAACCGAGACGGTGCATGAAGCGCTCGTCATCCGAGCCCTCACCGACGAGGGCACCGGTTGGGGCGAGTGCGTCGCCGGCGCCGAGCCGCTCTACTCGTCGGAATACAGCGAAGCGGCGTGGTCGGCGATGCGGCGCTTCTTCATACCGAGGTTGCTCGGCGTCGAGAGCATCACCGCCTCCTCGGTCTCGCGCCTGCTCGGCGAGTTCAAGGGACACCGCATGGCGAAGTCCGCGCTCGAGATGGCTGTGCTCGACGCCGAGCTCAGGGCAGCAGGCGTGTCGCTGCAGACCTATCTCGGCGGCCGCGGGAGCCACGTGGTCCCCGGCGTCTCCGTCGGGATCACCGCCACCGTTGCCGAACTGCTGGAAGTCGTCGACGGCTACCTCGCCGACGGCTACCGCAGGGTGAAGCTCAAGATCGAGCCCGGGTGGGACATAGACGTGGTCGCAGCGGTGCACGAACGGGTGGGTCCCGCCTACATGCTGCAGGTGGATGCCAACACCGCCTACAGCCGATCCGACCTCGGTCACCTGGCCGAACTGGACCAGTTCGGGCTCTTGCTGATCGAGCAGCCGTTGGACGAGGAGGACCTCCTGGGTCACGTCGAGCTCGCCCGCTCCATCGAGACACCGGTGTGCCTGGACGAATCGATCCTGTCGGCGCGACTGGCGGCCGATGCCATCGCCATCGGCGCCTGCTCGATCGTCAACATCAAGCCTGGACGTGTCGGTGGCTATCTGGAGGCGAGCCGCGTGCACGACGTCTGCCTGGGGGCGGGGGTGCCCGTATGGTGCGGCGGGATGCTCGAGACGGGCATCGGGCGGGCGGCGAACCTCGCTCTCGCCACCCTGTCCGGGTTCACGCTGCCCGGTGACATCTCAGCGACCAGGCGTTACTTCCACGAGGACGTGACGCCGCCCTTCGAACTGGTGGAAGGTGCGATCGCCGTGCCGGAAGGTCCCGGGATCGGTGTCGACGTACTCGATGACGTCCTCGACAAGCTGACCGTGGAGCGGGAGCTGTTGAACCGCTACCAGTAGCTCGCCATCAGCTCCGTCGCCCAAGCCGGCTCTCGCACCTCGCTTCTGGGAGCGAAGCCCTGCATGTACGGCTTCACGTCGAGCACCGGAGTCGTGTCGACGGCGTCCAGCCCCTCGACCTCCAGCAGGTACGGCCTGCAGGCGATCAGCCTGCAGATGGTGACCCCGATACGGTTCGGCCGGTTCTTCGCCCGCTGGGCGAGGATGCCCACGCTCGGCCAATCCTGCCGTCCCCTCGGGTGGCGTGCACCCGTGCAGATCTCCTCCTCGGCGACTCCGTCGAACACGAAGACCACCTCCACATGGGAGAACTCCTCGAGCCCGTCGGTCGAGTCCGCACCGATCACGTCCGGATCGAGCTCGATCTTCGCCCGCACCGGCCCCCAGCCGTCGTCCTGCCCGGAATGGCGGCCACCACGCACCGTCCCGATCGGTTTCATCACAAAGGTCATCTGCCCCCCTCTCGGCCCGCCGCGGCAGGTTACCCAGAGGGCGGACGGTAGTGCCCTTCGGGCGCAGACCGTGCGGGTTAGCGCCCTCGGCCGCCGCCGAGCTAGAAGGCTGCTCGTGACAGGCGGCAGGACGAGGGGGCAGCCGGGGAAGCAGCCGAGGGGCCAGGCGAGGGGCCAGGCGGCTGCCCGGACTGCGGCGGGGATCCTGCGGGAGGTTGTTCGTTTCGATGCTGCCGCACTGGCGGTCGTACCTGGCCTGCGGGTGGCTCTCGGCATCGGGATCCCGCTGACCCTCGGGCTGTCGCTGGGTAGTGCCGGCGCCGCCGTCAGCATGGCTGCGGGGGCGTTGATGGTGGGGTTGCCGACGGTCGTCGGAGGCCGGCGGATGCCGCTGTCGGGGATGTCCGTGATCGCCATGGCGATGGGGCTGTCGACCTTCGTCGGTTCGGCGACCGGCACGAACGGCTGGCTGCACACGGTCGTGCTGGCGCTCTGGTGCCTGGCGGGAGGCTTCATGCTCGCCTATGGCCCACCCCTCCCGTCGGTCGGGACCCAGGGAGTTGCGGCCATGATCGTCTTCGGCCGTTTCGCCGAACCAGCCGGCGGCGCGCTGCACCTGGCGGCCTACGTACTGGGGGGAGGGATCATCGCCACCGTGGTCATGGGCCTCACCCGGTGGCCGCTCAACGCACGGGTTCAGAGGCGCGCCCTCGCGAGGGGCTTCAGGAGGCTGGCCGACTTGAGCCGGGCCGGAGCGGGCCGGCGGAACGGCATCGCTACCGCAGAAGCGCTCGACGAGGCGCAGCAGGCACTCGCCGGCGCTCTCGTCCACGAGCTGGGAGGCGCCAGTGCCCTCGATGGGGTTCTCGGCATCGGCCGCCGTGCCCGGCTGGAGGTGCTGTCGCTGGACGGCCTCCAGCGCCGCCTGCTGCGTGCCCAAGACGACGAGGCAGCCGCCGTCCGGCGAGCGGTCGAGGAGGCGCTCATAGCTTGTGCCGAGGCCACTGAGGCGATTGCCGACGCCCTCGACGGCACTGCGCCGGGTGCGGCTGCCGAGCTCACCGCCGAGAGGGCATCGGCTGCAGCGCGGCGACAGCTCGCAGGATTGGCGGTGGCCGGCACCTCCCGATCCGACACCTACCAGATCGCGGCGGCGGCCGAGCGGCATCTGGCGGCGCTTGCCGGGCAGCTGCGTGCGGCGGCTGCCATCGCGATCGGGTCCTTCGGGTCAAGGGGCGGCAGCAGGAACCTCGCCATCCACCTGCCACGACCGGCAGTGAGGGTCGGCGTGGCGATCGATTCGCTCGTCGCTCAGCTGTCTCTCCGCTCGCCGATAGCGCGGCACGCCATCCGGCTGGCGGTGACGGTGACGCTCGCCGAGGTGCTCGCAGCGCACGCCGGCCTGCAGCGGGGCTACTGGGTGGCGCTCACGGCAGCGGTGATCCTGCGACCGGAGTTCAACGCCACCATCGACGCGAGGAGTCGCCCGATGCCTCGGCACCTCCGCCGGCGTCCTCCTCGCCGGCCTTCTCTCGGTGGCGTTGCCCTCCAACGCCGTTGCCGAGGTGGCGGTCACGGTCATCCTCGTCGCCGCCACCGCCGCCACCTTCCAGGTCAGCTATGCCCTGTTCAGCGGCCTGCTCACGGGCACGGTGGTGCTCCTCGTCGGCTTCGTCAGCGGTGGCTCGATCGGGATCGCCCTCGCCCGGCTGATCGACACGCTGATCGGCGGGGCGCTGGCGCTCGTAGCCTTCGCCGCCTGGCCCACCTGGTCCTCGGCGAGCGTGCCTGCCGCTCTCTCCGGCCTTGCTCGCGCTCTCGCCGGCTACCTGGAAGAAGCCCTCGGTGGGATCACCGGGACGAGCAAGCTGGACACGGAGCGCCTGCGCGGCCGGGCCCGAGAAGCCCGCCTCGCTCGTGCGGAGGCGGGTGCCGCGGTCGAGCGATCGCTTGCCGAGCCGCCGGGCAGACGTGTCGACATGGCACGAACGCAGGCGATCCTCGCCGCCACCAGCCGGATCAGCCTCGCCTCCCACGCACTCCGTACCGAGGTTGAAGCCTCACGCCAGGGGAAGCGGTGGCCACAGGCGGCCGGCCTGGCTCGTGAGCTCGTGCGCACCCTCGAGAACGAGGCGGAAGCCCTGGCAACGATGTCTCTGATCGATGAACCCGCCGAGGCCGCCGCTCCGGCGCTCACCGATCGAGGCGGCCTCGGGCGGCTCCGGCAGTTGCACGACGAGCTGGAGGCAAGCCTCGGAGCGGGTGACATGGCACCTGGCGGGGCAGTTGGCGGGGCGGATGACGGGGCCGCCTGGCTGCTCGCCGAGACCGACGAGCTCGTGGACGCCGTCGACACCCTCCACGAGCTGTTGCTGCCCGGCTGGACAGAAGCTCAGAAGGCGGTGACGATGCCGACCGCAGGCGATTCCGGAACCGCCGTCGCGTACGAGCCGCCACCTGGGAACTCGTAGACCGCCCCGGCGGCGGTGGCGAGCCGGTAGTCGTTGTCGGTCGGGTCCGCCGCCATTCCCACCACCGGCGCTGAGAGGTGGGTCGACCCGAGGCTGCCGTCGAATGGAGCGGTGCCGAAGGAGAAGATGCCACCATCCGCAGCCACCAACCAGTAGCCGGCGCCACCGGCGTCGACCGCCATGCCGACGATGGGGCTGTTCAGGTGCATGCTCCCGGTGGAGCCGCGGAACTTGGCGTCGCCGAAGGTGAACACGCCCCCATCGGAGGCGACGAACCAGTAGCCGTTGCCGTCTGCCGTGGCGGCCGCCCCGACTATCGGCTTGTTCAGGTGGATGCTGCCGGTGGAGCCGTGGAACCGGGCGGCCCCGAAGGTGAACACGCCGCCGTCCGAGGCGATGAGCCAGTAGCCGTCGCCGGAGGGCATGGCGGCGATGGCGACGATCGGCCGGTTGAGGTGAAGGCCGCGCATCGACCCGTAAGAGTGGGCGGCACCGTAGGCGTAGACCGAGCCGTCAGAGCCGACCAGCCAGTAGCCATTCCCCCCGGGGCTCTCGGCCATCCCCACGATCGGGGCGGGGATGGGGTGGCCGGCGGGGCCTCCGTAGTTGCCAGTCCCGTAGTTGTGGACGCCCCCCGAGCTCGACACGTACAAGAATCCGTGCTGGGGCTCCACGAAGAACCCCGAGTGGGCCATGCCGGCGAGTTCCGCCATACCGGCCGTTCCGGGCACGAGCCGGTAATCGTTGATGTCGGTGGCGTCGACGTAGATGACGGCGTGCAGCTCGGGAAACTGCGTCTGGGCACTGGAGGCGATGCTCTGCAGCCACCAGACTTGTGCAGCTGAGCCGACAGCCCCCGTCTCCGAGAGCATCAGCGGCTTGCCATAGCGGCTCCACTCGTCGTAGTAGCTGGCGAACATCTGCCCGAACGGCCCATAGCCGGTGCGGTCGTACATGTCGGCGCCGATCCAGTCGACGTACCCGGCCCCGGGGAAGAAGGGGGCTGCGGGCTGGGCGTGCAGGGCGGCGCTCGGCGCCCACACGAACGAGACGTTGTCGGCCCCCTCGTCCCGGAAGACGGTCCAGATGTGTTGGTACGCCGCCACGTACTCCGCCCCGGCCGTGGAGAGGTTGCCCAGGCAGGCGAGGTGGCCGCCGGTGTTGAACAGGTTCATCTCCCAGAACCAACGGAAGAGGACCGGGTGACCGTACGCCTTGAAGGCGAGGGCGTCCGCCTGCAGCGTGCTGTCATAGGTGCCAGCCGCCACCGCCGCATCCGAGGGTCCGCAGTGCATGCTCACCATCGGGATGGAACCCCGGGCCGCCACCTGCTGCATCCCGACGATCGGCGGCGCGTCGGTGAAGCTCATGTAGAACGAGACGATCCCGAAGTTCCGCCCGATGTCAGACTCGACGACCGCCGCCTTCGACGACGGAGATCCTGTGCTCTCGAAGTTGGGATCTATGCCCAGGTAGGCGCCGAACTGTGGCACGAAGGGCTGGCCGATCGCACCATCGCGGGCGGTGCTGCTAGCGGCGCCGCCAGCGGCCCGGCCGGCGCCGGCAGGTGCAGAGGCCAGCCCGACGACGAGCGGAATGGATGCCGCCATCGAACAGACGTAGGAGAGGAGACGGGTACGCGCAGCCATTGACAGTGAACACAGTGCCACTCTCCGCGGCATTGATGCCACGTACGTTGATCAACCGAGGCAGGAGCCTTAGCCGTGCTCGCTCTGCGCGCCCATCCGGTACCGCTCCCGCAGCAGGCGCTTGTAGATCTTCCCGTTGTCCTGCCGGGGGAGGGAGCCGACGAACTCGATGGAACGGGGGCACTTGAAGCGCGCTAAGCGAGCACGGCACAGCTCGACCAGCTCATCGGCCAGCAACGCCGTCGCCCGCTCCCCATCCACCAGCTCGACCACCGCCAGCACGTCCTCGCCCCACTCCTCGCTCGGGACGCCGATCGTCGCCACGTCTGCCACTGCAGGGTGCTCCAGCAGGACGGCGTCGACTTCGGCTGGATAGATGTTGACGCCACCCGAGATGATCAGGTTGGCGGAGCGATCGGTCAGGTACAAGAAGCCGTCCGAATCGAGGTAACCGAGGTCGCCGACCGTGAAGTAGTCGTCGATGTAGGTCGCCTCGGTTTTCTCCTTGTCCTTGAAATACTCGAAACGACCCCCTTCCGCCGCCCTCACGTACACCACGCCCACCTCGCCCACACCGGCGTCGTCACCATGCTCGTCGAGGACCCGGACGGTGCCGGCGACGAGCGGTCGCCCCACCGTCCCCGGTCGCTCCAGCCAGGTGGTGGAATCGACCCAGGTGGCGGTTCCTTCGGTGGCTGCGTAGTACTCGACGACAACCGGGCCGAGCCACTCGATCATGCGACGCTTGACTCCTACCGGGCACGGTGCGGCGCCGTGTAGCACGTGCCGCAGCGAAGAGACGTCCCGCGCGCCGCGCTCGGCCGCGGGCAGCGCCAGGAGGCGGTGGAACATCGTCGGCACCATGTGGGTGTGGGTCACGCAGTGGTCCTCAACGAGCCGCAGCGCTTCCCGAGGATCCCAGTGGTCCATGACGACGACCGATGCTCCCGCGGCCAGTGGGATGGCCAGCGAGAAGGCAAGCGGGGCGGCGTGGTAGAGCGGGCCCGTGCAGAGATGGACGTCGCCCGGCCTGTAGCCGAACATGGCGACGCCGGAGGGCGTGTAAGGCGCAGGCCGCGCCGGTCGGTGCACTCCCTTCGGCCGCCCAGTGGTGCCCGAGGTGTAGAGCATGCTGGAGCCCGGCGCGGGATCGGCGATGTTGGCCCCGTCCTCGGCCGCCACAGCCGCCTCGTAGTCCTCGAATTCGGTGACGCCTCCCTCCCCGATCAGCAGCCACCTCACCGGCGCGTCGCCTACCTCCGCCCGCAGCGTCCTCGCCAGCTCGCCGAGGCGGCCGTCGATCACGACGGCCCTTGCCTCGCAGTCGCTGACGATGTAGGCCGCCTCGGCAGCGGTGAGGTGCCAGTTGACGGGCGTCAGCCGGAGGCCGCTCCTTTGAGTCGCCAGCAGGACCTCGGCGAACTCCTTGCGATTCCCACAGATGAGAGCCACGGCGTCGCCCTCGAGGAGCCCGATCCTGCGCAGCGCCCGCGCCAGCTGGTTGGCTCGGCCGTTCAGCTCGGCGTAGCTCCACTGGACCTCGGCGGTCGAGACCGCCAGCGTGTCCGGCTGGCGTGCGGCCCACCAGGCGAAGAGCATCCCGCGGGCCGCGGCGGCAGCGGCAGCTGCTTCCTCCGCCTCACCCAAGGGGTCCGGGGAGCTCATCTGGCTGCGGTCAGCTGAAGGAGCTGGTTGACCGTGTTCCAGTTGCGAGTGGTTCCGACTACGGACAGGCGCTTCTCCAGGTTGTTGTTGCTCAGCTTCGACCGCCCTATGCCGTCCGTCCTGATGAAGAGCTCCCGGCCGACGATCTCGGCGGCCTCGCCCTCTCCCGTCAAGGCGGCCAGCCCCGTTCGCCGGTCGGCCGCAGGCTCGGCGTCGAGGAACATCACGTAGAGGCGCCGTCCGTCGGCCTCGCGGAAGGGGTTCCCCGCAACAACTGCCTCGAGCTCGGCATGCGTCCTGAGCAGCACCACGAAGGGGCGAGCCAGCTGCTCCGCAAGGCCGTGCTCGATCGACCGGCGCAGCGCCGCCTCGTTCCTGGCGGCCGCCGAGAGCACCACGTTCCCGCTCTGCAGGTAGGTGCGTGCGTCGCCGTACCCGATGGAGGCGAAGGCTGCCCTCAGATCGGCCATCGGCACGAGGTTCCTGCCCCCGACGTTCACACCCCGCAGAAGGGCGGCGTAGTTCGGCATGCGCCGGCCACCGTAGCGGGAGACATGGCGCGGCGCTGCCAGTAGGTTCTTGCCTCGGCGAGCGGAACTGCCGCCTGCCGGCGCCGGCGAGGGAGGACCGTTCGTGCGAGTGAGCGTGCTCGGGGCGGGATCGTGGGGAACGACCGTCGCTGCGCTGTGCGCCCGTAAGACCCACACGACGCTCTGGGCACGGAGCGGCGAGGTCGCCGACTCGATCAACAAGGAGCACCGGAACCCCTTTTACCTGAAGGATTTTGTCCTCCCGATCTCGCTCCGGGCGACGGCAGCCTTGGATGAGGCGGTTGCCGGGTGCGACCTGCTGGTGGTCGGCGTCCCTACGGAGGGGTTCCGCGGCGTGATCGAGGGATGCGCGCCTTTCGTCCGGCCATGGGTGCCGATCGTCAGCCTCGCCAAGGGGCTGGAGGATGGTTCCCTGCTGCGGATGACCGAGATCGTCCAGCAAGTGCTGCCAGGACATCCGGCGGCAGTCCTCACCGGTCCCAACATCGCTCGCGAGATCCTCGGCGGCCAGGCTGCCGCGGCCGTGATCGCCACCGAGGACCTGTCGGTGGCGGCGGAGATCCAGACGGTGATCGCCCAGAGTTTGTTTCGGGTCTATGTGAACCAAGACGTGGTCGGCTGCGAAGTGGCCGGAGCGCTGAAGAACGTGATCGCCATCGCTTCCGGCATGGGCGAGGGTCTCGGCGTCGGCGACAACACGCGGGCGATGGTGATGTGCCGCGGGCTCGCCGAGATCACGCGGCTGGGCGTGGCGATGGGAGCCTCAGCCGCCACCTTTGCCGGGCTGGCCGGGATGGGCGACCTGATCGCCACCTGCATGAGCCCCCACAGCCGGAACCGGCTCGTCGGCTACGAGCTCGGGCGCGGGCGCAAGCTGAGCGAGATCCTGGGCGAGATGCGGATGGTCGCCGAAGGCGTGAAGACCGCCCGCCTGGTGCTCGAGCTGGCCGAACGGTACGGGCTGGAGCTACCCGTCTGCCGCGAGATCCACCGCGTGGTGCTGGGCGAGGAGACGGTGGGTGCCGCCTACCGGGGGCTCACCCCCGCTCGCCACGAGGCCGACCCGGGCTGAATCCACGGTTGGTCAATTGTGACCATCTACGGGTCGTTTCCGACCATCCGTAACCGCAGCCGGCCGACAGACAAGACCGGCCACTCGCTCAGGTGGTGACGTGCAGCGGCGCCGGCCTGCCGAGGAGGTAACCCTGGCCGAGGCGGACCCCGAGCTCGCCCAACGTCTCCAGCTCTGAGTCCGTCTCGATGCCTTCCGCCACGAGCACGCAGCCGATTCCTTCCGCGAAGGTCGACAGGGCGCCGACCAGCGCCTGGCGTGCGAAGTCCCGCTCGATCCCCGCCACCCAGGCCCTGTCGAGCTTGACGAATGTCGGCCGCAGTTGCAGCACATGGGCGAGGCTGGCGTAGCCGGCACCGGCGTCGTCGACGGCGATCCGCGTGCCGGCCGGCAGGCGCCCGAGGGCCCTCCGCAGTTCCTCGTAGTCGTCGACGACGGCGTGCTCTGTGAGCTCCACCACCACGGGTACGGGCGACGTCACGAGTGCCGCCGGCAGTCGGCTCTCGGCCATCGCGAACTCAGGCGAGGAGTTGACGGCGAGCCACATGCCGGATGGCAGCCGGCGGGCAGCCATGACGGCGCACCTCGCCATCGCCTCCTCCAGGTCGTGGCCCATCCCGACGGCGCCGGCCTCCGTCAGCCGCCGATCGGGAGGCACGCCGTCAGTGAAGCGCGTCAGCGCCTCGTAGCCGACGATCCTCCGCTCGGTGATGTCCACCACGGGCTGGAAGACCGTGAAGAACGCCTGCTCGTCGAGGATCTGCCGGAGCGCCGAGCGCCCGTCGTCGAGCTGCGCGTCGCGCTCCAGCGTCGGCGCCAGCAGCAGGGAGGCGATGCCGGCGACGTCGATCGCCGTCGACAGGGCCTGATAGCCGGTGAGAGCGCTGGTCGATCTGAGGACGAGCTCGATCACCCCGAAGGGCTCGTCGAATCCGCCCACCGGTGCAAGGACCGCCCCCGGGTTGGCGGGCGGCCCGCCTGGAGAATCGGAGGGGCGGCCCTCTTGAGCGAGCGCCGGACCACCCCTGATCACCCTGCGGAGCCACCCGGCGTATTCAGCGGGTACCGGCTGCCCGACCCTCAGCCCGGAGACGGCAGATCCGTACCCGGCGAGCAGCACCGCCCGCTGGTCGCCCACGAAGCGAAACAGTGCCACACCCTCCACATCGTCGAACTCCCGCCGTAGCCGCTCGCAGATCCGGCGGGCGAGCTCGGCCGCGCCGTCCCGCGGCCGCAGCTGGCCGAGCTCCCGCAAGACGGTCAAGTGGCGCTGCACCGAGTCGATCGCCGCCTGGCTCCAGAGGTCCTGCACCCTCAGCTGCGCCCTCACGCGGGCCACCAGCTCGACGAGGTCGACCGGCTTCAGCAGGTAGTCGTTGGCGCCTGCATCGAGGCTGCTGATGCGGGCCTGCCACTCGTCGCTGCCGGTCACCATCACGACCGGCAGGAGCACCGTGCGAGCGTCGAGGCGAAGGATCTGCAGCACCTCGTGCCCGGACATCCCCGGCAGGTGGCTGTCGAGAAGCACCACGTCGATCGAGTGCTCGTGCAGTGCCCGCAGCGCCGACTCGCCGTCTGCAACCAGGATCGGGTGGAACCCGGCCCGCTCCAGAGCCATGGAGAAGAGACGCCGTGTCGGCTCGTCGTCGTCGACCACGAGCACTGTGGGAGTCTTCTCAGACATGCCCCGCTCCCTCATCTGCCGACCGGCGCGCTCGCCTACGGAACCCTCATCCTCGAGGCCGCAGAACTCCCCCCGACGGGAATAGCCGATGCCACTGCGACAGATTACCGCAGGTCAGGCGCGAAGCAGGCCGCTCTCGTACGCGTTCAGGTAAAGGTGCAGCAGAAGGTTCAGCGAGGGGTGCGCAGTTGCCGGAGCCCGGCGATGATCACCGAGAGCCCGGAATCGAAGTCGCGCTCCAGCATCTCGCCCGTCTCGCTGGCCAACCACTCGTCCTCGGGCACGCTCAGCGTGCCCGCCGTGAACCCTTGCGCACGCAGGTACTGCAGGTCCGTCATCACCGCGCCCATCGTGTACTGCACCACGGTCGTGTAGGCGATCGCAGCCTGCGGCTCCTTGAATCCCGCCCGGCGGTAGACGTCGAGGCTGCGCTCGGCCAGTCGACGCACGGACGCACGACCCGGGTCGAAGAGGCTCTGGATCAGCTCCGGATAGCGGCGGGCTACGCGCCGCGACTCGAAGGCGCCGAGACGAACCTCGTCCTCCCAGCCGAGATCGCGGGCGGGCCACTGCATGTCGACGAGCGCCCGATCGGCGACGGCCTCCAGCAGATCCGACTTGCTCGGCACGTGGTAGTAGATGGACATCGGCGCCACGCCGAGGTCCGACGCCAGGCGGCGCATATTGCAGGCGGCGAGGCCTTCATGACCTATCAGCTCCAGGGCCACGGTGACGATCCGCTCCCGGGTCAGGGGCGCCCTGACCACAAGATCGTCGTGGGCTACCACACGCTGATCTTCGGCGTCCTCTGCCTCCAGAGCATACGCACCATCGGTGCTTAGCCGCTCACTCATAGTGACCATCCTACCCCCGAACCGGCCCGGGCGCTATGAAAACCCGCCACGGCCAAAACTAGCAGGCGAGAACTCGTTCCAGCTTGGACCGAGACAATTAGTTTCCCTTTTGAATTGTCCGTGATTAGCCGCCAGCCAGGGGCGCGTCAAGCGGCACCGCAGAGTCGCAGGATGAGGGCCTGTAACAACAGCTGTTCGTTGGGATTGCGCACGAGCATGTCGACTGCCTGGTCGATCGCCGCCAAGGCTGAAGCGACCTCGGCTGCCCGCTTCCTCTCCCCCGGACCGCCCACCACGTCGAGCCGCTCGCGGTACGCGCGGGCGAGAGAGGCCAGGCCGGCGCGGAGCTCGTCGGTCCGCAAGCGTCTTTGCTGGCGACGGTGCCGGGCCTCGATCTCGGCTCGTCCACGAACGCTCCGCTCGCCGTTCGCCGCCGCGGCCGCCTCCAGCTGCCGGAGCGCTGCATCCTGCTCGGACTTGAGGACCTCGACGAGAGCATCGGTTTCGGCGAGTATGTCGTCGACGGCTTGGGCGACCGTGGCGCCGGTGTCGTCGATCCGTCCCGGCAATCCGGTCCACAGCGCCTGCCGCCTCGCGAAGCCGTCGTCGTGCGCCAGCAACCTGGCCCGGTCCAACCGCCCGCCGGAGGCGACGGCTATCGATGCGGCGCGCTCCGGTTCCACGCCTTCGGCAGTGAGCACCTGGACGATCGTGACTGGGTCGAGTCCGCGGAGCTCGACCTTCACGCAGCGGCTGGCGATCGTCTCCAGATCGGGCGTGAGGTCCTCGGCGAGCAACACGAAGACTGTCGTCTCCGGCGGCTCCTCGACTGCCTTCAACAGCACGGGAGCGGCGTTCTCGACGAGTTCGAGATCCTCGATCACGATCACCTGGCGGGCCGCGGCCCGGGGGGATCGCATCGAGCGAGCCACCGCCTCACGGGCCTCGTCGACCGAGATCGCCGCTCCCTTTCGTCGGAAGAGCGCCACGTCGGGATGCCCGCCCACGAGGACCGCTGTGCAATGTTCGCAATCACCGCAGCCGCCTTGTGCACAGAGCAGCGAAGCAGCGAAGCAGGACGCCACGCTCGAAGCCCCCACCCCCTCGCCGCCGATGATCAGGTAGGCGTGGACTGGCGCCGCCGCGGCCGCCCGCAACGCCGCCACGGCGACCTCCTGGCCGACGATCCGATCGAAGACGGCGCTCATCGGGCCGGCCACCTCTCCTCCAGCTGGACCAGCACCCTCTCCGCGACCTCGGCCGGTGTTCCCGTGCCGTCCACCTGGAGCCACCCCTCGTCCTGCGCCAGCCGATCGAAGCCCGCCAGCACCCGCTCGTGGAAACCGGGTTCTGCCGCCTCGATGCGATCCGGAGCTCCGCAACGGCGAGAGCCGGCCAGCTCCGGCGGGACGACGAGCAGGATCGTGACATCGGGCTCCAACCCGCCCGTGGCGGCGCCTGAGATGGAGCGCACGAGGTCGAGGTCGAGCCCACGGCCGTAGCCCTGGTAGGCGAGCGAAGAACCGCTGAATCGGTCCGTGACGACGTCTCGGCCGGCATCCAGCGCAGGGCGGATCACCGTCCGCACGTGCTCGGCTCGAGCGGCGGCCATCAGCAGCAGCTCCGAGACCGCCCCCAGCTCGCCCAAGCCAGGATCGAGCAACAGGGCACGGATGCGCTCCCCGACGGCGGTGCCACCGGGTTCCCGAGTCAGCAAGGGCCCCGCGCCTCGCCGCCAGCATCTCTGCCTGGGTCGATTTGCCGCAGCCCTCGCCGCCCTCGAAGGCGACGAACAAGCCCCGCTGGCCCTCCGGCTGCACCTCCACGGTCCTTGCTATGACAAGCCGCCGCGGCAACTCACGTCAGCGGGCCCCACTCAGCTCTTCCGCGCCTGCTTGGCAGCGCCGGCCTTCTTCGCCGCGCCCGACTTCTTGGCCGTGCCGGCCTTCTTCGCCGCGCCGGCCTTCTTGACCCCCGCCGCCGCCTTGACGCCGGCCTTCTTGACCCCGGCCGCCTTCTTCGCTCGGGCCGGCCGCGGCCCCGCCGCCCGCCGTTCGGCCAGCAGTTCGAAGGCCCGCTCCGGCGTGAGGTTCTCGGGCGCATCAGCGCGCCGGAGCGACGCGTTGTCGGTCCCGTCCGTCACGTAGGGTCCGAACCGCCCCTGGCGCAGCACCACCATCGCCCCCGACACCGGGTCCGGCCCTAGCTCGCGCAGCGGGGCGGCGGGGGTGCGGCCAAAAGCACGGGTCTTCGGCTGAGCGAAGAGGGCGAGAGCCTCGTCGAGCGTGATCGTGAACATCTGCTCCTCGCTCTCGAGGCTGCGCGTGTCCCGAGGCGTCGCCCGCCCGCGCTCGAGGAACGGCCCGTAGCGGCCGTTGGCGGCGATGATCTCCCGGCCCTCCGGGTCCACCCCGACGGTCCGGGGCAGCGTGAGCAGCTGCAGCGCCTCCTCGAGGGTGATGAGGGCGAGGTCCTGGCTCTTCAGCAAGGAGGCGGTGCGAGGCTTCTCGGCCCCAGCGTCCGCGATCTCGCCCAGCTGTACGTACGGGCCGTAACGACCGGCGCGGGCGATCACGGTCTTGCCTGTCGTTGGATCGATGCCGAGCTCACGATCGCCGGCTGGCGCCTCCAGCAGCTCGACGGCCCTCTCCAGCGTCAGCTCGTCCGGCGAGAGGTCAGGGGGGATCGAAGCGCGATCCTCGCCCCGCTGGAGATAAGGCCCGTAGCGTCCGACCCGGGCGACGATCTCCCGCCCGTCGGGCCCGACGCCGAGACCGATCGAGTTCACCTCGCGAGCGTCTATCTCGTCCAGGTGGGTCGACACGGCGTCCTTCAACCCACGTCCGGAGTCGAGCGGACCTCCACCGGTACCGAAGTAGAAGCGGCTCAGCCAGGGCACCGCCTCCTGGGCGCCGGAGGCGATCTCGTCCAGGTCGTCCTCCATCGATGCCGTGAAGCCGGTGTCGACGAGAGTCCCGAAGTGGCGCTCCAGCAGCCCGACGACGGCGAATGCCGTGAAGGTGGGGACCAGAGCAGTCCCCTTCTTCCAGACGTAGCCGCGGTCCTGGATGGTGGCGATGATGCTGGCGTAGGTCGAGGGCCGGCCTATCCCCCGCTCCTCCAGCGCCTTGACGAGGGAGGCCTCCGTGTAGCGGGCGGGCGGCTTCGTCGCATGGTCCTCGACGATGATCTCGCGCGGGTCCACGCTCTCGCCCACTCGCAGCGGAGGGAGGCGGACCTCGTCGTCGCCACCATCGGCCTCCTCGTCGCCCCACTCGACATACACGCGGAGGAACCCGGGGAAGGTGATCACCCGGCCGGAGGCTGACATCTCGGCGACGGTGCCGGCCGGTGCAGCCGGCGAGTCGCAAGCCGTGTCGCCCTCGAGGCGGACCTGGGCCGTGACACCCTCGGCGTCCCGCATCTGCGAGGCGACCGTCCGCTGCCAGACCAGCTCGTAGAGGCGGCGCTCGTCGCCGTGCAACTCGGCTCCCAGCGACTCGGGCGAGCGGAACGTCTCCCCCGAGGGCGGATCGCCTCGTGGGCCTCCTGCGCGTTGCGCACACGGCTCTGGTACGAGCGGGGTGAGCCCGGGAGGTAGTCGCGCCCGTAGCGGGACTCGACCTCAGCCCGCGCCGCTCGCAGGGCGGTATCGGACAAGGTCGTCGAGTCGGTCCGCATGTAGGTGATGTAGCCCTGCTCGTAGAGGCGCTGCGCCACCTGCATCGTGCGCTGTGCAGAGAAGCGAAGCTTGCGGGCGGCCTCCTGCTGCAAGGTCGAGGTGATGAAGGGCGCCGAGGGGGAGCGGCGGAACGGCTTTTCCTCCACAGAGGTCACGTTCATCGCCGCGGCTTGCAGAGCCTCCACCAGGCCGCGGGCGGCCGGCTCGTCGAGGAGGAGTAGTCGCGTCTCGTCCTTCAACCGGCCGAGATCGTCGAAGTCGCGGCCGGTCGCGATGCGGCGACCGCCGAGCGAGAGGAGGGAGGCCGAGAAGGTCTCCTCTGTTTCGCGCTTGGCGTAGCGGCCCTCGACGCTCCACCAGGACCCCGAGCGGAACCTCATCCGCTCCCGCTCCCGTTCGACCACCAGGCGCGTGGCGACGCTCTGCACGCGGCCTGCGGAGAGTCCGCGCTGCACCTTCTTCCAGAGGACGGGTGACACCTCGTAGCCGTAGAGGCGGTCGAGGATGCGGCGGGCCTCCTGAGCGTCGACGAGGCGCTCGTCGATGTCGCGGGGATTGGCCAGGGCGTCGGCGATGGCAGCCGGCGTGATCTCGTGGAAGACCATCCGCCGCACCGGGACCCGGGGCGAGAGGACCTCGCGCAGGTGCCAGGCGATCGACTCGCCCTCGCGGTCCTCGTCTGTAGCCAGGTAGAGCTCGCTCGCTTCCTTGAGCAACGACTTCAGCTTGGCGACCTGTGACTTCTTCTCGGAGGAGACGACGTAGAGGGGCTTGAAGTCCTCCTCCACGTTGACACCGAGGTTGCCCCACGAGGTTCCCTTGTAGGCAGGCGGGACTTCGTCGGCATTGCGAGGCAGGTCTCGGATGTGCCCGATCGACGACTCGACGACGAAGTCGCGCCCGAGGAAGCGGGCGATGGTCTTGGCCTTCGCCGGCGACTCGACGATGACGAGGGGACGCGTCAAGGTTGCCGGACTACGCCCCGACGGGCTCGCCCTTGGGCGTCCCCTCGAGCGTCGGCGCCTCCGTCGCAGGCAGATCGCCCGCCATCGATTGGGTGCTGCGCTTGGAGAAGGCGATCGCTGCCAGCAGGACCACCAGGGCCACGGCTGCAATCGCGAAACGCGCCCCGTTGTGCCGCAGTGTGATCACCGTCGGCAGGATCAGCAGCGACACCAGGTTCATCACCTTGATCAACGGGTTCAGCGCCGGCCCGGCCGTGTCCTTGAAGGGGTCGCCGACGGTGTCGCCTATGACGGCGGCCTTGTGGGCCTCCGACCCCTTGCCGCCGATGTTGCCGTCCTCGATGTACTTCTTGGCGTTGTCCCAGGCGCCTCCTGCGTTGGAGAGGAAGTTGGCCATCAGCTGTCCCGTGAGGATCGTCCCCACCAGGAAGGCTCCGAGGGCGAAGTAGTTGATCCCGAAGCCGATGATCACCGGCGAGAGGATCGCCAGCAGCGCAGGGGTCGTGAGCTCCCGCTGAGCGGCGGCGGTGCAGATCGAGATCACGCGGCCGTACTCGGGCATCTCGCTCCCGTCCATGATCCCTGGGTGCTCGCGAAACTGGCGGCGAACCTCGTGCACCACCGTGCCGGCGGACCGGCCGACAGCGCGGATGGCGAGCGACGAGAACAAGAAGGCGATCGAGCCACCGATCAACAGCCCGACGAAGGTGGTCGGCGAGGCGACGTTGATCTGCGCCTGCAGCGTGTTGAAGAGCGCATTGCCGGTTGCCTTCAGGTTGAGCTGGCCGCCGATCGTCTCGACGAACGAGGAGAACAACGCCACCGCTGCGATGACGGCCGAGGCGATGGCGACGCCCTTGGTGATCGCCTTGGTGGTGTTGCCGACGGCGTCGAGGCTGACCATGATCCGCTGCGGCTCACCCTCGAACTCGCCCGACATCTCGGCGATGCCCGCCGCGTTGTCCGACACCGGCCCGAACGAGTCCTCCGAGATGATCATCCCGGTCGTCGAGAGCATGCCCATCCCGACGAGCGCTACGAAGTAGAGCGCGAGGTCGAGGTTGCCGTGACCGAGTGCGACGGCGACCGAGATGGCGATCGCGATTGCGATGATCGCCCAGACGCTCGACTCGAGGCCGTAGGCGATCCCGGCGAGCGTCGTCGTGGCGGGGCCGGTCCGGGCGGCGTCGGCGATGTCTCGGACCGGCGTCGATTCCGTGGAGGTGAAGTATTCGGTGATCAGGCTCGAGACAAGAGCGAGTACGACGCCGACGAGGACGGCGAAGAAGACGTCGTAGTTGTGGATGTAGAAGTGCGCCACCAGGAAGGCGCCGATCAGCGTGAGCACCGCCGAGCTCCGGAAGCCGCGGTTGATCGGCGCCATCGCCGACTTGTCATTGTCGCGGGCACGCACGATGAGGATGCCGAACGCCGAGGTGAGGATCCCGATCCCGGCGACGACCAGCGGGAAGATGAGGCCCTTGGCAGGGTCGAGCTTGATCGACTTGAAGGCCTCGAAGCCGAGGATCAGGGCGGCGATGATCGTGATCTCGTAGGACTCGAAGAGGTCGGCGGCCATCCCGGCGCAGTCGCCCACGTTGTCGCCCACGTTGTCGGCGATGGTGGCGGCGTTGCGGGGGTCGTCCTCGGGGATACCTGCCTCCACCTTGCCGACGAGGTCAGCACCGACGTCGGCGGCCTTGGTGAAGATTCCGCCCCCGACGCGCATGAACAGGGCCAGCAGCGAGGCGCCGAAGCCGAACCCCACGAGCACCGACGTGGCCGTGTTCTGAAAGATGAAAACGATCACCGTGGCACCGATGAGGCCGAGGCCGACGCACAGCATCCCGGTGATGCCACCTGTCCGGAACGCCACGCGGAGCGCATCCTTCATCGAGCCGCCGCGGGCAGCTGCAGCCGTGCGCAGGTTGCCCCGCACCGCCAGGCTCATCCCGATCACCCCGGTCATGCCGGAGAAGGCGGCGCCGCAGAGGAAGGCCACGGCGCGGGCGAAGCCGGCCTGCGTGAAGCTGAGGGCGATGGTGCCGTTCGGCCGGGTGATCTTGGTCGCCGTGAAGAAGACGAGCACGAAGAGCGGCACGACGACGATCGCGATCGTCCTGAACTGGCGCTTCAGGAAGGCGACGGCACCCTCCTGGATCGCTCCGGCGATCTGTTGCATGACCGGCGTGCCCCTGTCGGCGGCGAGGACGCCCCGCATCAGGTACGCGCCGACGAGGATTGCGACCACGCCGCAACCAAGCGCGAACACCAGCCATAGCTTTTCGGGGCCGCTGAGCAAGAAGGACTGATAGCTGCCTTCGCTCGCGACGAGGTGGGGCGTCACGAAAAAAGCTCCTTTGCTTGAGTCGGCGGAAAGATACAGGGCGTGAGCTGACTTCTCAAACCTCGGTGCTGTCGGAAGCCGGAGCGCCTGCCAGGATCCGGTAGTTCGGGTTGATCATCGCGGGTCTTTCACCCTTCTGCCCGACCATGCCCTCCACCACCAGGCGGGCCCCAGGTTCGATGCCCGGCGGGCGCCTTCCCTGGAACACGAGCAGCAGCTGGCCGGTGTTGTCGGAGATCGTGCACTCCAGGCTCTTGCTGCTCGCACCAGGTTGTACGCGCACCGAGCGGACCCGGCCGGTCACCTTCGCCCTGTGCCGCCAGGAGATCCGGTTGATCGGCGTGAGCTGCGGCTCGTGCGCCGGCCCGGGAGCAGCCGGGGCGGGAGCAGCCGTCTCCGGAGCAGCCGGCCCGGGAGCAGCCGGGACGACCAGCTTCGGCTGTGGACGGACGGGAGATGCTGCGCCGTCCGGCGTTACGGCGGGCTCTGCCGACTTGTCGGCACGGGCCACCCTGTCGGCGTCAGCCGACTTGTCGGCGCGGGCCACCTTGTCGAGGAAGTCGTGTGAGGTTCGTACAGGGGGCAGCAGGGCCGGTTCGGCGGGCTCCTCCCGGGGCGCCACGGGACGGCGCGGGCGTTCGGCGCCGCGCTCCCCCCGCCGGAGCCCCAGGCGGTGGCCGTCGTGCGGTTCGCGGAGGGCGCCCACGCCGGAGGGGCCGCCGGCGGTCCAGGGCACGAGCTGCTTGTTGCGCCGGCCGAGCGGGAACGGGACGATCGTGGCGTTGGCGTTGGGCAGCTGGCTGACATAGCCGGCGATGCGGTCGGCGGTGCGGTCGTGCAGGACGCGGCGCCAGAGCCCCTCGAAGACCCGCCGTGGCAGCAGCACGCTGACCTCGGTCTCGCCGTCGCTTGCCGTCTCGGCCACGAGAGCCATCGCAGCCCGGTTGATGCGCCGGTCGGGGCATTCGATGAGGTCGAGCGGGAGGCGGTCGAGCATCAGCCGGCTCCACTGCTCCTCCAGCTCGCGAGCCTCTCTGGTGTCGAGCACGAAGTGAACAGCACGAAGCTCGGTAGGCGCCATGGCCCGAGCGACCTGGATCGCCCGCGCCGTCGCCAGGTCGAGCCGCTCGACGAACAGCAGCGCCACGTGCCGGCGGAGGATCGGCGCCTCACAGGCCTGCGCGGCGTTGGCCTCGAGCTCCGCCTTCTCCTCCTCGTACTGCTTGTGGAGGCGGATCAGCACCGTCACCAGCACCGGGAACAGGACGACTACCGCCCATGCCCCCTCGGTGAACTTGACGATGGCGAAGATCAGAACGACAGCCGCCGACAGCACCGCCGCGAACCCGTTGATGAAGATCCTGTACCGCCACCCCTTCTCGCGGCTCACCAGGTGGTGCTTCACCATTCCTGCGCCGGCCATGGTGAAGCCGGTGAACACGCCGATCGCATAGACCGCCACCAGCGAGTTGACCTGGGCGCGCGTTATCAGGAGCAGCGCCGTGGAGGCGATCGTGAGGATCACGATCCCGTTCGAGAAGACCAGGCGGTGGCCGCGGCGGGTGAGCTGGCGTGGCAGGTAGGCGTCCTCGGCGACGAAGCTCGCCAGGTTGGGGAAGCCGTTGAAGCTCGTGTTGGCGCCCGTGTAGAGGATCAGCATCGTGGCGCCCTGCAGGAAGTAGAAGCCGATGTTGCCGATGATCGAGCTGCCGAACACCTGACGGGCTTCCTGGGACAGAACGCTCGGCGAGCCCGTGAGGAACGGCACCGGATGGATCACGTGCGCCAGCAACGAGACCCCGAGCACGAGAGATCCGAGGATGATCGACATGATCACCAGCACCCGGCGGGCGTTGTTCCCTTCTGGCGGTTTGAAGGTCGCCACGCCGTTCGAGATCGCCTCCAACCCCGTCAGCGAGGAACCGCCGTTGGCGAAGGCGCGCAACACCACCACCATTCCCGCTCCGTAGAGGAGCCCGGAGCCGACATGGCCGGCCGGCACGGCGCCGGCCATGTGGATCGTCCTCAACTGGTGGAGGTCGCCGAGCGACCACCTGACGAGCCCGATGACGATCAACGACGCCATCGAGATGATGAACAGGTAGGTAGGGATGGCGAACGTCCGGCCGGCCTCCCTGATCCCGCGCAGGTTGCCGTAGAACAGCAGCAACACGACCACGAGGGTGATCACGGTGGCGGCGGTCGAGGAGGTCAGGTTCACCGACAGCGAACCGATGTGAAGGTGCGGGAAGGCAGAGGTGAGGGCGTCGGTGCCGGCTGCCGTCTGCACGGCCACTGTCACCACGTAGTCGATGATCAGGGCCACCGCAGCGATCTGTGCCACCCGCACGCCGAAGTTGTCGTGGGCGACCACATAGGAGCCGCCGGCCTTGGTGTAGGCCATCACCACCTCTCGATAGGAGAGGGTGACGAAGAACAGCACCACGATCACCGCCGCCGTCAGGGGCAGCAGCAGCGAGAAGGCAGCCACCCCGACCGCCTGCACCAGCACGACGAGGATCTCCTCGCTGCCGTAGGCGGTGGACGAGATGCAGTCGGGGCTGAGGACACCGAGGGCGACCGCATTGCGCAGACGCTCCTCGGCGAGGCGCTCGGTCACGAGCGGTGGCCCGAGAAGCTTCTTCTTCAGGCGATAGGAGACGGGCTCGGGAATGTCGATGTCCGGGCAGGCGGGTAGCAGCGGGCCGCTCATCCCCCTCGGCACCGGGGGAGCACGATGAGTGGTTGCCTGTTCCATCAGGACAAGTTTGCCCGCCGCAGCGGGGTGTCGGTGCAGAGCCCCCTGCTGCCCCACTTCCCGGCCGTCAGGGCACGGGTCCCGCGGGCGTCTCCCGCGGCGCGCCCGCCGGCGCCGGCCGGCTCAGCCCGGCTCCTCCCGCGGCTTGTGCGCCGACCGGGCACCGTGTTCGATGTAGAGCCGTGCACGTCATCGTCGTCGGCTGCGGGCGGGTCGGTTCGGGGCTCGCGGTCGCGCTCGTGAACGAGGGCCACACGGTGGCGGTGGTCGACAAGGTCCCGTCTGCCTTCCGCAGGCTGCCGGCGGGGTGGGAGGGTGATCGGGTGGTGGGGTTCGGTTTCGATCGGGACGATCTGGAGCGGGCCGGTGCCTCCCACGCCACGGCGCTCGCCGCGGTGACGAACGGTGACAACTCGAACATCATGTCCGCCCGCGTCGCCCGCGAGGCGTTCGAGATCCCCGCCGTGGTCGCCCGCATCTACGACCCCCGCCGGGCCGAGATCTACCAGCGCCTCGGTATCCCCACCGTGGCCACGGTGACATGGACCACCAATCAGGTGATGAAGCGGCTGTTCCCGGAGCGGTCCTCGAGCGAGTGGTCCGACGCCGACGAGCGGGTGCACCTCGTGGAGCGCCTGCTGCCACCGGCTTGGGGCGGCAAGGAGCTCGATTCGCTCGACGTCGACGGCCAGTTCCGCCTCGCTGCGGTCACGAGGGCGGGCGTCAGCCGCATCCCGAGCGGGGGGCTGCTCGGTCAGGAAGGTGATCTGCTGCACATCGCCGTCAGCCGCGAGTCGGTGGAACGCCTGGAGAAGCTCCTGCAGAGCGGGCCCGAGTCGAAGGCATGAAGGTCGCCATCGCGGGTGCCGGCAACGTCGGGATCTTCCTCGCCGAGGACCTTGCCGCCGGCGGTCATGACGTGTTGCTGATCGACAAGAGCCCGGACCTGATCAGCAAGCTCACGCCGCGGGCCGGCGTGCGGCTGCTGGCCGCTGACGCCTGCGAGGTCTCCTCCTTGCAGCAGGCCGGCTTCGGCGAGACCGAGGTCTGCGTCGCCGTCACCGGCGACGACGAGGACAACCTCGTCATCTCCCTGCTCGCCAAGCAGGAGTTCGCGGTCCCGCGGGTGATCGCCCGCGTCAACCACCCGAAGAACAACTGGCTCTTCGACGAGACGTGGGGCGTCGACATCGCCGTCTCGCAGCCGCACCTGCTCTCGGCACTCGTCGAGGAGGCTGTCTCGGTCGGCTCCCTGGTGCGCTTGCTCCAGTTCCAGGGCGGCGACACGCGCCTCGTCGAGGTGACCCTTGCCGAGCACTCGGCCGTGGCGGGCAAGACCCTCGCCGAAGCAGCGATCCCGCGCGGCGCCGCAGTCGTCGCCATCGTCCGGGGCGGCCGCGTGGTCACGCCCCGCCAGGAGACCTACTTGGAGGTCGGGGACGAGGTGCTGGTGCTCGTGACGGCGGAGATCGAGGAGGCGGTGAAGTCGATCCTCGTGAGCGGCCCCTCAGCGCCCGGCGAGGGATAGGCGAGGCAAGCTCCATGCGCGAGGCGGCGTTCTTCGACCTCGACAAGACCGTGATCGCCAAGGCGTCGATGGCGGCGTTCGGCCGGCCGCTCTACGAGGGCGGGCTGATAAACCGGCGCACGGTCCTGCGAGCCGTCTACGGGCAGCTCGTGTACATGCACCTAGGCGCCAGCGAGGAGCGCCTCGAGCGCATCCGTGAGTCGGTCCTGCAGCTGATCAAGGGCTGGTCCCGCGACCGCGTGTGCGAGATCGTGGCCGAGGCGCTGGAGGAGATCGTCGAGCCGATCGTGTTCCGCGAGGCGATGGACCTGATCGAGCAGCACCGCTCGGAGGGCCGGCTGGTGGTCATCGTCTCGGCCTCCCCGGAGGAGATCGTGGTGCCCCTGGCGCGCTACCTGCGAGCGGACGCCGTCATCGCCAGCCGGGCGCTGCTGGACGGGGAAGGGCGCTACACCGGCACGATGGCCTTTTACGCCTACGGGCCGTACAAGGCGGAGGCGCTGCAGGGCCTCGCCACCGAGCGGGGCATCTCACTCGGCGACTCCTACGCCTACTCGGACTCCTATACCGACCTGCCGATGCTCGAAGCAGTGGGACACCCGACGGCGGTCAACCCGGACAGGGTGTTGCAGCGCCTGGCCCGCGAACGGGGGTGGGAGGTCCGCCAATTCGTGCGACCCGTGCGGCTGCGTGACCGGATGGCGCCGAGCAGACCCACGATCACGGTCACCCTCACCGCGATGGCGGTAGGCGCCGGGATCGTGGCGGCGGGCTGGTGGATCGGCGCCCGGCGGCCGGTGCTACGGCCGCCGGCCGTCTAGCCGGGATCTCGTCAGCTGGACCGCAGCCTCTTGGCCGCCACGGCGCCGAGGGCGATCAGGATGGCGAGGAAGATGAGCTTCTTGAGCATGGTCCGACACTAGCGACGGCTGCCGCCGAGTGCTAGCGGGACCGGATGTGATGCGAGCGGATGTGGTGCGGGCAGATGTGGCGCGGCGACGTTTCGCGGGTTTCGGCACCGTTCCGGTAACAAAAGCCGCGAAACGTCGCGACGCGAACCCGGCTCAGGCCGCATACCCGACCGCCAGCCCGACGGCACCGCCCGCCATCGCCGCCGCCAGGCCGCCGAACGCGTTGAGCGCCGCCAGCCGGTAAAGGCCGTCCTCGAACAGCACGACGGTCTCCCAGGAAGCGGCCGACCAGGTGGTGAGGCCGCCGCAGAAGCCGACGCCGACGACCGCACGCACCGAGCCGCTCAGGCCGTGCCAGATGGCGAGGCCCGTGACGAACCCGAGGACCAGGGATCCGGCGATGTTGACGACCCAGGTCCCGTGCGGGAAGGGACCGTCGGTGCGATCGCCTACTGCCCCGTCGAGGAGGTAGCGCAGGACAGCACCGGCCGCTCCGGCAAGCGCCACGACGAGGGCCAGCGTCACCTCGCCGCCTCCAGCGAGCGCCGGTCGACCAGGCGGGCAGCCAGCATCCCGAGCACGACGGCAGCCACGCCCCCGCAAAGGGTGGCCGCCAGATCGGCGATCGCCGCCGGCCAATGTCGCGAGCGCACCAGCAGGTCGGTCCCGACGGCGAGCGTGGACATCGTCGTCCAGCCGCCGAGCAGGCCGGTGCAGAGGAACCCTCGCAGGCGGCGCGACCGCGGCCGCCGCTCGATGATCAGCGCCAGGAGGAAGCCGAGCAGCAGCGAGCCGCTGACGTTGATCAGGAGGGTCGTCGCCGGAAAGCCGGCGGCGGGATCGGGCCGCCACTGACCGAGGCCGTAGCGGGCGAGCGTGCCGGCGAAGCCACCTGCTGCAACGGCGATCAGGGCCGAGGGGGCGGCGCGATGGGCGACGTGCGGCACACCGTGGTGACCCGATGCCGGCACGCCGGGGTCGTCCGGCTCCAGATCAGGATCGATCGGCAGCTGTGGGGGGTGCACGCGGTTTCTCACGCCGGGCGCGGCTCCTCTTCTGGATCGAGAAGTAGGAGCTATCAGCCGCCGTCAGCTACGGGGGCGGTTCCGAGGGCGAGCCCCATCGCCCCTCTGTTTGTCTCAGACGGTCAGCAGGTCCCTGGCGCCGGTGTCGCTCGACGGGTGGCGGAGCTTGGACATCGCCCGCGCCTCGATCTGGCGGATCCGCTCACGGGTGAGGTTGAAGTGCTCGCCGACCTCCTCGAGAGTTCGCGGCTCGCCCCTGTCCAACCCGAAACGCAGCCTGAGGATCTCACGCTCCCTCTCGTCCAGCGGAGCGAGCAGCCGGTTGATCTCGATCGGGAGGAGGGCAGTCGCCGCCATCTCGAAAGGCGACTCGGCAGAACGGTCCTCGACGACGTCGCCCAGCTCGGCATCGCCGTCCTCCCGGAGCGGCTCCGAGAGCGAGAGCGGCTCCGCCCGGAACCGCAGCGCCTCGATCAGCTTGTCCTCCGGCAGCTCCACCTCGGCGCCGAGCTCGGCGAGGGTGGCCGGACGGCCGAGCTTGAGCTCGAGACGGGCCTGCGCCTTCTGCACCCGGGCGAGCGTGTCGCCTGCATGAACCGGCAGCCGGATGGTGCGGCCGGTGTTGGCGATGCCGCGGGTGATGGCCTGGCGGATCCACCAGGTGGCATAGGTGGAGAACTTGAAGCCCTTGCGCCAGTCGAACTTCTCGACGGCGTGCATCAACCCGAGGTTGCCCTCCTGGATCAGGTCGAGCAGGGGCAGCCCCGACGCCTGGTACTTCTTGGCGATCGACACGACCAGCCGCAGGTTCGACTGCACGAAGGTGCGTTGGGCGTCCTCGCCCTGGCGGATCGACCGCTGCAGCTCGCGCCGGCGCGTCGGGGTCAGCTCCTTGACCTTCTTGCGGAGCTCCTCCTCGGCGACGTTCCGGTTCTCGATCTGCTGCGCCAAGCGAACCTCGTCGTCCTTCGTGAGTAGCGGGTACTGACCGATGTCGGTCAGGTACAGACGGACGAGATCTTCCTCGTCCCGCTCTACTCGCTCCTTCGCCAAGTTCAAGGGCCTCCGTACTCGCAGGTGGGCTACACGTGTTGGCGTCGGTGACGGACCACACGCACTGCACCATTACTTCGTGCACGCCGCCGCAGAGCGGGCGCTCGGCGCAAAAGCGTTGCAGGAAAGGGTTCGATTTGCTCGATTGATAGTGTAGCGACCGAGTCAAGAGACACGACCACGCCGCCGAGCTGGGAGTATTGCTGATCTCTGGGCGCTCCTCGGCGCCTCGGTTCGTCGGCGTTGATGAGAATATCGGCCGTTCGGGCTCCTACCTTGAGGGTCGGTAACAGCCGGCGCGTGGGGGCTCAAGCTTCCGCTCCGAGCGCCCTCCCAGCCGCAATGACCGCCTGCAGATCATCGCCCGCACGTCGCAATGCGAGCAGGAGGGGACCGTCCGAGACCGGCGACAGGCGGGGGCGCATCCCCCCGTAGCGAGCGGCCAAGTCCTCGTAGACGACGCCGAGCAGTCGGTCGAGCAGCCCCGCCGCGCCGCCAGGACCCGGCGAGAGCACCGACCTCCAGCGCGCCTCCACCTCGGGCTCGACCCGGCACAGCTCCGCCTCGCCGGGAAGCCCCACCGAGACCGGCAGCAGCTCGGCGAACAGCTCCGCCCGCCAGGCGTGCGCCATGCTGGCCGCCGAGAGGAAGACGGTCACCACCGCCGGATCGTCCGCCCCGGCGGCGAGGCCGCGGACCGTCTCCCCGAGCAGGCGGTGCAACAATCTCTCGCCGGCGCAGCACTCCCCCGCCAGCGCCGCCGACTCCCCGATCGTCACTCCCGCAGTCGTCAATCGTCGAGCCGGTTGGCCTGCAGGTAGCGATTGGTGATCGGCATCCGGCGATCCTTGCCGAACGCCTTCGAGGTGACGCGCACCCCGGGGGCGTCTGGCGCCGCTTGTACTCGGAGTGGTCGATCAGGGCGACGACACGCCGCACGGTGACCTCGTCGTGACCGGCCGCCACCAGCTCGGTGATCGAGAGGTCGCCCTCGACGTAGCCCTCGATGATCGGGTCGAGCACCTCGTAGGGGGGAAGCGACTGGTCGTCCCGCTGGTCCGGCCGGAGCTCGGCCGACGGAGGCTTGTCGAGCACGGCCTGCGGGATGAGCGGGTACCCGGCCCTCTCGTTGCGCATCGAGCAGAGCCTGTAGAGGAGGGTCTTGGGGACGTCCTTCACCACTGCGAAACCGCCGGCGGTGTCCCCGTAGAGGGTCGAGTACCCGACCGCCATCTCGCTCTTGTTGCCCGTCGTCAGCACCAGCCGGCCGAACTTGTTGGAGAGCGCCATCATGATCGTGCCGCGGATGCGGCTCTGCAGGTTCTCCTCGGTCAGATCAGCTGGCAGCCCCTCGAACGGCTGCGCGAGAGCTGCGAGGAGCGCGTCGAAGGTCCCCTGGATGGGAAGCAGCGTGGTGTCGATCCCGAGGTTGGAGGCGAGCTGGTGCGCGTCATCGACCGAACCGCCCGACGAGTACCGGCTCGGCATGAGGACGCCGTGCACCTGGGCGGGACCGAGAGCGTCGACCGCCACCGTCGCCACGAACGACGAGTCGACGCCTCCGGAGAGACCGATCAGCACGCCGACGAAGCCGTTCTTCCTGACGTAGTCGCCGGTCCCCCGGACGAGCGCCTCGTATATCTCCTCCAGAGGCCCGAGCCGCGGGGCGAGCGCCGGCCGGCGCGCCGGGCCAGGCTTCCCGTCGGACGGAGCGGCCGTGACCGCCACCACCGGCGAGGGCTCCTCGTGCCCATGCCCCCGCGGGTCGAGCAGCCGCTTGCGGTAGGGGGGGCGGATGTCGACGTCGGCGACGACCACCGCCTCCTCGAACTGCGGAGCGGACACCAGCAGCGTCCCGTCGAGGTCGAACAGCATCGACGCTCCGTCGAAGACGAGCTCGTCCTGCCCTCCCGCGAGGTTGACGTAAGCGAGGGCGCACGACGCGTCGGCGGCCCGAGTCGCCAACATCCGCTCTCTCTCGGCGAGGACTCCGGCCCGGTAGGGGGAGGCATTGAGGCTCACCACCAGGTCGGCTCCCCCCGCGGCGTGGCGGGCGATCGGCCCCTCCGGGCTCCAGGCGTCCTCGCAGACGGTCACCCCGACGCGTAGGCCGCCGATCTCGTAGAGCGGGCCGAGTCCACTGCCGGGGACGAAGTAGCGCCGCTCGTCGAACACCGCGTAGTTGGGCAGGAGCTGTTTGCGCCACGTGCCGTGCACCTTGCCACCCGCGCAGACGGCGGCGGCGTTGTGCAGGTCCCGCTCCTCCTCGACATACCCGACGATCGCCGCACACCTGCGGGTGGCCGCCGCGATCCGGTCGAGCGCCCTCAGGTTGGCCCGCACGAAACTCCGCTCCAGCAACAAGTCCTCGGGCGGGTACCCGGTCACGGCGAGCTCGGGGAACAGTGCCAGGTCGGCCCCTGCCTCCTCGGCCTCCTCGATCGCCCGCAGGATCTTCGAGACGTTCCCGTCGAGGTCGCCCACCACCATGTCGAGCTGGCAGAGGGCGATTCGGAACGCTCCCACGTGATGAGCGTAGCGGTAGGCTCGCCGGCCAGATACCGATGCCCCTGCCCCCGTTCCTCGGAGAACTCGCCCTCCGATCGGCGGCGCCCGGCGCGGTGCTGCCCTGGCTCGAGCGGCTTTGGGAGGAGCGCCTCGGTGACAACGATGGCGGCCGCGGCGGCGAAGGCGGCGGCGGGGGCGGGGGCGGCGATGGCAGCTCGACCGATTGGGCGAGGCGGGACGGCGGTGCGTGCGCCCGCCGGCTCGTGGCGGTGGGGGCGGCCAGCCGCTCGCTGTCACGCCTCCTGCTCTCCGATCCCGAGGCGCTCGAGGTGCTCGCCTCGGACGAGCCTCTCCCCCCGGTAGGCGGCGCCGGCTCGCCCACCGAGCTCGCCAGGCGTAAGCAGCTGGAGCTGCTGCGGATCGCGGTGCTCGACCTGACCGGTGCGGTCTGTGTCGACGAGGTGGCCGAACTGCTCGCCGGCTTGGCGGACGAGGTGCTGATCGGCGCCTGCCGTTTGGCCGACGCAGGCGCGCTGGCCGTGATCGGGATGGGCAAGCACGGCGCCTGCGAGCTCAACTATGCGAGCGACGTCGACATCCTCTTCGTCGGCACGGGACGCCAGGACGACGACGTGACGGCGAGACGGGTGCTGGAGATCGCACGGGCAGCCTTCCGGATCGACACCGACCTGCGCCCGGAGGGGCGCGACGGTCCGCTGGTGCGGTCCCTCGACGCATATGTGGCCTACTGGGACCGCTGGGCGCGACCGTGGGAGTTCCAGTCACTGCTGAAGGCACGAGCCGTTCCGGGGCAGGCTCTGCGACCCTCGGGGCGGACTTCGAGAGCGAAGCGGCCGCCCGTGTCTGGTCGGGTCGCCTCGACGCCGATGCGCTGGCGGAGCTGCGCTCGATGAAGGCACGAGCGGAGGCCGAGGTGGACCGGCGGGGCCTCACCGAGCGGGAGATCAAGCGGGGCAGGGGAGGGATCCGCGACATCGAGTTCGCCATCCAGCTGCTGCAGCTGGTGCACGGGCCCACCGATCCTGCCTTGCGGATCAGGGCGACGTTGCCCGCCCTCGCCGAGCTTGCGAGCGCCGGCTACGTCTCTGCCGAGGACGCCTCGTCGCTGGCGCTCGCGTACCGCTTCCTCCGCACCGTCGAGCATCGCCTGCAGCTGGTGGAAGAGGCGCAGGTGCACACGGTTCCAGCGGATGCCGAGGCCAGGGGCCGGCTGGCGCGTGTGCTCGGATGGTCCGACGGGGAGATGACGGCGCTCGACCACCTCGACGAGGTCCTGGCACGGCACCAGGCCCGAGTACGCACGATCCACGAGCGGCTCTTCTTCAGGCCGCTGCTGGAGGCCTACCGCGGCTCGCCTGGCGCCCTCAGCGCGGGCGCGGTGGTGGAGCGGCTGTCCGCCTTCGGGTTCCGCGATCCCGAGCGCACCCGCCAAGCGGTGGACGAGTTGACGAGGGGCCTCACCCGCTCCTCGCGCCTGATGCAGCAGCTGCTTCCGCTGCTGCTCGACTGGTGCTCGGCCTCGCCCGACCCCGACCTGGCGCTGTTCGGCCTGCGCAGGCTGTCGGACGGGGGACACAGGCGGGAGTTGATGCTGGCGACGTTTCGAGAGTCGCCGCAGGCGGCGAGGGAGGTGTGCCTGCTCGCGGGGACGAGCCGCGACCTGCTGGAGCTGATGCGCCGCCACCCCGAGCTGGTGCCGTCGCTCGCCGACCGATCGGGCCTGGCGCGGCCGTCGCGAGCAGAGCTGCTGGAGCGGGCGAGGGCCGCCGCGCAGGCCGGGGTGGACAGCCTCCGCCGCCTGGTAAGAGGCGGGATCGCCGGCGCCGCGATCCGCGACGTTCTCGGTCTGGCAACCGTGGGGGAGACCGCAAGGGCGCTCACCGACATCTCCGAGGCCGCCGTCTCGGCCGCTCTCGAATCGGTAGCGCCGAGGGTTCCGTTCGCTGTCGTGGCCGTGGGACGTCTCGGTGGTGCCGAGCTCGCCTACGGGAGCGACCTCGACCTGCTCCTCGTCTACGACGGCAGCGGCCACGAAGCGGCAGAGGAGGCGGAGGAGGCCGCGGCCTCGTTGCTGAGGGTGCTGAAGGGTCCGACCCCTGCGGAGCGGATACTGGCCGCCGATGTCTCGTTGCGGCCCGAAGGACGGCACGGGCCCCTCGCACGAAGCCTTTCCGCCTACGCCGAGTACGAGAGGACGCGGATGGAGACCTGGGAGCGGCAGGCCCTGCTGCGGGCGAGGCCGGTGGCGGGCGATTCCGATGTCGGCCGCCGATTCATGGAGTTCGCCGACCGGGCGATCTGGGGACGACCCGTGGACGGGACGGCGATGCGGGACATCCGCCGCATGAAGGCCCGCATCGAGCGGGAGCGGCTGCCGGCGGGCGCCGACCCCCAGTTCCACCTGAAGCTCGGCCGGGGCTCGCTCTCAGACGTGGAATGGACGGTCCAGCTGCTGCAGATGCAGTCGGGGGTCCGCTCCCCCGGCACGATGGAGGCACTGCGCCTGCTGGAGGGGGCCTCGCACGTGACCGCCGAGGATGCCGAGCCGCTGCGGCAGGCATACCGCTTCTGCGAGCAGACCCGCAATCGCTGGCACCTCGTCGGCAACTTCCTCGGCTCGACGGGGTCGCCCGGGGCCGGCGCGGCGGCTGCCGACTCCCTTCCCCACCGGCCCGAGCAGCTGTCGCGGCTGGCCCGTAGCCTCGGCACCTCGCCGAGCGAGTTGCGCGAGGAGTACAGGCGCGTCACCCGACGAGCCCGGGCCGTCGTGGAACGCCTCTTCTACGGACTGTAAGCATCAGGCGGCAGCTTCGATACCAGCCTCACTCCGACCGGTAGCGTGTGGCTCGTGAGCCTCGAGAACGAGCACCCTGAGGCAGACCCGACCGCGGCCCCTGCGGCCCCTCCTCCCGGCTCGCCACTGTCGCAGCCGGCGGCCGTCGTGCCACAAGGGCCAAGGCCGCTTGCGGGGCAGGATTGGTTGTCCGGGCAGATCGAGCGACCGCAGCCGATCGGCGGCCCGCCAGACGCGGGACCGCCCCGACTCTCGCCACAGATGGTGCGGCACCATGCCGAGGGTTCGGGTCTTGACGGCGTGCGGGCCTCCGACGCCGAGCGGGAGGCGGTGGTCGCCCGCCTCGCCGAGGCCTGCGGCGAGGGACGCCTCACGCTCGAGGAGCTGAGCAACCGCACCGATACCGCCTACCGGGCCGTGGTTCGTGGCGAGCTCGAGGTCCTGACCGGCGACCTGCCTGCATTTGCTCCCGCAGGGGCCGTCGAGCCGGCACCGCGGCGGAAGAAGCACAAGCGGATCATCTGCGTGATGGGCGAGCACAAGACGAAGGGGCAGTGGCGCCTCGCCGACAACACGTCCATCCTCACGGTGATGGGCGAGGTGAGGCTCGACCTCCGCAGCGCAATCATCGATCAGCCGGAGATCCATCTGCGGACCACCGTCGTGATGGGCGAGCAGTTGATCATCGTCCCTCGCGGGGTCGAGGTCGAGGTCGAGGGCTTCATCCTGATGGGTAGCAAGAAGGTGAACGTCGAGGAGGGTCCGATCCGGCCTGGCACCCCTCGCGTCGTGATCCACGCCTGGGGGACGATGGGCGAGCTGCGCGTCGAGACCCGTTAGCCGGCTGTGTCCGAAGGGACAATCGATGAGCCGCCGGTGGTGCTGCCAGGCACCGGCCGAGCCGGCTTCCTGGAGCTCGCCAGGAACCGGCTGACGGACCTGCAGCCGGTCGGCTGGTTGCCGCTAGGTCTGCTGGTCGGGCTGGCGGCGGTGCAGAGCTTCGACTTCAACGCCTTCGGGCTGCTGGCACCCGACATCCGCAAGTCGTTCCATCTGTCGACCTCCTCGATCGACACGATCGCCACCCTGACGAGCGCGGTGCCGGTCGTCTTCTCGGCGCACCTCGGCTACTACGGAGACAGGAGCCGCCGGCTGCGGCTCTCGGCGGCGGCCGGCATCCTGTGGGGCTTGACGGCGGTGGTGACGGGGCTGGCGCCCGTCGTCGTGGTTCTCATCCTCGCCCGCACGGTCGGAGGAGTCGGGCAGCTGACCACCGAGACGATCTATCCGAGCCTGCTCGCCGACTTCTACCCGGCGGACAAGATCGGGCTCGTGTTCTCCCGTTACCGCTGGATCGGCCAGGGTGTGGGCCTGGTCGGGGGGCCGCTGGCGGGCGGGATAGCGGCCCTCGTCGGCTGGAGGGTCGCCTTCGTGGCGCTGGCGGTGCCGACATTCGTCTTCGTGGCGCTGCTCAGCCTGCTGCAAGAGCCCGAGCGCGGCGGGTCGATGGGCTTCTCGCTCGGGCACGAGGCCGTGACCTCGATCCGCGAGGGCTTCAGGCGGGTGCGGCAGATCAGGGCGCTCCGCAGGACCTGGCTGGCGGCGTTCCTGTTCGGCGGCGGGACCATCCCGTTGGCCGCCGTGCTGAACAACTTCTTCCACGACGTCTACGGGATGGGCGACTCCCAGCGTGGATGGATCTCGGTGATCTACGGGCTGGGCGGGTTGGCGGGGATCGTCTACGGGGGCCGCCTGACACAGCGTCAGCTCTCCAAGGGCGCCATCCCGGCTCTGGCCCGGATGAGCGGCCTGCTGGTGATCGAGTGCGGGATCAGCATCGTGCTGCTGAGCGCCGTCCCTTTGCTGGCGGCGGCGGTCGTGGTGACCGGGCTGTGCACGATCGGCGCCCTCGGGTTCCTGCCGTGCTACACGACTCTCGTCGCCTTCGTCGCTGCACCGAGGCTGCGCGCCCAGGCCTACGGCTGGTCCCTGCTCTTCTACGCGCTTGGCGCGATCACCATCCAGGCAGCGGTGGTCGGCCCGCTCATCGACCGCTACGGCCAACGCTGGGCGCTCGTTGCCCTCGGCGTGCTGGTGGCGTTGGGGGGAGCTGTGGGGCTGACGACGGAGCGTTTCGTGATGGACGACATGGCGAAGGCGTTCTCCGGCGAGTGAGCTCGGACGAACTCGGCAGGCCCGGCTCTGGCGGCGCTGGCGGCGCTGGCGGCACTCAGCGCGGGCTCGTGCGGTTGGAGATCGGCGCTCCCGCCGCCGGTGGAGGCTTCGTGTCCCGCATGCCGGATGGTCGTGTGGCATTCGTCCGTCATGCGCTGCCGGGCGAGGTGGTGATGGTCCGGGTGTTGCAGGAGACGTCCTCGTTCGTGCGTGCCGACGCCGTCGAGGTAGTCAGCGCCTCCGCCGATCGGGTGGTGGCGCCGTGCCCCTATGCGGGCCCGGGCCGGTGTGGAGGTTGCGACTGGCAGCACGTCGCGGTTCCGGTCCAGCGCCTGCTCAAGGCGCAGCTGGTGGCCGAGCAACTGCGGCGTGTCGCGAGGATCGAGTGGCCGGTGGTGGTCGAAGCCGCGGCTGCGCCAAGTGGCGTCGGAGACGGGCTCGGTTGGCGAAACAGAGTCCGCTACGCGACGGCAGGCACCCAACTTGGGATGCGCGCGTGGCGAACGCACACGGTCGTGCCCGTCGAGCGGTGCCTGCTCGCTTCCCCGGCGGTCGAGGCCGTCGGCGCGGAGGGCCGGGCTTGGCGTGGGGCCGCCGAGGTGGAGGTGTTCGCGGTCGGAGAGCGGGCGGTGGTGAGTGTCGAGGGCGCCGGGCGACGGTCGACCGTGGCGGTCCCGGCGGCTGTCCGGGCCGGCGTGGTGGTCGACGGGCGGGTGGTGCGCCGCCCCGGCTGGGTGGACCTCGAGGTCCTCGGTCGGTCGTTTCGAGTGAGGGCAGGATCGTTCTGGCAGGTGCACTCGGCGGCAGCGGAGAGCCTCGCCCGCGGTTCGCGAGGGTGCCGCGCTCGCAGAGGGCGAATCAGCGGCGGATCTCTATTCGGGTGTCGGCCTCTTCGCCGCCGTGCTGGCCGAGGTGGTGGGGGCGTCCGGCTCGGTGGTGGCGGTCGAGCAGTCCGAGAGCGCCCACCACGACGCCATGCGGAACCTCACCGACCTCCCGTGGGCGCGGCCGCTCAGAGCCGCCGTCGACCCGGACCTCGTAGGGCGTCGGATCGGCCGGCCGGACGTGGTGGTGCTCGATCCCCCGAGGAACGGCGCCGGTATCTCGGTGATGAAGGCTCTGGGCTCGTTGGGGCCACAGCTCCGAAGAGTCGTCTACGTGGCGTGCGACGCGGCGTCCTTTGCTCGTGATCTGCCGCGTGCTGTTGGACCGCGGCTGGTCCCTCACCGACTTCCGAGCGTTCGACTTCTTCCCGATGACCGAGCACGTGGAGCTCGTGGCGGTGATCGAGCCCGCAGCTGGCGGTTCTTAGGGCTGCTCGGCCATCCATGTCTCGATCAGGACGCGGCTGATGGAGTCGACCCGGAACTGGCCGCCCTGCGGGGAGCCCACCACCCTTCGCCGAAGCTCGTCGGCGGTGCACCAGCGGGCTTCCACCAGTTCGCTCCCGTCAACCTCGATCTGAGCGGAATCGGCCAGCGCACGGAAGCCGACCATGAGGCTCGCCGGGAACGGCCAAGCTTGGGATCCCTGGTAGCTGACGGTGTGGACTCGGACGCCGGTCTCCTCCAGCACCTCCCGCCGCACGGCGTCCTCCAGGCTCTCACCGACTTCGGCGAACCCGGCGATCGTCGAGAAGCGCCACGGCTCCCAGCTCTCCTGCCGGCCGAGGAGGCACCTGTCCGCATCGTGTGGCCGTGCTCCCGGCAGCACGACGAGCGTGATGACTGCCGGCTCGATGCGTGGGAAGAGCTCCTTGGCGCAGGACCGGCACACACGGGAGTGCCCGCTCGAGCTGATGTCGGTTGGCCCGCCGCAGGTGCCGCAGAAGCGCTGGCTGCGGTGCCAGTGAAGGATCCCGCGGGCGTAAGCGATGGTGCAGGCCGCCTCGTGGTCGAGTCCCCCCACCACGTCCCGGACGTCCGCCGGCGTACCCGCCCCGGTCAGCTGGTACGCCTGCGCCTCCTGCAGGTGGGAAAGGTCGGCAGCAATCACCGCCTGGTTGCCGTCCAGTCCCAGGAACACGGGTTCCTCTGGGAGCTCCTCGATCACGGCAGCGGCGTCAGCACCTTCCAGCATGACGACGGAGCCGTCGGCGACAAAGGCTCGGTCGCGCCAAAGAGGCAGCAGGCGGAAGTCGCGAGCGGCCTGCCACCCGCGCGAGCGCCTCAGGTGGCTCGACCGGTCGAGTGAGGAGCCGCAGTAGTACACGGTCGGAGGCTACCGAGTCGTGCTAGAGCGACCGCTGCGGGCCGCTGTATCGCCGAGCGGCCCTTTCAGGCGGTGGCGATCCCCACCACGGGGAGATGCTGGGAGACGCCGGCCGGCGTGGCGACTCCCTGTGCCTTCCCGAAGGCGTAGAGGGACCCGTCGGCACCGGCCATCCAGTACCCGTCGGCCAAAGGCGTCAGTGCCAGCCCGACGATGTCGTCGACCTTGATGCCCTCTCCCGGGAGTGACCCGAAATACCCGGACCCGGTGCCGAACACGAAGGCCCCTCCGTCCGCCGCGGCGAGCACGTAACCCGCTTCTCCCCCGGTGGGCAGCACGCCGACGATGTCGTCCACGCGCACTCCGAGCCCCGGCAACGACCCGTGGTAGCGGGCACTTCCGAAGGCGAAGACGCCTCCGTCGGACCCGACCATCAGGTACCCCGATCCTGAGGGGGTGGCGACCATCCCCACGATGTCGGTGACGCGCTTTGCGAGCCCCGGCAGCGATCCGTGGTAGCGGGCGTCCCCGAACGCGAACTCACCGCCGTCGGCTCCCACCAGCCAGTAGCCGTTGCCGTCGACCGTCGGCGCGATCCCGACGATGTCGGAGACCAAGACGTGCAGGGCCGGCAGGTCGCCGACATAGCGCGCCCCTCCCTTGGCCGAGACCGTCCCGTCCCGCTGCACCAGGTAATAGCCGCCGCCGGCAGCGGCCGCGATCCCGACAACGGGATCACTGGGCGGGGCGGTGATGCCGCCGGCGCCGACGGCCGAGCCGGCTCCGAACACCGAACCGTCCGACGTCGCCAGCCAGAAGCCCTCTGTCGGCTTCAGCGTCACGGCGTTGGAGGCCGCGGATGAGACTCCGGTACCGGCCGTGTTCTTGGCGCGGACCGTGAAGGTGTAGGCGGTGCCGGCGACGAGCCCGGAGACGGTGGAGCTCGACGCGGAAGCCGGCACCGAGAGACCCGAGCAGGCACAGGGCGGCTGCGGCGTGACCACGTATCCGTTGACCGCCGGACCGCCATTGGGCGCCGGGGCGCTCCACCTGACGCTGGCTGAATTGGCGCCGGCCGCGCCTGCCGTCCCGATGCGAGGCGCCCCCGGCGGCCAGACGCTGCTCGCCACGACCGAAGTTGACGTGGAACCGTACGAGACCGAGAACGAAGCGACACCCTCGTTCTCGACTGCGGCGAAGTGACCGCTGATGGACGATGCCCCCTCGATGATCTGGTAGCTCGAGGAGGCCGCAGGACGCGATCCCGACGAGTCGAGGGAGAGCGTTCCACCGAGAGAGACGGCGCCGGAGGGCCAGAAAGTGCCGCCATTGACTGTGCCCGATGAGTCGGACACGTCGTCGACGAAGGTCCCGCCCGTCTGGGTGTAGGAACCGTTCAGCCAGAAGCCCGCACCCGCACCGTCGTAGGTGGGAGCGAAGACAGCATCGCCCGAGACGGTCACGCTGCCGGTCAGCATGCCGAAGCCGTCCACCACGCCGCCGCTGACGTTGAACGCTCGCGAGCCGACGTTGATGCAGGCATTGCCGTCCAGGAAGGAGAATGACCCGCCCGTCATGTTGAAGGTGCCCGATCCCTGCCAGTTGACCGAGTCGCCGCTGTTGCCGTAGGTGCCGAGCTTCACCGTGCCGGCAGAAGTGATGTTCGCGGTCGTCTGCAAGTAGGCGCTGTCGTCGAGAACGAAGGTGCCCGTGGACGTGATCCTCGAGAGCGAAGCGAAGGCGTCGGCTCCACCAGCCGCCGAGTCTCGAAACGTGTCGCTGCCTTTCAGCGTCGCAGACGCCGCCAGAGTCTGGATCGCACTCGGGAGGTTCATCACGCCGGCCGACACCCAGCTGCCGCCCGTGAGTGTCGTGCCGCTGAGGTTGACAGGAGCATCGGCCAGCGTCAGCGACGTGCCGGCCGGCGCATCGACCGTCCCGTGGTTGACGAGCTGGGCGACCTGGATCGTCGCCGAGCCGCCGGGGGTGACGGTGATGGTGCCGGTGGCGGAATTGGTGAGCGTCCCGCCGTCACAGAGGACCTCGCCGTTCTCGAGTATCAGCTTGCTCGAGTTGACCGTCCCCGAAGCGAGCGTGATGGTGCAACTCGCTGCCCCTGCGCCCGTCGGAGCGATGAGCCCTCCTGCAGCAGCAGCGGCCGAGACCGAAACTGCTCCCCCGACGAGCGACATCGCCCACCGTTGCCACCTGCCTGCGACTCGCATCTTCCTCGCCTCCAGCGCCCCACGGCAGCGCGTCGGGGCGTGGAGCCAAGTGTTCCAGAGGGCTCCTCGCCGCCGCATGCGTTGAAGCGACGTTCCGTACATCCGAGCGGATCACGGTTTCGAGGCGACATTCAGGAGTTATCGCTATCGTGCCGCCGGTGAGCGGACGGGTGGTCGTGCTCGGCAGCGTGAACGTGGACCTGACGGTCGCGACGCCCCGGCTCCCGAGTCCCGGCGAGACGGTCCTCGGGTCGAGCGTCACCCGGCGCCACGGTGGCAAGGGTGCCAATCAAGCCGTCGCCGCCGCCCGCGCCGGCGCTGACGTGTCGCTCTGCGGCGCGGTGGGGAAGGACTCCTTCGGGGACGAGGCACTCGAGGCTCTCGTCCGCGAGGGCGTCGACGTCCGACGGGTGGCCCGCGTCCCGCAGCCGACCGGTACGGCGGTGGTACTGGTCGCCGACGGCGGAGAGAACGAGATCGTGGTGATCCCGGGCGCGAACCTGCACGCCCGGTGCGGTGGGATGGACTGGCGGCCGGATGACGTGGCGATGGCGGTGCTCGAGGTTCCCCTCGATGCCGTCGAGGCATTCCTCGGCGAGGCCCGCTCCGGCGGCGCAACAACGGTCCTCAACCCTGCACCCGCCTCGAGGCAGGCCGCCTGCTTGCTGCACCTCGCAGACGTCGTCTGCCTGAACGAGATGGAGCTCGAGACTCTCGGCCTGGAGCTCGCCGAGCCTGCTCCCGGCCGAGCTGCGATCGTGGTGACCCTCGGCAGCCGCGGCCTGCGCCTGGTCCACGAGGACGGCATCTTCGACCTGCCGGCGCATCGGGTGCCGGTGGTCGACACCGTCGGAGCCGGGGACGCCGTCTGCGGCACGCTGGCCGCCGGCCTCGCCGAGGGCCGCAGCCTGGCCGAGTCATCAGTGCGCGCCAACGCCGCCGCCGCGATGGCCGTGCGGGTCGCCGGAGCGAGGACATCGCCGACGAGAGCAGAGCTGGAAGCTTTCCTCGAACAACAAGCGAAGGCTGGAAAGTGAGCGCTCCGCCGATGGACAGGCCCGCCGTGCTGATCGACTGCGACCCGGGACATGACGACGCCGTGGCGCTGATCGTCGCTGCCCGGTTCTGCGAGCTCGTCGCCATCACGACGGTGAACGGGAACGCGTCGTTGGCGGACTGCACATACAACGCCCTCTGCGTAGCAGAGCTGTTCGGGCTGGAGGCCCCCGTTCACGCCGGCTGCGCCTCGCCCCTCGTGCAGGAGGTTCATCATGCTCCGGGGATCCACGGCGAGCATGGCCTGAGCGGCACGACCCTTCCGCCGACGCCGAGGGCGGCCGCCCAAGGGCACGCAGTCGAGGTGCTGATCGAGTCGACACACGCCCGAGAAGGGCTCTGGCTCGTTCCGACCGGGCCGCTCACCAACGTCGCCCTCGCCATCAGACTCGATCCGGGACTGGTCGGGCGGGTAGCCGGGATCTCGCTGATGGGGGGCGGGATCGGTTTCGGGAATGTCATGCCGATGGCGGAGTTCAACATCTTCTGCGATCCCGAGGCTGCCCACGTCGTGTTCCACAGCCGGGCACCGCTCCGGATGTGCGGGCTCGACGTGACCCATCAAGTCCGCATCGGTGCCACCGAGGTGCGGCGCCTGCGGAACGTGAGCGGCGCCCGGGCCGCCTTCTTGGCAGACATCCTCGACTTCTTCGGCCGCCGCTATGAGGAGCGCACGGGCCACGAAGGGGGGCCGATGCACGACCCGCTGGCGGTCCTCGCCCTGACGCACCCCCATCTCTTCCACTTCGAGAGCCGTCACGTCGAGATCGAGCTCGCCGGTGGTCAGCGAGGCATGACCGTGGTGGACAAGCGCGTCCTCCTAGACGCGGGCCGAGCCCAACTGCCTCGTGGCCGAGGCGGTCGAAGCTGCAGCTGCCCTCGAGCTGATCATGGAGACCCTCGAGCTGGCCGCCACGGCGCACGACGGCCCCTCCAGGTGAGGCAGGCAGTGCCGGATGACCCTCGCCTCGTGGATCACGTAGCGTTCCCCGCATCGAATGAAACAGAGAGGGGGACCGGTGCCGATCTTCATGGTCGAGAGGCGCTACACGGAGGAGCTCGAGGCGGCGGCCGAGGTCATCGACGGGATCAACCGCATCAACGACGAGGAGGGGGTGCGGTGGCTGTACTCGTTCCTGTCAGCGGACCGCCGGAAGACCTACTGCCTCTACGAGGCGCCATCGCCGGAGGCCATCCGCCGGGCCACGGTGCGCGCCGATCTCCCCGCCGACGTCGTCGTAGAGGTGACGGGCCGGATCCTGCCCGACGGCGCGATCACGGCGATCTGACGGCCCCGAGCGCCTAACCGGGGGGTGGGACCACGCAGACTGAGTGGAAGCTCCCGCCCCTGCCGAGCCGGCTCGTCGCAGCACGCCAGACCCCGCTCGTCGGCCGCCGCCTCGAGCTCGAGACGCTGGACGCCGTCTGGACTCAGGTCCTGGCCGGCAACCGCCAGATCGTGTTCGTCGGAGGTGAGCCGGGTGCCGGCAAGACTCGGCTGATCGCCGAGGCGGCTGGGGCGTTGCACGAGAACGATGTTGCCGTGTTGGTCGGCACAGCGGGCGCCGATGGGGGGATCCCGTACCAGCCGTTCGCCGAGATGCTCGATCACCTTTTCGTCTCGGCGCCGGCGGGAGTGCTGGCCCCGGCGGTGGCGGGAAGGGAGCGCGAGCTGCAGCGCCTCGTGCCGGCGGTGCGCCGGCATGCGTCTGTGCCGAGCGAGGAGGTATCGGGCGCCGGGGAGGTGCGACGGGATCTCTTCGAAGCCGTGGCGTCGGTGTTCCGGACTTTGGCCGAGGACCGTCCGCTCGCCTTGATGATCGACGACCTGCACTGGGCTCAGCTGCCGACGGTCGCGATGCTCGAGCACATCCTTCAAGCGTGCTCGCAGTCGCCGATCCTCGTCCTGGCTGCCTTCCGGACCGCCATGCCGGACCGTTCCGACGAGCTCGCCGCCCGGGTCGCCGAGCTGCACCGCCTGGAGGGAGTCAAGCGTCTCGATCTGGCCGGTCTGGACACCGACGCAATCGCCCAGTACCTAACACTGCGGGCGGGTCTGCCCCCGAGCGAGGCGCGCGCTCCGGCGGCCCTGCTCCGGGACCGGACTGGCGGCAACCCGTTCTTCCTCCGCGAGCTGTGGGCCGATCTCGAGCGGCGAGGCGGCGTCGCTGCACTGCGGACCGCCCAACGGGTGCCCTCCTCGATCGGCGACACGCTGGCGGCGCGGCTGCTGACGCTCGATGACGACGTGCGGGCGACGATCGAGCTGGCCTCGGTCCTCGGCGCCACGTTCGACCTGCCCACCCTGGTGGCGGCGAGCGAGACCGATCGGGCCACGACGCTGGCCCTGCTCGACGTGGCCACGGCGGTGGCGCTGATCGAGCCGGACGGCCCGGCCGGCGACAACTATTCGTTCACGCACGCCCTGTCCCGCCAGGCGGTGCTGGACCGCATGGCGCCCTCGCGCCGGACGCTTCTTCACGCCCGCGCCGCGGAGGCCCTCGAACGTCAGCCGCCACATGCTTCGCTCACCCCCCGCCTGGCGCATCACTACCTGGCCTCGCACATCCTCGGCTTCCACGAACAAGCCCTCCGCTACAGCCGCGAGGCCGGCCGGCTGGCCGAGCGCAGCCTTGCATTCGAGGACGCGGCCATGTGGTTCGAGCGTGCTGCCGCGCTGCCCGAGTGCGACCCGGCCACACGCTCGGAGCTGCTGCTGGCAGCCGCCGGCGACTATGTGCGGGCCTGCCAGTTCCCGCATGCCGCGCCAGATCTACGAGCGGCTCTACATGATCGCCGATCCGACCGTCCGCCTGGCGGCTGCGATCGGCTACGAGGACGCCACCTGGAGGCCCGGTCTGGTCGGCCCTCGGGCGGCAGATCTTCTCTCGTTGGCGTTGGACGAATGCGGCCTGGAGCACAACGACCCGCGGTACGTGCGCGGGCTCGGCAGCCTGGCACGGGCGCTCGCGCTCTCCGGGGAGACGGTGCGGGCTCGCAGGGTCAGCACCCGCGCAGCCGACCTGGCCGAACAGGCCGGCGACGAGGCCACAGTGACCCACGTCCTGAACACCGGTATGTGGCACGGGACGACTCCCGACGTGGCCGCCGAACAGATGAGCCGGACGGCCGCCGTGAGCGCTCTGGCCAGGCAGAGGCTCGATTACGAGACGCTGGGGGGGGCGGCCAACTTCACGGCCACGGTCAGCTATCTCCTGGGCCGACCCGACGACCTGCAGGAGGCGGTCGAGGATTCTCGGCGGGTGGTCGGGGCCACCGGTCAGCCGTACTACCGCCACGTCTACTGCTGCCTGGCGCACGCCGGCGCCTTCCTGCACGGTGACTTCGAGGGCGCCGAACGTTGGGCGGAGGAGACCCTGAAGCAGAACGACACCTTCGGTGAGGAGATGACCGAAGGCCTCCACGGCGTGCAGATGTTCATGCTCGGACGCGAAACCGGGACCCTGGACCGCTTCCGGCCCTATCTCGACGGTCAGGAGACCTTCGCCGGCCGGTGGGTCCCGGGACTCCTCACCCTCTACACCGAACTGGGGTTGGAAGCGGGGACACACAGGGCCCTGCGCCACCTGATGGGCAAGAAGCTCCGAGCTCGCAGCCACGAGGCGCAATGGCCGATGGAGCTGGTCTTCCTGGTCGAAGCCACGCTGGCAGTCGGCGACAGCGAAGCCCTCTCCGCGCTACGGCCGGCGCTCGAGGAATATGCGGGGATGAACCTGGTCTCCGGCACGATGATCGCCGTGTTCGGCAGCACCGAGCGGTACCTGGCGCGGGTCGCCGCCTCGCTCGGCGAGCGGGACGAAGCGGAGAGGTGTTTCGTCGTCGCCCTCGACATGGACCGGCGCATGAGATCGATCGTGCACATGGGCGAGACGCTGGCCCATCACGCGGCGTTCGCGGCGGCCACCGGCCGGGGCGCCATGGCCGAGCAGCTGGCCGCCCAGGCCCGGCGGCTGGCCGAACCGATCGGCCACGTACGGGTGCTACGCCTTCTCGAGGTCATCCGCCATGCTGGAGGTCCCGACGGCCTGACCGACCGCGAGCTGGAGGTGCTGAGGCTGCTCGCCGGCGGGCTGAGCAACCAAGAGATCGGGGGGCGGCTGCATATCAGCACCAACACCGCGGCGAACCACATCCGGAGCATCCTGATGAAGATCGGCGCCGCCAACCGCACCCAAGCCGCCATCTACGCGGCTCACCACGAGCTCGTCTGAGCGCGCCTAGTCAGATCTGACTAGCCAAGGGCCAAGGGATAAAGATCAGCTCCGGTCATGACGGGTCGCTCCTTCTTCTTTACCTTCTGTGGTGGCATCCCGCTCTCGTCCGTTGACGAGGGACCACCAAGGACGACAAGGAGCAGCACGACATGACCGAGCTCACCCAACTGCCCGAGTTGTCGGGCAAGATCAGCGGCGGTGTCGTCCGCCCCGCGGATGCCGGCTACGACGAGGCCCGCAGCGTCCACAACACGATGATCGATCGGCGTCCCGCTCTCGTCGCCCGCTGCGCTTCGGTCGGCGACGTGCAGGCGGCGCTGGAAGCCGGCCGCCGCTCCGGTCTGCCGATCGCGGTGCGCGGCGGCGGGCACAACGGCCCCGGCTTCGGCACTGTTGACGGCGGCATCGTGATCGACCTGTCTCCGATGAACGCGGTCGTGGTCGACCCGCAGCGGCGCACCGCCACGGTGCAGGGCGGGGCGACTTGGAACGCCGTCGACGCCGCCACCCACGAGCACGGGCTCGCGACACCGGCGGGGATCATCTCTTCCACCGGGGTGGGCGGCCTGACCCTCGGCGGGGGCCACGGGTACCTCTCCCGGCGGTACGGGCTGACCATCGACAACCTGCTCGGGGCCGAGGTGGTCCTCGCCAACGGGACGACCCTGCGGACCTCCGACGACGAGCATCCCGACCTCTTCTGGGCGCTGCGGGGTGGAGGCGGCAACTTCGGGATCGTCACCTCGCTGACCTTCCGCCTGCACCCGGTCCGCAACGTCATCTGCGGCCCCACCGCCTGGCCGATCTCGGCGATGGATGACATCCTCAAGTGGTACCGGGAGTTCCTGCCCAGCCAGGACGACGACATGTACGGCTTCTTCGCCGCCATGACCGTCCCTCCCGTCGCCACCTTCCCGGAGCCGTTCCACCTCCACAAGGCGTGCGCCGTCGTCTGGTGCTACCTGGGCGACCCTGCCGGCGCGGAGGAAGCCTTCGCCCCCGTAAGGGCCATGAAGCCGGCGTTCGACGGGATCCACGAGGCCCCCTACCCGGCCCTGCAGTCCGCCTTCGACGGCCTCTACCCGAAGGGCCTGCAGTGGTACTGGAGGGGTGACTTCTTCCGGACCATTCCCGACCCTGCGGTCGACGTCCACGTCAAGTTCGCCGAGGAGCTGCCCACCATGCACTCGGCCATGCACATCTATCCGATCGACGGTGCGGTGAACCGCGTGGCGCCCGCCGCGACGGCCTGGTCGAATCGTGACGCCACCTTCTCGCAGGTCATCGTGGGAGTCGATCCCGACCCCGCCAAGGCGGCCGAGCTCAAGCGGTGGACCGTGGCTTACTCAGAAGCCGTCCATCCGTACTCGACCGGCGCCGCTTACGTGAACTTCATGATGGGCGACGAGGGCGACGACCGGCTGCGAGCCACCTACGGCGACAACTACGACCGGCTGCGCCAGGTCAAGGCGACCTACGACCCCGCCAATCTGTTCCGGGTCAACCACAACATCCCGCCAGCGGCCGGATGATGCCCGTCGGGCCCATCGCCGCCCCGCCTGGCTGGCAGATCGTCGACGCCGGCTGGGGCCGTAAGGCAGTCGACTTCGCGACGCTGAGCGAGCCCGGCAACTGCCGGGAGTACGTCGCCCTGCACCATCGTCTGGGCATCGAGGCGGGCGATCGGGTGCTCGACGTGGCGTGCGGGTCCGGACTGGCGATCGAGCTGGCCCGCCTACGCGGCGCCGTCTGCGCGGGCATAGATGCCTCCGCCAGGCTGCTTGCCGTGGCCCGGTACCGCAACCCCACGTCCGACATCCGCGTCGGCGACATGCACGACATGCCCTGGCAAGACGGGGCCTTCGACGTCGTGACGAGCTTTCGCGGGATCTGGGGAACGACACCCGACGCGGTTGACGAGATCCTTCGGGTCCTTCGACCAGGCGGTCGCCTGGGGCTCACGGTGTGGGGACACCTGAAGGTGTCGCCAGGGGCCTGGGCGCTGGCGCCGTTGCGCCTGGCTGCAGCGGACAAAGTCGGCAACCAGGCGGCGATGGTGTCACTGGGCCGGCCCGGCGCCGGCGAAGCCCTGCTGGAAGCCTCGGGCTACGTCGACGTCCGGCGCGTGGACATCCCCTTCGCGTGGGAGTTCGCCGAGCCCGAGACCTTCGCCCGCGCCCTGGCATCGACCGGGCCGGCCTACGAGGCGATCCAGAACGTCGGCGAAGCGGAGTTCCATCGAGCGGCTGCCGAACAGGCTCGCGCCCATCTCGTAGAAGGGTTGCCGCTGCGAGCGGAGATCAACGTCGTGGGTTACCTGGCCCGCAAACCCGAAGGAGCGCCCCGCACATGACCAGCAGCTTCCTCGACGAGCCCACGATCACCCCCGAAGCGCAAGCGTTGTACGACGAGGACACTGCCGACGACGGCTACGTGTGGAACGGCACCCGCCTGTGGGCACACCAGCCCGGCACCTTGGGCAAGCTGTTCGACCTGATGTCCCAGGCGCTCAAGCCGAGCGGGATCGGCTTCCGCCAACGCGGGGTCCTGGTCACCGCTGCCGCCTCGACCCTCGGCGACTCGTACTGCTCTCTCGCCTGGGGAGGCAAGCTGAGCAAGGCGACGACTCCGGCACTCGCCGCCGGCGTGCTGAGCGGCATCGACTCCGATCTGACCGACCAGGAACGTGCGATGGCGGCGTGGGCTCGCAAGGTCGTCGAGGACCCGAACGCGACGACGCCGGCAGACATCCAGGCGCTGCGCGATGTCGGCCTGTCCGATCACCAAGTCTTCGCGATCACTGCCTTCGTCGCCCTCCGGCTCGCCTACTCGACGATCAATGACGCGCTCGGCGCCCGCCCCGACCCGCAACTCGTCCAGTCCCTGCCGGATGAGGTGGTCGAAGTCGTGACCTACGGCCGTCCGCCCACCACCTGAACGAAGGTGAAACGTTGCGGGTCGGTGGCTAGATGGCCGCCCACACTCGTGCCTCATCAAGATAATCCAGACATGTGTCCGTATTATTGGAGGTATCCTGAAGGAGGTGGATTACTCAAGACCGATCGAGGCGATCGCGCACACGGTAGTGACTGGTGAAGGTGACCTTGGCAATGCCGATCGCGTCCATCCCCTGCACCGAGAGCAGAACCATCTGCACGACCGAGTTCGGCTGAAGGAGCGACGGGTTCTGTTCGTGAAGGACATAGCCGGCTTCTCCTGCTAGATACGCTCCGAGATGTGAGTAAGTAAGGACCAAGCTTCCGGCGGCACCGGCATATTCCGTGCCCGACGAAATGTCTGCGACACAACAACTGTCGGTTTCGTCGAAGGCGTCTCAGTAGCACCTTGATGTCACATGGCTGACGGTCGATCGGGTGGGACGGGTGTCTACACTTGAATCGAGGGTTGAATGGTGCATAGCGACGATACTTCGAGCGCTCGAAGGCTCCGGCGGATCTCCTGGACAGGAGCACGACCAGCGCGCCTTCTGTCGCTAGCCATCTTCATTGGTGCTGCTGCCGCGATCTTTGCGGTCCACTCCGGCCACGTGACACGGTCGGCGAAGACGACGACCCGGTCGAACTCAGACACCGGCGTAACCATCGTCGGAGAAAGTGGACCGCCGCCAGAGGCCCCGCCGATGTATACCTCGACCTCTCGGCCCGGATACGAGTGCCTACCCGGGTGGCCCGAGCTTTCCGTCGCCGATGTGACGCTCCCCGCGAAGGTCCCGGCGGTCACGGCGTCCGTGGTAATTGGAAGCGCGAGCTACCCCGTGGGGCCGATCGCGCCCGCTGACATTGAGTGGTTCACCGGTGCGCCCTCGTCCGCGACTGTATCCCTCGATACGGGTGTGACTCGAGCCGGTTCGAACGTTGACTACGTCGAGGCCGACGCGCTGCCCTGGGCATTTTCACCCGGGACGTCCTTCGATGGGAAGTCGGCTGTCGTGGCCGGCAACGTGGACTCACAAGGCGAATTCGTCGCGTCGAGGGTCTTCCTGGGATCTGCCGCTTCGTTTGTCGCGAGTGAGTTCCAGTGGGACGGGTTGCCGTACACCGGAGACCCATCCTCCGCGATAGCCAATTGTGTCCCGATCAGTTGGTGGCCATCGAATTACCCAAATGACTTCCCTCGGCCCGGTACGGCGGCGACTTTCCCCCCTACAACGACCACCTCTCCAACAAGTGGTTGACTCTCGGCGTTGCGACAGTCGCTATAACGGGGCTCTCTGCCTCGGTCACGAACTTGGCGAGCTCGCTCTGCGCCACCCGCCTCGTGCCGTAGATGGTCCGGGTGGCCCGGCGCGGCCGCACGTCCATCTCGTAGCCGACGACGACGCGCAGCCGCCAGACCCCCGGCCGCCTCTCCTCCATGGTCCCGCGCATGCGCGAAAGCTCTAGTCGGTTCCAGACCTGAACCTAGACCTGACACATGTGAACGAGCGCACGTACCTGGTCAACTGCCCTAAAAGCCTAGATGTCGTAGTAGAGCATGAACTCGTAGGGGTGCGGCCTGAGGCGCACGGCGTCGATCTCGGCGATCCGCTTGTAACCGATCCAGGTCTCGATGAGATCGTCGGTGAAGACGCCGCCGGCCTTCAGGTAGTCCTGGTCCGCCTCCAGCGCCTCCAGCGCCTCGCCCAATGAGGCCGGCACCTGCGGGACCTTCCGCAGTTCCTCCGGCGGCAGGTCATAGAGGTCCTTGTCCACCGGATCCGGCGGTTCGATCCGGTTCTGCACGCCGTCGAGCCCGGCCATCAGCATGGCGGCGAAGGCGATGTAGGGGTTGCATGCCGGGTCCGGGCAGCGGAACTCCACCCGCTTGGCCTTCGGGCTCTTGGAGTAGAGCGGGATGCGGCACGCAGCCGACCGGTTGCGCTGGGAGTACACGAGGTTGACGGGCGCCTCGTAGCCGGGGACCAACCGCTTGTACGAGTTGGTGGTGGGGGCGGCGAAGGCGAGGATCGACTTGGCGTGCGCGAGCAGCCCGCCGATGTACCAGCGGGCCATGTCCGACAGGCCGGCATATCCGGTCTCGGAGTAGAAGAGAGGATCGCCACCCTTCCAGAGCGACTGGTGGCAGTGCATGCCCGAGCCGTTGTCCTGGAAGAGGGGCTTCGGCATGAAAGTGGCGGTGTACCCGGCTGCGCGGGCGACGTTCTTCACCACGTACTTGTAGAGCATCAGCTTGTCCGCCATGCGAAGCAGCGTGTCGAAACGCATGTCGATCTCCGCCTGCCCGCCCGTCGCCACCTCGTGGTGCTGCACCTCCACCTCGATGCCGAGGCGCTCCATGGTGAGGATCATCTCCGAGCGGAGGTCCTGGAAGTGGTCCGTCGGCGGGACCGGGAAGTAGCCCTCCTTGTAGCGGGGCTTGTAGCCGAGGTTCGGGCCCTCGTCGCGGCCTGTGTTCCATGACCCTTCGACGGAGTCCACCTGGTAGAAGGCCGAGCGCTGGTCCTGCGCGTAGCGCACGTCGTCGAAGATGAAGAACTCTGCCTCCGGGCCGAAGTAGATGGTGTCGGCGAGGCCGGTGGTGAGCAGGTACTGCTCGGCCTTGCGGGCGACGAACCGTGGGTCGCGGGAGTAGCTCTCGCCTGTCACCGGGTCGTGCACGAAGCAGTTGATGTTGAGCGTCTTGTGCTGCCTGAACGGGTCGATCACGGCGGTCGAGGGATCCGGGATCAGCAGCATGTCCGACTCCTGGATCTCCTGGAACCCCCTGATCGAGGACCCGTCGAAGCCGAACCCGTCGACGAAGGAGTCCTCCGTCAGCTCGTGCGCCGGCACGGAGAAGTGCTGCATGAGACCCGGCAGGTCACAGAAGCGGATGTCGACGATGTCGACCTCCTCCTCCTCCAGCAGCCGGACAACCTCGGCGGGGGTGCGATCCTGCACGAATCCTCCTGTCTGTTCGGGCGGGTCTGTTCGGGCCTATCGGCTCGGGCTATCTGTTCGGGCGGGTCCTGTTACGCGACGGGTCCTGTCCGCGGCGGGCGCCGAGAGCATGTCACAGGGAGCGTTGCAGGGCGTCGTTTCGCGACCGTTGCCGGACTGTGAACAGCGCGTGAACGGGGACGCCTGGCCGCCCGCCGGCTCGAACCGCCTCCGGTCGACCTGCGAGAATCGCGGAGGGCCGGAGCCGAGGAGGTCGAGCCGATGCAGAGCCAGCGGGACTACGTGCTGCGCACGGTCGAGGAGCGCAGCGTGCGATTCATCCAGCTGTGGTTCACCGACGTGCTCGGCATCCCGAAGTCCTTCTCCATCACCCCCGCCGAGCTGGAGAACGCGCTCGACGAGGGGATGACCTTCGACGGCTCCGCGATCGACGGGTTCTCGCCGCGTGCAGGAGAGCGACGTGCTCGCCAAGCCCGACCCGAAGACCTTCCAGCTGCTGCCGTTCCGGGCTGGAGTGCCCGCCGGCGTGCGGGACGACTCGGCAGTCGCCCGTGTCTTCTGCGACATCTTCAACCTCGACGGCACCCCGTTCGAGGGCTGCCCCCGCCACGTGCTCCGGCGGGGGCTCGAGAAGGCACGCTCGCGGGGCTTCACCTTCTACGCCGCCCCCGAGCTCGAGTACTTCTACTTCGCCGACTCCGACTCCGCCCACCGGCCGCAGCCGCTCGACCGCGGCTCGTACTTCGAGCTGACGGTGGCCGACCTCGGCCACCGACCTTCGCAAGCGCACCGTGCTCACCCTCGAGGAGATGGGGATCCCGGTCGAGTACGCCCAGCACGAGGACGCTCCCGAGCCAGCACGAGATCGACCTGCGCTACACCGACGCCCTGACGATGGCCGACACGGTGATGACCGTGCGGCTGGTCGTGAAGGAGATCGCCCAGGAGCGCGGCGTCTACGCCACCTTCATGCCCAAGCCCCTGGAAGGCGTGCAGGGCTCGGGCATGCACACCCACTTCTCGCTCTTCGAGGGCGACAGCAACGCCTTCCACGACCCGGGTGACGACCGCGGGCTCTCCAAGGTCGGCAAGCAGTTCATCGCCGGCCTGCTCGAGCACGCCAGTGAGATCACGGCCGTCACCAACCAGTGGGTCAACTCCTACAAGCGGCTGGTCTCCGGCTACGAGGCGCCGGTGCAGGTCTCGTGGGCGCACAACAACCGCTCGGCTCTCGTGCGGGTGCCGATCGCCAAACGTGGCAAGGCCGATTCCACCCGCATCGAGTACCGCGCCCCCGACCCGGCATGCAACCCGTACCTGGCGTTCGCGGTGGTGCTCGCGGCCGGCCTGGCAGGGATCGAGAACGGCTACGAGCTCCCGCCGGAGGCGGCCGCCAACCTCTATGCGCTGACTCCAGAGGAGCTGGCGTCGGAGGGGATCAAGCCGCTCCCCGCCTCGCTGCGTGATGCGATCACGGCGATGGAGCGCTCGGAGCTCGTCGCCGAGACGCTGGGAGAGCACGTGTTCGAGTGGTTCATCCGCAACAAGCGGGCCGAGTGGGCCGACTACACACGCCAGGTCACCCCGTTCGAGCTGGACCGCTACCTCCCCGCGCTCTGAGGCAGGCGCCCTCGGGAGCCCGGCCGGCACGAGCCTGTTGCTCGTCCACCCGAGCCGCCGGCGCCCGAGCTTGCCGCCAGCGCTGGCAGCCGCGCCGGTTACCCGTTCGTAGCCGCTGTCGACTCGGCCGAGGCCGAGCGGCTGGAGCCCGAGGAGGGTTGGGTCGGGGGCCGTGGTCGACGCCGTCAGGAGACCCCGAGGCCGCGTTCGCGCTCTGCCGGGCCCTGCGCAAGCGCGAGAGCCCGGTCTCTCCCCTGCTCGTGGTCGTCACCCCCGACCAGCTCGCGGAGCTCGAGCTGCGGGAGGACCTCTTCGACGACTTCTGCTGGCCACCGCCTCGCAGGAAGAGCTCGAAGCCGCGCCTGTCGCATCTGCTCTGGCGGACCGGGCGGGGCAAGCAGCACGACGTCATCGTCTACGGCCCGCTGGCGCTCAACCTCGAGACATACCAGGCCGTGATGGCGGGGCGCCCGCTCGACCTCACCTACATGGAGTACGAGCTGCTGCGCTTCCTGGCTTCGCATCCGGGCAAGGTGTTCACCCGCGAGATCCTGCTGTCGCGGGTCTGGGGCTACGAGTACTTCGGCGGCGCCCGCACCGTCGACGTCCACATCCGGCGGCTGCGCGCCAAGCTCGGCGAGGAGCACGCCGACCTCATCGACACGGTCCGCAGCGTCGGCTACCGGTTCGGCACCGCCCGCTGGAGGCCCTGAGCCCGGCCTCAGGTGGTGGTGGTCGCCCGCCCCTTGGCAGTGGTCGTCGTCGGCCCCCCCGGCGGCGCCGCTGAGCCCTGTGGCACCGAGGCGATGGCGATCGCAAAGGGGCCGCCGGTGATCGCGACGGATGGGCCGACGGTCCGCGTCGCCAGGTTGATCGGCGTCAGCTTCCCCGACGAGAGGCTCGTCACCCAGGCCGTCGCACCGTCCGGTGAGAGGGCGATGCACTGGACGCCGGGCGGCACCTTGATCGGGCTGCCGGCCGTGCCGCCTCGCGATCGAGATGGCGACCACGTTGTTGCCCGCCGCCGTGTTGGAGGGGGTGTCGACGACGTAGACGGCCCGCGCCGTGGCGGCCATCGCCACGGGGCCCCCTGGCACTGCGATCGGCGACAGGGCGGTGTTGGTGCTGGTCGAGATCGGGGTCACGCTCTGCGAGTCGAGGTTGCCCACGTAGACGGTCCCGCCGTTGGGCGGGATGACGACGACGCCGGGCCGTTGCCGACGGTGATCGGGCGGCCGGCCCTCCCCGTCGACAGGTTGATCGGCGTGACGGTGTGGCCGGCCGGACCGCCCTGCCCGAGGGAGGGCATCGCTCCCGCATTCGCCACGTAGGCCGTCGAGCCGTCGGGAGTGATGGCGATCCCCTGCGGACCGGCGCCGACCCGGATCGGGGCAAGGGCCTTGCCGGTGGCCAGATCGATCGGTGTGACCGTGTCGCCGACGGCTCCGTTGGCCCCGTCATCGGTGACGTAGGCGCGCCGCCCATCGGGGGTGATGGCGATGCCGGCCGGGCCACCGCCGGCCGCTATCGGGCGGCCGGGGAGACCGGTCTGCAGGTTGACCGGCGTGACGGTGTTCGGCCCCGTAGTTGGCGACGTAGGCCATCCGGCCGCCGGGGGCGATGGCGATGGCGTCGGGATATGTCCCGACCGCGATGGGGGCACGCTCTGCGGGCGAGCCCTGCGAGAGGTCGACCGGCACCAGCTCGTCACCGGAGCCGAGGCTCGACCCCGTGCCCGCCAGCGCCACGTAGGCGATCAGCTTGGGCGGCAGCGGCGGCAGCGTGGTGCTCCCGTGCGCCGTGCTCGTGGTCGCCGACGAACCGGGCGACTTGGTGCATGCAGACGTACCGAGCGCCAGCAGCCCGCAGGCGAGGACAGCGAGCCCTGCGCCGGATGCTCTACTCCGCCGGCTCACGAGGCGGGACGCGCGCCCAGGCCTCGATCTCGACCGCCGCCCCGGTGGGAAGTCCGCCGACGGCGAAAGCCGAGCGGGCCGGCCGGTGCGGGCCGAACTCTTCGATGTAGGCCTCGTTCATCTCCGCGTAGGCCTCGATGTCGGCGAGGAACACCGTCGTCTTGACGACGTCGGAGAGCGTGGCGCCCTCGGACGCCAGCAGCGTCGAGATGTTCCGGATCGCCTGGTGCACCTGCTGACCCGTGCCCCCCTCCACGAGCTTGCCGTCGGACACTCCCAGCTGGCCGGAGCAGACCAGCCACTCACCGGCGCGGACGATCGGCGTGTACGGACCTATCGGTGACGCCATGCCCCCCGCTCCCCGCTCAGCTGAACGACGAGCCGCAGCCGCAGGTGCGGCTGGCGTTGGGGTTGGTGATGTGGAAGCCGGCGCCCTGCAGGCCGTCGTTGTAGTCAAGGCTCGAGCCCTTGAGGAGCTCGGCCGACTCCGGGTCGACGACGACCGTGACGGCCGAGAACGTGCGGACGATGTCGTCGTCGGCGATGTCGGAGTCGAAGAACATCTCGTAGCTGTAGCCCGAGCAGCCGCCGGGGCGAACCGCCACGCGCAGTGCCAAAGTCGAGTTGCCTTCTTGCTCGAGGAGCGCGGTCACTTTCTCGACCGCAGAGTCCGTGAGCGTCACGGGGCTCGGCCGCTTGCCGATCTTCACTGAGCTGGAGAGGGTCACGATCGCCTCCTGGCGGGTGCTTGACACTTCGATGGTAGCAACCGCGCACCCCGCTTCCTGCGCGAAACCAAGCATGAAGCGGGAGGTGAGAAGGCACCCCGGTAGAGTTTCGTGGCAGTGCAGCCAAGCGACGTGGGACTTGAGGAGGCGGTTCTCGCCGCCCTTCGCGGCGTGATCGACCCCGAGCTCGGGGACAACGTCGTCGATCTCGGCATGGTGCGCGGCGTGCGGACCGACGGCGGAAGCGTCATCGTCGAGCTCGCGCTGACCGTGGCGGCGTGCCCTCTGCGCCACCAGCTGCAGACCGACGTGGAGACGCGAGTCGGCGCGCTGGGTGCTGTCGAGACCGTCGTGGTCGAAGTGGTAGCGATGGACGCCGCCGAGCGTGCCGCCGTGATGGCTCGGGCACGGGCAAAGGCACGGGACCGGGCGCTCGACACCACCATTCCCCCGGCGGCACGGGTCCTTGCCGTCGTGTCGGGCAAGGGTGGGGTCGGCAAGTCGTCCGTCACCGTCAACCTCGCCGTCGCCATGGCCCGTCGAGGGCTGACCGTCGGGGTGCTCGACGCCGATGTGTGGGGCTTCTCGGTGCCTCGCATGCTCGGGATGGAAGGCGAGATCGAGGCCCGTGACAAGAAGATGGTGCCGCTCCGCAAGGCGGTCGGCGACGGCGTCCTCGAGGTGATCTCGATGGGCTTCCTGGCGGGCGAGGACTCGGCGATCATGTGGCGGGGCCTGATCCTCAACCGGGCGGTGCAGCACTTCCTGGAGGACGTGCGCTGGGGGGACCTCGACTACCTGCTGATCGACATGCCGCCGGGGACGGGCGACGTGCAGATGGGGCTTGCGCGGATGCTGCCGCGAGCCGAGATGCTGGTCGTCACCACGCCTCCCCTCGGGGCGCAGAAGGTGGCCGGGCGGGCGGCCGACATGGCCCGCAAGGGTTACCTGCGGGTGGCCGGCGTGATCGAGAACATGTCGTCGTTCACCTGCGACCACGGCGAGACCTATGCGCTGTTCGGTGAAGGCGGAGGGCGGCGCCTCGCCGACGAGATCGGCGTGCCACTGGTCGGCACGGTGCCCCTCGACCCTGCCATCGGCCTCGGTGGGGACGCCGGGGAGCCGGCGGCGCTCGCCGAGAGCGGAGCGGTGACCGAGGCCTTTGCGGCGATCGCCGAGCGGATGGTCACCGAGATCGCGCCGCGCGTCGAGATGGCTGGCTGCACGGCGAGGATGCTCGAGAACGTCGAGGCGGCCGTGCGGGGCGCCGGCTGAGGCGCTAGGTCGCGCTCACCCAGTCGCCGTCCACCGAATCCGGGTCGCTGCTTTCCGCCGATCCCTCGCCGGCGAGCTTGCGCAGGTGAGCCCAGACCGAATAGCGGGCGATCGGGTGGAGGGCCTCCGGAACGTCGGTGTAGACGTCGACCACGAGCTCTGGGATCGTCGCCCGGCCACGCCGCCTGAGGGCGGCGGATATCGCCTGCTCACGTGCCAGCCGGTGCCGGAGGTAGCCCTCGATGACCGCCTGCGGGTCGGCCATCAACGGACCGTGTCCGGGGGCGATAGCCGCCAGCGGAGGATCGAGTGCCAGCAAGCGCCGCAGTGAGCCGAGGTAGGCGGCCATGTCTCCGTCCGGCGGGGCGATCACCACTGTCGACCCACCCATGATGTGGTCGCCCGAGAAGAGGATCCCTCGCTCCTCCAGGAGGTAGCAGAGGTGGTTGGAGGCGTGACCGGGGGTGTGCAGGGCGCGCAGCCGGAAACCGTCACCGGCGACCACGTCGCCGTCGCCGAGGCACCCGTCCGGGGCGAAGCCGTCCCTCTCGTCGAACCCGAGCACCGTGGCTCCTGTCCGCTCGGCGAGCCCGCCGGCCCCGGGGGCGTGGTCGGGGTGGGTGTGCGTGGCGACCACGTAGCGGATGCGTCCCTCGCCGACCTCGGCGATCCGGTCCAGGTGCGCTTCGTCGTCCGGTCCGGGGTCGATCGCCACCAGATCGGCGCCTCCCACCAGATAGGTGTTCGTCCCCGGTCCGGTCATCACGGAGGGGTTGGGGGCGAGCACACGCCAGATCCCCCGAGCGAGCTCGGCGACCGGTGCCGCCTGGTCGGGGAGGGCGCTCACTGGTGGAGAGGACCGCCCGGGCGGCCGGGGAGCGGCATGTTCTCGAGGATGCCTGCGTCCTCTGCCGCCTCGTCGTAGCCGGGATCGCCGGGGAGCAGGATCCGCATGCCTGCACCGTCCACCGACACCCGAGGCAGCATCACCGGATGGCTGCTCGCCTTGGCGGCCGCCGCCAGCAAGTCGGTGGCGCTCTCGAACGTGCTGATCGCCTGCAGGTTCCTGATCGTGGGGAAGATCAGATCGAGCTTGCCGATCCGGTGGCGCTCGAGCGCTTCCGAGGGCCGGATCCAGATGCTCTCTATCGTCTCCCCCTCGTCATGGGCGGCCAGCTGTCCGGGCGGGGCGACCGCCACGAAGAACCGCGTGTCGAACCGCCTCGGCGCTCCGACGGGCGTGACCCAGTGGCTGAAGTACTCGACCCGGTCGAGGGCCAGCAGCCAGCCTTCCTGGCGGCAGATGGTGGGCAGATCCGCCTCGCCGGCGTTGAGCCGGTGCCGGTGCCCGGCCAGCCGCTCGACGAACGCCGGATCGTCGCTCGGGAGCCAGCTGCCGGAGGCGTCCGTCGCCAGCAGGATCCCTGCCTCCTCGAACGTCTCCCGTACCGCGGCGACGTAGAAGGCGAGCCCGCCGCTCTCGATCTCCAGATGGCGGCTCGCCTCGGGGTCGGAGCGACCGAGGGAGATCTCCGCCAGGGCCGGGTCCCGGTCCGCCTCATCGAGGGCGCCGCCGGGGAAGACGTAGGCGCCACCTGCGAAGGCCGAACCGAGGTGGCGCCGCAACATCAGCACCTCGAGCCCTGCGGGGTCCCGCCCGTCGCGCACGACCATCACGGTGGCCGCCTCACGAACGATGACCCGACCTGTCTGTCCGGCTGTCACTGCGGGCACCCTAGCGGTACTGCCCGTGCGATCGCCTGGGACTGCGGCTAGTGGCTGACCGCCTCGGCCAGCGGCTCGGGCGAGTCGAGCGCCGCCAGTGCCTTGTCGACCACATCCGCGAAGCGCGCCGGCTCGGTCATCGGCCACGAGTGGTTGCCGGGCACGACGACGCCTTCGACGCCGGCGCAGACGCACTGGTCGTCGAAGGCGTCCCGGGGGATCACCCTGTCGCCGTCGGCCCAGAGCACCGCCACCGGCACACCGCTCCGGCAGACCGACTTCAGCTGGAGCTCGAGGTTGGTGCTGCGGGCGGCATGCGCGGCCAACCCGAGAGTGGCGGGGTGCCAGACGAAGTTGTGCGCCAGCTCGCCGAGCAGTCGCAGCAAAGGGACCGGGTTGGAGCTGACCGGCACCTCCAGCGCCAGGTGGTAGGCCCAGTCCCAGAGAGGGCGGGTCGCCAGCAGTCTCACCGTCTCGCCGGTCTTCGACCAGGTCGGGCTGCTCACTGCGTCGACCATCACGACGGCACGGCAGCGCTCGGGGGCGACGGCGGCGAGGCAGACCGCCACCCCGCCGCCGAACGAGTGCCCGACGGCGGCCACCGGTTCGGAGGTGCCCTCAGCCTCCAGGAAGCCGGCCAGCAGGCGACCGAAGCTGTCCACCGAGACGAGGCCGGCAGGCACGCTGGCGGAGCCGCCGAAGCCGGGGAGGTCGGGGGCGATCACCCGGTAGCCGGCCCGGCCGAGCGCCTCGACGGCGGCGGCGTAGGGGTGATGCGAGATCCCCCAGCCGTGCAGGAAGAAGATCGTCGGGCCGTCGACGTCGACGAGCCCGTACGAGACGGGGCGGCCGTCGACCTTCACGGTCCGCTCCTCGAGATGGACGTCAGATCGCCGTTGGCGCCAGCGGTCGGCCCCGAGGAGCATCAAGGGCGAGGTCACCAGCCGCAGCGATCCGAGGACCATCTGCGGCGGTCGAAACATCGCTGAAACATATGACAAGGGCATCTCGCACGCAACGACCCGTGCTAGCTGCTGCTAGCGCTCTGTCGGCAACAATGCCCGCCCTGGCCAGGGGCGGAAACATCCCCTCAGCCAGCCCGGCGCTCGATCATCTGCTTGCGCTCCAGCTCGTTGAGCCCGCCCCAGATGCCGTGCGGCTCGCGGATCCTGATCGCGTACTCCAGGCACGGCCGGCGCACCGGGCACAGCTTGCAGATCTCCTTCGCAGCCCGCTCACGGCCGAGCCGTTCGTCCTTGCGCTCCGAGTACGAAGGGGGGAAGAAAATCGTGCTCTGCGGCCCACGGCACGAAGCCTTTGCCTGCCAGAGCTCCTCAACCGGTCGCCCCGCGATCACAGCCCCTCCTCGCGTGCAGGGCCTTCGGGCCCACCTCGTGGCGTCGCCAGCCGACACTACGCCCACCGCGCGGACCGCGACAAGGGGGAATTGCCCTGCCAACTAGTGTCTCGGCGGCAATGGAACTGGACGAGTTCTTCCGGCAGAGCAGGGTTGTCGTCGTCGCCGGGAAAGGTGGTGTCGGCAAGACGACCGTCACTGCCGCGCTGGCCCGGGCGGCGGCCTCCGAGGGGCTGTCGGTGCTCGTCGTCGCCTTGGACGCCACCGGTGCATTGCCGGCGCTGTTCGGGCGCAGCGAGGTGTTCGGCTACGACGAGGTGCTCGTCGATGAACCAGGATCCTCGGGCTCCATCCGCAGCCGCGTGATCACGCCCGACGAGGCGCTGCTCGAGTACCTGCAAGAGCACGGCATGCGCCGCATCTCCAAGCGGCTCGTGAGCTCGGGAGCGCTGGACGTCGTGGCGACGGCCATCCCCGGCATCAGGGAGATCCTCGTCCTCGGGAAGGTGAAGAGCCTGGAGATGCAGCCGGCAGCCGACCTGATCGTCATCGACGCCCCGGCCGCCGGCCATGCCGTGAGCTTCCTGACGAGCGCCCTCGGCCTGCTCGACGCCTCACGCGGGGGCCCGGTGCGGGTGCAGGCGCAGGACGTGGTGGACCTGCTCACCGATGCATCGCGCTGCCAGGTCCTGCTCGTCACCATCCCCGAGGAGACCCCGGTCAACGAGCTCGTCGAGACCGCCTACAGGTTGGAGGACGAGGTCGGCGTGAAGCTCGGTCCGATCATCGTCAACGGCTGCTACCCCGTGCTCGACCTGCTGGCGGCCGAGCCGGTGGCGGCTGCGGCGGCCGCCGGCGTCGAGGGCGTGACGGAGGTGGAAGCGGGGCGGTTGGCGAGGGGGGCTGTGTTTCGAAGAGGGAGGCAGGCGGTGCAGGCCGAGCAGCTCAGCAGGCTCGCCGAGCAGCTCCCTCTCCCGCAGGTGCGCCTCCCGTACCTGTTCACGGCCGATGTCGGCCCGGCCGAGATCGACACCTTGGCGTCGGCGCTCGCCGAAGGGGCGAGGGCGCTACCGGTGCCCGCTGCCTCGCCTGCGCCACCTGCGCCGGCTGCTGCACAGGGGGCCGAGGCGCCCGATGCCTGAGGGCCGTGACGAGCTCGCCCGCATCATCGGAGAGCGCTCGATCCTCATCTGCTGCGGTTCGGGAGGTGCCGGCAAGACGACGGCTGCAGCAGCGATGGCGCTGGCAGCGGCTGCCTCCGGAAGGCGCGCCTGCGTGGTCACGATCGACCCCGCCCGGCGGCTCGCCAATGCGCTCGGCGTCGACTCGCTGACCAACTCGGCGAGTCGCATCGAAGGTCCCTGGAAGGGCGAGCTCTGGGCGGTGATGCTCGATGCCAAGACCACCTTCGACGACCTGGTCATCAAGTACTCGACGGACGTCGACCAGGCGGAGCGGATCATGCGCAACCGGCTGTACCGGAACCTCACCTCCGGCCTCGCCGGCACGCAGGAGTACATGGCCGCCGAGAAGCTCTACGAGCTCCACCAGGAGGGCAACTACGACATCGTCGTCGTCGATACGCCGCCGACCCGCAACGCCCTCGACTTCATAGACGCCCCCGGCCGTCTGACGCGGTTCCTCGAAAACCGGGTGTTCCGGCTGCTGCTGGTGCCGACGCGGGCCTACCTCAAAGCGGTGTCGGTGGCGACGGAGGCGCTGCTGAGAGCGATCTCTAAGGTGGCGGGCTCGGAGATGGTCGAGGACGCGATCGCCTTCTTCCGCGCCTTCGAGGGGATGGAGGCGGGTTTCCGGGATCGGGCGAGGCGGGTGGAGCAACTGCTGACGGATCCGGGAACCGGTTTCGTGCTGATCGCCGCACCCAGACGGGACTCGGTCGCCGACGCATCACATTTCGCAGCCAAGCTCGCCGAGTCGCAGATCGTTGTCCAGGCGCTGGTCGTCAACCGGGTGCATCCGAGCTTCGACGAGGCCGAGCCCGATGGCCCGATGGCTGAGGCTGACCACTTCGAGGCGGAGGTTCCCTCCGAGCGGCTCGCAGAGGCCTGGTCGCAGCTGACGCGGAACCTGCAGGAGTTCCGAGCGGTGGCTGCGCGCGAGGACGCCTACGTCTCGGATCTCGCCGATCAGGTGGCGCCGGCACCGATGGTGCGGGTGCCGTTCCTTGCCGACGACGTCCATGATCTGGGCGGGCTGGCGGCCATAGTTCGCCACCTGACGGGGCAGAAGCTACGTTTCGTACGTGGTCAAGGTCCTGATAGCCAGTGATGCCCGCACCGTCCTGAACGACGTCCGGTCGGTCCTCGACGAGACCGAGGTGCAGGTGATCGAGGTCGGGTCGGGACAGGCCGTGCGGAGCGTCGTCGGACGGGAAGATCCTGACCTCGTCGTCACCGACTTCCAGGTGGGGAACATGGGCGCCATGGCGATCTGCCTCGACCTGCGCCTCGAGGAGTCGGGTGGGCGCCTCGAACACGTGCCGGTGCTGATGCTCTGCGACCGCCGCGCCGACGTCTTCCTCGCGAAACGCTCCGCAGCCGAGGGGTACCTCGTCAAACCCCTCGACCCGATCCGCCTGCGGCGAGCGATACGGGCGTTGCTCGACGGCGGGACCTACTTCGACGAGTCCTACAAGCCGGTGCCGGCCGAGGTGCCGCTGTAGTTCGGCTCTGGCGCGCTCGGTGTGCCCGGGGTCTGGCGCGCTCGGTGTACCCGGGTCTGGCGCGCTTGTTGTGCCCGGGCAGGGCATGATGGACGAGCGATATGCGCCGCAAGATCCTCCCCCGCGACCGGGTACCGGCCGGGGTCTCAGAGCAGGAACGGCAGATCCTGGACGGCCTCGCCTCACTTCGTGAGGAGACGGCCCGTGAGGTGATGACGCCGCGGGTCGACGTGGTGGCCCTGAAGGCGCCGGTCTCGTTCGAGGACGCCGTCAGGGCCGTGAGAAGGACCGGTCACAGCCACTTCCCCGTCTACGAGGGCGACCTCGACCACCTGGTCGGCGTGCTGTTCGTGAAGGACCTCTTCCGCGATGGACCGCCCCGGTGCCGGCGGCCGGCGGTCGAACGGCGATGGTGCGGCAGTGATGCCGGTGCCCGAGCGGGGCTCGGCGTATGCCGCCGATAGTGCCGGCACTGCTGACACTGGCGACACCGCCGACACCGGTGGGACCGCCGACACCTCCAGCGTGGCACCGCTCGTGCCATCGGGCCTTGGGAGGGCCGCGCCCGCCGCCGCCGCGTCCGAGCAATCCCTGGACGTGGAGGTGACGCGGAGGGCACGCGAGCCCTTCGTCGTGCCTGAGTCCCGCTCGGCGCTGGAGCTACTGGCGGAGATGCGCAAGCTCAAGCGCTCCTTCGCAGTAGTCGTCGACGAGTATGGAGGCGTCGCCGGCGTGCTGACGATCAACGACCTCGTGAGCGAACTGGTCGGCGACATCCGAGACGAGCTCGACCGGGCGAGGTCGCCTGAGATCACGCGCATCGACCAGAACCGTTACCTGGTCGATGGCGCGGTCGACGTCGACGAGGTGAGAGATCAACTCGCCATCCCGATCCCCGACGGCGAGTACGTGACGCTCGGGGGATTCCTGTTCGACCGTTTCGGAAGGATCCCCGAGGAGGGGGACGCCGTCGACTGGCACGACTGGAACCTGATGGTGACCAAGATGGACAAACGGCGGATCGCCAAGGTCATCGTCCGACGCCCATCGGCTACGCTCGTAGCCGGTCCTGGAGGTGTTGCCGGTGCTCCCGGGGCTGCGGGTCTCGACGCCCTGTCGCCGCCGTTCGGGGCGACAGGGTTGCTCGGCCAATAGGTGCTGGTAGGTGGTGCAGGTTGGCAGTTGATGGTTGGCAGTAGCAGTTGCAGGTCGGCGGTACAACGGGAAGTAGCGCAGCTTGGTTAGCGCGCAGCGTTCGGGACGCTGAGGTCGCGGGTTCGAATCCCGCCTTCCCGACCAGAACGTCGCTGGTCAGGCGACTACCAGCGCATGCTCGACACTCACCTGCTACCGGCCCGAAGGCCATTCAGGAGCGCCTCTGTGATGTCTCAAGACATCGGAAACCGGTGTCTCAGGACACCGTAGACCACCTTGAGCTGTATCAGGCGGTGCTGGAAGTGCTGGCGGGTGCGACGGTGGTCGATGTAGCCACGAGGTTCGGGGTGACCCGCCAGACGGTGCACGTGTGGTTGGGCCGTTATGCCGCCCACGGGTTGTCGGGGTTGGCGGACAAGAGCTGCAAGCCGCTCTCGTGCCCGCACCAGATGGCCGCCGTGCTGGAGGCGTGGGTCGTCGAGATGCGCCGGGAGCATCCGAGCTGGGGACCGCGGACGATCCTCGATTGGCTCGGCAAGGAGGGTGTCGACCCGCTGCCCGGACGGACGAGCGTCGAGCGCTGCCTGATCCGTCACGGGCTGGTGGAGCCGAGGAGGCGAAAGCGCAGCCGCTCGGACTACAGGCGCTGGGAGCGGTCCGCTCGATGGAGCTGTGGCAGATGGACATAGTCGGTGGCGTGCGCATCGTCGACCCGACGACGGGCGAGCTGACCGAAGCCAAGATCGTGACCGGGATCGACGACCACTCCCGCTTCGTGGTCTGCGCACGTGTGGTGGCCGAGCGACCGCCCGGCCGGTGTGCGAGGCGCTCGAGTGGTCCCTCTCGTGCTATGGCTGTCCCGCCCAGATCCTCACCGACAACGGCAAGGTCTTCACCAATCGCTTCGGCAAGGGCAACGGCCGAGTGCTGTTCGACAGGATCTGCACCAACAACGACATCGGCCACATCCTGACCAAGCCGCACTCGCCGACGACGACGGGCAAGGTGGAGCGCTTCCACAAGACGCTGCGCGGCGAGTTCTTGAATGGCAAGTTCTTCTCCTCCGTCGAGGACGCCCAGGCACGCCCTCGACATCTGGATCGACGAGTACAACCATCGCCGGCCGCATCAGGCGATCGGCAAGGTTCCTCCTTATCAACGCTTCCAACTGGCCGAACCGAAGCCAGGACCGGTCGAGGCCAGCGCCACCAGACCCGGCTCTCGATGCAGGCCCGCTCACCCTGCGACGAGTCGGCGCGGCCCGGACGATCAGCTTTGCCACCGCCCGCTACAAGGCCGTGCTCGGTGGCTGGCCGGCCAGACCGTGGAGGTCGTCTGCGACGGCGGCCTGGTGCAGATCTTGCACCGTGGGGTGCTCGTCGCCACCCACGCTCGCCGACACCCGCTCGACAAGCAGAGCGCCGGCATCGCACGTGGGCGGAGGCTTCGACTCACGGCCGTCGGCAACTGCGGCGTCAGTGACTCGCAAGGTCGACTCCTCCGGCAACGTCTGCTTCGCGGGGACCTCCTATCGAGTCGGATCGCACTTACCGCCGCCGCCAGGTGCAGGTGGCCGTGGTAGGCGAGACCGTCGAGATCTCGATCGGCACCGAGCTCATCCGGTCCCACAGGGTCCGCCACGACCGCACCCGCGAGCACGGCGCTCTGGCCAATCCCGGCGGCCGCCTCATCGGATCAACGCCAGCTGACAGGTTTGAAGTGTCAGGTACCTACCGGGGTCGAATGTCCGGCGGGTACCGGGTCTTGACAGGCTGTGCAGCCACAGCTCGATCACCGTCACGATGGACGTCTACGGCCACCTCTTCCCCGCTCTCAACGAAGCGCTCACCGACCGGCTCGACGAGGTCTTCAGTGCTGCTCGTACTCGGCCGAGCGAACCGGTGACCGGCGCTGTCGGGGCGCTGAGACAAGCTTGACCGGCCGTGGTCAAGGGGCGGCAGTGGCATCATGGTCGCATCGCGAAGCGACCGATGACCGTGGAGCTGGAAGAGGCTCTCGTCGAGGCCGCTCGCGCCGAAGCCGCGAGACGGGCCGCTCGGAATCCGAGGTCGTCGAGGATGTGCTCCGTCAGCACTTCGAGAAGCTCGACCGCAGCGTCACTGACGACGTGTGGTCGCGCAACGCCGCCGAGGAGCTGACCGGCCACGAGGCCCTCACACTTGCCTACGACGAGCTCAAGGCGATGCGCCGAGAACGCAGAGAAGCCGACAAGGCCGCCTCGTAGCTGGCTGGATCGATTCCCGAGCCTGACGGATCTCTTAACGGGGTGGGCATCAACGATGCGCCAGCAGTGCTGGTGGCCAACAACAGATGGAATTGCCGGCTCTTGTGGTTCAGCCAGCCCCGATCCGAGCGATCAGTGCACGAACGGCTTCTGCTGCCTCATTGACGTCCTGGATCGGGAATGCCAGGTCCACGGCGAGCGTCGGGTAACCATCCGGCCACGAAGGGAACACTGTCACGTTCGGAGGCCAAGGGTGCATGTCCCGGAGCGTGAAGAGCTCCTCGCAGGCTGCCCGCACCGACGGCCACTTCCCGTCGTCGACCAGCCCCTCGAGCAGCAGAAGGTCGATGAGGTCCCGGAACCTGTCGTTGGTTCTGTCCGGACCCGGCACCTCCGTACACGCATGCAGCTTCTGAGCGATCTGGTACCGAACGGAGACACACGGCACCTCGGCCGGCACGTCCAGCCCCAGCGAGTCGAGTGGCTTTCCAGCCACCCGGTCGATTTCCCGACCGGCGACACCCTCGGCCGCGGCGATCTCCAAGCGGACCGTCGCCCATGAGCGGCCCCGGTAGGCGAGCCTGACGTCCAGCCGCTGGGCGCCGGTGTCAGCCACCGGCTCCACCTCGGTTCTCGTCGCCATGAAATCACCGTGGCCGTGGCGGAGTGCCTCGTCGAGGCGATCGAGCATCCCCTCGACGGCATCGCGATAGGTGGTGTCGAAGTCCTTGGTCACGCGCGCCCGCATCCCCAAGCGCAGCTCCATGGCGGCGCCCCCTTTGAGCACAAACAGCGGGTCGTCGTTCTCGTCTCGGGCGCGGTCGAGGAGGGCGGCCAGGACCATGAAAGAAATCCAACGCCGGACACGGCCCGGAGCGACTCCCTCCTGGCGAGCCAGCTCGCCCGCCCATCGCTCCAGGACCTGGACGTTGTGGGGCGGCTTGCGGTCGGGGCTCACCGGCGTCGTCCGGTCGATTCCGCCTGATCCCCGAACGTCGGCGGTCGCTCCACATGCCGCAGCAGCACGGTCAGGGCCTCCAGCTCCGCCGGGGGCACGAGGCCGCGCCGGCGGGCGGTGTCGATCGCCTGATCGATCAGGTGCCCGCCGAGCCCGCCATCGATCCCGTCGAGGATGGCCCGGCGGACCGTCACGATCGGCATCCCTTCGTAGCGGGTGACATCGCCGGCGTCCAGTGAGCGGCGGTGCAGCCGGTACACGGCGGGCAGGTCCCGGCGCAGCCGGTAGGACGCCGGGACCGTGAGGTGGATCTTGGCGGGGTTGATGTCGCAGAGATCATGGAGGTCGAGTGCCGTCTCGTGGCTCAACACCGCTTCGGTCCGGGTCCACAGCACGGCCTCCATGTACTGGTCGAGCTCGGTGACCGGGACGGTCGGGAATCGGTACACCCCCAGTGCCACCCGGTCGAGAGTGCCGCGGTGGTGCATGAGACGGAGCTGGACAGGATCAACACCCAGCTCGCGGGCGTCCTCTGCGGTTACGTAGCCGAACTGTCCGTTGGCGACGTCCAGCAGTTGCAGGTAAGTGCGGCCCGGCACGTCATGAACGTATCAGATTGATACTGTATTGGCTTCCTCGGGGTTGGCAGGACCGTATCTAAATGAAACGGTTTCGACCGCCTGCCGGTTGCCCGCCCTCCGCAACAGGCCTCGTGTCCGCCGCTCGAACACCGGCTCCGAACACCACCGGTTTGTTGCGTTGAGGCGCCGGCGACGGACCACACACAGACCACATTCGGACCACAAACTGGTGGTCAACAGGGGGTCATAGTGGTCCCCTCCGGAGAGCAAAATCGGGCCGTCACCTGCGCCGCAGCCCTCTGACTAGGTTGTGGATAAACCCCACGGCCAGCGTTCGGGACGCTAGGTCGCGGGCTCGAATCCCGCCTTCCCGACCAGTGTGATGTCTCAAGACATCGGAGACCGGTGTCTCAAGACACCGTAGACCACCTTGAGCTGTGTCACGGGATCGGCTGGTAGTCCTTCGTCGGGTCGAGCACGAGCCGCCTGAGGGGGGAACCATCGAGGCCGACGATCTCGATCTGGAGTCCGTCGACGAGCATGGCGACGCGCCGTAGCTGTAAGGGTTCTGCATCGCCATCCCCGATGATACAAAAGCCGATAATACAAGTATGTATCATCGGTTCGTGTGCACCCAGACCTGGGGGGATTGTCTGGGATCTCGGCTCCGCGCCTGACGGATATCTCGGAGTCGGCAACACCGACGCGCCGGCATGGCCGATCGTGCCCCCGTGCGCGGCTTTCTTGACGGAGCTCGGCACACACCCGAAGGCCATCCAGGAACGATTCGGCCACAGCTCGATCAGCGTCACGATGGACGTCTACGGCCACCTCCTCCCAGCCCTCAACGAGGGACTGACCGATCAGTGTTCAGCACAGCCCGCGCACAGCCGAGTGCGCTGATCGCCGGCGTCCTTCGGGCGCTTCCGCCGACGGGGTGTCAGAACAACCGTTCGACCGCCTGAGCCGAGTGAGAACAAGCGGGTCCCCAGCTGCAGCTTCGACGGTCCTCGACGGGCGTTGAACGTCATGCCTTGTTCATTTATCCACAGAGCGTGCGGGGGGCGCTAGCCGAACCGTCACTGACGCGCTCTCCACACCGGTCGAGGTGAGGGAGCGAGCGCCTGGACGGGGCGATGACCCTCGATTCCTCCGCGTCGCGTCGGCCTTAGATGTGGAGATAGTGGGCTATGGCAAATCTGGCATGGGTAAGTAAGACTCCAACGAATGGCAGATGACATGCAGGCTCGCTGTGGTTCGGTTCCCTTGATCATCGAGCGCGATCCTGACGATCCCGATTGCGCCATGATCATCGTTGAAGGCACGGTCGCGGCACGTCCTTACCGCTTTGTGCTCGATACCGGTGCGGCTCGGACCCAGCTGGTCATAGATGACTTCACCTCCCGGCTCAGCTCCGATGCTCAGGAGAGCTCATCGGGGGTCTTCGCGCCCAGCCACAACGCGCTGATAACCGTCTCCGACCTCTCCGTAGGTCCCCTTCTCGAGACCTCCCTTGAGGTGGTGCGCGCCGATCAAGCGAATCGAGGCGTGGACAGTCTCCTCGGGATGGATGTTCTCAGCAGTCATTGCTGCAACTTCCAGTTCGATCGCAACACGCTGGTCATCGAGCAGACTCCTGTCAGACAGGCTGTGAATCCGCTCCAGATGGACGAGAGAGGACACTTCTACGTCGATGCAACCTGGCCTTCGGTCACAGCACGCGCCTGTTGGGACAGCGGTGCCGGTATCTCGATCGTGGACCAGGCATTCCTGGCGAAGCACCCGGATCTGTTCGAGGAGATCGGCAGCTCGACTGGCACCGACTCCACAGGCGCCCAGGCCGTAGCTCGCACTTTCATGATCATCGGACTAAATATCGCAGGAGAAAGCTTTGCCCGGCACAAAGTCGCCGCGGTCGACCTCGCCGAGCCCAACAGCACTCTCGATCAGCCGATGGACATGATTCTCGGCTACACGACACTGTGTCAGGCGAACTGGCTCTTCGACTTTCCCGCCAAACGGTGGGCCGTAACCCGATTGCCAGAAATGGCCCCTATGTGAGTCCCTTGTCAGGTCCGGTGGCGGACGAAACCATGCAGCAATCTGACCCGCAGAACGAACCTGACCGCGGCCTCAGACCCGTCAGTGGCCGAACCCTTTGGTGAGAAATGGGACGGTCGATGAACTAGAGCGCAACTCTGGAACGTCAAGGTCCGGATCCTGTCGTTTGATCGCCGATCAGATCGGACGGTCAACCACGGAGCCGAGGCAGCGGAAACGGGCGAGGCGCTGCCGGTGTTGCCGTGACACAGAGTAGGGCGCGGACTCGTCATCGTTGCCCCGCATCGCGACGCGCAGACACGCTTTACGTACAGCCCGTCAGCGTCGTACGTTGAGCTGCCATGACCGACGACCTCCTGAGCGACGCAGCGGGAAGGGCTTGCCGCTACCTGGCCGGTCTCGCAGAGCGCGAAGTGGTGCCGTGCGCCGCCGACCTCGCCGCGCTGGACGCCTTCGACGAGCCGCTACCGGAGCTGGCGACCGATCCTGCAGAGACGTTGGCCTTGCTCGACGAGGCCGGCTCCCGCAATACCATCGCCAGCGCCGGGGGCCGATATTTCGGCTTTGTCACCGGCGGGTCGTTCCCGATCGCCGTGGCGGCCAATTGGCTGGCGACTGCGTGGGACCAGAACGCGGGCCTGCCAGTAACGTCCCCGGTCGCCCTTCGTCTGCACGAGGTCGTTCAGCGGTGGTTGACCGAGATGCTTGGTCTGCCCACCGGCACGGCGGCGGTCTTCGTCAGCGGGACTGCGATGGCCAACACCACAGCGCTTGCCGCCGCCCGGGACCGGCAGCTCGAGAGGGCCGGTTGGGACGTGCAATCAGACGGCCTGTTCGGCGCACCGGAGCTCACGGTGGCCATCGGCGAGAACGCCCACTCCACGCTGGTGCGAGCCCTCGGGCTGCTCGGCGTCGGGCGTAACCGGGTCGTCCGCGTCGAGTCCGACGACCAGGGAAGGATGAAAGCCGATCGCTTGCCCACCGGCTTGCGCGGTCCGCTGGTCATCTGCGCCCAGGCAGGAGAGGTCAACACGGGGGCGTTCGACCCCTTCGAGCCGATCGTCGACTGGGCGAGGGAACGCGACGCGTGGGTCCATGTTGACGGCGCCTTCGGCCTATGGGCGCTGGCCGACCCGTCGCGCGCCGGCCTCACGGCGGGCATGACCGGCGCCGACTCTTGGGCGGTGGACGGCCACAAGTGGCTCAACGTCCCCTACGACTGCGGGATAGCTCTGGTGAGATCGGAGGCGGATCTGCGGCGGAGCTTCGCCTTGGTGGCGGGGTACCTGCCGCAAGGCGGGGGTTTCGAGGCGCTGAACCACTCGCCCTACTCGTCACAGCGCGCCCGGGCCGTCGAGGTGTGGTCCGTCCTCAGGAGCCTCGGGCGTGAAGGAGTGAGGAACCTCGTGGTTCGGTCCTGCGAGCAGGCCCGCGCCATGGCCGACTCTCTCCGAGCCGGTGGGCTGCAGGTGCTGAACGACGTCGTGCTCAATCAAGTCCTGGTCCGCCTCGACGACGACGAGTCGACCCGAGCCCTCGTGGCCGCGGTTCAACGAGAGGGCACGTGCTGGTGTGGGCCCACGATGTGGAAGGGCCAAGCTGCGATGAGGATCAGCGTCTCGGGCTGGGCGACCACTGCCGACGACGTCGACCGGAGCGCGCAGTCGATCATCTCCGCATCGCATTGACAAGTCACAGGCTCCGCGCCGCCGAGCCGGCCATTCTCGCTCGAGGCAGGCTGGCATACTGAGCCGATCTTCGAACGCTTCACCGACCGTGCACGACGGGTGCTGGTACTGGCTGAGGATGAAGCGCGTCTTCTCGGTCATGGCTTCATCGGCACCGAGCACCTGCTCCTCGGCGTGATCCGGGAGAGCGACGGCCTCGGTGCGAAGGCGATCGAGTCGCTCGGCATCTCCCCAGAAGCAGTGCGCGAAGGAGTCAAAGCAACCGTCGGACCAGTTGCTACCGCCTCCACGCCAAAGCCGCCGTTCACACCTCGCGCGAAGAAAGTGCTCGAGCTCTCGTTTCGCGAGGCCCTGCAGTTCGGGCACAACTACATCGGCACCGAGCACCTGCTCCTCGGCATCGTCCGAGAAGGTGAGGGAGTTGCAGCGCGGGTGCTGCTCGGGCTCGGGGCAGACCTCGCCCGGGTTCGCGAACAGGTCATCCGGCTGGTCTCGGGCTCCTCCCAGCAAGAGCGGCCAACGCAGCGACGCCGGGATGGCTTCTCGGGACCCGAGGCATGCAGGATCGGTACGCGAGTCACCTTCGAGGTCGTGCGCGCCGGCCGGAGTGCCGCCGACTCGGCTTCGGCATTCGAGACGATGGCACAGATCCTGCGAGGCGTCGGGATCGACATCGACGCGCTCGAACCCGAGGAACTGACGGTGGAGTCTGTCGAGACCGATGACGGCCCCGGTCTCAGGCTGGTGGTGGAGCACCTCATCCACTTGAACGCCGAGCAACCGTCTGAAGATCCAGGCGACGGGGTTCCTGACTGAAATCTGCCGTGCTCACGTGAGGCCACATCTCGGGCTCGTGAGGACGGCGATTCCCGGCGGCTCGGACGCGAGCGCAGCTGGCAGGAAGAAGAACGACTGCATCTTCTCCTTTTGCGATCGGGCATCCAGCGGTCGCGATCCGATTCCGGGTGCCACTTGCCGGGACAGGTCGACTCCTAGACTGGCGGCCGAGACACCCCCGGAGCCCACCCCCGAGCGCCCTCAGGAGGCCCGACTTGCTGGCGCTGTTGATCGTCGAGACGGTGATCGTGGTCGGGCTGGTAGTGCTGGTCGCAGGCCTCCTCAGGAGCCACGCCGACATCCTCCGGGCGCTGCACAGACTGGGGGCGGGCGTCGGCGATCCGACGATCCCCGGGAGCGACCAGGGCCATAGCCGCCTGGGCGGTCACGGTCACAACGGCATCACCAGCCCTATCACGCTGGGTCCCCCTCTCCCTGGCGAGCGCTCCAGCTCGGCGGTGCACGACGTCGCCGGCAACGCTCCCGACGGAGCCGCTGTCTCGGTCGCCGTGACCGGCGTGGAGCACACCACCCTGCTGGCCTTCCTGAGCTCGGGGTGCTCGAGCTGCGCCGGCATCTGGCAGGCCCTGCAGGATCCCCACGGTGCAGGACTTCCGGACGACGTCCGCGTGGTGGCCGTGACCAAAGGGGCCGAGCTCGAGATCCCGGCCGAGGTGCGCAGACGAGCCGGCGCGGTCACGACTGTCATGTCCTCGCAAGCCTGGGACGACTACGAGGTTCCGGGCTCGCCGTTCTTCGTGCTCGTCGACGGCCAGGAGGGCCGGCGCATCGGCGAAGGGGTGGCCAACCGGCTCGAGCAAGTGGCGGACCTGGTGCAACGGGCGCTCGGCGACGTCGGTGCCGGCAATCGGACCCTCCGGCTCGGCTGGCCACAGCCGGCGTTCCTCGTCGACCGCCTTCGACGGCAAGCAACGCGAGGCGATCAACGACCGGGAGCTGATCGCCGCCGGGATCCTGCCCGGCGATCCTTCTCTCTACCCGCGCCGCCTCACCGACATCTTCGAGCCGCCTCCCTCGGGCAACTGATGGGCGTGCTCACGGCGCACGGGATCTCGGTGCGACTCCCGGCCGGATTCGAGGCGAGGATCTTCCAGCGGGAGGATGCGGTTGTCGACGGCGCACTCGAGGTGAGCCGGCCCATCGCACAGTTCGCCACCTTCCCGATCCCGCCGACCACTGCGGATTTCGGCGGCGGTGCCGTGACGCTGATGGGTCCCGACGACATCTTCGCCGTCCTCTTCGAGTACGGCCCCGAGAGTCTCGGCCGGCGGCTCTTCACGAGGTCGGGCATGCCGCGTGAGTTGCAGGCCGGCGACTTCCGTCCCTACACGCTCAAGCGCGGCATCGGTGGTCATGTCGGCACCCAATGGTTCTTCACGGAGTCGAACCGCCCCTTCACCCTTTATGCCGTTCTCGGCAGCATCGCTCGCCGGCCGGTCCTCGTCGCGCGCCTCAACCAGTTGCTGCAGAACCTCGCCATCCAGCCCACCGCATGATCTTCCTCGGGCCGTACCTCGCCGCCGCCGCCCTCCTCGTGCTGGCCGGCGCCGCCAAGGCATGGCGGCCTGCGGACACCGCTCGAGCCCTGAAGGGCGTCTGGGGCAGCCTCCCCTGGGGCCTTTGCCAAGCGGCAGTACGTACGCTCGCGCTGGTCGAGATGCTGGTGGGCGCCGCCGCCATCGTCGCGCCGGGCTCGCCCGCCAGCGTCCTGGTCGTCATCTCCTACGCCGCCTTCACCGTTGTCGTCCTCGTCGCCCGGGCGAGGGGTGGGGTGCTTGCCAGCTGCGGGTGTTTCGGGAGACCTGACACCCCGCCGACGCTGCTGCATGCGCTGGTCGATGCCGCACTGGCGGGATTGTCGGCCCCGGTCGCGGCAGCGCACCTGCCCTCGGACAGCCCCTTCATCTGGGCCGTGCTGCCGCACACTCAGTGGCGAGGGATCGACCTCGCGGTCCTCGTCGCACTGGCGCTCATCGCCACCTGGGTCGTCTACCTGCTGCTGGCACAGCTGCCGGCAGCTTCGGGCTTTGCAGAGCGAGGTACGACGGTTGACGCTCGTCGAACGGGCCTCCGAGTTCCTCGACAGGCGGATCTCGCGCCGCAGCATGCTCGTCCGCTCCGCCTTCGCAGGCAGCGCTCTCTTGGTCGCCGGCAAGGACTATGCGCTGCGTCCGGGATCTTCCTACCAGTCGATCTGCTACTGCGGCGACACCGACTGCGACTGCTCGAGCACCTGTTGCTCGGGCTACTCGGAGTTCTGCTGCTCGATCAACGGCGGCTACAACTGGTGCCCGACCGGGACGATCATGGGCGGCTGGTGGAAGGCCGACGGATCGATCTATTGCAACGGCCCTCGCTACTACATGGACTGCAATGCCAAGTGCGAGTGCCTTGACGGCTGCAGCAGCGGCTTTCCCTTCTGCGACACCGGCTGTGACGGCCGCAACTGCGAGTGCGCACTCGGCAACTGCGACCAGTTCGCCACCAGCTGCTTCCAGTTCCGGTACGGGCAGTGCAACCAGGACGTCGAATGCATGGGACGGATCGCCTGCCGCGTCGTGGCCTGCGTGGCGCCGTGGTCGGTCGACCCGACCTGCACCACCGCCGTCGCCGTTGACGACTACACGGCGGATCAGAACGCCCCCTGCTGGACGCCGGAACCTCCCAAACCCCCACCACCGCCGCCTCCACCTCCCCCGCCGCCGTGCATGTCTCCCCAGACGAAATGTGAGGTGGTCGCCATCGCCTCCACCGGCGACGGCCAGGGCTACTGGATCCTCACGTCGTTCGGCAAGCTCTTCGAGTTCGGCGACGCCCCCAACCTCGGCGATGCGTCCCACCTCTCGCTGGCCGCCCCGATCGTCGGTATGGCTCCTCACCCCGGCGGCAAGGGCTACTGGTTGGTGGCCGCCGACGGCGGCGTGTTCACCTACGGCTCCGCCCACTTCTACGGCTCGATGTCCGGTAAGCCCCTCGGCAAGCCAGTCGTGGGAATCGCCGCCGCCGCTGATGGGCGCGGCTACTGGCTGGTGGGAGCCGACGGCGGGATCTTCAACTTCGGGTCCGCCAAGTTCTACGGGTCGATGGGCGGCAAGCCCCTCGGCAAGCCTGTCGTTGGGATCGCCGCCGCCCCGGGCGGGCTCGGCTACTGGATGGTCGCCGCCGACGGCGGGATCTTCAACTTCGGGTCCGCCAAGTTCTACGGGTCGATGGGCGGCAGGCCGCTCGGCAAGCCGGTGGTGGGGATGGCCGTCCCCCCAGGTGGCAAGGGGTACTGGCTGGTCGCCGCAGACGGCGGGATCTTCACCTTCGGATCGGCACACTTCTTCGGCTCGATGGGCGGCAAGTCGCTGGCTCGGCCGGTCGTAGGCATGGCGGTGCCGCCTCGTGCCGACGACCGCGCCGGCTATTGGATGGTGGGGCAGGACGGGGGCGTGTTCAGTTTCGATGTCCAGTACTACGGGAGCGCATCGTGATCCTTGCAATCAGTGTCTGCGGGTTGGTGGTCGCCGTCGTAGCCGGCGCTCGGTCGACTTGGTCGCCATGCGGGCTGTCGATGCTCTCGAGCATCACCCCGCTGTCCGAGCGCGGCCGGGGGCATCGCTTTCGGACGACAGCGGCTTGGTTCGTGGGCGGCGGGCTACTCGGCGGGCTGACGCTCGGCGGGGCGATGGCAGTGATGGCTGTCGGGATCGGTGCACTTCATCTGCCGGTCGTGGCCGTCGGAGCGATCGGCGGGTGCGCGGCGCTGGTGGCTGCCGCCTCGGACGCCCGCCTCGGGGGATTCAGCCTCCCCATCCACCGCCGGCAGGTGAACGAGCTGTGGCTGGACGGCTACCGCACCTGGGTCTACGGGCTCGGATTCGGCTGGCAGATCGGGTGCGGACTGGCGACCTATGTGATGACCGCCGGCGTCTACCTGACGATCCTGTTCGGGGCGCTGACAGGGCGTCCGCTTGTGGCGCTCGCCATCGGGGGCGTGTTCGGGTTGGTGCGAGGTTCGGCCGTCCTGCTCGGCCGGCGCGTCGTCTCCACAGAGTCCCTGATCGCCTTCCACCGCCGGTTCGCCGAGCTCGGACCTGCGGCTCTGGCCGTCGTGGTCGGCTGTGCAAGCCGCAACTGCTCTGGTCGCGCTCGGAGAGGTATCGCCATTTGGCTTGCTGGCGGCGACCGGAGCGGTGGCGGCTGCGGTGCTGCAGCCGTCGAGGACGTCGGACATCCAGTGGACTACACGCTGATCTCGGATCCATGCCGATCGATCCTCGTCAGCCAGTCCCCTCGAGTGTCCCCTGAAACTCCCGAGCAGAGGATGGTGGCCAGGCTCGCGGGATCTCGGAGGTGTTACCTAGCCGTCATCCGCAGGCCGTCGAGCACCATCGTCAGCAGCCGCTCGCCCTGCTCCTCGGAGAGGGTGGCGCTGGTGCACATCGGCCCGATCAGCGCCATCACATCGTCGGCGTCGACATCCTTGCGAGCGGTGCCCGCGTCCTGCGCCCGTGACAGCACCTTCTGCAGGGCACCGTTGATCCGCTCCCGCGCCGCCACCTTCAGCTGCGGGTTCTTCCCGAACGCCTCCTGCAGCTCCGAGAGGAAGACGCGCTTGCCTCGGGCATAGCGCAGGAAGGCCTCCAGCCAGGCCGCCAGGGCATCCCAGGGCCCCGCTCCTCGCTCAAGGAGTCGCCGCTTGCGACGATGCCGTCGACATCGCTCCGGTAGACGGCCTCGACGATGTCGATCCGCTTCGGGAAGTGCCGGTAGAGAGTCCCGATCCCGACGCCGGCATGCTTGGCGATCGCCTCCATCGAGGCGCCGCCGCCCTGCTCCGTGAAGACGTCCCTCGCTGCCGCCACCAGCCGCTCGTAGTTCCGCCTGGCATCTGCACGCATCGGGCGTCCGTCGGCCGCGGTCTCCTCCGCACCGGTCCCCGGCTGCTCCTTGTCCGCCACCAACTGCTGGCCACTCATGGCCATCGCCTCCAACCGAGAAATTCATCCGAAAGAGGGTTGCAAACCGGAGGCACCCTCCGTATACTAACCGGAGGAAGCTTCCGCTTACTTCCAAGATACCAGCGGAAAGGCAGTTGTCAATGCGTGTTTCGAGTCTCACAGGGAGCGGGGGCGGCGAGCAGGGCGGCGGCCCCGCCTCCTCCGCGACCCCATCGGCGAGCTTCGCCGCAGCCCCACGGTCTTGCTGGCCGTGATCCTGACGGCCCAGCTGATGGTCGTGCTCGACGCCACCATCGTGAACGTGGCGCTCCCCCACATCCAGTCCAACCTGCACTTCTCCGGCAGCGCTCTGTCCTGGGTGTTGAACGGCTACGTCCTCACCTTCGGCGGCCTGCTCCTGCTCGGAGCCCGCTCCGGCGACCTGATCGGGCGCCGGCGGACATTCCTGATCGGGATCTCCCTGTTCTCTGCCAGCTCGCTGGTCGGTGGACTGGCGGCCGCTCCGTGGATGCTGCTCGCCGGCCGCGCCCTGCAGGGTGTCGGCGCGGCACTGGCGGCACCGTCCTCGCTCGCCCTCCTGACCTCGATCTTCCCCGAGGGCGCGGCCAGGATACGGGCTATCGCCTTGTTCACGACGGTGTCCGCTGCCGGCGGTGCCATCGGCCTGGTCTCCGGCGGGGTGCTCACCGAGTGGGCGAGCTGGCGCTGGGTGATGTTCGTGAACGTGCCGATCGGGCTGGCCGTGCTGGCGCTCGGGTGGGTGGTGCTGAGCGAGACTGCGACGAGGCACGGACGTTTCGACCTGCCGGGCGCAGTGACCTCGACGCTCGGCATGACAGGCGTCGTGCTCGGTCTGGTCGAGGCGGGCAGCGCCGGCTGGGCGGCCCTGCAGACGCTCGCCCCTCTCGCCGGCGGCGTGCTCCTGCTGGGACTCTTCGTCCAGAACGAGCGCCGGGCCGAGGAGCCCATCCTTCCCCTCCGGCTGCTGACCAACCCGACGCGCAGCGCCGCCAACTTGGCCCGTGGCTTCGTCTACGCCGGGATGTTCGGGATGTTCTTCTTCCTCTCGCAGTTCCTGCAGGACGTCCAGGGGTACTCGCCTGTCCGGGCCGGTATCTCGTTCCTTCCTGTCCCCGCCTCGATCTTCCTCGTCGTCGCAGCTGACCAGCCGGGTGCTGACGAGGCGGATGCCGCCCAAGGTCCTGATGTCGAGCGGCATCGCGCTCGCCATCGCGAGCCTCCTGCTCTCGACCCAGCTCCACGCCGGCGCCGCCTATTGGCAGGTGTTCGTGACCTTGGTGCTGCTCGGCGTCGGCTCGGGCATCTCGCTCGTCAGCCTCACGTCGGCCTCCCTGGCCGGGGTCGAGCCGGCAGATGCGGGCGCGGCCTCCGGACTGGTCAACGTCGTCCAGCAGCTCGGGGCGGCACTCGGCCTCGCCGTGCTGGTCAACGTGTTCGGTCAGGCCACCCATCACGAGCAGCTGGGGGCCGCCATAGCGAGCCGACCTGCGGCACAGCACGTGCTCACCCGGGGTCTGGACGACGTCTTCGCCGGAGCGGCCCTGTTCGCCGTTGCCGCCCTCGTGATGGTGCTCGCCGTGATCCGCATGCCGAAGGCTGCGCCGGTCGTCCACCTGCAGAGCTCCGGCTCTCACCAACTCGACGAGATCGCTGCCGCCGACATCGCCTGAGCCGCCGCGCACACCGGGCCAGCCGCCGTGGCTGGCCCGGTTCGGCGGCCCGACCCGAGCTCAGCGCGCAATGGGGGGTGACTTTTGCTCGTAGATCTGGCACCCTCTCTGGGAGCAGCTCGCCGTACTGGGTAAGCAGACGGCGGTACCTGTCCACGCGTGTACAAGGAGGTACAACGGTGCAGGACTACTTGGAGCGGGCGATCTCGGCGATCGAGGCCAAGAACCCCCACGAGCCGGAGTTCATCCAGGCTGTCGAGGAGGTGTACGGCTCGCTCCGACCGGTTCTCGAGGAAGACGGCGTCTACGAGCGGGAGCGGATCCTCGAGCGTCTCGCCGAGCCCGAGCGGGTCGTGATGTTCCGTGTGCCGTGGGTCGACGACGCAGGCGAGATCCAGGTCAACCGCGGATTCCGCGTGCAGATGTCGAGCGCGATCGGCCCCTACAAGGGCGGCCTTCGCTTCCACCCGAGCGTCTATCTCGGGCTGCTCAAGTTCCTCGCCTTCGAGCAGGTGTTCAAGAACGCCCTCACCACGCTCCCGATGGGCGGTGCCAAGGGAGGCTCCGACTTCGACCCCCACGGCAGGAGCGACGGTGAGGTGCGCAGGTTCTGCCAGTCCTTCATGACCGGGCTCTACCGGCACATCGGGCAGTTCGTGGACGTGCCGGCCGGCGACATCGGTGTCGGTGGCCGTGAGATCGGCTTCCTGTTCGGCCAGTACAAGCGGATCACCGACGAGTTCAGCGGGAGCCTCACCGGCAAGGGCCAGCACTGGGGCGGCTCCCTGATCCGGCCGGAAGCCACCGGCTACGGCGCCGTCTACTTCGCGGAGGCGATGCTCGCCACTCGCTCGGAGGGCCTGCAGGGCAAGACTTGCCTCATCTCGGGCAGCGGCAACGTCGCGCAGTACACCGCAGAGAAGCTGATCGCCCTCGGTGCGGTGCCCGTGACGCTCTCGGACTCGTCCGGTTTCGTGCACGACCCGGCCGGCATCGACGAGGAGAAGCTCGCCTACGTGATGGAGCTGAAGAACGAGAGGCGGGGGCGCATCGCCGATTACGCCGACAAGTTCACCGGCGCCACGTTCACCGCGGCGCACGTCAACGAGTCCAACCCGATGTGGGCGATCCCGGCGGATCTTGCCTTCCCGTCGGCGACGCAGAACGAGATCGGCGGCAAGGACGCCGGGAACCTGATCGCCAACGGCGTGATGGCCGTCGTCGAGGGTGCCAACATGCCGACGACGCCGGACGGCATCTCGCAGTTCCAGACGGCAAGGATCCTCTACGCGCCGGGAAAGGCTGCCAACGCCGGCGGAGTCACGGTCTCCGGCTTGGAGATGTCACAGGACAGCCTGCGCATCCAGTGGCCGAGAGAGGAGGTCGACCGGCGACTGCGGGAGATCATGGGCGAGATCCATGCCCAGGTCCGCGAGGCCGCCACGCGCTACAGCCACCCAGACGACTACGTGACGGGAGCCAACGCTTCCGGCTTCCGCAAGGTGGCGAGGGCGATGATCGACGAGGGCGTGATCTAGCTCAGGCGTCGACGTCGACAAGCGAGAAGGTCGTCACGTCGACGAGACCCTTGTCGGTGAGCCGCAGCTCCGGGATCACCGAGAGGCCGAGGAACGACAGCTGCATGAACGGCGCACCGATGGTCACCCCGAGGGCCTGGCGGGCGATTGCCCCCAGGGTCTCCACCTGAGCCGCCACCTGTTCGGCTGGCAGGTCGCTCATCAGCCCGCCGATCGGGAGCCCCACCTCCGCCAGCACCTCACCGCCGAGCACCACCACCTGGCCCCCGCCGAGCTCGGCGAGGCGCCTCACCGCCAGCGACATGTCGGCTGGCCCGTCCGGGTCGAGTGTGCCGACCACCATGCAATTGTGGGCATCATGCGCCACCGTCGAGGCGATCGCCCCGCGCCGCAGGCCGAAGCCGTGGACGTAGCCGCGCCCGATGCGGCCGGTACCGCGGTGCCGCTCGACAACTGCCAGCCGAGCCACGTCCGAGGAACCCGCGAGGTCGAGCACGAGCTCGCGGGTCGTCAGCGAGCCCTCCTCGATCCCGATCACCCTGGCGCGGCCACCGGCAGGAGCAGGTCGGTCGAGCTCGCCCGCCGAGGGAGGATTGTCCAGGTGAACCGATCCACGCATGAAGGCCGGGGCCGGACGGGGCGGGACCACTCCTGCGAGGGCCTTGCCGTCGCGGGCGACGAGGCGCCCCGCCTGCCAGACACGTGCGGGCCGGAACTCGACAAGATCCTCGAAACAACACACATCCGCCTGGTACCCCGGGGCCAACCACCCGAGATGATCCATCCGGTGGTAGCCGGCCGGGTTGCTCGTCACCATCACCAATGCGTCCTCGGGGCTGACGCCGGCGGCCACCGCGAGGCGGAGGCAGTCGTTGACGTGCCCCTCCTCCAGCAACGTGTCGGTCTCGCGGTCATCTGTGCAGAGCGCCACGCGGTCGGTGCCGTGCGACAGGACCGTCGGGATGAGGGCGCTGAGGTTCCTCGACGCCGAACCCTCGCGTATGAACAACCACATCCCCTTGCGCCGCTTCTCCTCCGCCTCGGCGAGCAGCGTGCACTCGTGGTCGGACTCGACTCCCGCCGCCGCGTAGGCATCGAGCTCGCCGCCCGTGAGCCCCGGCGCATGCCCGTCGACCGGCCGGTCGCCGGCGGCTGCGATCTTGGCCAGCGTGTCGGGGTCCCCTCGGACGACGCCGGGGAAGTTCATCACCTCCGCCACCCCTATCGCCCCGTACTGCTCGAGCAGCGAGGCGACCTCCACGGGCCCTAGCTCGGCGCCGGGGCTCTCGAAGGGCGATGCGGGAACGCAGCTGGAGGCCGAGATGCCGAAGAAGAAGGGCAGGTCGGCGGCAGCGGCAGCCAGCGCGGCTACGCCCGGCACGCCGAACACGTTTGCGATCTCGTGTGGATCGGCGGCGACCGCCGTCGTGCCGTGCCCGAGCACCACCCGCACGAACTCGTCGATCCAGAGCTTGGTCGACTCGAGGTGCATGTGGGCGTCGATCAGGCCGGGTGTCAGGTAGGTCCCCGAGACGTCGACGACCTCCCGGGCCTCCCGCCGCCCGAATCCTGCGATCGAGCCGCCGTAGAGCGCCAAGTCGGTCTCGAGCCATTCCCGGGTTCCCGGCAGGAAGACCCGGCCGCCCGTCAGCAAGGTGTCGGCGGGCGCGTCCCCGCGGGCGACTGCCAGCAGCTCGGGCGTACCGCGTCTCCGCGACATCGGCAGCCCTAGCCCTCGCTCACGAAGATGCAGAACGGATGCCCCGCCAGGTCGGAGTAGACCCTCAGCGGCTCCTCCGGATCGTGCGACCGGTCGTAGACGAGGTGGCCCCCGAGCGAGAGCACCCTCTGGTGCTGGCGATCGAGCTCCTCCACCGAAGGGACGGTCATGTCGAGGTGCAGCTGCTGAGGGACGCCATCCTCCGGCCAGGTCGAGGCCGGGAGTTCGCGTACCTGCTGGAAGGCCAAGTCACGGTCGCCACCTGGCTGCAGCAAGACCAGCCAGTCGCGTCCTCTGGGGTCGTCCTCACCGGCGGGTGGCGGTTCGTCTCCCGGCCGGTAGCTGTACCCGAGCAGTTGCCGGTAGAACTCGGCCAGAGCCCGGGCGTCCGTCGTGTCGAAGACGACCTGGACGACCTGCGGGTGGGTCTCGCTCATCGCGGGACGGCGTTCCACATCGTCTCGACCGCGGCCGCTTCCGCCTCACCCTGGCGGATCCCCTCCTCGTAAGCCGCCGCGATCTGCGCTAGATCCATCAGGCTGGCGCCGTAGCCGCTGATCTCCAGGAACCGCTCGCTCGGGCCGACGACGCCGACGGCAGCCCCGCTGCTCCGCAAGAGCCCGAGCGACTCCGCCACGTCGCGGGACAGCGCCTCGAACATCGGGTTGGACATCCCCTCCGGCACCGACAGCATCATCACCGACAAGACGAGGATCTGGTCGTGCCCCTTTGCGATGTCGGCGTTGAGCGGGTTCCGCATTCCGCCGTCCATGTAGAGCCGGCCGTTGATCTCGACGGGAGAGTAGACAGCGGGCACCGCACAGCTCGATGCGACCGCCCGTTGCAGGTCGACCGCCGACGACGAGTCCCAGATCACGAACTCGCCCGTCTCGGTGTCGACCGCCGTGCACGCGAATCCGGCAGGGAATCGCACGTCTCGGAGCCCGCCGAAGAACGACAGGAAAAGCTCTTCCGAGATACCGGGCGATTCGACCGCCACCCGGCCGATCGCCTTCAGCGCCTCGTCCCGGGAGCGGGCCGACGAGGTGGCCGAGGCGATGGCGTTCATCAGCCGCTCGATGCCGGTGGCCGGCGCGCCGGAACCGCTCAGCTCGCCGGAACCGGCGCCGCCGCCCCCCGAGAGCGCTGACTCGCGCGATTCGCGCAGCGCCTGCACCATCGCCGCCAGATCCAGGCCGGCCTTCAGCGCGGACCCGACGAGGGAGCCGGCCGACGTCCCGTAGACCATGTCGGCCTGCCCGAGCAAAACACCCTTCCGGGCGAAACCCTCGATCAAGCCGGCTTCCCAGGCGACCCCGACGGGACCGCCGCCTCCAAGTACGAGGGCGCGTGTCATACGTGTTGACGCTACTGCGGCAGGCCGAGACCGTCGGCGAGCTCAGCGGCGGGCAGTTCCGCTAGGAGGGGGCCCGGCACGAGGAGCTTGGACCGGCGCACTCCCGAGCCGATCACCACGAGGGGCTGACCCGGAACGCGGGCGTCGATCAGCACCGGCCATCCTGCCGGCAGGCCGATCGGCGTGATGCCTCCGTACTCCATCGATGTCAGCTCGACTGCTCGCTCCATCGACAGGAATGACGCCTTGCGGACGTCGAGACGACGCTTGACGGTGTTGTTCACGTCGGCTCGAGTCGTGGCCAGCACCACGCAAGCGGCAAGTCGCTCGTCGCCCTCCCTCTTGCCTCCCACCACGACGCAGTTGGCCAGCCATTCCGGTTGCAGGGAGTACTCGAGGCGGGTGGACGCCGTCTCGGACAGGGCCGGATCGATGGCGACGACACCCACCTGCTCGCCCCATCCGAGCCGCACCAGCGCCGCATGGGTAGGTTCAGCAAGCAGATCTGGACGCTCGGCCGCCGCCACGCCGCGCATGCCGCCCAGCGAGAAGACCGTGCCCACGCGTCGACTGTACCGACGGGCACCGGTTGCATCGTCGGGGACGCCCGGTTGGCCAATTCTCCGGCATGCGGGCGTCCCGGGCTGGGTACCGAGCCACCATGAGCACGATCGTGAAGGCTGGAGACGAGCTGGCCGGGCTCGTCGAGACTCTGGAGCGGGCCGAGGTACTTGACGCGACCTCGAGCAAGGTGCGTGAGATCGCCTCCAAGGTCTTCGCCAACGAGAACTTGAGAGATGCCGCGAGCGGGGTGCCCCTCGCTCATCCGCTGCATCCTGCCCTCGTCGTCACGCCGATCGGGTTCTGGACCGGCGCAGTCCTCCTCGACTTCCGCGGCGGAAGGCAGAAGGCGGCGAGGACCCTCACCGGCCTCGGTGTGCTGGCAGCAGCCCCGGCTGCCCTTACCGGATGGTCCGACTGGATGGACACAGATGGCGCCGAACAGCGGGTGGGACTCGTTCACGGCCTCCTCAACGGCATGGCGATCGGCACTTTCGCCCTCTCGTGGTGGAAGCGCAGACGGGGAGACGGGCACATCCTGTCGCTGCTCGGAGCTGCAATGGTCGGGGTATCAGGCTGGCTCGGCGGTCATCTCGCCTATGGGCTCGGGGTGGGCGTCGACACCAACTCGTTCCAGTCGGGACCGGAGGACTGGACGGAGGTGGAGGGAGTCGATCCCTCTACGCCCGGGCTGGCGTGCGGCGTGGCGGATGGCGTGCGGCTGGTCGTGATCGTCGCTGACGGCAACGTGCACGTGCTGGCCGACCGTTGCAGCCACCGCGGCGGCCCGCTGTCGGACGGCAAGCTGGTGGATGGGTGTGTGGAGTGCCCGTGGCACGGGAGTCGTTTCGATGCTTCGAGTGGACGGGTCCGCCGTGGGCCGGCCACTCTGCCACAGCCGACCTACGAGACCCGAGTGGTCGAGGGCAAGCTGCAGGTACGGCGGTCGGAGGTGCGCTCTCTCCGCAAGAACCCGGTGAGGGCCAGATGACGTCGGAAGAGATGATGATGGAGTGCCCCTCTTGTGGGGAGCGGTTTGATTCGGTCGCTCACCGGACGCCGAAGGAGCTGGGCTCCGAGGGCGAGGAGTACCTCGCCCGCTGCCCGCACTGCGGGCACGAGTCCGAACTGCCCTGATACTCGTCAGGAACGGGGAGGCGCCACGACCATCTGGTCGACGCTGCCCGTGACACTCGCAAAACGTCGCTGCTGCTGGGCGGAATCCGCCACATAGCGGGAGAATTCGCAGGTCCTCGAGAAGTGCGCGGAATCGGCCACCCATGTGTAGGGGCTCGTCCCCTGACTGGCGACGGCAGCGAAGCCGTCGGTCGACGCACCGATGACCCGCGACGTCGACGTGCGCAAGTCGATGCGACTCACGGAGCTGTTGCTCACCGCATAGGCGACCGTCCCGTCGCACGAGAAGGTGATGGATTCGCCGCCGCCACTGGCGAGACGGATCGTGTGCACGACCCCCGAGCGCAGGTCGACGACGAAAACCTTCGACGCCGGGAAGGAGAGATCGGCGCCTTGGGTCATGACGACAGCAGTCCTCCCGTCCGGGGACAGCGCGAGAGGTCCCGTCTCGTCGTCCTCTCCAGGCGTCCTCGGCAGGGAGATCGCCGGCCCGAGCGCCCACGACGGAACCTTGATCGGCACGATCTCGTCGTTCGTTTGAGTCACGTAGGCGAGGCTGTCGGAGGCGAAGCGGACTCCGTCGGGAAGCCCGTCGAGGTTTACCGGAGGCTCCACCTGTCCTGTGCGCAGATCGACTGGCAGGACCTGGTCGCTGTAATCGCTCGGCAGATTGATGGGCATCATCCCCGACTCGACCACGAGAGCCCAGTGCCCGTCCGGCGAGACCGCCAGGCCTTGCTCCACCGGCGGGGGCACTGGAAGGGGGATCGACTTCAAGATGTGGCCTGTGGTCGTCGAGATCCGGTCGAGGTACACGGGCCCCGCCTCCGGCGTCGCGGTGCCGACTACCGCATTGCGGATCACGGCGAACAACTGACCATCAGCCGTCATCGCGATCGATTGGACATAGTTCGCCCGCGGAAGCAGTAACGACCAGAGCAGCTTCCCGTCGCCGAGGTCGATGGCGTCGATCCCGTAGATCGTCGAATAATCGAGGGGGTAGCCAGCCTGCTCTTCGACCGACACGTACGCCACGCCTGCCGCCTGCGCCTGGCATTTATTCGCCACCTTTACCTGGGTCGTGCTGGTCGGGGCGTAGACGGTCGGCGCCGTCGCCACGGGCTTGTTGCCCCCGACGTGAAAGTGTGGCAGCGGCACGAGGAAGGCGATCAGGAACGCAGCCGCCACCACGACGGGCGTTGCTATGGCGAGCGCCGCCAGCCAGGGCTTGCGCCGAGCGCTCGGCCGCGCCTCGCGGGTAGCCCTCGCCAGAGCGGTCCGGTAAATCGACTCCCGTGCATCTCCCGGAGCCTGGACCGCCGAGCGGCGCCCGGCTCTCACACGGGCGATGAGATCGTCGAGGTCCATTTAGTTGCTCCCTTCGGGGGCGGGATCAAGCTCGGTGGAGAGACGCCGCAGGGCGCGGTGGAGCCGGATGTTGAGGGCATTTACAGAGCAGCCCAGCACCTCGGCCGCCTCAGGGCGCGTCAGCTCGTCCCAGGCGAGCAACTTCAGCAGCTCCCGGTCGCCTTCGCGAAGGTGGGAAATCGCCCGTTCCAGCCGTTCGCCGTCGAGCGCCTCCTCGTCACCAGGATCAACCGGCAACGGCTGCGTCGACAGCCGGACGAGAAGCCGTATCCGCCGCCGCTCCGATCGCCTGTGATCCGCCAGCACCCGACGGGCAACCCCGTACAGCCACAACCGCTCCTGTTCGCCTCCAGGCATGTCGGCTCGGCGGCGCCACGCCACCGCGAACACGTCCGCCACGACGTCGTGCACTTCACCGGGCTCGATACGAGCAGTCGCGTAGCGGTGGATGGCCCCAAAGTGCCGGTCGTAGAAGTCGCGAAACCCCGCCTCTTCGATCACCACACCCACCGCCACCAGTCCCACACCGACCAGATGGCCGGCAGGGGGCTGTTCATTTCAGGTCGTCGTCACCGCCAGGACCCAGTCAGTCGAGAGCTGCCAGCACGCTCGCTGCCGCGCTGACATCGAGTCCCGGCGCCGGCTCGATGAAGAGCTTCTCGACCACCCCGTCCTGGAGGATGGCGGCGAACCGCTTGCAGCGGCTGCCCAGCCCCGCGCCCGTACCGTCCATCTCGAGCCCGGTAGCCCTGGCGAACTCGCCGTTGCCGTCGGCGAGCATGAGGATGTCCTCACCGACCCGCTGGGACTTCCCCCAGGCGTTCATCACCCAGGCGTCGTTGACCGAGATGCAGGCGATGGTGTCCACGCCCTTGTCGCGCAGGCTCGCGCTCTGGTCCAGGTAACCCGGCAAGTGGTAGTCCGAGCAGGTGGGTGTGAAGGCGCCCGGGACCCCGAACAGCACGACCTTGCCCTTGCCGAGAACGTCGGCGCTCCGGACCGGCACGGGGCTCCCCTTCTCGATCACGTGCAGCTGCACGTCAGGAATCTGCTCACCAACAGCGATCGTCATCGAAGCTCCTTGGGTTCTGACTCTGTTTCTCAGCCAGCACGTCGTGTCACGAGCAGGACGGGGATCCGCCGCTCGGTGTTGTCTTGATATTCCGCGTAGGGAGGGTAGGCGGCAACTGCCCTGTCCCACCAGATCTGGCGCTCGTCGCCCTCCAGCTCACGCACCTCAGCGTCGAACACGTCGCCCTTGTCGCGGAACTCGACCGCTGTCGGGTTCGCCTTCAGGTTCCGGTACCAGACCGGATGCGTGGGTGCTCCTCCCTTCGAAGCGACCACCGCGTACTGACCGTCATGCTCCACGCGGATCAGTGGGGTCTTGCGGATCTTGCCCGACTTGTTGCCCTTCGTGGTCAGGATGATCACCGGCAACCCGGTGTCGCGAAGCGTGTTCGCTTGCTCCCCGTTCGACCGCTCGTACTCCTCGACCTGGTCCCTCACCCATTGCGCAGGGCTGGGCTCGTATTCACCTTCGAGTGCCATGTCCCGATCCTATGGTCGGCCGCCGCCCGCAGGCGTCCGCGCCGCCCGTGCTCCGGATCCGCATGATCGACCTGCGCGGCAGCGACCGGTGACGGACGACTCGACTGTGGAGCCCTGGCCTGAACGGACGGACGGTGGCCGCGCCACCACTCCACGACACGGTACGCCCCCTTGACCAGCGACTATGGCGGAAATTCGCACCCCGGGTGACATTTCCACGCGCTATCGTCCGAGCATCCCGAGAACGGAGGAATAGATGCGCAAGGCCGGAGGAATCGCTGCAGTCTTGGTAGTGGCGGGTGTGGCCGGCGCGTGCGGCGGTGGCGGCAACGGCATCGCAAGTGACTCCCCGAGCCAGATATTGACGGCGGCCATCAACGCCATGAAGTCCGCCAACTCGGTGCGGCTGACGGGCGGGGGGAGCGCCGGGTCGAACAACCACTTCTCCGTGAACGTGCAGTCGTTCAAGAACGGCGATATCAACGGGACGGTCACCGAGAACGGCCAGACCTACGACTTCATCGAGGTCGGCACCATGGCTTACATCAAGGCCGGCCCCTCCATTTGGGAAAGCCAGGGTGTCTCCTCGTCGCAGGCCGCCAGTCTGGCCTCGAAGTGGATCAGCGAGCCCACCTCCCAGGCAGGCCTGGGATCGGACTTCACCATTTCTGCGCTTGCCAGCTCGATGGCGCGGGACGGCCAGGGCGTCAAGGCAGGCACCACCGGCACGGTCAATGGCCAGTCGGCCATCTCGATCAAGAGCTCCAAGGGCGGCATCCTCTGGGTGGCGACATCGGGCCCGGCGTACCCGCTAGAGGTCATAGGCACCGGATCCTCTTCCGGTGGCACGGGCACCATCTACCTCACCGGCTGGAACCAGGGCTCGTTGCCCTCGGCTCCGCCCAATGCCGTGCCGCTCTCCTCGTTCACCAACCCCACAGGGACCACCGGCTCGACGGGAACTACCGGGACCACCGGCTCGACGGGAACTACCGGGACCACCGGGAATACCGGGACGGGTTCGACCGGCTCCACAGGTACCACCGGCGCGACCGGCACCACCGGCAACACCGGGAGCGGCAACACCTAAACACCTAACAGCACCTCTGGAACGGGCGGCATTACTCTCCAAACGATGACGGAGGGCGTGCCCGGGGAGACGCCAGACGCAGTGCCAGCAGGCGACGCCGGACCCAGCGACCCCGCCTAGCTCGGCGGCGCGCAAGATGCTCCGACGCACCCTTCCCTGGTCGGTGGTCGCCGCCACGATCGGCTGGTCCCTGTTCGAGCTACGGGCCACGGTCGATCCGATCGCCTATCTCGACGACGGTTCGGTCCACGAGCAGATGGTGCGGGCCGCCTCGGCTCAGATCAGCGCCGGCCACGATCCGCTGACGACTTGGTTCCCCTTCCTCGGCCTCGGGTCGCCGCAGTTCCTCCACTACCAGAGCGGGCCGTCGATCATCACCGGGGCCGTTGGATCCCTGATTGGCCCCGACGTGGCGTACCGCTGGTCGCTCTACTTGCTCTGGTGCCTGTGGCCGCTGGCGGTCTATGCCTGCGCCCGCCTCTTCCGGTTGAAGCCGATGGCAGCAGCTGCGGCGGCGGCGCTCGCCCCGTTGATCGTCGACGTCCCCGGCGTCGGCTACGAGCAGAAGGCGTACATCTGGATCGGCTACGGCGTGTGGACCCAGCTCTGGGCTTCCTGGACGCTCCCGCTCAGCTGGGGGCTGACCTACCGGGCGATGGACGACAGGCGATACGTCGCCCCGGCGGCGGTCGCCGTCATGCTGACCGCCGCCTTCCACTTCGAGACCTCCTACCTCGCCTTCGCAGCGCCCTGTGTCCTCGCCTTCGCGGTGCCGAGCCGACTCCGGCGACGGATCGTCAACGCCCTGCTTGTGCTCGGCGGCTCGCTCCTCGCCAGCTGCTGGATCGTGGTTCCGCTGCTCGCCCAGAGCCGGTGGGCCGCCATCAACCAGCCGTTGCAGCGATCCGGCTTGGTCAACGGCTACGGCGCGGGGCAGATCGCCAGCTGGTTGATCCGCGGGGAAGGTTTCGACGATGGGCGATTCCCGGTGATCAGCCTGCTCGCCGCCATCGGACTGGTCCTGGCGCTCGTCCGCTGGAAGAGGGACAGCCGGCTGAGGTGCATCCTCCTGCTCGCATGCGTGTCGATGGCGCTCTCGTTCGGGCGCACGACCTTCGGCGCGGCGATCGACATCATCCCCGGCCACGCCGACCTCTTCTTCCGCCGCTTCTTCATGGGAGTCGACCTGGCGGCGCTCCTGCTCGCCGGTGAAGCGGCCCGATCGACGCTCGCCGCCGTCCGCACGGCAGCGAGCCGGATCCTGCAGCGGCTTCCGAGAGGTGTGCACGCCCGCACGCGCTGGGTCCCTGTCACGCTCGTGCTGGCGACGATCGTCGCCTACCTGCTGCCGGCTCTTCAACCGATGGGGAGCTACGACTCGCTCAACTCGATCGACATCGGGCACCAGCGGACGATGGAGGCCACCCAAGGCGCTGACGTCCAGCGGCTCGCGGCATACGTGAAGTCTCACGGCGGCGGCCGGGTGTACGCCGGGATGCCGGACAACTGGGGCGATCAGTTCACGGTCGGCTACGTGCCTGTCTTCAAGTACATCGAGAGCCTCGACCTGGACGAGGTCGGCTACACCCTCCGCACCGCCTCGCTGATGACCGATCCGGAGTTCTGGTTCGACGAGGACAACCCGGGCGACTACCAGCTGTTCGGCATCAAGTACCTGATCCTCCCGCCGGGACGGTTCCTACCGGTCCGGGCGAGCGAGGTGATGCAGCGCGGCCCTTACCGGCTGCTCGTCGTAGGCGGCAGCGGCTACCTGCGAGTGGTCGACACGGTGGGCTCGATCACGGCGGACCGCAGCGACATCGCCACTCGATCGCTCCCTTTCATCAGGTCGGTGTTGCCGGCTGAAGGCCGCTACCTCACGGTGTCCTTCGCTGGCGCGGCTGCGGCCCAGCCGACGGACCGGGCGAGGCTGCTCGCAGGGAACCCCGGCCGCGTGATCAGCTCACGCACCGATCTCCTGTCAGGGTCGAGCGTGGCCGAGGTCGAGCTGGGGCGGACGGCGGTCCTTGTGCTCAGCGCCACCTACGACCCCGGCTGGAAGGCCACCGTCGACGGGAGGCCGGTGCGGACGGAGATGGTGAGCCCTGCCCTCGTCGGCGTGCAGGTCCCGCCCGGACGGCACCGTGTGGAGCTCACCTACGTCGGCTACGGGTGGTACCCGGAGTTGTTCGCGCTCTCGTTGCTGGCCCTGGCAGGTCTGGTCGCAGTGTCACTGCTGGCGAGCAACAAGTCGGTTCGGCGCCGCCGCCGGAAGGCCGGGCGCGAGGTGCCCGAAGATCAGGAAGGCGACCCGGACGGCTCCAGCACCTCGATCCTGTTGCCCCAGGGATCGTCGACGTAGAAGCGGCGGGTGCCGGGCAGCTCCTCGTCCCACTTGACGGGGTGGCCGGCCGCCTCCAGGGATGCGGCCAGGTCCTCGATGCCCTCCACCCGGAGGGCCGGATGAGCCTTGCGCGCCGGCCGGAAATCGTCCTCGACGCCGAGGTGGAGCTGCAGGTCGCCGCTTGCGAACCACGCCCCGCCGCGGGCGGCGAGCGGCGGTGGCTTGGGAAGCTCGACCATCCCCAGCGCGCCGCAGTAGAAGGCGCGCCCCGCTTCCTCCTCACCCGCCGGCATGGCGAGCTGGACGTGGTCGATCGCACGCAGGGTGAACCCCATCGCTCAGGCGATCCCTGCGATCACTTCCGCGATCTGCACCGCGTTCAGGGCCGCACCTTTGCGCAGGTTGTCGCCGACGACGAACAGCGACAACCCGTGCTGCACCGTCGGGTCACGGCGGATCCGACCGACCAGGGAGCGGTCTCCGCCGACGGCCTGCAGGGGCGTCGGGACCTCCGCAAGCTCGACCCCTGCCGCGCCGGCGAGTACGCTCAGTCGCCTCCTGCGGGTCGCACGGGGAGTCGAACTCGGCGTTGATCGAAAGCGAGTGTCCCGTGTAAACCGGCACCCGGACGCAGGTGCACGAGACCGGGAGTGTGGGGAGGGCGAGGATCTTGCGGGTCTCGTTGCGAAACTTCTTCTCCTCGTCCGTCTCGCCCTCCCCATCCTCGACGATCTTGCCCGCCAGCGGGAGGATGTTGAAGGCGATCGGCGCCACGAACTTCACAGGCGCTGGGAAGTCGGCGGCAGCGCCGTCGTATGTGAGGGCCGCCGCTCCCTCGGCCACCTTGCGGGCCTGCTCGTCCAGCTCGGCGACACCGGCCAGCCCGGCTCCGGAGACCGCCTGGTACGTCGACGCCACCAGCCGCCGCAGCCCGAAACGGAGATCCAACGGCTTCAATACGGGCATCGCCACCATCGTCGTGCAGTTGGGGTTGGCGACGATGCCCTTCGGGATGCTCTCGAGCTCGTGACGGTTCACCTCCGGCACGACGAGCGGGACCTGCGGGTCCATCCGCCAGGCGGACGAGTTGTCGACGACTGTCGCTCCCGCCTCGGCCACCCTCGGCGCCAGTGCACGCGAAGCCGTCGCGCCGCAGGAGAAGAGGGCGATGTCGAGGCCCGCGAAGTCGGCCGTCTCGGCATCCTCGACCTCGATCTCTCCGCCGGCCCACGGGAGCCTGCGGCCAGCCGAACGCTCGGAGGCGAAGTAGCGGATCGTGTCGACCGGGAACCGTCGCTCGGCGAGCACCGCACGCATCACGCCACCGACCTGACCGGTGGCCCCGAAGACGGCGACTCTCATGGGCGGATTCTACGGGCGGCCGCGCCCGTCAGGCCTCGTCCAGACCGAACGCCTCGTGCAGCGCCTGCACCGCCCTCTCGGCCACAGCTGCCCGCACCATGCAGGAGATGCGGATCGGCGAGGTGGAGATCATCTCGATGTTGATCTCCTCCTTGGCGAGCACCTCGAACATCGTCGCCGTCACGCCGGGGTGGGTCTTCATGCCGGCGCCCACCAGCGAGACCTGCGCCACGTCCTCGTCGGCGAGAACCGCCTGGGCGCCGATCGTCGGCGCAAGGGCCTCGGCGACGTCGAGTGAGACCTGCAGGTCCGTGCGCGGCACGGTGAAGGAGATGTCGGTCGTCCCGTCGTGGGACGTGTTCTGCACGATCATGTCCACGTTCACCCCCCGTTCGGCCAAAGCCCGAAACAACGCCCCGGCGATCCCCGGCCTGTCCGGCACTCCGGTGATGGTGAGCTTGGCCCCGGACGTGTCGTGCGTGACCGCCGAGACGATGACCTGCTCCATCGAGGGATCCTCCTCAGTGACTGTCGTCCCCGGCTCCCAGGTGAAGCTCGAGCGGACGTGCAGGGTGACGTGGTGGTTGCGGGCGAACTCCACCGACCGGAGCGCCAGCACCCGGCCGCCGGTGGAGGCGATCTCCAGCATCTCCTCGAACGAGATGCGGCCCAGCCGGCGGGCGGTCGGCACGACCCTCGGGTCGGCGCTGAACACCCCGGAGACGTCGGTGTAGATCTCACAGTGATCAGCGCCGAGCGCGGCGGCGAGCGCCACGGCAGTGGTGTCAGAACCGCCCCGGCCGAGGGTGGTGACGTCGCGGGCGCTCGACACGCCCTGGAAGCCGGCGACCACAGGCACGGCGCCCACGGCCAGAGCCTCCCGCAGCCGGTCTCCCCTCACCTCGAGGATCTTCGCGTTGCGGTGGGCGGTGTCGGTGATGATGCCCGCCTGGCTGCCGGTGAACGAAGCAGCGTCGACGCCGCGCTCGGCGAGGGCCATGCACAGCAGGGCCATCGAGATCCGCTCCCCGGCGGTGAGCAGCATGTCGTACTCGCGGCCGGGCTGAACACCGCTCACCTGATCGGCCAGGTGGATCAGCTCGTCGGTGGTCTTGCCCATGGCGCTCACCACGACCACCACGTCGTCGCCCTGGCGGCGGGTGCGGGCGATGTGGTCGGCGACGGCCCGGATGCGATCGGCATCGCCCACCGACGTGCCGCCGTACTTGTGGACGACGAGGGTCACTCCCCACAACCTAGTTGGCGCCCCCGCCTTCACCCCGCCCAGGCTGGCCGCCCCAGAGCGCCCGGGAGATGTGCTGGCTGTGCGCTCGTGCGGCCGTGCACTAATTTGTCCGCTCGTGCCGACCGACAAGAGGGCGCGCCAGCGCTCCGCCCGAGAGACCAAGCAGGCCGTGATGGAGAGGCAGCGCCAGCGGGCGCGCAAGGTGCGGCGCGGCATCACGCTCGTAGTGGTGATCGCCGTCATCGCCGGGATCGTCTACCTGGTGACCGGGAGCAACTCGCCCAAGCCCGCCGCCGGCAAGTCGTCGACCACGACTGCCGGAGCGAGCACCAGCGGCGCCCCGACGACCACCGCCGCTCCCACCCCGTGCCCCCCGGCGACCGCCGCCGGCTCCGGACTTCGCGTCAGCGCTTTCCCCGGCGGCTTGGCGTCGGGCTGTGCCGATCCCAACCTCACCTACGACTGGAACCTCGTCACCACGGCCGGGGACATCACGGTGAAGCTCGACAAGGCGAACTTGCAGGCGGAGAACTACATCGTGGCGTTCACCCGCTACCACTTCTACGACGGGATCATCTTCCACCGCGTGATCCCCGGCTTCATGGACCAGGGGGGCGATCCGAAGGGCACCGGGGAGGGCGGCCCGGGATTCGAGTGGACGGGCACGCTGCCGCCCGGCTCCTGCTACGCCAAGAAGGACTGCTACCCCCTGGGGACGGTGGCGATGGCGAACGCCAGCGGCGGGTCCATCAACTCGACCAGCAACGGCTGCACGACCCCCCCCAACACCAACGGCAGCCAGTTCTTCATCGTCACGGGTACCGTCGGCGTCCAGCTGGCGCCGTGCTACACGATCATCGGCACGGTGACCTCGGGGATGTCGGTGGCCGACCACATCAACGCCGAGGGCACGAGCGCAGGGACGCCAAAGATCACGTACAAGATCATCAAGGCTACGATCACGCAGGTCGCCGCCTGATCCTGGAATCGTGACGCACGCTGAGGCAGGCGTCACACAGTGAGCCAACCAATGGAGCCGCGAGCATGACGATCGAGTGCCCTCCCCCTGACGGCTCGGCGCCGCAGATCCGCCGCTTCGACGCCCCGCCACCGATGTGCCTGGATCTCTCCAAGCGCTACGCGGCGACGATGGTGACGAGCAAGGGCTCGATGACCTTCGCCCTCGACGCCATCGGGGCTCCACGCACCGTCAACAACTTCATCTTCCTCGCCCGCTACCACTTCTACGAGGGGATCTTCTTCCACCGGGTGATCCCCGGCTTCGTGATCCAGGCGGGGGACCCGGAGGGGACGGGTGCGGGAGGACCCGGGTACCGTTTCGAGGACGAGTTGCCCCAGCGTGGCCGCTACGAGGTCGGGCTCCCTGGCGATGGCCAACGCCGGGCCGGACACCAACGGCAGCCAGTTCTTCGTGATCAGCGGCAGCCAGGGAGTGAGCCTGCCGCCGCTCTACTCGCTGTTCGGAAAGGCGGTCTCCGGGTTGGACGTGCTGGCGGCGATCGACGCCGTCGGGACCGGCTCGGGGACGCCGAAGGAGCGGGTGGTGATCGAGCGGGTCGAGGTCAGCGAGGCCGACTGAGCATCTCGAAGCCCTCGTCGGCGCTCACCTCCTTGCCGTTGGCGTAGAAGGTCACCCAGCCGCTCCCTTCCCGCCGCCAGAAGCCCTCACGGTCGCGGATCAGCGCGGTGCGCTCCGGGATGCCGACCACCGGCAGGTCGGGCGGAGCCATCGAGACCGTCCGCCGCACATGAGCGGCCGCCGGGTCCTGATGGTGCGGGATGACGGCCAGCTGCTCGATCAGCCCCAGCCCGACGGTGAACGCTCCTCCCCGCGGATCGACCATCGGGTCGGTGAGGACCATCGCCCCGGCCGAGGAGCCCGCCACCACTGCGCCATTCCGCCACGCCGACACCAGAGCGTCCCAGCACGGTGAGTCCTTCAGCACGGACCGTAGGTGGAGCGGCGACCCTCCGCCCAGATAGACGAAACGCGCCGCCGCGATCTCCGCAGCCTTCTCCTCGTCCTCGGCGTCGGAGCGCCCGAGCACCATCAGGCCGCGCACCGTCCCGCCGAGTCCCGCGAACCAGCGGGTCGCCCACTCGACGGCACGCTCAGGGTGCTCGTAGGCGGCGGCGGTCGGCAGCACGAGCACTTCGCGCTCGTCCCCCGCCTGGTCCAACAGATCGGCGTCGAAGTAGGCGCCTTCACGCCACTCGCCGCCTCCCACTAGCGCCAGGGGGCCGGGGCGAGAGCTCGCGTCGATCATCGCGCCGGACGCTACCGCAGCGCCCCCTGGTGCATCCGCACTATCGGATTCGGTGCGGTTTGCACTTCCCCTCCACTTACCGCCGTGTCACCACCGGCAGGAGCGGCCGGGGTCGCGAACGGTACGAGCGTGAGCGACCTGGCTCCCGGCGCGGTACCTTTCCTGGTTGGCAAAGACGCCGCCCTAGAGGGAGAGACTTCTGATGCGTGCGGTCGTGACGATCGAGACGCCCGAGCTCGGCGATCGCAGCTACCTCGCCCACGACGGGGACGAAGCGGTGGTGGTGGACCCGCAGAGGGACATCGACCGGATCCTGGCCGCCGCATCGGCAGCCGGGGTGCGGATCACCCACGTGGCCGAGACCCACCTGCACAACGACTACGTCTCGGGAGGCCTCGAACTCGCCCGGACGACGGGGGCGGAGTACCTAGTTGGTGCGGCCGAACAGGTCCGTTTCGAGAGGCGGCCGGTGGCGGACGGCGATGTGCTCCCCGTCGGGCGGATGACGCTGAGAGTCGTGGCGACACCCGGCCACACCCCGGGGCACATCGCCTACGTCCTCGGCGACGGCGGTGCGGACAAGGCGGTGTTCAGCGGCGGCTCGCTGCTGTTCGGGAGCGTCGGCCGTACGGACCTCGGGAACCCCGACCTGACGGTCGACCTGGCGCGCAGCCAGTACCGCTCGGCCCGCGCACTCGCCCATGGCCTGTCCCCGGAGGTGCGCCTGCTCCCGACCCACGGATTCGGCAGCTTCTGCTCGCCTTCGTCGACCGGCGGCCCGCCGGAAGGCAACGACACCATCTCGGCCGAGGCGAGCTCCAACCCGGCGCTCGTCGTCGAGGACGAGGACACCTTTGTGGAGCGGCTCCTCGCCGGCTACACCGCCTACCCCGCGTACTACGCCCAGATGGCGCCGATCAACGCAGGCGGCGCGCAGCCGATCGACCTCTCGCCGGCGCGCCGGATGCCGGCCGAGGAGATCCGCGAGCGGATCGGCCGCGGTGAATGGGTCGTGGACCTGCGCGAGCGGAAGGCCTTTGCACGCAGCCACATCGTCGGGACGGTGAGTTTCGAGCATGGGAACCCGTTCGCGACGTATCTCGGGTGGGTGATCCCATGGGGCGCGCCGGTGACCCTCATCTCCGACACCCCCTCCCGCATCGAGCGGGCGCAGCGCGACCTGGCGCGGATCGGTATCGACCGTCCGGCGGGAGCGGCGAGCGGGACGCTCGGCGACCTGCTTCCCGGCGCGCCGACGCGGGGCTACGAGGTGTCCGACTTCGTCGGCCTGGCGAAGGAGATGGCCGACGGCTCGCCGCTCGTGCTCGACGTGCGGCGCGACGACGAGTGGGACGCCGGCCATCTGGAGGGCGCCTTCCACATCTTCCTGGCGGATCTCCCCCGACGGATGAACGAGCTTCCCGCAGGCGAGATCTGGGTCCACTGCGCGAGCTCCTATCGCGCCGCCATCGCCGCCAGCCTCCTCGACCGCGCCGGTCGCCACGTCGTCCTGGTGCTCGACGAGTGGGCGAACGTGATCGGTTCCGGGTTGCGAATCATCCGCTGACGGAACCTCAGCCGGCGTAGCCTCAGCCGGCCCAGCCCTCAGCCGGCGTAGCCGTCGATCACGGGCGGTGGAAGCAGGCGAGCGCCCACCACCTCCCCGTCCCGAAGGTCCAGCACCCAGGTCGACGCCTTGGGCGCGGCGACTCCTGGTTGTAGCGGGACGCGCCGCCGCTCGAGGATCGCCAGCATCCCCCAGATGACGTCGCCGTGCGTGCAGGCGACCAGGAATGGGCGCGTGGAAGTCGATGCGGCGGCCAGCAGTCCCTCGAGCGCTGTGTGGGCGGCCTCGCCCTCCGCCAACCAACCCACCTGCTGGAGCTCGGCGCCGGTCTCCTCGGCGAAGGGCTGCAGGGTCTGGCGGCATCGCTCGGCGGGGCTCGACAGCAGCATCACGCCTCGACCGCCGTCTAGCGCTCGGCGGAGTTCTGTGCAGAGGGCCTCCGCCTGACGCCGCCCGCGCTTGGTGAGCGGTCGCCCGCGGTCGTCGGGCGACCAGTGGGCGCGTTCCTCGGCCTTGGCGTGGCGGACGATGCGGATCGTCGGCGCGCCGGTGCTCAGGTCGGTCCCCTGGCGCCGACGAGCGTGCCGACGCCGTAGGTGGCCCCGCCGGCGATCGCACAGATGAAGAGCTGCCGCGCCGACGACCACACCCACGAGCGTCCGGTGAACACCGAGAGCGCGGCGCCGACCGCCAGCGCCGCAAGGCCGGCAACGAGCACGGCGACGAGCACAGCTCCTCCGCCGGAGCCCCATACGAACGGCAACAGGGGGATCACGGCTCCAACCGCGAAACTGCAGAACGACGACACCGCAGCCTGCACCGGCGATCCGAGCGAGCCGGGGTCGATCCCGAGCTCCTCGCGAGCGTGAGTCTCCAACGCCAGCTCGGGGGTCGCCATCATCTTGGCGGCGAGCTCCTTGGCGAGCTCGGCGTCGAGACCCCGGGTCTGATAGAGGTGCACGAGCTCGCGGGTCTCGCTCTCCGGCCTCCGCGCGAGCTCGCGCCTCTCGATGTCGAGCTCCCGCTCGAGCAGCTCTCTTTGGGCGCGCATCGAGATGTACTCGCCGGCGGCCATCGAGAAGGCGCCCCCCACGAGACCGGCCAGCCCCGCCAGCCTCACGAACGAGGGACCGGGGTGGGCACCGGCTACGCCGAGCACGAGCGAGACGTTGGACACGAGACCGTCGCTCAACCCGAACACCGCCGCCCGCGCCCCACCACCCTGCACGTCGCGGTGATGGTGCTCGAGGTTGACCCCCTCGACGGGGCTCGGTCGGCTCCTAAGCGGCGTCACCGAAACATCCTCGCGCCCTTGGAGTGCGTCCGTCGCCCCTGGCAGCAGGCCATACACTCAGCGGGATGGGTCGAGCGCTCGGCGGCGGGACCGGTGGGGCGGCCATCAGGTGAACATCCTCGACATCGTGATCCTCGTGCTGGTGGCGATCGCTGCCGTGCACGGGTTGAAGCTGGGGGCGGCGGTGCAGGTCACGTCGTTCGCCGGCTTCGTCGCCGGGATAGTCATCGGCGTCGTGCTCGTCCTGTGGCTCGATCCGCACGTGGGCGGCCAGGTCGCCAAGTCGATAGTCGCCCTCATCTTGCTGTTCGTACCCGCCGGAGTGCTCGGCGGCACGGGGCGGCAGATCGGCATGCACCTCTGGAGGACGATCCGCGCCTCGAGGCTGTCGGCCATCGATTCGGCAGCGGGGGCGGCCGTGGCGGTCGCCGGCACCCTCGTCCTCTGCTGGGTCTTCTCCTCGGTCCTCGTCAACAGCCGTTTCACCTCGATCAGCCAGCAGGTGCAGAGCTCGACGATCGTGAGGGCGCTCGACGAGGTGATGCCGCCTGTTCCCGACGAGTTCCAGACCGTCGAGAAGTTCCTCAGCAACGAGGGCTTCCCGGTGGTCTTCGCCAACCTGGCGCCGCAGCCGGCGGGGCCGGTGACACTGCCGGGGACCGCCCAGGTCCGCTCGGCGGTGGCTGCCGCCAGCCCCTCGACCGTTCGCGTGATCGGCATCGCCTGCGGCGAGCAGCAGGAGGGATCGGGCTTCGTCGTGGCGCCGCACTTCGTGGTCACGAACGCCCACGTCGTCGCAGGTGTCTCCCAGATCACCGTGGAGATCCCCCACGACAGCTCGTTCCAGGCGCGGGCCGTCGACTTCGATCCGCGCTTCGACCTGGCGGTCCTCGAGGTACAGGGCCCCGCGCTGCCCCCACCTCTGAGGCTCGATCCCTCGCTCATCGTCAGAGGGACCAAGACGGCGGTGCTCGGCTACCCGGAGGATGGTCCCTTCGATGCGGAGCCGGCGGCGGTCCGGGACGTGCTGGAGGCGGTCGGGCTCGACATCTACGGCAACCAGGAGAGCAGCCGGACCGTCTACGAGATCGACTCGCTGGTGCGACCCGGCAACTCCGGGGGTCCGCTCGTGCTGCCCGACGGCGAGGTGGTGGGCGTGGTCTTCTCCCGCTCCTCCTCCGACCCGAGCATCGGCTACGCGCTGGCTTCTCCCGGCGTGCTGTCCCGTGTCCAGGCGGCAGAGTCCGATCCGCGGGCCGTGGGCACCGGACCCTGCATCGGCTGAGGCTGGCGGAGCTGGGCCGGCGGAGCTGGGCCGGCGGCGCTGGGCTGGCGGCGCTGAGCTGGGCGGCACCGGACCGGGCGACACCGGGCCGGGCGGTGCCCGGGGTCCACCCCCGGCGGCGGGGATCGGCAATGATGGCGGCGTGGCGCTACGCATCGAGGACTACGCCGTCATCGGGGACACGCACGCCGCGGCGCTCGTCGGGCGGGACGGGTCGATCGACTTCTTGTGCCTGCCTCGCTTCGACTCGGAAGCGTGTTTCGCCAAACTGCTGGGGGACGACGGGAACGGCTACTGGCGGATAGCACCGGCGACCGCTGCCGGCGCCGAGGGCGGAGCCGGCAAGAGCCCCGACGGCATTCCTCTGGCGGACCATCGTTCGTACCGGGGCGACAGCCTCGTGCTGGAGACGGAGTGGCGGACGCCGACCGGCACAGTGCGTCTCGTCGACTTCATGCCGGTCCGGGAGCACTACCCGGAGGTGATCCGGATCGTCACCGGTGTCAACGGGCACGTGGAGATGCGCATGGACCTCACGATCCGCCCGGGGCTCGGCTCGATCGTGCCGTGGGTGCGCCAGGTCGACGGGCTGCACACCGCCTACGCCGGCCCCGACGCCTTCGCCCTGCTGACTCCCGTCGAGACGAGGGGCGAGCACCTCACGACGGTGGCCGACTTCCGGGTCTCGGAAGGCAACCAGCTGGCATTCCAGCTGACGTGGCATCCGTCGTTCGAGATGGCGCCCCGGCCGGTGGACGCACGTTTCGCGTTGGAGGACACGACAGCGTGGTGGCACGAGTGGGCCGCCCAGATGCGCTTCGACAACCCGCGCTACGCCGATGCGGTCATGCGCTCGCTGATCACGCTGAAGGCGCTCACCTACGCCCCGACCGGCGGCATCGTGGCCGCCGTCACCACCTCCCTTCCCGAGACGCTCGGCGGTGTGCGCAACTGGGACTACCGCTACTGCTGGCTGCGTGATGCCACCCTCACCCTCAACGCCCTGATGGTCGCCGGCTTCTACGACGAGGCGGCGGCTTGGCGGGACTGGTTGCTGAGGGCGGTTGCCGGCGACCCGTCGGAGCTGCAGATCATGTACGGCGTCGCCGGGGAGCGGAACCTGGCGGAGAGCGAGATCCCCTGGCTGTCCGGGTACGAGGGCTCCCGACCGGTCCGCAGGGGCAACGCCGCCTCGGGCCAGTACCAGCTCGACGTCTACGGGGAGGTGCTCGGCGCGCTGCACGAGTCGCGCCGCTGCGGCCTCGACCCGGCCGGCCCCACTTGGGACCTCGAGTGCCTGCTGCTCGACTTCATCGAGACCGGCTGGAAGGAGCCGGACGACGGCATCTGGGAGGTGCGGGGGCCGCGCCGGCACTTCACGCACTCCAAGGTGATGGCTTGGTTCGCGGTCGACTCGGCCGTCAAGGACATCGAGATGTTCGGGCTGCCAGGACCGCTCGACAAGTGGAAGGCGCTGCGGCAGGAGATCCACGACGAGGTCTGCGAGAAGGGGTGGAACGCTGATATCGGCGCCTTCACGCAGTACTACGGGTCGAGCGAGCTCGACGCCAGCGTGCTGATGATCCCGCTCGTGGGGTTCCTGCCGCCGACCGATCCTCGGGTCCGCGGCACCGCCGAGGTGATCCAGCGGAACCTGATGCAGGAAGGCTTCGTGCTCCGCTACGACGCCGCCAACGCACAGCACGTCGACGGCCTGCAGGGTCGCGAGGGCGCATTCCTCGCCTGCTCGTTCTGGCTGGCCGACAACCTGGCGCTGATCGGCCGGGTCGACGAGGCGGAGGACATGTTCGAGCGCCTCCTATCTCTTCGAAACGACGTCGGGCTCCTCTCCGAGGAGTACGACGCCACCGCTGGACGGCTCGTCGGGAACTTCCCGCAGGCGTTCTCGCACATCTCGCTCGTCAACACGGCGGTCAACCTCTCCTCGGCGTGCGGCTTCGCCGTCGGCATGAGCCACTCGGATCGGTTGGCGGGCGCCCGGCCCCAACCACATCACAGCCACCGCCTACGCCCCGCACCGCATGCCAAGCGCTCCCGCCACTCACGGCGGGACGCCATGTGACCGGCTCCGCCCGACCCCGTTTGAGTACTTAAGGAGACCCCGATGAAGGCCCTCACCGTGGTGCCGCTGCAGGCCAACTCGGCACGCCTCGACGACTTCGACCCGCCGTCGCCTTCCGAGGGCTCGGTGCTCGTCGACACCCTCGCCGTCGGCGTCTGCGGCACGGACCTCGAGATCGTGGCCGGTGAGTACGGCTGGGCGCCGCCCGGCCACGAACGGCTCGTCCTCGGCCACGAGTCGCTCGGCCGGGTGCGAGAGGCGCCGGCCGGGGCGGCCGTGAAGGAAGGCGACCTGGTTGTCGGCATCGTCCGGCGGCCTGACCCGGTGCCGTGCATCAGCTGCGCCAACGGGGAGTGGGACTTCTGTCGAAACGGCGAGTACGTCGAACACGGGATCAAGTCGCTCGACGGCTTCGCCCGTGAGCAGTACCGGGCCGATCCCGACGTGCTGGTGACGGTCGACTCCGGGCTCGGATCGCTGGGCGTGTTGCTGGAGCCGACGAGCGTCGTCGCCAAGGCCTGGGAGCAGGTGGAGCGGATCGGGCACCGGGCCGCCTGGGACCCGAGGGCGGCCGTGATCACAGGCGCCGGCCCGATCGGGTTGCTGGCGGCGATGATCGGCGTCCAGAAGGGCTACGACGTCCATGTCATCGACCAGGTCACCGCAGGTCTGAAGCCGGACCTCGTGTCCCAGCTGGGAGCCACCTACCACACAGGGTTGGTGGAGCAGGCGGTGCCGAACCCGGACGTGGTGATCGAGTGCACGGGAGTGGCGAGCCTCGTCTTCGACGCCATCGGGCACACGGCGCCCGGAGCCGTCGTCTGCCTGACGGGCGTGTCCTCGGCCGGGCGTGAGATCAACATCGACGCCGGCCTCCTCAACCGCTCGATGGTGCTGGAGAACGAGGCCGTTGTGGGCTCGGTCAACGCCAACCGCCGCCACTACGAGGCGGGTGCCGCCGCGCTCGCCAAGGCCGATCGGGATTGGCTGGCCAAGCTCGTCAGCCGGCGTGTGCCGCTCGCCTCCTTCGAAGACGCCCTGAAGCGCCAGCCCGACGACGTGAAGGTGGTCATCGAGATCGGCTCCTGAGGGGCGAGAGGACGGAAAGAGCGGCGGTCGCCGCAACCCGTACTGCAACTCGTGCCGCCACCCGTACCGCACCCGCCGATTAGGGCTGCCGGGACAGCCCAACTAGATTGCAATCCGTGGCAGTGACGACGATCGCGCCCGGAATTAGAGAGATCGACACCCTCCTCGGCGGGTGGGAGCGCGTCACGGCCGGATACCTGGTCGAAGGGCCGCGCCCGGTGCTTGTCGAGACGGGCAGCCAGAGCTCGGTGGGGGTGCTGCTCGATGCCCTGAAGACGCTCGGCGTGGAACCCTCCGATCTGGCCGGAGTGGCGGTCACCCACATCCACCTCGATCACGCCGGGGGCGTCGGCGACGTGGCGCGCGCCTTTCCGGGGGCCACCGTCTACGTGCACGAGAAGGGCGCCCGCCACCTGGCCGACCCGACCCGGCTGGTCGATTCGGCTGCACGCGTCTACGGCCCGCTGCTCGACGCGCTCTACGGCCGTCTCGACCCGACACCGGAGGACCGGATCCACGTGCTCGCCGACGGTGAGACGATCGATGTCGGAGGGGGTCGGACCCTCACGTCGATCGACTCGCCCGGTCACGCCAAGCACCACCTGGCGCTCCACGACTCCGAGAGCGGCCTGCTCTTCGCCGGCGACGCCGTCGGCGTCCGGCTGCCCGACGCAGGTGTTCTCCGCCCGGCGACGCCGCCGCCCGACTTCGACTTGGAGCAGGCGCTGACGTCGTTGCGGCGCTTTGCGGCGCGCAGGCCGTCCGGCATCGCGCTCGCCCACTACGGGCTGGTTCCCACCGATCCCTCCGATCTGCTGGCCGAGGCGGAGGAGACGCTGCGCGCGTGGGCGGAGGAAGCCGAGCGGGCATGGCGTGAGGGGGAGGACATCGCTGAGGCGCTGGGGCAGCGTTTCGCATCGGATTTCGACGGCCTCGACGACGAGAAGCGCAAGAAGCTCGAGACCTTGAACGGCGTCCACTCCAACGCCGCCGGACTGCGCCGTTGGCTGGAGACGAGACAAGCTGCGACGCAGACCACAGGAGACAACTAGATGAACAGACCCCGGATCCTCGCCGTCGCCGCGGCGGCAGCGCTCTCGCTGGCTGCCGCGGCGTGCAGCCAGACTCCGAACGTCCCCGCCTCGATGAACGGAGCCGTCGCCTCGGCCGCCTCCTCGCACGCCACGCAGAGCGTCACGGTCCAGTATTCGAGCTTCATCCCGTCCAGGGTCACCATCTCCGCCGGCCAGACGGTGGTGTGGAACTGGCAGGACGCTCCGATCCCGCACGACGTCGACATCTATGGCTGGACGCCCGGCAATGCCGGCGGCTCGTCGCCGGCGGTGGGGGGTCAGCCGAGCTCCAACCTCTCCATCGTGAGCCCGATCCTCGTCAACGGGACGTGGGCCCACAAGTTCACCAAGCCCGGCGTCTACTACTACCGCTGCACCGTGCACGCCCAGATGCAAGGCGTGGTCATAGTCAACCCCTGAGGCTCCTCTGATCTTCCTCCAAGGTGCGTCGGGCATGCTTGGGACCGGCAAGGGGCAATAGCGCCCCTGGTACAGCTCCACATCTCGCCAGGAGCAGGGAGCGCTACGAGGTCAATGGACACTCCTGCGAACGAGGACTACAGCGCCGGCGCAAGCCGCGAGCCGCGCCCGCAGAGCTCGCCCTGGGCTCCGCCGCACCCGGACGAGATCTACCGCGGCTACTCGTCGGGGACGGCAGCGAGGCTCGGTCTCCCCGCAGACGCGCAGCCGGAGCCCGATTCGGCGGCCACGGCGACGGCCACGGACACGGCGGCGGCAACGGCCACGCCGAAGCGCAAGCGCTCCTACAAGGCGGCAGCTCTGATCGCCGCCGGCCTGCTGGTGTGCGGCGGTGGCGGGACTGCGATCGGCCTCGCGCTCGGGTCGTCCGGCTCGCCGTCGGGCTCGTTGCAGTCCGCCAACGGAGGAACTGCGATCAGCCAGTTGCCACCCGGGAGCGCATCTGGTCCCGCGCTCTCGGTCTCTGCCATCGCCAAACGGGTCGAGCCGGCAGTGGTGGACGTCACAGCGAGCGTGGACGGGCAGCCCCAGGACGAGGGGACCGGCATGATCATCACCAGCGACGGCGAGGTGTTGACCAACAACCACGTCGTCGAAGGCGCCACCTCCCTCAGCGCCCAGATCAACGGCACCGGCCGCGTCTACGAGGCGCGGGTGCTCGGGGTCGATCCGTCGCATGATGTGGCCCTCATCCAGCTGGAGAACGCGAGCGGGCTCCGCACCGTCACCCTCGGCAACTCCTCGGACCTCGCAGTCGGGCAGAGCGTGGTGGCGATCGGCAACGCGCTCGCCTTGCCGGGACCGCTGACGGTCACGAGCGGGACGATCTCTGCGCTCGGGCGCTCGATCACCGCCGGAGACAGCGCAGCCGGCACCAGCGAGAACCTGACCGGCCTGATCCAGATGGACGCCTCGATCAACCCCGGGAACTCCGGCGGTCCGCTGCTGAACGCCGAGGGTCAGGTGATCGGCATGAACACCGCCGCCGCCACCGGCTCGTCCGCACAGCCGGCGACCAATGTCGGTTTCGCGATCCCGATCAACGCTGCGGTCGGGATCGTCCAGCAGATCCAGCGCGGGCAGTCGAGCCCGGATCTCGTCATCGGTCAGCGGGGCCTCATCGGCGTCAAGATCGAGACGGTCAGCGTGGCAGAGAGCCAGCAGGGCTTGGGTGGCGTCTTCGGCCAGTACGTGGCACCCGTCTCGTCAGGGGCCGTCGTCGTGCAGGTGGTCGCCGGCACTCCGGCGGCGGGCACGGCCCTGACCGTCGGGGACGTCATCGTCTCTCTCGGCGGACACGCCGTGACCTCGCCCGACGACGTCTCCAATGTGCTCGGCGCCTACCGCCCGGGCCAATCTGTATCCATCGACTGGGTCGACTCCAACCACCAGCACCACTCGGCGACGATCGTCCTCGGCACAGCCCCTGTGCAGTAGGCGAGAAGCGCCCATTAGGTGTCGCCCCCGAAGACCTTCTCGATCCGGCGCCTGATGTCGAGCGCCGCGCCGGCCGGATCGGCAGCCTGGCGGATGGGGCGTCCGACCACGATGTAGTCGGCACCGTTGCGGAAAGCCTCTTCGACGTCGACGGTTCGCTTCTGGTCGTCGACGGTCCGGTTGACGACCGGCCGGATCCCGGGGGAGACGACCACCAGCTGATCGCCGAGGGCACGACGCAGCGCCGGCACCTCCACTCCCGACGAGATCACACCGTCGCAGCCGGCGTCGAGCGCCCGCCGCGCCCGCGACAGCACGAGCTCCTCGATGTTCACCTCGAAACCAAGATCTGCCAGATCCTTCTGGTCCAGGCTCGTCAGCACCGTCACCGCCAGCACCTTGACACTGCCCCGCTCGCGCACCGCCGCCTGCATCATCTCCTCGTTGCCGTGCACGGTCACGAAGTCGATCCCGAGCTGCTGCAGCTGGCGCACCGCTGAGGCCACGGTCTCCGGCACGTCGAACAACTTGAGGTCCAAGAAGATCCGCTTGCCCAGCCGCCTCAGCTCCTCGACAACCTCCCGGTAGCCGCCGCCGGTCACGAGCTCGAGCCCCACCTTGTAGAAGTCGACCGCGCCACCGAGCGTCTCGACGAGGGCGATGGCGTCGGCGGCGGTGGGCACGTCGAGGGCCGCGATGAGGCGCTCGCCGGCGGGGATCGGCTTGTCCGAGAGGAGGCCGGCGGGTTCGTCCCCATCGCTGGTGCGCTCGCCGTCGTGGGTCATCTCGGGTCGGAGCGTAGTCCGCGGCCGCGCGCAGCCGAGCGCGTATCGTGAGCTGCATGACGACTGATGCTGAAGCCGGGGCGGGGGAAGCCAGAGCCGGGGCCGGGGCCGCTGGCGCCGAGCGCGCCGACGGTCCGAAGACCGACAGGGAGCGCGACGACCTGCTGGAGGCGCTGAGAGCGCACCGCGGCTTCCTGCGCTACACGGCGAGGGAGCTGACGGACGAGCAGGCGCGGCAACGGACGACGGTGAGCGAGCTCACGATCGGCGGCCTGATAAAGCACGTGACGCGTGTAGAGGAGGGCTGGGCCAGCTTCATCGTGGATGGACCTGCTGCGATGGGCAACAGCGGCCCCGACGCCTACGCGGCGCATATCGAGAGCTTCCGTTTCGGCGAGGACGAGTCACTGGCGGCGCTGCTCGACCGCTATGCCGAGGTCGCCGCCCGCACCGACGAGCTGGTGATGACGCTGCCCTCCCTCGACCTTGCGCACGAGCTGCCGCCGGCGCCCTGGTTCGAGCCGGGTGCCACCCGCTCGATTCGGCGGACCCTGATCCACATCATCGGCGAGACAGCCCAGCACGCCGGCCACGCCGACATCATCAGGGAGGCTCTGGACGGCGCCAAGACCATGGGCTGACCCAGTCACGACTACCGGGGTGATGCCGGGACGGCGAATAGCGGGTGCTGCCGGCATTGGCGACTACCGGGTGATGGCAGCGAGGACGTCAGCCGGCAGCGGGGCGCCGGCGATCTCTCGGGCTATCCGCTCCGCCTCCCTGCGGTAGGAGGGATCGGCGAGGACGTCGCGAATCGCCTTTGCGATCCGCGGCACGTCGACAGCCGAGACGGGCGTCCTCTGCCCGCCTGGCTCGACGGCGGTGGCCTCGACGGTGCGGCCGGCTCCGCACGCCTGCACGCTGCGACCGTTGGCGAACTGGTCGGCGAAGGTCGGGACCACGACCAACGGGACCCCGGCGGCCAACGTCCCGAGCATGGTGCCGCTCCCCCGTGGCAGACCACCAGCGCCGCCTGCGGCAGCACGCGCCGCTGGTCGACCCACGGCTCGACGTGCACGTTCCTCGGCATCTCGCCCAGCACCCCGGCATCGAAACGATGTCCCGTCGTCAGCAACACCTTCACCTCGACCCCGGCCTCCAGCCAGAGCGGCCACCGCGTCGAGCGCCACGCGGAACACCTGGCCGGCGATCGACATGAACCCGAGCACCGTCCCGAAGGTCACGTACACGAGCGGCGCCGGTCTCGCCTCCCCACCAGTCGGGCAGCGGCTCGACATCGGACGGCGGCCCAGGTGCCGACGGGTTGTCGAGGATCTCGCGGTAGCGGAGGGTGACGGCGAAGGGCGAGGGGTCCATCGAAGGAGGGAAGCGGGAGAGGTACGGGGTCTCGAGGAGCACGCTCGTGAGGCCTCGATGATGCTCCTCCAGTGCCGGCGAAGCCGCACGGATCGAGGCGATCTCGCCCTCCGCCGGCGATATCGCTACCTGCACGTGGGGCGTGCCGTGGCGCTCTGCGACCACTGCGGAGGCGTACTCGCAGGGGTCCCGCACCACGAGGTCCGGCGCCCATCCCGAGAACAGCCGCTCCATCTCGGGCAGCATCGCGCTCGCAGCCAGTCGCCCGAACAGATCCCTGTTGCCGGCTACCAGGGCCTCGGCCGGTGGCAAGGTCGGCAACAGCTCGCGTAGCGGTGCCAACTCTGCCTCCGGTGGTTCACCGCAAACGTGCGCCGGGTAGCCGGCCTGCTCGACGTGGTACGCCATCGCCGGAGGCACCGCCACCAGCACTTCGTCACCCCGGCTTTGGGCGGCGGCGAGAAAGGGTAAGAGAGGTTGCATGTGCCCCGCACCCCCGAGGGAGCAGGCGAAGAGAACGCGCATCCGGGCGACGTTATCCGTCTGGCTCGTGATCGCCGTTGCGCTGGCGGCGTCGGCCTGTGGCGCGGCGTCGGCTGCTCCTCACGCTCCCGCCAGCCCCCACAACGCGTCGGTGGCGGCACACATCCAGTCGCCGGTGCTGCGCCCGAACGGAGGCAGCGCTGACTGGCACTCGTCGCACCTGCTGATGACACCGCTGTCTCTCGGCTCAGTTCGGATCGGGATGTCGGTTGCCGAGGCAGACAGCGCCGGGCGCATGCAACTGGTCCCTGTTGGCGACGGTGTCTGGTATCCGACGGCCGCGGCCGGCCATACCTACGGCCCCACCGCAGATCCCGGGTTGTCGGCGCTCATGGTCGGCGGCTCCGGCGGCGGCGGGGACGGGCATGTCGGCTGCCTCTCGGCAACCGAGGCACACGGCAGCCCTTCTGTGACTACCCCGCAGGGGGTCGGCCTCGGGAGCTCGCTCGCCCAGCTTCGTGCGGCTTACGGATCCCGGCTCGTGTTCGTCCCGTCCCGCGACTACGGCATAAACCCCCGCGCGGGGTACGAGGTGGGTTTCGGCGGTGGAACGCTCGTCTTCTTCCTGAGCCGCGTCACGACAGGCACCGTCCACCAGATCTATGCCGGGCCGGGGATCGCACCCGGCTGGGACTGCTCCTAGGGGCGGTCGTCTTCCAGGAGCAGTCTTCGTCCGGAGGCGCCCTCAGCCCTTGCGCTTGAAGGATGCCTGGTAGGCCTCCTCCACCTCGGCCGGGATGCGCCCGCGGTTGCTGACCGTGTAGCCGTGCGAGTTGGCCCACTGGCGGATGGCGTTCAGCTGCTCCGGATCGCGCCGCGCGGGAACCCTGCCGTTGGCGACCGGCGTTACGGCTGGCGCCGATGAGCTCGAGCGGCGGGAGCCGGTTCCGACTCTTTCCCTACTGGTAGAGACCGCGACGAGGCTCTGGATCGTGCCGTGGAACTCACCGGCATGAAGGTGGCAGAGGTCAAGGCCGTAGGTGTAGCCGTCGTAGCCGAACGAGACCGACTCTTGGGCCTCGACGTCTTCCGGAGTTCCTTCTGCCTTGCAGCGATCGCAGGTGATCTTGATGACGATCGTCTTTGCCATGGCGCGGTCCAGCTCCTTGAATGGTCAGTGTCTTGCGGCGCATTGTATCGAGAGCTGGCATGTGGTCCCACTAAGCCTCCCGCCGAGCCGCGAAATGCCGCCGCAATACCGCTGTCGAGTAGCCGATACCCTGGGCTGGTGTCGCGGCCGCGGTGCCATTCATTTCGTACCCGTCCTGCCACATTGGCGGATGTGCCATTCCTGGCGGACGTCGCGCTCGCCGCACTGAGGGCACAGCACGACTTGCCGGCGGAGTTCGATGAGTTGGAATGGCGGGAGGGATTCCAGGAATGGACCCGTGAGCAGGTGAGCGGTCAGCTACCGGGAAGCACGACGACCGTCATAGAGGTCGAGGGGCGGCCAGTCGGGCGCCTCAGGGTCACGCGGGACGAGGGTTGCATCGAGCTGTCCGGCATCCAACTCGTCGGCGATGTCCAGGGACAAGGACTCGGCACCGCAGTGATCGAGGCGCTGAAAGACGAGGCAGCTGATACGGCACGGCCCCTCGAGTTGTCAGTAGAGCTCGGCAATCCGAGGGCGCGGGCGCTGTACCTGCGGCTTGGCTTCGAGAAGGTCGGCGAGGACGCCGAGGAGGAGCGCTTTCGCTGGCTGGCGCCCTACGACCACTGCTCGGCGAAGTCGATGTTGTTGCCGCCGGATGGTGTCTCGTAGCCGACCCCTTCACAGAAGGCGTCGCCCACGCAGCTTACCGAGCTCATGGCAGCGGGGTTGAATCCGGGCACCGAGGCGGTGTGGCTGGTCCAGATCGTCGTCTCCCAACGATCGCCGAGCGGCGAGATACCGCCGTGCTTGAAGGTGGCATACCCGACGCCGACGCACTTGCCGACGGCCCAGCACGAGACGCCCGAGAAGCCGGCGGCCGAGACCTTGTTGGGCTCCGCACCGACGGCGGCGGTCCAGGAGGCGCCGTTCCAGGTGTACGACAGCGGCACGGTGGCAGTCCCGTCGTAGTAGCTGCCGGCGGCCATGCAGAACGACGTCGTAACGCAGGCGACTCCCTCCAGCCCCACGTCGCTGCCGCCGGGAGGCGTGGCAGCTACATGCATCGTCCAGGATGTGCCGTTCCAGTTGAAGATCAGCCCTTCGGAGCTGGAAGGTGACGCCGATCCGACGGCCACGCAGTCGGACGCCGAGATGCAGGACACGGAGTTGATCGCGTTGATGATGCTTCCGGAGGGACTCTGCGTCGACCTCAGCGTCCAGGTCGAGCCGTTCCACGAGTCGGAGAGGGTGTACTGGTTGCCGGCGCCGTCCCGCCATTCACCCACCGCCATGCACGAGGTGGCAGAGACGCACGAGGCAGCCAGCAGGTAGCTGTCCACAGCAGTGGCCGGCGCGGGCGGGGACTCGACGGTCCAGGTGCTGCCGTTCCACTTCTCCGCCACAGGGGTGATGGCCGAGTCGGTGTTCACGTCGCCCGCGGCCATGCAGAAGGTCGACGAGGTGCACGAGATCCCGTTCAGGGCGCTGTTGGCGGAGTTGGGAGTCGGGAGGTCGTTCCAGCTGCCGCCGTTCCACTGCTGGGCAGAGGTGCCGAACGTGCTCCCGCTCGCCTCGAACGTGTCGACCGCCATGCAGAAGGTCGTGCTGGTGCAGGAGACGGCCGAGATGCTGGAGGCGATCGAGCCGGACGGGACAGTCAGCGTCTGGGGCTGCCAGCGGAGCTCGAACGACTCGACCAACGCCCTGCTGCCGTCGACCGGATCGTCGTAGAAGCCTGCAGCCGCACAGAGCGTGTCGTCGCTGCAGGCGATGCCGGACAGCCCGCTCTCGTCATTGCTCGTGGAGATCGGCGTGCTCTCCGCCGCCCACTTGGTGCCGTCCCAAGTCTCGGCGATCGCTGTCAGGACACCATCGACGTAGTAGGAGCCGGCTGCATAGCACCGGCTGTCGGAGGGGCAGGCAACTCCGGTCAGGTCGGTGAGACCGGTGTGCGGTCCGGGGGTGGGGACGTAGAGCGACTTCCACGAAGTGCCGTTCCAGCGGTCCGCCTGATGCTCCCCCACCACGAAACACGCCCCCGGCGAGCTGCAAGACACTGCATCGAGGCTCGTCTGCGTCGCCCCCGATGGGCTTGGGACGGTCTGGATCGCCCAGTTCGAGCCGTTCCAGGTCTCCACCAACGCCTGCTCGCCACTGGCGAACTGTGCGAGTCCGGCCACCATGCAGTTGGTCGGGGAGGTGCACGACACTCCGCCGAGCTCGCCTCCCGTGGCCCCGCTCGGGAGCGGGAGACTCGCGATCGACCAGCCACTGCCCGAATGGGTCTCGAGGAGAGGTGACTCGACGCCGCCGACGGTCGAGTTGCCGACTGCCATGCAGAGGCTCGTCGAGGGGCAGCTCACCCCGACGAGCTGTGCTCCGCTTGATCCTGGCGGCTGCGGGACTGTGAGGAGCGACCACGAAGAGCCGTTCCAATGCTCGGCCGTCGGGTGCTGCCCGCCCCCGTCGGTGTAGTCGCCGACGGCGATACACGAAGTGACGTGTACACAGGCGATCCCGTTCAGCTCGGCGGCGCTGGCCCCGGCCGGCGGTGGAACGCTCTGGATCGCCCAGCTGGCACCGTTGGTGGAAACCTCGGCAAGGGGATGCGATCCCGAGCCGTCGGCATAGGTGCCGACCGCCGTGCAGGTGCTCGTCGACGGGCATGCGATCCCGTTCATGGCGCTCGAGACCAATCCGCTGGGGGTGGGCGTCGGCTGCTGCTTCCAGTCAGCGCCCGCCGGCGCCGCCGCCGCGAGCAGGCACGCGACGATCAACAGCCCTACAGCCGCAGTCCGCCTCATCTCATCCTCCACAGATCTCGATCGGGCCTCGGCCGGGTATCGCCCGGTTGTCGAACGGGAGCCCCAGCTCCCGGCCCGGTTCGATGGGACGTTAGCAAGTTTGTTGCACGCCTGTTGGCGGTTCTCGCCGGCTGCCCTACCTCGCCCCTCGCTGAACCAGCGAAGCAGTCAGCTGGCCGGCGGATGCCCGAGGGTGATTGGCTTCGACCAGACCAACACCCGATATATGCCGACGACATACGTGTGGGCGGGACGTCCCCACGTCCTGTGGCAGAAATATCGTTAACGTTGTCCCAGACAGGCGTGTCGTAAGCCAGGAACTGGAACTGTTGATCATCGAACGACGCCTCTGATGCATCGTTCGTCAGACGTACGAGATTGCCCGAGCGTGTCGTGATGATCGGTCGCACATCCACCCGGCCCCCGCTCGCGACGGTCGTAATGCTTGCTGCCCAATAGTCTCCCACGCCTCGAGTCAGGTGATGGTGTTCGAGCCATGTTGCGAGCCCAGTAGCCGGATTCGACGAGTGCAGGAGGCGTAAGCACGTAGGCTGCGCCAGCGGAGAAGGTCAAAAAGGTCCCCGCGTAGAGAACCACAGCTGATCGCTTCATCCATGCCGCTCGGATTCGTTCCCAGCTTCTCGATATGACTCTCCCGCTGATGACGGCCAGGCAGAGTATCGCCGGTACGAGGTATCGCGTGGTTCGCCCACCGAACTCGTCAGAGACATAAGTACGAATGTCGCGGCGACACCAAGTGTCGACATCACCAGCAGATCGTCCAGCCGCCAGTACTTATCCTTCTCTTGGTCCGGACCAGCTTGCCGACCGAGAACAGCACCCGAAACAAGACTCCACAGAGCGACGACCAGGCACGCTAGCATCGACTGCCCGCCAGTCCGTGCGCGTGTATATGAGCCCCGTAGGAACCCTCTCCGTAACGGCCTGCGGAGCCAGACCCAAGAGCTGTCCTCCATAGCTGAGAATGCCTTTGAAGTTGAGAATAAGCTGATGGGTGCTGGGCCTCTTCGGCAAGGGAGGACCTACGACAAAGCCTCCGAGTCCATTCACAACCTGACGAGCAACCTCGGCTACGAGCAAGCTAGCTCCGGCCGCTGCCCACCAGCTACACCGGCGTGCCAACTTCGACGGCGCAGCATCGCGACCAGGCTGCCCAAGAGGGCAGGACAGATCCCATACGCAATCATGAGGAGGTCGCCGAGAGTACCGATTGCCAGGATGGCGACGCCGAGTACCCACGCCCAGTTGAAGCGGCCGCTCCGCAAGGCGATGAAGGCCAGCCAAGCGTACAGCAGGGTATCGACATGGTAACCGGTTCCGAGGAAGAACCAGGACATCGTCGGAGTCGGAAAGACAAGGAACAGGACGGACACGAGCCCGCCCACGCCTCTGCGACCCTCACGGCTCATAGCGACAGCTACCACGACTACAAGGGCGCCGAAGAAAGCAGGGCCCGTGTGCAGGAGCGCCGTTCTGACGCCGACAAGGCGTGTTACAACCGCATAGTAGATTTGATCGAGCGTCCAGAACGAATCTAGAGGCAAGGTCCAGCCGTGTAGAAGAACATGCCCGGCTCCGACTGCTTGACCTTCGAGAATGGTACTGGCCTTGTCCGAATCACCCGGATAGCTTTCGGCGGAGAGGTAGTAGAAGAAGGCGTTGAGCCCGACCAGTGCCGCAACCCAGGCAATTATCTTGACCGCCCCTTTGCCGGACAGATGACGGAGACGTGTCGGGCGGAGCGAGATCGACTGCTTATCGCCCGCCCATGCCTCAACGGCTGTGTTCGTACGCGTTGTCATCGCTACAAGGGGCCCGGACCGCACACAAACTCGAGCAAGCCGCTTGACAGATCGAGCCGTGGGATCTCTAGCCGTGCCTGAAGTGGGTCCCGCAGTTCGGAATCCCGTAGGCGGCTGTCTGGCACTGCGTAAAGCCGTACGCGTAGAGCTGCCGAAGCTGGCTGTTCGTCAAGTGCAGCGTCTTCGGGGAGGACAATAATCTGGCTCGCAACCAGATCAGGAGCTTGGGTCGTCGACAAGCAGGAGCCATTCAGGGCACTTCCCGGCTCCCACTTCCCGATCAGCAGCCATTCTTGGCCCGGCTCGATTGCAAAGCTTCCGATCGGGAGAATTGTGCGACACCATTAGTTAGAGAGATGTCAGTCATTTCCGCGAAGGATGCCGGTCCGGAGCCCCGAAATATCTCACAGCCGTCGTGGGCGTGTTGGAGACGAACCCGCACTGCCGTTCCCATTGCCAGTAATCGAACTCGTGCCGACCTGGCCCGCTCTGGCCAATACGATAACTGGACATTCCGGTGCGACCTGGACGTGGCCCGGTTGTTGATCGATATAGGTCAGCATCACGCAATCACCCTCGCCTCCCGACGCGACGATCGGGACGGTTGACGCGGGGCTGCTCGTCAACTGATGGGCCGCGACCAAGCCGCCAGTAGCTACCAGAACCCGCGCCACCCAACCCGAGGACAGTCCGCTGCCGTATCTTATGGCGCAAGTGTGGTTACCCTCCTCCGCACTGTTCGAGAGGCGTCCAAGGCGGCATCAGCCGCCCGCGAACCGCCCCCTGACGAGATCATCGCCCGATCCATCGGCGGAGGGAGTGGGATTCGAACCCACGGTACCCGGAGGCACAACGGTTTTCGAGACCGCCCGATTCGGCCACTCTCGCATCCCTCCGGCCGTCATGCTACATGGTCCTGACCTCGGCGAAGGCAGCCCGTACCAGGCAGAGAAACCCCGAGTTGCCGGCTCGCGCCTTGTGCATGCCCGGAAAAGAAAGTCGTGACATCGTCGCTCGCAGCACGTAGGTTCGGCTCCCAACATGTTGCACGACCGGGCGTTCACGCCCCGACGGAGGTGAGCGATGCGCTCCAGGCTGAGGAGATTGGTGGCGTTGGGAGCGGTGCCGGCGATCGGCGCCACCCTGGCGCTACCGGTCGTGGACGTGACGGCGGCGACCGCCAGCACGGCTGCGGTTGGGAGCGCCGGCACATCGGCGATCCCGGCCGCCTCAGGCCCCACTACGAAGGTGATCGTCATGTTGCGCGACGAGGGGACGGGCATGGCAGCCCGCTCCGTGGATCGGGCCACCGCGCTCCGCTCCGAGGAATCGCCGCTGGCCAACGCCCTGCGGCACGCCGGAGCGACCGTCGAGGCGTCAGGGACCTCGATCCCTTACCTCGTCACCTCGGTGACATCGGCCCAGCGGGCGGCCCTCGCCGCCGACCCGCTCGTCCAGGCCGTCGAGCCGGACGTGAACATCCCGGTCCCGACCGACGAGGTTCCGAGCGAGCCGATGGCAACTGTCTCGAAGTCGGCCGGCGCCGCAAAGTCGAGCGTGACGACGCCGTCGATCTGCGGAACGGCCTCGAGCCCCGAGGTCAACCCGGAGGCCATCACCGCCGCAGCGATCAACTCCGTCGCCGCCAACGCCCTCGGCTACGACGGCGCCGGCGTCACTGTCGGCTACATCGCCGGTCCGATCGACACCACGATTCCCGATTTCCAGCGGAATCCCGCTTATGCCAGCGCCGGAAGCCCGGCAGGATCACCGGTTGTCACAGACGTCAACTTCGCCGGTGACCCGACGGGCACGCCGAACAGCGCGGCGGGGGAGTCGTTCCTCGACGCCAGCTCCATCGCCGCCCAGGGGAACACGATCTACGACCTCAACAGCTACATCAGCAGCGCCCACTCGCTGCCGAAGCCCTGCGACATCACAATCACGGGCGCCGCACCCGGTGCATCGGTGATGGGGCTCGACGTCTTCTCTGCCGGCTACGACACGACCGAATCGAACTTCATCCAGGCCATCGACTACGCGGTGGCCAACGGTGTGAAGGTGCTCAACGAGTCGTTCGGCTCCAACAACTTCCCCGACACCGCCCTCGACATCACGAAGATCGCCGACGACGACGCCGTTGCCGCCGGCGTGACGGTCATCGTCAGCTCGGGAGACGCCGGAGTAGGCAACACGCTTGGCGCGCCCTCCACCGATCCGAACCTGATCAGCGCCGGCGCCTCGACAACGTTCCGCTCTTACGAGCAGGACTTCTACGGCGGGATCAACGCCACCGTGCCCAATGCCAACAACGGCACGTGGATCGACAACAACATCTCGTCGATCTCCTCCAGCGGCTTCGCGATGAGCGGCGCCAACACGGTCGACCTCGTCGCACCTGGCGACCTGAACTGGGCTGAGTGCAGCGCCGACACCGCCACCTATCCGGAATGCACCAACAACAATGGGCAGCCGTCGCCGATTCAGCTGACAGGCGGGACGAGCGAGGCGGCACCCCTCACGGCTGGCGCTGCAGCTGACGTCATCCAGGCTTATGCCTCCACCCACGGCGGCACCGACCCGACGCCCGCTCTCATCAAGCAGATCCTCATGAGCACGGCCACCGACGTCTCGGCGCCGGCTGAGGAGCAGGGTGCTGGCCTGCTGAACGTGCTGGCAGCGGTCAAGGAGGCGGCCTCGATGCCGGGCACGTCCGGCACGCCCGACGGCGGGCTCCTCGTCGGCCCCAACCAGATCAACGACGTGCAGGGGCCGGGAGCCAAGACCTCTTCGACGATCCACGTCACCAACACCGGCTCTAGCAGCGTCACGGTCAACCTCTCGACGCGGGCGCTCACCAAGCAGGTCTCCTCGCAGGCGAGCTCGTTCTGCCTGAACCCTTCCTCGTCGACTAGCTCGTGCGGGCCCCCGACCGCCAACACCTTCGCCATCTGGAGCGGAGTGACGGAGGTGTACCAGGAGGAGACCTTCACGGTGCCCGCCACCAGCCTCCCGTCCCGGCTCGAGTTCTCGGCCGACTATCCGTACACAGGCCAGAGCTCGCTGTTGCACGTGGCGCTGCTCGACCCGACGGGGGCCTACGCCGGCTACTCGCTGCCGCAAGGGCTCGCTGACTATGCCCACATCGAGGTGGCCAACCCGGCCGCCGGTACCTGGACCGCCATCTTCTTCACGGAGCAGGACGGCGCCACGGGCAGCGGGACAACCGGTACGAGCGGCGTGATCCATTACGCGGCCACGACCGACGAGTTCCAGCCGGCCGGATCCATCTCGCCGTCCTCGCTTGCCCTCGCTGCGGGTGCCAGCGGAACGGCCACGTTCACCGCCACCAGTCCTGCGGCCTCCGGCGACACGGCGCAGTCGATCGTCCTCTCGACGGTCGGCGGCGGGACGACCACGATTCCCGTGACGGTGCGGACAACGGTCGCCACAGGGCCGAACGGCGCCAACTTCAGCGGGGTGCTGACGGGCGGCAACGGACGCGGGAACCCGTCCAACTCGGATACGTACCAGTTCAACGTCCCCGGCGGCCTTCGCGACCTCGACGTCAGTGCCTCCTTCGCCGACACCAGCGACAAGTAGTCGCCTTCCTAGTCGACCCGGAGGGCGAGGCGGTGGCTTCGTCCTCGAGCGACACCCTCGACAGCAGCTTCCAGAACATGATCACGACCGGCGGGGTCAACGTGTACAAGGACGCCCCGCAAGCGGGCACGTGGATGCTGGTGCTCGACTGGCAGCCGGTGGTATCGGGGGCCGAGCTCTCCGAGCCGTTCAGCGGGGCGATCCGCTACAACCAGGTGAGCGTCTCGTCCAACATGCCGAACAGCCCCTTCTCCGTGCTGACGCCGGGCAAGGCTGCCAGCTTCCAGGTGACCGTGAGGAACACCGGCGTCTCGCCGCAGGCGTTCTTCATCGACCCTCGCATCGGCGGCACGGCGAGCGTCCGGCTGGTCGACCTCAACGGCAGCGACCAGAACATCTCACTCCCCCTCCCGCCCGGCACCACCTTCCCCTACTACTCCGTGCCGACGGACACGACGGCAGTGACAGCGAGCCTGGTCGGGAGCACGCCGGTCACCTTCGACACCGAGCCGTTCACGGGAGATCCGGACCTGTCGCCAGCCGTGCCGGCGCCGGGAGTGAGCGAGAGCCAGGGCAGCAACTCGGCGAGCCTCACGTTCACACCGGCCTCGGGCGAGGTGATGCCCGGCCTCTGGTATCTGAACCCGAGCGAGATCGGCCCGTACGGTCCGACGGGCGCGCCCTCGGCCACGGCCAGCGCGTCCTTCGTCGCCACGACGGCGCCGTTCGACCCGACCGTCACCACGTCCACTGGCGACTTGTGGTCCGCTTACAACCAACTCTCGAACAGCTTCAGCCCTGTCTATGTCGAACCGGGCAAGTCGGCGACGATCACGGTCACGATCAAGCCGACGGCGGCACCCGGGACGCAGGTCGCAGGTGTCCTCAACCTCGACGACACATTCCTCTTCAACCCACTGGTCGGTGCCGAGGCGAGCGGCGACGAGCTGGCATCCATCCCGTTCAGCTACCGGGTCGCCAGCCCCCTCGAGGGTTACGACCTGGCAGCACAAGACGGTGGCGTCTTCCACTTCGGGTCGGGGCACTTCTACGGATCGGCAGTCGGCAAGACGAGCCGCCCGACGATCGCCATCGTCCCGACCGCCGACCGCGGTGGTTATTACCTGGTCACCAGCTCCGGGCAGGTCTTCCCCTTCGGTGACGCCGTCAACGACGGTGGCCTCTCGTCGGCGCCGGCGGTGCCGATCGCGGCTGCGGCGGCCGACGCCACGGGCCACGGTTACTGGCTCGTGGACCAGGAGGGTCACGTGACGAAGTTCGGCGACGCCCTCAACTGGGGAAGCGAGAACTGGTCGGCGCTGCATGAGACGGTGGTCGGCATGGCCGCCACTGCGGACGGCCTCGGTTACTGGCTCGTGACCAGCAACGGCGACGTGCTCCCCTTCGGCGACGCCAAGAACTACGGCTCCCCCAAGGCCTCCGGGATAAGCCTGGCGGCACCGCTGTCCGGCATCGCCACCACGCCGGACGGCCATGGCTACTACCTGGTCGGCAGGGATGGCGGTGTCTTCGCCTACGGTGACGCCAAGTTCCACGGCTCGATGATCGGGCGCCATCTCAACGGCGCGGCCGTCGCCATCGCCACCCCGCAGACAGGCAGCGGGTACTGGGTGTTCGGCGCCGACGGCGGGGTGTTCACCTTCGGGAGCGCCAAGTTCTTCGGCTCGCTGGCCTCGATCCCGCATGCCCCGGTGACGAGCGGCGCCTCCGCCAACTCGTAGCAGTTCTTAGCAAGAGCATGTCCGGCAGGGCCGGCCGCGGGTTCGCCTGCGACCGGCTCTGTCGCGTACGGCGTCACCTCGCCGCTAGCTGCGCCGGTCCCTGAAGAACTGTTCCAGCAGGGCGCCGGCATCTGCTGCGTGGAGCCCGCCGATCACCTCCAGCTCGTGGTTGAGCCTGGCGTCGCCGACGATGTTGTAGAGGGATCCACAAGCGCCGGCCTTGGGGTCGTAGGCACCGAACACCAGGCGCCGCGCTCTCGCCGCTACCAAGGCGCCGGCGCACATTGCGCAGGGCTCCAATGTCACCACCAGGGTGCAGCCCTCGAGGCGCCAGCTCCCGAGCGCCGCAGCCGCGTCCCGTAGCACCAACATCTCGGCATGGGCGGTGGGATCCGATGCCGCCTCTCGCTCGTTGTGCCGGCGACCGATGATGGCCGGCCGGGAAGAGCCGTCGAGCACCACGGCACCAACAGGCACGTCGCCATGCGGGACCGCCAGAGCGGCTTCCTCCAAAGCGGTTCGCATCGCCTCGTCCTCGACCAGGCGGATCGGCGGCGAGATCGTCGGCGGCCGATGGACTGCGGCTGCCAGGTCCTCGACGTCCGACTCCTCACCTGGGTGCGTCCCGACCTCGTCCATCTCGTTCATCTGGCCAGCAACCGATCCATCAGAGGCCGTTGAGGCTTGCTCTGAACACGAGAGTCCCGGCCAGCGCCCGCTCCACCGCGGCCGGTACCGGTCCGCGGGTGTTGGTCCACTCGGCTTCCACGATCGCCCTTCCTATCAGCACCAGGTAGATGTCGTCCGCCACATGGAAGGAGGCCCGACTCGCGCAGGACACTGTCGCCTGCTCCCGCAAGACGGCGCCGGAGCGTCCCTCCACGACGGCCGAAGCGACTGTCGAGAGGACTCCCGTAGTGGTGGCATGCCCTCCATTGCAGAGATGGCCGCCGTAGCTGGTGCCCAGCTCGTGCGCGAACTGCGAGAGGCAGCTGCTGTTGTACGAGCTGCCGAGAACATGCGAGAGTGCCGCCCGGCCCACCGCCACCCTCGAGAAGAAGTCGAGCTGGCTGGAGACGATCTCGAAGTTGGAGCCGGGACCCGTCTCGATGAACTGTGGAGACCTGCCTGTGGCGACGGTCGCTGCGTAGATGACAGCACAGGGGCTCGAGGGGCGGGCGCGGGCTCCTGTCACCGCTGCCGAACGCACCGCCTGGAAGATCGGCGGCAGGTCGCTGGCATTCAGCAACGACACGAACACCCTGTGGGAGAAGGTGGGCGGTGGCGGCGGCCCAGTCGTGGTCGGCGCGGTCCTAGGCCCCGTGGTGGGCGAGGTCGGCAGGATGAAGGACGTGGGAAGCGTTGGTCCAACGGTCGCCGACGGACTGGTGGTGAGGACGAAGGCCATCGCTGCGATCGCGGCACAGATCAGCACGCCGAGGCCGACGAGCACGGGCGAGCGGACCGACCGCTGCCCGCGTCCCGCACCCCCCGCCGTCGTCGGCGCCCCGACACCACCGGCCGGCGCGACACCCTCTGCCGGCGCCACACCACCGTCCGGCGCCACACCCTCTGCCGGCGCTACACCACCGGTCGGCGCCGTGCGAGGCGTGCCCTGGTAGCTCGGCCAGCCTGGCAGGGGCTCGGGGGGATCCCAGGCCTCGGTCATCGACCCGCAGCGTACCTGCAGGCGACACAAGGTCGGCGGCCTACGATTGGACATGCCCGGCCTGATCGCCCAGCTGACCGAACGCCTCCAACCCGCCTTCGACGAGTTCGAGCGCGGAGCCGACCCGGGCGTCCGCCCGTCGGATCGTGCGGACGCGCAGGCCAATGGGGCGCTCGCGCTCGCCAAGCGTCTCGGGCGGCCGCCACGAGAAGTCGCCGAGCAGATCGTCGCCACCGCCGCAGCAGCCGGTCTAGCCGGGGTGTGCGAGGTGGTGGAAGTTGCCGGGCCTGGTTTCGTGAATCTGACCGTCTCGAAACAGTTCTTGGCGGATCAGCTCCGCCCGCTGCTGGCCGACGACCGGGCCGGGCTGTCGCGGGCGTCCGCTCCGCAGACGGTGGTCGTCGACTACTCGGCGCCCAACGCCGCCAAGGAGATGCATGTCGGCCACGTGCGGTCGACGATCATCGGTGACGCCCTCTGCCGGATGCTGGAGGTCGCCGGACACCACGTGATCCGGCAGAACCATCTCGGCGACTGGGGCACGCCCTTCGGCATGCTGATCGAGCACCTGCGCGACGTGGGCGAGGAGAAGGGGGCCGCCCAGCTCTCGGTAGGCGACCTGCAGGAGTTCTACCGGGAAGCGAGGGCGAAGTTCGACTCGGACGAGACCTTCGCCGAGCGCTCGCGCCGCAGGGTCGTCCTCCTCCAAGGCGGCGACGAGGAGACGCTCCGGCTCTGGAGGCTGATCGTCGACGAGAGCCTGCGCCATTTCGAGCACGTCTACGACAAGCTCGGGGTGCTTCTCACCCCCGATGACGTGGCCGGCGAGAGCTTCTACAACCCGCTGCTGCAAGATGTGGTGGCGGACCTGGCTGCACAGGGCCTGCTGGTCGACAGCGACGGGGCGAAGTGCGTTTTCCCGCCCGGCTTCACCAACCGGGACGGGGATCCGCTGCCGCTGATCGTGCAGAAGTCGGACGGCGGCTTCGGGTATGCGGCAACGGATCTCGCCGCCATCAGGCACCGCGTCGGAACGCTGCACGCAGACCGGATCCTCTACGTCATCGGGGCGCCGCAGTCGGAGCACATGGCGATGTGCTACGCGGTTGCGCGGATGGCGGGCTGGCTGCCACCTGATGTGGAGGCGATCCACGTCTCGTTCGGGAACATGTTGGGTCCCGACCGGAAGATGTTCCGGACACGAGCGGGCGACGTGGTCCGGCTGGACGACCTTGTCGACGAGGCGATCGAACGAGCGGCGACCGTGGTCGCCGAGAAGAACCCCACGCTGACCGGCGAGGAGCACCGGCAGGTGGCGCGGATGGTGGGGGTCGGCGCCATCAAGTATGCGGACCTGTCCACCGACCGGGTGCGGGACGAGATCTTCGACTGGGACCGGATGCTCTCGTTCGACGGCAACACAGCCGCCTACCTGCAGATGGCGCACGCCCGCATCCGCTCCATCGAGCGCCGGGCGGCAGAAGACGGGATCAGCCGAGGGCCGGTGCCGGATGACCTCTCGAAGGATTCGTTCGAGGAGCCGGCCGAGCGGGCGCTCGCCGTCTCCCTCCTCGGCTTCGACGACGCCTTCGGCCAGTCGCTGCAGGGCCTCGTCCCGCATCGCCTCTGCACGTACCTGTTCGAGCTCGCCGGCCGCTTCACCGCCTTCTACGAGAACTGCCCAGTGCTGCGCGCCCCCGACGAGCGGACACGCCGCAGCCGCCTGGCCCTCAGCCACGTGACCGCTGCGGTGCTCGCGCAGGGCTTGGCAGTGCTGGGGATCGGCGCCCCTCAGCGCATGTAGACGCACCGGAGACTCACGTACTGTGAGCCGTACGTCACGGGCGGCGTCGCCACGCCACCATTCACCAGAACGCGGTCAACTCGTCATCCAATCGTCACTCGCCATAGCTACTTTGCGCGACGTTCAAGTCTGCAACCACGCTGGAGGAGACTCATGGGATTGCTAGGCAAAGCGGGCCGGTTCTCGGCCGCGCTCGCCGCCGCCACGGCGGTCAGCGCCACGGCGGTAGTCATATCGGGCGGGGCGCCAAGCGGTGCAGTTAGCGGAGCGGGGGGCGCAGCAGCCACTGCAGCAGCTCAGGCGCCCCAGTCGAACGTCACCTGCGTCCTCGGCAACGGGGTGAAGCACGTCGTCGAGATCACGTTCGACAACGTGCACTTCAACCGGGACAACCCGAACGTGCCCTCGGACCTGGAGATGATGCCCAACCTGCTCGACTTCATCGAGGGCCACGGCACGTTGCTCTCCAACAACCACACCCCTCTCATCGCCCATACCGCCGACGACACATTGACCACCTTCACGGGCCTCTACGGCGACCGGCAGGGCATGGGGATCAGCAACAGCTTCCAGACATACAACCCCAACGGGACGACCGACCCGGCGTCGTCGTTCGCCTACTGGACTGACCCGATCTACGACACGGCCTCCAAGCCGACCCCCGGCCACGACACCCATCCCTCGATGGTGTACTCACCGGTACCGCCTGCGACGGCCTCTCCCCCCGTGTCGCCGAACAAGATCGCGCCCGCCCCGTGGGTTCCCTTCACCCGGGCAGGTTGCAACGTCGGTGAGGTGGCGACGACCAACATGGAGCTCGAGAACACGAACGTCGACATCCCCAAGGTCTTCGGCCCACACTCGCCAGAGGCGAAGCAGCTCGCGGCCGATCCCGATCCCTACAAGGATCCTGAGGCGGCGGACTACAACGGGATCGGTGTGCACTGCGCGGCGGGTGCTTCCTTCTGCGCCGATGCGGAGGCCGTGAAGTACGGCGAGAAGCACAAGACGCACACCGAGGTTCCGGACCTGCTGCCCACCGAGCCCGGGGGCTACAAGGGCTTCGATGCCCTGTTCGGCCACCGCTACGTGGCGCCCCAGATGGGCGCCGGCAAGACCAACCTGCGGCACCACGGCTTCCCCGTGACCAACTCCAAGGGCAACCTCGTCGACCTGTTCGGCAACGAGATCGACGGTGCCTTCACCAATAATCAGCCCGGGTTCCCCGGCTTCGGCGGGATCAACGCCGCCCAGACGCTGGCGTACATGGCCGACATGCAGGAGTCGGGCGTGCCCGTCACCTTCGGCTACATCGCCGACATCCACGGCAACGCCAACATCCCGGGCCTGACGGCGTGCAACAACGCCCCCTCGGCTCTCGGCTCGGGTAGCGCCTGCTACATCGAGCAGGCCCAGTACTACAACGAGGCGTTCGGCCTGTTCTTCAAGCGGCTCTACTCCGACGGGATCACGCCGAAGAACTCGCTGTTCATCTTCAGTGCGGACGAGGGCGATCACGAGGCAGGAGCAAACGTGGGCCGCGCCATCCAGCCGAGCCCGGCCAACTGCGACGGCGCCGTCGTGAGCGGGCTCGTCGTCACTCCGGACGTGGAGTGCACGTACCCTGCGGGGAGTTTCGGGGAGCTGGACGGCAACATCACGGGCCTGCTCGCCACTCAGAAGGGCGACACGACACCGTTCTCCCTGGAGGACGACACGGCTCCCGAGTTCTACGTGACCGGCGACCCCGCCTACGACAACCCGGCCGTCCGCCAACTCGAGCGGGACGCCGGGTCTGTCACCGCCTCCAACCCCTATGCCGGCGGCACGCAGACCGTGGACAACTACCTCGCCGACCGGACGGAGATGGCGATCCTCCACATGGTTGACGCCGACCCCGCCCGCACGCCGACCTTCGCCATGTTCGCCAAGCCCGACTACTACCTGTCGAGCGGGCCGGCGTCGTGCAGCGGATCGTGCGTGACCCAGAACGACTCCTATGCCTGGGACCACGGTGATTACGCGGCCGAGATCAACAACAACTGGCTCGGCATCGTCGGGCCGGGCGTGGCCAACCTCGGCCTCGACGGCTCGGACGCCTCGCAGGGCCCGAACAGCGCCGGTCCCAACAGCGGCCAGGAGAACGACGTCCAGCAGGCACAGGCCAACAGCGGGACGTGGATCGACGAGACGGACATCCGTCCCACGCTGATGTTCCTCGCCGGGCTGAAGGACGACTACACCGAGGACGGGCGGGTGATCACCGAGGTGCTGACATCGGTTCCGGCCACCCTGGCGGCCAAGGGGGTGGATGCTCTCGCCACCTGCTACAAGCAGGTCAACGCGAGCACCGGCTCGTTCGGCACCTACACGCTGCAGGCGGCCACAGCGGCGATGAAGAGCAGTTCCAGCAATGACTCGACCTACCTGCAGACGGTCGTCGCCTTGTCGGAGCTCGAGCATGCCCGAGACTTCCTGACCAACCAGATCAAGCACCAGCTCTGGGGCGCCGAGTTCGCCGGGCGGGCGATCACGCCCGGCCACGTGAGCAACGAGACGGCCTTCTGCCAGTACCTGATCAGCCAGGCGCAGTACCTCGCCGGCAACACGGGCGCCGTCGAGCGCGCAACACGTGTCGTCGCAGACGTCGGCTCAGCTCGCCGCCTTCGAGGCGAAGGCGAGCTAGCCGGAGGCGTGGGGCCGGCGCTGCTTCCTCCGGGGAGTGGCGCCGGCTCTCAACCGAGGGAGGCGAGGATCTCCGACTCCTGCTCGGCCGACATGATCCCGGTGTGTTCCCTGTAGGCGCCGCCGGCACGTGCCGCCGCAGCCCACTCGAGCGTGTCGGCAGCCGTCTCCTCCACAGGACGCCACGACAGACCGAGGTTGATCGCCCGGGAGGGATCGGCCGTCATCAGCGACCAACCGTCGTGCTCCCCGTCCGACAACGGCAACAGCTCGTGCTCGCTGTCGAAGCGCACGTCGAGGTCGCTCCTGCCGACGCCGGCGCCGATCCTCTGCAGCATCTCCTCGAAACTCATCGCCGGCCAAGGCGCCACCGTGTGCACCGCTCCCGCCCACTGCTGGCCGAGGAGCGCGACGATGAAGCCCGCCAGGTCCCGCACGTCTATCACCTGGATCGGCTGCTCGGGGCGTGGGCCGAGCATCCTGCCGCCCCTGGCGACGCGTTCGACCCAGTAGGTGAATCGGTGGGTCGGATCGTTCGGGCCGACGATGTAGCCGGGCCGGATCAGGACGCTGCGATCGGCCCCGAAGAGCTCGGCCGCAGTCAGTTCGCAGCCCACCTTCAGCTCGCCGTAGAGCTCGAGCTGGAACGTCTCCTCGTAGGAGGGAGGGAGCAGCGGCGCCTCCTCGGTGAAGTCGCGCGGAGTCGTCGCTGGATAGACGCTGACGCTGGAGACGAAGGCATACAGGCCGGCCCGCTTGCCCAGTGCTTCGTGCAAGGACCGCACATGGCGAGGAAGGTAGGCACAGGTGTCGAAGGTGGCTTCCCACTCGCCGTGCGCGAGGGCCGAGAGGTCCTCGTTGCGGTCGCCCCTCAGGTGCTCGGCGCCTGGGAACAGACCGGGATTCGTGAGGCCACGATTGAACATCGTGACGTCGTGCCCTGCTGCCAACGCCTGCTCGACCACATGACGGCCGAGGAAGGACGACCCGCCCACGACGAGGATTCGCATCCCGACGACGTTACCCGCTGTGTCGCATCGGCCGGCTGGCGCTGGCTGGCGCTTGCTGGTCCGCCTGCTCTTGCTAGCCGCCCGCCCGCCGCCGCCTGGTCCGCTAGCCGCCGCCTGGCCCGCCCCCGCCCGGCCCGCCGCCTCCCGGTCCGCCGCCGCCGGGCCCGCCGCCTCCTGACGATCGAGCAGGTATCGCCACGCCGAGAGTGGTGCTCATCTGCTGGATCGTTGTCCACACCGCAGTAGCCGTCGCCCCACTGATGCCACCGTTCGACTGCTGCTGGTAGAAGGCCCGTACAAGGTCGCGAAACTGCCGCTCGACGTCCGAGTGGCTCTGGGCGAAGACGGTCTGGGTGAGGTGGTCGGAAAGCGACGACGCTGCTTGCTGCGTCACAGTGCCTGCGCGCTCGCCTTGTGTGAGCGCACCGATGAAGTCCGCCGCTTCGCCCGAGAGCGTGACAGGAACAGTGGTGTTGGGCGGTGCAGTGGTGGTGGTCGTGGTCGAGGTTGTCGTCGTGCTCGGCTTGGTCGTCGTCGACGGCTTAGGTGCCGTGGTGGGTGTAGTGGTCGAGGCGGCATGACGGACCGTGGTCGTCGTGCTGAGATGCCGAGCCGGCGCGGCAGCGAAGAGGGCGTGGCCCAGCAGCAAGCCGGCCAGCAGAAGCAATGGAACGGCAAGGATCGCGGCCACGATCGGCCAGCGGCGCCTTCGCGGCACAGCCACGATCGGCACCACGGCGGTTCCGTCGGCTGGTCCTTCCTCGTCGAGGCGCACCGCGTTGAGAAGTGGACCAGCGGCGCCGGGTCGCGCCAGTGTCTCCAGGAAGTCGGCGGCTTCGCCTGCTGTGGGCCTGCTCGCCGGGAGGCGCGCCGTCATCGCACGCAGGAGAAGGCGCCACTGGGGAGAGATCCCGCGCGGCAGTACCGGCTCGGCGTGCAGGCGAGTGGCGACGATCTCCGCGGGGGTGCCTTGCGCCGCGGGCGTGCCGCCGAGCACCTCCGCCAGCACCAGCCCCAGGGCATAGACGTCGGTCGCCGGACCGACCTCCCCGCCGGTCATCTGCTCGGGGGCGGCATAGGCGACGGTCCCGACCACGTTTCCCGTGAGGGTGTAGCCGGAGGAATCCACGGCGCGGGCGACACCGAAGTCGGCGAGGCGCGGCCGTCCCTCTGTGTCGACGAGGATGTTCGCCGGCTTGATGTCACGGTGCACGACGCCCCGGGAGTGCACGTAGTCGAGCGCCACCGCGATGCCGGCACCGATCCCGGCCACGACTTCCGGCGTGCGTTCCACCCGGCTGAAGAAACCGAGCAGGTTGCCCCCCTCGACGTAATCCATGATCAAGTAGTCGTCGTCGCCGTCGACGCCCGCGTCGAGGATGCGCACGAGATTCGGATGATCGAGGCGGGCAAGGATCTTCACCTCCTCGGCGAAGCGGCGGCGGTCCGCCACCGGCGAGCCGCCGAGCATCTTGATCGCGACGATCCGGTCGAGCCTCTCGTCGTGGCCCCTGAAGACGCTCGCCATGCCGCCACGACCGATCAGGCCGCCCATCCGGTAGCGACCGCCGAGCAGCCTGCCGCCCGCAGCTTCGCCTTCAGGCGTGACAGATGGGGCAGGTCGGGTCGTTGGCTCGGTCATGGATGCGGAAGGGGCCTACGAGCGGGCGCGCGTCGGCAGGCCTCGAAGACGGAGAACCTTACCCATAGCTGCCGATGCCTCAAACCATGAGGAGAGCGTCGGATCCGTAAGTCAACAAGGGTCCGTCAGCCCAACAACCAGCCCCGCAACGCTCGTGCAGCCTCGAAACGCTCCGCACCGCCCCAATCCTCCAAGTCCCAGATCATCTGCACCGGGTCGGCGAGCCGCAGATCCAGGCCGTCCCTATCAGCGATGAGAGGCGGCGTCGGAAAGATCGAGGGATCTACCGGTTCCCGGATGATCACGTTGGCGTCGCCACGTCCCTGCGCCTCCACCAGCCCAAGCCTGGACAGCCGCAATTGAGCAAAGGCGACCTCGGTCGCCAAGTACGCGATCACGATCGTCGGTGATCGGCAGGGTGCGAGCGTTTCGCTTCCCACGTCAGCTGACAGCGCCAGCCGCTCCGGCTCGACCCGGCGGGCGAGGGCCCCCGCCGCCTGGGCTACCGGGCCCCGGGTGGAGAAGTAGCGCTCGGAGCCACCAGGGCCCCCGTACTCGTCCAGGAATCGGTCGAGCAGCGCCGGCCTGTCCACCGACCACTCGGCGTGGGCGATCTTCTCGACCAGGTTCAGCTCCGCCAGCTGGCCGAGCACCTGTGAGGCGCGCGGCTGGCTGACGCCCGCCTTGGTGGCGAGGATGGTCGTCTTCGTCTGCTCCCGGTCATCGCCGCAGGCGATCAGCGTCCGGACGATCGCCCACGAACCAGCGCCCCGCGGCAGGGACTGGCGAGACGGCTTGGGCGGGTAGTAGGTGCGGCGCTGACGGAGGCGCAGCCGCGGTCCGCGGATGTCGTAGTTGCCTTGGTTGTCCGCCCACGACCATCCAGCCTTGATCAGGGCCACACCGAGCGGAGGTGAGATGTAGGGGGCGACGAGCAGGGGCAGGCCGTATGGGGCGAGCAGACGATGAAGCTCGCCGAGCTCCCGAACTTCACCTGTCTCCGGCGCCCGGGTCCGCTCCTCCAACGCCAGGCGAAGAGCCGGTTCGCCGTCCGCCACGATCTCGATTACACCGGCCGGCGCGCCGGGATCTCCCGCAACCAGCGAGGCGTTCACGTCGGCTTCCCGTATGTGGTCGAGGACGGTGGTGAGCATCGCCGCCCAAGGATAAGCATGCCGCTTATGCCGAAGTTCGAAGGCCTCCTTGTCCGTGGGTGGCCGGGCGCCCCCGGCACCGCCCGGGAAGGTCCCCGACGGGTACCGGGCGTGATGTATCAAGGAGTCATGACGATCACGCTCCGCCCGTTGAAAGCAGCTGATCACGACGCGATCTTCCTGATGATGCAGGATCCCGAGTCAATCCGGATGGCCGCATTCACGGCCGACGACCCATCCGACCGGGCGATGTTCGACGAGCACATGGCGAGGATCTCGGCGCGGAAGGACGTGACCAACCGCCTGATCGAGGAGGACGGGCGGATGGCAGGGACCGTCGCCGCCTTCATGGCCGACGGGATGACGGAGATCACCTACTGGATCGATCGCCGCTACTGGGGGCGAGGTATAGCCAGCACCGCACTGGCACTTCTCCTGGAGATCGTCGACAGCCGTCCGATCCGGGCGCGCGCCGCCAGCGACAATGCCGCCTCGTTGCGGGTGCTGGAGAAGGCCGGCTTCCGGGTCGTCGGGACGGACGTCGGTTTCGCCGCCGGGCGGGGGACGGAGATCGAGGAGACGATCCTCGAGCTCACCTGAAGTGGGTCAGTCGCACGGGATTGGTAAGGCCGTTGCCGGCTGTCAGCTGGAAGCGTGGGCACGGCCGCCCTGGGTAGTAACAACCCATGGCACGCTCTTCCCTGGCCGAACGCGAGCAGAAGAGGTCAACTGCCGCCCGACACCGTTCGTCACCGGGAGGGTCGGCCGGCGCCGTCTCGACCCGCGTCGAGCAAAGCGCCTGGGTCCGGTGGATGGCCCGGGCGGGGCTCGCCGCCCGCGGGGTGGTCTATATAGTGCTTGCGTTCCTTGCCGCCGACATCGCCGCCCGTGGCGGGTCGCCGGCGCCGACGAGCGGCGAGGGTGCCGTGCAGGAGGTGGGCCGCCAGCCCGCCGGTCCGCTGCTGTTGACGGTGTTGGCGGCTGGCTTTGCCTGCTACAGCGCTTGGCGTCTGGTGCAGGCCGTGACCGGTCGTGACAAGCCGGGCAAGCCCGGCAACGGCTGGGTCAGGATCGGATGGCTGGCGATCTGCGCCCTCTACGCCAGCCTTTGCGTGAGAGCGATCGGATTCCTCGCTTCCAGCAGTAACGGTTCGAGCAGTGGCGGCCAGAGCAAGAGCCGTGCCTGGGCGGCCACTGTGATGGGCTGGCCGGGGGGACGGGTGTTGCTGTTCATAGGTGGGCTTGCAATCTTGGGCGGAGGCGTGGCGCTCGGGGTGTGGGGGATCGCCCACGACTACGAGAAGCAGCTTCGACTCGAAGGACGGACCCCACTGATCCGTACGCTCCCGAGGATTCTCGGTGCCGCCGGAGACGTCGCCCGCGGAGGTGTCGCCGTACTGGTTGCCGCCTATCTCCTGCGGGCTGCGGTAGACGGCCGTGCGTCGGCTGTCAAGACTGCCGACCAGGCGCTGCTCACGTTCACCCACAATGGATACGGAGTGGCGCTGATCGCCGTGATCGCCGCCGGCCTGCTCAGCTTCGCCGCCTACTCGTTCTTCGAAACGTGGCTGCGCAAGCTCTGACGTCCTCCCAGACCCCGTCCCTTGCCCGACGTATCGGTCGACAACGGCGACGACCTCGAGGAATGCCGGACTCGGCGGAGAGGGAGGGATTCGAACCCTCGGACCCGTGAAGGTCACACGATTTCCAGTCGTGCCGATTCGGCCGCTCTCGCACCCCTCCGGTGGTCCCGAAACGCTATCTTGTCCTGTAGGCGCTGCCGTGCGCAGCAGCCGGGTTCTGCGCAACAGGACACCGTGAACTGAGTCAGGGCCGGAAGGCAGCAGCTCTCAGCGGGCCGTCATGTGTGCCGCAGTCGACCTGGCTGTTGCGCCCGGCAGCGCCTCCTGCGTCTCCTCCGTCTCTTGCCGTTGAGCAGCAGGCGTGCGCCAGAGCGAGCAGCGAGTGCCTAAAGTCGGCGCATCATGACCGCAGCCGACCCGACCGAGGATTCACCGCCGACGAGTGCCGCGCAGCCCGCGGTCGCCGGTGAGCACATCGCAGCCCGGGTCGCCGGCGGCTGCGCCGCCACAGTGGCAGTCGTTGTACCGGCGGTACCGACCGCAGCGTTTTGACGAGGTGCGCGGGCAGGACCACGTCACGCTGGCTCTGCGCCATGCCGTGCGGGACGGGAAGGTGGCGCACGCCTACCTGTTCAGCGGTCCCCGGGGCACAGGCAAGACCTCGACCGCCCGCATCCTCGCCAAGGCGCTCAACTGCACGGCGCCGAGCGACGGCGAGCCCTGCGGCGTCTGCGACTCATGCGTGGCGATCACCCGTGGTTCCTCCTTCGACGTCCACGAGCTCGACGCTGCTTCCAACAACGGCGTCGAGGCGATGCGAGATCTGGTGGCCCGGTCGTCACTCGCCACACCGGGTCGCTGGAAGGTCTACATCGTCGACGAGGTCCACATGCTCTCGACGGCGGCCTCGAACGCCCTGCTGAAGACCCTCGAGGAGCCGCCTCGCACGTCGTGTTCGTGTTGGCGACCACAGACCCGCAGAAGGTCCTGCCGACGATCCGCAGTCGCACCCAGCACTTCGAGTTCCACCTGCTGGGGACCGACACCTTGGTGGCGCTGTTGGGGGACATCGCCGCCGATGCCAAGCTCGACCTTCCCGACGACGGCTTGGAGGTGGCGGTGCGTCGTGGCCGGGGATCCGCCCGGGACGCCCTCTCGGTCCTCGACCAGGTCATGGCGGCAGGCGTGACCGACGACGAGTTGCCGGTGCTGGCCGAGCTGGTCGGCGCACTCGCCGAACGGGACACGGCCCGCGCTCTCGGCGCTGTGGCGGCAGCGGTCGAAGGAGGCCGCGACCCCCATCGACTGGCGGTTGATCTCGTGGAGGAGCTGCGGCGAGGGTTCCTTCTGATCGCTGCGCCGCAGGTGGCGGCTGGGCTGGAAGGAACGTCCGGGCTGGCCGAGGCCCCCGCCGAGCAGGTCCGGCAGCTTGGCCTCGCCCGCTGCGTGCGGGCCATCGAGACGATCGGAGCCACCCAGGTCGACATGAGGAGTGCAGCTGATCCGCGCATCACCCTCGAGGTGGCGCTTGCGCGGTTGACCCATCCCGAAGCCGACGACTCGACCGCCGCGCTTCTGGAAAGGGTCGAGCGGCTGGAGCGGGCCCTGAGAGAGCGCGAGGAGCGCCCGCCATCGGCCGGAGGGGCGGGTGCCGCTGCGGGTGCCGCTGCTGCCGCTGCTGCCTCAGGGCCGGCTTCTGCCGCATCTGGCACTGCACCGGGTGTCGCTCCTGCTGCCGGTAGGTGCTGCCCCCGGAGTGCTGCCCCGGAGGTGCTGCCCCGGAGGTGCGGGTGCCGGCGGTCGGAGCGCTCCGGTAGCGACGCCAGGCGACAGCACGCCGCGCTCGAGACCGGCGCTGGGTGCCTACCGGCCGTCACCAACCGCTACTGCACGACCGGCACCCACCTCCAACAGAACCGCAACATCTTCGACACCGGTGCCAGTGGCGGCCCCGGCGGTTGCGGCCCAACCGGTCGCCGGCGCGGTGACCGGCGCATCGAGCTCGCCTCCTAATCGGGACCAACTGGTGGAGGCGTGGGGCGACCACATCCTGACGGGGCTCAGGGCGAGGCTGCGGGCGATCTTCGGGGCTGGGCGTTTTGTGGGTGCTGAAGGGGCCGTGGCGATATTCGCCCTGCCCAACAAGTTCCATCTCGAGCACGCCGAACCGATGCGGGAGGAAGTGGCCGCGGCGCTGTCCCGCCATTTCGGGGTCCCGCTCAAGCTCTCCCTGGTCGTGGACGAGACCGTTGCCGCTGAGCCGGCGGCCCGGATCGAGTCCCCTCCGTCTTCCCCTTCCCGGGGAGCAGCGGAGCCCCAACCCGGGACGCCGAGTACGAGGAAGTCGGAGAGGTGATCTCGCAGGACAGCGGGGTATCGTGGGCCACGGAACGCCTGCTGCAGGCCTTCCCCGGTGCCGAGGAGGTCTGACCCGTGGTCGAGGACGAACAGGACGCCGGGGAGGCGCCAGAACCTGACACCGGGAGAGCGGCGGGCGCAGCCGACGCCGGCGCAGCCGGCGGTCTTGATCTCGGCGGGCTCCTTTCGCAGGCGATGGAGATGCAAGGACGCCTGGCAGGTATGCAGGAGGCGGCCGCCGAGACGGTGGTGGAGGGTCGATCCGGTGGCGGTGCCGTGACGATCGAAGTGACGGGGGATCTGACCTTCCGCAGCGTGACGATCGATCCTGCGGCAGTCGATCCCGAGGACATCTCGTTGCTGGAGGACATGGTCCTCGCCGCCCTGCGGGACGCAATGGACCAGATCTCGGAGATGAGCCAATCGACGATGGAACAGGCCGGGCTCGGCAGCTTGTCCGCGCTCAGCGAGATGATGGGGCTGGGCGATCTGGGGGCCGTCGGCGGGGCCGGCGGGGCCGGCATGGGCGTTGGCTCATTGGCCGAACTCGGTTTCCCCGGGCTCCCGGGCTTCCTCGGCGAGGGTAACGACGCCGATGACGATGACGAGGACGAGGACGAGGAGAGGTCGAGGACGAGGTCGAGGACGACGAGCCGGCGCGTGATGATGCCCCGGGCGAAGGCAGTGCCGGCTGAGCCGTGTTCATCGGATCCATTCAAGAGCTCGTCGATGAGCTGGGCAGGCTGCCGGGCATAGGACCAAAGTCGGCGCAGCGGATCGCATTTCACATCCTGAAGATCGCCAACGAGGACGCCATCCGCCTGGCGAACACCATCATCCAGGTGAAGGAGCGGACCTCGCTCTGCACCCGCTGCTTCAACATCGGCGAGGGAGAGCTCTGCGCCATCTGTACGGACGCCCGCCGCGACAGCACACTGGTCTGCGTCGTCGAGGATCCCCGCGACATCGTCGCAGTCGAGAGGACGAGAGAGTTCCGGGGGACGTACCACGTGCTCGGCGGCGCCCTCAACCCCATCGAGGGAGTCGGGCCCGATCAACTTCGCGTACGGGAACTGCTCACCCGGATCCAGGCAGAGGGGATAGGCGAGGTCATCCTCTGCACCAACCCGAACCTGGAGGGGGAGGCGACGGCCATCTACCTGGCGCGCCTCCTCGGCCCCATCGGAATCAAAGTGACCCGGATTGCGAGCGGGTTGCCGGTGGGGGGCGACCTTGAGTACGCCGACGCTCTGACGCTCGGACGGGCACTGGAGGGCCGACGGGAGATGCCCGCCTAAACGCTTGCCGATGCCTTTCGTGGCATTTCGTGCTATACCGTGCGGAGTGGGCTCTTCCCAGGCTGTAGACCCGTGGCTCACGGAGCTCCTGCGGGAACAACTCGGGATTGTCACGCGCGAACAAGCCCATGCGGTCGGACTGTCGGACAAGGAGCTCACGAGGATGCTGGATCTCGGCGATCTCGTGCGGCTGCGGCCGGGACTCTACAGGTCCCTATTGGTTCCCCCGTGCTTCGAGCAGGAAGCGTTCGCTGCGGTCGTAGCACATCCGCCCGTTACTGCCGTGACGGGTCAAGCCGCCGCATACCTGTGGGGGCTACTGCCACAGCCACCGACAAAGGTTCGGCTGGTGTCCAATCAACGACTCCGCGACGCCCACCTCCGTAAGGATCTCTCACCCGAAGACGTCGTGCGGAGGTGCAACATCCCGGTCACCTCACTCGCCTGGACCGTCGGTGACCTGGCGGCGACCATGCCAGACCGGGAACACGTGACGTTGGTTGACAAGGCCCTGAGCATCAAGGCAGTGACCATCGACGAGCTCGTGGAGCAGGCGGGAAGAACAGGCCAGGGCCGACATGGTGGCACCTCCAAATTGCGCTCGGCGCTGGAGGTGTGGCAGTTGCGCCCGGAGATGGAGAGCGTGGCCGAAGCAGCCATCCTTCGCGCCTTCCTACGGCGAGGCATCCCGCTGCCCGAGTCACAGCACGAGTTCGGCGCGGCCGGCGAACCTGTCGCATGGACTTCGCCTGGCCAGAGGTGAAGATCGGACTGGAGGTCGACGGGTTCGGATACCACTCCGATAGGAGGGCCTTCGCGGACGACCGGCAGCGGGACATCGAGCTCCAGCTGGCCGGTTGGCGCATCGTGCGGGTGGCAGCTGCGGATGCCCTCTACGCACCCGATGCCACATGCGACGTGATCGCCCGGCTGCTTGGACGTCGCCGGCTGTCTCGGAGCCGGCTTGCGGGGAACTTTGTGTAATGAACGGCCGGAATTCCGCGCTAACCGCGCGCATTTGAGGAGTCCGATACACAATCCTCGCCGGTTCGTCAGATCGTTTCCACGAGGATCGCATCGCCCTGTCCGCCTCCACCGCACAGAGGCAGCGCCGGCCGCCGCCACGCCGGCGCAGCTCGTTGAGCAGCGTGATGACGAGGCGCGTGCCGGACATCCCGATGGGGTGACCTAGGGCGATGGCGCCGCCGTTCACGTTGGTGATGTCGTCTGTGATGCCGAGGTCGTCCATGGATGCGAGCCCGACGGCGGCGAAGGCCTCGTTGATCTCGAAGAGGTTGACGTCGCCGACCGCGAGCCCTGCCTTGTCGAGAGCCTGCTTGGCGGCCCGTGACGGCTGGTGCAGCAACGAGGCGTCCGGACCGGCGACCTGGCCGTAAGCCGACGACCTCGCCGAGCGGGGTGATCCCGAGCGACTCCGCCTCGGCGGCCGAGACGACCATAACCGCGGCGCCGCCGTCGGAGATCTGGCTGGCGTTGCCGGCGGTGATGGTGCCGTCGGCTTGTCGAAGGCGGGCCTCAGCGCTGCCGAGCGACTCGGCGGTCGTCCCAGGGCGGACACCTTCGTCGGTGTCGACGACGATCGGGTCGCCTTTTCGCTGCGGGATGGAGACCGGCATGATCTCCGCCAGCGAACTTGCCGTCTTTGATGGCGGCTGCCGCCCGCTCGTGCGACAGGGCGGCAGAACGCAGTCCTGGCGTTCGCGGCTTGATGCGGCCCCGTGTCGTAACGCTCGGTGCTGAGACCCATCGCGCAGTGGTCGAACTCGCAGTAGAGCCCGTCGTACATCATCGAGTCGACGACCTTCTGTCGCCGAGCCGGTATCCGGCGCGAGCGCCCGGCAGCAGGTACGGCGCCTGCGTCATCGACTCCATGCCGCCGGCGACGACCACGTCGGCTTCGCCTGCGCGGATCAGCAGGTCCGCGAGGTAGATGGCGTTCAGCCCCGAGAGGCAGACCTTGTTGATCGTGGTGGCGGGCACCGTCATCGGGATACCCGCCTTGACGGCGGCCTGGCGTGCGGTGATCTGGCCTTGGCCGGCCTGCAGGACCTGGCCCATGAAGACGTAGTCGACCTCGCTCGGGCGCGATCCCGGCGCGCTCGAGCGCGGCGGCGATGGCGAAGCCGCCGAGGTCCATGCCGGTGAATCCGGCGAGCGCACCCGAGAGCTTGCCGATCGGAGTGCGGGCGCCAGAGACGATGACGGAACCGGGCATTGGGGGACCTCCTGCAGTTCTTCGTGACTGGCCGGCGATATCGTCGGCGAATCGAGTGTACCGACCCGACTGCCCACTGAGCCCGCAAACGTGACCGTCGGAGTAAGCTCGCGCATGGAGCCATTCCGGCAGGCGATTCTCGCCGGGGCGCCGGGCGAAGAGATCGCCGCCATTGCCGCTGCCCGAGACCTACCGTGCCGCCTACGTGCTGCAAGGACGAGGTCGAAGATGTTCGAGGGCCTGGCGTCCAAGGAGAAGGACCCTCGCAAGTCACTCCACGTCGAGCGAGGTCGCGTACCCGAGCCTGGCGCCTGACGAGGCCTCGTCGCCGTGATGGCGGGCGCAATCAACTTCAACACCGTGTGGACCTCGATCTTCGAACCCCTGCCGACGTTCGGCTTCCTGGAGAGGCTCGGCAAGGAGAGCAGCTGGGGCGCGCGCCACGATCTGACCTTACCACGTCGTGGGTTCGGACGCCTCAGGCGTTGTGCTCCGTACTGGGTCCGCCGTGCGCGACTGGAAGCCGGGCGACAGGGTCGTGATCGCACTGCAACTACGTCGACGGCCAGGACCCGTGCGGCGCACGACGATTCGATGTTGGCTCGAACCAGAGGATCTGGGGTTTCGAGACGAACTTCGGTGGGCTGGCGGACCTTGCCGTCGTGCAAGGCCAACCAGCTCATGCCGAAGCCCGCCCATCTCTCGTGGGAGGAGGCGGCGCTGCAACGCTCTCTGCAACTCGACCGCCTACCGGATGCTGGTGTCGCAAAACGGCGCCGAGATGAAGCAGGGTGACGTGGTCCTCGTCTGGGGGGCGACCGGCGGCCTCGGCGGTTACGCCGTCCAGTACGTCCTGAACGGCGGCGGGATGCCGGTCGGCGTCGTGTCGTCCGGCCGAGAAGGTGGAGCTGCTCTGGCGGCATCGGTGTCGAAGCAATCATCGACCGCCCCGCCGCCGACTACAAGTTCTGGGGCGACGAGCACACCCAGGACGAGGCGGAGTGGCGCCGCCTCGGCAAGGACATCAGGGCGCTCGTCGGGGAGGACCCCGACATCGTGTTCGAGCACCCGGGCCGGCAGACGATGGGGGCCTCGGTCTTCGTTGCAAGCGGGGCGGCACGATGGTCACCTGCGCGGCCACCTCGGGCTACATGATCGAGTACGACAACCGTCACCTCTGGATGAAGCTGAAGACCATCAAGGGCCGTCACTTCGCCAACTACCGGGAGGCCTGGGAGGCGAACCGGCTCGATGTGCAAGGGCCGGATCCAGCCGACCCTGTCGATCAGTGTACCCGCTGCAGGAGGTGGGCGAGGCGGCGGCCCAGGTGCACTCACAATCTCCACGAGGGGAAGATCGGCGTGCTCTGCCTGTCGCCGGAAGAGGGCCTCGGCATGGACGACCCCGAGTTCCGGGCCAAGGTCGGTGAGGACAAGATCACGGCTTTCAGGCGGCTCGGAGCATGAGCGAGCCGTTCCAGCTCACCGAGATCGACCACGTCGCGATCGCGGTCAAGGACCTCGATGCCGCCGTCGCCTGGTACGAGCGCACTTCGGTGCAACGGTCGCCCATCGGGAGGCAATCGAGAGCGACGGCGTCGAGGAGGCGCTGCTCAAGGTAGCCGACTCCTACATGCAACTGCTGACACCGACTCGCGAGGACTCGCCCGTGGCCAAGTACTTGGAGAAGCGGGGCGAAGGGATCCACCACGTCGGCTACAGGGTCACCGATTGCGCCGCCGCGCTCGAGGCGATGACCGAAGCGGGCGCCGAGACGATCGACAAGGCGCCGCGGCCGGGGTCGCGGGGCACGACCGTCGCCTTCGTGCACCCCCGAAGCGCCTTCGGCACTCTGATCGAGCTCGTCCAGGAGTAGACCGATGAGCGAGCAGGGGCAGCTCAAGGCCCCATTCGGGCGCTCCCGCCGGGTCCGGTAGCCTTCGCCCATGCCCGATGTGACGACGCCCGACCACTCGATGTCGGCGCGCCTCAAAGCACTTGAGGAGCGCCAGGAAGAGGCGTTCAACGCCGGCTCGCCCCGCTCGGTCAAGGCGCACCGTCGAAAGGCAAGATGACCGCCCGCGAGCGGATCGAGTACCTCCTCGACGAAGGGTCCTTCGAAGAGCTGGACATGCTCGTGCGGCACCGCGCCCACGGCATGGGGCTGGAGAGGACACGGCCGCTCACCGATGGCGTCATCACCGGTTTCGGGACGATCGACGGCCGCCGGGTGTGCGTGTTCAGCCAGGACTTCACCGTCTTCGGGGGCGCCCTCGGCGAGGTCTACGCCGAGAAGATCCACAAGGTGATGGATCTGGCGCTGAAGACCGGCGTGCCGGTCGATTGGTCTCAACGACTCCGGCGGCGCCCGCATCCAGGAAGGCGTCGTGGCGCTGCACTCCTACGGCGGCATCTTCTACCGCAATGTGCTGGCGTCGGGAGTTGTCCCGCAGATCTCCGTGATCCTCGGCCCTTGCGCCGGCGGCGCCGTCTACTCGCCTGCGATGACCGACTTCATCTTCATGGTGCACGGGACGTCCCACATGTTCATCACCGGCCCCGATGTGGTGAAGACGGTGACGGGCGAGGAGGTCACGCTCGAGCAGCTGGGCGGCGCCATGAGCCACGCCACCCGCTCCGGCGTGGCCACCTTCGTGTCGCCCGACGAGAAGAGCTGCCTCGACGAGGTCCGCTACCTCCTCTCGTTTCTCCCGTCAAACAACCTCGAGGTCCCGCCTATCCTCGACCCACCCGAGGACTCCGAGACGCAGATCCCGGAGCTGCGGGACCTCGTGCCCGACAGCCCCAACCAGCCCTACGACATGAAGAGGCTGATCACGGCGGTCGTCGACGAGGGCGAGTACCTGGAGTACTTCCCGCACTGGGCGATGAACCTCACTTGTGGCTTCGCTCGCATCGGGGGCCGGGTGGTCGGGATCGTCGGAAACCAGCCGAACGTGCTGGCGGGCGTGCTCGACATCGACTCCTCCGAGAAGGGGGCGCGCTTCGTGCGCACCTGCGACGCCTTCAACATCCCGCTCGTCACCTTCGTCGACGTCCCCGGCTTCATGCCGGGCACCGACCAGGAGTACGGGGGGATCATCCGCCATGGCGCCAAGCTCCTCTACGCCTACTGCGAGGCCACCGTCCCCAGGGTGCAGATCATCACCCGCAAGGCCTACGGCGGGGCCTACGTCGTCATGGACTCGAAGTCGATCGGTACCGATCTCGCCTTCGCCTGGCCGTCGGCAGAGCTGGCGGTCATGGGACCTCAGGGCGCCGTGGAGATCGTCTTCAGGAGGGAGCTCGCCGATTCGCCCGACGCCGCCGCCCGCCGGGCCGAGCTCGTCGAGGAGTACACGGAGCGCTACGCCAACCCGTACGTGGCGGCCGAGCGTGGGTTCGTGGACGACGTCATCGACCCCGCCGACACACGGCGCGTGCTCGATGAAGAGCCTCTCGATCCTCGCCTCCAAGCGAGAAGACCTACCAAAACGCAAGCACGGCAACGTTCCCCTCTGATGCGCCCCAGCCCCGGTCCTGTGATCGAGGGAGGGCTGACGCCAACTCCCGACGTCGTGGCTGCGATCGTCGCCGCCGCCGAAGTGTGCTGGCCGCGTCCGGTCGTCCTGCAGGCAACGGATCCCGAGAGGAGGAACGGACCCGAGTACGTCTGGCGGATGTCCGGCCGCTGGTGGAACAAGCCCGTCGCCATGCGCCGCGACCGCCCCTGGACCGAGTGGTGAGACTGACCCTATCGGGGTAGCCGGGGACCGTTAGGTTGGCCGGCCCCGCCCCGCCTCCGGCCCAGCCGCAGCCCCAGCGCCAGCAGCCTGGCGGCGCTCGCGCACGATCGAGGCGATCTCGGTGAGAATCGTGCCGATGGCGTAATCCTTCGGCGTGTACACGGCCGCGACGCCGATCTCGGCGAGCTTCAGCTGGTCGGCCTCGGGGATGATCCCACCCACGACGACCGGTGCATCGACGCCCGCCTCACGCAGGCGCCCGATCACCTCGGGAACGAGCTCCAGGTGCGACCCGGAGAGGATCGACAGGCCGATCACGTCCACGTCCTCGTCGCGCGCCGCGGCAGCAATCTGGGCCGGCGTCAGGCGGATCCCTTGGTAGACCACCTCGAAACCCGCATCCCGAGCGGCGACGGCGATCTGCTCGGCACCGTTGGAATGCCCGTCCAGGCCTGGTTTCGCGACCAGGATGCGAGGTCGGCCGCCCGGCATCGACCGCACGGCAGAGGCCGCCTCGGCCAGCTCGGCCCCGCGGCGGCCGACGCCACCGCCGACCCCCGTCGGCGCCCGGTACTCGCCGAAGACCTCGCGGAGTGCTCCCGCCCACTCTCCCGTCGTGCCACCAGCGTGGGCGAGGGCGATGGTCGGCGGCATGATGTTCTCTTCGGCGGCGGCCACCCGGCGCAGCTCGGCAAGGGCGCTATCGACCGCGGCCGCATCACGGGACTCCCGCCACGACGCCACATCGCGGCGAAGCTCCGCCTCGACAGCGGGATCGACGCGCAGGATCGAGCCTCCCGGATCGCCGGCACCGTGCAATGGCGAGGGCTCCGTCTCCTCGAAACAGTTGACGCCGACCACCTTCAGCTCGCCCGACTCGATCCGCCGCAACCGCTCCGCGTGCGAGCCGACGAGTCGCGACTTCAGCTCCTCGATCGCCTCGAACGCACCCCCGAGCTCGATCACCTCCTGCAGCTCGTCCCACGCCGCTGCCGCCATCTCGGAAGTGCGTGCCTCCACGATGTGCGAGCCGGCGAACAGGTCCTCGTACTCCAACAGGTCCGTCTCGTAGGCGAGCACTTGCTGGATCCGCAAGGACCATTGCTGGTCGGCCGGCCGCGGCAGGCCGAGGGCTTCGTTCCAGGCCGGGAGCTGGATCGCCCGCGCCCGTGCGTCGCGGGACAACGTCACGCCCAACGCCTCGAGCACGATCCGCTGGATGTTGTTCTCGGGCTGGGCCTCGGTCAGGCCGAGGGAGTTGACCTGCACGCCGTAGCGGAAGCGGAGAAGCTTCGGGTCCGAGACGCCGTAGCGCTCCCTCCCGATGCGGTCCCAAAGCTGCCCGAAGGCCCGCATCTTGCAAACTTCCTCGACGAAACGAACTCCTGCGTTCACGAAGAACGAGATCCGCCCGAAAACTTCTGGCATCACCTCCGCCGGCACTTGGCCCGAATCGCGCACGCCATCCAACACCGCGACGGCAGTCGCCAGCGCGTAGGCGACCTCCTGCACTGGCGTCGCCCCGGCCTCCTGCAGGTGGTAGCTGCAGACGTTGATCGGGTTCCACTTCGGGACCTCGCGCACCGCAAAGGCGATCATGTCGACGATCAGCCGCAGACTCGGTGCGGGCGGGAAGATATAGGTACCCCGCGAGAGGTACTCCTTGACGATGTCGCCCTGGGTAGTACCTTGCAGTGACCGGACGTCCACGCCTTTGTCCTCGGCGTTGGCGATGTAGAGGGCGAACAGCCAGGGCGCCGTGGCGTTGATGGTCATCGAGGTGTTCATCTCGCCGACGGGGATCCCATCGAGCAGCTGCTCCATGTGGCCGAGATGGACCACGGGAACGCCGACCTTGCCCACCTCGCCCGTCGCCTCGGCAGCATCGGGGTCGTAGCCGATCTGCGTCGGCAGGTCGAAGGCGATCGACAGCCCGGTCTGCCCCTTCGTCAAGTTCATGCGGTAGAGCGCATTGGACGCACGGGCCGACGAGTGACCGGAGTAGGTGCGCATCACCCACGGCTTGTCGATGGGGCCGCTCATCGCACGATCACGAGGTTCACGGTACCGGGGAGGATATGAGTGCCGGGGCGGCTCTCAGCCGTGGTACTCGTAGAACCCGGTTCCGGTCTTGCGGCCGAGCCGGTCGGCAGCCACCATCCGCCGAAGCAGCGGCGCCGGCGCATAGGTCGGCTCCTTGAACTCCTCGTACAGCGCCTCGAGGATGGCGACGCTCGTGTCCAGCCCGACAAGGTCGAGCAACTGCAGTGGTCCCATCGGGAAGCCGCATCCCCCCTTCATCGCGGCATCGATGTCATCCCTGGTCGCCACGCCCTCCGAGAGCAGTCTCACGGCATGGTTCAAGTAGGGGAAAAGCAAGGCGTTGACTATGAAGCCCGCCTGGTCCTTGACGGTGACGGGGGTCTTGCCGCACGACTCGGCGAAGGCACGTGCGACGGCGATCGTCTCGTCCGTTGCCGTGATCGGCCTCACGACTTCGACGAGCGTCATCATCGTGGCCGGATTGAAGAAGTGGATCCCGCACACACGGTCCGCCCGGTTCGTCTCCATGGCCATCTCCACGACGGGGAGGGTGGATGTGTTGGTGGCGAGGATGGTGTCGCGGCTGCAAACCCGGTCAAGTTCTCGAAACAAATGCTTCTTCGTGACCAGGTCCTCCACCACGCACTCGATCACGAGGTCGCAGTCGACGAGCGCCGCCAAGTCGGCCGTGGCGGTGACGCGCGAAAGTGCCGCCGTCGCCTCCTCCTCGGCCAGTCCGCCCTTGGCCACCCTCTTGCCGAGGGCCTTCTCGATCCCGGCGACAGTCCCGTCGGCGGTCGCCTGCTCCCTGGAGCGGAGGATCACCTCGTGCCCTCCGACTGCTGCGCACTCGGCGATGCCGCCGCCCATGATCCCCGAGCCGACGATACCGACACGCTTTACCATACGGCGATGTTACTGATCGGTAATCGAATTTGCTAGACACAGCTCGTTCCCCGGCGTCCAAGCGCCCGAACGGGCGTTCGTCGGCGAACATCCGGGCGTTACAATCGCCGAGTGGCCCAGGTCCAGTTCCACCCTGCCGTGCGCACCTGGTTCGAGCGCAAGTTCCCCGATGGCCCGACCGAGGCGCAGGACCTCGGCTGGGCATCCATCGCCCGCCACAGCAACACGCTGATCGCTGCCCCGACCGGCTCCGGCAAGACTCTCGCCGCCTTCCTCGTCGCCATCGACCAGTGCTACAAGCGGGCCGCTGCCGGTGACTTCGCCGGCGCCGGCGCCGGCACAGAGGTCGTCTACGTCTCCCCGCTGCGGGCTCTAACGGTCGACATCCATGAGAACCTGGCCGGTCCGCTGGAGGAGATCGCTGCGGTAGCTCGTGAGCTCGGCCTGCCTGCGCCGGAAGTCAAGGTGGCCGTCCGGAACGGTGACACCGCCCCCTCGGCCCGGGCGGCGATGCTGCGCAACCCACCCCACATCGTCGTCACCACGCCGGAGTCGCTCTACCTGCTGACCACCTCCGCCGGCGGCCGCAGGATGCTGGCCACGACGAGGACCGTGATCGTCGACGAGATCCACGCCCTCGCCCGGGACAAGCGCGGCTCGCACCTCGCCATCACGCTCGAGCGACTGGAGAAGTGCTGCGCCAAGCCGCCCACCCGGATCGGTCTCTCTGCGACGCAGCGCCCGATCGAGACCGTCGCCCGACTCCTCGTGGGAGCCGGCGCCGATCGCTCGAACCGCGACGGCTCCCCGCTATGCACGATCGTCGACACCGGCCACCGGCGGGCCCTCGACGTGGCGATCGAGCTGCCTGACGACGAGCTCGGAGCGGTGGCGACCAACGAGCAGATGGCACAGGTGGTGCAGATGATCGCCGACCACGTGCGCGCTCATCGCACGACGCTCGTCTTCGTCAACACCCGCCGGATGTCCGAGCGGGTGGCGCACTGGCTGGGTGAGATCCTCGGCGACGACGTCGTCTCTGCACACCATGGCTCGCTCTCCATGGAGCGACGGCTGAAGATCGAGAGCCGCCTGCGGGCGGGCGATCTGCGGGCGCTGGTGGCGACCGCCTCGCTGGAGCTCGGCATCGACGTCGGGCCTGTCGATCTCGTCTGCCAGATCGGCTCCCCGCGCAGCATCGCGACGTTCCTGCAACGAGTCGGCCGCGCCGAGCACCGCATCTCCGGGGTGCCGAAGGGCCGCCTGTACCCGTTCACCCGCGACGAGCTGGTCGAGTGCACAGCGCTGCTGGCCGCGGTCAAGTCCGGCCTCCTCGACCAGGTACATCCTCCGGTCGCTCCCCTCGACATCCTCGCCCAGCAGCTCGTCGCCGAAGTGGCCGCCACCGGGCCGACGAGAAGGCCACCAGCGCCCGACCCGGCGCCGGGCTCGGCAGGGGCACTGGAGGCAGAGGCGACGGCCTCGGCCGTCGCGGTGGCGGCGGAACCCCTCTTCGACGTCCCCGACGATCCCGGCCGCTCGGAGGACGAGCTGTTCGACATGGTGCGCCATGCAGCGCCTTATGCCGACTTGCCGCGGGCCGACTTCGACGAGATCGTCGACCTGATGAGCGAGGGAGTCACCACCGGCCGGGGCAAGCGCGGCGCCCATCTCCACCGGGACCGGGTGAATGGGGTCGTCCGCCCTCGGCGGGGTGCACGGATCGCAGCGTCGACATCGGGAGGGGCGATCCCGGAGGTGGCCGACTACCGGGTGGTCCTCGAGCCCGAGGACACCTTCGTCGGCACCGTCAACGAGGACTGGGCAATCGAGAGCATGGCGGGCGACATCTTCCTTCTCGGCAGCCACTCGTGGCGTATCAGGCGTGTCGAGAGCGGGACGGTGCGGGTGATCGATGCGGAGGGAGCGCCCCCGACAGTGCCCTTCTGGCTCGGAGAGGCGCCGGCGAGGACCGAGGAGCTGTCGGACTCGATATCGGAGCTGCGGGCAGGCGTCGACGCTCGGCTGGCAGAGGGTGGCAAGGAGGCGGCGGAGCTGTACGTGCAGGAGACTGCAGGCGTCAACTCACGCATCGCCGCCGAGGTGGTGGCGTACCTGGGTGCGGCTCGGGTGGCTCTCGGCCTCCTGCCGACCAAGCGGGACATCGTGTTCGAGCGGTTCTTCGACGACACAGGCGGCATGCAGCTCGTCGTACACGCTCCCTTCGGCGGGCGGGTCAACCGTGGGTTGGGGCTGGCACTCCGCAAGAGGTTCTGCAGGAGTTTCGACTTCGAGTTGCAGGCGGCGGCGAGCGACGACGCAGTGGTGCTCTCGCTGGGTCCCCAGCACAGCTTCCCCCTCGCCGACGTCGCCAGGTTCCTCAGCCCCGAGACGATCGAAGAGGTGCTCGCCCAAGCGGTGCTGCCCACGCCGATGTTCGCGGCACGCTGGCGCTGGAACCTGACCAGATCACTGATCGCACCCCGCTCGCGTAACGGCAAGCGGGTCCCGCCTGCCATCCAACGCATGGAGGCGGACGATCTGATGGCGGCGATCTTCCCCGCCCTCGCAGCGTGCCAAGAGAACAATGCCGGCACGATCCAGATCCCCGATCATCCCGTCGTGCGCCAGACGATGGCCGATTGCATGGTCGAGGCGATGGACCTGGATGGCCTGCGAAGCCTGCTCGAGCAGATGAGAGCCGGGACCGTGCGCGCTCACTTCGCCGAGACCGTCGAGCCGTCTCTGCTCGCTCACGAGATCCTGAACGGCAAGCCGTACACCTTCCTCGACGACGCTCCACTGGAAGAGAGGCGGACGCGGGCGGTCCAGTTGCGGCGAGGCATCCCCCTCGAGGAGCACGACCTATCGCACCTCGATCCGGCGGCCCTGGCGCAGGTGCGGGCGGAAGCGGCGGCGGACCCGCGGGACCCCGAGGAGCTGCACGACCTCCTCGTCTCGATGGTGCTCATGGAGCCGAACGCCACATGGCAGCGTTGGTTCGACTCGCTGATCGTCACCCGCCGCGCATCTGCGGCGGTGCTGAAGCGCGACGACGGGACCGAGGTTCGGCGCTGGGTCGCCGCAGAGCGGGCAGGGATGGCGATGGCCTTGTGGCCGGGCTGTTGTTTCGAACCGGATTTGGGGTGGGCGTTGGCGTCCGCCGCCGAGGGTCCCTCAGCGGCCGACCTGCCCGAGGTAGCCGCCGCCGAAGCCGTTCGGGGACACCTGGAGGTGACGGGACCAACCACCGCCGAGCAGATCGCCGAGGTGATCGGCGTGCGGCCGGGCATCGTCAACATCGCTGTCGGGCGCCTCGAGGGCGAGGGCTCCGTGCTACGTGGCAAGTTCGAGTCTTCGGCCGGGGAGCAGCTGTGTTCCCGCCGCCTCCTAGCCCGGGCGCACGGATTGAGCCGCGAGCGCCTGCGCCGCTCGGTCGAGCCGGCCTCCCCGCAATCGTTCGTGCGCTTCCTCCTGGCGTGGCAGCACGTCGCCCCCGGCAGCCAGCTGCACGGTCCGGGCGGGTTGTCCGAGGTGGTCGAGCAGTTGCAGGGCTTCGAGCTCGCCGTCGGCGCTTGGGAGGAGTCCGTCCTGCCGGCGCGAGTGTCTGGCTACCACGCCGCTCTGCTGGACGGCCTCTGCCAGCAGGGCGAGTTGGTGTGGGGCAGGGTGTCGGGAAAGAGAGAAGGCGACGGCGTGCCCCGGCGTTCTGGCTCCTCTCCCTCGCGGGCCACTCCGATCACCTTCGCCCGGCGCGACGACCTGTGGTGGTTGATGGCTGCCTCGCGGGCGGCGGGTTCCGAAGCCGCCTCGCAGCCCGGCGCAGCGGCAACAGGCGCCACCGCCGAGATCCTGGCCGAGCTCGGTGAGCGGGGAGCCCTCTTCTTCGCAGACCTAGTGGCGGCGACCAGGCGGCTGCCCCTCGACGTGGCTGAGGCGCTCTGGGACGGTGTGTCCAAGGGACTGGTCACCGCCGACGGGTTCCAGGCGGTCCGGGCCTTGCTGGCGGGCAACCTGCAGCGGCCAGCTTCCAGACCCGCCTTCCAGGTGCGCCGGCCGGGCATACCGCGAAAGCCCGTGCGTCCCGCGCTGTCGGGCGGCCGTTGGTCGATCTTGCGGTCGGACCGACCACTAGGTGGAGACGACATCGATCCCGACGAGCTGGCGGAGGCGGTGGCGGGACAGCTGCTGTTGCGGTGGGGCGTGGTGTTTCGCGATGTGATCGCACGCGAGTCGATCGTGGTCCCCTGGCGCGACATCCTCTTCGCCCTGCGTCGCCTCGAGGCCAGGGGCGTGATCAGGGGAGGGCGCTTCGTGACCAGCTACGCGGGGGAGCAGTTCGCCCTCCCGGAAGCAGTCGAGCAGCTGCGGAACATCGATCGAGCAGCTCCGGACGGCACGGTCGTCAGGCTCTCTGCAGCAGATCCGCTCAACGTCGCCGGCATCCTCACCCCCGGCAAGCGGGTGCCGGCATTGCGGACCAACAGGCTCACCCTTCTCGACGGCGTGCCGGTCGAGGACGAGGACGGAGACTCCAAGATGGCGGCACGACGTGGGCCGGCACCATCGGTCCGATCGCCCACGCACCAACCGCCCGCCGCGCTGACACACGCTTGAGCCGGGCCCGGGTCGGGTCGGGCGGCGGTCCGCTGACGAACTGACGAGCCTGGTGTCTCTCGACCGCCTGCCGCGCCCCCTGCTGGGTACCTTTTTAGGACACCCCTGTCGGAAAAAAGTACCCAGAAGGCGCCTCTTGGGCTGGGGGCGTTCCCGGGGGGCCGCCTCAGCAGCTGGGTACCCTTTTAGGACACGTTTGTCCTAAGAACGTACCCAGAACGACGTCCCTGGGCGGGTGGTTGAGCCGAGGTGCCCCTCAGCCCGCAGCCGAAGCCCGCAAGCCCGCAAGCCCGCAGACGACGCTCAAGCCGGCACGGCGCTCAAGTCCGCTTGGCGGGCGAGTAGAGCAGCGTCGTGGCGAGGTAGTCGTTCGTGTTCTCAGTCTCGCCGCCCCCAAGCGGCGTGCAGATGTCGAAACCGCACGTGTAGTCGAAGTTGATCGGGAACACGACGAAGGCGCACATGTTGGGGATGGCGCCTGCCGCGATGTTGGCGGCGCTTGGTGGACAGTCGATGCTCGAGTCGGACGGCGTGAAGGGCGTCGAGGACCCGGTCTCCTCGACCGGCCCAGTGAAAGTGCCCCAGCTCGAGTTGGGCCACTTCTCGGTGAATCCGTCCCCCGCCGAGTTGTCCGCCACGCACTGCAGTGTGCCGGGCAGGCCTCCGAAGATCGACCCCAGCGTTCGCACGGTGGTGCACTGGTTGTAGGAGGTGTGGTGGTAGTCGCTCGCCGTGTTGGGGCCCCGGTTGTAGTCGGTCAGCACCACGATGTTGTTGAGGTCGCAGTAGGACTGGGCGTTGGCGAGGTCGGTGGCTGCCAGTGTCGAGCAGTAGACGCCGACGACCCAGTAGCCGGCGTTGCAAGAGCCGAAGAAGACCGGGCAGTCAGCAGTGGTGGTCGGGCAGCTCGAGTTGGACGGGCCGCCCAGCCAGTGGATGTGGTACTTGACGAGCTCGCCCCCCGTCAGGAGATTGTTGGGCTTGGCTGAGAGCTTCCCGCAAGCCGTGTTGCCGATGCTTACGGCACCTGCCTGCGCCGGCGTAGAGACGGCAGAGACAACAGTGGCAGTCGTCACGGCGAACATCGAGATCGCTGCCAGCGAGATGATCCACAACAGGCGCATCGGCTTGCCGATGCGGTGCCGCACGAGGCGAAGACGAAGCCCCCGGTGCGACCTCCGAGTGGTGCGCGCAAACGCCATGACGATGTCTCCTTCCCCAGCCGCGACGTGCAGGCCGCGGACTCCCCAGTGCCACACGCAGTGGCCACACGCCAGCGGCCACAACCCAGCTCCGTGATCGTAACCGGGCGAGAAGCGGTTGTCATGCTTAGTTTCCACGCGGTCAGTTTCGCGATCAAGGCGGAACCGACATCAGACCTCATGACGTGCGAGGCTGTCGGTGCGACCGCGAAACGACCGACGACCGACCACACAACAACCACCACCTCACAAGGGGCTGATTATGCGGATCGGAGTACTGACCGGCGGCGGTGACTGCCCGGGACTGAATGCCGCCGTGCGCGCCGTCGTGCGCAGTGCCGAGCACAGGGGGACCGACGCCGTCGTCGGGTTCCTCGACGGCTGGCGCGGTGTCATCGACAACCGCACGATGGCGCTCGATGTCTCGCGTTGCCGCGGCATCCTGCCGCGTGGCGGCACCATCCTCGGCACCTCGCGCACCAACCCCTACAAGGTCGATGGCGGTGCCGCTCGGGTGCACCAGACCCTCGAGGCAGAGAACATCGACGCCCTGGTGGCGATCGGCGGCGAGGACACCCTCGGCGTCGCCAACAGGCTGTCCGGTGAGGGTGTCAACGTCGTGGGGATCCCGAAGACGATCGACAACGACCTCTCCGCCACCGACTTCACGATCGGCTTCCACACCGCCGTGCAGATCGCCGCAGACGCCATCGACCGCCTCCACACGACCGCCGAGTCGCACGACCGTGTGATCGTCTGCGAGGTGATGGGGCGCCACGTCGGATGGATCGCCACGTATGCCGGGATCGCCTCGGGGGCGGCCGTGATCCTCATCCCGGAGGAACCTTTCGACATCGAGAAGGTCTGCGAGCACCTCCGCCATCGACATTCCAAGGGCCGCTACGCCTCGATCGTCGTCGTCGCGGAGGGCGCCGCACCCGAGCACGGGACGCTCGCCGTGACCTCACGGGAAGTGGACCAGTTCGGTCACGAGCGTTTGGGCGGGATCGGGAACACGGTGGCGGAGGAGATCGAGCGGCGGACCGGTTTCGAGTCGCGGGTGACGATCCTCGGCCACATCCAGCGAGGCGGCACACCGAATGCGTTCGACCGGGTCCTCGCAACGCGATTCGGCACAGCGGCAGTGGAAGCGGTTCACGAGGGGGACTTCGGCAAGATGGTCGCCCTGCACGGGACGAGCATCGAGCGGGTACCGATCGCCGACGCCGTCGCCGGCCTGAAGAAGGTCGATCCCGCCCTCTACCATGGCGTAGCGGAGGTGTTCCTCGAGTAGCGAGGCGCCGCCGCCATCCAATCACCGAGCTCGGACGTATATACGTGCGATGAGGCGCGGCCAGACCCTCGACGAATCCCCGACAGACGAGTCGTTGCTCGCCGGCATGGCACTCGGCGACGAGAAGGCGGGCGTCGCCTTCGTCCGCCGCTACCAGAAGCGGGTCTTCGGCTTGGCGATCGGCATGGTCGGCGACTCCGCCCTGGCCGAGGACATCGCCCAGGAGGCTCTGATCCGGGTGTGGAAGCACGCTCCGGTGTACGACGCCCGCCGCGGCGCGGTGGCTACGTGGGTTCTCACCATCACCCGCAATCTGGCAGTCGACGCGATGCGACTGCGCCGCGCCATCCCGATCGATCCGGACGATTTCGCCGGGCTCGGGTTGGTGACGGGCGATCGCGGTCCGGAGGACCGAGCGGTCGCCTCGGACGTCGTGAGAGAAGTACGGGCCGCTCTGGCGGGGCTGCCGGTCGAACAGCGGCGGGCACTCGTGCTGGCCGCCCTCTACGGCCACACGGCGGCGGAGGTCTCGGCGATGGAGAGCATCCCGTTGGGGACCGCCAAGACGAGGATCCGCGGCGGGATGATCAAATTGCGAGCGGCGATGGCAGCGAAGGAGAGCCGGCCATGACCGGTGAAGTCCCTTACGGCTCAGATTGCAGCGAAACAGAAGAGGATCTCGTCGAGCTGGCCCTCGGCACACTGACGGGCCGGCGGCGGGCAGAGGCGCTGGCGCACCTCGAGGGATGCCCGCGGTGCGCGGCCGAGGTGGAGGAGCTCTCCCGCACGGCGGACCAGCTGTTGCACGTGGCCCAACCCGTGGAGCCACCTGTGGGTTTCGAGTCACGTCTGTTCGACAAGCTCGGTGTCGACCAGGCGCATCCGCGTCGGGCGAAGGTGCGTCCTTTCTCGCTCAGGCCGGCGGAGCGGCGCCGGACGGCATCACTGGGCGCCGCGGCAGCGGTCATCGCAGCTGTCGGCTTCGGCGTCGGCGGTCTCGTGCTCGGTCACCACGCCCCCGTGCCGGCGCAATCATTGGACGTCAACGGGTGGCAGTCGACCGCACAGCTCGTGGCCACATCGAGCCACCAGAGGATCGGCGCCGTGTACACCTACCCGGGAAAGCCGGCCTGGCTGTTCATGACGGTCGACGACGGGACCGCAAACGGCTGGGTGGAGTGCGAGGTGCGCGTCGCCGGCGGAAAGGTCGTCGATCTCGGCACCTTCAGGCTCGTCGACGGCTACGGCTCCTGGGCTTCTCCGGTTCCGGTTCCGCTCAGCTCGATCAGGACTGCGCAGATCGTGAGCGGCAAGTCCCAGGTGATCGCCACCGGGAGCCTGCAGGCGACCTAGCTATCGGCCCGGCCCCGTCGACCGGCAACACTCAGCTGAATCCCCGCGTGCTCCAATGTCGAAGTGCTGCAATAGGGCGATGGAAGACCAGATGCTCCCTTCAGCGCCGCTCCCCGAGAAGCTCGGCCAAGTCCCGTCCTGGTGGTAGCAAGGTCCTCAGGGCCGGGGCCGGGACGGCTCTTTGTCTCGGGGTGGCGGCCGGCGGCTACGGCATCGGCGCCGCCGCCACCCACGGTTCTGCTCCCCTCGCCTCGTCGAGCACGACCTCGACTTCCACACCCAGCTCGAGCCCGGGAAGCTGGTCGGGTCCGGCCGGACGCAAAGGCGCTCGGGGCGGTGGCGGGGGTCTGCTTCGGCCCCGTACCGGCGGCCGTCGTGAAGTCGATCGGCGCCTCCTCGGTCACGATCGAGGTGACCCGTGGCACCACGTCGAAGACTCTCGTCGTGGACACCGACAGCAGCACCAAGTACTTGGAGGGTCCATTCGACGTCGGCCGCTCGGCGCTGGCGGTGGGCGAGCACGTGGCGGTCCTTCCCAACCGCCCGAGCGGCGGCAGCGAAAACTCCTCCGGGTCATCGACGACCATCACCGCCGCCGCCATAGTCATCCAGGCGCCGAGCCTCGGCGGGACGGTGGTCAGCGTGGCCGGCAACGTGATCGTGGTCCAGGACCGGGACGGGTTCTGGAGGACGATCGACGTCTCATCCGCCACCAAGTACGAGCAAGACGGCAAGACCGCCTCGCTGTCCGGCGTTAAGAAGGGCGACGTGCTCTTCGCCGCCGGGACGATCTCCTCTGACCACACCACCCTCGACGCATCGGTGGTCGCCTTCGGCGCTGCCGGCTCCGTGCCCGGGCCAGAGCGATCTGGCGGATGGGGCGGACCGGGTGCCTTCGGCGGACCGGGTGGACCAGGGGGGCCGGGTAGACCGGGTGCCTTCGGCGGGCCGAGTGCCTTCGGCGGGACCGGGCGGATTCAGCGGCCCCGGCGGCGCCGGTGCCGCCGGCAACTCCAGCGGCTCCGCCGGCTTCCCTCTCGCCTGACTCCTCTGCCGGACAAGGGTCCCGCACGGCTGCGCCCGAAGACATGAATCGCAACGTCCTTTTCATCACGGTCGACCAATGGCGCGGCGACTCCCTGTCTTGCGCCGGCCACCCACTCGTCCGCACGCCTCACATCGATGCACTGGCGGCGCGGGGTGTGCTCTTCGCCAACCACTGGGCGAACGCCGCCCCCTGTGGCCCTAGCCGTGCCTCGCTCTACACCGGGCTCTACATGCACAACCACCGCTCGGTGCTGAACGGGACTCCGCTCGATGCTCGCTTCACCAACGTGGCCCGTGAGGCGAGGGTCGCCGGTTACGACCCGGTCTTATTCGGCTACACCGACACCGCTGCCGACCCACGGGACCTGGCGGCCGACGATCCCCGGCTGCGCACCTACGAGGGCGTGCTGCCCGGTATGAGGCCCGAGGTCCACGACCCTTACGAGGCGCACAGCCGCGAGTGGGGCAGGTGGCTGGCGGAGCAGGGCGTCGACGTCCCCTCCGACCCGCACGATCTCTACGAGCCGGACCTCTCCTGGCCCGGGGCGGGGGAGCATGGATCGACGTGGGCTCCGGCAAGGTTTCGGAGAGATCAGACCGAGACGGCGTTCATGACCGGCAAGGTGATCGAATGGCTGGAGCGCCACGGCGAAGACCCCTTCTTCGTTCACGTCTCCTACATCCGCCCTCATCCACCCCGGCGCAACCCGCCCGGCTACCACGACCTCTACGCCGCCGAGGACGTGCCCGACTTCGTCGGCCATAGGACCAAGGACGAGGAGAAGGAGGTGCACCTCCTCAACCGGGTGCTGCTGGGCATCCCGGTCGTCTCCGCCCCCGACGACGAGATCGAGCGGAGGCAGACCCGCGCCACCTACCACGGCATGCAGTCCGAGGTCGACGACCAGCTCGGGAGGCTGTTCGGGTACATGCAGTCGGCGGGGCTCGCCGAGTCGACGCTGGTGGTGCTGACGAGCGACCACGGCGAGATGGGTGGCGACCACTGGTTCATGGAGAAGCTCGGCTACTTCGACGAGAGCTACCACGTCCCGCTGGTGGTCGCCGACCCGACCCGGAGCGGCGACGGCGGGCGGGGCTCGGTCGTCGGCAGCTTCACCGAGTCCGTCGACGTCTCCCCCACGATCCTCGCCTGGCTCGGGCTGGAGGTGCCGCTGCAGATGGACGGCTGGCCGTTGACGCCCTTCCTCGCCGGCGAGCCGCCCGAGCACTGGCGGGACGAGGCGCACTACGAATGGGACTTCCGCAACCCGCAGACTCGCCTCGCCGAGAGCCTCCTCGGCCTCCCGATGGACCACTGCTCACTCGCCGTCGTGCGCACAGCCGACCTCAGCTACGTGCAGTTCGCCGCCGACTCCGAGATCCTGCCGCCCCTGCTGTTCGACCTTCGTGAGGACCCGGGCCGCCTGCATGACCTGTCGGGCTCCGCCGACCATCTCGGCCTGGCGCTGGAAGGGGCGCAACGCCTCGCCCGCTGGCACATGAGGAGCTCCGAGCGCACCTTGTCCGGCTCGCTCCTCAGCCCCACGCACGGCTTGGTGAGCTACCGGGACAGCTGGCGCTGAGCGCCTGACGCCGGTTTCGGGATCATTCAGGCTCATCCGATGTGCAGCAATCGACGTCCTATGTCGATTACTGCGCGCGAGATTTCATCCGGGGCCGGCACTTCACTCCTGCCCGAACACGACGCGACCACCGGCGACCGTCATCACGACACTCGCCTCACCGATCTCTTGCGGGGAGCCGGCCAGGATGTCCCGATCCAGCACCGCGAGATCGGCCCTCATGCCGACCTCCAGCTGGCCCCGCTCGGCTTCGCAGTGGTTGACCCACGCCACGCCGCTCGTCGCCGCCGCCAACGCCGTCGACAAGGAGACGGCCTCCTCGGGGAGGAATGTCTCGTCGCACTCGGAAGTGCCCGCACGCCCCACACGAGTCGAGAGGCTGCGATTGACCGCCGCATGGATCCCCTGGATCGGGTCGGGGCTGGAGACCGGCCAGTCGCTTCCGAAGGCGAGGCGGCCGCCTAGAGAAGCAACCGTTCCGATGCGGTACTGCCATCCGGCCCGGTCGGCCCCGATGAGGGGCAGCGTGTGCTCCTCCATCTGAGGATCTAGGACCGCCCATATCGGTTGGAAGGTGGAAGTCACACCGAGGCTGCCCAACCGGCGCAGGTCGTCGGGATGGACGAACTGCAGGTGGGCGATGTGGTGGCGATTGGCAGACCGGGAGGCCGGCGGCAAACCGGCGACCGCATCAAGTGCCAGGGTCACCGCCCGGTCGCCGATGGCATGGAAGTGGACCTGGAAGCCGTGCTCGTCGAGGATCCGCACGGCAGCGTCGAGCAGTTCCGGCTCGATGAAGGGCTCCCCGCGGTGCGTATGGTCGCCGGTGTCGTAGGGGCGGGACATCGCTGCGGTCAAGGTCTCGCAGATCCCGTCGACCATCACCTTGACGGTGGTGGCCCTGAACCGGCCCCGCCCGCGCCCAGCGCCAGCTAGCTCGCGCCGTGCCAGCAGGTCGTCGATCTGCTCCAGTCCCCTGTTGCGATCCCACCAGAGGGCGCCGACGACGTCGGCCGTAAGCGTCCCGTCCTCCGCCGCCCTCCGGTACGCCTCGAAACTATCCTCCACCCCGATCTCCACCGCCCTCCCCACGATGGCGTCCTGCCAGTAGGTGATGCCCAGCGAGTGCAGCCTCTGCTGTGCGACCTGCAGAGCGGCGGCCAGCTCGGCGGCTCCGGTGGGCGGCACCAGGTCCCCGACCAGCCGCATCGCCCCCTCGTGCAACAAGCCGCTCGGCTCGCCGCCGGCACCCCGCTCGACACGTCCGTCGGCCGGATCGGGAGTATCGCGATCCACACCCGCACGCCCCACCGCGGCCGGGGACACCCATGCGCCGTGATGATCACGGTTCGGCAGGAAGACCGGTCGTCCGCCGGCCGCAGCCTCCAGGTCCGCCGCCTCCGGCTTGCCTCCCGGGAACCCTTCCAGGGACCAGCCGCCTCCGAGGACCCAGGCGTCGGGCGGCAGCGCCGCCGCGTAGCGGCTGATCGCCTGCAGGTACTCGTGCCTGGTCTTGTAAGGGGTGAGGTCGCAGCGGAGCGACTCGAGCCCGGCACCGACTGCGTGCACGTGGGCGTCGCCGAAGGCGGGGATGACGAGTTGCCCCGCGATGTCGATCGTCTCCGTCCTGCCCGACGCCAGGGCCGAGATCTCGCCAGCACCGCCGATGGCGACGATGCGGTCACCGCCGATCGCCAGGCTGTCCTCGCGGCGGCCGAGCAGCCTGCCGCCGCTGAGGATCAAGTCGGGCGCGGCGCTCAGCGGGGCCTCAGAGGTTGAAGCCGGCCACCATGCTCGTCGCAGTCGCGGCCTGCCCGAGCTCGGGGACCCCGAGCAGGTCCTCAGTGGTCTTCAGCCAGGAGTAGTGGCTGTAGTCGGTGCCCACCTGGAGGCCGGGGTCACGGTCGGAGCTACGACGATCATCGCCACGTGGCAGTCCTGGGCGGTGCTGTTGACGCAGTTCTCGCCCGTGGTGGCTGGTTCACCCTCGTCCCAGACGATGAAGATCGCCGTGTCGTTGTCCTTGTAGACGGTGGTGCCCGTGATAAGCGGCAGCCAGGTCTTGAGCCAGCTGTCGCCGGCCGCGATCGAGCTCGAGTGCATGTCGTCGATCAGGTTCGGCGTCACGAAGGCGAGCGCCGGCGCGGTCGTCTCGCTCGAGAAGTCCTTCAGCAGCGCCGAGCTCGTCGTCGTGCCGAGAGGGACGTCACGTGTGGAGCAGTTCTTGAGACCGAGGTAGTAGACGGCCGGGTTGTGGCGGGCGGCGTAGTTGCCAGAGTCCGTCTTGTCACAGTTCGAGGGCATCGACTCGGCATAGCCCTTCCAACCACCGTGGGTGTTCAGCTGTTGGAAGATGCTGCTGTGGGTGGCGGGTACCGTGCATTTGCCTGTCGGGTCGCAGTCGGGATAGTACGGCTTGAGCTGCGAGAGCGTCATCCCGTCGGTCTCCCCGATGTAGTTGGGGAGGCTCGGGTGCGTGATGTTGTGGTAGTCGGTCGCCAACCCGCAAGCGGCGATCACGCTGTTGATGTAGGGCGCTTTCGAGGACCCGACGATGCTGCCGTAGGAGTTGTTCTCCTCCATGATGACGACGACGTGCTTGTAGGTCGCCGTCGTGGCGGTGCCGCACATCGCCGAACCCTGCCGACCGTTCGCCGCTGCAGGGACGGCGCCGGCTCCGACCGTGGCCAGGCCGCTCAGCGCCAGCACGGCGCTACCGATCGCGACCGCCATCCGATGCCTTCGCAACATCCGTGATCCTTTCGTCAGTGCCTTCCCCATGCGCGACGCCACGAGTCCCCGGCGAGTGGCGTCCACGTCGTCCTCTTCCCCAGCGAAACGAAGCCCGCTCGATTCGAGCACTGCCTCCCTTCAGCAATCGCACCGTATCCCACGAATGCAAGTGCTTCAACCGGACTCTCTCGCTTCGGAGGGCGAGGGGAGTTCCCTCAGGGCGAGGGGAGTTCCCGCACATCGGCAACTTCACCACCCGGTCACAGAGACCAGCTCGTCGAAGCTGGTCGGGAACACCGCGTTCGGCGTGCCCGCCGCAGCCCAGATCTCATCGAAACCGGCGAGCCCACGGTCGAGCACGATTCGCAGGCCGCTGTCGCCCCGGTGCCCGACGGGGCTGACGCCGCCGATCGGAAACCCGGTGAGGTCCTTCACCCGCGCACCGTCGGGCCGCTCGACCTTCGTGGCGCCCGTCAGCAGGCGAAGGCGCTCGAGGTCGAGGCGGTCGTCTCCCGAGAGGATCGCCAGCACCGGCTCCCCGTCGGCGAGGAAGAGGAGGGACTTGGCGATCTGGCCCTGCTCGACGCCGAGGGCGGCTGCCGCCTCGGCCGAGGTCCGTGTCGACTCGGACAGCTCGACTACTTCGGCGTCGGAGCCCGCCGCCCGCAGTGCATCTTGGACACGGGCTGCGTTGGGGTGGAGGGCGGTCATGGTCTCGTCTGGTCTGGTGGGCGAGGGGGGACTTGAACCCCCACGTCCTTGCGGACACAGGAACCTGAATCCTGCGCGTCTGCCAATTCCGCCACTCGCCCGGAGTGCGACAACGATAGCCGACCGGCCGGCTCGTGGCGGGTGGCGGTTGAATTCGGCGCCTAGCAGGTATTCTCGACGGCACCATGGGTCTGCAGCAGTTCGAACGGCGACTCGAACGTCTCGTCGAGGGCGCCTTCGCCAAGGCGTTCCGTGGGGAGCTCCAACCGGTCGAGATCGGGCGGCGGCTCACCCGCGAGATGGATCTCCAGCGGACGGTCTCCGTCCGGGGCCTCATCACGCCCAATTCGTTCGACGTGCTGCTGTCGAGGCAGGACTACGACCGTTTCGGGAACTTCGTCGACGTGCTCTCCGCGAGCTCGCCGACGCAGCCAAGGAGCACGCCAAGTCCGAGGGCTACCAGTTCGTCGGACCGGTGGAGGTGGAGATCGGGTGGTCCCCCGAGCTCTCGCCCAACAGCTACGACATCCTGAGCGAGATGCGCGAGGGGGAGGCGGTCCCCGTCCACTGGCTGGTGATGGCAGACGGCCGGCGAGTCGGTATCGGCGACGACATCGTGACCGTCGGCAGGCTGCCCGAGTGCGCCATCGTGCTCACGGACCCGAACGCCTCCCGCCGGCACGCCCAGATTCGCCGTGACGGCGACGCGGTCGTCCTCGTCGACCTCGGTTCCACCAACGGGACCAGGGTAAATGGAACCCGAGTCCGGGAGCAGAGGCTGACGCACGGGGACACGATCACGATCGGGACGACGACGATGCGTTTCGAAGACTCGTAGACGAACTAGAAACGCACTGTGGGTGACCAGGTAGTGGAGGCACAGGGTTGAACGCGCCGCACGCGCTGCTGGAGATCCTCAAGTACTTCCTGCTGGCGCTTATCTGGCTGTTCTTCATCTACGCCATCCGGATGGTGTGGGTGGAGGTCCGCCGGTCGCGCCCTGACAAGGCTCCTGCCGCCGCGCCCTCACAGTCCGCCGTCGACCGCAAGGTGCCCCTCAGGCTGCGAGTCGTCGACCCACCGCAGCGCCGCGGTCGCATCTACGAGCTGGGCGAGGAGGTCACCCTCGGACGCTCTCTCGGCTGCGCCGTATGCCTCGAGGACGACACCTTCACCTCCAACGTCCACGCTCGGGTCTTCTCTCGAAACGGCGACCTGTGGGTCGAGGACCTCCGTTCCACCAACGGCACCTACCTCAACGAGACCCGCCTGACGGGGCCGGCTCGGATCCAGCGGGGGGACCGCATCAAGGTAGGGAGCACGATCCTCGAGGTCGCCCGTTGAGGGGGCTGCGCAGCGGTTCGGCCAGCGATCGGGGCCGGGTCCGGGCGTCGAACGAGGACTGCCTCGTCGTCTCGGACGACCTGGTAGCCGTTGCGGACGGAATGGGTGGTCACGCCGGTGGCGAGGTGGCCGCCCGTACGGCGGTGGAGACGCTGGTCGAGGCGTACCGCAGTGCCCCTTCCTCGGAGGGGCTGGTAGATGCGGTCAAGAAGGCGAACAACGCGATCTGGGAGCAGTCGCGGGCGTCGCGGTCGCTGCGCGGCATGGGCACCACGCTGACGGCGGCAGCCCTGGTCGACCAGGACGGCGACCAGCACCTGGCGCTCGTCAACGTCGGTGACTCGAGGGCGTACCTGTTCGATCGGGGCAACCTCGCACAGGTGACCGACGACCACAGCCTCGTAGAGGAGATGGTGAGGCGCGGTGAGCTGACACCGGCCGAGGCGGCGACACACCCTCATCGCCACATCGTCACCCGCGTGCTCGGCGTGGATCCCGGCGTCGACGTCGACGTCTGGGAGTTCGTCCCCCCGGACGGCGGCCGCATCCTGCTCTGCAGCGACGGCCTCACGAACGAGCTCTCGGAGGACGAGATAGCCGACGTCCTCGGCGGCAACGACGACCCCGACGAGGCCGCACACGAGCTGGTCCGCCTGGCGCTCGCCCACGGCGGCAACGACAACGTGACTGCAGTCGTCGTCGACATCTGGAACGACGCCGATCCGGCGGCCATGGAGCGGGCTCGAGATCGCGCTACGTGGCCGGTGCCGGAGCCTCGCAAGTCCGGGCCGGCCGGCAGCACCGAGGGCCTGACCGGTGCCGTGCCCGCCGTCACCGAGGGCGCGGTACCGGAAGAGCCCGCCGTCGGCGAGACTCATGCCGGCGCGCCGACAGGACTGTCGACTGCTGCCGTCGGCGTCACCGGAGTTGTGGCCGCAAGGGCGGCAACGGCAGCTGCGGCGGCAGCGGGCGCAGCCGCAGCGGGCCCAGGGGCGGCGGGCACAGGGTCAGCGGGCACAGGGGCAGCCGGCGCAGGGGCGGTCGGCACCGGATCAGCAGGCACGATGAACGGAGATCTCGACAGCGGGACAGGCGGCGCGGGCGGTGGAGGCGAGCCGCCGCGGACCCAGGGGCAGCGTCCGATCATGCTCGTGGCGCCGAGGGGCCGTGCGCCGGGGGAGCGGATCGTCACCGGGCGGGTGATCATCTTCTCCATCCTGCTTGCGGCCCTCCTCGGGGGCGCCTGTGCCGTCGTCGCCTGGTTCGCGGACGAGTCCTATTACGTGGGACTGCAGGGCAACCAGGTGGTCATCTTCCACGGACGGCCAGGGGGCTTCCTGTGGTTCATGCCGACCGTCGTCGAGAAGACGCCGATCACCACCTCGAAACTGATCCCCCCGGACCTGGCGAACGTGCGGTCGGGCGTCCTCGAATCGTCCTTCGGAGGCGCCCAGACCTACGTCCAGCTCCTCGTCCGGCACGAGACCGAACTGCCGCTGTTCGCCAGCACGACCACCCTCCCGCCCCCGACGACCGTCGCCGACCCCGGCACCACCACGACGATCGCCCCGCCGTCGACGACAACCGTCACCACATTCCCTGCGACCACCACCCTTCCGCCGACGACCGCTGCCCCACCGACGACGCCTCCTCCCACCACCTCCGCGCCGACGACGACCACCAAGCCACCCACGACGACCAAGCCCCCGACCGGAACCACCCCGACTACCGCCCCCAAGACCGGGTAAGGCTGACACTGAATGGACCATCGCATTCGCTGGCTAGGCATCTTCTTCATCTCGTGCTTCCTGCTGCTGTTCGTGCAGTTGAACAACTGGCAGGTGCGGCAGGCCCACGGGCTGCCCGGGGGGACGACCACGACGACGCTGCCTCCCAACTTCTGGACCTCGCAGCGTGGCTTCATCCTCAGCTCCGACGACAAGGTGATGGCCATGTCGGTCGAGAGCAAGAACAAGGTGTGGGAGAGGAAGTACCCGGACGGGCCGCTCTACGAGGACATCACGGGATACTTCGACCCCACCGCCGCCGCCGCCCCCTACGGCGTGGAGGCCTCCTACAACCAGTACCTCGACATGCACGAGTCGCAGGTCAAGACCATCGGCGACATCCTCACCCAGTCGGTGGAGACGAACGACGTCGTCACGACGATCTCGTCGAAGCTCCAGCAGGACGCGGCCAACGCCCTCGGAGGGCGCACCGGAGCCGTCGTCGTGCTCAACCCGCAGAACGGCGCCATCTACGCGATGTACGCCAACCCCTCCTACGACCCGAACAAGCTCTCCACCTCCAACGCCGCTGCGGCCGCCCAGTACTTCAAGTACCTGACGAGCACCGCTGTTTCCGCGAACGGCAAGGGGCCGCTGAACAACGGGGTGACGAACGTCACCTATCCGCCGGGCTCCACCTTCAAGCTCGTCACCTCGTCGGCGATCTTCGACCACGACCCGGCGCTGGCGACCCGGATCTGGCCGGGAGAGAGCAAGTTCCTGATCCCCGGCACCTCCGTCCCCTTCCACAACTACGGCGGCGGGTTCTGCCCCAACGCCGTGGGCACGCTGGCGAACGTCCTCGCACAGTCCTGCGACACGACCTTCGCCCGCATCGGGATCCTGCTCGGAGCGGAGAACCTCTACACGGAGGCGACGGCGTTCGGTTTCGACAGGCCGTCGCCGATCGACCTGCCCGACGCCACTCAGCCGAACTTCGACACGGTGAACAAGCTCCCGACAGAGGCCGACGCGGCGTATTCGGCGATCGGGCAGTTCGACGACGAGGCGACGCTGTTGCAGATGGCGATGGTCTCGGCGGCGATGGCGGACGGCGGGACGATCATGACGCCGCACGTGCTCAGCTACGTCCTCAACCAGCAGGGCCAGATCATCTATCGCTACAAGGACCATCCGTGGTTGCACGCGACGTCGGCAGCCACGGCGGCGAAGGTGCGGTCCTTGATGCTCGGTCCGACCCATCTGAACATCGGGACCCTGTACGGGGTGCTGTCGCCCTTCGACTTCTCCAATGGCCTCAGCGTGGCCGGTAAGACGGGCACGGCTCAGCCCAACAACAGCCTCTGCGGAGCCGACGCCTGGGTCACCTCGTTCGCCCCCGCTGCGGCCGGACAGACCCCCGATCTGGTCGTGGCGGCGGTGGTCTCGGCGCCACCCCAGGTCTACGGGTGCACGCCGACCGGCGCCACCATCGCCGGCCCGGTCGTCCGCCAGATGTACGAGGACTACTACGGGATCGGACCATGACCCCACCGCCTGACACCGGGCTGCGTCCCCGCCCCGAATAGGCTCTGCTGGACATGTCGAACATCTCGCCGCCCATCTACAACGGGCGCTACGAGCTCAGCCACCAGATCGCCCGTGGGGGCACCGCTCAGGTCTACCTTGCGCGGGACCTGCTCCTGGACCGACCCGTCGCGCTCAAGATGCTGTTCCCCGAGCTGTCGGCAGACCGATCGTTCGTGGATCGCTTCCGCCGGGAGGCCCAGGCCGCCGCCAACCTCTCGCACCCGAACATCGTGCCGGTCTTCGACTGGGGAGAGTCGGACCGGACCTACTACATCGTGATGGAGTACGTCGACGGCGAGCCGCTGTCGTCGATCATCCGCTCGCAGGGGCCGCTGGCGCCCAATCAGGCGGCGGGCATCGCCACCGACATAGCCAAGGCGCTCTCCTACGCCCACCGCCACGGGGTGGTGCACCGGGACATCAAGCCGGGCAACATCATGATCACCGCCGACGGGCAGGTGAAGGTGGGGGACTTCGGGATCGCCCGGGCGATAGGGGCCGACGAGAACGTCACGCAGACCGGGCTCGTGATGGGTACCGCCACCTACTTCTCTCCCGAGCAGGCGCAAGGGCTCGGCGTCGACGGGCGAAGCGACGTCTACTCCCTCGGCGTCGTGCTCTTCGAGATGGTGACCGGGCAGCCGCCCTTCACCGGTGAGACGCCGGTCTCGATCGCCTACCAGCACGTGCGGGAGATTCCCCCCGAGCCGAGGACGATCAACCCGGCGGTGCCGGTGGCGCTGGAGGCGATCATCCTCCACGCGATGGCCAAGCAGCCAGCAGATCGGTATGCGAGTGCGCAGGAGTTCCAGTCGGACCTGCAGCGTTTCGTGCAGGGTGGGCCGGTGCTGGCTCAGGGTGCGGCCGCCGACTCGCTCGGCGCGGCCGACACGAGCGCCATGACGACCACCGGCACGATGGCCGACGTGGCTGCCGGCGCCGGCGTCGGTGCGCTTGGCGCCGCTGCCGCCGTGGCGGCCGGGAACGCGCTGGCAGAGGGAGCTGCTGCTCCGCCCGCCGGCGGAACGACCACCACAGCCGCCGCCACGGCAGCCGAGGTGCCGGAGTTCCCCAAGCGCCGCACCCTCGAGTGGACAGCGGCCGCCGTCGCTCTCATCCTCGTCATCGTCGGCCTCGCCTTCTACGGCGGCCGCCAACTCGGGTACTTCGGCGGCAAGCCGTTCTTCGACGTCCCCGACGTGGTCCACCAACCGCTGTTGTCCGCTGAGCAGACGCTGCAGAAGGACCAGCTCTCCTGGCAGGTCCAGCAGGAGGCGAACGCCGCCAGCAAAGGGATCGTCGTGAGCACCAGCCCAGGCTTCCCGACGGAGGTCCAGGCGGGCGACATGGTCATGCTGACTGTCTCCACCGGGCCGAACGCCGGCCCGGTGCCCAACCTGATCGGGAAGACCGAGGCTAAAGCCCTCAGCGAGCTCAAGTCCCGCGGCTTCACGGCCAAGCCGCGAGTCGACTCCGGCCCGCCTCCCGCCGGCAACAACACGCCGGCCGGCAGCGTCTTCAACCAGTCGCCCCTGCCGGCCCAGACTTGGTCCTTCGCGCAGCCGGTGACGATCTATGTGGCGACCGGGAAGGCTCAAGTCCAGATCCCGAACTTGAGCGGGAAGACCGTCACCCAGGCGACGACGATCCTCGACGGCCTGAACCTGATCGTGTCGCCGACGACGGTGCCTCAGCCGAGCAACACGGTACAGAGAGGCCAGGTCACGGGCACCAGTCCACCTGCGGGAAGGTTCGAGCCGGTGGGGACCACGATCACGCTCTACATCTCGGAGCCGGAGATCCCGGTCCCGGACGTGATCAACGACCCGGTGTCCGTCGCCAAGAGCGCGCTCTACACGGCCGGGTTCAATCCGGTTCCGCAGAGCGAGCCGGTCTGCGACCCGAGCGAGGTCAACATCGTGCTCAGCACCAACCCGGTGCCGACGACGCCCGAGCCGCAGGGCTCCAACGTCACGATCTTCGTCGGCGTGCGGGGTTCGACCTGCCCGAGCACGACCACCACCACCACGCCGGCGTCTACGACGACGACGACCAGCGGGACGACGACGACAACGACCGGCCCGACGACGACGACCAAGCCGAAGCACTAGCGAGCCGGCTAGCGGGCGGACGCCATCCCGAGGAAGTTGCGCAGCAGGTCGTGACCGCCGGTCGTGAGGATCGACTCGGGGTGGAACTGCACGCCCTCGATCGGCAGCTCGCGGTGCCTGAGTGCCATGACGACCCCGTCGGAGGTGCTGGCGGTGACTTCGAGGCACTCGGGAACCGAGGCGGCGTCGACGATCAGGGAGTGGTAACGGGTTGCCTGAAAAGGGACGGGCAGTCCGGCCAGAACGCCGGCTCCCGTGTGCTGGACGAGAGACGTCTTTCCGTGCATGATCGCCGGCGCCTGCACGATCTCCCCGCCGAAGACCTCGCCTATGCACTGGTGCCCGAGGCAGACACCGAGGATCGGCACGCCTTCGCCGCCCAGCACGCGTATCACCTCGTTCGAGATCCCGGCATCCTCAGGCCGTCCCGGTCCGGGTGAGATCAGCACGCAGTCAGGTTCGAGCGAGCGGACAGTGCCGAGGTCGCCGGCGTCGTTGCGGATCACGATCGGCTCGGCGCCGAGCTCCCCCAGGTACTGCACGAGGTTGTAGACGAAACTGTCGTAGTTGTCGACGACCACCACGCGCACACCCACGGGCGCCGAGGTTAACGGTGTCCCGAGGGGCAGGTAACCTGGCGCCATGACTTCTGCGGACGACGCCGCGCCGGAAGAGACGCCTGCGGGCAAGGCTCGCCGAGAGGGCGCAGTGTCCAAGGGCGCCGTGTCCAAGGGCGCCGTGTCCAACGGCACCTCGGAGGGCAAGACGAGCGGTGCCAAGGCGAGCGGTGGCAAGGCGGGAGCCAAGGCGAGCGGGACGAGGACGGCGACCACAACGCCCGCTGCCGGCAAGTCCGCAGGCAGGTCCACTTCAGGCAGGGCCGCTTCAGGCAGGTCGGCTGGCACGACCTCGGGCAGGACGACACCGGGCCGCACGACACCGGGGCGGGCCACCCCGAGGGCGGAGGCGCCGAGCGGTCGCTACACCCCGCCGATCCCCAACTACAAGAAGCAGAGCCCGCCCTGGTTCCCATGGACGATGCTGGCCATCTTCCTCGTCGGCCTGGTGGTGATCGTCGTCAACTACGCCCAGGTGTTCTGGAACCCGGCCTCCAACTGGGCGCTCGCGGGGGGCCTGTTCTGCATCCTCGCCGGCGCCGTGATGGCGACGCAGTGGCGCTGAGCCGGGCTCCCGAGAGCCGCCCCTGCGAAAGCAGGGCTGCTCGAACTACATCCTTGTAGTTCTCCCCAGCCCTTCCACACGCTGTGGAATGGCTGTTTCCGCCGAGCCGGGCGGCTAGCCGAGGCGCTCGATGATCGTCGCGTTGGCCATGCCGCCGCCCTCGCACATCGTCTGCAGGCCGTAGCGGCCGCCGGTGCGCTCGAGCTCGTTGAGGAGGGTGGTCATCAGCTTGGCCCCGGAGGCGCCCAGGGGGTGGCCGAGGGCGATGGCGCCACCGTTGACGTTGACCTTCTCCATGTCCGGGCGGTGCTCCTTCTCCCACGCCAGCACGACGGAGGCGAACGCCTCGTTGATCTCGACCAGGTCGATGTCGTCGAGGGTGAGCTTGGCCCGCTCGAGGACCTTGGTGGTGGCAGGGATAGGGCCGGTGAGCATGGTGATCGGGTCGACCCCGACCACGGCGAAGCTATGGAAACGGGCACGGGGGGTGAGGCCGAGTGCCGAGGCCCTCTCCTCGCTCATGATCAGCACGGCAGCCGCGCCGTCGGTGATCTGGGACGAGTTGCCGGCCGTGACCCGGCCGTTCTCCGGGCGGAAGGAGGGCTTGAGGTTGGCGAGGGTCTCGACCGTGGTGCCGCGGCGGATGCCCTCGTCGGTGGAGAGGATCTCGCCGGTTCCCTTGCCCTCGGTGTCCCGGACCTCGACCGGCACGATCTCCCGCTCGAAACGACCCTCGTCGGTCGCCCTGGCAGCCCTCTCCTGCGACAGCGCCCCGTAGCTGTCGAGGTCCGTGCGGCTGAGGTTCCACTTGTCGGCGATCAGCTCGGCTGACTCGCCCTGGCCGACCAGTCCACCCCGCTCGCTGTAGCGAGCCATCACCTGCGGGCCGAAGGGGAACCCGACCCCGGACCCGATGGAAGCTCCCATCGGGACTCGACTCATCGCCTCGACGCCGGCGGCGATCACCACGTCGTACTGGCCGGCCATCACGCCTTGGGCGGCGAAGTGCATCGACTGCTGGGAGGAGCCGCACTGGCGGTCGATGGTCGTGGCGGGCACCGACTCGGGGAAGCCGGCTGCGAGCACTGCGTTGCGCCCCACGTTGACCGACTGATCGCCGGCCTGCATCACGCATCCCATGATCACGTCGTCGACGACGGCGGGATCGAGGTCGTTGCGCTCGACGAGTGCCTTCAAGGTCTCCGCTGCGAGGTCGACGGGATGCCAGCCGGCGAGCTTGCCGTTGCGCTTGCCTCCGGGCGTCCGAACTGCATCAACGATCACTGCGTTCGTCATGGCGACCTCTCGTCCCTCTCGTGGCTCTGGTTCTCTCGCCGCTCCCAAACTGACGTATCAGTCAGTATTTTGACGCCACTAGGCCCGCTACGCAAAGCGGCCTGTCCAGCCTGCCCGCAGCCTGCCCTGCCGGCCTGCCTGGCGAAGGGCCTGCGAGCATCGACGGCCGCGGCGACTACGGTGCGGGCATGTCACCCAGGGCCGCCCCTCCCGCCTCCCCCGCTCGCGCCACACCCACCTCCGCCGCTCGCGCCGCTCGTGCCACTCCCGCCGCCGACGCGTCGACACCGGGCGCCCGCGCCCGTAAGCGCCCGGCACCCGCGCCCACCGAGCCGGCGACCCGAACAAGAAGAGCCGCCACCAGCGCCGTCAAAGCCACCAGAGCCACGGCTCCGCGCAAGGCGACCAGGACGAAGGCGACCAGGACCAACAAGAAGGTCGCCGAGCCTGCCACGAAGAACATGGACCGCTGGCTCGGCGACGGTGGGATGGCGATCATCGAGGCGATCGGCGCCAGCTTCAACGACTACGGCATCGAGCCCGACGATCAAGCAGGATGGGCGGCAGCCTCCTGGGCGCCCACGCCGTTGGCCTGCAACCCGCACGGCATCGTCCAGGGAGGTGTGCATGCGGTGGTGCTCGACGCGGCGATGAACTTCGCCGCCAACGCCGGGCTGCTGGGCCGTGACCGCACCAAGGCGACGCTGGAGATGAAGACGGAGCTGATGCGGGCTGCTTCGGTGGGCGAGCTGCTGACAGTGCGCGGCGCAGTGGTGCGGATGACCCGGCAGGTCGCCTACGCCGAGGCGAGGGTGGAGGACGCCGAGGGACGGCTGGTGAGCAGGGCGACAGGGACCTTCCTCATCCACCGCGAGGCTTGAACTGTGTCGGATTGGTGAGCGCTGGCGCTCACCCGGATGACACGCCTCGTCAACGTCTGTCAGTGGGAGACCAGGTCGAGGGCCTCTGAGATCCGTCTCGACCGGGCGCTGACCACGTCGGCCACGGCGAGGTCCACCAGCCCCTCGATGACCAAACGCTCGCCTCCTGCTCTGCCGATCTCGACGGCCTCCAGTCCCGCCTCTGAGGCCCCGGAGATCACGGCCTCGGGCTGGCGGGTGCAGATCAGCACCCGAGACGGCGCCTCCGAGAAGAGCTCACCGTGCCCCCCGACGCCCGACGCCACGAGGCCCACGCCGGATGCGGCCGCCATCTCCGCCAGGCAGACCGCCAGGCCGCCGTCCGAGACGTCGTGAATTGCCTCCATAGGCAGACCGCCACCAACCGCAGAGGCGACGAAAACGATCAAACGCTGATGAAGAGCCAGGTCCAGCGGCGCCAGCGTGCCACCGGCAAAGGCGCGGCACTGGCGGGCCCAGCGACTGCCCGCCAGCTGCGACGAGCGGGGCCCGAGAAGCACCAGTGAGGCGCCGTCGGCCAGCGCAAAAGTGGGCGGCTTGCGGTCGAGCGAGTCGATCAGCCCGACAGTCGCCACGACGGGCGTCGGGTCGATGTCGACACCGCCGCTCTCGTTGTACAGCGAGACGTTGCCGCCGATGACGGGGATCCCGAGCGCAGAGCAAGCCTCCGCCATCCCGTCGATCGCCTCCGACAGCTGCCACATCACCTCCGGGTGCTCCGGGTTGCCGAAGTTGAGGCAGTTGACGAGGGCGACTGGTCGCGCTCCGGCGCAGGCGACGTTGAGAGCCGACTCCGCCACCAACATGGCCGTGCCTGCCCGGGGATCGACGGCGCACCAGCCGGGGGCGGAGTCGGCCGACAGCGCCAGTCCCTTCCCTGTCCAGGGCACTCCCGGACCCGCCAGCCGCAGCACGGTGGCGTCGCCCTCGCCGGGCCCGACCACCGTGTTGAGGAAGAGCATGTGGTCGTACTGGCGGAAGATCCACGCCGGGTCGTAGAGCATCGAGAGCAGATCGGCGCCTGCGTCGGTGGGCGGAGCCAGCGCCGCGGCGGACGAAGATCGCCGCGCCTCCAGCTCCGCAGGGGGCGCCGCCGGGCGGTCGTAGAGAGGCGCCTCGTCGGCGAGCGATGCCGCCGGGGCCTCTGCCAGCACGGGGCCGTCGAAGCCCTCGCGGACTCGAAGCAGCCCGACACCCCCGGCGGCAGGCACCACCCGGCCGACCACGGTGGCGAGGATCTCCCATTTCGCGCACACCTCCATCACCTCAGGCAGCGACTGCGGGGCGACGATGGCGAGCATCCTCTCCTGGCTCTCGCTCGTCATGATTTCGACCGGCGTCATTCGCCGCTCCCGCAAAGGCACCGCCGAGACGTCGACCTCCATGCCGAGGCCGGCGCGGGCCGCTGTCTCGGAAGTGGCGCACGTGAGGCCGGCGCCTCCGAGGTCCTGGATCCCGACCACGAGGCCGGCGTCGAGGAGGGCGAGGCAGGCCTCGATCAGACGCTTCTCTTCGAAGGGATCGCCGATCTGGACACTGGGACGTTTCGAGCCTGATTCATCATCATCTCCACCCGCGAAACCAGCCGACGCCAGCACGCTCACGCCGCCGATTCCGTCCCGTCCGGTGCGCGAACCGAGCAGCACTGCAAGATTTCCGACACCGGATGCCCGCCCCAACACGAGCCGATCCTTGGGGAGCACGCCGAGGCAGAAGACGTTCACCAGCGGATTGCCAGAATAGCAATCAGAGAAGACAGTCTCACCGCCAACGGTCGGCACTCCCACCGAGTTCCCGTAGCCGGCGATTCCACGAACGACGCCATCCAATATCCACCTGCTGCGAGCGTCCGAGAGGGGCCCCATGAACAGTGGATCCATCAACGCGATCGGCCTCGCCCCCATCGTGAAGACATCGCGAAGGATCCCGCCCACACCTGTTGCAGCACCCTGATAGGGCTCGACCGCGGAAGGGTGATTATGGCTCTCGATGCGCACGGCGACGGCGATCCCGTCGCCCACATCGATCACTCCGGCATTCTCGCCCGGCCCGACAAGGACGTGCGGCGCCTCGGTCGGCAAGCGGCGCAAGTGCACCCGTGACGACTTATAGGAGCAGTGCTCGCTCCACATCACCGAGTACATCGCCAGCTCCAACTCGGTCGGCGGACGTCCCAGAATCCTCACGATCAGAGAGGCTTCGTCATCTGTAAGGCCGAGAGCGCGGTGCGTCCCGCGAGCGATCAACTCGCCTTCTTCCGGCATCGCTTCATCCTCCACGTGGGGCTCCATGCGAGATCGTCAGGGCATTGTTTGGCGACAAGATATGTTCTTTGCAATACTGTTGGGTATGCCACCCAAGAAGACAACGAAGTCCACTCCGGCCGCGACTAAGGCTGCACCCGCACGTAAGCGCTCCAGCATGACGGTTGCCCACAAGGAGGCTCTCGCCAAGGGCCGCGCCGAAGGTCGTGCCGTCCGTCGCTATCTCGAGGCATTGGAGAGAAATCGGCCGAAGCGGGGGCGCAAGCGGACCGAGGATTCTGCCCGCAAGCAGCTGACGATGATCGACGAGAAGCTGCCGACCGCGGACCCGCTTCAGAGACTGCATCTTCTCCAAGCACGCCGTGATCTCACCGCTTCCGCTGGAAAGAGCAACGGTACGGTGGACGACATGGGCACGCTCGAGGCCGACTTCGCCGCAGCTGCACGGGCGTATGGCGAGCGCAAGGGGATCCATTATTCGACGTGGCGCGAGATCGGTGTTCCGACGAGCGTGCTCGAGAAGGCCGGGATCAACCGGGGAATGTGACGGCAGCGAGCGTGGCTCGCTCGCCTTCCGATACGGCGCTGTCAGCGCCCGAGACCAGCGACCGGATGAGCGTCAAGCCGTCCATTGAACCTGTCAACGGGTCACATGCCCGCTCCGGGTGAGGCATCAAGCCGACCACGTTGCCGGCCTCGTTGCTGACCCCCGCGATATCTGCGACCGACCCGTTCGGGTTGTCCGCATATCTCAGCACGATCTGGTCGTGGTCACGGAGGCGACGGAGCGTCTCTGCGTCACAGGTGTAACTGCCTTCGTAGTGGTTGATCGGGATGCGCAGCATCGTGCCGGTCTCGACGCCGCGCGTCAGCACGGAGCGAGCGGACACGACCTCGAGCTCGGTCGTGGTGCAGATGAAGCGGAGGCCGGAATTCCGGCGGAGGGCACCGGGGACGAGCCCCGCCTCGGCCAGCACCTGGAAGCCGTTGCAGACGCCGAGGACCGGGCCGCCCTGGCGGGCGAAGGCGGCGACTGCTTCCATCACCGGCGAGAAGCGGGCTATCGCGCCCGTACGGAGGTAATCCCCGTGGGCGAAGCCGCCCGGGAGCACGATGACGTCGAACCCGGCAACGCTCCTGGCGCCGTGCCAGACGAGCTCACCTGTCCCCCCCGCCATCTCGACGGCGTGCACGACATCGTGCTCGCAGTTCGAGCCGGGGAAGACGACCACGCCGACGCGAGCGCTCAAGGGGCCGCCTTCAAGTCGATCTCGGCACGCTCGATGACAGGGTTCGCCAGCAGGCGCTGGCAGAGCAGCTCCACCCGCCGGCGGGCGGCAGCCTCGTCGGGCCCCTCGACCGAGAGGGTGATCACCTTCCCGACGTGCACGTCGCTGACCCCCTCGAAGCCGAGGGCCGGCAGCGCTCGCTCGATCGTCTGCCCCTCCGGATCGGCCAGGCCGTCGAGGCCCCGGATCTCGACGACGGCCTCGAACTCTCATGCCCACCAATCCGCGAAACTCCGCCCGGAGATCCTCTCGTAGGCCGCCACATAACGATCCCGCGTCGCCTCGATGACCTCTGCCGGCATGGGAGGGGGCGCCGATTCCTTGTCCCAACCGGTCGACTCCGCCCAGTCGCGTACGGGCTGCTTGTCGTAGGAGGGAGGTGCGGATCCCGGTGCCCAGGCGTCGGCCGGCCAGAAGCGCGACGAGTCAGGCGTCAGGATCTCGTCGCAGATCGCCAGCTCGCCGTCGATCAGGCCGAGCTCGAACTTGGTGTCGGCGATGATGATCCCGTTCTCCAACGCCTTGTCCGCGCCGCGCCGGTAGGCCGCCAGGCAGACGTCACGAAGGCGCGTCGCCAGATCCTCGCCCACGGTCTTGCACGCCTCCTCGAAGGAGATGTTGACGTCGTGACCCTCGGTCGCCTTGGTGGAAGGCGTGAATACCGGCTCCGGCAGGCGCTCGGACTCCCGCAGGCCGACCGGCAGCGCGATGCCGTGCATCGTGCCCGAGGCCTTGTACTCCTTCCATGCCGAGCCGGAGATGTAGCCGCGGACGATGCACTCGAGGGGCACCATCTCGGCCCTGCGCACGAGCATCGCCCGCCCGGCAGCGCCGGCGATCTCCTCCGCCTCCGGCGGGAAGCCTGCCGGGTCGGTCGTCACCAGATGCGTCGGCGCGATCCCCGCCAGCTCGTCGGTCCAGAACTGGGTCATGGCGGTGAGCACCCGGCCCTTGTCCGGCACCGGCTCCGCAAAGACGTGGTCGAAGGCCGAGATGCGATCGGAGGCGACCATCAGCAGCAGGCCGTCGCCCGCCTCGTAGATGTCGCGGACCTTCCCGGAATAGATGTGCTTCAACGACACGGCGCGCTCCTCTTCTCGCTCATAGGTCCTGCTCCTCCACGATCATCTGCTCGAGCACCTCGAAAGTCCGGTCGCCATGGCGCAGCGACCGCTCGAGATCGAACGCCTCGTCCAGCACCGGCTTCACCCGCTCTTCCCCGAGCGCTGCGGTGACCTCGTCGTCGGCCTCCAGCACGTCCCGGAAGGGCCGGCGCTCCTCGTAGGCCTGGCGGGCGTCGCGCTGCACGATGCGGTAGGCAGCGTCACGGGTCAGCCCGGCGCCGACGAGAGCCAGCAGCACGGGCTGCGAGAAGACGAGGCCGTGCGAGCGATCGACGAGGTTCTCGCGCATCCGGTCCTCCCTCACCAAGAGCCCGTCGACGACGCGGGTCGCCCGGCGCAGCACGTAGTAGGTGACGAGGCAGGAGTCGGGCAGGATGACCCGCTCGACGGAGCTGTGCGAGATATCACGCTCGTGCCAGAGGGCGACGTCCTCGAGCGCCGCCCCGAGGTAGCCGCGCAGCACCCGGGCGAGACCGGACAGCCGCTCGCTGGTGATCGGGTTGCGCTTGTGGGGCATCGCCGACGAGCCCTTCTGCCCGGCGGCGAACGGCTCCTCGACCTCTCCCACCTCTGTGCGCTGCAAGTGGCGAAACTCGGTCGTCAGCGCCTCCACGGTCGCCCCCGCCGAAGCGCACGCCCAGACCAGCTCGGCATGACGGTCACGGGCGATGACCTGGGTGGAGGGCACGGGCGTGAGGCCGAGCCGCCCGCACACGTACGCCTCGACCGAGGGGTCGATGTTGGAGTACGTGCCGACCGCGCCCGAGAGCTTGCCGACAGCGATTGCCTGGCGGGCCCGCAGAAACCGCTGCCGGTCCCGCTCGACCTGCATGCAGAACAGCGCCATCTTCAGCCCGAACGTCGTCGGCTCGGCATGGATGCCGTGCGTGCGACCGACCATCGGGGTGAGCCGGTGCTCGATGGCCCGCCTGCGCAATGCGGCGACGAGGCCCGCCGCCGCCTCGATCAGCAGGTCTGCCGCCTTCACCAACGTCGCCGAGAGCGCCGTGTCGACGACGTCCGAGGAGGTGAGGCCGTGATGGATCCAGGAACCCTCCGGCGCTCCGATCGCCTCCTGCACGACGTCCACGAAGGCGGCCACGTCATGGTCGGTGACCGCCTCCCGCTCGTTGATCCGCCGCACGAGGTCGGCGTCGACCGTGGGGGCGCGCAGGCGGGCGGCCTTGGCGTGCTCCGTAGGGACCACTCCCAGCTGTGCCCAGCCCTCCAGCGCCAGCAGCTCGATCTCCAACCAGCTCGAGAAGCGCGCCTCGTCGCTGAACAGAGCCGCCATCTCCGGCATGCGAGTAACGGGGGATCACGGCCGGATCACAGGCGGGCAGCCTCCTCGGCTATGTCGGTGCGCATCACCTTGCCGGGCAGCTCGATCTTGCCTGCCGCTTCGTAGGCGCGGCGCCGAGCCTCGGCGAGCGTGTTCCCCTCGGCGGTGATCGTCAACACCCTTCCCCCGGAGTTTCGCAGGCGCCCCTCGTCGTCGAGGTGGGTGCCGGCGTGGAAGACCGTGACGCCCTCGACCGACTGCGCCTCTTCGACGCCCTCGATCCGATCTCCAGTGCGGGGGGCGAGCGGGTAGCCGGGCGAGGCGAGGACGACGCAGACGGCGTACTCCGGCGCCGCTCGCGGCGGAGCCGACGGCAGCGAGCCCTGCGCCGTCTGGAAGAGCAGCTCCGCCAAGTCGCCATCCACCCGGGGCAGCACCACCTCCGCCTCGGGATCTCCGAAACGCACGTTGTACTCCACTACCTTCGCCCCCTCCGCCGTCAGCATCAGCCCCGCGTAGAGGACGCCGCGGTACTCGATCCCGATCTTGTTCAGGTAGGCGAGCGTCGGCTCGACGATGCACTCCATGACCTCGCCGACGGTCTCCTCGCCGGCGACCGGCACCGGCGAGTAGGCGCCCATCCCGCCCGTGTTGGGCCCCGTGTCGCCGTCGCCCACGCGCTTGAAATCCTGCGCCGGCGCCAATGGCAGGGCCTTCGTCCCGTCGCAGAGCACCAGCAGCGACACCTCCGGGCCTTCCATGCACTCCTCGACGACCACCCGCCGGCCGGCGCCGCCGAACACCGCGCCGGAGAGCTTGGCTCTGATGTCCTCCTCGGCCTCGCGCAGGTCGCCCGTGACGAGCACGCCCTTGCCCCCTGCCAGGCCGTCCGTCTTGACCACGTACGGCCCCGGCAGCGACCGCAGGAAGCGCAGCGCGTCCCTCTCGTCCGCGAACGAGCCCCAGCGGGCGGTCGGCACACCGGCTCCGTCCAGCACCTCTTTCATGAACGCCTTCGAGCCCTCCAGGCGGGCGCCGTCGGCGCCGGGGCCGACGACGAGATGGCCCCGTGACCGCAGCCGGTCGGCAAGCCCGTCGACGAGCGGAGCCTCCGGGCCGATCACATAGAGGCCGGCATCGATCTCCTCGGCCGGCGCCGACGGTCGACCACATCCTGAAGCCCTGAGCGGACCTGCCGCCGATCCCCGGGTTGCCGGGCGTCACGACGACGTCATGAGTGCGGGCGATCACATGGGCGAGGGCGTGCTCGCGGGCGCCTGAGCCGACGACGCAGATGGGTCGTAGCGAGGAGGAGGAACCTGTCATGCGGCGAACTGCACGTACTGCTCGCGGCCGGGGCCGACGCCGGCGAAGGACACGGGGACCCCCGTGAAGTCGGCGATCAGGTTCAGGTAGTCGCGTGCAGCCGCCGGCAGGTCGTCCACCGAGGTGCAGCCGCTCAGGTCGGCACCCCAGCCCGGCAGCTCCTCGTAGACGGGCTCGGCCTTGTAGAGCACCGACTGGTGGTAGGGCATGCGGGTCGTGCGCTCCCCGTCCACCTCGTAGGCCACGCACACCTTGATCGGGTCGAAGGGAGAGAGGATGTCGAGCTTCGTGACGGCTATCTCCGACACCGTGTTCAACCGGCAGGCGTGCTTGATCATCACCAGGTCGAGCCAGCCTGGGCGGCGGCGGCGGCCGGTGTTGGTGCCGTACTCGCGGCCGCCCTCGACGAGGCGGTCGGCGAGCTCGCCCTCCACCTCGGTCGGGAAGGGTCCCGAGCCGACCCGCGTCGTGTAGGCCTTGACGATCCCGACCACCCGGCTGATGTCCCGCGGCCCCACCCCGGAACCCACGCAGGCTCCTCCCGCCGTCGGGTTGGAGGAGGTCACGTAGGGATACGTGCCGTGGTCGAGGTCGAGGAACGTCGCCTGCGCACCTTCCAGCATCACCTGCTCGCCCGCTTCCAGCGCCTCGTGCACGAGGGCCACGGTGTCGGTGATCATCGGCGCGATGCGCGGGGCGTACTCGTCCAGGTACTTGCCGGCGATCTCGTGACCGTCGAGCGCCAGCCGGTTGTAGACCTTGGCGAGGATGGCGTTCTTCTCGCGCAGCACGACGTCCAGCTTCTCCTTGAAGATCTTCGGGTCGAGAAGGTCTTGCACCCGCAACCCGATACGTGCCGCCTTGTCGGCGTAGGCGGGGCCGATGCCGCGCTTGGTCGTGCCGAGCTTGTTCTTGCCGAGGTACCGCTCGGTCACCCGGTCTAGCTCGTAGTGGTACGGCATGATCAGGTGGGCGTTCCCGGAGACGACCAGGCGGCTGGTGTCGATGCCCCGCTCCCCGAGCGCGGCTCGCTCGGCGAGGAGGACGGCCGGGTCGACGACGACGCCGTTGCCGATCACGGGGACCGTGTGCGAGTAGAGGACGCCGCTCGGGATCAGTTGCAGGGCGAAGGTCTCGCCGTCCACGACGATCGTGTGGCCGGCGTTGTGGCCGCCCTGGTAGCGCACGACCAGCCTCATGTCCTTGGCGAGGAGGTCGGTGAGCTTCCCCTTCCCCTCGTCGCCCCACTGAGTTCCGACCACGACGGTCGCGGGCACAGCACTCCTCGGGAGACGGCTGTTGGGTCATTCGCACCAGGCGGAGGCCGGCCGAACGTGCGGCCAGTGTAGTCGGGTGGCACCCGATGACTGGACGACCCGGATCCCGCCCCGGCGGGCGAAACTCCGTCAGACCAACACGAGCTTGCCGTCCTCCACGCCGACCTTGACCGTGTCCCCGTCCGAATAGCGCCCCTCCAGCAGGGCGATCGCCAAGCGGATCGCCGAGCTCGCGCTGGATCACCCGCTTCAGCGGGCGGGCGCCGAACGTCGGGTCGTAGCCATGCTCGGCCAGCAGCTCCTCGCCCTCGGGCGTGACCTCCAGGTCCAGCCGCCGCTCGGACAGCCGCTGGCGCAACGACCGCAGCTGGATGTCGACGATCTTCGTCAGGTCCTCCCGCCCGAGCTGGCGGAACCGCACGATCTCGTCGATCCGGTTCACGAACTCCGGCTTGAAGAAGTCGCGGGGATCACCCGGCAGGTTCGAGGTCATTATCAGCACCGTGTTGGTGAAGTCGACCGTCCGGCCCTGACCGTCGGTCAGCCGCCCGTCGTCGAGCACCTGCAGCAGCACGTTGAACACGTCGGGGTGCGCCTTCTCGATCTCGTCGAGGAGCACCACCGAGTACGGGCGCCGGCGGACGGCCTCGGTGAGCTGCCCGCCCTCGTCGTAACCGACGTAGCCGGGCGGCGCGCCGATCAGGCGCGCGACCGAGTGCTTCTCCTGGTACTCGCCCATGTCGATGCGGACCATCGCCCGCTCGTCGTCGAACAGGAAGTCGGCCAGGGTGCGCGCCAGCTCGGTCTTGCCGACGCCGGTCGGCCCGAGGAAGAGGAAAGAGCCGATCGGCCGGTTCGGGTCCGAGAGGCCGGACCGCGAGCGCCGGATGGCGTTGGCGACCACGCCTACCGCCTCGTCCTGACCGACGACCCGCTCGTGGAGCACGTCCTCCATCCGGATCAGCTTCTGCAGCTCGCCCTCGAGAAGGCGCGACACAGGGACGCCGGTCCACTTGGAGACCACGTCCGCCACGTCCTCCTCGTCGACCTCCTCCTTCAGCATCTTCTGCTGCGACTGCAGCTCGGCGAGGCGAGTCGTGGCCTCGTCGATCCGCTGCTGCAGGGCCGGCAGCTCGCCGTAGCGGATCTCGGCAGCACCGCCGAGGTCGCCTTCGCGCTCCCTGCGCTCCGCCTCGCCCCTTGCGCTCCTCGAACTGCCCCTTCAGGTCGCGGATGGCGGCGATCGCCTCCTTCTCCGACTCCCAGTGGGCGGTCATCCCGCTCGCCTGCTCACGTAGGTTGGCGAGCTCCTCCTCCAGCTTGGCGAGGCGCTCGACCGAGCCTGGGTCCGTCTCCTTGGAGAGCGCCACCTTCTCGATCTCGAGCTGGCGGATCCGGCGCGTGACGACGTCGATCTCGGTCGGCATCGAGTCGATCTCGATGCGCAGGCGGCTGGCCGCCTCGTCGACGAGGTCGATCGCCTTGTCCGGCAGGAAGCGCCCGGTCAGGTAGCGGGAGGACAGCACGGCCGCAGCGACCAGCGCGGCGTCCTGGATGCGGACCCCGTGATGGACCTCGTAGCGCTCCTTCAGGCCGCGGAGGATCGCGATCGTGTCCGCCACCGAAGGCTCGCCGACGAAGACGGGCTGGAAGCGGCGTTCGAGGGCGGCGTCCTTCTCGATGTGCTTGCGGTACTCGTCGAGAGTGGTGGCGCCGATCATGCGCAGCTCGCCGCGCGCCAGCATCGGCTTGATCATGTTGCCGGCGTCCATGGCTCCCTCGGCCGCGCCGGCGCCGACGATCGTGTGCAGCTCGTCGATGAAGGTGACGACCTCGCCCTCGGCGTCGGTGATCTCCTTCAGGACGGCCTTCAGGCGCTCCTCGAACTCGCCCCGGTACTTGGCGCCGGCGACCATCGAGCCGAGGTCGAGCGCCACGACGCGCTTGTTCTTCAAGCCTTCGGGGACGTCGCCCTCGACGATTCGGTTGGCGAGCCCTTCGACGATCGCCGTCTTGCCGACGCCTGGTTCGCCGATCAGCACGGGATTGTTCTTGGTGCGCCGGGACAGCACCTGGATCACGCGGCGGATCTCCTCGTCCCGGCCGATCACCGGGTCGAGCTTGCGCTGGCGGGCGAGCTCGGTCAGGTCACGGCCGTAACGCTCGAGCGCCTGGAAGGTGTCCTCCGGCGTCTGCGAGGTGATGCGCTGGCTGCCGCGGATGTGGCGGAGCGCCTCCAGCATCTTGTCGCGGGGCACGGCGAGCCGGTCGGCGAGAGCGAGCAGCAGGTGCTCGACGGAGAGGTACTCGTCGCCCATCTCGCGCTGCGCCTCGGCGGCACGGTCGAAGGCGTCACGCAGCTGGCGACCGATCTGCGGCTCTGCGCCGCCGTAGGCCTTGGGCAGCTTCGCGATGGCGTCGGCAGCTCTGTTCTGCAGGGTGAGCGGGTTCTCGCCGAGCCGCGGTCAGCAGCGGGATGGCGACGCCGTCCTCCTGAGACAGCGCCGCCGAGATCAAGTGGTCGGGCGTCACCTCCGGGTTGTTGGAGGCGCGCGCCAGATCCAGTGCTGCCGCTACGGCGTCCTGGGTCTTCAGCGTCCAGCGGTTGGGGTCTAGTGCCATTTCGAGTTGCTGGTTCCTTCGTCGATTATGGGCGGCCCGAACCGGGTCCAGAGCTCTGGGACCGCGTCCAGCGGGCCGGCAGGAGATTGGTGCGGGCGGGCACGAGGTCCCGCCGGTACTGGCGATGGGTGCTCTCGACGGCCTCGCGCGCCTCGGCGCGGACCTTCTCGAGCTCTTGGCGGATGGTTTCGAGCTGGGACTCGAGGGCGATCACCTTGCGCACGCCCTCCAGGTTCAGCCCCTCGGTCGTCAGCTGCTGGATGCGGCGCACGCGGGCGATGTCGGCGTCGCTGTAGCGGCGGCTGCCGCCCCCGGTGCGGGCCGGCTCGAGCAGCCCCCGCCGCTCGTAGATGCGGAGCGTCTGCGGGTGCACGCCGGCGATCTCGGCAGCCACCGAGATCACGTACACGGCACGGCGGCTGGATTGTTCGATCGGCATCGCATCACGTCCCGAGGTGTGAGCGCGGGGATTCCGGAGTGGCGGCGGCCAGCGCCTCGACCGCCTTGCGCTGCTCGTCGTTCAGCTGCTTGGGCACAGCAACCTCGACGGTGACGAGGAGGTCGCCGGTGGCGTTGCCCGAAGGCAACCCCCGTCCTCGCACTCGAAACGTCCTCCCGCTCTTGGTCCCAGCCGGCACCCGCAGGGACACCGGCCCCGTCAGCGTCGGAACCGATCACCGTGCCGCCGAGGGCGGCCTCCGAGAAGGAGATCGGCGCGGTGAGCGTGAGATCCTTGCCTCGCCTGCCGAACAGGGGGTGGGGGGCGACCTGGACGGTGACGTAGAGGTCGCCGGAGGGGCCGCCGTTGCGTCCTGCCTCGCCACGTCCTTTGACACGGATGCGCTGCCCGTCGTCGACGCCGGCAGGGATGCGCACCTTCACCGACGCGGCCCTTCGGCTCGACTCCGCTGCCGCCGCAGACCGGGCAGGGATCGAGGATCTTGGTGCCCCGGCCGCCACAGTCGGGGCACGGGCTGGAGAGCGAGAACAGTCCCTGGTTGTCGTTGAGGAGCCCGATGCCGCCGCAACGGGAGCAGACCACCGGGCTCGACCCCGGGGCCGTGCCGAGCCCGGCGCACGTGTGGCAGACGGCCCCGCTCGTCACGTTGACCGAGGTGACCACACCTTCGACGGCTTCCTGGAAGTCAAGGTGGAGCGACGCTTCGAGGTCCGATCCGCGCTGCGGGCCGCCGGTTCCACGTGCGGCGCGTGCGCGAGGCGGGGCCACCGCCGCCCGCGGAAAAGGCCACCGAACAGGTCGGAGAGGTCGTCGATGCGGAAGCTGAAGCCTTGCCCGTCGCCGCCGCCGACCGGTCATCCCAGAGAGCGGACCGAGGCGCCGGACCTCGTCGTACTCCTTGCGCTTGTCGGCGTCGCCGAGCACCTCGTAGGCGGCGCTTATCTCCTTGAACCTGTCCTCGGAGCCCGGGTGGGCGTCCGGGTGGTACTTCTTGGCGAGGTAGCGGTAGGCGCGGGTGATCTCCTTGTCGGTGGCACTCGTCCACGCCAAGGACCTTGTAATAGTCCGTCTCGAACCACTCACGCTGGGGTGCCATCTGCCCTATCTTCCTTCCTTCTCTCTTTCTCTTTCTGCTGCTGCGCTGCTTTCTGCTGCTCTGCTCTTCTCTCTCCGTCTCTAGCCCCGTACCTTCACCATCGCCGGCCGGAGCACCTTGCCCTTGAGCTTGAAGCCGGGGCGCATCACTTCCACGACCACGGGACCGTCAACCCGGGCCTCCGACTTCTTACGCTTCTCTTTGTCTTTCGGCTTCTGGGGCTTCTCGGGCTTCTCCGGATTGCCGGCACCGTCGGCACCAGCCCCCTCGGCACCAGCCCCCTCGGCACCAGCCCCCTCGGCACCAGCTCCCTCGGCACCCTCGGCACCCTCGGACCCGTCCGAGTCCCGCTCCTCACCAGGGCCGGCCACCTCCTCACGGGCCACGGCGTCGTGGATCTCCGGTCGAGAACGGAACACCGACCTCGTCGATCCGCTCCATCCCCTCCCTCGTGAGCACGTCACGCAGGAGCCCCCGCAGCTTGTCCAAGGTGTCCGCGTCGGGACCCGGCGTGGCGTGGGCGGCCGACAGGTCGAGCGCGTCCACGAACGGAAGAAGCCGGCTGATCAGGCCCTCACTGGCCCTGTCGAGGAGGTCGGTCTGCTGGCGGATCATCCGCTTGCGGTAGTTCTCGAAGTCCGCCTGGACGCGGCGGGAGAGGTCGAGGTACTCGTCACGTTCGGCGAGTGCCTTGGCCAAGGGGTCTCGCGAGGAGCTCCCCGTCGGGCCGGAAGCGGCGGCCCTGTCAGCCGCCGCCTCGGCCACGATCGCCGCCGCCTCCGCCTCGATCAATTCGGCCAGGTCATCCTCGGACGCCGGCGCCTCTGCTCGCACCCTCAGCCCCCTCAGCGCCTCAGTCCCCTCGATCGCGTCAGTCTCTTCAGACCCTGCGGCATCTGCGGGACGCGGACTCTGCGAGCTCTCGTCCTCGGGCCTCTCGCCCTCGCTGTTCGGGGTGGCGTCGTGGCTCATGCGCCTGGCTCTTCGACGATCTCGGCGTCCACGACCTCCTCGTCCGAGGAGGCAGGAGGAGGACCCGCCGTCCGGGCCCGCGGAGGCCCCGCCGCCTGCAGCAGATTGCTGGGCAGCCGCCTGCTCGTAGAGACGCTGGCTGAAGCCCTGCGACACCGTCAGCAGCTTCTCGGTAGCGGACTTGATCCTCTCGAGATCGGCGTCCTGCTGACCGAGGGCGTCCTTGGTCTCGCGCAGGGCGGACTCCACCTTCTCCCGCTCGTCGCCGGTGACCTTGTCGCCCTGATCACGCAGGACCTTCTCGGTCTGGTAGACGAGGGTGTCGGCGTTGTTTCGAACCTCGGCTTCCTCACGGCGCCGCCGGTCGTCCGCCGCGTGCGCCTCGGCGTCGCGCACCATCCGCTCGATGTCGTCCTTCGGCAGCGACGACTGGCCGGTGATCGTCATCGACTGCTCCTTGCCGGTGGCCCGGTCCTTCGCCGAGACGTGCACGATGCCGTTGGCGTCGATGTCGAAGGTGACCTCGATCTGGGGGATGCTGCGAGGGGCCGGTGGCAGGTCGACGAGCTGGAACTTGCCGAGCGTCTTGTTGTACATCGCCATCTCGCGCTCGCCCTGGAGGACGTGGATCTCGACCGACGGCTGGTTGTCCTCGGCGGTCGTGAAGACCTCCGAGCGCTTGGTCGGGATCGTCGTGTTGCGCTCGATCAGGCGGTGCATGATGCCGCCCTTGGTCTCGATGCCGAGCCTGAGCGGCGTGACGTCGAGGAGAAGGACGTCCTTCACCTCGCCCTTCAGCACGCCCGCCTGGATGGCGGCGCCGACGGCGACAACCTCGTCCGGGTTGACGCCCTTGTGGGGCTCCTTGCCGGTGAGCGACTGGACGAGCTCCTGGATCGCAGGCATACGGGTCGAGCCGCCGACGAGGACGACGTGGTCGATGTTGGCCTTGGTCATGCCGGCGTCGCTGATCGCCTGCTCGAACGGGCCTTTGCAGGCGTCGACGAGGTCCTGCGGTCAGCTCCTGGAACTTGGCCCGGGTGAGCTTCAGGTCGAGGTGCTTGGGGCCATCGCGTCGTCGCCGTGATGAAGGGCAGGTTGATCGTCGTCTCCTGCACGGCGGAGAGCTCGATCTTCGCCTTCTCGGCGGCTTCCTTCAGCCGCTGGATGGCCATCTTGTCGTTGGCCAGGTCGACACCCTCGGTGTCCTTGAAGGTCTTGACGAGCCAGTCGATGACCCGCTGGTCCCAGTCGTCACCGCCGAGGTGGGTGTTGCCGGAGGTGGACTTCACCTCGAACACGCCGTCGCCGATCTCGAGCACCGACACGTCGAAGGTGCCGCCACCGAGGTCGAACACCAGGACGGTCTGCTCCGCGCCCTCCTTGTCGAGCCCGTAGGCGAGGGCGGCCGCGGTCGGCTCGTTGATGATCCGCAGCACCTCGAGCCCGGCGATCTGCCCGGCCTCCTTGGTGGCGGTGCGCTGGGCGTCGTCGAAGTAGGCCGGGACGGTGATAACCGCCTGGCGGACGGTGTCGCCGAGGAACGACTCCGCATCCCGCTTCAGCTTCTGCAGGATGCGCGCCGAGATCTCCTGAGGGGTGTAGTTCTTCCCGTCGATGTCGATCGTCCAGCTCGTGCCCATGTGACGCTTGACGGAGCGGATGGTGCGGTCCGGGTTGGTGATGGCTTGGCGCTTGGCGATCTCGCCGACGAGCACCTCGCCGGACTTCGCGAAGCCAACCACCGACGGCGTCGTGCGGTTCCCCTCGGCGTTGGGGATGACTGTGGGCTCGCCAGCCTCGAGGACGCTGACGACCGAGTTGGTGGTGCCGAGGTCGATACCGACGGCCTTAGGCATTGATGTCGCCTCCAAAACGTTCGTAAACCCCTTGCCGGGACCATCCCGCCAAGTTGCGTATGTTGATTATAACGAAGTTGAGTCCGGTGTTGTCAAGCCGGCTCGGCCCGTTACGCGATTGGCACCTGACCAGGGCTTTTTGAACGCGGCCTTGTCTGCCGGCAGCGTCGACCACGCCCTCCGGGAGGTCAGGCAGCTCCCGAGCCCAAGTCGGAGAGGACCTCGGCGACAGTCTGCATCGCGTCTCGAGCGAACCTCGGGTTGCTTTCCCGGTAGTAGGGGATGATCAACAGCGCCTGGGAGAGCGCGATACCCCGGGCGCGGTGCCAGACCCCATCGTCCGGTTGCAAAGCGTCACGGTAGGCAGCACGGCCGACGGATCCGAACACGCTCCAGGCTGGGATCAGGTCCATCGCCTGATCGCCGATCGCGACCGCCCCGAAGTCGAGCACCGCCACCAACCGACCGTCTCGCAAGAGCAGGTTCGAGGGCAGCAGGTCGCTGTGCACCCAGACGGGATCTTCGTCCTGCCAGGGCGGCGCATTCAGGCTGTGCTCCCACGCCGACATGGCAGCCGAGCGGTCGATCTCGTGCGCCTGCTCGATGGCCTGCCTCGTCTCGAGGTCGACCTCGACCAGCGGCGGCCTGCCGCCGCGAGGCGCACCAGCCGAGTCGATGGTGCGCAGCGCCTTGACGAACTCGGCCAGACGTCGCGCCTCTCTCGCCTCGTCGACCACCGCCGCCCGGGAATAGCCGTCGCCCTCGATCCAGCGGTAGATCGCCCATGGGAACGGATAGCCGGCGCCCGGTTCGCCGATCGCCACGGGTTCCGGCACTCGCAGCGGTAGGTGCGGCGCCAGCCGAGCCAACCACCGTCGCTCGTGCCCCACGCTTCCGGCCCAGCCCTCCGTCAGGGGCAGGCGGGCGCAAAGGTGGTCGCCGAGGCGGTAGATGGCGTTCACGGTTCCCGACCCTGCGAAGCGACTTAGAGGAAGATGGGCCAAGTCGGGGAACTGCGAGGCGATCAGGGCAGCAACCACGTCGTCCGAGATCTCCACCTCGTCGGGATGAAGACGGACCATCCCGCCACGATATGGCGCTACCCGAGGAACCGGCGGCGCCAACATAAGCCGTCGGCAATGATCTGGAGGCTGAAGCGACCTTGGCGATCCTGCACATGCGACAATGACGTCGTGAGCGACACCTCGCAGGGACCCGGTTGGTGGATCGCCTCGGACGGCAAGTGGTACCCGCCCGAACAGCATCCGGACGTGCGGAACCAGGTCCCTCCGGCGGCCAACGTCGGGGCGCCGTCTCCTTTCCAGCCCGCCCAGCAGTATCAGGCGCCGGCCGGCCAGCCGGTTGGGGGCCCGGCGCCCCCAGCGGGGCAGTCGTATCCCGGCTCGGTGGCGCAGCCGTACTGGGGCCCGGCGGCGCAGCCGGCAGGTGGGCCGCAGCAGCAAGGTGCTCAACAGAGGCAGTGGGGCGAGAGCTGGGGCTCGGGCGCCGGCTCGACGCGCGGAGTGAGACGGTCGACATCTGTCCCGCTGCCAGCGTTCGTGAAGAAGCAGCCCAAGATCGCCGGTGTCGTCGTACTCGTAGTAGTGGTGGCAATCATCCTGATCGTGGTCCTCAGCGGCGGATCGAGCACCGCCAGCCCTACCGCGGTCGCCAACACCGCGGTCGCCGACATCGCTGCCGGGAACTTCTCCGCCGTCTGCTCTCTGGAGCTTCCCGTGGCGCAGCCGACTTGCCGGGCGAACGAGGCGTTCACCGCGCTTGCCAAGATCACTTCGCACAACCTCGCGGTTGGACGTGTCGTCGAGGTCGGCACCGAGGCCCTCGCCACCGTCACGGGCAAGCTGTGCGTCTCGTTGACATTCGCCGGGAAGAGCGTCAGCACCTGCCAATCGAACACCGATCCGAACAAGGCACTGGACCGGGGGCAGAGCTTTGCGACCGCCTATGCCAATGCCTCACGACCCGGGGGCGGTGTGACGACTTTCGTCCTCCCCCTCATCGAGGTGGGCCCGAAGTGGTACGTCAACGCTCAAGTGACGACGACGACGACTTAGCCCCTCCCATCACCGTCTAGCCGGACCGGCCTACAGTTGCCCACCGTGCCAAAGCTTGTTCTCCTCAGACATGGTCAGAGTGCGTGGAACGCGGAGAACCGCTTCACAGGCTGGACGGACGTCGATCTCTCCCCGCTCGGCGAGGAGGAGGCGATCCGAGCTGGCAAGGCGATGGGAGCCGAGAAGGACCTCTCGCTCGACGTGTGCCACACGTCCGTGCTGACGAGGGCGGTGCGGACGGCCGAACTGGCGCTCCATGAGGCCGCTCGCTCGTACATCCCGGTGCGCAGGCACTGGCGGCTCAACGAGCGCCACTACGGCGCCCTGCAAGGGCTCAACAAGGCCGAGACCGCCGCCAAGCACGGCGCTGATCAGGTCCACCTCTGGCGCCGCAGCTACTCGGTGCCGCCGCCGCCGGTGGCGCTGGACGACCCCAACCATCCCGCCAACGATCCCCGCTACGACGGCGTGCCGCGCTCCGCGCTGCCGCCCACCGAGTGCCTTGCCGACGTCGTCGTGCGGCTCCGCCCGTACTGGGAGGACGCCATCGCGCCCGACCTCCTGGACGGCCGGACAGTGCTGGTGGCGGCGCACGGCAACAGCCTGCGGGCGCTCGTCAAGTACCTGGAAGGGATCTCCGACGACGACATCGTCGACCTCGAGATCCCGACGGGCGTTCCGCGGGTGTACGAGCTCGATGATCGGTTGAGCGTCATGAGCGTGCGCTACCTGGGCTGAGCCGGCCCGCCCACCACGAAACGCGCCGTTCAAACTCACGTAACACCCCCTTCACCGCCCGGCCACAGCCGCGAAACACCACCGCCTTACCCTCCCTGGGGAGGTCGCCGCAGCGCCGCGGCGTGACGACGACGACCCCCAAGGAGATCAGATGGTTCTGACCCCCCACCTGTTCGAGGGCGTGCGGGCGAGCGGCCTGCTCGCATCGTCCTACTCCCCCTACCCCGGTTGGCTGAACCCCGGCGACAACTCCTGGCAGCTCACTTCCGCCACGCTCGTCGGCTTGATGAGCCTGCCCGGCATCGCCGTCCTCTACGGCGGCCTCGTGAAGAAGAAGTGGGCCGTCAACACCATGGTGATGGCCTTCAGCGGGTTCGCCGCCGTGCTGATCGTGTGGGTGCTGTGGGCCTACCAGATGGGTTTCGGAGATCCGGTGCATCTCGGCGGTGGGATCCTCGGTTCTCTCGTCGGGCACCCCGGATCAGCGCTCGGGTCGGGAGCCGAGCAGAAGCAGGCGGTGATCCCGTTGCTCAAAGGCAGCATGCCTGCCTTCCGCTTCCCCAAGTCGAGCCTCGTCTACTTCCAGTTCGTGTTCGCCGCCATCACTCCCCTGCTGTTCCTAGGTTCGGTGCTCGGTCGCATGAACCTCAAGGCTTGGCTGATCTTCGTGCCCGCTTGGACGACGTGCGCATACACGGTCAACGCGATGCTCGTCTGGGGTGGCGGCTACTGGGCGCAGAAGGGCGCCTTGGACTACTCGGGCGGGTACGTCATCCACCTCGCTGCCGGCGTATCCGGCTTCGTGGCCGCCGCCACCGTCGGTCCCCGACTGCGGCGCGACCGGGAGTCGTTCCCGCCCACCAACCTCCTGCCGGTAGCGATCGGCGCCGGCATCCTCTGGTTGGGCTGGAACGGCTTCAACGGCGGCGACCCGTACTTCGCAGGGGCCGACGCCTCGGCCGCCGTGCTCAATACCAACCTCTGTGCGGCAACGGCCCTGTTGACCTGGCTCGTGCTCGACATGTTCTTCTCCAGGCAGCGCAAGTCCACGTTCCTCGGAGCGGTCAACGGCATGATCGTCGGCCTCGTGGCGATAACGCCGGCGGCAGGTTTCGTCAACGGCAATGGGGCGATCTTCATCGGGCTCATCACCTGCACGATCGTCTGGCTCGCGTGGAATTACCTCGCCAAGGTCTGGATCTTCAAGAAGGTCGACGACGCTCTCGGCGTCGTCTACACCCACGGCATCGCCGGGCTCTGCGGTGGCCTGCTCGTCGGGGTCTTCGCCGACCCGTCGATGATCGAGTACCTGGGTCTGAAAGGCGCCTCCCCGATCTCGTCGGCCGGCTTGGCCTACGGGCACGCAGGGCTGGTGTGGACGCAGCTGCTGACCGCGCTGACGATCATCGTCTGGGACGGTGCAGTGACGTTCGTGCTCCTGAAGCTCATCGGGCTGTTCGTGCCATTGCGCTTTCCCGACGAGGTGCTCGAATCCGGCGACCTGGCGATCCATGACGAACAGGTCGAGCCGCCGCAGGAGGCACCCGAGTCTCTGCCGCTGCCGGCCGACTACCACCGCCTGGACGACTCCGGCGACTCCGACGACAACGTGGACGAAGACGACGAGGAGTTGGAGCCGGCCTTGGCGGTCACCGGCACCGTCGAGGGTCGGCCAATCGCCGGCCGCTCGCTCGTCGGCTCGACCTCGGGCCGAAGATGAGGCTGGGACGTGGACACTCCACGAATCTCCGGGCGGACGGCGTCATGGACGCCCGTGATGGTCAGAAGATTGTGTATTGGAGTCGTCTGAAACGCGCCTTTCCACGCTCCTGAGAGGCTTCCATGACACAATTCTCTCCACAATCAGCAGTTCCCGCCGCTCCGGCAGGGTTGTCGGTACCATGTCCCCATGTCGCCCGCCAAGGCCGTGGACCTCAGCAAGATCTGGCTGTTCGAGGGATGTTCGAGGCCGGAGCGCAAGGGGATCGAGCAGCGGGCCAGCGAAGTTCGCGCCCCCGCCGGCAAGGTGATCCTCGACGAGGGCGCCGCCGGGCAGGCGTGCTACGTCGTTGTTGACGGTCGGGTCGCCGTGCTCCGCAAGGGGCGCAAGGTTGCCGAGATCGGGCCCGGGGAGATCTTCGGCGAGATCGCACTGCTCGATCGCCTGCCGCGTACCGCCACCTGCCGGGCGTTGACCGACGTGACGCTCCTCGAGTTCAAGCAGCGTGATTTCGAATCGGTGCTGAAAGAGTCCCCGACCATCACCCGCAAGCTGCTGACCGCGATGGCCTCACGGTTGCGTGAGGCCGACGCCAGGGCGGTCTCCTAGCCGCGCAAGTTCGGGCTCATGTCTCGCCCGGAGCGGGCTGCGGATCTGGGGCGGTGGCCGCCGGGGCCTGCGCCACACCGGCCGGCACAGGCTCGCTCAACGAACGCTCCAGGATCTGGGCCACGTCCAGCACCTTCACCTGCTCGTCTCGCTGGCGTTCCTTCACAGCGTCGTCGAGCATGATCATGCAGTAGGGGCAGGCAGTCGAGATCACATCGGCATCGGTCGCCAAGGCCTCGTCCGTGCGCTCGAGGTTGACGCGCTTGCCGATCCGCTCCTCCAACCACATCCGTGCGCCGCCGGCGCCGCAGCAGAACCCTCTTTCCTTGCAGCGGTGCATCTCGACCGAGGTGACACCGGGCACGGCCTCGAGCACGGAACGGGGCGGCTGGTAGACCCGGCTGTGGCGACCGAGGTAACACGGATCGTGATACGTGACCTTCGCATCGAAACGATCCGGCCGCAGCTTCCCGTCATCCACCAGCCGCGCAAGCACCTGGGTGTGGTGCAGCACCTCGAAGTTGCCGCCGAGCGCCGGGTACTCCTTGCCGAGCGAGTTGAAGCAATGCGGGCAGGAGGCGATCACCTTGCGGACGTTGGCGGACTTGAGCGTCTCGATGTTCTGCATCGCCTGCATCTGGTACACGTACTCGTTGCCGAGTCGGCGCGCAGGGTCGCCGGTGCAGGACTCGCTCTGCCCGAGGATGGCGAACGAGACCCCGGCCCTGTGCAGCAGCCGAGCGATCGACTGCGTCGACTTGCGGGCGCGCTCGTCGAGCGCACCGGCGCAGCCGACCCAGAAGAGGTACTCCACATCGTCGGGAATCGTCCCGGAGACGACGGGGATCTCGAAGTCGAGGGGGCTCGTCCAGTCCAGCCGCTTGGAGGAGCCGAGGCCCCATGGGTCGCCGCGGTTCTCGATGTTTCGGAGCATGAGGCCGGCCTCGGAGGGGAAGCGCGGACTCCATCAGCACCTCGTAGCGGCGCATGTCGACGATGGCGTCGATGTGCTCGATGTCGACCGGGCACTCCTCCACGCAGGCCCCGCAGGTGGTGCAAGACCAGAGCACGTCAGGATGGATGACGTCGGGCACGAGGGGCCCGGTGTCGGGGACATCCTTTCCGTCCCCCTTGCCGTTGCCGCTGCCGCTGCCGCTATGCCGTTGGCGGCCGCTTTGATCGAGATGATGTCCGGGCCGTGGGCGAGCATTTGGTCACGCAGGGCCATGATCACGAGCTTCGGGCTGAGCGGCTTGCCGGTGTTCCAGGCCGGGCACTGGTCCTGGCAGCGCCCGCACTCGGTACAGGTGGCGAAGTCCAACATCTGCTTCCAGGTGAAGTGCTCGATGCGGCCGGCGCCGAAGACGTCGTCCTCGCTCATCTCCTCCGGGTCGAGTTTCGGCGTCGAGCCCAGCGGGCCGAGCGCTCGCGGCCGGCGGGAGAAGGTGATGTTGAAAGGGGCGGTGACGATGTGGAGGTGCTTCGAGTAGACGAGGAACACCGCGAAGCCCATGATCACGGCGATGTTGAGGTCGAGGAACACCGTCTCGAGCACGGAGCTGGTCCCCGTGCCCAAGCCCCGCAGAAGGTGCCCCACCCCGTGGGAGGCGAACGCCCAGCGGTCGTAGGGGAAGTTGTGGGTGACGACCTGCGCCCCCCGGTACATCAGCAGCGTGACCATCACCCCGGCGATCATCGCCAGCGTGATCCACGCCGCACCGGTATGCGAGCCGTAGAAGCGGGACTTGCGATCCCGGCGGGCGGGGGTGTTGACGAGGCGGATCACGGAGAAGACGACGAGCGCCAGCAGGACGGCGCAGATGAAGAAGTCCTCGATGAACCCGACGAACCCGTTCTTCCCGATGCCGGGTATGAAGAAGTCTCGGTCGAAGAGGTCGCCGTAAGCCTCGATGATCGTCAGCAGGAGGATGGTGAAGCCCCAGAAGGTGAATGCGTGCGCCAGGCCCGGCACCGTCCGCTTCAGGAGCTTGCGCTGGCCGCCCACCTCCGTCAGCTGCGCTTCGATCTTCTGGGCGACTTTGGGCGGATGCAGGCGTTCGGGTGCCGGCTTGCCGGAGGTGATGACCCGGGCCAGGTAGTAGAGGCGGTGTGCGGCGACGGCCAGCGCCAGCGCCGTGATGGCCATTCCGATCGGGTACCTGGTGAGCACGAGTTGTCGGTCTCCTGCAGCTCTGGGGGAGTGCCTCTAACTTACCGGATGGTCACAATCTGTGTCACGGCGGCGCAATGGCTATGTCGGGCGGCGGCGGAAGTTCTCGAAGTAGCGGCTTGGAGTGGGGCCCCGCTGGTGCTGGTACTTGGAGCCGATCTCCGTGGCGCCGTAGGGGGTGTCGGCGGAGGTGGTCATCTCGAGAAAGCTGATCTGGCCGATCTTCATGCCGGGGTAGACGGTGATCGGCAGGTTGGCCACGTTCGAGAGCTCGAGCGTCAGGTGCCCGTCCCACCCGGCATCGACGAAACCAGCCGTCGAGTGGATCAGCAATCCCAACCTTCCGAGGCTCGACTTCCCCTCCAGCCGGCCGACAAGATCGTCGGGGAGCGCCACACGCTCCAGCGTGGAGCCGAGAACGAACTCGCCCGGATGGAGGATCAGCGCCTCCTCGTCGCGGATCTCGACCAGCTCCGAAAGGTTCTCCTGGTCCTCCTTGACGTCGATCACGGGCTGGCTGTGGTTGCGAAAGAGGCGGAAGAAGCGGTCGACGTGGAGGTCCACCGAGGACGGCTGGATGCAGCCTTCGCCGAGGGGGTCGATCGTGATCCGACCGGAAGCGACGGCTTCACGGATGGTGCGGTCCGAGAGGATCATGACGGCGAGCAGGATAGTTGGGAGGGGCGGGACGCACCTACTCTGATATCGATGGAGCACCCCCTCGAAACCGAGTATCAGGCGCGCTACTGGCATGATTGGGGTTGCGATTCCTGGCTGTGGGGGTCGAACCCCAGGACGGTCGATCGTTACGGCTATCCCATCGATCTCTCGCAACTCGGTCTACCCGACGACCTCGTGCAGGAGCTCGACCGGTTGGCGGGGTGGCATGACACGGCGTTGCGTTGGGATGACCCGCCGGCTCCAGGGCCCTGGCGGCAGGAGGAGTGCGACCGGTTTAACGCTGCGGCCGGTCAGGCGCTCGTCCGGCTGCGCCAGGCGCTCGGAGATGACTGGGACATCGTCGACCACAGGCGACCGGAGGCCGAGGACCCCGAGCTCGACCGCTATCTCGCCGATCCCAAGGGGTGGCGACGCCGCTGACGGAGGCCGAGGAGGGTGCGCCCCTGCCGACAGCCGACTTGGGCGGCATACGATCGCCCCATGCCCAAGAAGACAGGCCGTCCCGCAGCCGAGAAGAAGCCGATGGGTCCCGCCAGCCGTGACGAGGAGCTGGAGGCGATCGCAGACCAGTGCGACAGGTTCATCAACGGGCACGGGCGGAGGCAGGCAAAGGACCTACTGGAGCTGATCCCCGAAGACACTGAGCACGACTACTACGGCACCGGGGGAGTGGTCGCAGAACTGGAGGCGGAGGTCGCCGGGATCCTCGGCAAGCCGGCTGCACTGTTCCTGCCCACGGGGACCATGGCCCAGCAGGCGACGTTGCGTGTCCATGCGGACCGGCGCCCGGGCCCGGTCGATCGCGTTCCATCCCGCATGCCACCTCGAGTCGCACGAGGACCGGGGCTACCAGCACCTGCACGGGCTCTTCGGGATCCCCGTCGGGCCGCGCCACGAGCCTCTGACTGCGGCGGCGCTCTCTGCCGTCAAGGAGCCGGTAGCGGCGCTGGTGGTCGAGCTGCCGCAGAGGGACCTCGGGGGGACGCTTCCCGACTGGGAGGAATTGTCCGCACAGGTGGGTTGGGCACGAGAACGAGGCGCGGCCGCCCATATGGACGGAGCCCGGCTCTGGGAGGCGTCCGCGTACTACAAGCGGGCGCACCGCAAGTCGATCGCCGAGATCGCAGCACTGTTCGACACCGTCTACGTCTCGTTCTACAAGGGCCTCGGCGGGATCGCCGGCAGTTGCGTCGCCGGGGAACAGGACGTGATCGACGAGCTCGCCGTCTGGCGCGTCCGGCACGGCGGCCGGGCCTTCATGATGTGGCCCTATGCGGCGGCGGCGCTGACCGCCCTCCGCCGCCGGCTGCCCTTGATGCCGAAGTATCAGAAGCACGCTGTCGCCGTGGGGAAGGCCCTGGAGAAGGTCCGAGGGCGTGCAGGTGCTGCCGTCGCCGGTGCAGGCGCCGATGATGCACTTGCGGGCCCGAATCGCTGACTCCGTGCTGCGGGAGCGCGTGATCTCGATCGCCCGTGAGGAGAAGGTGATGACGTTCGCGAGGGCGTTCGCGAGTGAGGGTGGGGATTCGAAACGTTTCGAGCTGTCCGTGGGGGATGCCACCCTCGGGTTCACTCCGGACGAGCTGGCGGAGTTGCTGGGGCGGTTGCTCGGGCCGAGATGATCGGCCGAGCGGTCGGTCAGGACAGACTCGGGGCCGCGGCCATTCGCCAGGAGCGCCAAGTCGACAGCGAGTCCAGGGAGCGTACCGGTGGCAGCGCGGCTAATCTCGGATCGTCACGCGGGCGTAGTTCAGCGGCAGAACATCAGCTTCCCAAGCTGAGGACGCGAGTTCGATTCTCGTCGCCCGCTCCCCAGGTCAGGATGACTCATCCGAGTGAGTTGCTCGCCCTGAATCTCCTCTCGGGAGGTCGCCGTGCACCATACGTGCACCATCTTAATCCTGCGCCATGGCGAACTCAGTTGGCAACAGGAATACGTGGGGCGGCGTCCGGAAGCTCCCGTCCGGTCGCTTCCAGGGGCGCTACTGAGTGGCTGGAATCCGGTACAAGGCGCCGTCGAAGTTCCGGACGAAGCGCGAGGCCGATAGCTTCCTCGCGACGACACGCGCCGACATCGAGCACGGCCGATCGGTGGACGGGCTGATGAGATCGCGGGGTTCATCGGCGACCGCTTAGTTGACCGGCGGGGCGGCCAGACAATCCACCAAAAGCAGTCGGGGTTCCACCAATCTCAACGGTTGCGAAGCCAGCAGAGATGGAGGAACCCCGTGATCTGTGACCCTACCCGCGCCCTCGAGATCGTCGTCGGACTGCCCGACGTCCGGGTGCTCGGCGTCGACGGCGGGAGGTTCTCGTGGTCCACGTCGAGCAGGCAGGTCCTCGTCCCCGCTGCATCGGCTGCGACGAGGTGCCGGCGGTGAAGGAGCGTGACGTCGTCGTGCTCACCGATCTGCCCTGCTTTGGGCGCCGCACACCGCTCTCGTGGCGCAAGGTCCGCTTCTCGTGTCGCACCCCGGACTGTGATGTCAGGACCTTCACCTGGCCCGACGAGCGCATCGCAGCTCCACGGATGGCACTCACGGACCGGAGCGGCACGCTGGGCGACCAAGCAGGTGGGCAAGCTCGGAAGGACCGTCTCTGAGGTTGCGTCGGACCTCGGCTGTGACTGGCACACCGTCCGCGACGCCGTGGTCGCCTACGGCACGCCGCTCGTCGAGGACAGCGAGCGCATCGGCGCCACCAAGGCGCTCGGTCTAGACGAGACGCTGTTCGTCCGCAGAGGGCCGTTCCGCCACAGGCAGTTCTGCACTTCGATCGTCGACGTCGGTGCCGAGTCGCCGCAGCTGCTCGACGTGGTGGAGGGACGCGACTCAGGGCCGCCATCTGAGTGGATCAGGGCGAGGCCGGCGGCATGGAGGGAGGGGATCACCCACGGCACGCTCGACTTGTCGGGCCCCTACCGCAAGACCTCCAACGACACCCTCCCCCACGTCAGGAAGGTCGCCGACCCCTTCCATGTGGTCAAGCTCGCCAACTCCAAGATCGACGAGGTGAGAAGGCGTGTGCAGTCAGACACGCTTGGACACCGAGGGCGACGCTACGACCCCCTCTACCGGGCGAGGCGTCTGCTGACAAAGGCGCACGAGCGGATCAGCGCCGACGGCGAGGAGCGGTTGCTGGGCCTACTCCAAGCCGGCGACCCGAAGGGCGAGGTGCGAATGGCCTGGCACGCCAAGGAGGTGGTGAGATCGATCTACGAGATCGACGACGTCGACACCGCTCGTCAGTTCGTCACCGAGCTCTCGCGCGACCTCCGCGACGACTCGTGCCCTCCTGAGGTGCGAACGCTCGGCCGCACGATCGCCAGGTGGCTCGACGAGATCGTCGCCTGGCACGAGGCCAGGGTCACCAACGGGCCGACCGAGGGCGCCAACAACCTCATCAAGCGCATCAAGCGGGTCAGCTTCGGCTTCAAGAACTTCAGCTCATACCGCATCAGCGTGCTGCTCTACGCCGGCAAGCCGAACTGGTCGCTGCTGGCGACGGTCAAACCCCGCTGAAATCCGAAGATTCGCATAACTCTTGGCGCGGCATAAGAGTGTTACGCCGACATCGGCGTAACAAGCACTATCGCCTGCGGGTGCTGCTCTACGTCGGCGGAGCCAGTGGCCGACCACCATCGAGGCGCCCGGAATCTCAGCGACTTGTCCCCGGCGAAACCGGAAGAGCCGCACAACCAGCGGTCAAGTGCTCCCATGCCGCACGGCAAGCGACAACTCAGGGCCATGCCGGCTCGGACGAGATCCGACTGGACCCACGCCGTGGGCCGAGCACGGGAACGACCGCCGCGACCAGGCCGTTCGCTACAAGGTGTTACCTCCGCGACACCTGTCTAAATTAGATCAGGTTAGTTGCACGAGGAGTGTCGCCCCTGGCGCCAAGGCTTGATCGGGAGTACTCGGACGTCGACGCCTTGAAACGAGGCAATTTCCTTCTCGCCGCAAACGGGACACGGTACCGACTCGAGTTCGTTCCACTCCTCGAATGTCGTAACCTCACAAAGGAGGCTCTTCTCGCAGCGAGAACAACGCGTCTCGCACAACCTAGTACTGACGGCTTCTGCTTTCTGTGGATTATGCGCAACGATCGAGGACCGGTATGATCCGGTTCTCGCGAGCTGCAGGATACTGATCCCGTCACTAAACACGGTCACGGGACCATCCTGGCTAACAACAAAGGCTATCGCACACGGCACATCGAATGAGAACCGCTTTGCGGAAGTGTGCCGCGTGCCATGTTCTGGTGACAGTAGATCGGTCGATCGGTCCGATACCGCCAAATGCGCGCCAACGAGCGAAACCGTCCCGTCTGCCTCCACGATAGCGGCGCCGTCCATGGCTGCGAGAACTGAGGCCAGCATTTCTGGATGGCTAGGGTCAGTCACGTTCAGACGCACGGCCGGAGGATCACCGCGCCGAGCAAGGCGGTCAATCAGGTCCCCAGATGCCCCATCCAAGATCCACACCAACGTCGCTCCGACATGACGCGCACTCAGCAAGTGCAGGGACACGTCGAGCAGAGCGGACCCCACTACCGACGATCCCGGGATTGCGACCTCTAATAGTTTCGGAACCTCTAGGTGGGCATAGGGCTTAACAGACCACTCCTCAGCTTCTCGGAGAAACACCTGCGATGTACCGAACACCTTTACCACTCCACTAGGCAATCGTTGAATGCCTAAAGCGGGCAGCTGTGGCAAGGCTCGAACCAAGCTCAGTTCGTCGCCGGACGCCAACTCCACGATCGCAAGCGGACCGCTCGGCGTTCTGACCAAGAAAGACCGCCTGCCGTTACACAGGATCCTCAGTTGTGCGATGTCGCACCCACTCTCGATGTCTACCACGCGCCCGAAACCCGCGACGAGTGACAGCGCAAGGTCCTCGGTTATTGCCATGACGCAGCCATACGAAGGTCTCCGTCCTTCGTGAATGGGCGGATAGCACGCGTATGCCACCTCTTCTAGCATGGCCCGGTACAGGTCCTGGCTCGCAGGATTGTCACGATCCGGGTGAGAGATAGCCTGCGCTTCGACGAGCGTGACATGCTCGTCTGCCAGTTCGACCTCGAGTCGAGCAGCTTGGCGCCGCGCCCGCGGGTCATTGCCTGCCCCACCGTCACTCAATCCACGGCCCTCACTGTCCCCATCCCCGCGACTCGGCAGGATTCGAGACCGAGGCCCTGGCCTCCACACCGAGTCGTTCCGATAGTGCCGTCGCAAGCTCAACGGCGTGAGCTCCTCTCACATTGTCTGTCACTACTCTCGTCGCACCCGTTGCTCTGACATAGTCAACTGTTCCTCTAAAGTCGGCGTGGTTCGAGATGGCCACCGCGCACGCGTTCTCCGTAAAGTCAACAAGCGGCTCGTCCACCGAGGTGTACATGGCGCTCAGTCTGATGTGGTAGCCACCCTGACGATTTGTCTCGGGTTTATCTCCAGCTCCCTCGAACAATACGTATCGACCCTCCGCCCTCGCTTCCCTAGCCTCGACCGAGCCATCGATGAAGCAAGGAGGCATCGCGTAGCCATGGTCGAGATACACAAGGGCGTCCTTGTGCTGGCGCCCGCTGAGAATCAACGGGAAGCGACATACGTCGCCTAAGAGTACGGCGGCGCGCTGCAGCGTGCCTCCATAAGCGCGCACATACACTGGACCCATACCTACGCGCTCAAGAACGCGTGTCACGAAGGCTTCCTCTGCTTCGCCCTGGTCAAACCGTCGCACCTGCCGGGCTGCCCCGTACGTACTGTCAACCACCAACTCATTCACCTCGATGACATCCTCAAGTGGCCAAGTGAAGTCGCCCGAGTACCCAGTCCGATAGCCATCCTCGTGAACGAAGAGTACCTGGGCCGACCCGAGCATGTGCCCACTGTCAACCAGATACACAGCGCCGCCCGGAACATCAACTCGTTCGCGAGGGCCGACGCCGTGGAAGTTCACGTGTACATCCAACGTCGCATCCTTGTCCGCAATGAGCAGATCTCGCGTACCCTTCAAGGCGTAAACCTGCTGCACGCCGAGGCTCGACTCGAACTTCTCGGTGTGGTCGCTGTGGACATGGGTCTGTACACGCGCCGCGGCTTCCACATAGAACCCGTCACAGCACACACTCGCTCCGAGTACGACCGCCTTGGAGGATCGAACGCTCGTACGCCACTCGCTCATGGACTGACCTTTACCAGGGCTGCCCGGCGAGCCAGGCGTTCAATTGCTTCTCCAGCTGATCGATGCCGACATCAGCTTCGGCGCCTACCAGAGCGAACTGCTCCGAGCCAAGTCGGCCTTCCAAGTTGACTATATTGCAGGAGACGAGAAACTGGCGCATTGTCCGGTCTCGGTCGTCCTGAGTCATACCCTTCAGCTTCTCCCTTGCGGTGTCCGAGGTTACCAGCCCAAGGAATACATACAGTCTTCGGACTTCGGGGCGAAGCTCCAGCTGAGCCTGAACGGCTTCTTCGACGTCGGATGCCGATCGCTCGATAAGTTGAACTATATATCTCACTTCCTTCGAGCTAAGACCATGCTCCAACACGCGCACCGCGAGTTCTTCCATGGCAGCCTGCGAGTTCAACCGCGCGATATCCTGTGCCTGGGTCGTCGACAATGTGGACCGACTCGAGCCCCAATCCACGAGCGGACGAATCCGATCTGGTAACGCGGTCAGCCGGAGAAACCGCCCGACCGCAGTCGCTCCTTCAAGGTGGCAAGCTGACGCCAGTTGCGAGCGGTTGGCGCCGTGCGCAATCGCCCGCTCAAAGAGCTCTGCAACCTCCATTGGGCTCAAGCGTCTCTCGCGCATGTGCGTACCGACTGAGAGAATGAGGTCGCGTTCCTCCTCTTCCGTCAGACCGGGGATCATTAGCCCAGGAATCCCGCTTCATTAAGTCCCCGCTCAATCAAGCTCATGGCGGCCTCGTCCTGAGTGGTGCTTTCCGAGGCTGCGTAACTCTGCAGTGCCTCGTGAAGGCTACCACTCAACGTAACGATGATCTGCGTGACTCGCGCCGTAGTCTTCGCTTCTTCGATCAGATCATCGACGGATGCCTCTGGCTGCGCGATGCGAGTCTCTTCAAGCTTCTTTGCCTGAACACCGCTCATCTTCGTCATCTCGTGAGCGAGCTTCAGTGCTTCCTCCGCGTCGGGCTGTCCGCCACCCTTGGCCGCTGATGCCGCCTTTTGCGCCCTCAATGCTGCGGGGAGAGACACCTCTGCTTTCCGTACGGCGTCCTGGAGTTCTGGGACGAGCTGATCGAACTTGACATAATCCGAGACACGGTTGTAGTTGATACCCGTCTTTTCCGCGACGTCCCTAATCGTTCCGTACTTTCGATATAGATAAGTAAATGCGTCGATCAGGTCAGTGCGCCCGAGGTCGAGACGCACGACGTTCTCTGTGAGCGAAATGATCTTTGCCTCGGCTTCGTCGACAGGGCGAGACAGGACGACTGCTATTATTGTCGGTAGCTTTAAATTCCGGCAAGCCAGGTATCGACGCTGGCCGGTCAGCAGCTGATACTTTCCTGGAGTTTGTTCGGACTCCGCGACAACGATCGGTTCGAGCAATCCGACGCGTGAAATGCTGGCCTCGAGTTCAGCGATGTCCTTGCTAATCGCTTTCTGGCGAACTTGACCGAGCCCGACCTCTAAATCGTCGAGCGGTATCTCCTTGACCTCACGAATTTCAGCGATCGCACTAGCCACGGTTGCTCCTCTCAGGTGACCTGCCGGGGATCCGACTGCAAGATTCTTCGAAGTACGTCGGCGTCGACGCGAGCGGGATTCGGCGCTTGCTCGACGTAATCCTCAAAGAGAAGACGCTTCTTATACATTAGTTCCTTAATAGACTCCTCGACGGTGCCCACGCTGAGGAACCGGAACACCGTCAGCGGCGTAGCACGTCCAAGGCGGTCGGCTCGAGCGATGGCCTGCTCCTCTACGGCAGGATTCCACCAGCGGTCGAATATTACGACGTGTGTTGCCGTCGGAATATTCAGGCCGACGCCGCCCGCGCGCAGTGACACGAGGAGTACGACCGGCTCCGAGGCGCGGGCAAAGTTCTGAAGTGCCTCGTCCCGTTCAGGTGTGGCCATGCCGCCGTGATAGAGGTACGCCTTCAACTCGAGCTGCGTCTGTAGCCACTTAAGCGTCGTGACGTATTGAGAGAAGACGAGCAGCTTGCCATCCTCTGCCCTAACGGTGTCAACGATGTCCCGCAAGGCATCGAGCTTTGCGGACTCCTGTGATTCGGGGTCATAGTTGCAGAGCTGCTTGAGACGACTTATAGATGACAGCATGGTGGAGATTCGGGCCGGATTGTATCTGGAGTGTTCGTGCTGCCAAGTCTCATCATAGGCACGTCGTTGGTTCGGAAGCAGCGTGATCGGTAGCTCCTGGTCGAGACGCTCCGGTAGCTCAGGCAGCACGTCCAGTTTGCGGCGGCGAAGGAAGCGTCCTTGCAGCGCCTCGTGAAGCTCGCTGCGGGAAGGACGATCAGATAGCGAGGACTGTCCCATGAGTCGCACGAGCGTCTCGAGATCTGCAGTGCGGTTTTCGAGCGGGGTTCCGCTCAACATCCATAGCCTGCGGCGGCTGATACGTTGAACGGCGACTGTTGTCGCCGACATTGAGTCCTTGAGCCGCTGAGCTTCGTCAAGGACGACGACGTCGAAGGAGGTCTCAGGTGGGTCTATAAGAAAGTCTGAGCGGATCTGGTCGTAGGACGCGATGGTTACACGAAAGGGAATCGAATACCACGCCCTCCGATCCGCGGAGTCGCCATGGACGATAGCGATGCTGGTGTTTGGCATCCAGCGCCTGACCTCGATCGTCCAATTGGACCGCAATGATGCTGGAACTACTATCAGGCAGCGCGACGCTTGGCCATGGTTGTGCAGCCTCGCGAGTGCGCGGATTGTTTGGACCGTCTTCCCTAGTCCCATCTCATCAGCCAAGAGAGCCGCTGAGTGTGAGCAGAGGAAGTTCACCCCCACGAGTTGGTAACCTCGGAGGTTCGTGTCTAATGAGGGAGCCGAGGGGTCGCTCGTGCTTGCGGTAGTCGGTCGCATTATGTCCAGACCTCTGTTGTCGGTCGTGCCGCCACCGATGTCGATGCGACCGCGAGAATTGGGGCTGGCAAGAGTCGCGCCGGGCCGTACTCGAGCGCTCGCGACTGCTTTGGCGGACGAGTTCGCGGCATGCACGTGATCGGGATCTCGTGCTAGCTGGGATGGTGCACACGCGGCGTCCGTAACGGGATCGTGAAGGCAGAGCCCATCAAGCTCGCGCGTCGCATCCCGAATCATAGTGCACATGATAGAGGGTAGCGGCGGCGAGTGCTCAGCTGGCATCCTAGCCAGGGTCCCCGGATCGGTTTGGTCAGAGCCCTAGTGCGATCCCCGCCCGCACGTCGACTAGCAGCCACGCCCTCCCCCGATAGAACCAGCGTCCACTGGTCCTTGAACCAACCTATGCCCTCGGACCGCATACCCAGACTCCATCAACACCTGAGCCCAGCCCTGCTCTGTACCAATCGCCTCCGGATCGCCGTAGAGTCCGGCACGCTCCTCCCTGACTGACAACCGCCGGAATCGCTGGAAGCGTGGATCGCTCTCCTCCAAGAAGGTCTCCTTGCGATGCAAGATCGGCCTATTGGTTCGTCCGGACCAGTCAATCCAGGTACCGCGGAGACGTGGAAGGTCGATCGTGAGACTGGACTCAATCGGTGGATGTGGATCCCGATCGAAGCTCGGATAGTAAAGGAACGACACGCTGGCTCGATCGTGACGGAGTTTTAGCAGTGTCGTTTCGGGTGGTCGTCCCGCCACCATCGCACCGCAGGCAGCATAGAGGCGTAGCAGGGGGGGGAGCCGAGCCTCGGCGTCGACATGAACGTACAACGCCGTGGGCGACGTTTTTCCAACCGGGCTGCGCCGAACAAATGCCCGGATATTGTCCATCTGGCCGGTCGCGAGGAGCATCCTGTCCGCGTCGCCCGTCGCATCTCCGAGGTTGCGGTACCAGGCCCGAACGTCGGCGATTCGATCGGCCGGAAGGTCCTTGAGTCTCGGGCCGCCGTGGAATCGCTCCAGAGCGAGAACCACAAGGAGATCCTGTCGTCGAGTCTCCCGGGCAACATGCACACCATCCGGTCCGACCTCGCGGCGGGCCGCTTCCAACGCCCTCGACCGCCGACCGTATGCGGCTTGGGCGTCCTGACAGAGGTTGGGCTCCTCGTCCACGGTCGGATCGCGTCCGTGATCCTCAAGAAAGCGGATGAGGCGCTGAAGAACCTCGCCATCGCTGTCAGGTCGTGTTACACCGCCATAGCGACGGGATAGGTAAGCGGCTCGGTCCGACGTATTGCGGAAGACGTACGCGACTCCAGGTTGGACCGGCACGACGGGTATCTCGAGAACCAACTGGAGCCAATCCCGAAGTTCCGATGGGCTGAACAGGTGGTGGAACGTTCCCCGGCGCGTCAACTTGCCATCCGCGTGCTCGTCGCCCACAAGATGCCGAGCCTCATGCGTGCCGCGTACTGCGACTACCAGCGTCCGTCTGGCGAGCTCGAAGGCTCGGCGGACGGTAGCCGCTCTCTCTTCCACGTCGGCGATGACGTTAAGGACATAGCTGCAAAGAACTACGTCAGCCGGTTCAGGCGGCGGGACAGGCCGGTAGTGCGGGTCCCAACCCCTGGCATCCACTCCGGCCGCCTGGAGGCGTCGCATGTCACCACCGCGACCGCAGCCGTAGTCGAGGACCGTACGATCAGCGACGATGCCCTCGGCGACTGCGAGCCGTGCAGGCAGCGACAGACCCGCACGACCAAGGGCGGTGAGCTCGGCCCGGATCGGGCCGGCCCCCTCAATTGATGAGAGTGTCACTGATCCACACCTGCTTGATCAGTGCGACTTCCTCGGGAGAAATGAGCTGTTCGCCGAGTTCTTTCTGAAGTACGAGGAGTCGCTCAAGAACCTGCTCTCGGACGTCGAGGCGGAGCGGGCCATTCCCCTCCATACCGTTTCGGCGGACCTTCTCTCGGTAGATACCGTCGGGGTCATCGCGGAGAAGTATCAGCCAGTCACGCATCTCTGCCATGCCGATGTACTCGGAGCGTCCCGATCCGATGAACCCTTCGATCGACTTGTCCCTGTCGACAACGGTGCAGACCCAGCAGCCGAAACGACTGTTCCCGCACGGCTTCGTAGTCTCGTCGAGAACTAGTGCGCACTCGCCGCTGTTCGCCTCTTTGTAGAGGTTCTGCAGCTGCCGGTGATGACCTCCCCACGGTGACGGAGTCAACGCCAGGTACTCCCATACCTCATCTGTGGTTAGCTCCCTGATGGGCGCCCACATCCACGCGTCCTTGATCGTCGTGTGGCGGTTGATGACTCCGCCGGTTGCGATGTGCTTATGGATTGAGCGAGCGCGGCTCGCCGACTCATCGGTGCGACTCCCAACGAGGACGAGGACGCTACCGTACTCGGCAATCTGCTGCACGAGAAAAGCGTTCGATGGGCGGATCTTGAGCCGGTCGGTGCACCAGCGAAAGTTGCGCGTCGGAGCTGGGTACCCGTACCCGATCAGGCGAACCCAGAATGTCTGATCGACCTCTGGGTGAACTAGGTGCGAGAGCAGCGGCAGTCCTAGAGCGCGACCGCCGGCTTCGATCGCTGTCAGCTGGCTCGCTACGAACTCGCTGATCGCGGGAGTTTCGACCTGGGTATCGGACGCGAGCACGTGGACCGGGCGCGTACGCCGCGACGGGCGAACGCGCTGGACGGCTTCGACGACCAAGTGAGTGACGAGCGTCGAGTCTTTGCCACCGCTGAAGGCGATCACCCACGGGCGGAGGTCGGCGGCGTCCTGGTATTGCTGCACCAATTGGTCGATCACAGCGCGGACGCGTGCCGCAGTCTCGGGCTTGATGGACACCGTCGGCGGGATCACTGCGCTCACGGGTGCACCGCCTCCTCTCCCAGTCGGAGGCCCATTGGCGAAAGGCGGGCTCCCGCTCCGTTCGTGACGACGAGACCAAGGGCTACCAAGAACGGGACAGAGACATCATCATCGTCTACCTCCTCGCCGAGAAGCAGCTGCGACAAGACAGCTCTGTCAGCGGCCGTGAGACCGAGCCGGTTCACTCCCCACTGCTCCTGCAATATGTGCAGGGCCATCGTCTCGCTGACAACGGCACCCGGCTCCCTCCGGCCAGCGGCCGCGGCCAGGCGTTCGGCAACTGCATCGACCTCGTTGGCGTCGAGCCGCGCCGCCATGGCCACTAGGCGACACACTTCCGTAGACCATCGGGGAAAGCGCCGCCCGACAGCGGCTGCAAGCGCGTCGCGGATACTGTCGCTGAGACCGGAGCGCCGAGACCGACGGGAGTTTGGCGCGCCGCCGGGCTTACGGTCCGCGAGTTCCTCGGCGAGCGAGTGCAGGACGTCACCGTTCGCACTCGTGTCTTCCAGGAGGCGCAACCCTCTGGCCCAATGCCACGTAATAGCGGTCTTGGGGTCTACAAACTCTTCATCGTGGCTGTGGGCGAGGAGCGCGAGGATGAGAGCCGCCTGGCGGGGGCGCCCAAGCAGAACCGCTCCCTTAATTTCCTTCATCCTTCCTGAGTTCGAGGGCTCGCAGTTGCTGTGGGGACCACGCCGGCCGGCGGTGATGCTACGCACGATCGCGAGCCGCGAGAGCACGTTCTCGGCCTCGAGCCCCGACTGGCGAGTCAGCCGACGCAATCGCTGCGCGTCGGCACCCGCCAGGTGGTACGTCGCGCGGAGTGCCGGCTCAACGACGGTGGTGCTCACGATGCTGCAGCCTCCAGATAGCGGTCAATAGCGATGGAGCTCGAGCCACTCTCGTCACAGTCGATGAAGTACGTGGCGCCCACAGCGGGCTCTGCGAAGACGAGGAGGTCGTCAACCACCTCCTCATCGGTCGACAAGACTATGACCTGCCGACCGAGGCTCGGCCAGAAGTCGCGAATGACGGCACGACGGTGGTGACTGTCGAGCCGAGCTAGGGGAGTGTCGATGAAGACCGGGATGGGATTGTCGGCGGCCGCAAGGACGGCATCGATGAAGGCCATAGCTGCCAGCTGATGCTCACCAGCCGACGGCAGCTCGACGTCGGTGCCGTTCTCGCCAAACAAACGCGTTACGTGAGTGACAGGATCAATCGAAACGTCAGTCACGAGGTTGTCCTTTCGCAAGAGCGTGCGGAGATTTCGTAGCATTCGTCCTTGCACCGCGTGCGAAGCCTCGGCGCGGGCCTCGGCGAGAAAGTCGTCGAGCGCGGCGGCAGTGGCGTCGGCCGTTGTGAGCCACGTGTGGTCCTCGTCCGCCACGCTCAGGTGGCCCTCAAGCCCGGCGAGCTTGGTTCTCAACGAAGCGAGATCAGCGTCTAGCCCCTGTAGCCCGAATCGAAGTCGCTCGGCCGTGGCGCGTTGTTCCCCGAGCAGAACGTTCAGCTCGTCACGCCGCCTGAGGATCTGGGCCGTTGTGCTGTCCCGGTCGGCTGCACTGAGAAGGTCCTCCATTTCCCGGATCCTGCGATCGACGCGAACGAGGTCCCCTGCGAGCTCTTGTACGTCCGTAAGGTCACGCTGCGCAGCCGCCATCGCAGTGGCAATGTCGCCCAGTTCGGCGTCGGAGAACTGGCCCAAGCCGTTGCCCTCCGCCTCGATCGTTGCGGCATCGAGATCGGTCTGACGGTCGTTTACCCCCTGCTCCAGCCACTGCCGGAACTCCTTGACCGCTGGTGCGCCAAGGCGGCGGCGGAGGGTGCGGTCATCGGCGAGCCGGTCCAGGAGACTCTCGACCGCTTCAAGCTCCACCTTGATTCGATCGCGGCCAGTTCGTTGTTCAGTCTGGGTGCTGATCTCCTCGGCAAGAGAAGGAAGGATGTTCAGAGCCGGCCATAGGTACAACCAATCGCTCAGGTGACGACCTAGGCGGGATCTCAGGCCGGCCCGTCGCTCACGAAGGCTCACGAGATCGGTCGACAGCTGGCCGGAAGTTGATGCTGCTGATAGGGCCGCATCGAAGGTCTCAGTCAGCTGATCGAGCTCGCGCTGCATCCGCTCTTGGGCATCGTCGGCTTGCCGCAGCTCGTCGGCCGCTGATGCGCGTTCCGCCGCCTTGTGGGCCAACTCAAGCTGAAGATTCTCGTACTCTGCCTGCTGTGCGGAGTTCGCATGGGCGAGGCGCTTATTCCGGGCGAGGCGCTCGATTTCGGCGCGCGTTCGCTCGACGGCGTCCAGGTTGAGGAGTCGATCCAAAGCGCTTCTGACCGCGGTGGCCGAGAGCGTGTCGTCCAACCTCCGAATCCGTTCTCCGTCAAAGATGGCGAAGTCCAGCAGGTGGCGCGGCAAGACGTGGTCGATAATGGCCTGTGCTTCGTCACTAAGTGAGAAGTCGGTCTCACTCCCCAAATCTTCTCGCACTTCGATCTGCTCTTCTACGAAGGCCCCGCTGGCGTCGAACCACCACGCTCGCGTAATCGTAAGCTGGCCAGAGCCATCGTTGAGCTGCACCCAGGCCTTCATCTGATCGGCGCCCGCCGCTCGGGCACGTTCGTTGAACGCCGACTGAAGCCAGCGATGGTAACGCTCCCTGGCTCCCCGGCCCGCATCGAAGAGGCCCGGGAGGCCCGCCGCCCGTTCACCGTGCAACGCGAGCACCGTGGCTTGGGAGAGGCTCGTCTTTCCGGCGCCATTCAACCCGCCGAAGAGGTACAGCGGCTTCTGCGCCCCCCGATCTGGGAATGGCACGCGATGGTCTCCGGAGTACGACTTGAAATTGGTCACTCCCAGAGCTAGAAACCTCATCGCCTAGAACCAAGTTCTTCAACGAGCAGCTCGATCTGGCTGTCGGACAAGCGTCGACGTCGATGGCGGGCATGTCGGCGGATCTCGAAGACGAGATCTACGAGCCCTTCCTCCGAGAGACCGTGCCGGGCCGCGATTCGACGGAGGCGCGCTGCTTCGTCAATCACCGACACAGTCGGCGACGTGTTCGTGGCACCGCTCATGGCCGGAACCTTTCCTCCGCAGGCCGACCGATGCAAGTCGGCGTTCCGACCGCGACGATGAAGGATGGGCTTGCTCGCATTATCGAGTGGCCTCCAACGAAGTGAGCACCGCGTACTCGACGGTGGCTTGACGTGAAAGGCCGTTCGCGACTCGCCAGCGGTCGGCGGTCTCGGCGATAGGAAGCGGTAGCCGAAGGGTAATCTCAACCGTACCCCGATCGCGGGTTGGGCGGTCAAGGGGTGGGACGTCAGTTCGTTCTGCGAGGTGCTGTAGCGCCTCGGCCACCGCCGCCGTCAGCCCTCGGTGACGGCACCGGTCCGTCAGCGCAGCGTGGAGATCTGCAGGCAGAAGGATGCTCCAGATCGTACGAGGCTCTGCCATGCCCGTAAGGATGGCAGGTTGGTGGGTAGGTGGGTGGGATGGTGGGGCCACCGCCGATAGCCGTGACTGCGCGGACTCGGGAGCCACCCCGGCCGCTTCGTCCTAGATCTTCTTGGTCAACCGGTCTCTGGATCTTGTGACAAGTTTTAGGCTGCAGTCCCGAGACGCGCGTTCGCCACGTAGTCGCCGAGCACGCGGTCGATCGTGCCAAGGGCGCGTCTGAGCTCGATCGGTGAGACCGGCAGGTTCGGCATCGAGGAGGGGGCGCAGGAGCCGGTGCTGGAGCTTGGTGTAGAAGACGGCCACTCGTATGCCGTCACGCGTCAGGACGTAGGTGTTGCTCCCCGGTCGTCCGCTCGATGAGGCCGTGGAGCCGGAGACGACGCAGATCAGTAGCTCATCTGCGAGGAGCTGTCGTCCCTGCCGAGGAGCCCGGCCACCTGCCCGCGAAGGCTCTTGTTAGTGAAGCCGGTGACGGCGTGGACGACAAGGCACAGTGAACCGGCCAGGGCCATGGCGCGTTGATCCCCGAAGCGTAAGGCTCCGGTTCGGTGGCCCTCGCATGCGTAGGGCTGGTGGATGCGCTCGAAGAGCGCAGAGCCGATCGCACAGGCCTGGCCGGCTCTCTCGATCATAAGCAGGCGGTCGTTGACCTGGCGAGCCTTCAAGACGAGCTCGGGCAAGTGCTCGATCCTCGCGAGGACGCTCAAGTCGGACGGCTTGTTGATGACGGTCGCGATGCGTAGTGCTCTCCCTTCTTTCGGGTACTGCTTGGCATGCTGGCGTACCCGATGGCATCTGCGACCGCCGAACCGTTAGCCGTGCAGGGGCCGCCGGACGCGCTCGTCCTGCCGAATCGCTAAGTCATACCGACTGGGTTCGGCACCCACACGCGGGTCGAGTCGGCGGCGATCGCCGTGGACTCCTCAAGCTCGCGCTACGGGGCCGTCAACCACCCGGCCTCCGGGACAATCGCCCCGCCTCTCGGACGCAGGCCGCGGCTTGAAGCCATCGGCAGACGAGACGCCCCGCTTGGGAACAACCGCCAGCTACGCCGGACCCCTGCCAGCGGTACTACGGCACGGGTGGCAACTTTTGGCAGGCGCTGGAGGAGCATATTCACCTTCTTGTCCGCCTCTACGGGTGTCTTCAGCGTCTTGCACATCGGCTTGGCCGACGCCTTGATGACTGCTCGCGTCTGGCCGCACGCAATGCCTGTCAGGGCACCGAGCACGAGATGCGCTGCGCCCCTCACGCTGGTAACGAGGCTGGACCCGACGCTGGACCCGAGGCGGGACAGGACGCTGGAAACGACATTGTTCGCGGCCACTGGCGCCGGCGCGTCGGGGACGGAGGGAACCGACGCAGCCGGCGCCGGGCTGCCCGGCACTGGAGGGGTGGCAGGCAGACTCGAGGTCGAAGGCTTGGCAACCTCCGGCCGTGGATGGGCGGCGCCACGCGGCAGAGCGGGTGGCGGCAGCCGAAGCGCTGTCTTTCCAGCGGTGGCAACCCACCGATGCGAGAGCTGGGCAGCCGCAGAGGAGTGATTTCCCGGTTGGCGATAGCCGGCTCCACGGACCGTGGGGTTGGCGGCGAGGGCGGACGACATGACGGTTGCCGCGACGACTACTGCCGCTGCGGCGACGCCGACTGCACCCACGCCCATGCCGGCTCCTACAGCAAGAGGCACGCCCGACGCGCCAGCACCGGCGGTGCCAGCAGCACCACCGGCACCCGAGGCACCGGCCGTGCCGACAGGGGGCCGCCCGATCCGCATCCGGCCGAGCTGTCGAAACATCCGCCGAAGCACCAGACCGACGCCCGACAGCAACCCGCCCGCCTCGGCCACCGCCTTGAACTCGCGTCGAAGGGCGCGGCGGGCGCGGAAGAGCAGGGTCTCGATCGTCGACACCTCGACGCCCTCGTGGTCGGCGATCCGCTGGTACGACCACTCGTAGCCTTCGCGGAGCCGCAGGACCTCGGCATGGCGAGGCGACAGGCGTGACAGCGCCTCAGCGAGGATCTCCTTGTCCGCGGCGGCCATGACCGCCTCCGCTCCGTCCTCGACGGGCCGTCCCAGCTGTTCAGCCGCCGGTGCATCTAGTGGCCCGGTCCGGGCGGAGCGCCTGAGCATGTCGGTGCAGACGTTGGCTGCGATCACGCTGAGCCAGGGATAGAACCTCCTGGCGCCCCCAAGGCGGGGGATCGCCTTCCATGCCCGGGCGAACGCCTCCTGAGCAGCGTCCTCCGCGTCCGATTCGCTATGAAGGCGGAGGAGGCAGCAGCGGAAGAGACGGTCGAAGTAACGCTGGTAGAGCTCCCCGAACGCGCTTTCGTCACCTCGCTGGCAGCGCTCGACCAGTGCACGATCCCGTGCCAGGTCGACCTCGCCAGCTCGCATACTCCCTCCCTACGGCCAGGCCTTCGTACGGCATGAACTGGTCTTGGCCGCGGCTGGATGTTTACCCGCAACGGAGGGTTTCGAATCTCGGATGCGCTGGCGCGCCGCGCCCTCCCCGGGCTCCGCTCCGCGTATCGAGGCGGCAACGGACCGGCAGGCCCGGACGGCGAGCTGTTGCCACGAGGGGCAAACGCCCCCCAGCCGCCGAGCCGGGTACCACCGGCCCGTTACCGCTTCCGCTACCGGCGGCGGGATGAGTGCGCTGTGGGCGACGTCCTTCTGCCGCCGGCGAGCGAGCCGCTGCCGGTTGGGCTCTTCTCCAAGGAGAACGTGACCGGGTCGCGGAAACTTGCGCGGAACGAGGGAACGTTTCGCGAAAGAACTCGCCCGGCTCTCGAGCCGGTCGCGGGGCGATACCGACGGCAGAGCGGAGCCGCCGGTGAGATACTCGTGCTGCCGGCTCGTTCGCGGGAGGGTCGCATGCAGGACAAGTCATCGGTCGGCACCACGACAGGCGGGCTGGCAGCCCGCCCTGCTTCCGATCCCGCCGCCGGCCCTGGTTCCGAACCCGCCTACACGCCGCCTCAGGACTCGCCGCGGACCCCGCCTCCGCCAGCCGGCTCCTGAAGGCCGCCGCATCGATCGCCCGCTCGTCGGGCGACGCCGACGGTGCAGTCAAGTGGGCCATCGATCTCGTCTGCGAGTTCACCGGATGGCCCGTCGGCCACGCCTTCTGCCGTGACGATCAGGGAGCGCTCCGATCACTGCCGATCTGGCGGATCGACGACCCTCGCTACGAGCCGTTCCGCTTGGTGACGGAGACCCTCGAAGACGTCCCCGGGGCAGCCTTGCCGGCACGTGTGATGGAGACGCAAGGCCCAGTATGGATCCGCAACCTGGCAGAGGAGCTGGACGCACCGCGGTGCCGGGTCGCCGAGGAGTGCGGGCTCGGGGGAGCGATCGGAGTGCCCGTGATCGGATCGTGGGGCATCGAGGGCGTGCTCGAGTTCCTCGCTCCGGGCACGCTGGAAGCCGACGACCGGATGCTCGACCTGATCTCCTTCGTCGGACTGCAGCTCGGCGCCGCGCTCGACTACGCGCGGGCCGAGGACGCGCTGCGGGTGAGTGAGGCGCGGCTGCGGGAGGCGCAAAACATCGCGCAGATCGGGTCGTGGAGCTGGAACGCAGGGGAGGATGAGGTCTCCTGGAGCGAGGGGTTGTTTCGCGTCTATGGGCTGCCGCCGAGCGAAGGTCCCGTGGACTTCGCCGCTTACCTCGACCACGTCGATCCCGAGGATCGCCCGGCCGTCCAGGCGGCGGTGCAGGCGGTGCTTTCCAGCGGCTCGCCCTACGAGCACGACTACCGCATCCGCCGCCTGGACGGCGAGACCCGCTGGGTGCACGCCCGTATCGAGGTGGCCGCCCACGACGGCGACGGCACGCTCCGCTTGGCCGGGTTCTGCCAGGACGTCACCGCCGCCAAGGATCTCGAGGAGAAGCGGAGCCAGGCGACGCGGGACCTGCAGGCTCAGCAGCGCACCCTCGCCAGCATCGCCATGGGCGAGCCACTGGAGAGCATCCTGGACGAGCTCTGCAGGCAGGTGGAGGGTCGCCATCAGGGCGCCCGCTGCTCGGTCCTGCTGGCCGACGCGGACGGGCTCCACCTGCGCCACGCGGCCGCCCCGAGCCTCCCCCCGGCGTTCGTCGAGGCGATCGACGGATTGCCCGTCGGCATCGGCAGCGGTGCCTGCGGCCACGCCGCCGCCACTGCAGACGTGGTCGTGGTCCGGGATGCGCTCGACAGCGAGCTGACGGTCGAGTTCACGGGGCTGGCGCAGGCCCACGACCTTCGTTCGGTGTGGTCGCACCCTCTCATCTCTCCAGAGGGCGAGATCCTCGGGACCTTCGCCGTCTACCGCCGTGTGCCGCACGAGCCGGACGAGTCGGAGGTGGCGACGGTGATGTCCGCCGGGAGCCTCGCGGCGCTCGCCATCGAGCGGGAGCTCGCCAAGAGGGCCCTGCTCGACGCCGCCCGCCTCGACCCGTTGACCGGGCTGCCCAACCGGGCCTGGTTCCTCCAGCAGCTGAGCAACCGGCTCGCCGCCGCCGAGCGGACCGCCACGGTGATGCTGGTCGGTCTCGACCGCTTCAAGTTCATCAACGACAGCCTCGGGCACCCGATGGGCGACCGGGTGCTGGTCGGTGTGGCGAGGCGCCTGCGGGACGTGCTCGACGAGGAGGAGGTGCTGGCGCGCTTCGCCGGGGACACCTTCGCCGTCCTGCCTCGCTCGCCCTCAGCGGAGGTGGCCGCCCGCTTGGCGAGCGGGATAGAGGCGGCGCTGCAGGATCCCTTCGAGCTCGACGGGGGCGAGTTCTTCCTCTCGGCTTCTGTCGGCATCGCCACCAACGATCGGCACGCGGACGCCGACGCCCTGATCCGCGACGCCGACTCGGCGATGTTCGCCGCCAAGGACCTGGGCCGCGGCCGCCACGCGATGTTCGACGAGGGGCTGTTGCGACGAACGACCGAGCGGCTGGCGCTGGAGGGGGACATGCGGCGGGCGATCGATCGCGACGAGTTCGTGATGCACTTCCAGCCGGTGGTGGACCTGGCGACATACAGTTGGGTGGGGGCGGAGGCTCTGGTGCGGTGGCCGCGGTCGGCAGGCGCCGTCGGGCCGGACAAGTTCGTCCCTCTGGCGGAGGAGACGGGGCTGATCATCCCGCTCGGGCACCTGATCCTCGACCACACGATCTCTCAGATGGCAGCCTGGACCCGTGGCGGGCACGCGCTCGAGGTGTCGGCGAACCTTTCGGTCCTGCAGCTGTCCGATCCGTCGCTGGCCGAGGAGGTGCTGTCCCGCCTCGAGCGGGCCGGCATCGAGCCACGCCGCCTGACCGTCGAGGTCACCGAGACGGCCGTGATGGAGCACCTCGACCTGGCCCGGGCGACGCTCGACCGGCTCGACGAGGCAGGAGTGCGGATCGTCATCGACGACTTCGGCACCGGGTACTCCTCGATCGCCCGCCTCGGCGACCTCCCGGTGGTGGGGATCAAGATCGACCGCCGCTTCACGGCCCGGCTCACCACCGAGGAGGGGGCGGACAGGGTGGTCGGGGCGATCATCGACCTCGCTCACGCCCTCGGCCTGCAGGTGGTGGCCGAGGGGATCGAGACCGAGGACGAGCTTGCTCGGGTGGTGGACCTCGGCTGCGATATGGCGCAGGGCTACCTGTTCAGCAGGCCGGTCGCTGCCGACTCGGTGCTGGCGGTGGTCGGGGGACCCGTGCCGAGGCGGGCCTAGGTGGCCTCGGCCACCACGCCTCCCTGCGCCTTGGCGATGTAGAGCGCCTTGTCGGCGGCGGTGGTGAGGGTACGGACACGCTCGAGCGGACCGGCGGCGAGCCCGATCGAGACCGACACCTCCAGCTCCGTGCTCAGGTCCGTCCACGGCGCCTCGGAGACCGAGCACAAGATGGCCTCAGCTCTGTCCCTCGCCGCCTGGCCGCTCGACCCGGCCATCACGATCACGAACTCGTCGCCCCCGATGCGAGCCGCGAAGTCCGCTGACCGGACGCTCCCGCCGAAGATGGCGCCGAGCCGGCGCAGCACCTCGTCGCCCACCAGATGCCCGAAACGGTCGTTGACCGACTTGAAGTGATCCACGTCGATGACGAGCAGCGCGGCGGACTCCACTCGCCGTGCCCGCAGGTCGCTCAGGTAGCGGTCGAGCGCCCTCCGGTTGGCCATCCCGGTGAGGTGGTCGAGGTAGGCGTGGCGGCTGAGTACGTCGTTCTCGGCACGCAGGCGCTCGGAAGCCACGATCGAGCGCATCGAGAGCAGGGCCGCTGACCGGTCGACGTCACGCTGCGCCGCCAGCCGCTCCACCGCCCGCAGGCCGGCCGTGATCGTCCTGTTCTCGCGCATCGCCTCGAGGACGCAGGCCTGGTGCATGGCGAGGTCGTAGTAGCAGGCCTCCTCGCCGGGGTCGAAGAGGGCGATCGCTTCCTCGGCGGCGGCTGCCGCCCGCTCTACACCCACCGTTTCGGGGCAGAGAGCGACGCAGAGCTGGAAGCCGCTCGTCCAGTCGCCGCTCGACTCGGGATCGTCGAGGTGAGCCAGCGCCTGCTGGGAGCGGTCGATGCCGGCGGTTGCGTCCATCAGCAGGGAGGCGTTGCGGAGCTCGGTGCGCCATTCCTCGGGCATGTCGACGAGCGACGCCTCCTCGAATGCCGCTCGAAACTCCGCGTGCCTCGCCCGCACCCCGTCCGCATCTCCCATCTCGCGGAGCCCGCACGCCCAGTCGAGCTGCACGGTCACCCGGTTGTAGGCGAGGGCGGCACGGTGGAGCAACGGGTCCTTGTTCTGAGGGTCGACGGCGTCGACCATCTCCGCCGCGGCCGCGTACTGCTCGTCCGCCAGCTCGAACAGCCGCCGTTGCAGGTAGCAGAAGGCGAGCCGGAGGTGTGCGCTCGCCCGCACCACCTCGTCACCGGCCGTGGCCTCCAGGATCACCGAGGCGCGGGCGAGGTCGAGCGAGGCGCGGGCGACTTGGCCGGCGTCTTGGCGGTTGATCCACACCCAGGCCCGCCATGCGAGGGCAAGGCCGAGGGTGGCGTCATCCCCGTCCTCCTCCGCCAGGCGCTTCAGCTTCTCGATCATCGGCAGCGGATCGTCGCCTTTGTCATCCATATGTCGGATCACGCCGTACAGGGACGCCCTCACCACGTCCCGCCAGCCGTGGTGCTCGGCCAGCTCGGCCAGCTCGGCGAACTCGGCGGCCGAGCCCGGGAGGTCGCATTCGAAGGCCCGGCGGCTCGCCTCATATCGCTCAGAACGCTCAGAGTGATCGGAGTGATCGAACTGATCGGCGGGTGTGGCCGCCACCGGTCGGGATTGCGGCTCCTGATGCTGCACTTGAAGCCAATCGGCCTGCGTCACCAAACTTCTCCCAGCTGCCGTGAGCAGCCGAACGACCACTCACCGTACAAGTCTACGACTGGCGTGCGAGAGGCGCGCTGAGAAGGCCGCAGGTGAGGCGAGGGCGGCGTTTCGGAGGCTCAGCGGGATTGGTCGTCCGTCGGAACGTTCTGGCGCCGATCACCCGCCTTGAAACTGTCCAGTTATCGTGCGCCAGTTGGGCCCCCGTCAGGCGAACACGATCGTCGCCTTGCCCGCAGCCTTGCCCTCCCGCAGCGCCCGGTCGGCCTCCTCGATGTGGGTCACATTGACCGCCGAGGTCGTGTGGCAGACGCCGATCGTGACGCCGACGTTGAGCGGCCGGTCGCCGATCTCGATCGGGTCGGCCAATGAGCGCTGGATGCGGACGGCCACCGATTCCGCTGCCTGCGTGTGAGGCCCCGTCGCAGAAGATGACGAACTCGTCGCCGCCCAGGCGGCAGACGATGTCCTGCTGGCGGACACAGCCGAGCAGCCGCTCCGCCACCACCTGGAGGAGCTTGTCGCCGATCGCATGGCCCAAGGAGTCGTTGACAGGCTTGAAGTTGTCGAGGTCGCAGTAGAGGACCGCGCCGTGGCGCTTGTTGTTGATCAAGTGCTCGAGGAAGACGCGCCGGTTCACGAGTCCTGTGAGGGCATCGTGGTTGGCGAGCTCGTCGCGGCGTGCGGCCTGGTCCGTCCAGCGGAGGATCAGCTCCGTCAGGTCCCGGGCGAGGCCTATCCCGTAGGCGTGCTGCGTCGGGACGTTGTGGTCGCCGGCCGTCCAGACGGTGACCGTGGCCGCCGGGCTTGCCGGGCTCCAGGGGACCGGCTCGATCCAGAACCCTGACAAGCCGAGTTGCTCGGTCAGTGCGCGCGCCTCCTCGCTGAGACGCTCGTCCTTCGAGCCACCGGAGACGCGGCAGAGCCCATGCCGGCACTCGTCCCATGGTGACCCCGCCGTATCGTCGACACCGGCGAGTGCATCGGGCACCGCCGTCCCGACCTGCATCCACATGTCGCCCTCGTGCCAGGCGATGGCGATCAGAGATCCGTACTCGCGCCAAGAGATCGCGTCGAGGACGGGTGTCAGCGCATCCGCTCGTGAGGCTCCCGAGAGGAGGTGCTTGAGGACGGTGTCGGCGGCAACATCGGGGCTCTGCCAGAGGCAGATGCCGATGTACTGCTCGGCACCGTCGTCGACGGTGGTCGTCAGCGACTCCATCGGCACCCAGGAGCCGTCTCCCCTGCGGACGCGGAAGTGGCCGGGAACTGGTGCCGCTCGACCGGTCGGGTCACGCCACGCCAATCCGGCTACGGCACGGTCGACGTCGTCGGGGTGCAGCTGGTCGAGCACGTTGGTGCCGAGCAAGTCGGCCGAATCCAGACCGAGGATCGGGCCGCTGGCCCTGTTGGCGTAGACGAGCGTGCCGTCGTTGTGGACGGCGATGAACAACACCGTGCTGAATGTGCGCACGAACGACGCCTGTAGCTCGACAAGTGTGCCGCTGCCGGAGAAGGGCTCCGTGACGTCGCCTTGATCCATACGGGTGTCTGCCCTTTGTCTCGGGATTCCTAAAGTCTTGAGCCCCTGCGCCGACATACTTTGTATGGCGGACCCGGCCGGAGATGCTCAAGGATTCTCCACTCGAGAGCCCGACGGCTTCAACACGACCACGCCATTTTCTGATCTGGCGTGGATAGAGATGCCGACCGGAATGGACTGGTCAGACCCCTGCAAGGTTCGCCAACTCGTGCGCGTCCTGACCGGCGACCTGGAGGCCCTCATGCGATCGGTGGTGCCGCGGGACTGACGGCGCGCAAGGCTACGGAGCGACGAGCCCCCTCTCGGAGCGAAGCCTCTGCCGATCCGCCGCATAGCCGACCATCCATGTCGCCTCGAGCCGGTAGATGCGGATGTCCGGCCCCCAGTCGAGAGGTGATTCGTCGTAGTGCGCCGTCCAGTGGTCGATCGTCTCGTTCCAGGTTGCGTCGTCCGCCCCCAGCTGCCGCGCCTTGCCGTGCGAGAAGACCGCCAGCTCCTCGTTGTCCACGTGAGCGGCGCTCACCGAGGGGCGGGTGGCGAGGTGGCGCGCCTTGGCGCTCGATCCGCTGGTGCTCCACGTCCACGTTCCGTGCAAGAAGTGACCGTCGACTGCGCTGATCCGAGGCTCTCCGGCAGCGGTGACCGTCGCCAGGGACACCACCTTCATCCCGGAGAGCAACCCGACGATGTCGGCAGCCGTGAGCAGGCGCTCCCCGTGGATGATCCCCTTCAGGTGCTCGGTGGCACCGGCGTGCGACCTGTCGAGCAGCGCTTGTAGTTCGTCGATCTCGGCCGGCGTCTCGAGCACGGGCGAAGCTTAGGCAAGCGGTGCGGCTTGGAACTTGTCCACTCGAGGATGTCTCCAGGCCGTCATCTCGTCGAGGAGCGAGCTTGCGGAGCGGGCGGCAAGAACCGTCGCCCGGTGCGCCGGGCGAACGAAGCCCTCGGCAACGGCATGATCGAAGAACCCCAGCAGACCCTGGTAGTAGCCGGCCACGTCGAGCAGCGCGCAGGGCTTGTCCTGCAGCCCGAGCTGCGACCAGGTCAGCACCTCGGCGAACTCCTCCAGCGTGCCGAGACCGCCGGGAAGAGCCACGAAACCATCCGACAGCTCTGCCATCGTCGCCTTCCGCTCATGCATCGAGCGCGTGATGCGGAGGTCCGCCAGGCTCCTGTGCGCGACCTCCCGATCCACCAGTACCTGCGGAATGACCCCGACCACCTCGCCGCCGCCGGCGAGCACCGTGTCGGCGAGCAGTCCCATGAGCCCGATGCTCGACCCCCCGTAGACGAGCCGGATCCGGCGCCTTACGAGCTCGTTCCCGAGCTCCAGGGCTGCCTCGGAGTATTCCGGCCGGTTCCCCGTGCTCGATCCGCAGAAGACGCACACACTCTTCATCGCTCAGGGACCGTAGTGCCCTTCCCAGGTATGGAGACGGGCAATATCATTGTGGCGGGTCCTCGGGGCAATGACCGATCCGAAGAGCCGGAGATGAGGGTGCAATCCGGTCACGCTGGAGGCACACGTACGTGCGCCAGAGAGTCGTCCCTCCTTGCTCTTCCCCCGAGGGCCCGCTCGTCGGCAGCCGAGGGCAGCCATGAGCAGGGCAGCAGGGCAGCAACCTAGAGTCGGCCTGTGGCGCGCCAACGGATCCACTACGGCGAGCTGCGTGACCAGGTCGAGGATCTTTGGCTGCCCCGGGCTGGTGTTTCGCGTCCCGGAGGCGGATGGCCCGTCGTAGTGCTGGTACATGGTGGCTTCTGGCGAGGTCCTTACAGGCGGAGCCTCATGACGCCGCTCGCCAAGAGCATCGGCGCCCGAGGGTGGGCTGCGTTGAACGTCGAGTACCGCCGGGTCGGGCCCTACGGCGGGGGCGGCGGATGGCCCGAGACCTTCGAGGACGTGTTGCGGAGCGTCGATCACCTGGCTCGGCTGGCTGATGGTGGAGTGCCGCTCGATCTCGACCGGGTCGTCATCTGCGGGCATTCGGCGGGCGCCCATCTCGGCTTCCTCGTCGCAGCCGATGCGGCGGACCGGCGCCGGAGGGTCAGGCTGGCCGGCGCTATGGCGCTTGCCGGCGTGCTCGACCTGAGGGCTGCGGACGAGCTCGGGCTCGGCGCCGACGCTGCCGCCAACCTGATGGGCTGCCACGCTGAAGAGGCAGCGGCGGCATATGACGCGGCCTCACCGATCGAGATGCTCCCGCTCGGCGTCCCACAGGTGCTCGTGCACGGGACGCGGGACAGAGCGGTGCCTGTGGCCATGAGCGAGCAGTATGCCGAGCGCGCGCGGGCAGCGGGCGACGACGTCCGCCTGATCGTGCTCGAGGAGACCGGCCACAGGGACGTCGTCGATGCCGGCGGCCAGGCGTGGGCAGTGGCACTGGCGGAGCTCGGCGGTCTTCTCGGCGTCTGACCGTCGCACCGACGCCGGCGGTCACCGACCGGCACCGGCACCTCAAACAGAGCCGGCCGGCGCTCAGCGTGGGTCTGCCTGGTACCTCCGCCCGGTGAACCGCTCCAACTTCTCGAAACTGTGCTCCGCCACGATCCGCCTCCTCGTCCCCGACCTCGATCGCATGACGAGCGAGTCGGTGTGGGCGCTGTCAGCAGTGGTCCGCACCCCGTCCAGCAGGGTCCCGGCGGTGACGCCGGTCACGGCGACGAACACGTCGTCACCCGCCACAAGATCGTCGGACGTCAGCACGGCGTCGAGGTCGTAGCCGGCAGCCTCCGCTGCCGCCCGCTCGTCGTCGTCACGAGGCCAGAGCCGGCACTGGATGGCGCCGCCCAGGCACTTGATGGCTGCGGCCGCCAGCACCCCCTCGGTCCCGCCGCCGATCCCCATAACGGCATCGACGTCGTCGTCCCGCCTCGCCGCCGCGATGGCCGGCGCCGTGTCCCCGTGCGGGATGAGCCTCACCTTCGCCCCGAGCTCGTCGCGCAGCTCGGCGATCAGCGCCGTGTGCCGGTCGCGGTCGAGGACCACCACGCTCACGTCCTGCGGCGTCTTGCCCTTCACCTCGGCGATCCGCCGCACGTTCTCGGTGGCGGACTCCCGGATGTCGATGACGCCGGCCGCCTCCGGTCCGACGGCGATCTTTTGCAGGTAGAAGGTCGGTGGGTAGTACATCGTCCCCCGCTGGGACACGGCGATCACCGAGATGGCGTTTGGTAGGCCCATGGCGGTCAGCTCGGTCCCCTCCAGCGGATCGACTGCCACGTCCACCGCCGCGCCGGAGCCGTTGCCGACGTGCTCGCCGTTGTAGAGCATCGGGGCCTTGTCCTTCTCGCCCTCACCGATCACGACTACCCCGTCCATCGTCACCGTGTCGAGCATCAGCCGCATGGCGTCGACGGCAGCCTGATCGGCGTCGTTCTTGCGGCCGCGGCCGACCCAGCGGGCCGAGGCCATCGCAGCGGCCTCGGTGACGCGCACGAGCTCCAGCGCCAGGTTGCGATCAGGCATCCGGGTTCCCCTTTTCCCAGAAATTGTGTCTTACGAACTGGTCCCCGTGGTCGCCCCTGCCCCCCACGGCCGTCGGCCGGGGCTCGGCACGGAGGTCGGCACACGAGCAGCCCGGCAACGATTCGCCCGCAGGGCCGCCGGGTAGTTGATGAGGAACCACGAGATCGAGACGGAGGGCGTCTAAGTGAGCAACCGCAGGGTCCCGGTCCAGGCCGCCCGCGTCGCCGTGATCGGCGCCGGCTATGTCGGTCTGACAACCGCCGCCTGCCTCGCCCATCTCGGCCACCAAGTGCACTGCGTGGACGTGGACAGCGAACGCGTCGCCGCATTGAAACGAGCCGAGGTGCCGATCCGGGAACTGGACCTCGATGCCCTCGTCGCCGAGGGCCTGGCCACAGGGCGACTGCAGTTCGGGTGCGATGCCGCAGCAGCCGCCGCTGACGCCGGCTTCGTCTTCATCTGCGTTCCCACGCCTGAGGGGGAGGACGGCGCCGCAGACACAAGCTTTGTCGCCGCGGCAGTGGACGTGATCCGGACGAGCATCCAGCCGGGCACCGTCGTCGTGCTGAAGTCGACCGCTCCGATCGGCACCACCCGCTGGATAGCGGAACGACTGCGACGCCAGGATGTCGGCGTCGTCTCCAATCCCGAGTTCCTCTGCGAAGGAACGGCAGTAGGGGACTTCCTCCACCCCTCGCGGGTCGTGGTGGGGAGCGTCGACGAGCGATGGTCGTCCGCGGTGGCCCGCCTCTATGCCCCGATCGGGGCGCCGATCCTGGTCACAGACGCCGAGTCGGCGGAGACGATCAAGTACGTGGCGAACACTTTCTTGGCGATGAAGGTCAGTTTCGTGAACGAGGTGGCGGATCTCTGTGACGCCTTCGGGGCGGACGTGCGGAGCGTGGTGGAGGGTCTCGGCAGAGACGACCGGATCGGCGCCCGCTTTCTGGAGCCTGGTCCGGGCTGGGGCGGCCCCTGCTTTCCGAAGGACACACGAGCGCTTGCCCGCATGGCCCGCGACAGCGGCTGTGGGGCCGGCCTGTTCGAGCAGGTGATCGACTCCAACAGCACGCACCAGGACCGCGTCGTCGAGAAGGCGAGGCGGCTGTGCGGGGGGACACTCGAGCGCCGCCGGGTCGCCGTGTGGGGCCTCACCTTCAAGTCGGGGACCGACGACATCCGCCAGTCCCCCTCGATCACGGTTGCAGCGCGGATGCGCGAGGCGGGAGCCCAGCTTCGCGCCTACGACCCGACGGTCGGCCACCCGGTCGACGGCCTCGACGTCTGCTCAGACCCCTACTCAGCCTGCCGAGGTGCCGATCTGTTGACGGTGATGACTGGTTGGTCCGAATTCCGTGAGATGGACTTCGTGAAGGCGGCCGCACTGATGCGCACCCCCTCCGTGCTCGACACCCGCAACCTGCTCGACGCAGATGTCGTACGCAGGGCCGGGCTGCAGTACGAGGGCTTGGGAGTGCGATGAGCCGGGTCGTCGTCACGGGCGCCGCCGGCTTTCTCGGCTCGCACCTGTGCGACGCCCTCCTCGCCGACGGTCACGAGGTGATCGGGGTCGACAACCTCTCCTCTGGAAGGCGTACGAACCTGGCGGACGCGGCGGCGAGCGAGCGCTTCAGTTTCGTAGAAGCCGACATCTGCAAGGGGCTCCATGTGCGGGGGCGCGTCGATGCGGTGGCTCACCTCGCCAGCCTGGCGTCGCCGCCTGACTACCTCGCTCATCCGATCGAGACGCTGCGGGCCGGCGCTCAGGGCACCGAGGCAGCACTGGAACTGGCCCGAGGGAGCGACGCCCGCTTCCTGCTCGCCTCCACCAGCGAGATCTACGGGGACCCGAAGATCCATCCGCAGCCGGAGACCTACTGGGGCAACGTCAACCCGATCGGGCCCCGCAGCTGTTACGACGAGGCGAAACGCTACGCCGAGGCGCTCACGGCCGCCTACCACCGCTACCACGGGACGAACACCGCCATCGCCCGCATCTTCAACACCTACGGACCGCGGCTGCGGCCCGGGCGACGGGAGAGTGGTCTCCAACTTCGTGGTGCAGGCGATACGAGGAGAGCGGCTCTCGGTCTACGGGGACGGCAGCCAGACCCGCAGCCTTTGCTACGTCGACGACCTGTGCGCCGGGCTGAAGGCGCTGCTGTGGTCGGAGAGCAGCGGCCCGATCAACCTCGGCAACCCGTTCGAGATGAGCGTCCTGGCGATCGCCAAGCTCGTCCTCGCACTCACGGGATCGAGCTCGACAATCCTTTACGCCCCGCTTCCGGCCGACGACCCCGTGCGGCGCCGGCCGGACATCACGCTCGCCCGGCAGGAGCTGGGGTGGCACCCGGCTGTCGACGTGCGCGACGGGCTCGGGGCGACGATCGACTGGTTCCGCTCGTTACCCGAGGAGACGTTGCAGGCGCGCCCGCACAATCAGGAGGCGCCTTCCGGCAACCTCTCGCCCCCTCGCTCGGAACGCCTGGCGGCCTCCACCTCCTCGACCAGGGACTCGAGCAGCCTCGCCCGCTGATCGGCGGTGTGCTCGGCCAGCACGCGCCGGCGTGCGGCGGCGCCGACACGCTCCCGGCCGGCGTCATCGACGCTGTCGAGGAGGGCGAGCACGTCGGCGGTGCCGGAGGCGACGTGGATCTCCTCGCCGGGGACGAACAGCGTGTCGAGACCTTCCCAGCGGATCGGAGATCACCGGCGTCGCGCATGCGGCCGCCTCGAACAGCCGGACGCTCGGCGACCAGCCGGCGAGCCGCATGTCGTGACGGGTGACGTTGAGTGTGAACCGTTGCGAAGAGAAGAAGGCCGGATGATCGGCGGGAGGCAGGTGCCCGAGCATCGTCACGTTCGCCGGCCAGTCCAGCTCGTCGGGGAACATCGAGCCGGCGAGGGCCATGCGCAGCTGGGGGCGACGCCGGGCGACCTCGACGAGCAGCTCCTCCAGGGCCGCCTGCCTGTCCTCGCTGTAGGTGCCGAGGTATCCGAGGTCGAACCGCCTCTCGGTCGCCACCGGCCGGTAGAGCCGAGGATCCACGAAACAGTAGAAAGCCTCCGCCCTCCGCACCCCGTAGCGGGAACGCAGCTCGTCCAGCAGCGGCCCGGCGGTGAACGAGAGGTAGAGGTCGACCGAGCCCGCCAGCGAGGATGTCAGGTACTCGCAGCGCCCTTCGTCGAGAGCCGCCATGGTGACCGGGGTGTCGATGTCGTAGAAGGCGGTCACGCCGCCCGACATCTCGAGGACTGTCTCCAGCACCGCGATTCCCTGCGGAACAAAGGAACCGACGACCACCAGATCGGCGGCGGCCAGATCTGCTGCGTTGTTGCGCGTCAGGTCGTCGAGAGACTCGTAGAGCGCGATCCGCACGCCGTCCAGTGAGGTCAGGTCCCGCGCCGCCGCGTACCAGGGCTTGTCGCGCTCCAGGAACAGCACGTCGTGGCCGCGGCGGGCGAGAGCGGCGGTCAGCCCTCGATAGTTGGTGGCGTGGCCGTTGCCCCACGAGGAGGTGATCGACAGCCCGAGGAAGACGATCCGCAGCGGCCCTGTATTCGGCGGCCCTGTATTCGGCGGTCCTGTCTTCGGCGGCCCCGCGCCGGGCGGGCCGGCGCCGGGCACCCCCGCATCCAGTGGCCCCGTCACCGCTTGTCCCCGGCGAGGCAGGAGAGCAGCAGCCTCTCCACCTGTCCGGCCCGCCTCTCGTAGGTGTGCTCGGCGAGCACCCTGGCCGCCCCGCGCCGGCCGATCTCGGCTGCCCGCTCGGGGTCGATCCTGGCGTGCCGCACCACGTCCTCCGCCGTGTCCGCCACGAGCACCTCTCGGCCGGGCCTGAGGAAGTCGTCGATCCCCTGCCACGAGTCGGTGAGAAGGCATGCGCCCGCACCCGCCGCTTCGAAGACGCGGGTGGGCGGCGACCAACCGTTGGCGGCCATCGACTCGCGGGTCACGTTGAGCACCACCTTGGCGGAGCTGTTGACCGCATTGTGAGCCTCGGTGCCCACGTGGCCGAGCACTTGCACGTTCGGCGGCAGCTGCTTGTCCTCCCAGCCGTTGCCTCCGAGGAGGAAGCGGAGGTCCGGAGCGAGCCGCGCCGCCCGCACGAAGAGCTCCTCGATGCGATCTTCCCGGTCTGGCAGCCGGTTGGCGAGCAGGGTGCAGTCGGCGACCAGCTCGGGCACCACCGGAACCCGGTGATGCGTCGCCGGGTCGAGAGCGTTGTAGACGACCTCCACCCGCCGGGCTCCGAACCGGCAATACCGGTCGACGACAGGCGGCCCACCGCCGTAGGTGAGCACGACGTCGTACTCGGGGACCTGCGAGCGCAGCGGATCGGCGGCGTCACCGGCCAGACGGTCGAGGGTCGCCGGCGCATCGACGTCCCAGAAGACGCGCAGGCAGCCGGCGGGAGCGACAGCGGGGATCAACGCCTCGAGGAGGGCGTCATGCACGCCGACACCGCTCGCCTTGACCATCGCATCGGGGCCGGCGGCGGCGGCCGCCGCTACCGCCTCGCGCACCGGGCGCTCGCTTCCTGCCTCGTACACGACGACATCGGCATAGGGAAGGGAGTCGACGTCGCGGTGCTCCTGCCGGCCGAAGGCGTCAGGCTCGTAGAAGGTGACGTGATGGCCCCGGTCGGCAAGGCCACGGATGATGCCGCGGTAGTACGTGCACGCCCCGTTCCACCAGGACGAGAGGAGGCTGGAGCCGAAGAAGGCGATCTTCACGCCGGTCGCACCTCGATCCCCAACTCAGCGCAGATCCCGTAGAGCTCGGCCACCCGGTGCGCACAGGTGTGGCGGGAGTGGATCCGTCGCAGGCCGCTGGCGGCGAGCGAGTCCGCCAGCTCCCGATCGGCGAGCACCTCCGAGATGCACGCCTTCATCGCGTCGCCGTCTGCCGCCATCAGGAAGTCCTCTCCCACTTCGAACAGCCCCTCGCAATCGTCCCAGGGCGCGGACACAAGGGGGATCCCGCATGCCAGCGCCTCGAACACGCGGATCGTCGGGATGCCGGGCAACCGCTCGACGTAGGGCCGGCGAGGGACGTGGACGGTGACGTCGTGGCCGGCGAAGAGCGCCGGGACCTGATGGTTGGCGACCCAACCCCGGTACGAGATCCCCGCCTCGCCGAGGGCGGCGACGGCCTCGGGCGGGTAGCGAACTCCATAGACGTTCGCATCGAGCGAGAGCGCAGCGACCGGCCGGACGAGGAACTCGAGCAGCTCGGCGGTCCGCTCGCCGTCTCCCCAGTTGCCGATCCAGACGAGATCGCCCTGCCGGGGAACGCCCTGCAGCGGTTTGAAGATCCGGACGTCTGCCGCCTCGTGCCAGGTCCACGCCCGCTCCGCCCAGCCCCGATCGAGGTAGATCGCCCGGATCGCGCCCCCGAACGCCAGCACGCCGTCGTAGCCCGAGAGGTCGTAGGCCGCCATCCTCTCGGGGGCGCTCACCGCCCGGTGGTGCGTGTCGTGGAAGAGGAGCCTGTAGCCGCCGCTCGGCTTGTGCCGGCCCAGCCAGCGCACGACGTCGGGATGGTTCCACTCGTGAACCAGGACCACGTCGGCGCCCTCGGCGAGCGAGGCGACCGTCGCCTCTTCCCTCTCGTAGGTGGTGCTCGACAGCCCGGGGTAGGCGGCGAGGACGGCCGAGATCGAGCCGGCGCCGTGCTCCGCCTCCAGGCGCGCCCTGCTCCAGGCGCCCTCGGGCTCGAAGACGGCACCGTGTGGCCATCCGATGCCAGCTCGGTCGACCACCCCCCGCAGGAAGTGCGCGTTGCCGTGGTTCCAGTCCGACAGCAGCGAGTGGCAGAAGATGGCGACCTTCATGAGGGCGCGCCGGAGCGGAGGCGCCGGTAGAGGCGGGCGTACGCGCCTGCCATCCGGCGGGAGCTGTAGCGCCGGGCCCTGCGGCAAGCGCTCCGCCCGAGCTCGGCCACCCTCTCGGGTTTCGAAGCCAGCTCCGAGAGGCAGCTCACCAGAGCGTCGGCGTCGCGAGGCGGTACGTACACCGCCGCCTCGCCCCACACCTCGCGCAAGCTCTCGATGTCCCCGAGCACCAGGGCACAGCTGCTGGCGGCAGCCTCCAGCGGTGCGAGCCCGAACGGTTCGTAGAGGGCCGGATGAGCGAAGATCGCCGCCCGGCGCATCAGCGACTCCAGCTCGTGGTGCGGGAGAGTTCCGAGCAGGTGCGCGGCGAGGCGCGACGGGTGATCGTCGAGCGAGGAGCCACTGTCGCCGGCGATCACGACCGCCCAGTTCAGTTGCCGCGCCGCCTCTTTCAGGACAGCAAGGTTCTTGGCCATGTCCCACACGCGCCCGGCCCCGAGGATCATCGGCTCCTTGCCGGCGGGGTCGACCGGCTTGCCGTCACACTCGTCCCGTTGGGGATCACCGTGCCGCGCCGGCACCCGTAGAGGGTGCGAGCGAGCCGAGCATCGCCCTCGTAGGCGCCACGACCGCGTCGGCGGCCCGCAGGCCGGCTCGCACGCGGCGGCGGTACTCGCACCACTCGTCCGGTGCATCGGCTCCGTGCACCGCCTGCCACCAGGAGAGCACACACGAGTGGCCGGCCACTACGACGGGCCTCCCCAAGGCAGAGCCGCGTGGCAGTAGCCGTTCAGGTGCACGACATCCGCCGGAGGCTGTCTGCGAGGGCGAGCAGCCAGGCCCCGGCCCGCTCGACGTCCTCCCAGGGAGACGGGCTCCACTCCAGCGCGTAGTCGCTCTCGATCAGCTCGGCCACGCGGCCCGCTCCGCCTCTCGACGCTGCTCGTCGGTAGGGCGTTGCCCCATCGTCGCCACGTAGACGTCGTCGCCCTCCGGCACGAGGGCTGCGGCAGCCGGTCGCGTACGTCCACACGCCGCCCACGGCGTCGGCGGTCATGAGCACCCGCATCGTCAACCGCCGTAGATCCGGTCCAGCACGGAGGCCACTTCGCACCAGCTCCAGGCTTGTGCGTCAAACCCTTCCCCGGCTCCCCAGCCGGCGTGCCCATTCCGACAGGCCTCGCCCGCCCCAGTCGTCCGGTGGCGCGGCGAGCACGCGGCTCGACGTTCGCGTGTGGTAGTGGGAGGTGAGGTCGAAGAAGGAGCCGGCGACGTTGTGGAAAGAGACGGCGCCGATGCGGGCCCGTAGAAGGTCGCCTCGATGACCGCGTCGCACCCGCGTGGGGGAACCAGGAGCAGGCGATGTCGACTGTCGCTCCTGTCGAGAGCTCGAGCCGTGCGGTGGCGAAGTCCTCCACCTAACCGGTCGCCGGACGCCCGTCGGCGCGGCCGTCGAAGGGCACGCCCTCCCGGTAGAGGCGGGCGCTCACTCGCTCGACCTTGGCGTCGCCGAGCACCTACAGCGCCAGGTCGACGAGATGGATCCCGAGATCGATCACGCAGCCGCCACCCGCCAGCCGCCGTCCCGGTACCAAGCCTTGTCGGGGCCATAGGCGTTGTGGAAGCGGAGGTCGGCCGCGAACAGCGGCCCGGTGGCACCCGATGCGACCGCCTCCCGCATCGCCTCGACGGCCCTCACCTTGCGGTAGGACGAGATCCACCGCCAGCAGCTTGCCGGCACGCTCCGCCGCACTGACCACCGCCCGGCCTCGGCGCGTCGCGGCCTAGAGGCTTCTGGCAGAAGACAGCCATCCCAGCTTCGAGCGCAGCCGTGCCTGCGAGGCGTGCAGGGCACTCGGCGTGGCGATGACGATGCCGTCGAGGCCGAGATCGCCACCCAGGATCTCCTGCTCGCGCACAGCACGGGCGCCCACCGCCTCGGCGACCGCCTCGGCCAGCGACGCGTCGGCATCGCAGACGGCCGCCGCCACGCCCTCACCGGAGGCGATCAGCGCCTCCATCCGGCTGCGCCCGATCCATCCCGTGCCGAGGAAACCCAGCCGAGGCTTGAACGCGCTCGCTGTCACATCATCACCAGCGCCTTGACGAAACCCTCCTCCTCGCCGAGCAGAGCCGCCACCGCCTCGTCGATCCGCTCCAACTCGAACAGGTGGGTGTACGAGGGGCTCGGATCGATCCAGCCGGAGGCGACCGCCGCCGCCGCCCGCCTGATCCCCTCCAGGCGCACCGAGTCGTCGCGCTCGTGCGGCGTTGACGACATCGAGACCCCGCCAGTTCCAGAGCTGCATGTCGACCGTCCGCGATCCGTCCTGGTGGTAGCCGGCGATGACGAGCCGGCCCCTGACGCCGCAGAGCTGTGCCGCCAGGTCGAGAGCTTCCTGGGAGCCGGCGGCCTCGATCACCACGTCGCACATCTGGCCGCCGGTCAGGTCGCCGATGGCCGCCGCGACAGCGGTCACGGGGGTCGAGCGCTTCGGCGGCCCCAGCTTGCAGGCGACGTCCGCGCGAGCTCGCCGCCGCGAGACTGCGATCACCCGCGCCCCCGAGCGAGCGGCGATCGCCACCAGCAGGGAACCGAGGAAACCGCAGCCGACGACCGCCACCGTGTCGGCGGGGGCGATGCCGGTGCGGGCAAAGACGTTGAAGGCGCAGCCGATGGCCTCTCCCGGGAACGGCATCCCGTTCAGCTGGGCGGGAAGCGGTACCAGACGGTCGACGGCGACATCCACCCGGTCGGCGAGCGCCGCCTCGTTGAGCATTGCCACCCTCGCCCCGAGCCGCAACGAGTCCGTCGACTCACGGCCGGAGCTCGAAACCTCCTCCACCACGCCCCATGCCTCGTGCCCCGGCGCTCCCGCCGCGAGCGGGTAGGAGAACCAGGGCCTGCCTTCGAAGAGCGGGATGTTGGACCCGCAGAGCCCGCAGCCTTCGACTCTCACCCTCGCCATGCCGGGCGGAAGGGGGCCGAGCGTCCGCTCGACTACGACCACCCGCCGAGGCATCTCGACGAGGGCCGCACGGTGTCGGGGGCTTGACGCACCTGTCATCGAGCCACTGTCAGCGGAGTGACATCGGGAGGTCTTGCGCCTGCTCGGACAGCCAGGCGTGGAGCGACGCGAGACCCTCGTCAACCCCCACCCGTGGCCGCCAACCGGTCGCATCCTCGAAACAGCGGGTGTCCGACACGAACCACGGCTGGTCTCCGATGCGGCGCGGGCCGTAGGCGACCTCGACCGGATGGCCCTGCAGCTCTCCGATCCGACGGAGCACCTGGTTCAGGCTGACGGCGTTGGCGGGACCGCCACCGATGTTGTAGGGCCGGCCGGCCAGGCCGCGGGCGTTCTCGATGGCGAGCAGCATGGCGTCGACCAGGTCGTCGACGAACAGGATGTCCCTGACCTGCTTGCCGTCGCCGTAGACGGTGACGGGGAGCCCCTCGACGCGCCGAGCGGGTGAAGTGCGCCACCCATCCCTGGTCTTCGGTCCCCTGCTGGTGCCGGCCGTAGATGCAGCTCATCCGGAAGACGATTGCCGGGATGCCGAAGCTCCTGCCGTAGTCCAGCACGTACTGGTCGGCGCCCCCCTTCGAGCAGCCATACGGGCTGTGGAAGCTGAGGGGGTGGTGCTCGCCGATCCCGACCGTGCGCAACGCCTCGTCTTCTGGCTCGTGCCTCCCGGAGCGTTCGGCGATTGCGGCCCATCCGAGATCGCCGTACACCTTGTTCGTCGACGTGAACAGGATCGGGGGCGGATCGGGTCGCGCCCGCAGCGCCTCCAGCACGTTGAGCGTCCCCCCGAGGTTGACAGCGAAGTCACGCATCGGGTCGGTGAGGCTGTGGGTGACCGCAACCTGCGCCGCCAGGTGGAACACCGCGTCCACGTCGCCCGCCGCCCGCCGCACCGCCGGCGCGTCCTCACCCCGCCCTGATCACCTCCAGCCCGGCGCCGCCGACCTCCTGCAGATGGGCGAGGTTCCGCTCCACACCCGGGCGGGACAGGTCGTCGAGGATCACGACCTCATCCCCCGAACGAAGCAGCCGTTCGGCCAGGTTGCAGCCGACGAAGCCGGCCCCGCCGGTGATCAGGTGGCGCCGCCTGTGGGCAGCATCTCCGGCAGCATCTCCGGCGGCAGCATCTCGGTGACTCATACCGTGAGCCCTCGCGCAGCGAGCTCGGCGGCCGCCTCGTCCACGGAGTCGACCGACGTCTGCCCGTCGAGCCACTCGACGAGCTCGGTGAGCCCCTCCTCGAGGTCGATCTTCGGGCGCCACCCGAGGACCTTCTCCGCCTTGGCGATGTCTGCGAAACAATGCCGGACGTCCCCCACCCGGTACACCCCCGTCACCTCCGGCGCGCAGTCCTCCCTGCCGAGGATCGCCGCCAGCCGCTCGGCGATCTCGGTGATCGTGGCTCTCGTACCGCTCCCCACGTTGACGACCTCGCCGACCGCCTCCTCGGCTTCAAGGGCGGCCAGGCAGGCGTCCGCCACGTCGTGGACGCTCACGAAGTCACGCAGCTGCTTGCCGTCCTCGAAGATCTTGGGCGGCCGCCCGTTCAACAGGCGGTTGGCGAAGATGGCGAGCACCCCTGTGTACGGGTTGCTGGAGCGCCTGGTCCGGCCCGTAGACGTTGAAGAAGCGCAGCGCCACTGTCGGGATGCGGTAGGCGCTCCCGTAGAGCAGGCAGAGCCGCTCCTGGTCGTACTTGGTGAGCGCATACACCGACGACAGCGAGGGGCAGCTGGTCTCGTCGGTCGGCACGGGATGGAGCGCTTCGCCCGACGGCCCAAGCGGATCCCATTCGCCCCCCTCCAGCTGCGCCCGCGGCCGCGTCCGGACGGCGTGCTCATCCCCGCGGTCGTCGACGTAGCGGCCCTCGCCGTAGATGCTCATGCTGGAGGCGACGACCAGCCGCTCCACGGGGCACCGCATCAACGACTCGAGCAGCACCGCCGTCCCGCGGCAGTTGACGTCGACGTAACGGTCGATCTCGTACATGCTCTGGCCGACGCCGACTCGGGCGGCGAGGTGCACCACTCGATCGACGCCCTGGAGAGCCCGCACCACCGCCTCCGGGTCGCGGACGTCGCCCTCCACCACTTCCGCCTCCGGCGCCAGATAGGAGGGCCGTCCGGTGCCGTGCACCTGCTCGGCGAAGCTGTCGAGGACCCTCACCGAATCACCTTCGGCGAGCAAGCGCCGCACCAGGTGCCCACCGATGAACCCAGCTCCTCCGGTCACAAGGGTCGTCGCCATATCGACGGGCTATACCCTCCGGAACCAGGTAGTAGTCATAGATGCTGGGCGTGGACTATGGCGATCAGGACATCCCGATCAGGCGGAAATAGATGCTCGCCCTGACCCCCGACCCGTGGTTGAGGGTGCCGCAATGCTCGAGATCGGGATGCATGAAGAGGGCGTCGCCCGCCTCGAGGGGCACGAACTCCGGCTCGGGGCGTTGCCCGTCGGAGCCGGCCGAGCCGCCGGCCGAGCCGTCGGACTTGGCGGAACCTGCCGAGCCGGCGGAGCCAGCGGAGCCCAAAGCCGCGAGACGACCGTGATGTGAACCGGACCAGACGCAAGGCGGCCCGTCCTGCTCGCCCGCCGGGGTTAGCGCCACGCCGACGATCCCCCTGTAGCGGCGCCCGTCAGCCCAGGGGGGCACCTCGTCGATGTGCGGCTCGAGCGGCCATTCGGCGATCTCGTCGGGGAAGCGCAGCAGGAGTTGCGGCTCGGCCCATACGTCCCCCGGCAAGCGCCCGAGCAGCTGGTCGGCGGCGTCCGGCAAGGTTCCCCATACCTCCGGTTCGTCGCGGAGATGGGGGAAGAAGGTCGCCGACTGGCAGGAGGCGATCTCCTCCGCGCTCAGGCCGTGCCGGCGGATCGCCAGGTTCAACAGGCGAAGTGCGGCGGCCACGCGCGGTTGCGGCAACGCCCGCGGCATCACGCACCAGCCTGCCGCGTCGAACTGTTCGCGCAGCTCTTGCACGATCACCTACGCCCTTCCTCGCGGGTCGGTCCTGCCCGGACCGTAGGAGGGAACCTACATCGAGGTAATCCATTTCACAATCCGCGTTGCTATGGCCGAGATGAACACGGAGAGTCGCCATCGTGGCGTCAGCCGGCCGCCAACCAGTCCACCGCCACCTCGAGGTCGGCGACGAAGCCGGCCATCGCCTGGTGCCTGGCAGCGGCGTCCGGCGCCCGCAGGATGGACGAGGGATGCACGGTTGCCAGGGCCGGTCGTTGGTCGGGACCCGGCAGTACCACGCCGTGCTCCCTCGTGACGCGAAACTTCGGCCCGAGAAGGGACTGCGCCGCCGTGGCGCCCAGGCACACGACGAGTCGCGGCTGCACCGCCGACAGCTCCGCGAGCAGCCATGGCCGGCAGGCAGCGACCTGGGCTGCCGTCGGCTTCTTGTGCAGGCGGACCTTCCCCCCGGCCCCCCGTCGCTCGTGCCGGAAGTGCTTGACGGCGTTGGTCATCCAGACCCTGTCGCGACTGATGCCCACCGTCTGCAGAGCTTCGTCCAGGACCCGCCCGGCAGGGCCTACGAAAGGCTCGCCCTCCAGATCCTCCCGATCACCTGGCTGCTCGCCGACCAGCATCAGCTCGGCGGTGGGGTCCCCGTCGCCGAAGACGGTCTGCGTCGTGTCGAGGTACAGCTCGCAGCCCCTGCACCCGGCACTGGCCGCCCGGAGCTCGTCGATGCCGCAACGCGCACCGGCCGCCGACGGCAAGAACTCCTCCGCTCCCACCTGGACAGCGGTACCCAGCGAGAGGCGGGAGAACACTCGCCAGCAGGCTCAGGGCTTGACCCGCCCTCAGCTTGGGTAATGCACGGAGACATGAACGACGCCCCCAGCCAGGAGGAGTTGCTCGCCGCCCTCCGCCACGTCGCCGCCGTCCTCCGCGAGGCAGGGATCCCGTTCGCAGTCGGTGGCGGTGTGGCGGCGTGGGCGCACGGGGGCCCGATCACCGAACACGACGTCGACCTGTTCATCCGCGAGCCGGACGCCGAGGCGGCGCTGGCAGCCCTCGAAGCGACCGGCATGCGAACCGCCCACACCCCGGAGGGATGGCTTGTCAAGGCTTGGCACGGGAGCGTCCTCGTCGACCTCATCTACAGCCCCATCGGGCTGAAGGTCGACAGCGCCCTCATCGAGTCGTGCCCGATGATGGACGTGGAGGCCGTCCCGATGCGGGTGCTGCCGGTGGAGGATGTGCTCACGACCAAGTTGCTCGCCCTCACCGAGCACCACCTCGACTTCGGGCCGGTGCTCGCCTCCGCGAGGAGCCTGCGCGAGAAGGTGGACTGGGAGTCGCTCGCCCGGCGCGTCGACCGCTCGCCTTTCGCTCGCGCCTTCCTCCACCTCGCCGAGGAGCTGAACATCGCCGGCCCTCCCGGCCAAGAGGTCGACCAACCACGACGCGTCTCCTTGGTCGCCTCCCAATGACCGGCGCCGGTGGGCACGAGCCGGAGCAGACGCCCGAGTACATGATCGAGAAGTTGCGCTGTGCCTTCGCCTCCGACCCGCGGGTCGTCGAGCTTGGCCTGCAGGTGTCCGTCCGTGGCGGCAAGGTGTTCGTCAGCGGGGTGGTGACGACACAAGAACGATGCAACGCCGTCAGCGAGGTAGCTGCTGAGGTTCTCGGGGGAATGGAGATCCACAACGACACCACCGTCGCTGACATCTCCCGCCAGCCCACCGAGGAGCGGATCTCGTGAGCGACGGACACGACGGGCACGACAGGCACGCCGGGAACGGCGGGAACGGCGGACAGCACGGACACGACGGACAGAGTGGCGAAGCAGGCATGGTGGCCGTGCGGATCGCCGCCTTCGCCGACGTCCACGCCGGCAGGGACTCGGTGGGCCGGATCGCCCCGCACCTCTCCGAAGTGGGCGACCAGGCAGATCTGTTGCTGATCGGCGGTGACCTGACGCGCTGCGGCACCGCCGAGGAAGCGGAGGTGCTGGCCCGCGAGCTGTCCGGCATCGAGGTACCGGTAGTCGCCGTGCTCGGCAACCACGACTACCACAGTGACGAGTCCGAGCTGGTCGAGGACGCACTCCTCTCCTGCGGCGTGCACGTGCTGGACGGCTCTTCGCTGACCTTGGGCATCCCCGGCGCGGACGGGGAGGTGCTGGTGGGGATAGCCGGTGTGAAAGGTTTCGGGGGCGGGTTCGTGGGAGCGTCAGGCTCCGAGTTCGGCGAGCAGGAGATGAAAGCCTTCATGCGCCACAGCCGGCAGGCTGCCGAGCGGTTGGCGGGAGCGCTGGCCGAGATCGAAGAGGCCGACGTCAGGGTGGCCCTGCTCCACTACTCGCCGATCCCGGAGACTTTGCAGGGCGAGCCCCTGGAGATCTATCCCTTCCTCGGTTCGGCACACCTCGGCGAGGCGGTGGATCGGGCGGGCGTCGACCTAGTCCTGCACGGGCACGCCCATCGCGGGACCGAGAAGGGCTCCACACCCGCCGGGATCCCGGTGCGCAACGTCGCCCTGCCGGTGATCAACGCCGCCTACCGCGTCTACCGGCTGGAAGTCGCGCGGCGCCGGGCAGCGCCAGCTCGCCCTCAGGTCAACTTGAGGTGGCCGAGGTCCGCTGCCGTCCAGAACCCGGGCAGCGGTCCTCCATCGGGGCCTCCTGCTGCGTAATCGGCAAGACGACGCCGGCTCTCCTCTGACAACAGGTCGATGGCGTCGAAGAACGCGTCCGGGCCGGCCGCCCGCAACCCGGCGTCGCCTTCGCTCTTGCGGCTCGGCAGCTCGGAGGTCAGCAGGATCAGCGGGGACTTGCCGGCGCGGCCCCGCAGGGCGTGCGCCCGTCCGAGCATCGACCAGACCACGTCCGCCCGCGCCATTCCGCCACGGCGGCTCGTGAAGGAGCCCGCGACCAAGAAGTACCAGGGGTTGCCGAGCGAGTCGGCGGCCTCGATATCGACGACCACGCCCGTCCTCGGGATCCGCCGCCTCCGCCCGACCATGCGGAAGCCGGCTGCTCCAACAGCCTCTTCGGCGAGCCGGAGCGCCGGCTGCCCCTCCGAGCCGTGGGCACGCTCTTCTGCAGGGACTGCCGCCGCGTTACGCACACGCTCCTCGGCGATCTGCACGTACTGCGGGTCCAAGTCGTAGCCGATGTAGCGGCGCCCGAGCCGCGCAGCGGCGACCAGCGCCGAGCCGCTCCCCATGAACGGGTCGAGCACGAGGTCGTCGCGGAAGGTGTAGAGGCGGATCAGCTGCTCGGGCAGCTCGACCGGGAACGGCGCAGGATGGCCGACACGACGGGCGCTCTCCGGCGGGATCGACCAGATGTCGAGCGTGAGTGCCATGAAGTCCTCCGCCCGCAAGGTCGACTCGTTGGGGAGCCCAAGCTTCTGGCGCTTCTCGGCGCTCCCGGCCCTGTCAAAGCGCCCCTTCGATCGCCACCACCACCCGCTCGCTCAGGTCGCGCAGGACCGGGTTGGCGGCGCTCCTGTAGGAACCCCAGGCGCACGAGCCACTCGCCCCTTGCGCCTTCTGCCAGATCAGCTCGCCGCGGAGCAGCAGCCCGAGATCGTCCTGCAGGATCCCGATCACGTCGGCCGACAGGCTGCGGTAGGGCTTGCGGCCCAGGTTGGCGACGTTGACGGCGATCCGGCCTCCCGGCTCGAGCTTGCGCACGCACTCGGCGAACACGTCCCGCAGCAACCCGAGGTACTCGAGATAGGTGGCGGGAACGCCCTCTCGCCACAGCTCCTCCTCGTACTCCTTGCCGGCGAAGTAAGGAGGCGACGTCACGACGAACGCCACCGACCCGTCCTCGATCTCGTCCATCTTGCGGGAGTCCCCGCAGACGAACGGGTTGGCAACCGGCCGCGGCTCGGGCACTGCCTCCTCGCTGCTCAGCTGTGGCGCCCGGAACCGGCTGTAGAAGGCGCTGGAGTCGTGGCTCTCTCGCCGCCCGACGCCGAAGTTCGAGGTCGACGTCGCGTTCCGGCGGCGGCCGCCGGACGGCTCTTGCTCCATCCTCGCCGAGCCTAGGTCGCCACGATGGTTAGCCTGCGGTCCATGACCGTCCGCAGCGCCCGAGGAGGTGGGTCGTGAGCACGAACGACTGGAACAGTCAGGTCGTGGAGGAGTTTCGAGCGAACGAAGGGAAGGTGGGCGGCCAGTTCGAGGGCGCCCCCCTCCTGCTCCTGCACACGAAGGGGGCGAAGTCGGGCGCCGAGCGCGTCAACCCGGTGATGTACCTCGACCTCGACGGGCGCCGCTACGTGTTCGCGTCCAAGGCGGGCGCCGACAGCAGCCCCGACTGGTACCACAATTTGCTGGCAAATCCGGACGTGACCGTCGAGGTGGGCGAGGAGACCTATGCCGCCAGTGCCCGACCCGTCAGCGGCGATGACCGCGACCGCATCTACTCCGAGCAGGCTCGGCGCTACCCGGGATTCGCCGAATATGCCGCCAAGACCAGCCGTGTGATCCCGGTGGTCGAGCTCACCCGCGCCTGACAGACGGGCTCAAGGGCTGACCTTCCAGGTCTGCTCGATGGTGTTGTCGGGAGTGTCGAAGATCACGGTCACTGCCGTCACGTTGCCGGCAGCTGCCTGCACGGCGAAGGTCACCCAACCGTCGTCGACCGCGGCGGGAGCGAGAGAGCCCGCCTGCGCCAGCGCCGGCCCCGCTGTCGTGCCGGGGCTTACAGCTCCGCCGCTCTCCGTCGAGCCCTGATGAACTACGAAGCCGAGCCCGGACAGGCCATAGGACCGGTTGCCCGTGTCGGCGATGTTCAGCTCGACGCCGATCGGGAGGTCGTCGCCAGGAAGCGGGGCACCTGCCGGTATCGGCGCATCGGGGACGACCTTTGTCAGGGTGACCGACAAGGTCGTCCCGGCTACCGAGATGGTCGCCGTGCCACCGACCGTCGGCTGGAGCGTCGTCGACGTGGCTGCGGGGGAGCGCGTGGGGCCGCCCTCCGAGACGAGCACCCCGACGACCACTGCCACCACTACGAGAAGGGTGGCGGCGATGCCGACCTGGGTGCGCGACGGACGCCGGCCCCTCCATCCCGATCCGGTCGAGAAGCTGTTGTCGGCCGGAGTCGGCGCGGTGAAGGGCCGCTCGTAGGGACGCTGCTGTACCGCCTGTGATGGCTGCTGGAGCTGCTGAGGGGGGCGTGGCGACTGCTGCACACGGCGGGAGGGATGCGACTCCGGTGGGTACCACTTGCCGTCCGAGGCGATCCACCAACCCGGTCCCAGCGGAGCGTCGCTCACCAGCAAGCACCCTATCCCCGGCACGGTTCCTCAAACGTGTGCTGCGGCCCCGTTCCCGACGAAGCTGAACATCGCCCGATCGGGCCGGAAGGTCTCGGGAGCGGCGACCAGGCGGCAGGTTCCGACGCCCCACATCTGCGGACCGCCGGTGTCGAAGCCCACCTCCTCGAAACCCTCCTCGGCGAACCACCTGCGCACCTCCACAGTCATGTCCGGCGGCCTGCGGTGTCGCGTCCAGATGACGGTGGCACCGGCCGCGCACAGGTGGCGCAGCTCTGCGATCGTGCGCCGGATGTCCTCCTCGCTGACGTTGCCGAAGACGCCGCAAACGAGGACCACGTCCGCCGGTACGAGACCCTCGTAGGCGGAGGTCACAGAGGCGTCGCCGACGACGACCTCGACCCGGTCGAGTCCTGCGGCCGCCGTCCGCGCCCGAGCGCTCGCCGCCAGCTCGGGGTTCAGCTCGACGAGGCGCCCGACCACCTCGTCGCGCCGGGGATGCTCCCGCACGGCCTCGATCACGTCACGGCCATCGCCGGCGCAGGCGCTGATCAACCGGATCAAGCCCGCTGGAGCCGCCTCGAGCGCCTGCGAGAGCCGACGCCGCACCGCCAGCAGGCGCAGGCTGATGGAGGAGTCCGGGTCCTCGTACTGTTCGTGCCAGCGGAGCCAGTGGCTGCGGTTCTCGGTCACGGCGCCGCAACCTAGCCTGTAGCGCCATGGCGGCTGCCTCATCCATCCCGGCGTTCTTCGCCCGAGGGCCTTGATCACGATGCTCTGCGTCGGGGCCTTCGCCCTGGCGGCTTGCGGTGGAGGCGGTTCCAGCACCGGCACCACGTCCACCAGCACCACGACCACCGTCCCGCACGTCGACGTGAGCACGGCGTCCGCCTCGCAGATCGTGTCGGCGATGGAGGCGACCGTTCGGGGGGCTCGCTCGGTGACCGTGAGGGGGAGGTTGGTGCAGGGGTTGTCCGGGGAGAGTTTCGATATCACGACCTTGGCGGACGGCGATCTCTCGGGAACGCTGGACGAGAAGGGCGTCACTCTCCATGTGGTCTCCGTGCAGGGCATCGCCTACGTGGATGCAGGCGCCGACTTCTGGGTCGCCAGTGGGGTGCCGTCGGCCATCGCCGGCGCCGTCGGGGGGCACTGGATCACTCTCACCAAGCAGGAGAGCACATCGCTCACGAGCGGTCTCGGACTCTCCGAGCTGGCGAAGGGCATCGCCAGCGGCACCTCGGGCTTCGGCAAGGGCGCTATCGGAGATGTCGGCGGGTCGCCTGCCCTCGGCATCGAGACCGGAAAAGGCGGGACGATCTGGGTCCCACTGTCGGGCCCGCTCTACCCGCTGGAAGCCACGGGCCTCATCGGCAGCAGTACGCGCGGCACGCTCAGCTTCACCGGCTGGAACGCCGCCGCCGAGCCCAAGCCCCCCGCTGGGGCCAAGCCTCTGTCCAGCTTCATCAACCACGCATGAGCGGCAGGTCCGGGTCGAGGACCCTCACCAACGCGGCGGACCTTCAAGTCGCAGGCGGTGAGATCCGGTCGGCGGCCGGGAGCAGCAGGTTCTTCACGGCCACGATCCGATCGACCGACCGGATCACCTGCGACATCGAGAGCTGCCCGGACGCCACCGCAGCTTCGAGGCCGTGCAAGGACGCTTCGAACTCGCCGGCAGTGGTGACCATTGCCATGTCGGCGCCCGCCTCGATCGCCCGCACGGCGGCCTGCGGACCCGTCAGTCCGTAGCCGGAGATGGCGCCGGCATCGAGGCTGTCGGTGATGATCACTCCTCCGAAGCCCATCCCTCGCAGGTAGCTGTACGCCGCCGCGCTCGAGCGACGCCGGCGCCCGCCCGAAGGTCGGTTCGGTGACGTTGCTCATCATCACGACGTGCGCCCCTGCTGCGATCGCCTGCTGGAACGGCAGCAGGTCGTTGGCCATCTCCGGCAGCGGCGGATCGGAGGCGCCGCCGGTGTCCGTGTCGCCGTTCGCATGACCCAGTCCGGGGAAGTGCTTGACGACCCCGATCATCCCGCCTGCGCTCAGACCCTCGAGGAACGCCTTGCCGTAGGCGGCGGCGACAGCCCCGTCGGCGCTGAACGAGCGCACGCTCTCGTAGTCGACCGAGTCGTCGGGGGCCGCCGTGTCGAGCACCGGCGCCAGATCCATGTTCATCCCGAGCGTGCGCATCTGGTCGGCTATCTGCGTCAGCGACGCTGTCAGCCGGGAGAGGCTCCAACCTTGTCCACCACGTCGCGGGGCCAGGGCAGGTACGGGACTCGTGAGGTTGGACAGGCGGGCGATCTCTCCGCCCTCCTCGTCTGTCGCCATGAACGGCAGGACGCGGGCGTTCTTCACGAGCGCGGCCATCTCGGCGCCGAGCGTGCGCCCCGTGCCCGCCGCCGGCTGACCGAGGAAGATCAGCCCCCCGGCGCCCTGCTGCAGGTCCGGAGCGGCCGCCGCCGGGTTCGAGTAGAGGGCACCGACCATGATCAGCTGCCCGAGCAGCTGCTGCTCGGTCCAGCCGGTGGGCGCTGTCGTCGTGGTAGCGGGGGTCGTCACTGCGGTCGATGATGTGGTGGGGGCTCCGGCCGTCGAGGTGGTCGGGCCTGTGGTGGACGTGCCCGGCGAGGATCCTGTCGTGGACGACGACCTGCCGGCCGCACCCTGCGCTGCCCCGCAGGCACTCAACAAGATCGCCGCCGCCACAACGGCGACGAGTGTGCTCTTCCCGCTTTTCATGTGCTGCTGTTCTCCCCGCGTCGGATCGTCAGAGGTATAGACGCTCGGCGGTCACATAATCCTGCGCTCGTTGGCCCATCTGGTGAGCTGGTAGCGGGTCGAGAGCTGCAGCTTGCGCAGGACGGCCGACACGTGGCTCTCCACGGTCTTGGTGGAGATCGACAGCTCGCGGGCGAGCTCCTTGTAGGAATAGCCGCGGGCGATGAGGCGCAGCACCTCCCGCTCGCGAGGTGTCAGCTGGTCTAGCTCCGGGTCGAGCGACAGCGCAGTCGGCCCCTCCGGCATCGCCGAGAAGGCGTCGAGGACGAAACCCGCCAGGCGCGGCGAGAAGACGGTGTCCCCCTCGGCGATCCTGCGGACGGCGTCCACGAGGTCCGGCCCCGAGATCGTCTTGGTCACGTAGCCGCGGGCACCGGCGCGGATCACGCCGATCACGTCCTCGGGTGCGTCGGAGACCGACAGGGCGAGGAAACGAACATCGGGGGCGCTGAGGCGGACCCTCTCCACGACCGCCCGGCCGCCCCCGCCCGGCAGGTGGACGTCGAGCAGCACGACGTCCGGCTGGCGCTCGGTGATCAGCTCGACGGCCGGCTCGACGTCGTCCGCCTCGCCCACCACGATCACGTCGTCGCCGAGCTCCGCTCGCACTCCGACCCGGAACAGCTCGTGGTCGTCGACGAGGAACACCCTCGGTCGGGGGTCGCCCTCTGCCGGACCGATCCCCGTCATGCGGCGCGGGACATGCTGAGGGCCACCTCGGTTCCCTCACCGGGAACGCTGCGGATGGTCACCGACCCGCCATGGCGGGCCATCCGCCCGCGCATCGACTCGGCGATGCCCTTCCGGTCCGCCGGCACCCTCTCCGGCTCGAAACCAACCCCTCGATCCCGCACGAACAGCGACACAGACTCCCGCTCCACTTCGCCGAACAGAGCGACCACCGGCTGCCCCGACCACTTGGCCGCATTGACCGTGGCCTCCCGACCAGCCGCCACCAGGGCTCTCAGGTGCTCGTCGAGCGGGCAGTCGCCGACAACCACCGTCTCCACGCGGATCCCGTGGGCGGCCTCGACATCGCGCTGGATCCGGCCGAGCGCGCCGGCGAAAGTCAGCTCCTCGTCCCCCGGCAGGCCTGGGCGCGAGCCGTCGAACAGCCACGAGCGGAGCTCCCTCTCCTGATTGCGGGCGAGCTGCACGACCTGCTGCGGGTTGGCGGCATTGCGCTGGATCAGGGCCAGGGTCTGCAGTACCGAGTCGTGCACCCTCGCCGCCAGGTCGGCGCGCTCCTCGGCTCGCGCTCTCGCCTGCCGCTCCAGCATGAGGTCTCGGGCGATGCGCAGCCACCACGGACCGAACAGCACGATCGCCGCTGCCACCACCAGCACCGCTCCGGCGAGCGGGCGCAATGCCGTCGCCCGCGCCCGTCCGGTCAGCAGGAAGAACAGCCCGACCCCGATCAGGGCGCCGGCCGCCAGCAGGCGCGCCAGCATCCACGCGCCGGCGTGGTCGAGATTCTGGCGGGCAGAACGCAAGAGGGGCGAGACGGCGCGGTCGAGGAGGGCTCGCTCGTCAGGCGGGGCGTTGCGCCAGACGAGGACGAGGCCGGACAGGCTGAGGACCGCCGGCCAGGAGATCGAGCTGATCCAGTTCGCTCCGAGCGCAGAGGCGAGGACCAGCAGCAGCACCCCGGCCGGGATGATCGCCACCGCGAGCGCCAAGCCCGCGGCGATCTGTCACTGCACGCTGGGCGATGCTGCCCTGCTCGTCGTCGGCCGGAAGCAGGAGCCAGATGGCCACGTATATCGCCGCCCCGGCGCCGCCGAGGAGGGCGATGACTACCAGGGCCACCCGCACGAACGACACGTCCCACCCGGTCCGCCTGGCTATCCCCGCCGCGATGCCGGCCACCATCCGGTCCTCCGTGGAGCGCCTCCATGGTCCGCGGCCGAGGAATCGCATCCCCCCGTGCCGGCGGTGCATTCCGTGCGGGCCCCCCTGCCAGTCCCTTTGCCAGCCGCGCCCCGCTCCTTGCTGCCAGACCTGCTGCCACGGGGGCCGGCTGTCCCCCGGCCGGGTGTTGGGCGGCCGGGTGTCGGGCGGCCTCGTGTCGGGCGGCGCGTTGTCGCCGCCGACGACCGTGCCGGTCGGGGCGGACGGGTCCGTCCTGTCTCCGCCACGCGGATTGAAGCAGTTGCCGATGCCTCGATGATCGCGCTGCCGGCACCTACCTCACCATCAGGACGAACCCCGGAGAAGATCTGAGGGCTATCCGGGAAGGTTCAGGGTGATCCCCGATTCACATCGACCATGAGCCGGCGGACACTTGTCGCATGACAGCAACCGATGCAACGGCAGAGACGGCGGGTATCCCGGCACCGAGCGCCAGCCACCTGTCCTTCAACCTGATCAGGCGGGCTCGTGACCACCGCATGATCGCGGGCGTGGCGGAGGGAGCAGCCCGCTACTTCGACGTCGACACGACCATCGTGCGCATCGCCTTCGTGGTGCTGGCGATGTTCGGCGGCGCCGGGGTGCCCCTCTACCTTGCCGCCTGGCTGCTCATCCCCGAGGAGGGAGCCGGCCAATCCCTGGCCGCCGATATCGTCCACAACATCGAAAGGCGGTAACCGATATGACCGGCAACAGACAACCCGACGGCGGGGCTCCCTGGAGCTCGCTGTTCGAGGGCTACACCTCCAGGCGTGGCGGGCCCGATATGCGCATCTCCGACGCCGAGCGTCAGCAGATGGCGGACGTGCTGGGCAAGCACTTCGCGGATGGGCGGCTGGACGAGGAGGAGTTTCGCGAGCGGTTGGGCAAGGCGATGGGCGCCAAGACCCAGTCGGAGCTCACAGGGCTCCTGGACGACCTCCCGAGGCTCGGGCCGGATCCGCAGCCCGGGCCCGTGGCGAGGCCACGGCGCGGCCGCCGGATCATCGGGCTGCGACCGATTCTGCTGGCGCTGTTCGTGCTGCTCGTGATCTCCAGCTTCAGCTCGTTCCTCTGGGCGCCTCACGTTCCCTGGATACTGATCTTCGTCGGCGTCTTCCTGTTCCTCCGGGGCCGGCGGTGGCACCACCGATGCGGCGGCGGTCCCTGGCATCACCACTACGACTGGCGCTACCACGGGCCTGCAGGCCCCGGCGGTCCCGGCGGAAGTGGCTGGGGAGGGCCGGGCGGCACGGTCCAGATGTAGCTGCAGTTCAGCCGAGGATGGATGGCAGTTCCCGCACTGAACCGATGATGTGCGTGTGGGGGACTGCCTCCAACTCGGCACGACTGTGCGAGCCGGTGAGGACACCTGCGACCACCCCGGCGCCGGCGCGATGGCCCGTGAGCAGATCGTTGGCGGTGTCACCGATCACGGCCACCTCGTGCACGTCATCCGTCCGCAGCCGGAGCATCGCCGTCAGCACGAGGTCGGGATAGGGCCGTCCCCTCGTTTCGTCGGAGGGGGCAAGAGCGAGGTCCACCAGCGACGACCACCCGAGCCGCTCGATGATCGCCATTTGCACCTCTGAGGTGAAGCCGGTCGTCAAGCAGATGGCCACACCATCGTCATGCAGCTGCCACAAGGTGTCGGTGGCTCCCGGCACCTCGGTGACCAACCCGTCCTGCAGATCGCGAAACACAGAAGCGTCGAAGGCAGCCACGGCTTGGCGAGCCGTCGGGTCGTCGAAGAGGCCTCTGAACACCACCTCTTTCGGCAGCCCCATGGTCCGGTGTACGTGCGCCTCGGCCCCTGGAAGGTCAGCAGGCATGACTTCGACCGCCGCCAGGGCACGGGCGAAGGCCCGCTCGACGAGACCGTCATCGCTGACCGTCGTCCCGGCCATGTCGAGGCACGCGAGCGTGATCATGCTCGTTGCGTACCGGCCAGCTGGGCGATCGTCTGCTCAGCGATCGCCGGCGACAGCGTCATCCCGCGGCCACCTGGACCGGTCACCACGGTCACGCCGTCCGCAGGCGTCGACCTCCAGCAGATGCTCCCATCGGTGACCTGTGAGTACACGCCTGCCCACCGACGCTCGATCGGCGGCAGCGGGCGGCCCAGGATGCGTCCGAGCCGGCGGGCAAGCTCGTCGTAGGCGGCCTCCTCCAGGTCGAAGGGGAACGGCTCGTCATAGGCGTGCGTGTCACCGACCGTCAGCTCGCCGCCGGAACGCTGCGACACCAGCAACTGCATGCGTAGACGTGCCGGCAGCTCGTCCTGGGGCGGCAGCCCCTCGAGTGCTGGAGTGGCGAACGCCGGGTAGTACCTGAGGGAGTCGCCATCGGCGAGGGAGGTCGTCAGGCGCTCGCCGAGTGGAGCCGTCTGCATCATCTGCAAGCGACAGCGCCTGAGCGGAGCTGATTCGACCAGTTCGGCCAAAGGCCCGGCAGCCTGTGCGCCCGGACAGACGATGACGATGTCACCCTCGTGGCGGCGCCGCTCGGAGTCGACCACCGCCCTGGATTCGATGCTGACCACCGGAGCGCCGACTGCGAACAGGAAGCGATCCGGCTCTGCTTCCATCGCAGCCCGCAATGCGGGCAGCACTCGCCGCGGCTCCACCACCCCGTCGGTCGTGCAGTGAAGCCCCGCCAGGTACTCGCCGCGGAGGGCAGGGTTGACGGTACGCACCTCATCGGCTTGCAGCAACGCGAGACCCCGCTCCCCGGCGTCGGCCCGTTCGCACACCTCGTGCAGCACCTTCAGTTCCTCGTCCGTCTGGACGACGGTGATCGAGCCGTCCGGCCGGAAGCCGACGCCCGGAACGGCAGCCCCTATCTCCTCCCACAGCCGGCGCGCCCGCAGTGCCACCTGCAACTCACCGCCGACAGCACGTCCCGAGACCCATATCAGGCCGAAGTTGCGGACGGTGGCGCCGCGTGGCTCGCTGTGCGTGTCGACGAGCAGGACGTCGAAGCCAGCCCTCAGCGCCATCCATGCGTGCATCGTCCCAAGGATCCCCGCACCCACGATCACCGCCCGAGGCATCCGGTAAAGGTAGCCGAGGGCCTGGCGCACCTCAGCGGGAGACGCGCAGGTCCCGTGGAGGCGAAGCGCACGTGCCCGTGGGCCGGGGTCTGCCGGCTCCACGGGCACGCTGCCTCTTGCTCTGCATCGACCTGCTGTGCTGCGTACTGCCTGTCTGTTTTGGGGGGGTCTACTGAGGTGTTGCTTGTCGCATGCGCGTGAGCGACTTGATCGAGCCGACCCGATGCCGGTTCGACCGGATCGCCGCTCTTCTGGCTGTCCGGCCGATTCGGGTCGGCTCATCGCTGACTATGGCTCGTTTCGCTGTGAAATCCATGTGACGGGGCGAGGACCGACCTGTGATCGTGGCCGCGGCCGGCCCGGCCGGGCCGGGCGGGTGAGACGGCCCATGGGCATAGCCGAGACGCTCAATCGTAAGGTGAGAACAGTCAGCTATAGATGTATGTTCTCGTCTTACGATTGCGTACCGCACCGGCCTGCGAACGGCGCAGCGCGGGCCCGCTCGTCTAACGATCAGGCGCAGCGGCCCTAGCTCGAGGTGAGGAACGTCCGGATCGCCTCGTTCACCTCTCGGGGGCGCTCCTCCTGCACGAAGTGCCCCGCATTCGGAAGGCGCAGCACGGTCAGGTGCTCCACGAACTCCTCGTTTCGTGTCGCCAGCTGGACCCCGAGGGCGCGGTCCTGCTCACCCCAGATCAGCAGGGTGGGTGCCGTGATGCGCTGGTGGTTCGACGGCCGGCGGGATCCGCGGAGCGCCCGGCGGGTGATGAGGTTTCGGTAGTAGTTGATGGCGGCGGTGGCGACCCCTGGCCTGCCGAACGCGGCCCGATAGTGGTCGATCTCCTCATCCGTCACCGATGTCTTGTCGACGAGCGAGTCCCTCACCGCTCGCCCGACCGCCGCGCAGCGGCCGGCGGTCATCGCAACCTCCGGCAGGACCGGAAGCTGGAAGAAGAACATGTACCAGCTCTTCGACAGTTGCGAGCGGCGCCTGAGCTCGTCGCGCATACGCGCTGGATGCGGCGCGTTGCATATCACGAGCTTGTCGAGCAGCTCGGGATGCCGCAGTGCGAAGGCCCATGCGATGACGCCGCCCCAGTCGTGGCCGACCAGCACGGCTCTTCCCTGAGGTCCGGCCAGGTGGCGGATGGTGTTGGCCACGTCCTCGACGAGCAGGTGCATGCGGTAGGCGTGGCGGCCCGCGGGTTTGTCCGAGTCGTTGTACCCCCGCAGGTCGAGGGCCACCGCCCGGTATTCATTGCCGAGGTCAGCGAGCTGGTGGCGCCACGCGTACCAGTACTGCGGAAAGCCGTGCAGGAGGAGGATCAGCCGACCCTCGCCCCGGGCCATGTAGTGCAGGTTGACTGCACGCGCACCCGTCCCGGAGGTGACCGTCCCCGACTCGAGGTCAGGAAGATCAAGCTCCTCTGCCCTCACGCCTTCACCCTAGGCGCACGCTTAGCGTCTGCAAACTGGGGATATACCTTGCGCGACACGACCGCGCGGCGTGCCCGCCCTACGATCGTCGGGTGGTGGAAATTACCGAGGACGCCCAGTTGCTGGACAGCGCAAGGCCCGATGTCGACCCGCTGCGGGACGGTCCGCGGCCGGCGCGGCAGGCGGGACCGTCCGGGCCGGGGTGCGCATTCGAGTCCCGGCTTCGCTCGCCGCACGCTGGCGGCGAGGCGTCGGCGGATCAACGGGCGCCGTGCCCGGCGGCGAGCCCGCAAGACGGCCTTCGGTCGCCACCCTTTCCGTACCGGCTTCCTCGTCGTCGTGTTGTTGCTGACACCGGTCTGGTGGTCCCTCGGCAGCGCACTCGCCAACCCGGTGCTCGGCCCGACGGTCTCCGGCCGCGCTGCGGAGTGGGCACGCGATCACGGGATGAGCAGCATCGTCGCCTGGGCTGAGAACTTCTGGTACTCGCATCATCAGCCGGCAGTCGGCGGTGCGCCGCCGAAGGGAGCCATCCCGCCCCCGACGGACGCAACGACCACACCGACCCACACGACCACGCCATCTGGTCCGCACGTCTCGCCGCTGCCGACACCGCCGCCCCTGAAGCCCTTCGTCAACCCGCCGATCGCCGGTGAGGGCGAGTGGCACCCTGTCGGCCGGACGGTCGACGGGTACAACGTCCTCTACACGGCGTTCCTGCGCCCCGACGCTGTGCATACGAGCCTCGTGGCGGGCGTTGCCTGGATGGACATGAGACTGCTGCGGGCGACCCTCTACTCAGGCAGCTACATCCCGGGTGGCGGGCCCTTCACCTACACGGCCCCGATCTCCAACCAGGCTGCCAAGACGCTCGTCGCCGAGTTCAACTCGGGATTCCGCATGCAGGACACCAACGGCGGCTACTACACCGACGGCAAGTTGCTCTACCCGATGAGGACGGGCGGTGCCTCGTTCGTGATCTACAAGAACGGGTCCGTCAACATCGGCGCCTGGGGCTCCGAGGTGAGGATGACGCCGGACGTGTTCCAGGTCCGCCAGAACGTCGACATGCTCGTCGACAACGGCAAGATCGCCTCCAACCTGAACGCCGACGACACCACGCAGTGGGGGCTCACGCTCGGCAACCAGGTGTTCGTGCCGCGGCTCGGAGTCGGCATCACGTCCAACGGCGCGCTCGTCGTCGTTGCGGGCGTCACCGACATCGTGGACATCGCCAACCTGCTGGTGCGGGCCGGTGCCGTGCGCGGGATGGAGCTCGACATCAATCCTGGCTGGGTCGACTTCGGCTACTACACGCCCTCTACGCCCACGGGCCTGGCGACCCCGGCCAATGGCCACAACCTGCTCAACGACGGCTCGATGCCGGGCGACGGTCCGGCCCGCGAGTTCTACTCGTGGTGGTCGAGAGACTTCTTCACGATCTCGGCTCGCTATCCCTGAGCCCGCGACGGATCAGCTGTACGGAATCGGCGCCGGCTCGGGCGGTGCCTCCGGGGCTGCAACCGGTGCCGCCTCCGGTGGGGGCTGCGGCGCCTGCACTGCCTGGCCGAGCTGCTGCCCGAACGAGGGCGCCACCGCCGGTACGGCTCTCACCGCCGTGCCGTAGGCGCAGATCTCGGTCCACTGGCCGCCCATCTCGGAAGTATCGAAACGCATCGCCAGCACCGCATTCGCCCCCCTCATCTCGGCCGCCTCGGCCATCCGCTGGATCACCTCCTGGCGGCTCGTCTCGAGGTTCTTCGTCATCCCCTTGAGCTCCCCGCCGACGAGGGACTTGAACTGCGCCCCGACATTGGAGAAGGCGTTACGGGATCGGACCGTCAGGCCGAACACCTCGCCGTACACCTCGACGACCTGCCATCCCGGTAGGTCGTTCATCGTCGAGATGATCATCGCTTCCTCCTCGCCTTGCGTGGGCGGCCGGTGCCAGGCCGGCGGCACCGCCGAGCGTAACTGGACCGTAGGCTGCGGCCGTGCGAGAAGAAGAGACCGTGCTGGAAACCGTGGTGGAGACCGCGCAGCAGACCGTGCAGGAGACTGCGCGGCACGCTGGGGTGAGGCAGCTTCGTTTCGAGAGGCCGGCAGGGGCGACGGAGCTGCTGTTGATCCGGCACGGGGAATCGGCGCCGTACCACGAGGACAACCCCCACCCACTGCTTGACGGCCAGGGGGATCCCGAGCTGGCGCCGCTAGGGCGACTGCAGGCGGAGCGGGTGGCCGCACGACTGGCGGGTTCGCACATCGACGCCATCTACTGCTCGACGCTGCGGCGGACTGCGGAGACTGCGGCTCCTCTCGCCGCCCTCAGCGGGCTGACGCCGCTCGTCGATGCCGACCTGCGGGAGGTGCACCTCGGAGCTTGGGAGGGCGGCGAGTTCAGATCGCGGGTCATGTCGGGTGACCCGCTCGCGGTGCAGATGCTGGCGGTCGAGCGCTGGGACGTGATCCCCGGCGCCGAGTCGAACGAGAGCCTGCAGGCCCGCATCCTCGCTTCGTTCGGCCGTATGACCGCTGCCCACGCCGGTGGTCGGGTCGCCGTGTTCGCCCACGGGGGAGTGATCGGCACCGCTCTGTCCATGGCATCGCACGCCAGCGCCTTCGCCTTCGCCCACGTGGACAACTGCTCCATCTCCAAGGTCGTCATCATCGGTGACCGGTGGGTGGTCCGCTCCGCAAACGACACCTGCCATCTGGAGAAGCTCGTCGACGAGAGGCCCGCTCCCCTCGAAGCAACTGCATGATCACGCCCCGCTATTCCTCCGAGGAGGCCTGTGACCTGGCGGAGCACGAGATCCTCGCCTTCGCCGACGCAGTCGCCCTCGCCGACCCACAGCAGCCGGTGCCGACCTGCCCCGGCTGGAGCGTCGCTCGCGTCGCACGCCACACCGGCGACGTCCATCGCTGGGCCGCAGCCCATGTCGAGAGGCTGGCACCGGACCGGATCGACCCCTCCACCCTCGACTTCGGGCGGCCGGCGGACGATGCCGGCTTGGCGGGTTGGCTACGCGCCGGCGCCAGCCCTGTGGTGGCCACCTTGAGACATGCGGACCCCGACGCCGCCGTCTGGGCCTGGGGCGCCGACAAGCACGTCCGCTTCTGGCCACGCCGACTTCTGCACGAGACCACCGTGCACCGTGCCGACATCGAGCTCGCCCGTGGCCTTGCGCCGGAGATCGAACCGGCGATCGCCGCCGACGGTGTCGACGAGCTCCTCGACAACCTCCCCCACGCCGCCTACTTCGCCCCCAATGTGGGCGAGCTGCGAGGTGATGGCGAGACGATCCACCTCCACGCCACCGACCTGGAGACGGGGGAGTGGGTGATCCGGCTCGGCCCGCAGGGCTACGACGTCGTGCACGGGCACGAGAAGGCGACGGCCGCCCTCCGCGCCCCGGCCGCCGACCTCCTCCTGATCCTCTACGGGCGCCTGCCGGTGGCCGCGGGCGAGGTCTTCGGTGATGGCGACCTGTTGAAGCGCTTCATCACCAACGCCGCCCTTTAAGGGCACGCGCCGGTGTGGGCGTCAGGCGCGGGCCGGTTCTCCGAGCAGCTCGGGCAGGTCGCTCAGTGAGTCGATGATCAGATCCGGCCCGGGGGCGTCCAGATCGTCGTCGAGGCCCAGCAGCCCGTAGCGGTCCAACAAGACGGAGGGCAACCCGGCGGCTCGAGCCCCGGCGACATCACGCCATGCGGAGGAGCCGACCACCACGGCCTCGGCGCGGTCGACCTCCAACAGCTCCAGTGCCCGCGTGAACGGCCGCGGGTCCGGCTTGCCGACGCCGATCTCCGAGGAGATCACGATGGCGTCGACGTAGAGCTCGAGGCCTGTCCCCTCGATCTTGTCCCGCTGCAGGTCCGAGGGCCCGTTGGTGACGACCGCCAGGCGGTGGGTGCGAGCCAGCGTGTCGAGGACTGGCTGCACGTCGTCGAAGAGCAGGTGGTTGCCCCGCCGCTCCTGCACGAAACGCTCCGCCAGCTCGAACGCCAGATCCTCGTCCCCGTGATCGATGGCCTCCAGCGCGTCGGCCCAAGCGCCGACCCGGAACTCGAGGGCGTACTCTCGCAGCTCTTTCATCTGGGCTCCCTCGCCCGGGAACTCTGAGCAAAGGGCGTCTGCGGAGGAGATCCCGAGCGCCTGCGCGATGTCGGCGGTGGGGGACTCCTTCCAGCGCTCACCGGCGTGGTAGCGGGCTGCAGCGGCAAGACCGAGCGGCTCGAGGCCGATGTGCCGGACCGACTGGGCGGCGCGCAGCAGTGCCTGCTCTACAGAATCTGTCTCCGCGACCAGGGTGTCATCAAGATCAACAAGCACGACGCGCCATGCCATGCAAGTGATCGTTTCACAAGATAAGGGTCGATGACCACAATTGACGCCGATTCTGATATCTCGGTGCCTGCCGTGCACTCCCCCGAACGGCGGTCAGAAGGCCGTCAGAGGGCAGTCACGTCGATGCTGCGGCTCAGCTCGACCGCCTCCAGCAGCCGCCGGTCGTGCGTGACGAGGATCAGGGTGCCGTCGTACCCCTCGAGGGCCTCCTCCAGCTCCTCGATGGCCGGAAGGTCGAGATGGTTCGTCGGCTCGTCGAGCACCAGGCAGTTGGTCTGGCGCGCCATCAGCAGCGCCAGCTCCGCCCGTGTCCGCTCGCCCGGCGAGAGGGTGGTCGTCGGCCGCTCGACGTGCGAGGCCGTCAAGCCGAACTTGGCGAGCAGCGAGCGAGCCTCCCGTTGCAGCAGCCCTGCCGCGGCGGCGAATGCCTGCACCAACGTCCCGCCCTCTCCGTCCTCTTCGTCCTCTCCCTCGCTTCCGGCTTCCAGAAGCGCTCGTGCCTGGTCGAGCTCGCCGACCACTGTGCTTGGCCCCAACCCCGCATCACCGGCTACAAGCGGCACCCGCCCGAGCAGCATCCCGAGCAGAGTCGTCTTGCCGCAGCCGTTCGGCCCCACCAGACCTACCCGCTCGCCGGCCCTGATCTCGACGTCGACGGGACCGAGGCGCCAGCTGCCCCGCTCGGCGACGGCACCCCGAGCCCACGCCACGACCTCGCTGGCATGCGGCGCGACTGGCAGTTGAAGGCGCAAGTCCCAGCTCTCGAAGGGCTTGGCGATCGCTTCACGCTCGAGGCGGTCGAGGGCCACCTCGGTGATGCGGATCTTCGACATCATCTTCTGGGTGCGGTTGATGCGGAAGTCTCGCTGCGCCTTGTCGTTGTCTCGTGGGTGCTTCTTCTCCCGGTTGACCCCGACCACGCCCCACTGCCGCTGCTCCCTCGCCCTTTCCAGCAGGGTCGACCGCTGGCTGCGGTAGTTCTCGTAGGCCTCCATCTGATGGCGCCGGGCGGTCGTTCGATCTTCCAGGTAGGCGAGCCAGCCGCCCCTGTACTCGGTCGCCTTGCGGGTGTGCTCGTCGATCTCGAGCACCGAGTCGATCGTGCGCTCGAGGAACGCGCGGTCGTGCGAGACGATCACGACGCCGCCGCCGATGCCACGCAGGAAGGCCTCCAGCCGGTCGAGACCTGCGAAGTCGAGGTCGTTCGTCGGCTCGTCCAGCAGCAACACGTCGAAACGAGACAGCAGCACTCCCGCCAGCGAAGCTCGCGCCGCCTGCCCTCCCGAAAGACCGGACATCTCCACCTGCAGGCGGCTCTCGTCGAGCCCGAGGTCGGCGCAGACCTCTTCGGCGTGTGACTCGAGGTCCGGGCCGCCGAGAGCCAGATAGCGCTCGAGCGCGACCGCGTACACCTCGCTCGGATCGGCTTGCTCGGGCAGGCCCAGGGCCGCCGCCACCGCGGGCTCGCTGCTGGCACCTGCGAGCGCCGCAGCACTCCTCTCCAGCAACTCGGTCGCGTCCGTGACGCCGGTCCGGCGCGCCAGGTATGCGGCGAGCGTCTCGCCGGGCCGCCTGTCAGGCTCCTGGGGTAGGTAGCCGACCGTCGCCCAAGCGGGCAATCGGTCGACTCGCCCGTCATCAGGGGTTTCGAGGCCGGCCATGATGCGGAGCAGGGTCGTCTTGCCGACGCCATTGGGACCTACGACACCGATGCGGCTCTGCGGGCCGACCGTGACGGTCACCCCGTCGAGCACGACCGCGGATCCTCGATGGCGCGTGACGCCGCGCGCCGCGACGGTGGCGGCGGTCGTCAGCTCGGATCGGTTGGTCATGGTCTTCGGCTCCTGTCGAGACGCATCGCGCCTTGTTGCGGGTTGCGGCTCCTTGCGGGTTGCGGATCGCCCGCCTTTGAGAGTTGCGGATCGCCCGCTCAGTTGTGGCTCTGACGCCTCGTGTCGAGGCGGGTGGGCCCGGCTTCACGGATCAGTCTGCGGTAACGGTTCCTCCACTCGCGCCGGGCCTCCGCACCGGCGGGACTCTGCTCGAGTCGCAGCGCCCGCTCCGACTCGCGTTGGAGCTTGCGGTAGCTGGCGAGGCGCCGCTCGTCGAGCTCGCCGCGCCCGATCGCCTCCCGCACTGCGCAGCCGGGCTCACCCTGATGCCCGCAGTCACGGAAGCGGCAGAGGGCCGCCGCCGCTTCCACGTCGTCGAAGGTGGTCGCGAGGCCCGCCCCGACGTCCAGGACGCCGAGACTGCGCAAGCCCGGGGTGTCGAGGAGCACGCCGCCACCCGGCAACGGCACGAGCTCGCGCGATGTGGTGGTGTGCCTGCCCCGCTGGTCCAGCGCCCGCACCTCACCCGTCTTCTGGACGTCGGCTCCGACGAGGAGGTTGACGAGCGACGACTTGCCGGTGCCCGAAGGCCCGAGGAAGGCAAGTGTCTTGTTGGGACGCGCCAGGGAGCGCAGCTCATCCGCGCCCTCTCCGGTCGCCGCCGATGTGACCAGCACGTCGGCGCCGAGGGCGAGGCGCGAGGCGGTCTCGACGGATGCCTCGAGATCGCGTGCCACGTCGGCCTTGGTCAGCACCACCACCGGCAGAGCCCCGCTCTCCCAGACCATCGTCAGCGTCCGCTCGATGCGTCCGGCGCTGTCCGGCCTGTCGAGCCCCGCCGTGACGGCGATCACGTCGATGTTGGCGGCGATCGCCTGCTCGTAGCGGTCGCTGTCCTCGGGCGCGCGCCGGGCGAGGAAGGACCGGCGCGGCAGTACGGCGAGGATGGCGGTGTCGGAGCCGGGCTGCGGGGCGACCACCACCCAGTCGCCGGTCGTCGGTTCGTCGCCGAGGCCCGCTTTGCGGGAGGCGACGGTGTACGGGCTCGCCCGGAGCGGGCCCGCGTCGGTCATCACGAGGCAGCTACCGCGATCGACGCGGACGACGCGTGCCGGCAGCAGGCTCGGATCGGGGTCGACCTGTGCGAGGGCCTCTTCGAATGCTTCTCGCACCTGGTCGTCGCAGCCATAGGCGGCGAGTAGATCTTTCAACGGGAGTCTCCTTCGTAAGGGTCCTCCCGGTTCGCCGTGCGCTAGCGGCGGTCGCTCAGTGTAGAGAGCGGCGGGAGGAGGGTTCGTGGGTGAGCGCGGTCCTTCCCTTGGACGACCGATCGGATCTCATCGAACACACCTCCTCTCGAAACCAGGCACGCGTAAGGCGGCACCAGGAACAGATAGATACTAGACCAGGGCCGGGCATCCGGCTAGCGCTACAGCTCGTCAATGGGCAGGGGGATGGATGGATCTCACGGGCAAGGTCGCCGTCATCACGGGTGGCGCCAGCGGCATCGGGCTGGCGTGCGCCGAGGCGCTGGCCGGCCGGGGCGCTCGCGTGGCCCTGGCGGACGTGGAGGAGCCGGCGCTCGAGGAGGCTGTCGCCAAGCTCGCGGCCGGCGGGGCCGAGGCGATCGGAGTCGCCACCGACGTCAGCGATCTCTCCTCGGTGCAGGCGTTGCGCGCCGAGGTGCAAGGGCGCCTCGGGCCGGCCGACATCCTGATGAACAACGCCGGGGTCGGCGGCGGCGGCCCCACCTGGCAGGTGCCGCATGCGGCGTGGCAGTGGGTGCTCGGCGTCAACCTCTGGGGCGTGATCCACGGCTTGGAGACGTTCCTGCCGGGGATGGTGGAGCGGGACCACGGGCACGTGATCAACACGGCCTCCCTGGCCGGGCTCGTCGCCACCCCCGGCATGGCCCCCTACACCGCCTCGAAACACGCCGTGGTCGGCATCTCCGAGTCCCTCTACTGGGACCTGCAGGTGTCGGGATCGGGGGTGAAGGTCTCCGTGCTCTGTCCCGGTTTCGTCAAGACGCGCATCGGCGAGTCGGTGCGCAACTGGCCTGCCGACCGGCTGGGGGAGCGGGCGGCAGGGGAAATCGATCCCGAGTTCGCCCCACTGGTCCAGGGGCTCATCGACTCCGGCATCGACCCGTCGGCCGTAGCCGAGCAGGTGATGGAGGCGGTCGACTGCGGGCGCTTCTGGATCCTCACACACCCCGAGCTGAGCGGCGCGATCACCTCCCGGTTCGAGCGGGCGGTGAAGGGCGAGGAGCCGGAATTCGGAGCGATCGCCTAGCGGTCGATCTGCTGTTGGCGGTTCTGCGACATCACGGTCGCAAGTGGCCAGGCGGCCGAGAGGGCGCCCCTATCGTCGTAGCGTGACTCGGCGCGGGTGGGTGTTGTTCTTATCGATGTGCCTGATCTGGGGGCTGCCCTACCTCCTGATCAAGATCGCGGTGCGCGATCTGACGCCCGGCACGCTCGTCTGGACCCGCACCGCTTTCGCCGCCGTGCTGCTCCTTCCGCTGGCGGCATCGAAGGGTCAGCTGCGACCTCTTCTCGCCTACTGGAAGCCGCTGCTCGCCTATACCGCAGTCGAGATCGCCGTTCCCTGGTACCTGCTCTCCAACGCCGAGCTGAAGCTGTCGAGCTCGCTCTCCGGGCTGTTGATCGCCGCCACTCCGCTCGTCGGGGTCGTGCTCGCCCGCGTTGCGGGCTCCGGTGAACAGATGGGGCCGATGCAGATCGCGGGCTTGCTCCTCGGGCTGGCGGGCGTCGGAGCGCTCGTCGGGTTCGACGTGCACGCGTCGGACGTGACTGCGCTGCTGACGATGGGCGTCGTCGTCACCTGCTACGTGGGCGGCCCGCAGATCATCAGGCGGTACCTGGCAGACGCCCCCCCGCTCGGAGTCGTGACCTCCTCGTTGGCGCTCGCTGCCATCGCCTACACACCCGTGGCCATCCTGCAGTGGCCGCATCGGGTGCCGACCACCTCCGTCTTCTCCTCATTGGCGGTCCTCGTCGTGGTCTGCACGGCGCTCGCCTTCTTGCTGTTCTTCGCCCTGATCGCCGAGGTCGGCCCCGTCCGGGCGACCGTGATCACGTACCTCAACCCGGCGGTGGCCCTGTTGCTCGGGATCTCGATCCTCGGGGAGAAGTTCACCGCGGGGATTGGCATCGGCTTCGTGCTGACCTTGGCCGGCTCGGCGCTGGCCACCCGGCGGCCGGCGGCGATGCCTGAGGAGGTCGTGCCGGCTGGAGTGTCGGGAGCCTGAGGACTAGAGCACGCTCCTGTCTCGGCGTAGGCCCGTCACGGAGACTCGTTCGGCGCCCTCGACAGGCCTGCTGGGTACCCTTTTAGGACACAGATGTCACAAAACAGTACCCAGCCCGGCGCCCCTAAGGCGCCAGCGCCAGCGCCCTACCCCTAAGGGCCAGCGCCAGCGCCAGCGCCGGCGCCCTAGCCCTAGCGGCGACCCCTAAGGCGCCAGCCGGTTGAGGTCACGAGGGAAGAGAGCCACCTCTCGCACATTGGCGGCGCCCGTCAAGCGAGCCAGGAACCGCTCCAGCCCGATGGCGAAGCCTCCATGCGGCGGCATGCCGTAGCGGAAGGTCTCGAGGTAACCCTCGTAGGCGCCCGGATCCTCTCCCCGGACGGCCAGGGCCTCCAGATAGTCGCTGTACCGGTGCAAGCGCTGCCCGCCCGTCACCAGCTCCAGCCCCCGGAAGATGAGGTCGAAGCTGTTCGTGTACCTGGGATCCGACGGCTCCGGATGCGTGTAGAAGGGGCGCTTGACCATCGGGTAGCCCTCCACGAAGACGAACTCCGATCGGTGCTCGCGTGCCGCCCATTCACCGAGCCAACGCTCGTGCGCCGGTGCCAGGTCCGGCTCCTCGCTCAGGTCCTCGCCGAGGGCGGCGCCGATCATCGCCATCGCGTCGGCGAAGTGGACCACCGGGATCGTCGCCGGCACGTCTGGGACCGTGACGTCGAGCAGCTCCAGCTCAGCTGGCTGCCGCTCGACAACTTCCTCGATCATCCCGGCGATCACGTCGCGGAGGACCCCCATCACCGTCCGATGGCTCTCCACGAAACCAAGCTCGACGTCCAACGACACGTACTCCGCCAGGTGCCTCGCAGTGTCGCTCGGCTCCGCCCGAAACACCGGCCCAACCTCGTACACCCTCTCGAACACCCCGACCATCGTCTGCTTGTAGAACTGCGGGCTCTGGGCCAGATAGGCGGGCCGGCCGAAGTAGTCGAGGGCGAACACGTTGGCGCCGCTCTCGGTTGCCGAGCCGACCACCTTCGGGGTCTGGATCTCCGTGAACCCGAGCCCGTCGAGGGTGCGGCGGAAGCCGGCCATCGCCGCCGCACCGATCTTGTGGACCGCTGCCAGCCGCCCGTGCCGCAGCGCCAGCGGCGCCAGGTCGAGGATGGTCGGCAGTGACGCCGTCAGATGGGGGCGGTGCAACTCGATCGGCAGCTCGGGAACGGTGTCCGAGAGGAGGATGACGGTGGGATCGTGTACCTCTACGCCGCCAGGAGCCTGCCCGTTGGCGACAGCGCGACCGGTCACCTCCACGACCGTCTGCTCGCTCGCCTCCGGTGCCTGTGCTTCCGGGGACAGCACGACCTGGGCCGTGCCGCTCCGGTCGCGAAGGATCAGGAAGGTCACCGACTTCAGCTCCCGGCGCCGCAGAACCCAACCCTGCAGGCGAACGAGCTCGCCGGCGCTCGCCGACAGGTCGGCGGCGAGGACACGGGCGGGAGGAGCATGCCGTCCCTGATGCTCCTCGGGCGCCTGCGGCACTCGAAGCGGTCCCTGGTGCTCCTCAGGCTCGGGCGGCTGCGGCACTTGCAACTGCATCACGAATCTCCTCGTCTCGACGGTCCCTGACCGTGCGGGCGAGGGGATCCCCGCGGTGCCACCGCACTTCACCACCGCAGCAGCCGGTGGCCTCTCGAGCCCGCTCACGGGGGCCGGCCGGCAGGGCTTACTTGGAGCGCCCTCGCTCGTCCGAGCGGCGCGCCACGTTCCTCCCTGCGCTCAGGAGGGTCTTCGCAGGAGGTCGAAGTCCGCCTTCACAGCTGCCGGCGGCTCTCTCGGCTCCGGTGGACTCCTGCTACTTGTCTCCGTCAACGCTTTCCCAAAGGCTACTCGGGCAGAGTTCTACCTGTACCGGGGGAGCGGTACGTTGGAGAGGTGGCAAGACGATGGCTGACGCGCCGTGCGATCGGCCTCCACCTCCTGGCCCTGATCATCGTGCCGGGCTGTCTCGTTGCTTGCTGGTGGCAGGTGACCGTCGCTCTGGCCGGGGATCGGTTGGGGTGGCTGTATTCGGTGGAGTGGCCGGTCTTTGCGTGTTTCGCGGCCTTCGGGTGGTGGACGCTGATCCACGACGAGCCGGGGACGGTGGGTGCGGCCGCCCTGCGGAAGGCTCAAGAGCAGCAGAAGGCCGACCTGGCAGCCGAGAGCGAGCAGTACGACGCTCCGGTGCGGACTGAGGCGGCGGCCGCCGCAGCAGAAGATCCGGAGATGGCGGCTTACAACGCCTACCTGGCCGCCCTCTCGCGGGGTGGTCGCAAGACGTGGCGCGATCCGACGGGGAGCAGGGCGGCGCAGTGAGCGGTCTGCCAGGCGCCCTCGCCCGCTACCGGGTGATGGCCTACGTGGTCGGGATCGGACTGATCATCCTCGTGTTCGTCGGGATCCCGCTGCAGTACGGAGCCAACCAGCCGGCGGTGGTGAAGATCGTCGGCCCGATCCACGGCTTCCTCTACATCATCTACCTGATCACCGCACTGGATCTGGCCCGCCGCGCCCGCTTCACCTTGCTGCAGCTGGCAGGCATGGTGGGTGCCGGCTTCATCCCGATCCTTGCGTTCGTCGTCGAACGCATCGTCGTCCGCCGCATGAACGGCGTAATGGCGGGGGCAGCCGGGGCGATCGACGCCCCGAGGTGAGGCATCAGGCCTGCCGCATCACCAGCTGAGTCTGAGTGACCCGCGCCACGAGGCGGCCGGCCGAGTCCGTCAGGTTCGTCTCGACGACGACGACGGTGCGACCGACGTGCAGCGGACACGACGTCGCCTCCACCCAACCGGTGGAGACGCCCCGGAGGAAGTTGGTCTTCGACTCGATCGTGGTGGTGCCGGTGGCGCCGTTGGGGAGGTTGAGGAAGGCGCAAAGCCCGCCGGTGCTGTCGGCTAGGGCCATCAGCGCCCCGCCATGCATCGCACCGCCCGTCGTGCAGAGGGACTCGGACCAGTCGAGGCGGGCCTTGATCTCCTGGCGGGTTGCCGAGATCTGAGTGATCCCGAGCGTCGCCGTGAAAGGCATGATGCCGAGGTCGACTGTGGGCGAGGCGTCGCTCATGTGCCGAGAGCCTTCCTCACCTCGCCGAGGAAGCTGTCACGCTCGGCCTGCGTCGTAACTGGCATCCTCTCGAAACCTTCCCCCAGACGCACATCCACCCAGTACTCACCCTCATCGGCATGGAAGTGCAGGAAAGCGTTCGACCCCCGGGAGAACGATCCTCGCTTCCGCTCGCTCAAGGGCATCGTCCGCAGTTCGGCGAGCAAGGGCTCGAGCTGGTCGAGGTCCTCCTCTGTGGCGTGTCTCACGGGGCCGAGGATAGGCCGGTGTCCAGTTGCCGGCTTGGCGTCGGCCGGTGGGCTATGCGGAGCCACGAGCTGTCCAACTCCGCTAGACCCGGGCCATGTTGGCAAAACGTGCATAGGTGTCCACGAACGCCAGCTTCGCCACGCCAGTCGGACCGTTGCGATGCTTGGCGATGATGATCTCGGCGGTTCCGCGGTCTTCGGCTGAGTCCGGGTTGTAGACCGAGTCCCGGTAGATGAACATCACGACGTCGGCATCCTGCTCCAAAGATCCGGACTCGCGAAGGTCCGCCAGCATCGGGCGCTTGTCGGAGCGGGCCTCCAGGTTCCTGGACAACTGGCTGAGCGCCACCACAGGCAACTCCAGCTCGCGGGCGAGGATCTTCAGGCCGCGGCTGATCTCCGACACCTCGACCTGGCGGTTCTCGGCGCCCGAGCGGCCCGTCATCAGCTGCAGGTAGTCGACGACGACAAGGCCCAGACCTTCACGAGCCTTCATCCTGCGTGCCTTGGCACGGATGTCCATCACCGTGACGTTCGGGTTGTCGTCGATCGACAAGGGCACCTCGCTCAGCTTGCCGATCGCATTGGTGATCCGTCCCCAGTCAGTGTCGAGCAGACGGCCGCTCCGCATGCGGGAAGCGTCAACCCGGGCCTCGGCGCAGATGAGGCGCTGCGCGAGTTCGAGGTGGCTCATCTCCAGCGAGAAGAAGAGAACGGGCACGCCCTTCGCCGCAGCGTGCGCCGCGAGACCCAACGCGAACGCCGTCTTGCCCATGGAGGGGCGGGCACCGACGATCAAGAGGTTCGACTTCTGCAGGCCGGCCAGATGCTCGTCGAGATCTGTGAAACCGGTGGGAACGCCGGTGATCGTCTCACCCCGCTCGTAGAGCGCCTCCAGGTGGTCGAAGGTGGGGAGCAGCAAGTCCTTCAGTCGCTTGGTGGTGTCGGTGGTGTGCCGCTGAGCCACTTCGAACACCATCGACTCGGCCTGGTCGACCGCCGACGTCACGTTCTCCGGGAGCGAGTAGCCGATCTCGGCGATCTCACCCGCGACCCCGATCAGGCGGCGCAACAGCGCGTTCTCCTCGACGATCGTGGCGTAGCGGGCGGCGCTCGAGATGGCCGGGGTGTTCGCCTTGATCGACACCAGGACGGCCTCGCCGCCGATTGCCTCGAGGAGCCCCGCCCGCCTCAGCCGCTCGGCGACGGTCACGTGGTCGACTGCCTCGCCCTCTCGGTAGAGGGCGGTGATCGCCTCGAAGATGTGGGCATGCGAGGGCTTGTAGAAGTCCTCGTGCCAAACCCGCTCTGTGGCTATGGCGATGGCGTCCTTGGAGAGCATCATCGCTCCCAGGAGCGCCTCCTCCGCCTCCAGGTTGTGCGGGGGGACGCGGGAGGCGGCGCCTACTCCGGTGGCACCTGCATGAGAGCTGGCGACGGCACCGGGCGGGCGGCGACGCCGCGCGTCTTCGATGGAGGGGAGCTGCATGGCGTCAGTCACGATGGCCTTCCGCCCCTGTGCATCGATAGAGGAGCTTCGCGGGGATCTCCTGTGGATTGCCCTGGGCAGAAACTGGCCGACGCGACACGCTCTTGTGGACAGCCGGATTCCCGCAGTTCACGTAGGTGCCGCACCTCGGTCACATTAGGGAACGGGTGTTCGCGAGATGAGCGGCCGGCCGGAGTTCTGCGCCCTCGCCGCACCGTCAGCCTTGCTGCCGGCCCTCGCCGGACCAATCGTGAGAGGAGAAGTGACGACCAGGCTTGTATCTTCTGCCCTTGCGATTGCGCGAGGCGGCCAAGGTATGCCTCACGGATGCGGCCGGGGCCGGCGGTATAGGGCCGGGGGCCGGCGGTATGGCGGGGGGGCGGCAGTAAGCGCCCCGGGATGTCTAGCTGCCCGAGACCTCGACCGTCAGCCGGCACTCGACGTCGGTGTGCAGCCGCACCCCCACGTCATGAGTCCCGATCGCTTTGATCGGCTCCGTCATCGTCAGCTTCCGGCGGTCCAGAGCCACTCCGGCCTGCTTCTCCACAGCCTCGACAATGTCAGCCGCGGTCACAGAGCCGAACAGGCGGCCCTCGCTGCCCGCACGAGCCTGGATGTGGATCACGAGAGGCACCAGGCGGCGGGCGATGGCCTCTGCGCCTTCTCTGTCCTTGGCGTCCTTGACATCGCGGGAACGTCGCATCGCGGCAGCCTGCTGGTCGATCCCATTGGTGGCGAAGATCGCCTTGCCGGTGGGGAGGAGGTAGTTCCTCCCGTAGCCGTCCGACACGTCGAGGATGTCTCCCCGCTTGCCGACTCCGGCGATGTCAGCCCTGAGGACGACCCTCATCACTCGCCGTCCTCGTCGTCACCATCGGCGGACGCGGCATCCCCGGAGTCCGCTTCGCCCTCAGCTTCGCCCTCCGCTTCGCCCTCAGCCTCGACTTCCTCGTCCAGGTCCTCACCCTCGAACTCCTCGAGGTTCTCCTCCGGTGCCACCGCCGCTGCCTCGGGCTCTGCTTCTGCGCGTCGACCGCCGCCACGAGGGCCGGCGCCGCGGCCGGGGCCGCGGCCGCCCGGCCGCTCACTGGTGGTGCGCTGCGTATAGGGAAGGAGCGCTATCTCCCGTGCCGTCTTGATGGCGACTGCGACGTCCCGCTGGTGCTGGGCGCAGTTGCCGGATACGCGGCGGGCACGGATCTTGCCCCGGTCCGACATGAACTTGCGCAGCAGGTTCACGTCCTTGTAGTCGACGTGGTCGATGTGGTCCTTGCAGAAGATGCAGACCTTCTTCTTGGTGCGGCGACCTGTCTCGCGCGGGGCCCGCCGCGGCGAGCGGTCGCGATCGTTGTTGCGTGCCATCCCTAGAAAGGCTCCTCGTCATATCCGTGTCCGGCCGGCTCGCCAGACCGTGCCGGACGCGAGGCATAGGACCCCTGACCGCCGCCCTGGCCGCCACCGGCGCCGCCCTGGCCGCCGTAGCCACCCTGGCCGCCACCACCCTGGCCGCCACCACCCTGACCGCCGTAGCCACCGCTGCCGCCGTCCTGGGTCTTGCGCTCGTTCTTCTTCACCTCGGCGGTGGCCCACCGCAGGCTCGGGCCCAGCTCGTCGGCGACGACCTCGACCTTCGAGCGCTTCTCGCCGTTCGACTCCCAGCTGCGCTGCTCGAGACGGCCCGAAACGATCACCCGGGCTCCCTTGGTGAGGCTCTCGGCTGCATTCTCGGCGAGCTCACGCCAGCACACGATGTCGAAGAAGGACGTGGCCTCTTCCCACTCCTGGGTCTGGCGATTCTGCCAGCGCCGATTGACGGCGAGGCCGAAAGTGGCCGTCGGCTGGCCCGTCGGGGTGAAGCGCAGCTCCACCTCGCGGGTGACGTTGCCGACGATTACGACTGAGTTTCCGTTGGACATCTCGTGTTCTCCCGTGTTCGCTTTGTCAGCCAGCCGTAGGCTCACCGACGGGCTCTGACTCAGGCGCCGCCGCTTCCTCCGCCGCAGGCGCAGCGCTGCGTCGCGAGGCGTTGCGGCCGGTGCGCTCGTCCACCCGGATGACCTTGTGGCGCAGCACGTCGTCGCTAAGGGTGAGTAGCCGGTCCACCTCTGCCATCGGCTCCGGCTCCGACGCCACCTCGATGATCACGTAGTAACCCTCGCGGTACGTGGCGTGGGAGCGCCTCAGCTCGTAGGCAAAGGTGCGCCTTCCCCACCGATCTATCGCTCCAGGGGTACCCCCCTTGGAGCGGACAAGCTCTGTGACTCGGTCGGTCACCTCTCGGATGACCGACTCCTCGAGCGAGGCGTCGAAGATGACGACAATCTCATAACGCCGCATGGCGGCAGCACCTCCTCCGGACCCGAGGCCTTGCCTGCGGGGCCCCTTCTCGAGGGGCAGGGGTGAACGGGACCGCCCGATAGTAGCCGACCCCGGCGACACCCCCGACCGGCCCCTTGCACCCTCGCTCACATCATGCCAGCGAGGTGTATCAGCCCGAGCCGAAGGCCTCCCGCAACTCCGCCGAGGCGTGGTACGTCTCCGCCTCACCGGGGAACTGGCCGGCCCGCACATCGGAGGCGTAAGAACGGACCGCTGCGACGGCAACCCCCTTGAGGTCGGCGTAGCGGCGCACGAACTTCGGCGGCGTCATGTCGTTCAGCCCCAGCAGGTCGTGGAAGACGAGCACCTGGCCGTCGCATCCTGGGCCGGCGCCGATGCCGATCGTCGGCACCTCGACGCGGGCGGTGATGTGTGCGGCGAGCACGTCGGGGACGCCTTCCAGCACCACCGCGAAGCACCCCGCCTCCGCCAGAGCGACGGCATCGAGCTCCAGCTCCTCCGCCGCCTTCAGCTCCCGTCCCTGCACCCGGTAACCGCCGAAGGCGTGGACCGACTGCGGGGTGAGCCCCAGGTGACCCATCACCGGGATCTCGGCGTCGAGTATCGCCCTCACTGTGGGCAGGCGGCGGCGACCCCCCTCGAGCTTCACGCAGGAGGCGCCGGCCCGGATGAGCGAGGCGGCGTTTCGAACGGATTCCTCCGGGTTGACGTGGTAGCTCATCCAGGGCAGGTCCCCGACCACCAAGGGCCTCGGTTGGGCCCGCGCCACCGCTGCTGTGTGGCGCACCATGTCCTCGATCGTGACGCCGAGGGTGTCCGGGTAGCCGAGCACGTTGTTGGCCACCGAATCCCCGACGAGTATCAGGTCCACTCCGGCCTCGTCGGCGATACGTGCCGACGGGAAGTCATAGGCGGTCACCATCACGAGTGGCTCGCCGCCCGCCGAGCGTTTGCGGGCGCGGACCGCTGGGACGGTCATCTTCTCGCTCATCGTCATCCTCCTGCCGTCCAGCGCTCGGATGGCTGCCGGCGGCACGGCCAACGCTAGATCAGCTACGCCCTCCGGCGCCCCGCTTCGCCGGCGCAGCGGCTTCGAAACTCCGCACGAGGTGGTTCCACCGGCACTCATTGCAGACCTCGACGATGTAGCAGACGACCTCCGAGCCGCGCCGGCACAGCTTGGCCGTCTCGGCGGCCGTCTCGAGCGCCCGCCCGCTCGGCGGCAATCCCGGGCCGAAGGCGAACCACACGTGCACCAGGGTCTGCTCATCGCAGATCGGGCACGCGTCCTGCGCCGGTCTGCCGAGGTTCTTGGCGACCCTCATCAGCTCGGACTGACCGTCGCAGACGTCGAGCCGGGAGAGGCGGCCCCGCCGGTACTCCCGGACGATCGAATCGCGCGCGAGCCGGTACTCGATCTGGCCCATCCGGGGAGGGGGCCCGTTGCCGAGGAACTGGGTGTCCGACCGCACGCGGACAGGGTACCCGAGGCGAACTCCCGCTAGGCCCACCGTCCGCTGTGGACTGCGCTCAGCGACTCATCCGTCGAGCTCCACCCGGCTCCACCAGAGCGCGGTGCATGTGATCGTCGCCGCCGCGACCACCGCGACGGCCGGCAGGACGAACCGGTGTCCGTATAGCTGACCGAGGAACACCGTGGTGTCCCAGAGGAAGTGGGCGATCACGAACGGCAGCAGGCGGCGGTAGCGGCGGTAGATGAGGACGCTGACCGTCGCCCAGGCGATGATCGGCAACACACCCCAGCCGTAGTAGACGTGATACGAGACGCGCACGAGCACGGCGACGACCACGACCCAGTGCGCGGCCCAGCCGCGCTGCTCGAGCCGTCGGACGAGGTAGCCGAGCACGACCACCTCTTCGACGACTCCGGCGGACACGGAGGCAGCCACGCCTGCTGCTGCCGCAAGTGCTGAGGTCGGGCCGATCGCAGGTGCCGGGCTGTGGATGTGCAACGCCGTGATGATGATCCCGGCGCCGTACTGGGCGGCGAGGAACGCCACCCCGAGCACGAGCAGCACCATCGCCAGGTCGCCTCGCCAACGCCGCCAGACGAGACCTATCGCCGCCGGCCCGCCGTCGGAAAGCGTCAGCAAGTAGAGGACCAGGGCCGCGGCGGCAACCGTGACAAGCGTGGCCGCGATGTAGAAGATGAGCGAGGCCGACTGATGGCCCTCGATCAGGTCGGGGAAGCGGTTCTGGGCGACCTTCGGTGCGATGATGCTCTGCGTGATCGAGATCAACGCATTGATCACATACGGGAGCGGAAAGATCGCCAGGACGATCAGGGTCTCCCAGCCGAGCCTGCGGCGCAGCGCCTGATCGGTCACCGTCGCCGCCCGCTGCGACTCGGCGGTCCGCTGAGCCGCGGGCGGCGCGGGCGGCGGGGCCAGCTGTGTCAGTGGCAGGCCGCCGACTGCCGGCGTCCACCGCAGCCCGTCCCACCACCTCCACGGCGCGAGCCTCCAGGGGTCGGGATACCAGCCCGGGCGGCCCGGCCCCTCCGGCCCACCTGGCCCCGGCACTCGAGGGCTGGCGCCGGGCGTAGCGGAGCTGGCGCCGGACACGGCCAAAAGCCTAGGTGCTGCCCCTCGTCCTACGTTGTGGGTCGCTGCTTCTCCCACCACTCGAGGAGACGCGCACGGGCGGCGTCGGGGCCGATAGGGCCCTCGTCCATCCGGACGTCGAGCAAGAAGGCAAGTGCCCGCCCGACGTCCGGTCCCGGCGGGATCCCGAGCACCCGCATCACCTCCATCCCGTCGATGTCGGGCCGCATCGCATCCAGCGCCTCCTGCTCGGCAAGCTGCGCCAGGCGGATCTCGAGCTCGTCCATCCGGCGCGAGAGCGCCCGCGCCCGTGCAGGGTTGCGTGTCGTGCAGTCGCAGCGGGTGAGCTCGTTGAGCCTCTCCAGCAGAGGTCCGGCGTCATGCCGGTAGCGGCGCACCGCGCTCGTCGGTCCAGCCCATCTTGTAGGTGTGGAAGCGCAGGTGCAGCTCGACGAGGCGGGAGACGAGCTCGACGTCCTCGTTGGAGTAGCGCAGCGCCTGCATCCGCTGCCGTGCCATACGCGCACCTACCACGTCGTGGTGGTGGAACGAGACGCCGTCGGACCCGATGGAACGCGTGCGCGGCTTGCCGATGTCGTGCAGCAGGGCAGCGAGCCGCAGCAGGCGGTCGGGTGAGCACTTGGCCACCACGGCGATGGTGTGGGCGAGCACGTCCTTGTGGCGATGGATCGGGTCCTGCTCGAGCGCGAGTGCCGGTAGCTCGGGGAGGAACTGGCCGGCGAGGCCGGTCTGCACGAGGAACCACAGGCCGGCCGAGGGGTCCTCGACGACCATCAGCCGGTCCAGCTCGTCGCGCACCCGCTCGGGCGAGACGATGGAGAGGCGATGGTGCATCGAGCTCACCGCGGCGACGAGCTCGGGCACCGGCTCCAGCGAGTGACCGGAGATGAACCGGGCCGCCCGCATCATCCGCAACGGATCGTCGGAGAACGACACCTCCGGATCCAGCGGGGTCTTGAGCCGTCCCGCCGCCAGATCGCCGATGCCGTCGAAGGGATCGTGCAGCTCGAGCTCGGGGATGCTCAGCGCCATCGCGTTGACGGTGAAGTCGCGCCGAGACAGATCGGCGGTGATGTCCGTCCCGAAGAGGACATCGGGCTTGCGCGAGGAGTTCTGGTACACCTCCGCCCGATGAGTGGTTATCTCGAAACGCCGCCCCGCCTTCAGAGCCCCGATCGTCCCGAACTTGCGTCCCTGCAGCCAGACGGCGTCAGCCCAGCCGGCGATCAGGCTCTCGATCTGCTCAGGACGCGCGTCCGTCGTCAGGTCGATGTCGTCGGTGCTGGCGGAGCGGCGGCGGTCCGTGCGGGCGTCGATGGCGTCCCGGACCGTTCCGCCGACCAGGTAGAGCCTGCGCCCGGCGGCCGCGAACAAGGCGGCCAGCTCGGCGCTCTCGTCGATTATCGGCCGCAGGCGATCTGGGATCACGGCGCCTGAGGGTAGCGCCGGCACCGGGACACTCAGATATGGCCCCGGCCGGCACGCATCAGGCGCACCTTCTCGACCACCTGTCCAGCTCGACCACCCGGACGATCCGGCTCGCCGGCGCCTGTCGAGGTGATCTCCTCCGGCAAGAGGCGCTCTCCGGCCAGGCCCGCCACGCAAGCAGCCACCGAGCTCGACAGAGCCTGCAGGTCGTAGCCCCCTTCCAGGAAGGTCACCAGCCGCCCCGCCGGGACGCGGGGCCTGACCTTGGCTGTCAGGTCGGCGAAGTCGCCTGCCGAGAGCTCGAGGTCCGCCAACGGGTCCCGCCGGTGAGCATCGAAGCCCGCCGACACGAGCAGCCAGTCCGGGCCGAAGCTCTCGATCGCCGGCACGATCACCTCGTCGAAGGCAAGGCGGTAGGCGTCGCCCTGGGTCCCGGGCGGGAACGGCAGGTTGATCGTCGTTCCCGCCCCGGGGCCAATCCCTACCTCGTCGACGGTGCCGGTGAAGGGATAGAAGGGATACTCGTGCAACGAGACGTAGAGGACGTCGGGCCGCCCGTAGAAGATCGCCTGCGTCCCGTTGCCGTGGTGGACGTCCCAGTCGACGATGGCGACCGACTCGCCAGAGTCGGCGAGGTTGGCGGCCGTCACGGCCACGTTGTTGAAGAGGCAGAACCCCATCTGCCTGTTGACGAGGGCGTGATGGCCGGGCGGCCGCACCGCCAGGAACGCCGCCTCGGCTTCACCCGCCCGCAACCGCTCGACGGCTTCCAGCCCTGCTCCAGCAGCCCGCAGGGCCGCTTCCAGGGAGCCCGAGCTCGCCACGGTGTCGGCGTCGAGGTGGCCGCCGCCGGCGCGGCAGAAGCGCTCGACGAGGTCGATGTAGTCGGGCTCGTGCGCAGCCTCCAGCTCGGCCCTCGTCGCCTGGCGCGGGGAGAAGGGAACGAGGTCGCTGCCGAGCCCCGCCGCCTCCGCTCCTGCCAGCACGGCGCCGAGCCTGGCGGGAGACTCGGGATGGCGGCGGCCCGTGTCGTGCTCGATGAAGCAGGCATGAGTGCCGAGGAGAACGGCCACCGCAGAAGGCTACCGGCGGCCCCGTGAGCAGCGGAACAGGGCAGTAGGCTGGCGCCGAGCGGCGGACTTGGCGAGCAGCCTGGAGATCGACATCTTGCCCGGACACCGGATGCATCGCAGCACGCCGGCAGGCTCACGCCGGTCGGCGTTGCGCAAACTGCCGAGGGTTGTCGTGGCTGTCGTCGTCGCCGGGCTGCTGCCCCTCGTAGCGGCGGCGACCGGCGGCGTGGGTTCAGCGATCGCCGCGGCCGGCCAGCCGTCGACCACGATCAGCCTTCTCAGCCAGACACCCTGGATAACCGGTGCGAACAGGCTGGCGCTGAGTTTCGCGGTGTCTTCGCCGATGCCGACAGTCGGGCTCGATCTCAGCATCAACCTCTATCCCCGGCTGTACGCACTGAGCAGCTTCGAGCAGACCATGCACGGGCAGCCCGTCGGGAACGTGCTGGAGGCCCCGGCGACGATCCCCCTCACCGACTACCCGAGCTTCAGGGCGGCCAAGTCCGGCGGAACCAGCGGCATCGTCAGCCTTGATCTCGACGTGACGCCCTACAGCATCCCGGCGCGCGTGCATCCCGTCGACGACCCCGCCATCACGCTCGACTGCTACGCGGGGCAGGCGACATCGGGTCCTCCGCCCCAGCTCGGCGCCCAGTGTGCCGGCGTCTACCCGCTGCAGGTCTCGGTGATCGACTCCCAGTTCACGGTCCTCACGTCGTTCATCACCTTCCTCGTCTACGCGCCCTCGGGGAGCGGTTCGACACCGCTTCGTGTGGCCTGGATCGTCCCCCTCGGCTCCGAGCTGCCGTTCGACGCCAAGGGGGCGCCGGAGATCGCCCGCCAGGACGTGGCGATGATCGGTACCCTCGCCAACGCGCTCGGCGCCAATCCCGGTCTCGACCTGTCACTGCAGGTCTACGGCGCCGCCGCGGCGGCGCTCGCTGCAAGTCACGACAAGGGGCAGCAAGACGCGCTGGCAGCCTTGAGGTTGCTTGCGCTCTCGCCCGCCCGCTACGAGTTCACCCGCACCCCATACGTCCCGGTCGACCCGAATTCGTTCTCCAGCTCAGGTCTCCAGTCGGACATGGCTGCCCAGCTGTCGCTCTCTGGGAGCGTCCTCTCTAGAGATGTAGGTGCCTCCATCGCCCGGGGGCCCTACGTGGCGAACGGCGCCCTCGACAGCGGAGCCTTGTCGATGCTCGCCGGCGACGGGGTCTCGCACATGGTGCTGCCGGGCGCTGACGTGTCGGGGGTGAGCGATCCTGCCGACGCGACGGTCACTCAGCCCTTCGACATCCGGGGCCTGTCGTCGGGAACCTCTGCGCTGGAAGGGTCGTCGGTCGACCCCAGCCTGCAGGCGGAGTTCGAGGATGCCGGAGCGACGCCGGCGCTGGCGGCTCAGCAGCTGCTCGCCAACCTCGCCTTCCTCTACTTCGGCGACCCGTACGACCCCGATCCGCGGGGCGTCGTCTTGATGCAGCCGCCGAACTGGACTCCGAGCGGGCGCTTCGTCAACGCTCTGGCGGCGGGGCTCGGAGCGAGCCCGGTGCTCCAGCCGGTGACCATCAGCCAGTTCATGGGCGGCGTCCCGATCGGCGGGAACGGGCAGCCAAGGACGCGCGGTGTCGTCATCCCGCCCGCCGCGCCGTCCTTCGCCACCGCCGGGAACGGGCAGCCGACCCTGCCCGCGGGCGCGATCGCCGCTGCTCGCGGTGAGATCGCCGCCTACGGCTCCTACGTCTCGGGGCAGAAGGCGACCCTCGAGAGCCTCGAGCTGGCCGTGCTCTCGTCAGAGTCATCCGACTTCACGGAACCCGAGCGCCAGCTCCTCTTGGGGCTGCCGGCGGCCGCCCTGGGCGATTACGGGCGCGACATCTCCCTTCCTCAGGGTCGCATCCTCACCCTCACCTCGAATTCGCCGGCCACCGTTCCGATCTCGATAATCAGCCGCTCGACCTATCCCTTGCACGTGAAGCTCGTCCTGTCCAACCCTGAGCTCGGCCTCCGCCTGCCACGGTCCGTCTACGGCCCCTTCACCGTGACGAAGGGAACCACCGTCGAGAACGTGCAGGTCGGCACGAGGACCTCCGGTGACTTCATCCTCAAGATTCAGGTTCAGACCCCGCAGGGCGGCGACACCGTGGCCGAGGGCGACCTGACGGTCCGCTCCACCGCCATCTCCGGCCTGGCCTTCGGCCTCAGCGCAGGAGCGCTGCTGCTGCTGCTCGTCTGGTGGGTGCGCTCCAGCAGGGCCAGGCGGCGCGCCCGGCTGGCGGAAGAGGCCGGCGCTGCCGGCGACGTGGCCCCCGACGAGGTCGACGAGGCGGCCGAGGTCGACGCGGAGCTCGACGGGGACGCCGAACTGCCCGCTGGGCTCGATTCCCTGCCTCCAGTCGATGCGACATCACCCGCTCCGGCGGATGCATGACGGCTGTCGAACCGGTTATCGAGACCTCGACCGCCGCCCTCACGCAGCCTCGCTCGGATTCGCGGGCGGCGGTCCTGATGGGGATCGGCACCCTCCTCTCGCGCCTCACCGGCCTCGCCCGCTTGGCCGTCCTCGCCTATGCGCTCGGGTTCGGCTCACTGGCCGACGTGTTCAACCTCGCCAACACGATGCCCAACATCGTCCACGACCTCGTGCTCGACGGGGTCCTCTCTGCAACTTTCGTGCCAGTTTTCGTGGACCTGCTGGCGACCCGCCGGCGCGAGGACGCCGCTGAGTCGATCTCGGCCGTCGTGAGCCTGGCGGCGATCGTGCTGGCGGTGGCGACGGTGCTCTTCGTAGCGTTGGCTCCCCTCATCTCGTACGTCTATTTCGGCTCCCAGCCGAGCGAGAGGGCGGTGTCGACAGAGCTACTGCTCCTGTTCGCACCGCAGCTCCTGTGTTACGGGGCCATCAGCCTGATGACGGCGTTGCTGAACTCCCGGCGGCGTTTCGCAGCCGTGATGTTCGTGCCGATCGTCAACAACGTGCTGGCGATCGTCACTCTGGCGATATTCGCCCACATCTCGCACGAAGCCACAGCGACCGGTCATCTCGGCGGCGGTCGCCTGCTGCTCCTCGGCGGCGGTACGACGATTGCGGTGGCCGCCCAGGCGTTGGCGCTCCTTCCGGCGATGCGGGGCACCCGCTTCGGGCTTCGACCGGTCTGGCGCCCCCGTGATCCGGCGATCAAGACAATCGCATCGCTGTCGGGCTGGACCCTCGGCTTCGTCGTCGCCAACCAGATCGCGGTATTCGTGGTGCTCGCACTGGCCGCGCGGCTGGATCGCCTGCAGGCCGGGGCGCTGGCCATCTACACCTATGGCTTCACCTTCTTCCAGCTGCCCTTCGGCATCGTGGCCGTCTCTGTGATGAGTGCCGCCACTCCGGCGATGGCCATCTGCTTCAGCCTCGGCGACACGCCAGGGCTGATCTCGCGGATCAACTCGGGGACGCGCCAGATCCTGGCACTGGTGGTCCCGGCGGCCGTCGGCTACCTCGTTCTCGCTCCTTCTGTGATGACCCTGCTTCTCCATCACTACGCGGCCTCGGCGAACGGCGTGCACCTCACCGCTTCTGTCGTGGCTCTCTTCGCCCTCGGCCTTCCGGGATTCTGCACGTACCTGTTCGCGATCCGCGCCTTCCAGGCCATGCGGGACACACGCACGGCCTTCTACCTGTACGTGATCGAGAACGGTTGCAACATTCTCGCCGCTTTCTTGTTCTTCGAGATGGATCGCCCGTTCGGCGTCCGTGGGCTGGCGCTTGCACTCTCGATCGCCTACACCACGGGCGCTATCGCGGCCTATATCTGGCTCCGGCTCCGGCTGGGCCGGATCGGCTTGGCAGGCCTGGCTCGCTCCACGGCCCGGGTGCTGGTGCTGAGCATGGTGATGGCCTTCGTCGTCGCAGTGCTCGACACGGTGGTCGGGAGCGGGGAAGGAGTTGGCTTGCTGATCAGGGTCTGTGCCGCCGTCGCCGGAGGCGTTGCCGTCTATCTGGGCGGGGCGGGTCTCGCAGCCAGCGTCTCCGACTGGCAGACTTCGCGTAGGCGTCGCCGGCACGGAGTCGAGCTGCGGGCCCGAATCGAGGAGGGACATGGCCGGTATACGAGTCGTCACTGACAGCGCCAGCGATCTGCCGCCGGCCGAGATCGAGCGCCACGGCATCGCCGTCGTCCCGCTCGACGTCCGGCTGGGCGATCTCGGCCCGGAGGAGACGCGCGGCTTCTCGGGGGAGGAGTTCTGGGACGCCTGCTCGAAGGTGAGCACTCTGCCGGAGACTTCGGCCCCCTCCCCGGGAGCGTTCCGCGACGCCTTCGCCAAGGCGGCGGACGAGGGGGCGTCCGGTGTCCTCTGCGTGACCATCTCGAGCGACCTGTCTGCCACCTACCAGGCGGCGCTGGCAGGGGCGGAGGAGCTGGCGGACCGGATCCCGATCGAGGTGGTCGATTCCAGGTCGGCGACCATGGGCGAGGGGATGCTCGTGCTGGAGGCAGTTCGCCAAGCTGCGTCCGCAGAGTCCGCAGAGTCAGACGAGTCCGCCCAGTCCGCCGGCAGGGTTGCGCTGGCCGCGGCAGGGACCCGGGCGCAGATCGAGAAGATCACCACCTTCGGCGCACTCGACACCCTGGAGAACCTCCGCCGTGGGGGACGGATCGGTTCGGCTCAGGCCTTCTTCGGCTCGTTGCTCTCGATCAAACCGGTGATCGAGGTCCGTGACGGACACGTCCAACCCGAATCGAAACAACGCACCCGCTCCCGCTCCCTCCAGTACCTCGTCGACAAGGTCAAGGCGGCGGGCGAGATCACCAATCTCTGCGTCCTGCACGCCATGGCGCCGGACATCGACCAGTACGTGAAGATGATGGGCGAGGTCTACCCGACGGAGCGCACGCTGGTGGCGTTGATCGGGCCGGTGATCGGCACCCATACTGGCCGGGGCGCCGTCGGCGTCGTGTACCAGCTGGCCTGACGCTGCCCAGAACTGAGCCTTCCGGCGAAGTCGCACTAGGCTTTCGGACATGGTGAACCCGAGCGGCTCAGGACCGGCCGACCAGAGCCCTGCGCCCTCGACGGACCTCGCCTCCCGAGCGGCGGCGCAGGTGGAGACGCTCGTCGAGCTCGTACGGGACAAGTCGACACTTCCGCTCCTGAAGGCGGCTGAGGCCGTCGTCTTCTCCTTCGTCATCCTGGCACTGCTGGCGGTGGCGGGAATCCTCTTCGCCGCCGCGGTGTTGCGTATCCTCGACGACCTGGTGTTCCACCAGCGGGTGTGGGCGAGCTACACGGTCATCGGCGGTGTCTTCACGCTTGCCGGTATGTTCCTCCTCTCCCGACGTCACCCCCGTCCAGAGAAGTCTGCCAGCTGAGCCCTCCAGGCTCGAAGCACAAGGGCCCTCGAAGGCGCCACGATAAAGGAGAGCACCTTGTCCGCTGACGCGTCCAACGTCCGAGACGTGATCATCATCGGCTCAGGTCCGGCAGGCTTCACGGCCGCCATCTACACCGCTCGTGCGCAGCTTCGTCCACTGATGATCGAGGGCGAGCTGATCTCCAACACCGAGATGCCGGGCGGCCAGCTGATGACGACGACCGAGGTCGAGAACTACCCCGGGTTCGTCGACGGGATCATGGGGCCCGAGCTGATGGCGTCGTTCCGGGACCAGGCGCGGCGTTTCGAGACTGAGATCGTGACGGAGCTCGTGACCCGGGTCGACTTCTCCCAGCCCCCCTTCGGGATCTGGACCGGCGACCCTACGGCGAACGAACCCACTTACCGGTCCAAGGCAGTGATAGTGGCGACCGGGGCTCGGGCACTGATGCTCGGCCTGCCGAACGAGCAGCGCCTGCTCGGTCACGGCGTCTCCACGTGCGCCACCTGTGACGGCTTCTTCTACCGTGACAAGAAGATCGGCGTCGTCGGGGGTGGGGACTCGGCGATCGAGGAGGCGCTGTTCCTCACCCGCTTCGGCGACTCGGTCTCGGTGATCCACCGCCGCAAGGAGCTGCGGGCTTCCAAGATCATGCAGGACCGTGCGTTCAAGAATCCCAAGATCGACTTCGTGTGGGACTCGGCGATCCTCGACGTGCAGGGAGAGGACAAGGTGCAGGGGGTAACGCTGCGCCACCTTCCCACCGGCAACGAGTCCGAGCTGGCTCTCGACGGGCTCTTCGTAGCCATCGGGCACGCGCCGAACACGGAGCTGTTCGTCGGCCAGCTGGAGATGGACGAGAACGGCTACCTCATCACGCACGACGGCTCGAAGACGAACGTTGAGGGAGTCTTTGCCGCCGGCGACGTTCAGGACCACGTATACCGCCAAGCGGTCACGGCCGCCGGCTCCGGCTGTATGGCGGCTATCGATGCCGAGCGTTTCCTCGAGGCCATCGGCTCCCACTGACCGCCGGAGCCCGTCGTCTCGCGGCCGCGAGCGCCCCCAAGGTCATCGCCCTGGAATGCGCACCCCGGCTTCTGGGTTATATGTAGAGCAAGCTCGGCCGCCGTGCGTCCCGAGCCCAGGATTGAGCCGCCGCCCGCTGGAGGAGCGGTGCCGAGAGAGGAAACCATGTCAGACACGATCCTCAAGCTGAGCGAGACCACCTTCGACGAGGAGCTGGCTCAGAGCGACGAGCCGGTCCTCGTCGACTTCTGGGCCGAATGGTGCGCCCCGTGCCGGGCCCTCGGCCCGATCCTCGACGAAGTCGCCGCCGAGAACGAGGGGCGCCTGCGGGTTGCCAAGCTGAACGTCGACGACAATCCGTCCATCGCTCAGCGGTTCGAGGTGATGCAGATCCCCACGCTGATCATGTTCAAGAAGGGCCAGGCCGTGGCCCGCTTCCTGGGTGCTCGCAGCAAGGGTGCCCTACTCGAGAACCTGGAGCCGCATCTCTCCTGAGTCTTGACCAGCCCCGCCGGTTCGCCTGCCGGCGGGGCTTTTTCGTGCCCGCGCCGGGCCAGGCCCGAGTTCGGATCTTCGTATATCGCCCCAGGTACCGGGGCAGTAACGTGCAAGATCCGCGGCGCTCTGGGCGTCATGGAGAAATAGAGTTGAGGTCCCATGACGACGGCCTCGGAAGTGGTGCCCGTCCATGAGGAGGACGTAGTGGAGCTACAAGTCCTTCCCCTGCGCCGCGGCTCCTCGGGCGCGCCCGTGCACGATCTGCAAGCTCGGTTGAGCGCCCTCGGGCATCGCGCGGCGGATCCAGAGGGTGAGTTCGGCGCGGCTACCGAAGCCGCCCTGCGCGACTTCCAGCGGGCCCGCGGCCTGCGGGAGGACGGCGTCTGCGCCCGCTCGACCTGGCTGGAGCTGGTCGAAGCCGGCTATCGCCTCGGCGATCGGCTGCTCTACAGACGCACCCCGATGCTCCGTGGAGACGACGTCGCCGACCTGCAATGCCGCCTCAGCTCCTTCGGGTTCTACTCCGGGGCGATCGACGGGATATTCGGCGACGGCACGGCGACGGCGTTGAAGGAGTTCCAGCGCAATGCCGGCCTGCCGGCGGATTCGATCCTCGGTCCGTCGACCGTTTCAGAGCTCGACCGGCTCCGATCACGGGGCGGTGACCATGACCTCGTCAGCTCGATCCGCGAGCAGCTTCAGCGTTCGTCGCTCGCCGCTCTTCGGGGCACGCGGGTCGCCGTCGGCGAGGAAGGCGGCTTCGATGCCGGTGCCGGGGCCTTGATCAGGGCTCTCTCGATGGCGGGAGCGATCTCGTTCGCCCTCCACCACCCGGATGGTTCGAAGCTTGCGGCACAGGCAAACGCCGCCCAGGCCGACGTCTACATCGGTCTCTGCCTGCTTCCGAGCTCGCGGGGATGCCGCTCGATTTACTACCGGGGATATCGATACACCTCCTCGGTCTCGATGTCGCTGGCGTCGCTGATCCAGCGGCACTTGCCCTGCAAGCTTGCGCTGGACGACGACGGTGTCGAGGGGATGGCTCTTCCAGTACTGCGAGAGACCCGCATGCCGGCGGTCGTGCTCGAGCTAGGCAACCCGGCCCTTGTCGTCCAGCGGACGCATGAGTTGGCGGCGGTCGTCCTTGCCGCCCTCACGCACTGGATGGCGAGCAGCTGAGAACCCTGAGGGCCGGCCAAGATTTTCGATGCTGGATGCATAACGCGCCGCATCTTGGGTAATAGCGCACCGGATCATCGGGCAAGGGATGGCGCAGCGCGCCATTTACCCTGTTCAGGGCTGCGCGCTCGACCGGTGAAGCAATCCACAATCCACAACCTGATGCACAGGGTGTGGATCAAGGTCTACTGACGATTTAGGTCGCAGCTTCAAGCTGTGCCACAGCGTCAGCCGCCGCCGGCAGGGAAGGCTGGCTTGCCCTGCCCTTCGACGACCAGGATCAGGCGTCACCAGCAGGGTCGGCTGGCTGGCCCTTCCTCTCGCCGCTCGCCTCGCCGGGTGCTCAGGACTGTGACGCGCCGCCGATCATCAGCCTGTAGATCCGCTCCAGGTCTTCAAGCGTGGCGAAGTCCACTACCACCTTGCCCCGTTTTGCTCCCATGTCGACACGAACTCGTGTGTTGAGATGATCTGCGAGCAGCTCTTCCAGCTCGAGAACACCTGGTGGGCGGAGGGTTCTCCGGCGTAACGGAGCAGGCTCAGGTTGACCGGGATCCCCCTCCGGCTGCGGGTCGCCGGCGTCGCCCTCCTCGGCGGCTTCGGACTCGGAGTCCGCCGTCAGCGCTCGCACCTCGGCCTCGATCGCTCGGACTGACAAGCCCTCGTCCACGACGAGCTGCGCGAGGCGCTCCTGCTCCTCACGATCTGGCGTGCCGAGTAGAGCGCGTGCGTGCCCGGCTGACAACGAGCCGGTCTGGACGTGACGTTGCACCGAAGGAGGGAGTTGAAAGAGCCTGAGAGAGTTGGTTACGGCGGCTCGGCTCTTTCCTACGCGCTGTGACAGCTGCTCGTGTGTGAGACCGAACTCCTCCAGCAGCTGCTGATATGCGGCGGCCTCCTCGAGCGGATTGAGATCCTCGCGGTGAAGGTTCTCGACAAGTGCCTGCTCGAGACTGGATGCGTCGTTGGATGATTGGATCAGCGCGGGGATCGTCTGAAGACCCGCGCGCCGGGCAGCCCGCCAGCGCCTCTCGCCGGCGATCAACTCGAACGACTCAGGGGCCACCTCCCGCACCAGCACCGGCTGGAGCACTCCCAGCTCCTTGATGGACGCAGCCAACGCGGCCATCGCCTCCTCATCGAAACGACGCCGGGGCTGGAACTGGTTAGGCCTGATCTGGGATAGCGACAGCTGCCGCAGGGATGATCCGGTTGTGGCTGCCGTGTCGGTCGGGATGAGCGCGCTCAGGCCACGGCCGAGACCACTACGCCGGACCACCGCTGACCTCCTTGGCGAGCTCCCGATATGCAATCGCGCCCCGGGAGGACGGATCGTGGAGAGTGACGGGCTCACCGAAGGACGGTGCCTCCGAGATCCTCACGGTCCGCGGGATCACGGTCCTGCAGACTGCGACCCCGAAATGGGATCTGACCTCTGTCACCACCGCGTCCGCCAGCTTCGTGCGGGCGTCATACATGGTGAGCACGATCGTCGAGACCTCGAGCCCGGGGTTCAGGTTGCCTCGCACCAACCCTACGTTCTTCAACAACTGCCCGAGGCCCTCCAAGGCGTAGTACTCGCACTGGATAGGGACGAGGACCTCTGACGCTGCCGCCAGGCCGTTGACAGTGATCAGGCCGAGGGATGGAGGACAGTCGATGAGGACGTACCCGAACTCGCTCTTGACTGCATCCACCGCACGGCGCAGGCGGAGCTCACGGCTGAACGCTGGCACGAGCTCGATCTCGGCGCCAGCGAGGTCGATGGTCGCAGGCGAGATGAAGAGGTTCTTGATGCTCGTCGGTTCGATGCAGTCCTCCAGCGGCACGTCATGGAGCAGCACGTCATAGACCGATGCATCGAGGTTGCGTGCGTCGATCCCAAGTCCAGTAGAAGCGTTGCCTTGCGGATCGAGGTCGACGATCAACACCCGGTACCCCAGGTCGGCAAGTGCCGCACCCAGATTGACGGCGGTCGTCGTCTTCCCCACCCCGCCTTTCTGATTGGCGATCGCGATCACCCGGGGCAGCGGAGGCCTCGGGATGACGTCGAGACCGGGTTCGAGACCGGGTTCGGACCCCCCTCCCGGGCTGGTGCCTTCGCCCAACGCGCCCGAGTAATCGTCGACCGCTTGGTTGGCGAGCGAGCTGGCGATCGCTGCGACCATCTGGGCGTCCTCGTCGATGTGGATGGAAGCGCGGCCCGGAGGCACTTGATTGACCGAAGCTTGGCTGCTGCCGGCGGCAGTCTCGGTTGTTGAACCTGCGGTGTCGGAGGACAGTATCTGGCTCATCTAACTCCTGCAGTTGGGAGCCGGGGCACGACTCGACGCGAGTCGGATACGAGGCGCTCGAGGCGACGTCATCCTTCCACATGCCGGCTGGCCGGGCGTCGGTGGCAGAGCCCAATCCTCGCGGCAGCTGGGCGCTGGGTCAACCCTCGCAGCCTCATTGCGGTCATTGCGGTCGACTGCGCCGATGCCCGGCGGTCCTGCAGCGTGCACCGGGGTGCGTGCCGGTCATGATCTGTGGCGTGCCGTTTTACAACCACAATCTCCACTACGCAGATCTGGTCCTTGCTCAAGTCCCGCCCGGCTGCCTCAGAGCCCTCGACCTGGGCTGCGGAGACGGCTGGCTGACGAGGCGTCTGGCTGCCAGAACCGGGAGCGAGGTCGTCGGGCTCGACATCGATCCGGCCATGGTCGAGCTCGCAAGTAGCTCAGGCGGGGCGCATTTCGTGTGCGATGACTTCCTGGACTTCAAGGACGTGGAGGGTTTCGACTTCATCGTGGCAAGTGCTTCCTTGCATCACATGCCGTTGGCGCTGGCGCTCGATCACGCGGCTGGGCTATTGCGGCCGGGTGGCGTACTCACTGTTCTGGGCTTGGCACGACCCGCCGGTGTGGTTGACCGCCTCTGGTCTGCCATCGCATCGCCGGTAAATCTCGTCTTTGCCTTGTCACGCCGCACGAGTGACACGCCAGCGCGGATCCGAGAGCCGGAGACGACGCTGCTCGAGGTCCGCCGGGTGGCGGCTGGATCATTGCCTGCTGTCCGCGTCCGCCGCCTCCTACTGTGGCGCTACCTGCTCGTCTGGACGAAGCCGTCGTGACGATGTTTCACGTGAAACACCGCCACTGCCGTCAACGGAAGAGCGGCCTCTTCGATGGCACACCTACCCGCCGCGGATACTCGTCGGGGCACGGCGTGATCTGACGTAGGACCTGGAAGCGGGTCGGCATCTGCAGTGCGTGCTCAGGCGCGAGCCCGACGAGCGCGCAGCCCTCCCTTGGCCAACGATCCGCTCCTATGTTCTCGCCGCCGGCCGGTGGCTCAGCGACGACCAATGCGCCGCCAGGCTTAAGGAAGGGCGCCGCGCATTCCGCCGTGACACCGGGAAGCCCAAAGCTCCGCGCCACCACTAGATCAACGGACGCCCGCAGTGCTGGGTCACGACCAGCCACCTCAGCCCGCTCACAGATCACGATGCAGCTGGATCCCGCCCCCAGCTGGCGAAGAGCATCCGAGAGGAACCCGCACCGGCGGCGGTTCGAGTCGAGCAACACAAGTGAGGCCTTGGGCCACCGTTCGATGAGGACAAGGCCGGGTAGTCCACCCCCCGATCCAAGATCGAGAACCCGCCCGTCCGGCGGCTCCGGGAACGATGATTCACAGGCGGCCGCCATGGCCATCGCGTGGTCGACATGGGTCGATACAGGGCCGGGGCCGAGGAAGCCGAAGTCGCGGGATCGCTCGAGCACCTCCAGCAGAGTCATCGCCGGGCCAGCCCTGCCTGGACCCTCCAGAAGACGCCCACGCGAGCTACTCGACGGCCGCTCCCTCCCAGTCGTCATCCGACCCGCTGTCATCCGATCCGCTGCCCGCTCCGTCAACCTGGTCGTCGACCGAAACAGGCTCGTCCCGCCGAGGTGCGGCGATGGTCGAGATGACGACATGCCGATCGGCGTCCTGGCCGACAGAGACTGTCTGGACCCCAGCCATCTCGTTCACCGCGTCGTGCACGATCTTCCGGTCGGCGGCAGACATGGGCTCGAGCGAGTGCGAGACACCGGAAGCCAGCACTTCCTCTGCGATCGTGCGGGTGAACTCCCGCAGAGCCGCGGCCCGCTTGGCTCGGTAGCCGGCGACGTCAACGACGATCCGGGCGCCGTACTCGCTCGACCGACGCTGTACCGCCGTCCTGGTCAACTCCTGCAGCGCGGCCAGGGTTGCCCCACGGGGACCGATCAGGAAGCCCAGACCCGTCCCGTCGACGCCGATCTCTATCGCCTCGTCATCAACCACGTTCACGGTTGTGGTCGCCTGGACACCGAGACTCTCGACCAGTCCTGCCACGAACGCCCGCGCCTTCTCGGCCTGCTCCTCGATCGGCATCTCTCTCTCCCCGTCCTCACTGTCATTATCGATCAACTGGTTTGCACCCGCGCCGGACTTTCTCCCGGGGCGATCGCGGCCGCCAGTGCTTCCACGGTTACCGCCCCCCGCTCCGGCCGGCCGGCCGGCACCGGCAGATCTTGCGCCTTGGCGCGATCTGGATCCCTGCCTCCGCGAACCAGGTGGCTCATGCGATCCCTCGACATGGCCACGCCCGGCGCCGTCCGAGTCGGCGTGCAGGGAGCCCACTTGCTCGTCCATCTCCTCCGCCGTCGTGCCGGTTGTAGTCGACGAGGATCCGGCGGCAGCCTTGCGCCGTCTTGACCGCTGGCGTGACCTCTTGGAGGAGGACGAGCCACCTCCCTGCGCGGACGAACCATCCTCGGACGAGGTCGCTCGCGCAAGCGAAGTCTTGGCGCCGTCCCCTGCCGGGCCCCCGTGCGCCGTCGCTGCCGCGCCGTCCCCAGCCTCCGGCCGCTCGGAGCGCTCCCGCGATTGCCGCGCGATCACGATCACCCCGCGAACGTCGATCTCGTTGCTGCCGCTTCGGCCGCGGGCGTGACGGGCGTACCCGCGCCCTGACCCGGGCTGGAGATCTGCGGAGACCGAACAGTCCTGCCTTCGGCTCTTCGACGATCACGATGTCGGCGTCCGGCTCGTCGACGCCTAGTTGATCGAGGGCGGCCTCGAGCGCCTCGGCGACGGTGCGGCCCGTCGTCTCAACCCACTCCACGGCTAGCGGGTGGGCTTCCGGGGTCGCTTGTCCGCCGGCGTGTCCCCGTCATCTGGCACGAGCGCCTTCGTCCCGGGTGTGCCGGCGGGCGTCGACCCGCGGCCGCCTTTGCCGCTTCCCGATCTCGAACGAGCGCCGCCTTTGCCGCTGCCGCCCGACCGTGATGCATCGGAACCTTGAGACTGAGGTGGTGAGCCCTGGGAGCGCGAGCCTTGAGCACGCGAGCCGCCGCTCCCGGATCCGCCTGCGCCCGTGCTCCGCGACCCACCCGACCGCGGCCCACTGGACCGGGAGCCGCCGGAAGAGCTTCCTGATCGGGTGCCGTTGCCTGCCGCGGATGTCCGCGAGGAACGGGTCAGGTTCCCGTTGCCGGCTGCCGCATCACTCCGGGCCTGCTGGCTCGACTCCCACGCATCTCGGAAGCGAGCCATGAACCCTGACGGCGCCGGCGCGGCGCCGGCGTCTGCTGCCGCTGGCACCTTGGAACCGGTGCCTTTAGCGGTCGCTCTGGCACTCGTGTTGATCACCTTCGCAGCCGGAGCACCGCCACCCCCGCCCTTCTTCGCCCGCTCCTGGAGCTTCGACACCGTCTCGACGATCTGCTTGTCGTAGCGGTACATGTAGGACTGCTGGGCGATCCGGAACAGCGATGAGGTGATGAAGTAGACGTTCACGGCCGCCGGGATGCTGATGTAGATCAGCGCCATGAACAGCGGCATGATTCGCTGCATCGTCTGCATCTGGTTGGGAACGTTCTGCGCCGTCCCCATCGACTTCGACCGGACGTTCATCTGCCGCATCTGGAAGTACTGCAAGCCGACGGACATCGCCACGATGAGGGCGAAGGGCAGGATGTTGAGGAGGCCGTGCTCGCTGCGCACGGAGTCGGCGAAGTTGAGGCCGAAGACCAGCATCTTGCCATTGGCGGCCTTCAGGTCGTGATAGAGCTGGGTGCCCGTGATGATGTAGCGCGGGCTCCACACGGTGATCATGTGGGTCGTCGCGCCGTGCGGCAGCTTGACGTTCGAGGCGAGGCAGACCGCCTTGCTCGCCAGCGCCTTGCAGGAAGTCGTGTTGGTGAGACCCCTGATGACCTGGTAGAGGATCAGGAAGATGGGGAACACGGCGACCATCGGCAGGCAGCCACCCGTCATGCTGGCGCCGTTGTCCCGGTAGAGCGCGACCATCTCCTCGTTGAGGCGCGCCCGCACTTCCTGCTTCTCCGCCACGGTCATGTCCGGGCGGACCTTGTACTTGTTGCGCAGCTTCTGCATCTCGGGCTGCAGCAGCTGCATCTTCACCATCGAGCGGGTGCTCGCGCGGTTGAGGGGGTAGCTGACGACCATCGTCACCAAGGTCAGCATTGCGATAGCAAAGGCGTAGTTGGGGACCCAGCTGTAGAAGAGGGCGAGCACCCAGGAGAACGCCTTGAAGACCGGCTGGAAGATCTGTCCCAGAGTCGATGCGAAGATCGCTGCGACGGACGGAGCGTGGAACACGTGGATTCCCTGTGTGATCTAGTCGGGCACGGGGTCGAACCCGCGGCCGCCGAATGGGTTGCACCTGGTGATGCGGCGGGTGGCCAGCCAGCCGCCCTTCAGCGCGCCATGCGCAGCAATTGCCTCGACGGCGTACTCGGAGCAACTGGGGTAGTAGCGGCAGGGCGAAGGGCGTCCGGCTCGTGACGCTTGGTACAAGCGGATCAAGCCGGTGAAGAACGAGGACGCGGCGATGCTCATCGACTCGCCCTGCGCATTGCGTCGAACACTCGTTCCCTCAGATCCCGAAAGGTCATTGGCCGTTCACTTGGCCGGACCCCGATCAGATAGTCGCCAGCGGGCAGCTCACCGGCGATCTCGGCTGCAACAACTCGCAGCTGACGGCGGCATCTGTTCCGCTCGACGGCGCCGCCGAACCGTCGCCCGACGGCGTACGCGACCCGTAGCTGACCACTGATCGCGCCAGGAACGAATTGTACCGCCACCGGACCGGAGCGAGCCCGACGGCTGCTGCGGCGGAGCGCGTCAAAGCTCCGCTTCCCTCGTACAGGGCGCGGTGTCCTGGCCATGAGCAGCTCTGGAAGCGACTCGACCGGCGGCTCGAGCGAGCCCGGCAGATCAAGCCGAGAGGCGTACGCGGCCCCGGCGGCGGCGGGCCTTGATGATCGCTCGGCCGGCCCTGGTCGACATGCGGTGGCGGAACCCGTGGTTCTTGGCCCGCTTCCTGTTGTTCGGTTGGAATGTCCGCTTCAAGGGATCTCTCTCGCTGACTTCTGGTGGATGCCCTCTACACCGACACCGCCCATCGGCGCGGCTGGAGCCGCACGTGTACGCAGGGCGGGGCGGTTGAGCTCCCGGGCACAGGTGGCAGAGAGACTAGCGCGACCGTCAACGGGCCGATGAACCGGTGCCGGACGAGTCCCCTCGCGACGCCCCGCGGCCGGCAGTAGGATGCGCGCCTCGACAGCTACGGCGCCAGTCCGGGGGCTGCATCCAAGGCGAGTCGGGAACTGCCCCCAGCGCTACGACAAGCAGTTTTGAGACGGATTCGTCCACAGATGTGGACCCTTCTGTGGAGAACTCTTGGCAACGTCAGGACTCTTCGATGGACACACAGAACCTCTGGAGTGAGTGCCGAGAGATCCTGCGTTCGCAGGTCTCCGAGACGACCTGGAACTCGTGGTTCGAGGCCGTGCACTTCGTGGGGGTCGACAACGGGATGATGATGCTTGCGGTCGGCAGCCCGACCGCCAAGGAACGTCTCGAGGGCCGGTACGGCTCGCTTCTCGACGACGCCGTGAACGAGATCGGTAGGCCGGACCTGAAGATGATGCTGGTCGTGGATCCACAGCTGACGGACGGCGGGGAGCAGGATGCGGGTCAGCTGAGTCTCGACGACGCTCTCGGGAGCTCTCACGGGACCTCGCCAGCAGCACCCTCTGGTGTCGTGGCGGCAGAGAACGTCAGCATCGATGGCCACCTGTCTCCCCGCTACACGTTCGACGCCTTCGTGATCGGTTCCTCCAACCGCTTCGCCCACGCCGCCGCCCTCGCGGTCGCCGAAACGCCCGGGCGCTCCTACAACCCGCTCTTCGTCTACGGCGACGCCGGCCTCGGTAAGACCCACCTGCTGCACGCCATCGGCAACTACGTGCGGGAGAACTTCCCCAACAAGCACGTGCGCTACATCTCGTCGGAGACCTTCGTGAACGAGTTCATCGAGGCGATCCGCATCCACGACCGGGACATGACCGGCTTCAAGCGCCGCTACAGGGAGTGCGACGTTCTCCTCGTCGACGACGTCCAGTTCCTGGAGAACAAGGAGCAGACGCAGGAGGAGTTCTTCCACACCTTCAACCACCTCTACTCGGCGTCGAAGCAGATCGTCCTCACCTCCGATCGCAACCCGAAGTCGATCGCCACCCTGGAGGAGCGGCTGAAGTCACGCTTCATGAGCGGATTGATCACCGAGGTGCAGCCTCCCGAGCTGGAGACCCGGATCGCCATCCTCCGGGTGAAGGCCGAGCACGAGCCGGTGACGCCTCCCGACGACGTGCTCGAGTTCATCGCCAGCAACGTGAGCCAGAACATCCGCGAGCTGGAGGGCGCCCTGACGAGGGTCTGCGCATATTCGAACCTGGTCCGCCGGTCGCTCACACTGGACCTCGCCGAGACGGTGCTTGCAGACATCGTCGCCTCCCGCCAACCTCGCAGGATCACCGCACAGGACATCCTGCAGGCGACGTCAGTCATGTTCGGCTTCCCGACCGACGACTTGTGCGGCCCTAGCCGACGACGACCGCTCGTGCTCGCCAGGCAGATCAGCATGTACGTCTTCCGGGAGCTGACGGACTTCAGCTACCCGGCGATAGCACGTGAGTTCGGCGGTCGCGACCACACCACCGTGATCCACGCCGTCGACAAGATCGCAAACATGATGCGCGAGAAGAGGCAGGTCTACGACCAGGTGACGACGCTGACCGCAAGTATCCGCAACGGTGGATGAGTTGTGGATTACCTGCAGATGACGGGTCCTCGTTGTTCACAACCATCTCCGCTAGTGCACAGCTTCCCGGTTCACACCCCGCCCGCTGGGGACGTCTGTGGACATGGCGCGAACAACGTCGTTGGCTCTGAGCAGGTGAGATGGGACATGATCCACAATCCACAACGCCTACTACTACTGACTCTTGAAAGAAGCACTGGAGAAGGGAGAGCGGTCCGGTGAAGTTCCGTGCGGAACGCGACGGTTTCCTCGAGGCCTTGACCACTGCCAGCCGGGCGGCGACGATCCGGGGAGCCGGATCGAGCGGCGCTCCGACGATCTTCCTGCGGCTGTCGGGCTCGCGACTGGAGGTCGCAGGCTCTGATCCCGATCTCGTGATCGAGTCGGAGATCGAGGTGGCGGGCGAGGCTGACGGCGCCACGACGGCGCCGGCGAGGCTGATCGTCGACATAGTGCGCTCGTTCGAGCCAGGGGCGGTGTCGTTCGTCGCCGACGAGGACGAGGTACGCCTGGCGTCAGGGCAGGCAGAGTTCCAGATACGAGTCCCCCACGGCGCCGACCTGGTCCGCCTCGGAGTCCTCGAGGGCCACGGCATCGAGCTCCCGGCTGACACCTTCGGGGAGGCGCTACGCCAGGTCGTGAGGGCGGCGCTGGCGGACGATTCGCGGGCACCCCAGCTGACGGGCGTGCTGATGATCGCCACCGACGACGGCGTCCGACTGGTGGCGACGGACGGGTACCGGCTGGCGGTGCGGGATCTGGCAGGCCTCGGCGCCTTGCAGCCGGGCGAGTCGGTGCTCGTTCCGGCAAGAGCCCTGACGGAGGTGCAGCGATTGTTGGGTGGTGGAGGGTCGGCGGAAGCCCGGCTCGTCTTCCGCCACTCCGACCTCGATGCCTCTTTCGAGACGTCGGGGGTCCGGTTGACGACGCGGCTGCTCAAGGGCACCTTCCCCGACTACGAGCGGTTGATCCCGGACGAGTTCAGCGCCACCGTCTCGGTCTCGCGCGAGGAGCTGGCGACCGCCCTTCGCCGGGTACGCCTGCTGGTTCGCGATTCGAAGGATGCCACGACGCCGGTGCGCCTGACGTTCGGCAGCGACGCCCTGGAGCTCAACGTCATGACCGCAGAGAGCGGCCGTGCCCTGGAGCGCGTGCAGGCGAAGTACTCGGGAGACGAGGTGACGGTCGCTTTCAACCCGACGTACTTGCTGGAGGGCGTGGAGGCGATCCGGGCGGACGTCGTGATCATCGAGGTCATCGACTCGACCAAGCCGGCCCTGGTACACGGCGACGGGGAGGACGAGTACCGCTACATCCTCATGCCCGTTCGCGTGTCGTAGGCCGCAAGCGCGGGCGTGGAGGTCGCCTGGCTCGAGCTTCGTGATTTTCGAAACATCACCGAAGCTCTCTTCAAACCCTCCCCCACGGGCCTCACCGTCGTTCTCGGGGAGAACGGCGCCGGCAAGACGTCACTGCTGGAGGCCTTGGCGTACGGGTCCCTGCTGCGCTCGTTCCGGGGAGCACCGGGAGAGGCCGTGGTGCGGGATGGCGCCGAGAGCGGGTCGGCCGTGGTGCGGCTGGAGGCGCTGCGAGAGGGTCGGTCGGGGCTGATCGAGATCGGGATAGCAGCGGGTCGGCGCGACCAGGTGCAGGTGAACCGAGCTCGCCTGTCTCGCAGCGACGACCTGCTGGAGTACCTGCAGGTCACCGTCTTTACGCCGGACGACCTGGTGCTCGTCAAGGGTGGCCCTGCCGAGCGACGCGAATACCTCGACGACGTGTTGGTGGGGACGCGCCCGCGCTCCGGGGAGCTGCGGCGCCGGGTGGATCGGATACTGCGGCAACGTGCTGTGTTGCTGCGCCAGGCCGGTGGGCGGCTGACCCCGGAGGTTGCGTCCACCCTCGACGTTTGGGATTCTCAGCTGGCGTCCGCCGGCTCGGAGCTCGCCGACCGACGGGAGTTGGTCGTCGCCGAGCTCGAACCTGAAGCCTCCCTGGCCTTCGCCGACCTCACGCGCGAGATGGCCGCCTTGCAGATGACCTACAGGCGATCGTGGAAGGGTGCTCTCGCCGATGCATTGGCGGCCGCACGCGACGACGACGTCCGGCGCGGCGTCTCGACTGTGGGACCGCACCGCGACGAGCTGGAGATCACACTCGGCGATCTCGACGCCCGGACGAAGCTCTCCCAGGGCCGCCAGCGCTGTGCCACATTGGCATTACGCCTGGCGGCGCACGAGCTGGTGTCGCGCGCCGCCGCCTCGCCGCCTGTTCTGCTGCTCGACGACGCCTTCTCGGAGCTCGACCCGCCGACGTCGGCGGCGTTGCTGGAGAGACTGCCCGCTGGTCAGGCGATCCTCACCACCGCCGGCACCGTGCCCGCCGGGGCTCGACCCGCCGAGATCGTGCGGATTGCCGGAGGCGTGCTCCGTTGACCAGCGTTGACATCGGTACGGGAAGGCGGCGCACACCCGCCGGGTAGCTTTGGCCCCGTGAGCACCTTCGAGGAGGACGAGCGGGCGGGCAGGTCCCGCTCGACCACCATCGGGGGCGCTCTGGACCACTGGCTGACAGCGACCGGTCTCGGTCACCTGAGGGCTTTCCAGAAGGTCGTCGAGCGCTGGCCCGAGGTGGTCGGCGACGATGCCGCGTGCCATGTCACGCCGCGCGCGATCGAGGCTCAGACGCTCGTCGTGGGGGTCGATCACCAGACCTGGGCCACCCACCTCCGCTTCCGCCAAGATTCCATCTTGAAAAGCCTGAACTCCCTGGTGGGAGCGGGTGCGCTGACCTCCATTCGGACCCGGGTAGAGCCCTGAATCGCCTACAATAGAAGCTGATATCGGCCGGTCCTGATCTCCCGCCTCGACGTTACGCGGGGGCGAGCCAGACCGGCACGTCGAGAAGCCGAGTTGAAGGGTCGCGCCTGTGTTTCGGAGAGCTCCTGAGTGCCTTGTGACGCTGCTCGGCGGTTGCCGATGACTTACGAGTCGTCGGACATCGCGGTCCTCGAAGGGCTCGATCCGGTCCGCATGCGGCCGGGGATGTACATCGGGTCGACGGGACCGGCGGGGCTGCATCACCTGATCTGGGAGGTCGTCGACAACTCTGTCGACGAGGCGATGCAGGGCTACTGCACTCGCATCGACGTGACGCTGCTCGCCGACGGAGGTGTTCGGATCGTCGACAACGGCCGAGGCATCCCCACGGACCCCCACCCGCAGTACCCGGACAAGTCGGCCGCCGAGCTGGTGCTCACGACCCTCCACGCCGGCGGCAAGTTCGGCGGCCAGGGCTACAAGATGTCCGGCGGCCTGCACGGTGTCGGCGTCTCTGTTGTGAACGCGCTCTCCGCCAGGCTGGTCCTCGAGATCGACCGCCTGGGGAACCGTTACCGGATGGAGTTCAAGGACGGCGGCCAGTCGACGGGACCGCTCGAGGTCGCCGGCCCGGCGCCGCGCGGCCGCACGGGCACGACGGTCAGCTTCTGGCCGGACGAGACGATCTTCGACGAGACGGAGTTCAGGGCCCAGACGGTGCTCGAGCGACTGCAGCAGTACGCCTTCCTCAATCGAGGTCTCGAGATCCGCTTCCGCGACGAGCGCCCCGGGCACGAAGCCGAAGAGCGCTACTGCTACTCGGGAGGGATCGTCGACTTCGTCAGGCACCTGAACGAGTCCAAGGAGGGGCTCTTCAAATTGGTGGCCTCCTTCGGCACGAGCGAGGAGGACCAAGAGGTCGAGGTAGCCATGCAGTGGAACACCGGCTACTACGAGAGCATCCACAGCTTCGCCAACGGGATCGCCACGATCGAGGGCGGCATGCACGAGGAGGGCTTCCGCAAGGCCCTCACCAACGTGGTGAACCGGTACGCCAAGGAGAAGGGAAAGATCAAGGAGGACAACCTCGACGGGCGCGACATCCGCGAGGGCCTGACCGCCATCGTCTCAGTGCGCCTCCGTGACCCGCAGTTCGAGGGCCAGACCAAGGCCAAGCTCGGCAACGTCTCGACGCGCTCCCTGGTGGAAAGGGCGACCAACGCCAAGCTCGCCGAATGGCTCGACGAGCACCCTACCGAGGCGAACAAGATCGTCCAGAAGTCGCTGCTTGCTCAACAGGCACGGAACGCCGCCAGCAAGGCACGCGAGCTCACCCGCCGCAAGTCAGCGCTCGACGGCGCCGGACTACCCGGGAAGCTCTTCGACTGCTCGTCGCGAGACCCTCGTGAGTCGGAGCTGTTCATCGTCGAGGGGAACTCCGCCGCCGGCTCGGCGGTGAAGGCCCACGATCCGCGAAGGCAGGCCGTGCTGCCGATCCGGGGCAAGATCCTCAACGTCGAGAAGGCCCGTGTCGACAAGATGTTGAAGAACACCGAGATCCAGGCGCTGATCATGGCGATCGGGGCCGGCCTCGGTGACGAGTTCGACCTCACCAAGATCCGTTACAACAAGGTGATCATCCTCGCCGACGCGGACGTCGACGGGTCCCACATCCGCACCCTTCTGCTTACGTTCTTCCTCCGCCAGATGAAGATCTTCGTCGAAGCGGGACACGTCTATGCGGCCCAGCCGCCGCTCTACTCGGCCGAGGTCGGAACTTCCAAGGTGTACCTGAAGGACGACGCCGCCCGCGCCCGCTTCCTCGAGGAGCACCCGAACTACTCCAAGGAGTTCCAGCGCCTGAAGGGGCTGGGCGAGATGGACTGGCACGAGCTTCGCGACACGACCGTCGACCCGGCCAAGCGATCGCTGCTGCAGGTGACCGTGGAGGACGCGGCGATCGCCGACCAGATCTGCTCGATCCTGATGGGCGACGACGTCGAGCAGCGCCGCCACTTCATCCAGACGAACGCCAAGGACATCCGATTCCTCGACATCTGAGAGTCAGCAAGCGGGATCCTGTCCCGCCGGCCTGAGTCGAGATCACGACACGGAGACACATGCCACCGAGAACCAGCAACGGAGCAGGCAGCAACGGGGACGGGGAAGGCCCGCCAGTCGGCGTGATCGTGCCGATCGAGATCCAGGAGGAGATGGAACGCTCCTTCCTCGAATACTCGATGTCGGTGATCGTGCAGCGGGCCCTGCCCGACGTGCGGGACGGGCTGAAGCCGGTGCACCGGCGGATCCTCTACGCCATGGGCGAGGAGAACCTGCGGCCGGACCGGCCCTTCGTGAAATGCGCTTCGGTGGTCGGCGAGGTGATGAAGTCGTACCACCCGCACGGCGACGGTGCGATCTACGACGCCCTGGCGAGGATGGTGCAGGACTTCTCGCTCCGGCACCCGCTGATCTCCGGCCACGGGGACTTCGGGGCCCCGGGACCGAACATGGGGCCAGCGGCAGCCCGCTACACCGAATGCAGGCTGGCGCCGCTCGCGATGCTGATGCTCGAGGGCATCGACGAGGACACCGTCGACATGATGGCGAACTACGACGGCACCACCGAGCAGCCGACCGTGCTGCCGTCGCGGTTCCCCAACCTGCTCGTCAACGGGTCGCAGGGGATCGCGGTCGGGATGGCGACGAACATCCCCCCGCACAACCTCGGCGAAGTGATCGACGCCACCGTCCACCTGATCAACAACCCGGAGGCGAGCTCCGAGGACCTGATGCAGTTCGTGAAGGGTCCCGACTTCCCGACAGGCGGGCTGATCCTCGGGCGTGCGGGTGCGATGGAGGCGTACCGGACCGGACGAGGCTCGGTGAAGATGCGGGCGAAGGCCGAGATCGTCGAGGGGAAGGCCGGCAAGGACCAGATCGTCGTCAGCGAGATCCCCTACCAGACGTCGGTCGACGGGATCTCCCAGCGGATAGCCGAGGCTGTGGACGCGGGGGACGTGTCCGGGATCGACGAGATCGAGAACCTCTCGGCGGGCGCCGAGACGCGGCTGGTCATCCACCTCAAGCGGGACGCCAACGCCAACGTCGTGCTGAACAACCTGTACAAGTACACACCGCTGCAGACGAGTTTCGGCGTCTACATGCTGGCCCTTGTCGACGGCGTGCCACGGGTGCTCACCCTGCAGCAGTCGCTGGCGGCTTACGTCGGCCACCAGATCGAGGTGGTCCGCCGGCGCACCGAGTTCCGGCTGCGCAAGGCGAGGGACAGGGCGCACATCGTCGAGGGCCTGCTGAGGGCGCTCGACATGCTCGACCAGGTGATCGCCACCATCCGGGCGTCGGACGACCGGCCGGACGCTCGCGGCCGGCTGATGGCCGATCCGTTCGGGTTCTCCGAGGCGCAGGCCAACCACATCCTCGACATGACCCTGTCGAGGTTGACCCGGCTCGGCCGGACGGAGCTCGAGCAGGAGATGGCGCAGCTGCGTGAGACGATCGCCGAGCTGGAGAGCATCCTGGCGGACCCGGCGGTCCTGCGGGCGGTCATCGTCAGCGAGCTGACGGCCGTCAAGGAGAAGCACGCCGATCCGCGCCGGTCGATCATCACGATCGATCCGGGCGAGATGTATCTCGAGGACCTGATCGAGGACGAGCCGGTCGTGGTCGCACTGACCAAGGCCGGTTACATCAAGGGCGTGGCGGCAGATGCCTTCCGCACCCAGGGCCGGGGCGGCCGGGGCGTCCAGGGCGCAAAGCTCAAAGAAGAGGACCTGGTGACCAACCTCGTCCACACGACCTCCCTCTCGCACCTGCTCCTCTTCTCCAACCGCGGCAAGGTCTACAGACTGCGGGGGCACGAGGTGCCGGTGAAGGAACGGGCAGCACGGGGGACGCCGATCGTCAACCTGCTGCCGCTGGAGCCGGGAGAGCGGATCGAGGCGATCGTCGAGACGCGGGAGTTCTCCGCCGACCGGTTCTTGTTCTTCGTGACCAAGGACGGTGTGGTCAAGAAGACGCCCTTCTCCGAGTACGACAAGAGCCGCCGGGAGGGGTTCATCGCCTTGTCGCTGCGCGGCGGCGACGAGCTCGTGCGGGTGATCGCCACAGGCGCCAACGACCACGTCTTCATGGTGTCGAAGAACGGCATGGTGATCAGGTTCGCGGAGGAGGAAGTGCGGCCGATGGGTCGCTCGGCCTCTGGTGTCCGGGGGATGCGTCTGCGCACCGGCGACGAGGTCGTGTCGGCGGACGTGGGCGCACCGTCGGTGGACCTGCTCGTAGTCACCGATGCCGGCTACGGGAAGCGCACCAAGCTGGAGCACTTCTCAGCCCAAGGCCGCGGTGGTCAAGGTGTGCGGGGAATCAAGCTGACGTCTCGGCGCGGGCACGTGGTCGGGGCCTTCATGGCTGCCCTCGATGACGAGATCTTCATCGTCTCGTCGGGCGGTGTGATCATCAGGACGGCCGTGCGCGAGATCACCTCCCAGGGGCGGGACGCCACGGGTGTGCGGGTGATGAACCTGGAGTCCGGCCAGTTCGTGGCGAGCGTTGCGAAGGTGGCGGCAGAAGAGGAGTGACCCGTCCGAGGTCGCTGGCTCCTAGGTCTTCGAAACGCCCTGCGGAGCTCAGCAACCTCGTCCGGTCTCGGAAGTGCGCCGTCAGCGTCCGCGGTGAGGGCGGCGTTGGAGGGTCTCGGGCAGGGTCGGATCGCTGTTTGACGTGATCACACGGGCGGCGGGTGGCCGCGGGGCGCCCGTGACATTGGCGAGCCGCGCCGGTCGCGCTCCTCGGGAGACCGCGCTCAGGGGCAGAGCGAGATCCTCGAGCGACCGCCGCTCGGCGTCGACCCCCAGGAACGCCTCGACCAGGCCGCCGAGGATCATCACGGCTGCGCCGATGAGGTATCCCACGAAGAGCGCCGAGTGGTCGGTGCCGTTCCCGATCAGCTTGCCGTAGAACCAGGGACCGAAGGCGCCGAAACACTGCGCGATGGCGAAGAAGACGGCGATCGCCTTCGCCCGCACCTCGACGGGGAAGATCTCGCTCACCGTCAGGTAGGCGGCACTCGCGCCGGCCGACGCGAAGAAGAAGATCACGCACCAGCAGAGCGTCTGGGTGACGGCGGTGAGCGCACCCGCCCGGAACATGGCCGCGCTCACAGCAAGAAGGATGCCGGCAAGCACGTATGTCCCGGAGATCATCTTGCGGCGTCCGATCGAGTCGAACAGCCGGCCGATCAAGAGCGGCCCGGCGAGGTTCCCGGCGGCGAAGACCATGAAGTAGTAGGGCGTCGACCCGAGGCTGACGCTGTAGATCTTCGTGAGCACCAGGGCGTAGGTGAAGAAGATCGCGTTGTAGAGGAACGACTGGGTGATCATCAGCGAGGCTCCGAGGATCGCCCGCTTGGGATACGTGGCGAAGAGCGTCCGGGCCAGCGCCAGGAACCCGATGTTCTGTGCCGGCCGGATCTCGATCGCCTTCGACTCGTCGACCTCGTTGAGTTGCCCGTTCGAGGAGGCGGTGAGCGTCTCGACTTGTCGTACCGCTGCCTCCGCCTCGTCGACGCGCCCGTGCATGAGCAGCCAACGGGGACTCTCGGGGAGGTTCTTGCGGACGAACAGCACGACGAACCCGAGAACGGGACCGATCAGGAAGGCGATGCGCCACGAGTACGAGACCGGCAGGTGGTTGATCAGGACCAGTGTGAGGACCGTGGCGATCAGTGCCCCGCCCCAGTAGGTGCCGTTGACGGCGATGTCGACCCGCCCCCGGTAGCGGGCCGGGATCAGCTCGTCGATCGCCGAGTTGATGGCGGCGTACTCGCCCCCGATGCCAGCTCCCGCCACGAAACGGCACAGGTACAAGAACCAGACCCAACCCTGCCCCTTGCCCGCCACGCAGGCGGTCATCGCCCCACCGACCAGGTAGACGCCGAGGGTGATCATGAACAGGTTGCGCCGGCCCCATCTGTCGGACATGCGCCCGAAGAAGAGGGCGCCGAAGACCTCGCCCAAGAGGTAGACGGTGCCGACGGCGAAGGCGACGCCGGCCGACGACAGCCCGAGCGACTGCTTGCTCGAGATCAGGCTGGTGGCGTTGCTGGCGACGGTGATCTCGAGCCCGTCGAGTATCCAGGCCACACCGAGGGCCATCACCAGCCTGGTGTGGAACCGTGACCAGCCCAGACGGTCGAGCCGTTCCGGGATCAGGCTGCAGATGACGCCCGAGGAGCTGCCCGCGACGCCGGCCTCATCGTGTCGGTCGAAGGGAGCAGGCGTCTGGACAACGGCCATGGCAGAGCCTCCAGCGTGAGATGGATGATGCGCGCTCTCCCTGGTACCCGCCGGCGCTCAGCTTCATGTCAGCACAACTGCCGAGTGGGCTAAGGGGCCGCTAAGTGGGCCAAGGGGGGCCGCCGAGGGCTCCTGGCCGTCCCCCGCCGGGCCCCCCCGAACAGGGCGGAAGCCCGGCATGGGGGTCAAGACGGGCGGTGTAGGGTAGTGGCCCTCCGCTACCTGGGGCTATAGCTCAGCCGGTTAGAGCGCAGCACTGATAATGCTGAGGTCGCTGGTTCGATTCCAGCTAGCCCCACCGGCTTGAGCAGCGGGTTTGCTTCCGTCAACCAGCTCGCAACCAGTGGTGCACTCCGCTTGCACCACATCTGCACCACAACAGCACCACAAGAGGCTCCGGCGCCGTGGTGTGCGGCCCCCGCTGCGGACAGTCCTTCCCGTGGGCACTCGCGCCGGCACGGTCGACAGCTTGGACCTGGAACTCGTTGGACACACGAGGCCGAGGTTGGATACCGCAACGCGTGGCCGCTGCCTGGCGTCGTCCGTTTCCCTGCGATCCGGCGCTCACGTGACGGGCTCTCTTGGTCAGTAAATGTCCGGCCACTCCTTCAGGAACTCCTCATAGGGATCGATCGGCAGGCGCTCTTGGAAGGACTCAACGGGCTCGACTACGAAGTAGCCGTTGTAGCCGTTGAAACTCACGGCCCACCGGTTCAGGAAACCTTCGTAGCCCAGCAACCCGAACGGCAGTCCCTCATCGAGCACGAAGTCCACTTCCGCGTCCCATCCCAGGTCCGTGAACGGCGGCAGGCTCAGAGAGACCCAGCGCGAACTGGCGCGCCACTCACGGCCCATGAGGTGCACTTTCTTAAGTTCCACCGACGCATGGTCAGGGAGTTCGATCCCGAGCGCCTCCGCAACACCGCGTGGGAACAGCGTCCGTGGCGCACCTGTATCGATCAGGGCTCGGACGCTTTGTTCGTACTTGCCCATGTGGAGCTGAACGTCGACTGTCGGCCGAAGGATTCGCTCGCCGGTGAGAAGCGACTCCTCCTCTCGCCATGGGAAGATATGGAACCGCGACGTCACGCGCGCAGAGTGCTTGCGTAGACAGGGGTGGTCAGCCGACGCCGACGATGTACCCGTCGGCGGCCGGCCGCACGAACTGCATCACGACGCCGTGTGCGGCAGGACCCATAGAACGAAGGGTGCGTGCCAGCTCGCTCGACGTATCGGCGGACGCGATGACTCGGTCATCATTTACCGCGACCCATTTACCCTCGTAGGCGTCCAAGGCGGAAGGACGCCGGAGTGGCTCGATCCTCCGTTCTGGGCGGCGGGCAATACTCACACGATCAGGGTATCGCCGCAGGAGCTTTGTCACCAGAGCCCTCACTTGCGTCCCTCCTGGGTAAATAACGTCTCTGTAACTACATTAGCGTAATTCACGCGCGTCGCGCGCGGACGTGCGCGGTGCGCGCGAAACCACGCAGAGTGACGTCATAATGGGAGAGCCAGGTAGACTGCGGTATGGCTTGAGGGCCTCGACCAGCGGATGCGGGCGCCCGCCTGCGCCCCGCTTGCCCACGTTGACACACCGGATTCGGGCATCGGCATCGTGCTCCTCGCCAGGCAGCCCGGCACGGCTCGCATGAGACGACCAGTCGCTATTCGCTTACGGCCGGTGATCGGGACGGAGCCGCAAAGATTGATCGGACACGCTGAATCGTGAGGCGGGAATCAATTGCAGCGACCGTCCTCGGTCGATGAACCGTGGAGCTTGGTAACGACCGGCCGTAAACGGTCACCGACTCGCTCCGCGGCCAGGCGATCCGCCTGCTCGGTCACCTGGGCATAGATGCGCAAGGTGGTCTGCGGGTTGGCGTGGCCGAGCCGCACCTGCGCTGTCTTCACGTCGACGCCTTCCGCGACGAGCACGGTCGCCGCGGTGTGCTTCAAGTCGTGGAACGTGAGATCGGGCAGATCAGTCGCGGCGCACGCCGGCAACCACACCCGCCGGCGCCAGTTCGAATAGTGCAGGGGCTCGCCGTCGGGGGAGACGAACACGCGGGCGTCGGGGTCGCCACCTGTCACGCCTCGGTCCGCGAGGTGTTCCGACAGCATTGTCGTGACCCATCCGGGGACGCTCAGCGGGCGGCGGCCCGCCCGCGTCTTCGGGTCTTGCTCGACCATCCGCCCCTTCTCGCCGCGGGTGCGCTGCCGGACGACGCTGACGACGCCGCGAAGGAAGTCGACGTCACCGACCCAGAGTCCGGCGATCTCACCCCAGCGCAACCCGAGCACCGCCAGATAGACCATCGGCCCGTAAGGGTCCATCGCCGTGGCGAGAAGCTGGAGCTGCGCGCTGTCGAGGATCTGTGCCTCTCGGGCGACCACCGCCGGCGTGCGGATACTGCGGCAGGGGGACCGGACGATCAGATCGCAGCTCTCCGCGAAGGAGAACAGGGCGCGCAGGCACGCGTAGTGGCGCGCCACTGTCGAGGGCGAATAGCGGCCGGCCCAGCCGCTGGCGAGTTGCTGCACGTCCTGTCGCGTCACAGAACCGACCGCCCTACCTCCGAGCACCGGGAGGACGTGCTTGGTGAGGATGCTCTGGTCGCGGGCGATCGAGCCGGGGCGCTTCGCGTCCCCAGACTTGATCCAGTGCTCCGCCACTACTTCGAGCGGGGCGGCGGTGTGCCGGGGATCGACCCAGCTCCCGCGCCGCATGTCCGTCTCTGTCGACGCCAGCCACGCCCTCGCGGATGCCCTCGATTCGAAGGTCTTCGTGCGCTGCCGGCCGCGGATGTCGCGGTACCGGGCTTCCCATTTCGCCGAGTTTCGCGGTGACTTGCGGATTGATCCCATGCCTGTCTCCTGGCTCGAGCCGAACAACATCAGGCCCAGGGCGTGGGGAGTCGCGCCGCCGGCGATCAATGCTGGTCATGATGCCACGTGCCAGCGACGTTCCGGCGCCGGCGGCTCCACCCTGTTCGAGTCCACGTACGCCTCGATGTCAGCCTCGGCGACCACGATGCGGCGGCCCACTTTGCTGAACGCGATCCGCCGCTCCTGGACGAGCCGCCTGAAGAGGCGAGGGGTGAACGCTGGGTAGGCGGCGGCCGCCTGCTCAAGGGTGAAGTAGCGCCCACGGCCCTTGTTGCGCGACTGCTCTCCCATTGCACCTCCTCGTCCGGGCGGGACCGCGCGACCCACTCCTGCATGTGGGCGACGGGGCGTACAAGCTGTGGACCGGCGGCGGCGCCTCGGCCCGTGAGCAGCGCCGGCGCGTCGATCAGAGGTAGCGGACGTCCCCTAGCATCGAAGGGTCGGGATGGCCCTCGGCGAGCGGCATCCCAACGAGGTCACTCGGAGCGCCGAACAACGCCACCGTCCCGGTGGTCACCCGCTCCACCACGTAGGCGCCGCTCGCGTCGACACCGAACCGCTCCGCCTGTCCCGACACCACGGCGGCGGACGGAGCCCGGAGCCCCACGGCGCCGGCTGCCCGCAAGCGTTGCGCCTCGGCTCGGCATGCAGGGTAGGAGGTCTCGTCGCCGGTGAGCACGTCATGCGGAAGGGCCGGCGCGGCGGCGGGCGCGTGCGCCTCGACCAACCACAACGAGAGCTCGAGATCGAGAAGGTCGTCGAGCTCGGTGATGTGCTCATGGCGGACGACCTCGGCCCAGGCACCCTTGGGCGTCGTCGCCAGGTAGTGGCAGGGCCCTTCGCCGGCGTCGTGCCAGCGCGCTGGCGGCTGGTCCGGCACGGCCCAGAGAAAGGGGAAGCGGCGATCGCAGACCCGGTACAAGTCGGCTCGCGGGGCGCCCGCCTGCTGTTCGACGAGGCTCATCACCGCGGTGTCAGGTCAGCCGGCGCGTTCGGCGGCAAGCACCGCCACCTTGGCGACCTCGGGGTCGCCGGCGGCCCACGTCCCGTGCAGGATCTCGTCCGGCGCCCGGCCGTCGAGCTGCGGGCGCGGGCGTTCGAACCAGCGACGGATCCCGCGCTCGTTGTAGGAACCGGCGAGGTCGCCGACGATGCACGCGAGGAGGTGACCCCGGCTCGCGACGTCGTCCGGAGTCTCTCGGTCGTGGCTGAGGTAGCGCCGCAGGCTCGAGCCGGCCACCCCGATCGAACGCGCCAGCCGCTCGCTGCCGAGGACCTCGTCGAGCTTGGGGAGCTCGACCTCCGGTACCGGCGACGCGGCGACGTCGTCGCGTACTGAACGGATCCATCTCGCGAACTCGGCCGGGCCCTTGTCGGCGTACTCCTCCCAGTCGAACACGGCGTGCCGCGCGACGCCGGCCGCCGCGATCGACTTCAAGGCGTCTGCGAACACGTCGCGGTCGAGTGTCTCGACGACGTCGTGCGGCTGCCACATGCCGATCGCCTCGACGAGCGCCAGCAGCCGGGCCGCTTGACCGGCGACCAGTGTCTCCGAGAACGGAGGCTCGGCGGAGCGCAATCGGAGCATCGTCACGCTCTGAATCCTATCCGGCGGTCCGTGCCTCCGACCGCGTGCTCCTTCGGCCTCAATCTCCGCCAGCGATCTTTCTCGATCACTCGCACGGCTTCACGTTCTCGTCACCTGCCCCGCCTCCCATCACGACCTGTGCCCCGGCCACCCCACGCCGAGCCCTCACGCTATGCCCACGTCTGCCAACTGCACACGCCCGGCATCCAAGGTTCACCGCCCCCGGAACACCCTGACGTGGCCAGACGACTTCGTGCCCGCACCAGGTTGTACGCGCCATCGGCATAGGGGGTGACGGTGGCCGACGGGGCCGCCCGGCGAAGGGACGGCGGCGGCGTGATCTCGATCCGACGAGTGTCACTCGGCGGCGGCTTCCGCTACCTGATGGACTCGGTCGCGGCCGGCGACGAGGCGACGCCGCAGCACGAGGGCCTCACCGCCTACTACGCCGCCTCGGGCACCCCACCGGGCCGCTTCCTTGGTGCCGGACTCGCCGATCTCGACGGCGGGAACGGCGTCGAGATCGGCACGCAGGTCACCGAGGAACACCTCTATCGGATGCTCGTCGCGCTCGCCGACCCGGCGAGCGGCGAGCCGCTCGGGTGCGCCCCGAGGATGCCCACGGCGCGCTCCGCGCCCGTCGTCGGCTTCGATTTGACCTTCAGTCCTTGCAAAAGCGTCAGTGTCGCCTGGGCGCTCGCCGACCCGGCTACGCAGGCGGTCGTCGCGGCGTGCCACGATCGCGCCGTCGAGACGGTGCTCGCCTGGGCCGAGCGCAACGTCTTCCGCTCGCGGTCGGGCAAGAACGGCGTCGTCGAGGAGGACGTCACCGGCGTGATCGCGACCGCGTTCACGCATTTCGCCAGCAGAGCCGACGACCCGCAATTGCACGACCACGTCGTCGTCTGGAACCGCGCCAAGTCCGTCTCGGACGGCAGATGGCGGACCCTCGACAGCCGGGCGCTCTTCAAGGCCGTCACCACCCTCTCGGAAATGCACCAGGGCGTGCTCGCCGACCTCCTCACCGAGCGCCTCGGCGTCGGTTGGGAGCCGCGCTCGCGCCGTCACTCCGAGCGCCCGCGCTTCGAGATCGCCGGCGTCTCTGAGGACCTGATGGCCGAGTTCTCGACGCGATCAGGACAAGTCGCCGAGCACGCAGAGCGCCTCGTCGGCGAGTTCGTGGCGGCGCGCGGCCGCCAACCGACCGTCGTCGAGCAGGAGCGCCTCCGCCAACGCGCCACGATCGCCACCCGTCCGGCGAAGACCCGTCACAGCCTCGCCGCGCTGATCGATCACTGGCGCCAACGCGCCGAGCCGTTCGTTCCGATCGATGAGCAAAGAGAGTGGGGGGAGGGCCTCCTCGGTCGCAGCACGGCCGCGACCTACTGCGCCGGCGACATCGCCGACGAGCTCATCGCCAAGGCGGCGGACGCGGTGCTGGCCGAGGTGTCCGGCCGGCGTGCCGCCTACGGGCGGATGAACCTCCTCGCCGAGGCGCATCGCGTCTTGCAGGGCGCCCGCTTCGCCGCGCCGGCGGACCGTTTCGCTGTCGCCGAGGCGGTGACCGATCTCGCAGTGGCGCGCTCGCTGCGGCTCAGCCCGCCGCCGCTCTGCCACACGCCGGCGGCCTATCTGCGCGCCGACGGGAGCTCGCGACTGTCGCCCGAGCACCACGTCCTCTACACGACCAATGCGTTGCTCGACGCCGAGGCGCGGCTCTTGGAAGCTGGCAGAGGGGGGGGCGGGCCGGCGGTGCGGCGCGACGTCGTGGCCGCCGTGACGGCCAAGAAGCTGCCCGGTCGCGAGCATCGCCTCGGCCTCGACCAGGCGTTTGCCGTCGAGCAGGTCGCCACCTCGGGACGGATGCTCGACCTGCTCCTCGGCCCGGCCGGGAGCGGCAAATCGAGCGCCATGGCGGGGTTGCGCGCCGTGTGGGAGACCGAGCACGGCCCCGGCTCGGTGATCGGCCTCGCCCCCTCCGCGGCGGCCGCCGAGGTGCTTGCCGGCGAGCTCGGGATCGCGACGGAGAACACCGCCAAGTGGTTGACCGAGCACCGCCGGCTGCCGGCGCTCGAAGCGCGACGCGAGCATCTCGCGATCGAACCTCGTCCGCCATCCTCGTCCGTGTTCCCAACACGCGAGCGAGATGCGGGCGCGCCTCGCCGCGCTCGAGGGGGCCATTGCCGCGCGCCGGCTGCGGCCGGACCAGCTCGTCGTGATCGACGAGGCATCGCTCGCCGGAACGCTCCCACTCGACGAGATCGTCACTGCCGGCGAGGATGCTGGGGCCAAGGTGCTCCTCGTCGGGGACTGGGCACAGCTCGGTGCCGTCGAAGCCGGCGGCGCGCTTGCGCTCTTGGCCCGCGACCGTGGTGATCGTGTCCCCGAGCTGTGCGAGGTGCGGCGCTTCACCGCCGAGTGGGAGCGCTCGGCGAGCGTCGAACTCCGCTCCGGAGAGGTGGCGCCGCTCGCCGCCTACGCCGAGCACGGTCGCATCGAAGGCGGTGCCCGCGAGGAGCTGCTCGACGCCGTCCATGCCGCCTGGCGGGAGGACGTCGCCGCCGGCAAGACGAGCCTGATGCTGGCGGCCGACGGAGCGACCGTCGCCGAGTTGAACCGCCTGGCGCGCGCCGGGCGGGTCGCGGCTGGCGAGGTCACCGCCTCGGGCTTGGCGCTCTCCGGCGGCGGGATCGCCGGCGTCGGCGACGAGATCGTCACGCGGCGCAACGACCGCTTGTTGTCGACCGGTCGCGGCTTCGTCAAGAACGGGGACCGCTTCGTCGTCACCGCCACCAACGACGACGGCAGCATGGCCGTGCGGCGCAGCTCGGGCGGGCGCGACATCACCCTCCCCACCGCCTACGTCGCCGAGCACGTCGAGCTCGCCTACGCGACGACCTGTCACCGCAGCCAAGGCCGCACGACCGACACCGCCCACGTCGCCGTCTCGCCGGCGACGACACGGGACCTGCTCTACGTCGCCGCGACGCGTGGTCGGGAGTCGAACCGCCTCTACGTCGAGACCGCCTACGACCCCGATCCCGCCACCGGCCACGATGCCCTCACGCCCGAACAGGCCGTGCGCGAGGTGCTCGCCGGCGTGCTCGCCAACGCCGGCGCCGAGACCTCCGCGCACGAAGCGATGGCGCAGGCACAACACCGATCGGAGGACTTCGCCACCTTGGCGGCGGAGTACGAGACGCTCGCCCAGGCTGCCACCGCTCCTCGTTACGACGCGATGCTCGAGCAAGCTGGTCTTCGCGCCGAGGAGCTGGAGCTCGTGCGGGTAAGCGACGCCTACGGACCGCTCGTCGCCTCGCTCCGTGAGGTCGAGGCGCGCGGCCTCGACCTCCCGCGAGCGCTGGCGCGGCTCGTCGGCGGATCCTTCGAGGAAGCGAACGACATCGCCGCGGTCCTCCACGGGAGGCTGGAGCGTTGGGCCGAGGGCGCCGTGCCTGGACCGGGTGCGCGGATGAACCTCGTCGCCGGCCTCTATCCGCGGGCGGTCGGTGTCACTGACCCGGACATGGCGCGAGCGCTGGAGGAGCGGGACGCCGCCATGACCCGTCGAGCGCGCCAGCTCGCCGAGAAGGCGATCACCCGCGGCGACCCCTGGATCGCACAGCTCGGCGGCCAGCCATTGGACCCACGCAGACGGACCTCGTGGTTGGGGGACGCGGCGACGATCGCCGCCTATCGGGAGCGGTGGGGCGTTACCGACCGGCAGCGGGCCTTCGGCGAGGATCGTGTAGTGGTCGGTGCCGAGCAGTCCGGACACCGCCGGCGATCGATCGAGGCCGCTCGCTACGCTCTCGCCACCGCGCTCGACCGGGCACGTGGAACCGGTCCGTCGACGACGGTCGCCCACAGCGAGGTCAGCGTGGAGGTGGCCCGAGGCGTGGACCTCTGGTAAAGGCTTCCATCCCGTCGGACTAATCGGAATCATCGACCGCGGTCGCCTACCGTTATAGATACCGCCCGAGCAGGGTCTTCGCGAAGGTTCAAGAAAGTGGGAGCGATCTGACGCCCTCGTGACTCTAGACTCCCGGGAGCGCTACCGATTTTTACTGGAGCGGTGTTTTGGCCGGGGGGTATGAAACCCTGCACCGGACGACGGACCCGCCCCGGCTCTTGGTTGGACGAGACAACCGAGGTGGCCGGTGTGACATAGCCGAACAACTGGCCGAGACCGCCGCGAGAAGAGATGGCTGTCGGACCGCCGTCCCGGCAGGAGCGGGAGCGCCGGTACGATTCGTGACGGGCGAGACGGCCGAGCGCTCACCGGCGGGCGTAGTTGTCGTCTGCCAGCCACATGGGACCACCTGACCGCTGATTCTGCCAGCGGCATTGGACCACCGCCGTTGCCAGTCATGGGACCACCCTGAGGGTCCACCACCGCCGGCCGGACAGAGATTCGGCTGGGCCTCCGAAGCGGTTCGCTGAGGAGGACCCGTGGCGTTCAGGGAGGTATCAGTGGTCCAGATCAAAGAAGCGCTCCGCCGGTGGTTGCTCGGCGAAGGCGAGCGCGCGGATCGCGAGAAGCGTCGGCGTCGACCGCAAGACCGCACGGCGCTACGTCGCCGCCGCGGTCGCGGCCGGCCTCCAGCGCCACCGCGGCGAGTCCCAGCTCACCGAGGAGCTGATCGGCCAGGTCGTCGAGCGCGTGCGCCCGCACCGCCCCGACGGCCACGGGGAGAGCTGGAAGGCGCTGCTCGCCGAGGAGGCGGCGATCAAGGCCTGGGTCGACGACGGCCTCACCGTCGTCAAGATCGGCAACCTGCTCACCCGCAAGGGCGTCGTCGTCCCCAACGCACGCTCGCACGCTTTGCCAGCGAGCGCTGCGATGCGGGCCGGCGCCACAGCACCGTCCGCGTCGACGACCCGCCGCCGGGGAGCGAGCTGCAGATGGACTTCGGCCGCCTCGGCCTCGTCGCCGACGGCGAGCGACGCCGGGTCTGCCACGCCCTCATCTTCACCGCCTGCTACAGCCGTCACCAGTTCGTCTGGCCGACCTTCTCCCAGACGACCGAGGCGGTGATCGAAGGCTGCGAGGCGGCATGGGCCTTCTTCGGCGGGATCTTCCCGATCCTCATCCCCGACAACATGTCGGCGATCGTCGTCACCGCCGAGGCGACCGCTCCCCGCTTCAACGACGTCTTCTTCGAGTACGCCCAGGCGAGAGGCTTTCTGATCGACGCCGCTCGCGTCGCCACCCCCACCGACAAGCCCCGCGTCGAGCGCTGCGTGCCCTACGTGCGGCAGAGCTTGTTCGCCGGCGAGACCTTCGCCGATTTGGCGGACTGCCGCCGGCGGGCCGCTTCGTGGTGCGCAGTGACGGCGGGGATGCGCCTCCACGGCACCACCTGCTGCCGCCCGCTCGAGGTCTTCCGCGCCGAGGAGCTGCCGCTGCTCCGGCCCGCTCCGGTCCTGCCCTTCGACGTGCCGCGCTGGTCCGAGCCGAAGGTGGCGCGGGACTTCCACGTCGAGGTGGACCGGGCGCTCTACTCGGTTCCCCATGTCCTTGTCGGCAAGCGTCTGAAGGCGCGACGCGACGCGCAGATCGTGAAGCTCTACTCGCAGGGCGAGCTCGTCAAGGTCCACCCGCGCCAGGCGCCCGGCAAGCGGATCACCGACCCCGCCGACATGCCGACCGGCAAGGAGATCTACGCCACCCGCGACCTCGACCGGCTGCGCAGCATGGCCGCCGCCGAGGGCGAGGCGATCGGCACCTATGCCGACGTGCTCCTCTCGGGCCCGCTCCCCTGGACGAGGATGCGCCAGGTCTATCGGCTCTTCGGCCTCGTCAAGAAATGGGGGGCGGGGCGGGTCGAGCAGGCCTGCCGGCGGGCGCTCGACGCCGAGGCGGTCGACGTCAACCTGATCGGCAGGATGCTCGAGCGGGCAAAGGAGGCCGCCGAACGCGACGACGCCCCGGCGCCGCCGGCGGCAGTCGTGCAGGGCCGCTTCGCCCGTGACGCGGCCGAGTTCGCGACCGGCAAGGAGGCGGGCCGATGAGCGCGCCGGCACCGACGGTCTCGCCCGAGCTGAAGGTGCTGATGCGGCGGCTCAAGCTCGGCCGCCTGCTCGAACGGCTCGCCCTCGCCAAGGCGCACGAGCTGATGCACGGCGAGTTCTTGGAGCAGCTGTTCTGCGACGAGGTGCAGCGCCGTGACACCGACTCTGCCGGCGTGCGCGCCCGCGCCGCCCGGCTCGAACCGCTGATGACCTTGGAGTGCTGGGACGACAGCGCCAAGGTGACCTACGACCGAGCCGTGCTCGAAGAGCTCGTCTCGATGCGCTTCGTCGAGCAGTGCCGCAACGCGTTCGTCCTCGGACCGGTCGGGGTGGGCAAGACGTTCCTCGCCACGGCCCTCGGCCACATCGCCTGCCGGCGACGCATCGGCGTCCACTTCGAGCGGGCCGACAAGCTCTTGAAGCGCCTCCGGGCCTCCCGCCTCGACGGGAGCTACGACGCCGAGATGCGCAAGCTGATCGGTATCGAGCTGCTGATCGTCGACGACTTCGCGCTGCAGCCGCTCGACGCCACCCAGACCGGCGACGTCTACGAGCTCGTCGTCGAGCGCCACCACGCCGGCGCCACGGTGCTCACCTCCAACCGCGACCCGAGCGAGTGGCTGGCCGTGATGGCCGACCCGTTGCTCGCCCAGTCCGCCGTCGACCGGCTGAAGAGCGCCGCCTGGGAGCTCGTCATCGAGGGTGACTCCTACCGCCAGCGCGAGAAGCCGACGATCGGGAGCAGCCCCAGCGAGGCTCCGCCGCGGGGACGGCGGCGCCGGGTCGCTTGACAGGCCGGCAACGCGTCGGGATGATCACGACGGCCGGTGGCTGAGGGACGCGAGGTGGTCCCATGCTTCTGGCAACGGCGTGGTCCCATGAGGGTGACGAACGACAGTAGTGCCGTATCGCCGGAATGCCCCTACGTGCGACGACGGAACGGGCTGGAGCGGCGGCACTTTAGTCGGCGTGGTCACCCGACGACTGGAAGCGGGAAGTCGATACGGCGCTCCGGCTTCGGATAAGGGGACGTCAGGACGGATGGGAACCGTGGACGGTGGTGGGCAAGATCGACGCCAGCGGTTCGCCGGCTGACGTCGAGATGCCGTGACGGCGGCCCGACGCCCTACCAGAGTCGTCGCACAATCGGCGCGCTGGGACGAGATGGGAACTGCGGACATTGCCCCTGCCTGGGAGAACCGTTGCCTTCAGGCAAGAGGTCCGGCAGAGGAGGCGCCAGCTCGCGCTCCTGCAAGTTAGAACCGGCCGGTTAGATACTTCGACCTGAAAAAGCCCGTTTGACGGGCGCCTTGCCTGCCCTCGAGGGTAATCTCCCGCTTCGACCACGCCGGTCCCGTTTGGGAAGGGGTCGCCCGCCAGTCCTCCGCTATCCGCCCTCGCCACCCTGGGCCAGCCGAAGGCGGAGCGGGCCGAACACGCACGGGAAGTTCAGCATCGTCGCCGGTTCGTCGGCCGCGTCGGTGGCGCGGTCCCCGGCGGTCGGGCAGCTCTCGGTGCCGGCGTGCCCTTCGCCGGGCACTGTTCTTCTGCGAGCGCGGCGATCCTCGTCGAGTTGTGGGAGAGGATGCTCCAGCCGCACCAGACGGTGGCCCCGGTCGTGCCGTCGAAGAGAGTCCGGTCCATCTCGTAGGAGTGCTTTAGGTGAGAGATGCGGCCTTCGCACCCGGTCCGCCACTTGACGAGGGTGCGGACGGACGGGAGGACTCGACGGCGCGCCGACGCGCACCGGGGCGGCCCTTACGCAGGATGGCGACAGTTCGCACGCCGAGGTCCTCGAGCGCCGCGTCGACTGCCGCCTCGCCGTAGCCACGATCGGCGGTGACCGCGTAGGGGACGCGTCCGAAGCGTCTCCCGATGCGCCCGATCGCCGGGACGATCAGTCCCGCGTCGGACGGGTTGCCCTGGTGGACCAAGCAGTCCACCACGACCCCGCTTGCGTTGTCGGCGAGCTGCACCTTGTAGCCGAACTCGACGGGCCGGCCGAGCCTCCCCTTGGCGATCGGCCTGGCATCAGTGTCGTGCAGCGAGACGACGCGCCGCGAGCCGTCGGGCACTTCGCCGGAAAGGCGGGAGCGGGTCTGGGCGACGACCTGCTCGAGGATCCCGCCGGTTCGCTCGAGCTCGGCGAGCAACGCTCGTCCTCGTCCGGTGAGCGCCGTTCCGGACGCCTCGACCTGCTGGCGCAGCGAGCGGGCGAGCGCCTTTGCCTCACCGATCGTCGCCTCGGCGATGTCGGCCAGCTCACCGGTCACCGCCAGCACCTCGGAGCGTGCCTCGTCGGAGCGCCGTCTGAGCCACGCACCGATCGAGTGCGCCCGGCGACGCACCGATCGGGTGCGGTCCCGGAAGGTCGTGCCCGACGAGAAGCCGAGGGCCCGCGGGGAGTGGACCGTGCGGGAGAGCTTGGGCACGCCCTTGGCCAAGAGGCCCGAGTCAGTCGGGTAGGCGACGTTCGCCTCGACGACGGTCGTGTCGAGGCGCACCTTGTCGAGGCGGATCAGCTTCGCCGCGTCGGCCTTCTCGAGCAGCGCCCCGTTCAGCCCGGCGACGGCCTGCTCGCCGCAGCGGGTGGTGATCTTCATCAGCGTCGCCGGGTTCGGCACCGCGTCGTAGGGGCCGATGCGACAGAAGCGCCGCCACGAAAGCGAGTCCGTCACCTCTCCGCACAGCGTCTCGAAGCCGAGCCGGTAGCGGAAACGGAAGTACATCAGCCGCAGGTAAGTCTCGATCGGGATCGACGGCCGGCCTTCGGTCGGATGGAAGAACGGCACGAACGGCTCGAAGAAGACTGGCTCGTCGAGCAGCCGGTCCGCCGCAGCGAGAACCGGTGGCATGCGGCGGAACTCCTCGGGCAGCAACGCCTCGAAGAGGCTCGGCTGGGGGTCTACCTTGGTGCGCAGCACGATGGCTCCGATCCGTTTGGCGGCGGGGCAGCGAAAGCTGTTGGAGCCATTGTGCCCTCATCTCTGCTGGATCGCGAGCAACCCCTCGATGTGGAGAACCAGCTCAGCAGTGCATTTCAAGGGGACTCTTTCAGGGGGAAGTAGATAGTGGCTGCCGCAGTACACGCCCCATCCCATGCCCCAGTCCCGGGTTGGCACAGAGGCTTTCCACTCAACCCACCCGGCAGAATTCGTTGTTGCCGATCCCAGCGCCTCGAAGATGAGGAAGCCGCCGATCTCTAATGAGCAGCTGGTATGGGCAGGGCCGGCGACAGGGCGTAGCTGCCGGGAGCGTTGGCGGCACGAGTTCGGGAAACCACGTGCAAGCTGGTCGGGCAGCGTCCGGACAACCGCAACGCGATCCGTTATAGTACCGTGGACTGGCCTGGAAGGAGTGCCCATGATGATCGCCGGCCGTGCTATTCGGAGGTCGAATCGTGCGCATCTCCGACCAAACCCCGTCAAGACGAGCGGCAGCGGGGGACGGCGAAGTAAGGGTCTCGTCCTCGCGTGGGCTATGTCACCCCTGGTGATGATCGCCGTCGTCGTGGCGGCGACAACGAACGTCGCGTCAGCTGCATCATGCGGCTTTCATGGCGCTACTCATCACCAGTACGTTGGCCAGATCTCAAATAAGGTCTGGGAAGGCGTTGACGCCAAGATCATGGATGACGACCAGACGGTTGGCGACAACAACACTGATTCCGCTGAAGCCTGGATTGGCCCCGCCGACACAAATGTGACGTTCTGCCCCGGTTCGTCCTCCGGCTTTTGCTGGATCCAGGATGGCTACTGGGTTGGCTTAGGAGGCAATGGCGTACCGAAAACATCGGTCAATGTGTACGGCGAGGACAGCTCCTACTACTCCTATACCTTTGAGTGGTGGTCGACACTGACTCTCGACACGTTCAACTACTTTTCAGACTTCAACAGCGGAGTGCTGCAAAACAACGGCGGTCAGGTACAATGGCTCGCCTATTCAACGACGCACAACAACACCGTCACTCTGGTCCGTAGTGGGTGGTATGAGACCTCCTACGACAATTCAATGCCAGTTCAGGTCAACTCTGAGTCGTACGACGCAAACGGAACCGATGCCTGCCCTAATTGGCCATCGAACGAGGAGTTTGGTTACACCAGCACCGGAGTTACATTGAGCAGCGCGATAAGTCTGTCGCCGGATGGAAGTTCATGGTCGCCACCGTCCGGTGGCGAATGGAACACGACGCTCGACGGGGGCGCGCCTACTCCAGACACTACCCACTACTACACCGGACCCGATTATCACTCCGGGAGTGACTATTACGCCTTCAACATGTTTGGAGACGGGTCATATCATTCGTAAACATGAGAGGCTAACAGCGCGGAGAGAGAGTCCCATCGATGAACCGAATCGCAAGAGCAGCCGGGATAGTATTGTTTGTAGTCGCAGGCTCGATCGCCATCGTACTGGTCAGACACACCAGCTCCCCGCTATCTCAAGTGAAGTCACACAGTGCTAGCAGCTCGAGCGAGAGCGTGGTCGCAATGGCAATCACTCCCGTAGTCCCTGCGGCTGCGGAACCACCCGCCGCCTACGGCGCCCCGCTGGCCATCGCTGCTGACCCCACAACCTCTGGTTTGTGGTACTTGGCCGGCTCATCGGCTGACGTGTCCCTATTCCACTGGAACCCCGATACCGGCCGACTCCAGAGCTATTCACTTGGAAGTCCTCAAACCAACACGGCGCTCGTCATCGGCGCCGAAGTGGGGCTCGTTGCGACAGCTACGCAGGTGTGGGTCGGGTCACGAGACACTCTGTTTGACCTTGATACATCCACTAGTCATATTTCGTCGTTCGCCGTGCCGACCCCGACCGACAACCCGTACGTTGAGAGCCACCGTCCAGTAAGTATCCAGGGCTTCCACGGGATCGAGTCAATCGCTATGTCACCGGCGAATGGGGATATCGCGATAGCTATGGAGGGTTCCGAATCGGTGGCCGTCTACGATCCAACTTCGGGTTCATTTGCATCAATTGAGCTGCCGGACTCCGACGCCCCGGTGTCGGTGGCGTATGCGAGCGACGGGACGCTCGCCGTCTCTGCTGTCGCGTGGCCGAGCGGTCGCGAAGGAGTTGTGGATTTTGTGTCGACCTCGGGCGGAGCACCCACCATCAGCCGATCGACTATGGACGTGGATTTCGTGAGCAGCGACGGCGCGAACGTACTTGGAACAGGAGCACTTCAAGTCAGTCAGGTTGATCCGTCCGGCTCGAACGGTCCTAGCGCTACAGCCTTGTACACGACGAGCGGCCCGCCCGCCGTAGGTGCTATCGACCCGGAGGTTTCAGCGGTGAGTGGCCCCGGGAGTGTCGTAGTAGCAGGCACAACGAGTGGCTTTGTCGTGCTCCGCGCTGGGCAATCAGCACTGAGGTTGGACCTGCCCTCCGTGGCTTGCTCCCCATCTGTTCCCGTTGCCTCGACCACGGCTCAGGTTCCGATCACCTGTCAAACTACGGCGACGGCCGTAACGGTCGATGGCAGCGGCAACATCTGGTTTGTTCCGAACGTGGGGCTGTTGTCAGAGATTCCTGCGAGTAGCTACTGAGCAGCCTTCAGCGTCACGTACCCGTATGTCGACCAACTTGAGCCGCTCGCGTACCAACTGGGTGCGCATTCGCGGCTCGGTCAAGGAAAATTAGGGTCCGCGCGCCGATTAACCGCGCGTAGTAGCCTGGCGGAGTGGAGCTCGGCGAGGAAAGGGCCTGCCCCGGTTCTTCTCGCTGACCGGTCCGTTCCTCGACGAGCGCCAGCGGCGGCTGCTGGCGGCATCGATGGTGGAGGTGCTCGGGCGGGGCGGGCAGGCGCGGGTGGCAGAGGCCACCGGGATGAGCCGCAATACGCTGCTCGCCGGTGCCAGCGCGCTGGCCGAGGGCCCCGAGCTGCAGGCACGGGTGCGCCGTCCGGGCGCAGGTCCCAAGCGCAAGGCAGACCTCGACCCGACCTGCTCGTGGTGCTCGCCTCTCTCGTCGAGCCGGAATCACGCGGCGACCCCGATGTCGCCGCTGCGCTGGACCACCAAGTCGACGCGCACGCTGGCGGCGGAGCTGACCCGCCTCGGCCACAAGGTGGGGGCGAACCTTGTCGGGGAGCTGCTCCACTACCTCGGCTACTGCCTGCAGGCCAACGCCAAGGTCACCGACGGTGCCCAGCATCCCGACCGCGACGCCCAGTTCCGCCACATCAACGACAGCGCTGCGCAGCGCCTGGCGGCGAACCAGCCGGTGATCTCCGTCGACTGCAAGAAGAAGGAGCTCGTCGGCGACGACAAGAACCGCGGGGCGGAGTGGGAGCCGCAGGGCTCGCCGAGGCGCGTCGGTGTGCACGACTTCCCCAATCCAGAGATGGGAAAGGCGATCCCCTACGGGGGTACTCGACGTCGCGGCCAACGAGGGATGGGTGAACGTCGGCGACCGCCACGACACCCCGGCATTCGCCGTCGCCTCGATCGCCCGGTGGTGGGAACGGATGGGCAAGCTCCGCTACCCCGAAGCGACGCGCCCCATGATCACCGCCGACGCTGGCGGCTCGAACAGCTCCCGCTCGCGGGCGTTCAAAGTCGAGCTGGCGAAGCTGGCGGCGACGATCGGCCTCGTGATCACCGTCTGCCACATGCCGCCGGGCACCTCGAAGTGGAACAAGGTGGAGCACCGCCTCTTCAGCTTCATCTCGATGAACTGGAGGGGTGGGCCACTCACCACCTACCGCACCGTCGGCGAGCTCATCGCCGCGACGACGACCCGTACCGGGCTCAGGGTCGAGGCCGACCTCGACACCGGCAACTACCCGACCGGGGTGAAGATCAGCAAATGCCGAACCGGATGCCGTCCCACTCCGGCCGCACGAGTGGCATCCCGACTGGAACTACACGGTCCCGCCCACCATAAACCGCTCAATTAATTGACCCTCAGACCCTTAGATTGTTTCGGCTGCGGGCGACGCCGGTCGTGCTCGTCCCGCAAGGTAAGTGTTCACCTATGCGGGCGCCGGCGGCATCCACGGATCCCCTGCGAACAGCCGCATGAGGGCGTGGATGGCCGGGACGCCGTTCTTCCGGGGTTCGAGGTAGCTGCGCACGTGAGCCGAGCGCTCGGCGCCGGCGAGGCTGCGGAAGCAGCCTGACACCTTCCGGTGCAGCTTGGAGGGCCGAAGCGCCAATACTCGGCTCCGCTGCGACCCGAGCCGGTGCAGTGGGATCGTCGTCCTGAGCCTCCCCGACGAGCGCTCTCCGGAGGTCGGCGCACCGACAGAGCGAGCCCTGCAGTGGGCGAACGACGCCCGTGACGCGTTGGCTGGGCTTTCACACGAGCTCAATCACCTTCAGACCGAGGCGGAGGAGGCCGAGCACGAGGTCGCCCTGCTGCGAGCGTCAGCCGACAAAGCCGCGGCCGACGGAAGACGAAGAAGGCGCACGAGCTCGTGACGGCGCGCCAAGCCGCTGAGCGCCGGCGGGAAGGCGATCGTCGCGCAGCGTGCCGCCCTGCGCGAGGAGGTCGCAAAGGCCGTAGAGGTCGACTCGCTACAGATGCGGTACTGGGACGTCGTCTTCGAGCACACGATGGAGCGGGCGCGGGCCTCCTCGAGTACGCACCAGCGGCGTCCGTCGACCCGCCGCTCGCCGTGGCGCCTGATCGCCGTCTGAACCCCATTCTCAGGTTCGTGAGCGGCGGCATCACCCGCGTTTCCAACGCGAGCGCTGAGCACGAGAGGCGGTATGAGCGGGACGCGGAGTACCGTGCCAGGTCGAATGAGGCGGTTCTGTACGCCATGCTCAGCCGTGTCTGGGCCAGCCTCGCCCGCGAGCTGGCCAAGGTCCTCGCTCACCTCGTCACGACAGTCGAGACACGCGACCTCGCCGGCCGCTTGTGGCTCGTCGGCGTCGACGGTGTGCGCGAATCCCGCGACTCGCCCGTCGCCTGATCCTGGAAAGGAAAGGCTTGCCGAGTTTGGCTAATACCCCACTCGTTGGTGTGCGCAGCGTGCGCGATCCGTGCGCGAAGGGCAGGTCACAAGAGGGCGCGAGCGGTCATCAGAAATGATGGACTACCAGGACACTTACCGAACGCACCTGAACCCGAAAGTGCGCCGAGGACGTTCGCAACGTTCACCGACAGGAGTGCGGCGATCACGTCGCTCGACCCGGTCACCGAGGAGTCACGGACTCGTGATGCGCATCCTTGCGCTCGGTGATACCTCAACGCCGAGACACGCAGTACAGGGTGTTCGTGGTGACGACGATCTCGCGGGTAGCCGTGTACACAAGGCGTTCCAGGGCCTCGCACTTGAGCATCCCTAGAGCCTCCGGGTCGAGCCTCTCGAGAAAGAAGCGCAGGCCGTGGGTCCATTGGATGGCCTACCAGTCCTCGGCCCGCGCAAGGATGTGGTCCGAGCTGCGGCTGTGCACGGTCACCTCGGCGAGGCCGGCTGCGGTTGCTGCCTCCGCCAGGTCCGGCAAGGGGCGGCGCGAGTCCTGGAAGCCCGGGCGCTCCTCAGCGGGGCGCGTCAGAACGCGGCGAGTACTTGGTCACCAAGTCGGCCGGGATACTTGCCCCAGATGCCGGTCCGGGCACCGAAAAGGCGAGGCGACCGCCCGGGCGTAGCGCTCGTCGCCACTCGGCGAGCGCTTCTGGCGAGTAGCCGAGGAACTGCCAGACCGACGCGGCCAGAGCCACATCGGAGCTGGCGTCGCGGACCGGAATGCACGCCGCATCGGCGCGGACCAGAAGGACGTTGGCGAGAGCAGCCTCGGCCACACGGCGGGCGGCGACCTTGAGCATGCCGAAGCTCCGGTCCACGCCGACCATCGGAGCGACGCCGCTACCAGCCAGGCCTGCCGCGATCAAGGCCAGCCCCGTGCCGGTGCCGAGGTCGATGACGGAGTCGCCCAGCTCGACGCCGACGATGTCCACCAGCACCTTCCCCAGCCGGGCGATGATCGGCGAGGTCTCCTACAACTCGGCGAGTGCGTCCCAACGATCGCTGCCTATGACCCCCCGGTTCTCTGCCACGTTGGCCACTCTGACGTCCGGGTGGTGGCCGTCCCAAGCAGCCCGAACTCGAGACCCTGCAGCGCGAATCGCAGATCGGGCGGTCGAGTACGGGCCACAGAACGCCACTCCGGAGCGGCCCGCAAGGCCTCAACGGTTGGCCGGTCCGACGTACATGTCGATTTGCGTGTCGGCGGCGCAGGGAGCGTGGCTAGAGAGGGCAAACGTTGCCGGTCGCGGTACCTCGCGCACCCTCGTCGAGGATTTCGTGGCTGACGACGACAGCAACAGGGAGCGTCCGTCCGAGAACACACCCCCACCCAGATGGGCGGTTCGTTGCCACCGACCCCAGCATTCTGAATGCGGGGGTCGACCCGTCCGTGCACCACATCTGCACCACAAGATTCGGTCACGAGGGGTCCCCGACGGGCAGCTACGGTCAGGCTAAAGTGCCCGGTGACCTGCGATGTTGCGAGACGCACCAGGCGTCTCTCACGGGCTGCACAGCCCTGATAATGCTGAGGTCGCTGGTTCGATTCCAGCTAGCCCCACCACCTCTGGCGTAGGTTTCGTGGTTCTTCCGGTTCTTCCGAACCCGGCGGACTCTCCTGCTGCGGCCACCCCTGACGATCGGCTGGCCAGGTATCCGAGGCGGCACGGCTCGGCAGAAGATCCCTGTTCACCAGGTCCGACGTTCCTGGCTGGTCGACGTCTGCTCAAGTGCGTTCGGACCCGAGCCGATAGGAGAGTCGGAGACCTATATGACCGATGACGTCCAGGTGGAGGCCGAGCCCGCCGCGAGCTTGATGATCGAGGCAGAGCACTTCCGCTCAGTGGTGTTCAACATTCCTGGGATCGTGTACCGCTCGGAGTGTCGCGAGCCGTGGCGGATGGTCTTCGTCAGCGACTACGTCGAGTCGCTGCTCGGCTTCGCCCCAAGCCTGTTCCTCCGGGAACCGTCGATGACGTTCGGTGACCTCTTGCACCCTGACGACCGGAATCGCATAAATGCTCTTCTGGAAGAGGTGCTGGAGCACGACGCTTCGTACTGTTTTGAGTATCGCCTGTTCAGGGCGGACGGCGGTGTGGTCTCGGTTGAGGAGCATGGACGGATCATCCGGGACGACGCCGGCTTGCCTCTGTGGCTCGATGGCGTCATCTTCGACGTCTCGAGGCGGAAGGCGGCCGAGGACGCCCGGGATCGAGCCGAGACCGAGCTACGCCACCGAGCGCTGCACGACCCGCTCACGGGGCTGCCCAATCGGGCTCACGTACTCGAGCAGACCGAAGCGCTGGTAGCCAAGCGCCCGGCGAACGACGCTGAGATAGCGGTCCTATTCATCGACCTCGACGACTTCAAGCGCATCAACGACGAGCACGGGCACCACATGGGCGACGAGCTCCTGCGACGAGTGGCTGACCGACTCTTCGGCGCTGTCCGATCGAGCGACACTATTGGCCGATTGGGAGGCGACGAGTTCATCGTCGTCCTGGAAGGCCCCGCCGTCGGAGGGCGAGCGGAGGAGACGGCATGGAGGCTCGGGGAGGTCCTCGCCGAGCCGTTCGACCTCGGGACCGCCGGGAGGGTTCACGTGTCGGCAAGTATCGGAATCGTGATCAGCACGGGGGCAACCGCAGAGCAGCTCCTCGATGACGCGGATCTCGCCCTCTACCGGGCCAAGGCGGCCGGCAGGGGCGCCCACGTGGTCTTCACCTCCGAGATGCGAGCCGAGGGGCGGAGCAAGGCGAGCTAGTCGCAAGGCATGTGACCAGCCGGCGTCCGCAAGCTCGACGTGCGCAACCGAGCTAGTAGCCGGCCGCCTCGTCGGTGCCGCGCAGCTTCGGGCGGTCGATCGTCACCGCTCCGGCCGTGGTCTTGATCGTGGTCGGGCAGTGACCGTTGCGGCTGCCGGAGCGCGCCCGCCCGCCGTGGCTGTCGCGCTCCCGGCCGAGGAACTCAGTGACCTCGGCCTCTATGGCGGTCTGCATCAACAGCCGCACCCCGAGCCGGGTCACCTCCTCCAGTACCTCGCCGAGCTCCCGCTCGGAGCCGAACAGGTCGTCAATCTCGGCGCGGATGCGATCGATCGGTGATACTCGTGTGGACACGGGCGTGGGTCTCCTTCCTCTGCTTCGCAGGTGCTGGAAGAACCTACGCCGGCCGTCTATTTACACCGCGGAGCTGACGGCACCCGAGAAGCCACCATCCTTGGTACTGGAACCCAGCTCTCGGCGTCGCGATCCGGCGCACAAGGAACAGGTGGCGCGATGCTGGAGCACACCCGTTGGAGTGTGACCGTGTCCCAGGGGGCCCGATGAGTCAGTTGTCGCAGGACGCGTTGGATATTGGGCTGCGTTCCGCTGCGATGGCGTTCCTAGACCGGCTTGCCGCTAGTACTGGTTCCAGGACCGTCAGCGCCATGCAACTCGAAAGCTTCACGTTCCAGGGCCAGAGGATCCGGCTCAAGGCGACACAGCAGGGGATCTGGAAGCCACGCCAGCTGGCGGCCGCCCTCTCGATCTGCACCGTCTATGCAAGACCGGACAGGCGCCCGTACGACGACGCGCCCGGACCAGACGGCAGACTCCGTTACAAGTGGCAGGCGGCTATGACCCGAATCCTCAGACAACAGGGCGCTCCGCCAGGCGATGGGGCTTCAACGGCCCTTGATCTGGTTCTGGGGAGTGGCGCCGGCTGAGTATCTACCGCTCTATCCAGTCTGGCTCCTTTGGGAGGAGCCCGACCTGCAGCAGTTCGTCGTTGAAATCGAGGCCGCCGCGAACGCACCCTTACCGTTCGAACCTACGGTCACCCCCCTCGAACGCCGCTACATCGAGAGAACTGTACGGCAGCGTCTGCACCAGCCCTTGTTCCGAGAGCGGGTGTTGCACGCTTATGGTGGTCGTTGCTCGCTCTGCAGACTCCGCCACCTTGAGCTCCTCGACGCCGCCCACATCGTCGGCGACGCCGAGGGAGGCGAGCCGGTTGTCCCCAACGGCATTGCCATGTGCAAGATCCACCACGCGGCCTTCGACCATCAGATCTTCGGGATCCGGCCGGCGGACTACGTGGTAGAGGTGAAGCCCCGGGTGCTGGAAGAGGAAGACGGACCGACGCTCCGTCATGCACTTCAGGAGATCCACGGAAGCAAGCTGGAGGTTCCACGATCGCGGCTTGCCCGGCCAGACCGGGATCTGTTGCACGCCCGCTACGAGACGTACCTGTCGCGAGCAGGCTGACGTTCACTAACAGCATCAAGCCTTACCGGAGGATGCCTCGCGATTGCGGACGACCTCTTCGAGCAGGGGCAACACTGCGAGGTCCTTCTACTCGACCGGCAGCCTCCTTGGATCGGATCACGTCCTTGAGTGCCACGATTCGAGCAGGAACGTCGCCGATAAGGATCGTGACTGCGTTCGCGGCAAGTTCGTCGTACCCCGAAGTGCCAGAAGGAGTGAAGCAGAGGTCAAAATCTCCATACGCGCAAGTCAAGTTGAGCATCTGCATCTTTGCTAGGGAGTCGGCATCATGGTTGAACGGCAATCCGGCATCAAGGCCGGCGAGACGCACCCTGGCCGTTACGCGGTCAATGCGCCTGACAGCCTGCACAGGTTCTCGTCGTCTCGGGATGGTGTGAAGTCGACGTCAAAGGTTGCGGCGATACGCGCTCCATGAGCGATCACGGCCACCGCGCCGATAATCACGTAGGCGACGCCATGCTCGTTCAGTGCTCACACAAGGGGAAGACGTGGAAGCAGATGCACTACGTCAAACGGGGGTGGACGATCTCGGCCATCGCCCGCCACCTCGAGCGCGACCGCAAGACGGTCCGGGCGTTACCTGAGCGGCGAACGCCAGCCCGGCGAGCGCCGCAGGCTCGGCGGCCCGACCCGCTGGCGCTGGTGGAGGACTACGTCCGCGCTCCGCTTCGCCGACGACTGCCACGTGTGGGCGACGGCCCTGTACGACGAGGTCGTCGCCCTCGGCTATGGCCAGAGCTACCCGAGCTTCGCCCGCCAGATCCGCCATCGGCGGGCTGCGCCCGCACTGCGAGGCGTGCCGGGGCGTGAAGGGCCGCGACACCATCGAGATCGACCATCCCGCCGGCGAGGAGATCCAATGGGACTGGTTCGAGCGGCGCAAGGCTCCGTGGGGCGGCGACGGCCTACGTGCTGCTCGGCACGCTGCCGCACTCGGGCCGCATCCGCGGGCGTGCTGGCCGAGTCGATGGACCAGGCGCATCTCGATCGAGGCGATGGACGAGGTGATGCGCCGCCTCGGCGGCACCGCCCGCGATCTGGCGCACCGACCGCCTGGCGACGGTGATCGTGCCCGGCACTCGCGAGGTCCAGGCGAGCTTCGCCCCGGTCGCCAAGCACTACGGGGCGATCGTCGAGCCGTGCCCGCCGCGGCGGGGCAACCGAAAGGGCGCGGTCGAGTCCTCCGTGCGGTTCTGCTCGGGTCGGTGGTGGCGCACGATGACGCGCCACGACGCCGGAGGACGCCCAGCGTGTCGCTCGACCGCTTCCTGCGCGACGACCGGCGATGCCCGGGAGCGACGGCACGCCGACGGCGACGCGCACGACCGTCGGGGCGCTGGCCGATGCCGAGCCGCTGCATGGCACTGCCGTCGGCGCCTTATCCCGGCGACGATCGACGTCGAGCGCATCGTCGCCGACAACGCGACGGTCGCCTTCCGGGGCAACCGCTACTCGGTGCCACCGGGGCTCGCGGGGCGCGGTGCTCGAGGTCCGTCACCGCCTCGGGTCGGCGACGCTCGAGGTCCATGCCGCCGTCCGGCGCGCTAGCTCGTCACGCCACCGGCTCGCACCGGCCGGCGCCGGCATCGCTCGTGCGCACTCCCGAGCACCGCCGGGCGCTCGAGGCAGGCCGTGCTCTCGGCCTTCACCACGCGCACGGCCCTGTGACCGCAAGGCGAACCGGCCGCCCGGGCACGGCAGCCCTCGCCGAGGCGGCCACGCCTGCTCGGCGCCAGAGGGCCACGAGGTCGTCGGTCGACCTCGCCGGCTACGCCGAGCTCGATGGAGGTGACGGCATGAGCGAGGCCTCGATCTACCAGCAGCTGCGTGAGCCACCTCGCCTACCTGCGCCTGGCCGCTGCCGCCGAGGCGCTGCCCGGCAGAGCTCGACCACGCCGAAGGACGAACAAGCTCGGCCACACCGGCCTTCTTGGAGCGCCTGTTCGAGGTCGAGGTCGAGCGCCACCGAGGCTCCGCCGGCGCGCTGAGCCTCGAGCGCTTCGCCTCGCTGCCGTCGCCGTGGCGCCTCGAGCGACTTCGACTTCGACGCCCAGCCGTCGGTCGACAACGCAGCTGGTGAACGAGCTCGCCACACTGCGGTTCTTGGAGGACGCCACCAATGTGTTGTTGATCGGCCCGCCCGGTGTCGGAAAGACGATGCTCGCGGTCGGCGCTCGCCCGGGCCTCGATCGAGGCGGGCTACCGCACCTACTACACGACGGCCGCGGACCTCGTCGGCCCGTTGCCACCGGGCCGCGCTCGAAGGCCGCTGGGCGACGACGATGCGCTTCTTCGCCGGACCGCGGCTGCTGGTCATCGACGAAGTTGGCTATCTACCGCTCGCAGTCGAGGCCGCTGCGGCGCTGTTCCAGGTGATCACCACCAGATACCTGAAGAGCTCGATCGGTGCTCACGACGAACCTCGGCATCGCCTCGTGGGGAAAGATCTTCGACGACCCGATGATCGCCGCCGCCATGCTCGACCGGCTGCTGCACCGCAGCGTCGTGTTCAACAACCCTGATGATCTGCTCTGGATAGAACTTGGTGTGGTCTCCTCGATCGCTCACGACACGGTGCACGCTCTGGCAGCTCGTCCGCCTTCGGTAACCCTGGCGACGAAGCGATCATGTGCGAGCTCGACCTCTTTGCGCTCGTCACGGCTACGTCTCGCATGTACCTTCGAGAGCACCTCGTCATGGTCGTCAATCGGTTCTAGGCGATACCTGATTTCAACGCCAGCTCCTGAAAGAATCCTTCTCGAGCGTAGGGAGGGTCGGCTGGCGAGCGCCTGATTCGATGCGGGCGATGACGGACTGGGGGACGTGTGCCCGGAGGGCCAGCTCTCTCTGCGTCAACCCGGCGCGGCTGCGCCCCAAGCGGACGAGAGCCGCCGCCGCACCTGATCGTCCTTCGCCAGAATCCATACGATGATGATACCGGAAGAGGTATGGGGAACGTGCCGGCCGAGGAAGCGACGACCGCTTCCCCTGGCGCTGAACGGGGTATCGCATCATCATGACGAAGGCGCGCGGCCGGGCGAGACGAGAGCTCGAGCAGGTCGGGGCTGACCCCGCCAAGGACGATACAGAGGGCAAGCAGGGGGAGGACACGATCCTCGGTCGTGGCCGCCACGGCTGGTGGGATCAACTGCTGAAGCGACTCCGCAAGACCTGACGCACGCAACGACTCAAGGCGTCCAGAGCGACGCCGGTGTGACCAATCGAAGGTCAGCGTTGATGATCGGCGTCAGCCACTCGACGAACTGTGCCGCCAGGTGATTGTCGTCGTGGTAGAGCATCTTGTTGCCGATGACCACTGCGCACTGGGTGCCATCGCAGAACCACGGTTCGGTGTCCACATAGCCGGCCCCAGCCTCTTCAACCACGCGGCGCTCCTCGGTCAGGCCGAGGGCGTTGAAGTAGGGGAGGCGTTTTGGGATGTCGCAAGCCTGGAGGTCGCTCAGGTGGGCTGCCAGGCAGTCGGGAACGACTGCCGGCGGGTAGGGCACATCGCCCATGACAACGACGCGAGCGCCGGTTGAGGCGATGCTCCGGATCATCTCGGTCAACCCGAGGTTCCAAGCGGGTCCGTCGACAACGACGTGATCGTTCGCCACGCCGTACTCCCGTGAGAAGCCGAGGACGACGAGGGCGGGCCTCGTCTGACGGATGCGGGCCAGCACGCTCGCTCGCCAGACGTCGCACTGCGTGTACCACTCGTCGAGGTCGGGGCTGAACACCTGGATGTCGAGCGGCGGGCAGGTGGCCTTCGCCTGGGCGACGAGTCGCCAATGCTCCTTCAGGGCGATCTCCTCGAACGCCGGGAACCACATGAGCGCGTGGGAGTCGCCGAAGAGGAAGACCGTCTTGCCGCCCGAGGAGTCACCGTACTGGCAGGAGTTGACCGACATCGCGGTGAAGCCGTCGAAACAACCGTCGAAGAATGGCGTCGCCATCCCTGCGCCAGAGGCCCCGTACTCGATCGAGGGCGAGAGGTTGGACGGCACGGCAACCATCGCGAGGGAGCGGATGACGTCGTCGTGGATCGCGCTTGTCAGTGCACGTGCCTGTAGCTGCGCGGGGCTCAGGCGGTCGGCGGCGTTTCGAAGCATCGAGGGGCTGAGGGATGTAACCAGCGGAGCCGTCGCCGCTGGCCCGGTGCCCACCAAGCTCGGCAACGTATCGGCGACGGCCACAGAGGCGGAGACAGCGCCGGCCCCCATCGCGAACGACAGCCCGAGCACCGCCGCCGGCCGTACGGAGATCCAGCTCCAGCGCTGGGCCGGTCGCTCGACCAGTAGCGACGTCAGCCATGCCAGGAGGAGGCTCACCAGCACGCAGGCGAGGCGACCAGCCGGCGTGAAGGATCGTCCGAGCACGTAGGGAGCCAGAACGAGGACCGGCCAGTGCCACAGGTACCAGGTGTAGGAGACGCGGCCGACGAAGCACAACGGGGGGGCGGCGAGCACGAGATGTGGCCCACTTGGGACGCTACCTCTTCGCGGTAGCCCGGCCGCTATCACGGCCGCCCCGCCCGCGACGGGGACGAGCGCGGCGGTGCCCGGGAATGGCGTTGTCGTGCCGAGCGACGCGACGCCCCAAAGGATCACCCCCAGCCCGACCCAACCGACTATCGATGCCACCACCGACGGCAGCCGCTTCAGCCATGGCGCCCCCAGGGCAACCAGCCCGCCCGCGGCGAGCTCCCAGGCGCGGGTCGGTAGGGAGAAGAACGCCCAGGGCTCATCGACACGGGTCAGCCAGAGCGAGAACCCGAACGAGGCGAGACCGATCAGCCCAAGGCCTACGATCGCCGCGCTTCTCGATGCGCGAGCCGGCGGTCCGCCCGCCGCAGCCCGCCGCCGCCAGACGAACGAGAGCCCGAGGATCACGAGTGGCCACAGCAGGTAGAACTGCTCCTCCACCCCGAGCGACCAGAAGTGCAGGAACGGGCTGGAGGGAGCGCCGCCGGCAAGGTAGTTGGTGGATTGGGCGGCGAAACGGTAGTTGGAGAAGTACAGGGCGGCCGCCTCCGCGTCCCGGGCCACGGCCGGAACGGCGAGAGGGGGCAGCACGGCTGCGGCCACCGCGACGGTGGCGACGATCACCAGTAGAGCGGAGGGCAGCAGCCGGCGGGCGCGCCTCGCGTAGAACGACGCGAGCCCGATCCTGCCGGTCGCCGAGAGCTCCCCGAAGAGGTGATCCGTGATCAGGTAGCCAGAGATGACGAAGAAGACGTCGACTCCGATGTAGCCGCCCGACATGTGCGCGAAGCCTGCGTGGAAGCCGACGACGGCGAGGATCGAGACCGCCCTCAGCCCTTCGATGTCGAGGCGACGTCCTGCTCTCGCTCGCCCGGCGCCAACCCGGCCGGGATGCAGGACATCGTCATGGGGGGCATTGTCGCGGAGGCTGCCCTGCACGGCAGCAGGCATACCCAGGCCGCGGTGGGCATACTCGCAGCCAGCGTGGCAAATGTGAGGGCCCCGCAGGAATCGGATCAGCGGTAGCCGAAACGCTCCATTTCCTCGCCGAGCGCAGATGTCACGGCCGCGGCCTCCTCGGGAGAGAGATCCTTACGCCAGCGGCCGATCGAACTGGCGGCGTCGGCCGAGGTCGCGTGCTCAGCGACGGGGAACCCGTGGAGGTCACCGTCCACCTCGACGGCGGAGAGGCGGAGGCGAAGGAAGTTCCCTAGGCGGCCGAGCGTGGCGTCCCGGTCGAGGACCAGATCCTCATATCGCACGTCAATCGTCTGATGAAGCTGGTCCACCTCCGCCATCGAGGCGAGGTTCGCCTTCATCCCCGCCAGCACGAAGTCGAGGTACTCCCGCTCGCTCATCTCGTCCGTACGGCCGAAGCCGTAGAACCCGCGGGCACGAGTCGAACGCCCGGATCGAGCTCACGACGTCGCGCGGATCCCGCACGAGGTTCACCACCATCGCTGGGATCTCGGCGGCGGTCAGGAGCCTCAGGGAGTCCGCCAAGTGGCCTTCTCGGCGTAGTAGCGGAGGTGGTGGCCGGCACTCGCCTCGAGCGACTCCGACAGCGCCTCCCACGCGTGCTTGGCGAGCCGCACTCGCAGATCCTGGCGGTCGAGGCTGAGGGCCTCGAACGGCAACGGCCCGAAACGATCTCTCGCCCCGCCGATCATGTCCGAAATGGTCCACGTGTCGGGAATGAACGGTTCGCCGACCGGCCACACCAGATGGGCGAGGTACGTGAGATAGCGGAACTCGTACGGGTAGGCCCGGTCGAACGCTATTTGCGGATGGTCGAGGCTCCGCATCAGCAGCGTCGATCCCGACCGTCCTTCGATCAGGTTGAGCACGAGTGGCGTCAGCTGCCGCCGACGAGGGTTCCAGGGCACGGCCGAACGCTAGCGAGGCGTAGCCTGATCGTGATCACTGCTCCCGGCCCCGTGCGCCGGAGCGTGCGCCGTGACAAGGAGGACCTCCAGATGCCAGAGCCTTTGTTTCGTGGGGTCGGCGTGGCGCTGGTCACGCTCTTCACCGATGACGGGGAAGTCGACATCTCCGCGACGGCGGGCCTGGCCGGACGGCTGGTGGACGTTGGCGTGACGGCGGTCGTCGTTGCAGGATCGACCGGCGAGGCATCGGCCCTCGAACCGGCGGAACGGGCCGAACTGGTCGAGGCTGTACGCAAGGAAGTCGGCAATGCCAGCTCCATCGTCCCCGTGATCGCCGGTACGGGTGCGCCGTCCGCTCGGCAGGCGGCTGCCTTCACGGCACAGGCGCGTGAGGCGGGTGCCGACGGGATGCTCGTCCTGTCGCCTCCTGGTAGCCGGGACCTCCACGCCTACTACTCGCGTGCGCGGGAGGCAGCCGGCGATCTACCCGTGCTCGGCTATCACTTCCCCAACGTGTCGAGCCCTGGGATTCCGGTGGAGCAGCTGAGCGCGCTGCCGATCGACGGCTGCAAGGACTCGAGTGGCGATCCCACCAGATTGCTGGCCACCCTCAGCTCTTGGGACGCACCGCTTTATGTCGGCTCGGCGGCGATTCTTGCGCTGGCGGGGCCGCTTGGGTGCGCGGGGGCGATCCTCGCCCTCGCCAACGCCCTGCCGGAGCTGTGTGCGGCCGCCTTCGCCGGCGACGCGGACGCTCAGCTGCAGCTTGCGGCGGGGCATGCCCGAGCGACGGCCGCCTTCCCGGCGGGGATCAAGGGGCTCACTTCGGAGCGTTTCGGGACTTCGAGGGCGACCCGGCTCGGCTGACTGCGACTCGATCAGAGGATCTTGGAGAGGAAGAGCCGTGTGCGATCTTGCTGAGGGTTGGCAATCACCTCGCGTGGGCTGCCCGACTCGACGATCAGGCCCTCGTCCATGAACACGAGACTGTCCCCGACTTCCCTCGCGAAGCCGATCTCGTGCGTGACGACGATCATCGTCATCCCGTCCTGCGCCAAGCCGCGCATCACGTCGAGCACCTCCCCCACGAGCTCGGGGTCGAGGGCGGAGGTGGGTTCGTCGAAGAGCATGAGCTTCGGTCGCATCGCGAGGGCGCGGGCTATGGCGACCCGCTGCTGCTGACCGCCGGACAGCTGGTTCGGGTAGCTGCCGAGCCTGTCACCCAACCCGACGCGGGTGAGCAGCTGCCGTCCCCGCTCGGCGGCCGCCGGCTTCGGTTCCTTGAGAACGTGTATCGGACCGACGCAGACGTTCTCCAGCGCGGTCATGTGCGGGAAGAGGTTGAAGCGCTGGAAGACCATGCCCATGGCCGCACGGCGGGCGCAGACGTCGCGATCGTGCAGCTCGTACAGCACCTCGCCGCGCTGGCGGTAACCGACGAGCTGTCCGTCCACGGTGAGCCGGCCGGCGTCGATCTTCTCCAAGTGGTTGATGCATCGCAGAAACGTGCTCTTGCCCGACCCGGAAGGACCGATGATGCAGAGCACTTCACCCTGCTGAACCTCCAGGTCCACCCCCCGCAAGACCTCGACACGACCGAAGCTCTTGTGGACCCCCTCGGCCCGCACCATGGCGTCAGACATGTGGTCTCGGCCCCATTGACCCGGGCCAGCCCGCCTGAAGCCGATCCTGAGCCCCGGCCTCTCAGGGCCCCTCCGCCGAAACGCCGCCGCAGTCGCTGGAGAGGCGTGAGCGGCAGCTCCCGGACCGAGCCGCGGGCGAAGTGGCGCTCGACGTAGTACTGGCCGATGCTCAGCACCGTCGTCATCGCCAGGTACCAGAGGCTCGCCACTATGAGGAGCGGGACCGTCTGATAGGTCCTGGCGTAGACGTTCTGAACCGACAAGAAGAGCTCGGTGACTGTGATGGCGCTGGCTAGCGAGCTGGTCTTCAACATCGAGATGGTCTCGTTGCCCGTCGGGGGCACGATCACCCGCATCGCTTGGGGCAAGACGATGCGTCGCATGCTCATCAACCGGGACATCCCGATCGACTTCGCCGCGTCCATCTGCCCTTCGTCCACGGCGAGAATGCCTGCCCGAACGATCTCGGCCATGTAGGCGCCCTCGTTCAAGCCGAGGCCCATGATCGCCGCCGCAAAGGCCGTGATGAAGGTGTTCGCATTGATGTGTATGAAGGCGGGCCCGAAGGGCACGCCGATCGACAACTGGGGAAACGCATAGGCGATGAGGAACCAGAAATAGAGCTGGACGAGGACCGGGGTACCGCGGAAGAACCAGATGTAGATCCAGCTGGCTCCGGACACGAGCGGGTTGGGGGACAACCTCATCACGGCCAGGCACACGCCGAGGGCGATGCCGATCGCCATGGCGATCACCGTCAACTCGATGGTGACGACGACACCATCGAGGATCGGCCTCGCGAACAGGTACTGGCCGACCACGTTCCATTCGAAACGCGGCTCGACCCTCCCGCCGCGAACCACATGCGCAAATGCCGAGCGCGTTGACCAGCATCGCCACGAGGACGAGCAAGATCGCGGCCGCCACCCATCGGCCCGGGTGCCTGACCGGTACGGCGCGGACTGGCTCCACCCCGTGCGCCCCGTCATCAGGTTGGGACACCGACGTGGCCCGTCTCATGCCGGCGGTGCCTCAGCCGGTCAGCTGGTGGCGCCGTTGATCACGAAGTTGGTGATGGCGCCGTTGGTCGTCCCCCACTTGGCGAGGATGGCGTGATAGACGCCGTCCTTCGCGAGATCCTTGAAGGCGCCGAGGAACAATGGCGCGAGCCCCGAGTTCTTCGGGAGGGCGATCCCGTACGGTCCTGTCGAGAAAGGCTTACCGGTGAGCTTGAACTCGCCGTTCGACTGGGACACGACGTAGGAGGCGACCTGCGAGTCGAGGAAGCCCACCTGCGCTCGGCCGGACGAGACAGCGAGGTTCGCCTCGTTCTGGTTCTGGAAGGAGTCCACCGTCACCTTGCACTTCTTGCCCTGGGTCCACGCGTCGGTCTCCTCGGTGGTCCCGCTCTCTACTGCCACGGTGTGGTTGCAGAGGGAGGCAAGGCTCGTGAAGCTCAGGCTGCTGCTCGACGGAACGTAGAAACCCTCGCCGCTGCTGAAGTAGTCGACGAAGTCGACCTGCTTCTCGCGTGACTTGTCGTCGGTGAACGAAGAGTCACCGACGTCGTACTTGCCGTCGAGGAGACCGGCGATGATCGTTGCGAACGTTGCTTGCTGCAGCTTCATCTTGACCCCGAGTACCTTCCCGATCGCATAGGCAAGGTCGGCGTCCATCCCGATGATCGTGTGACCGTCGGCGGCCACCATCTCGTCGGGGGCGTAGCTTGGGTCGACCGCCACGACGAGCCCCGCGGCCTTGTATTTCGCCGGTACCTGTGCTGCCAATGCGGGATCCAACGAGGGCGTCGGGACGTGGACGGTACTCGTGGTCGTCGAGCCACCGGAACTGCTCGGGCTGCTCCCGCAAGCCGCCGCCAGGAAGGCGGCAACGAGCAACGACACGACGACTTTGGTCCCGCCGGCGCTGGAACGACAGATCCTCATCACGTACCCCCTACAAGTTCGCGCATGGCCTTTGCACGCTACCGCGTCTGCGCGGCACGATCCCGGGAGCCGGCGAGGTCGGCGGCGGGCCGGCCGAGGCCCACCATCCGCAGCTTGCTCAACTCACATACGAACTCGGTGATGGCGCAGTTCGGTATGCCTTCCTCGATGGCGCCGGGCGCATGGGAGCGCACGTACTCGTCGCCGACCAGGTCCCGGGCGAGGTCGACGGTCACGCCGCCGTGCCCGATGACGACGACAGTGCGGCCGGGGTAGCGAGCCGCAAGGTCAACCAGGACAAGTCGGAGGCGGGCACTGGCGACGCTTGAGGAGTCACCGTGCCGAGGTTGAAAGTCCCGCTCGGTGCTGGCCCTGGCCCAGTCGGCAAGAAACTCCTCCGCCGTCTGATCGGCTTCCCAGTTCATCCGCTCGGTCAACCGCTCGTCGACCTCGGCGGGCACCCCCAGCCGCCGAGCGACGTGTCCGGCTGTCTCCTGGGCACGCCGCAGATGGCTGGAGTGGACGATCGTCGCCCCAACCCCGCTGAGCTTCTCGGCAACTTCCTCGGCCTGCAAGTGCCCGAGCGCCGAGAGCCCAGGATCTCCAGGCTGGGACTCCTTCGCGGCATGCTGAACGATCAAGAAGCGTGTTGCCATCCGCCCTACCCGCTGCCGACGCTCTCGGAGCCGCCCACGCCACCGGCGCCGCCGTAGCTCTCGACCAACAGGCGCGCCACGATCTCGGCGTCCGCGTGCTGAGAAAGCGCTCGGGCGTAGAACTCCTCGGAGGTCAATGGCATGAAAGCACCGTACCGCCCTTTGAATCAGGACCGCGAAAGTGCAACCGAATCGTGCCGATCGAGGATTTGTCCAAGAGGCGACACGGGATGGCAGCTGACGCCGTAGATGGCGACTTGCTGATTGCTTACGCTTCAAGTCGAGACCTTGAGTCGGTTGACCGGTGGGAGGAGTTGAACGATGAAGAGTGACCGTCCACTGACTGGAACCGTCGCACTGGTGGCAGGAGCGACCCGGGGTGCCGGCAGAGCGATCGCCGTCGAGCTTGCTCGCGCCGGCGCCTACGTCTACGCGACAGGCAGGAGCAGCCGTGTGACCGGACCGTCCGAGATCGGGCGGCCCGAGACGATCGAGGAGACCGCGGAAATGATGCACGCGGCCGGCGGTGACGGAGTGGCGCTTCGTGTGGATCACCTCGAACCCCAGGAAGTGGGTTCCCTCATCGAGCGCATCGAGCGTGAGCACGGCCGCCTCGACGTCCTCGTCAACGACATCTTCGGGGGTGACCGCTACTCGGAGTGGGACAAGCCTCTTTGGGAGCACGACCTCGAGGGCGGCCTGCGAATGCTCCGCATGGGCATCGACACCCACCTCGTCACGAGCACACAGGCGCTGCCGTTGATGCTCCGTGGTGAGCGGGCGCTCCTCGTCGAGGTAACCGATGGCACCTCCAGCTTCAACGCCGACTTCCGCCAGAACGTCGGCTTCTACTACGACCTGGTGAAGGCAGGCGTGGAGAGGATCGTGAAGGGGCTCACCTTCGAGCTCGCGGACCATCCGGTCACTGCTCTCGGCGTGACCCCCGGGTGGCTCCGGTCCGAGAAGATGCTGGAAGGCTTCGGCGTCACCGAGGCCAACTGGCGCAACGCCTGCCAAGGAACGCCTGGTTTCGCCATCTCGGAATCCCCAACTTACGTGGGCCGCGGCATCGCCGCCCTGGCCGGGGACCCGAACTATTCCAGGTTCGCCGGCAGGATCCTCACTTCGAGAGAGATGGCTGACGAATACGGCCTCACCGACACCGACGGGTCTCGGCCGGACTGTTGGGGACTGATCGAGAAGTACGGCATCGACCAGGAGAGCGCGGAGGGCATCGAGGACTTCCGGTAGCTGGAGGAGCGGGTACATCACGAACGCGGACCGGTGATGATGAAAGCCATACGTGGGTCCCCTCCTTGTTGCTGCTATCTCCTGTCCGTTGGCGGTGCGCGCCGGTATCCTCACGACGACGACAGCGGTCGGTGAGAAGAGGCGAGACTCTTGAGCGAGACGTCCGGCGGACCGGGTTGGTGGATGGCATCCGACAATCGTTGGTACCCGCCCGAGCTCCATCCCGATTGGCGAGGCGCTCATGGCGCGCAGCAGAGCGGGTGGAACGGTCCCTATGGCCCAGCGGTAGACGACGCTCCTCTCGCATCCTGGGCTCCGCACACGATGAGCACGCCCCAGGTGCATGTCGTGCCGCCATATCCTGGGGATGGGCAGATCCCAGGTGAACCTCGGATGGGATCCCCAACCGGCTATCAGGCGCCGCCCTACCCGTCCGCTCCCTACCGACCCGCCTACCAACCCGGGTCCTACGGCCAGCCGATGCGCTCACCACAGACCGTCGCGTCCGGCGGACGCATCGCTCGTGGGTTGCGGCTGGTGCGGACCGGGTTCACCATCGCCAAGGACGAGCCGGGGCTGATCGCGGTGCCCATCATCGGATGCATCGTCCAGCTGCTGATCATCGGCGCGGGGACGATCGTCTTGTGGCCTGCATTGCATCCGTCCAGCCAGACGACGAGCCTGCCCTCGAACGGCACGGCTTCGTCCGTGCACCTCTCAGCCGAGCAATGGGTCGTGGTTGCCCTGATCGGCTTCGTCACGATGTTCGTATCCGTGATCGCGCATGCCACGATGATCTCCAGGGTGATGGCTCGCTTCCACGGGCAGCGCATCACCAACGGCGTCGCCTTCAAGGCGGTGATGTCGAAGAGCCCGCAACTCCTCGCCTGGTCGGTCATCGATCGCGTCGTTCTGAGCGTGCTGCGGAGCATCGGACGGCGGGGGATCCTCGGCGCCATCGTCCGCATGCTGCTCCAGAGCGGCTGGCTGCTGGCCAGCTTCTTCGTCGTCCCAGTCGTCCTGTTCGAGAATCTCGGTGCCTTCGCCGCCATCAAGCGGTCGGCCTCGCTGTGCAGGCAGCAGTGGGGGGAGAACATCGTCGGCAACTCGGCGATCGCGATCATCGCCGTCCTCGCGATCATCGTCGACGTCGTGATCAGCATCGTCCTCGGCGCCGTGTTTGCTCCTCTCGGCGTGGTGGTCGGAGTGCTCGGTCTGATCGCCATCCTGCTGGTGGTGACCGTGGCCTCCTCGGCTTTCAATGCCGCCCTGTACTGGTACGCAGTGACGCGACAGTCCCCGGACCCATGGCAGTACTCAGCCGACGACCTCCAGAGCGCGTACCGCCCGGCTTCACGGTCACGCAGCTACTCGCTCTGACAGTCGGTCCCCCGGGCGCTCCTCCTCGTGGTGGTAAACCTGCCGGCATGCCGTTGATCGACGTGACCTATGGCGAGGCGGTGAGCGATGACGTCCTGCGTCAACTAGCCGAGGCGTTGCCTGACATCGTCGCCGACGGGGTCGAGTGCGGGGAGGAGCCGACGACCGGACCGGCAGAACCGGGTGATATCGAGATCCGGTTCCGCAAGAAGTCTCCACTGGACGTCGGCGAGCTGGACGTCGTAGTCGAAGTCCGCACCAAGCTGTTCGACGACCGGATCACAGACAAGCAGCAACGTGCCGATCTGATTCGCGACCGCCTGCTGGGCCTCCCGCTCGGGCAACTGGGCGTCTGGTTGATCCTGGCGGAGGGTGCCTGGAGCCAGAGCTGACGTTGGCTCGTCGGGAGGGCTGGACGCACCTCCTGCGGCAGACTGGTGCGCGGTGGACATCTCCGACTTGTCCCGTTCGGCGGGCGAATTGCGCGGGGTACGGCAGTCCGTTCGCGAGGGCCGCCATGAGTGGCGCTACCGGGGCAGGTTGGTGGCCCGCCAGCTCGACGACACCCACATCGTCGTCCGGACCGACTTCGACTCCCGAGAGGCCCTGCTGCGTTTGTTCCCAAAGACTTTCAGCGTCCCGCGTCACTGGGTGAAGCACATGATGGTCGTGGCCGACCTCGCTGCGGGCGATGCCGGCGCCATCGAGGATGCCCTCGTCGCGGCATGGCAACTGCAGCGAGGTTCAGGATCCTGACTGGCGTCGCCCCTCAGTGAGCGACAGAGGGTCCTGAACCTTCGGTAAGGGCACGCTCGACCCTCCGGTCGGGGATCAGCCACATGAGCGCTACGGCGACATAGCCCGCGATCGCGACCCAGCGGTCGGCAAAGGCGACGCCGATCGATGCCAGGTAGATCAACGGCGAAGCGCGCCCCTTCCAGTCCCGTCCGATCGCTTTGCGTAGGCGTGAATCCTCTCCTTGCTCAGCGATGATCGTCAGCTGCAGCACGTAGTACGCAATCGCCGGCATCAAGAGGACGACGCCATAGCCGACCGTCGGCACGAGTGCGAAGCCGTTGGTCCCCATCCATCCGGTGGCCACCGGCACGAGTGAGAGCCAGAACAGCAGGTGGAGGTTCGCCCACAGGATCGCCCCGTTCACTCGCTCGACGAGCTGGAGCATGTGGTGATGGTTTGTCCAGTAGATCCCCAGGTAGACGAAGCTCAGCAGGTACGTGAGACCGATCGGCAGCAGCGGGCGCAGCGCTCTGACGCTCGTGCCGTGCGGAACCTTCAGCTCGAGCACCATCACGGTGATCAGGATGGCGATCACTCCGTCGCTGAATGTCTCCAGCCGCTCGGTCCTCATGTCCTGACGCTAGCGACGCACGGGTTCGGCCCGCCGCCTCCTGTGGTTCAGTGGAACCGGCGCCGCCGCTCCAACTCCTTGCCCGTCGGCGGAGACCCCGCCGGCCCCGTCGGAAGGTTGGCCGAGACGGCGTCGCACACCAGCCGCCGTGCCAACACGAGGCCGGTGTCGTCCGTCAGCGACAACCTCCAGCCAGTCGGACTGACGTGACCTCAGCCTCACGCAGGGCTGGACCTCCAGTTCCTTGCGGCGGGCGCTGATCTCGCCCCTGGTGAGCCTGATATCGAGGCTGCCATCATCGTCGAAGTGTGCTATCTCTCGCTTGCCCACCCACAGAGCGGCACCCCCCGCGAACGCACCCTCACCGACGACAGCATCATCGAGCGCCGACCACTGATCGATCAACCGTGCCCGCAGTTGAGCGTCGACGTCCCGCGCCACCCGATCAGTTTGCACCACTGCCCCCACAGTGGACGCTCACGCGGCGCCGTGGTAGTAGTCCGAGATGGCGACACGTCAGCTGACCCCTCCGGAGTGCCTACAGATACTGTCTTCCACACCGGAGCGGATCGCCGCCCTGACTCGCGGGCGTGAAGGCAGGTCTGCTGCGCCAGCCGCCAAGTCCCGGCGAATGGTCCGTGAACGGAGTGCTCGCCCACCTACGTGCGTGCAGCGACCAATGGGGTGGGGCGATCCACAAGATCCTCGCCGAGGAGCCCAGTTTCGAGGCCGTTAATCCAGCCAGGTGGATCGATCGCACGGACTATCCGCAGCAGCCGTTCGCCAGGTCGTTCAAGGCGTTCGTGGAGCAACGCGCCGCTCTCCTCGCCGCCCTCGAGCCGCTCGACCCGGAAGGGTGGACTGCCTCTTCCGAGGTGAAGGTCTGGGGCCAGGTGTTCGTCCGTTCGGTTCGCTACTACGCAGCCTGGTTGGCACGGCACGAGCGTCCGCACGTGAAGCAGATCGAGCGGACGCTTGCAGCGGTCCTGAGCCAACAGACCTGAGGCGAGCCGCCGTTAAGAACGCCACAGGAGCCGGCGCCAATGTGTGCCGATCGCTTCGCGTCGGGAAGGATGGGGTTCGCGATGCCGGTTCGTCCGAACCCCGAGGAGCTGCGAGCGGCGGCGGGCCGCGCGATACCCGACGTCGTGGCGCATGGGCTGGACGTGCTCTTCTGCGGCATCAACCCAAGCCTCTGGAGCGGCGCGGTCGGGCACCACTTCGCCCGCCCCGGGAACCGCTTCTGGCGAGTCCTTCACGGAGCCGGCTTCTCGCCCGAAGTTCTGCAGCCCTCCCAGGCCGATCGCTTCCTCGAGCTCGGTTTCGGGCTGACGAACCTGGTCAACAGGGCCACCGTGGCGGCCGCCGAACTGAGCAGGGAAGAGCTGGTGGCGGGCTCGGAGCGACTTCTGGAGACCGCATGCCGTTGGGCACCGAAGTTCGTGGCGGTCGTCGGCATGGGTGCCTACCGTGTCGCCTTCGGACGGCCGAAGGCGCCCTTGGGCAGGCAGCGGGACCTGCTCGGGCCGTCCGCCCTCTGGCTCCTTCCGAACCCGTCCGGCTTGCAGGCGACCTACCAGCTTCCGGAGCTGATCGCCGCCTTCAGCGAGCTGCGGCAGGCGTCGCTTCCTGATCCACCGCCTCGTCGGGGCGGGGCTGCTGGTCCCACTTCCCGAAGTACTCTCGAAACTCGATCCGCGAGGGCCGCTCCTCGTCGTGGTAGAGCGTGACATTGGCCACCGGCCCGGACGTTTGCAGCTCGTTGTCGGCGAACTGGTTCCAGTTGCGGTCGTAGCTCGGGAAGTTCGATCCCGCTACCTCTATACGGAGGCGGTGGCCGGGGCCGAACCAGTTGGCGGTCGTGATCCCTCTGAGCCGCACCCGGTAGACGGCTCCCGGCTCGGCCGGCGCCGGCTCGCCGTAGCCATCGCGGTACCGAAGGCGCGCGCTGGTGTCGGCGAGGTTGTACGCGCAGCCGTCGGGGTAGACGTCGACCAGCTTGAGGTGGATGTCCGTGTCGGGGACATCCACGGAGATGAAGAGCTCGGCCTCGACGTCCCCGGCGACCGCTATGCCCTCCTCGAGCACGGGGGTGCTGAACACGAGGACGTCCTGCCGGCACTCGACCGGGCGCTGGTCCGTGCACACCGGCAGGGCTCCTACCGCAAGGCCGCCGCCGTGTGAAGGCACTGGGTTCTGCGGATCCGCGAGGAGCGTGTCCGAGGAGGCGCCAGCGGTCACCGCAGCCGGCTCGCGCGACAGGACCCCGTCCCCCCACAGCGTGTTGGCGCCGCTCTCGCTGCGGAGATAGAGGGTCGACCAGCGGGTCTCGGCGAGAGGCCAGCGGTCGCCGGTCAACCACGTGCCGGCACCCATCAAGAAGACCTTCACCCTCGGATGATCCTTGAAGTCCTTCTCCCAGTCTGCGGGATCGCCCGCCAACAGCCGCTTGAACCAGGCCATGAAGAGCTTGTCGTACTCGAACGACGAGTCGCCGACCGGCCTGTCCCCGAGCCATGCCTGCTTGCTCGCCTGGGTGGTCATCCGGCAGTGCGAGGTGGGTGCCATGATCAGGTACTGGTCGGAATGGTTCTGCTGGAACTCGAACAGCTTGACCGTCTCAAAGGCCCCGATATCCATCCATCCGTTGATGTTCAGGCTCGGGGTGGCGCCGGTGTGCTCGCTGCTGATGAGATGCGGTCGCCGCCACACCGAGTCGGCAGGAGTCGCGTGGAGGTACTCCTCGAACTCGGTTGCCGGAGCACCGAGCCGCCGCAGGACCTCCCCGCTCGGGGCCTTCAGCACCTGCTTGGCGAGCTCCTTCGTGTACTCGTCGCTCCGGAAGTCGGGCGAGCTGATCTCGAAGCTCCGCAAGGCCCGGGCGGTGGCTTCCTCGTCCTCGTAGCTCGGGAGCTTCGGCCGCTCGAGGACCCCGAATGGCGCGTACCAGAGGGCCCAGTCGGCGAGCATCGGCACCCCGCCGCGGTAGAAGGCTCCGTTGGAGCCTTCGTTGCCGGGGACATTGCCCACGCCTGCCCCCGAGCTCATCGCCACGCAAGCCTTCAGGGCCGGATGCCCGATGGCGGCAACGCGCAGCTGGTTCTCGGCCGGCGAGGAACACCCGATCAGGCCGATCTGCCCGTTGGACCAGGGCTGGGCGGCGACCCATTCGAGTGTGTCAGCGGCGTCCTCGGAGGCGCGCCCGAGGAAGCTGAACGTCCCCTCGGACCACAACGATCCCCGCTCGTTCTGCACCACGACGGCCCACCCGGCCTCGAAGACCTGTTTGTACACCGGGTAGTGGAGCTCGGCGGTGTACGGCGTGCGTTCCATCACCACAGGAACAGGCTCCGCGGCGCGGGGACGGATGACCATCGTCGCCAGCCGGACCCCGTCCCGCATCGGGACCATCAGATGCTCGACGAGGAAGCGGTCCCCAGTGGCACCGTGCTCCTTGGCCGTGGCCTCGAGCCGGGTTGCCTTGCCCGGGTGGAGCGGGGTGTCGATCGGCGCAGGCCGTTCATGTGCTCTCATGCGACCACTATTGCGCGCCGGACGCCGTGCGGCCGAGGGTCTGCCCGCTCTGCGGCCCGACAGCCCCAGGCAACAGCTACCGGTGTACGAGCGGCCGATGCCCGATGTCCAGCTCCTCGGGGAGCATCGGCTTGGAGATGAAGAAGCCCTGCGCCAGGTCACAGCCGAGGGTGCGCAGCAGCTCCAGCATCTCGCCGTCCTCCACGCCTTCGGCCACCACCCTCAGGCCGAGCGCGTGGCCGAGCTCGATGGTGTAGCGGACGAGGTCGATGTCCCGCGACGGCTCGGCCGATCCGGCGCGCACCACGAAGCTGCGGTCCAGCTTCAGCTCGCCGACGGCCAGCTGGGAGAGGTAGGCCAGCGAGGTGAAGCCGGCGCCGAAGTCATCGATCGAGACGGTCACGCCCTGCGACCGCAGTTCCTCGATGACGACTTTCGATCTCTTGTAGTCGCTGATGATGCAGGTCTCGGTGATTTCCAGAGCCAGGGACTCGGCCGGCAGGTCGTGCCTGTCCAGGGCGTCTACGACGGACCCGCAGAACCCCGCCTGCAAGAGGTTCGAGGGCGAGACGTTGATCGAGACGCGCAGTTCGGGTGCGCCTGCCGAGCGCCAGGCTGCGCACTGGGTCAACGCCTCCTCGAGGACCATCTCCGTGAGGGCCGGCATCAGTCCGGCTTCCTCCGCGACGGGCAGGAACTTGAGCGGTGGAACCAGCCCCAGCCGCTGGTGCGGCCATCGCAGCAGCGCCTCGACGCAGGTAATCCTGCCGCTCGACAGCTCGAGCTGCGGCTGGTAATGGAGGACGAACTGCCGCTTCACCACTGCCGCTCGCAGCTCCTCGGCGAGCTTCAACAGGTTGCCGTCGTCGTCGAGCTCCGAGTCGTACGACTCGATGGCGCTCTGCGAGAGCTTCGCCCTGTACATGGCTACGTCCGCGCAGCGCATCAGTTCCGAGGCGTCGGTGGCGTGGTCCGGCACCAAGGCGATGCCGATGCTCGCCCCCACCGAGCAGGTGACGACGTCGAACTGGAAGGGCTCGCGCACGCACTGCAGGAGCCGGTCGGAGACCTCCCTTGCGTAGGACGAATCAGCGTCGAGCAGTACTGCGGCGAACTCATCGCCACCCAGTCGCACGATCACGTCGTTCCCGCGGAGCGTGCCTGCGAGGCGCGGCCCGAGCCTGCGCAGCACCTCGTCGCCCGCCGCGTGGCCGAACGAGTCGTTGATCTCCTTGAAGTGGTCGAGATCGACGAACAGGAAGGCGAGCTTCCGCTCGTTGTCCGCCCGTTCTGCCCGATCGTTGAAGAAGCTCTGCAGGACGTTCATCAGCCGCCGCCGGTTGCCGAGGCCGGTCAGCTCGTCGGTGATCGACTGGACGTGCCGGTCCTCGGTGAGGAGCCGCAGGTTGCGGGACGAGATGGCCAGCCGCACACCCACGAAGACCAAGGTGACCGCCGCCAATACCACCGATACCTCCGTCAGGTGCCGGTACGTCGCCGCCAGCAGGATCGCCAATCCGGCGACCGCTCCAATCCCCGGAAGGAGGAACCCGGTCGGGGGGCGCCGGGCGAGTGGATCGGCGGGCCTCGGTCGCACCCACATCGCCGCTGACATCAAGAGGAAAGCGCCGGGCCATGCCACGGCATCGAAGGCACTGCCGAGTCGGGTGGCGCCGATCGACGACTGGAAGAGGTTCATCGTGTCGCCGACGGTGTTGAGGGCGCAGGCACCCGCCATCATCAGCCACGGGGCTGTCGTGCGACCAGGAAGGATCGCCGTCCCGCCCACCACGAGCGCGAGCAGCAGCAGGTCACCGATCGGGTAAGCGAGGTTTATGGCGGCGGCCGCTGCCGAGCTCTGAGCGGCGTGCATGATCGTGTGGAACGCGAAGGCCGAACACACGGCCGCCGCCCCCGTCCCGGCGATCACGCCGTCCAGCCAGCTGGGTGTCGTCAGGTGACGCACGCCCGAGCGGATGAACAGCACGACACCTACGTAGGCCAGCGGGTAGAAGGTGAGATAGAAGGCATCGGCCGCCGAGGGCGACGAAGGAGTGGCCCCTCCCAGGGATTCGATGGTCAGTGCCACGTCACCCGCGCACCAGGCGAGGAGCGCGGTGCCGAGCGCCAAGGGCACGACCGGGCGGCGGGGATGCACCAGGGCGCGGGAGATGCAGAGCAAGGCCACCAGCGCCTCGAACGTGTCCACACCCCAACCGTTCACCCAGACCCAGCGCGCCCCGACGTAGCCCTCGAAGGCCCACGACACATAGATGACGAGGACCGTCAGCAGGACGCCATAGGCGACCCACATCCTCGACGCGTGCGAGTGCAGGCGTTCCCGGACTAGTCCGTCGATCGCCGTCAGCCCGGGCGGCATCGGGTCACTCGTCGCTCTAGTGGCCCCGCCGCTCCAGAACCGAAACATAAGCATCTCGACAACATCTGGTGTTCTTTCGGCAGGCGGAGCCGTCAACTGTACTGGGGTTTTGCTGGCGGCTGGCCAGCGTCCCGGGTCAGTCGGTCCGGACGAGCTCCCGCTCGGCATGGATGTAGCCGGCCTCGATAGCCCGCAGCTCGTCCTCGGACCCTTGAACACGAGGCCCGGTGAACCACTTGCGGGCAGAGACCAGCCAATAGATGCCTGAATAGAGAAGCACGACTCCGACCGCAATCGGGGCGTAGTTGAACGAATCCCTGGTGATCGGGTTCAGGGCCGGGAGCATGAAGAGCACGGCGATGAAGGCGACCCAGGCGATGCCCAGCCATCCGATGAGCGGACTCCACCTGCCCGAGGGTCCAGCGCCCCCCCGTGAAGCTCCGGCCGGCGAGACGCCGGAGAAGCGTCGGCAAGACGTAGGCGATGTAGAGACCGATCGTGGCGATGGAGGTGACGGCCGCGTAGGCCACGCCGCGACCACAGCGACGGCACGGCTAGCAGGAAGGCGAACACCACGCAGAACCAGATGCGTGTTGGTGGGCGTTCTGGTCCTCGGGTTGATGCGGTGCCAGAAGCGATGTCCCGGCACCGCCCCGTCACGGCTGAAGGCGAAGAGCATCCGCGAATTGGCTGTCACCGACGCCATGCCGCAGTAGGCCTGTGCCATGAAGGCGATGAGCGAGGAGGAGCTCGGCCCCGTGCCGGCCGATGGCGTCCGACCAGATCAAGACCGGCGCGGACTTGGTCGGCGGCGATAGCTCCCGTAGCTTGGCCATGTTCGTCGGGAGCACGAACGTGATCGAGAGGATGAGCACCCAACCTGCGACCAGCGAGACGACGATCGAGTTGATGATCCCCTTGGGAGCCGCCAGGTCGGCGTTCAGGGTCTCCTCCGACATGTGTGCAGAGGCGTCGTAGCCCGTGAACGTGTACTGCGCCATCAACAATCCGATGAGGAAGACGTAGATGCGCGGCGTGGAACCCGGACAGGTTGATGAACTTGGTGAAGACGTACGAGGGGGAGTCGTGATGGGTGGGGACGAAGAGCGAGGACCACGGCGATGATCGCCACGCCGAGGATGTGCCACCACACGCGACACGTCCGAGAGGAGTGACACGACGCGCACGCCGAAGGTGTTGAGCAAGCCGTGAACGAGGAGGATCCCGCGCGTAGACGACGAGTATCCAACCCGACGTCGTCGGGAAGTTCGGTCGTCATGTTGAGGAACGAGGCGAAGAAGAAGGCGAAGCCGTAGTCGATCCCGGCCGTCACGGCGACCTGACCGAGCAGGTTGAACCAGCCGGTGAACCAGCTCCAAGCGCCAGGGTTGCGTTTCGCGAGCTTCGCCGACCAGTAGTAGAGGATGTTATTTACTCTTCACGGTGGGGCCCTGGTGATCGGAATAGGCTCTGGGCTGTGGGACGCACCTGCCGGACGCTCGCACCCCCCCTCGCGCAGTTGCTGAAGGTGCTGGCCGGCGTGCTCATGGGCGCTCTGCTGGCCGCTTCGCTGCTCGTCGCAGGCGCTGTGCCTGCCGGTGCCCAGGGGTCCCTCTCGCAGTTCCTCGTCAGCAACCCGGGCAACGGGTTCAGCGCTGTCACGCCCGCCCAGGACCAGACGCTGACCCAGTCGCTAGAGAACGCTGAGAAGGGCGGCTTCAACCAACCCTTCACCGTCGGCGCCGCCGAGTACACCAACGGAAGCTCCCAGCTGATCTTCGGGATCACGGTCCTGCAGTCTGCCGCCGCCTTCGACTCCACCACCGCAGTGGCCAGCGCCTGCGAGAGCGCGACCCAGACGAGCGCTTCCTCCACCTCGCCCGTCAGCGGGATCAGCGGGTCGGCGATCGGCACCTGCTCGGGGACCGAGGGCGGCAACCAGGTGGTGGAAGCGTTCTGGGAACAGGCGAACGTGATTGCCTTCGTCGAGGCCGTCGGCGTCTCCGAGGACCTCGTCGCCGGGCAGGCGCTCGCCGAGGCGGCACTCATACCGAGCGGGGGGATACCTCTCAGTTCAATCACCACGACGACAGCCGGCAGCACCGGCACGAGCACACCGACTCCGACCACAGCCGCGTCGAGCTCGAGCTCCAGTTCGACCCTCGACGGCGTGATCGGGGGCGTGGTGATCCTGGTCATCATCGCCTTGGTCGTCATCGTGTTCGTCCAGCGGTCGAGACGCCGTAAGGGGTCGGCAGCGGCAACTGGCGCAGGCGCGATGTCACAGCCGCCGCCGTACGTGGCGCCGGGGCAGTACCAGACGTCCGTGTCGCAGTTCCGGCCTCCGAACCCGCCTCCGACGGACGACCAGCAGGCTCCGATCAACCCGTTCCCTGACCCGGGCGAGGGCTGGGACCAGCCGGTCGAGGATGCCCCCGTCGCTACCGGCTACCCCGCCGACTGGTATCCCGTCGAGGGCAACCCACACCTGATGCGGTACTGGGATGGCAGTTCCTGGTCCGGGCAGCGGCGCTGGAACGGCGGCGCCTGGGTGGACGAACCGGTCGGCTGACGCGAGAGAACGGACGGGATCTCCGTCCGTTCCCGGTCGCTTCCTTGTGGGTGGGCTCACTCAGCAAGGTGACGTGCCCTGCTGCGACGCACCAGGCGTGCCCCGACCTTCCTGGCGCCCAACCGCCGCTCGGTGACGGACTTCTGCAAGCCGCCGATCCTGTCCTCGGTGAGCGCCTTCAGTGTCTTGACGTTGTGCATGTCCGCGGCCTCCTTCGTAGTGACATCACTATGACATCACTCTGATGTCATTGTCAAGTCCCTACGACATCATTTGGCCGTCAGGGGACTGGATCAAGTCGGCGGGTCCGGGGAATCCCTGGTGGAGGCCGATGTGGAACGGGCCCGCCGGCGGATCGCCCAGGTACCGCCCCCGCCGACGACCGCCGCCGCCACGGCACCGCCGATGATCGCCGGTGTCGCCGAGCTAGAGGACGAGACAGGAGCACCGGACGAGTGCGGAGCGGGCGCCGATCGAGGACGAGCCATCACGGCCCTGGTGTGGGCGGCGAGCAGAGCGTCTGCCTTCGCCGGTTTCGTGGGCGACAGGTAGCCGGCGGGCATTGGAGCCGCCGTGCAGATCGGGTGGAACCAACCAGGCTGAGGGCTGAGATCGCTCGACGGCAGGGGCTTGCCTGCGGCGAACGGGTTCTTGGGGGCCGGCAGGATCGGCGGTTCGGCGAAGGGCGGTTCCGGCGCCGAGAAGTCGAAGAAGTCGGTCATCGGGCGGGCGTTGGCGTCGCGGTAGGTGAGCGCGGGCAGGTTCCACTTCGTCTCGACCAGCTTGAGGATCGAGGTGTGGTCGTAGACGGTGTGGGACACGAAGTCGCGCCTCGCCCATGCTGAGACGACGCAACAGGGGACGCGGAATCCCGAGTAGTCGTAGGCACCCGGCTGGTCGGGCGGGACATGGATCTCCGGCGGCACTGCGTCAGGCCTCGCCATCGGCACCGGCGGCACATGGTCGTACCAACCGCCGTGCTCGTCATAGGTCCAGATGAGTGCGGTCTTCGGCCAGAGCGGCGACTTCATCACCGCGCTGATGATGCGCGCCGCATAAGCCTCCCCGATCGAGATGTCCCCGCTCTCCTCGGAGTGGTCGACATACGGGTCGACGAGGTTGAACTGCGCGAGCTCTCCTCTCGCGCAATCCGTCTCGAACTCATCGATCCCCTTCAACTGGCCCGGCTTGGCGCTGGAGGCGACCGGGGCGAAGAGGAGGCAGCTCGGGAAGTCGGGGTAGTAGTTGGTCCAGCTGATTCCGTTGTCGTCGAGGGTCTCGAAGATCGTGCCGTTGGGCGGCAGCTTCCTGCTGATCCCGCTCACATCGGTGGCGACGTCGCCGAGCGCTGTCGCGGCCATCAGGAATCGTCGGTTCGGGTACGTCTGCGCCATGACTGAGCAGAAGTAGCGGTCGCCGATCGGGAACTGGCTCGCCATGCCGTAGTAGAAGGGCAGGTCGCTCGAGTCCCAGTAGCCCATGGCAGCAGGGCTGCAGCCCTTCACGAAGCCCATGTTCGTGCCGTGGTCCCAGCAGATGTGCGAGGCGTCCCACGACTGCGAGACGCCGAAGCTGTCGACGATCCCGCAGGTGTTGGGGAGGTGGAACGAGCGTACATAACCCCCCGACGGGTCGGGGTTGTAGTTCACCGGCTTGCCGTCCTGTCCGAGCGTGAGCCCGTCGCCCGCCCGAGCATCCCGAGATGGTCGTCGAAGGAGTGGTTCTCCATCATCAGGACGACGATGTGCTCGATCTTCGGCATCGTGTCCGTTCCTACCGGCATGTGCGGGAACGGGCGGCTGCCGGGCCGGAGGAGAGCGCCGCCCGGTCCGAGGCCGACACCACTCCACGGTGAGATGGCGCTGTAGGCGGGTGGCGTCGGCCGTCGCGGGGTTCTCATGCCGAGCTTGCGTGACACGCTCGCCGACCCGGCACCGAGCCCGAGCAAGGCGCCCGACTTCAGCAAGCTCCGCCGAGAGAGCGGACCGCCTCCGGACGGCTCGCGTGACTGGTCCATCGGCGGTCACAGTACTTGCCGGGCCAAGCGGCTCCGGGGGGCGCCTAGGCGGCGGCGGGCGACGCCATCAAGGCAGCGCCGTCGGCCAGCAGGTCGAACGAGGGGTCGAGGGCGCAGGCGACGCCGTCCAGATACATCACCTGCTTGAAGAAGGCGACCAACGATCCGGGGAGGACGATCCCATGGCGGGAAGCGATCCCGAGCAGGTCCCCGAGCACTTCGGCGATGTCGAGGTCGGAGAGCGGTCCGGCGAGCGCCCTGAACGCCCAGGCTTGGATCTCGGGGATAGCCGCTCCGAGGTCTGCGCCGTCCGCCAGCTCGACCATGGCACTCGCCATTCCGCACAGATCCTTGTCGAGGACGCTGAGAAGGAGCTGCCGGACGGCCGAGCGTGTGCTGGGGGCCAGCGAGCCGAGAACGCCGAAGTCGAGCAGGGCCAAGCGCCCGTCTTCGGTGACGAGCATGTTGCCGGCGTGCAGGTCACCGTGGAAGGTCCCGGCGCAGAGGGCCGAGTCGAGCAGGCTGCCGGCGAGGGTCCTCAACAGGGCCGAGGCATCGGCTCCGATGGCCTCGACACCGGCAGCGTCGTCGATACGGACGCCACGGATGCGCTCCATCACCAGCACCCGCTCGGTGGAGAGGGATTCGACGGGAGCGGGGAGGACGATCGGCCATGCGTGCAGCACCTCTCGCATCCGGCAGATGTTGGAGAGCTCCCTGCGAAACGAGATCTGCTCAGCCAGGCCGGCCGCGAACTCGTCCACGATCGCCGCCGGATTGGCAGCGCGCAGCGAGGGGCGGAGCGCCGTGGCGACACGGGCGAGGAAGCGGAGCATGCGGACATCCTCTGCCAGCACCCGCTCGATGCCCGGGCGCTGGACCTTGACGACGACCTCGGTTCCGTCAGCGAGACGGGCGGAGTGCACCTGGGCGATCGAACCGGCGGCGATCGGCTCGGTCGACAGGTCGATCAGCTGCAATGCCCTCGTTCCCAACTCTGACCGGACGATGTCTGCGATCTGAGAGGCGGGAGCGGCAGCTACGTCGCTCTGGCAGCTGGCGAAGACCTCCACCCACCGATGGGGGAAGGAGCCCGGCGAGGAGGAGATCAGCTGACCGAGCTTGACGAAGGTCGGTCCCAGCACCTCGAAACCGCCCCTCAGCCGCCGCACCAACCGCTCGCCTGCCCGCTCGGCGCGATCACCCGAGACGACGCGCCGGCCGGTGTCGACGACGAGATCGAGTGCTGTGCCGAGGATCACGGTGGTCAGCACGAAGCTGACCCGGAGAACCCGGCGCACCGGGATCCCGCCCTTGCTCCTGCTGTTGGCGGCTTGCGCCCTGATGGTCTCTGCGCCCTGTCCACGTGCCATGACATGAGGATGAGGCAGAGGGCCTCCTCCTCAGAACCGCTCCGCAGGGGGATTATCCCCCCCCAATTACGAGTTCTCGCCGTCCGGAAGGGTGGGGGCATCTGTCGGGTAGAGACCGGCGGCGAAGCCGTAAACCTGGTCTCCCGACCGCGGAATCTGGGCAAAGCGGCGGGTGAGCTCCTGCACCTCCGCCCAGAACGTGCGCACCTCCTCGATCGGGATGCGGGCGTGGACGAGGGTGCAGCGCAGGTCGTCACGTGCGTGTGCCGGTGCGGCTTCGGCGGCTGCCTGGGCAAGCCCGTTGAGGGCCGCCACCACCTGCTTGTCCTCTGGGTTGGTGATGACTCCGACGTAGAAGGTGCGGGCGAGCCTGCCGTAATAGCGCTCGTCGATCGCTCGTACCCGACGGGTGCGCACCACCCGGACCAACCCCGCGTCCAAGAGCAGGTTCACGTGGTAGGACACGGTGCCTCTCGGCCTGTCCACGGCGCGGGCCATCTCGCCGACGGTCGCGGCACGCTCTAGTAGGAGCTCGAGCAGCGTTGCCCGCAGCGGGTCCGCCAGAGCACGCAGCTTCTCGGGCGCGGTCACGACCATCAGGTCGTCGAGCTCGTAGTCAGGGATCTGCACATTGACCGACATATCTCAACCGTTTTAAGATACTCGATCAGTCGGAAGTTTTGGTGCGATGTGGAAGGAGCCATCGATGGCAGAACTAATGCTGTTCCATCACGTTCAGGGGCTGACTGACGGGATCATCGCGTTCGCCGACCGGCTGCGCGCAGGCGGCCACACGGTGCATACGCCGGACCTGTTCGAGGGGGAGAAGCCCGGCTCGATCGAGGACGGCATCGCTCTGGCGGGAAAGATCGGCGACGAGGAACTCGCCGCGCGCGCCGATCGGGCGGTCGAGGCGCTACCCAGCACCCTCGTCTACGGAGGCTTCTCCCTCGGTTCCGCGATGGCACAGCGCCTGGCCCAGCGGCGGCCGGGCGCGCGCGGGGCCCTTCTTTACGAAGGGTGCATACCGCTCACCGGCGATTGGAGTTTCGGGCCATGGCCGGAAGGGGTTGCGGTGCAGGTCCACGGGATGGACGGCGATCCCATCTTCGCCATGGAGGGTGACCTCGACGCGGCGCGCGAGCTGGTTGATGCCGTAGGGCCCGACCGTGGCGAGCTCTTCCTATACCCCGGCGACCGCCACCTCTTCAGCGATAGCTCGCTGCCTTCGTACGATCCGGAGGCGGCGGACCTCGTGATCGAAAGGTCGCTCAGTTTCCTCGACCGCGTCGGCTGAGCGGGACCTGACAACGCAGAGCCGCGAGCCGGCTGCGCCGGGACCCGTTTGACGCTCACTTCGGCTCGGGCAGATGAAGGCCCTAGCCTCCAACGCGTGGAGAGTGTGCTGAGCCCGGACGGTCTGCTGAGAGCGGCCGATATCGCCAGGGATGCCCTGGCTCCCCATGTCGATGACGACTGGTCGGTGAGAGCCGGACCACTCGACTGGACCGTTCAAGAGACTGTGGCCCACATGGTCGGGGCGTTGGCCAAGTACACGCTCTACCTGGCTTCAGGATCGGAGCGCTTCATCGCCCTGAGCTGCGTGCAGTGGCCGGATGCGACGCAGCGGGAGCTGCTGGAGTCGATTGGCGCCGTCGCCCAAGGCTTGGTCACAGTGGCGTCCGCCGTTCCTGTGGATCGTCAGGCCTTCCACGCCGACGGGCTGCTCACGAGCTCCGGGTTCCTGGCGCGCGGTTGCGTCGAGCTGCTCGTGCACACCGACGACGCCTTGCGCGGATGGGAAACGTCGTTGCCACCGCCTCCCGCTGACCTGCTGTCCGCCGTGCTGAGAGCCGGGTTCCCGGCCCCCGCCCGCCCAGGACCGCTGCCTGCGGAGACCCTCTGGCGCACCCTGCTCGAAATGACCGGGAGGCCCGAGGCCGGTCGTCTCGTCTGACGACGGTTTCAAGCCGCGGCCTGCGTCCGAAAGTAAGGGCTATTGTCCGGGACGTCGGGTGGTTGACGGCATCGCTACGCGAGATGAGGAGGGGGGCCCTGTGACTAGGCAATCACAACTGCTCCGGTACAGGCGCGAAACGCGGTGGCGTGGCATCGCCGGAGCGCCGGTCCTGCTCGGGCTCGTGATCGGTGCCGCTGCCCTCCCGGGATCGGGGGTTGCATCGGCGGCCACCGGTGCAATTCATGCGACCGGGCCGGCGGTGAAGGTGATCGGGTGGGGCTTGGACGACCCAGACGGGGTCTCGTCGGACGGCTCAGACGTCTGGATCGCCAACGCAGGCTCTGCCGTCGTCACCGAGCTCGACGCCGCCACGGGCGCCTACGTCCGCACCTTGAGCGCCAAGAGCTATGGATTCGACGTACCGGAGTCGGTGTCGTCGGATGGCACGCACGTCTGGGTCGCCAACGATGGTTATCAAAACAGCGGCAATTCCGTCACTGAGATCGACGCCTCCACTGGAGCATTGGTGCAGCTGCTCGCCGGCTCCAGCTATGACTTTGCGGGGCCGGCCTCGGTGTCGTCGGACGGTACGCACGTCTGGGTGGCGAACGAGGGCAACAACACCGTCACGGAGATCGATTCCGCAAACGGCGCGCCGATCCAGGTCCTCTCGGGCAGCTCCTTCGGGTTCAACGAGCCGGACGAGATCGATTCCGACGGCACGCATGTCTGGGTGGCGAATGGTGGCGTCGGCACGGTCACCGAACTGAGCGCTTCCACCGGCGCCTTCGTCCGGACGATCAGCAGCACGTACCTGGGCCAGCCGGGCGGCATCTCGTCCGACGGCAGCCACGTCTGGGTGACAAGCATCCACTCCGACTCTTTGATCGAGATCGATGCTGCGACTGGCTCGGTAGTGCAGGTGATCTCCCGATCGGCGGGGCGTTTCGATACGCCGCAGGGCGTCTCCTCGGACGGCACGCACGTCTGGGTCTCCAACTTCGGCGACGAGGTGAGCGAGTTCGATGCGGCGACCGGCACGCTCGTGCAGTCGATCAGGGGAGTGAAGTACGGCTTCGGCAACTCGGAAGGGATCGTGTCGGACGGTCACGAGGTGTGGGTCACCGGCGTGATGCACGCCGCCGCCACCGAGCTCTCGACCTCGGGCAGCGTGGAGCGCGTCGAATTCGGGTCGCGGTATCACTTCCATTCCCCGACTGGCGTCGCCTCCGATGGCACGCACGTATGGGTGGCGAACGACGGCAGCAGGTCGGTGACAGAGCTGTCGGCGACGACGGGCGCGCTGGAGAGGATCATCTTCCTGCATGATCAAACTCCGCAAGCGGTGGTCGACGACGGAACCGACGCCTGGGTGTTGTCGGAGGCGCCCGCTACGCCGGACACAGTGAACGAGATCAGTGACGCCACAGGGGCAGTCGTGAGGACGATCTCGGGTGCTTCGTTCGGTTTCAACGGACCGTTGGGGATCTCCTCGGACGGCGCCGACGTCTGGGTGACCAATGAGGGGAACAACACGGTCACAGAGATATCGGCTTCATCGGGCGCCTTGGTGCGGGTGATCAGCGGCTCGAGCTTCGACTTCAACCAGCCTGTGCCAGTGTTCTCGGACGGCACGCACGTCTGGATCGGCAACCGGGGCAACTCGATCACTGAGCTGAACGCCGTATCCGGCTCTCTCGTGCGGGTGATCAGTGGCTCGACTTATGGCTTCGATTACCCCGACAGCATCGTGTCCACCGGTACGGACGTTTGGGTGGCCAACACCTTCAACAACTCAGTCACCGAGTTCGCCGCTTCGACCGGTGCCCTGGTGGCGCATCTGAAGGGAAGCCCGTTCAGCTTCGCTGAGCCGGTCGCGTTGGCACTCGGAGCCGGGGAGCTGTGGGTGGCGAATCTCACCGGCGCCTCGGTTACCGAGATCGACGCCTCCACCGGTGCCTTCGTCCAGCTCGTGAAGGGCACCAAGTACCAGCTCGAGGACCCCGGCTCCATCGCCGCCGACTCGGCTCACGTGTGGGTGCCGAACTCGTACCGGCAGTCGCTCAGCGAGATCGCCGCCTGAATTGCACTGGAGCGCCCTCTGCGGCGAAGAGGTGGAGCTGATGGGACTCGAACCCACGACCTACTGGTTGCAAACCAGTCGCTCTGCCAGCTGAGCTACAGCCCCTCCTGTTGATGCGTACCCGACGAGCGGCGCTGCGCTGACCCGTCTCGAAGGGCGCCTCAAGCCTACGTCCTCCGCCACTCACCTCAGCTGCTCGCTGCCTGTCAGCGGGCACGCGGCGTCACCGGCCGGCCCTCGTCCACCAGCGAGGGGCTAAAAGACTCGCTCCTGCGGTAATTTGATGCCGGCGACGCGACACGGCGCCGCGGGGACGACAGAGACCGCCAGCCGCTAGAGACGCTAGAGAGCTGAACGTGAGCACGCTCGGCAACGACACAACCTCAGGACGAAGGGATCCCGGCCTCACAGGGTCGACCGGCGTGGCGCGCTCGGTCACGGGTACCCGCCAGGAGGCCGTCCACGCCGACACCGCTGCATCCACCCTGATCACGGCGGAGATCCCGGCGGTTCCCGTGCACCGCTCCTACGGCGTCCTGCTGCCGGACGGTTCCGTCTGGTACCCGGGATCGAAGAGGAGGCTGCCGGCGGCGTGGCCGCTTCGTTTCGTGGTGTGGATGCTGGCGCTCGTGGTGTTCCTCATGGTTTGCGGGATCGTCGTGCTGAAGGCGCATCCGTCCTGGTTGGCGCCTCTCCGCCACACGGTCAGCTCCGCTCCGCCGACGGCTCTGCTCGGCAGCGGTGCGATCCCGAGCACGCTGGCGAAGGGCCAAGCCGGTGGCTCTGGCTCACAGACTGCGACTTCGGGCAGCTTTCACCTCGTCTCGCAGACCGCCGACGGCAACGTCACCACCATCACCTACTCCGTGCCGGCCCAGACCTTCACGATCTTGTACGTGACGACGGCGAGGTGTTTCGTGAGGGTTCTATCGGTCCCGAGCGGCACCCCCCTCTACGAGACCACCCAGGCCGGAAAGACCTCCCACCCCATCGACGTCAACGGTGCCGCGTCGGTGCAGGCTGCGGCCAAAGGGTCTTCGCTCGGGATCTACGTGAACAACAAGCTGGTCCCCGGATCCGCCATCAGCGACGTCGTCTACCAGGTCGTGTACGTGTTCCAGGGGTCATAGGGCTCCAGTGCCCGGCGGAACGCGCCCCACCACTTAGACTCCCGCGACCATGAGCGAGCCGAGATCCGCCGCCAACATCGCGCGCCAGCAGCGCTTCTGGACGCGCCGCGCAGCGGAGTGGGACCACGGCGCCGGGAGCAACCCGGGCCTCGTGAAGGTGGTCAACACCGTGCTCGCCGAGGCTGATGCGCAGCCGGGGATGCTGGCCGTCGATCTCGGGTGCGGCTCCGGCCAGCTCACGATCACGCTCGCTCGACAGGTTGACAAGGTCATAGGGGTCGACGTCAGCCAAAGGATGATCGACCTGCTCACCACCAATGCCAAGGCCGAGGGGGTGACGAACATCGAGGGCCGAGCCACCCCCATCGAGCACCTCGACATCGCTCCGGGCTCGGTCGATCTCGTGGTCTCCAACTATGCCCTCCATCACCTTCGCGACGCGGACAAGGCGCTCGCCGTGAGGAGGGCGACAGGCTGGCTCAAGCCGGGCGGCAAGCTTGTGCTCGGCGACATGATGTTCGGTCGTGGCGGCGAGGCTCGAGACCGCCAGATCATTGCCTCCAAGCTGCAGCTTATGCTCCGCAAGGGCCCCGCAGGCTGGTGGCGGATCGCCAAGAACGCCGGCCGGTACTTGATGCGCTTCCAGGAGAGGCCGGTCTCGATGAGCGCTTGGATGAGGATGTTCGAGGACGCCGGCCTGGTCGACGTGCGATCGGTGCCGGTCGTCAACGAGGCGGCCGTCGTCGTTGGGATCAAGCCGTGAGCGCATTCCCCGAAGGGTTCATCTGGGGCACGGCCACCGCCGCTCACCAGATCGAGGGCGGCAACTGGAACAACGACTGGTGGGCCTACGAGCACGCCGAAGGGACACCCTGCGCCGAGCCCAGCGGCGATGCCTGCGACAGCTGGAACCGCTACGAGGAGGACGCCCAGCTGGTCGCCTCGCTCGGCTTCAACTCGTACCGCTTCTCCGTCGAGTGGAGCCGCATCGAGCCGGAGCCCGGCGAGTTCTCCCGGGCCTCGCTCGACCACTACAAGCGTCAATGCGAGGCGCTCGCGAGAGGGGAGTCGAGCCGACCGTCACCTTCCACCACTTCACGACGCCCCGATGGGTGGCCGCCGAAGGAGGTTGGGAGAACCCGGCGGTGGTGGAGCGCTTCGGCAGGTTCTGCGAGGTGACCGCCGGCGCCCTTGGCGGCTCCATGTCCAGGGCCTGCACGATCAACGAGCCCAACATCGTGGCGTGGTGCGGCTGGCTGCTCGGGGTCTTCCCGCCGGGCCGGCACGGTGACCGAGAGGCGCGCCGCGTCGTCAACGGCCACTTCGTCGAGGCGCACAGGCGTGCGGTGGAGGCGATCCGAGGGGCGGCCCCCGGCGTGCCGGTGGGCATCACCCTCTCGATGTCCGACTACGTGGCAGTCGATGGTGGCGAGGAGCGGCTCGAGCGGATCCGCCACCGCATGGAGGACGAGTTCCTCGACGCAACCGAGGGAGACGACTTCATCGGTGTTCAGACGTACTCCCGCACGAGGGTCGGGCCTGGGGGCCACCTGGGACCAGAGCCCGGCGTTCCCACCCTGATGATGGGCTACGAGTTCTGGCCCGCGGCGCTGGAGGGCACGCTGCGCCGAGCCTGGTCCTATACGGGCGGCCGTACGCCCTTGCTCGTCACCGAGAACGGCATCGGGACCGACGACGATGACCAGCGCATCGAATACGTGCACGCCGCCCTGGAGGGCGTGCTGCGTGCCGTTGGCGACGGGATCGACGTCCGGGGCTATACGTACTGGTCGTTGCTCGACAACTTCGAGTGGGCGATGGGCTACAAGCCTCGTTTCGGCCTCATCGGAGTCGACCGGGCCACGTTCGAGCGGACGTCCAAGCCGAGTGCTGCGTGGCTCGGCGCGATCGCCCGCGCCAACAGCCTGCACGAGAAGCCCCACGCGCCTGACGCCTCAGCTCATCGGCCAGCGGGACCCGATTCCCTCCTCGCCATCGTCATCCACGAGGACCTTGCGCATCACCCAGACGGGCTCAGCCGGGTGGACGACGGTCCCGTCGGCGGCAACCAGCCCCGACGACCGGTCCTCTCCGATGCGGCGGTAGCCGTTCTTGTCGTAGAGAGGGAGTGCTCGGTCGTTCTGCTTGCCCACCGTCAGGTACAGCGACCTGTAGCCGAGCGCCAAAGTGCGCGCCTCGGCAGCAGCGAGCAGGGCCGTGGCAATCCCTTGCCGCTGGTGCTCGGGATCGACCACCAGCCCGCCCAGCCATGCGCACTGCGGCTTTCCCCACCGTTCGATGAAGCCGCGACCGACGATGCTGCCGTCCGCCTCGGCCACGAGTACCGCTCCCAGACCCTTCGCCGCCAGGTCGAGATGCCGGGTGAGCTGGGGGACGTACTCGCCCGCCGATCCTCCCACCACCGGCACCGCCAGGTCAGCGGCGACCGCATCACGGATCTTGATCTCCACGGTCAGCTGTTGGTCCGGGGCGTGCGGATCTCGGCCATCGTGACGGCGCCCCGCCGGAGTGCCTCGTTGGCGAGGGTGAGCCGCCGATTCGTGCCGGCGTCGAGCAACCCGAACTTCACGAACAGGTTCTCCAAGTGGAACTTGGCGGTTGCCTGTCCGATGAACAGCGCCGCCGCGATGTCGACCACCGTGGCGGGGTGGCCGAAGGCGACCGACTGGTCGACCAGTGGTCGGCAAAGCTCGACCAGCACGTCGTGCTCCCGCCGCGTCAGCTCTGGCGGTGGCTCGGCCCGCATGGTCTCCCCGGCGGCGGCCGCACCCTCCTTGCATCGGAAGGTGACATCGGTAGACCCGAAACGGATCTCGTCCCGGTCCTCCAACCTCCTCTCACCCTGGATCCGCTCGCCATTCACGAACGTTCCGTTGGTGGAGCCCAAGTCCCGCACGACCCAGCCGCCGGGGAACTTCTCCAGGGCCGCGTGCAACCTCGACACCGAGGCGTCCTCCGTGCAGGTCAGATCGGTCTCAGGCGTGCGGCCGACCGTCACCCGCTCGCTCTCGAGCGGGAACATTCCGCGCAGGCCAGGCCCACGACCTTCGAGATATGCGTCCAGCGCGTGCTCCTCTTCGTGTTGGCGCAACGAGCGTATCTGTGGGCGTGCACGTACCGGGGGAGGCGATCGACGGATCGACGCCAAACGACCTGGCGCCGATCACCGGACTATCTGTCGGGCAATCGGAGCCAGGTCGATTGGAGGGGACTCTTGGTCCGTGGCCTGCAGGGTGCAGGCGTGCAGGCGGCAGGTGGCGCCCGCCGCCCGGCCACCGACGCTCTACGGGAACCCCACCGAGGCGAGCAGGATCACCTGCAGCACCACGGTGATGATGCCGAGCACGAGGCCGGCCGTGGCCATGCCGGAGCCCGAGGCAGTGTTGCGGGAGACCTTCAGGCCGGTCACGCCCATGACGATGGCGGCGATCGAGACCGCTACGAAGATCCAGCCGCCCCAGAAGAAGACGAGGCCGAGGATGCCGTTCACGAGGGCCGCGATCGCTCTGGCGTTGGTCGGCTTGGACTGGCTTGCCGGCGCCGGGGACACGTACGGCTGGCCGGGTAGGGGCCACTGCCCCTGCTGGTACTGCCCGTGCTGGTATGCCCCTGCGGGTACTGATGCTGCTGGTACTGCGGCTGCTCGATTCTCTGGTTTTCCATTTCCTATCCCCTCTCGTTCCGGCGCCTCTCGTAGGCGACCCGACGATCTCAGGATGCGCCTGCGAGCTGGCTTGGCGGAACGGCTCGGGCGGGGGAATCGGCCGCCCGCCGGGAGGGCCTTTCCCCCCTCGGTGGCGGGTAGCTGGCGGGTAGCCGGCGGACGGCGGCGGGTGGCTTGCGGCAGCCGCTCCGAAACGGGCCACGGGTGATATGGACTTGGGCCGCCGGCTCGGGTATAAGTCGTGAGGTTCCGTGTGCCGCCGTGCGGCGTTCGAGTCGCATCCGCACGAGCCCGATAGGGAGGTCGGTTGATCCTCGGCCAGGTCGCATCGGTCAGGCGAGGGGACCGTAGTGGTGAGGCGGAGCCGGATAGGTTCGCGGCTGCTCGGGCGGTCGCGGATGCCGTCCTCTACGAGGGCATCGTTCTCTACCCCTCCAGAAGGGCTCCGAGGCGGGACCAGTACCGCTGGCAGTTCGGGGCCCTGATGCCACGGCCCTACGCCGAGGCGCATGCCTCCGAACGCTGGGCCGCCCGTACCGAGTGCCTGGCCGCCGCCGGCTCGGGCGCCACCATCTCGGCACGGCTGCGCGCCCTCCAGGTGCAAAGACGCACCATCGAGGCGGCCGATCCGACGATCGAGGGCTACATCTCCGTGCCGAGGCTCGACGTGGAAGGTGTCTCGTGGGTCGCCTGTGACGAGGCGTTCGAAGCATCGATCGATCTCGAGCCGGAAAGCCTCGAGCAGCTGGCGGGCGGCGGGCTGACGCGTAGTTTCGAGCTCGACGCCTGGTCGGAGGCCGAGGTCATCAGGCGCCCGGACGGCGCCGCCGCCGGGCAGATCGTCCGCCATCGCGACTCCCTCTCGGGACTCGTCGCCATCTCCGCCTCTCCGGTTCCCCGCAGTCCCGGTCTCACCAGGATCACCGTCCGCATCGAGAACACGACGCCGTGGCCCGAGCCCGGCGAAGCGGGCAGAGTCACACGGTGCCAGGCGCTCTCGAGGTCGTTGGTGGCGATCCACGTGATGCTCGCCGTCGACGACGGGAGGTTCGTCTCGCTGCTCGACCCGCCGCCGATGGCTGCCGAGGCCGCAGCGATCTGTAGGAGCGAGGTCACCTACCCGGTTCTCGTCGGGGAGTCGGACGATGTCGTGCTCGCCTCACCGATCATCCTCTACGACCATCCGCACGTGGCGCCGCAGCAGACGGGCGGCGACCCGCCGAACGGCGAGGTGGATCCGCCGCAGCAGGGAGGGCGGAGCGACGGGCCGTCGGGCATCGGCAGTCACGGCGAACGGCCACCGGATCCTCGAAGCCAACCGGGCCCAACAGCGCGGATCCGCCTGCTTCGCTGACGATCGTTCGCCGGCGTCTCAAACCGCCGAGGACAGCACTCCCACGGGAAGCTCGAGGGCCGACGACAGGAACTCGCGGAGGGGGGCGACGTCCATCGGCCTGGCGAAGTAGTAGCCCTGCGCAAGATCACAGCCGGCTCCCAGCAGTTCACGCAGCTGCGAGCTGGTCTCCACCCCCTCCGCCACGCAGCGAAGGTTGAACGAGTGCGCCAAGTCGACGATCGTCCTCACGAGGATCGACGACTCCTGCAGGCCGTCGTCGGTGGCGGCGACGAAGGAGCGATCGATCTTCAGCTCATCCACCGGAAGGCGCTGCAGGTAGGCCAGCGAGGAGTAGCCGGTCCCGAAGTCGTCGATCGAGAGCTTGACGCCGAGCATCCTCAACTGCTCGAGGACCGATAGGGCATGGCGGGCGTCCGTCATGAAGGCTGATTCGGTCAGTTCCAGCACGAGACGTGACGGGTCGAGGCTGGCGTGGGCCAATGCGGCGGCGACGTCCTCGAAGAACCCGCCGTCTTCGAGCTGGCGCGCCGACACGTTGATGGACACGCTCAGCTCGAGGCCGAACTCGTCGCCGAGTGCACGCACCTGAGCGCAGGCGGCACGCATGAGCCAGCGCCCGATCGGCACGATCTGGCCATTGGCCTCGGCGGCCGGGATGAAGTCGGTCGGCGGGATCATCCCCCTCTCGGGATGCCGCCAGCGCAGCAATGCCTCGACTCCCAGAGTCCGGCCCTCGGCGAGATCGACGATCGGCTGGTAGTGGAGGATGAGCTGGCTGCGCTCGAGCGCCCATGCGAGGTCCGTCCCCAGCTGGTGACGACCGATGATCTGATCCTGAACGCCGGTCTGGAGGGTCTCGCAGCGGCCCTTGCCGGCGCTCTTGGCGGCGTACATGGCAACGTCGGCCCGCTGGATGAGGCCGTCGGCCGAGTCCGTCGGATCGGACGTGGTGACGAGGCCGATGCTCGTCTGCACGATCATCTCGCCGACCCCGATCTGGAACGGCGTCCTGAACGCCTCCAGCACGCGCTCGGCCACGTCCTCGGTGGCGGAGCGATCGTCTCCTTCCACGATGATCCCGAACTCGTCACCGCCGAGCCGTGAGACTGTCTCGTGCACTCGCACCGTGTCGCGAAGCCGGAGCCCCACCGCTTGCAGCAAGGCGTCGCCAACGGCATGCCCCTGCCCGTCGTTCACCTGCTTGAAGTCGTCGAGATCCAGGAAGAGGACACCGACGGATCCGTTGAGGCGCCCGAGCCGTGCAAGTGCCTGCTCCAGGCGGTCGTGGAACAGCACTCGGTTGGCCAGGCCGGTCAATGAATCATGGAAGGCTTGATGGCGTAGCTCCTCCTCGAGGCGCTCGCGCTCGCTCACGTCTCGCCCGTTGAGCACGATCCCGTTGACCGAAGGATCGTGCACCAGGCTGTGGACCCTGGTCTCCATGGGGACGTAGACGCCGTCGGCACGCCGCATCCGCCAGCGGGTCGTTGCCCTCGACTCCGGCTCGCTGACCCCCTTGCGGAGGGTCGACTCCCAGGCCGCCCAATCGTCAGGATGCAACAGCTCTCGAAACGTCATCCCGACGAGACGAGACGGTGCCAGCCCGAGGATCTGCGAGGAAGACGGGCTCTGGTAGTCGATCACGCCCTCGCCCGTGACGATGGTGGTCAAGTCCGAGGAACGCCGGAGGGCCGCCAGCCGCGCCTCTTGCACGTGGAGGTTGGCTTCCATGGTCCGCCGCAACCGCAGCTCCTCGTGAGCCACGTCCCGCTCCTCCCGCAGGCGGGACAGCAGCCAGGCGATCACCTGACCGAGGAACACGAACGCGGCGCCACGGGTGAGCCAATCGCTGGCGTTCTGGGCGTAGACGACCCCGTTCGCGAAGTGGTCCGGCATCACAGGGCCCGCCGCGAGGCCCGACACCACCGCCACGGCGAGCGTCCCCGACTTCCCGAAACGGTAGGCGGCCATCAACACAGGCACCAGGTACCAGAGCGGCGCCACCTTCCCGGCGCCTCCGAGGTCGTAGCAGAGGAGGTAGGACCCGGCGACCGTGACGGCAATCGCTGCGACGTAGCCCCCGGGCGACACGGTCGTCCCGCGCACGAACAACGACTCCATTGGAGCCCAGCGGCGCGCCCTCCGGGCCGTAGCCGATCCAACTGCTTGATTCGATCGCGGTTCGCTGTCCATTTCCCCCGGCTCCGATCCCGTCACGCGGGGCCATACCATCTCCTGAGGTTCCTACGTTGTTCCTTGGACGCCCTCCGGCGCCCCGCCACCCGTACTCTGTAAGATCGGCACTGATCTGGGGTTCTGAAGAAGATTTCGGCTACATCGACCGATTGACGGCGCGATATTTGGGGCAGACACCGGTGCCGATCGCCGCAGGACGTAGCGGCGATCGGCAACCACGATCCGGAGGGGGCTTTGAGACCGAGGTGCGCACGTTGAGCAACGCCATGCGGCGGGCAAACCGGGAGTCCCGCCCTCCCAAGTCCGATTCCGAAGTGTCACCTGCGAGCACTCCCGGCACGCCTGCTCCGGCTATCGCCACCAGTGCTGCCAGTAGCCGGCGGTCCCGCCGTGACATGAGACCGCGGCGCCCGGTCCGCCCGAGGGCGTCGCAACGTCGGCCCGAGAGCACGACGCACCTGTCGTCGCTCGGCGAGTCGCGGGTGATCGCCGCTCTCACCGCCGACGTCGGCAGGACAAGGGAGCGGACGCGCCAGCACCGGCTGGCCAAGATCGCCGCCGTCCTGGCGCCGGTGGCCGCGGTTCTCGCCGTGAGGGCCATCCTGTGGCCGGCCCACGTGATCGTGCTTCCGCAGCTGACCTCCAACGAAGAACGCTTCCTCCCTGCAGTGATCCTGATCGGGCTCCTGGTCTGCCTGCTCGGCGGTTCCATGCTCGGGGCGGGCAAGTCTCCCCACGTCCTCTACAGGCCGGGCGAGCTCGGCGTCACGTTCGATGACGTACAGGGCGCCGACGTCGTGGTGGAAGAGGCAGTGAAGACCCTCAACCTCTTCCTCGCGCACAAGACCTTCTCCGAGCAGATGGGAGGTAACACGCGGCGGGCGATCCTCTTCGAGGGGCCGCCCGGCACGGGCAAGACCTATCTCGCGAAGGCGATGGCGAGCGAGGGTGGCGTCCCGTTCCTGTTCGTCTCGTCCTCCGCCTTCCAGTCGATGTACTACGGGCAGACCAACCGCAAGATCCGTGCCTACTTCCGGGCCCTCCGCCGCTATGCCCGCCGTGAGGGTGGGGCGATCGGGTTCATCGAAGAGCTCGACGCGATCGGCGCCGCCCGTGGCGGTCTGGGGACCGGCCGTGGAGACGGCATCGCCGGAGTTGTCAACGAACTGCTGATCCAACTCCAGTCGTTCGAACAGCCGACGGTCGGCGAGCGGCTGCGCGGAGCGCTGATCGACATGGTCAACTCCTGGCTGCCTGGCGACCGCTCCCTGCACAAGCCCTCGCGCCCGCCCGCCAACATCCTCGTCATCGGTGCCACCAATAGGGCGTCCGCGTTTGGACCCGGCTCTGCTGCGCCCGGGGCGTTTTGATCGGAGCATCTACTTCGACCTGCCGACACGCGCCGGCCGGCGGGCGATTGCCGACTACTACCTCGGCAAGAAGTCGCACGAGGCCGAGCTCGACGATCCCGACCGGCGTGAGATGCTGGCCGCCCTCACGGCCGGCTATTCGCCCGTGCAGATCGAGCATCTGCTGGACGAGGCCCTCGTCTGGGCCCTCCGCCGCGGTGCCGACCGCCTCAGCTGGGCGGACATCCTCAAGGCCCGGATGACCGCCGAGATCGGGCTCGCCCAGCCCGTCGAGTACACCGAGGCCGAGCAGAGGACCATCGCCACCCACGAGGCGGGACATGCCACGGTCGCCTGGCTGGTCGGTAAAGGTCGTCGCCTCGACGTGCTCACGATCATCAAGCGGAAGGAGTCGCTCGGCCTTCTCTCCCACACCCCGATCGAGGAAAGGTTCACCCGCAGCCGGTCGGAGAGCGAGGCGCTGATCCAGATCGCCTTCGGCGGGATGGCCGCGGAGGAACTGTTCTTCGGCGAGACGAGCTCAGGAGTATCCGGTGACCTTGCCGCAGCGACGCGCCTGGCTTGCGAGATGATCGGCGGCTACGGGATGGGCCACACCCTGATCTCGGCGCTTGCGACCGAGCGCGGTATCGCCGAAGCGGTGCTCTCCAGCGACGAGGGGCGCCAGGACGTGGAGGCGGTGCTGCGCCAGGCCAAGATCACCGCGAGCAATCTCCTGAAGGTGAACCGTCGTGTGGTCGAGGCTCTCCGCGATGCACTCGTGGAGAGGCAGGAGTTGATCGGCGACGAGATCCGCGAAGTGATCGTCGCCGCCGGCCCGTCGGCCTGGGGATCGCTGGAGCCGGAGCCCCCGGCGCGCGCCCATCGATACCGCCTCGTGTCGGGCGGCGGCGGCTCCTGATCCAGCCGCCGGGCTACAAGCCGGCCGGTCGCTCCCCGCTCCCCTTGTCAGGGAGCGACCAAGAGGGTATGTCGAGATTGCGTGCGACGTGCCGCAGGAGATCGAGCAGTAGATCGCGCTTGCGGTTCTGCAGTCCGGCGCAGATGGTCGACTCGAGTCCCATGGCGAGCGTGGTCGCCTCAGCGAGTCGCTTATGGCCCGCCGGCGTCAGGTAGAGGTTCCGGGCACGGCGGTCCGTGGGGTCGGGGCGCCTCTCGAGCAGGCGCTCTGCCTCCAGGTGGTCGACGATGGCCACCATCGTGCTGGCGGGGATCTGAAGCCGCTCCGCGATCGCCTGCTGAGCGTCTCCTTCCCAGCGGGCTACTCCCCGCAGGAGGGCGAACTGCCGCGGCTCAAGCCCGATCTCCCCGACGATCTCCCCGAAACGCCTCGACGTCTCCAAGCCCAGCTGTGACAACGTGAACCCCACCGACTCGGAGCCGCTCACCGATGGTCGCTCAGGCACGCCAGACACTTTACATCAGGAACCTCTCGTGATAGAACTGTTCGCGTACGAATGGTTCTGCTGAGAAGGATTCCTCCGATGGCTGATCCTCACCGCCCCACCTTCCTCGCCCGCCTGGCCCGGAGCGTGATCCGGCACCGGAGGCGCGTGCTGCTGATCTGGCTGGCCTGCTTTGCCGTCGGCGGGTACGCCGCCCAGCAGTTGACGAGCCGGCTCAGCTACGACTTCTCGCTGCCGGGACAGCCTGCGTACGAGACAGGCGTCAAGATCATGGGGATCTTCGGCAACGGCGGCAACAACACGCCGGGGGTGCTGGTCGTGACAGCTCCGCCGGGACAGACCGTCCACTCGGAGTTGCCGGCGCTCACCCGCGCCTTCGCAGCTGCCGCCCACGCCGTGCCGGCCGTGCGCGTGGTGGACGTGGCGAACACCGGCGATCAGAGTTTCGTCACCAAGGACGGCAGGACGACCTTCGCCTACCTGTTCGCCCCGCCGAGCTCGGGGTTCGGCTCGAACAAGGCGCTCGACGCCTCCGTGGCCGTGATCACGCGCCAGTTGCCCGGCTTCGCGGTCGGCCAGACCGGTGTCGACGCGTTGAGCAGCGGTGGCACCTCGGCCGGCCCGAGCGTGCTCGTCGAGACCCTCGTCGCCGGGGCCGGTGCACTCGCCATATTGGCGTTCGTGTTCGCCTCGTTCATGGCACTGGTACCTCTGCTCGTGGCCGCAGTGTCGATCCTCTCCACGTTCCTGGTCCTGCTCGGACTCTCCTACCTCACCTCCGTCTCGTTCATCGTCCAGTTCCTGGTCTCGCTCGTCGGCCTCGGTGTGGCCATCGACTACTCGCTGCTGCTCGTCACGCGATGGCGCGAGGAGCGCGCCCGCGGCAAGACCAATGAGGAGGCGGTGGTGGCGGCGATGGAGACGGCCGGCCGCTCGGTGCTGCTGTCGGGCCTGACCGTCGCCATCGGCTTGATGTCGCTGATCATCCTCCCCGTGCCATTCCTCCGCAGCACGGGCCTCGGAGGGATGCTGATCCCGTTGATGTCGGTGGCGGTCGTCCTCACGCTGTTGCCGGCCCTCCTCGCGGGGGTCGGGCCGCGGTGGGACTGGCCGCGTGTCCGCAACGAGGCGAAGGCAAGCCGGATGTGGACTGCTTGGGCGGGCGGCATCGCCCGCCGACCGTGGCTCGCGGCGGCCGCCGCCGTTGTCCTGCTGGGACTGGCGACCTTCCCGGTCTTCCACCTGCGCGTCGGGCAGACCTCCGCCCAGGCGGAGGCGCAGTCGGGCGCCGCTCACTCGCTCTACCAGCAGCTGCAGACCGGTGGTGTGGCAGCAGGCGTGATCACGCCGATGGAGGTGCTGGTGTCGGCAGGAGACGCCGGCCCGACCGTGAAGGCGCTGGCCGCCGCTCCCGGCATCGCGGCAGCGGCTCTGCCTGCCGGTCTCTCCGGAACCCGGCATGGGCTCTCCGACATCGTCGTCGTGCCGGATGTCGAGACCGTGAACAGCGCCACGCTCGCTCCCGTGCGGGACGCCGAAGCAGCAGTGGCCGCCTTGCCGGGAGTCGTCGGGGTCTCAGGTGAAGGACCCGGTCAGCAGGCCTTCGCCTCCGCCGTCTACGGCAACACCCCGCTGATGCTGCTGCTGCTGGCGCTTCTGACGTTCTTGTTGCTGGCCCGCGCCTTGCGCTCGGCGCTCCTCGCGCTGAAGGCGGTGGTGCTCAACCTCGTCTCGCTGGCGGCCACCTTCGGCGTGCTGACCTGGTTCTGGCAGGATGGTCATGGGTCCTCGGCGGTCTTCGGGATCCCGGCAACAGGCGCCATCACCTTCTGGGTCCCGATCTCGGTGTTCGCCTTCCTCTTCGGGCTCTCGATGGACTACGAGGTCTTCATCCTCACCCGCGTTCGGGAGGAGTACGACCGCGGGGCTTCCACGACCGCCTCGGTAATCGGCGGCCTCGGCCGGACCGGCCGGCTCGTGACGAGCGCGGCCCTGATCCTCTTCCTGGCGTTCGTCAGCCTCGCCTCGGCGCCGATCACCGACGTGAAGGTGATGGCGACCGGCCTCGGCGTCGGCATCCTGCTCGACGCGACCGTGATCCGCGCCCTGCTGGTCCCATCCATGGTGGTGCTCTTCGGCCGCTTCAACTGGTGGCTGCCCCGCTCTCTCGCCCGGGTGCTGGCAGTACGGCCCTCCCCGGCGCTCGCCTTGATCGAGGAACAGGCTTGAGCTCTTGGGAGGTCGTGGCGCAGAACCTGCCCGAGCACGGGCACAACCCGATTCACACCGATGAGGGTGCGCGTGCGGCAGGCTTCGAGAGGGCGCTGGTTGCCGGGGTCACCTCTTATGCGTACTGCTGCCACTGTGTGATCGAGCGTTTCGGGCTGGAGTGGCTGGGTAGGGGCGAGGCGGCCCTTCGCCTGCGGGCGCCGGTGTTCGCGGGCGACAGGCTGCACATCGAGGTGGAGGAGCGTGAGGACGGGGGGCTCGATCTGGCAGCTTTCGCCGAGCGCGCTGAGAGCGCCCTGGTCGAGGTGTCGGCGTGGCCGGATGCGGTGACGTCCTACGTGGAGCAGCCGGGTGAGCCGCTGCCGACCGTCGAGCTGTCTCTCGACAAGGACTACGGCGCCGACTACGCGGAGCGGGCCGGTGATCCTCGATCCTTCACGCCGGCAGCCCGGCTCGTGCACCCCGCGGTGTGGCCGGCAATTGCGAACAGCGTCTTCCAGGCAGAGCTGGCCCGCGGAGCATGGGTTCACACGAGGAGCCGGATCTGGCACCACTCTGCGGTGAGAGCGGGCGCCGAGGCGGCGGTATCGACCGTCGTCGTGGAGCGCTTCCGGCGAGGCGGTGAGCGAGCGGTTGCGGATGTCGAGATCCGGGTCGACGGCGAGGTCGTCGCCAGGGTCGAGCACGAGGCGATCGTCGATCTCGCGCCCGACGACGCCGGTTAGGGTCGCCGGCGGGGATCGGGACGTGGCGGCCGTATGGAGGCTGGGCCGCCCGGCCGATCACGAACATCGCCCGGTCACAATGTCGTCGTGGTGACGATCGAGGATGTCCGGGGCGTCGCTGGAGGTCTGCCGAGGTCATATGAAGTCGTGGTCCGCGGACGGGTGAAGTTCCGTGTCGGGCGGATCGTCTGGTTGGCCTTCTCGCGGGACGAGACCGAGATGGGCTTCGCCTTCCCGAAGGAGGAACGGGACGGGTTCGTGTCCACCTACCCCGGGAAGTTCCTGATGCCGGCGCCCGTCGACCTTCGCTACAACTGGATCGAGTGCCGGTTGGATGCCTTCGACCTGGATGAGATGCGCGAGCTCGTCCTCGACGCATGGGCGATGGCGGTGCCGAAGGGAGTCGCGGCCGCCTGGTTCGAGGCGCAGGGCTTGGCCTGAGCCCGCCCTTGCGGGCGGCCGGTCGTGAACCGCAGTGTGAACCGAGGCCGCCCACGCGGTCATGATTCCCACCAGTAATAGTGCAGTCGCACCAAGCCTTCCCGCTCACGATGGGCCGAAAGCAGGCCCGCCTCCGAGCACTCACCGTGCTGCCGCCACCACTGGTGACGGGTGCAACAACTTCCGTGACATTCCTGGTCAATCTGTGCGGCGAGCGACTGAGAAAGCTACGGATTCCATTGCCATCAGGCCCGACCCATGACATAGTTCCATTCGGTGCCACAGAAGTGGCACATCGTGCCTGGGGCATGGGCCGGGGGTTGATGTTGGGGTCCAACGCCTGGGGCTACTGGGGAAAGAGGGCAAACGCATGCCGGAACACGTCAGTGCCCGCTCGCAGCGCCGCGGGGGGTTGATCCCGTCACATTCCTCCTGGAAGCGCAGATTCGCCGGCGCGATGGCCGTCGGCGCACTTGCATCCGGGATGGTCGGAGGGATCGCCACAGCGACGCCGACTAGTGCGGCTACAACCAACACCCATCCCTACCGCCACGGTCTGGTGCCGAACCTGCATTACTACCTGACCCACAAGGCGCAGTTCGCCGCCACCGGGCCGAACGACGTCGCCTTCGGCGGCGGCATCAGCGGCGTCGGCGTGACGACCGGCCACGAGCAGGTGTACCTCGTGTTCTGGGGCTCGCAGTGGGGCACCCAGTCGACCAACGGCGCCGGCAATTTCACCTACAGCGGCGACCCGCAGGGCATGGCACCCGACCTGCAGGCCTTCTTCAAGGGCCTCGGCACCAACTCTGAGACCTGGAGCGGCGTGGCGACCCAGTACTGCCAGGGCGTCTCGACAGGGGCGTTCAGCTGCCCGTCGACCAACACCCAGCACGTCGCCTACCCGACGGGCGGTGCTCTGTCGGGTGTCTGGGAGGACACCTCGTCCTCCTCGCCCTCCACCTCGTCGGCCCACCAGCTGGCCCAAGAGGCCGAGAACGCGGCCACCCACTTCGGCCTCACGACGACGGCTGCCAACCGCAATGCGCAGTACGTGATCGTCTCGCCGACAGGGACCGATCCCGACAGCTACGAGTCGCAGGGCTTTTGCGCCTGGCACGACTACTCGGCTGACGCGAGCATGGACGGCGGCGGTGCGGTCTCTGGACCGACGCTTGCGTTCACCAACCTGCCCTACATCCCGGACGCCGGCTCGGGCTGCGGCCAGAACTACGTCAACTCGGGATCGGCAGGAACGCTCGACGGCGTGACGATCGTCGAGGGGCACGAGTACAACGAGACGATCACCGACCAGTTCCCGGCCGGTGGGTGGACGACACCGAGCGGTGCCGACGCCGGTGAGGAGGTCGGCGACCTCTGCGCCTGGAACGCCAACGGCCCGGCCGTCGCCCAGAACATCTCCCTCTCGACGGGCAGCTTCGCCGTCCAGCCGATCTGGGCCAACGACTACAACGGCGGCGCCGGCGGCTGCGACATCTCGCACCCGATCGTCACCAACCCGAGCGGCAACACCGTCACGGTCACCAACCCCGGTAACCAGACCTCGACGGTCGGGAGCGCTGTCAGCCTGCAGATCCACGCCAGCGACTCTGGTGGCGCAACGCTCACCTACTCGGCGAGCGGGCTGCCGGCGGGCCTGTCGATCAACTCCTCGTCGGGCCTCATCTCGGGCACGCCGACGACAGCCGGCACCTCGTCTGTGACGGTCACCGCCACCGACAGCACCGGCGCCAGCGGATCGGCCTCGTTCTCCTGGACGGTCAACTCGCAGACCGGCAACACCGTCACGGTCACCAACCCAGGCAACCAGACCTCGACGGTCGGGAGCGCCGTCAGCCTGCAGATCCACGCCAGCGACTCTGGTGGCGCAACGCTCACCTACTCGGCGAGCGGACTGCCGGCAGGTCTCTCGATCAACTCGTCGTCGGGCCTCATCTCGGGCACGCCGACGACAGCAGGCACCTCGTCCGTGACGGTCACCGCCAAGGACACCACGGGCGCCAGCGGATCTGCCTCGTTCTCCTGGACGGTCAACTCGAGCGGCGGTTGCACGCCGACGCAGCTGTTCAAGAACCCCGGCTTCGAGAGCGGTTCGACATCGTGGAGGTTGACGTCGGGCGTGCTCACGTCCAACTCGTCAGGCGGCGGGTACGAGATCGCCCACAGCGGCAACTACTTCGCTTGGCTGGACGGCTACGGATCGCCTCACACGGACACCGTCTCGCAGGCGATCTCGGTGCCTTCAGGTTGCTCGAGCACGCTCTCGTTCTGGCTGCACATCGACACGTCCGACGGCACCACCACCGCCTATGACACGTTCAAGGTGCAGGTGCTGAACAGCTCCGGCACGGTGCTGGCGACGCTCGCCACCTACTCGAACAAGAACGCCAGCCAGTTCGACCCGAGCACCAACAACGGGTATGCCCAGGTGACCCTGAGCGGCCTCACCTACTCGGGCTCGATCACGATCAAGTTCACGGGCAAGGAGACCGACGGTCTCGGCGGCACCACGGACTTCACGCTCGACGACTGCGCTTTCACCACCTGAGCCAGTCTCTGAGCTGTCATCGGGCGAGGGCACCTCTGCGGAGGTGCCCTCGTTCCGCGCCGGGGCGAGGATCCCGTCGCCATCAGCTGCCGGCGCGGCCGGCAGACCAGATCTCGGGACATATCTCGACGCTGCGTGAACGCTGCGACGCCCATAGAGAAGCTGCTTTCCCTCGCTCCCGCCGAGGGATACGGTCACCTGCAGTCCACTCTGGGGATGGCGAAAGGAAGACGCATGCACAACAGATGGAAGCTCGGCGCCAGTGCACTTGCGGCAGCGGCACTAACGGTGGCCCTGGCTGTCGAAACGACCCCGGCGATTGCCTCGGCCTCTGCTGCCACCGCTGCTAGGCCGGCTGCGCTCGCCAAGACCTTCAACGTCAAGCTGGCGCAGGAGTTCATACGCAGCGAGTTGCTCCGCCACGTCGGTACGACCGTCCGCGTGAGTGGGACGATCAAGAAGTTGGACAGCACCAACTGGTCGGGCTACGCCGCCACCGGCGCCAGGGACACGTTCACGGCGGTGAGCGGCTCCTGGGTGGAGCCGACCGGCAAGTGCACCTCCACGACCTCGCTGGCCGCCTTCTGGGTCGGCATCGACGGCATCAGCTCGTCCGACCCGACGGTCGAGCAGGACGGCACGATCATCGAGTGCATCAGCGGCTCGGCGATGTACGCCGACTGGTGGGAGATGTACCCCACCAACTCGGTCCAGATCGTCCACACTGTCTCCCCCGGCGACCGCATCTCGGGGAAGGTGACGTACGCCGGGGGCAAGTACAAGCTCAGCGTCACCGATTCGAGCCATAGCGCCGACAGCTTCTCCGTCTCGAAGGCGTGCGGAACGACCGCCTGCGAGAGGATGAGCGCCGAGTGGATAGCCGAGGCGCCCTGCTGCGTCAGCAGTGGCAACGTCTACCCGCTCGTGAACTTCGGGACTTGGAAGTCGACCAGTTCCAAGAACACCTACAAGGGCAAGAGCGGCACGGTCACCGGCTCGGGGGCGGCGACCGTAGACGAGATCACAATGGTCGACAGCTCGAAGGCGGTGAAGGCGCAGCCGAGCGCGCTCAGCTCCGGTGGCGCGACCTTCAGCGTCAAGTGGAAGAAGGCCTCCTGATCGTCCCGCCCGATCAGTAGCGGCGGTGGCGCCGGCCGGTCCGCTGGATCGGCCGGCGCATCCGCGTCTGGGCGTCTGTTCCGGACACGGGTAGCGTTGTCGACGTGTCGGGGGGAGCATCAGACGACGGCTGGCCACCCCCTACCGCTCGCGCCGTCCTCGACAGTCTGCAGGAGGCGGTGGTGGCGACGGCCGGGTCCGGGCGGATCGTCTACGCCAACCCTGCCGCTGAGCGCCTTCTCGAGTGGCCGGAGGGAACGCTCGTCGGGAAGGACACGAGCGTCCTCGTGCCGGTGGGGTTGCGCCAATGGCTGAAGGAGGGCTTTGCAGCCTTCGCTGCGGGTGCGGCGATCCCGCACTGGCGCTCTCTCGGCTCGGTCGGCTGGTGGCGGCATCGCGGATGGCGAGGATGGCGACGGTGTTGGTCGGCGTGCTCGATCTTGCCAGCGGAGAGCTCGAGCTGGCATCGGCTGGGCACCCTGCGCTGATCCTTCTGCAAGGGGTGTTGCACGAACGGTCGACGTTCCGGTGGGCCGCCCCGTCGGGTCGGTCGAGCCGGACGAGCGGCTGGGTACACGCATCGTTCTCGAGCCCGACAGCGCCCTGATGATGTTCACCGACGGTTTGATCGAGCAGCGAGCGGTGTCGTGGGAGGGCGCGTACGCGCACCTGGGCCAGCTCGCCGAGAGCGTCGACCACCTGGACGCAGAGCAGCTCGCCGATCGTTTGTTGTCGGGCATGTTGCCTCGCCTGGAGGGCAGCGACGATGTGGCCCTCCTCGTGGCCGTGCGCTGAGCCCCTTCTGACACCTGTTGCCCCGGCCGCGGCCACGGTCCGCGATCGTCGACGGGCTCCGTAAAGGACCTGGTCAGGCCTGCTGGAGGGAGAGGTCAGCCGCTGCGGACCAAAACCGCTAAAGGTCCGACCGTACAGGGTCGATAGAGGGAGGCAGCAATCAGTTCCACCGTCATGTCTTACCGCAGCAATTGAATATTCATTCAACACGGAGGGTTAAACTTCAATGGTAAAACTCAAGAGTCTTGCCGATGTGGCGAGGCGCAGGGTGAGCGGCGGTGAGGAGGTCGACGAAGGCTTCACGCTGATCGAGCTCCTGGTCGTGCTGCTGATCATCGGTATCCTGCTGGCGATCGCAATCCCGACGTTCCTGTCGGTAACGCAGTCGGCGAACGATACCGCCGCGCAGGCGAACCTGCAGACCGCTCTGACCGGAGCGAAGACCTGGTACACGCAGAACAACCAGACTTATGTCGCCATCTCGCTCGGGCCGGTCGACACCGGCCTGAGCCTCGTCTCCGGCGGGTCGTCGAACTCGCCGCACGTCATCTCCTACGACGTGAAGGACACGCCGTGGCTCGGTTTCCGCCGGTAGCTCCTTCGTTGCTGCCGCCTATCCAGTGGCACTCACGTGTGCTGGGGGATCATCGATCTGACTGCCGCTCCAACGGCCTCGTTCGACGGTCTCACGGCTGCGGGAACGACCTATGTCGGCGAGGTCGTGGCGAAGCCTCGGCTTGCAAAGCAAGCTTGTTCACGGCAGCCGTCGCCAACACGGCAAAGACTAGCGGCTACAGCACCAACGGCTTCGGCCCCCTTACGCAGGCGCCGAACGGGAGCCTCCCGTAAGTACGAAGCCAACAGGCGCCCCCTGTTCAGGCGTCTGATAGCGACAAGAAGCCCCGAGCCGTACCGGCTCGGGGCTTCGTCGCGCCGGCGCACAACTTCGCCGCGGAGTTTCGCTGACCGCCTCTTCGGGCACATTGAGCGCCGATGGCTGTCGAATCCCAAGGCTTCGAGTCGATTCCCGCGCCCCCACCACTCCGCGGCAGCGTCAACCGCCAGCTGGGGTTGATGGTGGCGGCTCTCTTCCTGGTCCTCTCGCCGGCGCTCGCCTCCCGAGTCCTCGGCGGGGCCACCCGGGCCGCCGCCGCCGCTCCCCCGTCGGCCGCCGCTACCTCCGCTCCCGCAGCCGCGCCCAGCCGCCTCGGCGACTGCGACAGCCCGCGCCTCAGACCTCCTTCAACAGCACCACGGATCTCCAGTCGACCGGCAATGGTTTGTCGACCGCAACGGCCTCGCCCGGCTCGAGGTTGCCGGCCGTGTCGAGCACCACCTCGTAGCCAGACCCTGACCGAGCCTCGATCGTCCAGTGGATCGCCTCGTCATGGGCGTTCATCAGCAGTAGGAACGAGTCGTCGCTCAGCGGCCGCCCCCGCTCGTCCGATCCCGGGACCGCCTGCCCGTTGAGGAAGACGCCGACGGATCGGGCAAAGCCGGAGCTCCAGTCGCTGTCGTCCATCTCCTTGCCGTCCGGGCGCAGCCAGGCGACGTCGACACCCCCCCGCACAGGTCTGCCCTGGAACCAGCGCCGGCGGCGGAAGGCCGGGTGGTCCTTGCGGAGCAGCACCAGCATCCGCACCCACTCCAGCAGCTGCTCGTCGGCTGCGTCCCAGTCCAGCCAGGAGACTTCGTTGTCCTGGCAGTAGGCGTTGTTGTTGCCCTGCTGCGTCCTCCCGATCTCGTCGCCGGCGAGCAGCATCGGGACACCCTGCGACAGCAGCAGGGTCGCCAGGAAGTTGCGGACCTGGCGCCGCCGCAGCGCCACCACCTGCGGATCGTCGCTCGGCCCCTCGGTGCCGCAGTTCCAGGAGCGGTTGTGGCTCTCTCCGTCGTTGTTGTCCTCTCCGTTCGCCTCGTTGTGCTTCTCGTTGTAGGAGACGACGTCGGCGAGCGTGAAGCCGTCGTGGGCAGTCACGAAGTTGATGCTGGCGAGTGGCCGGCGGTTGTCCGCTTGGTAGAGGTCGGGGCTGCCCGTGATGCGCGAGGCCAGCTCGGGCAGCGTTGCCGGCTCACCCCGCCAGAAGTCGCGCACCGTGTCGCGGAACTTGCCGTTCCACTCCGACCAGAGCGGTGGGAAGTTGCCCACCTGGTAGCCGCCGTCGCCGATGTCCCAGGGCTCGGCGATCAGCTTGACCTGGCTGACGACCGGGTCCTGCTCGATCAGATCGAAGAAGGCAGACAGCCGGTCCACCTCGTGAAACTGCCGGGCGAGGGTCGCGGCCAGATCGAAACGGAACCCGTCCACGTGCATCTCGGTCACCCAGTAGCGCAGCGAGTCCATGATCAGCTGCAGGCTGCGCGGGTGGCGCACGTTGAGGCTGTTCCCCGTTCCCGTCGTGTCGTAGTAGTGGCGGGGATCGCCCGGGACGAGCCGGTAGTAGGCCGGGTTGTCGATGCCCTTCAGGGACAGCATCGGCCCCAGGTGGTTGCCCTCGGCCGTGTGGTTGTAGACGACGTCGAGGATCACCTCGATCCCGGCCTCGTGCAGGGTCCGCACCATGGCCTTGAACTCCTGCACCTGCTGGCCGAGCGTGCCGCCGGCGGAGTAGTCGCCGTGAGGGGCGAAGAAGCCGATGGAGTTGTACCCCCAGTAGTTGCGGAGCCCCTTCTCGAGCAGGTGCGAGTCGTGCACGAACTGGTGCACGGGCAGCAGCTCGACGGCGGTCACCCCGAGGTCCTCGAGGTACTCGACGGCGACCGGGTGCGCCAGGCCGGCGTAGGTCCCCCGCTGCTCAGCCGGGATCTCTGGGTGGCGGGCGGTGAAGCCCTTCACGTGCACCTCGTAGATCACCGACCTGTGCAACGGCGTGGCGGGCGGGCGATCGTTGCCCCAGTCGAAGAAGGGGTTGTGCACGACGCCCTTGAAGACGTGGCCGGCGTCGTCTAGGTCGTTGCGCTCGTCCTCGGAGCCGAACCGGTAGGCGAAGCAAGCTTCGTTCCAGTCGATGTTGCCGTCGACCGCCCGGGCGTAGGGATCGAGCAGCAGCTTGGCGGGATTGCAGTAGAGGCCGTTGGCCGGATCCCAAGGGCCGTGCACCCGGTAGCCGTAGCGCTGCCCGGGAGCGACCGAAGGCAGGTAGGCGTGCCAGCAGTAGGCGTCCACCTCTTCGAAGGCCAAGCGGGTCTCGGCGCCCTCGTCGTCGAACAGGCAGAGCTCGACGGCGTCGGCAACCTCGCTGAAGATGGAGAAGTTGGTTCCGGCTCCGTCGTAGGAGGCGCCGAGCGGGTAGGCCCGCCCCGGCCAGGACTCGATCTCAGGCATCGGCAGAACCGGGCTCGGCGTCCACGTCCTCGGGCGGTGCGAGCTCCGGCTCGACCTCTCGCCGCTCGTGCTCGCCGAAGCGATCTGCGGCGAGTCGCACGATCGCCACGGCATCGGCCGGCACAGCCAGGTCGTCGTTTCGCAGGCGGACCCCGTCCGTCGACGCCGCCAGCAACTCTGCACCCCGGGCGGCGCGGCGGATGGGGGAGCGCCCGAGGTTGGCGACCACGAGGACGTCCTGCCGAGCAACCGTGATCGACTGCGCTTCCTCGTCAATCTCGACGCTGATGCTGTCGGCTCGATGGTCGCTCAGCGCGGGGACCGATCGGCGCAGCGCTATCAGCTCCCGGTACCAGGCGAGCAGATCACTGTGCGGGAGGCGCGTCGGCTCCGCCCAGTCGAGCCGTGAACGCTTGAAGCTCGAGGGCTGCTGGGGATCGGGTACCTCGGACGGCTCCCAGCCGAAGGAGGAGAACTCGTTCCGCCGGCCTTCGCTCACGGCTTCGCCGAGGTCGCTGTCGGCGAAGTCCGTGAAGTACAGGAAGGGGGTGCCGGCGCCCCATTCCTCGCCTTGGAAGAGCATCGGCGTGAAGGGGCTCGTGAGGAGCAGCGCTGCCGCCACCCGCAGGCGACCCTCGCTCGTGAGCGCCCCCAGACGTTCCCCGACCGCCCGGTTGCCCACCTGGTCGTGGTTCTGGGTGAAGACGACGAATCGATCTCCGGTCAGCCCGACCGGCGGTCTCCCATGGCGGCGCTGCCGGTGCTCCGAGAACTGACCGTCGTACGCCCAGGCTTGGCGGATTACCTTTCCGAGCAACGCCAACGAGCCGAAGTCCGAGTAGTAGCCGGACCGCTCGCCGGTGAGCACGCTGTGAAGGGCGTGGTGCCACTCGTCTGCCCAGCAGGCGTCCATCCCGTAGCCGCCGAGCTGGGGTGGCGAGACGAAACGGGGATCGTTGAGGTCGGACTCCGCTATCACGAAGAGCGGCCTGCAGACGTGGGCGGCGAGCGCATCCACCTCCTCGGAGAGCTCCTCGAGGATGTGGCGCGCCGACTGGTCGAGCACTGCGTGGACGGCGTCCAGCCTGAGCCCGTCGGCGTGGTAGTCCCGCAGCCACATGACGGCGTTGTCCACGACGAAACGCCGCACCTGGTGGCTGCCAGCCCCGTCGAAGTTGACGGCTGGCCCCCAGTTGGTTACGTGGCGGTCCGTGAAGTACGGCCCGAATTCAGCGAGGTGGTTCCCGGAAGGACCGAGGTGGTTGTAGACGACGTCGATGACGACGCCGAGGCCGGCCGCGTGGCATGCATCGACCAGCCGCTTCAAGCCGGTCGGGCCGCCGTAGGCGTGGTGCGGTGCGTAAAGGCTCACCCCGTCGTACCCCCACCCCCACCTGCCGTCGAACTCCGCTACCGGCATCAGCTCGATGGCGTCGACGCCGAGCTCGACAAGGTGCGGCAACCGCTCGATCACGCCCTCGAACGTGCCTTCGGGGGTGAACGTCCCGACGTGCAGCTCGTAGAGGACGGCGCCCGGCAGCGAGACTCCTCGCCAGGAGTTGTCGGTCCAGAGGAAGCTCTCGTGGTCGACGACCTCGGACAGCCCGTGCACACCCTCAGGCTGCGACTGCGATCGCGGGTCCGGACGAACCGGCCCCTCGTCGAGGGAGAACCCGTATCGCGCCGACGAGAGCCCCGCCAGGGCCTCGCCAAGAGCGACCGAGGGCCGCCACCAGCCGTCACGGCCGGCTTCCATCGCCACCGGGTGGTTCATGACGTGCAGGTCGACGCGCTCCGCTGCAGGGGCCCAGACGGCGAACAGCTCGGGTGCTGACCGCCTGTTGCGCTCGGGCGACCCTTCTGACAGGCCGCCCGGACCGCTCCGCACCCTGTCGGCACCGCCCGGCGCGTGACCCACCCTGCCGGCACTGCCCGGCGCGGGAACCGTCGGGACGCCGACGGGGCTGATGGTTGTCGTCGTCTGGCCCTCGGCAGTCCGTTGCATCTCGTGCCGTCTACCCCGTTGGGCGTCTTCCAACCCGGACGAATCCTGGGAGCCGGACTATTTAACTTGACAGTTATTTATTGATCGAGTTATACAGGTTCGATGGACGGCTTGGCGGCGCTCGCAGACCCCACCCGGCGCAGGATCGTCGAGCTGCTGGCGGAGGGGGAGGAGAGTGCAGGTCGGTTGGCGGGACGGTTCGCGATCAGTCAGCCGGCCGTCTCCCGGCACCTGAGAGTGCTCCGCGAGGTGGGGCTGGTGAGAGTGCGGCCGGTGGGCCAGCAACGCTTCTACTCGCTCGATCCGGCGCCACTCGAGGAGATCGACGAGTGGGTATGCAGGACCCGGGCTTCCTGGACGGCACGTCTTGACCGTTTGGAGCACGAGGTCGCGGCAGGCAGGCGAGCTTTGCTGCAGAAGGTGCCAATTACGGGTCAGAACGCACGAAAGGTCGTCCCGCATCAGCGGGGGGCCGTCCACCGACGAGAGAGCGAGGGGACGAGATGAGTGATGGCGAGCTTGGCGAGCTTGGCGAGCTGGCGGCTCAGGGTGAGCTCCGATCGGTCCGCCACGTGCGGAGGATCCAGGGATCGGCTGACGAAGTCTGGTCCGCCTTGACCGATCCTGCAACGGTGGCGGCTTGGATGCTCGCCGAGCGAGTGGTGCTCGAACCTCGAGTCGGGGGCGAGGCGCTCTTCGATTGGGGCGACGACGGGAAGGCACGGGGCCTGGTGACGATCTTCGACCCGCCCCGCACCCTCGAGTACACGTGGGAGGACGACGCAGGGGCCTCCGTGGTGCGTTTCGATCTGAGGCCGGAGGAGGAAACGATCGAGCTCGTCCTCTACCACCGTGACCTCACCGGTCGTATGGCAGCCGGGGTAGGAGCCGGGTGGCACGCCCACCTCGACAACCTGATGGCGATGCTCGCCGGGGAGGAGCTCGACTTCTGGGTTCGCTTCCGCTCACTCGAGCCTGCCTACAAGGAGATCGCGGACCGGCTCTGATCCCTGCGCCGTCGGGAGAGGCCTGGCGGTCAGCGGCCGGAAGGACTGACCGGCTGTTCGTCGGCGGCAGCACGCGCTGCGACTCGCGACTGCCAGCGGGCGGGAAGGTCGATGAGGCCCAACCGCGCCGCCAACCTCGTCGGGACACGGCGGATGGTGAACGCCGCGACCACCCCCGCCAGCAGCACGAGGGCGGCCGAGATCGACAGCGAGAGGTCGAGGCCGTGCTGGAACGCTCCGTAGGCTGCGCCCACCACCTCCCGCACCAAGCCTGATATCGCCTTGTTCTGCTCGGCGCTCGCCGCTTGATTGCCGATCGAGCCGGTGGTCACGGCGTTGATGACCAGTTGCCGGAAGGGGACCGGGATCCCGAGCTGAGCGAGCCTGCGCAGGAGGTCGACCGTCAGCTGACCGTTCACCACCGAACCGAGCACGGCCACGCCGGCCACCGCGCCGAGCTCCCGGCTGGTGTTCGTCGCCGAGGCTGCCTGGCTCGAGTGCTCGGGAGGTATGACCGTCAGTGCCACGGATGTGACGGGCACCACCGCGATCCCGAAACCCACCCCCGCCAGCGTCATGGTCCACCCGATCGTCGAGAGCCCGCTCGTGGGCGAGAGCATCACGTCGGTGAGCACGATGCCGGTGCCGGACAACAGGCAGCCGAACACCATCGGCACCCGCGCTCCCGCTCGCGCCACCCAGACTCCCGTCAGGGCCGCGGCAACGATCATGCCCACCGCCATCGGCAGGAAGTCGAGGGCGATCGCATAGCCCGACTGGGAACCCACCACCTCCAGGTAGAGCGACACGAAGAAGAAGATCGAGAAGACGGCGAAGTAGGTGGCGAAGGCGACGAACATCGAGCCCGAGAACGGCGCCAGCTTGAAGTAGCGGAGGTTGAGCATCGGGTTGGCGGCACGGCGCTCGACGAGGACGAAGGCCGCGAGGGCCACCACCGCCACCCCGTAGAGCGCCTCCACCCATCCGCTGCGGTAGCCGGAGGTCTCGCCGGCGATGGTGGCGAAGGTGGCACAGGCCACGGAGGCCGACCCGAGGAGGAAACCGGGAAGGTCGAGCCGCCGGTTCTGCGGGTCGGCGTTCTCGGGCAGGACGAGAGCGGCCCCGACGAGAGCCACGAGCCCGAAGAAGAGGTTGAACCAGAAGACCGCTCGCCACGACCACACCCCGACGAGGGCACCGCCGAGGACCGGCCCGGCCGCCAGCGCCAGGCCGGAGATCGCCGCCCAGACGCCGAGAGCCTGCGCCCGCTCGCGGCGGTCCGTGTACATGTGGCGGATCATCGAGAGGGTGCCGGGCTCCGACGCCGCGGCACCGAGTCCCATCACCGCCCGCCCGGCCCAGAGCATCTCGACGTTCGTCGCCAGCGCCCCGATGACCGACCCGACGCAGAAGACCGCCACACCGCCGAGCATCACCTTCTTGCGCCCGAACAGGTCGCTGATCGTGCCGGCCGGCAACATCAAGCTGGCGAAGACCAAGGCGTAGGCGCCTACGACCCACTGCAGGCCGGTGACCCCGACCCCGAGGGAGCCCTGGATGCTCGACAGCGTCACGCTGATGACGGTGTTGTCGAGGAACGTCAGGAAGAGGACCAGCGAGAGCATCGCCAGGCCGAGACGTGGCCGGCGCAAGCCCCCTGCACTCCCAGGGGCCGCCGAGGCGAGCCGGTCCGGGCTCGGCCTGGCGACCTGTCTGGCGCTCATCACCTGCTGATTACCCTCCGCGAGGGCTATTTCACCTGATCGCGGCCCGCTGTCGACGTCCGTGCCTGCTGGCGGACCCAGCGGCGCCGGGGTGATCGACCGATGCGAGAGCTGTTCCAGACCACGAACGTCGAGGAGAGCGCCATGGCGGCACCCGCCACCAGCGGGTTCAGCAACCCGAGGGCGGCGACGGGAATGGCGGCGACGTTGTACGCGAAGGCCCAGGCCAGGTTTCCCCTGATCGTACGGAGCGTCTGGCGCGCCAGCTCGATCGCCGCCGGCACCGCCATCAGGTCGTCGTGCACCACGAGCAGATCGGCGGCATTGATCGCCACGTCGGTGCCTGATCCGACAGCCAGCCCGAGGTCTGCTGCAACCAGTGCCGGGCCGTCGTTGACGCCGTCCCCGATCATCGCCACCGCACGGCCGCCGGCGCGGAGTTGCTCGACCACCCGTACCTTCTCGACCGGCGAGGCGTTGGCGAAGACCTCCTCGATCCCGATGGCGGCAGCGATGGCGCGGGCGGTCGTCTCGTTGTCGCCCGTCACGAGCACGCAACGAAGCCCGAGCTCGTGCAGCCGCCGCACCATCGCCTCCGCCTCGGGCCGGAGCGTGTCGGAGAGCGCCACGGCGGCGATGACCTGACCCTCGCTCGCCACCAGCACCGAGGTACGGCCGCCCGCCTCCCACTCGGCGCACCGGCTCTCGATGCAGGGGGGGACCACCCAGCCGCCGCGCCGCCGCCCCACCTCGATCCGCCGCCCCTCCACCGTGCCGCGAGCGCCGAGGCCGGCTCGAGCCTCGAACTCCTCGACCGGAGGGAGGAGTTCCTCATCACCGTGGAAGGCCACGATCGCCCGGGCGACCGGATGCTCGGAGGCTCGCTCGACGGCGGCAGCCAGACGGAGTGCCTCGCGGGTGTCGCAACCGGGCACCGCCTCGGCGGCCACGACAGCCATCCGCCCCTCGGTCAGGGTCCCCGTCTTGTCGAGGACGGCCGTGTCGACGCTGCCGCGAAGTTTCGAGAGAGCGGTAGCCCTTGAAGAAGATGCCGAGCCGGGCGCCCTTGCCGGACGCCACCAGCAGTGCAGCCGGTGTCGCCAGGCCGAGAGCGCACGGGCAGGCGACGATCAGCACCGACAGGGAGGCATTGAAGGCGCGCTCAGCACCGCCGCCGCTCGCCAGCCATCCTGCGAGGGTCAGCAACGCCAGCACGATCACCGTAGGGACGAACACCGACGCGATGCGGTCGGCGAGGCGCTGGACCGACGCCTTCTGGTTCTGCGCGCTCTCCACCAGTCGGAGCATCTGCGCCAGCTGGGTCTCAGCCCCGACCCGGGTGGCTCGTACCAGCAGGCGGCCGCCGAGCGCCACGGTGCCCCCGACGACGGCGTCGCCTGCGGCGACCTCCACCGGCACGGACTCGCCGGTCATCGAGCTGCTGTCGATACTGGCGGCGCCCGACTCGACCAACCCGTCGGCCGCGATCGTCTCGCCTGGACGCACGACGATGAGGTCGCCAGTTGCCACGCTGGAAGCTGCCACCCTGCGTTCAGCACCGGTGACGTCGACGACGACGGCTTCCTTGGCGCCCACTGCCGCTAGAGCTCGCAGGGCGCCACCCGTCCGCCGCCGCCATCTCGCCTCCAGGTACCGGCCCGCCAGGAGGAACGTGGTGACGCCGGCGGCGACGTCGAAGTAGAGCGAGCCACCAGGCTGGCGGGCGAGGGCGAACCAGATCGAGCCGGAGGGGGCGCGGTTGTCACGCCAGAACATGGCGTAGAAGGACCAGGCCGAGGCGGCGACTATCCCCAGCGAAACAAGCGTGTCCATCGTCGCCGAGCCGTGCCGAAGGTGGCGCAGCGCGGCGGAGTGGAAGGGCCAGGCCGCCCATGTGACCACCGGGGCCGCCAGCGCCACCAGCAGCCACTGCCAGCGGGAGAAGCGCAGCGACGGCAGCAACGAGAACAGAATCGACAGGTCACAAAGCGGTAGGAAGAGGATCCCGCACACGGCCAGGCGAAGCCCGAGCATGCGGGCGCGGTCCTCGCGTTCGTCGTGACGGTCATGGCCGTCGGGGCCCTCGCCGCCATCATCCCGTGGGCGGCCCTCCCGTCGTGGGCTGTCACCTGTGTCACCTTGCGGCCGCCCCGCTTGTTCGCCGCCCGCTGGTGCTCGCCCGTCGAGGGAGCGCTCCACGTGGGCCGTGTAACCGGCGCGCCGCACCTCATCGATCAGCCTGTCGATCGACGGTGCGTCGGCGACGTCCTCGTCCACCGTGAGCAGAGCCCGTTCGGAGGCGTAGTTGACGGTGGCCCGCACACCGTCGAGAGCGTTCAGCCGCCGCTCGATCCTGGCCGCGCAGGCTCCGCAAGTCATCCCGCCGATGGCGAGCGAGACCTCGGAGGTCGCGGATGCCGACCGCACGTCCCCAGGTTTACCGGAAAACGCATCCACCTGACACCGCAATCGAGCACGACACATGCACACTGTGGAGAGGCGAGTGTCTAGCGGCTGGAGGTGCGAGGGAAATGCAGGACGGGGTGGCGACCCATCTCTCGTCTGAGGAGCCTTCCATCGAGGCTTTCAACGCCTTGCTCTGGGGTCTGCTGTCCTCGGGGCTGCTCGTCGAGGTCGATCCGCAGGGCAGCCCTCCTGACAGCTCGGCGTCGCCTGGTCCTGCGTCGCCTGATCCTGCTTCGGCTGGGCGGACCGATCGCTGGCGGCTCTCGCCCGCTGCGCAACGGCGCCTTGACGAGCTGGCACGCCGCCGCACCTACCAACCCGAGAACCTGGTCTACTTCGACCACCGCTGCGGGACGTGCGGCGAGCGGCGCCCCACCCGCCTCCGCTCAGGCCGTTACCTCTGCGACCCCTGCCAGTACAAGGAGACGGTCCCCGCCGACCCGGTCCCGATCAGCCGCCAGGGCCGGCTCCGGCTGGGCAGGTCGCGGATTGCGCGATCGGCACGACCCGTAGCCGGCGAGCAGCAATCGCAGCGCGCACCTTCTGGCTAAGGTGCCGCTCGTGTCGACCGCCTTCGATGTCTACCTGATCGACGGGACGTACGAGCTGTTTCGGCAGTTCTACGGGATGGCGGGCCCGAAGGGCGCCGGCCGCGGTGCCCCTCCCGACGCCACGTCCGCGCCCGCGCCTCCGTCCGGGGCGTCCGATGTTGGAGCGGCGCGGGCCGTGACCCGGTCACTGGTCACGATGATCTCGCAGGGGGTCACGCATCTCGGAGTGGCTACCGACCACGTGATCGAGTCGTTCCGGAACGAGATGTGGCCCGGCTACAAGTCGAGCGCAGGCATGCCGCAGGCGATCCTCGCCCAGTTCCAGATCCTCGAGGACGCGGTCAGCGCTCTCGGTGTGCGGCTCTGGGCGATGGTCGACCTGGAGGCCGATGACGCTCTCGCCTCCGCCGCTGCGGTGGCCGCACGTGACGGCGGGGTGGGCCGGGTCTTCATCTGCACCCCTGACAAGGACCTCGCCCAGTGCGTGGTGGGGACGAGGGTCGTCGAGCTCGACAGGCGCAAGCAGCTGGTGCTGGACGAAGAAGGTGTGAAGGCGAAGTTCGGCGTCTCGCCCGGCTCCATCCCCGACCTGCTGGCTCTGGTCGGTGACACGGCGGACGGTTATCCGGGCCTGCCCGGGTGGGGGAAGCAGTCCGCCTCCACCGTGCTCGCCCACTACGGCCACATCCCCGCCATCCCCGACCATGCCGACGACTGGGACGAGAAGCTGCGCCGCGGCGTACGAGGCTCCGCCAACCTTGCCGCCACCCTGCGCCAGCAGCGCGACCTGGCGATGCTCTTCCGGGACATCGCCACCGCTCGGATCGACGAATCACTGATGAGCGACGTGGAGGAGCTGCGGTGGCGGGGCCCTACCGAAGGCTTCGACGAGCTGTGCGAGCGCCTGCGCGATCGAGAGTTGCCGGCGAGGGTCGCCAAGCTGGCAGTCGGGCGGTAGTCGCCGGCCGTCCTGCCACCCGAACTCCAGGCTGCCCGACAGCCGCTCAGTCTCTCCCGGCGCCGAACACGCGGCTCAGCTCCTCGGGGACGGCGACGTCGAGCTGGCTGTATGTGCAGGAGGAGGGATCTCGATCTGGACGCCATCTGCGGAAGCTGGTGGCGTGCCTGAACCTGTCTCCTTGGAGGTTGTCGTAGCCGACCTCGCACACGAGCCGCGGCTCGAGCGGTTCCCACGAGAGGTCGCGGCCGGCGTTCCAGCGGCTGGGCGCCCCCGGCCGCCTCCAGTTGCCGGCGTTCTCGCCGCTCCCACCTGTGGCGCCGCCTGTAGCGTCGCCGGTTCCAGCCATCGCCCAACCGGCCCAGGGATGCTCGGACATCTCCACGCGGTACGGCGCCAGCTCGTCGACCAGCTGCTTGCGCAGGGCCACCGCGAAGCCAGATGCGACACCGAGATGGTGCAGCTTGCCCTCCTCGTCGTAGAGGCCGAGCAGCAGCGATCCGATGCCGGCGCCATCCTTGTGCCAGCGGAAGCCGGCGACGACGCAGTCCGCCGTTCGCTCGTGCTTGACCTTCAGCATCGCCCGCTCGCCCTCCCGGTAGGCCAAGGTCTCGGACTTCGCCACGACACCGTCCAGCCCCGCCCCCTCAAAACGCGAGAACCAGTCCCGTGCCACCTCCGCATCCCGCGTCGCCGGGGTCACGTAGACGGGGGGTGAGGCCATCGCGCCGACCGCCGACTCGAGCAGGGACCGCCGCTCCACGAAGGGCTCCGAGCGGAGGTCCCGCCCATCGAGGGCAAGCAGGTCGAAGGCGACGAAGGAGGCGGGCGTCGTCTCGGCGAGCATGCGGACCCTCGACTGGGCAGGGTGGATCCGCTGCAACAAGGCGTCGAAGTCGAGCCCCTTCGGGCTGGTGATCACGATCTCGCCGTCCATCACGCACCGCTCGGGCACGTTCGGCCCGAGTGCGGCGACTATGTCCGGGAAGTAGCGGGTGAGGGGCCGCTCGTTGCGGCTCCCGAGCTCGATCTCGTCGCCGTCCCGAAACGCGATGCAGCGGAAGCCGTCCCACTTCGGCTCGTAGATCAGGCCTTCCGCCTCCGGCATCTCCCGCGAGAGCTTGGCGAGCATCGGCGAGACGGGAGGCATCACGGGTAGCTGCACAGGGGCGATGCTACCTAGCACCTATCCGTCGCCTGTAAATATGGCCGCCGTGCGATGGAGGGGGGACCGGGAGACCTGGCGTCAGGTCCTGCGAATCGGCATCCCGATAGCGGTCTACGTCACGCTGTCGGTGATCGCCTTCTGGCCGCTCGCGCCTTGGGACGCCCGCTCGATGCCGGTCTGCAACTGTGGCGACTACGTGAAGATGGGCTCGTTCCTGGAGTTCACGCCGTGGGCGATCCTGCACAGCCACAATCCCTTCTACACCACCTACGTCGACTACCCGCATGGCGCCAACTACGCCATCAACACGACGATGCCGTTCGTCGGGGTTCTGATGGCGCCGGTCTCGCTCACGGCCGGGCCGATCGTCGCCATGAACCTCGTCGCCCACCTGGCGTTCGTGCTGTCGGCCACCTCGATGTTCCTGGTGCTGCTGAAGCGATGGGTGCCCTGGGCGCCGGCAGCCTTCGCGGGCGGGCTGCTGTTCGGCTTCTCGCCGTTCATGACCGACCACAGCTACGGTCACCCGAACCTGACGTTCGTGCCGTTGATACCGATCTTGCTGCTGCTCGTCGACGAGGTGCTGGTGCGCCAGTCATGGTCGGCCAGGCGCGCGGGGCTCCTCCTCGGCGTGGTCGCCGCGGCCCAGTACGGCATCTCCTCCGAGCTGCTCGCCGACGCGGCGATCCTCGCCGCTCTCGTTGCCATCGGGCTCGCCCTCTGGCGGTCGTCGGAGGTCCGCCGTCGCGCTCGCCACGTCCTCCAGTCGGTGGCTTGGAGCCTGGCCAGCTTCATCCCCCTCACCGGCTACCCGATATACATGGCGGTGGCCGGCCCGGGCCACCTCAGCGGACCGGAGCAGCCGATCGCCTCGCTCGACCGGTACCGGGCCGACGTGCTGAGCGCCGTCTACCCGACGCGGTTCAGCTTCTTCTCGCTGGGACACCTGGGGGTCGTGGGGTCTCGTTTCGCGGCGGAGAACACTGTCGAGAACGCGGCCTACATCGGCATCCCCCTCCTGGTCCTGCTCGCCTATCTCGTCATCCGCTACCGCAGGGACCCGGTCATCGTCGTCAGCACCTCCGTCGTGGCGCTGACCTACCTGATCAGCATGGGAGTGGTGCTCAACTTCGACGGCCAGGACACCGGCATCTGGTTGCCGTTCAGGGTGTTCGCCCACCTGCCGCTGTTGGACAGCCTGATCGCCATCAGGTGGTTCCTCTTCGGCTACCTGTTCCTGGCGCTCGCCCTGGCGCGGGGGCTCTGGCGGATGAGGGGCGGCGGAGCGACCGAGCCGGCCGAGGCTTCCGAGCCCCGTCGCGGCCGCAGCGCCTGGCTGAGCCCGGCGGCGGTCGGAGTTGTTGCCGCCGTCGCCCTGTTACCTCTCGTCCCGCGCTGGCCATACCCGCTGTCGATGACGCCGGTCCCTGCCTACTTCGAAACAGCGGCGGACTACGACCAGATCCCGTCCGGCACGCCGGTGCTCATCTACCCCGCCTCCGAGAACGGCGTGCAGGTCTCCTCGGTGCTGTGGCAGGCGGAGACCCAGATGCGGTTCCGTCTGCTGGATGCAGATGCCGCACGGCGGGGCCAACAAGGAGAAGGCGTCAGCTTCCCGCCCCTGCTCAAGCCCTTGACGCTGGAGGTGATCCTCGTCGACGCCGAGACGAATCCGAAGAAGAAGTCCCCGCTCGGCATGCGCATGCCACCCCTCGACGCCGCCACCATCGCCAACGTGCGAGCTTCGCTCACCCGCTACGACATCAGCACCGTCATCGTCGACCCCGTCGGCTACTTCCCGCAGACCGTGCTGAAGGCGATCGAGCTCGCCACCGGACATCGGCCGGTGATGATCGGCGGCGTGTGGGTCTTCTACGGCATCCAGCGCGATCTACGCGCGGGCTGACGCGCAGGCGGCCGGCTGAGGGCCTCGGCACCACCCGCATCACCCGCCGTGCGATCCGGTCCAAGCCAACAGCTCGTCGACCGGCCGGGCGTTGACGACCTGCGAAGGATCGACGCCGGCGTCGACAGCCTGCTCGCAACCGAGCACCAGCCACTCCAGCTGCCCAGGCGCGTGAGCATCGGTGTCTATCGACACCAGGCAGCCGTGCTCGACGGCAAGCTTCAGCAGATCGGGCGGAGGATCGCGGCGCTCGGGTCTCGAATTGATCTCGACCGCGGTGCCCGTAGCCGCGCACGCCGAGAACACGGCGTGAGGGTCGAACTGGGACTGCGGCCTGCCCCGCCCCACTACCAGCCGCCCGGTGCAGTGCCCGAGGATGTCGGCATGGGGGCTCTCGATCGCCCGGATCATCCGGCGGGTCATCTCGCGGCCGTCCATCCTCAACTTCGAGTGCACGCTCGCCACCACCACGTCGAGCGAGCCGAGCAGCTCCTCCGACTGGTCGAGCGCGCCGTCCTCCAGGATGTCCACCTCGATGCCGGTCAGCAGCCGGAACCCTGGACCCATCTCGCTCCGGACCTCCTCTACGACCTCCAGCTGCGCCTTCAACCGCGCGGCATCGAGACCGTGCGCCACGGTCAGGCGTGGGCTGTGGTCGGTGAGAGCCATGTACTCGTGCCCGACGGCCAGGGCAGCGTCAGCCATCTCGCGGATCGGGCTGCCGCCGTCGGACCAGTCGGAGTGCGAATGGCAGTCGCCCCGGAGCATCTTGCGCAGGTCGTGTGCCGCCTGCGCCACCGCCAGCCCCTCCTCCGGGGTCGCCTCCAGCTCCCTCAGGTACTTGGGGACGGAGCCGGAGAGCGCCTCCGCGATGATGCGCGCTGTCGTCTCGCCGACGCCGTTGAGGTCCTGCAGGCGCCGCGCCTCTACTAGTGCCTCCAGGCGACCGGGACCTAGAGCGTCGACCTCGTCGACCGCAGCGGCGGCGCGCCGGAAGGCCCTCACCCTGAACGACTCGGCCCTCCCCCTCTCGAGCAGGTAGGCGATCCGGCGCAGGGCGACTGCCGGCTCGACCGGCCTGAGGGCCTCACCCGCCATCCGTCAGGCCTTGCGTGCCCGGCTCGGCGCCACCCGCGGCGGCTCGTCGGGCATCTTCGGGTACTGCGGGGGCCAGGGCGCGTCGTGCAAGCCGTTGGCGTGGTCGCGGGCCGCCATCTCCATCAGCGGCTCCAGTGACTGCGGCGCCTCCCGCATCGGTGCCCAGGCGTCGCCCGAGCGTCTCACCCGCTCGGGAACGGTGAGGATGGTCAGCTCGTCGGGCATGACGCTCGCCACCTCCTCCCAGGTGATCGGGCAGGAGACCTGCGCTCCCGTCCGTGGCCTCGCCGACCAGGCCCCGAAGACGGTCTTGTGGGGGGCGTTCTGATTGAAGTCCACGAAGACCCGCTTGCCCCGTTCCTCCTTCCACCATGCGGCAGTCATCAGCTCGCCATGACGCCGCTCCAGGTCACGGGCGAGAGCCACGGCAGCGGCTCGCACCTGCACCGAGTCCCACACCGGCTCGAGCAGCGCGTAGACGTGGAAGCCGCGGCTGCCGGAGGTCTTCGGATAGGCGGCGACGCCGATCTCGTCGAGCGCCTCCCTGGTGAGGAGCGCAGCCTCCCGAACCTGCTCGAAACTCACTCCCGGCTGTGGATCGAGGTCGATGCGCAGCTCGTCGGCTATGTCGGGCGCGTCGGCGTGTGATGGCCAGAGGTGGAACCCGAGGCAGCCGAGGTTCACCGCCCACAGGACATGAGCCATGTCCGCCAGGACGAGGGCGTTGGAGACGGTGCCGTTCGGCGTCGAGACCTCGATCGTCTCCACCCAGTCCGGCGCCCCGACAGGCACCCGCTTCTGGAACCACGACTTGCCGAGCGCCCCGTCCGGGAAGCGCTGCATCAGGGCCGGGCGCCCGCCTGCGGCGCCGAGGAAGGCGTCCTCGATGGCGAGGTAGTAGTGGGCAAGGTCCGCCTTCGTCGCCTCGACCCCCGGGAAGTACATCTTCTCCGGGTTGGTGATCTTCACCTGGCGGCCTGCGGTGTCGATGATCAGGTCCTCGGAGTGCGGCACGGGGACAGCCTATGCAAAGCCCTCTCTAATACACCCTCATCAATTCCACAAAACAAACAACCACCTGCCTATCCCCCCCCCCTCCGTGCTCACGCCGGCGCACCTCCCGCCGTGCTCACGCCGGGCGCACCTCCCGCTCCACTGACGCGCCGCGTGATCAGGTCGGCGACCAGCCCCGTCCAGCCCGTCTGGTGCGAAGCGCCCAGCCCCTCCGCCGTGTCGCCGTGGAAGTACTCGTGGAACGGGATCATGTCGTGCAGCAGCGGGTCGGTCTGGAACCGCTCGTAGTGCCCGAACACCGGTCGCCTCCCGGAGCGATCCTCGAGGAAGATCGAGACGAGCCGCCGGGTCAGCTCGTCGGCCACCTGTGCAAGCGTCATCTGCACCCCCGACCCGGTCGGGCACTCGACCTTGAACCCGTCCCCCAGATGGCTCGCGTACTGCCGCAGTGCCTCGATCAACAGACGGTTGATCGGGAACCAGATCGGCCCCCGCCAGTTCGAGTTGCCGCCGAACAGACCCGAGGTCGACTCGCCGGGCTCATAGTCCACCGACGCCGTCGTGCCGCCGATCTGCATCGTGAAGGGCTTGTCGCGGTGCACCGCCGAGACCGCCCGGATCCCGTACGGGGAGAGGAACCCGGACTCGTCGAGCATGAGGGCGAGGAGGCGGCGGAGCCGGTCGGGATCGACGACTGCCAGCAGGTGGCCCTGCCCGCTCTCGTGGGTGTGCATGTGCGCGCAGTAGGCCATGTACTCGGGCTTGTGCTCGACGAACCAGTCGAAGTGCTCGGCGAACCAGGGCAGCCGCTGCAGCGTCTGCAGGCTCAGCGTCATCGAGGCGCACATCGGCAGGAGACCGACAACCGAATACACCTCGAGCGGGATCCTCGTCCCGTCCGACATGCGCAGCACGTCGAAGAAGAACCCGCTCTCCTCGTTCCACAGCCCCTGCTCGAACACGGCGCTGGCGATGTATGCGAAGTGCTCGAAGAACTTCACCGCCAGGTCCTCGTAGACGTTGTCGTGCTCGGCGAGCACGATCGCGATCTGCAGCATGTCGAGGCAGTACATCGCCATCCAGGACGTACCGTCCGCCTGCTCGAGGATCCCGTCCACCGGCAGCGTCGCCGAGCGGTCGATCGGCCCGATGTTGTCGAGACCGAGGAATCCTCCCTCGAACACGTTGTTGCCGTAGGCGTCCTTGCGGTTCACCCACCACGTGAAGTTCATCAGCAGCTTGGCGAAGATGCGCTGGAGGAACTCGTAGTCGCTGCCGCCGGATATCTCGAAGACGCGCAGTGCGGCCCAGGCGTGCACCGGCGGGTTCACGTCGCCGAACGCCCACTCGTAAGCCGGAAGCTGGCCGTTGGGGTGCATGTACCACTCTCGACAGAGCGTGAGCAGCTGCGCCTTGGCGAAACCCGGCGCCACGTGGGCCAGTGCCACGCAGTGGAACGCCAGGTCCCAGGCGGCGAACCAGGGGTATTCCCAGGTGTCGGGCATCGAGAGCACGTCGTGGGTGTGCAGGTGCCACCAGTCTGAGTTTCGACCGTGGCGGCGCTCAGGGGGTGGGGGAGGCTGGGCCGGGTCTCCCGCCAGCCACCGCTCGACGTCGTAGTTGTAGAACTGCTTGCTCCAGAGCATGCCGGCGAACGCCTGCCGCATCACGGACGCCTCGTCGGCGCCGGCGTCGGCGGGCGTCAGCGCCGCGTAGAACTGGTCCGCCTCACGCTGGCGGGCGGCGAGCACCTGCCCCCAGCTGTCCTGGTCGAAACGCGCACCCGACCCGGCGCCCTCGCCGACGGTCAGCCGCAGCATGATCTCGGCCTGCCCGCCGCCGGGAACCGTGACGGTGTACCAGAGCCCCGCCTTCGTGCCTGTGAGGGCAGGGTTCACCGTGTCCGACCCGTGCAGGACGTGGTCGCCAATGCCGTCCTTGGGGTAGGGAGTGCCCCCCGCCACGCCCCACAGCCGCATGGCGTTCGACTCGTTCTCGCAGAAGAGCGCCTTCGGCTCGCCCTCGTACTGCAGTCCCATGGCGGGCATCGACGGGTGGCGGGCGTCGAGACGGCCGGCGTCGAAGGCGATCGACGGCCGCTCGTCGTCGAGCCCCCACGACCAGGTGTTGCGGAACCAGAGCGTGGGGATGACGTGGAGGGTCGCCTCGGCCGCTCCGTTGTTGTGGGCCGTCAGGCGGATGCAGATGTCGTCGGGGGCCGCCTTGGCGTAGTCGGCTGTGATCAGCCAGTAGCTGCCCTCGTCGAGGATGCCGGTGTCGACGAGCTCGTACTCGCGGTCCAGCCTGCCGCGCCGTCGGTTCTCGGCGACGAGATCGCCGTAGGGGAAGGCGGCATGCGGGTACAGGTAGCGCCAGCGCATGAACGAGTGGGTCGGCGTCGAGTCGAGGAACCACCAGTACTCCTTGGGGTCCTCGCCGTGATTGCCCTCGTTCCCGGTCAGCCCGAAGATCCGTTCCTTGAGGATCGGGTCCTCGCCGTTCCAGAACGACCAGGCGAAGCAAAGGGTCTGCGAGAGGTCGCAGATCCCGCCGAGCCCGTCCTCGCTCCAGCGATAGGCCTGCGAGCGGGCGTGGTCGTGCGGCAGGTATTCCCATGCAGTGCCGCCCGGGCTGTAGTCCTCTCGCACGGTGCCCCAGGCGCGCTCGGCCAGATATGGCCCGAAGAGCCGCCATTCAGCGCCGGGCAGCCCCAGCCGTTGCCTCTCCGGGTCGGTCATGGCACGAGATCCTGCCAGACTTCGGTCGTGCTGCCACTTGCGCTGGGCCCACAGATCTGCGGCAACCTCGAAGAATCGTCGGCTCGGGAGTGGCTCGTGACCGACGGCTGCGGGGGTCTTGCCAGCGGGACGGCCGCGGGGCTGCGGACCCGTCGCTACCACGGGCTGCTGGTACCCGCCACCGAACCGCCGATCGGGCGCATGATGGCGCTCGCCGCCCTCGATCCCGTGATCGTCATCGGCGACAACGAGATCCAGCTCGGCGTGCACGAATGGGTGTCCGGGGCGGTGTCGCCGGCCGGCCATGAGCACCTGGTGAGTTTCGTCGTCGAGGACGGGCTGCCCCGGTGGCGCTGGGAGGTCGGCGGGATCGTCCTCGAGCGCCGGCTGGCGATGGTGCGCGGCCGGCCCGCGGTCGGCGTCGTGCACCGGTTGCTCCACTGCCCCGGCGGTAGCGTGCGGCTCCGCCTGGAGGCGCTCTGCACCTGGCGCGACGCGCACGGCGAGCGGTCCGCCGCGGGGGAGCCGCAGGTCGAGGTGACGGCCGACGGTCTGGTCTTCGAGGGCAAGCTGCGCCTGGCAGGCCCAGGGTACGTGCCGGGCGGCTTGTGGTACACGGGAGCCAGGTACCGGGAGGAGACCGCTCGCAGCCTCGACGATCACGAGGATCTGTGGTTCGCGGGGAGTTTCGAAGCCGAGCTCGGCGTCGGTGAGAGCGTGGGCGTCACGGCCTGGGCGGGCAACCTGGCGGACTCACCCGCTCCGGCTGCCGAGATCGTGGAGAATGCCCGGATCCGTGCAGCGTCACTCGCCTCCAAGGCTTCGACGGAACCGGGCCGGGCGCTCGCCGTCGCCGCCGACCAGTTCGTCGTGACGGTACCGAGCGGCCTCACGGTCGTCGCCGGCTATCCCTGGTTCGGGGACTGGTCGCGGGACACGATGACGAGCTACGAGGGCCTGTTCCTGCTGCAGGGACGTTTCGACGAGGGCCGGAGCCTCCTGCAACGGGCGGCCGCCTCGCTCTCCGAAGGGATGCTGGCCAACACGGCCGACGTCGGAGGCACCGAGTACAACACGGTCGACGCCACCTTGTGGTTCCTTCATGCCGTCCATCGCCACGTCTCGCTGGCGGGTGACGCCGACCTGGCGATGGAGCTCCTGCCGGTGCTCCTCGACGTCGTCCGCCATCACGTCGCCGGCACCCGCTACGGGATCCGCGTCGACGGCGACGGCCTGCTCACCCAGGGGTCGGAGGCGATGGCACTCACCTGGATGGACGCCAGGATCGACGGGGTTCCGGTCACGCAGCGGGCGGGCAAGCCGGTCGAGGTGAACGCCTTGTGGGTGAACGGCCTGGCGGGGATCATCGACCTGTGCGAGAGGTTCGGAGGAGATGCCGGAACCGTCCGCTCCCTGGAGGCGACCGCCCGCGCCTCGTTCGTCCGGCGCTTCCCGCGGCCCGGAGGAGCCGGCTGCTACGACGTGATCGACGGCCCGCTCGGCGACGACACGTCCGTGCGCCCGAACCAGCTGCTGGCGGTCTCGTTGCCGTTCTCGCCGATCGACCCGGTGGCCGGGGCGGACATCCTTCGGGCCTGCGAGCCACTGCTCACGCCTCTCGGGCTGCGCTCGCTGACCCCGGCGGACTCGTCGTACCTCGGGCGCCACCGCGGCAGTGCCGAGGAACGGGACCACGCTTACCACGAAGGCACGGTGTGGCCGTGGCTGATCGGGCCCTACATGGACGCCTGCAGGCGTCTCGGCGTCGACGGCAGTGGCCTGGTCGAGTCGCTCGTCTCGCACATCTCGGATTTCGGGGTCGGCTCGGTGTCCGAGACCGCGGACGGCGATGCTCCCCATGCCTGCACGGGCTCCCCGTTCCAGGCATGGTCGGTGGCCGAGCTGGCGAGGGTGCTCGCAGCGCTCTGACCCCGTCACGAGGTCGCCACGAGGTCGCCTCAGGAGTGCGGGCGAGGCGGCCCCAGCGAACGGCGAGGAACGAACACGGCGGGCGCGACGGCGACCTCCGGGACGCCGGTACGACCGAGCAGTGCCACCACCCTCGCCACCGCCGCCTGCCCCTCGGCCTCCACGTCCCTCCGCACTACCGCCAGTGGGGGGTTGTAGGCGGCCGCCCAGGGCGAGTCCCCTACCGTGATGACCGACACGTCGCCGGGAATGCGCATCTCGGCGGCCACCAAGCCGGCCAGCAGGTCCGGCGTCAGTGGATGGCTGGTGGAGAAGAGAGCCGTGGCACTCGTCGCCCGCAGGCGGCGGGCAGTCTCGTCGATGGACGCCTCCGGCACCTCCAGTTCCTCTACCTCGACACCTCTCGCCTCCAGGCTCCGCCGCAGCACCCCCCGCCGCCTCGCACCAGCGCCCCTCCGCCGACCGCAGAGGGCGACACGGCGGTGGCCGGCATCCGCCAGTGCGTCACAGGCCGCACGCAGCGCCACAGCCTCGTCGGCGTGCCGATCGGTATCGAAATCCCTCTCCGTCAGCACTGGCAGCCCCGTGGCACGGACGGCTTCGAGGCTGGCAGGGTTCCTCAGCGGGCCGGCCACGATCAGCGCCTCGATCCTCCTACCCGCGAAACTCTCCACTGCGCGCAGCTCCGCCGCGCCGCTCCGCTGCCCGTCGGCGATCAGCACGGACAGGTCGTGGATGCCGGCGAGGTGCTCGACCCCCTTCAGGAAGGGCATGAAGACGGGGTTGCCGAGGTCCGAGATGAGCACCCCGATACTGGCCGAGCGGCCGGCGCGCAGCCCTCTTGCCATCGCGTTGGGGCGGTAGTGCAGGCGCTCCGCTGCCGCCAGGACGCTCCGGCGCGCTGTGTCGCTCACGTTCGGCCGGCCGGCCAGCACGCGAGACGGTCGCCGTGCTGTAGCCGGCTGCCTTCGCCACCAGCCGGATGTCGATGTCCTGGCGACCGGGGGTCATACTCACCGATACCTTGTGTAAACGTTTACAATACTTCTATAGTAAGCGTCGTGCCCTACAGACTCAAGAACCGCGCACTGCTGGCGGGGCTCGCGGCGTCCCTCTCCTGCGTCCTCCTCGGCGCCTGTGGAGGCGGATCGCCCTCGGGGAGCTCGAACACGACGACGAGCCAGACGAACACGGGGAACACAGGGAACACCACAACGGGCACAGGCACGACCGTCTGGCTCTGCCGCCCCGGCGCCACGCCGGACCCGTGTGCGGCCTCCCGTAAAGCGACCGAGATCAGCTCCACAGGCTCGACATCGATAGTCGCGGCGGCGGCGAACGGCGTGCCCGCCGTCGATTGCTTCTACGTGTACCCGACCGTCTCCGACGAGCCCGGCGACAACGCGGACCTGACGATCCAGTCTGTGGAGACGGACGCCGCCTTCGCCCAGGCGTCACGCTTCTCGCAGGTGTGCAGGGTGTGGGCACCGATGTACCGGCAGCGCACCGTTTCGTCGCTGGCGAAGGGCCTCGGCAACGATCCCGCCGCCGACCTCGTCGCCTACGACAGCCTGCTGTCCGCCTGGAAGGATTACATCGCCCACGACAACGACGGCCGCCCGATCGTCTTCATCGGCCACTCGCAAGGGGCGGCGATGCTGATCCGGCTGCTGCGAGCCGAAGTCGACAACGATCCCTCCGTCCGCAAGCTCCTCGTGTCGGCGATCATCCTCGGCGGCAACGTGCAGGTTCCGACCGGCCAGGACGTCGGCGGGTCCTTCCAGCACATCCCGGCCTGCACATCGCCTACGCAGGTCGGCTGCGTCATCGCCTACTCCTCGTTCCCGTCGCAACCTCCCACCGGGGCGCCGTTCGGCTATCCCGGCCAGGGCGTCTCGCTGCAGTCGGGCCAGACCGCATCGACCGGCCAGCAGGTGCTCTGCACCAACCCGGCCGACCTCGGCAGCACGGCGGCGGCGCCCCTCGAGCCCTACTTCCCGAGCGCCGGGGTGACGGTGTCAGGTCGGTCGTTCAGCACGCCCTGGGTCGCCTATCCGGGCCGTTACACGGCCCAGTGCCTGACCGGAGGGGGCGCCTCCTGGCTGCAGGTGACTCCGGACGGCACGGCCTCCGACCCACGCCCGGAGGTGAGGGAGCTGCTCGGGCCGACATGGGGGTTCCACCAGGACGACGTCAACCTTGCGCTCGGGGATCTCGTCTCCGATGTGCAAGCCGAGGTAGCCGCCATGACAGGACACGCGGGATAGCGAAGGGCGCAGCCAGGGGGACAAGCACCGGCGCAGCCAGGCGGACAAGCACCGGCGCAGGCAGGCGGACAAGCACCGGCGCAGCCAGGCGGAGAAGGCAGGATAAGACTGTCGACATGCGACTCCTGCTCGCCGAGGACGACTCGGGTCTGCGCTCGGTGCTCGAGCGGGGTCTCAGGGAGGCGGGCTACGTGGTGGACGGCGTCGCCGACGGCGAGGAGGCGCTCGTTTACCTGCGCACCTATGACTACGACGTGGCGGTGCTCGACTGGCGGATGCCGAAGGCATCCGGGCTCGCGGTGATCGAGTCCCTACGCCGGCAGGGGTCCGGGTTGCCGGTGCTGATGCTGACGGCGCGGGATACGGCGGCGGATCGTGTCGAGGGACTGGACCGCGGGGCGGACGACTACCTCGTCAAGCCCTTCGAGTTCGGAGAGCTGCTGGCCCGCCTGCGGGCCTTGCAGCGCCGGTCCCCCGCCGTCCAGTCACCGAGGCTGTCGGTCGGCAACGTCGTCCTCGACCCCGCCTCCCGAGCCGTGAGCATCGAGGACCAGCAGCACCGCCAGACGCGCCGGCCATCGCTGACTTTGACCGAAGTGGGGATCCTCGAGGTGCTGCTGCGGCGCTCGCCCTCGGTGGTCGACCGGCGTGCGATCGCCCTGCACGTATGGGAGCACGAGGCGGACGCCGTCGGCTCCAACACGATCGACGTGCACATCGCCCGGCTCCGGTCGAAGCTCGCCAATGCCGGCGCCCGCATCGAAACGGTACGCGGCGTCGGCTACCGCATCGTGGCGGCCTGAGCCGCCGCCTGCGCCGGACGCGAGATAGGCACGACGTGCCCGGATCGGGATGGCCCGCTCGCAACCGGTCGCAGTTGCGAGTCGCCGGGATCGTCAGCGTGATCATCGCGCTCGTCTACGTGGCGCTCGTCGCCCTTCTCGATTACGTCGCCATCTCACGACTCGAGCAACGCGTCGACGCCCAGCTGGTCGCCCGCGTGCTGCAGGTCACAGACGAGGACGCCAGCCGGCCCGGACCCGCATCGGGCATCGGGATCTATGGTGCCGCCGTGTACACCTGGCACGTGGGGCCGGGTGGGCGCACGCTCTCGTCCACCTCGGGGGCACCGGCGCTCGTCCCGCTCTCGCATTCGACCCTCGCATCTTGGGAAGGACCGAGGACCGTCACCATTGGCGGGGGACCGTTCCGCCTGGCGGTCGCCAAGTCGGGGAGTGGTTGGGTGCTGGTGGGCGAGAGCGTGGCCGAGCTCGGGCACCTGGAGGGCGTCCTCGTGGCGTCGGAGGCGCTTGCCCTTCCCGTGATCCTCGCCGCGGTGTTCCTCACCTCGCTGGCGATCGGGATGCGGGCGGTCATCCCGGTCGAGCAGGCGCGCCGCCGCCAGCTCGAGTTCACCGCCGACGCCTCGCACGAGCTTCGCACGCCCCTGAGCGTGATCGAGGCAGAGGTGGCCCTTGCCCGGCACGCCGGAGCGGCGGCGGGTGCCGAGGGTGAAGGCGACGGGGGCACCCTCGCCCGGATCGCGGCCGAGAGCAAGCGCCTGACCCGCATCGTCGAAGACCTGCTCTGGCTGGCGCGGGCGGACGCCGAACCACCTCCACCGCATGCCGAACCGATCGAGCTGGGGGTGATCGCCGAGCAGTGTGTGGATCGTTTCGCGGCGGTGGCGGCAGAGCGTGAGGTCGACCTCTCATACGCGCCCGGCGGCTCCGAGCCTGTGCTCGTCAAGGCGCCGCCGGAGTGGATCGACCGCCTGGCGGGCGTCCTCGTCGACAACGCCTGCCGCTACGCGGGGGAGGGGGGGAAGGTGGCCGTCAGCACGGGGCTAGCAGGGGGCCGTGCCTACATCGCCGTCGAGGACAGTGGTCCCGGCATCCCGCAAGCCGAGCGGGAGCGCCTCTTCGATCGCTTCCACCGCTCTACCGATGAACCCGGCGGCCACGGCCTCGGACTGGCGATCGCCGACTCCGTGGTGCGTTCCACCGGTGGGCGCTGGCGCATCGGGGACTCGGCCGCCGGCGGCGCCCGGATGGAGGTCTCCTGGCCCCGCACCGGTTGACTGATCCGTCCGGCGAGGACGCAGCGTCATCGAGAACCCTTCTGCCAGCCGACTGACAGAGAGCAGGTGCCCCGCCCCGGTAGGGTCGGAGGGTGATGCGGATCAAAGGCCTTTGGCGCTACCCGGTCAAGTCGATGCAGGGCGAGGCCCTGAACCACCTCGACGTCGGCGACTTCGGTGTCGCAGGCGACAGGCACTACGGCGTGCTCGATCTTGCGAGCGGCACGATCGTCTCGGCCAAGAGGGACGGGCGCCTGCTGCAAGCGCGCTCGCTCCTCGCCGGTCCGGAGGTTGTCATCAAGCTCCCGAACGGCGAGACCGTCTTCGGGACGGGGCCCGGCACCGACAAGGCGTTGTCGGACTGGCTCGAGAAGCCGGTGCGATTGCTGGAGGCCCAGCCCGGTGGCCGCGCCACCTTCGAGTCGCAGGCCGACTACGAGGACGACGCCTCCGTCTCGGAGACGTGGCAGGGGCCGCCCGGCTCGTTCGTGGACTCGTCGGGGATGCACCTCGTCACGACGTCCACATTGCGGGCCTTGGGCGGTGAGAGACCTGACCTTGCCTGGGTCATCGCCCGGTTCCGCCCGAACGTGCTGCTGGAGACCGAGGAGGAAGGCTGCGTGGAGCTCGGCTGGGGGGAGCGGACACTCCGCCTCGGATCTGCCGAGCTGGCGGTGCGCAAACCGTGCTCCCGATGCGTGATGACCACCCGCCCGCAGCCAGGCGGTATCGAGCGTCAGCTCGACATCCTCCGCCATGTCACAAGCCACTACGAGACGAACCTCGGCATCCTGCTCCGATCGGTGAAGCCGGGACGCGTCGAGATCGGAGACGAGGTCACTCTCGTCTGAGCGGGGCGCCGGCCCCTGGCGGGCCTAACGTCGTGTCGTGGCGACCGAAACGATGGGCCCGGGCGATGCCCGGCCGACCGACGAGATGTGGGCCTCGCCCTCACCGTCCCTCCTGGCGATGAGGAGGGTGGAGCTGGCGCTGGTGATGGTCACGGTCACAGCAGCCACCGCTGCGGGGCTGGCGTCGGGCCTGAACGGGACCGGAGCGACGCTCGGCTGGGTCCTTGCCGTGATCGGCGGCGCGCTCTGCTCTGCAGCCGGCGAGCTCGTCATCCGCCGCCGCTACCGCGCCTGGGGCTACCTCGAACGGGACGACGACCTGTTGGTCAGGCGCGGCGTGATGTTCCGGCGGCTGTCTGTCGTCCCGTATGGCCGGATGCAGTTCGTCGACGTCACTGCGGGTCCGGCGGAGCGGGCGTTCGGGCTCGCCACGGTCCGGCTCCACACAGCGGCCGCCGCCTCGGATGCCCGCATCCCGGGCCTGAAGCGCCACGAGGCCGATCGGGTGCGCGATCAGCTGGCGGCGCGGGGCGAAGCGCGGGCGGCCGGACTCTGATGCTGCCACCGGTCCGCAACCCGGGAGAAGGGTGGCATCGGCTCCATCCGCTCTCGCCGGTGGTGCGTTTCGGTCGCCTGCTGCTTGCACTCGTTGCTGTGATCGCCGTCGAGTCCCGCCAGGGTGCCAGGCACGGCACGCGCACGTACTTGATCGTGGTGGGCGCCTTCCTCTTCGTGGCCATCGTGGCGCAGGTGGTCAACTATCTGGTCACTCGGTGGCGGGTGGAGGGCACGACGCTTCGCATCGAGAAGGGCTTGATCAAGCGGGCGTCGATTCAGATCCCGCTGCCGGGAATCCAGGCCGTCGACCTCGTCGCTCCTCTGCTCGCCCGCGTCTTCGGCCTGAAGGAGGTGCGCGTCCGCACCGGCGGCGCGAGCCGCGGCGACGGCCGCCTCGAGTACCTGCGCGAGGCCGACGCCGAGGCGCTGCGGGCCAGGTTGCTGGCGATCGCCCACGGCGTCCACGAGGACACGCCTGCACCGCCCGAGATGCCGCTGCTGCAGGTGCCGGCCAGGCGCTTGATCGGAGCCGTGCTCCTTCGCGGCCAGATGCTCGTCTCTTTGCTCGTGATGGTCGCCGGCGTGGCGTTGATCGCCGTCAGCCCGGCGGCTGCGGCGGCGCTCGGAGTCAGCGGTCTGACCTTCCTGTTCGGCATCGGGTCGCGGTTCTGGCGCCAGCTGAACGGAGAGCTCGGGTTCAGCGTGGCGGAAGCGCCGGACGGACTGCGGGTGCGAAGCGGCCTCTTGCAGACCGTGTCGGAGACGATCCCTCGCGGCCGCATCCAATCCGTGCGCCTCGTCGAACCGCTGCTCTGGCGCCGGTTCGGGTGGTGCCGGGTCGAGTTGCACGTGGCGGGCGGCGAGCAGCGAAGCGAGAACAGGCAGAGCCGCCAGCTGTCAAGGGCGCTTCTCCCGGTCGGCTCGCACGTCGAGGCGGCGTTCCTGCTCGGGAGGTTGCTGCCCGGGCTCCCGCAGGGAGGCGCCGAACCCCCGAGGCGCGCGCGCTGGAAGTCACCGCTGCGGTTCCACTACCTGCGGATCAACATCGGTTCCTGGTACGCCGCCGCCGGCACCGGCCGGGTGCAGCGAGTGACTACCTTCGTGCCGCTCTCCAAGGTGCAGAGCATCCGGATGGTGCAGGGACCCGTGCAGCGCAGGCTGTCGCTGGCGACGGTGCGGCTCGACACGCCGGGGAGGTGGCACACCGGGGACCTCGTCGACCGCTCGATCGGAGAGGCAACCGAGCTCGTCGAGCGGCTGCCGGCGATGTGCCGGCAGGCCCGCGCCTTCGAGAGGCACCCCGTCGGGACCTAGAGCATCCCCTCGATGGCGGCCCTCGCCCGCGAGCTCTTCTCGGCCGCCTTCGCCAGCTGCTGCGAGAGGCGGTCGATCCACTCGTCGACCCCGACCTCGTCGCTCTTCAGGCGCATCCCGCGCACCACGTGGCTGATCATCGCCACGAACCTGCCATTTGCCTTCTCCAGCTCGAAACGCAGATCCTCGAGCGTCACGACCACCCTGCTCACCGCATCGGTCTCTCGGAATCGCTTGCGCTCGTGCTCGAGCTCCACCTGCTCGGGCAGAGCGCCGGCCAGCTTGCGGCCGAGCACGTTGAGGAACGAGCCGACGTCCGAGGCGTCGGCGCGGATCGACGCCGCCAGCATGTCGAAGCCGAGCCCGCTGTCGGGGTCGTCCGCTCCTTGCCCGAATGGCGTCAGGTCGCTCATGCCAGGACGATCGTAGGCCCGGGCCGGCGGCTCAGCCGCAGGATGTCCGGGCGTCGGGGACGGAGGGCCGGCGCCCTTCGAGGGCAACGAGCAGCGAGTCGTCGACGTCGAGGTCGCCCGTGCCGGTCCCGATCTCCAGGTCGGGCTTGTAGGTCCCGTGGTAGTCGGACCCTCCGGTGATCTCCAGCCCGTGCCGCCGGGCGATCGATCCCAGTCCGGCCCTGGTCTCGGAGTCGTAGCGGCCGTAGATGCACTCGATCCCGCCGAGCCCCGCCTCGGCCAGCTCGCCGACAGCTGCCTCGAGGGCAGCCGGCTCGACGCCGAGCGAGAGCGGATGGGCGAGCACCGTGACGGCGCCCGTGGCGGCCGCCTTGGCGATGATCTCGGCGGCGTTGACCCTCGTCTTGTCGATATAGGCCGGCGTTCCCTTGGCGAGCAGGCTGTCGAACGCTTCCTGGATCGATCCGACCACCCCGTGCCGCACGAGGACGGCGGCGAAATGGGGCCTCCCGATCCCCTTGCCTCCGGCCTCCTTCGAGACCTCCTCGTAGGTGATCGGTATGCCGAGCGAGGCGAGCTTGCTCACCATCCGCTCGTTGCGCGTCTCCCGGTCCTGAGCCAGCCTGACCAGCTCGTCCTGCAGCGGCCCCGAGCCCGGCTCGACGAAGTAGCAGAGCATGTGCAAAGTCCCGGGTGACCAGCTGCAAGACACCTCGCAGCCGGGGATCAGGCGCAGCCCGAGCTCGGCGGCACGCGCCCTGCCACGCTCGATGCCGCCCAACCCGTCGTGGTCTGTGAGCGCCACGGCCGTCAGCCCCGCAGAGGCTGCGCTCTCGCATATTTCCTCCGGGGTGTCGGAGCCGTCCGAGAACACAGAGTGCGTGTGGAGGTCGAGCACGGCGGACAGGTTAACGGCGACCACGGCACCCGGACGGGCAACTGCACGAGACGTCCGGCCCCGATGGCAGAATGGGGCCGTGAAGGAGGCATGCGGGGTCTTCGGCGTTTACACGCCCGCAGCCCCGGTCGCCCGTCTCGTCTTCGACGGCCTGTTCGCCTTGCAGCACCGCGGTCAGGAATCGGCCGGTATGGCGGTCAGCGACGGGCAGACGATCACCGTGGTGAAGGACATGGGGCTCGTCGCCTCGGTCTTCGACGAGCGCACGCTTAGCGGTCTCGACGGCTACCTGGCGATCGGCCACACCCGCTACTCCACGACTGGCGCCAGCACGTGGGAGAACGCGCAGCCGGTCTACCGCTCTGCAGGCACAGCAGGTTTCGCGCTGGGCCACAACGGCAACCTCACGAACACGGCCCGCCTCTCCGGCTATCTCGGGCTGCTGCCCGGCCTGCTGACCTCCGACAGCGACATCGTGGCGGAGATGATCTCGAGGGCCTTCCCAGACGAGCCCTCGGACGAGACGGACGTAGATGGGAGGGCGGCTGTTCAGCCGGCCGGCGACGACCAGCAGTTGGAGGACGCGCTGCTGGAGGTTCTGCCCCGTCTGGAGGGAGCGTTCTCGTTCGCCCTGATCGACGCGGAGCACCTGATCGCAGTTCGCGACCCGAACGGGTTCCGCCCGCTCTGCCTCGGCCGCCTCGATTGTCCCGAGGGGCCCGACGGCCCTGGCGGTACGGGCTGGGTCATCGCCTCGGAGTCGCCTGCGCTGGACGTCGTCGGCGCCACCTTCGTCCGCGAGATCGAGCCCGGGGAGATGGTTGTCATCGACAGCTCCGGCCCTCACTCGCTGCGGCCGTTCCAGCCGGAGCGGATCGATCCACGCCTGTGCGTGTTCGAGTTCGTGTACTTCGCCCGCCCGGACACCAGGTTGTACGGCCGGGAGGTGCACGCGGCGCGGCGCCGGATGGGCGAGCTGCTCGCCGGGCAGGCGCCCGTCGCCGCAGACCTGGTTATGGGCGTCCCAGATTCGGGCGTCCCCGCCGCCGAGGGCTACGCGCTGGCGAGCGGCATCCCGTACGGCCAGGGACTTGTCAAGAACCGGTACATCGGTCGCACTTTCATCGCGCCGACTCAAGAGGCGCGAGACGTCGGCGTGCGCCGCAAGTTCAACCCCCTGCGGGACAACGTCGAGGGGAAGCGCCTCGTCGTGATCGACGACTCGATCGTCCGCGGCACGACCACCCGCCAGCTCGTGAAGATGTTGCGCGAGGTGGGGGCGCGTGAGGTGCACTTGCGGATCTCCTCGCCGCCGTTTCGATGGCCCTGCTTCTACGGGATCGACACCCCGGACAGGGATGGACTGCTTGCCGCCCGAGCTTCGGTCGAGCAGATCGCCATCCACGTCGGCGCCGACTCGATCGCCTACCTGAGCCTGGAGAACCTCTTCGAAGCGGTCGGCCGGCGGGATCCGGCGACCAGCGGGTTCTGCGACGCGTGCCTCACCGGCCGCTATCCGACTGTCGTCCCGGTGAAGTTCGTGGAGGCGCCGGGCGAGCCGCAGCTTTCTGGACTGCCGCCTGCGCTGATCGTGCGCTGATCCGAGAATCCGCCCTACCGGATCCGCCAGAACACGGGTACGCTTGAGGCCGTAGACGGCTACCGGTCCCGGCGCAAGTGCGTCGGGTACGGGGGGTTTGGGGTCGCCCCGGGGCCGGTAGTGTTTAGCGCCGTGCAAACGGGCGGCCGACGAGTCGCCCCAGCCGCTCTCGTGAATCCCGAGGTTCCATGCCAGGCAAACGACTCGCCGCCAAGTCCTCGCACCCATCGCCGGCCCGTTCGGGCGCACGCAGGCGCACGGTGCCTTTCTTCATCGCAGCGGGGTCGGTTGTCGTCGCTGCCTCGGTCGGCGCCACTGCCGCCGCTCTGAGCGGTTCCCCGTCCAACGCAGGCGCCACTCGCTCGGCGCCCGGTGGCATCGTCGCCCGCCACACGCCATCAGCGGCGCACACGATCCCGGTGCGAGTGCCGTCGTCCGGCGCCTACCTGGGGATCGACCCGAACGCCAATCCTCCCCAGACGACCCAGCAGCAGTACCAAGAAGTTGCGGCCGACATCCACCGGCCGTTCGGGATCATCTCGTTCTACATCAACTGGACCGATCCTCCCCCTATCAGTGGTATGGCGACGGTCACGGCTACGGGCTCGATCCCGATGCTGAACATGCATTGCGGTGTGGACGACGCCCAGATCATCGCCGGCACCTGGGACGCCCAGTTACGTCAGGACGCCGAGGCCCTGAAGGCTCTCGGGACACCGGTCTTCTTCCGTTGGTTCTGGGAGATGAACCTGACCAACTCTGGCAACCATCCGACATGCCTCGGCGCCTCAGGCAACCCCGCCCTCCAGCAGCAGAACTACATAGCCGCGTACATCCATATATGGAACATCTTCCACAACGTCGGCGCCGACAACGTCTCGTTCGTCTGGGCTCCGAGCGACGCCGTCTCCGCCCCCACCAACTGGACGGCCTACTACCCCGGCAGCAAGTGCAGCCAGTGCGTGGACTGGATCGGAGCCGATCTCTACGCCCGCGCCGGCACGCCGCCTTTCGCCACGGCCTTCAACGAGCACGGGTTCTATACAACCTTCTCCACGTACGGCAAGCCGATGATCCTGAGCGAGACGGGCGCCTGCGCGACGGTGATCAAGGGCTCGACGTGCCCGGCCGACCAGGCCCCGTGGCTCAGCCAGATCGAGACCAGTATCCCGACCACGTTCCCCGACCTGCACGCCATCGTCTATGTCGACGCCACTGATTCGCTGGGCGACTACGACCTCGAGCCGGGCACCTCCGGCATGGCGCAGTTCGAGCAGCTCGGCCGGAACCCCTACTTCTCGCAGCTCGGTTGAGAGGGATGACGATGCGCACCTACCTCCGCAACTCACCGAGAGGCGCCACTGGTCGCCTCGCCGCTTCGCTGCTCGTGGCGGGCGGCATCGGCGCCACAGCGGCCGCCGGTGCCGGTGCATCGGGCGCCACAGGCTCGCCGGCTACCGCCGCCTCTGCCACTCCTGCCGCGGCGGTCCGCTACGGATCGGACGTGTCCCAGGTCGGCCGGCTCTCCACGCTCGCCGGCTCGCCCGGTAGCGGTCGCGGCGTCTATCTCTCCCAGCAGCCGGTCGCGCTCGGCCGTTCCGGCAGTGACGTCCTGGTCGTCGACGCGGGATCGGCAACCGTTCGCGACCTCGCTTCGAACGGTACCGAGACCGTCGTCGTCGGCACGACCGTCCCCTCCTACAACGGTGACGGCAGGCCGGCACTGACCGCTTCGCTCGACGACCCAGCCGGCGTCGCCAAGGGACCGGCGGGAGTGTTCGTATCGGACACGTTCAGCTACCGGATCCGCTACATCCCGAGCTCGAACTGCTCCTCCGCCTGCCCGTACGGCCTTGGCTCGGTCCTCGCCGGCTACGTCTACACGGTCGCCGGCGACGGCAGTCAAGGACTGACTGGGAACAGCGGCCAGGCGACGAAGGCGGGCCTCGGCGGCGCCACGGCGATCACGGTTGACCCCCGCGGCGACTTGATAATCGCCGACCTATACACCCCTCAGGTACGCCTGGTTGCGATGAACAGCTGCAGCACGGGCTGCCCCTACGGGCTCGGCTCGATGACGGCGGGCGACATCTACGCCATCGCCGGCAACGGAGTGCAACACGGCTACGGCGGCAACGGTGGTCCCGGCACCGCCGCCCAGCTCAACGCCCCGGACGGGCTCGCCGTCGACTCCAGCGGGGACCTGCTGATCGCCGACGGCAACAGCAACGAGGTGCGGTTGCTCGCCAACACGAACTGCTCCGCGGGATGCCCGTACGGGCTCGCCTCGACCACCGCCGGCTACATCTACCTCGTCGCCGGATCATCCGCTGGAGCATCCGGTTACTCCGGCGACGGAGGCTCCGCAACCGCAGCCACCCTCGACACGCCGGCCGGGCTCACGATCGGCGCGGGCGGCGATCTGCTGATCGCTGACAGCCTCAACGATGTCATCCGCCTCGTCGCCGGCTCTGATTGCTCGAGCGGCTGCCCCTACGGGCTCTCCTCGACCACCACCGGCGACATCTACACCGTCGCCGGTTCGGGCCCCGGATCGGGAGGCGGATACGGCGGTGACGGAGGTCCTGCCACCGCCGCCGAGATGCAGCAGCCGACCGATGCGGTCGTCGACGGCAACGGCAACCTGCTGATCGCCGACTCCGGCAACGACAGGGTCCGCATGGTGGCCGCCAGCAGCTGTGGAAGCGGCTGCGCCTACGGCCTCGGGTCGACCACTGCCGGCGACATCTACACGGTCGCCGGCACGGGCAGTCCCAGCTACTCCGGCAACGGCGAGCTGTCGCTGCAGGCAGAGCTCAACGATCCGGCGGGTGCAGCCGTCGACTCGAACGGCAACCTCGCGATAGCCAACGCCTCCAACGGGCGCATCGGCTTCGTGCCGAGCAGGGGCTGCTCATCCGGCTGCCCCTTCGGGATCTCGTCGATGCAGACCGACGGCTACTACAACATCGCCGGGAACGGCAGCCTCGGCTACGGAGGTGACGGCGGTCCAGCCCTGTCGGCTGAGCTCGACCAGCCTCACGGCGTGGCGGTGCTCGCCGACGGCGACATAGTCGTGGCCGACACCCACAACAACCGCATCAGGTTGGTTGCGGCCGTCAACTGCTCCTCGGCATGCCCCTACGGGCTGTCCTCGACGCACGCGGGCTACATCTACACGATCGCCGGCATCGGCAGCCCCGGCAACACCGGCAACGGCGGGCCTGCGCGCAGCGCCAAGCTGCAGCTCCCCTACGACGTCAGCCTCGGTCCGGAGGGCAGCCTGATCGTCGCCGACTCGGGCAACAACTCGCTCCGCATCATCGACGGGGTCGGTTGCAGAGGGAACTGCCCGTACCACATCGCAAGCATGGAGCCGGGGAACATCTACGACGTTGGCGGCACCGGACAGTTCGGCTTCTCGGGTGACGGCGGGCCGGCCACATCAGCCACGTTCGCCATCCCACGCGGCATCACGGTAGCCACCAACGGCGACCTGATCGTCGCCGACAGCATGAACAACCGCATCCGCCTGATCTCCGACAACTCCTGCACCAGCAGCTGCGTCTACGGGTTGGCCTCGACGGCGCCCGGTGACGTGTACACGATCGCCGGCAACGGCGGCTACGGGTTCGCTGGAGACGGGGCAGCGGCGAAGTCGGCAGTGTTCGGCTTCCCGCAAGGTGTCGAGGTCGACTCGGCCGGCAACGTCTACGTCGCAGACGAGGGCAACCTCCGCGTCCGCATGGTCGAGAACGAGAGCTGCTCGTCCAGCTGCCCCTTCGGCCTCCGCTCGATGTCGCCGGGGATCGTCCAGACGCTCGTCGGCAACGGGAAGTTCGAGACCGCGCCAGACGTCCAGCCTGCCGCCACCGTTCCGCTTGCCGGGCCGTTGACGGTAGGTCCGACGCCGCTCGGCGGCGTGGTGATCGTCGAGACCGGGCATGGTGCGATCCGCATCCTCACCACGACTCCGCAGGACGGCTACTTCGTGGCCTCGTCGTCCGGCGCCGTCTACAACTACGGCGGCCCCTACTACGGCTCGATGGCCGGGCACCAGATCCCGGCGCCGGTCGTCGGGATCGCTGACGACACGGTCACCGGCGGTTACTGGCTGGTGGGGTCCAATGGCTCCATCTATGCGTTCGGTGGTGCTCGGTTTTACGGCTCGATGGCCGGGCACACGCTGAACAAGCCGATAGTCGGGATGGCGGCGACAACGGACGGCCGCGGCTACTGGCTGGTGGCCTCCGACGGTGGCATCTTCAGCTTCGGTGACGCCCGCTTCTATGGGTCGACCGGGAACCTCCACCTGAACAAGCCGATCGTGGGGATGACCGCCTACCCCGGCGGGGCTGGCTACTGGTTCGTGGCGTCCGACGGGGGGATCTTCACCTTCGGCGAGGCGAAGTTCCGCGGCTCGACCGGGAACATCCATCTGAACAAGCCGATCGTCGGGATGGCGGCCGACACTGACGGCTACGGCTACTGGCTGGTGGCCTCCGACGGTGGCATGTTCACCTTCGGAGATGCGCACTTCTATGGATCCCTCGGCTCGGACCACCACCTGCCGGCGCCTATCACCGGCATGAGCGTCGACCGGCAGACGGGTGGCTACCGGATGGTGCTCGCCAACGGGACCGTCTACCAATTCCATGCCAACAACTACGGGACGACGACTCCCTCGGTCAGGCCTGCCGTCGGGGTTGCGTCGGGCTTCTGAGGCGTCTGTTCCGATCGCCAGCGTCGCCTACGGCTGACCCGGGGCAACCCGGATCACCTCCCGGTCCGTGACCACGAGATCGACCCTGGCGTCAAGGGGCCCGGCGGGCACCTCGCTCACGACCTGCGAGCTGAAGCCGATGCCCACCACCGTGATCCCGGGGCGGGCAGCGCGGAGGCGCCCCAGCAGGCGGTCGTAGTAGCCACCGCCGTAGCCGAGGCGCCGGCCGAGGCGGTCGAAGGCGAGGCCGGGTGCCACGACCACATCGACCGTCCCGGGGTCGACCTGCCGCCGCACAGCCGGCTCGGACGGCCCATACGCCGTGGCGACCAGCTCGTCCCCAGGCTCGTAGGAGGCGAGTTCGATCTCGCCGCCGGCCAGGTACGGGACGAGGACCTTCGTCCCCCGCTCGGCAAGTGATGCGAGCAAGGGCCCGGTCGACATCTCGGTTCCGAAGGAGAGGTAGGCGGCGACGACGCCCGCCCCGGCGACCTCTTGCAAGCCGAGCAATCGGTCCCGCAAGGCCGCGGCACGAGATGGCCGAAGGGCCGCCGGAATGGCGGCCCTACGCTTCCGCATCTCGAGGCGGAGCATCCGCTTGGCGTCGGTGCTCATCCCCGCCTCTCAGGTGCTAGGTGCCCTGCGGACACACCGGCCGGCCGGCGCCGACCGGTGTGTCGCGTGGCTCAGTGGCTACCTTGGTTGGCCGCCCAGTGCGTGGCTATCTGCGTCGCTGTCAGGGCACCGGGGTAGACGGCGACATCATCGATCTGGCCGGTGAACCAGTAGCTGTTCGGTTGGGTCGTTCCCTGGCTGTTACCGCCCCAAGGATCGAGGTTCCATCCGTTCAGGTTGTCACCACCCACTCGCCAGTAGCCGTTGTAGGACTGGGGCGTGGTGTTCGGGTTGGTCCCGATGAGCTGGTCGTCCACGTAGAGGGCCATGCCGGTGGAGGAGCTGAACGTCGCCACCACGTAGTGCCATTGCCCGTCGTTGTAGACGTCCGGGGTCTCGACCGTCTCGGTCTGGCCGTTCCACACCCCGAACACCAGCTGCCCGTCGTTCATCATGTAGATGTGGCGGTCGTAGTTGGAGCTGTAGCCGGTCTGCTGATCGCCGAACCCGATCAACTTCCCGCCCGTGTTGGTGGTCGTCTGGAACCACAGCTCGATCGAGAAGTCGGTCGGCCCGGAAACCGCATTGGCCGAGGAGATGAGACCGTCCTGCTGTCCGTTGAATCCGACCGACGTTGACGGGTCGCCGGGAATGGAGCCCGGCTCGCCCTGCTGCGTTCCCCCCTCGTAGACACCTTCGAAACCATTGCCGGAAGAATCGTACGCCTCGGTCCCCGAGGTCTCATTGAGTTGCCAGAAGAACGACGGGGTGTCGGTCTGCACCGCCTCCTGGTAGGTGCTCGTAGGCGACGTCGTCGACACCGTGACCGGTGCCGAGGCGACGGATTCCGGCGAGCTCAGCGTGCCGTCATTGGCCTGCACCCGATAGGTGTGCACGCTTCCCGGAGCGACTGCGGTGTCACGGTAGTGGAGAACCGGGAGCGCCCACGGCCAGGATGTGGCCGTGATCGTGGCGATCGGGGTGGTCACCTTGTCGCGGAAGATCGCGTAGCTGAGGGTTCCGACGTCGGGCGAGCTGACTCCGGTGAACGTCACGGAGTCGACGCCGGCCGTGGTGCTGACAACGGTTGGTGCGGCCGGCTTGCCCGGCTTCACGGTCCCGGGCAGCGGGCCGAAGCGCGCCAGCCCCTGCTGACCCACGTTGTTCACGGTGGTGAAGTCGCCGCCGACGAACAGTTGGGTGCCGTCGGTCGCCATTATTCCGGGACCGAGCGGCTCGCTTCCGTTTGGCATGTTCGTGACGGGATTCCAATGGCCGAGGCTGCCGTCGGTCAACGACTGGTCGAGCAGGTGGTGGAGGATCTCAGTTCCACCGCTGCTGTCCGCCTGTGGGAACCCGCCGGGTGTAAAGGCACAGTCGTGTGCGTGCGATCCCTTGTAGAGCCAGTTCCCGACCACCTCGACAGTCTGGGTGGCGCCGAGGCAGTCGTTCTGCCAGATCAAGCTCCCGTCGCTGACATTGGCTGCAAAGTCGCCGTCGAAGCATCCGCCGCCAGTGCCCTCTGCCGCGATGTAGGCCGTGGTCCCGGAGATGATTATGTCCTTGACCTCGGACATGCAGCCCGGGTAGTTCGGCACGATCGTCGCCGCCCACGCGTCACTCGCACCCGTGGTCGGATCAACTGAAGCGATGGACTGCTGGGTTACGCCATTGATCTGCGTGAAGTAGCCGCCGACCAGGACTACCGAGTCGTCTGGCGCAACGACCACCGAGGTCGCCACGCCATTCACGATCGGGTTCCAAGGGCAGCAGGTTGCCGTTGTTGTCGACGGCCCCCAAATACTTGTGGACTACGCCCCCGACCTTCCCGAAGGCGCCGGCAAGGTAGATCGCCGTGCCGTCAGGGGATGTGGCGATGCGCAACACCTGGCCGGTGGCCTTGGGGTTCCAAGATGTCAGCGTACCGGTCGAGATGTTGAAGGCGGCCGCGTACGCCCGATACACGCCGTTGACGTGGATGAACTTCCCCCCTACGTAGAGGGTGCTGCCATCCGGGGAGACGGCTAGCGCGTTCACGATCCCATCCAATGTCGGGTCGAACGACAGAAGCGCGCCCGTGTTGGCATTGAAGGCGGCCAGATAAGTACGTGGGTTCTCGCCTGTCCCGGATAGCAGCACCAGGCGGGCGGACGGAAGTGAAGGACCCGCCCACGTACTCGACTCCGTTCGACACCGCCAGCGCCCAGACGGTGTTGTTCGTCTGCCACGATGGCGATGATGTCGAGCTGAGATTGGGGATGGTGTCTCCGCCCTTGGCAGCCTTCAGCGAGGCAGTGACTGCTGCCCGGGCGGGTGGTGAGCTCTTCGCGGCAGAGGCGCCGGGTATCGCCGACGCCACTGTCAATGACGCAGCGCCGAGGGCAACTGCAACTGTGAGCCATGAGTACTGCAGCGCCTTCTGCACTGGCACCTCCTTCTTTCGGCCCCGATTGTGACGCACGAACTCTCCGCCGTACAAGGGACGAAACAAAGTTTTGTGACAATCTTGCAAAAGCCGACTACACTACGCGGCCCCTCGGCCACGCACCGTCGAGATTGGCCCGGCGAGCGTGGTGAAACGCCTCTTTCCTTGCGCCAGCGAGCCCCAAGAGCGAGACATCCACACCCGGGCATGGGCGCCAGGAACGACGAGTGGATCGAAGACGGCTGGCTGCTCGCGCTGTCGATCCTTCTCATCGCTGACTGTCCTGTTGGTCGGGCGCCGCGCGGCCCAGGCGGCTGGGCGATCAGGCACCTGGCGACGGTCTCCGACCAGGTGAACCCGATGGCCGTGTAGTGGGCTCTGCGGCGACGGTCAGCAGTACCGTGGGGTGCGGCGCGTGACACACGGTCCGCTCGAGGGCCTCCAGCCAGTCCCTCGCCCTCGCTTCCTCACTCCACGCGTCGGGGAGATCACCGTGCTAGGTCACGCGGGCAGTCACCGGCGCAACTCCATCCCGTGACGGAGGCTGCGTCGAGCCGTACCGCTGGCTCTCTGTACCACCCACCGGGCCTTCTGCCGCCCCGACGCAAGTCGTCGCCGTCGCAACAAGACTCATCAGGTTTGGCGCGGTCGCGAGCAACCTTTCCGTCCGCCGGAGCCTTAGACATGGTGATGAGTTCCTCCGGCAAGGACGACCGTGCGTGAGTCGCCGAGAGCAGTCCCGAGATGACTTCGACAGGTTCGTGGCGGCGTCCGCCAAGGATCTGCTGCGAACGGCTTACCTAGTCGTCTGGGACCGAAGGCTCGCCGAAGACCTCGTCCAGGAATGCTTCTTCGAGATCGCTCGTCGCTGGCCACGCGTGCGCTCGATGGAGCATCCGGTCGCCTATTCCAGGCGCATACTGGTCAACAAGGCACTCCGCGGTGCCGGACGACGCAGCCGGCACCGTTCTGAGCTTGACGACCTCGGTCGCCTGCCAGCAGCGGACCTCCGCGACGCCACGGCCGAACGGGATCTGGAGCTGGCCGGCACCAAATCTGACCTGGTCGATGCCCTCCGGAACCTGGCGCCGATGCAACGCGCAGTCCTCGTGCTGCGCTACTTCGTCGACCTCTCCGAGGCGCAGACAGCCGAGACCCTCGGCTGCACAGTCGGCACCGTCAAAAGCACCAACACCCGCGGACTGGACCGGCTCCGGCGGATGCCGGCGATGGTCCCGTACCGAGCACATACAGAACGGAGCATCGGATGATGGACTCAGCAATCGAGAGCCGCTTGGCGGAGGTATTCGCCGCCGCCGCCAGCACGATCCCGACGAGTGCGAGCGAAAGGCTCGCCCACATCGACTATCGCCCACGCCGGCCCAGGATCTCCCGCGGGCTCCTCGGGGCTGCGGGAGGTGTTGTCGGCGGGGCGACAGCGATCACGGCCGCCCTGCTGGTCACGAGTTCCACGCCGGCCTTCGCAGGCTGGACCTCTACGCCAGCCAAAGCGACGCGGGCGCAGCTGGCCGACGCCAACTCGACCTGTGCTCCAGAGCTTTCCGCCCTGGCGCCGCCCGATGACGGTTGGGCAGCTGTGACGACCGATGTTCGTGGTCCGTATACCCTCGTCGTGTACGAGGACTCGAGCCAGGACTACGCCACCTGCTTCTCGGGCTCCTTCGTGCTCGGGCAGGCCACCTTGATCAGCGGTCCTTCGGCGGGCCAGTCCCTATCGGCTGCAGCGAACTTCGGGCCGCAGCCGACGTTCGTGGCCAACACGCAGAACCTCAACGACCCGGCGGGGCTCGAGACATTCACGAGCGACCTGTACACAACGACCAGCCACGAGAATTACACGGTGGTCAACGGCCAAGTCGCCTCAGGCGTGACTTCCGTCACTTTGAATCTGAACAACGGACAAATTGTGGGCACCACGCTCGGCGGCGGGTGGCTGGTCGCGTGGTGGCCCGGTAGTGCGAGCGCCGCTTCGGCGACGGTGACGACACCTAGCGGAACGTCAACCGTGCCGCTGAACTAGGCGATCCACAGTCTCCGGCCAGGTAGCGCCTCGTCCGAGAGCGGCACAAGCACGCCCCTCTTGGTCTGTGAACCAATCATGGGCTACGGCTGGGGCCCGAGGCGCTGAACCCAACAGTCTCGGCGGATGGCTTCTCGGGGTCTAGTGCTGGCCCGTCGTGAAAAGCGTCGGCTCCGGCACCTTCAAGCACGGTGGCGTCGCCTCTCGGCGACCGTTGGGGGACGACGATCTGGACAAGCCACCCGCCTCTGTGTCCCGGCTTCCATCCGGCCGCGGCGAGCTCGGCGAGCTGTGTGGGCGACGCCTTCTGCGAGGGCGCGGGCTGCGACACGCCCTTGGGCGGCAACATACCGACGTCGGGGAGCAGTGGTCCAAGCACGATAAGCGCACTCGCGAACCACGCAACCTCGCATGCAATTGAACGGCTCGAGTCGCCTGGCGTTGGTTCGGCCGTAACGCCGCGCAGCTATCTCCTACGCTCTTTCCATCGAGACGCTGACGTTCCTCTTCACCGACATCGAGGGATCGACAACGCTCCTCCGCCGTCTCGGCGGCGCTGTCTACTCGCAGATCCTGGTTGAGCATCACAGGCTCGTCCGCGCCAGCTTGGAGGCTCATTGCGGAATAGAACAGGGGACGCAGGGCGATTCGTTCTTCGCCGTCTTTACCTCACCAAGCGCCTGTGTGGCAGCGGTCCTCGAAATGCAGCGGGCGCTGGCCGGCCACGAATGGCCCGGCGGAGAACCGCTTCGGGTCCGCATGGGAATCCACACCGGCGAGGCGTCAGAGACCTCCACGGGCCTCGTCGGTTTCGAAGTCCACCGGGCGGCCCGGATCGCTGCCGTCGCACACGGAAGTCAGGTCTTGCTTTCCTCGGCAGCCGCAGCGCTCGTGAAAGACTCGTCGGCCGCCGGGCTCGAACTCATGGAGCTCGGCGCCCACCGGCTGAAGGACCTCGGGCGACCCGAAGTGCTCTTCCAGCTGGTCGCCACGGGACTGAGGACCGATTTCCCTCCGCTTCGCTCGCTCGATGACCCCGAGCTCCCTAACAACCTGCCTGTCTCTCTCAGTCCATTTGTCGGGCGTGCCGCCGAGCTGGCCGAGCTTCGTGCCCGAGTCTCCGGCTCGAGGTTCGTAACTCTCACGGGCGCAGGCGGCTCAGGCAAGACCCGCCTCGCCCTCCAACTCGGCGCGGAACTGCTCGACGGAGCCGGCGAGGGCGTCTGGTTCGTTGACCTGGCACCGATCAGCGACCCCGACCTCGTGCCGATGGCCGTCATCGACGCCCTCCAGCTTTGCCAGGTGTCGGACGGCTCGCCTCTCGACTCGTTGCTCAGGATCCTTCGGGATCAGCATCTCCTCATCGTGCTCGACAGCTGCGAGCATGTCATCGACTCCGTCGCCAAACTCGCCGACCTGATCGGCCGGAGCTGCCCGAAGGTCCGCCTCATCGCTACGTCTCGTGAGCCGCTCGGCGTCGCCGGCGAGGAGGTTTACCGGGTCCGGTCCCTGTCGCTGCCCGCCGCAGAGGTGGATGGCGTCAACGACCTTGAGGGATCTGACGCTGTCGAGCTCTTCATGGTGAGAGTTCAAGCCCTTGACTCGACCTTTACCCTCGACGACTCGGCGGCCCCGCTCGTCGCTTCCCTGTGCCGTCGGCTCGACGGCATCCCGCTCGCCATCGAGCTCGCTGCTTCGAGATTGTCGTCAATGTCGCTGGAGGACCTCCACAGTCGCCTCGACCAGCGGTTCCACCTGCTCACCGGTGGAAGTCGCCACGCGCTCTCTCGCCAGCAGAGCCTCGCAGCCACGGTCGGCTGGTCCTACGACTTGCTCACCGAGCCCGAGCGCCACGTGCTCCGCCGGCTCTCGATCTTCGTCGGCGGCTTCGACCTTGCCGCCGCAGAGGCGGTCTGTGCGACGGGCGACATCGGGACGTTCGACGTCGCCGCGTTGTTGACCTCCCTCGTCAACAAGAGCCTGGTGGTTGCGGAACGCTCGTCCGCGTCGTTGCGCTACCGGCTCCTCGACACGATCCGTCAGTACGCGGTCGACCATCTGATCGAAGTAGGCGGCGAGGCTGAAGCGCCGGAGGCGAGACGCCTGCACGCCGAGTACTACCTCCATCTCTGCGAAGAGGCGGCGCCCGAACTCGCCGGCCTTGACCAAGTCCGGTGGCTGAAACGGCTCGACCTCGAGTGGGACAACATCCAGGCCGCACTCAACACGTTCGGATCCGACCCCGGGCGGAACGACGAAGTCCTCCGACTGGGGGTGTCCCTGGCGGACTTCGTGACGAGCCGGCTGCACCGGTTCCCGATCGCTTTCCTCCGCGCAGCGCTCCTGCGCGATGACGGGGTGCGAGCCCAGCTCAGGGTCCGAGCCCTGCTGGCTCTGGCCACCATGATCGACGTGACGACCGCGGATACGGACGGGCCGCGACCGGAGGAGACTGCGCGCGACCTGTGTAGCGCGGCGCTCGGGCTGGCGCGGGAGCTGGACGAAGCAGCCCTTCAGGTCGAGACGCTCGTGCGGCTCTCGTCCATCTTGACGCGGCTCGAGGAACGGGAGCTGGCGCTCTCGCACGCGCAGGGCGCGCTCGAGATGGCCCGGCAGACAGGTGACCCGCGGCTCGTCGGCCGCGCGTTGTGGGCGGTGGCGCTCGCACAGCCCTCGCCGGCGGAGGGTCAGGCATTCTGCCTCGAGGCGCTCGTCAACAGCCGTCAAGCCGGAGACCTGTTCTACGTGTGCAGCGCGTCGGCCCGGCTCTCGTGGACCAATCCCAACCAAGGCACCGACCTCGAGTGGATCCGCCAGGTGATGGCCCACGGCGAGGAGGCGATCGAGCTGGCCGAGGAACTTAGTTCCTCGTTCCACTTAGGCATCCTTTGGTCTAACCAGTCCATCTACTGCTGCCTGGCCGGCGAGATCGACGAGGCGGAGCGGTACAGTCGCCGTGCCGCTCTTGCGTCCCGCCGGCTCGGTCGCCCTCTGAACGTGTGGAACGTCTTCGTCCTTGCTTGCTGCGCGACCAGCAAAGGGGACTTCGTCCGGGGTGCACAGTTGACCGGTGCCCACGACGCCATCGATGCCCGCCTGTCGGAGAGCGCGAGAGGTTATTGGAGTCCTCCGGAGGTCGCGATCCGCGACCGGAACCGTTCGCAGATCGTTGAGGCGCTCGGGCAAGAGGAATTCGAGCGAGCGGGTGCCGTCGGACGAGCGCTCACGTTGGACCAAGTATGCGACCTCGCTCTTCGCAGAGTCCAACCCTTCCCATAACTGGCCGTGAATGCATCGAGCGCCGATGCCGATGACGTGCTCCTCGCACCTCGGCCAGAACCAGATTCCCTCGACGGAACCCCTGCCGACCTGACTGCTGCTGTTCCGAGCGTTACCGGGCACTCGTCCTGATCGCGGGTTTCGCCGGACGTCGCGAAGCCGAACTCTTCGGGCTGCGTCGTCCCGAGGTCGACCTTCTCCACCGCACCATCTCCGTTCGGCGGAAGAGACTTCGGCTGGCGTCCGGCAAGGTGATCGAGGACGACTCCGAGGCTCCCGCTGCCGGCGTCACTCGTTTCCGAACTGGATCGCCACCTTGCCAATATGCGCCCCCCGGGCGCGACGGCGACGTCTTCGTGACTTCGCAAGGCGAGACGCTCGAGCGCAGCAACTTCCGCGCCCGGGTTTGGCAGCCGGCGACGCTCATGTCGGCCTTGAAGGTCTGCGGTTCCACGTGGCGCTGAACGGCCATTCGCGTCTTCACCGCGTCGCGCCGCGTCGGGCGAACACTCCGGCAGGGCGAATACTCCCTGTTCAGAGCCCACTTTCTGGGTGGTCGGGACCGGCATCGATCCGGTGACCTCGCGCTTTTCAGGCGCGCGCTCTACCAACTGAGCTACCCGACCCAGTACTGCGCGGACCTGACGGGATTTGAACCCGCGACCTCCGGCTTGACAGGCCGGCGTGCACTCCAAGCTGCACCACAGGTCCCTGGCCACCGCCCGAAACGCTGAGCGGCGAGGAGGAACCAGGCTACACGACGATGATCGGCGGTCGTTCCGGCCCTGCGGCCCTGCAGTCGCCTCCGGGCCGGCTGCCGACGTTTCGCTCCTGGTCAGCACCGTGCCAGACTGCCCGGCATGAGGGCGGAGGACGAACAGCGGACCGTTTCGAGCCTCGAGTGGCTCGACGTCCACGACACCACGCCCCGAGGAGAGAAGGCGCTCACCGACTGGTACTCCGTCGTCAGCGCCTCGGCCGCCTACGAGTGGCCGGACGAGGAGCCCGAGACGCTCGCTCAGACACTGCGGGAGCTTCGCAACGACGAGGGCGGTTGGCAGAATCTGGTGGTCCTGATCCGCGACGACCGGGGCCGGCCGGTTGCCGCCTTGCGGGTCGATCTGCCGACCAAGGAGAACCTGGACAGCGCCGAGCTGCGGGTGACGGTCCATCCCGACCATCGCCGCCTTGGTCACGGCACGATGCTGCTGAGGGCCGCCGAAGAGATGCTCCCAAGCGAGCAGCGGACGATGATCTACGTCGCAGAGCGCACTTCCGACAGGGCCGAGTCCGCCGGCCGCGGTGAAGGCTTCACCGCCAAGAACGGTTACCAGCTCCAGCAGCGGATGATCCGCCGCAAGCTCGTCGTCGCCGACAGCATGGCGTCGCTGGACGATTTGGAAACGGCTTGTCGCCGCCCACGCGGAGGAATACGGCTTCGTCCACTGGGGAGACAGGTGCCCCGACGATCTGGCGGTTGACAGGGTCGAGCTGCAGAACCGCATGTCGACAGATGCACCGCAGGGCGATCTCGAGATGGAGCCGCAGCAGTGGGACCTTGACAGGCTGCGAGCAGTGGAGGCGAAGTTCGGCGAACGGTACGCGGTCTACTGCACCGGAGCGGTCCACAGCGCCAGCGGCCAGCTCGTCGGCTTCACCCAGCTGATGCACCGGCGCCACAGCCCACGCTGGGCCTACCAGTGGGACACCCTCGTACGGTCAGAGCATCGCGGACACCGGCTGGGCGTGCTGATGAAGATCGCCAACCTGCGCCGTTTGGTGCAAGAGTCGCCGAGGACCGAGTTCGTCGCTACCTTCAACGACGAGTCGAATGTACCGATGGTGGCGGTGAATGACATGCTCGGTTTCGTGCCGGCGGGCGAGCTGCGCACCTACGGCAAGAGACTCGCTGCTCGCTGAAGGGAGTTGGGGCGACATGCAGATCGACGAAGTGACCATCACGCCGCTCGACGGCCCCGGTGAACTGAACGAGGCCGCGGCTGTCGCCTCGCGAGCCTTCCACTTCGACCCCTTCTTCGAGTACCTGCTGCCGCACCCCTTGGTGCGCGCTCGCGGAACCGCCCTGTTCTTCCGGGCCGCGGTAAAGGCCCTGGGTCCGGCCGGCGACGTCTCGGTTGCACGGCTGGCCGATGGACGCATCGTGGGGATAGCGGCCTGGCTCACGCCGAACAACTACCCGCTCCCGATCAAGGCTCAGCTGGGGGAACTGCTGCAGGCCCTGCGGGCCATGGCTCCCCGGCCGGCGGCGGTCGCGCAGGGGCTCAAGTACATCATGGCCATCGACAAGGCACACCCGCGAGAGGAGCTCTGGTACCTGCTGCTGCTGGCAGTCGACCCTTCCGTACAGCGAGCCGGGATTGGGGCGCGCCTGCAGCAGGAGGTCAACGAGCGAGCCGACCGGGATGGCCTCGCCTGCTACCTGGAGACGCAGAAGGAGGAGAACCTGGCGTACTACAGGCGTTTCGGGTATGAGCTGGAGAAGGTGCTGAACCCTGTGAAAGATGGTCCGCCGCTCTGGACGATGCGCAGGGAGCCGAAGTCAGATCGCTAGCTTGTCCCGCTGCCGGCTGCTGATCGATGGCCGCTGATGGGGACGGCACGAGAGAGGGAGGAGACGCCACCGTGGAGACGCGTCGGATCGGTTCGCTCGAAGTCACGGTCGTCGGCATCGGGTGCAACAACTTCGGCGGCCGCATCGACGCCGATGCCACTCAGGCTGTTGTCGATGCCGCCCTCGACGAGGGCATCAACTTCTTCGATACCGCCGACATCTACGGCGGCACGTTGAGCGAGGAGTTCCTCGGCCGGGCTCTCGGCTCACGCCGCGACCACGTGGTGATCGCCTCCAAGTTCGGGATGGCCCATACCGGGACGAGCGGTGGCGCCAGCGCCGCCTACGTCCGACAGGCCATCGACGCGAGCCTGCGCCGTCTCGGAACCGATCGTATCGACCTCTACCAGTTGCACGCACCCGATGACAGCGTGCCGATCGAGGAGACTCTCGGCGCGCTCGGCGGAGCTCGTGACGGAGGGCAAGGTGCTGGAGATCGGTTGCTCGAACTTCACTGTCGAGCAACTGCAGCAGGCCGAGGACGCGGCGGCCGAGGGCGGCACACCGAGGTTCGTCTCCGTGCAGAACAAGTACAGCATCCTGCACCGCGAGCCCGAGCACGGTGTCCTCGCGGAATGTTCCCGCCAAGGCATCGCGTTCCTCCCCTACTCGCCCGTGGCAAACGGCCTCCTCACCGGAAAGTTCCGTGCGGGGCAGGACGTGCCGGAGGGCACACGGATCGGAAACATGGCGGCCGACCAACGAGCCCGTGAACTGAGCGAGGAGCGGATGGCCAGCGTCGAGGAACTGGTCTCCATCGCAGAGGCGGACGGGAGGACGATCCTCGATCTCGCCTTCGCCTGGTTGCTCTCGCACAGGCAGGTGGCTTCGGTGATCGCGGGCGCGACCAGACCCGAACAGGTGCGGGCCAACGCGGCGACCGCCACGTATCACCCGGCCGCCGAGGTGCTCCAGCACGTCAACGCCGTGGCGCCCCTCTAGGCCGCCTGGAGCGGCCAATCTCGAAACTCCGCGCCGCGTGGCCTTCGGTTCCCGCGCTGCTAGGGGCCGGGGAAGGTCTTGCGCAGCGTCTCCAGCTCCACCCCGTCAACCTCGAGAGGCGGGGTGTGAAGCGGGTCCAGCCGCCCGTAGACGAGCCGGACAAAGCCCTCGGCAGGGATCTCGAGCCGCGCATCCGTGTCGCCGCCCGCCTCCTTCGAGAGGGACGCCCGCTCGCCGACCTCGAGCACAAAACGCCGCCCTGGCCCCGAGGTCACGACCTCCACCCGCCGCGCCTCGCCCGTCGGCTTGCCCATCCAGGCGACCATCATGGCGAGGTTGTCCACCAGTATCTCGACCGCGTCCCGCGCCACCACCGCCGAATCGTCCAGGGCCACGGCTATGTCCCAGCTGTGCAACGCGTGTTCGAACAGCCGCATGAGGACGATCGTCGCGAAGTCGATGTCCATCTCGCCCAGCGAGAGGTGAATCTTGGCCCGGTCCTCGGTACTCATGGTCGTGAGACGTGCGACCAGTGCGCGGTCGGCCGACAGGGCGTCGCCGACCTGCTCCTCCGGTTGCTTGGCGTCCCACTTGTCCCAAACCGGCTGGGCGGCCTCCTCAGTGCCAGCTGCCTCGCCCGTGAGGCCGGCGTCGAGCCAAAGCTCGAAGAGCTCTGCGCCGCTCCCGATGTGAGAGAGGACCTGAGCGATCGACCACTCGGTGCAGTAGGAACGTTGCCTGATGGTGTGCGCGTCGAGTGGGCTGGCCAGTGCCCCCAGCCGTTCGACGGAGGTGCCGAGGGTTTCCAGCAGTTTTCGAGTCTCGGTCTCGTCCACGCCTACGGCGTCTCCTCGGCTCGGGGTATCGGCGGCTCGCAATCGGGCTCGCGAATGCAACCATATCGGGGCCGAGCGGCCGTGGCGCAGGCGCTGGGACCGTGCCGAGGCGACCGCAGGAGCTGTCGGATGTAACCTCGTCCTGATGGCGATCAACCGGCGCCAGGACCCGCGCCTGGCGCTCGCACGGCTCGCAAAGGAATTGGGAACGGCAACCAGCTGGCCCGACGATCTCGCCGGGCTCGGCCAGGACCTCGCGGAAGCGCTGGCGGTGCGCCGCTACTCCTTGTTCTCGTTCGCCCGTGGCGGGCGGCTGTCGCTGGCGTTCACGTGGCCGCCCGACGAGCAGCCCGACGAGGGGCTCGTGCGCCTCGCGGGCGAGTTGGCCCGCGCCGACGCAGCTCCCGCCGGCCCGAGGAATGTTGATGCCGCCGGGCTGGCCTTCCGGGGCGTGGCAGGCTCCTCGGGAGTTGTCCTCGCGGTTCCGGCTGCGCCCGCAGAGGCTGGCCGTTGGAAGCTGCCGGACCGCCTGGCCGTGGCGGCCCGCCGGGCGATGCCGAGCCGCCGGTCGTCAGCTGAGGCGCAGGGGGACGTGACGGCTGCGTTGCTCGCCGCAATGCTCGACCGGTGGCAGAAGGCCGTGCTGTTGCAACGTCAGGTCCGCAAGGACGAACTGACCGGACTTGCCAACCTCCCCGGCCTGCAAGAGATGCTGGAGCGGCAACTGGCGGTGCACCTCAGGAGCGGCCGGCCACTGGCGCTTGCAGCGCTCGACATAGACCGCATGAAGTCGTACAACCAGCGTTTTGGAAGGTCGGCCGGCGATCAGCTCTTGAAGGGCTTCGGCGCCGCCCTGCAGCACAGGATCCGTCACCAGGACATCGCCGCCCGCACCGACGGCGAGGAGTTCGTGGTGGTCCTCCCGGGCACCGACGTCGGCGGGGGAGCCGAGCTCGTGGAGGAGCTGCGCCAACCGGGCGCTGGCAGGGCCCCCGACGGGGGCCGCGTTACGTTCTCAGCCGGGATCACGGTCTGGGATGCCATCGAGACCGGCCCGGACCTGATCGGCCGGGCCGAGAAGGCGCTCCAGGCGGCCAAGGCGGCTGGGGGCGACAACGTGGTGGCCGGAGGCTGACCGTCAGCCGGGGACCCTCAGCGTCCTCGCAACACCCCCGTCAGGAAGGCAATCCCGCGGTCTCTCGCGGCACGTCCACCCGGCTCAGCTGTAGGAAGCCGATGAGCACCACCAAGACGATGCTGAGGGCGATGCTGATCGTGCCACGGCCGAAGTTGAGCCCGCCCGCCGTGCGGGGGAAGTCCATCCAATCGGCCCACGACGCGCCGAGCGGGCGGGTGATCACGTAGGCGAACCAGAAGGCGGCGATCGAGTTGAGGTGCATCCACCGGTAGAGGACGGCCGGCACCAGGATCACCAGCCCGAAGAGGATCACCGAGGTGAGGAACCCCAGTTTGAGGGTCAGCGCCGTGAGGTCGCCCGCCGCCGTTCCGAGGGCGAACGTGGCGATCACCGTTGCCCAGTAGAAGGCTTCCCTGCGGGGGCTGTTGATGCTGTGGATCGAGAGCGTGTGCTCCGTCCGGTACCAGACGGTGAAGACCGCCGCGAGCACCACCATCAACACCACGGTCGAGAGCGCATAAGGGATCTTCAGCTCGATGTGCAGCCCGTCGGCGACCATCGTCCCGAAGACTGCCACCATTGCCACGGCGAACCAGTAGATCCAAGGCACGTACCTGCGGGCACGAAACTGCAGCCCGAGGCCGACCAGCAGTGCCACTCCGCCGATGGCCCCGGCCGGCAGCGGGCCGAGGCGATGGGCCAGGAAGTCCGAGGTCGCCTCGCCCATTGCGGTGGTCAGGATCTTGGTGATCCAGAACCATGCAGTGATCCGTGGCACCTTGAGCGGGCGGGGCACGCCTGCGGGCGCGTGCAGGTGAACAGGATTGCTCTGCATCGGCGAAATCGTAGGGGAGGCCCAGCGGTCGCCGGCGGTCGTTGGTGCCAGTTCTGCGCCGGTCTAGGGGCGTGCTACCAGCTGGGCCATCCGGCCGGCATCGTGCCTCCGACACCGCTCACCAGCTGACCGCCCGGGGCGCCAAGGCTCTCGAGCAGCTGCGAGAAGTTGTACCCGAAGGCGGTGGAGTTGTCGCCGTCGAACTGACCGTAGAGAGAGGCCATCGTGTTCGTGAGGCCGCCGTTTGCCCAGCCGATCTCGATGCCGTTGGGCCCTTCGTACATCTGGCCGATCACCGTGTTCGGCGTCACCGTCTGACCTACCGAGACCGTCGGCTGGAGATCCTCGGCCACGTATACCGTCAGACCGGCCGCCCGGCCGTCGGTGAGCCGGTAGGCGATGAAGGTGCCACCCGGCCATCCGCCGCTGACCGTGCAGAGGACAACGCCGTCACCGACGGCGTAGACGGGGCCGATGCCGTCGTAGTCGACACCCTGGTCGATGCGGTTGGGCGAGAGGTTGGCTATCGAGCGGAAGGGGTTCGAGTACCCACCCGGCGCGGTCTGGATGACCACTGGTGGCGGGCTGGGCGTGGGTGGCGTCCGGACGGCCAGTGCTTCCTCGGCAGCGCGCTCCTGGGCCAGCTCACGCGCACGCTGTGCCTCGTCGATGAGGTGGGCAAGATTGGCGTTGATGTGGGCGAGCAGCGCCCAGTCGGTGGCGATCGACGCCTTTGCCGCAGCCCTGGCGCTCGAGAGCTGCCGCAGGAGCTCGACTTGGTGCGCCTCCTCGCTCTTCAGGCGGACCTGTACACCGAAGGTGCGCTCCTTGTCGGCCTGCAGCGCCGCCGTGGCGTTCTGCAGGCTGCTGCTGGCCACTCCCACGTACACATCCTGCTCAGGGATGCTGGACGCGCTGGAGGGGTTGATCAGGTTCGGTGAGGTGCCGGAGGCGGCGTCGACGTATGCGGCGATCGCTGCCTGCTGGAGCTGGGCCGATGCGGAGGCCTCAGCCTGCTGGTCCGCCTTCAGGTGGCTCTGGTCGGCGGCGATCCGGCCCAGGGTGACCTGAAGCTCGCCCGAGACCTGGTCGTAGCGGACGACGAGTGTCTGGACCCGGTCTCCCTCTTGCGTTATCACCTGCTCCAGCTGGGCGATCTTCGCCCTGTCGGAGCTGATGCTGGAACCCCCCGCAAGAGCCGCCGAGAGGACGCTGCCTGTGAGGAGGCCGGCGGACGCGGAGATGTGGGCGGAGGAAGGGGCGGCGGCTGCAGTGCCTGAGGCGCCAGCGGCGATCACCGCCGCTGTTCCGGGGAGGGCCACCGCCATCGCCGCCAGCGTCGCCGTCATCAGCCGCAGGGGGCGGGAGCGGCGGCGCAACAAAAGATCAGGCCCGCGACGATGCGCGCCAAAATCATCTCTGGAGGGATGCACGGGGTCGCAGGTTAATCAAAAAATCGCCCTGCGTGTCAACTTTAGGCCGCGACACACCGTCTGAGCTGGGAAAACACGCTCAGTGATATTCGCCCCAACTATGGCCAGACGATGTACTACCCAACCCTCCCAGGCACAAACATCATTGCGAGGCGATTACGAATGCATGAACGGCATTCACGACTGCTCGGGCGTGTCCATCGATCCAATGCGAACAACCGGCTTTACAAGGCTGAGCAGGTCTAGAGCTGCGGCGACCGGCGGCATCAACCCCCCGCTCGTGGGCCGGCAGATGACAGCTTGGCGTCCGCGGCGGCCGGAAGAGCCGAAGCGTGTCACCTTGCTGAGCGCTGGCGCGACGCGAGATGACACGGTTCGCGTTGCCTGGACCGCCGGAGCGGCAGAAGCGTGTCACCTCACTGTGCGCTGGCGCGCACCTAGATGACACGGTTCGCTCAGAGGCGCCTACTTGAAGATGTCGAGCGTGTTCGTGGCGTCGTCGACGAAGTAGACGCCCTTGGCGCCGGGCACGATCGTCAGCCCGAACAGGGCCCCTGCCCCTGGTGGCGTGCCGGAGCTGTCGACCGTCGGCCACTCGATCTGCGCCCCCGCGGGCGTCACCTCGACGAGCTGGCCGCTGGCCGCGTCGGCGGCGATCAGATCGCCGTCAGGAGCGATAACGAGGCCGAGAGGCGCGTGGAGGAACTGGCCGGAGCTCACCAGCGAGCCCGTGCCGGCGCTCGATCGGCGGAACAGAGCGTCGCTGATCGCCGTCACGCGGTTGCCGATCGTGTCATTCACGTAAAGGGTCCCATTCCGGCTGAGGGCGACACCCGTGGGACCGATCACCAGAGCCGCGGCGTTCGTCTGCTCGGAGAAGCCGCTGCCGACCACCTGGCGTTGCAGTACATCTGGCGTCGCCTCGGTCAGATCGAGGACGATCCGGACCACGGTCCCATGGTCGACGGCCGAGCCATGGCCGGCGACCGTTCCATTGAGGACGTTGGTAACGAAAAGCACCCCGAACCCCCCGCCGTCGTAGGAGGCCATATCCCAGGGTCCGTTGATCCCGCCGCCCTTGATGGTCTCGACCAGGTGCCCGTAACTGTTCAGCACATAGAGAGCGCCGGCTGTGGCGGTGCGCGCCGTCCCGTCGATGGTCGGAAGGGATCCGACGATCACGAAGCCACGGCTGAAGACGGCCAGCGCCGTGGTCAGGCCGACCCGGTCCTTGGTCTGATGGGCGAGATCGGCGAAGACATGAGCCTTGCCGGCGGGCGAGATCTCCATGATCGTCGTGCCTGTCCCCTGCAGGTTCTTGGAATCGTTGAAGTTGGAGACGAGGACGTCGCCTGCTACCAGGTGCCCTTTGCTGGCGGGGACGACGGCGATCCCATACGGGTTCACGTCGCCCTTGGGCGGCACGGTCGTCGAGACGATGCAAACCGTCTTGAATCCTCCGAGGTAGCCGCCACTGCCAGCCAGCTGAGCCGGATGGCACGGATGTGATCCGCCGGCGCCGGGCGGCGCAACGGCTGCAGCATGCGCAGCGGAAGGGATTGCCAGGGCTGCCATCAACGCACCGGCGCCCGCCGCGCCGAGCATCCGCCGCCCGCGGGCGGTCGTACCGAAATCTGCTCTTGTCATGCAATGGCATACGAGCATCGGGTCGAGACGGATTGCCGCCTGCCGTCATCTGCCGGAATTGCCCCGCCAAGCGAAGCCGATGCTCAGGGGTAGCGGCGGTGCCGTGGCGCCTCTCGTCGAGCGCAGGTCGGCCGCGGACGGGCGGAGTTCGAGGCGTGCACCCCCTGGGGCGCCGCCGCCGCCCGCACGACGATCAGGAACCTGTCATCGTCCAGCAGGTATGAATGCTCGAAACATGCCGTCTTCAGGATCCACGTGCGAACCCCCCGCTCGCCCGTGATGCTGGCGAGGCGGGCTTCATTGGGGCACCTGACGGTTGTGCCAGGGATGTCGCCCAGACAAGGGGGCTGGTCAGAGAACTCGAGGTACTTCCGGGCGGCCACCGTCGTACAGCATACGTCAACCGGGGGCCGCCGGCAGCTGATCTTCGTCAGGAAGCCGGCGCAGGCTCGCGCGGCTCGTCGTCGTGGGCGATGTGCCGCAGCTGCTTCCAGATCAGCACCACGAACAGCGCCGAGCCGGAGAAGCCGAACCAGAAGGGAGCGGTGATCCCGAAACGGTCGGCGAGCGGCCCGCCGATGGCGGCGCCCAGCACAAGCCCCGTGTAGACGCCGACGTAGTTGACACCCGACACTCGTCCCTGCAGCTCCTCTGGGACCGCCCGCTGGCGCACGGTAACCGAGGTCGTTCCCCACACGAAGGCGTGAGCACCGAACACGACCATGATCGCCAGCGCCACCGCCGGAGCTGAGGTCAGGGCCAGCGACAGGTGGGTGAACGTCTCGATGATCAGGCCGATCCTCATTATGTTCCCGAGCGAGATTCGCTTGGTGAGCCAGCCGTAACCGATGGTCCCGATCACTCCGCCGACGGCCCCCGCCGTGGTCAGCAGCCCGTAGCCGATCGAACCCATGTGAAGGCGTTCCTTGGCATACAGCACCAGCACGGACCATGCGGCGCCATAGGTGATGTTGAAGGTGAAGATGGTGAGCACGAGGGTGCGCACCGCGGCGTTACGCCGGACCCAGCGGAATCCCTCCGAGATGTCCGCCCAGAGGCGGCGTTCCGGGTCGGTCACCTTCTCGCGAGCGGGCAGCTTCACCTGCGAGATGAGCACGGCGCCGATGCCCACCAGCGCTGCCTGGCCGATGAACGGGAGCCACATGCTGGCAGCGAACAGCCCGGCGCCGATCGGTGGGCCTGCGAGCTGGTACACGGTGACGAAGCCGGTCTGCACCCGCGCGTTGGCAAGTGCCAGGTCGTCTCGCTCGACCAGCGACGGCAGCACCGTCGTCGATGCCGTGATACCGAAGACTTCGGCCGTACCAAGCATGAAGAGCGCTACCAGGATGATCCCGATGCTCACGTGATGAGTCAGGATCGAGGCGCCGAGCAGCACGAGGATGGCGGTGCGCAGCAGGTCGACGGTCGCGACCATCAGCACCCTGTTCACACGGTCGGCGATCGCCCCGGCGAAGAGCCCGAACAACAGCCAGGGGAGCTGCTGCAGGAGGAGGGCGAGCGCGACGAGCGTGGCACTGCGGGTCTGCGAAGCGACGAGCAATGGCCCGGCTGCGAGCGCGAAGCCGTCGCCGAGGTTGGAGACCCACGAGGATGCCGCCAGCCACCTGAACCCACTGCCGAGACGGCGCGGGAGGACGATCTCGACGAGCCGGCTCACCCGAGGATGCTAGAGGCGGGCAAAGCGGCGGCCGGCGGGCGAGACTCTGGCATGACTGATGATCGTTCGGAGGAGTTTCGGAGGCTGCATCAACAAGGTTGCTTGGTGATGCCGAACCCGCATGACGTGGGAAGCGCCAAGCTCTTGGCGGCGCTCGGGTTCCAGGCTCTCGCCACGACGAGCGGAGGCATGGCGGCATCATTCGGGAAGGCGGACATGACCGTCGACAGGGAGACCCTCCTCGGCCACGTTCGTCAAGTGGCGGCGGCGGTGCAGGTACCCGTCAACGTCGACTCCGAGCGCTGTTTCGCGGAGACGACCGAAGGCGTCCAGGAGACAGTGGACCTGCTCGCGGAGGCGGGTGCGGCAGGCTGCTCGATCGAGGACTGGAACCCGGCTGAAGACTCGATCGACCCCTTCCCCCGGGCCGTGGAGCGGGTGCAGGCGGCTGCCGAAGTGGCGACCCGGACCGGGATCGTGCTGACGGCGAGATGCGAGAACCATCTACACGGGGTCGACGACCTCGAGGACACGATCCGTCGCCTGGTGGCCTACCGGCAGGCGGGCGCGGAGGTGCTCTACGCCCCGGCGCTCGTCGATCTCGGCGAGATCAAGCGCCTCGTGGAGGAGGTCGGCGCACCCGTCAACGTGCTGCTGGTGCCCGGGGGGCCCTCGGTCGGGGCGCTGGCTGCGGCCGGTGTGCGGCGGATCTCGACCGGCAGCACCCTCGCCCGGATTGCCTACGGCGCGCTCGTCACCGCCGCACGGACGCTTGCAGACGAAGGGATCATCTCCCGCGAAACGGCAGTGCTGGATCGGGGGCTGGCCGCTCGGGCGTTCGCTTGAACGCCTGCGCCGAAGGAAGGCATGGTGTCCGTATGGGATTGCTCACAAACAAGGTGGCGTTGGTAACCGGTGCAAGCCGCGGCGCCGGGCGGGGCATCGCCCAAGCTCTCGGTGCCGAGGGGGCGATTGTTTACGTCACGGCTCGCAGCCGCCGGGGGGCGCCTGTCGTGCCCGAGTTCCCCGGCTCGGTCGAGGACGCCGCAGATGCCGTCAATGCTGCTGGCGGGATCGGCATCGCGGTCCAATGCGACCACACAAGTGACCTCGAGGTCCGCAATCTGTTCGACCGGATCCGGCTGGATCAGGGGCGGCTCGACGTCCTGGTAGCTAACGCGTGGTCCGGTTACATGCCCTACGCGGAGCACAACGACTGGTTCGGGATCCCTTTCTGGGAACAGTCGATGGACCGCTGGGACGGGATGTTCAACGGCGGCCTGCGATCCCACCTCTCGACCTGCCTCTACGGCTTGCCCCTGTTGCGCGAGGCGGGGTATGGCCTGGCGGTCCTGACGACGTTCACGCGAGGCCGGCGGTACCTCGGCAACGTCTTCTACGACGTCGCGAAGAACTCTGTCTGTCGGCTCGTCGCCGGGCTTGCCGAGGAGTTGAAGGACAGTGATGTGGCCGTGGTCGGCCTGTCGCCTGGCTGGATGGCGGTCGAGCGCATGACCGGGCTCTCCGAGAGGCAACAGGCGGAGATGGAATCTGTGGCCTACATCGGTCGAGCGGTGGCGGCACTGGCGACGGATCCGGCCGTGTCACGCCTATCGGGACAAACCTGCGCCGTCGGCCACCTCGCTCGCTTCTACGGCTTCACCGACAACGACGGGCGCCAGCCGACGCCTTACCTGATCGAGTGAGCTGACACCGGAGCGCGTGGCGAAAAATCGGGAAGCATCGGTCAGGATTTTCCTTGAGACAGAGCGCTGTCACAGGGGAGGTAAACCGTGTCCGACGATCCCCGTACCGCCCGAACCCGGAGGGTGGGTGAGGCACCGATCCGTTATGTCCTGACGGCGGTGCTCCTGTTGGCCGCATTCGTGGCCCTCCTCTGGGTCCCGAGCTATGCCGACTTGAAGCCGACGCTAGGTGGTGTCCCCTTCTTCTACTGGTACTCGCTTCTCTGGCTGCTGCTGAATGCAGCCTGCCAGGCGGGCGCCTACGTGCTGATGGTCGTGCTCCCGCGGCGGCGAGGCCAGCGATGAAGACTCCACTCGACGGTGTGGCCCTGGGAGTGACGATCGTCGCTCTTCGTCGTCGTCGCCTCGCTCGGCTTCGCCGGCGCACGGTGGCGGCGCGCCCGGCTCGACAACCTCGACCAGTGGGGGCTCGGGGGACGCTCCTTCGGCGGCTTCGTGACGTGGTTCCTCCTCGGGGGGGACCTCTACACCGCCTACACCTTCATCGCCGTTCCGGGCGCGATGTACATCGCAGGGGCGGTATCGGGGTGGTTCGCAGTGGCCTACACCATCCTGGTCTGGCCGATCGTGTTCGTCCTCATGCCCCGCCTCTGGTCGGTGGCCAAGTCGAAGGGATACGTGACTCCGGCTGACTTCGTGGTGGGGCGTTTCGGGAGCTCGGGCCTCGGGTTGGCGGTGGCGTTCACGGGGATCCTTGCCCTCATGCCCTACATCGCGCTCCAGCTCGTCGGCATCCAGTCGGTGCTCGACGTGATCGGCGTCGGCAACGGGGCTTCGGCGTTCGTGAAGGACCTGCCGCTGATCATCGCCTTCGTGGTGCTCGCCGCCTTCACCTACACCTCAGGGCTTCGCGCCCCGGCGCTCATCGCCTTCGTCAAGGACACGCTGATCTATGTGGTGATCCTCGTGGCGGTGATCTACATCCCGATCCGCCTAGGCGGCTATGGCCACATCTTCTCGGCGGTGGAGGCCCATGCCACGAAACTCACCGCCGCGGCGAAGGCGGCACACAAGAAGCCGACCTTCGCGATCCTGCCGAGCTCCCAGACCTACTGGGCGTACGGAACGCTGGCGCTCGGCTCGGCGCTGGCGCTGTTCATGTACCCGCACGCAGTGACCGGCGTCCTCGCCACCAAGGAGCGCGAGACGATCCGCAAGAACACCGTCTTCCTCCCCCTCTACTCGCTGGCTCTCGCCTTCATCGCGCTGCTCGGGTACATGGCGATCGCCGCCCATATCACGACGACGAACTCACGCTTGGCGGCGCCTCTGCTGTTCAGGGCGATGTTCCCGAGCTGGTTCGCCGGCGTCGCCTATGCGGCGGTGGCGATCGGTGCGCTCGTTCCCGCAGCGATCATGTCGATCGCCGCGGCAAACCTGTTCACGCGGAACATCTACCGTGCCTACATCCGACGACACGCGGACCCGGCCGAGGAGGCCCGCGTCTCGAAGCTCGCCTCGCTCGTGGTCAAGTTCGGAGCGCTCGCCTTCGTGCTCGGCATCAACACGCAGAACGCCATCAACCTGCAGTTGCTCGGAGGCATCTGGATCCTGCAGACGCTGCCGGCCGTCGGCATCGGCCTGTTCACCAGATGGCTGCACCGGTGGGCGCTGCTCGTCGGCTGGCTCGTCGGGATGGTCTACGGCACCTATGAGGCCTACGGCGTATCGACGCCGACCGTGAGCCACTTCGGCGGCTCGACGGCAGCGATCCCGTTCACTCACACGAGCGCCTACATCGGTCTGACTTCGGTCGTCATCAACCTGATCGTGTCCATCGTCCTGACCGTCCTGCTCCGCTTGGCGCCCGCTTCAGCCGGCACCGACGCCACAGTGCCGGCTGACTACGTCGCCGAGGAGGCCAGCCCGGCCCAGGAGCTGACGGCCGCAAGCTGACCTCGTTGCGACCTCTTGATTACCCCTAGCATGCGTCCGGCGCCGCGTGCCGCAGGCGACCGGTATCGGAGGGGGACATGAAGAGCTTGATCGGATGGCGAACGATCGCCATGGCTGGAATGGCCGTCACCGGATGTGCGGCGGGCGTTGCGGGTGCCACCGGCGCAGGCGGGACGACGGTCAACGCGATTGCTGTCGAGCACCAAGCCACCGGGGACTGGGGGTTCTCGCCGCTGATCATCAAGCTCAGCCTGCCGGCGCCGGCTCTCGTAACGCCGCTACGGCTGGAGTGCTTCTCGAGCTCAGGCTGTACCGCCGACAACGACATGGTCTTCGGGCCCCGGGATTCGAACGGTCACACGATCCACTTCTCCGGAACGACTGCGAACAGTCAGCCGCTCCTCGACTCATCCGGTCATGCGATCGGGCGTTGCACGCTGGATCCCGCTCCGTCAGGCGATGTGGCATGCGTCGTGGTTGTGAAGCACGTCCAAGTGCCGTGGGGAGGGTGGATCGGCACGAATCGGACCATCACCTACACCAAGTTCACCCCGACGGGTGCTGGCGAACCGCTGGCCGGCGATGGCTGGACCGACAACCCAAGGGGGGTGAATCCGGGGAACAACCCCGACAACGATGATCAGCTCATGGTGACCAGGCCCTCCTCCGATCCGATATGGGTCTTCATGGATCCGACCGCTGTCGCGTTCGCCGCAGGCCAAGCTCCGCAGTCGGACGAGGTCGGGCTTATGTGCTCCACCGAGGCCTTCTGTGACGTCCGTGCCGGAGTCAGCTTCAGGGCCACCCTTGCGCCCGCCGGAGTGCACTTCCCGGCTGGGCCGGGAACGACGCAGATCCGTCCCGGCGCAGACATCGACTTCCGGTGCCGGTACACAGACACGGGTGACTACAAAGGTCCCGGCTCGAACCTCGTCTCATGCGTCGTGATCTCGGCCACCGTCATCGACCACTACGGGATCGCCGAGATGACGTTGCCGATGGAGGCGACGCGGTCTGCGTACCCGCAACACCGGGCGTACAAGTTGACTCTCTCGCCGGCAGCCGGCGCCAGTGGCTCGGGCGTCTTCAGCGATCTGAGAGTCCTGCCACCTCTCGCCGTCAAGACGCCCTCGCACCTTCCGGCGGCGACTGTCGGGCAGGGGGTCACGGTCGGGTTCAGGGCCTCGGGAGGCGTGCCGAGGATCAGCAGTCCGTTCGAACCTCCCAAGTACGAGCGATCATGGTCGCTATTGGCGGGGAGGCTCCCTCCGGGCCTGCAACTGAAGCGCGCCACGCTGGCGGGGACTCCGACAAGGAGCGGTCTCTACTGCTTCGTGTTGCGCGTGACCGACGATCAGGGCGATGTCGTTTACCGGACGTTCCATCTCACCATCAGCCCCTGATCTCGGTCTCGTCGGCGTCGTCCATATTCCGGGAGCAAATGGGTATGACTCTCACGTCACATCAGGCCCGGGATCGTCCGAGGAGGAACGGTAAGACAATGGCTGGAACAGGCAAGCAAGTGGAGGGAAAGGCGCGAGAGGCCGTAGGCGAGGCCAAGCGCGCGACCGGCAAGGCGACGGGCAACCGCAGCCTCCAGGCGAAGGGTGTAGCCGACAAGGCGAAGGGCAAGGTCAAGAGCAAGGCAGGCAGCGCCGAGCGGAACATCCGTGGCGCCGCCGCGCCGACCCGCGACGCGCCGCCCGAAAAAGGGAAGCTCTGATTCGTGGCCGGCTGACCGGGCGAGGTGCCTGCAACTTCTCGCCGCTCAGTCGGCCGCTACGAGTCCGGCAGCACAGGATCGATGCCGGTGGCGGTACCGCCGCTCGGGACATGGACAGGTGTGGCACCGGCTTGAGTTGTCGAGGAGCGCCACCACAGGGTTTCGAAGATCGTCGGGTTCCCGCAACCGTTCGTGAACTCGACGTCGTAGGTTCCGGCCGCCAGGCCGGAGATCGAGTACCTGCCACTCGCCTCGGTCGTGGCGAGAATCGCTGGCATGCCTGGAGAGGTCTCCACCGCCAGCACGCAGATGTCCGCCCGGGAAGCTTTGCCCCACACGCTCACCCGGCCGGTGATCGTCCCTCCGGGATCGAGCACCACGCTCGACAAGTGCGTCGTCGCACGCGCCCGCACCACGACGGTGGCCGGCGCCTTCCTGACGCTCCAAGTGCCGTCGATGCCGCATTGGACGTCGACTGACACGGGGTAGGTGCCGGCGGGTAGCTCTGGTTGGTCGTAGTCGCCCGACGCCGAGAAGGTTTGCGAAGTGAAGAAGACGGTCTGCCCGAGCCTGTCCGGGATCCCCACCCCGATGCAGACTCCCCCGAGGCCGGCCCCCGACGACGACACCACTCTCGTGACGACGTTGCCTCCGTAGGGGATGAAACCGTTGACGCCATACCTCGTCGAGCCGGCAACGGTCGTGACGGGGCGGGAGAAGCTGAGGGACAGGCCGCTCGGACCTCCGCACGCTTCGAACAGCACGGCGTACTTGGCTGCGCTGAGACCTGAGATCTCGTACCTGGTTGCCGGTGGGACGACGACATCGAAGGCGGTGAGCGCACCGACGGGGTCTTGCGTACTTTCCACGCTGACGCACACGGAGGTCGAACTGCCTGCCGGCTCGGTGACGTGGCCGCGGATACCCGCTGCCGTGGGCAGGTCGAAATCGACGACAGAGTCCTTTGCCGGCGAGACGGTGAACATCGACGCCGCTCCGATAGTCGGCACGTTCCCCGAGTAGTCGGGACCGGCGGTCGAGTCGCCGCACGGGTCCAGTCCGGCTATGTACGTACCGGGCATGATCCCGGTCACGCTGTAGGCGCCCTGGGGGGTGAATGCAGGCGCCGATTCGGTTACCTGCTGGCCGCCGATCGTGAAAAGGAAGAGGCAACCGGCCGCACCACCCGAGCCCGCCGGGACCCTCACGCGGCCACTGATCGTGCCCCCCTCGGTCAGCGATATCTCGAGCTCCGTTCGCATTCCCTCAGTCAGCGAGACCAGCCGTCGGGCGGGGTAGAGGTCGCCCCCGCCGTAGTAGGACGCCGCCCACTTCGACACGAGCTCGCCGCCACACGTGGGATCGGTGAAGACCGTGTAGGCGTCCGTCGGCAGGCCCTCGACCTCGAAACGGCCCTCGCTGTCCGCCTGCACCCCGTACGACGCCTCCAGTATCCCCGGGCTGTTGCCCACGAAACCAGACCCGTACGGCGTCAGCACCACGCACGCACCGGCGACGCCGTGCCCCGAGCTGTCAGTGACTCGGCCGGCGAGCGTCGCTCCGGTAGGCAGCACCGCATCTACCCCGGTCCGCCTTTGGCCGGCTGTGAGGTGGAAGATCTTCGCCTGGTAGCCGGACACTTGACCCTGGTAGTACTCCGACACGTAGTTGACGGGGAGCAGACCGCAAGGCGTGAAGTAGAGCTCGTAGAGCGCGGTCGGGAGACTCCTGAGCTCATAGGTCCCCTTGGCCGAGGTGACCGGTGGCGGCGGAGGCACGCCCTCGGGTATCACGTTCGAGCCGTACTCGACACAGATGCCGGCCAGAGGCTTGCCAGCCGAGTCGGTGACCTTCCCGCTGATCGCTGCGCCAGGCCCGAGCGAGACGTCGGCCCCGGAGGTGACCTTGCCGATCTCGACCGTTATCGGCGACGGCGAAGCGGAGGGCGCGTAGTTGCCCTTGCTGCCGCACGCAGCGTCGTAATCGAGGGTGTACCGGCCGGTGTCGAGCGAGTTGACGTCGTAGGCGCCGCCCGCACCGGCGGGGTAGGTGGAGATGAGCTGCAGGTTGGCAGTCAGATCGACGGTGGCGATAGCGCAGGTGCCGGGCAGACCCTTGCCGGCGCCGGTCACAGTGCCTTCGATCTGCCCGCCGACGGGCAGCGTGGCGCTCACGTCGCGTACGGAACGCCCGGCAGGAACGGTCAACGGCTGCGACTGCTGCAGCGAACGAGCGTTCTTCCACCAGATGGTCGCCAGGTTGGCGGTGCTGCAGTTGAAGAAGGACAGCTGATAGGTCTCCGGCGGTAGCGAGGGGATGGAATAAGGCGTATTGGCCGGGACCTCGGCCAGCAGGAAAAAGCTTTCAGTCGTCGTCTCGTAGGTCGCTGCCAGGCAGACGGGATCCGAGCCGTCGCTCTTCGGCACCGAGATGACGCCGCTGAACCCGCCGCCCATCGTCATCGTGACGTCGACTCCGGTCGTCGTCTTACCGGCCCGCACCGGTAAGTCTGTGCCGTCGTTGTAGAGCTGCCCGAGCCAGTTCGCCGAGTCGCCACATCCGGCTGTCACCTCGACCTGGTAACCGCCTGGGGCGATACCGGTGATGTGGAAGACACCGCCAGCACCTGTCGTGCCGGCGTATTCACCGGTGAAGCTGGCGACATACACGCACATCCCTTTCAGGCCGGCCCCCTTCTTCGTCGTCACCACACCGCTGAGGGCGCCGGCAGCTGCGGACTTCAAAGGGGGAACGGCATGCACCGGACGGCCGAAGAGTTCCGAGGGCGTGGGCCGTCCACCCGGCCCGAGCAGTTCGGGAACGGGCGCCAGGCGCACCGTCGACAGTGACTGCATCCCGTAACCAGTCACGAGCACCCGGCGCGTCGGCGTCAGCGCGGTGACGTGAATATGACCCGCCAAGGCGGCGGCGGGTGACGAGGAGCAGGACGTGAAGCTCAGGTCGTAGTAACCGGGTGCAAGCCCGCCCAGGAAGAAGCGGCCGCCTCGGCCGGTCTCCGTCGAGAGCGGCACCAGCCCCCGATGTGCGCGGAATGCGGGGCCGCCTGCCGGAGTCGCCCTCACACAGGCGCCAGCAGCAGGCGTGCCGGCTGCCGTGTCGACGACTCCCGTGACGGTCCCCGGCCAGCCGGTACTGGGCGCACGACTGCCGATCGAGGCAGGTGATGCGCCGGCCCGCGCCGATCCCAATCCGCCGATGGCCGTGGCGCTGATCGCCGCACCCGCCATCGCCGAAACGACCAGCAAGCGCGACGAGATCCGCCAACCGCTTAGTCGAGACATCCCCCACCCCCTTCTAACGGGGCCGCATCCGACTGAGCGGTCCGCTGAGCGAGGATAGGCCGATCCACGCGCCCGTGCTCGGTCGGTTGTGGCGAAGGAGGGACCGATGGCTCTTGAGCGACGAAAGCGGAGGCACCTGCAATTCTGGCGAGTGATCAACCCGCCGACGCGCTACCTGGCCGGAATCGTGCCCTGGTGGGTTCTGCTCGAAACGAAGGGAAGGCGCTCAGGGCTTCTCCGCACGGTACCGCTCGCCAGCGGGCCTATGGAACCGGACGGTATGTGGCTCAACGCCGTGCACGGACGCCATGCCGACTGGGTCTTGAACGTCGAGGCGAATCCCAGGGTCCGTCTCAGGCTTCGCCGCCAGTGGCGAGGCGGCACGGCCGAGATCCATCCGATGGATCCCACGCTCCTCCGGCGATTCAGCCGCTACGCGCGCGGTGGACCCGCCATCTTCGGGATCGATCCGCTACAGGTCTTCGTGCGGTGGACTGCGGCGACGAATGACAATGCCGGAGCGGGCCAATCTGCCTCAGGATGAGCGTCAGGCATGCGCCCGCCGTTCCTAGTCGGGATTACCTCCACCGCAGACGGAGCCGACGACCGTGCCGGTACCGGGATGCCCCGGGTCCGGCCCGTAGCCACCGTTGGTCGTCACCGTAACGATGTCGACGTAGGTGCCGGAGATCACCGGGCCGTTCTTGGTGACGGAGTTGACGACCAGCACCTCGGTCGTGGCCCCCACGGCCGGCGGAGGAGCGCTGCTGTTCCCAGGAGCGGTGGAGAACGTCCCGGTACAAGCCGACGTCGGTGTCACGACGTCGGCGTAGCCCTTGAAACTGTTCGGAGCAGAGCCGCCGCTGACGTAGTTGTCGCTGGCCCACTGGGCGCCCCAGAACGTGACGGATGCTCCAGACCCGCCGTAGACGTCGCCGATCGCGAATCCCGACGTGACGGCTGGCGCAGCAGATGATCCGATCGGGAGCTCCAGCACTCCAACTGTGGCGCCGAGCGCCAGCGCCAGGGCCATTCCAAGTCGCCGATGCCTCATCTGGTACCTCCCGATCCCACCCGCCGGGCAGCGAGCGACTCTTTCGCCAGTGTGCTGCAGTGAGTCTCCCAACCGCAACGAGTTACAGGCGGTTCTGCGCGAACCTGTTGGACGTTGTACGGCCAGGGCACGTCGGCAACAGTCGCCGTAATTATCGGGTGATCGTCCCAGTCTGCAGCGGGAGTCGCGCAAGCACCGCCGTTTCGTGCACGGATCAAGGGCGTTCCCGGCTCCAGCGGAGTCCCGGCCCGAGTTAAACGTCGGTTAAACGGCGCGCCCGTACAGTCCCGGCGTGAGGTCCTTCGTCGTCCGGCTGGTCGAGTCGGCGCTCCGGACGGGCCGAATTGCCGGCCGGGTCGAGGAAGTCCACTCGGGCCGGAGTGCGGAGGTCCGCGACGCCAATGAGTTGCTCGGGTTCCTGCTCATCGCGGGGTCCTCTGAAAGGGCAACCGAGAGTGATGGGAGGAATCCATGCGGTTCGAAGTGTCACGTGGACGGAGGCTCGCTCGACGCAGCTACCGGTCAGCCCTGACAGCAGTAGTCGCGCTGTTCATCGGAGGAGGGCTCGCCGTACCTGCGGCGGGCGCGGCAACGCTCATCGCCGGGGCGCCGACCGCACACGCCGCCGCCAGCGCTACCTGCCCGTCGGGCAGCGTCAACCTCAGTTCAGGCACATACGGCGGTGGAAACGACTCGGGAGACAACGTGTGCGTACCCTCTGGCGCGGGCGTAACCCTCGCCGGATCCGAGGACTGGAACACCCTCACGGTCATCGGATCTCTCGTGGTCGGCGACGCCAACTCCTGCGGCACGCCGAGCTACGGCTTGACGCTCGCAAAGGGCGGAACTGTCGACTCGGGCGGCGCACTCTCCCTATGGGCGTCGGCCAGCTGCGCCGAGGGCGGCCCGACATCTCTCATCATCTCCTCCGGGACACTGGACAACGCAGGCACACTCGCCTCCGTCCTTGTCGGGAGTTGCGGGACCCCACCCAGCCCATGCGACTACGGCGGCCAGCGCTATCTGTCGGGAAACATCACAAACACCGGCGTCCTCCGGGTGGACTGGCCGCTGACAGTCGACGGGGCGGGCACACTCAACAACGAGGGGTCGATCGACGTGGCCAGCGGCCAGAGCCTCGAGACCACGGTGTCCGGCGTCACGCTCTCCAACCAAGCCTCGGCCTCGCTGACCAATGAAGGTACGGTCAGCCTCATCGGAGGCGACACCTTCACCGAAGCCGGGACCATCACGGGCACCGCTCCGATGCTGACAGGCGACACCCTCTTGTACACGGGAACAGGTGCCAGCGCCATCGAGGTGCTGGGTTCGACGACGCTGAGCGGCAACATCGCGTCTGGCCAGACGCTCGAGCTCTTCGCTGCCAGCGGCTTCTGCCAGGCGCCTAACGCAGCGGTGACAGCGGCACATGGCTTCACCAACGCCGGCACCATCATCGGTGTTTGTGGGTCCTCCGTCAGCCTGGCCGTCACATCGGGCACGATCGTCAACACAGGGACCATAGGCAGCGGGTCACCGGTTGCGATGGACGTGCAGACCACCGTCAACAATGAGGGCCTACTCGAGTCCGGCTATGGACAAGACCTCACTGTCGAGGCGCTGGCCAACTACTCGAGCTCCACGAAGACGCTGAGCAAGGGCCGCTATCTCTGCAGCGACAACGGCGAGATCGTCGTCCCCGGCATGGATATCACCACCCTCGACGCCACGGTCACCCTCAACGAGGGCTGCGAGTTGAGCGATGGCTCGAACGACTCCCTCACCAGCCTCACGCACAACGAAGGCGACCTCACCCTCGACGGCAACAGCATCAACTTCTCGGGGTCGCTCTCCAACTCCGGCACCCTCTACGTCGGCAGGTACCCGACCCTGAGAGTCGCCGGTAACTTCACCCAAACCTCGACTGGCACCCTCGCCACCGAGTTGGCCTCGTCGACGATCTACGGTCAGCTCCTCGTCAGCGGCAAAAGCAGCCTTGCGGGCACCCTGGACATCGCCAGGGACAACACTTACACGCCGGCCAAGGGCGACACCCTGCAATTGATCACGTTCGCCTCCAAGAGCGGACGGTTCACGTCGGTGAAGAACACAGGGGCCGGGAGTGGTCTGTACTTCGTCCTGCGGTACACATCAGGAGCGGCCGAACTGGTCGTCAGCAAGACGACGCTGAGCGCGTCGCCGAGCTCAGGGAAGCCGGGCAGCAAGACCGACCTCACCGGCGCCGGCTTCTCGCCGGGAGAAATGGTCGCCATCAGCTTCAAGGACAAGTCGGGGAAGGTCAATGCCCTCACCTCGGCAGTTGCGAATGGGTCTGGAAGCTTCAGCATCTCAGAGACGGTCCCGGCAGCCGCGGAGTCGGGAGCGGGAAGCTTCCAGGCCATCGGCCAGACGAGCGAAGTGACCCTCAAGCGCTCATTCACCGTCACCTGAGCTCGGTTCTGCTGTCGTAACTCATATGCGCCGCACCAAGGACACGCGACAGAAATCCTTGATTACATAGTGTGCGGTGCCAGACCGGCTGCTTGTGCGCACAAGGCTTCTCGACCGTCTGGCGGTTCGTCGGCTGTCGGTGGTGGAGGCAGGCGGGGGCTACGGGAAGTCGGTGCTCGCCGATCAACTTCGAGTGCGGCTGGACATGCCGATGGCGCGCCTTGGCCTGCGGGCCAGACACTCCGACCCGGCATTGGTGCCAGCCGCACTCGCGCGGAGCCTGCGATCAGCCAGGCTCTCTGATCTCGCCGCCGCTACGGAGGGGCTGACCGACCTCGAAGCCGCCGTCGAGACTCTCCTCACCGTTCTGGGCTACACACCGGACCCGGTGCTCGTGGTCGTGGACGACGCCCATTTTCTACAGGGCGCCGGCGCAGAGTTCCTCGAGAGGCTCGTCGAAGGGACCCCCGCTCCTCATCGACTGATGGTACTGGGCCGGAGCATCCCCGAAACACTCGGAGGACCCGGCCTCGAGAGTGAGGTGAGTCGCCTCTCTCCGGAGGACCTTCGTTTCGAAGCCGAAGAAGTCGAGCAGCTCATGTCCCGGATGTTTGGCTTTGGCCTGAGCGACTCGGCGGTCGAAACCGTGGTCCGCGCCACCGGTGGCTGGCCGGCCGCGGTGGCGCTCTGGGCGAGGGCGCTTGACTCGGAGGACGACCCCGAAGCTGCTGTCGGGCGGCTTGCGGCGCAGCGAGCAGGCCTCGGCACGCTCGTGGAGAGACTCATCGGAGCCCTCGGCCCGGAGAAAGCTGCGATGTCGTGCCAGCTTGCTCACCTGCCGCTCCTCTCACCGGAGGCAGTGGCCGAAGTGTCCGGCATGCCCGACATGTACCGCGAAATGGAGGAGGCCGGGCTTCCGTTCGTGGAATCCCGTCCCGGCTGGTCACGCTTCGCGGATCCGGTCGCTAGACACTTGGCGGCCAAGCAACCGTTCGACCCTGCCATCGCCCGCCGAGGCGCCGAGGCGTACGAGAAGCGCGGGGAGGACTCGGCCGCAATCTCGACGCTGCTCGCCGGAGGCCTCGCCAGGGAGGCGGCCAAGCTCATTGCGGGGTTGTCGACCGAGTGCCGCGATGCCGTCGGTGGTGCCGAGATCCGGGCTGCCGTGGAACAGATACCGGATAGCGTCCTCAAGGACAGGCCTGAGGCGTGGCTTCAGGTGGCCAGGGCTTGCGATACCGACGGTCGCTGGGCCGAACGTGCACGCGCCCTCGAGCGAGCCGAGCATGCCGTTTGCAGCCAGTCTGGACACGATCGGCAGGCTCTGCTGCGCGAGATACGCGCCGAGCGTGCTTACGACGACCTTCGCGAGGGACGACCGGATGAGGCGGGCCAGGTCGCCGAATCTGTGTTGCTGGATTCGGGGGACGGCGAACACATGGCCCGATCCAGGGCGCTCGTCTGCATCGGCCGGCTCCGGACGCTGAACGCCGGGTCCGACGAGGCTTTCGAGGCTGCGACCGATCTGTTCACGGAAGCCGCAGCCGCCGCCCGCCGAGCGGGCGACGACCACTGGACATTCGCCGTGCTCCTGCGTTCTTCTGAGGACGTCTACCGCGAAAGGTGCATGTACAACGAGGCGTTGGCCGCCGTAGACGAGGCCCTCCGATACATCGGCACGCACACTCGCGGACGGGCATTGGCGCTGATAAGCCGTTGTGATTCGCTCATCGAACTCGGACGCACGGACGAGGCCGAAGCGAACCTCTCCGAGAGCGCCGAGTTCGGCAGTCGGCTGCACGACACAGGCCTGATCGCCTACTCGTCATGGAGCGAGATGGAGCTGGCCGTCCAGCTGGACGACAGAAGGCGGCTCCTCGCTGCGATCGAGCGCTGCGAACAGAACAGGGGGGACTGGTTCTCAGGTTTCTCCGGTGTCGGGTTCCTCACCGACGCAGCCGATGCATTGGACCGGGTTGGCCTGCGCGCCGCGGCGTTGCGGTACCTCGAGCAGGCGCGGCTCGCGTCGGCAGCAGGATGACCGGCAGTTCGCCATAGTGGAAGCGTCGATCGCCGCCCGGACTGGGAACCCGGAGGAAGGCGGCGAACTGGTGCGGCGGGCGCTGCAGGGCAAGGGTCTGTCCCCTCGTCGTCGCTGGCGGCTGCAGCTGCTCGAGGCCTGGGCAGCCCATCGCAGAGGCGACAAGAGGGCAGCGATGCTGGCCACCGGTGCGTTCGACGCCTGCGCCGTACTGGGTCTTCCGCAGCTACCGCTCGTCAAGGAAAGGACCATTGGATGGGAGCTCCTTCCCCTGGCGGCCGGCGCCGGATGCCTGGCGGCGCAAGCACTTCTTGAAGGCAGCGGCCAAACGTCGCTCAGGTGCCTGGGCACGCTACAGATCACCAAGGCCGGTCGGGCGCTCGTGCTGCCCCCGGGGAGGCCCACGACAGCGGTCATCGCAGTGGCAGCGGCTGGTGGGAGCCTTCACGCAGAAGAGCTCATCGAGATGCTGTGGCCCGAAGCCGACGTCGACACTGGACGAGCGAGATTGCGCAATGTGATGAGCCGGGTGAAGGCGGTGGCGGGCGACCTGCTCGAGCGCCGCGGCGACCTGGTTGCCCTCGGACCCGACGTCGAACTCGACCTGACGGAGTTCGAGAGGGAGGCGAACGAGGCGATGGCCCTCAGCGCGACCCACCCGGCGAGGGCCGCCGCCGTAGCCCGAACGGCGACAGCCCGCTACCGCGGGTCAGCCGTGCAACAAGCGCAATACGAGACATGGGCCGTCTCGGTCCGTGAGCGCCTACGCCTGCTGTACCTGGGCCTGCTCGACATTCTCGCCACGGACGCTGAGCGCAACGAAGAGATCGACGAGGCAGTTCGTCTGCTCGCCCGGGCGATCGATGTCGAGCCCTACTACGAGGACCGGTACGTCCGCGCGGCGTGCTTCTGCTGCGCTCACAGGGTCGCTCCGGCTCGGCCCGGGCGATGCGCGAACGTTGCCGGGCCTCACTCGCCGAGCTCGGCCTGGAGCCGGCCTGGCCGGGTTGGTTGCTCTGACAAGTGGCACTATCGGCAAGCCGGCTACGCAGCCAGCCAGCGCCTGCCGGATCCGGCCAGCGTGGGAACGACCCTGCGAGCCGGTCGAGCTGGCGGGATTCGAACCCGCACCGTGCCATTTTCTCCGTGCCTTGCGCTCGCTGGTTTAGATCGAGAGCGTTACTGGCGGTTGGGTCCTGGCGTCGGCGGCCAGGTCGTGCGCTCGCTCTCTGGATCGGTCACGAGCAACCGGGCCAACGTCTCCGCTTCCGACGCGGGGACGACCCGTAGCCCGGCATCCCGGTATGCGGCACTGACAGTCTCCACGGCCTGCCGGAAGGCGCCGGCGTTCCACCGGTCCGTGAACATGTCGATGTCCTCGCTGAGGCGGTAAGTGAGCCCGTGGGCTTCGAGCGCATACCCGCCGGCGAGGGCGAAGCCGAAAACTGCGAGCTTCTCCAAGCCCAGCCGTATCAGTTGTTCCTGCAGGTTGTCCACCGCGGCTACGTGGCGCGGGACGAGTTCGGGCAGCTCGCGCTCCAGGTCGTGCGGATGCGCTCGGGCAGCCAAAGGATGTGCCACACGGCCCGGAGCGCGGAACCGTTGACGAAACGGCAGACCTCGATGGCCGAGCTGGCCTCGCGCAGCACACGCTCGTAGACGACTCGGCGGTCGCGCTCGACAACCGCGGTCGACAAGTCGAGAGCGAACTACGGTACTGAAGTGCAGTTCAAGTGGGTCGGACGAAACCCAGACATGTGGGAGCTCTTCCGGGGGAGATCCATCGGGCAAGGGGGGTGGCTGCCAGTGCGAGGAGTACTCAACCCCGAGAGTCTCGGTGCCGCCATTGGATGATGGTGCCGTACGTGCTCGCCGATCCACCGGAAAAGCTCGATCGGGCGGCTCTCATCCGTCGCCCGGTCCGATCTGGGCGGCGGGGCGGAGCGCCGCGGCCGGCGAATCAGGCGAACATGCGCCACGCCGCAGCTGAGGCGGTGGTGGGTACCCCCGGCCCCCCGCTGCGCTCGATCATCCGTCGGTACCAGGGCTATCGGAGCGTGGGGACGCCCGCGCTCCACCGGGGTCTGCCTTCGGGTGGGCTCACCTTCATCATCAGTCTGGGCGAGGCCGTGGACATCTCGCGGCATGCCTGAGGCGGACCAGGCCCCGGGCCGCTTCCAGGCCTTCGTCGGCGGCCTGCACACCAGCCCCGCCTATATCCGCCACGACGGTTACCAACATGGCATTTCTATCGAGCTGACCCCTTTCGGGGCCCGGAGGGTCCTCGGGATGCCGGCCGGAGCGCTCGCCTACTCGGTGGTGGCGCTGGAGGAGCTCCTCGGTCCCGTTGTCCCTGGGCTGGTCGATCGCCTGGTCAGCACCCAGGGGTGGCGGGAGCGCTTCGCCGCGTTGGATGAGGCCCTGGTCAGCCGGCTACAGGACGGCCCCGGACCGGCGCCCGAGGTGTCCTTCGCCTGGGATCGGTTGGTCTCCACCGGCGGCGCCGTGGACGTGTCGGCCCTCGCCACCGAGGTGGGATACAGCCGGCGCCACCTGGGCGAGCTGTTCCGCCGTGAACTCGGCCTCGCCCCCAAGGCAGCGGCACGGGTGCTGCGCTTCGAGGCCTCCCGGCAGTTGGTGGCGAGGGCTGGGCGCAATGGCCTGGCCTCGGTGGCGGCCGCGGCCGGCTACTACGACCAGGCTCACATGGCCCGGGAATGGAGGGAGATGGCCGGATGTCCGCCAAGCGTCTGGATGGCCGAGGAGCTCCCATCCGTACAAGACGAGCCGGTGGCTCTCGGAGCATCATCGGGACATGAGCGTGGACAATCCCACCGTGTGGCCGGACCTGCGATGCCGTGACGCCAAGGGGCTGATCAAGTTCCTGACCGAGGCGTTCGGCTTCCAGGAGTGCCTGGTGGTGGAGGAGGACGGGATCATCCACCACGCGGAACTGCGCTGGCCGGGGGCCGGGGGCGTGATGCTGGGTGACGACCGGGCGGACCCGGGCGACGCCCTCAAGGATCACCTGCCCACCGGACCCGTGTCGGTTTGCGTGGTCTGTGACGACCCCGACAGCCTCGTCGAGCGGGCCCGCGGCCCGCGGAGCCGCCTTCCTTCAGGAGCTACAGGACAAGGACTACGGCTCCCGGGACTTCGTCGCTTCGGACCCCGAGGGCAACGTGTGGTGCTTCGGCACCTACCGGGGGGCGGGAGTGATGGCTGGCGACGCCTTCGATCTGGACCGCACCTATGTACACCTCGGCCTCGGCGCCAGCGCCGTGCCCCTACCCGAGTTCCGCTGGGATCGGGAGTATCTCGACCGCTACACCGACGAGCACGCCGGCGACGGCGTCGAGGGCCGGCTGGTAATGATCGGTGCCAGCGACAAGACCTGGACCTCATGGGAGCGCCACCCGGCGGGGGACGAGGTCGTCGTGCTGATCTCCGGGCACACCACGCTGATCCAGGAGATCGAGGGACAAGAGCGGCGCGTAGAGCTACGAGCCGGGCAAGCCGTGATCAACCCCAAAGGCGTGTGGCACACCGCCGACGTCCACGAACCGGGCCAGGCCCTGTTCATCACGCCAGGTCAGGGCACCGAGCACCGTCCCCGCTGACGGACCCGACTCAGCACTACCTCCTGACCGGCAGATTGGTGGATACCTCGAGTGTCGGGCAGGAACCGGGACAGTGTCGCCTAGGAACCGGGGCCGTGTCCCGAAAGTGTCAACCAGGTACCGGTGTCACGGTGTCAAGTATCAGGCGGGTCCGCACATCGAGTATCAGGCGGGTCGCACATCGGACCGGAGTGCATCGCGCTCGACAAAATACTGACACTCGGGTCCGCTCCGGGCTGCCGCCGCTGCGAGAGTCCTGCTCAGCGGCTCGGGTCCGGCTGCGGGTGGTGCACCCCCAACGGTGTGTGCGTTCAGGACATAGGAGACCGCCCCGGCTGAGGATGTGTCAAGACATAGGAGACCACCGAGCGAAGGAGGTCTCCTATGGACTTGGGGCGGTTCCTGATAGAGACACACCTGCGGACGAGACGGCCGATCAAGGAATTGGCGCGGACCCACGAGGTGAGCGCCAGCTGGCTGTTCAAGCTGCTGCCCCGCTACCGGCGGAGGGCACCGCGGGGCTCGAGCCCCGCTCCCGGCGCCCCCACCGCTCACCCACACGGATCGCTGAGACTTCGAGGAGGAGATCGTCGCCCTCCACAAGGCGCTCGGCGACGACGGCCTCGACGCCGGGGCGCTGACCGTCCAGTTCCACCTCGCCGGCCGCCACCGGAGCCTCCCTCGGTGTCGACGGTCTTCCGGGTCTTAAAGGCAACGGGGTTCGTCAGCCTCCAGCCGCAAAAGCGGCCCGAGGAGCTCTCTGACCCGCTTCGCCGCCGACCTGCCCAACGAGTGCTGGCAGGCCGACATGACCCACATGGAGCTGGAAAGCGGCGAGATCTATGAGATCCTCAACATGATCGACGACCACTCCCGCCTTTGTGTGGCCTCCCGGGCCATGAAAGTGGTGAAAGCCGTGGACGTCGTGCGGGTCCTGCACAAAGCGGCCGAGAGCTAGGGATATCCGGCCTCGTTCTTAAGCGACAACGGCCTCATCTTCCACCCGACTACCACCACGGGGTGGCCGGTATGACCGAGCAGGAGCTGTTCGCCCTCGGCATCAGGCCAAGCACTCCCGCCCCTACCACCCCCAGACCTGCGGCAAGGTCGAACGTTTCCACCAGACGATGAAAAAGTTCCTGGCCGCCCAGGAGGCGATCGCCACCAAGAAACAGCTCCAACGCGCGATCGACCGGTTCGTCGCCTACTACAACGAGCAGCGGCCCCACCGCGGCATCGGCCGGCGGAGGCCGGCAGAGGTCTATGCCGCCCGCGAAAAAGCGAGGCCCACCCTCGTTCGTCAAGGTCGGCGAGCGACGATTGCGTTTCGACCGGGTCGACAACGCAGGCCGGGTCACCCTTCGCCACCAAGGACACCTCCATCACATCGGCATCGGCAACGCCTACCGAGGCTGGCGCGTCGCCATGCTCGTCGAAGGCCTCAAGTCGAGATCGTCGGCCTCGATGGCTCTCCCCTCACGGCGGCTCGTCCTCGATCCGACCAAAGACTACCAGCCATCCCTTGAAACAACTCAAGGTGGTCTACGGTGTCCCGAGACATCGGTTTCCGATGTCTTGAGACATCACAGTGGCCCCGACGGGATTCGAACCCGTGTTTCCGCCTTGAAAGGGCGATGTCCTGGGCCGCTGGACGATGGGGGCGGGTGACCGAAGGTCCCGGTCGGGCCCGAAGAGCCTACCAATCGCCCTCTGACGCCTTGACCGCGCTGGACAGCCCTGGGCACGGTCGATGTCCAGTGCCACGAACGCTCAGCCGGCGCCGTCCTCCCGCAGGGTCCCAGAGGACACCGTCACGGGTGTCCTTGACCTCGATGCCGAGACTCACCAACTGGTCCCTAATGGCGTCGGAATCTTCGAAACGCCTTGCTTCCCGGGCCGAACGGCGCATCCCGAGCATCGGCCTCGACGAAGGGGCCGACCACTTCGGCGGGGA
>CAVXUB010000002.1:0-833489 GCA_963764805.1 uncultured Actinomycetota bacterium
GGAAGCGTTTCGCTGACTTGTGCCTGGAGGTATCTGCGAGAGGGAACACAGTGCCCGACGCTTACATCGCAGCGTTGGCTCTCGAGGCGGATGCCACCGTTGTCACCACCGACGCCGGATTGGGACGCTTTCCGAAGTTGAAGGTACTTCGCCCTGGAACTTGAAGCGGGCCCCCGGGTCAGCGAGGTTCCCTGCCGCCCCGTCGTGATCCGACTGGTCAGGGCGCGGCGTGCCGCTCTTCGCCTCCTCAAAGAGAGCAAGGTCAAGCCTTCCCGCGATGAGTCTGGCCGTCCCGATCCGTCGACCAGATGAGCGCGAATTTCTGAGGAGGCATCATGACAACGACGCTGCAGAACCCGGTGACCGTGACGAGAAGGATCGCTGCACCGGCCGAGCAGATCTTTGCGATCCTCGCCGATCCCGCACAACACCCGCTGCTGGACGGCACCGGGATGCTTCGTCCGGGAGTTGAGACGAGGGTCATCAGCCGCACCGGGGACGTGTTCCACGTGGCGATGCACAACGACGAGATGGGCGACTACGAGATGGCGAACCATGTCGTGATCTTCGAACCTGGACGTCGGATCGCCTGGGAGCCGGTGCTCTCCAAGGCGACCCGCCCGGAGGACATCGAGGGGCTGGGTGATCCCGCCCACCATCTCTGGGGCTACGAGCTGGTGCCCGTCGATGCCGGCTCCACTGATGTCACGGAGTTCTTCGACTGCTCCCGCTCGCCCGATTGGCTGCGCACCGTCCTCGACGAAGGCAAGCGCTGGCGCCAGGCGATGGAGGTGAGCCTGGAGAAGCTGGATCGGCTCAGCACCGGCGTCTGAGAGCACTCGGGCGCCCTTGCCGAGCTGCGGCCGCTGCCGAGCTGCGGCCGCTGCTGAGAAGGGTGTAGGACTCTAAGTCGGAGGTGATCGCCCATGGATGCACGGCTCAATCTCTTCGGCAGTGACCTTGCTGCCAAGTTCGCCAAGCACATCAACTCTGCCGGCGCGGTGCTGTCCCAATCCGGACTACCGAAAGCCACGCAGGAGCTGGTGAAGATCAGGGCCAGCCAGATCAACGGCTGCGCCTACTGCACGGACATGCACACCAAGGACGCCGCAGCGGCGGGGGAGACGCCACTGCGGCTCAATCTTGTAGCCGTCTGGAGAGAGGCGACGGTGTTCAGCGAAGACGAGCGCGCGCTGCGCTCGAGCTGGTTGAACAGGGTACGCGCCTTGCGGACTCGCCGATCGGCGTGAGTGACGAGGTCTGGCAGCGGGCAGCCAAGTACTACGACGAGGATCAGCTTGCGGCTCTCGTCTGTCTGATCGCCCTGATCAACACCTACAACCGGCTCAACGTCATCACCAGGCAACCTGCCGGCGACTACGTGCCGGGGCAGTGGGGCTAGGGGCGTCCTGGGCGTCGGACCCGCCATCCGTCGCGCAGTAGTCCACGCTCCACGTCGACAACTGCACAACGGATCCCGCTCGGTCGAGCGCCCCGGCGTTGTCAGGGGTCCACAGCCGGGTCCAGAGCCAAGGCGAATGCCGGCTCGAGCGCGAAGTCGAGCAGAATGACTCATGGCCGAGGTGCGAAGGGTGACTGCGGGCGATATCGAACTGCTGAAGGCCACGCGCCTACGGGCCCTTGCCGATGCGCCTGACGCATTCGCCTCGACGCTGGAGAGAGAACAGGCCTTCCCGGACTCGGAGTGGCTCGGTCGGATCGCGAACAGCGCCTGGTTCCTGGCCATCGACGGCAGTGAGCCGATCGGGCTCGTCTGCGCCTATACCGAATCTGAGCATCCCGAGCTACGGCATCTCGTGTCGATGTGGGTGGACCCGTCGTGGCGTGGCACCGATGTCGCTTCGCGCCTGGTCGAGGCCCTCGTCGCTCAAGCGAGGGCCGAGGCCGTCGAGTCGGTGGTGCTGTGGGTCGCGGACGGGAACGAGAGGGCGCGCCGGTTCTACGAGCGGATTGGTTTCGAGGGAACGGGGGAGCGGGCGCAGCTGCCCAGCAATCCGGAGCTTGGCGAGGAGAAGATGGTGCTGCGGTTGCCCTAGGCAGGTCGCCCGCCGGTTCCGCATGCAAAGCTGGCGGCCGATGGAACTCTTCGTGCTCCCGCTCGGGGACTGCTGCTGTGACTACGAGGTGATCGCCCCTGGCGTGCGCGACGGGCACCGCCTGCACATCCCGGTCAACGCCTACCTGGTCCGCCTCGACGACGACCGCCTCGTCCTCGTGGACACCGGGATGAACCGCATGCACGTGAGCGACCCCGAGCTCACATGGCGGGGGACGCCGACAGCCGATGCGCTGATGCCTGTGATGCGCAAGGAGGACAGCCTCCTCTTCCGGCTTGCACAGTTGGAGGTGGCGCCGCAGGACATCGACTTCGTCGTCAACACCCACCTGCACTTCGACCACGCCGGCAACAACGATCTCCTCGGCAGGGCGACCTTCTTCGTGCAACGAGACCAGTACGAGCAGGCCAAGGACAACCCGAGCTTCCCCAACCAGTACTGGAACCTGCCGAGCCTCAGCTACGAGCTCCTCGACGGCGAGGCCCGCCTCTTCGACGCCCTTCACGTCCTGCCCACTCCCGGGCACTGCCATGGCCACCAATCGGTGATGCTCGACCTCGACGAGACGGGCTCGGTGATCCTCTGCGGAGACGCCGTCTACTGCAAGGAGAACTTCGAGCACGACACGTGGACCAGCCAGTCAGACCCGGAGCGGCCGCGAGAGCGTGGGCTCATGTTGCAGTCGCTGGCGAACGAGCGTCAGGCGATGATGATCTACGGCCACGACCCGGTGCAGTTCCACGAGCTGAGGCGAGCGCCCGAAGCCTCCTATCGCTGAGGCATCCCCGGATGGCACGGCGGCCTGAGAACTTTCGCGCAAGTCCGGCCCTCACCGGTCTCAGAGGGTGAGGGCACTCCTCGCGACAGGGGGGCTTTGCGGCAAGACGAGAAGGCAGAGGAGTTCGAGAGGTTCCTGGTCGCTGTCGAGCGGAGGCTGCGACACGCCCTGGTGGCGCGCTACGGCCACGAGAGGGGGCGCGAGGCGACGGCGGAGGCGCTCGCCTGGGCGTGGCAGCACTGGGACCGGATCGGTTCGTTGGAGCGGCCGGTGGCGTACCTGTACCGAGTTGGGCAGAGCAGGACCAGGGGAAGGCTGAAACGAGTGCTCGTCGAGCGCGAAACCTCTGGCGAGATCAACTTCGAGCCCGCCCTTGCCTCCGCTCTTCGTTCGCTATCCAGCCGGCAGCGGATCGCCGTGTTGCTCGTTGACGGGTCCGATTGGACTCTCTCGGAGGTTGGCGAGCTCCTCGGCGTGACGCCCTCGACCGTCCAGTACCACGTCGAGCGGGGCCGGCAGCGGCTCCGCCAGCAATTGAAGGTCGGTGAACATGAGCGAAGTTGATAAGAACGAGTTGCACGACCTGTTGCTCGGCTACCTGGACGGCGTCGACCCGGTCAGAGCTGACGATGTCTGGTCGAGGCGGCCCCGGCCGCCGTTTATGCGGACGGCGGCGGCGGCTGGCGCGGCGGTCGTCTTCGCATGCCTTGTTCTCGTGGCGGCCCTGCTCGCCATGTCGAATGGCTCCAAGGCGCCGGCCGAGACCCTGCAGGCAACGAATGGTGGGCCGTGTGCCGGGTCGCCACCGGGATGCGGCTCGGCGCTCGGCTCGGCAACCGCGCTGGCGAGCGGCAAGTGGTCGACGTTTCCGAGCGGCCCGCTCAGCCCGCGGAGCGGGCAGGTGGAGGTCTGGACTGGGAAGGACTTGATCGTCTGGGGCGGTCTCTTGATGCAAGCGACGGGGACTGTCGTCTACTCGGACGGCGCCGTCTATAACCCCTCAAAGCGGACTTGGCGGATGCATGCCGCGCTCGCCCTTGTCCGGTCGGGAGGATGCGAGCGCCGCATGGACAGGGACCGAGATGGTGGTGGTCGGGGGAGACGATGGAAGCCGGGCCTTCTCAGATGCAGCTGCATACGAATCCAGCGACCGGACGGTGGAAATCGTTGCCGCCCTCGCCGCTCGGCCCGGTTACCGCTGCGGCTGCCATCTGGACGGGGCGGCAACTGGTCGTAGTCGGCGGCGAGAGGTCCGTCAGCGACACGGGCCAGCCGCTCCGACCGGAGCCGTGACCTGGTGGCCGCCTACGACCCGGCGACACAATCCTGGACTCGTCTGCCAAACCTGCCGGCGCGAAGGGAAAGAAGGTAGTAGACGTTGAAGCAGCCTGGACGGGCTCGGCTCTCTTCGCATTGGCCACAGATGCAGGTCGACTGCCTACTGGTCCGCTGCGTCGGGAGCAACATTTGAGCTCGAAGCCGGTGCGGCATCGTGGCGGCACTCCCGCATCCCCACCGTCCAGCGTCAGCTTGAGGGCGATATGGACGGGCTCTTCGATTATCGATATCGACCACTCGTTGCTTTGACATCTGCACGCCGATCGCGGCCGCGCGAAGTGGAGCCGAGTTCTACCCGGCAACCGGAAAGTGGGCCGCGCTGCCGAGCTACTCCTATGCCCAGCAGGCCTGGCCAGGGATCTGGACAGGACGTGCCTTGATAGCGGACAATTTCGTGCCCTACCCAATCACTGGTCTCAGTGCCCGTTGCTTTGCATCTGTCAGTGCCTACGCCCCCGGATCGAAGCGGTGGCTCACATTGCCACCGCCGGGGCGACGGCGACACGGCGGAAGCGATATGGACGGGGTCACAGCTGCTCGTCTGGGGCCAGCCGGCGGAGGAGCTCACTCCCGCCACATGAACATCAGGCGGTCTGTCGGACAGATCATACCGGCCTCCGGGACGCTTCTTTGATGCGGAGCCGGGCTCGCCCCCTTAGGACTCGGCTGGGGAGGGAACCAGGCAGAACGGGCGGCCCTCGGGATCCAAGAGCACCCGCCAACGGTCACCGCCGGGCTGAAATTCGGGAACCGTCGCCCCCAGCTCTCGAGACGTGGCCTCGGCTTGGGCGAGATCCTCGACGCGGAAGTCGAGGTGGTACTGCTTGGCGTGCTGCTCGTCAGGCCATGGTGGAGGGGTGTAGCCGTCGACTCCGACCGAACCCGATGGAAGTCGATCCGTCCGAAACCATCGAGTACTCGTCTTCGCAGTACGGCATCTCCCAGCCCAGGAGGGCCGAGTAGAAACCGGCCATGCCACGGGGATCCGCGCAGTCCAGGTTGACCATGTACAGGCTCGCTACCGCATCGGGGGCCATTGCCCACCTCCTTGCCGACTCCGCACGCCGGTCGCACGAAGGATTATTGAGTGAGTCACACATTTGAATCTAAACTGCGGACGTGGACCAGTCAACCGAGACGCGGCAGGCGAACCTGCTGGCCGTGCTGGCGCTCGGGATCAACGACCGTGTCCGCCAAGCCGAAGAGGCAGCCGCCGGCCACGGGTCAGCGGCGCCGGCGGCATTGGTGGCCCTGCACGAGTTCCTCGACGGGGCGTCGATCGACCAGCTCCGACAGGTCGTCGGGCTCACCCCCTCGGGCGCCGTGCGCCTGATCGACAAGCTCAGTGAAGCCGGTCTCGTCCGGCGCGGTCCGGGACGCGACGGCCGCTCGGTGGCCGTGACCCTCACCCGGCGCGGCGGCGACGGCGGCGCGACGCATCATGGCCGGCCGCCGGCGAGCGAGCGAGACTGTCCTGGCCGGGCTGAGCTCCGACGAGCAGGAGACGCTCACTCCCCTGTTGGAACGCCTCCTCCAGCAGTTGACGGCAATCCGGCTGGATGAGCGACACAGGGCCAAGACACCAGCCGGAGGCTGGCTGTGCCGGCTGTGCGACTTCTCGGCCTGTCGCCGAGAGGTGGGCGACTGTCCGGTGGCGAAGGCCGCCCAGTCGGCATCGGGTTCACCGGCCGAGGAGTGAGAGAGATGGCAACCGAAAGCGGCGAGGTTCCCCTGGCCGGCACGCCCGAACTGATCGTCCCCGACGTCGCGGCCTGGCGGTGTTGGCTGGCCGACCACGCCGCGGCATCCGATGGCGTCTGGCTGGTTCTGGCCAAGAAGGGCACCACGAGTCCGACCTCCCTCACCTACGACGAGGCGCTCGACGAGGCCCTCTGCCACGGCTGGGTCGACGGACAGCTCGCCGGAGGCCACGAGGGCACCTTTCGACGACGGTTCACCCCTCGCCGCGCCCGCAGCGCCTGGTCGAAGCGCAACATCGGGATCGTCGAGCGGCTGGTCGCCGAGGGCCGGATGCGCCCGGGCGGGCTGGCGGCGGTGGAGCGAGCGCAGGCCGACGGGACCTGGGACGCCGCCTACGCCGGGGCGGCAACCATCGAGACGCCCGACGACTTCCAGGCGGCGCTCGGCGCCAACCCCGCCGCCTCAGAGATGTTTGCTCAGCTCGACGGCGCCAACCGCTACGCCGTGCTCTACCGCATCACCACCGCCCGGCGCCCCGACACCCGCGCCCGACGGATCGAACAGCTCGTGGACATGCTCGCTCAGGGCAAGACGATCCACCCGACCCGAAAGCGGTCGTGAGCATCGGGGCGGACCGCATAGCGGGCTAGATACAGCTCACCGCCCGATGCAACGAACTGATCGGCCTTCTCCTTCATCCCGATCTCGACGGCGGTCGCCTCGTCGACCCCCAGCCGCTCGGCGTACTCACGCACGTCGGCGCTGATCCGCATCGAGCAGAACTTGGGGCCGCACATGGAACAGAAGTGGGCCGTCTTGGCCGCGGGCGCGGGCAGGGATTCGTCGTGGTAGGCCCGAGCGATGTCAGGGTCCAGCGACAGGTTGAACTGGTCCTCCCACCTGAACTCGAACCGAGCCGCCGACAATGCGTCGTCCCACTCCCTCGCTCCGGGGTGCCCCTTGGCGAGGTCGGCGGCGTGGGCCGCGATCTTGTAGGCGATCATCCCCTGCTTGACGTCCTCGCGGTCGGGTAGGCCGAGGTGCTCCTTGGGAGTCACGTAGCAGAGCATCGCCGTCCCGTGCATCCCGATCGTGGCGGCGCCGATGGCAGAGGTGATGTGGTCGTAGCCGGGCGCCACGTCGGTCGTCAGCGGGCCGAGCGTGTAGAAGGGCGCATCGTGGCAAACCTGACTTTGGAGCCGCACGTTCTCCTCGATGCGGTGCAGCGGCACGTGACCGGGCCCCTCGATCATCACCTGCACGTCGTGGCGCCAGGCGATCTCAGTGAGCTCGCCTAGCGTCCCGAGCTCGGCGAACTGCGCCTCGTCGTTGGCATCGGCAATGGAGCCTGGCCGCAGCCCGTCTCCCAGCGAGACGGCGACGTCGTAGGCCGCCAACACCTCGCAGATCTCCTCGAAGCGCTCGTAGAGGAAGTTCTCTCGGTGATGCGCCAGGCACCACGCGGCCATCAACGAGCCGCCGCGGCTCACGATGCCGGTGACGCGCCGGGCGGTCAGCGGCACGTAGCGGAGAAGCACGCCGGCATGGATCGTGAAGTAGTCGACACCCTGCTCGGCCTGCTCGATCAGGGTGTCGCGGTAGATCTCCCACGTCAGCTCGGCGGGGACGCCGTTCACCTTCTCGAGCGCCTGGTAGATCGGCACCGTGCCAACCGGGACGGGGGAATGGCGAAGGATCGCTTGGCGGGTGGTGTGGATCATCGGCCCCGTCGAGAGGTCCATCACTGTGTCGGCCCCCCAGCGCGTGGCCCATCCCAGCTTCTCGACCTCCTCGGACACCGAGGACGTGACGGCGGAGTTGCCGATGTTGGCGTTCACCTTCACCAGGAATGCCCGCCCGATCACCATCGGCTCCGACTCGGGGTGGTTGACGTTGGCTGGCAGGATCGCCCGCCCGGCTGCGATCTCCGCTCGAACGACCTCCGGGGCGACGCCCTCGCGGATCGCGGCGAACTCCATCTCGGGCGTCACGGTCCCGTTGCGGGCGTAGTGGAGCTGGGTGACAGTGCGTCCCGGCAACGCCCGGAGCGCGCCATGGGCGTCGGAGGCCGGACCCGCCGCGCCCGCCGTGGCTGCCGATCGCCCGTCGTCGCGCGCCTTCGGTTGCCGGCCGGGGATCTCCTCCACGTCAGCCCGCTCCAGGACCCATTGCCTGCGGAGCGGCGCCAGCTCCTCTCCGTCGCTGCGTTGCCCCCGCGGACCGCTCGTGTCGTAGAGGCGGACCGGGGGCGCCTCGCCGGAGAGCCTCACCTCCGTGAACGGCACCCGCATGTCCGGGCGCGAGCCAGGTACGTAGACCTTCTCCCGAGAAGCACTCATCTCTCTCCCTCCGCCGGCATTACCCGGATCAGGTTCAACGGTCGGCGCAAAGCGCCCTCTCAGCCCACCTTGGGCTCCCGTGCAAGACCATTCTTGCCCGAGGTACCGCATCGTGCGTGGCACCCCGGACGCGAAAGGGCGGCGGGTCACCCCGCCGCCCTCCGGTATCTCAGTTGTTCCGCGTAGCGGTGTTCTTGCTACGAGACGTCGTGCACGCTCGGGCTGAGGATCACCGTCGCTGTCGCCGTGGCGGCGGTCGCGGTGCAGCCAGTGGCACTTACGGGAAGGGAGGCGTTGGTCACCTGGATGGTGCTGACGTCGTTGTAGGTCCCCTTCACGTTCACCGGGCCGTTGGGGCCGACAGTGATCACGCACCCCGAGAGGAGCGAAGATTTGAAGACCGCGCCTGCCTTGGGGATGACGAGCGTGGCGTGGTCACCACTGTTCGGCTCGGTCGCCGACTCGTCGTTGGCGACGTCGTTCTCCTGCAGCTTCCACTTGCCGTTGGTCGAGTTCGTGGTGATCGTGTCACTGCCACCTAAGGCTGTCCGTGCAGCCGCTGATCGTCGGCGGCGTGCTCAGCGTGACGGTCAGTCCGGTCTTCGGGGTCTTGCCCTTGGCGGTGAACTTCGTGCAGTTGACGGTGATGGGGATGCCATTGATCGATCCGGTGAACGCCATGGTCGTGCCGCTCTTCAGATTTCCGGTGACGGTCGTGCCAGCGGCAACGCTGAAGTGGTCGTCGGTGTCGCTCGCCCGCACGAGTCCGTAAGCAGTCGCTGCGGATCCGAGCACCACGGCTCCGGCGGTGATCGTCGCGATCACCATCTTCTTCCTGAGTGCCATACCTTGAGCCTCTTCCTGTTTGGTTGGTTGCGTTTGGGGAAACTGCAGCTGCGGATGTGCCCTGCGGCGCTACTCCCGAGCAACCGCCCCATGTATCAGTCGACAGCCGGTTGGCGGCTTCCGTCTCGAGGAGGTGCGTACGTCCGTCGCCCATGGCGATGTCGGCCGTCCCCAGCGCTCCTCTCGCAATTCCCCCGATCCGGCCTGCGTCCCATTAGTTACCGCGGAGTAGCAAGCGCCAAGTTACCCGTAAGTAGACGGAACTTGCAAGATGATTTTCAATCGTTCACTGAGCGTGCGAGACCCACCACGCATTGCGTGCCCCCGCGCCGCGACGCAACATCCACAAAGCGGCTAGCTGCGCCCTGTGGAACGTCGATAGGCGGCGAGTGCGCCGATCAGCGCCACCTCGCCCACCGCCGGCGCCCAGAGCCGCGCCGCAGTCACCAGGACACCCCCGACGACAGCCCCGGCCACGAGCGCCAACAGAGAGACCGCGTTGCGGCGCTCGTCCGGCCCGAACCCTGATCCGATCGCCGACAGCACCTCGGTCAGGCTTCCCGTGAAGTAAGTCGTGGAGGGCGAGGTGGAGTGGAGCGGGCGCGCCACGCAGCTCTGGAGCCCCATGCACGCCGACGAGAGCACCAATGGGAGCAAGTCCAGGTAACCGGGCGCCGAGAGGACGCCGAACACGATCTCCCAGACGGCGACGAAGCACGTGAGAAGGACGAGCTCGGCCTCGAGTATCGATCGGGACGCCGCCGCCAACTGTCGGGCTCCTACCCTGCGCTCGATCCAGGCCCCCGCCAGTGTCCCCATGGCGTAGCCGCACAGCGCGACCCCCGTGTGCAGCGCATGCTGTGGGTCCTTCCGCCCGACACTCACACCGAGAACGATCAGGTTGCCGGTCATCACGCTGGCGAAGACGCCGCCGAGCCCGAGGAACGCCATCGCATCGGTCGAGCCGGTGGCGAAGCTCAGCAGGCAGGCGACAGGGAATGTCATCGGGGCCGAGGGCTCGCCGCGCTGGCCCCGTCCTCTCCCTTGCCCGCCCTGAGCCTGCTGACCGTCCCCCGGACTGCTGCTAGGACGGCTGGTCGGCGTCCGCGTGGTCTCGGAGCTTGCCAACGACGCCTGCCAATGTCTCGCCGAGGAACGACGGTATGTGTCCGCCCGGACTGGCATCGAAACTCGACTCGTCCAGCATGTCCTTCACCATCTGCAGCGCGATCCGGTTGCGGTTCGGGGTGCCGTTGCGCATCGCCGAGTAGAGCTTCTCCACCTGCTCGCGCTTGACCTTGGCCGGCATCGGCGGCTCGTGAGGATCGACGATGCACTCGATGATCATCGGGCCCTCGGCCGCCAAGGCGCCCTTGACCTGCTCGGCGGCCTTGGCCGGGTCCTCGACCCGGATGCCCTTGGCGCCGGCGGCCTCGGCGAACTTCACGAAGTCGAAGGGTGCCATGTTGACCCCGAACTCCGGATTGCCCAGGAAGACCATCTGCTCCCACTTGATGAGCCCGAGGGTGTCGTTCTTGATGACCATCACCTTGATCGGCAGGTCGTGCTGCACCGCTGTCAGGAAATCGCCGAGCTGCATGGTGAGCGAGCCGTCGCCGGTGAACACGACGACCTGCCGTCCGGGGAAGGCGGCAGCGGCGCCGATCGCATAGGGGAGCCCGGCCGCCATCGAGCAGTTGGTGCCGGAGAAGGAGAACATCTGGCCCCGCCGCACCTTGACCTGGCGAGCCACCCACGTCGTCACTGTGCCGGAGTCGCCGCAGACGATCGCGTCGTCGGCGAGGGCCGCGTTGAGGGCCCAGGCAGGTACCTGCGGGCGCATCGGGCAATCGGTGCTCGTGCCGCGGTGTTCCATCAGCTCCCACCAGTCCTTCATGCCTTCCTGGGCCTGGGTCAGGAAGGCACGGTCGTCGTTTCGGGACAGGAGCGGGAGCAACTCGCCGAGCGTCGCCTTGGCGTCCCCGCAGAGGGTGACGTCGACCGGGTAGCGGAGGCCCATCCGGTCCGGCTTGTCGTCGATCTGCACGCAGACGGCCTGCCCGGGAGATGGGTAGAACTCGATGTAGGGCATCGTCGAACCGACGATCAGCAGGGCGTCGCAGTTCTCCATCGCCTCCTCGGACGGCCGCGTCCCGACGAGGGCGATCGAGCCGGTGGTGAAGGGCGAGTCGTCCGGCACGCAGTCCTTTCCGAGCTGTGCCTTGATGATCGGCGCACCGAGCTTCTCGGCGACCGCCTCCAGCTCGTCACCGGCGCCACGTGCACCCGCTCCGGCGAGGATGGCGACGCGGGTGCGGCCCTTCAGTGCTTGCGCCGCCGCCTCGAGGTCCCGCCGGACGGGCACACGGATGGGTGGGCGGTAGTTGGTGGACGTGTGGCCAGGAACGTTGCGCCGGAAGCGCGTGCCCGATTCGGCGGGCGCCGACTGGTAGTCGATCGGGAAGCTGAGGTGCGCCGGCCCGCGCTGCGTGAGCGCGGTCCGCACTGCGAGGTCGCAGACGTTGACGACATGCGCAGGACCCATGATCCGCTGGTTGTAGAGGGCGACGTCGTTGAACATGTACTCCGTGTTGACGTCCTGCAGGTAGCTGGTGCCGGTCAGGTCGTGGTAGGTCATGCCGGTGATCGCCAGCAGAGGCGCCTGCTCGACCCGAGAGTCGAGGAGCCCGTTCAGCAGGTGAGCGGCACCCGGACCTGCTGTCGAGAAGCAGACGCCCAGCTTGCCGGTGAACTTGGCATAGCCGACAGCTGCCATCGCCGCCACCTCCTCGTGGCGGCAGTGGATGAAACGGACGTCCTGGCTCCGCTTGCGCAGCGCCTCCATCAGCCCGTTGATGCCATCTCCCGGCAACCCGAAGATGGTGTCCATCCCCCATTCGACGAGCCGGTCGACGAGGATGTCGGAGGCGGTTCGGTCCTCGGCCATCTGAATGTCGTGTCCTTTCTCTTGAGAAGCAGTCAGTCGCCCTCGAGGGCGCGCGCCGCCAGCTCGGCGAGGTGCAGAGGGGTGCGCCCGGCGCCGTGCTCGATCTGCGATCGGCAGGAGAACCCGTCGGTGACGACGAGCACGTCGTCCGGTGCCTCGCGCACTGCTGGCAGCAGGACCTGCTCGCCGACCTTCATCGACGTCTCGTAGCGCTCTCCCGCCTCGTAGCCGAACGAGCCGGCAAGCCCGCAGCAGCCGGCGTCGAGGATCTCGTGCTCGTCGACGAGAGCGCTCAGCACCTCCTCGTCCTTGTCCGTATCGCTCGTCGCCCTCTGGTGGCAGTGGAACTGGACTATCGCCTTGGCGTGAAGGCGCGTCGGCGTCCAGCCGTCGTCTGCGGCCAGGAACTCGCCGAGCGACGAGGTCTGCGCTGCCAGCCGCTTGGCGTCCTCGTCGTCCGGGAAGAAGTTGGCGAGCTCGTCACGGAACACAGACCCGCAGCTCGGCTCCAGCACCACCAGCGGCACGCCTTGGCGGATCTGGGGCCGTAGGGTGTCGAGGATCTGCAGCAGCTGCCTCTTGGCGAGCGTCAGCATCCCGTAGTCGTAGAGGGGACGGCCGCAGCAGAGACTCCGCTCCGGGATCATCACCTCGTGCCCGGTCGCCTCCAGGCAACGGACGGCTGCCTTTGCCACCTCCGGATGGAAGTGGTTGTTGAACGTGTCCGGCCAGAGCATCACGGGACTGCCGTACTCCCGCCGCTCCTTCGCCCTCTCCCGGAACCACTCCGTGAAGGGCTGCGTGGCGAACTTCGGCACCGGCCTATCCGGGGCAATGCCCGCCAGCCTCTTCAGCATCCTGCCGAGGCGGGTTTCCACCAACCAGTTGGCGAGACGCGGCGCCCGGCTCGCAACTCTCGCCTCCCAGTAGATCAGTCCGAGCAGGTAGTTGGAGAGCGGGCGCTTGCGCCGCTTCCAGTAGTGGGACAGGAATTCGGCCTTGTACGTGGCCATGTCGACGCGCACCGGGCACTCGTGCTTGCAGCCCTTGCAGGCGAGGCAGAGATCGAGGGACTCCTTGACCTCCTCGCTCCGCCATCCCTCCTCGAGGTCCCCCCGCATCATCTCGAGCAGCAGGCGCGCCCGGCCGCGCGTCGAGTGCTTCTCCTCGAGCGTCACCTGGTAGCTCGGGCACATCACGCCGCCCTTGTCGCGGCACGCGCCGACCCCGAAGCAGCGCTCGGTGGCCGCCGCGAAGCTGCCACCGTCCTGGTGGAACCGGAAGCGCGTCCGGACCTCACGTGCCCGGTAGTTCGGATCGAAACGAAGGTTGGTGTCCAGCGGGTACGGATCCGACACCTTCCCCGGGTTCATCATCTGGTCGGGGTCGAACACGGCCCGGAACTCGCGGAACGCCTGGACGATCTCCTCGCCGAACATGCGCGGCAACAGCTCGCCCCGCGCCTGCCCGTCGCCATGCTCGCCGGAGAGCGATCCTCCGTAGCTCGACACCAGGTCGGCGGCGTCCTCCAGGAAGTGCCGGTAGTTCTCGACGCCCGCCTTCGTCAAGAAGTTGAAGTCGAGGCGGGTGTGGAGGCAGCCGTGGCCGACATGGCCGAAGAAGCAGGCCACCTGCCGGCCGTGCTTGGCGCAGAGCTTCTCGAAGTCGCGCAGGTACTCGCCTGTCCGTTCGGGCGGTACAGCGGCGTCTTCCCAGGAGGGCCAACCCGGATGCTCGCCCGGGATCTTCGAGTTGCCCACCCCGCCCTCGCGGATCTCCCAGACGGCCTTCTCCTCGGCCGGGTCCTCGTAGAGCTTGATGTCGACGTGGGGACCCTTGCGGTGTCGCAACTCGCCCATCATCTTCTCGGCCTTGGCGTCGACCTCCTCTTTGGAGTCGGCGCCGAACTCGACGAGCAGCCACGCCTCACCGCCCGGGAGGAGATCAGGATTGCGCTTGAAGCCCTTCTTCAGCTCGTTGTCGACGAGGCGCTGGTCGAACAGCTCGAGCCCGATCGGCTCGTAGGACATGATGTCGGGCACCTGATCTGCCGCCATCGGCACGTCCTCGTACCCGAGCAGGATGAGCGAGCGCTCCTGCGGGCTCGGGATCAGGTCGAGCTCCGCCTCCAGCACGAGGCCGCACGTCGATTCGGTCCCGACGAAGGCGGCAGCCAGGTTGAAGCCGCCCTCGGGCAGGAGACGGTCGAGGTTGTAGCCCGATATCCGGCGGGGGATCTTCGGGTAGCGGTCCCTGATCAGCTGTCCGTAGCGGTCGCGGATCTCGAGCAGGGACCGCACGATCCCCGCCATGCGATCGTCGCCGGCAGCGATCCGGGCCAGCTCGGCCTCGTCGTAGGAGGACTCGAGCCGGAGGCGGGTGCCATCGTAGAGGACGACGTCCAGCGAGCGGACGTTGTCCGCCATGACGCCCGCCATGATCGAGTGGACACCGCACGAGTTGTTGCCGAGCATGCCGCCGATGGTGCAGCGGCTGTGCGTCGCCGGGTCCGGCCCGAAGGTGAGGTTCTGCTCCTCGGCTGCGTCACGCAGCTCGTCCAGCACCAGTCCCGGCTGCACACGGGCGGTGCGGCCTGACCAGTCGATGGCGAGGATCTGGTTCATGTACTTGGAGAAGTCGATCAGCACGCCGTTGTTGACGCTCTGCCCGGCAAGGCCGGTTCCAGCGCCTCGCCCGAACACCGGCGCCCCGTGCTCGCGGCAGAGGGCGACGGTGGTCTCCACGTCTTCCGCCGAGCGTGGCACCACGACTCCGATCGGCACCTGCCTGTAGACCGAGGCGTCGTTGGCGTAGAGGAGGCGGTCTCCGATCCCGAAACGGACCTCGCCCTCCACCTGCGGCCCCAGCTTGGCGGCGAGAGCCGCCGCGTCCACTGAGGCCGCTTCTTCCGGCAGCCCCCCCGAGCGGGGGCGCGGGCGGACGGTTGGGATCATGTTCTCCCCCGTCTAGCGGTGCGCCAAGCGGCCCATCGGCACGAGCGGGCGCTCCCACACACTGTTGAGGACGAAGGCAGACGCCGAGTAGAAGGCGAACACGGCCGATGCGATCAGGAAGTAACCGCCTATCTGTCCGATGACGGGCGACACGGTCGTGCCGAGCTCCTGCGGTATGCCGGCAAGGGTGAATCCCACCGCCAACGTGCTGAGGATCATGAAGAAGGCGACGTTGAGCCGCAGAGCACCGATCGCCAGCACGATCGAGATGGCGGCGAAGCAGAACAGCTCGAGCGCCAGCATCTTCGTCGCCGGCGTGCCCGTCGCCGTCGGCAGCACGCCCGTCGCCTGCAGCAACAAGAACGTGGCGACAACCACGTTGTTGGCGCCGTAGGCACAAAAGGCAGTTCCGGCGAAGGAGTTGGCTCGACGGAGCGCGACAAGTCCGCCGAGGAACTGGGCGATGCCGGCGAAGATCAGCACCGGCGGGATCGCCGCCAGTGTGGCCTTGGTCGGGACGAGCCCGGCGATCGGGAAGGCGATGATGAAGGTGCCGACGGCGAAGCCGAGCAGCGCCATCGCGCCGGGCTCGGCGATCGAGGCTTCGTGGCGCTCGACGTCGAGGGCCACCTCCTCCTCGGGGAGGACGGCGACGTCCACCGGCCCCGCCTTGGTCCAGACCCTTCTTTCAGGGCCCCGGCGGATGGTGGCGACGGTTCCATTGGTTTGGGAGTTGACGTTCATCTTGGGCCTCCTGGTAACGGCAGCTTCACTCTCCGCGTTACCTCGTAATACGATGTATTTCCATCTCGGCATACCCATCACTGCCGGTCGCTATGCACATGGACTGGGGCCGAATCCCGGCCAAGGAACCCCGGCCTGGCCTTCGTCCGCCGTCCAGCGGTCGTCCGATTGCTGCCGCTCCACCCTGAGGAACTCGATCGCCATGCGGATCGGTCCCAGCGGCTGCACCTGGTGCTCGACGCCAGGCGGGATCGCCTGCTCGGAGCCCGCATCGAGATCGACCTCGAGGGCCGGGTTGGACGACATGGAGAACCGGAGCCGTCCTTCCTGGAGGCGGATCAGCCCCCACGTGCCGGCGGCGATGCGGTGCGCCCGCCGCAGCCCGGCCGGCATCGAACTCTCGTCCCAGAGCGGAGTGGTCCGCACCGAGATAAGTCCGGGCGGCAGCTCGGCCCTGTCGCAGAGCGGGCACTCGAGCGGTTGGCCGAGCTTGCCGCCTCTCCCCGCCGCGCTCGTCACCCACTCCCGCTCCTGGAACGGTGGGCGGTGCCGTACGTGCTGGTTGTGGCCGCAGTCGAGCTCTGCCACCCAGTCCCCGAGATCGTCCTGGTGGAAGCCTGTGATCGCCCGTCGCACGTGGCGGCCCCTAGATCGTGTTGATGTAGGCCCTACCCAGCGCGGGTCGCCCAGACCCACAGGACGCGTGGAGTCAAAGCCCGCGGGAGGGCGGCGATCCCTTCCTCACGGAAGCGGCGGAGCTCCTCGCGATGAAGCGTCGAGAGTGCCCCCAGCCGTGATTCTCCCAGCTTGGTCATCCGCAGGCGTTGCCGGCGATGATCGTCCGGGTCCGGAAGGCGCTCGATGAGGCCGGCCGCCTCCGCACGATCGGCGAGCTCGACGGTGGAGTGGTGGCGCAGCTTCAGCCAGTCGGCGACCTCTCCGATGGTCGGAGCCTGCTCAGTGTCGGCGCCGCGGATCGCCAGCAGCATCTGGTGCTGCGAAGGCGTGAGCCCGACCGCCTTGGCGGCTTCCTCGGAGAAGTAGAGGAACGAGCGCAGAGCGCGGCGAAACTGTGCCAGCGCCTTGTACTCGGCGTCGCTGACCGGACCACCCTTCGTGCCGGCCGGGGGTGTCACACCCATCGCAGCTGTCCCTCCCCACGCCGTCGGCGGCTCTCCAACATAGGTCGTGCAACGATAATAAGGCGTCGCTGGCGGCGGTTGACGGCGGCCGCCGGGAGGGCTCTGCCGATCCTGTTTGGGCCGGCGGCGGCGGGGTACAAGCCGATCGAGATACGAGTACGCCGCCGCACCCGGCACCCGCTGGATGCGCGACGCCACACGCGGCGGGGTTGCGACGGGCGGGCGGGGCGCGGATCGTCGACATGTTGGTCGGGGGTTCCCTGCCTCGCATCTGCTTGGCCCTCTCTCTATTGCCCGTTCTAATGAAGGCGCTTGATTCACCGCGTCGACTAGGCATGGCCTAGGAACGGCCGAAACAGGACCCTGCTGATTCACGACCCGCGGACGACCGCCACGACCTGCCGGGACTATGCAGCGCCCAGCTGGCTGTTGCGCCCAGCTCGCAATATGCATAGGCTGAGCAAGTCTGCATAGGCCTACCGACGCGGGGTGAGGATTGAGCGCGACCGACATTCCGACCAAGGTGTCGAGGTTCACCTCTGTGCGCCGCGCTCTGAGCCCGTCGGAGTGGGGACGGATGGGCGGCATGGTGGGCGCCATCATCGGCCTGCACGTCGTCGGCTTCGTGCTCCTCGTGGCTGCCACCTCGTCGTCCCACCATTACCACCTCACCAAGACGACGGTCTTCGGCATCGGTACGGGACTGCTCGCCTACACGCTCGGCATGCGGCACGCATTCGACGCGGACCACATCGCTGCCATCGACAACACCACCAGGAAGCTGATGAGCGAGGGCAAGCGGCCGCTCGGCGTCGGCTTCTTCTTCTCGCTCGGTCACTCGTCGGTCGTGTTCGCCTTGGCCGTCCTCCTCAACTTCGGTATCCGGGCTCTCGACGGGCAGCTGAAGAACAACGGGTCCGGACTGCACCAGGTGACGAACATCATCGGGACCTCGGTGTCGGGCTTCTTCCTCTACCTGATCGCGATCTTGAACCTGATAGTGCTCGTCTCCATCGTGCGTGTGTTCAGGGACATGCGCAGAGGCAAGTACGACGACGAGGAGCTGGAGCAGCAGCTCAACAAGCGCGGCCTGATGAACCGCTTCTTCGGCGGCATCGCCCGGCGCATCGACACCTCCTGGAAGATGTACCCGGTCGGGATCCTGTTCGGGCTCGGCTTCGACACCGCCACGGAAGTGGCGCTGCTCGTGATCTCGGGCACGGCGGTGGCTAGCGGGCTGCCCTTCTACGGCATCCTCTCGCTACCGATCCTCTTCGCAGCGGGGATGAGCCTGCTCGACATGACCGACGGCTGTTTCATGAACTTCGCCTATGGGTGGGCGTTCTCCAACCCCGTCCGCAAGGTCTATTACAACATCACGATCACCGGGCTGTCGGTGGTGGTGGCGATGCTGATCGGCACGATCGAGCTCTTCGGCCTCCTCGCGCAGGAGCTCAACCTGTCGGGCGGCATGTCCTCGTTCTTCCAGAACTTCAACATCAACACGGCAGGCTTCGTGATCGTCGCGCTCTTCGTGGTCACGTGGGTCGTGGCTCTGGCGGTGTGGCGTTTCGGGCGGATCGAGGAGCGATGGGGTACTGCGGCCGCTCGGGCACGGGCGGCGGCCGAGCCCCTCGAGCCTCTCGAGCCGCTGGAGGTAGAGGTTGAGGTGGAGGGGGCCAGCGTGCTCACGCACGCCTGACGGTGGCGAGGGTGGGCGCCTCGGTGGCGTCAGGTTGCGGGGATCCCGATCCACACCTCCTCGCCCGGCTCGAGCGCGAGGGCCGACGCATTCGGCCTCGCCAGCTGAGCCCAAGGGCGCTCAGTGCCCGCTGCCAACTCGATCCGCACCTCGAAGCCGAGCGACGTAACCCTCTCGACCTTCGCCGGGATGGCGCCAGGTGACTGTTGGCGGCTGACCGCGATGTCGTGCGGCCTCACGGTGCGCCCAGCGACCGTTGTCACCGGGCCGAGGAAGCTGTGCACGAACGGCGAAGTCGGCGAGTCGTAGAGATCAGACGGGGTGCCGACCTCCTCTATCCGGCCGTCGTGGACGATCGCCAGACTGTCAGCGATCTGCATCGCTTCCTCCTGGTCGTGGGTCACGAGGATGGTCGTGATCTGCACCTGCTCGTGCAGCCTTCGAAGCCAGGTGCGCAGCTCCTTGCGGACCTGGGCGTCGAGTGCTCCGAACGGCTCATCGAGGAGCAGCACCCGTGGCTCGACCGCCAGGGCACGAGCGAGGGCCATCCGCTGGCGCTGGCCTCCCGAGAGCTGAGACGGGTATCGGTCGGCGAAGCCCTCCAGGCGGACCAGCTCGACGAGGTTCGCCACCCGCTCTCGGATCTCGGCCTTCGATCGGCGCCGTACCTCGAGCCCGAAGGCGATGTTCTGTCGCACGGTCATGTGGCGAAACGGCGCATAGTGCTGGAAGCAGAACCCGATACCCCGGTGCCGGGGGGCGACACGAGTGACATCGGCGCCGTCGATCATCACCGTGCCGGCGTTGGGGGCCTCGAGCCCGGCGATCACCCGTAAGAGAGTCGACTTGCCCCCGCCGCTCGGCCCCAGCAGGGCGGTGAGGGAGCCGGCGGGAACGTAGAGGTCGACGTCATCGAGGGCCACCGTCCCCCCGTACCGCTTGCTGACACCCTTGACGTCTATAGCCATGACTTGCGTTCCTCCCTGGTGCGGCTGAGCCGCAGCACCACGAGCACCGAGACCGAGATCAGGCAGAGCACCACCGCGCCCGTGTAGGCGCCCGCGTAGTCCTGGACGTCGTACTGGTTGGAGACGAAGAGCGTGAGCGTCTCTGTCTTGCCGAGGATGTTGCCGCCGATGATGCTGACGGCACCGAACTCGCCGAGGACGCGGGCCGTGGTGAGCGTGATCCCGTAGGCGAGCGTGTAGCGGACCGACGGCAGCGTGATGCGGCGGAAGATCGTTAGCGCACCTGCGCCGAGCGTCGCGGCAGCCTGCTCCTGCTCGGTGCCGATCTCGTTCAGCACGGGCACCACCGCGCGGGCGACGTACGGCAGGGAGATGAAGGCCGAAGCGATGATCATCCCGGGAACGGCGAAGGCGATCGGGAAGCCGTGGCCGATGAACAGGCCGCCGAGCCAGCCACCACGCCCGTAGACGAGCAGGAGCGCGACCCCCACCACGACCGGCGATACGGCGAGCGGGATGTCCACCATCGCGCCGAGCAGCGCCGCTCCCCGGAAACGGTGGCGCGACATGATGAGCGCCACAGCCAACCCGAACGCCGTGTTGAGAGGTACGGCGACGAGCGCCACCACGAGCGTTGCGATCATCGAATGGATGCCCTCGGTGCTGCTGATGGCGTCCCAAGCGGCGCGTGGAACTGGGCTGCCAAAGGCGCGGTAGAGCACGGATCCGACGGGGACGACGATCAGAGCCGCCAGCCACAGGAGCACTCCATATCGGATGGCATATCTCGGCCAGCGCCTTGCCGACATCGTCCGCACCGGCTCGAGAACCGCGGGCGACGGCGCTGGGCGGTCGCCTCGGGGCAGCGCCAGCGGCTCGTCGTGGACGACCACCGTCATTGGCGGGCCTGCTTGGGAAGCACTATCCACCGCAGGGCCGTGAAGCCGAGCAGCATCACGAGGGCGCCGGCCAGCAAGAACACCGAGACCGCGGCTGCTGAATCGAGATACCCGCTCTGGACCAGCCCGAAGATGCGCACGGAGGCGACCTCCGTGTGGAACGGGAGCTCGCCCGTGAAGATGACGACCGAGCCGTACTCGCCTAGGGCGCGAGCGAAGGCGAGGCCGGCTCCGGTCAGCATCGCCGGCAGGATCGCCGGCAGCAGGACCCTTCGAAACACGGTGATCGGGCTGGCGCCGAGGGACGCCGCTGCCTCCTCGGCGTCACGCTCCAGCGCTGCGAGCACAGGTTGCACCGAGCGCACCGAGAAGGGCAGCGTCACGAAGGCAAGGGCTGCGAGCACCGCAATCCGGGTGAAGGCGATCGAGATGTGGAACGGGCTGTTGGTCCCATACAGGCTGAGCAGCGTGATCCCGGCGACGACGGTCGGGAGCGCGAGCGGAAGGTCGATCACGGAGTCGACGATCGCCTTCCCCCTGAAGTTGTCCCGCACGAGGACCCATGCCACCGCCGTCCCGACGATGCAGTTGAGGACCACGACGCCTGCGGCGCTGGCGAAGGTGAGCTCCAGCGCCGACTCGGTCTCCGGCTGGGTGACGGCGGACCAGAAGCCGTTCCAGCCGCCGGTGAACGCATGGGTCGTGATCGCCGCAAGTGGGAGAACGACGAGGAGGCTGGCGTAGAGGACGGTCAGGCCCCGCCCCGCGATCCCCGCGACGCCAGCTCCACCCGCGACGCCCGCCCCGAGGGCCCGTGGCGCTGGGGTCACTTGCTCTTGGTGCTGACTCCGAGTCCCTGCTCGATCTGCGTGACGACGCCGGTCGAAGGGTCGAAGAACTTCTTGGCGACCGCTGTCCACCCGCCGAGACCGAACGAGCTGATCGTGAACAGGCGGGCCGGCTTGTCGAACTTGAACTGTGCCGCCACGGTCGGCAGCACCGGCCAGTAACCGAGCTGGCCCCAGAGCGTCTGGCCGGCCGGCGACAGCAGGTAGTTGTAGAAGGCCTTGGCCCCGGACGAGGTGCTGCCGGACAGCAGGGCGATCGGGTTCTGGATCTCGATCGACTGCGGCGGCACGACGTACTGCACCGGATCGCCCTTCTTCACGGCTGCGATGGCGTCCGACTCGTAGTCGAGCATCACGTCGCCGGTTCCGCCGAGGAACGTGGACAGGGCCGTGCTCGCACTGGACGGCTGCACGACGGTGTGCTGGAGCAAGGCCGAGAGGTACGAGCGTGCCTCGGCGCCAGTGGCTCCCTGCGCAAGCTCGGCACCGTAGGCCGCCATCAGGTTCCAGCGAGCGCTGCCCGAGCTGAACGGGTTGGGCGTGACGACCTTCACACCTGACCGGGTGAGGTCGCTCCAGTTGGCGACTCCGAGCGGGTTGCCCTTGCGAACGACGAACACCACCGTCGAGTCGGTGACGAAGCCGTCGGTCGGCGTCTTGTCCCAACCCGCCGACACCAGCCCGGCCTTGACGAGCGTCTCCATGTCTGACGAGAGGGAGAAGTTCACGACGTCGGCCGGCAAGCCGGCGGCGACTGCGCGGGCCTGGGTGCCGGACGGGCCGAAGGACTCGGAGATGGTGACGCCCTTGCCGTCCGCCGTCTTGTTGAAGGCGGCGATCAGATTGGCGTACGCCTTCTGCGGGGTCGAGTAGGCCACGAGGTTGACGGTCTGACCGGCATTGGGGTTCGAAGCCGACCCGCCGCCTCCAGGTGAAGGGTTGCCGGCGCCACTGGCCCCGCCGCAAGCGGCGACCGCCATCGCCATCGCGACAGCCGCTCCGGCGGCGAGGATCTTGGTGTTCGACTGGCCGGGGCGGCGCCGAGGAAGATTACTAAGTACAGGCATGGCGCAATATTGACCAAGTTGATGAACTTTGTCAAATAAACGCGATTAATGGCGCGGCTAGCGATCCCTGGCCGCTCCCTCCGGAGCCACCTCGACCTGCTCCGGATCAGGGCTTCAGAAGGATCTTCACTGCACCGTCCGCCTTCTCCTGGAAGATCCGGTAGGCCTCGCGTGCCTCGGAGAGCGGCATGTGGTGGGTGGCGAAGCTGTCCACACCGAGGGGATCGTCGTCGCTCAGCAAGGGCAGGATCTCCCCCAACCAGCGATGAACGTTCGCCTGGCCCATGCGGATCTGCACCTGCTTGTCGAACAGCTGCAGCATCGGCAGCGGGTCGGCGGCGCCGCCGTACACGCCCGAGAGCGAGATCGTCCCCCCGCGCCGCACGATCTCGATTGCCGTCAGCAGGCTCGCCAGGCGATCCACCCCGGCCCTTTGCATCAGGCGGGCAGCCAGTGCGTTGGGCAGCAGTGCAGTCGCCTGGTGGAGTGCCTTGACGACCGGAGACCCGTGCGCTTCCATGCCGACCGCATCGATCACGGCGTCCGGGCCGCGCCCGTTCGTCATCTGTCGGACGGCGGGTCCGAGGTCGTCGGAGGAGTTGAGGTCGATAACGGTCACGCCCCGCGCCTTGACCCTCGCCAGCCGCTCCGGCACCAGGTCGACGCCGATCACGTTCTCGACGCCCCGATGACGGGCGATGCGGGTGCACATATCGCCGATCGGCCCGAGGCCGAGCACGACGAGGCTGCCTCCCTCGGGCACTGCCGCGTACTCGAACGCCTGCCAGGCCGTAGGCAGGACGTCCGACAGGTAGACGAAACGGTCGTCAGGAGGTCCCTCCGGAACCTTGATCGGCCCGTAGTGTGCCTGCGGCACCCTCAGGTACTCGGCTTGGCCACCGGGGACCTGCCCGTAGAGCTTCGTGTAGCCGAAGAGGCTCCCACCCGTCGAGAAGTCCCGCACCTGCGTAGTCTCGCACTGAGACTGCAATCCGCTGCCGCACATGTAGCAGTGACCGCAGGAGATGTTGAACGGGACCACCACCCGATCGCCGGGTGCGATGTGAGTGACCTCGGGTCCCACCTCCTCGACGATCCCCATCGGCTCGTGCCCGAGGATGTCGCCCGGCTCGAGGAACGGCCCCAGCACCTCGTAGAGGTGGAGGTCGGACCCGCAGATGCCGCTGGAGGTGACCTTGATGATGGCGTCGTTCGGCTCCTTCAGGGAGGGATCCGGTACGTCCTCGACCCGAACGTCACGCTTGCCGTGCCAGGTGACCGCCTTCATCAGTCCGCCGACCGTGGCTCTGCCTGCTGGCGATGGAACACGGCGTTCGCCTTGTCCGGCATCACCTTCATCACCTTGCCCTGCGCCTTGGTCTTCATGCTGCCGGCGTTGACCTTGGTCTTGCCCTCCATCAACGCCTCGAAGCCCTGCCGGGCCACGAGGGCGGGATCGTCCTTCTTCGACGCCCCGAGCTTGGTGTCCTGCATCCCCGCCCGCTCGAAGAACTCAGTCTCCGTAGGCCCCGGCATCAGTGCCGTTACGGTCACGCCGGTGTCGCGCAGCTCCTCGGCGAGCGACTCGGCGAAGGACTGGACGAACGACTTGCTGGCGGCGTAGACGGCCTCGTAGGGCCCTGGTGATTCCGACGCGATCGACGACGTGAACAGCACCTTGCCGTCGCCGCGGGCCGCCATCTCAGGGATCACCCGTTTCGCGAGGTGGACCGTCGACTCGACGTTCAGCCTGATCAGTCGGACGGCGTCATCGAGTTGCTGGTCGCGGACGAAGTCGCCACCGAGACCGACACCGACGTTGAGGGCCAGCGCGGCCACGGGTCGCCCCTCGCTGCTGATCGCCCGCCACAGCTCCTCGACCCCGCTGTACTCCGACAGGTCGGCTCGGACGGTTGCCACGTTGGCAGTGGTGGCGGTCCGCAGCTCGGCGGCGGCATCGCTCAGCTCGGCGTCCTCGGCCGCGATCAACAGATCGAAACCGTGCTCGGCGAATTCACGGGCGAGTTCCTTGCCGATGCCGCTCGACGCGCCCGTGACGACGGCGAGCGGAGCGTTCGGAGCGGTGGTGGTCATGGCTCCTCCTTGGACTGTGCGATTGGCTCGCCCGCCTCGATACCCAAAGGGCACGCCGGCAACGCCATCGGCGCCGCAGCCTCAGCGAAGCCTCAGATCCTGGCGCGCCGCCGTTCGCCTCTACCCGGCCGGAACCGCCTGCCCGCAGCGCGGCGGGCGAGCCCGAGCGGCGGCCTCGTCTCGATCGTCGGATCGACCGTGCGCCGCTCGTCCTCCAAACGCCGGATGGTCAGCACCCTCTCGGCGTGCCGCTCCTCCTCCAGCATCTTCTGGCGCGCATTGAGGATGTCGAACTGGGTGATGAGGCCGCGGAGACGCACCGGGCCACCGCCCTCGACCACCGGTAGCACGCCGATGCCGTCGGCGACCATCCGATCGGCGACAGCCCGGAGGATCTCGTCGGGATGGGCGGTCTCGTAGGTCGTCAGCATCGCAGCGGCAACGGTCGCCTCGGTGATGTCCTTGTTCGCCAGCACGGCGGACCACGGCAGCACGCCCACGAGGGCGCTCGTCCCGTCCGCCGTGTCGGCCACGACGGGGTACAGCCGCTGCCGGCGCGCCGGCGATCCCTCTGGCAGCGAACGGTAGACGTCGCAGACGAGCTCTTGCGGCTCGACCGTGGCGAGGTCGGCGTCCATCACCTCCCGCACGAAGGTGGCCTCGAGCGGGTCGACCGCGTACTCGCGCATCACGTGGAAGCCGCGGCGGGCGACCTTCTCGGTGAGGATCGAACGCTTCAGCACGAGGACGCTCACGAGATAAGAGACCGATGCCACGACGAGGAGCGGTAGAAGGGCGTTCTGATCGTGCGTCAGCTCGAACGCGAAGATGATGGCGGTGAAGGGCGACCTCGTCACGCCGCCGATGGCGCCGGCCATGCCGAGCAGCGCCCACACTCCCGGGGTGGCCCCCGGTAAGGCATGGCCGAAGACGCCGCCGATGGCGGCACCGAGCATCATGATCGGGGCGAGGATGCCGCCACTGGTTCCGCTCCCGAGCGCGCCCGACCAGATGATCAGCTTGACGGCGAACAGCAGGATCAAAGCGCCGATCGTGAGCCGGCCGAGCAGCTCGGCGTGGATGGTGTCGTAGCCGACCCCGAGGGCCCGCCTGTCGATCAGGCCCCCGACTCCCACCAGCAGGCCCCCGATGGCCGGCCACCACATCCAGTGCAGGTGCCGGCTCAGCTTCTTGAACAGATCCTCAAAACGATAAACAGCCTGCGTCATCACCCACGCCCCGAGGCCGCTCGCGATGCCGACCGCGACCGCGCCGAGGAGCACGACGCCGCCGAGCGCGGCGTGGGCGGGCAGGGGGAAGATCGGCTGCGGCGTGACGAGCCCGGCGCTCGCCATGAGCATCCGGATGCCGTCGGCGGTGGCGGCGGCCAGGCCGATCAGCACCGTCGACCTCGGGCGGAACTCGAACGCCAGCAGCTCGACGCCGAAGAGCGTGGCGGCGACCGGGGTGCCGAACACAGCGCTCATCCCACCTGCAGCACCCGCCACGAGCAGGGCGCGGCGTTGCGCCGCTGTGAGGTGGAACAGCTGCCCGATCACCGAACCGACGGCGCCGCCGGTGAGGATGATCGGTCCCTCGGCGCCGAAGGGTCCTCCGGTGCCGATGCTCAGTGCGCTCGAGATGGGCTTCAGCAGGGCGAGCCGCGGTTGCACCCGGCTGCCGTTGATGAGCACCCGCTCCATCGCCTCGGGGATCCCGTGCCCGCGGATCTGCTCCGAGCCGTAGCGCGCCATCAGCCCTACGAGCAGCCCTCCGACCACCGGAATGACGAGGGCGACGATGCCCAGCGTGTTGCGGGCGGGCGAGACGAGATGATCGCCCAGGCGGTGGTAGTAGAGGAGGTTGGTGAGGAACCCGATCGTGACCAGCAGCGCCAGCGCGATCCCGGCGCCCAGTGCACCGATCAGGATCGCCAGCGGTACGAGGCGAACGACGTCGGGAGCGGTCGTGAAATCGCCGAGAGCCTTCTCGTGGCTGCTGAGCGGCTGCTGTTCGATGCTCGGCTTGCTTGGGTCATCCGTCTCCGGCTCGGCGCTATACATCGTCTGACGATGTTATCGGCTCCGGGCGGACGGGAGACGGCGCTGAGCGGCGAGCCGGGCCGCTCGCCCGGCTCGCTCAGTCGGTACGGCTCGTCGTGCCTGCGGAGCCCGGATGGTGCTCCGCCCACGAATGGTGGATGGCGACGACCGGGTGGAACACGTGCTCGTGGCGGCAGCGGACACAAGCCCTGGAAGTCAGGTACGCGGGAGCCGCCTCCAAGTGGTTGCAGCGCGGGCACCTGACGAAACGGACCTCCCCGACTATTCCGAGGAACCCGATCCAAAGGACGGCGATCGCCAAGGCGAACAGCAGTCCCACACCGATCATGGTCAAGGTCTCGATGGCGAACACCTCACCATCACCTCCTAAATGTGCATCGTGAACCAAGTATATCGTGTCACGATGTCTCTCGGGTGCACCCCCGGCCGGTGTCGAGCGCCGCTGCCCGAGAACCCGGCCTGCATCGGTGCCGAGCGCCGGTGTCGAGGGCTGCGGCGAGGGGTATCGGTCGGGCATGACAGCTCGCCCCGGACGCGATCAGGATTGGACCGACGCCGAGGCTGAAGGGATGCCGGATCTGGATCCCCAGCCTCCCGGCATAGACGCCGAGACGGCCTCGGAGGGGTGGTACCCCCCACGCGACCATCTCGTCGGTGCCGACGAGATCGGTGTCACCGCGGCCGAAGAGGCGATTCCCGAGACGGTGGAGGAACGAGCGCGGAGGGAGCGTCCGGAGGGCGTCGCAGCCGCCGACGATCTTCCCGGCGGGCGGCTGGTCGATATGGAGGGCGTCGGCGACGACGACGGCGAGGTGGCGGGGGAGTGGGCCGAGGACGGGGCCGGGCTCAGCGCCGAGGAAGCGGCCATCCACATCACCGACGCCTGAGCGGGTCCCCTCCCAAACGAAAGCGTGTCACGTAACCGAGCGGTGGCGCTCAGGTAGGCGACACACTTCGTGTGTCGCCAGGGCGCAAGTCTCTTCGAAGCGTGTCGCGTTGTAGAGCGCCAGCGCTCAGCTAGGTGACACACTTCGCAGACGCCGTTGTATAGGAGGGCCGAATGGTGAGCATCCGGTTGAACCACACGATCGTCTGGTGCCGTGACAAGGCGCTCTCGGCTGAGTACCTGACGGAGACCCTCGGCCTGCCGCCAGCGAAGGCCTGGGGCGGGTTCTTGGTCGTGGAGATGGCCAACGACCTCTCGTTGGACTACAAGGAGTCGTCCCAGGAGATTGCATCCCAGCACTACGCCTTCCTGGTGAGTGAGGAGGAGTTCGACGAGATCTTCGGCCGCCTCGGAGCTCGCGGGCAGGAGTACTGGGCGGACCCCGCCCTCCGGCGCCCAGGAGAGATCAACCACAACGACGGTGGCCGAGGCGTCTACTTCAAGGACCCAGACGGGCATCTTCTCGAGATCATCACCCGCCCTTACGGCAGCGGATAGGCCCGTCCGTCCTCAGCTCTTGCCGGTCCCGCCGGGCTTGCCGCCCGCTCAGCTGTTGGCGACCTCCAGCAAGACGTCCGCGTGGCACGGCTCGTCGGGCGGGCAATAGCAGGCGAGGTCCCGCCCACGTAGCTCGCTCTTCACGTCGTCGACGCTGACCTCGAGCCGCCCGGCCGACAGGTCCTCCCGGTAGCGCCGGACGGCCTCGGCGCGGCCGAGGCTGAGCGGGTGGGGGTTGCCCCACTTAGTCGGGCGGGTGACCACCACGACCCCTTCCGGGAGCCGGGCCCCCTTCTTCCTCGAACGCTGATACCGGCGCGGCATGTTCTCCCCAGTCTGCGCCGGCCGCTGTCGGGAACATGTCGCGGCTGGCGTTCCCGCATCCTGCTGCGGTTGCTCCAGCCGTCGTTCACGGCAATCCTGTGGCGATGCCCGGGAAGCGTGCCGTCGAGGAGGAGAAGCGGCTCGCCGCCGAGGCCGCTGCCGCGCTGGTGGAGGACGGCATGCGGGTGGGGCTCGGGACGGGCAGCACCGTCGCCTACCTGCTGCCTGTGCTCGCCGCCCGGCGTCTATCGCTCCGGTGCGTCGCGACCTCGCCCGCTACGGCAAGGGCAGCCGCCGAGCTGGGCCTGGTGGTCGAGGAGCTCACTGCCGCCCGCTTGGACCTGGCCATCGATGGAACCGATCAGGTCAATCCCGACGGATGGCTCGTCAAGGGCGGGGGAGGTGCGCACACGAGGGAGAAGGTGGTGGCGGCGGCGGCGGAGCGTTTTGTGGTGATCGGTGACTCCACCAAGCCGGTCCCGGCGCTCGGCCCCCCGATCCCCTTGGAGTTGCTGGAGTTCGGACTGCGCTCGACGCTCGCAGGGCTCGGATCCGTCGAGCTCCGGGACCTACCCGCCAGCCCGGACGGGAACGTCCTCGCCAACTACACGGGCGCCGTGGGCGACCCACGGGAGATGGCCAGGCGGCTGGACGCCGTTCCCGGCATCGTCGAGCATGGCCTCTTCCCGCCGGAGATGGTGTCACTGGTGCTGATCGGCGAGAGCGGCTCGGTCCGCCGTCTCCGCCTCGATTGACCCTTGCGTCAGAGCGCCGCGAGCGTCCGGGGTGCCCCGTGGTCGGCTCCCCGCGCCGCCATCTGGGCCGCCCTGTCAGCCGTCCGCGCCGCCAACTGGGCCGCCTTGTCCAGATAGGCGAGCAGTCGTTCCCTCGCCAACTCCGCCTCGTGCGTCAACGGGCCGACCTCGGTCAACGTCCAATGCCTGCCGAACATCGGCCTGACGACCGACTCGTAATGGATCTCGAGGTCGTAGATCCGCTGGCGGGCGATTGCGGCGGCGTGACGCCTGAAGCCGGGGATCCCGAGCCCCGGCATGGCGAAACCAACCACCTGCCGCTCCAGCGCCTCCACCGTCCCCGACGGATCGACTTGCAGGGCGGCAGAGACGAGGTCCCGGTAGAAGAGGTGATGCAGGTTCTCGTCGGCGGCCACTCGCTTCATCACGACGTATCCCGCCTCGTCGTCCATCGCCTTGCCGGTGTTGCAGGTGGGCGACCCGCGTGGCCAGCTCCTGCAGGGCGACGTAGACCAGCCCGTCGGCAACAGTCTGCGGATGCGGGACCACCGCTCCGCAGACCTGCGCCATGCGTGCACGCTCGAGGAGCACCGGATCGACATGTCGCGACACCGTCAGGTAGTCGCGTAGCACTATCGAGTGCCGGCCCTCTTCGGCGGTCCAACGGCGGACCCACTGGCCCCAGGGCCCGTCGGTGCCGAAGGTCCGTGCGATGTCGTCGAAGTAGTAGGGCAGGTTGTCCTCCGTGAGGAGGTTGACGAACAGGGCGCTGCGCACACCTTCTGGCATCTCGGTGAGCGGCACCGGCCCCTCTGTGACGATCTCCGCGCCCCGCTCCCATGGGACGAGCTCGTGGGGGAACCACTCCTTGGCGATCCCGAGGTGGCGGTCGAGCAGCTGCGCGGCAGTCGGCGTCAGCTCTGTCAGCAGGGCGTTGTCGTCCACGGCAATCTCCCGTCTCGTGGACTGCGGCGAGTCGTAACCTACGGTTGCGTAACTTACGGTACCGTAAGCTAGCAGTTTTTGCAAAGCGCGATGGACGGAGGCACCAGATGCGGATGTCGGGCAGCGAGCGGCGAGCGCAGCTGCTCGACGTGGGCCGGTCGGTGTTCGCCGAGCGCGGCTACGAAGGTGCCTCCGTCGAGGAGATCGCCGCCCGGGCGGGCGTCTCCAAGCCGGTCGTCTACGAGCATTTCGGCGGAAAGGAGCGGATCTATACGGCGGTTGTCGACCGCGAGATCGCAGCGCTGCTCGACGTGGTCCTCTCGGCACTCGACGCCCGCCACCCGCGGGTGTTGCTCGAGCAGGAGGTGCTGGGGCTGCTCCGCTACATCGAGAGCAACACCGAAGGCTTTCGGATACTGGCACGGGATTCGCCGGCGGCATCGGTGGGCGGCAACCTCGCCAGCCTGCTGAACGACGTCGTCGGGAAGTTGGAGCCGATCCTGGCGGGGATGTTCCTGCAGCGAGGACTGGATCCTCCTCTCGCACCCGTATATGCGCAGGCGCTCGTCGGAATGGTCGCCTTCACCGGACTGTGGTGGCTGGACGCCCGCCAGCCGAAGTTGGAGGTAGTGGCGGCGAACCTCGTCAACTTGGCCTGGAACGGGCTTGCCGGCCTCGATCCGGCCCCTCAGTTGCGCAGCCAGCAGCGCAGCCAGCATCGCCGCCGGCGGACCGGCCACCGTGCTGTCCCGCCCCGGCGACGCTCCGCCGGCTGATAACCTGGGACTTCGTTTCCCGGCGACCCCGCTTCCCTTGGAGTGACGGCGGCCGGTCGCCCAGCTAGGAGTGTCCTGTTGTCCTCGTCCGCCTCATCGTTGGCGCTTGTCGCGCCCTCATGCACCTTCGCCGATCTCGGCGTACCCCCCGAGATGGTGACCGCCCTCCGCTCGCGCGGGATCGACGAGCCGTTCCCGATCCAGGCCCAAGCGATCCCGGCCGCCCTCAGCGGCAGGGACGTCTGCGGCCGCGCCCCCACCGGTTCTGGCAAGACCATCGCTTTCGGCATCCCTCTCGCCGTGCTGGGGCAGCGCGCCCTCCCGGGCCGACCCACCGCTCTCGTCCTCGCACCGACCCGCGAGCTGGCGGCGCAGATCGAGGCGGAGATGCGGTTGCTGGTCGGCCGGCGGCGCGAGCGCCACGTCGCCGCCTTCTACGGAGGAGTGGGTTTCGGCGCGCAGCTGAACGCCCTGCGTCATGGCGTGGACGTGGCCGTCGCCTGCCCGGGGCGGTTGCGGGACCTGATGGGCCGCAAGGCGATCTCGCTCGCCGATGTCTCGATGGTGGTCGTGGACGAAGCCGACCGGATGGCCGACATGGGCTTCCTGCCCGAGGTGAAGGCGATCCTCGACGAGGTGCGGCCCGACCGCCAGACGATGCTCTTCTCCGCCACGCTCGACGGGGAGGTCGATGCTCTCGTCAAGCGTTACCAACATGACCCGCTGTACGTGCTGGTGGAGCCCGACGAGCAGCCTTCGATCGCCAGCCACGAGTGGGTCGAGGCGCGCCGCGAGGATCGGGTGGCCCTCGCCGCCGGCTATGCCGGCACCCACGGTCCGGCCATCGTGTTCTGCCGGACCAAGCGCGGCGCCGACCGCGTGACCAGGCAGATGCTCTTTGCAGGCGTCAAGGCAGTCCCGATCCACGGTGGCCGCACGCAGGCTCAGCGCGAGCAGGCGCTCGCAGCGTTCGCGTCCGGACGAGCCCGGGCGCTGGTCGCAACCGATGTGGCTGCCCGGGGGATACACGTTGACGGCGTCGGCTGCGTCGTCCACTTCGATCTCCCGGCCAGCGGCAAGGACTACTTGCACAGGTCCGGCCGCACGGCGAGGGCCGGAGCGGGCGGGATGGTCGTGAGCTTCGTGACCCCCGAGGACGCGGCACCGGTACGGCAGCTCAAGAAGGAGATCAGTCAGATCGGCCAGACCGGCCAGACCGGCCAGACCGGCCAGACCGGCCAGACCGGCCATCATCCGGCCGCAAGAAAACCGCAGGGCGCTGGGAGGAAGCCGCAGCCGGCCCGGAGGAAGGGTCAGCCGGCCGCAAGGAAGCCACAGCCGGCCGGCCGTAAGTCGCAGCCCGCCCCGAGCAAGTCGCAGCCGGCAGCAAGCAGGTCGCAGGGACGTCCGGGTCGGCCCCAACTGACGGGGCGCCCCCTATCATTCAGGACGGCGCACCGCCAGCACCCGGGGAAGAGGGATGAGAGGCTCGTCGATACGTCTGTGTGAGGGCGATCACGTCGTCCACTTCTACGACGCCGAGCAGGAGCTCGTCGGCGTCGTCGGGTCTTACCTGGCTGCCTCGCTGAGCGGCGGGGACGTCGCGGTGGTCATCGCCACGTCCGCCCACGCGGCGGCGTTTCGCGAAGCGATTGGCGCGGCGGGCCTCGATGCGTTCTCGCTCGAGTGCGAGGGCCGGCTCGTGCTGGTCGACGCCGACGAGGCTCTTTCCCGGTTCGTCGTCGGCGGGGTTCCCGACGCAGCGTTGTTCGACGCCTCGATCGGCTCGGTCATCGAGCACGCCGTAGCAGCGGGCCGACCCGTGCGCGCCTATGGCGAGATGGTGGCGAGGCTGTGGTCGGCAGGCAACACCGCCGGCGCTGTAGCGCTCGAACGGCTGTGGAACGAGCTGGCGGGCAGGCACCCGTTCGCCTTGTTCTGCGCTTATCCTCGCCGGCTGATGGTCGACGGCCACCCGCAGGAGTTCGCCGATGTCTGCGGGCTCCACTCGAAGGTGATCGCCGGAGCCCCGATACCGTCTGCTGCCGAGGCCTCGCGGCGTTTCGTGGCTGTTCCGGCGTCGACACGCCTTGCCCGCAACTATGTGGCCACGATGCTCAGGGAGTGGGGTCTCGGCTCGGTGCACGACGACGCAGTGACGGTGCTCGCCGAGCTTGCCGCCAACGCGGTGCGGCACGGCGAAGGCGACTTCACGGTCAGTGTCGGCCGTCTCGACGACGGGGTGCGCCTGATGGTCGGCGACACCAGCAGCGCACCTCCCGAGATGCGCCGATCGGTTACATCCTCCACCAACGGGCGCGGGCTCATGATGCTGGCGGCGATCGCGGATCGGTGGGGCTATTACTTCGCCGACACTGGAAAGGTGGTCTGGGCAGAGCTGAAGGCTGCTCCACGCGAGGACGGCCCCTGATGCCGACAGGAAGAGTGCTGCCCGAGTCGGCTGTCCAGGCCGGACACATCTGCTGGTCCGTCGACGGCGACGACTCGTACTTGTCCGGTGCCGAGAGCCTCCTCCGGTACGGGCGCGATCAGGGCCTCAAGACCCTCCTCTTCGGGCCCGATGGCAGCGAGCCCCTCCGCCGGCTCGGCCGGCTCGCGTCTGCCACGCTCGATCCTGCAGAGTTCTGCCTGCATGGACGCTCGCTCGACACCGAGGCGATCTTGGACAAGTTCGGCGCTGAGCAGGGTGCGGCACTGGCGGGCGGCTACGGCGGCGTGTTCGTCGTCGCCGACATGGACTGGCTGCTACCAGCGGGCCTGAGCCCCGCTTCCGTCCTCGAGTTCGAGTTGCGCCTCGACAGGCAGATCCGCGAGCTCGGAGCCACGGTCGTGTGCGCCTACCGGACGGCCCGTCACGATCCGGCTGCCGGCGCGAGCGTGCGCTGCGTGCATCCGGGGGAGGTGGCGTCCGGCGAGCCCGTCCAGTTCCGGCTCGTCGCCGCCGAGCGCGGCTGGAGGCTGAGCGGCGAGGTCGACCTCTCGATGAGCAGTTACTTCCGTCTTGCGCTGGAGGCGGCTGTAAGTGTCGGCGGGCGCACCATCGACATATCGGAGCTGAGGTTCATCGACGCCAGCGGGCTGCGCGAGATCGCCGAGGTTGCCGCGTCCGGGAGCCTCGAGCTGCGCGGAGCGCGCCCGCTCGTCCGCCGCAGCTGGGCGATCAGCGGTTATGCGGACCACGTGCCGGCGGTACAGCTTGTCGGCTGACAGCGCCGATGTCGGTCGGGCGCGGGACCGCCGGGGAGCGAGCCCGGAATGAGGCTGGAGGCATCGCAGGGTGCGGCGGAGGAGCAGGACCTGGTGCGCAGATCTGACAGGGAGAAGGCCGGCTACTCAAGCGGCGAGGCGTCGCTGACGATCCTCGAAGCTCTCGGCCAGGCCGTCGTGGCAGCCGACGACAGGGGGCGCATCACGTACGCCAACGCCCACGTGGAGGCCCTTCTCGGATGGGACCCGCACGAGCTCGTGGGCGAGCCGCTCGTCACCATCATCCCCGAGCGGATGCGGCAGGCGCATCAGGCGGGTTTCGACGCCTACGTCGCGAGCGGTCGCTCCAAGCTGCTCGGGCGCGTCATCCGGGTCAGCGCCCTGACCGCCTCCGGCACGGAGGTACCTGTCGACCTCGGCCTGACCGGGCCCGAGCTGGGTTCGCAGAGCCCGTTCGTGGTGGCGACCCTCCGCGACGTCCGCGACCGCATCGACCTCGAACGCCACAGCCAGGTCGTCGACAGGATCCTCACCCTGATCACCGAGGAGGGCGCCGACCTCGGCGAGCGTCTCGTCGAGGCGGTCGGAGAGGTCCTCGGCTGGCAGGTGGCCGTGCTCTGGGCACCGGAGCCGGGCCCTTTGCTCCACGCCCGCGGCTTCTGGCACTCGCCGGACTTCGACGCCCACATCTTCCGCTCCTCCACCGAAGGGCTCGTCCTGCACCCGGAAGAGGGGATGCCCGGCCGGGTGTTCAGCTACGGCTCTCCGGTGTGGATCCCGGACCTGTCCGACGATCCCGACTTCCCCCGGGCGGACGTGGCCGTCAAGAGCAGCCTGTCGAGCGGCTTCGCCTTTCCCGTTCGCGTCGGCCGCCAGATCGTCGGCGTGCTCGAGCTCTTCTCCGTCGAGCGCCGGGAGCCCGACGAGCGGTTGCTCGCTGCGATGGACCTGATAGGTGAACGCCTCGGGGAGCTGATGGTGCGGGCGGAGTCCGAGCGCGAACGGCGGTGGCTGCAAGAGGAGCAGCAACGGCTTCTCCGGGTGCAGGACTTCCTTCTCGACGCGGCCAGAGCTCTGTCGCGCGCCGACGACTTCGCCGACACCCTCGATCGTCTGGCGCGTGTGGCGGTCCCTCCGCTGGCCGATCTGTGCCTGATCGACGTGCTCGACGAGAACGGGTCGCTGAAGCGGATGGTGGCGACGCACGCCGATCCGTCCCTGCAGGACTACGCCGACAAGCTACGCCTCTACCCTCCCGATCATGACGGGCAGCACCCGAGCGTGCGGGCGATCCGGGAACGGTCCTCCCAGATGTCTGACCGGATGGCGGACGACTTCCTGGTCCAGACCTCGCGTGACGACCAGCACCTGGAGCTCTTGCACCGCCTCCAGTTCACGTCCTACATGTGCGTGCCACTGCTCGCCGGCGACCAGGCGCTCGGTTGCCTGACTTTGGTGTCGGCGGGGTCCGGGCGGCGTTTCGGACAGGCGGATCTGCGGATCGCCGAGGAGCTGGCGGGCCACGCGGCCGCCATCATCGACCGCGCCCGCCACCACGACCGTGAGCGCGAGACCGTCCGCTCACTTCAGGAAGCCTTCCTCCCCAGCCTCTTGCCCTCTGCCGAGTACCTGGAGATGGCCGCCGCCTACCTGCCGGCCCGTGAAGCCGCCGTAGGCGGCGACTGGTACGACGTGTTCCCGCTCGAGCACGGGAGCTGCATCTCGATCGGAGACGTGGCCGGGCACGGGCTGCACTCTGTCGCCGTGATGGCTCAGCTGCGCAACGCGGTCCGGGCTTATGCGGTCGACGACCCATCGCCGGCGAGCGTGATGGAGCGCCTCAACCGGATGCTGTGCCGGCTCGACCCTGCGGAGACGGCGACGGCGATCGTCGCCATTTGGGATCCCGAGACGCGCACCTTGCTGCGGACGAGCGCCGGCCATCCGCCGGTGCTGAGGTGCCGGACGGGCGAATTCGGCTACCTGCCTCCCGCCAACAGGGGCCTGATGCTGGGCGTCTCACCGTCCGCCACCTACACCAACGAACCGAAACTTCTCCGACCGGGCACCACGCTCGTCTTCTATACCGACGGCCTCATCGAGACGCGTGGTCAGGGCATCGACGAGACGATGGCGGACCTGCTGTCGTTCGTGCAGGGTTTGTCCGATCTCGCTCCCTCGCCGGTGTGTGCTGAGATCCTCGAATGGCGGTTACGACAGGGGCGCGTGAACGACGACACCTGCGTGCTGGCGGTCCGCCTCAGCTGAGTTGGGTTCGGGCCGGTTGTCGCCGGGCCTTCGCCGGGCCCCTCGGAAGGAAGCTATTGGCCTACCCGCCCGTCGATCCTTTCCCGGATCAGGTCGGCGTGCCCGCAATGTCGGGCGTACTCCTCGATCATGTGGACGAGCACCTCGCGAAGAGAGATCTCCTCGCCGGGCGGCTTGAACAGCTTCCCTGTGACATCGAGGCTCGGCGCCTCCTCTACGAAACGCTCCGCGTTGGCCACCTCCTCCCTCCACAGCCGCCACGCCTCCTCGACCAGCGCCGGATCTCCGATGGCGCCGTTGAAGTCGCGGTCCCCATCGTCCTCGCTCGGGAAGATCTGCCGGACGCCCTCCCCGCCGAGCACCATCCGGAACCAGAAGCGCTCCACGTCGGCCATGTGACGTATCAGGCCGAGGAGCGACATGTTCGACGGCGGCACGGAACGAAGTGCCAGCTGCTCGCCGGTCAGCCCCTGGCACTTCAGCTCGAGAGTCTGCCTGTACCCGTGCAGGTATTCCTTGAGGGTGTCCACCTCGGTGAAGGTCCGCCGCTCCACACGTGGGTCGTCCTCGGGGCGGACGAACATGTTGCTCCAGGCGAACGTCCTCTCGGTCACTTCATCGCTCATCCCGCGAGTCTTGCGCGTGGCCGGCCCTCTATCCTCTCGATCTGTCTTGCAGCAACGCACGCTCCACGTGGACTGCTGCACAGGGGATGCGCGCCGCCGCCGGCGAGACAGGCGAGCCTCCTCTCAGACCGGATCCTCGCCCACCAGGCCGTCGACGGACTCCCTGATGAGATCGGCGTGCCCGACGTGGCGGGCGTACTCCTCGATCATGTCCATGAGCATCCTGCGAAGGCTCGGCGACCCGCCCCGCGGCCATGAGAAGGCAGCCCGAGTGTCTAGTCCGGTATCGCTGGACAGCACCTGGGCCACATGAGAGCGGGAGCGTGCGCAAGCCGTTTGCCACAGCGCGACCAGCTCCTCGGGAGAGTCCTCGCCGGCGGAGTTCCAGTCCCAGTCGGGATCCGATTCGAAGTCAGCGGTTCCGAAGGGGGCCGGCCGCTCCTCGCCGAGCAACTTGACCGTGAACCAGTCATCCTCCACGAGCGCCATGTGCTTGAGCAGCCCGCCCAGTGTGATGCTCGACGGCGCCAGCTTCTGGCGCATGCCGGCAGCGTCGAGACCGCCGCATTTCCAGGCCAGGTAGCCACGCTGGCGCTCGAGCGAGCCGAGCAGCGTGTCTGTCTCACTTCCGGCCATTGGCGGTCCGGACGGTAGCTGTGTGGTCCTTGTCTGCTCGGTCATGTAGTGGAGGGTAAAGCAGATCCAGGACGATTTCCGTCCGGAAGAATTAGGCTCGACCGGATGACGGGCACGGACGCGATGGCCGCCGGCAGCCCGGCGGCGCGGGCATTGATGGTGCTGGAGATGATCCAGGACAGCCCAGGCATCACGGCCCAGCGTCTCGCCGACCGGATGGGGGTGACCGAGCGGGCGGTGCGCCGGTCGGTCGCCACCCTCCGCGACGCTGGGATCCCGATCGAGTCCGCGACCGGCCGCTACGGCGGGTACCGCATCGGACGGGGTCTCCGCCTCGCACCTCTGATGTTCAGCCCGGCGGAGGCAATGGGTCTGGTGATGGCGGTCCTGGAGGGCCATCGTGGCGCCGCCGACCCGGCTGACATCGTCGGCGGGGCGCTTGCCAAGATCCTTCGTGTGCTGCCCGTCGCTCTCGGAGAACCGGTCCGTGCGTACCGGGCTGCGGCGAGTGCCCGGGAGGCGCAGCGGGGGTCCGAGGCGGATGAACCTTCAAGGCCCGATCCCGCAGTCGTGGCTGAGCTTCTCGGAGCCTGCAACCGCTCGCAGCGGGTGCGTGTCTTGTACCAGCTCCAGGGCCCCGTCGAGCCGGGCCGGACGGCCGCTCGCCCGATGGACGTCGACCCCTGGTCGGTCGTCTTGCGCCACAGCCGCTGGTATCTCCTCTGCTGGTCTCAGCGGGCGGGCGACCGCCGAGTCCTGCGGGTCGACCGGATCAAGACGGTGACCCTGACGGCGCATTACTTCCGGCCTCCGGAGGAGCTCGATGCTCTGCGCCTGCTCGAGGAGCAGCTTTCATCTGGCTGGCCCTACCCGGTCGAGGTGCTGATCGAGGCACCGGTGCGGGAGGCTGCACGCCATCTCCCGCGTAGCCTCGGATCTCTGGAGCCGGTCGACGAGACCGCATGCCGGCTAGTTGGAAGCACGGAGAACATCCACTGGTACGCGAGGCGCCTGGCTGTGCTCCCGATGGCATGGCGGGTGGTGCAGTCCGAAGAGCTGCGTCATGCCGTGCTGGCCCTGGCCAGCCACGTATCGGCCGCCGCAGGCCAGCCTCGGCTCAGCCCGGGTCGACGTCGAGCTTCCGGCCGGCGATCGACCGCCTGAGCTCGTTGAGCTTGTCCACCGATCGCTCCGCACGATCGGCGGATTCCGCTGCTACGGCGAGGACCAGCGCCTCGATCAGGACGACAGTGACGCCGTGGGAGGCGAACATCCCGGGCATGCCGCGTCCCGCCGACAAGGTGGCGCGGATGGCGCGCGCCTCGGGCACCGCCACGACATCGGTGACAAGGACGACGCTGGCGCCGACCGCCGCGGCGTGCTCGAGGAGAGCCCGCACGTGGGGGTGGAGGCGGCCGTAAGCCAACGTCACCACCACGTCGCCCTCCTCGATCGACAGCAGCTCGTCGGCATGGTCGGTTCCTGCGTGCGTGAAGGCTCCCGATCTGCGGCCGAGGCGCCGGGAGAAGAAGGCGCCGTACTCGGCGAGGTGGCTGGAGGGACCTGTGCCTGCCCACCAGATGCGCGGAGCGCCGGCCATCAGCTCGACGGCCGTGGCGAACTGCGACTCCGAGAGGCTTCGGGAGACGGCCGCCAGGGACTGCTGCTGGCGGTCGAGGGCTGAGCGCAGCTGATCCTGCGGACGCCCTGCCACTTCGATCGTCGCCCGGAGGGCTTGGTCGATCGGCACGTCCGCCACCACCGACACCGCCCGCCGCAGCTCCCTGAAGCTCTCGAAACCAAGCGATTTCGCGGTCCGGACTACCGTCGCGTCGCTCGTCCCGGTGGCCTCTCCCACTTCCCGGGCCGACATCGCACCTGCTCGGGTCCCTACCGAGACGAGATACTCGCCGACGGCCCGCTCCGCAGCGCTCGAGAGGTGTGGCAAGCGGTCCCGTATTGCGGTAGTGTTCACGACATGATCTTACCCGCGTGTAGCGATCGCTACATCGACACGGACCTCGATCTCGGCGGCCGCGCCTCGTGACCAGCCTCGTCTTCCTCCTGATCGCCGTGGGACTGGCGTCGGCGGTCGAGATGGTGGAAGCGCTGACCATCGTCCTTGCCGTCGGGATCACCCGCGGCTGGCGCTCGACGATGCTCGGCGTCGGCGCCGCCCTCGTCGTCCTCGGAGCCACGGTGGCGATCCTCGGGCCGTCGGTGGCGCGGCTGCCGCTCTCCAGCCTGCGCCTCGTGATCGGTGCCCTGCTGCTGGTGTTCGGCCTGCAGTGGCTGCGCAAGGCCATCCTCAGAGCGAGCGGCTACAAGGCGTTGCACGACGAGGACGAGATCTTCGCCCGCCAGCAGTCCTCCGCCCGTGCCGCCGGTCCCGCTGGTTCCGCCGGTCCGGGCGCGACGGGTGATCGGCGCGTCGACTGGTACTCGTTCACGGTCGCCTTCAAGGGCGTGTTCCTGGAGGGACTGGAAGTCGCCTTCATCGTCGTCACGTTCGGCGCCGCGCAGCACCGCATCGCGCAAGCGGCAATCGGCTCGGGCGTGGCCCTCGTGGTGGTGCTGGTCGCCGGTGTGCTGGCGAAGGGACCGCTGAGCCGGGTCCCGGAGAACACGCTCAAGTTCACGGTCGGGCTCCTGTTGACGTCGTTCGGGACGTTTTGGGCGGGTGAGGGCGCAGGGGTCCGTTGGCCGGGATCGGACCTGGCGCTCCTCGTGTTGCTCGGCTTCGCAGCGGGTGTCAGCGCGCTGCTCGTCACGGCCCTCCGCCAACAGCGCCAACGGGCGGCTCGGGCGGACAATGCGGCCAAGGCGGAGGTGGCGGCGTGAAGCACATCGTGGCGTTCGGGAAGTTCTGGTACGACTTCGTGATCGGCGACGACTGGCGGGTAGCCGTCACCGTCGTGGCCGCCCTCGGCGTCGCCGCCCTGCTCGCCCACAACGGGGTCCGCTGGGCGGCTTGGGTCCTCCTGCCGCTGGCGGTTGTAGGCGCCCTGGCGATGTCACTGTGGAGGGCGACGCGGGCTGATCGGGCGTCGGCTCGGCCCCGATGACGATCGGTCTCGTCACCGGCAGGGATCATTCACCGAGGGTCGGCATCGTCGCCCTCTGACGGCACTTCGCCGCCGCCTCCAGCCGTCGCCACCGCCGGCGAGGTCCGCCGCCTCGAGCGGGCCCTCGTGCGCAACCCGGTCGCCGACGGGCTCCTCGACCTCGCTCGGCGATTGCAGCTGCCGGACTGGTACCTCGGTGCCGGCGCTGTGGCGCAGACGGTGTGGAACCTGCAGCACGGGCGCCACCCGGCGGCCGGCATCAAGGACTACGACCTCGTCTACTTCGACACGTCCGACCTCGAGCGCGGCGTACGAGCGGCAGGTGGAGGAGCAGGTCCGTGCGGCGGCTTCGGCGGCGGGCCTCGATGTCGAGATCGACATCAAGAACGAGGCACGGGTGCATCTGTGGTACGGGGAGCGTTTCGGGAAGGAGATCGAGCCGTACCGCTCGAGCGCGGAGGCGATCGCCACCTGGCCGACGAGCGCCTCGTGCGTGGGGGTGCGCCGAGACGAGAGCGGCATCGCGGTTTGAGCACCATACGGGTTGGCCGACCTGATGGCGATGGTCGTGCGGCCCAACAAGCTCCTCGTGACCCGAGACGTCTACGAGGCGAAGGTCGCCCGCTGGACGGCCGAGTGGCCACGTCTCCGGGTGATCGCCTGGTAGCTGCCTGCAGTTCAGGGCTGCTCAGGCGGTGATCGACTCCGACTGCATCGTCGCCCACCAGTCGGCCTCCGCCTCGCCGAGCGGGGACGACGGCGGGTCGTCCGTCGGCCACAGCTCACGTGCTATCCGGTACCAGTTGGCGGTCGCATCGAGGCGGCCGAGGATGGCCAGCAGACCAAGGTTGATGCGCTGCAGGATCACCAGGTTCGGAGGCATCGCGGCGTGTGCCAGCACGTCGGAGAACTCGCTCCGGTCGAAGTAGCGGCGGGTCACCGAGCTCGCCCACTGCGCCGTGATGGCGGTCGGCTCGTCCTTGCCGATCGGATCCCAGAAGTAGCCCATGAACTCCGCCACACGCTCGTCCGTGAGGGGAGCCCCGGGGCCGATGAACCCGGCCTCCTCGCAGGCCTTGCGCAGCCGCGCCGGATCGTCGTGGATGATCGAGGAGCTCACCAGCGCGAAACACTGCGCGACGTCCTGCGCACTCAGCTTCTTCACCAACCCGAAGTCGAGGAAGGTGACGCGGCCACCCGGCCGGAACAGGTAGTTGCCTGGGTGCGGGTCCCCGTTGAAGGAACCGAAGCGGTAGAGGCTGCGGAAGACGAAGCGGTATATGGCCTCGCCCGCCAGGTTCCTCTCGGACTGCGGCCACCTCTCCATCTCCTCGAAACGAACCCCCTCGGCCAGCTCGCTCGTCAACACCCGGCCGGCCGACAGCTCGTCCACGACCTCCGGCACGTGAATGAACGGGTGCGTCCGGTACCACTGGGCGAACTGGCGCTGGTGCGCCGCCTCGAGCCGGTAATCGAGCTCCTCGGTGAGGCGAGTCTTCAGCTCCTCCGCCACTGCCGCCCCGTCGAGGTTCGGGAAGAGCATCCCCAGCCCGAGGGCGGCCAGATCGAGGTTGGCAAGGTCGGCGGCCACGGCCTCGGCGACTCCCGGGTACTGCACCTTGACGGCGACGGCCCGATCGTCCTTCGTCATCGCGCGGTGGACCTGGCCGATCGAGGCGGCTGCGATCGGGATCGGGTCCCACTCGGCGAAGAGCTCCTCCGGTGGCTGGCCGAGCTGCTCGACGATCACGCCCGCCGCCAGTTCCGCCGACATCGGTGGGGCGTCCGCCTGCAGCTGCGCGAGCGCCTGGCGCACAGGTTCGGGCATTCCGTCGTCGAGGAAGCTCGCCAGCTGGCCGACCTTCATCAGGGCGCCCTTCATCGAGCCGAGCCGGGCGGCGACCTGTTCGGCCGTCCTCAGTTGCAGTTGCTCGTCCAGCTCGCGGCGGCGCTCGACGGAGGCAAAGACCCGCTGCGCCTTGTTGATGGCGCCGGCAGCACCGATGTTGGCGGCCAGGGAGGCGACGGCGAAGTTGCGGTCGATCCGTGAAGCGGCACTGAGCGGTCGGCTTGTGCTGCCGGTGCTGCGGGCGCGCCTGCGGGTGCTGGCGTGCCGGCTGGCGGGCCGGCTGGTGCGCCGGCTGGTGCGCCGGCTGGTGCGTGCGGCCACGGCGACGACAACTGCGGCGACAACTGCGGCGAGCAAGCCGGCGGCGGCCATTGCAAGACCTCGCCGGCCGAATCGTCCCATCCTCCGACCATATGTCGCTGCAGCAACGCCTCGTGACGAACGGCGTCGAGCCGTCCTACGCTGGGTATTCGATAGCCGTGGCCCGATCGAGTACAGCCGCCGAGAAGGACAAGGACGCCAGCGATTCCGGGGAGAAGCTCGCCCCGTATCGAGCCAAGCGTGATTTCTCCAAGACGCGGGAGCCGGCCGGGGGAGCTTCGGATGGCGCGGGGCGGCGTTTTGTGGTGCAGAGGCACCGCGCCAGGCGGCTCCATTACGACTTCCGCCTGGAGCTCGACGGGGTGCTCGTGAGCTGGGCGGTCCCAAAGGGCCCGAGCCTCGACCCGAAGGTCAGGCGGGGCGCCTTCCACGTCGAGGATCATCCGATCGAGTACATCGACTTCGAGGGGGTGATCCCGGCCGGCGAGTACGGCGGCGGAGACGTGATCGTCTGGGACGAGGGCACTTGGGAGCCCTACGAGACCTCTGTTGACGACCCGGGGCGGGCGATCCGCGACGGGGAGCTGAAGTTCGAGCTGCGGGGCTGCAAGCTCGCCGGGCGATACGTGATCGTGCGGACGCGCGCCGACGCCTCTGGCAAGGAGCAATGGCTTCTGATCCACAAGAACGACGACCACGCGGTGCCCGGCTGGGATCCCGAAGAGCACCCGAAGTCCGTCCTCAGCGGCCGCACGAACGACGAGGTGAAGGCAGACCCGGACAGGCTCTGGCGTTCCGACCTACCCGCCGAGCAGGCGGCGGTGCCGCTGAAGGCGCCCGTCTTCGACCAGCCCTCGACGGAGGAGCTGGCGGCTCTGGACGCAGCTCGAGGATCAAGGGGTCTGGACGGTCTTCGGGCGCGACCTGAAGGTCACGAACCTCGGCAAGGTCCTCTTCCCCGGGCAAGGCGGTGAGCCTCCGATCACCAAACGAGAGCTGCTCCGCTACACCGCCGAGATCGCCCCGACCCTCCTTCCCTACCTGGCAAGGCGGGCGCTCAACATGAATCGCTTCCCGAACGGCGCAGGGACCAAAGGCTTCTGGCACAAGGAGCTTCCGGACCACGCTCCGGCGTGGGTGCCTCGCTGGACGAACCCGGAAGCCGACGAGGGCGAGTCGCGCACCTACCTGGTCGTCGACGAGCCGGCGGCGCTCATCTGGGCCGCCAACTTCGGGGCACTCGAGTGGCACGCCTGGACCTCTCGCATCGAGGAGCCCCACCAGCCGACCTACGCCCTGCTCGACCTCGACCCAGGCGAGAGGACGAGCTGGGACGACCTGCTGGCGCTGGCGCGGCTCCACCGGACTGCGCTCGAGCACCTGAAGGTCGTCGGGCGGCCGAAGGTGAGCGGTCAGAGGGGGATCCAGATCTGGATCCCTGTCGGTGCCGGCTACAGCTTCGACGAGACCAGGGAGTGGTGCGAGCAGCTGTCGAGAGCGATCGGCGCCGTCCTTCCCGAGCTGGTCAGCTGGAAGTGGCAGAAGAGCGACCGGAGCGGACTCGCCCGGCTCGACTACACGCAGAACGCGATCAACAAGACGCTGGTGGCGCCCTACAGCCCACGCCCGGCGGCCGGGGCGCCGGTCTCGACGCCGATCGAGTGGGACGAGCTCGACGACCCCGACCTCAGACCGAACCGCTGGACGCTGCGGTCGGTGTTGGAGCGCGTGTCGGAGAAGGGCGACATCTTCCGACCCGTGCTGGATCAGGCTCAGCAGCTGCCCGAGCTGACCTGATTCGCCGAGCTGCTCAGGTGCTCACCGACGGCGAGCCACCGGGTGTGACGATGAACCAGTCCCACATGCCGTCCACCTCGTGACCACCGACGAGGCATGCGATCCTGTAACGCCCCACCTTCGAAGCCACGAAACTGAAGCTCGACGTCCTGCCATACGCCAACCCGCTCGCCGCCGAGGCGGACACCGCACCGGGAAAGGCGATCGGAGCACCTGAGGGCGCAAGCGGCTGCTGTTCGACGACAGCGCAGGAGTGGCTCAGTGCAGTCGAGGCGTTGGAGCACGAGACGTCGACGGTCCATCCGACCGGCACCCGCACCGTCATCTGCCCGTCCCCGTAGCCGTCGAAGTTGAAGCCGGCGAGGTTGTCGTTCTCGGCGCCGACGAGGTCGAGCTGCACGGTCTTGGAAGGAGCGTTCGACTGGAGGATCGTGGCGCCCGTGTAGGGAGCCGGCGGCGGCGATGTGCAGCCGGCGAGGGCTGCCAGCCCGACGACGGCCAGCCCGGCGGCTGCCGGGGCGACGACTGCCCGCCCGCCGAGGGCCAGCCCGGCGAAGACGTTTCGCCCGGGACGGGCGTCTCCAGTTCGCACTCTTCCGAGCGTATTGGGCCGGCGCCGGTCGAGCTGCTGCCAGCCGCACGAGCCCCAGCCGGGTGCCCCCGCATGAATACTGGGAGGCGGTCGGTCGCGCGGGGCACGCACCGAACGAGGAGGAGGCCGTGCAACCCATTCCCCAGAGCCATCTGGACCTGCTCGAGCTCCAGGTGGCGACACTGGCGACCATTCGGCCGGGCGGCGGGCCCCAGATGACGGAGGTCTGGTTCCTGCGGGAGGGTGACACCGTTGCGCTGTCGCTGAACGCGACCCGGAAGAAGACCCGCAACCTGATGCGAGACCCCCGCTGCAGCTTGCTCATCCTCGACCTGGCGAATCCGTACCGCTATCTGGAGCTGCGAGGGGAGGTCGAGATCACCGACGACCCCGAGTACCTGTTCGCCTCCCGAGTCGGTGCCAAGTACTCGGCCGACCTGCGCCAGCACGACCAGCCCGGGGACAAGCGGGTGATCGTGACGCTCCACATCCAGCATGTCAATGCGGTCGACATGAGCAGTTGACCCATGCGCTGGTCCGACTTGGCCGAGCACCCCAAGCTGGAGTCGCTCGCCCGGCAAAAGCTGGTCGATCCGGGCGTGCTCCTCGTGGTCACGCGGAGGCGTGACGGGTCGCCTCGACTGAGCCCGGTCGAACCCTTCGTCTTGAACGGCGACCTCTGGCTCTCGATGATGTGGCAGTCGCGAAAGGCACTCGACCTCCTGCGCGACCCGGCGGTGCTGGTGCACAGCATCGTCACCGGTCGGGACGGGGCGGGCGGCGAGATGAAGGTGCGCGGCCACGCCATCGCCGAGGACGACCTCGCCACTCGCGCCGAGTACTGCGAAGCCGTGCAGGTACTCGGGTGGAAGCCGGAGGAGCCTTGGTTCCACCTGTTTCGGCTGGGGATCGAGGACGTCACCTACGTCTCGTACGCCGAGAGCGGCGACCAGTATGTGGCCAGATGGCCGCCGCCGGCCGAGTTCGTCCGCAGGGCGAGCACGGCGACGAGCGTCGGTCCGCCGGAGCCGGTGGCCGATCTGTTCGCCTAGCGGCGCTTGCCTCTTGACTCTCACGCCGCGTCAGCTGGTTGACTTCGAGACGTGTACGGGATCGGGACGGTCGCTCGCCTGGCGCAGGTGTCGATAAGGACGCTCAGGCACTACGACGAGCTCGGCCTGCTCGAACCGGCACAAGTGAACCCTCGCACCGGGTACCGGTCCTATTCGCCCGAGCAGTTGCACTGCCTGCACCGGATCCTCGTCTTGCGGGATCTCGGGGTGCCGCTCGGTGAGATCAGGCAGCTGCTGACGGACGACGTGTCGGTCGAGCAGCTGAGGGGGATCCTGCGCCTCCGCCAGGCACAGGCGGAGGCACGCCTCGACGCGCAGAGACAACAGCTCGCCCGGGTGGAAGCCCGGCTCGCACAACTGGAGGACCATTCGATGAACAGTTACGACGTGATCGTCAAGCGTCTCGACCCGGTGAGGTTGGTGACCCTCAGCGAGGACCTGGCAGGACCGCCCGGGATCGATCAGGCGGCGGCCCGGATGTATCCCCGGCTGCACGCAGCGCTGGGGCGCCACGGGGTGAACTTCGACGGAATCTCCTACGCCCTCTACGAGCACCTGGGCGACGTGCCGTGCCCGATGCGGCTAACCGTCGGGCTGCCGGTGCCTGACGGCGTGTCCATCTCGGAGGAGGGAATCGAGACGATCGACGTGGCCCCCGAGGAGCGGGCCGCTACCACCGTCGTCCGTGGCGCCCCGACCCAGTTCCACGAGGCGTTCATGGCGATCGAGGAGTGGGTGGCGCGGATGGGGGAGGAGAGACGCGTTTCGAGAGGGAGGTCTACCTCGACTGCGACGGGCCACGGGACTCGTGGGTGACGGAGCTGCAGACCGTGCTCGTCGCCCCCTAGCGGATGGCCGCCTAACGGCCCTAGCGGAGCAGCATCACCGCCACGAGCACCAGCCAAGCAGTCATGAAGACGTAGAAGCCTCGCTCGATGAGCCCGAAACGGCCGCCTTGGGTGCGGCCGTCGACGACCATCGCCACCAATGAGAGCGCCATCAAGAGGGCCAGGATGCTGCTCGCGGTGGCGTAGCGGGAGTGCAGGTTGTCGCTGTGGAGCACGCGGGCCATCAGGCCGGCCGCCACGGTTGCACCGAGGAATGCGCCGAGCGCCAGCAGGCCGTGACGGTTCCCCGCCTGCGAGCGTGGCGCCCCCGGCGAGTCCATCGGGAACCAGCCGATGGCGAGGCGGGACGCCGCGAAGACGGCACAGATGACGACTAGGGCGGCGGCGCCGGGCAGGGTCGAGAGGCCGACGCCGGCACCGATGCCCGCAACACCGTAAGCGATCGTCTGCACCCGGTAGCCGACGCTGTACCTGCTGATCCCGTACTGGCTGACCGGGTTGCGCATCGCCGACAAGCCGGTCGGGAGGATGTGGAGCGCGACGAGCGCCACGACCCCGACGACGATCCCGACGGCCACCAGGGCCGCTCCCACATCTCTCATGAGCTAGGACGCTATGCGCCAGGTCGGCTGCGGCCGAGGACCGAGCCCCCGAGTCTCGTCGCCACCTCCCCCTGCACCCCGGCGGCGTCGATCGCAGCCGCCTGCGCGACGGCGAGATCAGCCAGTCTCTTCGCCTCGGGGTCCTCCCGGTCGGCCAGCAGCACAGCCAGCTCAGCTGCCGAGCGGGCAGCGAACGGTCCGGCCTCCATGCGCAGCGCCACGTCGAGCCCCTGGCGGAGGTGCGACTCGGCTTGCTCGCTCCTGCCGAGCAAGCGTGCCAGGCACCCCATGTGGAACGCCTTCGGGCCCCACCAACCCCCGAGGGGGCCGACCCGCACCGCAACGGGGGGCCGGGCAGCCAGCCGTGCGTAGAGCTCGCCGGCATGCTCGGCGGCACCGACGAGGAAGCAGGCGTGTGCCAGGAAGGCGAGTGAGGACATCATGTCCGCCCCGAGGGGTCGGGCGCCGAAGCCGTCCCGCATCATCTGATCGAGGCGGCGGCGTGACTCGTCGAGCTCGCCGGCGAGCGCCGCCACGAGCACCGTGCCCGCCGCGAACGCCGGGATGCGCAGGTAGTCACCGGCGTCGAGCAGTAGCCCGAGGACGTCGCCGGCGAGGCCCTGGTCAACCGCTCGCAGCAACCCCTGGGCGTAGAAGATCAGCTCGGCGTTGAAGTCGCCGCTCGCCTTGCCGTGCTCGAGCGCCTCGGCAGAGAGCCGCTCGGAGTCGCTGTAACGACCCTCGATGAGCGCGATCGTCGCCCGGGCGGTAGATGCCTGGCTCATCTCGCGAGGGTCGGCCAGCTGTTCGGCCACCGAGGCGTATGCATCGACCGCCGTCACGAGACCCGGCATGTCGGCCAGGTCCAGCCTCGACGAGCGCGCCCGCGAAGCGCGCTCCTGCGACCACCCGCAGATCTCCCGCCGCGGCGCCCAGGTCGAGGAGGCGGGCGGTGACCACGTCGAGCTCGGCCGGATCCTCGAAGACGTCGTAGAGCCGGGTGCGCCCCATCGGCGCGGAGGATCTCGACGGGAGTGTGAGAGTCGAGAGCCACAGCTCGCAGCTCCGCCACGATCTCGTCGCGGCGGTCCGCCTGCTCCGGATCGAAACCATTGATCAGGTGAGTGACGATCAACCCCTTCAGGGTCAAGCTCATCAGGCCTCTGCCGTCTGGCAGCGCGGCCAGGGCCGCTTCCATCTTGTCGAGGCGGCCCTTGTCCGTCTCCCAGTACGGGTAGCGCCGCCCGAGCCCGATCGCCGCCCGCGCACGCACCTCCGGGTCCCTGAGCACGGTCGCCAGCTGCAGTGCCTCGCGGAAGCGGGAATCGGCCTCCTCGGCCCGCCCTTTGTGCTGCAGGGCGTCACCGAGGCGTACGAGAGCGTCGGCGTGACCCCCCGTCGAGGTGCCCCACAGGTCCAGCGCCCGCTCGTAGGCGGCGATCGCTTCGTCGGTGCCGGCGGCCGCCAGCGCCGCGTCTCCTGCCCGCACCTCCCACATGGCGGCGGTCGTCACCAGCGAGGGATCGGTGACGGCGGCGGCCGCCCAGTGGCGGGCGAGGTCCGTGGCGAGATCGGTGGCCGCGAACCCGTCGCCCGGCCAGCGCTCCGTCAGCACCTCCGCAGCCCGCCTGTGCATCTCCGCCCGGCGCGAGCCCGAGATCCTGTCGGCGATGGCGTGCTGCACGATGGCGTGGGAGAAGATGACCATCCCCGGCTCGGTCTCCGCCAGGAGGCCCGAGATGATGGCGTCGTCGGCGGCCTCCACGATCCGGCTCCGCTCGAGGCCACACATCGCCCCGGCGGCCGCCAGCTCGAACTCCCGCCCGACGACCGAGCCCTGCGAGAGCAGCTCGACCGCGTCGGGGGTGAGCGCCAGCAGGCGTTGCGAGAGGGTCTCACGGATGCGGTCCGGCACTGCCGGCGAGCCCGGCTGCTGCCGCAGCACGAGGCCCGTCTCCGATTGCTCGAGCAGGCCGGAGTCGGCGAGGTGGATGGCGATCTCCTCGGAGAAGAACGCATTGCCCTCCGCCGCCTGCATCACCGCCTCCACCAGCTCGGCAGAAGGCGCGCTTCCGACGACGTCGGCGATCAGCTGCTCCAGCTCGGTCCGGCCGAGCCGTCCGAGGCGGATCCGCCTAAGTTCCACGTGGCGGCCGAGATCGGCGAGGAACCCGGCGCGATCCGGACCGAGGTCCGCCGGGCGAGCCGTGGCGACGATCGACAGGTCGGCAAGCCGGTCGCTCCTCGCCAGGTAGCCGAGCAACGACAGCGTCGACCTGTCCGCCCAGTGCAGGTCGTCGAGCACGAGCATCATCGGGCGCCACGCAGCGAGCAGCCGCTCCACGGACTCGAACACGAGCCTCTGCTCGGTGCCGGCATCGGCGACCGTCGGCGCCGGCAGGGGGCCCACATGCGAGGCGAGGTCCGAGACCAGCCGTTGCAGGTCGCCACTGCCGCCGACGGCATCTCGCAAGATGGAAGGCTCGGCGAGCGCCGCCGCCTCGACGAAGCGCCGGAGAGCCTCCACGAACGGGGCAAAAGCACCCAGGCTCTCCTCTGCGCACCGTCCCCAGAGGACCGCGCTCCCTTGGCGCTGCCGGGCGACCTCGGACACGAGGCGGGTCTTGCCGATCCCGGGCTCACCGAGGATGACGACGACACGGGACCGCTCCTCGCAGGCGGCGGCGACCACTTCGAGCTCCCGGTCGCGTCCGACGAAGGCAGTACGCCAGGATCGGGTGGCAACCTGGGGCAGGGCAAGCTCCCCCGGTCGCTGCGAGGGAACACGCCCCGGTCGCGGCTCGTCCCTCTTGGCTACCTCACCGGCGCCAACGACCGGCTCGCCTTCGCGAACCCCTCGGGCCAGCTGGGAGAGGGTGTCGAGCTCTTCCGGCGTGAGGCTGAGCGCACGTGCGAGCTGGCGGAGGGTCGAGAAGCGCGGAGTCCGGTTGCGCCCTCTCTCCAGGGCGGCGACTGCGGTCGGGCTGAGAGCTGCCCGCTCGGCCAGTGCCTCTTGCGTCAGGTTGCGCGAGAGGCGGTATTGACGGAGAGCTGCACCGAAAGAAACTGCCAAACGCCCACCACCTCTGTCTGCGATCCCCCCGACGATCGTAACCGGCTCCGCCCACCGGACGAAATAGTCCAATGAACGGAGCCGGAAACGGTGGTCCTTGCCGGGCGGTGGGCTCGCCACCGCCCGGACCGGGACAACTAGGAAAGTGGCAGGGTCGGTCGGCCTAGAGACCGGGGGTGATCGTCCACTCCTGGTTCCAGCCGCCGTTGGAGGCGTACTGGTCGAGGTTGGCGGGGCTCCAGCTGGCGCCGTCGGCGTCCACCACGTAGCCGCTGTAGGCGTTGGTGATCACGACTGTCGGGCCGAGCAGGTTCTGCTGCACCACGTTCATCGACCACAGCTCGTACGCCGCCCCGACGCAGGGCTCCTGGACGATGTAGTCGCCTTCGTTGAGGTCGTATCCGGGGAGCGACAGGCACTGCCCCGAGTTCTGGTTGACGATCTCGGCGTAGCCGTTCCCCTCGTCGACGAAGTACCAGTTCTGGTTGGATCCCGTGTCGGCCCAGTAGTCGATCACGTCCGCGCCGGACGACTGCGACCCGCCCGAGACGTCCATCAGCAGCGGGAGCCCGGGTATGCCGTTCCAGTTGGGCGTGACCGAGAGGTTGTACGCACCGTCCCAACCGGAGGTGAAGACGCTCTCCAGGGCGTTGAGCACGCTCCAGGCGTCGGCTCCGATCGCCTGCAGCGTGTTCTGGACGTCCTGGGCGGTGTAGCCCCAGACGTTCTCCAGCACCGAAGCGATCTGGTCGTAGTTGAAGCCGGCGTACTGCAGCGCCTCGGAGACTACCGACGACGAGCTCGTGACGTAGGCGATCAGGTCATCGGCGATCTGGGTCGGCGAGAGCGAGAAGGCGTACTCGAGCGCCCCGGCGATGCTGTCGGCGCTGTACTCCAGCTGGTTGAGCCAGTACGTGACGTTGGTGTCGGCCCAGCCGTAGGCGTACTGGAAGGCGGCGGCCACCTGGTCGGCGCTTGCGGTCAGCGGCTGCCAGAGCCCTCCGGCTGCGAACGAGTAGTAGAACGACACAGTCCCGAGGTTCTGGCCGACCACGATGATCGAGCCGGTCCCGGACGCCGACAGCTGCAGGTTGCCCGAGCTGTCGAGGCTGATGCTGCCCGCCAGCGCTCCGCCGATGGAGATGAACGACGGCAGGCCGGCGTCGACCCAGAGGTTCACGCTGGCGCCGGCGAACGTGGCGATGGCGGTCAGGTCCACATCGGCGTAGAAGGTGAACCCGTCAGAGGCGAACGAGCTCTCGAACTGGAACACGAACCCCTGTGGCGAGATGCTCGTGTAGATGTAGACCGGGTCCTGGCCGTCCTGGCCGAAGGACACCGGGCCGAGCATGAACGGGCTGACGCTCATCGTGCCCGACACCGTCAGCGTCGAAGGGCTCACCTGGTCGTCGAAGGTCACGGTCACGCCGGCGATCACGGCCTGGAAGTCGATGGCGATGCCGGGTGTGACCGTCGTCCCGTTGGAGAGCGTGCCGCCGAGTGGGGCCAGCCAGACCCCGGCGTAGTCGATGACGAGGTCGTTCTCGATCGCCTGGTCCTGCGTGATCGTGAGTGGCAGCAACGCCGGCCCGCCGCTCGCCCCGGGGGCGAGCTGCAGGTTGACGATCGGCGCGGCCAGGTCGAAGTTGACGTCGATGGTGATCGAGGCGTCGGCCTGCAACCCGATCGGGCCCGAAATCGCCGGCGGGAGGATCACCCCGTCGAGCGAGAAGCCGAACGTCGGCGTCGGGACGCCCGAGTCGAAGGTCACCCCCACCGATGCGGCGAACTGGCTGATGGTCAGGTTCGGGATGCCGAAGGCGTTCTGCCAGGGGCACGCCTGGCCGCCGCAGCTTCCCGACAGCGCCACGCCGACCTGGATGCTGCCGCTGTCGAGGTTCACCGAGCCTGTCAGGGTCACCATGACGCTTTGCGCAGTCGAGTCGGAGTCCCCGGTGATCGCCGGCACGTCGAGTGTCGCCACGCCGGCGAACTCGAGGCTGGTCTCCGCTCCGAGGGTGATGGCGATGCTGATCCCGTTCAGGTACAGGTAGAGCGCATTCGGGTCTGAGGTGTCCTTCGGGTCGCTGGTGAAAAGCAGCAGCCCGGCGTTCCCGTTCCCGAAGCTGAGGTCGAGCTCGACGGTGAACCCCTCCGCCGACAGCGCCGCCACGGCCTGCACCTGGCTGGGCACCGGGATGCCCCATTGGCGCAAGCTCGCAACCTCGTTGGGGTCGACGTTGTAGGTGAACGAGATGCTGAGCCCCTTGCGGAGGTGGAATGCGGCCACCTGCGGCAATCCCGGCGGCGGCACGAAGACGGGCACGTCCTCGCTCGACACCCAGACGACTCCCTGACCGTTGAGGCCGGCTACCCCGAACTGGCTGAGGTCGGGCAGCGACACCGCCCCGATGAAGGCGCCGGTGGAGGAGAAGTCGAGCGCCAGCGTGAGGGCGGGCGTGGAGGCGTAGGTGGCCGTGGCGGTGCCCGTCACCGAGAAGGCGTTGGAGGCGGTGTCCCCGCTCACGACCAGCTGCACGCCGCCGATGGTGAACAGCGGGCTGCCGAAGCCGAGGCTGCCCGTGGCCGCCGTGGTCGTCGTGTAGAAGGTCGACCCGAGAGCCACACAAGCGTTGGCGGGCAGGGTCAGCGCGGAGGCGCCGAGGATGTTGTAGGTGAGGTTCCCCGCCACTTCCAGCCAGCTGTCGCCTGCCACCAAGCCGTTGCAGTTGACATCAGAGCCGGGGGCAGCGTTCGTGAGCGTGAAGCCGCTGAGCGCCATCGAAGCATTTGCTCCCGGAACCCACGTGGCGCCGGTAGGAGCGGTGGCGGTGAGCTTCATGCCGACCGTGCCGGCTTTCAGCGTGAAGGTACCGCTGAAGGCTGGGCTGATCACGAGGCCGCTGATCGGCTGCCAGTTGGTCTCGCTGCCGGTCGCACGCAGGGTCCAGGAGGCGATGTTGGAGATGGATCCGGTGACGGTCAGCGAGATGCTCGCCGGCGTGCCGGCTGCGACAACTGCTGTGCCGCTGACTGCCAGCGACCCGGAGTGCAACGTGACCGTGCCGGTCTGGAAGGTGCTGTCGGTGGTGAGAGCCGTCCCTGCCGGGATCGTGCCCTTCGGGCTGAACGAGGCAGTTGTCGACGTCGCGCTGAGGGACAACGCCTTGCCGAAGACCGAGATGCCTACCTTGAGCGTTGCCTTGTAGGACGTCGCCGTCGACGTGTTGGCCTTGGCGATCGTCACGGTGAGGCTTGCGCTCTCGCCGCCTGCTGCCGTGCCTGTCGACGTGAGCGAGAGGGAGTTCGTCTTCTCGGTGATGGCGAGCTTGGTCGTCTTCAGCGCCAACGCCGCATCGCCGGTCGGCAGCTTCACGGTCACCTTGGAGGGCGCCCCGGTGCTGACGGTGAGGACGCCGTTCGAAAGGCTCCCGCTGAGCGTCGTCGAGGTGCCGAGGGGCAAGCCGAGGGTCTTGGTGAGGTAGGAGAGGACCGCGGCCGAGACCTTGTAGGTGCCGGTCGTGGTGGTGGCGGTCGTGCCGGTGGTGCTGGTGGCGGCGGCGGGCGCAGCGGCGGGCGCGGCGGGTGCCGGAACGGCGAGCGACGACCAAATCGATGCGCTCGTCGCGATCTCGAGGGCCTTGCCGGCGAACGACAGCGATGCTTGACCCTCGGAGGTGGCGGCGGTGCCGGTGATCGTGCCTGCCAGCTGATGCTGCTCGATCTGGAGCCTCCCGCCGAGCGAGAAGCCCCGATCGTGCCGGCGCCGAAACGGAACCCGCTGCCGCTCCCGGACGCCGTCAAGGTTGCGGTCCCGGCGGCGAGATCGAGGTCCACTGCGCCGGTCCCGACCAGGGCTCCGCCCTCTCCGCCGGAGACGGCGATGCGGCCCTCGGCGTCGGCGCGGGGGCTCCCGGCGACGTCGCTGTAGGTGACGGAGCGCACGAGCTCGGACGTCCACGGGAGCGGGCTCCAGGTGGTTGGAGCGTCGTCCGTCAGCGTGAACGAGACACGGCCCGAGCTGTCGGTGACGGCGCCGGCGAAGGTGCCCACCGCGTCGAGGCCACCTTCCAGCGCCAGTGACTGGCGGGTCGTGGCGGCGTCGAGGGTCCACTGCCGAGCGTCCGTGACGGTGCCGCGGAGGTTCGCCTCGACAGTGGCGCCGGCCGAACCGATCCGGGCGCTGCCTGCGATCTCGAAACCGCTCCCCGACGAGTAGCTCACATGTGTCCCGCCGGCGAGCCGGACGTCGGAGCTGAGGGTGATCGGGGCCGTGTCATATCCCGAGGCGGAGAAGGTCAGCCGCCCACCGGACGTTGCGACGGGGCCGTCGAAAGCCACCTTGCCACCGAGCACGCCGACCACCGGCATCACGAACGTGCCGTGGTAGCTGCCCGTGGTCGAGGTGGCGGCGGACGGGATGGAGATGTCGAGGGTGGTGGCGGTGCCCGAGGCGCTCGTGGCGGCGACCGTGAGCAAGCCGGTCTTCATGTCCTCGACCAGCTGAGTCTTCGTGAACACGGGGGCGGCATCGCCGGCCGGCAGGCCGAAGTCGATCCTCGGGCCGCTGGTCACCGCGACGACGTAGTCGCCATAGGTGCCTCCGCTCAGGTGGGCCGACGACACTGGAAGGCCCAGGTCGTGGCGCAGGAAGGAGAGCACGGCGCCGGAGACTGTGAACGAGCCCAACCGGGCCGTCGATGTGCTGTCCGGCCCCTCGTGCCGGGCCTTGGAGGTCCTGCTGGCCTGCATCGAGGCAGCGTCGAGCGCCCGACGGATGCTGGCGCCGAACGGGTCCGCCGGCGCGTGGACAGACCGTCCGTGGAGAGAGGGTCCGTGGAGTGCGTCGGCAACGGAGGCGCCCGGCGTGTGCGCATGCGGCGCCCTCGGCGAGACGGCTGAGGCTACGGAAGTCGGGACCGCGGCAGCCAGCACTGTGGCACCTGCGAGTGTGATCAGGAATGCGTGGGCGAGTCGTCTGCGCCGGCGCTCGCTCGTCCTGTCTGGCGGTGGCATGGTTCTCCTTGGCTCTGTTTGTCGGTCGGGGAATCCCCTCACGGACATGCTGCGGAGAAAACACCTCAGCCACCAGGCACGCGACCCTCAGCTCACCCTCATTTTCGAGATCAACCCGTCAGCAGCACTATCTGGTGATCCACGACGGCGCCGTCTTCCAGGCGCAGCCGTCCGTAGGAGGCGAACGGCTGGCGCCTGCGCTGGGTCGGCGAGCCCGGGTTGAAGAGTCGCTGCCCTCCTGCGCCGACGTCGTCGACGGGTACGTGGCTGTGGCCGAACACGACCAGCTGAGCGCTCGGGAAGCGGCGGGCGAGGCGTTCCGCACGCCCTTGGCGTCGGCCGCTGTCATGGACGATCGCCACAGTCACTCCGGCGAGGTCGACGAGGGCGGTCTCGGGCAGCTCGCCCTGCAGCTCCCGGTCGTTGTTGCCGAGGACGGCATGAACCGTCGACAGCTCGTCGGAGCTCGGCGAGTGCCTGGCGCGACATGATGTCGCCGGCGTGGATCACGGCGTCGCAGGACGCCAGTTCCGCCAGCAGCTGTCCCGGAAGCCGCGAGATCCCGGCCCGCAGGTGGGTGTCGGCGACCACGGTTATCTGCACGGCGAGGTCCCAGCGTGTCCGCGAAGGGGCCGCTAGCGGCCGGCCAGCCCGTGGCGGTGCGCGTAGGCGGCCGCCTGCGCCCGGTCGCGGCTGCCGGTCTTGGCAAATATCCGGTTGACATGGGTCTTCACCGTCGCCTCGCCGACGTACAGCCGCCCGGCGATCTCCGAGTTCGAGCATCCCTCGGCGATCAGGGACAACACCTCCCCCTCCCGCTCGGTGAGCCCGTCCGGGAGCTCAGCAGGACGCCCGGGCCGCCGCATCGCCGCCTCCACCAGCCGCGCCCGCACCGCCTCGTCGAGCACCGCCTGGCCCGATGCTGCCGCCTCGATCGCTCGGGCGATGTCGGCGCGACCGGCGTCCTTGGTGAGGTAGGAGGTGGCGCCCGCCCCGAGCGCCGAGAAGATCGACTCGTCGTCGGCGTAGGTGGTGAGGACCACGACCTTCGTCTCCGGGAGCCGCGCGCAGATGAGCCCGGTCGCCTCGGTCCCGTCCATCACCGGCATCCGCAGGTCCATCAGCACGACGTCGGGACGTTCCTGCTCGGCGACCGCCACCGCCTCCGCTCCGTCGCCGGCGGTACCCACCACCTCCACCCCGGGGATGGTGGAGACGATCGTGGCCATCCCCTCGCGCACCGCTCGCTGGTCGTCGACCACGAGCACACGGATCGGCAGATCGGTCACAGCGGCAGTCTTGCCTCCACCCGCCAGCCCTCGCCTGCCGGTCCGGCCTCCACCCCGCCGCCGAGCAGGCGAAGCCGTTCCCTGATCCCCTCGAGGCCGTAGCCGGAGCCGGAGCGGGCGATGGGGCCGGGCGGTTGGCTCGGTCGGCCGTTTCGGACGCTGACGGACACGGTCTCGTCGGAGAAGTCGAGATGGACCTGGAGAGGGGCTCCCGGGGCGTGTTTGGCGGCGTTGGTCAATGCTTCCTGCACGACTCGAAACAATCCCAGCGTCGCCTCGGGCCCGACCTCCCTCTCACGGCCCTCGATCGTCAGCTCGGCTCCCCGCAGCTCGCAGAGCTTGCAGACCTGGGTGGCTAGCGGTTCGGCGTCGTCGCGAAGGGCGCGCACCGCCCGCCTTGCCTCGACGAGACCGTCGGCGGCGAGCGAGCGAGTCTGGGAGAGCCCGTCCTTTAGGAACTCGGGCGCACCGGGGGTGGTCTCGAGGCGGGCGCCGAGCGCCTCCAGCTGCACGGTGAGGGCGCCGAGAGTGTGGGCGAGCACGTCGTGAACCTCGCGCGCCAGGCGATTGCGCTCGGCGAGGATCTCCGCCCGCTCGCGCTCGACGGCGACGAGCGCCTCCTGCCTGGCAGCCTCGACGTTCTGCCTGCGGGCGAGGCCGAGTATCAGACCGGCGCTGGCGGAGGCGAGCCCTCCCACGATGACGCCGGTCACCTCGCCGGAGGAGGCCGCCTGCGTGATCGCCAGGGCCGTCGGGCCGAGGGCGGCGACCGCGGCGGCTCTTTTGATCTCGAGGTTCATCGCAGCGGTGACGGCGGCCGCTCCCACGAACACGAGGCCGAGAGGCGCGAAGGCTGCGACGGCGCCGCCCGCCAGCGCCATCCATCCGACTGCCAGCAGCTGGCCGCGGCTCCAGCGCCCTGCGAAGTTCGCCCAGACGAGCCAGCAGGGGACGATCGAGGCGACCAGCACCCAGACAGCAAGGTGCGCCCCGGTTGCTCCGGGACGCACCTCTGTCGAGATCCCCCATCCGAGCAGGCCGAGACCCGCCACCCGGATCAGCGAAGTGAGCAGCGTGCCGCCGCGGACCCGCCGAAAGCTAAGACCAGTTAGCACTGGGCTCCATGATCGCGTGGCTGCCGGCAGCGTGGCCGCTGGCAACGACGGCGGAGGCAGCGATTGCGGGAGCAGCGCCGGCGGGGGCAGCGCCGGGCATTGACCGACCGACGAGCGTTAGCCGGCGGTAGCGGACGGCGATCACGGCGGTCCGGCAGACGACCTCGGCGAGGGCCATCAGCACGAGGGCTGCCACCCACGTGTTCCCGCTCGTGATGTGGTGGGCGATGCTGAAGCGGGCGATCGCCGGCTGGCCGCCGTGGGAGGCGTACAGCGAGAAGGCGAGGCGTGCGCCGACACCGAGCACCCAGAGGATCGCCGCCGCGATGCCTGCCTTTGCCATTGCGGCGCCGCCCACGCCCCGGAAGACGCGGGTGGTGAGGCCGCAGGTCGTTCCCAGGCTGGCCCCTGCCACCAGACCGGTGGCGACGAGCTCCAGGTTGCCCGCGCCGCCGGGGATCCCGTGCAGGAACCGGACCGCTACATAGCCGACGATTGCGAGAGGGAGCAGGATCGAGTGCAGGCTGAGCCGGCGCCCACGGATCTGCATGATGACGAGGGCGATGAGCGCCCCGTTGAGGAGGTAATCGGTGATTGGCATGTGGACAGTGTCCGCTTGCAGCGCCTCCCTGTCGTCAACCGGGGGGTTGAGCGCAGGGTTGATCGATCTCCACCCGCCCTCGGTTCCGTCTTCGCCGCCTTGCCTGGCGTCGCCGCCAGCTCTCAGGGCGCGCCCGCCGGGCACGGATGGTACGGATGGTCAGAAACGACCAATATCTGGTCGGTTTCGCCCATCGGTAACTTCGACTCCTCCGAGTTGCTCGCCGGCCACTCCGATGGGCTGCGGCGGATGCGGGAGCAGGTGCGGGTGAGAGCTGCCGGTCAGCCGGCCTTGCGGCGGGTGGCTGACCGGGTATCCGCCCCTCCGTCGCCTACTGCCCTGAGCACGGCCGGGCTGCGAAGGGCGCTCCACAAAGGAGGCGAGTCCCAAGCCGGCTCGCCGTCGTCGGTCCAGCGGTCGAGATCTGGCACCTGCAGGCGCCCACCGCCGAGCACGAAGACGACGACCGCCAGCACGGCGCCGGCCGCCGCCAGCCCGAGGCAGATGTAGCAGGCGGTCTCGATGCCGAGCGAATGCGACACCGCAATCACACCGGCGAGGAAGACGAGAACCGGTGCCAGCATGAAGGCCGTCACGCCCCGAAGCAGCTCGATCAGGGCGAAGATCCTCTGTATCTGCGCCGATCTCAGTGACAGACCTGCCATGAACAGAGCAGGCGAGACGGACGCGCCGACGCCGAGCCCGATCAGCCCCGTCGATACAGCTACCAACGCCTCGTCCCGCCCGGCGACAGCCACTGCCGAAGTGGCGGCCCCGGCAGCGAGCACGACCGCTCCCGCTATCGCCAGCACCGGCGTGAACCTCGTCCTGAACAGGAGTCCGAAGACCGCTGCCATGACGACGGCGCCCCCGAGCTCGGGCAGGAAGAGGATCGCCGTACGCCCCGGCGGCTCAGCAGTCTTCAGGCCGATCAGCAGCAGCGCCATCAGCCCGAAACCGGCAGCGCTCGCCAGCATCGCGAGCAGGATCCCTGTGACGGGGAAGGTGGTCGCCGCCTGGCGGACCGGCATCAGCGGCTCGCTCGTCCTGTGCTGATGGACGATCAGCGTGGTCACCGCCGCCACCCCCACGATGGCGAGAGTGAGAGCAGCGGGTGTGGCGTGCTTGACCGCCTCCAGCAACCCGGCGCCGATGAACGCCGTCGCGCATCCGACTGCTGCCAACGACTGGGCGACGACGTCCCAAGGGGCACCACGGTCAGCCGGCGGGTCGTCCTCGAAGTTGAGCACTCCGACCAGCAGTGCCAGCGCCGCCAGCCCCGCCACCGCCCAGAACAGAGGCCGCCACAGCTGCGCCGCCGCCTCGAGTGCGCCCACCGACGGCCCCGCCGCCACTGCCCCGAAGATGCAGAGGTTCATGACGGCTGCGGTGACCGGCATCTTGCGGGCGGGCCAGGCGGCGACGAGCGGTGGCACTGCGGCGATCAGCATCAGGCTCGTGCAGAGCCCTTCAACCACGAACGCCGGCGCGAACACGTCTCCCGAGGGGGCCGAGGCGCTGGCGACCGACGACCCGACGAAGAGCACCAGGTAGACGAGCAGCAACCGTCGCGCCGGCAGGTGGGTGGCGAGCTGGACGGCGAGCACGGTGCCGAACGCATAGGCGCCGTCAGCCAGCGCCACGGTCAGGTCGAAGGCCCCCTGGCTCATGCCGAGGCTCTTCGCCATCGAGTCGCCGAGAGGCAGCACAGCGGCGGCGACCAGCAAGAACGGCACGAGCGCCAGCACCACCAAGGCGACGGCCGCGGGGTAGCTGCCGGCGAGCGGTCCTCGACGCGACATCGCGAAACGATGCCCACATCTCCGTCCCGCCAATCCGCGGAGGGCCGAGTCCCGCGACATCGAGGGGTGATGCCGGATTAGGTTGCAACCAGGATCGAGCTCGCCCCCCGAGGGCGGCAGGAGGTGACGGTCATGGGTGAGGTGGTGCGCGCAGCTCTCGTGCAGGCGGCTTGGACAGGAGACGCTGAGACGATGGTCAAGAACGCCGTCGCGTCGGTGCGCCAGGCGGCCGCCGAAGGCGCCAAGGTCGTCTGCCTGCAGGAGCTGTTCAACGGTCCCTACTTCTGCCAGGTGCAGGACAAGGAGTGGTACTCGTTCGCCGAGGCCGTGCCCGACGGACCGACCGTGCGCCAGATGATGGACGTCGCCCGCGAGTGCGGGACGGTGCTCGTCGTGCCGGTCTACGAGCTCGAGCAGCCGGGGGTGCTCTACAACACGGCGGCGGTGATCGACGCCGACGGCCGCTATCTCGGCAAGCACCGCAAGAACCACATCCCACAGGTCGCCGGCTTCTGGGAGAAGTTCTACTTCCGGCCGGGCAACCTCGGCTATCCCGTGTTCGACACGGCCGTCGGTCGGATCGGCGTCTACATCTGCTACGAGCGGCACTTCCCGGAGGGTTGGCGGGCACTTGGCCTGGCCGGCGCGCGGATCGTCTTCAACCCCTCGGCGACGAGCCGCGGCCTCTCGGAGTACCTCTGGCGGCTCGAGCAGCCCGCCGCCGCCGTCGCCAACGAGTACTTCGTCGGGACCATCAACCGGGTGGGCACCGAACCTCTCGGCTCGGACGAGTTCTACGGCCAGTCCTACTTCGTCGACCCGCGTGGCCAGCTGCTCGGCGAGGCGGCTTCGGACACCGCAGAGGAGATGGTGATCCGGGACCTCGACATGGGGCTGCTCGACGAGGTGCGCCAGCTCTGGGCCTTCTACCGGGATCGGCGCCCCGAGACCTACGAGTCGCTGGCGGAGGCCTGACCGCCGGTGCCGCGAACGTTGATCAAGGGGGGGACGGTCGTCTCCGCCGAGGGGGCCGAGCTGCAGGACGTGCTCGTCGACGGCGAGACGGTGGCAGCCATCACCCGACCCGGCGCGGGCGGGCCGGCCGACGCCTGGAAGGAGGGAGCGGACCTCGTGGTCGACGCCACCGGCAAGTACGTGATCCCCGGCGGGATCGACTCGCACACCCACATGGACATGCCCTTCGGCGGCACCAACTCGTGCGACACCTTCGAGACAGGCACGCGGGCCGCAGCCTGGGGCGGCACGACGATGCTGATCGACTTCGCCATCCAGACCAAGGGGGACACCCTTGCCGCCGGCATGGATACCTGGCGCACCAAGGCAGAAGGTGCGTGCGCCATCGACTACTCGTTCCACGCCATCGTCACCGACGTCAACCCGGGCTCGCTCGCCGAGATGGACGAGCTGGTGGCCGAGGGGGTCACCAGCTTCAAGCTCTTCATGGCGTACCCGGGCGTGCTCTACTCGACCGACAAGGACATCTTCCGGGCGATGGACCGCGCGGCCTCCAACGGCGCGCGCTGATCATGATGCACGCCGAGAACGGGATCGCCATCGACGCCATCGTCGAGGCAGCGGTCGCCGAGGGCAAGACCGACCCTGTCTTCCATGCGTGGACGCCGACCGGCCGAGCTGGAGGGGGAAGCGACCTGGCGGGCGATAAAGCTGGCGCTCGTCGCCAAGGCACCGCTCTATGTAGTGCACCTCTCCTCGCGCCCTGCGCTGGAGGCGGTCGCCGAGGCCCGCAGCCGCGGCCAGAACACCTTCGCCGAGACCTGCCCCCAGTATCTGTTCTTGTCGGAGGACGACTTGGACAGGCCTGGTTTCGAAGGGGCGAAGTTCGTGTGCACGCCGCCGCTGCGACCTAAGGAGCACCAGGCCGATCTATGGCGGGGCCTGCGCACCGACCAGCTCTCGGTGGTCTCCACCGACCATTGCCCCTTCTGCTACAAGGAGCAGAAGGAGCTCGGTCTCGGCAACTTCACCAAGATCCCGAACGGCCTGCCCGGCGTCGAGAACCGGATGGATCTCATCTACCAGGGGGTGGTGGCCGGGGAGATCTCGCTCTCGCGCTGGGTGGAGGTGACGTCCACCGCTCCCGCCAAGATGTTCGGTCTCCATCCGAAGAAGGGCGACGATCGCCCCCGGCTCCGACGCCGACATCGTCGTCTACGACCCGGCGGCGCGCCAGACCATCTCGGCATCGACCCACCACATGGCAGTCGACTACTCCTGCTACGAGGGGATGACCATCAGCGGGAAGGTGGATCGGGTCTTCTCGAGAGGCCGCCAGATCATCGCCGACGGGTCCTACCTGGGGTCGCCTGGCGACGGGCAGTTCGTCAAGCGCTCGCTCTGCCAGGCCCTGGCCTGAACCGGGAGGTGCCGATGGACATCGGGCTCGTCCTGCAGACCGATCCTCCGGCCCGTTCGGTCGTGGCGCGTGCCGTCGAGGCCGAGGATGCCGGCTTCTCGCACGTGTGGACCTTCGACTCGTGCGTGCTGTGGCAGGAGCCGTTCGTCGTCTACGCGCAGATCCTGGCAGCGACATCGAAGCTCGTGGTCGGGCCGATGGTCACCAACCCCGCCACGAGGGACTGGTCGGTGACCGCCTCGCTCTTCGCCACGCTCAACGACACGTTCGGCAACAGGACCGTGTGCGGGATCGGGCGGGGAGACTCGGCTTTGCGGGTCATAGGCCGCAAGCCGGCTCCGATGAGCGTGTTCGCCGAGTCGATCACGGCGATCAAGGAGCTGGCCGAGGGGCGCGACGCCGTTCTCAACGGCACCGCCGTGCGCCTGAACTGGGCGTCCAAGTCGCGTCTCCCCATCTGGGGAGCCGGCTACGGCCCGCAGGCGCTGCGGGTGATCGGGGAGCGAGCCGACGGCTTCATCTTGCAGCTGGCCGATCCCGAGATCGCCCGCTGGACGATCGGGGCGGTACGCTCGGCAGCCGCCGCTGCGGGCCGCGACCCCGCCGCCCTCAGCATCTGCGTGGCGGCTCCCGCCTACGTCGGTGAGGACCTCGACCATCAGCACGACCAGCTGCGCTGGTTCGGCGGGATGGTGGGCAACCACGTGGCCGACATCGTCTCCCGCTACGGGGACTCGTCCGACGTGCCGGCCGCCCTCACCGAGTACGTGGCGGGGCGCAGCGGCTACGACTACAGCCACCACGGCAAGGCGGACAACCCCGAGGTCGGCTTCGTTTCGGACGAGATCGTCGACCGCTTCTGCCTGACCGGACCGTCCTCGTCGCACGTCGAGCGGCTGCGGCGGCTGGCAGACCTCGGGGTCGACCAGTTCGCGCTCTACCTGATGCACGACGGCGCCGACGCCACGTTCGACGCCTACCGTGCCGAGGTGATCCCGGCGGTGAGCCGGCCCTGAGCTTCGGCGCGAGAATCGTGCCATGACCGAGAGCACCTCCTCCGCCGTCTCGCCGCCGCCCCTCGTCCAGCACTGGATCGGGGGCAAGCTCTATGACGGCGTACCGGAGCGGGCGGGCGAGGTGTACAACCCGGCTACCGGAGAGGTCACCAGGCGGGTCGCCTTCGCCACGCCCGAGGTCGTCGACCGAGCGGTGCAGGCGGCGGCTGCCGCCTTCGAGGAGTGGCGCCACTTCTCGTTGGCGCGCCGCTCCAAGATCATGTTCGCCTACCGCGAGATCGTCAGCGAGAGGGCGGCCGAGGTAGCCGCGATCATCACCGAGGAGCACGGCAAGGTCCGCTCGGACGCTCTCGGGGAGGTCAACCGGGCGATCGAGGTGATCGAGAGCGCCTGCGCGATACAGGAGCTCCTGAAGGGCGGCTACTCGGAGGAGGTCTCGACCGGGATCGACGTCTACTCGATCCGCCAGCCTCTCGGCGTCTGCGGGATCATCAGCCCCTTCAACTTCCCGGCGATGGTCCCCTGCTGGTTCTTCCCGATCGCCATCGCCTGCGGCAACACCGTCGTCGTGAAGCCTTCCGAGAAGGACCCTTCAGCGTCGGTCTGGATGGCGGAGCGGGCAGCAGAGGCCGGACTTCCAGAAGGCGTCCTGAACATCGTGCACGGGGACAAGGTCGCCGTCGACGGGTTGCTCGAGCACCCCGAGGTGCGGGCGATCTCGTTCGTCGGCTCCACGCCGATCGCCCGCTACGTGTACGAGACCGGGACACGCCACGGCAAGCGCGTGCAGGCTCTCGGGGGAGCCAAGAACCACATGGTGGTGCTGCCCGACGCCGATCTCGAGCTGGCCGCCGATGCAGCGGTGAACGCCGGCTTCGGCTCGGCGGGGGAGCGCTGCATGGCGATCTCGGCCGTGGTAGCGGTCGACCCGATCGGCGACGAGCTGGTGGCCAAGATCTCTGAGCGGATGGCGGGACTGAAGGTCGGGGACGGCCGGCGAGAGGTCGACATGGGACCGCTCGTGACGGGCGGGCACCGCGACAAGGTTGCCTCTTATCTCGACACCGGCTTGCAAGAGGGAGCCACGCTGGTGGTGGACGGCCGGGGAGTCGAGGTCGACGGGGAGCCGGAGGGGTTCTGGCTCGGACCGACATTGTTCGATGGCGTGCGACCGGAGATGAGCCTCTACAAGGACGAGATCTTCGGGCCCGTGCTGGCGGTCCTCCGCGTGCCCAGCTACGACGCCGCGCTCGAGCTCGTGAACGCCAACCCCTACGGCAACGGCACGGCGATCTTCACGAACGACGGTGGTGCCGCACGCCGCTTCCAGAACGAGGTCGAGGCCGGCATGGTGGGCGTCAACGTGCCGATCCCAGTCCCCGTCTCCTACTACTCGTTCGGGGGCTGGAAGGCGTCGCTGTTCGGCGACACGCACGCTCACGGCGCCGAAGGCGTCCACTTCTTCACCCGCCGCAAGGTGGTGACATCTCGCTGGTTGGACCCCTCGCACGGGGGGATCAACCTGGGGTTCCCTCAGACCTCCTGATCGGGCCGCCGCCTCCGCTGCCGCGTCAAGTGTCGGGCCCCGCCGCGCCGGGTATCTCAACATGTGCCCCGAGCACGAGCTCGGGATCGACAGGCTGCCCGGTGCGGGTTCCGAGACGCTGACGTGTGCGCCGGGCAGCCGGAGCCGGGTCAAGGGAGAGCCGTCAAAGGCACGCCGACGGCCGGCTCAACGGCTGGACGACCAGCAAGTGGGAGGCAAAGAGGATGACCTACACCGGTGGTTCGATGATGGTGGGCGAGATCATGACCCCTGATCCAGTTATCTTGCCGGGCTCGGCTTCGGTCCTCGATGCCGCCCGTGTGATGCGCGACAAGGGGATCGGGGCCGTACTGGTCGCAGACGAGCACGGCAAGCTCTGCGGCATCCTGACCGACCGTGACATCGCCGTTCGAGCGGTGGCCGAGGGGCTCAGCCCGCAAGAGACGATGGTCATCTCGATCTGCAGCAGTTCGCTGGCCGTGATCCCGTCGACTGCCACCGTCGACGACGCCATCGCCATGATGCGCCGCAAGGCGCTGCGGCGCCTGCCCGTCGTCGACGAGACGCAGGTGATCGGCATCATCTCCTTGGGAGACTTGGCACTCGATCGCGACCGCAGCTCGGCGCTCGCAGACATCAGCGCCGCCCCGATGAACGTCTGATCTGCCTGAACCCTCCGTGCTCGCCGTCGCCCTCGCCCCCTTGCTGTGGGCGATGATGCACGACCCGAGATCGGAGGATCAGTCGACGGACTGATCAAGAAGGACGCGGCGTGGGACGGGCGCTCCCCGGAAGTAGCTTCCGGGCGTCACGCCTGTCTCGCGCCGGAAGGCCGCCACGAAGGCGCTCGTGGTCTCGTACCCGACACGTCGGGCCACGTTGCTCACCGCCAGCCCTGCCGCCAGGTGGGGCAGGGACGCCTGCAGGCGGACGAGAGTCCGCCAGCGGCCGAAGGGTAATCCGGTGCCTGCGAGAAAGCTTCGTGCCAGCGTCCGTCCGCTGGCGCCGACCTGGCGTCCCCATTGGGCGAGGCTCCGAGGGTCGCCCGGGTCCGAGATCAGCGCGGTGGCCACCTCGAAGGCCCGCTCGTCGTCGGGCATCGTCACGTCGATCGTCGAAGTGGCCACCGGCCTCAACAGGTCGTAGAGCAGCGCCTCGGCGGCGGTCCGGCTCTCGGCCGCAAGCCCTCCGCCGTCCAGGTGGTTGATGAGCTCGGCGAGGAGGGGAGTCACCGCCACGGGTGTGGCCTCGTTCCATCCGATCGGGCACTGCTGGGGGCGCAGGTACAGCGAGCGCATCGTCGCCAGGCCGGACGCGCCGCGTCTCGTGCCGGAGACGAGCCGGGATGAACAACCCTCGGGTGGGCGGCAGGACGAAACTGGACGAGTCCGTCATCACGATCAGGACGCCAGTCGGCGCCCAAGCCACCTGGTGGTCGTCGTGCTCGTGCCACTCGAAACGAGTGGAGGCCGTCATCGGGAAGTTCGCCACGATGACCGCCAGGTCTGGCCCGCACTCCGCGGAGGGATCGTCCTGTCCGGTGAGCGACATATGTTGGCAGGCTACGTCCTTACGGACGATGCGGCCAGCGGCTTACCCTCGAGTGCATGAACGAGAACCACGCATGCTGCTCCAGTCCCGAGTGGGCGACGTTCCTCCAGTCGGAGGTGCTGGCGCCGCTCGCCGCCTCCGTCGACCTGGGCGATGAGCTGCTCGAGCTGGGGCCGGGCCCCGGGGCGGCGACGAGCTGGCTCTGCCGGCGGGTGAAGAGGCTGCTGGCAATTGAGCTCGATCCCGAGGCCGCCGAGCGTCTGCGTCGGGAGCACGAGGATTCCAACGTCGAAGTGCGGGTGGGAGACAGCTCCCGCACCGGCCTCGACCCGGAGTGTGTCGACTCGGTGGCGAGCTTCACGATGCTGCACCACCTCCCGACTCCCGCTCTGCAGCACGCCACCTTGGCCGAGGCGCACAGGGTGCTGCGCCCGGGCGGCGTGCTGATCGGCGCCGACAGCCTCGCCAGCCAGGGGCTGCACGAGTTCCACGAGGCCGACACGTACAACCCCGTCGATCCGGCGAGGTTGATGGTGTGGCTACAGGTCTGCGGCTTCGCCAAGGTGAGCGTCACTGCCGGTGAGGGCCTGGTCTTCAGTGCCTGGAAAGCGGCGCCGTGACTGGCGTCGCGGCTGCCGGCGATGCCGATCTCGCACGTTGCGGGCGCGAGCGGGGTCCGTCGCACCTGCAATGACCGGTAATCGAGCCCACCACTGGCAATAATCGCAGGATGCGGAGATCCTCGTGGCGGGCTCCCTCCTTGCTGCTCGCCCTTCTGACGGCATCGGGCGCAGCACTCAGCTCCTGCAGCAGCAGCCCCGGGTCGTCGACGACGACAACTGGCGTGGAGCGGGTGCAGGGGGGCCCGACCGGCTTTTACATCGTCCCGCCCGGGATCCACAAGATCAAGCACGTCATCGTGATCATGCAGGAGAACCGCTCCTTCGACAACTACTTCGGCACGTTCCCGGGGGCGCTCGGCATCCCGATGAAGAACGGAAAGCCGACGGTCTGCGAGCCCGACCCGGCCACGCATCAGTGCGTGTACCCGTACCCGGACCATCACGACGTGAACGGCGGCGGCCCACACAGCGCTGTGAACGTCACCGCCGACATCGACCACGGAAAGATGGACGGCTTCATCGCCCAGGCACTGGCGGGCCGCAAGAACTGCAAGGATCCCACCGATCCCGCCTGCACCAACTCGGCGCAGCCGGACGTGGTGGGCTACCACACCCAGTCGGACATCCCGAACTACTGGACGTACGCCAAGGACTTCGTGCTGCAAGACCACATGTTCGAGCCGAACGCCTCGTGGAGCCTGCCGGCCCACCTGTTCCTCGTCTCCGAATGGTCCGCCTACTGCACCGAGCACGACAACCCGTCGAGCTGCGTCAACTCGCTCCAGACGAGGTCGAAGGAGCGGCCGCCGCCCAAGCCCACCTATTACGGCCAGAAGACCTTCAACAAGCCGGACGGGCAGCCGATCTACGCCTGGACCGATCTCACGTACCTGCTCTACAAGGCGCACGTCAGCTGGAACTACTACGTCGTGACGGGGACAGAGCCGGACTGCGAGAACCCGGCCGACGAGACGTGCGCCCCGGTCGCGCAGCGATCCAACACGCCCGGCATATGGAACCCGCTTCCCTGGTTCGACACCGTGCGGGCGGACCACCAGCTCGGCAACATCCAATCGGTCGACAAGTTCTACGCGGCGGCCAAGGCCGGCAGCCTGCCGGCGGTGAGCTGGGTGGTGCCCTCCGGTGAGGTGAGCGAGCATCCGCCTGCCCCCGTCAGCTTCGGGCAGACATACGTGACGAGCCTCATCAACGCCGTGATGAAGAGCCCCGACTGGTCCTCCAGTGCCATCTTCCTCGCCTGGGACGACTGGGGAGGCTTCTACGACAACGTCGTGCCGCCACGGGTCGACCAGAACGGCTACGGCCTACGGGTGCCCGGCATCGTCATCAGCCCCTACGCCAAGAAGGGCTACGTCGACCATCAGATCCTCAGCTTCGACGCCTACGACAAGTTCATCGAGGACGACTTCCTGAACGGGCAACGTCTCGACCCGGCAACGGACGGCCGGCCCGACCCCCGCCCGGACGTGAGGGAGGACGAGAAGATCCTCGGCAACCTCATCGACGACTTCGACTTCGCCCAGGCGCCGCGCCCACCCGTGATCCTGCCAGCGCAGCCGAAGACGACCCTCACGGGGACACCGAAGCCGAGCCAGTTGTCGCCCGCCGCCAAAGCGGGCGATACCGACGGGTAGGTCAGGCGAGAGCTGCGTAAGCCGCCTCCTGCAGCTCGGCGTGCAGCGGCGGCGGCTGCGCTGACTCGAACATCCGCTGGGTGAGCACGATCACCACGAGGTCGCGCCGCGGGTCGACGAGCCAGGAAGTCCCGAGCCCGCCGTTCCAGCCGAATGCCCCCGACCGCTCGCCGTCGGTGACCACCGCCTGGCAGAACCCCCAGCTCGCCCCTTCGAGGAAGCCGGCGGTGTCCCGCTGACGCTGCTCCGCGCTGAGCTGGTCGCTCGTCATCTCCGCCAGGGCGGCGGGAGGAAGCACCCCGTCACCGCCCCGCAGCAGCAGGCGGGCGAAGGCCAGCAGGTCGTCGGCGGTGGAAACCAGGCCGGCTGCGCCGTCGCCGAAAGCGGGCTCGTGGCTCCACTGACCGTCCGGGGCGTCCCAGACCTCCAGCCCACCGGGCGTCGGCTGGTAACACGTGGCGAGCCGATCGGTGTCGGCGGCGTAGAAGGCGGTGTCGCGCATCCCGAGCCGCTCGAACAGCCGGCTGCGGTACACCTCGGCCAGCGACGACCCGGCGGCCCGCCCGAGGAGCACGCCGAGCACCGAGGCTCCCGTGTTGTACATCCAGCGCTCACCCGGCTGGGCCATCAGGGGCAGGCCGGCCAGCGCCTGCATCCAGGCATCCGGATCCGGCTGGCGGTCGGGCAGCGGCGGTCCAAGGGTGCCGATCGGAAGCTCCGCCTCGGCCCGCACGATCGGCCAGGGCGCCGGCGCCGTGAACATCTCGAGGTGCATCCCGAAACCATGCGTGAAGGTCAGCAGGTGCCGCACCGTGATCTCCCGCTCGGCGGCGACGGTGTCCCCGAGCGGCGAGTCCATGCGCCTTAGCACCCTCGGCTCTGCCAGCTCCGGCAGCAGGCGTCCGACCGGCTCGTCGATCTCGATCAGGCCCTCGGCGAAGAGCGCGAGGGCGGCCGCGGCGGTGATCGGCTTGGTCGTCGAGGCGATCCGGAACAGCGAGTCGCGCCGCAACGGCGGACCGCCGATCGCCAGCGACCCGAGAGCTTCCACGTGCACCTCGTCGGCGTGCGCCACGAGTGCCACCAGGCCGGGCACCTCGCCGTCGCCGACATGTGACGCGGCGACCTTGCCGAAGTGGTCGAGACCTTCGTCGGTCAGCTTCTTCGTCATCTTCTCCTCCCCTGGGGGCAAGCCACAGCCGATCCAGCCTCTTGACGGCACGAGCCGCCGCAAATCATCGCCCCGGCTGGCGCAAGGGCGCGTTGCTCGCGCTCCCGTCGCGATGAATTCTGCCGCCGATGTTCGTCCTAGTCGCGATGGCAGACGTTCTTTCCCGCGGTCGACGGATAGGCTGCGCGGCCATGACGGCCAGCGCCACTCTCCAGCTCGACGAGCTCGACCAGTACCGCCGTGAGCTGACGGGATACTGCTACCGGATGCTCGGGTCCGGTTTCGAGGCTGAGGACGCGGTGCAGGAGACGATGCTTCGCGCCTGGCACAAGGCCGATACCTTCGAAGGCAGATCGAGCGTCCGCTCATGGCTGTACCGGATCGCCACCAACGTCTGCATAGACATGCAGCGCGGCGTTCAACGGCGGGCCCGCCCGATGGAGATGGGACCCTCCTCGCCAGCCGACGAGTCGCACCTCGGCGGCCTGCTGCCGGAATGCACGTGGGTCACCCCGATCGCCGACGTCGGCATCGCCCCCGAGAGCGGCGACCCGGCCGAGATCGCCGAGTACCGGGAATCGGTCCGCTTGGCGTTCGTGACCGCGCTGCAGCATCTGCCGGCAAGGCAGCGGGCGGCCCTGATCCTCTGCGAGGTACTCCGCTGGCCGGCTGCCGAGGCGGCCGAGTTGCTGGAGACGAGCGCGGCAGCTGTCAACAGCGCGCTCCAGAGGGCGCGGGCGACGCTCGCCTCCTTGCCGCCGGCTCCCCACGAGGAGCCGCTCGACGAAGCGGACTCTGCTCTGCTGCAGCGATACGTGGAGGCGTTCGAGAGCTATGACGTCGACCGGCTCGTCACCCTGCTGCACGACGACGCCGTGCAGTCGATGCCGCCGTTCGCCATGTGGCTGCAGGGCGCCAGGGACATCGGCGAGTTCATGCTGCTGCCGGGGCCGAGCGCCTGCCGTGGCTCGAGGCTGCTGCCTGCGGCTGCCAACGGCTGCCCGGCGTTCGGGCAGTACAAGCCCGATGGCTCGGGAGGCTTCTCGCCCTGGGCGATCCAGATCCTCGAGATCTCAGGCGGGAAGATCGTCCAGATGAACTTCTTCCTCGACTTCCTCGACCACGAGCGCCTCTTCCCGTCCTTCGGCCTGCCGCTCCGCCTCGAGGCCTAAGGCTCCGTCCAGGCCGCCCAGCTGCAACAGCTCGCGCAGTCCGGGGGAGACCCGCGACAGGCGGAGCCGGGCCTGGTCACGACCTGCCCACAGAGCGAGCCGGGCGAGCAGGTTGACGGCTCCGATGTCCGGTCCGTGGCGCCCGCCGAGCACGGCTTCACCGATCGAGCTCCCGTCGGCGCCCTCGAGGCGCACCTCGCACCAGGGCTCGAGCTCGTCCATCGCCACTTGGACGTCCCGGACGGTGCGTTCTCATCGGTGCTGCTCCGGTCGCGCCGCGATGAACATCGGCCGGCCGTACCGTCGTAATGACGGACACGACGAGACGAGCAAGGAGGATGCAGAAATGCCCACTCGTGAATCTGCTCCCACCGGGGCGCCGTGCTGGACGGACCTTTGGACCTCAGACGTCGAGGGCAGCCGCAGGTTCTACGCCGACCTGTTCGGCTGGGAGGCGGGGGACCCGTCGCCCGAGTACGGCGGCTACTTCATGTTCTTCCGCCAGGGTGTCCCCGTCGCCGGTGGCATGGGCGACATGGGGGACACTAAGGCGGACAACCGCTGGAAGCTCTACCTGCACACCTCGGACATCCAGAACACGACCGAGGTGGCGGCTGCCGAAGGTGCGCAGATCGTCGCGCCCCCCGATGGCCGTCGACGACCTCGGCTCACAGGCAGTGCTAGTCGACCCGACCGGGGCGGTCGTCGGAGCCTGGCAGCCGGGTACTTTCCCCGGCTTCACGGTTCTCGACGAGCAAGGCACGCCGAACTGGTTCGAGCTGCTCACGAAGGACTTCGACAAGGCGGTGTCCTTCTACCGGCAGGCGTTCGGCTGGGAGTTGGAGGCGATGGCGGACAGTGAGGAGTTTCGATATTCGGTCCTGAAGCCGGCCGGGACGGACAGGGAGGTCGCCGGCATCATGGACGCCTCCAGATTCCTCCCGCGAGCGCCGAGTCGAACTGGTCGGTCTATTGGCACGTCGACGACATGGATGCCGCCGTCGCCCGGGTCACCGAGCTCGGTGGTTCGTTGCTCAGGCCGGTGGAGGACACGCCCTACGGCCGGCTGGCCGAGGTAGCCGACACGGCCGGCGCGTCCTTCAAGCTCCGCACGCCCAACAAGTAGCGGGAGTAGCCGGCGACAGCTGGGAAGATGGCGCCGGCACCCGGCCCATCCCCAGCTGATCGGGAGGGACGGTACGCTGAGACGATGAGCCCCGAGGAGACCGGCTCCCGCGGGATCGCCCGCCGAGCGGTCGAAGGCCCCTCTTGTCGGGAGCCTCGGCGAGTTCGCCATGTCGGAGGCTGACCATTGACCGTCGCGGTGTCCCACGAGCTCGATCTGATAGAGGATGACCAACAACCGGTGGCGCTCTGCACCTGCGGTTGGAGGAGCTCGGTCGCCTATTCCAAGCGACACGCAGAGGCACGTTGGCGCATCCACTCACAGATGCAGCGAGCATCCGCGATGCATGGCCGCGCCGAGGCCGCCAACGCCAAGGCGGAACGTACGTCGGCCGAGCTGATGCAGCTGTGGGCGGCTGCACGCGTCCGCGCCAACGACGTGAAACGTCGCCAGCGCGGCGCTGCGGGCCGATCTCGAGCGGCGCCGCAGCCGCCCCTCGGAGCGGACGGACGCGGAGCTGCTGGAGCGGGCACGCGTGCTGGCCGGCCTCAGCTACACGCAGCTCTGGGTCGCCTACTACGCCCTCGGCGGCGAGAGGACGTTCGAGGAGCTGAAGGCCCGGCTCATGGGGGAGCAACCCATGACGGCTGAGGACTACGACGTGGCGGCCGTCGCCCTGAACGAGCACTTCTCGGACATGGGTCTCGGCTACCCGCTCGACTACTCGGGCGCCAGCGGCTCCTGAGCCAGCGGCGACCCAGCCGTCCGCATCCCAGCCGGCGGGAACCCAGCCGCGGTGCGCCTCAACTTGACGGACTGCTCCCTCTCGAAGGCGGCGTAACGACGCTCCGCCACAGCGTGCTCCGCCGCCCCCTCGAAGAGCGGGTGCTTGCTGTCGGCCGACACCGCTTCGTGGAACTCGGCCATCTTGTCGAGGTTGACGGCCGTCTCGTCGGCGGTGTCCGCCAAACGGCCGGCCAGCTCGCGAACGACCCTCCTCCGCCGGGCTGGGCCGTCGGCCCGCGCCGCGTCCGGGGGCACTAAACGCCGATCTCAGTGATGAGGATGATGGCGCCCTCGATGGCCCGCCCGGAACCTTTGAGCGGCGAGACCCTGGCAGCGCACTTGATGGCCTGTCCACGGCGCAGAACGGCGGCCGCCAGCACCGTCGCCTGCGCTTCTTCGCCCATCAGGCAGGCACGGACAGGCGGCCCGAGAGCCTCCACCGGGAACCCGATGTTGAGCGACAGCAGCCCCCGTCCTTCGACCTCCTCGGCGCTGAGACCCCACATCTCGAACGAGAGCCCGTTCCACACCCGCACGTGCATGTCCCTGTCGACGACGATCACTGACGCGTCGAGGCTCACGAGCACGGACTCGATGTAGGCGTTGACCTGGTTGACCTCGGCGGTGCGGTCGCGCAGCTCGTCGTTGATCGCCTGCAGCTCCTCGTTGGTCGAGGAGAGCTCCTCGTTCATCGTCTCGAGCTCTTCGTTGGTCGACTGCAGCTCCTCGTTGGTCGTCTCCAGCTCCTCGATCGTCGACTGCAGCTCCTCGTTGGTCGTCTCCAGCTCTTCGTTTGCCGATTGCAGCTCCTCGTAGGCGACCTCGAGCTCGCGGTGGGTCTGCTCGAGCTCCTCCTGCAGCTGCCGGTGGCGTGTCACGTCGACGAAGGTGATGACGACTCCGAGGTGCGCTCCGTCGACGTTCAAAGGCACGATCTTGATGTCGAGGAACGTGAGCTCGCCGCTCGGCGTCCAGCGGGAGACCTCGTCGATCTCCACGACCCGCCCCTCCGCCCGTACCTGGTCGATCCGCGACCGCAGCTCGACCGGCCGGTACGAGACCTCCAGATCCTGGAAGGGCCTACCAATGGCGTCCAGACCGACGCCGAACAGGGCGCGGGCGCGGGCGTTGACGCCCACCACCGATCCCGCTGCGTCGAGGAGGATCTCGGGGCTGGCGCGATGCTCGAACGCCAGCTCCACGATCCGGTCGTCCTCATGGAAGCCCGGCGCCACCCGACCTGCCATGGCCAGCAGCCGCGAGCGCAGCGACGTCCGGTTGACCTTCTGGAAGAGGCGGTGCCTCCCGTCGACTGGCTGGAAGAGATCCTGCTGAGCGAGCATCTCGACCTTGCCGAGGAGCAGGTACGCGTTGTCGGCGACCGAGAAGTGGAGCCGATTGATCAGCTGCGCCTGGACGTCCGCGTTGAAGTACATCAGCGTGTTGCGGCAGAGCAGCAGATCCGTACGCGATATCGGGGCGTCCTGAAGGAGGTCGTGGCGGCCGAAGATGACCGAGCGGCGCAGCTCGTTGCTGAACACGAAGTCGTTGCCGCTGCGGTTGAAGTAGCGCTCCAGCATCTCCTCGGGCACACCCTCGACCTCGCGAGAGGTGTAGGTGGCGAGCCGAGCCCGCTCGAGCGCATCGCTGTCGATGTCGGTGGCGTAGACCTTGACGCGGTCCTTGACCTCGGGGCCGAGGCGGTCTGCGAAGAGCATCGCCGCCGAATAAGCCTCCTGTCCCGTGGCGCACCCGGCGCTCCAGACGCGGATCGACCCGGTCGGCTTGCGCTCGAGGATGTTCGGCACGACGACGTCGCGGACCACCTCCCAGGTATCGGGATCCCGGAAGAAGGACGTCACGTTGATCAGGATCGTGTTGAACAGATCCTCGAACTCCTCGGGATGGACCTCCAGGTAGTCCACGTATTCCTCGTGCGACTGGATCCCCACCTGCTGCATCCGCTTGTCGATGCGCCGCGACAGCGTCCCCCGCTTGTAGCCGGTGAAGTCGAAAAGCCGCTCCTCGCGCAGATAGCGGAGAAGCCGCTCGACGCCTGCTTCCTTGATGTCGGTCATGGCGCCGTCAGGCATCGGAAGCCCCGGCGGCCGCAGGATCTTCTTCCGGCGGCACCTCGTCGGACACTCTCCACCGTTGCACCATCCGCCTCAGCACGTCGATGCTCGTCCCCATCTCCCGCTGCTCCTCGCGGAACCGGCCGGCGGAGTAGCGGCGCCCACTCTGCTCGGCTCGCTCCGCCAAGGTCTTGCTGAGCGCAGCTCTGTCCTCGAGCGCTCGCAGCGCCATCCAGAGTGCTGCCTCGACGCTCTCCCCCTGCTCGTGCAAGAGGCTCTCGGCCGTCCACGCGTGGCCCACGCGGCAGCGGAACCGGAGGATCGACCCGTCGTGGATCTCCCAGAGGACCCCGTGGCAATCGGGGCACGGCCAAGATGACGGCCTACCCGGGTGGTCGTTCTCGACGACCCGGTCGTCGGACTCCATGAGCTCGACCTCCCTCCTCAACTGGTCGGGCGGGTTCACGTCGTCCGAGACGCTGCCAGCCGCTCGCCCACCGACCCCGCCGGCGCCGTCCGCCTCCGGCCAGATGTCGCGCACCTCCTCCTGTGCCAAGCGCCCGAGCAGCGGGCCGATCTCGGTTGCCGGCACGACGTGATCAGCGCCGACGTATTCAAGGGCACTCTTCGGCATGGCGGCGTAGAGGGCATCGTCCGGATGCTGCACGACCGCCACGCCTCCCATCCGGCGGATCGCCCCGAGCCCGGCGGTGCCGTCGCTCAGGGTGCCGGACAGCACGACGCCGATCGCCCGCGGCCCATAGCGCGTGGCGGCACTTCGAAACAGCGGGTCAGCCGCCGGCCGGTGGCCGTTCTCCCGTGGACCCCTGCGGACGTGCACGTGACCCCGGCCGACGAGCAGGTGGTGGTCGCCGAGGCAGACGTAGACGCGTCCGGGTACGAGGCGCTCGCCATCGACGGCCGATGCGACGGGCAGCGAAGTCGAGCGCGCAAGGATCGTCGCCAACGTGGACCCACCGGAGGGCGGCATGTGCAGCACGATCAGGACAGCAGCAGGCAGATCCTCGGGAAGTCCCCCGAGGACGTCGCGAATGGCCTCCACACCCCCTGCCGAGGCTGCGACCACGATCACGTCCCGATTGGGCACTTCGCCTCCATCGCTGACGCAGGGAGCGCCGCACGTGCCATCGTACCCACAGCCCCCGGCGCCTCAGCGAGCGGGCCGGTCAGCGGCCCGCCGGGCTCGTCCGCCTCTGACTCCCCGCGCTCATCTGGTCGACACCTAGATCGCCCTGCACGATGGACCTCGCGACGTCGAGGAGCCGGAGGTTGTGGCTACGAGCGTGGTCGCGCAGGCGGACGAAGGCCGATTGCACGTCTATTCCTGCAACGGCCGAGACAGCGCCCTTCGCCTGCTCGATCAGTACCCGGCTCTCGAGTGCTTGCTGGAGTTGATCGAGGCGCAGCCTTGCCTCGGCGTTCCGCCGCGCCGCCAAGATGGCGACGGCGCCCATGTCGGCCAAAGCCTGCAGATGCGTGGGGTCACCAAGCTTTGCCGGTGGTCCGCCGCCGAGGAGGGCGAGGACCCCGACCGTCTGCCCGCTGGCGTTCATCGGCAGACATTCGGCGAAGGCACAGCCTCGAGCGCGGGACTGATTGACGCCCCCGGGCCCAGTCAGCGGTCCACTCGTCCGCCGCCGGCGTGCCAGCGCATCCTCCCAGGGACCGGGACGACCTGGCTGGAGCAGGGTCCGCAATGCTCCGGCGTCGGTATCGCCGCCGGCGACGATCTCTGCGGGGGCAAGCTCACCTTCCGGCGACAACAGCAGCACGGCCGAGGCCGCGTAGCCGAAGTGGTCGACGCCCCACCTGCACAGCTTGCGCAGCATCGGCTGCGGCGTCGCATCGTTGTAGGCGGATTCCGCCAGCTCGACCAGCAAGCGCGGCAATCGAGAATTCAGCTCCGCCTCGACATCCTCGCCGGCGGCATCACGCCACGATTCTGTCTGCACCCTACGAGAGTATGGCGCGCCGCCCCGTCGTGTGCACCCGCCGGGATGTGCGTGCCGGGATGTGCGTGCGCCCGGGTGCGCTCCGCTCGACCGGGCGATGCTCAGGCTGCCCAGTGACAGGCAGCTTCGATCTCGCTCAGGCCTGCAAGACGGGCGATCCGCATCGCCATGGGGCTGGCACCGAGGACGACCCCGGCGCCTCCTTCGCTCCGCTCGTTCCGCAGCGCGCACTCGATCGTCTCGAGGCCGCGGAGGTCGGCGAAGGACAACTGCGACATGTCGAACACGAGCTCCTCACGGGGCTCGGACCGCTCGGACAAGGCGCGTTCGAGCGCCCGCTCCAGCAACGGCGCCGTTCCCAGGTCCAGCTCTCCCAACAGGATCACGACGATCTCGCCGGGTGGGCGCACGAAGTCGACAAGAAGATAATCGCTGCTGACGCCAGACAAAGGACCTCCGATGAACGGAGCCGACGAGAGCCCGTTGCCAGGGTCCGGGGTTCAGCAGCCAACGTCAACTAGTGAAGTGGATGATGCTGTCCACAGTCTACTCCCGACGGCCGAGTGTCAATACCCTTTGCAACGGCATGTTGCGTTCACAGCGTGTCCACGACGACGACGGTGATGTTGTCGCGGCCGCCGGCCTCGTTGGCGCGATGGACCAGCGCCTGTGCCGCCGCCACAGCGTCCTCGTGGGCGCCGATCACGTCCGCCAGTGAGGTGGCGTCCAGCTCGTTCGTCAACCCGTCGCTGCAGATCAGGAAGCGTTGCCCTTGCTTGCGCGGCAGGACCCAGACGTCCGGGACGACATGGCTCGTGGCACCGATCGACCTGGTGACGACGTGGCGTGCCGGGTGGGACATCGCCTGCAGGGGCGTGATCCGCCCGGCGTCGACGAGCGCCTGAACCTCTGAATGGTCGACGCTCAACTGGTGGAGTCCCGCCCCGTCCGACAAGTAGATGCGTGAGTCGCCGAGATTGAAGGCGACCCACTTCATGTCCTGCGGTTGGTGCTGCCCGTCGAGCCGCTCCTCCCGCTCCTCCCGCTCCTCGTCGACGGCGACGAGCCCGACAAGGGTCGTGGCCATGCCCGCCAGCTCCCGTGACCGCCGGCTCGCCGCGACCACCGCCTCGTTGGCACGCTGCACGGCGTCCACCACGTCGGGCACCGTGATGACCGGAATCTCGGCCAGGGCGGCGATCTGCGCCACCGCGATGGCGCTCGCCACCTCGCCCGCCGCTTGGCCGCCCATCCCGTCGGCCACCACGAACACCGGATACTCGGCGAATACGGCGTCCTCGTTGTTCGAGCGCACCCTTCCCGGATCCGAGAGGTGCGCGGAGCGGATCCGTCCGCTCACGCCGGCGGCGTCTGCTGGTCGGTCCTCGCTCATGCCCGGCCGCATTTCGCGCAAGTCCCCCACGTAGCTCTCATGTCCCCGAGCTGCTCGCCCGGGAAGGCGTGAGGTACTGCTCGATGGCTCTCGCGATGCCGCCTGCCACGACCTGCTGATCGGCGGCATCGGCGGCGATCGAGCCCTCGAAGGGGTCGGTGACGAACAGCGGTTCCACGATCACCCCCGGCATCTGGCTGGGCGTCGAGAAATAGCCTTCCTTCGCCGGGCCGAGGAGCAGGATGTGCCCGTAGGAGGCCGCCTCGGCGGCGATTCCTGACGACTCGGTGGTCGAGATGAGCGAGCCCAAGCTCGAATCGGTGATCACCCCATCGTCGGGGATCTGCCATCCCTTGGCATTCATCGCCGAGAGGACGTCCTGCTGGACGAGCACGGCGAGATGTTCGCTCTTGCTCGAGAAAGGGCGGACGGCGTCATAGGTGGTGACCGACCCGGCGTTGAGCGGGCTCGACCCTGCATCGAGGTAAATCCCCACGAGAACGTCGGCGGCTGCGAGGTTGGCGCAGATGTCGCGTACCGCTACGTCCTTGAAGGCGCCGGAGAGGGTCAACTCACCCCCGGACACGTCCGCCGAGGTGAGACGAGCGACCGATGAGTCGGTGGTGCGAGACATGACCACCGTGTAGCCATGGCCGCGGAGGATGTTCTTCACGTCGATCGTGATCGGCAGGGTCTCGGTCGCCTCGTGGATGGACTGACCTGCCTCGGTCGTGCCGACGGCGCCGGGGTCGATCCCGCCGTGGCCGGCGTCGAGGAACACCGTCTTGTGCTGGTCGCCGGCCGTCGGGGGGAAGTACATGCAGGCACCGGTGCTGAACCTGCCGCCGTCGAGCTGGTGCACGGTGTCGGCGAGCGCCACAGTCGTTTGCGTCGTCACCGGATGGCGGGATGCGAGGGTCGTCGGAGTGGGCGCGCCGCCCCCTCCGCTCAGCGCCAGCACGATGACGAGGATCAGCAGCAGCGGCGCGCCGATGGCGACTTGGCGCCTCCTGCGGATGACACGCGCCGAGGGGCGTCGGCGGGCCGGCCGCTGCTCTCCCGGCCGCTGCTCTCCCGGCCGCTGGCCTCCCGACTGCGACGAGGCGGCTTGGCGGAGGTGCGGCGGCACAGGTGGCTGCAGGGGCGCTCCCGGGCGCGGGAACACCGGTCGTCCTGACCCGGGAGGCCGCGGGATGCTGGCTCTGGGCGCGGAGCGTCCGCTGCCGGCTCGGCTCGCCGGCCGGACGGGGCGAGGGTCGTCGTCCAGCTACAGCTCCTCGGATCGGGTCCACGCGGTGTGCAAGGGGCAAGCTCGTGCCGGGGGCACGTTCCCGCAAGGAGCGAAACGTATCGCAGTCCTGCCGTCCGCGCTCCCGCCAGCCGATCACGTCGGCCCGCACAGATAGACGGCCACCAGCGGCAGCCCCGGTCCTCCGGCCGTGATCCTGCTCACAGGGACGTGCAGGCAGTGGGCGCTGATCCAGTTCAGCCGCGGGTCCGAGGTGGCGGGGGCGAGGACCGTCTGCAGCTGGCGCTGGTCGATCTCGCGGCGGATGGCCGCGATCCCCGGGTAGGGGCTGTCACCGCTGAATCCCCCGATCGGCTCGAACTCCCTGCCGGAGTCGACGATCAGCGGAGCTGCCAGCACGGCGGTGTAGGTGGCAGCCACGTAGCGGTCGGCGTGGTTGACCCGCAGCATCAGCTCTACAGCCGGCTGCACAGCGGTGAGGATCCGAGCTGGCTGGACGTCGGTCGCGTAGGTGATGGCCGGCGGCTGGTAGGGCGTGTCGAAGGGGCCGAGATGCGATGCGACCAGGGAGACGCTTGCCGCCGCAGGAAGCACCATCGCGGATGCGAGCAGGGCTGCCATTCCGATCGATGACGCAGCCGGTTCCCTGGACCTAGCCGACGCCGAGCCGGCAGTCGCTCGAGTAGACAGCCAGATGCCCCCGATCAAGAGGATGGCCGCAGCCGCAGAGACAGACATGGCCAGCAGCGGTGAGGCTGCAGTGGTGAGCCAGATTCCGTAAGCGACCGTCGCCATCGCCGCAGTGGTGGCCAGCCACATCGACCTGCGCCGGTCCTCGTTGCGCCGCAGCAGCTGGACACCGAGCCCGCAGAGGCCGGCAGCAGGGGGAGCGAGCGCAGCGGTGTAGTAGGCGTTGATCCCCCCGATCGCGCTGAACGCGGCGAAGTCGATCAGCAACCAGCTTCCGAACAGCAGCGCCCCGGCAAGCATCGGATTGCGCAGCCCGGCTCTCCCCTGGCGGCGGCCGACCATCAGCAGGGCCACGAGCGAGGCGACGGCGGCGGGCAGGAACCAACCGTCGTCGCGGCCGCCGGCATCCAGCAGCAGCCGCGCCGGTCCAGTAGAGCCGGGGAGGCGGAAGTCCGAAAGTGCCGGCGTATCGAAGATGGCGCTCGCGGCAGACGCCGAGCCGACGCCGGCCGCCGAGATCGCCGGGGACGGCGAGCCCGCCGGCGTGTCGAGCCGGCCGAGACCGTTGTATACGAAGACCTGCTCGAAGACAGAGTCGCCGGCGCTGCCGTCGACATACGGGCGCGAGTGTTGCGGAACCAGCGTCACCACCAGCATCCAGCTCAGCGATACGCCGACGCAGATCGCGCAGGCGACCGCCAGCTGCAGGACCCTCCGTAGAGGGCGGCCGGCTCCGCAGACGAGGAAGGTGACAGCGATGGCCGGAAGGGCGAGCCACGCTTGCAGCATCTTCGCCTGGAAGGCGATGCCCACCAGTGCCCCGGAGGCGACGATCCACGCCAACGCCCGCCCGCCGCCGGCCGCCCGGGCGGCGATCAAGGCGCAATCGGCGGCCGCAACGAGCAGCAAGATCAGCAGCGAGTCGGAGACATTGCCGCGCCCCAGCGCCACCGCCGCCGGCGTGAGCGCCAGGACGAGGGCTGCCACGAGCCCCGCAGTCGAGCCGGCTATGCGACGCACGGCGTCGAAGAGCACGAGTACGGTGACCACGCCCTCGATGACCTGGGGGAGCACGATCGCCCACACGTGGAAGCCGAACAGGCGCACGCTGAGCGCCTGGACCCACAGCGCACCCGGCAGCTTGTCGACCGAGATCGTGCCAGCCGGATCCAAGGCGCCGTAGAAGAAGTCGTGCCAGCTCGATGCCATGCTGCGGACCGCAGCCTGGTAGTAGATCTCGAGGCCCGCATGTGCCATGCCCCAGGCGTACGAGACGGCGGCCAGCGCCGCGATCCCCACCAGTGCGGCGACATGACGGCGGCTCACGACTCGCCCATGTCGATCAAGGTCGCCAGGGCCGACCGAAGCTTGACGACTGCGGGTGCACCGAGACGGCGGACGAGCTCCTCCTCGATCTCCTCGATCGCTTCCCGGGAGGCGGCGGCCGCCACCCGACCCCGCTCGGTGAGAGCCACACGTAGCCGTCGCCTGTCCTCCGGATCCTCGAAACGGTCGAGGTAACGGCGAGTGACGAGGGTGTCGACGAGCTGGCCGCCGGCCTGCTTGGAGACCCCGAGCATCTCGATGATCCCTGACAGCGGGGCGCCGGTCCGGTGGACGGCCCCGAGCACGAAGATCCCGTTGCTGGGGACGTCGTCGCACCCGATCCCGGCGAGAGCCTGGCGGATGACGGTGGAGTAGGTGTTTCGAGCTCCCCGCAGGAGGGCCGGGATTACCACCTCCTCGTACCACTGGCGCTTCTCCGGCTGGCGTGGGGCTGGCGGCGGCATCGGGCGACAGTACGGTAAGGCAGGGTGATAGTCAAGAGTTACGACTAGTCACGACTCGTGGTGCTCATCCAGATCAAGCCAGCTGCTCAGGAGCCCGTCGGCCAGAAAGCGCCCAGGTCACGATACGCTTGCACCGAGTGCGCCAACACCGGCAGGCAGTCGCCGAAGAGCCGGCGAACGAGACGAGATCGGGGAGCTGAACGTGGCACGGGCATTCTGGTCTGGATTCCTCAGCTTCGGGCTCGTCAACGTACCCGTCGGCCTCTACACCGCCACGACGGATCAGACCGTCCACTTCAACCAGCTCCACAAGGGGACCTCGCACCGAATCCGCTACAAGAAGGTGGACGAGGTGACGGGCGAAGAGGTGGACAACGACGACATCGTGAGCGGCTACGACCTGGGTGGCGGCGAGTACGTTGTGGTCTCCAAGGATGAGCTGAAGGCGATGGCGCCGGGGCGATCGGACACGATCGACATCACGGACTTCGTCGATCTGGACCGCATCGATCCGATCTACTTCAAGGCGACCTACTACCTGGCGCCTCATGGCAAAGGTGCCGACCGCGCCTATGCGCTGCTGCGCCAGGCGATGCGCGAGTCGAACAAGGTCGGTGTCGCCACGTTCGTGCTGCGGGACAAGGAACATCTCGTCGCGGTGCGGCCGGGTGAGGACGTGCTGATCCTCGAGACGATGTTCTTCGCCGACGAGATCCGCGAGCCTCGTGAAGAGCTCGACACGCTTCCTTCCGAGGTGGCGTTCCAGGGACGGGAGCTGGTGGTCGCCAAGCAGTTGATCGAGTCGCTGACAACTGACTGGAACCCGGAGAGCTATCACGCCACCTACAGGGAGCGTGTGCGAGAGCTGATCGACGAGAAGCGCAAGGGTCATGCCATCGTGCAGCGGGCCGAGAAGCCGAAGTCGAACGTGATCGACCTGATGGCCGCCCTCGAGGCGTCCGTGTCCAAGGGCGGCCGCGGGCGGGCCGCCGACGAGGAGGCGGAAGAGGACGGCGCACGCTCGACCGCATCGTCTGCCAAGCACGCAGCCAGCGGGGACGACGAGGTCGAGCTCGAGTCGTTGAGCAAAGCAGAGCTGATGGAGCGGGCTGCAGAGGCGGAGATCGAGGGCCGCTCCAAGATGACCAAGCCGGAGCTCGTGAAGGCGCTCACTGCCGCCTCGACGGGCTCCAAGGGGCGCGGCCGCCGGGTCTCCTGAGGTCTGCCGTCTCGTGACGGGTACGTCTCCCGATGCGGGCCGCCGGCGGATGACCGCCTACTGATACACCTCCGCGCTTAACTACACGCATGGAATTCTCAGCTCTGGTGGCGAGGGCCTGCGCCGACTGCGACGACGATCTCGAGCACTGCCACGGGGCGTCGCTCGTGCACATCGACGGCTCCGTCGAATGCACGGACGAGGCGACCTGCCGGCTGGCGGCGGAGCTGCACCGGTTCGTGATGCGTTGCGAAGACGACGAGTGCCTCGAGGTGGTCGGCTCGGAAGAGGTCCTGCGAGTCTCCGCCTGATCCAGCTTCTTGGTCTCAGCCGGGCTCTCGCACCACCTCGGCGGGGTTCTTGTCCGGACGCAGACCCCGCCAGGTGGGATGCCGCAGACGCCCGTCACGGGTCCACTCCCCGTACTGGACCTCGCCCACCAGCTCTGGCCGCACGTAAGTAGCGCTCGCCGCATCCGCAGCTGCGATGCGGGTGGTGAAGGGGCTCACCGGCGACTGGAGCGGTCCCAGCTTGGCCAGCAGGGCCCGTAGACCCGGCTCGTCGAACCCGGTTCCGACCTTCCCGGCGTAGACGAGGCGGCCGGGATCGCTCTCGTCGGGAAGCCCCAACAGCAACGCTCCGATCGTGCCGCCGCGGTTGCCCTTGCCGGCGGTCCACCCCCCGATGACCACCTCCTGGGCGCGGAAGTTCTTGACCTTCAGCCAGTCGCCTTGACGCGAGCCGGGGCGATAGCGTGAGTCCCGCCGCTTTGCGACGACACCCTCCAGGCCGGCCTGCCTGGCGCCGGCGAGCACGTCTTCGCCGTCCACACCGCGAAACGCCTTCGGAGTCGCGAAGCTCTCCCCCGACAGGTCGAGCTCCTCGAGCCTGCGGCGCCGCTCGTCGTAGGCGAGCTCGGTGAGCAGCTCGCCGTCGAGGAAGAGCAGGTCGAACACGAGATAGCAGGCAGGAACGCTGGATCGGCGGCGGGCGACCTCGGCCGGCGAACCGATGTGCAACCGCTGCTGCAGCAGCCCGAAGCTCGGCCTGCCGTCCTCGTCGAAGGCCACCAGTTCGCCGTCGACGATCGCATCACGCCGACCGAAGAACTCGCCGAGCGCCTCGACCTCGGGGAACGTGGCGGTGAGATCCTTGTCGTTGCGGCTGGTCGCCGTGGCCGTCCCCCGCTCCACCCGCACGATCGCCCGCACCCCGTCCCACTTGAACTCGTAAGCCCACGGCTTGCTGTCGAGTGGGAGGCGACCCGTCATGGCCAGCATGGGGGCGATCCGGGCCGGCATCGGATGGGGCACGGATCGAAGATAGCGGGGGGAGCGTTTCGGCCATCTCCTCGCGAGCGACGGTTGAGATGGAGCTGAGCTCGCCTGCGCTACGGCCCGGAACGAGGAGACCCTCCGGCTCGCCTAGCCGGCGACCGTGAGCACCTCGGCGCCCTCGGCGGTCACCACGAGCGTGTGCTCGAACTGAGCGCTGCGCGAGCCGTCTGCCGTCACCGAGGTCCAGCCGTCGTCCCACGACCTGTCCTGCCAGGCGCCGGCGTTGATCATCGGCTCGATGGTGAAGGTCATGCCCTCTTCCATCACGGTGTCGGCGTCGGGCTTGTAGTAGTGGGGGATCACGAGTCCGTTGTGGAAGACCTCGCCGATGCCGTGCCCTACGTAGGTGCGCACCACGCTGTAGCCGGCCTGGTGCGCTATCGACTCGATGGCCTTGCCGATCACCGAGAGAGGACGTCCGGGAGCCACGGCGGCGATCCCGGCCTCCAGGCACGAGCGCGTGGTGTCGATCAGCCTCGAGGACGCATCGTCCACTGCTCCGACGGGGAAGGTGGCGTTGGTGTCGCCGTGGACACCGCCGACGAAGACGGTGATGTCGAGATTGACGATGTCGCCATCACGAAGTGGCCGGCTGTCGGGGATGCCGTGGCAGATCACCTCGTTCACCGACGTGCAGATCGACTTCGGGAAGCCCCTGTAGTTGAGCGGGCTCGGGTACGCGCCGCGGCGCAGGCACTCCTCGTGTGCCAGCTCGTCGAGCTGGTCGGTGGTGACCCCGGGAGCGATTGCCCGGGCGGTGGCATCGAGCACCTCGGCGGCCACTCGTCCGGCATGTCGCATCGCCTCGATAATCGCCGGCCTCTTCACGAAGTCCTCGGTCACCTTGCCCGGCCGCCCGGTCTCGGCGTAGTCAGGCCGGGCGATCCCTTCCGGCACGAGCCTGCGGGGGCTCAGCTGCCCGGGTTGGACCCGGTCGGCGCTGGCGCGGTGGCAGCGCTTGAACTTGCGGCCGCTGCCGCACCAGCAAGGATCGTTCGACTTCAGCACGACACGATCGTACGGCGAGGAGACCTTGACTTCCCGTAGGTCAACCGCAAGTATCGGGGACGGCGCCGCTGGGGGGCGCATGGGGGCGGCGCGCCTGAGCGATACCTATGAGGAGAGTTCATACGTGCTACGTAAGACCGTCCTTGCCTTGACCGTCGGGTGCCTGCCGCTGGCCACGGTGGCGGCGACCTCGGCGGCGAGCGCTGCCGCGAGGCCCGACTCGACCATCACGTTCACCGGCAAGATCAGCTGCTCCATCACCGGCGTCATCCATTCCACGCCCGGCCTCAAGTGGTCAGAGGCGCAGACAGTCAAGTTCACGCTCTCTGCCTCGCTGACCAAGTGCACCGGCCACACCTCGCAGGGTGGGGCGACGATCACCAGGGGCTCGGCGCACGGTGCAGTCACCGGTAGCTACAGCTGCCAGAGCCTTCTCAGCAGCTTCCCCAAGCCCTCCGGCAAGATCACCTGGACGACGACCGGCAACAAGGCGACGCCCACCGGCTTCAAGGTCACCTCGGGCAGCGCCTCGGGATTCCCGACGGTGACTCTCACTCTCAGCCAGACCGGATCGTTCGCCGGCACCGGCAACGTGACGGGGAAGATCAAGCAATCCGAGTCGCAGCTGCTGGCGGCCTGCAACAGCTCGACGGGACTGACGACGATCAACATCAGCTCCGGTACGGCCAGCTGACCGGCTGACGGGTCCGCCTCAGCGAACCGTCTGGCGGGCGGATCCCGACGAGCCGAAACAAGTGGCGGGGCTCAACGCCCCGCCACTTTCGCGCCCTCCTCAACCAATGTGCGGATTCCGCACAAATGTTGTCTGAAGATGGTCCTTGTAGTCGGCGATGGCTGGTCATAGCATCGAATCGAATCCGGAGAATCCGGCATCGACCAACGACAGGGCAAGGGGAGCATGCGCGTAACACTCTCCCGAACTGCGCGGATGGGCGCGGCGATCTTCGCCGTGCTCGTAGCCGCGGGACTGGCCTTCTGGGTGGCGTTCGCCTGGCTGAGCTTCAAGCCGTCGACCGTCGACTTCACTGCAGGCCACGCCGCCGGCACACCCGTGCACATCACGGTCCAGACTGTGGGTGCCATAGGCTCAGGCGCTCACCCGACCTGGGTCTCCTACCTCGTGGAGACCCCGCAGGGTCAATGGGTGCACACCACGCTCTGGCAGATCCCGGCGAACACGGTGATCGACGTCACCGTGCTGGAGTTCGACTCGGGGAGCCCGATCCGTAATCCCGAGAACGGGGACGTCTTCGGGACGACGGGGCCGGAGGTGATCGACGGCAAGCCGTACCACGAGATCGACTCCTACGCCAGCAACAACAACGGCGGGCTCGGCATCGCCCACACCTTCAGCATCCCGACGCTCGGGATCAACGTGCCCTTGCTCGGCGTCAGCAATCCAGGGGCCAACAGCTTCTGCTCGCAGGGCCCCTGCACCACGTCCAACGAGCACAACACGATCACCTTCAGCTTCAAGAGCCCAGGGCCCGGCCAGTATCCCTGGCAGTGCTTCGTCCCCTGCGGCCTCGGCTACCTCTACGGGAACGGCGGTCCGATGTCGACACTGGGATACATGGGTGGCTTCCTGCGGGTGGTCGCCTGATGGCCGCCACCGCGACGACAGCAGCAGGCCGCGGCGACGGCTCGGCGTTCGAGCGGCGGACCGGCTCAGCCGGCCGCCACTGGCGCAAGCTGTTCATCATCTGGCTGATCCCATCAGTGGTGCTGGTCCCGATCTTCGCCTTCCTCGTCGGGCCGCACCTTCCACCGGGCGACATGACCAACATGGCCGAAGGCACGCAGTGGGACGCCACCGTGGTCCTCGCCGCCGCCGCGCCGGTCGTGCTGGCGGTGTGGGTCTACTTCGGCTACGCCGTGTGGACCTGGCGGGTACGACCGGGTGATCCGGACGTCGACGGGCCGCCGCTCAGGTCCCACCTCGCGATCCAGTTCTCCTGGATCAGCTTCACGACAGCGGTCGTGATGGGACTGTTCGTGTTCGGCACCTATGAGCTGGTGCTTCCGGGCGCCGCCGGGGGCGGCCAGGGGCCCGTCCCGGCGTGGGCCGCGACCGGCAAGGTCTCGCCGACCTGGACGCCCGGCCCGAGCAACGTGCTCGTGGTGCAGGTGATCGGGCAGCAATGGAAGTGGTCTTACCGCTACCCGCAGTTCGGGGGCTTCGAGACCGACCAGCTGATGCTGCCCAACAACACGACCATCGCCTTCCACGTCACATCGCTCGACGTGATCCACGACTTCTGGGCCTACCAGATCGGCATCAAGGCCGATGCCAATCCGGGCCTCGACAACGTCGCCTACGCCACGACCCAGGAGCTCGGCAACTTCGAGGTGCGCTGCGACGAGCTGTGCGGCGAATGGCACGGGGCGATGTTCAACTCGGGCACCGTGGTCTCACCATCGAGCTTCGTCTCCTGGGCCAAGGGGCAGCAGGTGTCCCTCGCCTCGGCGACCAAGCTCCTTCCCGCCTTCGCCTGGACCTACACGCCTGACGCCAACGGCGCCGACGGCGGGTTCTACGACGACGACCAGGACCCCTACAGCCCTAGCGACACCTATGGAACGCAACCCAATGCTCCGACCACGACCTCCGGAGGATCATCGTGACAGTCACGGGACAGGGACAGGCGGTCGCCGCCGACCTCGGTACCCCGTCGCGGGTGACGCGGCGGCCCTACCGCTACCAGAGCGTCCTCACAGCCATCGCCGGCGCGGTCGGCGGCTACGCGCTCGGGCACTGGGCGGGCAACCTGATAGCCAGCCAGTACCCCCAGGTCCAGAACAACGGCAGCAACGACATCGCCATCGTGCTCGGCCTGCTCTTCGGCATCGTCGGATGGATGGCGGGGATCGGAGCGTTCAACTACCCCCTCGCCAAGATCATCGGCCGTGACCCGCTGACCGAGTACGACAACAGGAGCTGGACCCGCTACTTCCAGTTCACGTTGGACCACAAGGTCGTCGGCATGCAGTACACGATCGTCGTCCTGCTCTTCCTGTTCACGGGCGGGCTGCTGGCGATGGGCATACGCACTGAGCTGCTGACTCCGACCACGCACATCATCGCTCCCGACACCTACATCGCCCTCGTCGGCGAGCACGGGACGATCATGATGATGATGGCGAGCTCGCTCGTCCTCGGTCCCCTCGGCAACTACCTCGTGCCGCTGATGATCGGGTCCCGCCGGATGGCTCTGCCGCGGGTCGAGGCCTGGTCGTTCTGGCTGTTCTCCGGGGGGTACATGTGCATCCTGACCGCCATCCCGCTCGGTGGCTTCCCGACCGGTTGGACGGGCTATGCGCCGCTGCAGACGCAGTCGGGACTGGGCATGGACCCCTACCTCGTGGGCTTCGGGATCATCGGCACGGGCATGGTGCTCGCAGGGTTCAACATGGCCGTCACGATCATCAACTACCGGGCGCCCGGGATGACCTGGAGCCGGCTCCCGATGTTCGTCTGGTCGATGCTGGCGACGTCCGCCCTGCTGACGTTGGCGACGCCCGTCCTCATCGCCTCGGTGTACCTGGGCGCCCTCGACAGGACCGTCCAGACCGCCTTCTTCGTCAACGAGCACGGCGGAGCGTCGTTCCTGTGGGAGAACCTCTTCTGGTTCTTCGGTCACCCCGAGGTCTACATCATGGCGCTCCCGGGCTTCGGGATCGTCGGCGAGCTGCTGACGACCTTCTCCCGCAAGCCGCTGTTCGCCTACCGGGTGGGAGTGGCGGGCATGCTCGGCGTGGCTGCGCTGTCCTTCTTCGTCTGGCAGCACCACCTGTTCCAGAGCGGCATCGATCCCAACATGCGGCCGCTGTTCATGCTCACGACGGAGCTGATCTCGATCCCGACAGGATTCATCTTCCTCGTCGGGATGGGGACCCTCTGGCGGGCGCGGATACGGTTCACGGTGCCGATGCTGTTCGCGCTGGCGATGTACTTCAACTTCCTGATAGGTGGCATCACAGGGGTCTTCCTGTCGGACGTCCCGGTGGACGTGACCGTGCACGGATCGTTCTTCGTGCTCGCCCACTTCCACTACACGATCATGGGCGGCCTCGTCTTCGCCTTCATCGGCGGCCTGTACTACTGGCTGCCGAAGATGATGGGCTACCAGTTCAACAAGAAGCTGTCGCTGATCCACTTCTGGACGATGTTCATCTGCTTCAACTCGACGTTCTTCCCGATGTTCCTGCTCGGGTTCCTCGGACAGCCACGTCGCGTGTTCGAGTACGCCTCCAACCTGCAGTTCCTCAACGACTGGGCCTCGGTGTCGGCGTTCCTGCTCGGTGGGTCGATGCTGATCTTCGCCATCAACTTCATCTACTCGATGTACGTCGCCAGGGTGCCGGCCGGTCCCAATCCCTGGGGAGCGCGGGGCCTCGAGTGGCAGACGGCGAATCCCGTCCCGCTGCACAACTTCGCCAGGATCCCGATCGTGCTCTCCGACCCGTACCGTTACGGGGAGCCGGATGCACCACCGGTCGCAGATCTCGGTGAGGAGGAACTGGTGCACCCGCTCGAGGCGGACAGACCGGTGGGCGTCGTGCAGGCCGAGACCGAGGGGGAGAGCTAGCCCATGAGCGACACGACACACTCGCACGTGCCGGCGTCCGGAATCATTCAGACGGGCGAGGAGGCGGCGTACGAACTTCGCTGCGCCGAGTCGGCGCTGTGGACGGGCAGCCGGTTGGCGATCGCGTGCGCGACGTTCTTGTTCGCCGGGTTGGGTTTCGCGTATTTCTACCTACGTTCGTCCAACTCGAGCAACCTCTGGCGGCCCGGCGGGGTGACGGCTCCAGGCGGCCTCGGGACCGCCATCTTCGCCCTCACCGTGACGGCCGCCGTCCTCGCCACGTTCGGCACCCTGCGAATGCGGCGCGGCTCTACGGTCGACTGGGAGGTGGCCGGCTGGATGGCCGTGTTGGCGGGCTTGATCGCTGCCGGGCTGCAGGTCTTCGAGCTGACGAGGCTCGGCTTCGCTCCTGGTTCGAGCGGCTATGCCTCGTGCGTGGTCGGATGGGGCCCGCTCAACACAGGGCTGCTCCTCGGGGCCAGCTACTGGCTGGAGACGCTGCTGGCGCGCTCGATCAGGCTGCGGAGGGCCCTCGCAGAAGACGGAGGGGCGGCCGTGTCACAGTTGGCGCCGGCCAAGCTCTTCCGTGCCTCGGTGGAAGGCTGCACCTACTTCTGGGGCTATGCAGCGGTGGTGTCCTTGGTGTTCTGGCTGCTCTTCTACGAGGTGCATTGAGATGAACCTGTTCGTTGCAGCCTTGCTCGGCGTGGTGCCGATCCCGAGTGCCGGTGGCAGCCCGCTGCTCCCGCAGATCCTCACCTTCGCCATCCCGCTCGGCGTGTTCGGGGCGGTATGCATCTGGATCTTCTTCCAGAGGCGCCCCTCCGCCTGACCAACTGCTACCTACCGCTACGGGCACTCCCGCTACTTCGAGGGCATCGCCCACAGCCGCAAGGCGGGGAGCTTGGTACGAAGCGCAGCGTCCACCTTGGCGAGCTGCGCCTCGGCGCTGGCGCGGTCGGCGGCAAGGGCGGCCTCACGGTGCGTCAGGTCTGTCAAAGGCTTGCGATCGCTCGGCTGCAGGATGAAGTTCTCGATATCGGTGATCGCGCCGAGGGCGTCCGGGTCGACCCAGGCGAGCGTCGCCGACGAGAGGCCCCGCAGGTTGATCCCGCCGGATGCAGGGCGGCACCGCGATGCCGGCGAGATCGACGACGTCGTCCTGCAGGTAGGAGCACGCCTCCAGGTCCTGCTGCAGAAGGTTCGGCATCTGCGCCTTGTCCGAGGCGGTTGCCGTGCCGGTGATTTGCGCTTGATAGATCTGCCACGCCTCTCCCATGGCGTAGCTGCAGGGGGCGGCGTCCGTCTCGACCTCCTGGACGTACGAGGTGACGGAGGCGACCGTGTCGCTGTGGCTTGCGGGCACTGGGAGGTCGGTCAGCAGGATGACTCGCCGCCAGGACGACCACCGCGATCGCGAGGAGGAAGGCGGGCCGGCGCCACCAGCGCGCGTCCCATGCCCCTTTCCACCTCGGCCGCGAAGAGCTCTTTATAGGTGACCGGATCGAGGTCCGAGGACTGCTGTGGAACCTCCGTGCTCATCTGTCCTCCTCACTTCAGGGCCGCCGACGCGTAGTCGGCGATCCCTTGCGCGTAACGGGCGATCTGGTCGGCGGGGAGCGAGTAGGTGCCGTCGGGGCCTTGGTTGCCGAAGGGCGTCGCCACCTAGCGCTCACTGCCGCCGCCGGAGATGAAGACGATCTTCTCCGTGTGCAGGACGATCGGGGCGTTCGGGTCGACGGACACGCTGATCCCGTAGGCGGACCACACGGACGACAACCGAGGTCCGGATCCGCCGAGGAAATACCAGTTGCTCATCCCACTCAGACCGTAGGCGGTGCAGAAGGCCCGCAGGGCGGATTGCGAGGAGTGACTGGCGGTGGTGTCGATGGCGACGAACGCCACCTTCGACGCCTTGGCGCCGAGGTCGTGGTCTGCCCGCACGACCTCCGCCGCCAGCACCGGTGAGAGATCGGGGCCGGTGGCGTCGAGGAAGGTGAGCACCACCGCCTTTCCTGCGAACGACGAGAGCGAGACGGTCGAGCCGTGCTGGTCCTCCAGCGCGAAACCCGGCGCTCTCCCCGACGCCGGGCTCACCCCGATGAAAGCCCCGAGCGACGCCGGGATCGTGCCGCTCGGGATCACGACGGGTGCGGTCGGTCCGATCGCCGTGGTCGAGGATGCCGGCGGGTGGTAGCTGTCGTGGCGGCCGAGCAGGGCACCCACGACCCCGAGCACGACGAACGCGGCGACGCCGATGCCGAGCTTGCGCTTGCCGATCGCCGGGGGCGGCTTGGCGAGTGCCTGCTCGCGGTCAGTTCGCAGACCGCTCACTTGGAGAGCGTGGCGACGATCCGGTCGAGGCTCGCCACCGTCTGAGCGCCGACGCTCACCCCGACCACCCGGCCGGAGGCGTCGATGGCCACCGTCACCGGCAGACCTTGGACGTCGTACTCGGTGGCGACGGTGCCATCGGGATCAAGGCCCGTCGGGTACAGGTCGCCAGCCGTGCGCATCATCGAGATCGCCTTGCCGGGGCTCGGCTCCTCCACATCGATCCCGACGAAGGCGACCGAGTGGGACTTCGACGAGACGGCGGCAAAGGCGTTGAGCTCCTGCTGGCAGAACGTGCAGTAGGAGCCGAAGAAGTTGAGGACCACGGGCCGCCCCGTGTAGGAGGCCAACGAGACATCCCCGCCGCCGCCGAGGCGGGGGAGACGGAAGCCCGGTGCCTTGGCGTTGGGTGCGAGCGTCGGCAGCGTCGCAAACGTTGACGGCTGCTTGACCTTGTTGGCCTGCATCACGGCGTAGGTGACGAACGACACTGCAAGGGCGAGGGCGACCCCGGCGGCAACGGACATCAGCCGGATGCGCCGTCGCTGGCGGCGTCGCTCGAAGCGCTCGAAGCGCTCCTCGTCCGAAAGGGCGGCTTCGGCTGTGTCCGCCCCCTCGGTTGCCTCCGATAGCTCTGAGCCGAGGGCTCCCTCTCCCTCAGCTGTCATCTGCCCCTCGGTCAAGATGCGTCTCCTGCGGCTGTCGTGCGGATCTGGTCAGCGCCCTTATTGCCTGCTAGCGGCCGGCACCGGCCGCCCGGGCCCTCGCCGCACGGATCCGCTCGATCGTGTCGTCCTCTGCCTTCTCACTTTCTCGGAGCCAGCGGGCGATGAACACGTACAGGCTCGGCGCGATCGTAAGGTCCCCGCAAACCCAGAGGGTGGCGCCCCCGATCTGCTGGTCGGCGAGCTGTGACAGGACTCGGCCGCCGACGTGTGTGTAGACGGGGTAGGCGTGCCCGCTGAACAGGGCGAGGGTCATGGCCAGGACCACCATCACGACGTTGGTCCCGACGAGCGCCCATGCCCGGCGTAGCGGCGGGAGCATCGGGGAGAAGGGTCTCGAGGCGATCAGCTGCAGCCAGAAGGCCACACCGAGGAGGAAGAGGCTGTAGTGCTCGACCAGGATCTGAACCAGGCGGTGCTGCACCGAGTAGTCGTATGGCCCCGGCAGGTGCCAGAACACCATGGCGACGTTGAAACCGAGGATGGCAGTGACGGGGTAGGCGAGCACGTCCCGCAGCCGGCGGAGAAGGCGGTGCCGGTGGGTGGCGCGGTAGGCGGAGGTGAAGGCCCGGCGAATGCTCGGCGGGAGCCCGGCGACCAGCGCCAGCCAGGGGGCTCCGAGCACCACGAGGGGGGGAGCGAAGAACATCAAGAAGATGTGCTGCACCATGTGGGCGACGAGATAGCGGTTGGCGGCGGCATTGACCGGGGAGGCGATGGCGAGCGCCAGCACGACGAGCCCGGCCTGGAAGAGGGCGGCCTGCTGCCGCAGGGCGACGATCGTCCGCCCGCGCTTTCGTGCGAGAGCGACCTGTCTGCTGTGGCCGACAAGGTGGAGCAGAGAGACGGCCGCGATGGCCAGCAGGGTCGGATCGGCGGTCCAGTTGTCGAACAGCAGATGCATCCTCGCTGAACCCTAGGTCCGTCCGGCGCTCCTCGCGCACGTAGGTCGGGCCAGGGGCTCGGGCTCCGACGGCGGCCTTCAGCGGTGCCGTAAACGGTCTAGCTGCCTGCGATCCCTCTTGGTGGGCCGGCCGGCGGATGGCTCGCGGATGAAGGCCGGGACATCGCCTTGGCCCTCGGGGGGCGGCGGACTGCGGTCGAGCACGCACGCCGCCGCCGCCGGCGCGCTCACACGCTTGTCGATGATGGCCACTATCTCGAGCTCGCGCTGGCGCCCGCCCGCATGCGCCGCCACCCGGTCGCCGATCCGGACGGCGGTCGCGGGCTTGGCCGTCGAACCGTTGACCTTGACGTGCCCGCCCCGGCACGCGTCGGTGGCCATGGAGCGCGTCCTGTAGATGCGGACCGCCCAGAGGAAGCGATCAACTCGGGTGGTGTCGGCCCTCGCTTCCACGACGCAATCGTGCCATGGCGGCGCTCTACGCTCGGGGGCCGCACCAGGTTTGCGCGACAGGAGGACGCCTTGTACATCGCAGCGGTGGATCGCACCTCCGGCGAAGAGGAGTGGCGCGAGTTCGTTCATGCGCAGGGCTTCGGCCACTTGGTTGCCGCGGGTAGGGATCGCGAGGTGCCTGTGGTGGTACCGACGCAGTTCGTCCTGGAGGGCGACGAGGTGATCCTTCATCTCGTCGCTCGGAACCCGTTCTTCGCGGCAGTGGCCGAACAACCGAGGGTGCTCCTCAGCGTTGCAGGCGACTGGGCCTTCGTGCCCTCCTCGTGGAAGGCGATCGGTGACGAGGATCCTCGGCTCGGTATCCCGACCACCTACTACGCAGCAGTGCAACTGATCGGCAGAGCGACGGTCGTCGAGGAACCTTGCGCCATTGCGGAACTGCTGCGTCGCCAGCTCAGGACCCTGCAACCCGATGTCGACGTGGCCGATCCGCAGGTGGCGCACCCGCAGAAGCTGACTTCTATAAGAGGCGTCTCGATTGCCGTCGAGGAGGTCCGCGGCAAGTTCAAGTACGGGGGCAACGTCGACGCCGAACACCGATTGGCGGTGGCCGACCGGTTGCGCGATAGGGGGTGCGCAGGTGATCAGGCGGCGGCGCGGCGGACGTTGGCGAGGCTGGAGGGGTTGCAGCCGTTGCATCCCGCGCAGCCGGCGCAGCCAGAGCCGCCGGTGCAGCCGGAGAGGACGAAGACAGCCGAGGCGGGTCGTTGAAGGCTGCAGGCAGCCGATCACGGAGGAGATCGAGTCCGGGAGGGAAGCCGGTGGAGGTCCGCCAGGTCCGTCCGGAGGAATTTGACGCGGTGGGCGAGCTGACAGTCGCCGCCTACCGCCTGCTACGTGAGAACGTGCCGCTCGGCGATTACGAGGAGGAGCTGCGGGACGTGGCCGCGAGAGCTGCTGACAGCATCGTCCTGGTCGCCGTCGAGGGCTCGTCGCCAAGCGGTGCGGATCCGACCGACGGCGCCGCGGTTCTCGGCAGCGTCACCTACGTGCCTGACCCGAACCGCAACATGAGCGAGTTCACCGATCCCGCGGCCGCCGGGATCCGGATGCTGGCGGTAGACCCAGCCGTCCAGGGGCGCGGCGCCGGCAGGCTGTTGACGGAGACCTGTATCGAACGCGCCCGCTCGGAGGGCAAGCAGCGGGTGTTCCTCCACTCGACGGCGCCGATGGCGGTGGCGCGGGGGATGTACGAGCGGATAGGCTTCGAGCGGCGGGAGGAGCTCGACGAGTTCTACGCCGATCCTCCCTTCACCGAGGCCAGCCCTCTGCACCTGATCGCATACTCGCTCGAGCTCGGAAGCCTCGGGGATCGGTCTCAGCCGCCTGGCTCGGTCTCATCTCGGGCGTAACGCCTGCGTTCGATGAACGGGCGCCCGGCACGTGGCCCGCCCTCGTAGGTGTCGTCCGAGTCTGCGCTGCTCTCGATCCTCATGTGGAGCTCAGCTCCCGCGGCTTCGATCAAGCGGATCAGCGATGCGAGCGTCGGCTGGCGGCGACCGTTCTCGTAGGACGAGACCATGCCCCTGGAGACGCCGGCCCGCCCGGCGAGCTCAGCCTGCGTGAGGCCGGAGCCGGCACGCGCGGATCTCAGCAGGTCCCCGGCGATCCCTTCGTACGAGGCTGCCTCAGACATTCACCCGCATAGTTCACCCGCATCGTCGCTCGGTATGGCCTTGACACGCGCCGGCACCGGCCATCGGCTCCGCCAGCGCGCCTCATGACTCTTGCATACCGGGTCCCGCGGCTGGCGGATTTGGGGCGCTACATCATGTCTTCAGCGCAGCCCGAGCTCGACTGCCAGCCTCGTCAGCTCCGGCCGCCGCCGGCACCCGGTCTTGTCCCGGATCCTGTCGAGATGCGAGCGCACCGTGGCCACGCTGATGAAGAGGGCCTTGGCGATCTGGTGGTCGGTCGCGCCGTCGGCGAGAAGGGCCAGCACGTCGCGCTCGCGTGCCGAGAGCACTTGCGAACGGTCTTCGACCGAGCGGGCCCGCGCCGTTCCGGTCGAGCGCGCCGAGTTCGAGCCGACGTCGACGGTCGATTGCGGGTCATCCTTCTCGACGAACGTGATCACCCAGCTGCCCACCGAGATCCGGTCGCCGGCAGCAAGTGTGTGTTCGGAGACCCGCGTGCCGTTGACGAACGTGCCGTTCCGGCTGTGCGCATCGCGCAGCACCCAGTTGTCGCCCCGGCGTTCGATCGTCGCGTGCGTGACGCGACACGACACGATCGTCACCGATCATGACGTCGTTGTCGTCGCCGCGCCCGATGGAGATCCGGTCGCCGCGCAGCTCGAGCTCGCAGCCACCCTGCCATTCGCAGCGGAGCCCGCTCACACGGCCAGTCTTGCAGGGCCGTGAGTGGCGGCGGTGCCTCTACCTCGGCAGTCGTGTTTGGCCGAGGGCTGATGGGGGCATCCGTTTTTCACTGAAGGTGAAGGGGAGATGCAGTCGGCGCTCTGCGCCTTGACCGAAGGAGACCTTGATTATGGGCATCGGGACGAGCCTGGTGCTGATCGCATTGGGCGCAATTCTGCGATTCGCAGTAACGGTTACTACCACCGGCTTCAACATCCACACGATCGGCATCATCCTCATGATCGTCGGTGCGGTCGGCTTCTTCCTGTCGCTGGCGTTCTGGAACTCGTGGGGTGGATTCGGTGGCGGGCGTAGGGAACCTGGCTCTCGTACGGTCGTCCGCGAGACCGACCGGGAGATGATCTGATCACCGATATCTGATCGGTCCACGGCGACCGATCAAGGTCTGCGAGCCCCGGGCTGATGTGCGCAACGCCATCGCCCGGGGCTCATGCGCGCTCGGTGCTCGCGCGCTCGATACCGCGCCTCGCCGGGCACCGACCGGGCGGCCGCCGGTCTATTCAGTTTTCAAAGACCGAGTCGAGCTGCCAGACAGACCCGGCGGAGCGGGACCCGTAGCTCGGGTCCAGCTCACGTGTCGGTCAGGCATATTGGCGAGCTGATGGGTCGGCATCGTGACGGCCGATCCTCGAAGCTCTGCAGCCAGACGCTGCCGTGTTGCAGGGCTGAGGCGCGCCGAGGTTGCCGCGGAGGCGGCTCAGGCGGCGCGCTGCGAGCTGGTAGGCGGCGTCGGTGCCGGCGGGGGTGGTGTCGGTGATCGCCCACCGTCATCGTCGCGATCGGAGAAGCCCTCAGGGGCGGTCCATCGCCATCGGCCTGGACCACCTTCCAACCGCCAGCCGCGGTGGGTCTTCATCCGGTGGCAGGAGACGCAGAGCAGGCAGAGGTTCTCGAGCTCGGTCGGCCCCGAGTCCTTGTAGTCGACTTGCCAGTGGTCACGCTCGATGTAGCGAGTGGTGCCGCAGACGACACAACCGCCATCCCGCTCCCAAAGGGCGGTCTCGAGATGCGCCCGCACCGTCCTCCCGAGATGGGTGATCGATCGCGGGTCCCGGCCGTCCTTGATCACCAGCTTCAAGAACGAATCTCCAAGCAGCGAGCGGGCGGTGGTCACAGAGACCTCTCCCACTCCCTCGAGGTGGCAGCTCTCCCCTGGAGTTGTCTCGCCCCGGCGGAAGGCGGCGAGATCGACGCGAAGCACGAGCTGCGGCCGGGCCCCTCCACCCTCGCCGATCGGTCGGTCGGCGAGGGCTACGAGTGCATCCGCCTGGAGCTGTGCGAGGGAGGGCCGCTCCCCTTCGCGCTTGGCGGCATCCTTGACCAGTTCCTTCGTCTCCTTCTCCAAGGAGGCGAGCAGCCGCCCGTAGGCGAGCGGATCGAGAGCGAACTCGCCCCTGCCCGAGCCGTCACGTCCGGTCCAGGTGCGCAGATAGCGCTTGTCGTGCAGCTCGTTCTCAGCGGCCACCTTGTCACCCTCTCGCTGTCGGGAGGAAACCTCCTGCCGGCAACGCCGCACGAGCTCGGAGAAGGGCACCTGGGTCGCCAAGCGGACCAGCTCCTCTTCTCGTTCGGGTGCGTCGTGAGCGGCTCTGGCGACTATCTCGGCGGCTCCGCGCTCGAGCTCCCCACGCCGCAGCGAGCGTTCCAGGATCGGTAGGGTCTGCAGCTGCTCCGCCGTCTCGGCCAGTCGGCCGCCTGCCCCGAGCGAGCAACCGGCGACACGTGCCACGAATCGTCCAGGTGTGGCTGCGCCCTCTTCGAAATGTTGCTTCGTCTCGATCACGCGGGCGAGCGAGGTGAGCTTGACGAACTCCGCCAACCGGACCAGCCGCTCGGCGCAGGAGAACATCCCGGCCGCCTCGGGACCGGAGATCGAAGACCCCTGCAAAGACTCGGCGCCCGCACGCACGAGTTCCTCGGCGTCGACCAACCAATCGAACATATGTTCGAGTGTACATGATGTTGGAGGGATGTCAAGCGTTTTGAAGAAGAAATCTTGGGCCATTCGGTCGGGGACGACAGCGGCAGGAATAAAGTAAGTCAGAGCTACCTTTAATCGGAATGACAAAGCAACGGAGGAGCCATGCCGAACTCTCCAGCAGCACTGATCACAGGAGCGTCGAGAGGACTCGGGCTGGCCCTGGCGAAGGGGCTTGCTCAGCGAGACTGGTCGCTCGTCATCGACGGCCGGGACAGTCACGCTCTCGCTCGTGCGGCAGACGAGCTGACGGCTGTGGCAGGCGCCGCGGGAGCGACCATTCGGGCGATAGCGGGCGATGTCACCCAACCGGACCACCGGCAGGCGCTCGTCGATGCGGCGAGCGCACTCGGTGGCATCGACGCCCTAGTCAACAACGCAGGTGCTCTCGGCCCGAGCCCGCTTCCGAGCCTCAGCGCCGTTCAGCTCTCTGACCTCCGCCTGGTCCTCGAGGCGAACGCGATCGCACCGATCGGTCTCGTGCAGCAGGTCCTCCCGCTGCTGCGGCGGTCCGGGCGACCGCTCGTGCTCAACGTGACCTCCGACGCAGCTGTCGTGCCATACGAGGGTTGGGGAGTGTACGGCTCCTCGAAGGCTGCGCTCGAGTTGCTCGGATCGGTGCTGGCCGTCGAGGAACCGTGGCTACGGGTTCTGACCGTCGATCCCGGGGACATGAGGACCGAGATGCATCAATTTGCCTTCCCCGGTGAGGACATCTCGGACAGACCAGATCCGGCAGAGGTAGTTCCGGCACTGGTCGAGCTAATCGAAGGGAGCTTGCCGAGCGGTCGCTACCGTGCTGCAGATATCCCGACCGCCGCTCGCGACCGTGATGCCGAGACTCCAGGCGTGTCACCCGCGCAGGCAGTTCGATGACCTCCCTCGCGCCGTTGGAAAACGCATGGTCGCCGGCAGGGCCGAGCTTCGAGCTGCCACCCGAGCTGGAGGCATCGGTGCCGCCAGAGGCTCGCGGGATCACGCGAGACGCTGTCCGCTTGATGGTGGCGCGCCGCGGGACGGGCGAGATCGAGCACGCCCACTTCACCGACTTCCCGCGTTTCGTGTCCGAGGGCGATCTCGTGGTGATCAACACCTCCGGGACTCTCGCCGCCGAGCTGGATGCGACCGGCGGAGACGGACTGCCACTGCAGGTGCATCTCTCGTCGCGGCTGCCCGCCGGTCTCTGGACGCTGGAGCTGCGGCGAGACGGCCAGCCGCTCTTCGACGCAAGCGGCGGAGAGATGCTGAAGTTGCCCGACGGCGCTGAGATCGTGCTGCTGGCGCCCTACGCCACGATCAACCGAGGCGTCAGGCTCTGGGTTGCCCGCGTCCACACCGGAATCCCCCTCCTCACGTACCTGGCGGTCCACGGCCGGCCGATCCGGTATGGCTACGTCGCCGGCTCTTGGCCGATCACCGCCTACCAGAACGTGTACGCCAACGAGCCCGGTTCGGCCGAGATGCCGTCGGCCGGGCGCCCCTTCACACCGGAAGTGCTGACTCGGCTGGTGGCCAAGGGCGTCGGGGTGGTACCGATCGTTCTCCATACCGGGGTCGCCTCGTTGGAGTCATGCGAGCCGCCCTATCCCGAGTACTTCAGGGTCTCGGCGGCGACGGCGAGACGGATCAACGAGACTCGGCGGGCGGGCGGGCGGGTGATCGCCGTCGGCACGACCGTCGTGCGGGCGCTCGAGACTGTCGTCGACGACCGGGGATCGGTCCACCCGGCGAGTGGTTGGACGCAGACGATCGTGACGCCGGAGCGGGTCGTGCAGTCTGTGGACGGGATGCTGACCGGCTGGCACGAGCCTGAGGCTTCACATCTGGCGATGCTGCAGGCAGTTGGTGGCGCCGCGCTGCTGGAGCGGAGTTACCGGGCGGCACTGGACGAGGGCTACCTCTGGCACGAGTTCGGCGACGTCCACCTGATCATCTGACGCCGCCGGACACAGGAAGCCCTAGCCAGCGTCCCCGGTAGTGCCGGAGTCACCGGTCGAGCCGGTGCTCCCCGTCGAGCCCGTGCTCCCCGTCGAGCCCGTCCCACCCGTCGAGCCAGTCGAACCCGTCGAGCCGGTAGATCCGGTCAATCCGGTCGATCCGGTCGATCCGGTCCCGCCAGTCGTTCCAGTGCTCCCGGTGCTACCGGTGGCGCCTGTCGAACCGGTCGACCCGCTTCCGGTGTTGCCGGCGAGGACGCTCGACAACGGCTGCGCTCCGGCAGGAGGCAGCGGGGTGCCGCCCCGGTTCCAGCCGGAGAACGTGATCGTGCCGATCCCGAGCGGGCCGCCCGTGTAGTCAATCTGCAGTGGGTATGGGGTCCCGGTCGTGGCGACCCAGACGATCCCGCGACCGCTCCTCTGGACGGAGACGGCTTGCTGGCCGTCGACGATCGCCGTGGTGCCTCCCGAGACCGTGCCGAGGTCGGGCCCGATCCGGCCGGCCAGCTCGGGCAGGCCGAACTGCGTCACGTCTCCCTTCGACGCGGACATCGAGACCCAGAGGTCGTTCAGCTTCGTAGCATCGGACGCCGGCACGCCGGTCGCTCTCCAGAAGCTCGTCGTGCCCTTCTCGTAGTCGGTGCCACCGACCTGAACGACGCTGAGGATCCCGGCCCCCGAGATGAGCGACCCGCTCACGTTCCCGTTCTTCAACGCTACGAGGTCGACCGTGAGTGTCTCGGAGCCCTTGGTGACCGTACCGTCGATTGTCACCGAGCTCGATGAAGACAGCGCCGACAGGGCTGCATGGAGAACCTGCTGAGGACTCTCGGACGAGATGCCGTTGCCTTCGGGACCGCACGCTGCGCTGACGCATGCCATCAGCACGACGGCCGTGCCGACGAGAGCTTGCCCGAGAGACCTTGCTGTGCCCAATCGATCCTCTACAGACCTGAGATCCTGCGTCAGCCTAAGTGGGCGACTCGCCCCGGCGTGTCCAGGCGATCCCGATGCAGCCGATCCCCGTGAGCTGGCCCAGCGAAGGGCTGAGCCTGCCGATTCGGGCGTCGCACCCGAGCCGGGTCGCAAGCTCCGAGGCCAGCAGGGGCGCGCCGCTGTGGAACACGACCGTCATGTCGGCGTTCCATCCGCCGTCCTCCAGCCACTCCGACCGCAGGCGGGAAATCGGGTCGTCGATGTCGGATTCCTCGTCGCCTGGATCTGTTATCGCCGCGCCGTTTCGTATGCGCACCAGCGAGCGCATCGGGGCGGGCCCGGGCTGCCGGCGGGACCTACTCGGCTCGACAGTCCCGACCCCCGTTCCCGGACCTGCATCGGGCAGGGCAGCCACCAGCTCCGTGCGGAGGGCGAGGTCCCTGGCCAGCTCGGCCGCCTCAGCCGCTCCTGCACCCTGCTCGATCACCCGCAATGTCGCCTCCACCACCAGGTACTCGGCGGCGCCGGCCGTCCGCGAGTCAACGACCTCGAACGGCCAGCTGGAGATCGCTGCGGCTGTCTTGGCCGCTGTGTGCATCGGTGCGAACTCGCGCGCCGGGGTGATCACCAGGACCTCGTGCGCCCCGCCCGCATGCCCGAGGTAGTCCAGCAGGGCGGGGGGCGCCGAGACAAGCTGGTCTCCGGCGGCTATCGAGGTGTATAGCTCTTCGGCCGCTTCCGGCGTATCCTCCAAGAGCCGGTTTCCAATTCGAAACTTAATCGGGAGGACTTGGCAGTTCTCATGGCACAATGTGAGCGGTGGAGCGTTCGCGCTTGAGTCCGTCACGAGTTTCACGAGGCCCACGTGCTGCGAAGTTAGTGGCCGAGCCGAACGCGTCGTTCGAGGAGTCCCTCGGCGGCTTCACCGTCTCGGTGCTGGCGGATCGCACCGGCACGCCCGTGCCGACCATCCACCACTACCGCCACCTGGGCCTTCTCCCCGAGACGGTCCAGCTGGCGCCCAACCGCTTCCTCTACGACGATCGGCACGTCGAGGCGCTCACCGTGATCAGGCTGCTCCGTGAGCGCCAGGGCCTGCCCCTCGACTCGATCCGCGAGTTGCTGCCCGACCTGGTCTCCTACGGGCACCCCGGCGCGTTTCGCCCCGGGATGTGGGATGAGGTGATCTCGAGCCATCTCGAGCGCTCCGGTCCCTCCTTGATCGCGAACCGGCTGGTCGAGGAGGCTCGAAGGGCCTTCGCCCGCCAGGGCTACGCCGGGGTGAACATCGCCGACATCTGCCGCGAGGCGGGAATCGCGAAGGGCTCGTTCTACCGTTACTTCGATTCCAAGGAAGCGATCTTCCTGGCGGCGGCTCGCTCGACGGTGGAGGCGGTGGGGGAGGGGCTCGACGGGCTGCCGGCACCGCTCAGCGAGGCGCAGGCTGTCGAGAAGCTGACCCTCCTCCTCGGGCCGCTGGCGCCGCTGATCCTCGAGGTTGCAGTCGGCGAGCTTCGCCACCAGACCAATCTGGCGGGGGTGGTGGCAGCGATCGCAGCCGGGATCGCCGCCCGGCTGGTTCCGAGGCTGCGGGCCCGCGGCAACGCCGCGAACCCCACGGCGAGACGGGTTGTCGACGAGGCCTTCGTCGGTCTGTTGCGCCCTGCTCTCGGCGCCTCCTCTACGGCCGTCTGACCGATCCGGCTGCAGGCCGGTCGATCGTCACCCCTCTCTGAGGTCCTCCACGCGCGGGTGGTCCTTGACGGGACCGTGCTGGCGCGTATAACAAAGGTGGACGGTAGGTCATCGGCACTATATGAAGGAGCTGCCGGTGGGATCGGTGGAGTCGAGCCCGCTGACAAATCTCGTCACCACCACCCAGGCTGCGGCTCGCGCTCGGAGGGAGAACTTCCCGGTCGCGTCGCGCCTGGTGCCGGCGCGGTGGCGCCGGCATCTGCTCGCTGTTTATGGTTTCGCCCGGTTGACGGACGACATCGGCGACGAGTCGGACGGCGACAGGTTGCGCGAGCTCGACTGGTTGGAGGCGGAGCTCGACGCGGCTGCCGCCGGCGAGGCCAAGCATCCCGCGATGCGAAGGCTCCAGGAAACCATCTTCGAGTGCGGCCTCGACGTCGGAGAGTGCCGGCGGCTCATCGAGGCGAACCGGCAGGACCAGCTGGTAAAGAGGTACGAGACGTTCGACGACCTGCTCGCCTACTGCAGGTTGTCGGCGATGCCGGTCGGTCGGCTGGTCCTCTCGATCATCGGTGCCGACGACAGCTCCCTGCACGTCCTGTCCGACGATGTCTGCGCGGGGCTGCAGGTGGTCGAGCATCTCCAGGACGTGGGAGAGGATGCTCGAGCCGGCCGCATCTACCTGCCGGCGGTCGACATGCGTGCCGCGGGGTGCAGCGAGAGCGATCTGCTGGCAGACCACGCATCGCCTGCGCTGCGCCGCGTGATCTCGGCAGAGGCGGCGCGGGCGGCACTGCTGCTCAATTCCGGGCAGCCGCTCGCGGCGCGGCTGAACGGTCGCGGCCGGATGGCCATCTCCGGCTTTGCAGCCGGAGGTATGGCAGCTCTCGATTCCATCGCCAAGGCCGACAACGACGTGCTCGCCGTCTCCTGCAAGCCTCGGCCCGGCTCTTTCGCCCGGCACTTCCTCGGCGTCCTCGCAGCCGCCGGACTGGACCGGAGGCGCCTGCGATGAGCCGTCACGCTTACGTGGCTGCCGCTTACGACTGGTGTGAGGCCGTCACACGCAAGGAGGCGAAGAACTTCGCCTACGGGATCAGGCTGCTACGGACTCCTGAGCGGCGCGCCATGTCGGCGGTCTACGCCTTCGCACGGCGGATCGACGACGTGGGCGACGGCGACGGCGCGCCGAGCGCCAAGCTCGCCGGCCTCACCGATCTGCGCCGGCAGGTGGCGGACGTCGAAGCGGGGCGGCCGGGCTCGGATCCGGTCCTCGTCGCGGTCAACGACGCCCACCTCCGCTACGAGCTGCCGATGGGGGCTTTCGCCGAGATCATCGACGGTTGCGAGATGGATGTGCTGGGGACGACCTACAAGAAGATGGATGATCTCGTTGCATATTGTCGCCTCGTCGCCGGATCGGTGGGTCGGCTCTCGCTGGCGATCTTCGGCACGAGTGACGCAGCGAGAGCCGTTCCGCTTGCCGACAGCCTCGGGGTAGCCCTGCAGCTCACCAACATCCTGCGAGATGTGGTCGAGGACCGGGAGATGGGCCGGGTCTACCTGCCGGCTGAGGACGCCGCCGCCGCTGGTTGCCCGGGCGATCTGAGCGGAGACACAGCCTCCGTCGCTCGACTCGTCGAGCGCGAATGCAAGGTCGCACGCCAGTGGTTCGACGAAGGGTTGCAGCTGCTTGGACTTCTCGACAGGAGGTCACGCGCCTGCACGGCGGCGATGGCAGGCATCTACCTCCGCCTGCTCGACATGATCGAGGCCGACCCGGAATCCGTGACCAAGGGAAGAGTCTCCGTGCCGACGAGGGAGAAGCTGCTCGTGGCAGCTCGCGCAGTCTCGGGCAAGCAGCTGTGAGCGCGGCTCGTATCGCTGTCGTGGGGGGAGGATTGGCCGGCATGGCAGCCGCTCTCGAGGCGGCGGATGCGGGAGCCGACGTCGCACTCGTCGAGCGGAGGCCGGTTCTCGGCGGCCTGACGACCTCGATCGAACGCGGCGGTCGGATCTTCGACAACGGGCAGCACGTCTTCCTCCGATGCTGCTCGTCCTACTTGGGCTTCCTCGACCGCATCGGCGCTGCGTCCGACGTGCATCTGCAGAGGCGCATGGAGGTGCCGGTGCTGGCGCCTGGCGGCCGCCGGGCCGTCATCTCCCGCAACAACCTCCCCGCTCCCTTACATCTCGGGCCCGCGCTCGCCCGCTACCGCCACCTCAGCCTGGCCGATCGTGTCCGGCTACCGATGGCGGCGTTGGCGCTGCGTCGCCTGAGCCTCGACGACCCCAGCCTCGACGACGTGACTTTCGCCGACTGGTTGCGGCGGAGGAGACAGTCTGCCCGCTCGATCGATGCTCTCTGGAACCTCATCACCCTCCCGACGGTGAACCTGCCGGCGGAGGAGGCCTCGCTGGCGATGGCCGCCACAGTTTTCAAGATCGGCTTGCTCGATCGATCAGACGCCGGCGACATCGGCTGGTCGAGGATCCCTCTCGTGGAGTTGCACGGCAAGCTTGCATTGCGAGGGCTCGAGAGGGCGGGGGTGGAGGTGCTGCTAGGCGAGCGCGTGACGCGGATCGAGCCGGCGCATGCCGGGCACCGCCTGCAGGTCGGATCTCGGACGCTCGATGCCGACGCAGTCATCATCGCGACTGCGGCCCGGACGGCGGCTGACATGGCGGACGTGCCCGAGGCGAGAGCTGCGACAGCACTCGGTGCCAGCCCGATCGTCAACGTGCACATCGTGCTCGACCGCCGGGTCACCGATCTTCCGGTCGCAGCCTGCATCGACTCACCGCTGCAGTTCGTGTTCGACCGCACCGAGTCCAGCGGGACCAAGGACGGTCAGTGCCTTTCCATCTCCCTCTCGGCAGCGACCGGCTACCTGGCACTGCCGTCGCGCCAGCTGGTGCAGCAGTTCTTCCAGGCGCTCGGCGATGTCTTTCCGCTGGCGAGGCGCGCTGAGGTCGTCGACGGGATGGTGACGCGCGAACGGGCGGCAACGTTTCGCGCCTGTGCAGGCTCGGCACGACTCCGTCCGGGGACAGTCACCGGCAACCCGGGGCTTTTCCTCGCCGGCGCGTGGTGTGACACCGGCTGGCCGGCGACGATGGAGGGAGCCGTGCGAAGCGGGGCCAACGCTGCGCGGGCTGCCCGCCAATATCTCCGATCGGCGGCAGATCGGTCGGCAAGTGCGCAGGTGGCAGGCGAGCTCGAGGAGGTCCCAGCTTGACGACAGTCGTGGACACTCAGCGCGGCAGAACGGATCTGACCGCCCCCTCCGCCCGGGCGACGAAGGCAGGCACCGAACTGGCGCTGCGGGCGCTCCATCTCGCCAAGGACTCTGTCGAGCCGGCGCTTCTGGAGGCAGTGAGTCGCCTCAGCCCAGGCCTTCAGGATGCGGCCCGGCATCATCTGTCGGGAGGTGGGAAGTACCTGCGAGCGGCGCTCGTGCTGCTGGGGGCGCGAGCCTGCGGCGCCGACGCTGCGGCAGCGATCGAGGGAGCTGTCGCGATCGAGCTCACGCACAACTTCTCGCTCGTCCACGACGACATCATCGACGGGGACTTGGAGAGAAGGCACCGGCCGACGGTCTGGGCGGAATACGGGGTGGGCCACGCGATCATCGTGGGGGACGCCCTGTCGACCTTGGGACTGCAGCTGTTGCTCGACGATCCTTCCCCTGCGCGGGTGCGGGCGGCGGCGGCTCTTGTCGAGGCGACGCAACAGATGATCTCGGGTCAAGCAGAGGACATGGCAGCCGAGACCAAGAAGACCCTGACCGTCGACGAGTGCGTGCACATGGCAGCCGGAAAGACCGCCGCCTTGCTGGCATGCTCTTGCTCGCTCGGCGCGATCCTGGCGGACGGACCCGACGAGACGGTGAAGGCGCTCTCCAGGTTCGGTTGGAACCTTGGAATCGCCTTCCAGGCGGTAGACGACGTGCTCGGCATCTGGGGAGAGCCGGCGGTGACGGGCAAGCCTGCCGGCAACGACCTGAGGCAGCACAAGAAGACCTTGCCGGTGGCGCTGGCGGCGGAGATGAGCGACTTGTCGCCGCGGCTCACGAAGTTGCTCGGCGGGGAGCTGACCGATCCTGAAGTGGCCGAGGCTTCGGATCTGCTCGAGCGTTGTGGCGCTCGTGCCGAAGCGATGGCAGTCGGGGCTCTCCATCTGGAGGCGGCGCTGGCTGCGCTCGATGGCGCAGAGCTGTCACCCGGGCCGAGGGAAGAGCTCGTCTCGATCGCCACCTTCGTGGCTTCGAGGGACCGTTGACCGCCTCCGACATCGCTCCTGCCGTCGACCTTGTCGACGACACGGCGCCCGGCCGCGGAACCGGCGCCCGCCGGCGAACTGGCAAGCGCCGGGGAACCGGAGAGGCTCTGCCTGGACCGCGCCATCGACTACCTGCTGTCGCTTCAGTCCGAGGACGGTTGGTGGAAGGGCGAGCTCGAGACGAATGTGACGATCGACGCCGAGGACCTGTTGCTGCGGCAGTTCCTCGGCATCCGCACGGCTCGCGAGACGGAGGCGACGGCACGGTGGATCCGCTCGCGCCAGCGCGAGGACGGGAGCTTCGCCACCTTCTTCGGCGGCCCGCCGGACGTCTCCACGACCGTCGAGGCGTACCTGGCTCTGCGCCTCGCAGGCGATCGGCCGGAGGCGGAACACATGGCGATGGCTGCTCAGTTCGTGAGGGAGTCCGGGGGGATCGCCGCCACACGGGTCTTCACCCGGATCTGGCTCGCGCTGTTCGGGCTCTGGCCGTGGGAGCGGCTTCCCGTGATGCCGCCGGAGTTGATCTTCCTGCCCCCGTCCGTGCCGCTCAACATCTACGACTTCGCCTGCTGGGCCCGGCAGACGGTGGTGGCGTTGACGATCGTGAGCGCCCATCGCCCGGTCCGCCCGATCGACGTGACCCTGGATGAGCTGGCGTGCCCTCCGCTGCGCGGCTCGGAGAACAAGTCGAACAAAGCGGTCTCGCTGCGGACCTGGGGCGGCAGGTTCGAGCTGGCGGACCGATTCCTCCACATCTATCAACGTCGCCCCTTGCGGCGGCTCCGCCGGGCGGCGCTCAGCAGGGCCGAGCGTTGGGTCGTCAAACGGCAGGAGGCTGACGGCTCCTGGGGTGGCATCCAGCCGCCCTGGGTCTACTCACTGATCGCCCTGTCCCTGCAGGGCTATCCCCTCGACCATCCGGTGATGTCCGCAGCGCTGCGAGGCCTCGACTCGTTCACGGTCGAGGACGAGCAGGGGCGGCGTCTCGAGGCCTGCCAGTCACCGGTCTGGGACACGGCACTCGCCGTCATCGCGCTGCGGGACGCGGGTCTGGAAGCCTCCGACCGCCGGTTGCGGGTCGCAGACGCGTGGCTCCTGCGGGAGGAGATCACCGTGAAGGGCGACTGGTCCGTGCGCCGCCCCGATCTGGCGCCCGGCGGGTGGGCGTTCGAGTTCGCCAACGACAACTACCCCGACATCGACGACACCGCCGAGGTGGTGCTGGCCCTCGAGCGCATGGCCCGACTCCCCGCCGGACAGACGCCCCGACGCCAGTCCGGACAGAAGGCTGAGCCTCTGCACGATCCGGCGATCGCGCGGGCGGTGGAGTGGGTCCTCGGCATGCAGTGCGACGACGGCGGTTGGGGGGCGTTCGACGTGGAGAGCAGGCGCGAGCTCTGCCGCCAGCTTCCGTTTTGCGATTTCGGCGAGTTGATCGACCCTCCCAGCGCCGACGTGACCGCGCACGTGGTGGAGATGCTCGCCGAACTGGGTGCCGGATCGGTTCCCCACCTGGCGCAGGCGATGCGGCGGGGCGTCGACTGGCTGCTCGACAACCAGGAGCGGGACGGCTCGTGGTTCGGGCGCTGGGGGGCGAACCACGTCTACGGGACAGGCGCCGTGGTCCCAGCTCTCGTGGCCGCCGGCGTCCCGGTTTCCGATCCGTCGGTCAAGCGTGCTGTCACCTGGCTGGCAGAGCACCAGAACGCCGACGGCGGTTGGGGTGAGGATCTTCGCTCCTACAGGGAGCCCGCCTGGATCGGGCGCGGCTGCTCGACCCCGTCGCAGACGGCTTGGGCACTGCTCGCACTGTTGGCAGCAGGTTGCGAGGCGAGCGAAGGTCTGCCACTGGCCCGAGGGATCTCCTATCTGGTCGAGACCCAGCGGCCGGACGGCGGTTGGGACGAGCCGTACTTCACCGGAACCGGCTTCCCGGGTGACTTCTACATCAACTACCACCTGTACCGCCTCGTTTTCCCGATCACGGCTCTAGGTCGGTACATCCGTCGTCACGGCGCTCTCGTCGGCCTTGGCACCCACGTGAAGGGAGAGGGCGACGTCTGAACTGCGCATCCTGACGACGGCACGAATCGATGCGCTGGCGCTCGGCATCAGCGGAGACTCGTGGACGACCGAAACACTGCCCCCGACCGAAGCGGTGGCGAGCGTCGGCATCGCAGAGGGCGTCGACGCATCTCTGCCGTCCGGGCGACGTGATCGTCGCCAGCGAGCTTCGCTCCGCCGACGGCAAGACGATCCGCAGGCTGCCGGCAGCAGCGACGATCGCGGCAGAGCTCTCCCGTGCGGGCTGCGGCGCTGTGACAGGTCCGGTCCTGGCGGCTCCCGCCCCGGTTCCCGGTGACCATGCTGCGGCGGCCTCCTCGCAGGGCTGCCTGGCGATCGACCGCAGCGGCATCGCCGCCGTCGCCGAGCTCTACTCGGCCAACCCGATGGCGGTGATCCGATCGATCGCCGCCTCGGGGGAGCTCGGCGAAGGCAAGGCGGGACCGCAGGCGGTGGCAAGGACGAGGGCGCTCGGTTCGTTGCTGCTTGCGCGGGGTCCTCTCGAGCAGTGGGCCGCGCGCCTGCTCGCGACGGGAAGTCCTGCTGGCCTCCCCGCGCTCGTTCTGTGCGGGTGTCGAGCGAGCCATCGAGATCGTGGAGCGGGCCCTGGAGCGCTTCGGGCCTCCTGTCTACGTTCGTCGGCAGATCGTGCACAACAGCCACGTCGTCTCCGGCCTCGTCCGCAAGGGAGCGGTCTTCGTGGAGGAGATCGACGAGGTGCCTCCCGGCTCGACGGTGGTGATCGCAGCTCACGGCGTGTCGCCCGCCGTCAGGCGCCAGGCGTCAGACCGCGCGGGACCTGGAAGTGATCGACGCCACCTGCCCGCTGGTGGCCAAGGTCCACACGAGGCCGCCGGTTCGCGGCCCGCGGCCACCAGATCGTCCTCGTCGGGCACGCCGAGCACGAGGAGATCATCGGGACGGTGGGCGAGGCGCCGGGGCAGATCCACGTCGTGTTCGAGCCCGGAAGAGGTGGACGCGCTGGAGCCGCTCGAGGGACGCCCTGTCGCCTACCTGACGCAGACGACCCTGGCGACCGACGAGACCTCGGAGGTCATCGCCGCGCTGCGGCGGCGCTTCCCGGAGATCGAGGCGCCGCGGGCGGACGACATCTGCTACGCCACCCAGAACAGGCAGGACGCGGTGCGGGCCATGGCCCCCCTGTGCGACCTGATGCTCGTCGTGGGGTCGGCCGAACTCGTCGAACACCGCCCGCTTGGTCGAGGTGGCGGAGCGTGAAGGTTGCCGGCGCAGCTGGTGGAGGACGCCGGGCAGGTCGGCTCTGGCGTGGCTTGACGGGCATCGAGAAGATAGGTGTCACGGCAGGGGCTTCCGCCCCGAGCGATCTCGTAGACGAGCTGTTGGAGACCCTCGAGGCCCTCGGTGGCATCGAGGTCAAGGAGGAGATAGTGGTCACAGAAGCAGTCCATTTCGCGCTGCCGGCGCAGGTGCGCTGATGCCCATCCCGCTACGGCAGAACATGCGTGTGGGTGCACACCTGCTGAAGCACAAATTGAAGCGGACGCATTACTACCCGTTCATCGTCGAGATCGAGCCTTTGTTCGCGTGCAACCTGTCCTGTCCGGGCTGCGGGAAGATCCAGCATCCGACCGAGGTGCTGCGCCAACGCCTGTCGGTGGAGGACGTGGTCGGGGCGGTGGAGGAGAGCGGGACCCCGATGGTCTCGATCGCAGGCGGGGAGCCGCTGCTGCACCCGGACATCGACAAGATGGTCGCCGAGCTCGTCCGCCGCAAGGTCTACGTCTACCTCTGCACCAACGCCGTGCTCCTCGAGCGCCGCCTGGAGAGGTTCCAGCCGAGCCGCTACTTCTCCTTGGTGGTGCACCTCGACGGCCTGCGCGAGCGCCACGACGAGGCGGTCGACCGGCGAGGGTGTCTTCGACAAGGCGGTCGCTGCCATCCGGGCGGCGAAGGCGGCCGGCTTCCGGGTGACTACCAACTCGACCTTCTTCAACACCGACTCGCCGAAGACGGTGCGCGACGTCCTCGACTTCATCAACGACGACCTGGAGGTCGACGCGATGATGATCTCGCCGGCCTACGCCTACGAGAAGGCGCCCGACCAGGAGCACTTCCTGGCGACGGAGCAGACGCGCCAGATGTTCCGGCGAGCCTTCGCGGAGGACCGCAAGAAGGTGGCGCCTCAACCACTCTCCGTTGTTCCTCGACTTCCTGGAGGGGAAGGACGACTTCGGCTGCACGGCATGGGGGGTGCCGAGCTATTCGGTGTTCGGATGGCAGCGGCCGTGCTACCTGATGGCGGACGGGTACGCCGTCGTCCTACCAGGAACTGGTGGCGACCACGGACTGGGACGCAGTACGGGCGGGGGCAGGGACCCCCGCTGCGCCAACTGCATGGCCCACTGCGGCTACGAGCCGACGGCGGTGATCGCCACCATGGGCAGCTTGCGGCAGTCGTTGCGGGCGCTCGTCGAACACGCACTGAGGCAGATGACACAGAGCCCAGAGATGAGGTCGTGCCATGGCAGATCGTGAGCTTGCTCGCCGAGGTCGAGGGTCAGCCCCCTTCTGGAGCGCTGGCCTGCAACCCCGCCGCCCTGAAGGAGATGTCCGGCGAGGAACTGGCGGATCTGGCCGCTCGAGATCAGGCGCTTCCTGGTCGATCGGCTCTCCGAAACAGGCGGCCATCTGGGGTCCAACCTCGGTGTGGTGGAGCTGACGCTGGCCCTGCACCGGGTCTTCGAATCGCCTTCGGACGCCATCATCTGGGACACCGGCCACCAGGCGTACGTGCACAAGATCGTCACCGGCAGGGGAGCAGCCTTCACCGGTCTGCGCCAGGAGGGGGGCCTTTCGGGCTACCCGAACCGGGCCGAGTCGGCCCACGACCTGGTCGAGAACAGCCACGCCTCCACGGCGCTCTCCTACGCCTACGGGATGGCCCGGGGGCGGATGCTCGCCGGCAACCGCCGACGCGTGGTGGCAGTGGTGGGTGATGGCGCCCTCACAGGTGGGCTTGCCTACGAAGCGCTCAACAACATCGGGACCAGCCGGGCAGCCGGTCGTGATCGTCCTCAACGACAACGGCCGCTCCTACGCCCCGACGGTGTCGCTGCTGACGACGGCCCGGTCGCCCGAGACCGAGGTTGAGACTGAGACCGAGTACAGGGGGCCCGAGTCGTCGAGGAGGCCCGAGTCCTTCTTCGCGCTCGCTCGGGATCGACTACCTCGGCCCGGTCGACGGCCATGACGTGGCGGCGGTGGAGCCGCTCCTGTCGGCGGCGGCGCTCCACGAGGGCCCGGTAGTGGTGCACGTCCATACGCAGAAGGGCCGCGGGTACGAGCCTGCGGAGATGGACCAGGAGAAGTGCCTGCACGACGTTGCGCCGTTCGACCCGGCGACGGGCCGCCCGCCGGCGTCGGCCCGCAGCCGCCGTCGTACACCGAGGCGTTCGGCAGTGCCCTGCTGCGGGAGGCGGAACTGCGGCCGGAAGTCGTGGCGATCACGGCGGCCATGCCCGGCCCGACGGGGATGCTGCGGTTCGCAGAAAGATATCCGGAGCGCTTCTTCGACGTCGGGATCGCCGAGCAGCACGCGGTGGCCGCCGCCGCCGGCATGGCGATGGGCAGGGCTCCGGCCGGTCGTGGCGATCTACTCGACCTTCCTCAACCGCGCCTGGGACCAGGTCTTCTACGACGTCGGCCTGCATCGGCTGCCGGTCATGTTCTGCATCGACCGGGCGGGGGTGACCGGCGACGACGGCCCGAGTCATCACGGCATCCTCGACCTGGTGCTGCTCACCAAGGTGCCGGGAATGACCGTGCTGGCCCCGTCCTCCTACGAGGAGATCGCGGTGATGCTGCATGACGCGCTGGCCATCACGAGCGGACCGGTGGCCATCCGTTGGCCGAAGTCGGAGGCGCGCTCGGCGACAGGGGTCGGTAGTGGTCTTCGCTCCCGCCTCGTGCGGCCCGGTCACAAGGTGGCCCTCGTCGGGGTCGGCAAGTTGCTGGAGGCCTGCGAGGAGGCGGCGAGGATGCTGGCGTTAAGTGCGAGCGCTGTGGACCCTGCGGGCCCTGCCGCACGTGCGGCCCTCGCGGCACCTGCCGTCGCCGCGCTGGATGCGGCTGTCTACGACCTGAGGGTGGTGGCGCCCATCGACCCGGCGCTCGTCCAGGAGCTGCGCTCGTACGATCTCGTGGTGGTCGCCGAGGACGGCATCGCCGAAGGGGGCGCGGGTTCGGCGATCGAGAGCGCGCTCGCCGGCAGTGGTCCCCGGGTGCTGCGTCGAGGCGTGCCGATCGCCTACATCCCGCACGGGCGGGCCGGCGACATCCTGCATCGGCTCGGCCTCGACGCGTCCGGGTTGGCAAGCAGCGTGTCCTCGGCGGTCGCCGCCCTCGAGGCCTATCCGCTGCAGGTGTCGACGAAGGTGACGGGGGCGGAGTAGACGTCCGCCGGGGAGAGGACGTGCAGCGCCAGCACTCCCGACGCCCGCCCGGACTCGCTGAAGGTCAGACCCAGCTCGGTGTCACCGGCCGTGAGTGCGACGCTCGTTACCGCCGTGTGGGACGACCCGCCCAGGCTCCACTCGTAGACGACGGTGGTGGGGGAGGCGGAGACGGTGACCCGGGCGTGGAAGACGAGCTGCGGGCACGACGTCTGACCGGTCACCAACTGCCGGCTGACGCTGAGCGAGACCGAGGTGACCGTCGACGCCTTCGACTGGGTGGCTGTCGTCCGCCCGAGCAGGAACCCGGCGATCAGCCCTAGTGCGAACGCCGCTACAACCCAAGGCGCCGCAGCGAACCTCCGGCGGGGGCGATCTGGGGGAGGCTCGTAGACGGGCAGCTCGATCCTGTTGGTCGGGAGCTTGGGGGCTGGGATCGCCGGCGCCAGGGTCCTCTCGGGATCGGAAGGATCGGGAGACACAGTCTCGTCGCCGCCGCTCATCGGCACCATGTCGCAACACTGCCACAGGCGAGGCGTGTCTCTTCCATCCCTATCCCGGACCGTCAGTCGCCGCCGTCGCCGGATCTTGACATCGAGGGAACCTTCGGGCACAATCCTTTGAATAGGAAACTTACCTATCAAAAGGGGGTAACCGTGTCGGAACGGACGACGGTTCGCTGGGGCCCGTTTTGCAAGCTGAGAGGGCGAAGGCGCGTGACGGCCACGCTCGCCTCAGTCGCCATGACTTCGCTGTTCATGGTGTCGGCGGCCGCGGCGAGCGGTGCCTCGGCGCCGGCAGCGGGTCGAGCGGCCAGCTCGGTGAAGGACTGGGTCACCTTCTACGGCTGGGTGGACAACTCACCTCCCGGCCCGGCCATCGCTCACCCGTGCATCCATCAGACGGCGGGTGGCGCCGGCACGTACTCGAACCCGGTGACATTCGCCGAGCCCAACGACCTGAACGGTCCTTGGTGCCAGAAGATCTACGTCCCCTTCCTGCACAAGTACTTCATCCACGAGGACCAGTGCGACCCGTGCGGCGGGGTGAACTCGAACCACGTCGACCTCTGGATGGGCGGCGACAAGAACTCCACCCACAATCCGGAGAAGCACGCCCTGCTCGCCTGCGAGGACACCTGGACCCGCACGACGACGGTGATCCTCAACCCGCCCTCCAACGAGCCGGTGGACACGACGCCACTGTTCACGCCGCCGACGAGTTGCCACGGAGGCACTGGCGACAAGACCGGCTGATCGTCGGCTGGTGCGATGGCGGTGGTTGAAGCCCCGCAGCCGCCGTGGATTCCTTCTGGGGACGGACCCGGGGACCTCTCCGGGCGAGGCGGCTACTGGGTACGAAACTAGGACATCCTTGTCCTAATAAAGTACCCAGCTCGGGTCTTCCTCAAGAGGGCACTCTCCTCAAGAGGGCGCTTGGCTCATCCGTGCGGCCGAGGGCGCGCGACGATGAGCCGATGAGCGGCAACTCGGCTGGTTTCGAGGCGCGAAGGACGGTGGACCCGGCAGAGGCGCTCAGCGTCGCAGCGGACTTCCTCAACTCTGATCCGGTGGCGTTCAACGTCATCCTCGGCATCCTCAACGATCGGATCGCCCACCCCGCGCCAGGCCGTTACTGGTGGGTCGAGCGCAACGGTGCCGTGGTGGCAGTAGCCATGCAGTCGCCGATCGACTTCCTTGCCGGGGTGGCCGCATCCTCTCCCGAGGCCGCTCTCGCTCTCGGCACCGAGCTGGCGGCTGCCGAACCCGTGATACCTGGCGCCAACGGCGAAGCGAGCGTCGTCTCCCGAGTTGCCGGCGCCTTCGCCTCGGTACGAAAGATCCCGGCGGTTCCCGTCGAGGCGCAGCGGCTCTACCGCCTCGGGACATTGATCCCACCCGCCGGCGTCGCCGGCACGCTCGCGCAGGCCACCCCGGATGATGCGGATCTGGTCATCGGGTGGATGCACGACTTCCACGAGGAGGTCGAGGGTGGCATCGTGTTCGATGCGGACATGATTCGGCGCCGGGTCGCGGAGGGCCGCTTCTGGCTCTGGCAGGACGGCGAGTCGGTATCGATGGCCGCGGTGCCGTCAGCCGTCGCCGGAGTGGCGCGCATCGGTGCCGTCTACACGCCGCCGGAAAGGCGCCGCCACGGCTATGCGGCCGCGGTGGTCGCCGGGCTCAGTGCCCGCTGCCTGGCGGCCGGGAATCGCCACTGCGTGCTCTACACGCAACTGTCGAATCCGACATCGAACGCCGTGTACCAGAGGATCGGTTTCGAGCCTGTGCTCGAGGCACTGCGTTACCGCTTCGGAGACTGAGCCGCCAGGTCAGCCGAGTCAGCCAGGTCGGCCGGATCGATCGGACCGCCGGCCGGTTGGAACGTGCCGTCGGCCGCCTTCGCATAGGGGTACCAGCGCCCGTCCCGGCCGATGCGCAGTTGCCGGCTGCCGGCCGTGACCCGGTTCAGCCGGACTGCGGTGCGCGTGCCGGAAGTCACCGTCGAGGCGAGGTAGGCGCGGGCGCCGGCGACCGCCCTGTCGGGGACCGAGAAGGATCTCTCGAGCACGTCGAGTCCCTCCCGGCCGCCGTCGCGCCAGGCATGGGCGCGCCGGACGAGCTCACGCACCGACAGGCCAGCCGCGCTCGGCCAGAGCGGCGACGGCGGTGTCGTCCCCGCTCTCGGCGAGCCGGGCAGCCCATCGTGCGATGTCGGCCCCGAGCTCGTCCGGCGCCGCACCGACAGCGGGCGCCTCCAGGCCGTTGGCGATCGACCATGCTCGTTCCGCAGCGTCCTCCGCCAGCATCCTCAGCCCGGCTGACGTGACGCCACTGCCGGCCGGTGGATCAGCGGCGAGCACGGTCGGGTAGCCAGGCGCGGGGGAGGCAATGGGAGCACGGGAAGGGCCTCTAGTCGGCGGCCCCAGGCCTCAGAAGGGCGGATCGTCTGTGGACGCTCGTCTGGCAGCGCGCGCCGTCCCGCCTCGTCGCCGGGCGTTGCCCGCATGCCGGCCGCCCTCCGTGCCCGAAGAGCCGACATCAGCTCTGCTCGGGAGCGGCCGCGCATCAAGAACAGCGCGAAGGGGTCCTCGTCGAGAGAATCCGACACGAGATAGCAGACGGCGGCTGCGTGCTTGCACGGGTCCGCACGGTCCGGGCAGGAGCAGCGCGGCTCCAAGCTTCCCGGCCCCGGCAGCAGGTCGAGGCCAAGATCTCGGAGCTCGTCGGCGATCTCGGTGGGCAGTTCCCCATCGAGCAGGGCTGCGGCACGACCGACCTCGGCGGAGAGAGCATCGAACACCGACTCCCACTCGGCGCCGGTGAACTGGTGCACGCCGATGCTGACCTTGTAGGGGGTCGGCCGGGAGCCCTGCACGAATGCCGTGACACGGCCCTTGCCGATCTCGATCTGCTCGACCGCACCGCCACGCGCGTAGGTGCGCCCACGTGGCAGCCGGTTGGAGTCGAGGCGCGCTCGGTGCTCGAGGGCGTCTATCCAGGCCCTGCCCCACCAGGTGGCCCCGAAGGGGGCCCGACCTCGGATCGCCCCCTTGCCCGGCAGCCGCCGCGACGGCTCGTGCCACCACCCGCCGTCGGGTCTGCGGCCCGGCATCAGGGCGCTCCCAGCTTCACGAGGTCGGCCAGCTCGGCGTCGCCCAGCTCGGTGACCCAACCCTCGCCCGAGCCGACGATCGACTCCGCCAATCCTCGTTTGCTCTCGAGAAGAGCGGCGATGCGATCCTCGACGGTCCCTTCGGCGATCAGCCGGTGCACCTGGACCGGCCGCTCCTGGCCGATCCGGTGCGCCCGGTCTGTCGCTTGATCCTCCACGGCCGGGTTCCACCAGCGGTCGTAGTGGACGACATGGGTCGCCCGCGTGAGGTTGAGGCCGACGCCTCCCGCCTTCAGCGAGAGGAGCAGGACCGGAGCGGCGCCGGCTTGGAAGGCGCCGACGATGTCCTCCCGCCGGGCGGCCTGGGTGCCGCCGTGCAAGAACAACGTGCCGACGCCGAGCTCGGCGAGACGCGCCTCGAGCAGTGCGCAGCACTGCACGTACTGGCTGAAGACGAGTGTCGAGTCGCCTTCGGCGACGATCACCTCCAACAGCTCCTCCAGTGCCGCCAGCTTCCCTGAGCGGCCGGCGAGCGGCACCTTCTGGTGGAGGAACTGGGCGGGGTGGTTGCAGATCTGCTTCAGCCGGGTGAGCATCCGCAACACGAGCCCGCGACGGGTCATCCCCGACTCGCCGGAGATCGCCGCCAGGCTCTCGCGCACCTCTGCCTCGTAGAGGGTCACCTGCTCGATCGTCAGCGGGACCGGGATGTCGGTCACGGTCCGGGGAGGCAGGTCCGGCGCGATCTCGGGATCGGTCTTGCGGCGGCGGAGGAGGAACGGCCGCACCGAGCGGGAGAGCCGCTCGCTGGCAGCCGGGTCCCGGTAGCGCTCGATCGGTACTGCGAGGGTGGCGCGGAAGCGGTCGAGCGGCCCGAGCAAGCCTGGGGTGGCCCAATCGAGGATCGACCAGAGCTCCGAGAGCTGGTTCTCTACAGGAGTGCCGGACAGTGCGATGCGCACGCGGCAGTCCACGGCCCTGATCGCCTTGGCAGTGTCCGAGTGGGGGTTCTTGGCGTGTTGTGCTTCGTCGGCAACCATCAGACCGAACCCGGCCGCAGACAGCTTGTGGCGGTCCCGCCGGGCGACGCCGTAGGTGGCGAGCACTATCTCGTTGCTGGCGAGGTCCCCCAGTCTGCGGTCGGGGCCGTGGTAGCGGCGCACCGGCACGCCCGGGGCAAAGCGCCCCACCTCCCTCTCCCAGTTCCCGAGCAAGCGAGGTCGGGCAGACGACGAGGGTCGGCGAGCCCGCCGAGCCCGCCGAGCCCGGGTGCAGGTGCAGATGGAGGGCGATCACCTGGATGGTCTTGCCGAGCCCCATGTCGTCGGCCAGGCAGCCGCCGAGCCCGAGCTCGCACATCGTCAGCAACCATGCAACCCCGCGACGTTGATAAGGGCGAAGCTCGGCGGTCAGCCCGGGGGGAGGCTCGAGGTCGAGGGAAGCCCCGGCCAGCCCCTGCAGGCGTTCGGCGAGCCCTGCGAGGGAGCCCCTCACCTCGACCGGAACGACCTCCCCGTCGACCGCCAGCCCTCCGGCGAGGGCAGCCGCCAGCACCTCGGTCGCCCGGAGGGTCCGAGTTCGCCTCTTGCGCAGCTTCTCGACAAGGGCAGGGTCAGCCGCCACGAAACGCCCCCGCATCCGCACGATGCCCCGCTTCGCCTCGGCGAGCTGGTCCATCTCCTCCTCGGTCAAGGTCGCCCCTCCGAGAGTCACCTCCCACTTGAACTCCAGCAGGGAGTCGAGCGAGAGGCCGGCTCCGGCGGCAGCCGGCGGGGGCGCCGCGACGGCACGCAGCTGTGGCGGATCGTGGAGCAGCTGGCGCGGCCAGAGGACGCCCACGCCCGCCCCTTCGAGGGCGTGAGCGGCGTCGCCGAGCAGGTCGCCGAGCTCGTCCGCGCCGAGCGCCAGCGCGTCGGGCACCTTTGCCCGTAGCAGGGCCTCGAGCGGCCGCCATACCCTCGCGCCCCGTCGCAGCGCGAGCAGCAGGTCGGTCTCGGCGTCGTCCCCGAAACGAGCCAGCACAGCCGCCGGCGAGCTGAACAGGTCGATGGCGTCGACGACCAGGCTCGGGTCGACCCGGCTCTGCACCTGCACGACGGCCCGGGCCAGCTCGTCGCCGTCGTCGTCCGGGTGGGTCGCCGCGTCCGCCGGCGGCTCGTCATCGGTTTCTGCCAGCTCGAGGCGGAGGGCGACGGTGGCCCCGCCCTCCAGACCGCTGCCGGCGGCCTCCAGCCACGGCGCCAGATGCGTGGCCGGTTGGGGCTCGGGGTCGGCAAAGATCGCCATCCCGCTCGCCAGCGGCGCGGCCGGGGTACGCAGGAAGTCGTCGGCGAGGGCGTCCCAAGCCGCCCGCACGGCGGCCTGCGGGGAGAGCACGCCTATCGTCCGGCCCGATCCTCGCATCACCGCCGAATGGGCGATGGGGGGCATCGCCGCCGCCAGTTCCCCGAGCAACTTCTCGTCGGCGGCATCCAGCGGGCCGATGCGCCACGCATCCCAGCCCCGAGCGGTGACGGCCGGCACGACCCGGCCACGGGCGATGAGCGCCAAGCCGGCAGTGAGGACCGCCTGCCAGGCAGCCTTGCCAGCCCCGAGGCCGCCAGCCGGCTCGAGCAGGAGAGCCAGCGCCTGGCAAGGGCGGAGGAGCTGTGCAGGGACGGTCTTCGTCGTGAAGCCCGATCTGACGGGAAGCGCCAGCTCGACCGTTCCGGCGGGCGGCGCGAGTTGGCGGCGGCCGCTGGCGGCGCCAGGTGGGGCAAGCCTGCGGCCACCCGCTGCCAGCTGCACCATCGCAAATGAGCTGGCGCGGGGCGGGTCTCCCGCCACAAGCACCATCTCGCCCGTTTCGCCCCGGGTGGGGGCGGAGGACGGCGGTTCGTCGTCCGGCTGCAGCGCCTGATCAGGGGCGTGGGGGTCGGCCAGCATGTGAGTCGCACGCTACCGCCACGCTCGACAGGTGAATATCGGCCCTGCCGGAGGGGAATAGGTAGATCGTGGCCTACGAGCGCAACGCCATGATGACGCGCGAGGACCGGAGGCCAGCCACCGGGCTCCTCCTCGATGGTCGTTACAGGTTGGCGGCACGCATCGGGAGCGGCGGCACCGGCGACGTCTACAGGGCCCGTGACCTGCGCCTGGGCCGGCAGGTGGCGGTCAAGCTGATCCCGGAGGCGCCGGGTGCGACCTCGCGTCGTTTCGAGGGTGAAGCGAGGATGTTGGCTGGCTTCGTGCATCCGAACCTCGTGCGGGTGCTCGACGCCGGCGAGCACGAAGGCCAGTGGTTCCTCGTGATGGAGCTGATCGACGGGGAGAGCCTCGCGTCACGGCTGATCCGGGGACCGCTGTCGTCGGAGGAGACGGCCCGGCTCGGCACCAGCCTCGCAAGCGCCCTGGCGTACGTGCACGAGCGAGGAGTCGTCCACCGGGACGTCAAGCCGGCGAACATCCTGCTCGGCAACGAGGGCTGGGTCTGGCTCGCCGACTTCGGCATCGCCCGGCTTGTCGACGGGGTGGGCACGACAGCCGCCGGCACGGTGCCGGGCACCCTCGCCTACCTGGCCCCCGAGCAGGCCGAGGGCCAGCTCGTCGAGCCGGCCGCCGACATCTACGCCCTGGGGCTGGTGCTGCTCGAGTGCCTGACGGGAGAGCGGGCCTTCGCCGGCACCGCCAGCGAGATCACGGCAGCGCGCCTGACCAGGGGGCCGGCCGTTCCTCACGACCTCGACAGCGGCTGGGCGAGCGTGATCCGCACGATGACCGCCCGGGCCCCCGGCAACCGGCCGAGCGCGCCGGCGGTGGCCGGATTCCTGGCCACGATGCGGACGGGTGGTCGCCTCGGAGCCGGCCGTGGCGCCTCGAGCGCACCGCCGTCGAGCGCACCGCCGCCACCACTGCGATCGGCGCCCTCGGCGCCGTCGGCGCCTCCACTGCGGCCATCCCCACCGTCGGGCTCGATCAAGCCGGGTCGGGCGCCCCCAGCGCCGGGTCCGGCCGCCTGTGGAAGCCTTCAGCAGCCGTGCCGCCGCCGACGACCGGCATGGCGAGGCCGAGGCGGCTGGCGGTCGTACCTTCCAGCCCGGCTCCGCCTGCGGAAGGAGCGCCAGCAGTGGCAGGTGCGGCTGCGGCTGCGCCAGCGCCTGACATCACGCCGATGGAGGGTCATCCGGTCGTACGCCGGCGGCCGCCTCGGCGGGCCCTCCGCCAGTCACCCGCGCTCCGCCAGTCACGCACGGTCGCGCTCCGCCGGTCAGCCGAGAGATGGCGAGGGCGAGGGGCCGGCGCCGTCACAGGCTCCGTCCGCTCCGCCCGGCGCCATCCGGTGAGGGTCTTCGGTGCGCTCGTCGTAGCGCTCGTGGTGCTGACGGGCTTCCTGCTCGGGCAGGGAAATGAGGCGGCGCCGACCCGCGTCGCAACCCCACCCTCGGCGATGACGATCAATGCGCCGGACCTAGCCGGCCTCGCTGTGCACGACATCAATGCAGGGCTCCGCGACGGCGAGGTGTCCCCGGCGGCGGCACACACGATCCTCCACGGCATGCTCGTGAGCGGAGTGGTGCTGCCCACGGCGGGGGCGAGCTTCGGGTTGATCGGCTGGGCGGCCGTCGTCGAGCACGAGATCCGTACCGGCCAGGTCCGCGGCTCTGCGGCTACCGCCTTGATAACCACAGTCGAGGAGCTCGGCGGGCTCCTCGGCGTGCAGCTGACCCTGCCCATGCCGGCGGCTCCCCCGAAGGCGCTGCCTGCAACGTCGAAGCCGGGACCTCCTCGGATCCACAGGGTCGTCACACCGACTACTGCGGCGCCGCACACAGCGGCCGCCCATCCGGCTGCGCAGCCGGCACACCACCCAGCACCAGCCAAGCCACCCCCGCCGAAGCCGACCCAGCCTCCACCGCCCAAGCCCCCCCACCACCATCGGCACCACCATGGGCACGGAGGCGGTGGCTGAAGGGCAGCAGCAGCCTTCCTGGGCCAACCCGCCTGAGCCTCCGTGGTGGCACTTCACGTGACATTACAATGACGTGAAGTGATCAGACGATCGTGAGGATCCTCCCCCGCCGGGGGCGGAAGGGGCTTGGCGTTGACGTTCACCTTTGGCCGCGTAGCCATCCAGTTCCCGGAGGCGCTGGCGAGGCTGGTGGCGTATGCGCGTGAACCCGGGGGAGGTTTCGATACCTATGACCTCGCCGGTGTGCAAGCGCGCAACCAGCGGATCCTCACCGAAGTCGGCCCCTGGACGCCGCTGCTCTCGGCAACGCTCGACGGCACGCCGCTCCCCGCCGGGGTCCTTCGCAGCCTTCTCGAGGTGAGCAGCACCTTTGCGGACCTGATCCGGGAGATCCCCGACATCGACATGCACCTGCTGTCCGACGAGGATCATTCCCGCCTGGCCGCACTGTGCCAGTTCGGCGTGGACGGCTTCCGCGCAGACCGGGTGACCAAGGTCGCCCACCTCTACCGGCCGAAGGCGGTCCCGATCCTCGACAAGGCTGTCGTCGCCACCTACGGGCACCAGCCGGACCTGCTCTCGCCCGCCACGGTGGCTCGGACCGTCGAGCAGCTCACAGCGGACATCAACACGCACAACGTGCGGCTGCGCCGGTTGCACCAGCGGGCGGCGGAGTTCGCTCCCGACCTCGAGCACGTCAGCCTCGTGCGGGTCGTCGGGATCCTGATCTGGACGAGCTACGAGGACACTGTGGTGCGCAGGGTGCCGTACTGGAGCGCCGGCCGGCCCGATCTCGTGGCGAGCCGGCTCGACGGTTGCTGCTGGTTCAAGGTCTAGGCCGACCGCGGCCCCCGGGAGACCGCGGGACCGCGGGCCCGGCGCCCGCAATCGTAAGGCGAGAAGATACATCCAGGGTTGTAGTTTCTCGCTTTGCGATGGCTCGCCGACGAGCCGACACGCCGACGAGCCGACGAGCGACGAGCGACGAGCCGAGCCGAGCCAAGCCGAGCTAGCCGAGCGCCCGCTCGAGATCGGCCAACAGGTCGTCCAAGGTCTCGAGACCGACTGACAGCCGCACCAGCCCCGGATCGACGGCGAGGGCCGAACCGGCGACGGATGCGTGCGTCATCCGCGCCGGGTGCTCGATCAGGGACTCGACTGCGCCGAGCGACTCGGCCAGGGTGAAGATCTCGGTGCGAGAGACGGCCTCCAGTGCAGCCTCCTCGCCGCCGCCGTGGATGAACGAGACCATCGCCCCGAAGTCGCGCATCTGGCGGGCGGCCACCTCGTGCCCGGCGTGCGTCTCGAGGCCCGGGTAGAGCACCTGCGAGACCGCAGGATGTGCATTCAGGAAGGCGGCCACGGCGCGGGCGTTGGCGCATTGGCGCTCCATCCGCACCTCCAGCGTCTTGATGCCGCGCAGCAGCAGGTAGCAGTCGAAGGGACTGGGAACCGCTCCGACGGAGTTCTGCATGAAGGCGAGCGACTCCGCCAGACCATCGTCGTTGGTGGCCACGAAACCCCCTACGACGTCCGAGTGGCCCCCCAGGTACTTCGTCGCCGAATGGACCACCAGATCGGCCCCCTGCGACAGCGGCTGTTGCAGGTAAGGCGTGGCGAAGGTGTTGTCGACGACGCAGAGGCCCCCCCGATCGTGTGCGACTGCCGCCAGCGCCTCGATGTCGGCGATGCGGAGCCACGGGTTGGAGGGGGTCTCGATCCAGACGAGGCGCGTCTCGTCCCGCCAGGCTGCCTCGACGGAGGCCGGTTCGGTGAGGTCGGCGGGCGTGAACTCGACGCCTCCCGGCGCGTAGATCCGCGCCACCAGCCTGTAGGTGCCGCCGTAGGCGTCGTTCGGGATCACGATGTGGTCGCCGGGACGGAGCTGGCGGAGGACGGCGTCCTCGGCAGCCATGCCGGAGGCGAACGAGAAGCCGTGGCCCGCGCCTTCGAGGGCGGCCAGGGCGACCTGCAGCGTGGCACGGGTTGGATTGCCTGTCCGCGAGTACTCGAAACCGGCGTGCTTGCCGACGGCCTGTTGCGAGTAGGTGGTGGCGAGGTGGATCGGCGGCACGACGGCGCCGGTCTCCCGATCAGGCGCCTGCCCGGCATGGATCGCCAACGTCCCGAAACCAAGCTCCCGCGGCGCCTCGCTCACTGCACCATCCCGTCGTCGGTGGTCTCGGCGAGGAACTCGAGGGCGTCCGAGCGGGTGAGCACGCCGATGGGATGGCCGTGGTCGATGACGACGACGGCGGTGGCGTCCTGGAGGCTGCGCACGGCCGTCTCGATCGTCTCGCCGCTGCCGACCGTCGGCATCGGGGCGCTCATCACCTCGCCGACGCTCTTGTCGAGCAGCGAAGGGTGCTCGAAGGCCCTCTGCAGCAGGTCGCGCTCGTGCACGGCACCCACCATCTCGGCTTCGGCGAGCGGTGGCTCCGCCTGCACGACGGCCAGCTGCGAGACGCCGAACTCGCGCATGATCTCGATCGCCTGACGCGCCGTCTCCGAGGGGTGGACGTGGATCAGCGCGGGCAGGCGGGTGCCCTTGCGGTGGAGGATCTCGGCGACATTGCGACCGCGGCTGCGGAGGAAGCCGTGGTCCGCCATCCATTCGTCGTTGTAGAGCTTGGAGAGGTAGCCGCGGCCGGAATCGGGGATCAGAGTCACGACCACGTCGTCCGGTCCGAGCTCCGGCTCCAGGTGCAGCGCCGCCCACACGGCGGTGCCCGTGGAGCCACCGACCAGCACCCCTTCCTCGATGCCGATGCGGCGTGCCGTCGAGAACGAGTCCGTGTCGCTGACCATGATCACCCGGTCGACCGCCTCCGGATCGTATGTGGTCGGCCAGAAGTCCTCTCCGATGCCCTCCACCAGATACGGCCGCCCGCCGCCACCGGAGTACACCGAGCCCTCCGGGTCGGCGCCGATGATCTGGACCGCCGGGTTCATGCGCTTCAGGTAGCGGCCGATGCCGCTGATCGTCCCGCCCGTCCCGATGCCGGCCACGAAGTGGGTCACGCGGCCGGCCGTCTGCTCCCAGATCTCCGGTCCGGTGGTGCGCTCGTGGGTGAGCGGGTTCTCAGGGTTGTGGTACTGGTCCGGGTGGAAGGCGCCGGGGATCTCGGCGGTCAGGCGGTCGGTGACGGAGTAGTAGGAGTCGGGATGATCGGGGGGCACCGCCGTCGGGCAGACGACGACCTCCGCGCCGTAGGCCCTCAGCAGCGCGATCTTCTCCGGGGCCATCTTGTCGGGCATCACGAAGATGCAGCGGTAGCGCTTGCGAGCGGCGGCGATGGCGAGCCCGACGCCGGTGTTGCCGGAAGTGCCCTCGACGATGGTGGCTCCCGGCTTCAGCAGGCCGTCCCGCTCGGCCGCCTCGATCATCGAGACCGCAACTCTGTCCTTCACCGAACCACCCGGGTTGAGCAGCTCGAGCTTGGCGAGCAGGGGGCACGGAAGGTCACGCCCGATGCGATCGAGGCGCAGAAGCGGCGTGTTGCCGATCAGCGCCAGCAGCGAGGAGGCGACATGCATCGGCGGCCCCGGATCGGTCAGGCGCATCACCCTGACACCTGCCAGCTCGGGCCGATCCTGCAACTGCTCGTCCGAGTGCAGCTGGACCGGGAGCCCGGCCTTGTGCATGGCGATCGCCACCTCTGCGGCACCCTCGCCGACAACCGACACACGGCGCGGCATACGGGACCTGATCTCCCCGATCAGGCCGGGAGGGACCTCCGGTCCTTCGATCCTCACGGTGTGCCGGCTCGGCGCCACGAGGTGTTCGGGGGGCTCCGTTGCCCCCACTATCACTAGGACATCCATCGGGCGGCAGGCTACTCGCGGCCCGGAGCAGCGCGGTCAGCGTCGGGCACCGCGGGCGCGCAGCCAAGGCGTACTGTTGTTCGGGTGACAGCCGTTGCCGTGGGGGGACCGCCTTGGGCGGGAGAGCTGTCACAAGAGCAGTCACGCGAGACGATGCGGCAGATCCGTGGCCGCTACGGCCGGCTCACGCTGGACGACGCGTTCGGGGTGGTCGTCCGACCGCAGGGAGGCGAGGGCTACCTGGAGATCGTCCACGGGCCGCCGCTGCCGCTGCCCGAGCTTCCGCACGAGGACGATGTCCGCCAGGAGCTCAGACGGCGGCTCTCTCTCGTGTTCGGCATCGGCCCGGCGACCGAGGCGGCGATGAGGGCGGCGGACTGCCCGGTGACGGACATCGGAGCACTGGTCGGCGATCAGCGTTACGGGCCGTTTGCGGCAGATGTGTTGCGAGACCTCGCCTCGCGGCGTCTCGACGCCCTCCTGTCACTGGTGCGGGCGCGGCTGGGGCCGAGCGGGCACCTGCTCGCCGCTCGTTTCGTAGGGCTGGCCGCACCAGAACGGGTCGCCGTCCTCGACTTCGAGACCCTCGGACTTGCCGGGAACGTGATCTTCCTGGCCGGAGTGGGAAGGATCGAGGACGGTCATCTGGTCGTCCGCCAGTTCCTCGCCACCACCTACGACGACGAGCCGGCGATGCTGCGGAGGGTGGCCGAGGAGCTCGCCGGCCTGGATCTGCTCGTCACCTACAACGGGCGGACGGCGGACGTGCCGTGGCTCTCGTCGCGTGTGGCGTACCACCGCCTGGGCCGCCTGCGCATCCCGCCCCACCTCGACCTGCTCCACGCCTGCCGGCAGCGATACGTGCGCGAGCTCGCCCTGCTCTGTGACGCCCGCCTGCCGACCGTACAGGCGCGGATCCTTGCGATGCAGCCGCACGAGACGGAGATCCCGGGCTGGATGATCCCCTCGATCTACAAGTACTACCAGCGCAAGCCCTCCCGGCTGGAGGGGATGCTGGTGCCTGTGCTCGAGCACAATCGCCAGGACGTCGAGGCGGTCGGGCTGCTGCTCGGTCGGCTGGCGTCCGAACCGGTGTCCGAGCCGTCGCTGTAGACAGCCTTGGACATCGACGCCGCGCTGGCGCGGCTCACCGCCGGCTCCTGGTACCGGGGACAGATCGGGAACGTCGGCAGGGCACCCGCCGCCCCGGCCCGGCACCGGTCGCCGGTGCAGCCGCTCCGGGCGGAGCTGGCTCGCTATCTCGAGGGGAAGGGACTCGAGCTGTACACGCACCAGGCACAGGCGCTCGACGCCTGGTGCGCCGGCAACGACTTCGTCATCGCCGCACCGACGGCCGGTGGCAAGAGCCTCGGGTTCAACCTGCCCGTCGCCGACATGCTCCTCGACGACCGGGAAGCGACGGCGCTGTACCTCTACCCGACGAAGGCACTCGCTCAGGACCAGCTCGCGGTGCTCCGCGATATCGACGAGGCGCTCGACCTGCGGGCGCGGCCGGACGTATACGACGGCGATACGCCGGCGGCTCGGCGGCGCACGATCCGGGACCGCTCTCGGATCGTCGTCTCCAATCCCTACGGGATACACGAGTACCTGCCACAACACGCCAGCTGGCAGCGATTCCTGTCGCATCTGGCGGTCGTCGTGGTCGACGAGGCTCACCGCTACCGCGGTGTGTTCGGCTCTCATGTCGCCTACGTGCTGCGCCGGGTGCGCCGGTTGGCGGCAGCGCTCGGGGCAGAGCCGCGGATGGTGCTCGCCTCGGCCACCATCGCCAATCCGGGCGAGCACGCATCGGCCCTGACGGGCAAGCGAGTCGTGGTCGTCGACGACGCGGGCAGCCCGCTGCCTCCGCGAGCGGTGGCGCTCTGGGACTCGATGCGCGACCCGGACCGTTCGGCGGCGACGCAGGCCGCCGGCATCGTCGCGACGCTGGCAAGCCTCGGCAACCGGACGCTCTGCTTCACGGGATCACGGGTGGGGGCGGAGAGCGTTGCCCGCGCTGCGGCTGCCATGGCGCCGGGGCTGCGGTTGAGTGCCTACCGGGCCGGGTACCGCCCGGCCGAACGGCGGGAGCTCGAGCGCCAGCTCCGCTCCGGCGAGCTCGATGCGCTCGTGAGCACCAACGCCCTCGAGCTCGGGATCGACATCAGCGGCCTCGACGCAGTCGTCCTGACCGGCTACCCGGGGACCATCGCCTCGACCTGGCAGCAGGTCGGCCGAGCCGGTCGCGCCGGCGAGCCGGCCCTGGCGGTGCTGGTGGCGGGGGACGATCCGCTCGACCAGTACTTCATCCGCCGCCCGGCCGTCCTGTTCGGTGCGCCGGTGGAGAGGGCGGCCGTGGCGCTCGGGAACAACGAGGTGCTGTCGGGCCAACTTCTCTGCGCCTCGGCCGAGCTCCCGGTGCGCCCGGGGGAGGAGCACGAGCTGATCGACGCCGAGATGGCGGCACCCGCCGCAGCGGAGCTCGAACGTCTCGCAGCCGAGAGCCTCGTTGCCGCCACCCGCAACGGGTACGTCTACACAGGGACGGGGAGACCGGCCAGCGAAGTCCATCTCGACGGCCGCGGCGATGACTCGGTCGAGATCTTCGCCGGCGACGAGCTGATCGAGGTCGTCGAGCGGTGGCGGGCGCTGCGCACGGCGTTCCCGGGCGCCATCCTGCTCCACCGCGGCCAGGGGTTTCGCATCGAGATGCTCGACCTCGAAGCCGGTAGGGCGGAGGCCGCGCCGATATCGACGTCCGACCACACGCAGCCGATAGTGGACCGCCAACTGGAGGTCGTCGAGGCCACGAGGCAGAGGAGCGTCGGCTCCTGGCATGTCTCGCTCGGCGGGGTCCGGATCTCCGAGAGGGTGACGGGCTATGTCGTCATCCACCGTGGCCAGGTCGTCGGCAGGCACGCCTTGGATCTGCCGCCCCACCTGCTGTCCACTGCGGGGCTGTGGATGTCCCCCGGGGAGGGACTCGGGGACGGGTCTGCGGAGGGATCCGCTCTGGCTGCGGCGTGGGGAGAGGGCGGCAGGGCCCCCTCGACCATTGGCGGCCCTGGAGGCGCTGGGAGCGCTCCATGCGGCCGAGCACGGGCTGATCCACGCCATGCCGCTGCTGGCGATGTGCGACCGGGGCGATGTCGGCGGCCTTTCCAGCGTGGGGGGTGGGGCTCCCGGTTCGCACCCCGGCGCCTTGTCGGTCGTGCTCTACGACGGGCGGGAAGGAGGGAGCGGGATCTCCCAGATGGCCTTCGACCAGCTCGGCGAGCTGGCTGCGCTCGCCGCCGAGATGCTGGCCAGCTGTGACTGCGATGGCGGCTGCCCGCGCTGCGTGTTCGACCGGGACTGCGGCTCTGGCAACGAGCCGATGGACAGGCTGGCAGCTGTCGAGGTCCTGCGCTCTATGTCAGCCGGTGGGTCCCTGACAGCAACGGCGGCGGAGCCGGGCGCTCAGGGCCGCTCGGCCAGGTCTGCGCTCGCCGCCTCGAACAGCTCGGCGAGGGAGCCGTAGCGGCGGGGTCCCTCGCTGCGCATCGCCATCTCGTCGTCGCTCTCGCTCAGCTGCATGTCACCCTCCCGGGGAGGCAGGTCGAGCATCGAGGAGACCTGCCGGAACCCGGCGTGGTGGATCAGCAGGCGCGCCCGTGCAGGAGAGTCCTCGACCCGCCGGAAGAGCAGTCTCGCCGCATGGTAGGTGGCTGCCACGTCGGCGGCGGCGTGAACACCGTCGGTGTGGCTGCCACCCCAGATGTGCTGGGTCAGCACCGCCAAAGGCCCCTGGGCTACGAACAGGGTCAGCCAGCTTGTCGGGCGGCGCTTGCCGTAGTGGCTGTAGACAAACGCCGGCCGGCGGTCCCAGTCGGTGATGATCCACTCGAGGAACGGGCGCAGCAGGTAGAGATCGTGTGCGTCGCTCTCGATGGTCCCCCAATGACCCTCGCCGAAGACCTTCAGCTGCGGGCGGAGCGGCGTCGGCAGAGGCGGTGGCGGCACGCCCAGATCGGCGAGCGAGGACCACAGGTTGGCGACTGCATAAGGCCCGGCCAGCCGGCGCGGGTGCTCGCCCGGAGTGGCCTCGCTTCCTGGATCCTGCTCGACCTCGTCGTCGGCGTCGAGACGAGCCTCGAACCGGCCTGCGGACGGATCAGAGCCCGCCTCGGCATCCATCTCCGACTGGGCCTCGTCAGGCTCAGGCGCGGAGTTGCCGTCGGCACCCATGTCCGGCGGAATCGCCGATTGCTCGATCACCATGCGGGCGCGACGTTACCGCAGAGGCACTCAACCTCTCTCGCACTTTGTACGAAACATCTCCGCTCAAGCCCATCGCCATCCGCTCCCGCCTACAGTTCCCCTCGTGCACGGCTGGAGCGAGGCGACAGAGGAGCTTGCCCAGCAGGTGATCGACTACGCCCGCTATCGCCTGCGCCTCGATCCCGTCCCGCTGGACGGGCCGCGCCGGCCCGACGAGCTGCTGGAGGCGGCGGGCCAGACCGTGACCCCGGGAGGGCTCGGCGGCGAGCGTGCGCTGCGGATCTTCGCCGACGTGCTGGCGCCGGCTTGCATCTCGGTCGACCACCCGCGCTACCTGTCGTTCATCCCCTGTGCGCCGACCGAGGCGGCGACCCTGTTCGACCTCGTGGTAGGGGCGTCCTCGATATACGGGGGCAGCTGGCTGGAGGGCGCGGGAGCGGTCTTCGCCGAGAACCAGGCGCTGCGTTGGCTGGCTGACCTTGCAGGGCTGCCGCCGGAAGCGGGCGGCGTGTTCGTTCAAGGAGGCACGATCGCCAACGTGTCGGCCCTGGTGGCAGCCCGCCACGCCTGGCGGAGCACCCGGCAGCCGGCGGACGGGGGGCGCCGAGACCGGCTCTGCGTGGCCGCCGGCCGGTCTGCTCACTCGTCGATAAAGGCTGCGGCGAATGTGATGGATGTCGACGTGCTGGTGGTCGAAGACGGTGCCGCCGGAAGGATGACGGGGGAAGCTCTGGAGGCGGCGATGGCCGCCGACGAGAGGGCGGCGGGAGTGTTCGCCGTCGTGGCGACGGCCGGCACGACGAACCTCGGGATCGTCGACGACCTCTCGAGCATCGCCTCCGTGGCGGCCGAGAGGGAAATCTGGTTCCACGTCGACGGCGCCTACGGCGGCGCCGGCCTGGCGGCGGCGAGCGTCCGCTGGCGCTACGAGGGGATCGAGCGGGCCGACTCGTTCGTCGTCGATCCGCACAAGTGGCTCTTCGCCCCCTTCGACTGTGCCGCCTTGCTCTACCGGGACCCGGCCAAGGCGCGGGCGGCGCACGTGCAGCGGGCCGAGTACCTCGACCCGCTGGAGGCGACCGGCGACTGGAACCCCTCGGACTTCGCGGTGCAGCTGACGAGGCGGGCGCGGGGCCTGCCGTTCTGGTTCTCGCTCGCCACCTACGGCACCGACGCGTATGCGGCGGCGGTGGAGCGCACGCTGGAGGTTGCCCGGGACACTGCCGCGCCAGGTCGAGGCTCGACCATTCCTGCGGCTGGTGTGCGAGCCGGAGCTGTCGGTGGTTTGTTTCGAGAGGATCGGCTGGTCGGCGGTCGACTACAACGACTGGTCGGAGCGGATCATGACTGCAGGGGAGGCCTTCGTCACGCCGACGACGGTCGGCGGCAGGACGGCGGCCCGGTTGGCGGTGGTGAATCCGAGGACGACGACCGCCGACACCGTGTCGATCCTCGACTCGATGGCCTGAGGCGGAGCGGCTGAGGGTCAGTCGGAACGGTCCTCAAACTGAAGACTGGCTCCAGCGCGGGACCGCCGCCACCCGGGTTGGCGGCGGTGAGCCGTCATGTCAGTGGCCGCAGCAACAGCACGGCGAGCACGGGCAGTCGCAGCCGCAGTTCGGGCAGGTCATTGTTCTTCACCCCCTTTCGGGATCGTGACGAGACAGGACCAGGCTTCGACGGATGAGCTCCTGCAAGCGTGATTGCGACGCCGAAGCCGGATCAGGCTCGACCGGAGCGACTCGAGTCGGGCGATCTCCTCGTCAACCTCGTAGAGGCGTTTCTCGACCAGGTCTGCTGTGTGGCCGCAGGGACAGTTGCCGGTGTCCATGATTGCGAGGAGCTCCTCGATGTCGCGAAGGCGTAGGCCGCTGCGTTGCGCGGCCTTGATGAACCGGACTCGCTCGGCGACTTGGCTTTCGTAAAGCCGGTATCCGGCGGGCGTCCGGCCCGCCGAGGAGATCAACCCGGACCGCTCGTAGTAGCGAAGCGTGTCCGAACTGACGCCGAGATCCGCGGCCAGATCCGTGATGGTTAGGGCCATGTCAGAACGGTAGACCTTTGAGTGCGCTCCAAGGTCAAGCCCGCCCGCCCGCCTGCCCCCTGTACAGCCGTCGTAACGGTGGCGCCCGTCTTGTCGAGCTCATCGACGTCGAACAGCTCACGACGGACTCGCGACCATTCCTAGTGGTGGTCCCGAACACTCAAACTCGCTGACGGTACGATGCGGCGCGGCCCCCAGTCCGCGGAGGGAGGCGATTCCATGCCGACGTGCCCGAACGGCCACGCGGAGCCGGACGGCGCCCATTTCTGCACCACATGCGGCACGCCGATGGGGATCGCCGGCACCGAGCAGCCGCCACCCGCCAGGTTCGGCATCCCCGGTGTCGACCTCCCTGTGCTGCCGGAGATGCCGCCGATCCCGCGCCCGCGCGAGGTGAGGCTCCGCCCCGACGACCCGTTCGGCGAGATCTCGACCTCGGCCATGGCCGCACCGGCAGCCCCTGCGCCTGCGGCCGCGACCGGGGCCGCGCCCGCCCCGGGAGCCGAGGCGACCGCAGTGATCGGACCGCCTCGCGGGCCCACTCCGCCGGGCGCGATACCGGCCTGGCCGCAGCCGCCCCCACCTCCGGGAGTGGCGGACCCTCCGAGCCCGGGATCTGGCGGCCCACCCGCCCCGATCGCGCCGAACCTGATGCCCACCGGCGACGGACGCGACGGCATGCACCGGCGGCCCGTCCCCGTACCCCTCCTCGCGGGAGCGGCCGTCGTGGTGCTGGCGCTGGTGATAGGGCTCGCCGTCGCCCTGTCCGGTTCCAGCCCCCGCCGGGTCTCCACCTCGACCTTGCCCACCGTTCCGATCACGACGCTGCGGACCAGCTCGACCACCGCCGCGCCGACGACGACAGCGGCGACGACGACCACGGTGGCAGCCTCGACGACATCGATCGCACCCACGACTACCCTTCCGGTCGGGCCCGGTACCTGGTCCCTGCCGACGCCCGTCGATCCTCGGTCGACGAGCTCGCTGCTCGCCACTTGCGCCTCGCCGACCTTCTGCATGGCGCTCGACCAGGCAGGCACCACCTACGCCTACGACGGGAACGGCTGGGTCACGCAGCAGCCGGTGTCGAATGCGGGACAGATCACCGGCGTCTCCTGCACCAGCTCCCTGTTCTGCATCGCCGTCGACGACAGCGGCGACGCCACGGTCTTCACCGGATCGAGCTGGCGGGACCCGGTGGTCGTCGACAGGGGCCAGACGATGGAAGGGATCTCCTGCGTCAACGCGAGCTTCTGCGTCGCCGTCGACGGGCAGGGCAATGCCTGGACCTACAGCGCCCAGAACCAGTGGACCTCTCGCAGCGCCGACGGCAACGGCACACCGAGCGCTGTGTCATGCGCCAGCAGCAGCTTCTGCGTGGTCGTCGACACCAGCGGGAACGCTGCCGTGTACGACGGGCGGGCCTGGTCGGCGCCGCAGTCCATCGACCCTTCCGGCCAGCTCAACGCCGTCTCCTGCCCGACGACAACGTTCTGCATGGCGGTGGACGATGCGGGGGGAGCGGTTGCCTATACCGGCAGATGGGCCCGCCGGTCGCCGATCGACGGGAGCAACTCGATCACGTCCGTCTCGTGCCCCGTCGCCGGGCAGTGCGTCGCCGTGGATGGCAACGGAGCCGAGATCACCTACGCCAACGGCGCGTGGGGAGCGCCGCAGCACATCGACGGCAACAACAGCATCGACACCGTCTCGTGCGCGGCGGCGGGGTCGTGCATCGCCGTCGACCAGAACGGCAACTACCTGGTTCTCGGCTGAACGTTGGCCGGCAACGCTGGCCGGCTCGGAGCAGGGCTCAGCGGCCGCCTCAGAGCAGGGCTAGATCCCGGCTCTTTGCATTGCAGCCTCGAGCAGGCCGGCCATGGCTGCTTCGCCGTTGGCGTTCGGGTGCACCGGCGCTGCGGCCGAGTCAGGTACGAGCGGCTCGACCCAGCGTGTTGACTCGGAGGCACAGGCGCTGTGGTTGACGCTCGGGCTGTAGGTGTCGACGTAGTTCGCCCCGTTGGCGCCTGCCGCAGCGGCGAGCATCTGGTCGAGCTCGATCTCCTTGGCCCGCAGGTAGGTGACGTCGCTCGACTCGAAGGGCATCTGCGGCCAGCAGCCGCCTCCCGATCCGGGCAGGATCGCCGGGTAGCCGACGACGAAGATCTTGGCGGACGGCGCCAGACCGTGGATCTGCCGGATGAGGGCGGCGACCTTCGGCGCCAGCGCGTTGATCGCCGCGGCGATCTGGTCGTGCCCGTTGGGGTCGTAGTACCCCTGGCAGGTCCAGCCCACCTTGGTGGGTCCCCAGGGAGTCAACGCCGCACAGTTCTCGATGATGCTCACGAAACCGATGTCGTTGCCGCCGATACCGAGTGAGACCACTCCCGTCGACGATGTGACGGCGCTCAATTGTGGTGGGTTCGTGCCGAGCGTCACGCTCTGCGGGGAGCTCATGTCAGCGGTCGTGGCACCGCTGCAGCTGATGTCGGTGAGGTCGAGCCCGAGGGCGCGCGCCGCATCGTGCGGGTAGTTGGCGCTCGAACGGAGGCAGCCCACCGGATCCGTCAGCTGATCGGGGATGAGCGGCCCGGCGGTGTAGGAGTCCCCGAGCGCGGCGTAGGAGATCGTGCCTGCGGCTCGTCCCGCCGACGCCGACGCAGGAGAGACCAGGACCGCCAGCCCCACCAGCGTCCCCAGGGCGGCGGCCCGGGCCGCCGTGACGTGGCGCCGCAGGAGCGAGGCTGACGCGCCGGCACCGTTATGTGACATGAGGCCCCCTCTCGTCGTGCTGCAAGGGCGATCCCCGAGCGAACACCGACACCCCAGCCGGACTGCAGTTGGCGAAGACCGCGATGAGATAGTGCAACGCCGGGGCCGATCAGTCAATGACCATCCCGGTTATTCGCTCTATGCGTCACCATGATCGCTGTCGGTCGTCACTGAAAGTGAATGACCTGCCGCTTGTCGAGGTATTGTCGTCTCAGGAGGACGAGACATGCCCTACTACCGCAGCGTTGGCGAGCTGCCCCGCAAGCGTCATTCGCAGTACCGCCGCCCCGACGGGGGACTGTATGCCGAAGAGCTGATGGGCGAGGAGGGCTTCTCCTCCGATTCGGCTCTGCTGTACCACCGCCATATCCCGACCGCCATCACCAAGGCGGAGCTGGTGGCCGAGACCGCCGGCACCGACGGCGCCGACGGCTCGTGGCTGCCCAACAGACCCCTGCTGCCGCGCCATTTCCGCACGCACGAGATAGCGGCCGGTGGCGACCTCGTCCAGGACAGGCACTTGCTCCTCGGCAACGCCGACGTACGGATCTCTTACGCCGCCGCCACCCAGCCGAGCGACCTCTATCGGGACGCCACCGGCGATCAGGTCATCTACGTCGAGGACGGGAGTGGGTCCTTCGAGTCCGTCTACGGCGTCCTGGAACTGAGTGCGGGTGACTACCTCGTGGTCCCCACCGCCACCACGTACCGCGTCGTCCCGAGCGGAGGGCAACCTCTGCGGGCGCTGATCGTGGAGGGGCGCGGGCACATCCGTCCCCCGCACAACTATCTCTCGAGCACGGGACAGTTCCTCGAGCATGCTCCCTACAGCGAGCGCGACCTGCGGGCGCCGGCCGAGCCGCACCTCGTCGACGAGGGTGAGACTGCGGTGCTCGTGCGCCACAGGGGCGGGCTCACCCGCTACACGTACGCCCACCACCCCTTCGACGTCGTCGGTTGGGACGGCTGCCTGTACCCGTATGTCTTCTCGATCCACGACTTCGAGCCGATCGTCAAGCGGTTCCACGCCCCACCGCCCGTGCACCAGACGTTCGCCGGTCCGGGGTTCGTCGTCTGCTCGTTCTGCCCACGGCCCTTCGACTTCGATCCGCAGGCGATCGCCGTGCCGTACAACCATGCCAACGTCGACTCGGACGAGGTCCTCTTCTACACCGGCGGCGATTTCATGAGCCGCAAGGGGGCCGGCATCGGGCAGGGATCGATCTCACTGCACCCGGCAGGTTTCGTGCACGGTCCGCAGCCAGGAAGCGTGGAGGCGGGGATCGGCAAGCCCGGAACAGACGAGTTGGCGGTGATGATCGACACCTTCCGCCCGCTCGACCTGGCGGGCGGCGCCAGGCAGTGCGAGGACAGCGAGTACGCCTGGACATGGGCGCGAGGCCTGGAAGCACAAGAGGGGGACCGGCAAGCGAGCCCCAGCGCCTCCGGATGAGCCGCCTGCTCCGGCACGGTGCAGATCGGCGCAGGCGCGCCGGCGGCCGGGCGAGGCAGAATCACACGGCAGCCGGCCGACGATGGTGCCGGCAAGGGCATCGAGACCTCAAGGGGGAGTAGATGGCGCACACGACACGCGGGATCGTGGCGATGGGAAAGGGTGAGCCTGTCACCCTGGAGACGATCCTCGTGCCGGATCCCGGCCCGGGGGAGGCGCTCGTCCGCGTGCAGGCGTGCGGCGTCTGCCATACGGATCTCCACTACCGCCAGGGCGGGATATCGGACGACTTCCCGTTCCTCCTCGGCCACGAGGCGGCCGGCGTGGTTCAGGCGGTGGGCGCCGGCGTCACTTCGGTGGACGTGGGCGACTTCGTCATCCTCAACTGGCGGGCGGTCTGCGGCCAGTGCCGCTCGTGCAGGCGGGGTCGCCCCTGGTACTGCTTCGCCACCCACAACGCGACCCGCAAGATGACCCTCGACGACGGGAGGGCCCTCTCGCCCGCTCTCGGCATCGGCGCCTTCACCGAGCTGACCCTCGTGGCGGCGGGGCAGTGCACCCGTGTCGACGCGCGCGCCAAGCCGGCGGTGGCGGGACTGCTCGGCTGCGGCGTGATGGCCGGGCTCGGCGCGGCCATGAACACGGGCGAAGTCGGCCCCGGCGACTCGGTGGCAGTCTTCGGCTGCGGCGGGGTCGGATGTGCGGCGATCCTCGGCGCCCGTCTGGCCGGCGCCACCAGGATCATCGCCGTCGACATCGACGCGCACAAGCTCGAGGTGGCTTTCGAGCTCGGGGCCACCGATACCGTCCTCTCGAGCGAGGAGGACGCCGTGGAGGCGATCCGCCGCCTGACGGGCGGCAACGGAGCCGACGTCTGCATCGAGGCGGTCGGCCATCCGAAGGTGTTCGAGCAGGCTTTCTACGCCCGCGATCACGCCGGGACGCTGGTGCAGGTGGGCGTTCCGACTCCTGACATGCGGCTCGACCTGCCGATGATCGACTTCTTCGGGCGCGGCGGCCGGCTGAAGCCCAGCTGGTACGGCGACTGCCTGCCCGAGCGGGACTTCCCGTTGCTGATCGATCTGTACCGGCAGGGGCGGCTGGAGCTGGATCGTTTCGTGTCGGAGACGATCCCGCTCGACGGTGTCGAAGAAGCCTTCGCCAAGATGCAGCGCGGCGAGGTCCTGCGCTCGGTGGTTGTCATCGACCGCTGAATGCCCGCCGCTCCTCGCGGCTCGCCCGCCTTCAGCCGCCTTCAGCCGCCTTCAGCCGCCTTCACGGAGGCGGGAGGTCCGGGTGATCTCGTAGGCGGCGATGGCGACAGCGGTACCCACGTTGAGCGAGTCGACGGCTGGATCGAGCGGGATCCGGCAGGCCACGTCGGCGGCCGCCAATGCCGCCTCGCTGAGTCCCGGACCTTCGGCGCCGGCGACGAGGACCACCCTGGAGGCGGCGCGCATGCTGTCGACCGGGACGTCTCCGCGGGGGGTCAGTGCGACGATCGTGAAGCCGAGCCGGCGCAAGCCGTCCAGCTCGGCCGGCCATGCTGTGGCGCGGGCGAACGGCACGAGAAGCGAGTTGCCGACCGAGACCCGCACCGAGCGACGGTAGAGAGGATCGGCGCTCGCAAGGTCGAGGAGGATCCCTCCGACTCCGAACGCCGCAGCATTCCGAAACACCGCGCCCACGTTCTCCGAGTCCCCCACCCCCTCCAGCGCGACCAGGCGGTCGGTCCGCGACGCCAGCTCGGCAGGCACCGGCAGCTGAACGCGAGCTGCCGAGGCGAGCACGCCGCGGTGCACGTCGTAGCCGGTGGCCTCCTCCACCACATGCCGTTCTGCGACGAGGACGGGGCAGCTACGGGCGGCGAACTCCTCCATCAGCCGGGGGAGGGCCACGGCCCGCGCCGTCGTGAGGAGAAGGGCGCGGGGCGGATAGACCGACTCCAGCAGCCTTTGCACCGCGAAGGTGCCCTCGGCCACCAGGATCCCGTTCGGGGCGGCCGGCAGGGGACCGTCCTCGATGGCGCGGCGCCTTGCCCGGTCGGTCAGGCCGATGAAGTCGGCGAGGAGCGGGTCGGCTGCATCCTCGACGACGACCGCTCCGGACACGGCGCGAGTGTGGCACCACCGTGGTCCCGGGTCGAGCGGGGCGAGTTTCGCGATAAGAAGATTCACGTCACCCGGACCGAAAGGAACTGATGAGCGCGCTCACCGAGACCACTCCGCCCACCAACGCCGGCGGGCAGACGGGGCCGAACGCTCTCAGCCTCGAGCGGCGGGGGATCGAGTACGTCCCCGAGTCGGAACGGTGGGGCACGCCGGCCTCGCTGTTCGGGATGTGGGCGGGCGCCGTATGGAACGTCGAGTTCCTGGTCTACGGAGCACTGGCGGTCGCGGTGTTCGGACTGTCGTTCTGGCAGGCGCTGCTGATCATCATCCTCGGCAACCTGTCCTACGTCCTGACGGGGCTCGCCAGCTTGCAGGGCCCTGCCGCCGGCACCACCACCTTCGGAGTCAGCCGCGCACCGTTCGGCCCCAACGGGAACCGCCTGCCCTCGTTGTTCAACTGGGTCACGCAGGTGGGCTTCGAGGTGGAGGGGATCGCACTGATCGTCATCGCCGGGATCGCCCTCGCCGGTCATGCGGGGATCGGGTCGTCGGACGGGCTGAAGGTGGGGCTGATCGTCGGTGCGGTCCTGGTGCAAGCCGTCCTGCCCTTGCTCGGCCACGCTGCGATCGTCAAGGTGCTGCGAGCTCTGGCTCTGCCATTCATCGCCGTGTTCGTCCTGATGGCGATCCTCGCCGAGCCGAAGGTCAACTTGCATGCCGTCGGCCATGGGGCCGGGTGGGGATCGCTGATGGTGGCCCTGGCCCTCGTCATCTCGGCCGGCGGGCTGGGCTGGTCGGAGAACGGCAACGACTATTCGCGCTACCTGCCGCCCCGTGCCAGCAAGCCCCGCATCGTGCTGGCGGTCTCGGTCGGGGCGGCGTTGCCCTCGGTGCTGTGCGAGATCCTGGGTGCTGCAGTGGCCACGGGCATCCCCGCCGTCGGGTACCCGAACGGCGCGGTGCTGGCGCTGCCGAGCGCCTTCCCCTCGTGGTTCGTCGTGGCGTACCTGGTGATCGCCGTCTGCCAGCTGTTCGCCATCAACACCCTCGACCTCTACTCCTCGGGTGTCACGCTGCAGTCGCTCGGCCTGCCTCTCAGCCGGTACCAGTGCGTGCTGGTCGACGCGGTGGTGGCAGGAGGCCTCACCGCCTACGTGATCTTCTCCTCGCGGTTCAACCAGCTTCTCTACGACTTCCTGGAGTTCATCATCGTGTGGTTGGCGCCCTGGTGCGCGATCTACCTCGTCGACTGGCTGTTGAGGCGCGGGCGGTACGACCACGCGTCACTGCTGGCGGTGCGGGGCGGGCTGTACTGGCGTTCGGGCGGGATCAACTGGCGAGCCCTCGTCGCCCTGCTGGCGGGCATGGTCGCCTCGGCGGCCTGGCTCAACGCCTACTCTCCATACGTCTCCTGGCTGTCGAGGCGCTTCGGGGGGTCGGACCTCAGCGTCTTCACCGGATTCGCGGTCGGAGGGGTCGTCTACTGGCTGCTGGCCAGGCGGCGGGTCCCCGAGGAGGCGGACCAGGTCGTGCCGGCGGGTCTGGCGGCGCCGGGACGATAGGTCGACCAGCGCGTAGACCGGAACGGAGCACCGGAACGGCGATGCCAAGAGCACGGACGATTGCGGCCGTGACAGGAATCGGCGCGGCAGGCGCCCTCTTGTCGATCGGAGCAGTGGCCGCCGCCGGCGCCTCGCTGCCGACCGCCGCGCCGCCGACCGCCGCGCTCACTCCTCCTCCCGACGCCCACAGCCAGTACACGGACCAGGCGCTCGTCAACGTGACGGTGCCGGCGAACTCCTATTTCACGCCAGGCGCCATCATCAACATCCTCGAATGCGCCGATCCGGGCGGGCTCGCCGCAAACCTTCCGAGGGACGAGTCGAGCTGTGACGCTCTCACCATCCAGCCGGACACGATCTTCGTCCGACCGGACGGCTCGATCCAGTACGGGCCGCAGACGCGTGGCGGCGGGAGTGGCTTCACCATCTACAAGCTGCCTGCTCTAACCCTCGCAGAGAAGCCGGACCAGACCCCGAGGTGCGATGGCAGCGACTGGTGCGTGCTGTTCATCGGCGAAGACCAGAAGGACTTCGGGCAGCCGCACATCTTCTCGTCGCCGTTCCTCGTGACCACGCCTGACACGGGCGTGCCGGAAGCGCCGCTGCCTGTCCTGATCCCGATCGTCGCGGTGGCCTGTGCAGGCGGCGCGTACCTCTACAGGCGCCGCCGGCGCCGGCAGCCCGCCGGTGAGGGAGGCCAAGAGATGTAGCGACGATGATTCGACGGTCTTGGTGTCGGAAGATCGCCCTACTGCCGGGCTCCGCCAGCCTGCTGAGCAGTACAGTGTTCTGGACCGAGTTGCTCGTCCGATCGGGGGATCGGTGCGCTGCCTAGCCTGCGGGCACGTAAACAGTGCTGTTGCACGCGCCTGCGAATCTTGCGGCGCCCACCTCGACGATCGATGCGACGCGTGCGGGAACCTGCTCGCCGGAGCGACCGTCTGCGTGAGATGTGGCACCGTGGCTGTGCGCGGCCCCCTCTCCACCCGGGAGTACGAGTCGGAGAGGGACGCAGTTGCCCTTGCTCCGGCTCGCGAGCGCCGCCGGATGACGGTGCTGGTGGCCCTCGTGGAGGGCGGAGGACCGGCGTGGGTGGAGCGCTATGCGGCGATCGGCGAGAGTTTCGGCGGCGTGGTGGCGCAGGAGACGCCCTGGCAGCTGGTCGTGCACTTCGGCTACCCGAGGGCGCGCGAGTCTGACGCAGAGCGAGCCGTCAGAGCAGGGCTGGCGATCATCGCTCACCGCGGCGATCCGGACGAGCCGCTGGCAGACCGCCCGCCGGCTGTGCGGCTGGCGGCGGGGCGGGGCTATGCCGTCGTGCCGGTCCCGGACTGGGACGCTCCTCCCGAGCCCGAGCCGCTCGGCGTCGGGGCACTGGCCGGGATCCTGCTCGAGGCCGCCGAGGCTGCTGCCGAGGCCGCTCCCGGCTCTCTCGTCGTCAGCGATGGCGTGCTGGACGCGCTGGCGGACGGCGCCGTCACCGTCGGGGAGCCTGACGGGAGGGGGTGGGTGCGCGTCGCCCGCCTCGAGCCGCCGGCATGGCCCACAGGGCCGGCGCGCCATGGGGTCCCGGGGCTTCGCGAGGTGCTGGCACCGGAGCGGCCGACGGCCGGCAGCCATGTGGCGCCGCTCATCGGCCGGCAACGCCAGCTAGAACGGCTGCAGCTGGCGCTCGCCGCCACGTCCGAAGGCGAGGGACACGCCGTCCTCGTCACCGGTGAGCCAGGGATCGGCAAGAGCCGCCTCGTCGAGGCGCTCCGGTCGCTCAGCGCCCGCACGGACTTCTGGATGACCGCCCACTGTTCGGAGCTCGCCTCCTCGACCCCGCTGCAGCCGTTCATCGGCATGTTCGCCCGTGCCGCCGGGATCAACCGCGAGATGAGCCGCCAGGAACAGCTCGGCAGGATCCGGCGAGCGCTGGCGGCGGCCGGCCCGGTCGGGCCGATCGAGACCGCTGTGCGGCTGGTGGCGGCGCTCTTCTCGATCGAGCCTGGGCACGACCTTGCCGACCCGCCGGGCAGCCCGGAGGAGGTGCGGCACGAGACCCTCGAGCTGCTCGTCAACTGGACGGTCGGGTTCACCCGCCAGACGACGACCATCCTCCTCGTCGAGGACCTGCACTGGGCCGACCCTTCCTCGCTGGAGCTGATCCACAGGCTCAGGCGGCGCATCAGCGGTACGCGCATGCTGTTGCTGATGACGTCGCGCTCGATCGACGCTCCCGACCCGCAGGTCGAGGTGCTGGTGCTGGATCGCCTCGGCGCCGGCGACAGCTCGCTGCTCGCCGCCGAGCTGGCGCGAGCTCACGGCCTGGACGGGCTCTCGGCCGAGGTCCTCCCTTCCATCGTCGAGAGAGCCGAAGGCGTCCCGCTGTTCGTCGAAGAGCTGGTGCAGCTCGCCTCCCGTGCCCGCGCCGGGACGGGGATGCTGCCTCCCACCCTGGAGACGCTGCTGCTCGCCCGTCTCGACCAGGCCGGACCGGCCAAGCGGCTGGCGCAGATCGCCTCGGCCATCGGACGTTCCTTCTCGCTGCCCCTGCTGGCAGCGGTGTCCGGGGTCGCTCGCGACGAGCTCGTGGCGGCGCTCGCCATGCTGCACGACGCCGGGCTGGTCGGCCCCGTCGAGTCGCAGGACGTCCCGTCTTACGCCTTCTGCCACGCGCTGATCCGCGACGCCGCTTACGCCTCGCTGCCGCACCGTGAGCGCCGCCGTGTTCACGCGGCGGTGGCGGAGGTGCTGGAGCGGCGTTTTGCGAGGCGGGTGGAGGCCGAGCCGGAACTGCTCGCCCACCACATCGCCGAGTCCGGGCAGCCGCTGCGGGCGGCGCGGGTCTTCGAGCGGGCCGGCCGCATGGCGGCACGCCGGGCCGCCCTGGCAGAGGCGGTGGCCAACTTCAGGAGGGGGCTCGGCTGGCTGGAGGCGGTGCCGGCGGGACTGCCCATCGAGGCGGTGGAGATGAGGCTGCTCGTGCTGCTCGGAGCTGCCACCGCCGGCGTCGAGGGCCCTGGCTATCCGGCGCTCCTCGGCATCGGTTCGCGGGCGGTCGAGGCGGCAACTGCCGCCGGTGACGACATAGAGCTCAGCGCCGCCCTTCACGGCCTCGCCACTTACCACTACCACCAGGGGAACTTCGAGCGGGCTCTCGAGATCTGCGACCAGATGGCGGGGATCGCCCGCTGGACAGGCTCACGGATCCCCCAACTGCGGGCCGAGGTCGCCCGTGGCGCCGCGCTGGCGATGAGCGGCAACCTGCGCGCCGCCACCCAGCACCTCGCCGCAGCCTGCGAGATGTACCGGGTAGGCGACTTCGAGCACGTGTCGGCCGCCATCGGTCCGGATATCGGCGTCACCGCGCTCACCCACAGGGCGCTGGTCAGTTTCGTGGAAGGCCGGGCGGACCAGGCCGTGCGGGAGGCGGAGGTGGCGGTCGACCTCGCCGAGGCGCTGCCTTCCGGACTCACCAGGGCCGAGGCGAGGAGCATGCTGGTGCGGCTCCGCTACCTGCGCGGTGACCACACGCTCGCCCACAAGTTGGCCGAGGAGAGCGTGCAGATCGACGAGGAGCTCGGCTTCCCATACTGGCAGGGGGTGGACCAGCTGGTGCTGGGTGCCGAGATGGCCCGTGCCGGCGAGGATGGGGCGCTCGAGGTGCTGGCCGCTGCACAGGACCTGCTGGCGGGGGGCGGAGGGGCATCCTGGCGCCCGTTGGCGACGCTACTGGTGGCAGACGCACACCTGAGCCTCGGGGATCCCCGCGCCGCAGCGGAGACGGTCGAGCTCGGCATCCGCGGCGGCGACACGCATCGCCAGCCCCTCCTGGCGACCGAGCTCTACCGGGTTCATGCGATCGCCGTCGCCGCTTCGGGAGAGCCCGGTGCCGCCGATGGCGCCGTCATCGAGCTGCGCCGGGCCCTCGGCAGGGCGCGCCGCCAGGGCGCGATCGGGCACGAGCTGCGCGTTGCGGTGGCACTTGCCGAACTGCTGTCGGAGCAGGGCAAGCAGTCACAGGCGGTGTCAGAGCTGGCGGCCAGTATCGACCGGCTGCCCGAGAGCAACGAGACGGCCGACCAGCGGGTTGCCCGCGGCCTGCTCGACTCCCTCCAGTCGTGCGTGCCCGCCGATCAGGGCGACGACGGCGACGACTCGCTCGGCCATGCGATGCACGTACCGGCCCCGGCGGAGGAGTCGCGCCCCCGGCCGCGCAGGTGGCGTCTCTGACCGGATCGCGTGCATGAGCTGGGCGTACCTGGCGCTGTCCGTGGCCGGCGGGCTGCTGACCTTAATCGGGCTGCGGCCGCCCCGGCGGGGCCACCTCTCGTCTGGATCCTTCGTGCCCGGCTGGCTGATCTCCGAGCTGCCCGTGCACGCGGTGGTCATCCAGCTGCTGGGGACGCTCGGCTTCTGGGCCGGCGGGGCCTTCGACCAATGGCCCGGTCGCATCGGGCTGCTGCTGGCGCTCGCTTCGTGGATCGGCCTTGGGTGGCTGGCGGTCGCCGCCTCCCGTGCCCGGCTGGTGCTGGCGAAGGCACTCGAAACAGGTCTCGGTGGCAGGTCAGCCCTCCCTGCATCACCGGCTCGCCGCGCCGAACGCCCGCTGCACGACTTGCTCCGCATCGTCGTCGCCTGCCCCGTCCGCCCGCGGGCGGTCGAGATCACGAGGGGGATCGACTACTGGGGGGACGGGGCGAAGGCGCACAGGCTGGACATCCTCAGGCCCGTACCGCCCTCGAGCAAGCCGGCGCCGGTCCTGATGTTCATCCACGGTGGGGCATGGGTGATGGGGGACAAGCGCCAGCAGGGCCTGCCGTTGATGCACCATCTCGCAGCTCACGGATGGGTCTGCGTCACCGTCAACTACCGGCTGAGCCCGCAGGCGACATGGCCCGACCATCTCGTCGACTGCAAGCGGGCTCTTGGTTGGGTGCACGACAACATCGCCGGGTTCGGGGGCGACCCTTCCCGGGTCGCGGTCAGCGGTGGCTCGGCGGGTGGCCACCTGGCGGCGATGGTCGGTTTGACGCAGGGCGACCCGCGGTTCCAGGCGGGTCTCGACGACCTCGACACGACGGTCGCCGCCTGCGTCCCGCTCTATGGCGTCTACGACTTCTGCGACCGCGACAAGGCACACGTCACGACCCTCATGCCGCTCATCGAGCGGAGGATCCTCAAGCGGCGGATCGACGAGGAACGGGCGCTGTTCGAGCAGGCCTCGCCGGTCGACCAGGTCCGCGCCGACGCCCCTCCGTTCTTCGTGATCCACGGGCGGAACGACACCCTCGTGCCGGTCGCCACCGCCCGCAGCTTCGCGACTGCGCTCGCCGCCATCTCCGACAGCCCTGTGGCCTACGCCGAGCTGCCCTTCGCCCAGCACGCCTTCGAGGTCTTCTGGTCGATGAGAACCGCGGCGACCACCCGCGCCATCGAAGACTTCCTCGTCAACGTGCTGAGCAGCCGCACGAGCGCCTAGGCGGCCGGCGTCGGCATCCTCCTCGTCGAGCACGACATGGGATTGGTATGAGCATCTGCGACACTCTTGATGTGATGGACGGTGGAGTGGTCATCGCAAGTGGCACGCCCGGGCAGATCCAGCAGGGCCAGCACGTCCTCGACGCCTGTCTGGGAGCTGGCCATCCCTCGTCGCTGTCGACCACCGGGGGGCGATGATGCTTCGCCGGCGGGGTGAGGCTAAAGGCCCGGGCGGCACCGGGGCCGGTGGAGCGTTGACGCCACCGATGCTCGAGTTGCGGGCGGTACGGGCCGGCTATGGGCGCTTCGACGTGCTCCGCTCGATCGACCTGTCGGTCGCCAGGGGCGAGGTGCTGACGATCCTCGGTCCCAACGGGGCGGGCAAGTCCACGCTCATCCAGCTCGTGGCCGGGTACGTCCATCCGGCCATCGGCACGGTCCACATGGACGGCCGCAACATCACCCGCATGCGCACCGAGGGCCGCGCCCACGCCGGGCTCTGCGTGATCCCCGAGGGGCGTGGCGTGTTCCCCAACCTGTCGGTGCGCGAGCACCTCGAGATGTGGAGCTACCGAGGCGATCTCGACAGGGCGGCTCTCGCCGATGTCTCCTACGAGCGGTTCCCGGTGCTGAAGGAACGGCGGGAGCAGCCGGCGGGCACCCTCTCGGGAGGCGAGCAGCAGATGCTGGCGCTGACCCGGGCGCTCTGCCCCGGGATCAAGCTGTTGATGCTCGACGAGATGTCGACAGGACTCGCCCCGAAGATCGTCGCCGAGCTCTACGAGTTCGTGGGCGAGCTCGCCACGACCGGCATGACCGTGGTCATCGTCGAGCAGTTCGCGCGCCTGGCGCTGCGCATCTCGAGCCGGGCCGCCGTTCTCGTCGACGGAGCCATCGCCGTCACCGGTTCGCCGGCGGAGGTGGAGTCGAAGGCGAAGCTCGCCTATCTCGGGGGCAGCGTCCCGATCCTCTGAGGGCCGGTCTCTGAGGATCGGCCGGAGCAAGCCGCTCAGAGCGCCACATGTACCCGTGGCACCAGCGCGGCTTCTGCCATCTGCCCGGTCCGCACGGCGTACTTCGCCTCCGGATTGGTGGAAGCAGCCGCATGGCGGCCGTGACTGTCGAGCGCCACGATGTTCATGATCACGCTGCTGTGGCCGATGCTCCCGAGGCCGCCGAGGTCGCGGATGGCGGCGGTACAGGCTTCCTCGACGGTGGCTCCGCCCTGCATGCCGGCGACGACCGAGCGAGCGGTCGCGGCGCGAAGCGCCAGCTCACCGAAGCCCGTGCAGGCGGCCGCCCCGTAGCGGTCGTCGGCGTAGTTGCCGGCGCCGATCACAGGCGAGTCGCCGAGGCGGCCGGGGTACTTCCACGCCCAGCCGCTGGTGCTGACGGCGGACGCAACATGCCCGGCGGCATCTCTCGCCATGATGTTGACCGTCCCTGCCGCCCTCTCGGGATCGGTCGCAAGTCTCGCCAGCTCGGCGAGCGCGTCGGGCATCGGCGCTCCGTGCAGCTGGTGCTCGAGCACCTCCTCCCACCTGGCGCGCGCCTCGGGCGTCAACAGATCCTCCGCCTCCATCTCGCACTCGCGTGCGAAACGAGCCGCTCCCTCGCCGACCACGAGCACGTGCGGAAGGTCCTCCATCACGCGGCGGGCGAGCGTGATGGCTGCCCGGTAGCCCCTGAGCGCGCCGACGGCTCCTGCCCGGCGGTCGGTCCCCTCCATGATCGAGGCGTCGAGCTCGACTTCGCCGAGCAGGTTGGGGTAGCCGCCGAGGCCGACCGAATGGTCCTCGCGGTTGTCCTCCACCAGCCTCGTCGCCACCTCCACCGCGTCGATGACAGAACCGCCCCCTGCGAGCACCTCCCAGCCGGCGTCGAGCCCGACGATGGCGTTGGCGCTGCCGATGATCACCATCCCACCGGCCCCGTCCGGGCGCTGCGAAGCGCTCATGCCAGCTCCACGTGGACGATGGGCTGCGCCTCCGGGTCGGAGGCGACCAGCAACTCGAGCACTTCCGCTCCGGTGGCTTCGCCCTGCAGGTTCCCCGCGTCCACGAGATCGGCGGCCGCCGCTTGGACGTTGGCGACGAACGAGGCGGGCCCGCTGGCACGGACAAGTTTGACGGGAGCTTTCATCGAGACCTTGTGATGCGTCTTGGCGGCCCGGATGCCGGCGAGGACCGCCGCCACGTCGTCGAGCACCGCCGGTGCCGCGGCGTGCAGCAGTGGCGCCAGCTCGCTGCCGGCGTCCGGCCACTCGGCAAGGTGGACAGAGCCCTGCTTCCACCACGACCAGACCTCCTCTGTGACGTAGGGCATCACGGGGGCGAAGAGGCGTTGCATGATCGACAGTGCGACCGCCAGCGCACGGCGCGCCGAGGCAGCCGCCGGTTCGCTCCGGTCCCTGTAGGCACGGGCCTTCACGAGCTCGACGTAGTCGTCGCAGAACGTCCAGAAGAAGGCCTCCGTGCGCTCCAGAGCGCGGGCATAGTCGAGGGCCTCGAAGGCTCGTGTCGCCTCGCTCACCACTGCGGCCAGATGAGCGAGCATGGCGGCGTCGAGAGGCGTCAGCTCGGCATCCGCCGCTCCAGGGCCGGCGCTGGCGTCCGCAGCGCCCGGGCCGACTGTGGCGCCAGCAGCGCCAGGGCCTCCTGAGCGGCCGATGGCGTCCTCGGCGTCCAACCTCGACAGCACGAAACGGCTGACGTTCAACAGCTTGATCGCCAACCGCCTCCCGATCTTCATCTGTCCCTCGTCGTAGATGGTGTCGACGCCGAGGCGCGCCGAGCCGGCCCAGTAACGCACCGCATCGGCGCCGTGAAGGTCGATCGGCTCGTTCGGGACGACGGTCTTGCCGCGCGACTTGGACATCTTCTTGCGGTCGGGATCGACGATCCAGCCGGAGACGGCGGCGTGCCGGAAGGGGACCGAATCGTTCTCCAAGTGCGACCTGACGACGGTGGAGAACAACCAGGTGCGGATGATCTCGTGCGCCTGCGGGCGAAGGTCCATCGGGTAGACCCGCTCGAACAGGTCGGGATCATCCACCCACCAGCCGGCGATCTGGGGGGACAGCGACGAGGTCGCCCATGTGTCCATGACGTCCGGGTCGCCGACGAACCCCCCCGGCCTCCCCCTCTGCTCGGCGGCGTACCCCGGAGGGACGTCGGTGGACGGATCGACTGGCAGCGAGTCCTCCGCTGCCATGATCGGCTCGTCGATCGGTTGGCCCTCGGCATCGAGCGGGTACCAGATCGGGAAGGGAACCCCGAAGAAGCGCTGGCGAGTGATGTTCCAGTCGCCGGTCAGTCCCTCGACCCACGACTCGTAGCGGGCGCGCATGAACGGCGGGTGCCAATCGATCTGCCGGCCGCGGGCGATCAGGTCGGCACGGATGTCCATCGTGCGGACGAACCACTGCCTGGAGGAGACGATCTCGAGTGGGCGGTCGCCGTACTCGTAGAACTTGACCGGGTGCTTGATCGGCGTCGGGTCGCCGACCAGGTCCCCGGACGCTCGCAACAGCTCGACGAGCCTCCGCTGAGCCTGCTTGGCGGACAGCCCGGCGATCTCGGCGGCGGCCGCCTTGGCCGCCTGCGGATCGCGCGACTCCCAACCAGGCTCTCCGATCGGCGCTTCGGCGAAGCGGCCGTCACGCCCGATCAGCGTGCGTGCCGGAAGGCGTAGCTCACGCCACCAGAGCACGTCCGTCAGGTCGCCGAAGGTGCAGACCATCGCCATGCCGGTCCCCTTGTCCGGCTCGGCGAGAGGGTGCGGCCGGATCGGCACCTCCATGCCGAACAGGGGAGTGAAGGCGGTCTTGCCGAACAGCGGCTGGAATCGCTCGTCGTCGGGATGGGCGACGAGCGCCACGCACGAGACGACGAGCTCAGGACGGGTGGTGTCGATCTCCAGCCTGCCCCCCTCGGACAGCTCGAACGACAGCCTGTGGTAGGCCCCGTCGATCTCCTTGTCCTTCAGCTCGGCTTGGGCGATCGCCGATTGGAAGTCGACGTCCCACAGCGTCGGGGCTTCCATGCGGTAGATCTGGCCCCTCTTCAGCTCTCGCAGGAAGGCCCGCTGGGCGATCCGGCGGGGACGCGCCGAGATCGTCGCGTACTGGTGCGACCAGTCGTAGGAAAGGCCGAGGCGGCGCCAGAGCTCCTCGTAGGCACGCTCGTCCTCGACGCTGAGGCGCTCGCAGAGCTCGACGAAGTTCGGCCGCGAGACCGAGACCGGCGCCGACGGCGGGCTGGCCGGTGGCTGGAACCCCGGGTCGTAGGCAAGCGAAGGTTCGCAACGGACGCCGTAGTGGTTCTGGACACGACGCTCCGTCGGCAGGCCGTTGTCGTCCCATCCGATCGGGTAGAAGACCGCCTTGCCCCGCATCCGCTGGAAGCGGGCGACGATGTCAGTCTGCGTGTAGGAGAACACGTGACCGACATGCAGCAGGCCGGAGACGGTGGGGGGCGGCGTGTCGATCGAGTAGACCTCCGCTCGCGGCCTCGACCTGTCGAAACGGTAGGTCCCCTCGGACTCCCACCTCTCCCCCCATTTGGCTTCGAGACCGTCGAGGATCGGGCGGCTAGGCGTTTCCATAGGCGGACTACGGTAATGGAATGCTGCGGCTGCACGACACGGCGAAGGGTCGTGTGACGACGCTCTCCTTGCGGGAGCCCGGCAAGTGCTCGCTGTACGTCTGCGGCTCGACCGTGTACAACGACCCGCACATCGGCCACGGCCGCTTCACGCTCGTGTTCGATCTGCTCCGCCGCTACTTGGCGTGGTGCGGGATCGAGGTGGACCACGTCTCCAACGTCACCGACATCGACGACAAGATCATCGCCCGCGCCAACGCCGAAGGGCGCCCCTGGAGCGAGGTTGCCGCCCAGTACGAGGAGGCGTGGTGGCAGGCCATGGACGCGCTCGGCGCGCTGCGCCCCCTGTCCACACCGCACGCCAGCGACTACCTCCCCCAGATGATCGAGCTGATCTCAGAGCTGGTGCGCCGCGACATCGCCTACGAGACGAGCGACGGCGTTTACCTTCAGGTCTCGCTGGTGGAGGGCTACGGTCTGCTGGCGCGCCAGTCCCTCGAGTCCCTGCGCGCCGGAGCCCGGGTCGAGGTCGTCGAGGAGAAGCGCTCGCCGCTCGACTTCGCCTTGTGGAAGAAGGCAAAGCCGGGAGAGCCGACGTGGGACTCTCCCTTCGGGCCCGGCAGGCCGGGGTGGCATACCGAGTGCGTGGTGATGTCGCTCGGGTTGCTCGGGGAGGCGTTCGACCTTCATGGAGGGGGCCAGGACCTCGCCTTCCCCCACCACGAGAACGAGCGCGCCCAGGCTGTCGCGCTCGGCAAGACCTTGTGCAATCACTGGATGCACAACGGGATGGTCGTAGTCGGCGGCGAGAAGATGTCGAAGTCGCTCGGCAACTTCACGACGATCAGCGAGCTGTTGAAGGGAACCGATCCCCGTGCGTACCGGATGCTCGTGGCGCGCTCGTACTACCGCTCGCCCGTCGAGGTCACGCCCGACACGATCGCCGATGGGGAGAAGGCACTGAGCCGTCTCGACGCGTTCGCCCGGCGGTTCCCGGAGGCTGGCTTGCCGGCGGCGGTTGCGCGCTTGCCGCTCCAAGGAAACCCTTGGCGGGATGAGGAACTGGAGGAGAGGATCGTCGAGAGGTTTCGGGAGCGGATGGACGACGACCTCGACACGTCGGGTGCGGTGGCCGCAGTGTTCGACGCGGTGCGTCAAGCGAACACTGCCGACGACGAGGGCGACCGTCCCGCTGCTCTGCGGGCGGCACGGGCTGGCGTGATGCTGGCGGGCGTCCTCGGGTTCGACCTCGGCACCCCCGAAGAGGAGATCGATCCCGATGTGGGAGATCTCGTCGCCCGTCGGGAGGAAGCGCGGCGGGTACGTGATTTCGCCCTAGCTGACACCTTGAAGGGCGAGATCGGCTCGCTCGGGTGGGTCGTCGAGGACACGCCGCAGGGCACCCGGGTGCACAAGCCGCGGTCGGACGACTGAGCGGTGCTCGTGACCCGTCCGCGTGAGCCGTGCGCGTGAGCCCCGCTCGGGGCGCGGCGTGACAACCGATTGCGGCCCAACTTCTAGCGCCTGCGCGCTGCCCGGGCTGCTACCGTTTGCGGCGGAACGAACGGGGCCTGCTGAACGGCGCCTGCTGAACGGTACGGAATCGCTCGGTCCTCTGTAAGAGTTACGTCAAAGGAGGATCGCCAAAGTGGCGACCGGAACAGTCAAGTGGTTCAACGCCGAGAAGGGCTACGGCTTCATCTCGCAGAGTGACGGTGCCGATGTGTTCGTCCATCACACTGCCATCCAGATGAACGGCTATCGCTCTCTCGAGGAGGGTCAGCAGGTCGAATTCGACGTGCAAGACGGTCAGAAGGGTCTTCAGGCGGCAAACGTCCGCGCTGTCTGAACTTCTCCCCGCCGGTAGGCGGGCCTCCGTTGCTCTGCACCATCAAGCAGATCTACTCGCCGGTCGCGCGCGCCCAGTCACCTGACTGGACGAGCCTGACCGGCGAGCTGCGCGTCCGGCGTTCTTCAGCCCCTGAAGGCGCGCCCGGTGCAACTGCTGGCGCGGTACTCTGTTCGTAGGTTACTCTTCAGTAACTCCGTTGACTCCCTTCGGCAGAACCGCGACGGCCCCGCCGGCCCGCGGCGACAGAACGAGGTGCACTGAATGGGCGAGTTCTCGCTCGAGCTGAACGAAGACCAGATCCAGCTCCTCAAGTGGGTCCACGACTTCGCCGAGAACGTGATCCGTCCGGCCGCCCACGAGTGGGACGAGCGGGAAGAGACTCCCTGGCCGATCATCGAGGAGGCAGCCAAGGTCGGGATCTACTCGTTCGACTTCGTGGCGAACTGTTTCGCGGATCCGACCGGGCAGCTGCTGCCGCTCGTCAACGAGGAGATGGCGTGGGGAGACGCCGGGATCACCCTCGCCATCTTCGGCACGACTCTCGGCGTGGCCGGCATCGTGTCGAACGGGACTCCTGAGCAGATCGGCGAGTGGGTCCCGCAGTGCTTCGGAACCCCCGACTCCATCCGGACCGCCGCCTTCTGCGTCTCCGAGCCCGACGCCGGTTCCGACGTGAGCAGCTTGAAGACACGCGCCGTCTACGACGAGGCGAGCGACACCTGGACGCTCAATGGGACGAAGACCTGGATCACCAACGGCGGCATCGCCGACATCCACGTGGTGGTCGCCTCTGTCGACCCGTCGCTCGGCTCGCGCGGCCAGGCGAGCTTCGTGATCCCTGCCACGCCCGGCCTCAGCCAGGGGCAGAAGTTCCAGAAGATGGGCATCCGCGCCTCGCACACGGCGGAGGTTGTCCTGCAGGACGTCAAGGTCCCGGGCCGCAACCTTCTAGGCGGCAAGGAGAAGCTGGACGAGAAGCTGGCTCGCGCCCGTGAGGGCAAGCGCTCCTCCTCGCAGGCGGCGATGGCGACTTTCGAGGCCTCGCGCCCGACGGTGGCCTCGCAGGCCGTAGGGATCGCACGGGCGGCGTACGAGTACGCCCTCGAGTACGCCAAGGAACGCAAGGCTTTCGGGCGGGCGATCATCGAGAACCAGGGGATCGCCTTCAAGCTCGCCGACATGAAGACCCGCACCGACGCCGCCAGGCTGCTCTACCAGCGGGCCGCATGGATGGGTGCGACGGGCAAGCACTACGAAGCCGGCGAAGGTTCCATGTCGAAGCTCTTCGCCGGCGAGACCGCAGTCTGGGTGACCGAGCAGGCGATCCAGATCCTCGGCGGCTACGGCTACGTACGGGACTACCCCGTCGAGCGCTGGCACCGGGACTCGAAGATCTACACGATCTTCGAAGGCACCTCCGAGATCCAGCGGCTGATCGTCGCTCGGGCGATATCTGGCGTGCACATCCAGTAGCCGCCTCGTTGGGAGGCGGCGCGGACGAGGGCGGTCGGACGTCTCGCGGGTTTTGGCACGGTTTCGGTGACGGTGCCCGCGAAACGTTCAGCTGACCCCAGCCTCGACTCAAGTAGCGGAGCGGTTTCTGTCCCTCACGATCGAAACGGGGCAGATGGACGCCCGCGGTCGAGCAACGCGGTCGGATAGCTGGAGAGCTAGAACACGGGCCGCTCGCCTTCAGCCCATAGTCGCTCAAGGGACGCAGGCCATTGAGCCGGCGAAGAGCGACCAGGTTGACGTGGCGTTCGTAGAAGGAGATACGTCGGCACCCGTGCGACCCTGGTAGTACTGGAGATCGTCTACCGCCACCGCCATGGGAGATAGACCTTCCGCTCGGATCTGGAAGGTCGTCTTGGCAATGACCGAGGGCGCCGGAGGCTCGGTGATTTCACAGCGCCCGGATGGAAAGTTCAACACGATCCAGAGAGCTTGCCCTGAGGGGAGCAGCACACCGGTGGAGGGCCACGGCCTCGAGTGGCTGATGGGTGGCGGGTTCACGACAGTCGTGCTTGACGGGTTGCCGTCCACGAGTAAGTAGCTGGAGTGCCATCCGAAGACCCCTACCGAGATGCTGGCGATCCGCGCAGTCAGCCATCCATTGTTGGTGACTCGAAGCTCGATCCGCCGCCCTAGGAGCGGAGCTTGTCCCGTGTTGACCGATTGGATGTCCGAGAAGTCGAGCGTGAGACGGGGCCATATGGCGCCCGACGCATGGACTAGCGACAAGGCCGCGACAAGCGCGGCGGCCGCCGACAACATGAGCCAGTAGCGCCGCGGCGATGGTGAGGGAGGCATGAGGACCGAGACGATCGACAGCCTGTCCATGCCGGCCGGCGACTGACTTTCTGGAGGAAGAGCTTCTCGTTGACGAGTCACCATGTTTGGCATATTGTCATAGGACAATGAGACTGTCAACAGTGTCGTCGGAGGACCTTCTCAGTCCGGCCGCTCAAGAACTGGCGTTGATTCTCGACCACTACGGCGTGCCCCGGACTCAGGCAGCAGCCGAGCTGATGGGCAGGTACGTGGACCGGGCGCGCTGGTTTCGCTTCGAGTGGGCGCTCCTGGCTGCAGTTTTCAGCCTTGTCGTCAGCTCCATCTGGTACGACGGCAGGGTCGGATTCAACTCGTTTCCGCTGCTCACGGACATCCCGCTCGTCGTGATGATGGGATGGCTGGGCGGCATTGTGCGGACTGAGCTGTTCCGGTTACGTCCCCGCTCGCAATCCCGACGGCAAGCCATCTTGGCACCGAGGTACCCGGAAAGTCTGGGAAGCGTCGCCCTCTTCAGGACCTGCAGGACGGTCCTGTCGGTCACGATCTTCATATCGATCCTCAACCCCGCCATTCCGTCGCTGGACCTCCATCCACTGCTGTTCGGGTTTCTCGCCGTCCTCGCATCGCTCGTCGTGATGCTCTCCGAGGCGTGCCGGCGTGCCATTGCGCACCGTGCTCGCCCAGCCTTACCGGCCGACGTGGCGGTCGCCGACGCGGTGGTGAGGCAGATCGCCACGAGGGCGCTCGGCCTCGGGGCCACCGGCGTGACGCTTTGCTGCCTCAGCTACGAGCTCACCGTTCTCGCGACTGGTACTGATGGCGGCGTCGGCAAAGCGCTGGGATTGGCCGGAGCGGGATGTCTGATCGGGGCCTTCTTGCTCGCTTGGGCAGCCCGCACACTCGTGCGTGTGCCCCCGTTGCGGTCTTGGCGGCAGCTGCGTCGGCGAGCGCCCTCGGAAACTCATTCCGGATGACGGTCATCAGTGTCGACAGCGGCTCACCGCTACCGGTCTACGAGCAGATCCGCCAGCAGATCGTGTCAATGGTTGGCTCAGGCGTCATTCTTCCTGGCAGCCCGCTGCCAACCATCCGGCAGCTGGCGGCGGACCTCGGACTGGCCAAGGGCACGATCAACAAGGCCTACGAAGCCTTGACTCGCGACGGCGTTATCGTCAGCCGTGGCCGCCACGGCTCCTTCGTCTGCGATGCACCACCTCGGCTCGATCGCGCCGAGCAGCGTCTGAAACTTGCGTCGGCGGCGCAGGACTTCGCCCTAGTCGCCAGTCACTTGGGCGTCGCCGTCGAGGAGGCACACCGGCAGCTGGACGTCGCCTACGGGACGCTCCGCCAGCTGCGGTAGCTCGGAGATGGGGGGCGGGGTTGATGTGGCTGCGGCAACAGGCAGGACTGCGCCGCCACCGGGGGCGGGCAGGTCGGCGCCTGCCGCGCCCCCGAGGCACTGTTGCTCAGGCGGCGAGGAAGCCGCCCGACTGATGGCGCCAGAGGCGCCCGTAGACGCCCGCCTCGCCCGCCTTCAAGAGCTCGCGATGCGAGCCCTGTTCGACGATGCGGCCGTCGTCGATGACGACGATCCTGTCGAGACGCGCGATGGTCGCCAGACGGTGCGCCACCACGAGAGCGGTGGCTCCCTCCATCAGCCGCCAGAGGGCGTCCTGGACCAGGACCTCCGACTCCGAGTCGAGGGCTGACGTCGCCTCGTCCAGGATCAGTATCGGGGCGGCCTTGGCCATGGCTTGGGCGATCGCCACCCGCTGGCGTTGACCACCGGACAGCTTGAGCCCTCGCTCGCCGACGACGGTGTCGTAGCCGTCTGGGAGCCGGTTGACGAACTCCTCGACATGGGCGGCGCTGCCCACTCGGCGCACGAGGTCCATGTCCGGCTCGCGCAGGACGTCGTTCCCCTCGATGCCGTAGCAGATGTTCTCTGCGATCGTCCGGTGCAGCATCTGCGGCTCCTGGGGGACGTAAGAGATGTGCCGACGTAGCGACTGCTGCGTCACCTCCTTGATGTCCTGGCCGTCGACGAGGATCTTGCCGTCCTGGATGTCCATGAACCTGAGAAGGAGCTTGGTGAGGGTGGTCTTGCCGGAGCCCGATGTCCCCACCAGGCCGACGTGCTCGCCCGGCTCGATCGTCAACGCGAGGCCCTCGAAGAGCGGCGCGTCCGCCCGGTAGCCGAAGCGGACGTCCCGGAACTCGATCTCGCCCCGACCTACGCTCAGCTCCTCGGCCTCCTCTGCGTCCTGGATCTCCGGCACGCTGGCGGCGATGCTGGCGAACTTGGCGCAACGGCCGAGGTCACGCGACAGGGACCGGATGTACTCGAACGACTCCTCGAGCATCCCGACCACCTGCGTGCCGTAGAACAGGATCAGGTAGACCGCACCGGCCGCCACCGTGTGGCGTAGCGCAAGCACGACACCCACCAGCACGGCCAACCAGCTGAAGCCGCCGAGGGCGGTCTCCATCTGCAGCCGCGTGGTGGCGAACACCTTCCTCGCCCTGAGGTCTGCCGCAACCGATTGCGAGACGACGCCGGCCACGTGATTGCGCTCGGCGATCTCTGTCGATTGGGTGCGGACCGTGGTGAGGTTGCTGATCGTGTCTGCGACGACACCGGTGGCCTTCGAATGGGCGTCCGAGAACGCCTTCGTCGACTTCACGACGTCGTCCATCTTGTGGTGCAGCACCATCGCGAAGGCGAGGACGAGCATGCTGAAGACGATCGCCACGGGCCACGCCTCGAAGCCGAGCACGACGATGCCGCCGAGGATCACGACGACGATTCGGTTGATCCCCCACGTGATGGTGTCGATCATCTCGATGTAGGCCCACGAGAAGGTCTCCAGCGTCGAGATCACCTCGCCTGACGGGCGGTCCGTGTGCCACCGGTGGCTGAGCCTGAGCAGGTGGCCGTAGCCCTCGTTGATCGCATTGCCGAACGAGCGGATCGTGGCGCCCCATTCCACCCAACCGGAGATCCTCCAGAGGATGGTCGAGACCACGAGCACGCACCCGTAGGCGATGACGAGCGGTCCGAAGGTGTGCCAGAGCGTCGCATGTCGCGGCAGATCGGCAATGCGCGTCAGCAGTCCCGCGAAGACCAGTGGTCCGGCGACGCTCTGCACAAGCACTGCTGCGGTGACGAGCGCCCACGAGCCGAGCAAGCCCCGGCGCTCGGGCTTCGACTGCTGCCAGCAGAACAAGATCGTGTCTTTGGTCGATGATGAGGGGAAGAGGGTGCTATCACCCATGATCGGCTCCGTTGAGTCGGCGTTTGCTTGTTGTCGTGTCTTGGCTTTGTCGTGGCTTGCCGGTGGTCCTGCAGGCCGGGGCGGATGAAGCGAGGGCGGAAGCGAGAGGTACGGGGGCGGGTGGGCGTCCGGCGGCCTGGGCTCAGGCCACTTGGGTCGCGCGCTGCGGACGCCGGGGGATCCCGGGCACCGACTCTTCCTGTCTGCCTTGCGGCAGGGGCCGCAGGCTCAGATCCGAGGGAAAGTCAATGGTGCGTGGGGAAAGGCACCCGCTTGACGAGTCCGGCGACCCATGTCGCCGGTCTCCTGCCGGTGTGCCCTAGCGGCCCGAGCGGTGCGATGACCGGGAAGGCGCGGCCGATCGGGCACATCTTCTGCTCGTCGGTTGCCATCAGTCACCTCCTGCGGTCTCGGGGCCGAAGGGCGATGCTAGCCGAGATTGGCCTGCGATGACAAGGGTTTCTTGAAGCATCCGTGGTCTGCGGGGCGCGAAACTCCCCTCCATGCCCGCCGACACATCACAGCTGGGGGAACTGGCGGCGCTCTGGAGATGGTTCGGCAAGACGCAGTTCGCCGGTTACTCGCCGCTGTACGAGCAGATCGCGCTGCACATCGCAGAGGACGAGCAAGTGCTGCGCCTCGTGGCTGGTGCTCCGGCCGAGTCGCACCTTCCCATCCTTCTGCTCGCCGCGGCGCACTACCTGTTGCTCGAAGATCCTGGTGACCCCGAGCATCCGCTGGCGGCGATGTACGGCGGCCGCATCGACGGAGATCCCGGTGCAGTCTTCAGCGACTTCTGCCTCTCCCGTCGTGAGGAGATCGAGGCCCTGCTGTCGACTCGGCGGGTGCAGACGAACGAATGCGGTCGGTCTGCGCTCCTCGGGCCGGCGCTCACGTGGTGCCGCAGTCGCCTTTCTCAGCCGTTTTCATGGATCGACGTCGGCGCCAGCGCCGGCTTGAACCTGAACTGCGACCTCTACCGGCTCGACTACGGGTCGCATGGCGCGAGCGGACCGGCCGAGTCGCCGGTGCGCATCGCATGCGAGGTGGTGGGCGGCGACCCGCCGGTCGTTTCGACGCTGCCATTGCCAGATACCGAGCATCGGCTCGGTATCGACCTGGCACCGGTCGATCTCTCGGATCCTGCGGGCGCGCGCTGGCTGCTGGCGTGCGTGTGGCCGGGGACAGGCCGGCTGGAGCGCACGGCGGCCGCCATCGAGCTGGCGCGACTGCGCCCGCCGATCGTGGTGCAGGGTGACGCGGTCACCGGTCTGTCGTCGCTGATCGGCGGGATGCCGGTGCACGTGCCGGTGGTGGTCACCACCACCTGGGTCTACGCCTACTTCAGCGCACCTGATCGTGAGGCCTTCACCGAGGTGTTGAGACAGGAGTCTGCACGGCGGCCGGTCGTCTGGGTCAGTGCCGAAGGGGCCGGTACGGTATCGCAGCTACCAGGGAGTGCGGAGGCAGACGGCGGGGAGGGGGATGTGCTCGGGGCGGTGATGTTTCGTGATGGCGAGGTGACGGCGGAAGTCCTCGGGTACGCCCATCCGCACGGCAACTGGCTCGACTGGCGAGGCCACCCCTGAGGGTTGGACCTCTCATCCGCCGCGACCTCACTCGCGGGCGGCCACAATAGGGCGAGTGGGCCGTACGCGCCCGACGAGGAGCAAGCGTGAGCGACACGGCGCAGGGCCCGGATTGGTGGCAGGCCTGGGATGGCAAGTGGTACGCACCGGGCGCCACCCCGTCGTGGGAAGCCAGCGTCAAGGTGCCGCCCACGCTTGCGGACTCAGGCGGCGAACAAGTGGATCCGCACCACGCGCCGATCGAGCCTGAGGAGATCCTGCAGCCGGCGGCCCCGTGGCGACCACCCGAGCCGACGTGGATGCGGGCCATTGCTGCCCCTCCTCCTACGCCGCCAGCGGACCTTCCTACGGCGGTCGAGGAGGCCACGTCCGTCGTCTCGTTCGGCAAGGGGAAGGGGTTCGCTGGGCGACCCCGTCGTTTGGTGCTGGCGAGCACTGCGGTGGTGGCGTTGTTGATTGCCGCCGGAGCCTCCGTCGCAGCGGTGGCGGGCGGCTCGCGGCCGACACTCAACGGAATGTCGGCGTCGCAGGTCCTGAGGACGACGATGGCGGCCGCCAGGTTGTCCGGGTCGGCACACGTGGACCTTCGCGAGGGAGTCGTCGGGGGAGCGACGGCGACGGCGAGCATCGACTTCTCGACGTCGGGAGGGAGGGGCTCGATCCAGCTCGCCGCGAGCAACAACTTGTCGTTCGTCGCCACCAAGGGCAACGTCTACGTGCAAGCGAGCGACTCCTATTGGCAGGACATCGGTGTCCTGGACGTTCCCGAGAGCGCCTGGGTGTTCGCCTCCGACCACGATTCGACGATCGGTCCGATCTCCGAGATCGCCTTGACCAAGTCGTTCTTCTCCGACATCCTCGACATCTCGGGACCTATATCGTTCGTGGGCACGCACTCGGGCGACGCTCCGGTGACGGTAGAGGGCACGTTCGTGCAGCCGAACGGCGGACCGAGCTCCGAAAGAGTGAGGCTGACAGTCTCGGACTCGCCCCCCTTCTTGCCTATCTCGGCGGCGGTGGTTCAAGCGCAGGATCCGACATTGACGGAGACGATGAGCTTCAGCAGGTGGGGAGAACGGATCTCACTGACGCCTCCGCCGAGTGCAGTTTCACTGGCGTCGATCGAGACACCGACGCAACCGCCGCCACCGTCGTCCCAGGACCTGCTTGCACAGTCTGATCTGCAGACAGCCCTGACCGGAGCAAAGACATACTTCACCGAGAGCAACCAGACATACCGAGGCCTGAGCCCTTCCTCCTTCAGCCAGTTGGCCACCGGTCTGACCGCTGTCTCCGGTTCGCACGCCTCGACCGGGCCGAAGGTGATCAGCATGCAGGCGAGCGGTGACGGCACATACGAGATCATGACGGCCTGGTCACCTTCGACGGGCACCTGCTGGGCGATCACAGACAACACTTCGTCGGACGGGGTGGACGGCGTCGCCAGCCCGGGCACGATCTACCTGGAGCTGTCGAACACCTCACAAGCCGACTGCACGGCGTCCGCCCTGGATTCCACCAACCTGCCCTCGAGCTGGCTCAGCTCGGCTGAAGGCTTCACCGCCCTGCAGGCCGGTGGCGGCAGATCCTTCGGGAACGCCGGAAGCACCGGAAGCACCGGAAGCACCGGAAGCACCGGTAACACCGGAAGCTCGGGCAACAGCGGCATGGTGAGCAGTGGCTCGATCGTCATCGGCAACACCGGGGTGAGCGGGACCGGCTGAGCAACCAAAGACGGAGCGCATCAGGCGTCCCCCACGCCGAGCCCGATGCCTCGTCAGCGCTCACTGATCAGCGCAGTCGCGTGGATCGAAGCTGGCTCCTCTGCCCACCGGCGAGGCAGTGGCGCCCCGGCCCGCCCGAAACGGAAGGCGGCGGCGTCCACCCTCCTCGTCCTCAGCCAGTACTTCCAGGTGAAGTCCGGCCACAGCGTGGTGTTCTCGCCCCTGCCGTCGAGGTACCAGCTGTTGCAACCGCCGTTCACCCAGACCGTCCGCCGCATCCGCCGCCTCACCTCGGCGGTGTAGCTCTCCTGCGCCGCCTCTGAGACCTCGACGGTGTCAACCCGGGCGCTCGCCATCATGCGCAGCATCGCTGCGACATAGTGCACTTGGCACTCGATCATGAAGACCTGCGAGGTGTGGCCGAGACCGGTGTTGGGGCCGACGAGGACGAACAGATTCGGGAAGCCCGCCACCATCGTGCCCATGTAGCTCGGCATCCCGTCGCGCCAGGCATGGGCGAGAGTGTCGCCGCGACGCCCGTGGACGAGGTGCGCCACCGGTTGGTCGATAACTTCGAAGCCCGTTCCGAAGATGATCGTGTCGACGGGGTGCTCGACACCGTCGCTCGTGACTATGCCCCGCTCGCGAACCTCCTCGACCGGTGAGGTGACGAGCTCGACGTTCGACTGGCAGAGCGCCGGGTACCAGTCGTTGGAGAGGAGGATCCGCTTGCACCCCAAGGCGTAGGAGGGTGTGAGAGCGGCGCGGAGACCCGGATCGGCCACTTGCCGTGCGAGCAGGTCGCGGCAGATCCGCTCGGCAGGCCCGAGCGCCGCCGGGCGCCTCGTGAAGCCCACTGCCAACCACTCGCGGCCCCAGTAGACGACTGCACGGACCATCCGTTGCAGGCCGGGGACGTGGCGAAACGCCCACCGCTCCATGCCGGTCAGGTCCCGGTCCCGGCGGGGCATCACCCACGGCGGCGTTCGTTGGAAGACAGACACCTTGGCGGCGGCGGGCTGGATCTCGGGCACGAACTGGATGGCGAGGCTCCCGTCCCGATCACGGCGATGCGCTCACCTGACAGTTCGTGGTCGTGGTTCCAGCGGGCGGAGTGGAACATCGTCCCGGTGAACTCGCCGAGGCCCGGTAGATCAGGCACCGAGGGTTCGCTGAGCGCGCCGTCGCGGTCACCAGGTGGCGGGCGACGACAGTGCCCTTGGCGGTCTCGATCGTCCAGGAGGACGTGTCCTCGTCCCACCAGGCGGCTGACACGTTGCAGCCCAGATGAAGCCGCTCGCCGAGGCGCGCGCTCTCGACAAAGTCACGCAGGTACTGGAGGATCTCGGCCTGGCCCGAGAAGGAGCGGGTCCATCCCGGCCGGAGCGCCCGTGAGAAGGAGTAGAGCTGCGAGGGGACGTCGCAGGCCGCGCCGGATAGGTGTTGTCCCGCCACGTGCCGCCGACCTGCGCCGCTCGCTCGAGGACCACGTAGTCGCTGATCCCCGCTCGATCGAGGGCGGCGGCCATGCCGAGACCGGAAAACCCCGCCCCGATGACGACGACCGCGGCAGCCGCCGGAAGTGGATGTGGCATGGACGCGTCCCTCTCGTTTCGTGGTCATCGTCGTCGGCCTGCCGCCCCCTACTGGCGCCCGGCGATGATTACCACGAGTAGGTTACCCACAGTAGGTTCTGCTGTAAAATAGGTCTCATGACTACGGCGACGAAGAGGCGGATGAGCCGTGACGAGAGGTCTCGCCAGTTGCTCGACGTCGCCGAGGCGATGTTCGCGGAGCGTGCGACGACGGCCGTCACGATGGACGAGATAGCGGAGAGGGCCGGCGTCACCAAGCCGGTGCTCTACGACCATTTCGGCTCCAAGAGCGGCCTGCTGGCAGCATGCATCGCACGCGCCCGGCTGGAGTTGCAGCGCTCGACCGAGGAGGCGGTGGCGGCGGGCGAGACGGGAGCCGACGCCTTGTACCGGGGGCTGCACGCCTTCTTCGCCTTCGTCCAGGACCACGCGCCGACGTGGGCGGTGCTGGTTGCCGAGTCCCAACTGGACGCCGAGGCAGCCGCCGAGGTCGAGCGGGTACGGACTGGACAGGCGGCCTATCTCGCCGATCTGCTGGCCGAGGGACTGCCGGATTGCCCCCCCTCGACTGCTGCGGCGTACGCCGAGATCGTGATCGGCGCCTCCGAACGACTGGCGAGCTGGTGGCAGCGACACCCCGAGCTCTCGCTGGACGACGTCACCTCCGCGCAGATGGACCTCACGTGGCTGGGACTGGCCGCCCGCCAGGAGGGGCTGGTCTGGCCACGCCGTCGTCGGCCGGCCTGAGGAATCGCTACTCGGCGGCGGCAGCGGCGCCGGCGAGGGCGCCAGCCGGAAGCTCGAAGTAGTCCATGGCGCCCGTGACTTCGAAGCCGGCCCAGCGATAGAGCTCGAGGGCGCGCTCGTTCTCCGTCACGACGTCGAGCGTGATCTCCTCGACGCCCTCCTCGAGGAGCTGGCGGACGAGGCGCGGCAGCACCTGGTGGCCGAAGCCCTTTCCTCGCCACTGCGGCATCATCGCGAAGCCGGAGATCGATGCCGCCCCCCCATCGAATCCGACCCGCACGGTCCCGACCGGAAGGGGGCTGCCGGGCTGGTCGTCCAGCTCGAAGACCATCACGCGATGAGCAGGGCCGTCGAGTGGGATCGCCGCCGCCTTCTCTGCGATCTCGTTGGCTTCGGCGGAGGGCTCGGCGTCGGGCGCTCCGTCGCCGGCCTCGGCTCCGAAAGCTCCTGCGATGCATTCCTTGAGGAACGGGCGATCCTCTTCGACCGCGGGGCGTGCGACGAGCCCCCGGGTGAGGTGGCGGCTCCGCGGGATCGGGCACACGGGTGAGGCGCATGCCGTACTCGCTGTGCTCCAACTCGGCACCGAGGCTCTCGCAGAAGTGGCGACCACTCGCATCGGAGCGGTCGGCGACGATCAAGACGTGCCGGGCGGCCCGGCGCGCCAGCTCGGGGGCTGCGCAACCGAACATGGCAGTAGCGATCCCCTGGCGCCGGCTGTCCGGGTGCACCATCCCCGTCAACTCGACGAAGCCGGGCGAGAACTGGTAGATCCCGAGGAAGCCGACCAACCTCTCGTCCTGCCATGCGAGGACGTCGCTGTCTGCTGTTCCCGGGCGTGAGCGGAGCGTGGGCCACTCGAGCTTGAGCGACGTGCCGCCGGCCGTGACGATCGCTTCCAGCTCCGCTATCGCGTCGAGTGCCGGCGCCTCGAGGTGCGCCAGGCGCTCGAGACGCAGCCCGGTCACAGGTAGCGGCGGCGCTGGACGCCCTTGAAGAGGATCAGCATCGCGCCCAACGCGAAGATCCCCCCGAGGGCTGTCAGGACGGCGCCGACCGCCTGGGCGGCGCCAGGCTCGACGGCGTAGCGGAGCAAGGCGTTGGCGTACGGCGTGAGCGGTGCCCCGCTGAGGTGGATCCCGTTGACCGTCTGGGTCATCGTCGGGGCCTGGTGCAGGGACGAGTTCATCTGCCGGTAAGCCTGCACGACCGTGAACATGGCATAGATCCCGTAGCCGATGCCGAAGCCGATCGGAACCAGGACGGTGGTGGTCGCCGTGTCGCGGGCGTTGGAGCGGAAGGCGACGATCGCGAAGCCGACGACGGCGGCGACGAGGGCGAGCCCTAGAGCGCCGTAAGGGTAGAAAGCCGCCCAGCGGAAGCTCTCTGCGGGGGCTTGGGCCATCAGGTCGGGCGGGATCGTAGAGCCCTGCGGGGCCCCGAGGGCTGAGAGACCAAGAGGGTGCCAGGTGGTCGTGCCGATCGCTGTGATGACGAGCCCGAGGAGCATCACGATCGATCCGAAAGCTCGCCGCTTGCCCCCGTGGACACGGCCAGACGTCCGCACCGGGGCCCTGCTGGTGATAACGGTCATCCTTGGCACTCCCCCTCGACTGCACTCCAAGGTACCGTGCGCGTAGGCAGCTACGGCGGTGTTGGAAGCCTCTTGTTGTGCGGCGGGCGCCTATTCGTGGGCCCCTCGACGACCTGTCGGAGCGGTTGCGAAACGCAGCGTCACGAGCTCGAACGGGCGCAACTCGAAGTCGACCACGCCGTCGGCCAGGTCGCAGTCCCCCTCCAGCCAGCGTTCCAGCAGATCCGTCCTCTGCGCGGAGACGATGGTGCCGCCGGCCGCGAGCCGCGCGTCGAGGCGAACAGGGCCGCGGCCGCCGTACGCCTCGTAGAAGCGGACGATCAGGCCGTCTCCCGTGTCCGCCTGCTTGACGGCCGAGACGCCGACGCCCTGAGGACCGCAGGAAACGGCGCTCGCCACCGGTGGCAGGAGAGACGTTTCGCCTCCGGCATCCCTTGAAGCGGCTGCTGTGGCGCGGAGCGGGATGTTGAAGCACTCGGCCTGCTCCACCACGCGTCCGGCCCTCAGGTCGCCGGCATGGGGCGCCAACGCGTAGGAGAAGCGCGACCGTCCGCGGTCTGCGGTCGGGTCGGGCCAACCGGGCGCCCTGATCAGCGAGAGGCGCATGACGTTGCCCCGTATGTCGTAGCCGTGCTTGCAGTCGTTGATCAGAGCCACGCCGTAGCCGGACTCCTGCAGGTGCGCCCACCGCTGCGCCGCCACCTCGAAACGCGCCACATCCCAAGTCGTGTTGGCGTGCGTGGGCCGCGAGATGTGCCCGAACTGGATCTCGTAGTCGGCACCGGCGGCGTGAACCCGCACCGGGAAGGCGACTTTCAAGAACCGATGGTCCTCGTGCCAGTCGACCTCGGTGGCGAACTCTACGAGGCGAGCACCCGCGGCGAGACGGATCTCCTGCACGATCGTCGAGGAACGGAACCGGCGGACGGTCCGGCAGGCGACCCGCACGGGCCCGGCCTCCGTGAGAGAGATCGCCTCCAGCCCGGATGTCAGGTCCTCGGCGCGGTCGGCGTAGCCGATGTCCACGTCCCACGCATCGGTGTCGTTCGGCAGGTCGGGGTGCAGCTGGAAGAGGTTGCCGGAGCTTCCTGCCTCGAGGACCTGCCGGCCGCTCTCGAGGTCGACGAGCGACGTCACGAGCCCCCGGTGGTCGATCGTGAGCCGGAGGAGGCCGTTGTCGAGGACGATGTCGTCCCCGTCGGTGTCGGCGATGGCGGGCGCCGTGTCCCCGTCCAACGCCCGCTCTGCTGGCTCGAGGCCCTTGATCTCATACCTGGCCCAGCCGAGGCCCGGCACTTCGGCGTTGAAGATCGCCCGCCCGTCCGCCAGCAGCTGGACCGCCGTCGCCGCCCCGTCGGCATCGACGGCGACGAGTCGTGAGCCCGGGGCATCACGAACCGCAAGCTCGACGACGTCACGGCGAGGGAACGATGCGGCGTTCCAGACGATCACGCTGTGCTGCACGCCGCCGCCAGGACCACCACGACCACCACCATCTCCGACTCTGCTGCCCGTCGCGATGGCCGGCGCCAGCGCTGCGAGGGCACGGCCGATCAGCTCCTCGGCGCCTCGTCGTACCTCGCCGTAGGCGGCCCGGCTGTCGGCGTGGACCCAGTGGATGCTGGACCCGGGGAGGATGTCGTGGAACTGGTGGAGAAGCACGGTCTTCCACAGCGAGTCGAGCTCGGCGACGGGGTAGCCGAAGGGGCCGCCGGTCAGTTCGTTGTTGGCGGCGACCGCCGACCAGAGCTCCGCCTGGCGGAGCAGCGACTCGCTTTCCCGGTTGCCACGCTTGTTCTCGACCTGCGTCGTATAGGTCGCCCTGTGACGTTCGAAGTAGAGCTCGCCCGTCCACACCGGGAGCCCGTGGCGGCCGCTCGGGCTCTCCGGGCCGCTGGCTTCGGCCTCCAGGGCCTCGAAGAAGGAACGTGGGCCGCCGTGACGGATCCGCGGCAGGCCGTCGAGGTCCGCCATCCGCCGGGCGGACTCGAGCATCTCGCGCGTCGGGCCGCCACCACCGTCGCCCCAGCCGAATGCGTAGAGGGAGTACGAGGAGCTGGAATGCTGGGCGAAGGCCCGCTCGCCCGCCACCAGTTGCCCAGCGCTGAAGTCTCCGTTGTAGGTGTCGGTCGGAGGGCAGTGCGCGAGGACCCTGCTTCCATCGATGCCTTCCCACCAGAAGGTGTGGTGCGGGAAGCGGTCGATCTCGTTCCACGAGAGCTTCTGCGTCAGGAAGAAGCGAACGCCGGCCTGGCGCAGGATCTGCGGCAGCGCGCCGGAATACCCGAACGCATCCGGCAGCCACAGGTCGACCGTCTCGATCCCGTAGTTGTCGAGGAAGAAGCGCTTGCCCACGACGAGCTGGCGGACGAGGGATTCCCCGCCGGTCAGGTTCGTGTCAGGCTCCACCCACATGCTCCCCGTGGGTTCGAAACGACCCTCGGCCGCCGCCTTGCGCATCCTCTCGAACAGTCCCGGGTAGCGCTGCTTCATCCAGGCATGCTGCTGCGCTTGCGAGCAGGCGAAGCGGTACTCCGGGTACTCGTCCATCAAGGCGAGGGCGGTGGAGAAGGTTCGGGCGCACTTGCGCGGGGTTTCGCGAAGGGGCCAGAGCCACGCCGTGTCGATGTGGGCATGCCCCGTCGCCACCACCTCGTGTGCACGCGCCGGGCCGGTCGCCTCCAGCAAGGGCCGCCAGAGCGTCGCCGCCTCTGTGAGAGACCCCTGCACGTCGTCGAGGTCGACCGCCGAGCAGACGCGGTCGAGCACACCCATGATCTGCATCGCCCGCCGGTCGCCTTGGTCGAGAGCAGACGCAAGCTCGAACAGGACGCGCAGGTCGTGCCAGGCACGCTCGACGTCGCTCCGCACAACCGCCAGCTCCGCACGCTGCAGCAGGTAGAGCGAGGGACCGTCGTAGTCGGGCATCAGCATCGGCCAGCTGAGGGCGTTCCAGTCGTGGAAGGGGTTGGCCGCCGCTTCCAGGTGGAAGTCGACCTCCTCACCCCCCATGGCCGGCGCCGCCACGGGCAGGTCGCGATGGCGCGGGTTGATGGCGCCGGCTGGTTCCCCCGACCGCCACACCAGCGCCTCGCCACCGAAGCCGGCTCCGCCGTGGAAGCCGAGGTCTATCCGCGCCCGGACCTCATTGCCCGCCCAGGCGGTCGGCACGGTGCCGGAGAAGTGGAACCAGGTGGTCGCCCAGGCACCGCCCCAGCCCTGCCCCACCGAGAAAGGCTCGAAGGGGCCGCTGATCGCCTCTTGCACGTCGATCGGCTCTCCGGGAAGGCGCCGCGCCCACACCTCGAGCTCACACCTCTCCCCGTAGATGGCAGGTCTTATGACGCTGTTGATGAGCTTGCGGACGCGCGCCCGGACGATGTCGCTCTCGCTCATTGCGACCCTCCGACGATCAGGCTAGGAGCTGCTCTCAGTCGCGGTGGATCGAGCGGAGCCCTGCCCACGCCAGGTGGGCGATGCGGTTCGCCAGCCGGTCGGCCTCGGCGCGGGCCTGCTCCGGGGAGAGCTGCTCCCCTTCGGTGCGCGAGCGGAGCCAGCTGCGGCTCGCTCCCTCGGCCATGCCGACGACGGCGTAAGCGAGAAGAGCCTGGTGAGACGGGTCGATATCCGCCTCGATGAGAGGGGTCACAGCCTCTGCGATGGTGTCCTCGACACGCCGCAGCGCCTGGTCCAGCTCCCCGTCGTGGGGGACGCTGCGATCGAAAAGGAGGCGGAAGGCGCTCTCGTGCTCGAGCGCATAGTGGAAGTAGGCCGAGAAACCCTGCTCGACCGCCAGGCGTGGTGTCGGTGCCCCGGAGGCTGCCTCTGTGATCCGTTCCAGCAGCTCTTGCGCGACATCGCTCAACAGCTCCAGGAAGAGCGCTCGCTTCGAGCGGAAGTGCTGGTAGAGAAGGGGCTTCGTGACGCCGGCGGCCGCCGCGATGTCGTCCATGGTGGTCGCCTCGAGCCCGTAGCGGGAAAAGGTCTCGAGGGCCACGTTGATCAGCTGGCGGCGACGGCGGGCCGCGGGGAGCCGACGCCGGGTGGGCGGATCGGGCAACGCTGTCGCTTCGGTCGCCATACTTACCGAAAGAATAGTACGCCCTCGGTCGCCATCGGTCGATGTAGTGGGGGCTTCGCTGTCACCCTCGCCACCAGCTCCTCGATCAGCGACGGGAGATCCATCAGGGAGAAGTGCCGGCGGGCGACAGCGGCATTGTGATCGAGCAGGCGGGGGTCGGGGCTGGATAGGAACGCCGCCAAGGGTTCCGGGTCGTCGCAGTCGAACCAGCGGAAGCCGTAACGCCGGAGCTCGCCGGCGACAGGGTAGGTGCCGACCGCCAGGGGCTTGCGCCTGACGGAGGCCTCGAGCGCCGGGTTGCCGAAACCCTCGGACGTCGACGGCATCACCACGACGTCACAAGCCGCGTAGCAGTCGTCGAGCCCGATGCCGTGGGGCGCGCCTCGCAGGACTCGCCCGGCCGCGCCTGCGAGGTGGGACTCGAGTTGCCGGTCGTAACCGTCCTCGGCGGCACCGAGCAGCCAGTAGGTGGCACCAAGGCTTCTCGCAAGACCGATGCCGCCGGGAATGTTCTTGCGGGCGATCGCACGCGTCGGCTGCAGGACCAGTCGCTCTTGGGGAGCTACTCCGAGGGCGCGCCGGCACGAATCCCGGTCTCCCACCGGTGGATCGGCATCGAAACAGTTGCGCACCAGCACCGCCTCGATCCCCACCGACGCCAGCGCATCGACTGCCCCCTCGTTGATGCAGACATGCAGCCAGGACTGGCTGTCGGGCGGCGGCCAGAGGTGGCGGAGCTGGGGGCGCTCGCAGGCCAGATCGTGGTGATGGACGATCGCGCACCGGCCGGCCAGCGCCTCGGCGACAGCCGCCGAGGCGGCAGGGTTGACCGGCAGGGAGCAGATGTTCTCGGCGACGAAGAGCTCGCAGCCATCGAGCGCCGCGTCGAGTGCCGTGCGGTCTGGCGGCACCGCCCGGTCGAGCCCGATGCCAGGTACCAGCCGGTCGGGGCTACCGTCGCCGGCCACCGTGACTACGCTCCAGCCGAGCTGCTCGAGCGCCCATCGCCACTTGACGGCCTCGACCGAGACCCCGTCCGACCCGCCGATGCGGTAGGAGACGATCGCGGCGGTCGGCATCATGGGCACGGTAGTGGTCCCCAGTAACGCCTACCATGCGGGCCGTGCCGGACGAGGAACCGACCCACCGAGCTCCCGACGTCGTGCTGGTCGAGCGCGACGGCGCCGTCGCTCGCTTGACGATCAATCGGCCCGAACGCCGCAACGCTCTCTCCTCGGAGGTCATCGGCAAGCTGCGGGCCCGCCTGGCCGAGATCCGGGAGGACTCTTCGGTGCGCGTCGTCGTACTGACCGGCACGGGGGACAAGGCGTTCTCGGCGGGCGCCGACCTCGTCGGCCCGTCCTCGCCCGCCGCTTCGGCCGCAGCCTCCCCGGGATCGGAGGGACCCGATGCCCTGGCATTGCACGACGTGCGCGGGGAGCTGGCGCAGTTGATGCAGGACCTCTGGGACCTCGGAAAGCCAACCGTCGCCCGTGTGCGCGGCTACGCGTTGGCAGGCGGGATGGGTCTGGCGCTCAGCTGCGACCTGCTCGTCGCCTCGGATGATGCGATCTTCGGTACGCCCGAGATCGACATCGGCATCTGGCCGTTCATGATCACGGTCCCGTTGCTCCGCTCGCTCGCCCCCCGCCGGGCGCTCGAGCTGATGCTCACCGGCAGGCGGGTGGGGGCGGCGGAGGGCGAGAGGCTGGGTTTCGTGAACCGGGTGGTCCCGGCGGACGAGCTCGACCGCGTCGTCGACGAGCTGACCGCCACCTTGGCGCAGAAACCACCGGGGGCGATGCGGCTCGGTCGCGGGTCGTTCTACGAAGCGCTCGACATGAGCAGCAGCGAGGCGCTCGCCTACCTGCACTCGCTGCTCTCGGTGGCGACCTCCACGGCAGAGGCGGCCGAAGGACGTCTCGCGTTCGCCGAGAAGCGGCGTCCCGGCTGGGTGCATTGACCCCCGGCCGCCACGGCGCGGGGCGGGGGCCGAGAACGGCGGGTGCTAGAAAAGTGCGGTGCCGAAGCGTGCCTTGATCACCGGGATCACCGGCCAGGACGGGTCCTACCTGGCGGAGCTGTTGCTCGAAGAGGGCTACGAGGTGATCGGGATGCTGCGCCGGTCGAGCACCTTGAACTTCGAGCGGATCGAGCACATCCAGGACCGCTTGACGCTGGTGTCGGCCGACATGCTCGACGAGGTGTCCCTGATCGAGGTGCTGCGGGAGCACCGCCCGCAGGAGGTCTACAACCTGGCTGCGCAGTCGTTCGTGAAGACCTCGTGGAACCAGGCCGTGTTCACGGGGGAGGTGACCGCTCTCGGTGTCACGAGGATCCTCGACGCCATCCGACTCACCGATCCCGAGATCCGCTTCTACCAGGCGAGCTCGTCCGAGATGTTCGGCAAGGTGCACGAGGTCCCGCAGAACGAGGCGACGCCCTTCTACCCACGCAGCCCGTACGGGGTGGCCAAGGTCTACGGCCACTGGATCACCGTCAACTACCGGGAGAGCTACGAGCTGCATGCCTCCTCCGGGATCCTGTTCAACCACGAGTCACCGCGGCGGGGGCTCGAGTTCAGCACCCGCAAGGTCACCAACGGCGTGGCGCGGATCTATCTCGGCTTGGACCGGGAGCTGCGGATGGGCAACATCGAATCGAAACGCGACTGGGGCTTCGCCGGCGACTACGTCCGGGCCATGTGGTTGATGCTGCAGCAGGACGCCCCGGGCGACTTCGTCGTCGCCACCGGCGAGACCCACTCGGTTCGCGAGCTGTGCGAGGTGGCGTTCGCCCGGGTCGGGCTCAAGTGGCAGGACCATGTCGTGCAGGACGAGCGGTTCTTCCGTCCGGCCGAAGTCGACCTGCTCGTCGGGGATCCCTCGCACGCCCGCGAGAAGCTCGGCTGGAGCACCGAGGTCGACTTCGTCGGGCTGGTCGAGATGATGGTCGACGCCGACATCGCGCTGTTGAAGGCGAGGGTCGCCTGAGCCCGCTTGGAAGGTCTTGCCCGGTGGGCCGTACGATGGAGCGGTTCAAATGGCTCGTGCCATCTCATTCCGTGACGCCGTCGCCGTCGCCGGCACCTATCCCTTGCTGGCAGGTCTCGACCTCGAGGTAACCGAGGGCGAGGTCGTGCATCTGCGCGGCCCGAACGGCGCCGGCAAGACGAGCCTGCTGCGTGCGTGCGCGGGGCTGCTGGCGATCACCGCCGGCGTCGCCACGGTGCTCGGTCACGACCTCGGCGCGGACCGCCGGCAGGTCCGCAAGCACGTCGGGCTGCTCGGGCACTCGACCTTCCTCTACGAGGAGCTGAGCGTGGAGGAGAACGTGAACTTCGCCGTGCGGGCGGCGCGGGGGGACACGCGGCGTATCGGCGACGTGCTGGAACGGCTCGCGCTCGGTGGCCGCCTGCGCTCGGCGCCGCTCGCCAAGCTCTCCACGGGGCAGCGCCGCCGGGCGGCCCTGGCGGTCGTCGCCGCCCGGTCACCGCGCTTGTGGCTGCTCGACGAGCCGCACGCCGGTCTCGACGACGGCGGCCGCGACGTGCTCGACGGCCTGGTGCGCGAGGCGAGCGAAGGCGGCGCCACGGTCCTCATCTGCTCGCACGAGCACGATCGGGTGGATGGCCTGGCGGAGCGTGTGGTGTGGATGGCCGGCGGTCGCATCCTGCCGGCACCACAGCCGGTAGACCGGCTGGTACCCGCTCCGGCGGCGGTGAGAGGGTCAGTCGCCCGTGCTGTCTGACGCCCTGCTCGTGGCGGGCAAGGACCTCCGCATCGAGATCCGCTCCAAGGTCGGGCTCGGCCAGGTGGCACCGTTCGCAGCTGCTGTGCTGTTGATCTTCGGCTTCGCCCTCGGGCCGGACCGTAAGGTCCTCCAACCAGCGGCAGCAGGTCTGTTCTGGGTGGCCGTACTTCTCTCGGCACTGCTGGCGGTGCAGAGGAGCTTTGCCATCGAGACGGTCGACGGTGGCCGCGACGGGCTGCGGCTCTCGGGACTCGACCCGGCCGGGATCTTCGTCGGCAAGGCGACGGCCATCGGGCTCGAGCTGCTGGTGCTCGAGGTGCTGCTGGGCGCCGGCGTGGCAGTGCTGTACGGCACGCCGATCACCGGGCTGCCCGTACTCGCCGCTTCCTGCATCGCCGGTACGATCGGGGTGGCCGCCGTAGGCACGGTCTTCGGGATCGCCTCCACGGGGCTCAACGTGAAGGAAACCTTGCTCCCACTCCTGTTCCTGCCTGTCGTCGCTCCCGTCCTCCTGTCTGCCACCAAGGCGTGGCAGGAGGCGCTCGCCGGTCATCCGGGCTCGGCGGACGCTTGGCTGGGGCTGCTCGCCGTCTTCGCCGTCGTCTACGTGGCGATAGGCGCCGTGGCCTTCGAGCCGTTGCTGGAGAACGGATGAGCCGCGGCACCTCGAGCCAGGTCGTGACGGGGCAGTCGCCGGCTGCAGTGGTGCCTCTTGCGCGCCTCGTGAGGGCAGTCGGCTGGCTGGCCCTGGTCGGACTTGCGGCGACGGTCGTGCTCGGCTTGTTCGTCACGCCGCCTGACGAGTACATGGGCAACCTCGTGCGGTTGCTGTACATCCACCCTCCGATCGCCTGGGTGATGTACGTCGCCTACGGCTGCGCCACCCTCTTCACGCTGCTCTACCTGTGGCCGCGGACGAGGTCCCTCTTCTGGGACCGGCTGGCCGGTGCAGCGGCCGAGGTTGGAGTCGTGTTCACCGCTCTGACGCTTGTCACAGGCTCCATCTGGGGACGCCCCACATGGGGAGCCTGGTGGACCTGGGACCCGCTCCTCACCACGACGGCGCTGCTGTTCGTGCTGTACCTCGGTTACCTGGCGCTGCGGCACGTGCCGGGAGAACCGGAGGCGAGGGCCCGGCGGTCGGCAATCGCCGGCCTCGTCGCCTTCTTGGACCTGCCGCTCGTCTACTTCTCGGTGATGTGGTGGCGGAGCCTGCACCAGACCCCGACGGTCACCGTCGGCAGGACGTATGTGCATGGGTCGATGGCGTGGACGCTGCTGCTTGGTTTCGTGTCGTTCACGTTGGCGTTTGCCTGGCTGCTGGCGCATCGCTACCGGCTGGCCGTGTTGCAAGACCACGACGAGGCCGAGGGACTGGCGGCAGCGCTCGAAGAGCGGCGTGCAGAGGGAGCGGTCCTGCTCGCCGGCGGCGAGCCACCAGACGTCGTGGAGGCTCCGGTGGTGGCGGAGCTGGCCCGATGAACGGCTATGTGGAGGCGGGCTACATCGTGGGAGTCGGCGGTCTCGCCGGTTATGCGGGTGCGCTCCTGCGGCGCGAGGCGATGCTACGGGCGCGGCTTCGTCCTCTTTCCGGAGCAGGCGTTCGACGCCACGCCGACCAGCGTCCTCGCAGCGAGCAACTCGGCCCACCTGGCGAGCCCGACGATGCAGAGGGGAAGCGGCGGTGAGCCGGCCGGGCTGGCGGGGCCCGAGCACCCTCACCGACCCGGATCTGGACGACCCTGAGTCGAGCGACGCCGGCAGTTCCAGCCTCGACCGAGAGCACGTCACGACAAGGCCACCACGGCAACGCAAGCGGGTGCACACCAGCCGGCGCCTGCTCGTGGCGGGCTTGGTGATCGTGGCGGCGATCGGTTTCCTGCTGTGGAAGGGCCTGACGAGTGCCGTGGTGTACTTCAAGACGGTCAACGAGGCGGTGGCGTCCCGGGCCAGCTTGTCGGGTGTCAACTTCCAGATCGAGGGCGTCGTGGTGGCGGGCAGCCTGCACCAGCTGCCCGGCGGCCGCACCGCCTTCGAGATCACGAGCAGCGGCGTGACCGTCCCGGTGGTCGACACCGGCCAGCCGCCGCAGCTGTTCCAGGCCTGCATCCCGGTGGTCCTCGGCGGCCAGTTCGTCGGCTCGACCGACACGTTCGCGGCCGACCAGATCCTCGTGAAGCACTCGCAGCAATACGTCGCAGCACATCCCAACAGGGTCAAGTCGCCCAGGACGTGCTCTCCCGGGGCACTCGTCGCTGCCGGCGGAGGCGCCGGCGGGTCGTGAACGCAGCGCTCGGACGCACCGGCGTCATCCTGTCGCTTCTCGCTGCCGGGGCTGGCATCGTCACCATCGTCTGGGGACTCGCCCGGGACCGCCCCTCAACCCTCGCCTCCGCCCGCCGCTACGTCTACCTGCTGCTGGCGGGCGCTCTCCTCTCCACGTTCGCGATGCAGCGGGCGCTCGTGACGCATGACTTCTCACTCGCCTACGTGGCGGCCAACAACAGCCGGGAGACGCCGGTCATCTTCTCGATCACGGGAATGTGGTCCGCACTGGCCGGTTCGATACTCCTCTGGGGCGTGATCCTTGCCGGCTACCTGGCGGCGATGGTCGTGTGGGCGAGGCGGCGAGCAGACAGCCGGATCGTCGCCTGGGCGACGCTCGCCGGGCTCGTGGTGGCCGTCTTCTTCTTCGCCCTGATGGCCGGTCCGGCGAACCCCTTCGCCGCCACGCCGCCGCCGTTGCCGGTCGACGGCCTGGGCCCGAATCCCTTGTTGCAGGACAACATCCTGGTCGCCTTCCATCCGGTCTTCCTGTACCTCGGCTTCGTCGGGATGACGATCCCGTTCGCCTTCGCGGTGGCGGCACTCGTCACCGGCCGGCTGGGGGAGGGGTGGCTCGTGGCGACACGCCGATGGACGCTGTTCGCCTGGGGATTCCTCACCGTCGGGCTCGTGCTCGGCGCCTGGTGGTCGTACCAGGTGCTCGGTTGGGGCGGCTACTGGGCATGGGACCCCGTCGAGAACGCCGCATTCCTGCCCTGGCTCTGCACGACCGCCTACTTGCACTCGGTGATGGCGCAGGAGAGGCGCGGCCTGCTCAGGGTATGGAACATCTCGCTCCTACTGTCAGCTTTCAGCCTGACGATCCTGGCGACCTTCCTCACCCGTTCGGGCGTCCTCGTCTCGGTGCACTCGTTCACCGAGTCCGACGTTGGCCCGGAGATCCTGGCGTTCTTCGGGCTCGTGGTCGCCACCGGGGTCGGGCTGATCGCCTGGCGGGGTGACAGGCTCCGTTCGCCGGCGACCGTCGATGCCGCCGTCTCGCGCGAGGGCGCCTTCCTTCTCAACAACATGCTCTTCGGCGCCTTCGCTGTCGTCGTCCTGCTCGGCACGGTCTTCCCGCTCCTCGTCGAGGCCTGGAACGGGAACCAGCTGACGATCGGCAAGCCCTACTTCGACACGTTGACGGTTCCCATCGGGATCGCCCTGCTGTTCCTGATGGCAGTGGCGCCGGCGTTGCCGTGGCGCAAGGCGTCGCCGGGGATGCTGCGCCGACGGCTCGCCGTGCCCGCCTGGGTGGCAGTCCTCGTCCTCGTCATCTGCGTGGCGGCGGGCGTTCGAGGCCTCACGCCCCTCGCCGCCTTCGGACTGGCATCGTTCGCCGGTGCCTCGGCGCTGCGACAGATCGTCCTCGCCGCCCTTGCCAGCCGCCGTCGGGGTGAGGGCGCATGGCGCGGCCTGGTCGGCAGGTCGAACGGCGGCATGGTGGTGCACCTCGGGGTGGTGGTCGTCGCCGTCGGCCTCGCCGCCTCGTCATCGTTCGGGCAGCGCGCCAGCGTCACGCTCGCTGAGGGGAGGGCCGCCTCGGTCGACGGGCACACGTTTCGATATCTGGGGGCCGCTCCGTTCGTGACCTCGCAAAAACATGGCGTGCAGGCTGCCATCGAGGTCGACGGAAGAAGCGTCTTCAGGCCGGCGATCACCGAGTACGGAGCCGACACCGAGGGCGTCGGCACGCCCGCCATCGACTCTGGTGCCGTCGACGACGTCTACCTCACATTGTCGAGCAGCCCCGCCAACGGGCACGGCCCGGTCGAGCTCAACATCGTCGTGCAGCCGCTTGTCCTCTGGCTCTGGGTGGGCGGCGCCCTGACGGCCGCGGGAGCCCTGCTGGCGGCAGTCCCCGGCAGACGCCGTCGCCGGGACTCGGGCCGTTCGGCCGAGGAGCTGCCGCCGGTCGGCGAGGAAGAGGAGCTCCGGGCCGAGCAGGGGGCAGCGGCCGAACCAGTCGGGGCGGCGAGATGAGGCGCGTCCGGCGCCAGGCGCTCTGGTGGGCGTCGGGGGTGGCCGTGGCGGCCGTCGCCCTAGTGGCCGTGCTGGCGGCGAGCCCTGCGGCGGAGAACGTCACCTCACCCACACCGCTTCTCGGCAAGCAGGCGCCCGCCATCGCCGGGACGTCGATCACGGGGGGCGGCCGGGTGTCGCTCGCCGGCGACCGGGGGCACTACGTGGTGGTCAACTTCTTCGCCTCCTGGTGCCAGCCCTGCCAGTTGGAGGAGCCACAGCTGGCCGACTTCCTCTCCCACCACGATCGTCGCCACGCCGTGGACGTGCTCGGCGTCGTCTTCGGAGACTCGAGTGCCAACGCGGCCGCCTTCATGCGCGAGAACGGGGCGACGTGGCCCGCCGTCGACGATGCAAGCGGCCAGATCGCCGTCGATTACGGGGTCGACGACCCGCCGCAATCCTTCATCGTCGACCCGAGCGGGCGGGTGGTCGTGAAGATCGTGGGCGGCGTGACCACTTCAGGCCTCGAGCAGTTGCTCGCTTCGGCATCGGCGGCTTCGTCGTGAGCGGCCGGTGGCCGCGTCATGCCGCTGGTTGGCTGGCAAGCCGGCCGGCGTGGGCGTTGCTCGTCCTGGTGGCGATAGGCGTCCTCGCATATGGGTCCGTCCATCCTCCGGCGGAGGCGGCCTCGGCGCGCATCTCGCACCTGGAGAGCATCATCAAATGCCCGAGCTGCGAGGACTTGTCGATAGCTCAATCGAATGCGTCCACCGCGGTGGCGCTGCGCCAGGACGTCGTCCAGCAGGTGCACGCGGGCCGCAGTGACGCCGCGATCGAGCAGTACGTGGTCGACCGGTACGGGTCGTCGGTGCTGCTCGATCCTCCCGCCACGGGAGTGGATCTACTTGTCTGGTTGGTCCCTGTCGCCGTTCTCGTCGTCGCCGCCGTCTCCGGGGGAACCCTTGTCTGGCGGCGGCAACGCCATCTGTGGCGGCGGGGCGACGGCGACCGGAAGACCGATGGCGGAGCTCTGGCGGAGGACGAGGCTCTGGTGGAGGCGGCGCTCGCCTCGCGCCAGAAGGCTCCGGCGCAGGCGCATCGGTGAGCAGTCGGGGCGTCGCCGAGCGTCGCCGGCACGAAGTGCTGTGCGAGCAGAGAGACCAGCTGCTGGCCTCGATCGAGGATCTCGACCGCGAGCACGGGGCGGGCGAGCTGGAGGACGACGACTACTCATCTCTTCGCGCCGGCTACGTCGAGCGGGTCGCATCGCTCCTCCGCCAGATCGACGAGGCCTCCTCCGGAGGGGCGGCCGGCTCGTCGAGCGGATCGTCGGGCGGCCCTGCCGGCGCGGCGGGCGGATCTGCCCGGACGGCGGGGCCATCCTCGCGGCTGCGCCGGCGCCTGGGGAGCCGCCGCACGCGCCGGCTGCTCGGGGGTCTCTTCGCCATCTGCTGCGTGGCGCTGATCGCCCTGTTCGCCTTGCGGCTGGCCGGCGTGCGGTTGCCGGGAGAGACCGCCTCTGGCTCGATCACCCTCGACAAGGCACAGCAGGTTCAGCAGGACCTGCAGAGAGCGCAGGTGCTGGCCGACGGCGGCGACACGACCGGCGCCCTGTCGCTCTACCAGCAGGTGCTCGCCCTGGAAGCGAACAACGCCCAGGCGCTCACCTACAGGGGCTGGTTGCTGAGGCTGACCGGGGTCGAGGCCTCCAACAAGAGGCTCGTGCAGGCGGGCCGAGACTCGATGGTCGAGGCGCTGCGTTTCGAGCCGCATTACGGCGACGCGCATTTGCTGCTCGGGCTGTCGCTGGTCGAGGACTCGCCACGCGATCTCGGCGGCGGTGTGGCGCAGTTCCGGCTCGCACTTGACGACGGGGCCGCCTCGCAGCTCGTGACCGCGAACAAGGCGATCATGGCGAGCGCTTTCAGGACGGACAGGCAAGCGGTTCCGCCAGTGCTTGCAGGGTCCAAACCTTGACGGGCTAGCTGCGCAGGGCGCGCAGACTTCGCAGGGCATCAGGAAAGGCCGCCAGGAAGGCGCTCACATCGTCCTCGGTGGTGCTCCAACCGACTGAGACACGCAGCGAGCGATCAGCGTCGGCACCCATGGCGCGCAGGACGGGAGAGGGCTCGAGGGCCTCCGACGAACAGGAAGATCCGGAGTGGACGGCTATCCCGGCCTGGTCGAGCGCCAGCAGTACCGGCTCGGCCTCGACGTCTTCCAAGCCGGCGCAGACGATGTGGGGGAGGCAATGCTCCGGGTCTCCGAACAACGAGGATCCGCTCTCCCGGAGGATCGCCTGCCGGATGGCGGCGGCCTGTCGCGACGCACGCTCCCGCTCGCGCTCCAGCACGCCCTCCTCGGTGAGGGCGGCTGCGACGGCGCCGAGCCCGACTATCGCCGCCGTGTTCTCGAGGCCGGCCCTGCGGCTGCGTTCCTGTGCTCCGCCCACCATCAACGGGTCCAGGCGCAACCCCCGGCGCACGAGCAGCACGCCCGCTCCCGGCGGTCCCCCCATCTTGTGAGCGCTGATCGAGCAGAGGTCGGCGTCGATGGCTCCGAAGTCGAGGTCGACGTGCCCTGCGGCCGCCGCAGCGTCGACGTGGACGAGCACCCCTCGCCGGCGGCACATCTCCGCCACCGTCGCTGCAGCCTGCAGGGATCCCACCTCGTGGTTGGCGAGCTGGCAGTTCACCAGGGAGATGTCCTCGTTCTTGTCGAGCAGCGACCCCAGGTGCTCGACGTCGATCCGGCCGTGCGGATCGACTCTGGGCACGAGCAGGGGGACCTGGTGGGCCGCAGCCTCCCGCCTGGAGGCCTCGCGAACCGAGGAGTGCTCGACGTCGGCGCAGACGATGGGTCCCGGCCGGGCGCTGAGCGCCGACCAGATCGCCGAAACGGCGGCCTCGGTCGCTCCCGACGTGAACACGACCTCTCGTGGCCGCGCCCCCAAGAGCTCAGCCACCTGTTGACGAGCCGTCTCGATAGGAGCGCGGGCGGCTCGCCCCTCGGCGTGCAGGCGGCCGGGGTCAGCGATCACACCGGTTTCCAGCCACTGGACCATCGCCAGGCGTGCCTCGGGCCGGATCGGCGATGTGGAGGCGTGGTCGAGATAGTGGCGGTGGGCCGCGTTCATCGCTCCCCGGACCTGGTCGCGGAGCTGTTGATCAGAACGCTCAGCCCGCGACTGCCGCGCAGGCCTCGTCGCCGCGTGCCCGTGACGACATCCTCACCGGGACTGGGTCCCCGCAGAGGCCTGCCAGCAACCCCCTCACCATTCCCCGGTCGACGGCGCAGATCACCGGGTGGTTGAGGGCCATCGCGCCGAACGGGCAGTGCTCGGCAACGATCGAGGAGGTGGTGGCATCGACGGTCTCGGTATGGGCCGCGAAACCATGAGCGGTGAGGGCGTCGGCCACCGCCTGCATGGCGGCGCGCATCGACCGCTGCGAGTCCCCGGGCGCCATCTGGGCCGCCAGCGCACGGCCGTAGTCCTCGCCGACCTCCTCGGCCATGCATTCGGCCTGCCGGTCGTCGAGCAGGGCCAGCGAGCGGGCGAGCAGCCGCACGACGAGGTCGTCGCGGGGAGGGGGAGGGACGAGCAATGGCTCGTGTGACGAAGCCTTGTAGCGCTTGGAGGGCCTTCCCGCGCCGATCAGCGCCGTGGTCGACGGCGACGTCGAGATAGCCCCCGGCGGCGAGCTTGTCGAGGTGATGCCGGGCGACGTTGGGATGCAGCCCGAAACGCGCCGCCACCTCCCCGGCAGTGACCCCCGCCTCCCGCTTGGCGAACAGGTAGATGTGCCGTCGCGTGGAGTCGCCGAAGGCGGCGGTGATCGCCGCCACGGCTGCGGAGAAGGCCTGCTCCTCGCCGCCCCCTGAGGCGTTCGCCGCCACGGCTGCCGAGCGGCCGGTCGTCGTTGGCACGGCACTATCGTACCGTCGGGCTGCCGGCGGTCGCCGGAGCGAGGAGGATCGATGGGTTCGCGAGAGGACGATCTGCGGGCCGTCGTGGAGGCGGTCGTCGACCCCCGCATCCGACAGCCGCTCGGGGCGCTCGGCATGCTGCGGGAGGTGCGCGCCTCGCGCCGCTCTGCGGAGGTGTCGATCGCCGTCCCCGCCGACTACTCGCACGGCCCGCAGCTGGCGGCCGCGGTGGGTGCGGCAGCCGAGAGGTCGGGGCTCCCTGTGCCCGACGTGTCACTGCTCGTCATGACCGAGCACGAGCGGTCCGATCTGGCGGCACGTCTGCACGAGCTCGGCCGCCCGTCCGCCGCCCGTGGTGCAGTCGCCGCCACCGAAGAGGGATCGGTCAAGGGGCCGGGCCGCACGAACCCGTTCATGGAGAAGAGCTCGAAGACCCGCGTCCTCGGGATCAACTCCGGCAAGGGCGGTGTCGGCAAGTCGTCGCTCACGGTGAACCTGGCGGTGGCGTTGGCCTCCCTCGGGCACGAGGTCGGGCTCCTCGACGCCGACGTCTACGGGTTCTCGGTGCCGAAGATGCTCGGGATCGAGAGCCGACCGATGATCATCGACGACCTTCTCGTGCCGCCGGTCGTGCACGGCGTCCGCTGCATCTCGATGGGCCTGTTCGTCGACGACGACCAGCCGGTCGTGTGGCGCGGTCCACTGCTGCACAAGGCGCTCGAGCAGTTCCTCGTCGACGTCTACTGGGGCGGCCCGGACTTCCTCCTCGTCGACATGCCGCCGGGAACGGGTGACGTCGCCCTGTCGATGGCGCAGTACCTGCCGAGGACCGAGCTCTACGTGGTGACCACGCCGCAGCCGTCAGCACAACGGGTGGCGCAGCGCTCGGCGGTGATGGCACGCCAGCTCAAGCTGCCGTTGCGGGGCGTGGTGGAGAACATGAGCTGGTTCGTGGCCGACGACGGCAAGCGCTACGAGCTGTTCGGAGCCGGCGGCGGCCAGGAGCTGGCGAGATCGCTCGGCGTTGCCCTCCTCGGCCAGATCCCCTTCGTGCCGGCGGTGCGCCAAGGGGGCGACGACGGCGTCCCGATCGTCGTCTCTGATCCGTCGTCAGCCGCCTCGGCAGCCTTCTTCGGCCTCGCCAACTCGATCGCCGCGCTCGGGCCGGCCCGCGTCTACCGCTCCGAGCTCTCCGTCCGCTGAGCTCACCGAGGTCAGGTCACCATTGCCCTGCCCACGGCGCCTGGAGAAGCCGTGACCATCTCGGCTGATACACCAGATCCGTATCCTGGGCGCATGCGCGACGGCGGACTCGAACTGACGGAGCGGGCGCTGCGCTGGGCGGGAACGATGGCGGGCCATGACTCGGAGGTCTCAGGGATCCGGCAGGCGCACGCCGGCTCCGCGCTCGGCATCGGGCCGCTGGAGATATTCGATCGGGAAGCGCGCGAAGCGGCAGAGGCGGACCTGCTTGCGCGAGGGGCCACCCTCTCCCGCGGTGCCGGGAACCGACCGCGCGAGGAGGAGCCGGATCCCTGGCGGACCTGTTTCGAGCGGGACCGGGACCGCATCCTGCACCAGGCGACGGCCTTTCGCCGCCTCGCCGGCAAGACCCAGGTCTTCATCTTCCCCCGCGACCACCAGCGCACGAGACTGACGCATGCCCTCGAGGTCGCCCAGGTGGCGCGTGCGATCGCCAGCGCCTTGCGGCTCAACGTGGCGCTGGCCGAGGCGATCGCCCTCGGCCACGACTGCGGGCACGGCCCGTTCGGGCATGCCAGCGAGGATGCCTTCGACCCGCTCGTGCCCGGCGGCTTCGACCATGCACCCTGGGGCGCCGACATCACGCTGGCGCCGTTGAACCTGACCTTCGAAGTGAGCGACGGCATCCGTAACCACAGCTGGTCCCGCCCCGCGCCGGCTACTCCCGAGGGCGAGGCTTGCGCGCTGGCCGATAGAGCCAGCTACGCGACCCACGACGCGGAGGACGCAGCGCGGGCCGGAGTCGTCGATCTTGCCGAGCTGCCCGAAGTGGTGGTCGATCGCGCCGGCCGATCCCGATCACGGCAGCTGAACGCCTTCATCACCGACGTCGTGACGACGAGCCGGCGGCGCGGCGCGATCGGGATGAGCCCGGAGATGGCGGACGCCCTCGCCGAGCTTCGAGCTTGGAACTACGAACGGATCTACCTTCGGCCGGAGTCGATGGCGCAGTCTCGGCTCGTGCACCGGATGCTGAGGGCCCTGGTCGAGCATTACGTCACCCATCCTGAACAGCTGCCCGAGGGACGAGATGCGTCCGACGCCGACCAGCTGACAAGGCGCGCCGTGACGTATGTGGCAGGAATGACCGATCGTTTCGCGTGTGAGCAGGCCGAGCGGCAGCTTGGTTGGCGCGCCAGCGACCTCCCCATGGGGTTCGATCTCTCCCGGCAGCGGTGAGGGAGGCGCCGCCTGCGGGCGCTGTGGCTGCCGCGGCGGCCGTTGCCCCTACGATTGCGGCGAACCTGCGAGAGGAGCGGAGACGCGTGGACGTGCGCATCGGGATCATCCACACGGTGAAGGAGCTCGACGTCGAGCTCGGGGACCGGTCCGATCGGGACAAGCTCTTGAAGGAGATCGAGTCGGTCCTCGGCAACGAGGATGGCGTGCTCTGGCTCACCGACAAGCGTGGCAGGCGGGTCGGCGTGCCGGCCGCCAAGATCGCCTATGTGGAGGTCGGGGCGGCGGTCGACGAGCGCCGGGTGGGCTTCGGGGCTCCGTGAGCGCCCGGCGCCGGGGGAGCCTGCCGGCAGGCGCCGGTGCTGGGGTGAGAGCACGAGCACGGCGGTCATCTCCGTGAAGGGCTTGCTGGAGCGCAAGCTCGTGTTCGTCACCGGCAAGGGAGGTACGGGAAAGACCAGCGTGGCTGCGGCGCTCGCCTTGCTGGCGAGCCAGCGGGGGAAGCGGACGTTGATCTGCGAGTCCGAGCCGAAGGGCGATGTCGCAGCCGCCCTCGAGACGGGACCGACGAGGTTCAAGGAGCGCCAGGTGGCTCCCGGGCTGTTCGCCATGTCGATGGACACCGAGGCATCGCTCCGCGAGTACCTGCACCTGAACCTGAAGGTTCCAGTGGTCGGGCGGATCGCGCCGGTCGCCCGCGCCTTCGATTTCGTAGCCACCGCAGCCCCCGGAGTCCGCGAGATCCTCACCGTCGGCAAGCTCTGCTACGAGGTGCGCGAGGGGCACTACGACCTGATCGTGGTCGACGCCGCCCCGACCGGCCACATCGTCGGCCAGCTGGCGGCACCGCAGGGCATCAACGAGCTCGTCAAGGTCGGCCTCGTCCGCAACCAGACGAGCTGGATGGTCGACATCCTCGCCAACGGGTCCAAGACCGGGCTTTGCATCGTCACCACCGGCGAGGAGATGCCTGTCAGCGAATCGATCGACCTCGCCCTGCGGATCAAGCGCGACACCGTGGTCGAGCTGGCGTGCGTGGTGGCCAACCGCGTCCTGCCCGAGCTGTTCGGGCGCGGCGAGCAGGAGGTGTTCGACTCGCTGCGGGGACGCCGCCAGACGGGGGCACTGGCGATGGCAGTCGGCCATCCGCAGCGCGCCGTCGCCCAGGTGCTGGAAGGGGCCCGGCTTGCCTCCTCGATACGGCGCAACAGCGTCGGCCATCTCGAGCACCTACGGGCCGGGATCGATGCGGCGGTCCCGCTCGTCTACGTGCCCTACCTGTTCTCACGTACGTCCGGGATCCGCGCCGTCCGCCAGATCGCCACGGCGCTCGCAGACGAGCTGGGCTATTGAGTCCGCTGATGCCTTCCGAAGACTCGGCGCGAGGTGGGGCCGGCGGTCCCTCGCTCGCCAGACGATCCGAGAGCGCCGAGGCAGGGGAGGGCGCCCGACCGCCGGGCGATCAGCGTCTCGAGGGGCGCAAGCCGGTACCCGCTGCAGAGGGCGACGGCCGGGCGGGGCTCCGCACCGGTCCGGCACAGGCGGGGCGGGCCGCCATGAACCTGCTTGCCTCCAAGGAGGTGCTGGTCGCCTGCGGACCGGGGGGTGTCGGCAAGACCACGGCGGCGGCGGCGATCGCCGCCCATGTGGCCGCCCACCGAGGCGGGAAGGTCCTCGTGCTGACGGTCGATCCCGCACGCCGGCTGGCCGATGCCCTGGGGATCCGCGGGATCGGGAACGCGGCGCGCCGTGTGCCGGACTCCGCCTTCGAGGCTGCAGGCGTCAAGCCGAGGGGACAGCTGTTCGCGGCGATGCTCGACACCAAGGAGTCGTGGGACGCTCTCGTGCGCAGGCACGCGCCCGACAAGGCGACCGAGGCGAAGATCCTTGCGAACCCGCTCTACCGCAACATCGCGGGGCGCTTCGCGCAGGGCCACGAGTACATCGCGATGGAGCGGCTGTACGAGCTCCACAGCGAGGGCGACTACGACCTGATCGTGGTCGACACCCCTCCCACCCGCAATGCGATCGATCTGTTGGATGCCCCGGAACGGATGGCGGAGTTCTTCTCGTCGCGGCTCTTGCGCTGGCTGATCGTCCCTTACAGGTCGCGCCTCGTGAACATGGCCTCGCGGCCCTTCTACCAGATAGCCGACCGCATCCTCGGCACGCAGTTCCTGCAGGACATCGCTGACTTCTTCATCCTCTTCCAGACCATGTACGACGGGTTCGTCACACGGGCGGAAGCCGTGAAGCGGCTCCTCCGCGACGTCTCGACCACGTTCATGGTGGTGACGACGCTCGAGGCGGTTCCTGCACGGGAGGCGGAGACGTTCGTGCAGCTGCTGCGGGAGAGGCGCCTCCATCTGGGGCTCCTGGTCTGCAACAAGGTGCTGCCCGAGTACCTCGGCGACCCTGCCTCTAGCGCCGCGGCCGAGGCGATCGGGTCGAGGGCGGCGGAGCTCGGTGAGAAGCTGGCACCGGCGCTGGCGGCGCGGGCGCCGGACGCCACGCAGGTCGAGCGGGTGCTGCGGGAGGTGGCCACCAGTTTCGCCAACTTCCAGCGCGTGGCGCGCCGCGAGCAGGTCCTGATGTCGGAGCTGGCCTCGGCGCACGAGGCGACCGCCGCCGTACCCTTCTTCGAGAGCGATGTCACCGATCTCGGCGGCGTCCTGCGGCTAGGTGCCATGATCCTCGGCTCGCCGAGCGCGCCGGCTCCCGGCCAAGCGGCAGTGCCGAGCATCGAGGACAGGGGATGAGCCAGCCGAGGCACGATTCCGAGCATCGGGGACACGGATGAGCCAGACCACCGCCACATGCCCGGATGGGCGGGCCCGGTAAGCAAGCCCGAGATGACCGATCAGCAAGCCGGAGATGAGCAAGGAGCGATGATGAACATTGCAGAGCCCGCGATCGAGAGCTACGCCGACGCGCACACGACGCCGGTCCCCGAGCATCTCGTCCATGTCGACGCCGAGACTCGCCAGCATCTCGACTCGCCGGGGATGATGGTCGGGCATCTGGAGGGCCGGTTCCTGGAGATGCTGGTGGCATCGATGGGTGCGCGTCGGGTGCTGGAGATCGGCACGTTCAGCGGCTACTCGTCGATCTCGATGGCGGCCGGCCTTCCCGAGGGCGGACGGATCACCACCTGCGAGCTGTCGTCGCGCCACGCCGAGTTCGCCCGCCGCCACATCGAGTTGGCGGGCCTGAGCGAGGTGATCGAGGTTCGCGAGGGACCTGCGCTCGACACGCTTCGGACCGTCGAAGGACCGTTCGACTTCGTGTTCATCGATGCCGACAAGTCCAACTACGCCGCTTATTACGAGGCCGTGCTTCCACTTCTCGCCGAGCGCGCCCTGATCGCCGTCGACAACACGCTGTGGAGCGGCCGAGTGCTCGACGCCAGCGACGAGAGCCAGGACTCCGTGGCGATGCGACAGTTCAACGATCAGGTCGTGGCCGACGAGCGGGTGGTCGTGGTGCAGCTGACTGTCCGCGACGGCATCACGCTGATCCGCAAGCGCTAGGCCGCTAGCCCAGCCGCAGGGCCGCAGGGTCGCCGCTTTGATCGACTACCACGTCCACCTCTGGCCACACGCCGAGAGGGCCGACTCGCGCCAGCTCGAGCTGGAGCAGCTCGCCGGCTACTGCGAGGCGGCGAGGCAGCGGGGGGTGGGGGAGATCGCCTTGACGGAGCACTTCTTCCGTTTCGAGAAGGCGCGCCAGCTGGTGGGGCCGTTCTGGGAAGAGGCGTCCGACCCGAGGCTCGGCCGGGCTATGGGCCGGTACTGGGACCATCACGCCACCGCTGATCTGGACGACTACGTGGAGCGTGTGCTGGCAGCCAAGGCGGCAGGCCTGCCGGTGGTGCTCGGGATGGAGGTCGACTACTACGAAGGGCGGATGGACGAGGTCGCTTCGTGGCTCGCCCAGTACCCATTCGACGTCTTGCTCGGCTCGGTCCACTGGATCGGCGACTGGATGTTCGACGTGCTGGACGTGCCGGTCCAGCTGGAGGAGTGGGACAGCCGGGGAACCGAGCAGGCATGGCGCTCGTACACGCGGGCGCTGGAGGAGCTGTCCGATTCCGGGACCTGCGATGTCCTCGCCCACCCCGACGTGGTGAAGGTGGCCGGGCGGCGGCCGTCGCCGGCGCTGCTCGGCGAGTGCGAGGAGCGGATGGCGGAGGCGGCCAGCCGTTCCGGCATGGCAGCCGAGATCTCGTCGGCAGGGTGGCGGAAGCCCGCCCGGGAGCAGTATCCGTCGGCGAGCCTGCTCTCCCGCTTTGCCGCCAAGGGCGTGCCCGTGACAACCGCATCCGACACACACGGGCGTGCTCTCGTCGCAGACCGGCACGCCGCGCTGCGGCACCTCGCCGAGTCGGCGGGGTACACCGGGGTCCGGGCCTTTCGCGGTCGCAAGGGCTTCGACGTCCCCTTCGGCGAGCCGGAGCCTGCACGGGAAGCGACGCCATGACCTCCCCGCTCGATCTCGCCCGCCGCTACACAGTCCTCGACGCCAGCGGGCGTGTCCACCTCGAGCGGCTGATGGCGACGTGGAGCCTGCTCGCCGACCTGTCCTTCTCGGACCTGTTGTTGTACGTGCCGCTCGACCAGGAGTCGCTCGACGGACCTGGCGGCTCGCGCCAGCTGCAGTTCGTGGTCCTCGGGCAGATCCGGCCGACCACCAGCCAGACCCTCTACGAGCTCGATCTCGTCGGGCAGGTCGTCGTCGGGCGGGAGGTCCCGCTCGTGCTCGGATGCTGGCAGCAGGGCGTTCTGGCCGCCGGTGAGGAGCGGGGCCCGCTCGGAGAAGGAACAGTCGGCATCCAGTGCATCCCGGTGCGCTGGCACGGGGACGTCCTCGCCGTGCTGCAGCGGGCCTGGTCCCAGCAGATCGGGCGCCGGCCGGGCCAGCTGGAGCGGATCTACCTCGACCTGTTCGAACGGTTCTCGGCGATGGTCGCCGACGGGCTGTTCCCGTTCGTGACCGACGACGCCGCCATCGAGGAAGCCCCACGGGTGGGGGACGGGGTGATCGTGCTGGACGAGTACGCGCGGGTCAGTTTCGCGTCGCCGAATGCCGTCAGCGCTCTCCATCGAATGGGCGTCGTCAGCTCGATCAGCGAGTCGAGCCTGGCCGCGCTCGGCCTCGAGACGGGCGTGGTGGAGCGCGCCTTCACCACCCGGCTCCCAGCGATCGAGGAGGCCGAGGCGCGGGGGGAGGTGACCGTTCTCTTGCGGTGCATCCCCCTGATGGCGACGGGCGAGGTCATGGGGGCCGTGATCCTCGTGCGCGACGTGTCCGATCTGCGCCGCCGCGACCGCCTGCTGCTCTCCAAGGACGCGGCGATCCGCGAGGTGCACCACCGGGTCAAGAACAACCTGCAGACGATCTCCTCGCTGCTGCGGCTGCAGGCACGGCGACTGGAGTCGCCCTCTGCGCAGGAGCCGTTGCTGGAGGCGGAGCGCCGCGTCCGCTCCATCGCACTGGTGCACGAGCTGCTGTCGCGCGAATCGGGCGACCACGTCCCGTTCGACGAGATCGTCCACTCCCTCGTGCGGATGGCCAAGGAGTCGAACGTCTCGGGCCGCCCGATCGCGCTGCGAGTCGACGGAGACGCCGGGGCGTTGCCGACCGACGTGGCGACGCCGCTCGCCATCGCACTGGCCGAGCTCCTGCAGAACGCCGTCGAGCACGCCTTCAACGATCCGGCGGCGGTGCGCGGTGCAGTGCTGGGTGGTGCGGAGCACGCAGCGGAGGGAGCAGCGGAGGGAGCACCGCTCGGAGCAGCGCAGGATGCGGCGCCGGCTTGGAGCGGGGAGAGCTGTCGAATCGACCTCCAGTTCTCCCGTTCTGGCGACGATCTGGAGGTGGAGGTGAGGGATAACGGGCGTGGACTGCCTGAGGGTTTCGACCTCGACAACACGGGCAGCCTGGGCCTGGCGATCGTGCGCGATCTCGTCCGCAGCCAGCTCGAGGGACAGATGGCGATGTCTACCGACGGGGGGACGGTGGTTCGTCTGTCGCTCCCTGTTCGGATCAAGCCGGGCGGACGCAGGCAGCCGCGACCTGATCCGGGCCTGCTGACGCCTGAATGATGCCCGAACGACGGCTGCCGCCGCGGAGCGTCAGATTGGGCCATCAGGTTGACGGCCGGAGGATGATCTTGGTGTGGTGATCTGCGAGTATGCCGGCCCCTCGGTGAGGACCGCCGCCAGAAATTGCGCAAGGGCGTGCACACGGCAGGCGTCCTACATCCGATGGAGCTGGCACCAGTGATCTCGGAGTTCCCGCCTTCCGGCGACGACTCCTCCCCGATCGGGTACTCGGCCGCGGCCGAAGGCCCCTACGACGCCACGATCACGCCGATCACCGGCGTCCCGGCGGTCGTCTACGCCAGCTCCGACCTGTCGCGGGCACCGGACCAGGGTCAGGCGGATGACGGAGCCGCCACAGACCCGCGCACCTTCTCGCCACGCCCGGGGGTGTTCCCCGAGACGCTCCCCGGGCGAGGCGAGGGCGAGTTCGCCAACCTCTACCAGCAACAGCACGAGCGCCTGGTGCGCCTGGCATTCGTCTTGACGGGGTCGCGCGAGATCGCCGAGGACGTGGTGCAGGACTCGTTCGTGCGCCTCTACAAGCACTGGCGGACGGCCGAGCACCCGGACCGCTACGTGCGCCAGATCGTCGTCAACGAGTGCCGATCACACCATCGCCGGTCGGGACGCGAGCGTGACCGGCGTGCCCTCCTCTACGTAGTGGACTCGACGCTCGACCGCCACGGCGTGGAGCTCGCCGATGTCCTTCTCGACCTTCCCTACAGGCAGCGGGCGGCCATCGTCCTGCGGTTCTATTCGGACCTGAGCGAGAACGAGATCGCCCACGTGCTCGGGTGCCGTCCGGGCACCGTGGGCTCGCTCATCCACCGGGGGCTCGAGCGGCTGCGCAAGGCGATCAACGAATGAGCATCGAGGAGCAGCTTCGCCGGAGCCTTTCCGAGCGGGCCAGTGCAGTTCGCACCACACCGGACGAGATCGACCTGGCGAGACGGATCAGCGGCTCCTACCGGGCCGTCGATCGATCGCAACGGGTCCTGCGAGTGGCTGCGATCGTGGTGGTGGCGGCGTCAGCGGGCGGGGTCGTGGGGGCGTTCGCCAATCGCGGCTCGCCGGCTGTCCAGGTGCAGACGGCAGCCGAGCATCCCGGAAGTTCGGGAACGCACGATGGCACAGATCACGCTCGCGGTGCGGGCTCGAAGCGCGGAGGTGGCGGTGCGCCGACCACCACGTCGCCGACCGCCTTCGCCTACTCGACGGCTCCCCAGCGTCTCGTGACGGCCGACGGGTTGACTGTCAACTGGGCTGTCACAACTGCGGCGAGCCCGATGGCGGTGCCGCTGGCTGCTGATCAGTACGCCTGCGTGCAGCCGAAGATCGTCTCCCTCACGATCTCGGGCGGCGCCCCGCTGGCGAGCGGCACGGGGGTCATCGGCTTGCCCGGCGTGGCGCCGGACGGGCTTGCCTTCGTCAGCTCCGGGGCGTTCCAGTCGAGCGCCAAGACCTCCGGATGGTGGACGATCCTCGAGACGGGCAATGACATCTCGGACGTGGCGGTCGAGTTCCCCTGGGGCGAGATCGAGCACGTGAGCTCGGGCGCAGACGGTGGAGTGGCCGTCGTCGCCGGCGTGGCCCCGAGCGGCTACGAGCCTTCGTCCGGAAGCGCCTTCGCCAGCGCCGTCGCCGAGGACTCGAGCGGCAGGTCGCAGTCCTCCATCGGCTTCTACCTCGGCGGGGCGACTGTGGTGTCGGGAGAGGCAACTCCCGCCGGCGGCAACTGCCGCCCTGCTGCCACCTTCAGCTCGTCCTTGTCCGGCGGCCAGCAACAAGCGGAGTCGACGCCGGCCGATCCCGTGGTGGCGGCCGGCAACGTGGTGCAAGCTTTCGAGCAGGCCTACACCATCAACCCGATATTCGGCATGGCTGCGAACCTGTCGGCCGTGGCGTTCGGGCCGGGCGAGGGCTGCAGCGTCGTGCTGCCGGCCCAGGGACAGAAGGTTCATGCCGACAGCGTGAGCCTGCCGGACGCCACGGTCTACGCCGTCGCCTTCCCGACGCCCGAGAAGGCTCTTGTGGTCTACAAGCTGTCGGGGGAGCTCACCGAGACCGGGACCGCCGTGCTCCAGGGGGGGAGCTGGAAGGTGAGCCAGGGCACCTACTGCTCTGACATGCGCAGCTGAGCGGCGCTGCCGAGGTCCTCAGGACGCCCTTCGCTGGCGGGCCAGCCAGGCTTTGCGGATCTTCCTGCGCTCTTCTTCCGACGTCCCGCCCCACACCCCCGACTCCTGGTTGGTCGCCAGAGCGAACTCCAGGCACGGCTCGAGCGACTCGCACCCCTGGCAGACGGCCTTGGCCGCATCGATCTGGTCGATCGCCAGGCCAGTCGTGCCGATCGGGAAGAACAGGTCCGGGTCGGTGTCGCGGCACGCGGCCTGCTTGCGCCAATCGTCGGTGTCCCACTCCACCGAGCGGTTCCAGGTGAGGGCCACCCTGCCTCCTCTTGAGGGTCTCTCCACGGACAACCAGCGGTTCGGGCCGGCCTGTGATTCCATTCACAAGATCGGCGCCCGTCCGGTCCTATCGAGGACTTGCCAGAGGACGAGTTGCCGAAACATGCTTCCGGCTCGATGACTGCCGGTCATAATGCTAGCGACGGGCCGGCGCGACTGCAAGCATGTGTTCACGATCACATAGCAAGTCCAAGAGTCAGTCCGCCACTGTGATCCTCGCCACCGAGAACCTGCCGCTGTGAAACCGCCGCTCGTGCTCGCCCACCAGGGGTGCCACGCTCACGAGAAGCCGAACACGCTCGGCGCCTTCATGGCGGCGGCAGAGCTCGGCGCCGACGGCATCGAGCTCGACGTCCGCCTCACCTCCGACGGAGAGGTCGTCGTCCATCACGATCCCCTGGTCGAAGGCGCCACGGCGATCTGCGACATGCCGCTGGCGACCCTCCCCCCGTGGATCCCGTCCTTACGGGCGGTGCTGGACGCCTGCCCGACAGGCCTAGTCAACATCGAGATCAAGCACTCGCCGGCCGAGCCCGGATACGACCCGGCCGAGCCTTTGGCGACAGCTGTGGCGGACTGCCTCGGGCGCTGGGCGGAGGAGGGCGGAGAGTTGGGGCGGATCGTGGTTTCGAGCTTCTGGGCTCCTTCCTTGCGAGCCTTCCGGGAGACGGGAGTCAGTGCAGAGATCGCGTTGTTGGTAGTCGCGCCCCCCGACAGACTGAACCGCTACGGCGGGTTGCACCCGCACCACTCCGTCGTCTCCGAGGACCTCGTGGCACGGGCGCGGCAGCTGGGTACGGCGCTCCGGCCGTGGACGGTCGACGACCGGGGGCGGATGGCAGAGCTTGCGGACGTCGGTGTGGACGCCATCATCACCAACGAGGTGGCGGCCTGCCTGGAGGTGCTCGGACGCCTATAACACGAGGTCAGGGCCGTGCCACGAGCCCGATTGGTCGAAACCCCGAGCGTCCGTAACAATCGCGCCCATGAACGTCGCTGTCTGTGTGAAGCAGATCCCGGATCCGGCCGCCCCGCCGGCCCTCGATCCGAGCTCCAAGAACCTGGTCCGTGACGGCAAGCTGATCCTCGACGACTCCGACTCCTACGGCGTCGAGATGGCGCTGCAGCTGGTGGACGCGGCCGGCGGTGGCGAGGTCACGCTGATCTCGATGGTCCCGAACGGCGAGACCTCGGGCCTGCGCCAGGCGCTGGCGATGGGCGCCGACAAGGCTGTGCTGATCTCCGACCCGACGCTTGCGGGCTCGGACACGCTCGGCACGGCGAAGGTGCTGGCGGCGGCCGTCAAGCGAGTCGGCCCCGACCTGGTGCTGGCGGCGACGGAGTCGACGGACGGTTACACGGGCACGCTGCCGGTGCAGCTGGCAGAGCTGCTCGGCTTTCCCTCCGTCACGTTCGCCAAGCACGTCGAGGTCGAAGGTGAGACCGTGAAGGTCCGCCGCCAGACGGAGGAGGGCTACGACGAGGTCACCTGCCCGCTGCCTGCCGTCGTGACAGTGACAGCAGGCGTGGTCGAGCCCCGCTACCCGTCCTTCAAGGGGATCATGGCGGCCCGCTCGAAGCCGGTCGAGGAGCTGACGGTCGCCGATCTCGGCCTCGAGGCCAACGCTGTCGGCGCCGCCGGTGCGCGCCAGGAGATCGTGTCGGTGGAGGCAGCAGAGGCTCGCAAGGCCGGCGAGATCGTCACCGACGAGGGAGACGGGCATCTGCGGATCGTCCAGTACCTCGAGCAGATCAAGGTCCTGTAGCAGGGCCGTGCCAACGGTCGGATATGGGCTCAGCAGTCATGGAGGATTCAATCGTGGACAGGATCTTGGTTGTCGCCGAAGCGACGGGTGGCCAACCGACAGGCGTCGTTCAGGAGCTGGCGACGGCCGCTCGTGGCCTCGCCGGCACGGTGGAGGCGCTGATCTGGGGCGGAGACGCCGCCGCTGTGGCATCTGTGCTCGGCGAGTACGGGGTCTCCAAGGTGTACGACGTGGGCGACATCGGCCAGGCGCTCCCGGCGCCACGGGTGGCGGCCGCCCTTGCCCAGTTCGTCGAGTCCGGGCAGGGGCCCGACGCGATATTGGTGCCCGCCAGCTATGACGGGCGCGACATCGCCGGCAGGCTCTCGGCGCGCCTGGATCGGCCGGTGCTCACCAATGTCGTCGGGCTGAGCGAGGAGGGTGGCAGCCTCGTGACCGAGCACGCCATCTTCGGGGGCACCCAGGTGGTGCGGGCTCGGTTCACCGGAGACAAGCCTGGGATCTTCGTCGTGCGTGCCAAGTCGTTCGCTGCCGAGCCGGCCGGCGGTGCCGGAGGCGCGGCGACACCCGAGATCGCCCCGCTGGCGGCGCCGGAGGTGGGGGCGACCGATGCGGCGCAGATCACCGAGCGGCATGTCGAGGAGCAGGAGGGACCGAAGCTCGACGAGGCCGCCGTGGTCGTATCCGGCGGGCGAGGCCTCGGCTCTGCCGACAACTACGCCCTCATCGAGGAGCTCGCAAAGCTGCTGGGTGGGGCGGCGGGGGCCAGCCGGGCGATCGTCGACGCGGGATGGGTGCCCTACGCACACCAGGTCGGGCAGACCGGCAAGACGGTGAAGCCGACCGTCTACATCGCAGCCGGCATCTCGGGCGCGACGCAGCACATGGTCGGCATGAAGAGCGCCAAGAACATCATCGCCGTCAACAAGGACCCGGAGGCGCCGATCTTCACGATCGCCGACCTCGGCGTCGTCGGCGACGTCCAGTCGGTGCTTCCGAAGCTGATCGAGGCGATCAGGTCCCGCTCGTAAGCCGGCTGGCGGCGGGCGCCGGCGTCTGCCGGCTGGCCCGGCCACAGGCCTTGCCGGACGCAGCGTCGGCGGGGGGACAACCAAAACGCGCAGGGTGCAAATGGCTGTTTAACGACCATTTGACCACTGCGCGTTCGCGCGCCGCAAGAACTGTCAGTGGACAGCTTGATGTTTCGTAGCAAGCCATGCACTATGGCGCCGTGCCGATCAGCACCATGACCACCGAGATCCGCAAGTCGCTGCTCGCCACGGCCCGCAAGCAGCACGGCCTGCTGACCACGTCGCAGTTCCACAAGGCGGGATGTCCACGGGGCGCGCTGCGGACGATGGTGAGTCAGGGCGAGATCGAGCGGGTGCGGCACGGCGTGTACCGCCTGGAAGGTTCTCCGCGGACCTTCAGCCAGCGGGCGCTGGCGGCGGTGATCGGGTACGAGCAGCCGGTGGCGGTCGGGGGGACGGCGGCGGCGCTTCTCTGGGGGTGGCAGGTGACGCAGCCGAGCGTTATCACGCTGCTCAGCAATCGGCGTCTGCTGGTCGGCGCCGGCCAGGACGACGTGGTGGTGCGCGTGACCTCGATGCTCGGCGCCGGTGACATCACGAGGGTGGAGAACGTCCCCGTGACAGGGCTCGCCCGCACCCTCGGCGATCTGGCTGTCGAGGTGGAGCCGGCGGACTACCACCGCCTCGTGGACTCCTGCCTGTCGAGGCGCCGCCCGTCGCTCGGAGCCCTCGACTCCCACCTGAGCCGGATGCAGCGGCGGCGCCAGGCAGGCGCTCGGTTCCTGCACGACGTCCTGATCCCCTGGCGCGGGTGTCCGAAGATGCAAAGCGTCGCCGAGTCCGCCATGCTGCGCGCCGTCATCGCTGCGGGCCTTCCCTGGCCGGTCGAGCAGCTGGAGCACGTCCTGCCCGACGGCACGTCGATCCACACCGACTTCGCCTGGCCGGAGGCGAGGGTCGTGCTGGAAGTGGATGGTTTCGAGTTCCATGGGGACCCGGAATCGTTCGCCAGGGATCGGCGGCGAGACCTGGAGCTTGGCAGCCTCGGCTGGAAGATCGTGCGGGTCCCGGCGGCCAGCGCGCTGGCAAACCCCGTACGCTGGATCGGCGCGCTGGAGCGGGCGATCGCCGGCGCCTGAAGGAGAACCCCAGGACCTGCAAGGAAGTACCGGCGGAGGGCGTCTCAGTCCTGATGGCTCCCGGGATGCAATGGCATGTAATCGGCGGGGTGCCGGCGGCTCATAAGATGGCTCCGGTCGCGCCCCCAGCCGCCGACCCGCGCGTCCCGTAGGAGCTCGTTTCCTCGTGCTGTTCCCCACGATCGACTTCGCGATCTTCTTCGGGATCGTGTTCGTCCTGAACTGGCTTCTCGCGCCGTTCCCGCGGCGCTGGAAGGTCTTGATGATCGCCGCCAGCTACGTCTTCTACGCCTGGTGGGACTGGCGGTACATCTTCCTCCTGATGGCGTCGACGACGATCACGATCGTCGCCGGGAGGATGATCCACCGCTCCGCAGCAGCAGGCAGGATGCGCTGGAAGCGGGCTTGGCTGACCGCGTCGCTGGTGGCCGACCTCGGCCTGCTCGGCTGGTTCAAGTACTACGGCTTCTTCTCGGCCAACTTCGACAACGCCCTGCACCAGGTGGGCGTGCACGGTTTGGCGCTGCCGATCGCCTTGAGCGCGCTGCCAGTCGGCCTGTCGTTCTACACGTTCATGGCGATCTCCTACGTCGTGGACATCTACAAGGAGAAGATCGAGCCGGCGCCGGCGATCGACGTCGCCGTGTTCCTCTCGTTCTTCCCCCACCTGGTGGCCGGACCGATCGTGAGGGGATCGGAGCTCCTGCCACAGATCAAGGCATCGGGCGAGCGCAGCCCCCGCCGGATCGACCTGCCCCGGGCCGCCTACCTGATCTTCGCCGGCCTGTTCAAGAAGGTCGTGCTCTCGAGCTACGTCTCGTCGGCGATCGCCGACCCGGTGTTCAACAACCCCCGGAGCCACAGCGCCCTCGAGATCCTGATCGGCATCTACGGCTACGCCGTGCAGATCTACTGCGACTTCAGCGGGTACACCGACATCGCCATCGGATGCGCGATGCTGCTCGGCTTCCGCTTCCCGCAGAACTTCGACGCTCCCTACACGGCGCGCTCGATGCAGGACTTCTGGCGCCGCTGGCACATGACCCTCTCGTTCTGGCTGCGCGACTACCTCTACATCCCGCTCGGGGGGAGCCGCGGCTCGAAACAGATGCTCTACAGGAACCTGATGATCACGATGCTCCTCGGCGGGCTCTGGCACGGCGCCGGGTGGACCTTCGTGATCTGGGGCGGGCTGCACGGAGTCTTCCAGTGCGTCGGCCACTGGAAGCGGCAGCGGCGGATCGCCCGCGGCCTGCCGCCTGAGGAGGAGGCGGTCTGGGCGCGGGTGTGGCAGCGTTTTGCCACTTTCCAGCTCGTGTGCGTGGCCTGGGTGTTCTTCCGGGCAACCTCGTTCTCGATCGCGATGACGATCTTCGGCCGGCTCTTCACGGCCTGGAACATGCCGTCTCCCCTCGTAACCTGGCAGGTGCTGCTGGCGATCGCCTTCGGGATCGGCACGCAGTACGTACCGGTCTCGTTCGGACGGCGGGTGCAGCTGGCGTTCGCGCGGATGGGCCAGGCTGCGGGGCGTTTCGGTGCGGTGCTGCAGGGGGGCGTGCTGGCAGGTGCGTTGCTGGTGATCACGACGATGGGACCCGCAGGGGTCGCACCGTTCATCTACTTTCGGTTCTGAAAGGCGAGCATGGATCTCGGACGGGTGAGGCAGGCGAAGGGGAAGGACGGGGCGGCAGCCCCCGCCTCCGCCCGTGCCGCCCGGCCTCAGCGCGCTCCCGGGAACGGTTCCCTCGCCAATGGCGCAGTGAAGTCGCCGCCGCGGGACCCGGCGGAGGTCACCGAGCCAGAGCTGGCGACCGGGTCGAGCGGCGCGGCCGAGGCGGCCGAGGCGACCGAGGCGACTGGGACTGCCGGGTCATCCGGCGCAGGCGAGCAGACCGGCGCCACCGGGAACGGCAGGAACGGTGCAGCGCCGAGGAGGAGGTCGCGCTTCGCGTCGGCGGGCCGTTGCCTGGGGGTGGGTCTCGTCTGCTTCTTCCTCTGGACGTTGTTCGACGCCAACCAGCTCTACCAGTCGGCCGAGTCGTCACCCTTCGGCGTGCGCCGGAGCGTGGCGATGTCGATCCTCAGGCCGCTGGCGGCGATCTCCAACGGCATCGGATTGTCGAGCATCGTCGACGGCGGCAACGACGTCCTCGGCAAGGCGCAGTCCAACACCAGCACCAACTTCAACGTGGTGATCCCACCGCCGAGCCAGCCGGCGCCGGTGCCCTGGAGCTACACCAAGGGGTCCGGCGGGTTCCCCGCCGTGCCGCACAACCTGCACCCGGGTGAGGTGCCGAAGACTGCTCCTCCGCCGCCGTCCGGCAACGGGTACCAGGTCCCACCCCTCACCCAGCCAACAGCTCAGCACCCGCTGACCGTGCTCGACATCGGTGACTCCGTCGGTACCGACTTCGGCTTCGGGCTCGGCGACGAGTTCGGGTCCGACCCTTACACGAGGCTCTACCAAGAGGGCAAGGTTGACACCGGCCTTGCCGACACCGGCTACTACAACTGGCCCCAACACCTGGCCGGGTTCCTGCATCAGTACCACCCGAAGGTGGTGGTGGTGATGCTCGGCGGCAACGACACCCTCAACCTCGAGCAGAACGGCCAGTACGCAGCCTTCGGGACGGCGCTCTGGCGGAAGGACTACGCGCTGCGGGTGGACGAGGTGATGGCCGAATGCCTCGCTGCCAAGGCGCACGTGTTCTGGGTGGGGATGCCGATCATGGGCGATCCGGGGCTCTCGAGCGCGATGCTGCAGATCAACCACATCTTCTCGACGGAAGCCGCCAAGTACCCCGGCGACGTGACGTACTTCTCCTCCTGGAAGCTGTTCACCAACTCGGCCGGCCAGTTCGCCTACTACCTGCCGAACTCCCAGGGCCAGCAGGTGCAGGTGCGCTACAGCGACGGCGTCCACTTGGCGCCGGCCGGCTACGACATGCTCGCCGCCGCGGTCGTTAGGCCGATGGAGCAGGCGTGGCACATCCGGCTCTTCCCTGCGGGCCAGGGCGGCTGAGCCCTGCTTCCTCAGCCCTCCTCGAGGGGAACCTCTGCCGCCAGGAGACGCTGCCGGGAGGACTCGATCTCGGCCTCTGCCTCCTGGCGACCGACCCAGGTCGCTCCCTCGACGGATTTGCCGGGCTCGAGGTCCTTGTAGACCTCGAAGAAGTGCTGGATCTCCAGGCGGTCGAACTCCGGCAGGTGCCGCAGGTCCTGCAGGTGCTCCAGCCGCGGGTCGCCGACGGGGACGGCGATCACCTTGTCGTCCGGCCCCTTCTCGTCGGTCATCCGAAACATCCCGATCGCCCTCGACCGGATCACACACCCGGGGAACGTCGGCTCCTCCACGAGTACCAGCACGTCCACCGGGTCGCCGTCGAGGCCGAGGGTGTGCTCGATGAAGCCGTAGTCGGCGGGGTAGCGGGTCGAGGTGAACAGCATCCGGTCGAGGCGGATGCGACCCGTGGTGTGGTCCATCTCGTACTTGTTCCGCTGGCCCTTGGGGATCTCGATGACCGCGTCGAACTCCATCGCAGCGACCGTAGCTCGCGGACAGGCGCTCGGCCGTAGTCTCGACTGGATGTCGAGCCGCATCAGCTCTCGCCGCGCCGCCGCCGGGGTCGTGATCGCCCTGGCAATGGGTGCTGCCGGCTGCGCGGGCGCCTCGACCGACGGCGTGTCGACGACAGGACCGCAGGCGCAGGTGTCGTCGACGACCGCAGGGGAGAGGGGATTGCCTGCCGCGGTGCTGCGTTTCGCGCCTTGTGATCGACAGTTCCGCTGCGCCAAGCTCGCCGTCCCAATCTCCTACTCCGATCCCGCGGCCGGGACGACCAGCATCGAGGTCGTGGAGCTGCCGGCATCAGGCTCTTCGCCGGTGGGCGACATGGTGCTCAACCCGGGGGGCCCCGGCGAATCAGGAGTGCAGTACCTGGAGGAAGCCTGGTCGAGCTTCCCTCCCTTGATCCGCCAGAGGTTCTCACTCGTCAGCTTCGACCCGCGGGGCATCGGGCAGAGCTCGCCCGTCCAGTGCCTGACACCGGCCGGTATCCGCTCCTACATGGCGCTCGATCCCGCACCAGTCACCCCGCCTGAGATCGCCGAGGTGGTGGCGGCCAATCGCTCGCTCGCCGAAGGATGCCAACGCTCGCTCAGCCCCCTGATGCTCGCCAATCTCGGCACGGCGAACGTGGCGCGCGACATGGACAGGCTGCGACAGGCGTTGGGCCAATCCAAGCTGACCTACTTCGGCTACTCGTACGGCACCTACCTCGGCGCCGAGTACGCCGAGCTGTTCCCGCACAAAGTCCGGGCGATGGTGCTCGACGGCGCGGTCGACCCGGCGCTCGGGATCGAGCAGTTCCTGTACGGGCAGGGTGCCGGCTTCGAGCAGGACCTGCACGACTTCCTTGGCTGGTGTGCGACGAGCGGCCAGTGCGGCCCCATCTCTTCGTCCAGAACGGGGGCCGGAGCGGACGCCGCGTTCAGCGCCCTCTTCCGGCGTTTCGAGCAGGGGCTGGTCCTCGACGCGTCGCTGCCGGCCGCCGAGGAGGGGGGCCATACCGTCGATCTCGGGATATTCGAGATCGGCGTGATCTCGGGGCTCTACAGCCCCGGCTCGTGGCCGTCACTCGGCCAGACGTTGGCGGAGGCGGAGCACGGCAACGGGACCGACCTCGCCGAGCTCGCCGATCAGTACGCCGGCGAGAGCGGCGACGGCAAATACTCCAACATCGTCTCGGCGAACCTCGCCATCTTCTGCGTCGACCACAGCGCACCCATCCCGCTCTCGGCCTACCCCTCGCTGGCGGCGAGCTGGGCCCGGACGGAGCCGGACTTCGGCGCCGCGCTCGCCTGGTCGGCCCTCCCGTGCAGCATCTGGCCGGCTCCCGCCAGCGGTCATCCCGCGCCCGCCAGTGCGCCCGGCCTTCCTCCTGTCGTCGTCGTCGGCTCAACCCACGATCCCGCCACCCCGTATGCATGGGCGCAGGCCCTGGCCAGCCAGTTGCCGGGCGCCGTCCTGCTCACCAGGTCCGGAGACGGCCACACCGCCTACCAGTTCTCGTCCTGCGTGAGGAACCTGGTGGACCGCTACTTGCTGACTCTTGGGTTGCCGCCGAGAGGGACCGTCTGCCCGTCGGATGGCTACGGCCTGCCATGAGGGACTCGGGCTAGGTCGCCTGCGGCGGTTCTGGATCGAGGTGCTCCGGATCGGCGGTGAAGCCCACCCCGGCGCGGACGCTGGTCGTGGCCGAGAGGATGGTGCTCCTGACGGACGGTCGTTCGGTACGACTCACGCTTGCGGTGAGGAGTGCAGAGCCACGACCGTGAGCGCCGTCGCCGCCAGCCCGATGAGGGCGAAGGTGCGCTCTCCCGCGATCGAGCCGCGCAGCTTCCGCTCGAAACCCACCGCGTAACCGAGCCCGGGCAGACGCGCGGTGGCCAGGATCCCGTTACGCCGGGGCGTCCGGCACGTGCTCGGTCAGCTGCCCCTTGCCTATGCGTACGATGCGCCTGCACATCTCGGCCACCTCCATGTCGTGGGTGGCGATGACGACGATGCTGCCCGCTGCGGCACGGGCGAGGAAGAGGTTCATCGCCCGCTCGCGATTGTCGGCATCGAGCTCGGCGGTCGGCTCGTCCGCCAGGAGGAGGAAGGGCTCGCCCGCAAGTGCGCGTGCGATCGCCACCCTTTGCTGCTGGCCGCCCGAAAGGGTCTCTGCAAGCTGGCGCGCCGAGGCGGTGAGGCCGAGCGACTCGAGCGCCTCCTCGCTCCGCCGGCGGATCATCGGCTTCTGCATCCGCCTGGCCTGAAGAGGCAGGGCGACGTTCTCGATGGCCGTCAGGGCGGGCGCCAGCCCGAGCGTCTGCAGCACGATCGCCTGGCGGTCCGGCGCGTCCGCCGGTGGACCGTCGAGCCTCACCTTGCCCTCGTCGGGAGGCAGCAGACCGGCGAGCACGAGCATCAGCGTCGTCTTGCCCGACCCCGACGGACCCGTGATCGCCAGCGTCTCGCCCGCAGCGACTTCGAGATCGACTCCGTCGAGGATCGTGCGGCCTGCCACCGCATAGCGAAGTCCCTCGGCGACGAGGGAGCCTCGAGGCCCGGCAAGGGTGGTGGTGCCAGTGGTGGTGCCACCGGGACCGGCTGCCGCGGCGCCGCCTGCGGCTGTACCGGCGCCGGCTGTACCGGCGGCGCCTGGCGGCGCCCGCCACTCTTCAGCGCCACTCTTCATCGCCGCCCCTTCATCGTCGGTTCCTCATCTCGGCCGCTCGCTCGACTCGTGATCGCCCGCACCCTCCAACAGGGCTGCCGCATCGCCGGCGAGGATGGCTTGCTCCGTCTCGGAGTAGCCGGCGTGCCGGAGGTCTACTCCGTGCGCGTGGGGGATGATGCGGATCAAGGTGTCCGGTGGGAGGATCTCCAGCACGTCGGGGGGCAGGTGGACAGAGCCGTCCCTGCCGACGACGGCGTACTCGACACCCTGGCGCCCCTCGCTCGACACCCGACCGTCGCGCATCGTGACCGTGCGGGGCATGGCGGCCGCCACCGCCGGATCGTGAGTCACCGTCACGACGGTCGATCCGATCTGCCGGTTGATCTCGTGCAGGAGCTCGAGCACCGAGTCGCGGGCGTCGGCGTCCACCTGGCTCGTCGGCTCGTCCACGAGCAGCAGGCGGGGCCCGCTGGCAGCGGCGGCGGCCAGCGCTATCCGTTGCTGCTCGCCGCCCGAGAGGGCGTTCACGGGGGTGTCGACGAGCGATCCCAGGCCCAGACCGGCGAGCAGGTTCTCGGGCGGCAGTTCGAAGTCGAGGTCGTCGTCCGGGTCCTGACCTTTTTGCGCCTGTGCCTTGGCGCCGCGCTGCGCGAACCAGATGTTCTCGGCGGCCGTGGCATAGGGGAGGAGGTTGCGGCTGGCGTCCTGCAGCACGAGGGCCACGTCCAGGGCTCGCATCCGTTGCAGTGCCCGCGGTGACATCCGGTTGACGTCGTAAGGGCCGACCAGCACCTTCCCGGCGGACGAGCGGAGCAGGCCGGCAAGCAGCGCCAGCACCGTCGACTTGCCAGAACCGGAGGCGCCGAGGAGGGCGACCATCTCACCCTTGGCGACGTCGAGGTCGAACCCTCGCAGGGCGACCACGTCCCCATCGGTCATCGGATAGAGGTGCACCACGCTCGTGCAGTGGACGTCGATACCGGCCATCTCAGACCTCGATCCGCAACAGGGCGGGTGTCGCCGGCAAGGTGACCGTGGCCGCGCTCAACGAGGCGGCCGCGGTCAACAGGACTCCTGCAGCGGCCGTCAGCAGCACCAGGATCACCACCGGCAACGCGAAACTGAGCGCGGGGCCGGGTGGTACGGACGAGAACTCGGGCACCGACGGCAGTGCGAGCAGACCGGCTGCAACACCTGAGACGACGCCGAGTACCAGCCCGGCGGCGATGACGATCGCCTGCTCGCCGAGCATCGCACGGAACAACGTCCGGCGGGCGATTCCGGAAGCCTCGAGCGCCGCTACCTCCACCGACCTGCGGCGGGCGCTGACGAAGGCCGTGAAGACGGTGGTCCCAGCGGCGAGGAGGGCAGCCGCCACGGCCGCGAAGAGGAACAGCGCATATGAGAGGGCGACGCCCGAGCGGTTGATCCCTTGCAGCGTTTGCGCCTCGGTGGCGGTCGACGTGACGGTCACGCCCTCTGCGGCCAACCGGGACGTGATCTGCCCGGCGTTCGCAGTCGGCGACAGCCAGACCTGCTGCACGGCGTTCACGGTCGAGGTGGTGAGCTCCCGGTCGGCGAGCGTCAGGTCGACCATCACCGCGTGGTTGCCGAAGCCCGGGATCGCAGGAAGGGTGATGCCCGCCGAGACGGTCAGGTTGCTGTCGTCGAGGTTGGTGGCGGGCGTGGCATCGGGATTGTTGCCCGGTACACCCCCCGGTCCCGGGTTCGGCGTTATCAGTGCCGGCAGGTACTGCGGTGTGACGTCGGCGGTGATCGAACCCTCCGGGTTGCCGTTGACCTCCGGGACGAAGTACTGCAGCGCCTTGCCGCCGTTCGGGGTGGCTACGACCGACATCCGCCCCGGAGAGTTGATCGTCCAGTACGTCTGGTTCATGAACTGCGAGGGCAACGGCGTCCAGCGACTGCCCGAGAGTGCCTGGGGGCTGGAGATGACCATCGAGATCGATGCTGACGGGTAGGCGGGATCGAAGGACGGGTTCCAGTAAGGGGCGATGCCGACCAGCCGGCAGGACCGGGAGCACGATCCGGACGTCGAACCTGTGTAGGTATGGGTGCCCTTCAGCATCGGTCCGAGCTGGACTATGACCGGCACCTGGTAGGTGTTGTCGAACAGCGACACCTGGAGATCGGTGGCTGGTTTGACCGCCTGCGCCAGGTCGATCGTCATCCGCATCTCCGTGCCCTGCACCAGGATCGGCGCGTTCGTCGGCGGGTCGAGGTAGCGGGCCACGGTTGCGGCCGTCTTCTGGCTGAGGCCCTGCGGCCAGTAGGCGACGCTGGCCAGCCTCGGGCTGTCCACGGCGGCGAGGGTGGCGAGGCCGTAGTTGAGCGACTCGACCGCCATCGCCTGCTTGCCGCTCGGATCGGCTTTACGCACCGCCGACACGAGGTCGACGCCGGTCTTGGTCTGGACGGTGAGGACGCGGCTGGCCCCCGAGAGGAGCTCGGCGCGAAGTGTCCAGTTGCGATGGGCGACGGCGTAGCCGGCCACGGCGAAGCACGCCAGTCCCATTGCCACAGCCAGCACGACGATCTGCCTCAACAGCGCCGGGCGCCTCACCACTTGTCGCACCGTCAAGAAGAGCGCCACGTAACGGGAATCCCGAGTCGGCCTCATCAGCGCGCGGCAGGCGATCGGCAGCAAACGGGCGCCGATCACTGCCAGGCCGATGGCGATCAGCGCCGGCGCCACGATGGCGAGCGGGTCAGTCTTGGCGCCTGAGAGCACGCCGCTCACCGACAGCTGCACGACGCCCGCCACTGCGAGGGTCAACGCGGCGATGTCGGCGACGAGCGTCGCCACGCGAGCGCCCTGGTCACCTCGGCTGCGCGCCCGCGAGCCGATGCGGCTTGCCAGCACCTGGCGGGAGCCGAGAGCGAGCGCGAGCAGACCGCCGGCCATGGCACACAGCCCCGCCGCGACACCGAGTGCCGTGAGAGTCACGGGGACTCCGGGCCCGAGCAGGCTGGGCGCGGCGAGCCGGACGGCGACGTAGGCCAGGGCGATGCCGATCGGGGCGGCGAGCATGAGGACGACGGCCGGTTCGCTGAGCGCCACGGCCGCAGTGGCGAGACGGGGGTAGCCGCGCAGCTTGGCGACCGCCACGTCGTGCTCGCGGGACTCGGTGGTGCGGGATACGACGCCGTAGAGGACGAACAGCGACAGCATCACCAGCTCCAGCCCGACCACCACGATGATGGTCGCCATCTGGTGCTCCTGGGTGGCCGCGGCCGAGGCAACCCCGCCCAGCCCGCTCGTCACCGAAACGACGTCACGCGCCTGCAGGTTCCCACCGATCCCGGAGATCGCCGAGACGACCCGGTCGATGTTGTCGGTGGTGATCGCCTTGGTCTGCAGGGGGATCTGAGCCGAGACGTAGATGGCCTCCGGCGACACGTCTGCCAGCACGGTGGCCTGCGAGCCGAACAGGTAGTCGAGGGTCTCGAGCGGACCGCTGCCGTAGCCTGTCCCGTAGGTGAACGGGTCCTCGCCCCACCAGAAGGAGTTCGCCGGATCCGGCTCGTAGAAGCCGCTGATCGTGACCGTCGGAGGTTTGCCGGACGGGACGCTCAACGACAACGCCTGGCCGATCCTCCAGTGGGCGAAAGCCGCACTGCGGGTGCTGACGATCACCTGGCCGAGCCCCGACGGGCAGTGCCCGGACACGATCCGCACCTGCTGGCAGACGCCCGTGCGGCTCTCGAGGTAGGAGCGGTAGCCCTCGCCCTTCTTGGTTACGGGCGGGATGGTCCAGGACCCGTTGGCGGTGTAGATGGGAGTTCCCAGCCAGTGCTGGCCGTGCTCTGTCGCAAGCAGCTGACCGACGGCTTGCTGCATCGTGCTCATAGCTGTCAGCTGGCCGGGGATCGGCTGCAGGTTCACGCCGACGGTCGTGTTCTGGGCTCCCGCCAGAGCGGAGGTGAGCACCAGGCGATCGGCAGCACTCAGGTACAAGAACCCGGCCGTAGCGGAGAAGGTCGCGATGGAGGCGATCACCAGCAGGGCGAAAAGAGGCAGGGCCCGCCAGCGCAGGGAGCGGGCGTGGAGGTGCCAGCGAAGCGACGCGGGCTTCGTCGGGCGCACACCGGCGGCCCTGCGATCACCCTGTTGCCTGTCGGGGACCTGTTGCTGGGATGGCTGGCCTGGCTGCCGGGCTACGCCGGGATCGGGGTCGTCGATGTAGCGGCGGTGGCCAGCCTCGTCGCGGATCGTGCCGCCGCCCGATCCCTCCTCTGGACCCCTCCGACCCACCGCCCCTCCTTCCCGGCGGCGAAGCCGGGTCCGGTCATGCGCTCTCGAAGCGCCATTATGACGAAGCGGTAACGCCACGTCACGGCTTCGTAATGATGCCCTGTTAAACCTACTGCCGCCAGAACAGCCGCGGCGAGCGGAGGCGGCAGGCAGCGTCTGTACCATGTCGGCCGTGGCCACGTACCCGATCCGCGTATTCGGAGACCCGGTGCTCCGCCAGCGTGCCGCCGAGGTGGACAACGTCGACGGGAAGCTCGTGCGGCTGGCGCAGGACATGGTCGAGACCATGTACGACGCGCCGGGCGTAGGTCTGGCCGCTCCCCAGGTCGGCGTGCAGAAGCGGATGTTCGTCTACGACGCCGGCGACGGCCCTCACACCATCCTCAACCCCGAGATCGTCGAGAGCCGCGGCGAGTGGGAGTACGAGGAGGGTTGCCTGTCCGTCCCCGACTTGTCCTGGCCGATCACCAGGCCCAACGAGGTGCACCTGCGGGGGGTCGATCTGGAGGGGAACACCGTCGACATCGAGGCGGACGAGTTCCTCGGGCGCGTCTTCCAGCACGAGCTCGACCACCTCGACGGAGTCCTGCTGCTGGAGCGGCTGGACGAGGAGCAGCGCAAGGAGGCGATGAGGGTCCTGCGGGGTCGTGTCCTCGGGTACGAGCCTTCGCGCCGTGAGCGGCGTCTCGCCAGGCGCGGCACCCGCGAGCTCTGAACCCACGTTCCCACCCTGACGCCCCGCGAGCTCTGAACCTACGTCTCGTCTCGTCTTCCTCGGAACCCCGCAGCTGGCCGTGTGGCCATTACGTGCGCTGGCGGCGGCGGGTCATGACATCGCCGGCGTCGTCACCGGCGCTGACCGCAGGCGCGGGCGCGGCAGCGAGCTGTCACCGTCGCCGGTCAAGCGGGCTGCGCTCGAGCTCGGCATCCCGCTGCTCGTCAACGTCGCCGACGTCACGCAGGTGGGCGCCGAGCTCGGGGTGGTGGTGGCATTCGGGAGGCTCGTGAAGCCGGATGTGCTGGATCGCCTGCCGATGGTCAACCTGCACTTCTCGCTGCTGCCCCGCTGGCGCGGCGCTGCTCCGGTCGAGCGGGCGCTGCTGGCGGGCGACAAGCGGACCGGGGTCTGCCTGATGGCGCTCGAGGAGGGTCTCGACACGGGTCCGGTATACGGCTGCGTAGAGACTCCGATCGGACCGCGCGAGACGGCCGCCGCGCTCGCCGAGCGTCTGAGCCTTTTGGGCACCGAGCTGCTCGTGGAGAGGTTGTCGGACTTGCCGGTGTCGCTCGGGTCACCTGCGCCGCAGAAGGGCGAGAGCACCTACGCCGCCAAGCTGGACCCGGGTGAGCTGCACATCGACTGGACCGCTACGGCAACGGCGATCGATCGATTGGTGCGGGTGGGGCGGGCCTGGACGCTCTTCCGGGGGAAGCGGTTGATCGTCGTTCGTGCGGAGCCTCTCGGCGGCGACGGTGGCTCGCCGGCGGAGGGCTTGCCGCTGGCCAGCTTGCCCCCGGCCGGCTTGCCGGTGGGGTCGCTGAAGGGGGAGCTGGTGGCCACCGGCGGCGGGTGGCTGCAGCTGCTGGAAGTGCAGCCTGAAGGCAAGCCGTCGATGGCTGCGGACGAATGGGCACGGGGGGCGCGGCCACAGCAGGGGGAGCTGCTCGGGTGAGCGCTCCGTTGGGTGGCCCCGGTGCGCGCTCGGTCGTTGTGCTCCCGTGACTGCGGATCCTCGGCGGTAGTGTCGGCTGATGGCGCTCCCCAGGCTCCAGCCCGACGAGGTGAGAATCGCACCATCGCTCCTCTCGGCCGACTTCGGCAGCCTCGCCGAGGCGATCGGTGAAGTCGCAACCGCCACGGACTGGATGCACGTCGACGTCATGGACGGGCACTTCGTCCCCAACCTGACCATCGGACCCCCGGTGGTCGAATCGCTCCGCCGCCACACGGGGATGATCCTCGACTGCCACCTGATGATGACCAACCCGGGCGACTATCTCGAGGCCTTCAAGAAGGCTGGAGCGGACTCGGCGAGCGTCCACGCCGAGATCGGTGGAACGGCCGACCTGATCGACGAGATGCGCAAGCTCGACCTCGGGGTCGGTCTGGCGCTGAACCCCGACACGCCCTTCGAGGCGGTGGAGCCCTTCCTGCCGCAGATCGACCTGTTGCTGGTGATGTCGGTCTTCCCGGGCTTTGGCGGGCAGCACTTCATGGCCGAGGTGCTGGCCAAGATCTCCGAGGCGCGCCGCCGCCATCGACGAGCGCGCTGCTCACGTCGTGCTGCAGGTCGACGGGGGCATCGACGAGGAGACGGCGGGTGTGGCGGCCCGGGCGGGGGCCCGAGTCTTCGTGGCGGGGACCGCCGTGTTCCACAGCGAGCGACCGTGGGAGGCTGTGCGCCGCCTCCACGCCTCGGCATCGGCTGCCCTGGGGCGGGCTGCCGCCGGAACCGGTTGACGAGCGCTCGATAGATGGCGCTGCGGGCGAAGATCCTCACTGTCTCGGATGGAGTGGTGGCTGGGACGCGCCAGGATCGGAGCGGCGAGGCGCTGGCGGAGCTCTTGCAAGGCGCCGGCTGGGACGTAGCCGAACGCCAGGTCGTGGCAGACGGGATCGACACAGTGGCGGGGGCGTTGCGGTCGATGGCCGACGGCTTCGGGGGGCTGATCGTGACCACGGGAGGGACAGGTTTCGGGCCGAGAGACCTCACGCCCGAAGGTACGAAGCTGGTCCTCGACCGCGAGGCGCCGGGCCTGGCGGAGGCCGCTCGCCTGGTGAGCCCTCTCGGGCGGCTCTCACGGGCGACCGCTGGCACCGTGGGGACGGCCTTGGTGATCAACGTCCCGGGCTCGTCTGGCGGTGCGATCGAGTGCCTCGGGGCGGTGCTCGACGTGCTGCCTCATGCTCTCGACCTGCTCGAGGGGGGGCGGCCGCACTAGGCCCAGCCGGCCGGCCGCATCGTAAGCCCGCCGCATCGTAAGTCGAGAAGTGTTGCCTATAGGTGCATCTTCTCCGTTTACGTTTGCGGGTGGCGAGCCCCAGCGCCACAGCTAGAACCTGTTCCTGTTCATGCTTGGCACCGAAACTGACCGGGAGTAAACTGACACCAGTCGAAAGGCCCCCGTGGACGACGCCGCGTACATGCTGAAGGCGATCGAGAACGCCGCCTTGGTGCGGGCCAAGGTCTCGCCACGGCCCTGGGTCGGCGCAGTCGTGGCTACCCAGGACGGAGAGGTCGTCGGGGAGGGGGCGACGGACGGTCGAAAGGGTCCCCACGCAGAGGTCGTGGCCCTGGCCCGTGCCGGGTCACGGGCGGCCGGCGCCACCATCTACGTGACGCTCGAGCCGTGCTCGCACCACGGCCTGACTCCGCCATGCACGGATGCACTGATCGCCGCCGGGATCCGCAGGGCAGTCGTCGCCCTCGTCGATCCCGACGAGCGGGTGAGCGGCTCCGGCATCGCAGCGTTGCGGGCGGCCGGGATCGCTGTCGACGTCGGCGTCGGTGCGGATGAGTCATCGGCTCAGCTGGCTCCGTATCTCAAGCATCGGCGCACCGGGCGACCGTTCGTGATCCTGAAGCTGGCGGCAACGCTTGACGGCAGGATCGCGGCACCGGACGGATCATCACGCTGGATCACCGGCGAGGCGGCGAGGCGCGACGTACATCGGCTGCGCGGCGAGAGCGATGCGGTCCTCGTCGGCGCCGGCACCGTGAGGGAGGACGACCCGGAGCTGACGGTGCGGCTGTGGGGGCCTGTGGAGAACCAGCCGCTCCGTGTAGTGCTGGGAGACATACCGGCGGGCGCGAAGGTGGCGCCGGCGGTATCGATGAAGGGTGAGCTGGCGGGGATCCTCGATCAGCTCGGTGAGCGAGGGGTACTGCAGCTCCTCGTCGAAGGTGGCTCGCGGGTGGCCCACGAGTTCCACGAGCAGCGACTCGTCGACCGCTACGTCTTCTACGTCGCACCGAGTCTCTTCGGTGGCGAGGATGCTCGTCCGTTGTTCGCCGGCGATGGTGCTGCAACGATGCCGGACCTCTGGCGTGGACGGATCGTCGCCGTTGAGCAACTCGGCGATGATCTTCGAATCGACGTCGAAACCCCCCCACCTACGGGAAGACCTAGAGAAAGCAGCAGGTAGGCTGGATGCTGGACTTGGAGCGGAGACGAGAAGTGGCCCTCGACACCATCGACGATGCGATAGCGGCGATCGGCCGCGGCGAGATGGTCGTCGTCATCGACGACGAGAAGCGCGAGAACGAGGGCGATCTCGTGATGGCGGCCGAGTTCGTCACGCCCGAGAAAGTGGCCTTCTTCCTGGCTCACACTTCGGGCCTGATCTGCGCGCCCCTCACCCCCGAACGACTCGACGAGCTCGACCTTCCGCTGATGGTTGCCAACAACACCGAGTCGCAGCGGACGGCCTTCACGGTGACGGTCGACTACCGGCACGGCACGACGACCGGCATATCGGCGGCCGACCGAGCCTCGACCATCCGCGCCCTGATCGATCCGGCGGCTACGCCCGGTGATTTCGCCCGGCCGGGTCACATCCTGCCCCTTCGCTACCGGCCCGGTGGGGTGCTGAAGCGAGCAGGGCATACCGAGGCAACCGTCGATCTCTGCCGCATGGCGGGACTGCAGCCGGCCGGGTTCCTCTGCGAGATCGTCAGTGCCGACAAGACGACGATGGCCCGTCTCCCCGAGCTCGTCGAGTTCGCTCGCCGGCACGGGCTGTTGATCGTGTCGATCGCCGACCTGGTGCGCCATCGCCGCCAGCGCGAGAAGTTGGTCACCCGCTTGGCGTCGGCTCGGATCCCGACGATCGCCGGTGACTTCACGGGCATCGCCTTCGAGTCGCAGCTCGACGGGGAGCACCACCTGGCGCTCGTCCGCGGCGACGTCGCCGGCAAGCAGAACGTGCTCGTGCGCGTGCATAGCGAGTGTTTGACGGGCGATGTGTTCGGGTCGCTCAGATGTGATTGCGGGCCGCAGCTCGAGCACGCGCTGCGCAGGATCGCCGAAGAGGGGAGCGGGGTCGTCGTCTACCTGCGCGGTCACGAAGGGCGGGGCATAGGGCTCGGGCACAAGCTGCGGGCTTACCACCTGCAGGAGCAGGGCCACGACACGGTCGATGCCAACCTCGAGCTCGGGCTGCCGGTGGACAGCCGGGAGTACGGCATCGGCGCCCAGATCCTCGTCGACCTCGGCATCACGACGATGCGGCTGATGACCAACAATCCCGCCAAGTACGGGGGGCTGGAGGGCTTCGGTCTTGACATCGTGGAGCGGATCCCGATCGAGTCGGCGCCCAACTCGGAGAACTTGAACTACCTGCGGACGAAGCGAGAGCGCCTCGGGCACCTGCTCGAGGGCCTGGAGGCGGGCTTCGCCGAGGTGAGCGATCCATCTGACATCGGCGACGGCGCCGAGCCGGTGGCAGTCGGGGACGGCGTGCCGCTCGCACCACTCGCAGCGGACTCCGCGGCGGTCGATCCCGGTCGATGAGCCCGGCTGGCGGGCGGCCAAGGCGCGAGCAGCCGGCCGGCGACGGTGCTGGCGGTGAGCGGCCGAGCGGTGAGGGCCTGAGCATGGGCGTTGCCTGTGCCCGCTGGAACGGGGAGGTGACCGAGATCCTCCTGGAGGGGGCGCTGCGACGGCTCGTCGAGATCGGCGTCGACCCGGATCGGGTACGCACCGTACTCGTCCCAGGTGCTTTCGAGCTGCCGCTGGCCGCCCAGGCGCTGGCTCGCTCCGGGGCTATCGACGCGGTGATCTGCCTCGGGGCGGTGATCCGGGGCGAGACGAGCCACTACGACTTCGTCGCCGGCCAATGCGCAGAGGGATTGCAGCGAGTGCAGCTCGAGACGGGGGTGCCGATTGCCTTCGGCGTGCTGACGACGGAGAACCTGGCGCAGGCCCTCGACCGCGCCGGCGGCCGCCACGGTCACAAGGGCGAGGAGGCTGCGGACACGGCCGTCGAGATGGCCAGCGTGCTGCGGTCGCTGCGCGACCTGGGGCGGGCGGCGGGGAACTCGGCTACCTCACCCCCCCAGCCTGCAGACGCCGCCGAGCCCGGCGAGCCCATCGAGCCAGCCGAGCCCGGCGAGCCCGCCGAGCCGGCATTCTGAACGACCCGCAGAGGGCTCAGACGCCGCCTTCCCGGGCGCTCAGCACGCAGAACTCGTTCCCCTCGGGATCGGCGAGCACGATCCAGGTCTCGTCGCCCTGGCCGATGTCGGCGTGCGTGGCACCTAGAGCGATGATCCTCTCCACCTCGGCGTCCCGGTCCTCGGGAGCGAGGTCGATGTGCAGGCGGTTCTTGAGGGACTTGGCCTCGGGCACAGGCACGAAGACGAGCGCAGGGTAGGTGTCCTCGTCGCGAGCCACGACAACCTCGTCCGGCTCCTCGTAGACGACTTTCCAGTCGAGTACAGCCGCCCAGAACCTCGCCAGCGAGTGAGGGTCGGCCGAGTCGACGACGACGGTGTAGAAGCGAGAGCCCATCGGGCCAACATAGCGAAGCGGTGCGCGGACCTCTCCGGCGAAAGATGTCAGATGCGGGATGTTTGGCAAAGATCAGCACGATGACTGACGCCACGGTGCATCCGGGCTGGCGCCGCTGCGAGGTCGCGGGCCACGCTGATCGGATGCTGACCCGGCGATTCCTCGAGGAGCACGGGATCGAGGCCGACATCCGCCTCTCCTATGGCGCAACGGAGGCGAAGGTACCCGACATCGCCGATGCTGTGGTGGAGATAACCGAGACCGGGCGGGCGCTCGCCACGGCAGGACTTCGCGTCCTCGAAACTCTCCTCGTTTCGCGAACCGAGCTCATCGCCAGCCCAAAGGCCGCCGCCGACTCGACCAAGCTGCACGCCATGCGCCAGCTGCAGACGCTGCTGCACTCGATGAAGTCGCCGACCGTCTCGAAGCTGTTCGGCGAACGCGGCTACGCAGTCGAGACGGTCGACCCCAAGACCGAGATCAACGAGCTGATCCCGGCGCTCAAGGACAATGGCGCGACCGACATGACCGAGCTGGCCCTCGCCAAGATCGTGCACTGAGGCCGATGACCGTACGGCGGGCGCCGCTGCTGGTGGGTCGGGTGACAGGGCTCGATGCCGAGCGGGGGACAGGCGAGGTGACGGCAGATCCTGTCGAGGGAAGCGTCCCCCGTCCGCCCTACCGGTTTCACGTCACCGAGATCGCCGGCGGATCACGCACGATCCCGGTCGGCTGCAGGGTCGTCTTCGCTCTTGCGGCACGGCCTCTGGGCGAGATCGAGGCAGTGTCCGTCACGCCCGTCACGCCCTTGCCGCCGCCTGCCTGAGCCGGCCCGACGACGGTTCAGGCGCCCTTTGAGTCTCCGCCCTGGCGGCTCTCCTCGGCCTCCATGGCGGCAGTGATCTGCACGAAGGCGAGACGGATCTGCGCCAGCCCTTCCCGAAGGGTCGCCGCGTGCGTGCCCAAGCGCTCGCCGAGGCCTTCGACGACAGCGCCGAAGCCGTCGATTGCCAGCCTCGCCTCGGGGAGAGCCGGCGGCTGGCGCGAGAGATGAAGCGCTGCCAGCTCGAACATGCCGTATGCGTGGTTGGCGATGACATCCTCGACAGGGGTGGCTGCCAGCCGGTCCTGCAGGTCGGCCAGCTCGTCGTTCAGCTGCGCCTGCTCCTCGGGTGTGAGGTCCGACAGATCAGGAGCCGACCCCGGCGCGCCCGGACCTCCGGGCACGGATCGCTCAGCGAACCCACCATGCTCCGGGGCCCCGGAGGCGGCCGGAGACCCGGGGTCATGCTGCTCACGAGGGACGTTGTGCTCTCCTGAGGGTGTCCAGAGGGTGCTCACAACTGCTAGCCTAGGGGCCACATAAAGCAAGGGAAGCGAGGCAGGCCCTGTGCCGACGCCTCCACCTGTCCACCGGGTGGCGTGCAGCCGCTTGCGAGTGCGCCAGGTCGACGGTAGGCCAGCTCAATCGGCGTCGCTTTCCGAGCGGCATCTGCTCATCGGGCAGGTTCCGCACGCACGAGAGGAGTGATGCCCATTACCAGCGCCCCAGCCGTCAACGAGCCTCGGATCAACGACAGGATCCGTGCTCGCGAGGTTCGCCTTGTCGACCCCGACGGGAACCAACTCGGGATCAGGCCTCTCCCCGAAGCACTCGCGTTGGCACGGGAGCTCGATCTCGACCTCGTCGAGGTGGCACCTCTCGCAACGCCTCCGGTGTGCCGTGTCATGGACTACGGGAAGTTCAAGTTCGACGCAGCCCAAAAGGCCCGGGAGTCGCGGCGAAAGGCGAGCAACGTCGGGATCAAGGAGATGAAGTACCGGCCGAAGATCGGCATGGGGGACTTCGACACCAAGACCCGTAGAGTGCTCAAGTTCCTGGCCGAGGGGCACAAGGTGAAGATCACCATCATGTTCCGGGGCCGTGAGCTGTACCACCCCGAGCTGGGAAGGAAGATCCTCGACAAGATCGCCGAACAGGTGGAGGGCACCGCCAAGGTAGAGGCGGAGGCGCGCCTCGACGGGCGGAACATGGTGATGGTCCTCGCCCCGGACAAGAGGGCACGCCAGTCGGCGGCAGCTCGCCAGGCGACCACCTCAGGCAACGGATCGGGTCCTGCCGGTGCAGAGGGTTCCGATGACAAGGTCGGGATCGACCCGACGGCTGACGAGGTCGGCGTGGAGGCCACGGCTGACGGGGGCGCTGAGGGTGATGTCGACGAGAGCGCTCAGGACGACGGCGCTCAGGACGACGGCGATCAGGATGACATCGACGATGGCGACGACGTCGACGAGTCGGAGAACGCGGACGAGCCGGAGAACCTAGAGAGCGTCGACGAGGCCGGGTAGGCCAAGGGGTCGAGGTACGCAGGCGGCGGAGCGGCGGCAAGAAGAGGCGGAGTAGGACGAGCGAGCGAGGAGCACAACGAGATGCCGAAGATGAAGACAGACCGCGGCGCGGCCGCCCGCTTCAAGCTGACCGGGACAGGACGGCTCCGCCGCCAACAGGCGAACCGGCGTCACATCCTGGAGAAGAAGTCGACCGTACGTACCCGCCGTCTCGATCGTGACGTCGATCTCTCTCCCGGCGATCGCCGCCGGATGAAGAGGCTCCTCGGCCTATAGCCGCCGCAGGCGCCCGAGCCACACAGCCGCTGCGGCGCTGTGCACGGCTCTCGGAGTCCTCACCCCCACACCCTCGACTCAGGAAAGGAGTCCCCGCGATGGCCAGGGTCAAGCGCGCCGTCCACGCCAAGAAGCATCACCGCGCCGTGTTGGAGCGTGCGCAGGGCTATTACGGCAACAAGTCCCGTTCGTTTCGGGCAGCCAACGAGCAGGTCATGCACTCCCTGCAGTACGCCTACAGGGACCGCCGTGCCCGCAAGGGAGACTTCCGCAAGCTCTGGATCCAGCGCATCAATGCCGCCGCCCGGGCCGAGGGGATGAGCTACAGCCGCTTCATCGCCGGACTGCACCGCGCCGGGGTCGAGGTCGACCGCAAGGTGCTCGCCGACATCGCAGTAACCGACGCCGCCGCCTTCGCAGCACTCGTCGACATCGCCCGCCAGGCGATCGCAGGCGACGGTGAGGATGCCGCAGAGGCCGCTTCCTGAGCGACCAGCCGTTGGGGATCCGTCACCAGCGGGTCCAGCGACTCCGCAAGCTGATCCAGAAGAAGGCTTCGCGGGACGCCGAGCGCGTCTTCGTGGTCGAGGGGCACAACGGCGTCGAGGCCGCCCTGGCGTCAGGGACCCGAATCGAAGCGGTGTACGTCTCCGCCGACGCGCTGGCGCAGGATTCTGTGCACGCGTTGGTCGCGCGCGCCGACGAGAGAGGCGTGCGCATCCAGACGCTCGCTGCAGACGTCCTCTCCCGGATCGCCGACACCGCCACCCCACAGCCGATTGCAGCGGTAGCGGCGATGGTCGATGTTCCGCTTCGGGCCCTCCGGGCCGAGTCCCATCTGGTGCTCTGCGTCGACGTGCGCGACCCGGGCAACCTGGGTTCGATCCTGCGCAGTGCCGACGCATCGGGGGCCGCCGGCGTCGTGTGCTGCGGTGGAACCGTCGACGTCTACAACCCGAAGGTGGTGCGCTCGTCTGCCGGCTCGCTGTTCAACGTCCCGTTGGTGCTCCATCCCGGTTCGGTTGTCGGGGCCGTGGGGGCGGTACGGTCCGCCGGCTGGCGGTTGTTGGCGACGGTGGCGAGGGGCGGTGAGATCTACTGGGACTGCGATCTGAGCGACCCGGTGGCGATGGTGCTCGGGAACGAGTCGTGGGGATTGGCGGACGAGGTCGTCGACGCGTGTGACGGCAAGCTCACCGTACCGATCACCGGGAAGGCGGAGTCGTTGAACGTGGCGATGGCGGCGACTCTCGTCTGCTACGAATGTGCCCGCCAGCGCCGGCCGCCTCTACATTGAGCCCCGTGCCCGACGCCGACGACGACAGGCTCGACCTCGCATCGATCCGCTCCCAGGCCCTGGAGGTGGTTGCCGGAGCCTCGAACCTCGCCGAGCTAGATGCTGCAGAGTCCGGGACACTCGGCCGTTCCTCGGAGTTCGCACGGGCCTACCGCCGCATCGGGTCGATGCCACCGGAGGCGCGCAAGCAAGCCGGGCGGTCCCTGAACGACCTGCGGGTCGAGCTCGAGTCGGCCCTCCACGAGCGGCGCCTCGAGTTGGCGGCGGGTGAGCGGGCGGCAGCTCTCGATTCCGACCGCCTCGACCTGTCGGAGGTCCTTCCCGAGCCGGGACCGGGCCACTTGCACCTCGTGACCCGCACGCGTGAAGACCTGGAGGACGTGTTTGTCGGGATGGGCTACGAGGTCGCCGAAGGACCCGAGGTCGAGACCGACTGGTACAACTTCGAGGCGCTCAACATCCCTCCCGATCATCCGGCGCGGGGCATGTGGGACACCTTCTACCTCGACGTCGGCGAACCCGGCTCGGTGCTGATGCGGACCCACACGTCGCCGATGCAGATCCGGCTCCTGGAGCGGCGCAAGCTCCCTGTATATGCCGTAATCCCCGGGCGTTGTCATCGACGCGACACCCCCGATGCCAGCCACCTGCCGTCGTTCCATCAGATCGAGGCTCTGGTGGTCGACCACGGGATCACCTTCGCTCACCTCGCAGGGACCATCGAGACCTTCACCTCCGCCTACTTCGGCCCCGACATCCGTTCGCGCCTTCGCCCTTCGTACTTCCCGTTCACCGAGCCGTCCGCCGAGCTCGACATCACCTGCACGATCTGCCTCGGCACCGGTTGCCGCACCTGCTCGGGCACCGGCTTCCTGGAGCTCGGCGGCTGCGGGATGGTGCACCCGGCCGTGTTCGAGAACGTCGGCGTCGATCCGGAGGAGTGGTCCGGCTTCGCCTTCGGGTTCGGGATCGACCGGCTGGCGCAGATGCGCTACGGCGTGCCCGACCTCCGGTACTTCATCGAGAACGACCTCCGACTGATCGGGCAGCTCTGATGCGCGCGCCCCTTTCGTGGCTCCAGGAGATGACGCCGATCGACCCGGCGATGCCGCCGGCAGACATCGCTGCGAGGCTCTCTTCGCTGGGGCTGGTCGTGGAGGCGATGCACCCGGTCGGCGAGGGGCTTTCCGACGTCGTCGTGGCGCGGGTGCTCGAGATCTCGCCGATCGAGGGCGCCGACCGCATCAGGCGAGTGGTGGTCGATGCCGGCGGCCGGGAGCTCGGCATCGTCTGCGGCGCCTGGAACTTCTCCCATGGCGACCTCGTGCCGCTGGCCCCGGTCGGCGCCGTGCTGCCGGGAGGGATGGAGATCGGGCGCCGCAAGATGCGGGGTGTCGCCTCGGAGGGCATGCTCTGCTCGCCACGCGAGCTCGGGCTCAGCGACGACGGAGCGGGTCTGCTCGTGCTGGAGCCCGGACCGACACCGGGGACGCCGATCAGCGACGCCCTCGGGATCGTGCGCGACGTCGTGTTCGAGCTCGAGATCGCGCCGAACAGGCCCGACGCCTTGTCCATTGCCGGCATCGCCCGCGACCTGGCTGCAGGTCTCGGGCTTCCCTTCGTGCTACCCGATCCGTATTCGTGGCTGGAGGAGCGCCAGTCGCGGCTGGAGGGGTCGGTGGCCAGGCCCGAGGCCTCATCGCTTGCTCGTGTCGAGATCCAGGCACCTGAGCTGTGCACCCGGCTGACAGGTCGTGTACTGCTCGGGATCGCCGTCGGGCCCTCGCCTGCCATCGTCGCTCGAAGGCTCACTCTCTGCGGGATGCGACCGATAAACGCTTTGGTCGACGCCTCCAACTACGTGATGCTCGAGCTCGGGCAGCCGACCCATCCCTACGATCTCGAGCTTGTCAGGGGCGGCCTCGTCGCCCGGGCGGCGAGCGAGGGGGAGTCGATCGTCACCCTCGACGGCGCTCGCCGAGAGCTGCGCACCTCCGATTGCGTCATCGCAGACGGAGAGGGCAAGGCGATCGGCGTCGGCGGGGTGATGGGGGGCATGGAAACCGAGATCACCGAGGCGACGACTGCTGTGCTGCTCGAGGCGGCCCACTTCACTCCTCTGGCGATCGCCCGCACTGCCCGGCGGTTGGGTCTGCGTACGGAGGCCTCGGTGCGTTTCGAGCGGGGCTGCGATCCCGAGGTTGTCGAGTTGGCCCAGGCCCGGTTCTGCGAGCTCGTGCTGAGGGCGGCAGAGGCCTCGGGGGCTTCCGCAGAACGGGCACCGGTGGTCGCCCATGGGCTGCTCGATGCACGTCCGGCGCCGGCGCCGCCGACGGTGCTGCGCGTGCGGACCGAGAAGATCAACGGGCTGCTCGGCACGTCGCTCGACGACGAAGAGGTCGACCGCCTGCTGGCGCCGATCGGCTTCGCAGTCACCAGGTCGGTGGCCGGTGTGGCCGACGTGGTGGTGCCGAGCTTCCGTCCGGACGTTACCGGTGAGGTCGACGTCATCGAGGAAGTCGCCCGCATGCACGGCTACGAGAGCATCGCCAGCTCCCAGCTGCGGGCGCCTGGCGTGGGCCGTCTCACCGCGCACCAGCAGAGGCGGCGCGAGCTGCGGCGGCTGCTGGCGGCGCTCGGCGCCCACGAGGCGTGGACGCCCACGTTCGTCAGCCCAGAGGACCACGCCCGGGCGATGCTTCCCGGCGACGAGGTGCGGCTCTCCAACCCGCTGGCGACCGAGGAGTCGGTCCTGCGCAAGGGGCTGCTGCCGGGCTTGCTGAAGGCCCTCGTCCACAACGCGGCGCGCCGCAATCCTGATTGCCGGTTCTTCGAGATCGGACACATCTTCGGCGCGGCCGAGGACGGTGGCCTGCCGCGCGAGACGGAGGTGGCGGCCGTGGTCCTTGCGTTCGAGGGGGACGATGCCTCCAAGGCTGTGCAAGCTTGGCGTTTCGTGGCCGACGGATTGGCAGTGGACGAGGTGACGATGGAAAGGGCGAGCCCTCACGGGCTCCATCCCACCAGGTCCGCGTACCTGCGTGAAGGTGGGCGGATCATCGGGGCTGTGGGTGAGGTCGACCCGCAGGTGCTGAGGTCCTTCGAGCTCCCGCACGAGCGCGTGGGCTGGCTCGTGATGGCGCTCGAGCCGTTGCTGGACCTGGCAGGACGCTCGCGGAGCGTGCAGCCGCTCAGCCGCTTTCCGTCCTCGGACATCGACCTTGCATTCGTGGTCGACGACGATGTCCCTGCCGATGCTGTCGAAGCCGTGCTGGCGCTGGCGGCGGGGGAGCTCTGCCAGTGGGTGTCCCTCTTCGACGTGTACCGCGGCCAAGGCATAGAGCCGGGCAAGCGGAGCCTGGCCTTCAGGCTCCGCTTCTGCGCCGACGACCGGACGCTGACGGATGCCGAGGTGGCCGACCTACGCCAGCAGTGCATCCGGGCGGTCGAGGAGTCGTACCCGGCGGTGCTCCGCGGCTGACCTCCCCGGCGCTGGTCAGGAAGGCTCGGGCCCACCTCGGGCGGCCATTGCCTCCTCCGACGAGATCAAGCCTTGAGCCTCCATCAGATCGATGTCGGCCAGGTCCTCCACCGACAGGGACTCACCTAGCAGCTCCAGCTCGCCGGCCTCAAGGTCCTCCAGGACTCGCTCGGTCGCAGGGCCGAACCGATCAACCAGCTGAGCGAGGATGTCCGGTCGCAAGCCGTCGAGGAACCCAAACCCGATCGTTTCCGCGAGGTCGAGGCCGGGCGTGCCGGCGATCGTCTCCACTACGCACATCACCTTCTCGACCACCTCGTCGGGATCTCCGTCATCGAGGAGGTTCGCGACGAAGTCGGCCAGCTCGGTGAACACGGCGTGAGGGGTCAGGTCCTCGTCGTAGATGTCGACAAGATCGAGATAGCAGGGCTCGAACTCGGGAACCCCTTGGCGCAGCATCTCCACCGCTGTCTCGTCGACGTGCGGTCGCATCGTGTCGTGCCCTCCTCATCCGGCCGGGTAGGCGGCGCTCTGTCGCTCGATCGCGCCGGATGAGAGGATAGTTCATGAAATAGCACCAGAAGTCAATAGGAGATTCGACTCCGTGGCGCCGCTGCCGGGCCGAGTTCCCGCGAAGATTGTGCATCGGAGTGCCGGATTTGCGCGCGTGACGCGCTCCTCAGGCCACTCCGTTACACATTTTTATCCGAACCCCCCACTGGCCGATCAGACCTCCGAAGGCGAACTCGCCAGGACCGGCTGCGGCTCGTGAGGGGGTTCCGCATCGTGATAGCCGCTGTCGTGCAGGCGGTAGAGGGACGACGGCCACCAGTTCCACTTGCCGAGCAGCACGACCGCCGACGGGACGACGAGTGATCGGACGAGGAAGGTGTCGAGCAGGATGCCGACGGCAAGTCCGATGCCGACCTGGCGGATAGAGCCCGAGGTGGCGATGGTGAGCACCAGGAAGGTGCCTGCCAGGATCATCCCGGCAGAGGTGATCGTGGTTCCCGTGGACCCGATCGCTGTTCTGACCGCCTGCGGGAGGGAGCTGTCGTGCGCCTCCTCCCGGATCCTCGACATCACGAGGATGTTGTAATCCGAGCCGAGCGCCATCAAGAACAGGAACATGAAGAACGGCAGGATGAAATTGATGCCGCTGTCGCCGCCGATGATCACGTAGACGAGCACCGCCAGTCCGAGCGCCGCCAGGTACGACAAGCCGACGCTCACCACCAGGTAGAGCGGGGCCACCAGACTTCGCAACAGCAGGCTGAGGAGCACCAGGATGACGAGGAGCACGATCGGGATGATCTTCACCAGGTCCTGCCCGGAGATCGTGGCGACGTCGTGGATAGCTGCTGCCTCCCCGGCGACACCGTTCGCCGTCGCCCCGATCTGACCGCCGATGGATGCCACAGCGGCTCGTACGGCGGGTATGGCGGCCGAGGCGGCATCGCTGCTCGGGTCGCCGGCGGTGAGCGACGTGTAGAACTGGAGAGTCCTGCCGTCGGGGCTTATAAAGGCGGCTGTGGCGCGGTAGCCCTCGTAGGCGGCGAACGGCACATGCACGCCAGGAGGCGGCATCAACGGCAGCGACTTCGCCGGGCCTAGGGGTGCCAGGGCATCGTGCACGGCGACCAGATCGTCGAGCGGGAACTGGTGGCCGTTCGGATCGAGCGGACCCGAGACCTCGTCGAAGACGGGCTGGCGCTCGAGGGCGGTGGTCGCCCGCGCCAGCACCGAAGGGTTGGACCAGACCGAGGTGTCGAACCGGAAGAGCACGTTGGTCGGATTGGCGTCCGCCGGCGGGAAGTGCTTGTCGAGCACGACCAGCCCGACCGCCGAGTCGGAGCTGTCGGGCGCTCCGGACGTGGAGCCGAATCCCGAAGGCGCGTAGCGGAGGTTGGCGAAGGCGAGCCCGCCGAAGGCGAGGATCCCCACCGCCAGGGTGAGTGCCGGCCGGGCGACCACGCGACCGGCGATCCTGCCCCAAGCACCCTCCCGGTAAGTGTTGGCCCTCGGGATGCGCGGCCAGAAGACGGCCCGGCCGAGGATCGCCAATAGGGCCGGCAGCAACGTCAGGTCGACGATCAGCACGATGGCGATGCCGATGGCGAGGCCGGGTCCGAGCCCCCGGTAGAGGCCGAACGAAGCGAAGACCAAGGATGCGAAGGCGAGGATCACGGTCGAGCCGGAGAACGTGATGGACTCGCCCACCCGCGCCATGGCATGGCCGACCGCCTGGCGCGGCTCCATCCCCCGCCCGATCTCCTCTCGCACCCGGAAGATCAGGAAAAGGCCGTAGTCGGTGCCGGCTCCGAGCATCAGCACGATGAGCATGAAGGTGGTGAAGCCGGACACCTCGACGCCCGCCTTGGCCGCCTCGGCGACCACCGGGCCGGCGAGCGTATATGCCAGGAAGGCCGGTATCAGAGTCACGAAGGGAGCGAGCACTCCACGGAAGATCACCAGCAGCAGGATGATGATGAACAGGACGGAGAGCATCTCTGTCTGGTTCTGCTGGTGGCCTGTGCTGGCGTTCTCGTCGACTGCCGTGGCCACGGCGCCAGTGAAATGGACCTGCAGCCCGCCCGGCAGGTCGGTGAACAGGGACCGCACTCCGTTCACCACACCTTGGGCGTCCTTGATGTCGAAGCCGCCGGCCGTAGTCTCGACGAGGGCCTTTCTCGCCGCGCCATCGCCAGACACCCCCTGATCGAGGACATCCTTCACGTTCGCGACTCGGCTGGCCCCGGTCTCGATGCGGGTGACGGCAGCGTTGTCGGCAGTGCTGAGGGGGCTGCCGTTGGTCGTGGCGGCGACGATCAGCCCGGAGAAGAGGTTCGAGCGCTGGAAAGGCGAAGCGAGGTTGGCCGCTTGTACGCTCGGCGCCGATGCGGGCAGAAACGCCCCGTTCTGGTTGTTGGTGACGCTCGCCAACGACGGAAGGAAGTGCGCAGCCGAGAAGGACGCGATCACCCAGAACGGCACGATCAACCAACGGAACCGGACAGCGAAACGACCGATGGCGCCGAACAACACGATCTCCTGTGGGGCGTGGGGCGGGAGGAGGCACGGCAGGGGGAGCCGCCGCACCAAACGCTAGCCGCTCGCATCGTTGAGGCTCGCTGCCCGAGTAACGTCGCGATGGTCGCTCGACGAGGCGATGCCGGCCCGGATGGCGGAATGGTAGACGCGGCGGCCTCAAAAGCCGCTGTCCGAAAGGGCGTGCGGGTTCGAGTCCCGCTCCGGGCACCACCGCTCCGGGACCACTATCTCCGGGAACCGGCCGGCCAGAACCGCGAACGGGAGTGCCAGGCGGACCTGGCTCTTGCCCCGTCGCGACTGTAGGATCGGTCGCCGCGTCGCCCGACCACCTTGGAGGACCTATGCCCACCCGCTTTGTCGCCATGGTGAGTTGGCGCCGCTTTGCGGCGATCGTGACAGCGTGCGGCTTGCTGACAGTGTTCCCGGTCGCAGGCGCCGGGTCTGCCTCCACTCAGGCAAACGGCAATTGGCCGGCGTTCCTGTATAACGCCGGCCACAGTTCCTACAATGCGGCGGCGACGACGATCACGCCCGGCTCCATCTCCAGCTTGCACATGGTGTGGCGGTGGGCCACGCCGCCCTCCACCAACAGTGGGCCGAACGAGCTCTTCGCTGCGCCGACCGTTCTCAATGGAGTCATCTACATCGGCGCAAACGACGGCTACTTCTACGCGATAAACGAGACGACCCATGCCGTTGTGTGGTCGCGCTTTCTCGCGCTGGACACCGCCAAAGGCAACGATGCCTGCGGCAAGTACGGTTCGGGGATCATTTCTACGGCGACCGTGGCATCGGTGAGCGGCAAGCCCACCGTCTTCGTGAACTCTCCTGATGGCTACCTCTACGCCCTGAATGCGACGAACGGCACGGTCGTGTGGAAAGGTCTCGTGGACACGCCCTCCGCCACTGTCAACGACTATTACGCTTGGAGCTCGCCGCTGGTGGCAAATGGGAAGGTCTACATCGGCATCTCGTCGATGTGCGACTCGCCACTTGTTCCAGGTGGCCTGCTGTCATTCAACGAGAACACCGGTGTCCAAGTTGCCAAGTGGCTCGACACGCCGACCGGGAGATATCAGCCCGGAGGCAGCGTTTGGTCGAGCCCGGTGCTGTTGCCGAACGGACAGATCGTCGTCACCACGGGCAACGGCTATTCCCAACAGCCTCTCTACGACGAGTCCATCGTGCGGCTCGACCCGAACACACTGAAGGTGCTCGACTACTGGCAGGTCCCGCCCTCTCAGCAAGTGCATGACGCCGACTTCGGTGCCTCCCCGAGCGTGTGGACGGCGACCATCAACGGTGTGGCCACGGCGATGGTGGGTGCCTGCAACAAGAACGGGATCTATTACGCCTTCGCGCAGAACGATCTGAAGGCCGGCCCGATCTGGCAGACGAGGATCACGGTTCCCTATCCTGACCCAGGCGGCTCAGCCGAGTGTGACTCCGCGGTCGTCTGGGACGGCACCCGTCTGATCATCGGCGGCGGTGCCGCCACAACGATCAACGGGGTGACCTACCCGGGATCGGTGCAGGCCCTCGACCCCGCCACGGGCGTGCCGCTGTGGCAGACCGGCGTGACCGGGACGATCGTCGGAACCCCCAGCGAGGACGGCGGCGGGGTCGTGGCCGCACAGACGTATCAAAGCACCAGCCAACTCGGCGTGTTCCTGCTGAACGCGTCGACAGGAGCGCAGGTGGGCTTCATCGCGACGAAGACCAACCTGTTCGGACAGGCGGTGTTCGTCGGTGGCGACCTGCTCGTTGGCGCCGGGCACTCCTTCGGCCTACAGGCCTTCACGGTCGGCTAGCGCTCTGACATCACCCGGACCTTGCTATGACATCATTATGATGTCATAGTGACGTCGTGACCTTCGTCCCTGAACAGGGCGCCGAGACAGAGCTGGCCGCAGCCGAAGCAACGCCTGGTCCTCCCACCGGCCCCTTGCCGGGGAAGAGCGCCTCGCTGCGCCACAACCGCAACTTCCAGCTGTTGTGGGTAGGGCAGGTGCTGAGCGATCTCGGCTCGGAGTTCGGGACCCTCGCCTACCCACTGCTCATCCTCTACCTCACACGGTCGCCCGTGATCGCCGGAGCCGTCGGAACTGTCACCTCTGTGCTGGCCTTCGTCGTCCGCCTCCCCGCCGGCGCTCTCGCTGATCGTCTCGACCGCCGCTCCACGATGGTGGTCTGCGACGCCGTCCGGGCGGTCGTGCTGGCGGCCCTCGCTGCGGGAGTGGCTCTGCACCGGGTGAGCTGGCCCGTCGTGCTGGCCGCGGCAATCGTCGATCGAATCGGAGACGTCCTGTTCACCCCCGCCTCCACCGCCGCCCTGCCGTTGGTGGTCGCCGACGAACAGCTGGAGGGAGCGTGGGCGGCCACCGAGGCCCGTCAGTACGCGGCGGCCCTAGGTGGCCCGGCGCTCGGTGGCCTGCTCTTCTCGATCGGCCGCGCAGTGCCGTTCCTCGGCGACGCCGTCTCCTACGGCGTGTCGTGCCTCACTTCGTTGTCGCTGCGCGGCAGGTTCAGGCCGCCGAAGCCCGAAGGTGAGCGGAAGGGTCTATGGCGGGAGTCCTTCGACGGGATCCGGGTGCTGCTGTCGGACAGCCTGCTGCGGGCGGTGATCATCCAGGCTCCGCTGATCAATTTCGCCTTCGCGGGGATCTTCTTCACGGTGATCCTCGGCCTTCAGCGCCACGGCACGCTGCCCGGCGGTGATCGGCCTCACCCAGGCCGCGATCATGATCGGGGGCCTGCTCGGGGCGCTCGTCGCGCCAAAGCTGCAGGGTCGGTTCAGCCTCGCCCAGCTGGTCATCCTGCTGACCGGCCCGGGAACGCTGTTCGTCGCTCTCGCCGCCGTGCTGATCCCGTCGCCCCTGGTGGCCCTTCCCCTCGCCATCCCGCTGATGTTCTCGCCCACCGCCAACGCCGCTCTTTTCGCGGCGATGATCCGCCGCACGCCGGAGGGCATGCAGGGCAGGGTGAACAATGCCCTGCTGCAAGCGGCGACAGGGTTGGCGGCGTTTGCCCCTGTGACCGCCGGGCTGCTGGTCGCACACACCTCGGCCCATTGGGCGATGGGAGTGTTCGCCGCCGCCCTCGGCATCTCGGGAGTGGTGGCCCTCTGCCTGAAGGGGATCAGGGAGGCCGAGAAGCTCGCTTCGGCGGGCCCGGTGAAGAGCGTCGAGGCGCCGGCGCAGGTTACATCCACGTGAACAAACGCTTCCCGCCGTAACCTCTTCCCAGGCGCCGCGGTCATATGTAGGTCAGGCCGGGAGAGCGCGTCGGAAGGAGTCACAATGCTTGCGTTCACCTTCCCAGGGCAGGGCTCGCAGCGACCCGGGATGGGTGCGGCTTGGATCGAGCACCCGTCCTTCGAGCTCGTGGAGCACGCCAGCGAGGTGACCGGGCGGGACGTGGCGGCGCTTCTCCTCGATGCCGACCAGGAGACGCTGACGCATACCGCCAACGCGCAGCTTGCGACGTTCGTGCAGAGCCTGGTCGTGCTTGACGCTGTCGAGCGCCTCGGCCTCGCGCCTTCGGCGTGCGCGGGCCACAGCCTGGGCGAGTACACCGCGCTCGTGGCCTCGGGTGCTCTCGGTTACGAGGACGGCCTGCGTCTGGTCGCCGAACGGGGAGAGGCGATGCAGGATGCCGCCGAGCACTCGCCGGGGACGATGGCCGCCGTGCTCGGGCTGGACGACGACGCTGCCGAGTCCGCCTGCATGCGGGCCGAGGGCGAGGTCTGGGTGGCCAACTACAACGCCCCCGGCCAGGTCGTCCTTGCCGGCTCGGAGGAGTCGCTGCGGGCCGCCTCTGAGATCGCCAAGGGCCTCGGCGCCAAGCGGGTGCTGAACATCCCGGTCGGAGGCGCGTTCCACACCCCCTTCATGGCCCCCGCCCGCGACCGGCTTCGCAAAGCCATCCACAACGTCGTCTTCCACGAGCCGGAGCCCGTCGTGTACGCAAACGTCGACGCCCGTCCACACGCCTCCCCCGAGGAGTGGCCGAGCCTTCTCTCGGCCCAGCTGTGCAGCCCCGTCCGCTGGCGCCAGACCCTCTCGTCTCTGGCCGCTGACGGGATGAGGACCTTCGTCGAGCTCGGGCCGGGTGGCGTGCTGACCGGTATGGCACGGCGTGCCCTCGACTTGCACGAGTGCGTGGCGATCTCGGTGGCCACGCCAGGGGACCTCGACAAGCTGGCCGAGGTGATAACCGGCACCGAGTCGTTCGGGATGTTCACCGAGGCGCACGCCGGGGAGCGTTTTGCGATCTCGGAGCGGTTGCTGATCGCCCCTGCCACGGGGCTGTTCGAGCCGATCCCCGCACTGATCGGGTCGACGCCCGGCGTCCGGGGCGCTCCTCAGGGCCGCGACGGGGCCACCAAGCCGCCTGCGCCGCAGGGTTTCGAGGTGGAGGTGGGGGATCTGATCGGCTATGTCGGCGGCAGGGAGGTGCGCTCCGCCTTCGCCGGGCTGCTGGAGGGCGTGCTGGTCCTGCCGGGAGAGCGCGTGCTGTCGGGCCAGCCGGTTGCCTGGGTACGCGCCGCCATCGAGAACGCCTGATGGGCGCCTCGATCACCGGCTGGTCGGCGGCGCTCCCGGACAAGGTCGTCACCAACGCCGACTTCGAGGCGCGCCTCGACACGAGCGACGAATGGATCATGGAGCGGAGCGGCATCCGTGAGCGGCGTGTCGGAGGGACGACTTCGGGGCTCGCCGTGGAGGCGGGCGCCAAGGCGATCGCCTGTGCCGGGCTGCGACCTGCCGACATCGATCTGCTGGTGCTCTCGACGACCACCCCCGACCAGACGGTGCCGGCGACTTCATCGACGGTGCACGAGAAGCTCGGGTTGAGCGGGTGGGCGTTCGACCTCAACGCCGCCTGTGCGGGCTTCGTCTATGCCCTGGTGACCGCCAGGGCGCTCCTCGGCGCCGGCTGCAACAGGGCGCTCGTCATCGGCTCGGACACGCTGTCGCGAGTGACCGACCAGGAGGACCGTGGGACGGCCGTGCTGTTCGCCGACGGAGCCGGGGCGATCGTCGTGGAGGCACGGCCGGGGCCGGAGCTGATCCTCGGCTCCGATCTCGGCGTCGACGGCTCAGCTGCACCGATCCTCTATTGCGACCACGGCGGGTACATGTACATGGAGGGCCGGGAGGTCTTCAAGCGTGCGGTCAGGGTGACCGTTGACTCGGCGCTGCGGGCGATGGAGCGAGCGGGCGTGAAGTCCGACGACATCAAGTTGTTCGTTCCCCACCAGGCGAACATCCGCATCGTGGACGCCATAAACCAGCGCATCGGCCTCGACCGCGAGCGAACCGCGCTGGTGCTCGAGAAGACGGGCAACACCTCTTCGGCCTCGATCCCGCTGGCGCTGGCCGACGCCGCCGACGCCGGCCGCCTCGTGGACGGCGACCTCGTTCTCTTCGCCGGCTTCGGGGCGGGGATGACGTGGGCCAGCGCGGTCGTGAGGTGGGGCCGGTGAGCGACGGGCTCGGGTCGCGGGTCGTGCTGGTGACGGGCGGCTCACGAGGGATCGGCCTGGCATGCGCCCGGCGGTTCCAGCGCGGCGGGGACCGAGTGGCTGTCACCTATCGCAAGGAACCGCCGCCGGCGCTGCCAGACGACGCTCTGCCCGGTGCCTCACCTTTGCTGGCGCTGGAATGCGACGTCACGTCGCCCGAGTCGCTGGAAGCGGCGTTCAAGCAGCTCGAGACGGCCTGGGGACCGGCAGAGGTCCTCGTCTGCTCCGCCGGCATCACCGACGACACGCTGTTGCTGAGGATGGGCGAGGAACGTTGGCAGTCGGTGATCGACACCAACCTGACGGCCGCCTACCGCTGTTGCAAGCGAGCCGTCGGTCCGATGGTGCGGGCGCGCCGGGGGCGTATCGTGCTGATCTCCTCGGTGGTCGGGATGATGGGCCAGGCGGGGCAGGCGAACTACGCGGCATCCAAGGCCGGCCTGATCGGGCTCGGCCGATCTCTCGCCCGTGAGCTGGCCTCGCGGTCCATCACCGTCAACGTCGTGGCGCCGGGGCTCGTGGCCACCGATATGATCGCCGTCCTGGCAGATGATCACGTGGCGCAGCTCACGTCGATGGTCCCGCTCGGGCGCACGGCGAGTCCCGAGGAGGTGGCCGCGGTGGTGGCCTTCCTCGCCTCCGACGAAGCTTCCTACGTCACGGGCGCCGTCGTGCCGGTCGACGGAGGATTGGGGATGGGCCACTGAAGGTCTGCTCCCGCAGCAGGCCGAGCCGCACAGCAGCAGCAAGCCGACAATCGCAACTCAGACACCGGAAGACTGAAAGGGATGTGACCGTGGACAACGAGGCAGCCTTCGAGAAGTTCAAGAGCTGCGCCGTCGAGGTGCTGCAGGTACCTGCCGACAAGATCACGCCGGAGGCGACCTTCGGCACGGATCTCGATGTCGACAGCCTCGACCTCGTCGAGCTTGTGATGGCTCTCGAGGAGGCGTTCGACATCACGGTCGACGAGAGCGAGCTCGAGGGTGTGGAGACGATCGGGCAGGCCTTCGCCCTCGTCACCTCCAAGATCTGAAGATCTCGCGCCGATGGCACCCGAGGAGCGCATGGAGGGTCGAAGCGGCGGTCGCCGACGTGCCGTGATCACCGGTCTCGGCGTGGCAGCGTGCTGCGGGATCGGCACCGACGCCTTCTTCCAGGGACTGCTCGGGCCCGCACCCGAGGGGGAGCATCGCGTCTTCGACTTCGATCCGTCGAAGTGGTTCGACGTCAAAGAGGCGCGCAGGCTGGACCGTTTCGCGCAGTTGTCGGTGGCGACGGCGGCGATGGCGCTCGAAGAGGCGGGTCCGCTGGAAGTCGACCCGGCGAGGGCAGGCGTCCTCCACGCCACGGGCGTGGGTGGTCTGGACACCCTCGAGCAACAGATCGGGGTCTGCATCGAGAAGGGACCCCGCCGCGTGTCGCCGTTCCTGGTGCCGATGATGATGGCCAACCGGGGCGCGGCCGAGATCTCCATGCGTTGGGGCTTTCGCGGGCCCTGCGAGACGATCGTCACCGCCTGCGCCTCCGGCACGCATGCGATCGGGGCGGCCATGAGGGCGATCCGTGACGGCCGCTGCGACGTCGTGCTGACCGGCGGCGCCGAGGCCGCCATGACGACGATCGGGATCGCCGGCTTCTCGAACATGACTGCGCTCTCCAGCTCTGGTCTCTCGCGCCCGTTCGACAAGCGGCGGGACGGCTTCGTGATCTCGGAGGGGGCAGCGACCTTGGTGGTCGAGGAGTACGAGCACGCCAAGGCTCGTGGTGCCCACATCTACGCCGAGGTGCTCGGTGCGGCCTCGACGGCCGATGCCCACCACATCACCGCACCCGCACCCGGTGGTACCGGCGCCCAGGTCTGCATGGAGGTAGCGATCGAGGATGCAGGGCTGACGGCGGCGGGCATCGCCCACATCAACGCTCACGGCACCTCCACCCCCCTCAACGACCTTGCCGAGGCGGAGGCGATCGAGAAGGTGTTCGGCCCCTCCGGACCGCCGGTGACCTCGATCAAGGGCATCACCGGCCATTCGCTCGGTGCGGCGGGGGCGATCGAGGCGGTGACCTGCGCGCTGACCATCGAGCGGAGGCTGATACCGCCGACGGTCGGTTACGCCGAGCCCGATCCCGAGATCCACATCGACATCGTCGGCCCCGAGCCGCGGGAGTTCACGCCCGGCCCGATCCTGTCCAACAGCTTCGGCTTCGGTGGGCACAACGGCTGTGTCGTGATCGGGCCCGTCAGCGGGTAGCTCTGAGCAGCATCGCGTGGCTCGACCTGGGGCGCCGGGCGGACGCGGTACCGTCGAACACGTGCAGATAGAGCCGCGCGAGCCCGAGCGGACGCCCGACGACGGGGGCGATCAGGCGTCGGGGCCGCCCGCCGACCTTGCTCTCGGGGCCTTCAGCGAGCACGCCCCCTGGCTCGTCGTCCCGACCGAGATGCAGTGGCTGCGCGACATCGCCAAGGTCCGCCGGCGGACCAAGGGCGAGGTGCCGCGGCTCCTCGCACGCCGCCGCCTGCCGCCAGGGCAGCGGATCGTCCGGGTCGGTCATGTCCTCGGCAAGGCCATCGGCGGCTGGTACCTGTTCGACCGGCGCCGTGGCAAGGAGCGCCTCCAGGTCCGGCCTCTCGAGGCGTCTGCGGCTCGCCTTCCAAGTGCTCGGGCCGACCTACATAAAGCTCGGTCAGATCCTGTCCTCCGGCGACGGGATCTTCCCCGAAGAGCTGGTCTCGCAGTTCCGCCTGCTCAGGGACCGCGTTCCGGCGGAGCCTTTCGACGCCGTCCGGCGGATCGTGGAGGCTGACCTGGCGTGCTCGTTGGAGGACGTGTTCGATCGTTTCGAGAGGGTGCCGATCGCTGCCGCATCGATCGCCCAGGTGCATGCAGCCCGACTGCGCACGGGGGAGGAGGTGGTGGTCAAGGTGCAGCGACCGGCAGTCGCCGAGCTGGTGCGCCGCGACCTGGCAGTGATGAGCTACCTGGCTCCCTTCCTCGTCGGCCGCATCCGGGTCTCGGCCCTCGCCAACCCGCCGGCGCTGATCGAGCTGTTCGCCGAGACCATCGTGGAGGAGCTCGACTTCCGCCTGGAAGCCGAGAACATGCTCTCGGTGGCTGCCGTGCTCGCCGAGACCGAGCAGCGGGCGATCGTCATCCCGCGTCCGCATCCGCGGCTCGTCACCAGGCGGGTGCTCGTGATGGAGCGGCTGAGCGGGTTCGCCTGGGACGACGTGGAGGGCATGAAGACGGCTGGGATCGACACCGAGGCGGTGCTCCGGGCGGCCACCGTGTCCTTCCTGGAGGGAGCCATGCTCTTCGGCGTCTTCCACGGCGACCTGCACGGCGGGAACCTGTTCGTCCTGCCAGACGGGCGCGTGGCGTTGCTCGACTTCGGGATCACGGGCCGGCTCGACGAGGCGGGCAGGCTCGCTTTCCTCCGCCTGCTCGTCGGGGGGACCTCCAACGACGTGCGCAGCCAGATCGAGGCGCTGCGCGACCTCGGTGCTCTCGCCGCCGACTGCGAGGTCGACAGCGTGATCCGCGCCCTCGGCCTGGACAAGCCTGCCATCGACATCGTCACGCTGTCCGCCGAGGAGCTCACGGCCCAGATCCGCGAGCTCACCAAGAGCCTTCTCGCCTACGGCGCCAAGCTGCCGAAGGAGCTGATGCTCTTCGTGAAGAACATGCTGTTCCTGGACGGCGCTGTCGCCACGCTGGCGCCGGAGGTGGACCTGCTCGGCGAGATCGCCACGATCGCCGCCTATTTCGCCCAGCGCCACGGGGACCGGATCACCCGCGACATCGGCATCGATCCGCGCACGACGCCTGTCGATCTCGACGGGGTGCGGGCCTCGATGGGGCTCTCGACCGACATCGAGCACATCAACTACCGCGAGATCCAGGAGCGCCGGGAGATCCTGCGGCGCAAGTTCGTCAAGAAGTAGCCGTGCGGCCTCGCGGCGAGCGCGAGGCGTGCCAACCTTGGGCGATGCCGAGGGCGACCAGGATCCACGGCCCGCTCCGGCCGGGCGAGCTGGCAGAGGCTGCCGTGCTGGGCGACATCGCACTCGTCTTCGAGGTCCTCGGCTGGTTCCTGCCCCTAGGCGGGGCGCTGCAGGTCCTGGCGCTGATCCCGATCGCCGTTCTGACTGCCCGCCAGCGCGTGCGGGCGGCGGTGGTGGCGACGACCTGCGTGGCCGCCACCGGCTTCGTGATCGGGGGCGTCGGGCTGGTGGTGGAGGCGTGGCTCTACGGCTCGCTCGGGATCGCCGTCGGCTTGGCGCGAAGGCAGGGGGGCCGTGGCGGGAGAGCTGCGTTCCTCTCGTTCTGGACCACTGCGCTCCCGGCGGCGGTGCTCGCAGAGGCGGGGATGGCTGCCTTCTCGAGCCTCAGGAAGCTGCTCTTGGCCCAGGTCAACATCTACGGCAAGGGGTTGGCTCGGGTCCTCGACGGTCTACGTCTCGATGCCCTCGGCGGTCGCATCGTCGGCGCGCTGGGTTTCGTGAACTCGCACTGGTACGCCACCTACCCCGGGTTCGAGATCGTTGCCATCGTGCTCATCGGCGGCGCCGTCGGTCGCTACCTCGGGCCCCTTCTCGACCGCATCGCCAGGGACGGCGTCCCGCCGCGGCGGGCTGGGCTCGTCGGCGGGGAGGCAGCCGGCGTGGGCGGTGCCGCTGACGGCGACCGCGGCGACCAGCAGCGGCAAGGTGCCGACGTGCATGTCGCTCCCGTCCCGGTGCACCTCGAGCGTGTCTCGTACCGTTACCAGGGGGCCACCTACGACGCGGTCGAGGACCTCACGATGGACATCGGAGACACGGGGCTGACGGCTATCGCCGGCCCCAATGGGTCTGGCAAGTCGACGGTCTCGCGGCTGCTGGCCGGCCTGGCTCCGACCGCCGGCGCGGTGGTGCGGCCGGGCTGCCCGGGCCTCGGCCGGCCCGGCGGCACGGCGATGATCTTCCAGCGACCCGAGAGCCAGGTGCTCGGGGTGCGGGTGCGCGACGACTTGGCTTGGGGCCTTCCCGCCGGCTACCGCTGCGACCTCGAGGGCGTGCTCGCTCGCGTCGGTCTGGGAGGGATGGCCGACCGCGAGACGTCGACGATGTCGGGCGGGGAGCTGCAACGGTTGGCGATTGCCGCGGCGCTGGTGCGTTCGCCCCGGTTGCTGATCTCTGACGAGTCGACCTCGATGCTCGACACCGAGGGGCGCCGAGATGTCACCCGGCTGCTGGAGGATCTCTCCTCCTCGGGCGTCTCGGTGGTGCACATCACGCACCGAGCATCCGAAGTTGCCTCCGCCTCGGCGACGGTGCAGCTGGCAGCCGGCCGCCGCCGGGGGGCCGGCGAGGGCATCACGCCCGAGGTCAGTGTCGATGTCGCTTCTGCGGGGGGGCGCGGTCGCCTGCCGAGGGAGATGATCGGGCCGCCCCCGATCGAACCGCTGGATGTGCGACTGGAGGCGGTCGGGCATGTCTACGCGGCTCGGACGCCCTGGGCGCACCGGGCTCTGGAAGGGATCTGTCTGACTGTCGACCCGGCGGAGGGGGTCGTCGTCACCGGGCCTAACGGATCGGGCAAGTCCACCCTGGCATGGGTGGTCGCCGGCCTGGTGGCGGCGACGGAGGGATCGGTGGCTCTCGCCGGCCGGCCGGCCGTCGAGCAGCTCGGGAGGGTCGGGATCGGCTTCCAGCACGCCCGGCTGCAGCTGCTTCGCCCGACGGTGCTCGCCGACGTCTCCTACGGGACGACCGAGGAAGCGGCGAGCGAGGCGCTGCGGACCGTAGGCCTCGATCCGCAGGAGATGGGGCCGCGACGTGTCGACGCGCTGTCCGGAGGCGAGCAGCGCCGTGTGGCTCTCGCCGGCATATTGGCGCGCCGCCCGGGACTGGTGGTGCTCGACGAGCCGCTCGCCGGTCTCGACGAGGAGACCCGCCTCGTTCTCGAGTCCGTGCTCCGCCGGCTCCGCCAGGAACAAGGCATCGCCACATTCGTCGTCTCCCACGACCCGGAGGCCGCAGCCGCTCTCGGCGAGAGGCTGCTCGTTCTCGACAAGGGGACGCTCGTCTCCGACGAGCGGATAGGAGCAAGTTGAGGGCGGCGGAACCGGCAGCGCAGTCGTATCCCCCCATCGACGACGGCGCGCTCGCCGACGACGTGCCGACGCGCAAGCACTCGGCGGCCGACAGGCTGCTCGCTCGCCTCGACCGGCGCCCATCGGCGCGAGAACCGCGGGACGTCCACTTCCTGCGCTACCTCCCCCGGCCGACGCCTCTGCATGGCCTGTGGGCCGGCACCAAGCTGCTCTCGATCCTCATCCTCAGCATCGTCCTGTTCATCTGGCCGAGCTGGCGGGGTGTCGGCCTGGTCGGAGCTCTTCTGCTGGCGGTGCTGCTCGCGGCGCGGATCCCTGCGGGCGCGCTTCCGCGCATCCCGCGCTGGATCTACGCGCTGTTGCTGGTCGGAGCCCTGATCGCGCTTCTGTCAGGGGGCAAGCCCGTCGTCCACCTATCGGGGCTGAGCTTCGGCGCCGGAGGTATCGAGACGTGGGCACGCTTCTTCGTCCTGGCGCTCGAGCTCCTCGGCATGGCCGCGCTCGTCGGCTGGACCACTCCGATCGCCGAGCTTGCACCGGCCCTGACAACGCTGGCCTCACCGCTCCGGCGGCTGCGGGTGCCTGTCGACGAGCTGGCCGCCGCACTGGCCCTGTCGATCCGCTGCCTGCCGCTCGTGGTCGACGAGCTGCGGACCCTCCGGGACGCCCGCCGCGCCAGGCGACCGACGCGGGCGAGGAGCGCGGAGGAGCTCCTGAACGACACGATCGAGCTGGCCGTCGCCTCGCTGCTGGGGGCGATCAGGCGGGCGGCAGAGCTTGCCGACGCGATCGAGGCCCGGGGTGGGGTGGCGGTGGTGCGGTTCGGCCGGCAGCGTCTCGGGTCGACAGACGTGGTGGCGCTCCTCGTGGTGGCAGCCGTGGGAGTGGCGGTAGGGCTGATCGGATGAGCCGATTGACCCCGGAGCAGAGCCGCAGCGGGCATAGCATATGGCGACGATGAAACGCAGCTCGGTCGAACGCCGGCTCTCGGAGACGCACGCCAAGCTGATGGCCGCCCGGCAGGAGCTCGCCATCGTCGAGGAGCAGCTGACGTGGTTCGCCGACGACGCCGACGACGCCCGGATCAGGTCGCTCGTATCCGAGACCCCGATCGCCGACCGTGAGTGGCACGAGGCGAACCGTCATGCGCAGGCGATGGAGCGCAGCCTCGGCATGGCCCGCCAACGGGTCGCCGAGCTCGAGCGCCAGCTCGACGACTTGCTGGACCAGCTCGTCGTCTAGTTCGATGGTCAGCCAACCCGATCCCGGGTAGCCGATCCGTCGAAGGAGCGCTTGCCTTGACAACAACCGTCGTCATTGCAGAGGACGAGGCGATCGTCCGGCTCGACCTCCGCGAGATCCTCGAGGAGGAGGGCTACCAGGTGGTCGGCGAAGCGGGCCGCGGCGACGAGGCTGTGGCGCTCGTCAAGGAGCACAAGCCCGACCTGGCGATCCTCGACGTCAAGATGCCGGGGCTGGACGGTCTCAGCGCGGCGCGCGAGATCCATGCCGACAAGCACACCGCGGTGTTGATCCTGACGGCGTTCTCGCAGCGCAACCTGATCGAGGAGGCGCGCGACGCGGGGGCGCTGGCATACCTCGTGAAGCCCTTCCAGAAGGAGGAGCTGCTGCCGGCGATCGAGGTGGCGCTCGGGCGTCACGCCGAGATGAAGGCGCTGGAGGCTGAGAACGCGAGCCTGGCCGACGACAAGCGAGGGCTGGAGGAGCAGCTCGAGACGCGCCGATGGGTCGACCGCGCCAAGGGCAAGCTGATGGACGAGAAGGGGATGAAGGAGCAGGAAGCCTTCTCGTTCATCCAGCAGACGGCGATGAACAAGCGCGCCACGATGCGCGACGTCGCGCGCCAGGTCGTCGACGGGAGCCTCGAACCCTAAGAGCGGGGAGTGCCGTCCGGCGAGGGCCGGGGGTGAGGTGCCGTCCGGCGAGGGCCGGGGCAAGATAGGTCCGATGAGTCGATCGGACGGCGGGGTCGGCCCGCAGGCGCGTGCCCGTGCGGGCTGGTGGGCATCGGCACTCCTGGCAGCGATGCTCTTGAGCTCGTGCGGCGGCTCTCCCGGCGCTGGCAACGCCGGGACAGGCCCGAGTGGCAACAGCGGGACCTTCGTGGTCCCGCACCGTGCCGACGGGCTGGTCTGGCTCCTCTCGGCCGAGGCGTTGTCAGAGCTGTCCTCGAACCAGCATGCGGCGGCCATCCTGCGCGCCGGAAAGATCTACGAGATCGTCGGCCCGAACAACCCGGCTGTCGCGGGTTGGCCGGCGACGTTGGTAGAGGACTTCCAGAGCTATCCGAGCATCCAGAGGGCGATCACCTCGGGCGGCCTGCTGCCAGACGTGAAGGCCGTGCTCTACGACAACGAGCACTGGTCGAAGACCCCTTCCGACGAGCAGGCCGATCCCGGTCACTACATGCAGCTCGTGGCGCAGCTGGCGAGATCACACCGATTGACGATGATCGCCACGCCTGGCCTCGACCTCACGCAGAACCTGGCAGACACCGGCAAGAACAGCCCGCAGGCCTACCTCAGCCTGGGCATCGGGCGGCAGGCGGCGGTCGGCAACATCATCGACATCCAGGCCCAGAGCCAGCAGCGGGACGCGTCGGGCTACAAGAGCTTCGTCGACGCCGTGACCGCTCAGGTGCTCGCAGCCAACCGAAACGACACCGTGATCGCCGGAGTGACCACCCGCGACGGAGGATCGCCGGCCGTGATCGCCGCCGCCATCGATTCGGTCCTCGGCACGGTCAAGGGGTTCTGGGTGAACATCCCCGGCCGCTACGACCCGCAGGCGGCTGCGGAGGGCCTGGTCCAGGCCTTCAGCTGATCCTTTCCACCTCACAGAGCGGCTCGACGGTCCTGCCTGTCCGCTCTGTCACACCGTTCCGGCAGAATGGAACCGCCGTGGGAACCTTTCTTCTGCTCGACGCCTACTCGCTTGCGTTCCGCGCCTGGTTCGCGCTGCAGGAGGCCAGCCTGTCGACAGTGTCCGGGCAGGACACGACGGCGATCTACGGCTTCGTCCAGATGACCACACGCCTGCTCAACGACTGGCAGCCTGTCGGACTGGCGGCAGCGTTCGACCGTGGTGAGCCGACGTTCCGCGACGAGATCGCAGCCGACTACAAGGCGGGACGTCCGCCAGCACCAGAGGCGTTCCACTCCCAGATCGGGCTGATCCGCCAGTACCTGGAGCTGCTCGGCGTGCCGGTGCTGGAGGTGCCCGGTTACGAGGCCGACGACGTGATCGCGACGGTGGTCACGCGCCTTCGCGACGCGGGCGAGGACGTACTGGTCGTGAGCGGCGACCGTGACACGTACCAGCTGGTGGAAGACCCGCACGTGCGAGTCCTCTACAACCGCCGCGGCGTGACCGACTACGCGCTCTACGACGAGGCGGGGATCCTCGAGCGCACCGGTGTCCCGGCGCACCGCTACCCGCTGCTGGCGGCTCTGCGGGGCGACACCTCCGACAACCTTCCCGGAGTGCCGGGTGTCGGGGAGAAGACGGCCGCCAAGCTCGTCAACACCTACCAGGATCTCGACGACCTCTTCTCGAGGCTCCCCGAGCTGACTCCGAAGCTTCGCGAGTCGCTGGCATCGGCGGAGCCCCGCGTGCGCCAGAACTATCTGCTCACCCCGCTGATCCGCGACGTGCCGCTCGACTGCGACATCCCGGTCGATCTGCGACTCGGCGGCTGGGACGAGGACGGCTTGCTGCGGTTGCTCGACTTCCTCGAGATGAAGGGGCCGCGAGACCGGCTCTTCGAGACCTTGCGCAAGGTGGTGGCCGCCGGCACGGGCACCCCTGCGCTCGGCGGCGCTCTCACCGCAGACCTCGAACCTGTCGAGCAGCTGCAAGTCGAGCACGTGGCGCATCCGGCTGATCCCGCCGACGCGGTGGAGCTGCTGCGCGAGCTCGCGGCGCGGCGTGTGGCGGTGGTCCTGGAGCCGGAATGGTCCGGCCTGCCGGGACGCTCCGAGCCGCTGGCACTGGCATTGCTCGCCGATCTGGAGGGTGGCGGCGGCCCCTCCGACGACCCGGGAGAAGGTCAGCGCGTCCGGCTTCTCTCGGCGATCCACCTGACTGGCGAGCATCTTGCGCAGGCGAGCGTCATCGAAGCCCTGGAGGCTGTGCTCGCTCCCGAAGCGGGCGGGTACGTGACGCATCGCGCCAAGGAGTTGATGCGCTGGTTGGCGTTTCGGACGGGGCGGGTGGTCGACGGGCTCGATCTCGACGAGGGGGTCGCCTTCTACCTGGTCAACCCGTCAGAGGGGCAGACCCCGCTGGAGGAGCTGGCCAAGCGGGGGGATCCAACGGCATTCGCGGCGGCAGCGCCCGCCGGAACGGGGGTGGTGCAGGAGCAGCTCGGCTTCGAGCTCGGGGGAACCGAGCCCGCTGCAGCCGAGGTGCTCGACCCGGCGGCCGCACTCGTCGAGAGGGCGCGGATCGTCGCTGGGCTTGCGCCAGGGCTGCGGGCCGAGCTCGAAGCGGCCGGGGCGAGCGAGCTGTACCGCCAGATCGAGCGTCCCCTGGTACGGGTGCTGGCCCGCATGGAGCACGCCGGTGTCGCCGTCGACGTGGCCATGCTCTCGTCGATCTACGAGGAGCTGACATCAGAGGCGGAACGCCTGGAGGCAGACGTGCAGAAGCTCGCCGGACAGAGCTTCAACGTCAACTCCACCCTCCAGCTGCGCAAGATCCTCTACGAGGACCTCAAGCTGACCCCCTCGAAGAAGACCAAGACCGGTGCCTCGACCGACGCGGCGTCGCTCGAGAAGCTCCGCGACGCCCATCCGATCGTCGACGCGCTACTTCGGTACCGCGAGGTCGAGAAGCTCCGCTCCACCTACGGCGAGGGCCTCTTGGCAGAGGTCGTCGACGGGCGGATCCACGCCTCGTTCAACCAGACTGTGGCGAGGACGGGACGGCTCTCGTCCGACCGCCCGAACCTGCACAACATCCCGGTCCGCACGCCCGAGGGTCGTCGCTTCCGGGAGGCGTTCATCCCCGCCCCCGGCTGCCAGCTGCTGGTGGTCGACTACAACCAGATCGAGCTGAGGGTGATCGCCCACCTCGCCGACGACCCCGGTCTGGTCGAAGCCTTCACCAGCGGGCTGGACATCCACAATGCGACCGCCTCCAGGATCTTCGCGGTGGCTCCCGAGGAGGTCACGGTCGCTCAGCGGTCGAAGGCGAAGATGGTCTCCTACGGCCTTGCCTACGGGATGGAGGCCTACGGTCTGTCGCAGCGCCTCTCGATCCCGGTCGACGAGGCCGCGGTGATCCTCGACCAGTACTTCGTCGCCTTTCCGGCCGTGCGCTCCTACATGGACCGCACGGTGGCCGAAGCGCGCCTGCGTGGCTACACCGAGACGCTCTTCGGTCGCCGGCGCCTGATCCCCGAGCTCGGTTCCTCCAACTACCGGATCCGCCAGGCGGCTGAGCGCCAGGCGATGAACGCCGGTATCCAGGGGCTGGCCGCCGACATCTTCAAGGTGGCCCTCGTGAGGCTGGACCGTGCCCTCGAGGATGGCGGTCTGCGCTCGCGCATCGTGCTTCAGGTGCACGACGAGGTGTTGGTGGAGGTGCTGGAGGAGGAGAAGGACGAGGTCGGGAAGCTGACGCTGGCAGTGATGAGAGGCGCTTGCGAGCTGCGGGTGCCGCTGGAGGTGAACGCCGCCTGGGGGTCGAGCTGGGGAGCAGCCAAAGGCGCCTGATCACGGCCCGGTGGCGGCCCATGGCGTTGCAAACACCGCTGGGCCGGACTCGGCCGGCCGCTCTGCGGGTTGGGGCGGCCCGGGCGCTCTGCGTTGGGCTCAGCCGGCGCTCTGCGTTGGGCTCAGCCGGCGCTCTGCGGGTGCGGGCGCCCCGGCTGAGCAGCTGTCATGGACGTGTAACATGGTTGCCTGCCGCGATCTGTCGCACTGCGCAGAGGTCCGGCAAGCATCCGCCGACGATCTCCGGGTCGAGGCGGCAACCCCACAGCCCTTACCCAGCCGCCCCTCGCGCACGAGAAGCTGTTCCTCGCCCGGCGAGCAAGATGGCCCGAACTTTCCTGAAAGCGACCAGTTGATGTCCGACGAGAGCACGATCACCGAGTACACCGAGGATTCCAGCGAGAGCGTTTCCGAGAACGGCGCAGTGAGCGCCGGTGACGAGGTGATCGGAGAAACCCCGGCCGCGACCGCCCCGGCGGCTGCCGAGCCGGTTGCTGCTGCCCCAGCTGCGCCTGCAGCTCCCGCCTCCTCCGCGACCGTGGCGCCTGCAGCGCCTGCTGCCGCCCACGGCTCCGGCTGCACCCGCGCCCGCTGCGACGGCGCCCGTGGGCTCCGCGCCTGCGACGTCCGCGGATATCGGTGCGAGCCGTCCGTCCCCCACGATCGCGCCGGCGCCCCCGGCACATCCGGTGTCCAAGCCGGCGATCGGCGACACCCGCCCGGCGGCCGGCGCCGAGCCCATGGGCACGTTCGACGAGGCTGGTGTCTACACGCCTCGTCAGGTGGTCGCGGACGATCTCGACGGCCTGTCGTTCGCCGACGCCGTCGACTCGACGATCGTCGAGTTCGAGGACGGCGACATCGTGACGGGCACCGTCGTGAAGGTCGACAAGGACGAGGTGCTTCTCGACATCGGCTTCAAGTCCGAGGGCGTGATCCCGGCTCGTGAGCTCTCGATCCGTCACGACGTCGATCCCGGCGAGGTCGTGAGCCTCGGCGAGCAGGTCGAGGCCCTCGTGCTGCAGAAGGAGGACAAGGAAGGCCGGCTGATCCTCTCCAAGAAGCGGGCGCAGTACGAGCGTGCGTGGGGCCAGATCGAGAAGATCAAGGACGCCAACGGCGTCGTCCGCGGCCCGGTCATCGAGGTCGTCAAGGGCGGCCTGATCCTCGACATCGGTCTGCGCGGCTTCCTCCCGGCATCGCTCGTCGAGCTCCGCAGGGTCCGCGACCTGCAGCCCTACGTCGGCCGCGTGCTCGAGGCGAAGATCATCGAGCTCGACAAGAACCGCAACAACGTCGTGCTCTCCCGCCGCGCCTGGCTCGAGGAGACCCAGCGCGAGCAGCGCGGCGAGTTCCTCGTCAACCTGCGTCCTGGCGAGATCCGGCGTGGGACCGTGTCCTCGGTCGTCAACTTCGGCGCCTTCGTCGACCTCGGCGGCATGGACGGGCTCGTGCACGTTTCGGAGCTGTCGTGGAAGCACGTCGATCATCCGTCCTCGGTCGTCTCGGTCGGGGACGAGATCACGGTGCAGGTGCTCGACGTCGACCTGGACAAGGAGCGCATCAGCCTGTCGTTGAAGGCGACGCAGTCCGATCCCTGGCAGGAGTTCGCCACTGCCCACCGCATCGGCGAGCTCGTCTTCGGCCGCATCACCAAGCTCGTGCCGTTCGGAGCCTTCGTGCAGGTCGGCGACGGCATCGAGGGCCTCGTCCACATCTCGGAGATGGCGGCGCACCACGTCGACCTGCCCGAGCAGGTGGTCACCCCCGGCGAGGAGCTGTGGGTGAAGATCATCGACATCGACCTGCAGCGGCGGCGCATCTCGCTGTCGATCAAGCAGGCGGCCGAAGGTGGCGAGGTCGCCGAGGAGTACCGCGAGGCCTTCGGCGAGCACGCCTACGACGAGCAGGGCAACTACATCGGCTACGACTACGCCGCCGCCGAGTTCACCCCCGAGACCGAGGCACAGGCGGCCTGGGCCGAGTACGTCGCCGAGCACGGTGGGGCCGTCGAGCAGGATGCATCTGCCGAGCAGGATGCATCTGCCGAGCAGGATCCATCTGCCGAGCAGGATGCCTCGCCCGAGCAGGTGAGCTCTTCGGGCGAGACGGCTTCAGCGGAAGCCGTCTCCCTTGAGGAGGCAGCCTCCCGTGAGGAGCCAGCCGCCCGCGAGGAGCCCGCCGAGGGCGAGGAGCCCACCGAGGGCTGATCCGCCGGGCCGCCGTGCCGCCGCCGATCCGCCCGGGCCGGCTCGGTGGCCGATCCACCGGCACGGTGGCCGATCAATCGGTCGCTGAGCCCGCCGTGGCTGCTGCTGTCGAGGCAGGCGCCCCGATCGGGAAGTGGCATGCGACGAAGTGCGTCGGCTTGATCTCCCGCATCACTGGTTCCTGGACGGCGCAGATGCTCTGCGCCCGCGGGCAACGTGTCCGGTAGCGGCATCCGGACGGCGGGGTGATCGAGGAGGGCATCTCCGTCTGCGTCTCCTCCTCGTGGGTGGTCTGACCGGGACCACCGGAACGGGACATGGCCCTGGACGAGATGACGCTCGCCATCAGCAGAGCTCTCGTGTACGGGTGGGCGGGCGCCGAATAGAGCGTCTCGGCCTCGGCCATCTCGCACATCTTGCCGAGGTACATCACCAACACCCGGTCGCTGACGTTCTTCACGACGGCCAAGTCGTGGGAGATGAAGATGAGCGTCAGGCCGTAGCGCTTCTTCATGTCCTCGAGCAGGTTGAGGATCTGTGCCTGCACCGAGACGTCGAGGGCTGAAACGGGCTCGTCGCAGACGATCAGCTTCGGGTTCAGCATCAGCGCGCGGGCGATGCTGATCCGCTGCGCCTGCCCGATGGAGAACTCAGCCGGGTGGCGCCAGCTCACGGTCTCGAAGTCCATGCTGACTTCGGACAGCATCCGTCGCACCCGCTCCATCCGCTCGGCGGGAGATCCGATGTTCCAGATGGCGAGCGGCTCGGCGACGAGGTCGGCGATGGTGCGCCGCGGGTAGAGCGAGGAGATCGGGTCCTGGAAGATCATCTGCATCTTCGTCCGCTGCTCGCGCATCGCCTCGCCGGGGAGGCCCACGAGCTCGACACCGTCGAAGATGACCCGACCGCTCGTCGGCTTCGGCAACTGCAGCAGCGCCTTGCCCGTGGTGGACTTCCCGCACCCCGATTCGCCGACGATCCCCATCGTCTCGCCGGGGAGGACGTCGAAGCTCACGTCGGAGACGGCGTGGACCTTGCGGCCGATCCCCGCCGGGAAGTCGACGACGAGGTTCTCCACCCTGACGAGCGACAGCTCCGGGTCTCGCAGCTGGGCGGTTCCACTTCCGGCCATCAGTATGCAGCTCCTATCGGGGCACCGACGGCGTTGACGCCGGCCTTCTCGTTCGTCGCAAGGGCCTCGCGGCCCTCGGGCGTGCCTACCGGGTACCAGCAGGCGAAGACGTGGTCGGCCGAGCCAGCCGGACGGAGGGGCGGCTCCTCATCCCGGCACTTGGGCTGGGCGTAGAGGCACCGGGGCGCGAAACGGCACCCCTTCGGCAGCTCCGTCGGATTCGGCGGGTTGCCCGGGATGGTCGGCAGCCTGGTGTGGCTGGGGTTCGACAGGCGGGGAGCGGACTTCAGCAGCGCCTCTGTGTACGGCATCTTCGTGTCACGGAAAAGCGTGTTGGTCGGCGCCATCTCGACGATCTTCCCGGCATACATGACCGCGGTGTCGTCGCAGCGGCCCGAGACCACGCCGAGGTCGTGCGTGACCATGATCATCGACATGTAGCGCTCCTGCTGCAGGCGCGAGAGAAGGTCGAGGATCTGCGCCGAGACGGTGACGTCGAGGCCCGTGGTCGGCTCGTCGGCGAGGACGAGCTTCGGCCCGCAGGCGAGCGCGATGGCGATCACGACGCGCTGGCACATGCCTCCCGAGAACTGGTGCGGGTACCAGCGGAGGCGCTCCTCCGGCTCGGGCAGGCCGACCGAACGGAGGAGGGCGATAGCGGTCTCCCTGGCGTCGGTGCGGGTCATGCCGAGATGGAAGCGGAGCGACTCGGTGATCTGGCGCCCGATGCGCACCACCGGGTTGAGCGCCGTCATCGGGTCCTGGAAGACCATCGAGATCTGCGCCCCCCAGAGCTGGCGGAGCTGGTCGAGGCTGGCGTTGGTGAGGTCGACGCCGCCGAAGTTGACGTGCCCCTCGCGGACCACGTTGATCGGCGGCAACAGGCCCATCACCGACCGGGAAAGCACCGTCTTGCCGGATCCGGACTCGCCGACGAGGCCGAGCGAGCGCCCTCGTTCGAGGGTGAAGGACACGCCGTCGACGGAGCGGACGAGCCCGTGACTGGTGTTGAAGTACGTCTTCAGGTCGACGACCTCGAGGAGGGGCCCACCGCCCTCGTTGTCGAGGTCCATCATGTGGCGCTTGGGGCTCACAGCACCCCTTCCCTTACGTCGAGGATGCTGCGGAGGCGGTCGCCGATGAAGTTGATGGCGGTGATGAACAAGAACATGGCGATGGCCGGCGCCATCAGCTCCCAGATGTTGACCGTGGCGGAGCCGACGTTCGGGATCTGCGTCGAGCCCTCGGCGATCATGTTGCCCCAGGTGGCTGTCGGCACCGGCACCGACTGGCCGAGGAACGAGAGCGCCCCCTCACCGACGATCGCGATGGCCACTCCGACAAAGCCGTAGGTGATGGCGGTCGGTATGACGTCGGGGAGGATCTGCTTCATGAGGATCCTCCACTTCGTGGAGCCGAGAGCGACGGCCGCCAGCACGTAATCGCGCTCTGCGAACTGGATGGTGACGGCGCGCACCACCCTGAACAGCGGTGCCGTGGCGACGATCGCGATGATCACAGTCACATCGAACTCCGAGTGCCCCCAGAACGTGGTGATCGCGAGGCCGAGCACGAGGTAGGGGAAGGCGAGGATGACGTTCGCCAGGATCGAGCCCGCCCAGTCGAGGGCGCCGCGACGGAAGCCGGCGATGATCGCCAGGATCCCTCCGACGATCTCGGCCATGAAGATCGAGGCGAATCCGACGACGAGTGACACCCGGGCCCCGTAGATGACCCGCGAAAGGATGTCGCGTCCTGTCTCGTCACAACCGAGAAGGTGGCCGGCTGCGGGTCCGTTGCCTGGTTGGAGGCCGTCGTTCAGGCAAGAAGCCGAGTTCGGGTCGGGGATCGGGAGGAGGTTGGCGAATATCGCGGCCAGGATGACGATCAGGCAGAAGGCCACGGCCACCCAGAAGCCCCACCCGAGTCGCTTGATCTGAGCGCGCCGGCGCTTGGCGCCGATCTCTGCAAGGTCGGGCAGATCTCCCGCCGGTATCACGATCTCGTCGGCGAAGGTGATGCCCGAGGGGGCGAACATCGACTGGCTCTCGGCCATCAAGACCGCAGTGGAAGTTCCGGTCTGTGTCGGCGCCTCTGCGGTCGGCGCCTGCAAGCCGCTCAGCGCGTCGGCGATCACGCTGTCCGGCTGAACGTCCGCGGGAGCGGGAGCGGGCGCAACAGGCGCGGCGGGATCGATTCCGGCTGAGGCCGGCGGGATCCCGGGCTCGACGTCGTTGCGGAGGTCGCCGTTCGTGGCCACGGAGGCTGCCGGCGGTTCGCCCGCAGGCTGGTCTGAGCGCGTGGTCATGGGGTCAGCTGGTTGCTCTGGCACGGCGGATCCTGGGGTCGATGAAGGCGTACAGGAAGTCGACGAGGAAGTTCAGCACCACGTACCCGGCGGCGACGATGACCGTCACGATCTGCACGGTGGCGTAGTCCTTCTGGGCCACACCTTGTGTCAGCAGGTAACCGAGCCCGTGCAGCTCGAAGACGCTCTCGGCGATGATGGCGCCCGTGATCAGGCCGCCGAGCTGGATGCCGCCCACGGTGATCAGCGAGAAGGTCGAGGGCCGGAGCGCATGGCGAAAGAGGATGCGTGCGGTCGAGAGGCCCTTCGCCCTCGCCATCACGATGAAGTCCTCCTCCAGCGTGGCGATCATGTCGGCCCGCAGCAGCCGCTGGTAGACCGCGATCGATCCGACGGCGAGCGTGAGCGACGGCAGGAAGAACAGCTTCAGGTTGCCGAGAGGGTCGTGGAAGAACGAGATGTAGGCCGAGGCGGGGCCCGGGAACACGTGCAACTCGGCGGTCAGCAGAAGAACCAGGATCGGCCCGACGATGAACGGCGGCAGCGACAACGACGCAAAGGCGATCGTCGTCGAGACCCGATCGAAGAACCGATTGGGCCGCAGTGCGGCCCACATCGCCAGTGGAACGGCCACGACGATCGCCATGACTTGGGAGAAGATGATCAGCTCGACGGTTGTTGCATAGCTCTCGCGGAGCAGCGTCGTGATCGGCTGCCCGCCTCCGCTGGTGTAAGAGACCCCGAAGTTGAAGCTGAGGAGATGCCCCAGCCAGATGAAGTACTGCACGATGATCGGGTGGTTGAGGCCGAGGCGGATTGTCTCCTGGTGGATGCAAGTAGCGGTGGCGCCGAAACAGAGGTCGGAAGCCTCACTTCCGGGCAATGCGGCGAGCAGCACGAAGCTCGCAATCGTCACCAGGAACAGCACCAGCACTACTTGCAAAAACCGCTGGAGCAACCACTTCACCATGTGTCAGCATCCCCTCTCGGCACCGGTTGATGGTAGTCCACTTGCTCTGAGATATCACGGGTTTAGGCGGGTATCACAAGAGCAACTGCTGCCACAGTGCACCCAATGCGGGTGGGACGGCGACCGCCTCAGGCGTTCCGCCTGATCTGGTGGACGAGGAAGGAACCGTTGTCGAAGCCGATCCCCGCAGTGCCGCCGGGCAGCGTCTGGCTCTCGACTCCGGCGATATAAGGCTGGGTGACCGCCGCCCACAACGTCTTGCTGATCCACAGGTAGGGCAGGTCGATCGCCAGCTGCTTGGCGACGGTCTGGTAGGCCTCGACGCGAGCTGCCTGGTCGGGGTTGCTCCGGCCCACCTCCAGCGCCGCCTGGATCTTCCGGTCGGAGTTCCGCGCCAGGTTGAGCGACACCTTGCCCACCGGCGCCACTGTCTGGGTGCTCCACCAGATGTAGTTCTGATCGGGGTCCGTGGCGGAGAACTGCTCGAACGTGAACGCCTGATATCCGCCCTCGGCGGCATAGAAGATGAAGGTGCTGAGGTCGTACTGGGACGGGTTGACCTTGATGCCGAGCTGCGCCCACTGCACCGCAAGAGCGCTCTCGATGCCTGCGTACTCCGGGCCGCTGATCGTGCCCAGCTGGATGGCGAGCTGCTTGCCGGTGCGCTGCTCGTAGCTCTGGATCAACGCCTTCGCGGCGCGCGGGTTGTAGGCCGGGTACGCCGTCGGCGTGTAGTAGGCCGACCCGGGCTGGAACGGGCCGTCGACGACCGTCGTCAGGCCGGCGCCGAACGTCTTTTGCAGCTGGTCCTTGTCGGTCGCCATCGCCAGCGCCCTGCGCACATCGATGTCGCTCGTCGGTGGCTGCATGCAATTGAGCATGATGAAGTCGATGTCCGGCTCGGCGCCGGGGGGCGGGTTGCCCTCGATCACGTTGTAGGCGGGACGCTTGCCGAGGAAGTTCCGGACCGATGCCGGGTACTGGGTGTGCAGGATGTCGATGGTGCCGGACTCCAGCGCCTCTGTGCGGGTGCCGGGGTCGGCGATCGGCGTGAAGGTGATCCCGTCGAGGTAGGGGTAGGCCTTCTGCCAGTAGCTCTTGTTCTTCTTCACGATCAGGTGAATGCCCGGCTTCCACTCCACGAACCTGAAGGGGCCGGTCCCGATCGGCCTGTCGGCGCCCTGGTTGGCGGACTTCAGCATCGCCGGCGCGCAGATGTAGCCGAGCTGGCTGGCGAGGTAGGCGGGGAAGGGGATCCAGGGGCTCGACAGGTCGATCCGCAGCGTCGTCGAGTCGAGCACCACCGTGTTCACGATCGGCTGCAGCGCCGCCGACGTGATGGAGCCGCTGCGAACCGCATCGATGCTGCCCTTCACGGCCGCCGCGTCGCAGGGCGTGCCGTCGTGGAAGAGCACGCCTTCGCGCAGTTCGACGGTCCACTTGCTGTAGTCGCCGTTCGGAGTCACCGACCACGCGAGGTAGGGGTGAGCCTTGCCGTCCGACCCGATCTGGGTGAGCGAGTCGAAGATCGCGTTGCCGTAGAGGTAGCCCGTGGCGTCCCGAGCGCGCTCCCGGCGGAGAGAGGCTGTTCACCTCGGACCACGTGGCGATCGTCACCGATCCGGTGTTGCTGGTGCTGCAGGCGTCGAGCAGCGACCCGCCGCCGATGCCCATCAACGACGCCCCGGCAGCCGCGCCGAGGCCACGACCGAGAAGTGTCCGGCGATCGAAACGGTTCGTCACCTTCGTCCCCATCCCTCGGCGCCGGCTCAGGCGGAGCTAGCCGGGCGCCTTCTCGCTCCAGATCTGGGTAGGCATGACGATCCCCGAGAGCATCCCGAGCGCCGGCTTGCCGGTCGGGTCGGTGGGCGAGTTGAAGTTCCTGCACCACGACTGGGCGCCGATCGACCAGACGTCCTCGTTGCTCCACACGTACGGGATCTGCTGGGCGAAGCGCTTGGAGACGGTCTGGTAGGCGTCGACCCGATCGGTCACCGACTGGCTCTGACGGCCCTTGTCGATGGCGGCCTGGATAACGGGGTCCTTGAGCCGGCTGAAGTTCACCGAGAGGCCCGCTGCGGCGCCGGCCGACTCCCAGAAGACGTAGTTGCAGTCGGGATCGACGTTGGCGAACTGCCGCCATCCGAGGATCTGGAACTCGCCGAAGACTGCATCGTTGATCAGGGCGCTCTGCTGGATGGTGGTGATCGTGACGTCGAAGCCGGCCGCCTGCATGTAGCGCTCGACGACCGCCGCCGAGGCCTCCGACTCGGTGGTCTGCGTCGTGCCGTACGAGACCTTCACGCTGGAGACGCCCTTGTCGTCCATGTACGACTTCAGCAACTGCTTGGCCTTGGCGAGGTCGTACTGCGGGAATCCGGTCTTGACGTAGTAAGGGCTGCCAGGCGCGAACGGTCCGGTGCTCGGCAGGTCCACACCTCGCCCTTCGACCTTCAACCAGTCCTTCTGGTCGAAGGCGTAGGCCATCGCCATGCGCACGCGGAGGTCGTCGAGCGGCGGGCTGGCGCAGTTGATCATTGCAAAGCTCATGTCGTGCTCGACAGGGCTGGCGTCGTCCTCGATCTCCTGGAACTGGGTGTCCTTGCGGAGCGAGAGGATCGTCAGGGGGTCGTCGGTGTGCATGATGTCGATCGATCCGGACGTCAGCGCCGAGAACCGGTCGCCGACGATCGGGATCGGCAGGAACGAGATCGAGTCGAGGTACGGCAGCGGCTTCCCACGGGTGTCCGTGCGCCAGTAGTTGGGATTGCGCACCGCGGTGAACTTCGTGCCCGCCTGCCAGGACTGGAACTTGAACGGTCCGGTGCCGATCGGGTGGGAGTTGAGCAGGCTGAAGCCGCCGGGCCCGTGTGCGTTGAACTGCTTGGGGGAGAACGGGTAGGCGATCTGGCCGCCGATGTAGCCGCACAGCCACGCCGGGAACGCCACCCAGGGGGCGTTCATGTTCACCGTCACACTGAGCGGGTCGCTCTTGGTGTAGCTGGTGCCCGTCATGTAGGTGAGGGCGAAGTTGACGAGCGCCGACGCCTTGCACTGGTCGAGGCAGAACTTGAGGGCGGCTCCGTCGCAGGGCTCCCCGTCGTGGAAGATGATGTTCGGGCGCATCGTGATCTTCCACTGCGTGAAGTCGGCGTTCGGCGTGATCGATTGCGCCAGGTAGGGAACCACGGTGCCGTCTGCGAGGGCGATCGCCAGGGGGTCGTAGACGGTGCGGGCGTACATCACGCCCGTCGAGTCGAAGTGGGCGCTCGTCGGGTCGAAGCCGCTCTCCTCGGCCTCGACCCCGAAGTTGATCGTGCCGCCGTACTTGGGCGTGCCGCCGGGGGTGTACCGCTGCTGGTAGGCCCGGACCTTGGGGGCCCCCCCGCTGGAGCAGGCGGAGAGGAGGGAGCCGGCCCCGGCCGCGGCGGCGAGGCCGGCAGCGGTGCGGGCGCTCTTCAAGAGAAATTCCCGACGGTCGTATGCGTTGGGCACGCTCTCCCCCTATGACGATCTTGTGGCGAGATCCTAGGCGCGGCGGCTTGCCCACTTCTGGCATACGGGCCCTTGGATGTGAGATCGCTACTATTCGCCCGCGTGCCGGGAACCGAGGACGAGCTGAGAACACTGCGGCGTTCGGTGCGGCTGCTGAAGGCGTTCCGGCGTGAGCAGACCGATCCGGACTTCTTCTACGGCCTGCTGGCTGCCGATGCGGTGTCGATCCTCTCCAGGCGGATGCCGCTGCAGGGGGCGACGGTGCTCGACGTCGGCGGCGGCGCGGGCTACCTGACGAAGGCTTTCCAGCAGGCGGGGGCGCGCTCGCTGGTGGTGGAGCCGGACGTCGGTGAGCTCTCGTGGAGAGGCGCCAGGCCGCAGGGTGCGATCATCGCCGACGGCTGCTCGCTCCCGTTCCGTGACGCCGCCGCCGACCTGGTCGTCTCCTCGAACGTTCTGGAACACGCGGCACATCCCTGGCAGCTCGGCGACGAGATGGTCCGCGTCGCGAGGCCGGGCGGCCTCGTCTGGATCTCGTTCACGAACTGGCTGTCTCCCTGGGGCGGCCACGAGACGTCCCCCTGGCACTACCTGGGTGGGGAGAGGGCGGCCGCCCGCTACCGACGGCACCACGGCAAGGACCCGAAGAACCGCTACGGCGAGTCCCTCTACCGGATAGGGGTGGGAGAGACGCTCCGCTGGGCGCGCCGCCACGAGGCTGTCGAGGTGCTGGAGGCTGGCCCCCGCTACCACCCGGCCTGGGCGAGGGGCGTGGCCTCGATACCGGGGCTACGGGAGGTGGCGACCTGGAACCTGGAAGTTCTCCTGCGAAAGCGTTGATGCGTGCTCTTTGCAGGGGTCGCCAAGTGTCTCGCTGGTAGGGTGAGCCCGGCCATGTTCGAGGTGGGGCAGGAGACGAGCGGTCGCGCCCTGAGCCGTGGGGCAGGCCTGGATCTGCTGGCGCCTCCCATCATCCGCCCGGAGCCCCTGCCCGAGCCGGCTGCTGCGGCGGCGGCTCTGGAACGGATGGCGGCTGTCGCCGGAGAGGCTGGTCTGCGGCGGGTTCACGTGCTCGCTTGGCGTGACCTCGACGACCCGGAGGCGGGAGGCTCGGAGCTGCACGCGCACGAGGTGCTCCGCCGCTGGGCGGCCGCCGGCCTCGACGTGACGCTGCGCACCTCGTCGGCTGACGGGCATCCGGCGGTGGTGAGCCGGGACGGCTACCGGGTGGTGCGGCGTTTCGGGCGTTACAGCGTCTTCCCGGCGGCCGGCGTCGAGCTCGCTCTCGGGGCCGGGTCTCCCGACGGCGTGGTGGAGATCTGGAACGGGATGCCGTTCTTCTCGCCGCTCTTCGGACGCCGCCACCCGCGCCTCGTGTTCTTGCACCACGTGCATGCCGAGATGTGGAGGATGGTGCTCCCGGCGGCGCTCGCGATGATCGGCGAGACGCTCGAGTCCAAGATCGCGCCTCGCGTCTACGAGCGGACTCGGGTCGTCACCCTCTCCGAGTCCTCCCGCGACGAGATCGTCGAGATGCTCGGCCTTCCCGCCGAGCGCGTCAGCGTCGTCCATCCGGGGGTCGACGAGCGGTTCGCCGCCGGCGGACATCGCTCGCCGGCGCCGCTGCTGGTGGCGGTCGGGAGGCTGGTGCCGGTCAAGCGTTTCGAGGTGCTCGTCGACACCGTGATGCGGCTGCGGCCGGCCCATCCCGGATTGCAGGCGGTGATCGTCGGCGAGGGATACGAGCGGGAGGCGCTGGAGGCCGAGATCGAGCGACGGGGCGCCACCGGCGTCGTCTCGCTGCCGGGACGACTCGACGACGAAGCTCTCGTCGACCTCTACCGCCGGGCCTGGGTCCTCGTCTCCACCTCGGCACGAGAAGGCTGGGGGATGACGATCACCGAGGCGGCGGCATGCGGGACTCCGGCTGTGGCGTCGGCGATCGCCGGGCACGCCGACGCCATCGTCGACGGCACGACAGGTTTCCTGGCGACCGACGCCGGCGAGATGGCCGGACACCTGCACAGGCTGCTCTCAGACACCGTGCTGCGTCATCGGCTGTCACGGGCCGCTGCCGAGCGGGCCCGGGCGATGACCTGGGACCAGACGGCCGAGAAGGCGCTGCAGGCACTGGCCGCCGAGGCGATCAGCCATCGTCGTCCTCGGGGACGGGTTCGGGGTCGGGGTCGGGCTCAGGGCTAGCTTCGGCTCCCGGCCGGTCCGGCCGACGCCTCAAGGAGACGGCAAGAGCGTCTGCCGCCAGCAGCAGCACCGCCATCCAAGCCAGCACCGCCGCCCCCTGGAAGCTCGCCGGCCACCCGCCGCCTGCGGGGACCCGCTCGCCCGCCTGGTGCACCGCGATGTACAGCCCGGTGGCCACCGCGAGCCCCACTGCGGGGACAGCCGTGAGGATCCTTCCCGCAGAGAAGGTCGAGCCGATCGCCACCACCGCCCCCATCACCAGTGCCGCCAGCAACCCGTAAGGGGGGGTCATCACCGCCCCCGCAACGGCCGCAGCCGCAAGCACCGCCAGCAGGAGGACGATCAGCCGTGGCCTCGAACCACCCGCCGCGAGCGGCGACGCCAGCGCCGGAGCTTCGGCACCCGCTGCGGGCGCGGCGAGATGCGAAGCGCGCCGCCGCCTCGGCCACAGCGCCAACAACAGGCATGCGGCGAGGCCGACCGCCGACAGAGCGAGCGCCACGGTCACCTCGCTCTGGGGGGCGAAGCTGAGATTCACCGTGAAGGTGCCGCGGGGGGGATCCCGCACGTACCAGCCGTTGGCGTAGCCGTCCACCAGCGAGGAGGTCCCGAGATCCGCCGCGCCCGCGACTGAAGCCCTCCAGCCGGCGTCCACGCCCTGCCCGAGAACGAGCCAGAACGGCCCCGATGCCCCGCTCACCGACAGCGTCGCCGACGTGGCACTGCTCGAGAGGACCTTCACGGCGGGCGTGCCGAGGGCCGAGGCTCCGACAGTCCCGGGCGTCGGCTGCAGGCCACCGCCGCTCGCGAGCGGCATCGCCGAACCTCCGGGGGCCGAGTCGAGGATCAGCCTGTCCAGGTCGATGCCCGTCGCCGACCCGTTGATAGTGCTCAGCTGGTGCGTCCCGGCTGCGAGGGCGATGCCGGCGGCGGAGTTCCCGCATCCCTCGATTCGAAGCCCCTCCGATGCCTCAGCCTGCGCAACGGTCCCCACGATGCGGAGGTTCACCGGATGCCCGTCGAGCCACAGCAGGCTCGGCTCGCAGACGTCGGGCAGCGGGGCGGCCGGGTTCTCCGGTGCGACGCGGACCCCGGGGATGCCGAGCTCGGCGATGGCGACCGGCTTGCCGGCGGCGCCGCCATAGCCGACGCCGGCGATGGTGACCCGCACATACCTGCCGGTGAGCCGGGGGAAGCTGACCCGCAGATGGACTATCCGCCCGGCGGAGGGGGACGGGGTGATCGCCGGCAGGTGGACCAACGCCTTCCCGCCTCTGTCGGTGGTGATGCGAAGAGCCGTCGGGACCGAGTGGAGCTCGTCGGCGGCGATCGCCAGGTCGAGATGGTCGAAGCTGATCGGCCGTGGCAGCCTCACCTGGATCCAGGCGCCGTGGATCCCCTGACCGGGTGCCGTCTCCCACGCCGTCGAGTCGTTGCCGTCGACAGCGAACACAGCTCGCGAATCGAGATCGCCGGGCAACCTGCCGCTGGAGGTCGCTTCGAGCCCCCCGAGTGCCCCCGCTCCCGCCAGCAGGGAGTCGATCGTCCGATCCGAGACGAGGTCGGAGAGCCGCGCCGTTCCCGAGAGGGTGAAGGTCCGCCGCGTCGGCAGCCAGAACAGGCGGTCCATCGTCGGCTCGGGGTCGGCGCGACCGCTGCCGGCACCGACGCGGTCACGGGTCAAGATCACCGTGAGCCTGTGGGACGAGGATCCGGCGCCGAGCGAGCGGAGCATGTCGCTCGGGAGCTGGACCGCCTCCTTGACGTGCACGCCGGGGATGCGGATCTCGGCGAAACCGACCCCGTTCAGCGAGCTCGTCGCGTTCGTGGCATCGACGGTGATGCGAAGCGTCTTGAACGACCGCTGCGGGAAGGTGACCGTCTGCCCGGCCTGCGTGCGCGACGCGGCGCCGAGGTCGACGGTCAGCGGATGGCCGCCGTCGAAGGTGATCGTCGCTTGCGTCACGTACCGCTGCGCTCCGTCGAGCGGTTGAACGAGGTTCAGCTGATCGGCGCTGACGGGCTTGCTGAAGCCGACCTGCACCCAGACCCCGAGGGCGGAGGTGAGCGCCCCGTCGTCCCAGGCCGACACCAGCCTCCCGTCGAACGCCTCGTAGGGCCGGTTCTCCGGGATGAAGTTGATCGGGTTCCCGTAGCCGGAGGCGGTGACATAGGCGGCACCTGAGTAGACGGCTGTCGTCTGGGCATCCGCCGGCGACCCCGGGAACATCAAGAGTGGCACGGCCGACGGGTCGGAGGGAGTCGGGATGGCATAGCTCGGCAACAGCTCGCCCAGGTTGTCCTGGACCGTGGTCCAGCGGCGGTCGAGCTTCGGATTGCTGTCGGTGAGCAGGAGCTGAGCACCTGGCACGGCGGCGGTCTCTGCTCGCAGGCGAGCCGAGGTGTCGAGGGATCCGGCGTAGAAGATCGTCGGGTTGTCGTCGAGGATCCCCGTGGCGGCGGCCGCCACGACCCCGGCACCGTCGCCGTCGAGGATGAGCGGTGCGCCTGCCGGCTCGGCACGGTAGATCGGGCGGACTGAGGACACGGGGAACACGGCCAGCGCCGGTGGCAGTTTCGAACCGGCAGGAAGTGCCAGGAACGCGTCGCTCGGAGTCGAGTACGGCGCGGGGGCGACGTCGCCTGAGGGCGGGCCGAAGCCGGTCGGGGACCCGACGCCTGCGGGTGGTGGTGAGAACAACGGCCACGTCTCGGCAGGAGCGGGTGTCTGGAACCACCAGTAGGCGAGGTTCGACTGCAGCACCACGTCGCCTGCGCTGAGCAGCCTGGCGATCGGGGCGAGCGTGGAGGGCTCGTAGGTTCCCTGCTGCAGCGAGAGATCGAACGCTTCCAGCAGGTCTGCGGTCGGGATCGTCCCGTCGATCAGCTGCTGCCTCTGGATGGTCGGGCGGGAGACGATCCCCGGCCAGACGGGATCGAGGGTGTCCCCCCAGGTGTACACGCCGTAGTTCTCGCCCGGCTCGAAGAGCACACGGGTCGAGTCGCCCCTGGCATCGAGGTAGTTGGCGGCTGCGGTCACATATGAGGGCACCTGCTCCGGCCGTGAGTACTTCGGCTCCACCGCTGCGCCGGTGAGGAACGGAGTGGCGTTGACGACGGCGACAGCCACCGCCAGGGCGGCGGAGACTGCGCCGGCGACGGTGGCCAAGTGTCGTCTCCTGAGCCGCACTCGGGCGCGGCTGGGGCTGTAGGACACGACTGCAGCCACGCCGCCGGCGATCAGCATCGAGAGGCCGAGCACGACGAGGGGGGTGGCGCGGTCGGTGCTCCGCAACGCCAAGCCCGCCGAAGTGCCTGTCATGAAAGCCTTCATCGCCCGCCCGAGCAGGGACGGGTCCACCCACGGGTTGGCGCCGACGCTGAGGCCGAGGCCGACCAGCACCAGCAGAGCGAAATACGCACGCGCCCGCCATCTGGAGATCGCCGCACCGAGGAGCGCCAGCGCCGGCAGCGCGAAACTCGTCAGGATCAGCCAGACCTTCTCCTCGTACTCGACCGAGGCGGTGAGCCACGGCCCGAGGCGATCCCCCCCGTAGAAGTACCAGTACCCGAGGCCCCTCAGCCCCTCGTAGGGCGTCGAAGTGGAGGCGATCGCAGGCAGCGTCTCGGTGAACTGGAGGATCGAGATCCCGTAGGCGCCCTCGACCGCCAGGCCGGCCATCCACCAGAGCGACACCGCGATCGTGAGCAGCAGGATCCGCCCGGTGGCGGCGAGGGCCCGGCGCCACGTCGCATCGTGCATCTGCAGCACGGCGAAGGGGACCCAGAGCGCTGGGGCGATCCCGGCGTAGATCAGGGAAGTCGCATTCGTCCCCCCGACCACTGCGACCACGATCCCGAACAACGCCGGGAACCGCCAGCCGCCCCGCCGTACGGCAAGGACGGTGAACGCCACCATCCACCCGAGGCCCGCCCACGGCATCACGATGGCGGAGATCCGCTGCACGTACTGGAGGAAGTAGGGGCTGAGCATGTAGACGAGGCCGGCCACGAACGGCGCTGCGGCACCGAGCGGGAGCGGGCGACTGTCCCGGCGCCTGGCGCCGAGCCCGATCACCCGGGCGAGGTACCAAGCACCCGAGCCGGCGGCGAACAGCAAGGTCCCCGTCCAGAGCCGCTGCGTCACCCACACCGGGATACTGAGGGCATGTCCCAGCCAGTAGAAGGGACCCTGGGGCAGCAGGTAGCCGATGTTCTGGTGGGTCACCATCCCGCCGGCCACGCCCGGGTTCCACATCGACAGGGCAGAGCTCATCAGCCGGCCGGGATCGAGGTAGAGGTAGGCCTTGGTGTCGGCGGCGATCGACCTCGGAGCCGTGAGCAGCAGCGGCACGTAGGCCACGACCGCCAGCGCCAGCAGCGAGACGAGGGTCGTCAGCGAGGGCGCCGAAGGGAGGCGGAGGCGGCTCCTGTAGCCGGCGTCGACGTCGGCGTCGGTCTCCTGGAGCAGCGCGTTCACCTCGGCGTCACACTAGGCGAGGCCGTGCGGAGCGATGTCGCCGCGCCGATCTGGCGGGGGCATAGCCTGGCGTTCGACCATGGTTGGGGCCCGAGCAACGGGATCGGAGGAGCGCTGAGTGGTGAAGCTGACGGGCGAGCGTCCTGTGCCGGGGCTCACGCCGGACTCACTGCTGGCCCTGCACGCCGCCGGCTACCGGGAGGTGCGGGCACGGCTCGGGCGCGGGAGGGTGCTCGATGCCGGCTGCGGGCTCGGTTTCGAGACGGCTCAGCTCGTCGGCGAGGGACGGACCGTGGTCGGCATCGACTACGACGCCACGACGGCTGCAACAGCCAGGCGGTCGTTCGGCGCGAGCGGCGCACGGTTCGCCTGCAGCGACGCCGCCCGGTTGGCATTGCGGTCGGGAGCCTTCGACTGGGCGTGCAGCTCGCACATCGTCGAGCACTTCGACACGCCGGCCCGTCATGTGGCCGAGCTCGCCCGAGTCCTCGCTCCCACAGGCACCGCCTTCTTCCTCACGCCCAACGGACCCTGGGACTTCGAGAACCCCTTTCATCTCGTGCTCTTCACGAGGTCCGGGCTCGAGAACCTGCTGCGCGGCTACTTCTCGGAGGTCTGGGTGGGGGCGCTCGAGGGATCGGAGACGGTGAAGGAGGACTTCGCGGCGCGGCGGGCGAAGGCCGACAGGCTGCTCGCCATCGCCGATCCGCTCGACCTGCGCCATCGCCTGCCCCGCAAGTGGTGGGTCGCCGCCTACACCCGGGCGCTCCCGCTCGGGTACCGGGTCTTCGCCCGCGGCGAGAGCAACGGAGGGAGCGGGATAACCCACGACGACTACTTCGTCACAGAGCAGGTGGAGGACACGACGCCGGTCCTGTTCGCCGTCGCCTCGCGGCCCCTGCAGCCGACCGCAGCGATCTGCGGAGGAGGCGGCCGATGATCGTCGTCGCCTTGACGGGAGGGATAGGTTCGGGCAAGAGCGCAGTCGCCGCGATGCTCGCCGCCATGGGGGCGGTGGTGATCGATGCCGATCGGCTGGCCCGCCAAGTGGTCGAGCCGGGGGAGCCGGCGTACGAGGCGGTGGTGAAGCGTTTCGGAGAGGGTGTGCTGGCAGCGGACGGCTCGATCGACCGCGCCGGTCTCGCCTCCTTGGTGTTCAATGATCCGGCTGCGCTTCGCGACCTGAACGGGATCGTCCATCCTGCCGTCGGCGAAGCGATCGCCGAACGCATCGCGGAGCTTGCCGGTGAGGATCGCGTCGTGGTGCTGGAGATCCCGCTGCTGGTCGAGTCGGGCGGCCGTGCGCGGTACCCGGTGGCCGGAGTCCTCGTCGTCGACGCGCCGCCGGAGGTGGCGCTCGCCCGGCTGGTGGCCGAGCGCGAGATGTCCGAAACAGACGCTCTCGCCCGCATGGCGGCACAGTCGACGCGGTAGAGGAGCGGTTGCAGATCGCCGACTTCGTCGTGATGAACATGGGGACGATGTCGGAGCTCGAGGAGATGACGCGGCGGGCGTGGCAGTGGATGCTCAGCCTCAAGGAGGCGGCTTGACGGCGCTCGTCACGGCTCGGGCCCCGACTACCCGGCTGGATACCGGGACACGCCGCCGTCCGAGCACTAAATGGATGATCGCCGCCTCGTCGGCTGCGCTCAGCCTGCTCTACGGGATCATGATCGCGATCTTCACCCTGGAGGTCGACCTGCTCGTCTACATCGGCGTCGGCGCCAAGTACTTCGACTCCGCCCGCCTCTACACGACGCCCCTCCGCCAGACCGGGCTGATGTTCACCTACACGCCGTTCGCAGCGATGCTATTCGTGCCCTGGGCGAAGGCCTTCTCGATGGTGCAGGCCGAGGTCGTCTGGACGATCGTCAACCTTGCCTGCCTGTTCGCGATGATGTACCTGACGATCCGCCTGGTGCGCCCGAAGCTGCCAGCCACGCATGCCTTGCGCTGGGCGCTGACCCTCATGCTGCCGGCCACGTTGCTCGACCCCGTGTTGCTGACGATCGGCTTCGGGCAGGTGAATCTCCTCCTCGCGCTCCTCGTGCTGTTCGACCTCGCCGGCTCGCGGCGGGTCCTCGGGCGCACGGTCCCGCTCGGGATCGCCACCGGCTTGGCGGCGGCCGTCAAGCTCACCCCGCTCATCTTCTTGCCCTACATGCTCCTCACAGGGCGGATCCGAGGCGCCCGCAACTGCCTCATCACCTTCCTCATCTGTGGACTCTCGGCCTTCGTCGCCTCTCCCTCGGCGTCGTACGCCTACTGGACCAAGTACATCTTCGAGTCGAGCAGGGCAGGTGGGCTCACCTTCGTCAGCGACCAGAACCTGGCGACGGTGCTGGAGCGGTTCCACCACCGGCCGTTGCCCCATCTGGTCCTTTGGGGCGTGCTCTGCGTGGTGGCCGCCGGCGGGCTCCTGCTGGCGCGAGCCGCCCAACGCTCCTCCTCCGAACTGCTCGGGGTGCTGGTGGCGGCGACTACGGGCCTGCTCATCTCGCCGATCACGTGGACCCACCACATCGTCTGGGTGGTGCCGGCGATCCTCTGGCTGGCGCTGGCCAAGGATCGTCCGCTCTGGGGAAGGGGGTTCGCATGCTTCGCCGCTGTGCTCTTCTGGGTCTCGCCCATCTGGTGGGTCCCCAACAACAACGGCCGTGAGCTGCACGAACGAGGGTGGCAGCTGCTTGCCGGCAACTCCTTCGGGATCGCCATGGTTCTCTTCATGGGCGGGATCGCGCTGACGCTGGCGACGCGGACGAGGCGCCGGTCGTTGGTGCGCTCGATCACTCAGGCGAGCGGCCCCGCCCGCTCGAGCGATGCAGACGACGAGGAGGAACCCCAGCCGGCGACCGCCTAGAGGGTCCGGGGCCGAGCCGGAGTCGGGCGCGCACCCCCTCAGTAGCATTGACCCGATGCCGAAGTTCGAGGTGCTGTCCGAGTTCAAGCCCGCCGGCGACCAGCCGAAGGCGATCGTCGCGCTGTCGGAGGGCGTGAAGCGCGGGGACCGCTTCCAGACCCTGCTCGGCATCACCGGCTCGGGCAAGAGCGCCACGGTCGCCTGGACGATCGGCAGGCGCAGCGGCCCACCCTGCTCCTGGCGCCGAACAAGTCGCTCGCGGCCCAGCTCGCCGCCGAGATGCGCGAGTTCTTCCCGAACAACCGGGTCGAGTACTTCGTCTCCTACTACGACTACTACCAGCCCGAGGCCTACATCCCGGCGACGCGACACCTACATCGAGAAGGACTCGTCCATCAACGACGAGATCGACCGGCTCCGCCACTCGACGACCGCCAGCCTGCTCACCCGCCGTGACGTGATCATCGTCGCCTCGGTGTCCTGCGATCTACGGCCTCGGCTCTCCCGATGGAGTACCGCGACCGGCTGCTGGTGGCCCGGCCAGGGCGAGCCCACGACCAGCGCTAGATCCTCGCCCGGCTCGTGGAGATCCACTACGAGCGCAACGACATGAACCTCGTCCGCGGCAAGTTCCGGGTGCGGGGCGACACCATCGAGGTCCATCCCGCCTACGAGGAGACAGGCGGTCCGCATCGAGCTGTTCGGGGACGAGATCGAGCGCATCAGCCTGTTCGACGCGCTCACGGGCGAGCTGCTCGGCGACGTCGACGAGCTGATCGTCTTCCCCGCCACGCACTACGTCGCCGGGGAGGAGCGGATGCGCATCGCCATCGCCGGCATCGAGCAGGAGCTCGGCGAGCGGCTCGCCGAGCTGGAGGCCGACAACAAGTTGCTGGAGGCCCAACGCCTGCGGATGCGCACCGAGCACGACCTGGAGATGCTGGCCGAGGTCGGCAGCTGCACGGGCATCGAGAACTACAGCCGCCACCTCGACGGTCGCTCGGCCGGCCAGCCGCCGTACACGCTGCTCGACTACTTCCCCGACGACTGGTTGCTCGTCATCGACGAGAGCCACGTGACCGTCCCCCAGCTCCACGGCCAGTACTAGGGCGACCGCTCCCGCAAGGACGTTCTCGTCGAGCTCGGCTTCCGGCTGCCGTCTGCGATGGACAACCGGCCGCTGCGCTTCGAAGAGGTGATGGAGCGGGTGGACCAGTGCATCTTCATGTCGGCCACTCCGTCGGAGTACGAGCTCTCCGTTTCCTCGCAGGTGGTCGAGCAGATCGTGAGGCCCACCGGTCTCGTCGATCCCGGAGGTCGACGTGCGGCCGACGAAGGGTCAGATCGACGACCTGATCGCCGAGATCGCGGCGACGGCCGGCAAGGGCGAGCGTGTGCTCGTCACCACCCTCACGAAGAAGATGTCCGAGGACCTCGCCGACTACCTGCTCGAGTCGGGATGCGGGTGCGCTACCTGCACTCGACCATCGACACGATCGAGCGCATCGAGATCCTCCGCGACCTGCGGCTCGGCGAGTTCGACGTGCTCGTCGGCATCAACCTGCTGCGTGAGGGGCTCGACCTGCCGGAGGTCTCCCTGGTGGCGATCCTCGACGCCGACAAGGAGGGGTTCCTGCGCAGTGAGACATCGCTGATCCAGACGATGGGCCGGGCGGCGCGGAACGTGGCCGGCCGGGTGATCCTCTACGCCGACGTCTACACCGACTCGATGCGGCGGGCGATCGCCGAGACGGAGCGGCGGCGGGAGGTGCAGAGGGCCTACAACGCTCGAGCACGGGATCGACCCGCAGACGATCCGCAAGGCCGTCACCGACCTCGTCGCCCAGTTCCGTGGTGGAGACCTCGGGCTCGCCCGCAGTGGGGCCTCGGTTGGCGGCGGCGCCCCGCTGCCCGCCGGCCACCGCGCCAACGCCGGCCGCTCGGCACGTGCCGGCAAGCGTGCGATGGCGTCTGTCGCAGGTACCGCGGAGCTCGGTGACGGCGCCGACCTGCCGGCTGAGGAGCTGGGCAAGCTGATCGACCTGCTGGAGGTGGAGATGCAGTCGGCAGCGGCAGAGCTTCGTTTCGAATATGCGGCGAGGCTGCGCGACGAGATCCGCTCGCTGAAGCGAGAGCTGCGCGAGGTGCTCTAGCCGCCGACGCCGGAGCGGGACGCCCCCCAATCATGGTTGTCACACCCCGCCGATATCCTGTCCGCCGTGCCCGGATCACTCGTAGTTCGCGGAGCCCGCGAGCACAACTTGAAGAATATCGGGGTCGATCTGCCCCGTGACCAGCTCATTGTCTTCACGGGTCTCTCCGGCTCCGGCAAGTCGTCTCTCGCCTTCGACACCATCTACGCCGAGGGGCAGCGGCGCTACGTGGAGTCGCTGTCGGCCTACGCCAGGCAGTTCCTGGGCCAGATGGACAAGCCCGACGTCGACTTCATCGAGGGGCTCTCGCCGGCCATCTCGATCGACCAGAAGTCAGCCTCCAAGAACCCCCGCTCGACCGTCGGGACGGTCACCGAGATCTACGACTACCTGCGCCTGCTGTACGCCCGGATCGGCCAGCCCCACTGCCCGACCTGCGGGCAGGCTGTCAGCCGGCAGACCCCGCAGCAGATCGTCGACAGGATCCTGGAGATGCCGGAAGGCACGAGGTTCCACGTGCTGGCGCCGGTGGTCCGTGGTCGCAAGGGCGAGTACGAGGCGCTGCTCGACGAGCTGGCGAAGCAGGGCTACGCGCGCGCCCGCATCGACGGCCGGGTCATCGAGCTGGCTGACCGGGCGAGCCTCAAGCTGGCGAGGTACGAGCAGCACACGATCGAGGTGGTGGTGGACAGGCTGATCCGCCGGGAAGGCGTCGCGCGGCGCCTCACGGACTCGATCGAGACCGCTCTCCGGCTGGGAGACGGCGTGGCGGAGATCCAGCTGGTGGACTCGGCGGCGCAGCCCACCAAGGGCGAGGAGGGCCAGGAGGAGGAGATCCTCACCTTCTCCCAGCACCTCGCCTGCACCAACTGCCGCAAGTCGTTCGACGAGCTCGCCCCCCGCAGCTTCTCGTTCAACTCGCCCTACGGCGCCTGCCCCGCCTGCGACGGGCTCGGCACCCGCTACGAGGTCGACCCTGAGCTGATCGTCCCGAACCCAGATCTGGATCTCGAGCACGGGGTCCTGGCGCCGTGGGCGGGGGCCCGCACGGAGTACTTCTCGCGCGTGCTGAAGGCGGTCGGCGAGGCGTTCGGCTTCCGGCTCGACACGCCGTGGTCGAAGCTGAACAAGGCGCAGCGCAAGGTCCTGTTGCAGGGGGCCGGCACGAAGAAGGTCCATGTCGAGTACAAGAACCGCTACGGCACCAAGCGCAGCTACGACACGCACTTCGAGGGGGTCATCCCCTGGCTGCAGCGGCGCCACGCCGATGCCGAGTCGGACTGGTCGCGCGAGCAGGTGGAGGGCTACATGCGGGAGGTGCCCTGCCCCGACTGCGACGGCACCCGCCTGAAGCCCGAGTCCCGCGCCGTGACGGTCGGCAGCGCGGGCAGGTCGACGACGGCCAAAGGCTCCAAGGGCAAGGGCATCGCCGAGATCTGCGCGATGTCGATCAGGCGCGCCCACGAATACCTCTCGTCGGTCGAGCTGACCGAGCGCGAGGCGATGATCGCCGACCGGGTTCTGAAGGAGATCCGCGCCCGCATGCAGTTCCTGCTCGACGTCGGGCTCGACTACCTGTCGCTGGAGAGGTCGTCGGCGACGCTGGCGGGTGGCGAGGCGCAGCGGATCCGGCTGGCGAGCCAGATCGGGAGCGGCCTCGTCGGTGTGCTGTACGTTCTCGACGAGCCCTCGATCGGCCTTCACCAGCGGGACAACCGCAAGCTCATCGAGACCCTGATCCGCCTGCGCGAGCTCGGCAACACGGTCCTCGTGGTCGAGCACGACGAGGAGACGATCCGCGTCGCCGACTACGTCGTCGACATCGGCCCCGGGGCGGGGGAGCACGGCGGCTCGATCGTCTATGCGGGCGACGTCGAGGGGCTCGTCAAGTCCAAGGACTCGGTCACCGGTCGCTACCTGTCGCGCTCCCTCGAGATCCCCGTGCCTTCGCTGCGGCGGGACCCCGGCGAGGACTGGATCGCGGTGCGCGGGGCGCGCCAGCACAATCTGCGGAACATCGACGTCGAGCTGCCGCTCGGCACCTTCGTGGCCGTGACGGGCGTGTCGGGCTCCGGCAAGTCGACCCTCGTCAACGACATCCTCTACCGCGCCCTGATGCAGAAGGTCTACCGGTCGAAGGAGGTCCCGGGCAGGCACCGGTCGATCGAGGGCGCCGAGCTGATCGACAAGGTGATCGACATCGACCAGTCGCCGATCGGGCGGACGCCGCGGTCCAACCCGGCCACCTACACCGGCGTGTTCGACCAGATCCGCAAGCTGTTCAGCCAGACCCAGGAGGCGAAGCTGCGCGGCTACCAGCCCGGCCGGTTCTCGTTCAACGTCTCGGGTGGCCGCTGCGAAGCGTGCGCCGGCGACGGGACGATCAAGATCGAGATGCACTTCCTGCCGGACATCTACGTGCCGTGCGAGGTGTGCAAGGGGGCCAGATACAACCGGGACACCCTGGAGGTGACGTTTCGAGGCAAGTCGATCGCCGAGGTGCTCGATCTGTCGTGCGAGGAGGCGCTGGCCTTCTTCGCCCACCAGCCGCCGATCGCCCGCCACATGCAGACGCTCGTCGATGTCGGCCTGGGGTACGTGCGCCTGGGGCAGCCCGCCCCGACCCTCTCGGGCGGCGAGGCGCAGCGGGTGAAGCTGGCGTCGGAGCTGTCCAAGCGGTCGACCGGGCACACGATCTACATCCTCGACGAGCCCACCACCGGTCTCCACTTCGAGGACGTTCGCAAGCTGCTGATCGTCTTGCAGAGGCTCGTCGACCAGGGGAACACCGTCGTCGTCATCGAGCACAATCTGGACGTCATCAAGAGCGCCGACTGGATCATCGACCTCGGTCCGGAGGGCGGCGACGGGGGCGGGATGGTGATCGCCGAGGGACCCCCGGAGAAGGTGGCGAAGGTCTCCGAGAGCTACACCGGCCACTTCCTGGCTCCCCTGCTCGGCGGCTAGTGGCTGCCTGGGCGAGCCTGAGCCTGTGAGCCTGTTGTCAGGTGATGTCGAGCATCCTCTGCAGGGCGACGCGCGCCAGCTCGGCCGTCTCGGCGGGAACGGTGATGCGGTTGCGGACCTCGCCTGCGACAAGGCCCTCCAGCACCCAGGCCAGGTGGGGGGCGTCGATCCTGAACATCGTCGAGCACGGGCAGACGATCGGGTCGAGCGACGTCACCGTGCGGTCCGGATGCTCGTTGGCGAGGCGGTTGACGAGGTGTATCTCGGTGCCCACCCCGATGACCGAACCCGCCGGCAGCTCGTCGACGGCGCGGATGATGGCATCGGTGGATCCGACCACGTCGGCCAGCTCGACCACCTCGTGCGAACACTCGGGATGGACGATCACCACGCCTTGCGGGTTGGCCGCCCGGAACGCCTCGACATGCGCCACGCTGAACCGCTGATGCACCGAGCAATGGCCCTTCCAGAGCAGGAACGTGGCCTGCTTGACGTCGACGTCCTGGAGGCCGCCGAGCTCCCGGCGCGGATCCGAGACCGCGCATGTCCTCGGCCGTGTAGCCCATCTGGAAGCCGGTGTTGCGTCCGAGATGCTGGTCGGGGAAGAAGAGGACCTGCTCCCCCTGGCGGGCCTCGCTGCCCGTGCCGAGCGCCCACGCCAGCACCGCCCGGGCGTTGGAGGAGGTGCAGACAGAGCCGCCATGGCTCCCGACGAAGGCTTTGAGGGCGGCAGAGGAGTTCATGTAGGTGATGGGCACCACGCCGGCCGTGTCGACGATCTCGCCGATCTCCTCCCAGCACTCCTCGACCTCGTCGAGATCGGCCATGTCCGCCATCGAGCAACCGGCGTTCAGGTCGGGCAGGATCACCTGCTGGTGTGCAGCTGTGAGGATGTCGGCGGACTCGGCCATGAAATGGACGCCGCAGAAGACAACGAACTCGGCCTCGTGCTGATCGGCCGCGAAACGCGACAACCCGAACGAGTCCCCCCTGGCGTCCGCCCACGCCATCACCTCGTCGCGCTGGTAGTGATGGCCGAGGATGACGACGCGCCGCCCGAGGGCCCGCTTGGCTGCGCCGATGCGCTCAGAGAGCTCGTCCGCCGACGCGGCTGTATACGTCTCGGGCAGTGGAGATTGGAGGCGAAGCATGTAGGACCTCCCTATGTACGCTTCGCCATCGGCCGGCGGGGACAGCCTGGTCGCCCATCCGCGGGTTTGTCGGCCACGAAGCGTGATATGTCTGCCGGGGTTCCAGGCCGGCGTACCCTCCAGTGTAGTGCTCGAACGTCCTTCGTCCATTCCTGACGCCCCCGGCTCCTACCAGTTCAAGGACCGTGACGGGCGGGTGATCTACGTCGGCAAGGCGCGCTCGCTGCGCAGCCGCGTAGGGAGCTACTTCCAGGACCCGTCGCGGCTGCCGGCGCGCACCGCGCAGATGGTGGAGACGGCCGCCTCTGTCGAGTGGATCCAGGTCCAGTCCGAGGTCGATGCGATCATGCTCGAGTACAACCTGATCAAGCAGCACCGGCCCCGCTTCAACATCAGGCTCGTCGACGACAAGAGCTACCCGTTCCTGGCGGTGACCGTGGACGAGGAATGGCCGCGGGCGCTCGTGATGCGAGGCGCGAAACGCAAAGGGACGCGCTACTTCGGTCCCTACGCCCACGCCTACGCCATCCGCGAGACGCTCGACCTGTTGTTGCGCTCGTTCCCGATCCGCACCTGCACGGATGTCAAGCTGCGCCGGCACGAGAAGCTGGGGCGGCCCTGCCTGCTGTTCCACATCGAGCGGTGCTCGGGCCCCTGCGTCGGGAACGTGACACCCGAGCGCTACACCGAGATGGTCAACGAGCTCTGCGAGTTCCTCGACGGCGACACGAAGTCGATCGTGAGCCGGCTGGACCGGGAGATGAAGGCGTCCGCCGGCGAGCTCGAGTTCGAGCGTGCCGCCCGCCTGCGGGACCGGCTGGCATCGGTACGGCTGGCGATCGAGAAGCAGGAGATGGTCTCGGACGCCAACGAGGACCTCGATGCGATCGGGATCAGCGACGACGAGCTGGAGGCCGCCGTGCAGATCCTCCACATCCGGCGCGGCCGTGTGGTCGGGCGCCACGGCATCCTCTTCGAGAAGGTGGAGGAACTGACCCGCCGCCAGCTCGTGGCGCGGGTGATAGAGCAGCACTACGCGGAGTCGCCGCTCGACATACCGAGGCAGGTGGTCGTGCCCGACATGCCGGAGGACCCCGCCACGTACGAGGCCTGGCTGTCGGCTCTGCGCGAGGTCCGTTGGCGCCACGACCGGCCGGGCAGGCCGGGGAAGGTCTCGATCGCGGTCCCGCTGCGCGGGCGCAAGCGGGGGCTGGTCGAGACCGCCACGAGGAACGCCTCCGAGCAGTTGACCCGGCATCGCCTCCACCGCTCGACAGACCTCTCGAGCCGGGCGAGAGCGCTCGAGCAGCTGCAGGAGGCCCTCGGCCTGCCGGAGGCGCCGCTACGGATCGAGTGCTACGACATGAGCCACCTGCAAGGCACCGACTACGTCGGCTCGATGGTGGTGATGGAGGACGGCCTCCCGAAGCGGAGCGACTACCGCCGCTTCAAGGTCACCGCGGTGCAGCAGAACGACGATTACGGCGCCATGCACGAGGTGCTCACACGGCGCCTCTCGCGCCTGCTGCCGAAGAGCCGTCCCGGGCCGGACACCGAGGGGACCGAGCCGGGCGCCGGGTGGATCGAGCCGGACGTCGGGGGAACCCTGCCGGAGGGGGCCGAGCCGGATGCGCCGGAGGAGGCGCAGCACGAAGCCGGCAGCGAGCTGGAGGGGCTCGGCCTGCGCAAGCGCCGGCAGCGTTTCGCCTACCCACCGCAACTGATCCTGCTCGATGGCGGCAAGGGTCAGCTCGGGGTGGGGGAGAAGGTGGTGGCGGAGCTCGGGCTCGAGGGGAAGGTCTCGCTCGCCTCGCTCGCCAAGCAGTTCGAGGAGGTCTACCGGCCCGGTAACCCCGAGCCGATCCGCATCCCGCGTGACAGCGAGGCGATCTACCTGTTGCAGCAGGTGCGAGACGAGGCGCATCGTTTTGCCATCACCTTCCACCGCGAGAGGCGAGCCAGGCGCATGACGCGCAGCATTCTCGACGGGATCCCGGGGCTCGGCCCGACCCGGCGGAAGCGCCTGATCGCCGAGATGGGCACTGTCGCCGCCGTTCGTGCCGCCTCGCTCGACGAGCTGCTGGCGATCAGCTGGTTGCCGGACGAGGTCGGGCGCGCCATCTACGAGCGGATGAACGCCAGGCCGTCAGCGGCAAGGGCGTTGGCCGAGTGACCGCCGGTTGGGAGGCGCGCCTAACTCCCGAGAGCTGGGAGGTCCACTCCGACTGGTGGGTGGAGACCTTCACCGACGGAGCCGATCCCGAGTACGACATGCAGATAATGCCGTTGGTCAGCGAGCACGTCGGGGCCTGCCGGACGATCCTCGACCTCGGCTGCGGTGAGGGGCAGGTGTGCCGCCACCTTGCCGCAGAGGGCCGGCTTGTGGCCGGCCTCGACCCGTCTCCCTCCCAGATGGGCTGGGCGGTGCGAAGGGCCGAGCGGGCGGGCCTCCCTCTCACCTACACGCGAGGTCTCGGATCCGCACTGCCGTTCCGCGACGAGACCTTCGACGCCGTCGTGTGCTGCCTCGTGATCGAGCACGTACCGAGCGCTGAGGCAGTTTTCGACGAGATCAGGCGAGTGCTGCGCCCGGGCGGACGTCTCGTGCTGCTCATCAACCACCCGCTGTACCAGGGTGCGGGGAGCGGCTTCATCGACGACCAGATCCTCGGTGAGCGCTACTGGCGGGTCGGGCCGTACCTCAGCCGGTCGGTCGGGTTGGAGCAGGTCGACCCCGGCGTGGAGATCGCCTTCGCCCACCGGCCGCTCTCGATGTACCTCAATCCGTTGGTCGAGCGCGGGCTCTACCTCACACACCTCGACGAGCCGCCGCCACGAGACGAGTTCCTGGAAGGCTCGATCGATCCCGCTCTCGAGGGCGCGATACCGAGGCTCTGCGTCATCAGGGTGGAGAAGATCCTCGGTCCGGGTGGCCAAAGGTGCGCGATGCCGGAGCCAGAGCGGGAGGGCGATGAGACAATGAGCGGTCGTGAGTGAGTACCTGATCGTCGCAGGGATGTCCGGGGCCGGGCGGTCGTCGGCCGCCGCCAACCTGGAGGACATGGGCTGGTTCGTCATCGACAACCTGCCTCCGGCGCTGATCGGCAAGGTCGCCGAGCTGACCGGGCAGAGAGGCTCCGACTACGAGCGCGTCGCACTGGTGATCGGCCGCGGCGGCAACGAGTCGATAGACGAGGTGCAGGGGGCCATCTCGGATCTGCGGGCGGCCGGCGCCCATGTCCGCATCGTCTTTCTCGATGCGCCCGACGAGGTGCTCGTGCGGCGCTACGAGGGTACGAGGCGGCGCCACCCGAGGGGGGCGGAGGCTCTCGCCGAGGGGGTAGAGGCGGCCATCGCCGAGGAACGCGAGCTGCTCCGCCCGCTGCTCGAGGACGCCGACACGGTGATCGACACCGGGGAGCTCAACATCCACGACCTCCGCCGGCGGTTGGCCGAGCTCTACGGCGGCCGAGGATCAGAGGCTCTCGCCCTCTCCCTGATCTCCTTCGGTTTCAAGCACGGGCTGCCGCTCGACGCCGACCTCGTCTTCGACACCCGCTTCCTTCCCAACCCGCACTGGGTCCCCAAGCTGCGACCTCTCAGCGGGCTCGACGCCGAGGTCCGCGACTACGTGCTCTGTCAGCCGGACGCGGTGGCCTTCGTCGACCGGGTCGACGACCTTCTCGAGCTCGTGCTGCCGGCGTTCGGTCAAGAGGGACGCGCCTTCCTCTCGGTGGCCGTCGGCTGCACGGGTGGCCGACACCGCTCGGTGGCGATCGCAGAAGCGCTCGCCGAGCGCCTGCGGGCGCACGGGTACGAACCGGCCATCCATCATCGGGACATCGACAATTGAGCGTGGATGCGACGCCGTCGAGCGAGGCGACGGGCCGAGGGCGCACAGCCAGCAGAGCCGGCCGAGGGTCGTGGCGATCGGAGGGGGCCATGGCCTCGCCGCCAGCCTGAGGGCGATCCGCCAGTACGCCGGCACCATCACGGCGATCGTGTCGGTGGCCGACGACGGCGGATCGAGCGGTCGTTTGCGGCAGATGCTCGGCATCCCCGCTCCCGGCGACATCCGCCGGTGCGTCGGCGCCCTGCTTCCGGAGGGGTCGACGGTGGGGCGGGCGCTGGAGCATCGTTTCGCAGAGGGGGAGCTCGACGGGCACGCCGCTGGGCAACCTGCTCATCGCAGCCCTCGCCGCAACTGCCGACGATTTCGTCGCCGGGGTCGCCGAGACCTGCCGCCTCCTCGGCACCCAGGGAACGGTGCTGCCCGCCACCACCGGCCCTGTGGACCTGAGGGCGGAGGTCGAGGGGCACGAGCTGCGGGGACAGGCGGCCATCTCGAGGACTGCTCGCATCGCCCGCGTCTCTCTCGTTCCCTCCGACGCCGCTCCTCCCGCCGAGGCACTCGCCGCCATCGCCGTCGCCGACCAGATCGTGATCGGACCGGGCTCGTTGTACACGAGCGTGCTGGCGGCCTGCGCGGTGGAGGACCTGCGGCAGGCCATCGCGGCGGCGGGGGAGCGGGGTGCGCAGCGCGTCTACGTGAACAACCTGCGGGAGGAGAACCCCGAGACGGTCGGTCACAACGTCGCCCGTCACCTGGAGGCCTTGCGGGCGCACGGGGTCGAGCCGGACGTGGTGCTCGTCGACACCGCCTCGATGCCGGTCGGCGACCTCGAGAAGTTCGAGACTTCAGGCGCGCGGTTGCCGCAGATCGTGGAGCGCCACCTGGCGGCGCCCAACCTGCTGGTCCACGATCCGCGGCTGCTGGGGGAGGCGCTGGCGGAGCTGGCAGAGCTGTCCGACGGGAGTGTCCGGGGTGCGGCTGGACTGGTTTCGAATGGCTCCGATATCGGCTCGCGGGTGCAGGCATGACGCTGGAGGGTGCAGGCATGACCCTCGTACAGGCATGATTGGAGCCGATGGACTTGGCTCGCCGAGGACGGCGGGCGCCTCAATGACCGAGGATGGTTGCAGATGACGGTTCGAGTAGCGATCAATGGCTTCGGGCGGATCGGCCGCCACTTCTACCGGGCAGCGATGCGCAGCGGGGCCGACATCGACATCGTCGCCGCCAACGAGCTCGGTTCGCCGCCGGCGGTGGCCAACCTGCTCAAGTTCGATTCCACGCACGGCCGGCTCGGCGAGCCCGTGCTGGTCACCGACGGAGGGCTGGAGATCGGCGGCCGACCGCTGCGCCTGCTGGCAGAGACCGACCCCAAGGCACTGCCCTGGAGCGAGCTCGGCATCGAGATCGTGATCGAGTCCACCGGCCGCTTCACGACCCGCGAGGCGGCGGCTATGCACCTCGAGGCGGGTGCACGGCGGGTAATCGTCTCGGCGCCGGGCACCGACGTCGACGCCACCTTCGTGGTGGGGGTCAACGACGACTCGTTCGATCCCGAGCGGCACTTCGTGGTCTCGAATGCCTCCTGCACGACGAACTGTTTCGTCCCGATGGTGAAGGTCCTCGACGACGCCTTCGGCGTGCGCCACGGTCTGATGACCACGGTCCACGCGTACACCAACGACCAGCAGATCCTCGACCTCGTTCACAAGGACATGCGAAGGTCGCGTGCGGCGGCCGTGAACATCGTCCCCGCGTCGACCGGAGCCGCCAAGGCGACCGGGCTCGTGCTGGAGGCGATGAAGGGCCGGCTTGACGGCACCTCGCTGAGGGTGCCGGTGCAGGACGGGTCGATCACCGACTTCACGGCGATCGTCGGTGCCGAAGTGGACAGGTCCGCAGTCAACGCCGCCTTCAGGGCCGCCGCCGAGTCGGGCCCGCTGGCGCGGGTGCTCGAGTACAGCGAGGATCCGCTGGTCTCCTCGGACATCCTCGGCAACCCCTCGTCCTGCGTGTTCGACTCGGGCTTGACGATGACGCTGCCGATCGGCGACGGCGCCACGCTCGTCAAGGCACTCGGTTGGTACGACAACGAGTGGGGGTACTCCAACCGCCTCGTCGATCTGACTCGGATCATGGGCGCGGCTTGACCTGATGTCGGAACAGCCAGCGGGCGGGCACATGCGCCTGCCGTCACTGGAGGATCTCGGCGCTCTCGAGGGCAAGCGGGTGCTGCTGCGTGTCGACTTCAACGTGCCGATCCACGAGGAACCTGACGGGACACGGACGGTGGCGGACGACTTCCGCATCCGTTCTGCTCTGCCGACCATCAACTGGCTGGTGGAGCGTGGCGCCGAGGTGACCGCCGTGACCCACCTCGGGCGACCGAAGGGCAAGTTCGACCCTCGCTACGACGTGGCGCCGGTGCGCGAGCGGCTGGCCGAGCTGGCGCCGGGGGTCCTGCTGGGCGAGAACCTGCGTTTCGATCCTGGCGAGGAGGAAGCGGACCCGACCTTTGTCGCCAAGCTGGTCGACGGCTTCGACCTGTACGTGAACGACGCCTTCGGGGCCAGCCACCGAGCGCATGCGTCCATCGTCGGGCCGCCGGCGACGCTGCCCTCGGCCGCCGGTCGGCTGCTGGCGCGCGAGACCGACGTGATCACCGGTCTGCTCGCGTCGCCGGCGAGACCCTTCGTGGCAGTCATCGGCGGCGCCAAGGTGGCCGACAAGCTGGTGTTGTTGAAGGTCCTGGCCGCCAAGGTGGACGCCCTGATAATCGGCGGTGGGATGGCGTACACGTTCCTGGCGGCGGTCGGATGCGCCGTCGGTGACTCGATCGTCGACACGGGGGCCATCGACGAATGCACGGACATGCTCGCCGGGGCGACCTCGATCCACATCCCCGTCGACCACGTGGCCATGGAGTCGTCCGGGCGGATCGTGCCAGGTCCCGGTGCGGCCGGCGCGGCGGAGGCGGCGGAGGCGCGCAAGCACGGCCCGCACTACGTGCAGAGCAAGGTTGTGCCGCCCGATCCCGGGATCGGCGTGACGAAGGTCTGCGGGCGCGACATCGAGCGGGGCTGGAAGGGCCTCGACATCGGCCCGGCGACCGCCCAGCTGTATGCGGACGTCGTGCGGCGAGCCGGCACCGTCCTCTGGAACGGCCCGATGGGGGTCTTCGAGGACGACCGCTTCGCCGGCGGGACGCGGGTGGTTGCAGAGGCGGTTGCCTCCTGCCCCGGGTTCACGGTCGTCGGCGGCGGCGACAGCGCGGCGGCGATCGACCGCTTCGGCCTGGCGCCGAGGATCGATCATCTCTCGACCGGAGGCGGCGCCACGCTCGAGCTGCTGCGCGACGGTGACCTGCCAGGCCTGAGGGCTTTGCGAAACGCTCCCAACGCACGGGAGATGGGGCTCTCGTGAGCGAGAAGCGGGACCAGCGGCCGGTGCTCGTCAGCGGCAACTGGAAGATGCACCACAACCATTTCGAGGCGATCCAGGTGGTGCAGAAGCTGGCGGTGCTGCTGAGGTCGACACCGCTCGCCGACAACCGGCAGCTCTCGCTGCACCCACCCTTCACATCGCTGCGTTCGGTGCAGACCGTGGTCGAGGCGGACGGCGTGCCCGTGGCGCTCGGTGCCCAGACCTGCCATCACGCCGACCGCGGCGCGTACACCGGCTCCATCTCGCCCGAGTTCCTCTCAAAACTCAACGTCCGTTACGTCATCGCAGGTCACTCCGAGCGCCGGGCGATGTGCGGCGAGACGGACGAGCTCGTCCGGCTCCAGCTGGAGGCGGTCTGGCGGCACGGCATGACGCCGATCCTCTGCGTCGGTGAGACCCTCGAGGAGCGGGAGGCAGGTGGGGCGGAGGCGAAGGTGTCCGGGCAGCTGGCGGCGGCGTTGTCAGGGCGTAAGCGCGACCTCGTGGCTGCGATGGTGATCGCCTACGAGCCGATCTGGGCGATCGGTACAGGCGTCAACGCCACCCCCGCCGACGCCGGAGCGATGGCCTCGTTCATCCGCTCGGAGCTCGTCGGGCTCGCCGGGCGGGCGGCAGCGGAGTCGGTGCGGATCCAGTACGGCGGCTCCGTCACCCCCGACAACGCCAAGGAGCTGCTCGCCGAGGACGACGTCGACGGCCTGCTCGTCGGCGGTGCCAGCCTCGACCCTGCAGCGCTGGTGGCGATCGCCTCCGCGTGAGGTCCCCTGCTGGCGGTATTCCGCCGGACCAGCCACCGGCCAAACCGGCGGGGCGCTCGCGCTGGATGGTGCCAAACGGGCTGCTACCCTGGCTCGTCGCCGAGCGCGATCTCGGCACATGCAGTCCCCGTCCTAGGAGATCCCTTGCTCACTGACCTGCTCGTCGTCATCGACACGATGGTCTCGTTCGTGCTCATCGTGCTCGTCCTGCTGCACAGCGGGAAGGGCGGGGGACTGTCGGACATGTTCGGGGTCACGGCGAACGCATCAGCGGCGGGCTCCACCGTGGCCGAGCGGAACCTCGACCGCATCACCGTCACCTGCGTGGTGATCTTTGCGCTCACGACCGTCGCGCTCGGTCTGCGCTGGTCCTAAGGCCATAGCCCGGCGACGACGCGCGCGGCCGGTCGCTCTCGCCGGCCTCTTCCTCCTCCTGCCTGCGTGCTTCCTGGCATCGTGCTCGTCGGGCGCCCAACAGCCGACGGGAACTGTCGAGACGACCCTTCCTCCTGACCGGATCGTCATCCAGGACGGCGGCACCGTCACGGTGGGCGTGCCGTACCTGCCGAGGAACTTCAATCCGTCTACGCCGGCGGGCGCCAACCGGGTGACGCAGATGGTGATGGAGCAGGTGTTGCCGCAGGCGTTCGTGATCGACCCCAGTTTCGTCGCTGATACCACCGGCTTCATCGACTCGGCGGAACTGATCTCGGTCTCTCCGGAGACGATCGCCTACACCATCGACCCCAAGGCGACGTGGTCGGACGGTGTGCCGATCAGCGCCCAGGACTTCATCTACAACTGGCAGGAGCAGCTGCAGCAAGCCGGGTCACTTCCGTTCTCGGGGGCGCTCGCCGGCTACGAGGACATCGCATCTGTGACGGGCTCCGCTAACGGGAAGACGGTGACCGTCTCGTTCAAGAAGCCTTATGCCGACTGGGAGAGCCTGTTCGCCGATCTCGTACCGGCGCACGTGGCGGAGAGCTACGGGTGGACGCAGGCGTTCGCAGGCTTCGATCCTGGCAAGGTCATCTCCGGCGGGCCGTTCGAGGTTGCCTCCATGACGCCCGGCGTGGAGCTGGTGCTGAAGCGCAACCCGCGCTGGTGGGGGACACCCCCTCACCTGAGCTCGATCGTGTTCCGGGTGGTGCCCGCAGGGACGGACGAGTGGTCGCTGCTCGAGTCGGGATCCGTGGACGTGGGCGAGATGGTCCCGAACCCGACCGAGAACGTCATCGCCGACATCTACGGGATGTCGACGGCGACAACCCTCACGCCGTTCTGTTGGCAGCTCGTCTTCAACGGGGACGATCCCGTGGTGGGATCCGCCGACGTGAGGCGTGCGGTGGCGCTCGCCCTCGACCGGGCACAGCTGGTCGCCGACACGATCGGTCTCCTCGACCCCGGCGCTCCTGTCAAGCAGAACCGCCTGTTCATCGCCGGGGCACCAGGGTCGGCGGACAATGCGACCGCTTACTCGACTGTCGACGATGCGGCGGCGGGAACAGAGCTGGGGAAGGCGGGGTACGTGCTACTCCCGTCCGGCTACTACGGGCTCGTCGCGGCCGGCGCGCCCGCTGCGGGATCGCCGCTCGTTCTCACGATCACCGGCCCGTCGGAGAACCCGCTCGCCGCCCAGGTGGAGGCCGAGTTCCAGGCTGAGATGAAGGCCGCCGGCATCATGGTGCAGATCTCCAACGTCTCCCAGACCTCGCTGCTGAACAGCGTTCTGCCGGAGGGGGACTACCAGATGGCCCTGGCACCGTTCGTGGACTCGCCGTACCAGTCTTTCGAGGCACCCGTGTACACGACGATTCCCACCGTCACGCCGGGAACGACGTCTGATCGGCGGCGACTCGGTGCCCAGGTGAGCGGTTCGGGCGGGTCAGACGCTGGCACGCTGGATGCCGCCCCCGCAGCGACCAACAGCGTCTGGCAGCCGACCTTCGTGAACCTCGACGACATGGATATGACCGATCAGGCCATCACCACCCTCTTCTCGCAGGCGGCGTCCCAGCTGAACCAGGACACCGACCGGGGTCTCTACAACGAGATCGACACGCTGCTGTGGCAGGACATGCCGACGATCCCGTTGTTCGACATGCCGGTCACTCTCGTCACCGAGCCGGGTCTGGTGAACGTCGAGGAGAGCCCGACGTGGGCGGGTCCGATGTGGAACGCCGAGGACTGGGCTCTTGCGTCCAACCTGCCCGGCGTGGCCACCACGACGACATCTACGACCTCGACGACCTCGGCATCGACTTCGGCATCGAGTCCGGCATCGGCTTCGACTACGTCCGGCGGGTGACCCAGGCGGTGATGGCGGGGGGTGGTGGGCTTCGTGTCAGGAGTCGCGGCCGAGGTCGCCGGCGCGCCTTGTGATGAGCCACCGGCCACGATTCTCGGCCGAGGGCGCAGGCGCTAGAGTCTCTCTCCGCAGTAGGGCTCTGGTGCCTCCGCCGGGGTCGTGACCTACTAACAACAAGATCGCCCGTCGGAGTGGCGGAATAGGCAGACGCGCTAGGTTGAGGGCCTAGTGCCCGCAAGGGCGTGGGGGTTCAAGTCCCCCCTCCGACACGGCTATTGTGCGACTCTTCGCCGGAAAGCCCCACTTCAGCGAGGGTGACGTTGAGCCGAGGGGCTCCGTGGACCGTCACCTCGAGGTGATCGGGGTAGACGGCAACTTGTTGCACGAGCTCCTCGACGAGGACCCTCCGCTCGGCATCCGTCGCCTCCGCCCAGACCCGGTCGACGTCGAGGTCCCTGAGCGTCGCGGCCACCTGCTCGAAGCGTGCTGCCAGCTCGTCGAGCTGCTTGTCCTCCTCCCGCTTGCCGGCCGCCTCCTCCCGGACCGCCTCGATCTGGCGTGTGATGGCCTGCTCCTCCTGTGCGAACAGCTCGGCGGAGATGCGGTCGGCGTAGTGCAGCTCGAGCAGCTTTCGCCGGCGCTCGGCCAGCTCGGCGAGGCGTTCGGCGGGCCGCCGGCGCTCCCGGTCGCGGGCACCAGTTGCCGGCTTGCTGGTGGCGGTCAGCTCCTCCCGGATCGCCCGGCGCAGCTCCTCGTCCTCGGCGATCACGCGGATGCCGAGGAGGGCTGCCCGGTGGAGGCCGCGGTTCGTCCGCCGCGGCTGGCTGTCGCAGCCCTTGCCGCGGTGGCGGCAGCGGTACATCGCCCGGCCGTCGCCGTTGTACTCGACGTACATCCGCCGGCCGCAGAGCCCGCAGACGACGTGGCCGGTGAGCAGGTCCTGGCCTCGGCGGCCGCGGCCCCGGTTGGCCCGCTGGGCGGCCTGCCACTCCTCCTCGGTGACGAGCGGCTCGTGGTGGCCCTGGTACCACTCGCCGTTGTGCAGGACTTCACCCCGGTAGATGCGGGACGTGAGGATCACTCCGATCGTCGAGTGCTTGACGCCGGTGCGCTCCTCGATCGTGCTCCGACTGTGGCCTGCGACGCGGAGGCGGAAGATCTCTCGCACCCTGTCGGCTGCGGCGTTCGGGACGAGCTCGCCGTCGATGAGGTCGTAGCCGGTCTTCGGCCGGTTGACCCACTTGCCCTCCCGGGCCGCCTGGTGCATGCCCATCCGCACGTTCTCGGCGAGCTGCTCCCGGTAGAACTGGGCGAACGAGCCGAGGATGTTGTAGAACATCCGGCCCGTCGCCGACGAGAGGTCGATCTTCTCGGTGAAGCTGTGCAGAGCCACGCCCGCCTTGCCGAAGGTGTCGGCGAGGAGGATCAGGTCGCCGAGGTTGCGCGAGAGCCGGTCGAGGCGCCAGGTGAGGACGTTCCGCACGTGGCCGGCCTCGACCATCGTGAGCAACTGCTGCAGACCCGGGCGCTCGAGGTTCTTCCCGGACCAGCCGGGATCGGCGACGACGGTGGCGGCCCCGAGATCATGGAGCTCCGCGTACGCCCGCAGCTTCTCGGCCTGGCCCTCGATCGAGAAGCCCTCCGCCGCCTGCTCCTCCGTCGACACCCTGCAGTACGCCACCGTGAGCATCGTCCTTCGCCCCTTTGCTCTTGTCCGCCTTCGAGGTCAGCCGCACGGCGATGCGCACGAGCACGCCGGCCACCCGTGAGTAGTCAGGTGCGCCGACCATCATGCCCGCCGGGTGTGACGCTCGGCGACCTTGTCCTCGAAGGAGACCGATCGGCTGGCTAGATGGTGGCAGACCGCCGGGACGAGCTGAGTCACCGTGTCGGAGAGGCGCTCGGTGCCGACGATGGCGGCGAAGCTCGCCAGCTCGCCGACGAGGCGGGGCATCAGCTGGCGGAGATCGCCCCGCGCTGGCCGGCGGCGACGCGCTCCACGCCGGCGGCGCCCTGGCGGATCGAGGCGTGCTGGACGCAGCGCCACTCCGGTGCGAGCGGCCAGCGTGAGCGAGTGGCGTCGGTGGTGGGGCAGCGATAGGTGAGCCAGCTCTCGGTGAGCGAGGCCCAGAGAGCGCCCGCCGCGTCGATAGCGTCGTCTGGCGTGTCGACGCCGTATTCCTTCAGGCCCTGGCGGCCCGGCTCGAACTCGATGCGGTGGACGGGGCGGTCGGGGTCGTAACGCTCTCCCCAGATGTCGTGCCACCAGTCGGCGCCGGTCCGGCGGACGTCGCGTTGCTTGTCGTAGATGCGGGCGAGGACCGTGCCCGTCGAGCGGCGGCCGAAGACGAAGCCGGAGAGATCGCTGCCGTCCTCGTACGTGTCTAGCTCCCGCCCGCGCACTACGAAACGGTGCCGGTCGTCCCCGGTCAGCCCCCACCCCTGGAAGTCGGCGAAGAGGTCGAGGCGTGAGACGTTGGCGCGGATCGGGCCGACGTCGTCGGCGAAGAGGTCGAGGAACCAGGCGATCGCCGATCGAGGCCCGACCGCCTGCAGGAACTCGGTGCGGGGTTGGATGCGGATCGCCGGCAGGTACGTGCTCGGAGTGAGGCCCACCTGTCCGTGCCGGTGGCGGAGGCAGTAGCGATAGCGGCCGAAACCGTGGGGGAGGAGGTTGATCCGGACGTCTGCGATCAGCATGGGCGCGGGGCCGCCCACGAGGCCGGCGAGCTCTCTCGACTTCTCCAGGCGCTCGAAGAAGGCCGGCGGGATCGCCGCCCTGCCCGAGACGTAGAGCGCATCGATGCCGGAGGCGAGCTCGGTGAGCGGGACGTGTCCGTCTCTGGGCGATGGAAGTCGCACAGATGCGCCTTGATCGACAGACGCGGGTGCCAACGGTGAGGTTGCCATCGGTATCGGTACCTAGAAGTCGATCGGCTCTTCGGGCGGCCGCATCGCGTCGACGAGCTGCTGCTTCCATGCCTTCTGCAGGTCGAGGCGCAGCCAGGGGAGGCGGAACTCGTCGGGATGCCGCCCGTACCGGTTGCGGAAACGGCTGATCTTGCGGTGGATCGTCGCCCGGTGCCAGCCGGCCTTCTGCAGGTTTGCGAAGCCGCCCGCCAGATGCCAGGCGATGTAGAACCCGAGCAGGTCGCTCTCCTCGACCACACGCCGGGCGAGCTCGGCCACCGCCTCGGCGGGGACGGGCTCGTGATCGCCGGGGTCGGTGCTCGCACCGCGGGGATGTAGGCCCGCCGCGACCTCCGCCTCGTAGATGTCCTCCCAGACGTCGTCAGGGACCGAGTCGTGGTACTCCGTCCAGCGGGCCCGGGCGACGCCCAGGCCCTCGAGGGAGTCCATCTTGTCTGAGCGATAGTCTGCGGGAGTCATCAAGTCGCATCATTGCGCATTGCGTACGGGTTGTCAAGCAGCGCCGACTCCTACCGGGTCGTCGTCGGTGCCTTGAGCCTCGCCAAAGTCGTCGTGGCGGAGGAGCGCCCGGCAACCAAGGGGGATGACGCCCAGGAGCAGGGCCTGCGGCGCGTTCGGTTCTGCGCGAGATGGAGGCGTCATCCCCTCTTGGTCCGAGGATGCTCGTGGCGCGTAACCGGCCGTCAAGGTCCTCCAGTCGCACCTCGCCCCGGTTGCGCTGGCGCGGACTCTCTGCGCCGCGCCCTCCGACCTTGACCGCCTCCTCTATTACCCCCACCGCGCTGCCCGGCGCCGGCCATCGGAATCCCCTCCAGTTGGGCTTCGCATCCATCCAGGCTCAGTCTTACGCACGCACGGCGCCGCTCCCGACTGGAGGTTCGGGCGTCGGACTGAGGGCGTCCGAGAACGTGGCTGCAAGAACGGGGAAGTCTCTCTTGTCTCACATTCGGCGGCAACGGCCGGCGGCTGGCGCCGCCGGCCGTTCCCCTTGGGTAGGGCTGGCGGGCGCGAGGCGAGCCCGTTGATCTCGAACCGTGCTGCAGGTGGCGCCTCGGTCCGGGCCGGAGCCGATGGGTAGGATGCAGTTTGCGGGTGCTGTGTAACAGTCAGCGCCTGGGACGGTCCCCGGGCGGACGAACAAGCGCCAACCTCCCAGTCCCTCGCGGAGTCCGTCGCGAACTGTGGAATGACGGACTAGGACCAGTACCGAGAGCCCGCTGTATCGGTTGCATCCACACCGATCGGGGTCGACTTGCTTGACTCTTTGCACTAAGAGGGCTACCATCGCCCACGTGAATCGGCGATGTGACCTGGTTTACCGTGGTATCTGGCTCGCCCTCCTCGCTGCGTCCCTAATTGTGCTACAGGCGCCGCCAGCCCTTGCTGGCGGCGGCGGAGATGGTCAGAATCCGAACGGATCAAGGGACTTTCCGACCGACCATGCTGGTGGACTTTATGATGTGACGACGCAGGCCATCGGGGGAGTCGAAGCGTATGTCGATAACTTCTCGCCCTGGGTCGATCCGACCTCCGCAAGCGGAAAAGGCTTGCCCCAGTGGTATAACAACGGCAACGAGTCAATACTTCTTGTCAGTTCTGACAGCAATTCGTGGGTTCAAGTTGGCTGGCTGGAATATACGGCGAACGGCACCACTCCCATACGACGGGTCTACGTACAACAGACAATTAACGGGATTCCGAACACGACATTTTACGGGTCTGGAAACCCGACATCGGATTGGGGCTCCGATCCGGCCAACGAACAAAGTGAGTTCAAGCTTACGTACAGCCCAACTGGCCCGAACTATTTCGCCGCGTACTGGGCGAGTCCCCAAAACTATGGTTCATTTAGCGGATTGACCAGCTTTACGACGAACTTTACGCCGGTGGATGCGCAGCTTGAGAGCGAGACGCTGAGCGACGCAACTGAATTCGACGGAGGGATCTATAATCCGAGTCTCACGTCGGGAGCTCAGATGTACTATCCTGCCGGTCCATCAGGGCAATGGGGCACCTTCTCTGGAAGCAAGAAGACGACATATCTCCCGAGCTATGCCGACCTCTCGCCGAACAGTGGTGCTTCATACGACATTTGGGACACAAGATGCGATTATTGAAGCACCTGTCCCGTATTGCAGGCTTGGGTGGAGTTCGTAAAGGCACGGAGAGCCTTACGAAAGGCAAGTCGACTGTCTGGATGGCCAGATTCGCTATTGTGGGCGCTGTTGCGCTCATCGCTGTATTTGTCGCGGTCGGACTTCGTGCTCACAGCACGGACTCCAGTGGCCATCGACGTTTGTCTGTCCCACCGAAGGGCTCACTGTCCCCGCAGTTGGATCAATCTGTTTTGGGAGACCTTCTAACGCCTGATGGCGTCTCGGTGCAGGCGGCATCCTCCGGAACACAAGCGGCGATATCACAGGCATCGGCCCTCGAGGCCGTGACTGGCGTTGGTGCCGTCACGTATGGCGAGACTCCGGTCGCCGAGGAGTTGGTAGTGGTTTCTAGCCTAAGCACGAATTACGAGCCGATTCTCGCTTGGGGTATCGAGTTCTCTCTTGGTAATATGCCCGCTCCTATCTTCGGTCCGATTGGTGCGACAACCCAACCCGGCGTGGTGAACAACTATGCGATTGCCTTTGTTAATGCTTTGTCGGGCGCGAATATGTTTACAACCTACGGGTATGTTGCGTCCTAGTTGTCGCTGAGAGGGTACGGCGTGGCCACTTCGTGCCTTCATGGCAAGGTGTATCGATCGTAGTTGTTCTGGTCTCCATCTCCTCGTTGGCAGTCCAGACATCGGGCTATTCACAATTCGCGGTGTAGTAGCGGCCTGAACCCGCCGGCCTCGAGCAGTGATCGGGCGATGTAGTTGGTGAGGTTCCGGAAGCCGAAGGCAGATCCCCGCAGGTGCTCGAGGCGTCCGTTGCTGGCCTCTGTCGGTCCGTTGCTGGCGCCGGGACGGTCGAAGTAGGCGAGGATGTCGGCGGCACGGCGCTGCAAGGTCCGGCCGAGTCTGCGCAGCTCTGCCAGGGCGGCCGGCACGCCGGTCGCCAGGGAACCGATCAGCTTGATCATCAGCTGGCGTCCCCTGCTGCGGTCAGGCTCGCGGTAGGCGGCGATCATCTGCTGGTAGACGCCATGTCGCCTCCACCGGAGCATGATCGTCGTCGGCGAACAGCCGCTCCAGGTCCTCTTGCTGGTTGTCGGTGAGCAGGTCGAGCCCGGTGTGTAGCGTCCGGCGGGCCGGCGTCTCGATCGCGATCGTCAGTTGCGAGTCGCCCTCTCCGAGACGCGTGTGACATCCGGGGTCTACCGGATCCTCGTCGAAGCAGAGCGCGAGGCCATCGGCGAGGAGGCCTGCCTCGTCGTGATCCACGATCGCCCGGAGCGGTGATCCGACCGGCTGTCCATCTTCATGCTCGAGGCGCATCGAGCAAGGATGCCGGGTCCCTGCTGTTCAAACAGCGCCGCCGGAACAGAGGGCAGGATGATCAGGAACTCACGCCGTCAACACGTGTGCGCGGTCCAACAAAAGCGTGGGTTCTCATCGCTGCCAGTCGCGAATCCGCCACTTGGGCCCTCCGACACCAGGTCAGACGGGGTGGCGGGCTGTAAGGCTCCGTTGAGTCCTTGCAACCCGATTTGCAACCCCCTCGGTGCGTCAGGTTGACCGCCCGGATCCCCAGTCCCAAGCTCGATCTCAGGCAAGATGTCGAGCTGACCGAACCTCGTACCCCCGAGCCGCTGCTCACCCTCGACCAGGGCTACCTCGCTGCCTACTACTTCATCCGCCAGTTCTATGAGCGTGACGCCCGCAAACCGGAGTCCATGTTCTTCCTGCTGGCTTGGATGAAGTTGGAGGCGCCAAGAACCTCGCGAGACCCTGCCCAGTGGTCAGACTGGAGCTTTCCGTGGGCCAAGCGCTGCAGCACGGGAGCGAAGAGTTCAGCTTCGAGCCGCTGCCCGCCCCCCCTTTTCGACGTGAGGACTGAAGCGAGGTCCCCGATCGTGGGTGCGGCAAGCGGATGATCCAATCGTGCGGGGAGCCCTTAGTCCGGACTACAAGCGTGCGACGTAGACGGTCTATTGCCCAGCGCCGGGGCCGCCGCCATCGCAGCTGCCTCGTCGTCTCCTGGAAGGACAACGGTTTAGACGCCGAGCGTGATGGCGGGGGAGGAGTGCCCGGGCCCGAGCGCTTACGACGCGGATCGGCTGCCCGGCACGGAGCAGGGCCGTGATGTGCGAGTGCCGGAGGCCGTGAAGCCTCAGCGGCGGCAGGTCGGCAGGCCCAGCAATGCGGGCGAAGGTCGCGTGACCGTGGCCGGGTGCGGTCCGTCGAGTTATTGGGCTCGGAGCCCCCAGGAAGCCTTTCAGTCCCGCTCGGCGAAGGTCCTGTAGCCTCCGGAACTGGTCCGGTAGGGCCCCACCGCCGTGCAGGCTGTGGCCGACGAGCAGGCCACCGCCGACAACCCGCTGCTCTCTGGTCTCGTCGGGTTGGCGTCGACCTTAATGCCCACGTCTCGCCGTCCCAATACTCGGCGAGCGTGTAGGAAGGCGGGGGCCTCGCCCACGCTGACCCTGGTTGCGCCATGAGCGGACGCAGGCGCTCATCGCCGACGTCCTCGGTTAGGCGACAGTTGCTGCCACCCAGTCAGCAGCGTAACCTGCCGTATCTTCTAGAGAACGAGGGTGCCGAATGAGGCGACCGACGGCTGCAGCGGCCTTACTGCTGGTCACCGTCGGGGCGGCGGCGTGCGGGGCAGGACCCTCGGCTAGTACTGGCACCACGACAGTGTCAACGCCGAAGCCTCCCAACGCGGTCGCCCTGTCGGCTCAGCTCCTGAGCGTCGGTGACTTACCGGCAGGATGGTCCACGTCGCCATCGTCGTCAGGAGGCTCGACCTCGCTCGTCGGCTGCACGGTCCCGAGCTTCAAGCGGAACGAAGCCGCTCGAGTGGAGGGATCTTTTCAAGGGAGCTCCAGTGGGTTTCCGGCGGTCTCGGAAACCTTGGCTTCGTTCAGCGGAGACCTGGCTCAAGTGGGGTTCAACTCTGGCAGCAACACCCTAAATGCCTGCAAGAACTTCTCGCTGTCCTCGGGCGGAACGACCTTCCGGGGCACAGCGCAAGGTATTTCACTAGGAACGAGCTTTGGCGACGAGACGGGCGCCTGGCAGCTCGTGATCAACGGGTCCGGTCTGCACCTGGTGATCGATGAAGTCGCGGTCCGGATCGGCGACGAGGACATGATCCTCGCCTACACCGCCACCGACGCACCTGCCGCCACAGCGCTCAGCTCCTTGCTCGGCGTGGCGGTCGACAAGGTGAGAGGTACCTCGCCATCCCCGACGACCAGCCCCACTACAACGGTCGTCCCTACGACCGTCGCCCCTACGACCACGGCGATCAGTCTCAATTACGGTCAGCAATTCCTCGCTGATGTAGTCCCGTGGAACGCGGCCACGGCCAACGCGCGTGGTCGCGGCTTGGCCTCACCCGAGGCGCTCGCGGCGGGGCGGGCGGCCGCGGCCACAGCCAGGCTGCTGCTCGTGCAGACGTGGCCGGCGGGGGACGAAGCCGACATCCACACCTTGGCCGCCGAGTTCGAGCTCATCAACGTGGACATCGAAGCGGACGACCTCGCCAAGTACGAAAGCGACGGCACAAACCTCAACGCAGCAGCCAATGTCGTACGGGCCGAGCTCGGCCTTCCCACCGTAAGATAAGACTCCGGAGCGAACGAGCGATGAAGCCCGGGAGAACGGCGTGGCCTGCGGCAATATTGTCCTGACCTCTACGGATGCCGGCGCTTCGGCGTGAACGAGTAACGATGCCGGACGTTCGCTATGTCTGCATGTCCGACCTCCACTTCGGAGCGCAGAACAGCCTCCTCACCAGTGTCTCGGGCGACGCAGCAACGGCCGATCCGGCCTCGCCGAGCGAGTGCCTGACCGCCTTCGTCGACTGCCTCGCCGAGCTGGTCGCGACCAACGACGACCAAGGCGTCAAGCCGGTGCTGATCCTGAACGGGGACATCCTCGAGCTCGCTCTCGCCACCGAAGATGTCGCCATCCGGGCCTTCGAGCACTTCGTCCGCCTGGCCCTCGAGGAGCGGGACCTGTTCGACCACACCATCCACTACGTGCCGGGCAACCACGACCACCACACCTGGGAGACGACTCGCGAGCGGCAATACGCGGCGTACATCGCTCGAAACGCTCCCGGCACGGAGCTCCGCCCGCCGTGGCATTCGACGACGATGTTCGATGAGACTGCCGTGCGGCTCGGAACCGGCGGCGTGGCCGAATGTGAGCTTCTCAACGCGGTAATCCGGAGGTTTGATCGACTCCGCGACGTCCGTGTCGAGCTCCACTACCCGAACTTCGGGCTTCGCTCCGGAACCGGCGGCGTTGTCCTCTTCCATCACGGGCACTTCGTGGAGTCGATCTATCGACTCATGAGCCAGCTCAAGATCGACCTCTTCCCCGCCTCCGTCACCGGCCCCTATCCATGGGACTGGGAAGCGGAGAACTTTGCCTGGATCGACTTCTTGTGGTCCACGCTCGGTCGGTCAGGGCAATGGGGGACGGATGTCGGCTTGCTCTACGACATGCTGCAGGACGAGAGGGCCGTACAGGCCATCACCCGCAATCTCGCCGACGTGATCGTCGCGACGGGCAAGCCGCGGTTCGTGCCGCGGCCGCTCCGGCGCCTGGCGGTGCGTAAGGGAATGGACCTCGTCGCCGGCCGCGTCGCGAACCTCGAGCGCACTGCGCCGACCGCCGGGCCGCTGACCGAGGCAGGGATCGCGGGCCTACGGAGGTACGTGGAAGGGCCGCTGGCGCTCCAGCTGGCCCGCGAGGCATTGCCGGACCCGAAGGCATCGCCGGACCCGTCCAATGGAACGGCTTTCGTGTTCGGCCACACCCACAAGCCCTTCCAGTCCCTGGAGAGCTACGCCGGGTTCACGGCGCCGGTGCAGGTCTACAACACCGGAGGCTGGGTCGTGGATACGCTCGAACCCGATACGCGCGCCGGTGCGGCGGCGGTACTCATCGACGAGGACTTGCACACCGCCTTCCTGCGGCTGTACAACCAGTCCCTCGCGCCGGCTTTGCCGCCGGTCTCGCTGACAGGGCTCGACGACACGCCGGATAACGCCCTCCTGATCCGGCTCCGCTCCCGCATCAATCCGGCGACCGGCCCCTGGGGGCGGCTCTCGCAGGTCGTCGCGGCCGCCATTCCGAGTCGAGCCGCCGGCCTGCGCCTGATCATCGACAGAGGAGTCAAGGCCGCCGAGGCCCGCCCACCCGGCCGCGTCGGTGTTACGGCCCCGACCGTTTGAGTGCTGGTCGAGGCGGACGCGCCCCCGAACGCGGAGAGCGGCATTCCTTCTTGTCGTCCGATCGGTCTGGATCTGCCGACAGGGGACCGCTGTCCACGGCGCCGTGTGGAGCGAAGGGTGACGCGAGACTCTGGTCAGTCGACCGTGCCGGCCGGAACAACCCAGCGGCACGCCTGCCCGGTGACCATCGCTATGAGGTCGAAGTCGACGTCGTAGTGGAGGAGGACGAGGCCGACTTCCTCGGCCGCCGCGGCGATCAACAGATCCGGCACCTTGCGGCCACGTTGGCTTCGGGAGGCGAGAAGGCGTTGCACCTGTCTTGCCCGACGCATGTGATCGGCTGTCGTCTCGACGAGGCTGAAGATCTCGAGGTCTCGCATGTCCTGATCCCATTCGCGGGCGTTGCGGCTGCCGTAGCCAACCTCGAGATCAGTGATTCCTGCGCGACCTACCCGGCCCTCGGCGACCAGCGGTTCCACCACGGACCTGACGGGCGCCGTGCCAAGCCTGGAGACGACGCTGGTATCGAGGAGGTGGGTCAGCGCCACGCTTCCTCACGCGGTGGTAGCGCTCGGCGCCCAAGTCTGGTCAAGGCGTCAGCAACACGTTCCACTCTCGTGCTGCCCGCGCGTCGGAGCGCCTCGTTAACTGTCTCTCTCATAGTGTGAGTCCCCATCTCCGCCTGCGCCGCGGCGAGTGCCTCCTCGTCGATGTCGACTAGGTGCTTGGACACACTTTGAGTATATCTCGATCGCGGGATGTATATACGTCTGCGTCCGGCGCTGCGGGGTGAGCGGGATGCATCCGCAGCGGCCGCCATCGGCCGTGACATCGAACTGAACCGCCCCGAGACAAGTCGGAGAGGGTCGGCCCGATCGCATAACTGTGGCATAATGGTGGCATGGCACGAACCCGGGTGAGCACGACTGTCGACGAGGACAATCTCCGCGCCGCCCGCCGGTTGTACCCAGGCGCTCCGGACGCCGCCGTCTTCGACGCCGCGCTCGGCGGCGCTGATCACGCGGCATCGCGCCGCCGAGATAGACGCGAGCTACGTCGCCTACGACGAGCACCCACTGAGCGAACACGACGAATGGGGTGACCTGGCGTCGTTTCGAGAAGCCGCTGCCGCGTCGTGACAGCGCTGCCTGCGCGGGGTGAGGTGTGGTGGTGCGAGCTGCCTCAGGTCGGGCGGCGGCCGGTGGTCGTCCTTTCTCGTGACGCTGCGATCCCCCGGCTCCGCCGCGCACTCGTCGCACCATGCACGACGACGATTCGCGGGCTCGCAACCGAGGTGGTGCTCGAGCCTGGTGAGGACCCTGTGCCCTTGCGGTCGGCAGCGAATCTCGACTCGGTCGAGAGTACGTCTGTGGCGGTGCTAGTCGAGCGACTCGGGCGACTCAGCGACGAGCGGATGCGGGAGCTCTGCGCTGCCTTGGAAGTGGCGGCCGGCTGTCTCCATTGAGGGAGTGAATAGGTGCCGGCCTCCGACCAAGCCGGCACGTCGGATCGGCAACGCGTCCGTCGAGCAGCGTGAGACGAGCAGCTCCCTTGTGGACACCGGGCGACGAGTGGGTGCCGTTTCGATTCGTCAAGCAATGCTGTGTCGTTGGCCGTCCTTGAAAATAGTGCACCGTGCGCGTCGCGAACAGGCTCGACACCGCAGCAAGAGAGTGGTGGCGTCCGCGCTCTCAAGCGCCGTCCGACACCTCGTCGGCGGTGCGGCTCAGTCGGCTCAGCGGGCAAATGTGTGCCAGCCAAGCCACATCCAGACGAGGAGGGCGACAGTTCGCCAAGCGGTCCGCGCCTCCACGCGTTGCAGCAGTGAGCCGACGCTCGGCCAGCGTCTAGGCGCCACCTTCGCCACGATCTCGCATGCGAAGAAGGCTGCCAGCAAGGCGCCCCACACCACAAAGGTTTCCGTCCGCCAACTCATCGGGTGACGAGGTACCAACCGAGTAGCAGCCATGCCGCGAACATCAACCCGTGCCCGGCGTGGTTGGCGTCGACCATGTCGAAGATGGAGCTGATCGTCGGATGCTCAGACCTCGGGGACGAGAAGTAGCAGTAGAGCTCCCATCCCGTGGCCGTTGCCATGGTCGCCTCCAAAGGCGCCCAGTGCCATAGCGGTGCGGAGGTATTGGTGCGGGGCCGGCGAGAGATCGCCGCAACGGGGCTGCGTGCGACCGCTTGGCCCAGCCAGAGCCCGAGCACCGCGACGAATCCGGCGATCACGACGAAGTTGGCCGCCCACGTGAAAGGAGTCGTCACCGCGGCGAGTGCAGCGAGGCCGAGCAGCACCGCCAACAGGAGGCCGTAGCTGCGATCCATCGCCCTAAGTCTGCGCTCTCGGGCGCAGCTCGTGTCGACCTGGCTCCCTGCGCCGCGCCGAGCAGGCGTTGCCCGGTCCGCAAGGGCTCATCCTGTCGCCTACCTGGCTACACCCCGGCGACGGGATCAGCCGCGACGACCTGTGAACGAGTGCCTATGACGGGTTGGTAGCGGGCCACGGTGAAGGCGAGGATGGTAGGCACGTCGACGGCGAACACGAGCAGGGTCGCCGTCAATACGAAGAGGGTCGTGCCGGCGGTGTGGTCGTACACGAAGATGAACTCGAGCATCCCGCCGATGACGAGGTACGCCAAGAGGGCCCAGCGGAGCACCAGGAAGAAGCTCCTCCAGGCGAAAGGACGGATCGACGCCAGCAGGGCGACGTCGGCGAGGGTGAGAACGGCGCCCGCGACAAGCAGGCCTGTCGGTACGCCGAGCGGAGGGTGGCGGGGCAGGTGCGCCGCCAGATAGACGCCCCCGATCAGCACGCACACGATGGAGGCGACAGCGATTTCGGCGATGGGCGGCAGGCGGCGGGCTGCGGCTACCTGGCCGCCGTTGGGATCGCCCGATGGATCGGGCGTCATGCCGAAGCCAGCCTGGTCATGATCAGCAGGGTCACCACTTGCATCGCTCCGGTGATGCCCGCGGAGTAGATGAAGCGCTTCATGAGCCGAGCGATCACCTCGCCATCGGGCCGGGGCTTCTTGAGCTCGAAAAGCACTGCGAGATTCGCAGGTTCGAGCAGGCCCAGAGCGATGACCGCCATCACGGCCACCACGATCATCGAGATCACGACCCACTTGTGGTCGATGTATCCGGTGCTGATGTCGCCCGTCTGGCCGGCGAGCTGCCACCCGGCGACGAGGGTGCAGATGACGAGCGTCGGCATGATCAGCATCATCTTCGGCATGAACCGGATCGTGAACTCGGCCCTTGCCGGGATCGAGAGCCGTCCGAGGATCGGCCCCAGCACGAAACCGAGGAACAGATCCAGCGCGGTCCACAACCCGCCGCTCGCGACGTGGAAGAAGTCAATGCCCCAGTGCGACTTGGTGGCGATCACCGCGACCAGCCCGGCAAGTACCACCGCCACGATGGGGAGCCCTCTCAGTGGCACGATCTGGAAGTCCGGGCGTGGGGGTGCACCGCCCTGCACGCCTGCCGGCGCTCCTGCTGGGATCGACAGTGGCTCGACTGCCACTGGGTTAAGGACGTCCTGGCTCATCCAGCATCACCCCCTTGGTTCTTGGACAGAACGTACTACGGGATGTGTTCGGCGGGGATGGGACGATCGTGCTCGTCCTACCGGACGACCGCGAACGCCGGGCTCGAGCCCGTAGTCGGCGTGCCCCGAGACCTGCTTCCAGGGGACGCCTCAGGCACACGGAGTCGCGATGTCACCCCTTATGGCTCGCGGCAGGGCACCAGGGGTTGGCGGGTATCCCCCTGCACGGGTCGGGCATCGTCGGCAGGTTGGTCGACGAGGGGTCGTCGAGCGCTTTGGCTCCGGGCAGGGGGTGCATCACGACATGGGTCTGCCGCGGGTAGTTCGCCCCCGGCGGGCAGGCGGACCCGCCGCTGGCGGGCCCGATCGAGATGCCCGAATCGCAGGCCACTTCGTCGATGAACGGGGCGTTGACGTCTGGAGGGACCGTGGTCCCGTTGCAACTCGGGTACAGGGCCTCCGCCTCGACAGGTGAGGTGGTGAGACCAGCGTGATCCTTGTTGCTGCTGAAGCAGTCCGTCGCGTCGGGCTCCAGGTTCGCCGCCGCAATGTCCCCGTTCGTCGGGTTGCCGAAGGAACCATTCCCGGAATAGCTGTTCCCGATCACAGCGTCCCCGTATTCGTCGAACAGGCATACCTCGCTCGGCGTCGGGTTGTCCGGGCTGTTCGGTGGGAGAGGCGTGCCGCCTGTGCAGGGGCCGCCGCTGTCCGGATAGGGGACGAGGATCGTTCCCCAGGCGCCGTTGTCCGTGAACGTGTTGTCGAGCACGGTGTCGTCGCGGGCTCCCGACAACGACAGGCCCGTCCCTACCGGGCCGGCCGCCGCTGATCCGTACGTCGGCACGTTCGGGTCGTTGTTGTCGGCGGAGACGTTCTTGTAGAACACCCAGCACGTGGTGGCGCCGGGGACCGGCGGCTTGACGCCGGGCGGGCACGCACCGTCCTGAGGTGGCGGGTTGTCGCCGTTCTGGCTGTTGGTGTCGAAGCCGTCCTCGTTGTGGTCGAACCGGGAGTGCTCGACCAGCAGCCAACCACCGGAGTTGGATCCCGAGTAGCCGAGGGCGTTGTACTCGGACCAGGCGTGGTCGACCTCTTGATCGCATTCGTCCTGGCAGGCGCCGATGTAGTAGCCGGAGTCGTTGAAGTTGCTGGCATACGTGTTGTCCCACACGCCGCCGTCCCAGTTGCTCGAGAAGATCCCATAAGCGGCCGCCGTGACCTCGGCTTGGGACGATGAACTGCGGAAGTAGGTGCTGGTCGCCGTCAGGTACTCCCCCTTGTAGCCGCCCTTCCCGTCGACGAATACGTTGCCGGAGTTGGCGCCTCCGTTCCACCAGATCTCGTTGCCGGCGCCGCCGTCCCCGCCGGTGCCGTCGAGGAAGTTGCAGGCGGTGACATTCTCGACCCACGTGCCGGCAGCCTTCCAGACCATGATCCCGTTCAGGCCCTCGTGCGGGGAGCTCGCCGGACCGAACACCTGGTCGGACGTCCGCGCGCTGCACGGCGCTCCGGATCTCGTGCCGTCCACGATCACGGAATCGCGGTTCATCCCCATCAGCCAGACGTTGTCCTCGCTGATCAAGACTGCGGCCGGATCTTGGCCGGGCGGAGCGGCGGCGATCGCAGTGGCTACCGTCTTGTAGTCACCGGGTGCCAGCAACACGTACGTGTCCGGCACTTGCCCGTTTGCAGTATGGGCCGCTGCCCAGGACTGCGCGGCGTCCACGGCGGCTTGGATGTCAGCGACGGTCGGGGTACCCGCAGAACCGAACTGCCCGGGCACGCCGTCGAAGGTGCCGACGGCGAACACGTTGCTCGGCCATGTCGTCGTCCCCGCGGCGCCGGTGCCTGCGTCTGTCGCCACCATGAATGTGGCCACGGTCGTGAGCGCCGTAGCGGCGGCGAGCCGGCGAAGGACCTGCCTGCGTTTCCGCATTCCCATCAGTGTCTCCCTCCGCTCGCCCATGCTCGGGCTCCCGAGTGCCGACGCGCGCGGGCGCGTGCTGAGCCCACCCCGGCGGCTTGGACCTTTCCCCGGTGAGCCCCCGCCGAAACCCTCCGTTTCCTTCCTCCAGCGCCGCCTGCAGGCTCGCACGAGTCGCCGCCTCGGGAGGCGGGCTACCGTCGAGTCATCTCCCCCGATCCTCAACATGCGAGCGTCTGCACGGAGCCGGATCAGATCATCGCGACCGTCGGGCTGACCAAGGTCTATCCCGGTACCGACTTCAAGGCGGTCGACGACCTGAACCTGTCCGTCAGTGCAGGCGAGATCTTCGGCCTGCTCGGGCCCAACGGCGCAGGCAAGACCACCACCGCCGGGATGCTCACGACACGGGTCATCCCGACGGCCGGCGCCGCCTATGTGGCGGGGATCGACGTCGTCGCGCATCCGGCGCTCGTGAAGCAGTTGATCGGCGTCGTCTCCCAGCAGAACACGCTCGACCGCCAGTTGACCGTCTGGGAGAACCTCTACTTCCATTGCAGGCTCTTCGGCATGCCTGCACGTGAGAGCCGCCGGGCAGCAGATCAGCTGCTCGACCAGTTCCATCTCACCAAGTGGGGAAAGGCATCGGTCTACGCACTCTCGGGCGGGATGGCACAGCGCCTGATGGTCGCGCGCTCGGTCGCCCACCGACCCGCCGTGCTGTTCATGGACGAGCCGACCGCTGGCCTCGACCCGCAGAGCAGGCTGGCCCTCTGGGAGATCCTCGGCGAGCTCAACAGGAGCGGGCAGACGATCCTCCTCACGACCCACTACATGGAGGAGGCGGACCAGCTCTGCAGCCGGGTGGCGATCATGGACCACGGCCGGATCCTGGCGCTCGACACTCCCGCCGAGCTGAAGGCGACTGTCGGAGCCGACACCGTCGTGTCGGTGACTGCTTCGGGGGACACCGAGCGCCTGGCGGAGGCGTTTCGCGTGGACCTGGAAGGCGTGACGCGCGTGAGGGCCGCAGACGGACGTCTGGAAGTACACGTGCGGGGGACCGAAGGCCTCCTCCCGAAGGTTGTAGCGGTCGCCGATCGTGGAGGCTTCGAGGTGGCGGACGTGTCCGTGACGGAGCCGACGTTGGAGACGGTTTTCATCAACCTCACGGGAAAGGAGCTACGGGATTGAGAGCTGCGACGCTCGATCCGGACGCCGCTTCGAGTCCGGCGGCGCCCATCGATGCCACCCATCTGCGGTCGGCCATGGCAGCCTCGCGGGCTGCGCTGGCGGGGCTGATGCTCCGCGACCTCACCGTTCTTCGCAAGCACCTCGTCGAGTTCGTGCTGCGCACCCTGATCCAGCCGTTCCTCCTCGTGTTCGTCTTCTTGTACGTGTTCCCGAAGATCGGGCAGTCGGTCGGCGGGGGGAGGGGATCGGCGGCTTTCGCGACCGTTCTCGTGCCGGGAGTGGTCGGCATCTCGATCATGTTCCAGGGCGTCCAGGCGGTGGCGCTCAGCCTGTCGCAGGAGTTCGGGTTCACCCGCGAGATCGAGGACCGCGTGCAGGCGCCCTGCCCGATCTGGCTGGTCGCCGTCAGCAAGGTCGTGTCGGGCGTGATCCAGGGTCTGATCGCGGCGGCGATCGTCTTTCCGATCGCAGCGGTCGTTCATGCTTCGGGTGTGCGGCCGCAGTGGGACGTCTCGTGGCCGGTGCTCGTGACCGTGCTGCCGCTGGCCTGCCTGGCCTTCAGCGCGCTCGGGCTGACACTTGGCTGCCTCTTCGAACCGCGAAACATCGGGCTGATGTTCGGCTTCATCGTCCTGCCGATCACGTTCCTCGGCGGGACGTACTACCAGTGGACGCGACTGTCGCCGGTGCGGATAGGCGGGTTCCACTGGCTCCAGGTGGTGGTCTGCGTGAATCCCTTGATCTACGTCAACGAGGGGCTGCGCGCCGCCCTGACGAACCTCTCGCACCTACCGCTTTACGCCATCTATCCGGCTTTGGTCGCCTTCTCCGCGGTCTTTCTCGGCATCGGGATCATCGCCTTCCGGCGCCGCGTCCTGTCGTGAGCGGGTTCCCGAACCTTGCTGCGACTAGAGCCGACGTGCCCTATCCGGTGTGACCGGATGTCGCGGCAAAAGGATCCCGTCCCCGTCTGGCAGACGTACGTCGAGCACGGCGACGTCGGGCCGCGTGGGAGGTATACGAATGAGGGCGCACGTGGAAGAACGGTCGGAGGGCCCTGTCGGACCGGGACCGGTGATAGACCCTGCTCCCTATGACAGGATCGCTCGCGGCTGCCGTGAATCTCAACCAGCCAGGAACCTTCCTGCACTGGTCGATCTTCTACGTCTCGGAAGCGAACCTCGTCCTCATCGCCGTGATGGTGGTGATCTTCGGCGCGGCATTGGTGCTTCCCTTCCCGAAGGGTCGTCACCCCGACGCGCTCCTGCCGACGAGAGGGGGCGTCGCCGGAGTGCCTGGCACCGTGAGCGCCGCCGGGAGTGAGAGTGGCGACGGGCACGAAGGGGCCATCGCGGATGGGGGAGCGACTCTGCTCCATACGCCGCCGGTGGAGCGGCCACTCGAGCCCTCCGACGCCGGGATGTGGACTGCCCGGATACGCGAGCGGGCTCTTGGGCTCCTGCCTCCGGGAAAGCTGCTTCCCGATCGACAGCCCGCCTACGTCGCGTCGTGGGTCTATGTCTTCGGTGTCGGCAGCCTTGCCGGCCTTGGCCTCGCAATAGTGTCCGGACTGGCCATTGCTCTTGGGGGCGTTGACTGGTGGCACTACAACGCTGTCGGCCATTTCTTCAACAGCCTCCACCTGTGGAGTACCGAGCTGTTCATGGCCTTCGTAGTCATCCATCTATGGGGGAAGTTCTGGATGGCGGCCTGGCGGGGCAAACGCGCTCTCACCTGGGTGACCGGCGTCGTCGCCTTCCTTGCAGCCGTCGTCGAGTGCTTCACCGGTTACCTCTCCCAGCAGAACTTCGACTCGCAGTGGATCTCGGCCAATGGCAAGGACGCGATCAATGCGACCGGCCTCGGCGCTTTCTTCAACCTGATGAACTTCGGCCAGATGCTCCTCTGGCACGTCGTGCTCATGCCCCTCGTGCTTGTGGCTCTCGTGGGCGCTCACGTGCTGCTGGTACGGATACGCGGTGTTTCGCGCCCTATTGCCTCCTCGAACCCCCGGGGCCGCGAGGGCCGCCGCTTGCAGAGGGAACGTGAGAGGGCCGAGTGGTGGGGTCCGATGCGGCGCTACGACATCGTCAAGGAGGGCACGGCCGCAGGGCTCGTGGTGCTCGTGCTCTGTATCGTCCTCGCCGGCGTCCTCTCATCGCCTGACGTGCCTCCCGTCACGATCCAGACCTGGGCGAAGGTGGCGCCTTCGGACTTCCTCGGCACCGCGGCCAACGAGCTCGCCGGAACCAGCGAGACCGCCACCTATGGCCCTCCGTACGGCCCCTACACGAACAGCTCCACCAATGTTCAGAGCATCCTCTTTTCGCCTCAACGTCTTGCCGGTGCGCTGCAGCCGGTGAACGCCGCCCGGGCGTTCGTCCTCGACCCCCTGGGCAGAGTCGCTGGCGGGGACCCGAGGTTGTCGGCTGCCCTGGCTCGCTACGGCGCCGCCTCGCCGGCGCAACAGTCCACTTGGGTAGGCGACTACCTCAACGCCCTCCCGAAGGTGACATTTGACGCCTCAGGTGTGCCACACGTGCCCACCAGGTCTGCGGGACCTGTCCCGCTGCTGCTGGCGTCCGAGCTGTTGGCTGCGGAGTCCGGCGGTCTCGACGCCGATCTCCTGGCGAAGCAGCCCTTCTACGGGACGAACGTGACGCTTCCGTTGCTCTTCCTGGAGGATGGTTCCTACTTCGGTTCGCTTGCCGAGGCGGATCACCTCACCGGTTCGCAGTGGGGCGTGATGAACGAGCCAGGTAGCTATCCCGGCCAGCCGTGGCTCTGGCTGTACACGCTCTGGTACCAGCTGCCGGGCTTCCGTACATCCGCCAACGTCGACCTGATCGCCGTCTACCTGACCGGTCTGGCGACGTTGATCTTGCTGGCGGTGCCGTTCATCCCCGGCCTGCGCGACGTTCCCCGGCTCGTCCCTGTGCACCGGCTCGTCTGGCGCGAGTGGGGCGAATACGAGCCGGGTTCCGGCACGCCACCCGTGCCCGCAGCGCTGACGGATGACGACCTGTCGACAACCAGGGATGGCCTGAGCGCTGACTGAGAAGCTCAAGGCAGATCCACTAGGTAGCTCAGATCGCCGCGGGAACCACCGGCTGCTCGCGAACCGAGCCGCGCAGCGACGTCCGGCCGTCGTGCCAGCAGCCGAGTACCGCCAGGGCGAAGCGGGCTTCGACAGCAGTGAGGGCTCTCGCGCCGAAGAGGACGTCGCCGGCGAGCTCGGGCTCGTCGCGCAGGAAGCCGGCAACCATCCCGTCGGTGGCGAGCTGCTGGTGGACTTCATCGGCGCGCACGTGCACGTCGTAGAACTCGCACGCCTCGTCGCCCAGGCCGAGGCGGCGAAGGGCCGACGCGTAGCGGGACATCGGCCCGATCGACGTCATCTCGAACAGCGCCAGATGCCCGACGAGCGCGGCCCGTAGACGGCGATGGAGTCCGAGGAACGAGATGAGGTTGGTCGTGGCCAAGGTGGTGGCGGGAAGCTCGTCGATGTATGCCAACAGCGTGGGATCGAGGCCGAGAGCCAACATCGTCTTGGCGAAAAGCGCGCTGTGCATCGCGGCGGCCGAGCCACTGCCGTATTCGTCGGCCTGGATCTCCACCATCACCGCCTTCGCCTGACCCTTGAGACGCGGGATCGCCCACGTATGTGGGTCTGCCTCCTTCAGCTGGTAGGCCGAGCGGTGCTTGGCGAGTTCTTGGAACTGCCCGATCGTCGCGTGACGGCTCACCCATTCCGACAACGATGGTCCGCCGCCGCTCGTGGCCATCCGCCAGAGCTCGGGGACCACCTCTGCCGGCGACACCTCTGCCGAATGCACCCCTGATCCCCCCACCACGCCCGCCGCAGCACGCAACTCGGCCTCGAAACGATCCTCCAGTCTCCGGCGCACCCGCAGCAACGAGGGCTCCCACTCCCACTCCTCGTCGACCCCCGGAAGGCCGGTGTAGTGGAGCTCGTAGAGGCAGTAGAGGCTGAGTTGGAGGTCCTCCTCGTCCGGCTCACCGACCTCGGGCACCGTCCGGACGTGGTGCGGGGGGCGGCGGAGGGCACTCAGGAGGTGGTCGGAGACAGGTCCCCTCGCCTCCGGCACTCGCGGTGGGAGTGTCATGGCGCGAGAGGAGATCGGCATGTCCCTTGCCTTACCCGCCAGGGGAAAGGCTCACTCGACCTGCGCCGGCGAGAGGGCCATCCGCCGACGCCGCTCGCGCTCGCCGAGGGCGGCACGCCGGATCCGGTGCCCCCGGTAACAGATGCCGCCGCGGAGGCGGGCGGCGAGCGCCAGCCAGACGCAGACGGCGCGCTCGGCGCACCAGGCGGGCGCGAGGAGCGAGCAGCGCAAAGGAAAGTAGCGCTGCGCACCGTGCCGCCGCCGCCCCGCCTCGGCGGCCGCGACCACCGCTACGGCGCCGGCTGTTGCACCCCGGCCGAGGAGGCGCCACTTTGCGTGCAATGCGAGCAGGAAGGCGAGCGGTGCGACCGGCAGGAAGACGACGAGGCGCAAGGGCCGAGCGAGCTCGTCGTACGCCTGGCGCACGCGTTGCGACCAGAAGTGGCGCATGGTCGGGGGCAGGCGCCGGACGAAGACGTCGTCGGCGAGTGCGTGCCGCCCGCCGGCCGACTCGATCGTCCGGCAGAGCTCGAAGTTCTCGAACATCACGTCGCCCGCGTAGCCGCCTGCCTCGAGGAGGACCGACCGCCTGAGCGCGAGGACCCCCGGCCAGTCGCCGCCGGTGACCCGGTTGATCAGACTGCGTCCTGAGTCCCAGGCGGCATGCCATGGCAATGGATCGAAGTAGTTCTGCGGACGCACGACGTCGGCTGAATCGAGGCGGGCCACCAGCTCGTCGATCTCCGGCCCGAGACGCACGTCGTCGTCGGCGATGACAACCCGCTCGTGTGTTGCCGCCCGCAGCCCTGCCATCACGTTGCCGACCTTGCCCATCAGCGTCGACTCCTCTGGCCGAAGATGACGCGCGAAGCGCTCCCAACGCCGCTGGTGATCGGCGAAGACCGGTTCCGGAGAGCCGTCGACGACGAGCAGCTCCGCCAGGGCGCCGATCCTGGCGAGGTAGGGGTCGAGCTCCCTGCTCGCTGGGCACTCCGTCGTGATCGGCAGCACGTAGCTGAACAGCACGCCTCGTCCTGTCGTCTCGTCCGTCAGCTGACCATCCTTCGTAGGGCGTGTCATGGCTCACTACCGCCGCTCCGCGAGCGGGGCTCAGCTCGCCGTACCCGCGAAAGGGGAGCGCCAACCGGCAAGGCGGGACCCGTAGAAAGTTGACTGCTCGATCGGCGCGACCAGATCCGGTGCGAATCGGGGTAAGAGAAGGCCAGCGGCTTCGCCCGTCAGCCGTCGTCGGACTGCGAAGTGCCCCGAGCCACGGGAGGAGTGCTGATGAACCCGATCGAGCGGACGATGCGCAAGGTCGACGCCTTCCAGCAGCGTCACACCCCGACGAGCTTCGTGTTCGGCGTGATGAAGAAGTTCGGGGACGACAACGGCGGCAACCTGGCGGTGCAGCTCACGTACGCCATGTTCACGACCGTGTTCCCTCTGCTCCTGCTCCTGGTGACGGTGCTCGCCGTCGTGCTCGCCGACAACCCCTCCGCCCACCACGCGGTGCTGAACTCGACCTTCGCCCAGTTCCCGATCGTCGGGAAGGAGCTCGTCGGCAACATCCACGTCCTCAAGCGCGGTTCTCCCTTCGGCTTCGTCGTCGGGATCATCGGTCTCGTGTACGGCACCACGGGCCTTGCCGGGTCAGGGCTCTACACGATGGAGCAGGTCTGGAACATCAGCGGCGCGGTGCGGCCGAACTACGTCACGCGGCTGGGGCGCAGCTTCAGCTTTCTCGCCCTGCTGGGAGTGGGGTTGATCGTGACGACCTTCCTCTCGTCGTTCGGGACCTTCGGGCGCCACAACTTCTGGCTCGGGTGCCTTGCGGAGGTGCTGGCCGGGCTCGTCAACATCGGGCTGTACCTGGCGGCGTTCCGGGTGCTCACGCCGAGGCAGGTGAAGACTCGTTGCCTCGTGCCGGGGACGATCTTCGCCGGGATCGTGTGGACCGTGCTGCAGGCCTTCGGCGGCTACGTGGTCGGGCACTACCTGAAGGGTGACAACGCCACCTACGGGATGTTCGGCACCGTCCTCGGTCTCCTGGCTTGGATCTACATCGGGGCGGAGGTCACCGTCTATGCGGCGGAGCTGAACTCGGTGCTCGCCCGGAGACTCTGGCCACGGGCGATGGTGCAACCGCCGCTCACCAAGGCCGATCAGGAGTCGATCGCGCTGCAGGCCACCCAGAACCAGCGCCGGCCGGAGCAGGTCGTCGAGACCCGCGTCCACGGGAAACCGATGACCGAGGACGAGTACACGCGGGCCGGCCATCAAGTGGACAACAGCGTCGTCGGGACGACGAAGCGCTCAGGTAACCCGCCGCAAGGTAGCGAACCGCAAGGTCGTGAGCCACAAGCAGGCTGACGGAGCCGCGCTGACCCCATGTGCCGTTTGTAAGGTTGCGCATGGCGAACTGGGAGGATGTCCGGCGCTACGCGCTCTCGCTGCCCGAGGTGACGCAGGCGGACGAGGGCTGGGAATGGCGCATCGGCGGCAAGCTCTTCGCCTGGGAGCGGCCACTGCGCAAGTCCGATCTGGCCGCGCTCGGGGCTGGCGCGCCGGCAGGGCCGATCCTCGGGATCAGGACTCGCGACCTCGAGGCGAAGGAGGAGATGCTCGCCGAGGAGCCTGATCTGTTCTTCACGACCCCGCACTTCAACGGCTATCCGGCAGTCCTTGCAGAACTCGAGAAGATGGCACTGCCGATGCTCGAGATCGTCGTCCGCGATGCCTACCTTGCCCGTGCTCCCAAGCGACTCGCGCGAGAGGTGCAAGAGCGGCGCTGAGAAGACCACCGCCACGAAACTCAGCGCAAGTAATGGCACGGGTAGACGTCGCGATAGTAAGGTCCAGACCAGGATCCGGCAGGTTAGAAGGGGAAGCAGCATGGGAGACGATGGCCTAAAGCTGCATTCGGTGATCAGGTCTCGTCCAACCTCGGTGGTCGTCGCCGCCCTGATCGTTTCCGCCACGTTCAGCGCAGCGACGGCCGGCGCCGCTGCGGCCTCGGTTGCCACCGGTCATCGGATGCCGCACGGTGGGGTCGTATCTCGTGCGCCTGCAACGGGAGCACCGCAGTCGAGCAGCGATGTGCAGGATCCACGACCGAAGCTGAGTACGGCCTTCACCGCCTGGGCGAACCAGGTCCCGGCGACATACGGCAGAACCGAGACGCTTCACGAGAACCTACTCGTGGCTGCCGGCAGGGGCACCCCCCCGACTGGTTCGGTGATCTTCAGCGCCAATGGTTCGACTTTGTGCACCACCACACTGCCCGCGACCTCCTGCACCACCAGGGCTTCGCTGGCGCCAGGTACCTACATCGTGGTGGCGACCTACTCTGGCGATTCCGCTCACGAGGCCTCGAAGGCTGCCACCGCATTCACCGTCGGCGAGGCACCGACTAGCTTCACGGCCTCCGCGAGCCCGAATCCGGCGACCTATCCGAGCGACATCACTCTCAGCGAGAGCGGGCTCGTCGCTGCGGGAGGCGGCGTCGCCCCGACCGGCTCAGTGACCTTCTCAGCCGCCGGCTCCACCCTGTGCACGACGATCTTGCCGACGACCTCCTGCGCGACGGGGACCGCACCAGTACCAGGTACCTATGGCGTGACCGCGACCTACTCGGGAGACTCCAACTACGCCGGTTCGACGGCCACGACGAGCTTCACGGTCGACAAGGCGACGACCTCCTTCACCGCCTCGGCGTCGCCCACTCCGGCGAGCTACGGCAACGAGGAGACCTTGAGCGAGAGCGGTCTCGTCGCCGCCGACGGCGCTCCGGCGCCAACGGGCACAGTGACCTTCACCGCCAACAGCTCGACATTGTGCGTCGCCACGCTTCCATCCACCTCCTGCGCGACCGCCACGCCGCCGGTGACCGGCACCTACACCGTGACGGCCACGTACTCAGGCGATGGCGACTATGCCGGATCGACCGCTACCACGAGCTTCACGGTGAACTGGGCGGGGACCAGCTTCGTCGCCGGGGCTTCCGCATCGACGGGGAGCTACGGCGTCGACGTCGGCTTGTGGGAGCAAGGGCTCGTGGCCAAGGGAGGCGGTGTCGCCCCGACAGGTACGGTGACCTTCACCGCCAACAGCTCGACGCTGTGCACCGTCACCTTGCCTGACCCGTTCTGCTGGATGAGCACTGCGCCTGGAGCGGGAAGCTACAACGTGACCGCGACATATTCCGGCGACTCGAATTACCAAGGCTCGACGGCGACGACCAGCTTCACTATCGACAAGGCGCGCACGTCGTTCAGCGCATCGGCGAACCCGACGTCGACGACCTACGGCATCGACGTCATATTGAGCGAACGCGGGCTCGTCACGGCCGGCGACGGAGTCGCCCCTACTGGCACGGTGACCTACACAGCGAACGGCTCGACGCTGTGCGCCGCGACCCTGCCGTCGAGCTCCTGTACCACCACCTCCCCACTCGGAACGGGAACCTACGCCGTGACTGCCACGTATTCCGGCGACTCGAACTACGTAGGCTCGACAGCAGCGACGAGCTTCACGATCGACCAGGCGCCGACTGAATTCGTGGCAAGCGCGACACCTGAGGCGGCGGTGTACCCGAGCCGGGTCCTGCTCGCAGCGACGGGCCTTCCTGTTGGGAGCACCGGAAGTGTCGGCTTCTCCTCAGGAGGCGTCTTGCTCTGTTCGGCTTTGGTCTCTGGGGGCACGGCCTCTTGTCATACGAGAGCTCTTCCCGGAGGGAAGTGGTCTGTGCAGGCTTCGTACTCGGGCGACTCCAACTATCTGTCCTCGACAGCCACCACCGTCTTCGTGGTCGATGGCGGCTACTGGTTGGCGGGATCGGACGGTGGGGTCTTCGCCTTCGGCGGCGCCCGCTTCCACGGCAGCACAGAGGAGCCCGGCTTCGCCGACGACTGTTCACGGAAAGGTCGTGGGGCTGGCGCCGACAGCCGACGGCGGCGGCTACTGGCTCGTCACCAGTGAGGGGCAGATCATCACGTTCGGGGACGCCGTCTCGTTCGGCGACCTCTACGCGGACAGCTCGCACCTTGCGGCGACGATCGTCGGGATCGCGGCGGCGCCCGACGGCGACGGCTACTGGTTGGTCGGTGGGGACGGCGGGGTGTTCGCCTTCGGGAGCGCCAAGTTCCACGGCAGCATCTACTCGCTCGGGCTGGCGGGCCGCCTGACGGCGCCGATCGTCGGGATCGCGGCGGCGCCCGACGGCGACGGCTACTGGTTGGTCGGTGGGGACGGCGGGGTGTTCGCCTTCGGGAGCGCCAAGTTCCACGGCAGCATCTACTCGCTCGGGCTGGCGGGGCGCCTGACGGCGCCGATCGTCGGCATCGCCGTGACCGCCGACGGCGGCGGCTACTGGCTGGCAGGCTCGGACGGTGGGCTGTTCGCGCTCGGCGACGGTCGTTTCGAGGGGAATGCTTACAGCGACGGGCAGGCAGGTCATCTCAAGGGAACGGTTGTCGGCGTGGCGAGCAGCCCTGACGGCCTCGGGTACTGGATGACGACGGACCAGGGCGAGGTCCTCTCGTTCGGCGACGGTGCCAAGTACGGCGACATCTTCTCGGTCGGGCTTGCCGGCAAGCTCCATGGGTCTGTGGTCGGGATCACGGCGTTGCCTCGCTTCTAGACCCTCCCCGTTCGTCGTGGAGGCTGCCGTCCCGCCCGCTCCGCAGTCCCTAGGCTCGCGAGATGGTCTCCGAGCTGTTCGATCCCGACGCCTGGGAAGCCGTGCCGGGCTTCCAGTTCACCGACATCACCTATCACCGGGCCCGGGGTCAGGGCACTGTGAGGATCGCGTTCGACCGGCCGGAAGTCCGCAACGCGTTCCGCCCGCACACCGTCGACGAGCTCTGCGCCGCACTAGATCACGCCCGCCAGTCGGCTGACATCGGCTGCGTCCTGCTGACCGGCAACGGGCCGTCACCTCGCGACGGAGGATGGGCGTTCTGCTCCGGTGGCGACCAGCGGGCGCGAGGTGCCGACGGATACCAGTACGAGAGCGGCGACGGCACGCCGCCGGTCGGCCGGTTGCACATCCTCGAGGCTCAGCGCTTGATCCGCTTCATGCCGAAGGTCGTGATCTGCGTCGTTCCCGGCTGGACGGCGGGTGGAGGGCACAGCCTCCACGTGGTGTGCGACCTGACGCTCGCCAGCGCCGAGCACGCGCGCTTCAAGCAGACCGATGCCGACGTGGCGAGCTTCGACGGGGGTTACGGATCCGCCTACCTCGCCCGGCAGGTGGGTCAGAAGTTCGCACGCGAGGTCTTCTTCCTCGCACGGACCTACACCGCAGAGGACGCGCACAGGATGGGGATGGTGAACGCCGTCGTTCCGCACGCCGAGCTCGAACGTGTCGCGCTCGAGTGGGCAGGGGAGGTGAACGGCAAGAGCCCGACCTCGGTTCGGATGCTCAAGTACGCGTTCAACCTCGTCGACGATGGTCTGGTCGGCCAGCAGCTGTTCGCCGGCGAGGCGACCCGGCTGGCTTACGGGTCAGACGAGGCCAAGGAGGGCCGCGACGCCTTCCTCACGAAACGGCACCCGGACTGGGCTCCCTTCCCCTGGCACTACTGACCCGCCGCTGTTCTCGCTCCTCAGGCCTTGGCGGCGGCGATCCCGACGAACGTCCCCGTGCCCGAGGGCGCGAACGGGACGGCGTCCCCCAAGGCGATGACCGGGCCACCATTCGTGAGGAGCCAGTAGCCGAGTCCGTCGGAGGAGGAAGCGATGCCGACCACCCGTGAGCCGCTGGGCACGGCCCCTGCCGCCGAGCCTTCGTAGGCCGCCCTCCCGAGGGCGAACACGCCTCCGTCGGCCCCGACGAGCCAGTAGCCGGCGCCGCCGGACGCCATCGCGATCCCCACCACCGGAGCGTTGAGGTGGTGGCCGGCGAGCGAGCCGTGGAAGGCGGCGTCGCCGAAGGCGAACACGCCTCCGTCGGCACCGACCAGCCAGTAGCCGCCGCCGTCCGGTGTGGCGGCCATGCCGACGATGGGAGCGTTGAGATGGAACCCGCCGAGCGAGCCGTGGAAGTGGGCGTCGCCGAACGAGAACACACCCCCGTCGGCGCCCACGAGCCAGTAGCCGCCGCCGTCGGGCGTGGCGGCCATGCCGACCACCGGAGCGTTGATGTGCTGGCCGGCGAGCGAGCCGTGGAAGTGGGCGTCACCCTCTGCGAAAACCCCTCCGTCGCCGGCTGCGAACCAGGTCCCGCCGCCGTCGGCGGTGGGGGCGATCGCCACCGCCGGTGCGTTGAGCGCGGCCGGTGCCGGGGAGCCGGGATCGGCCGAGGCGCCGCTGGCTGTCACCGCTCCCGCCGAGGTGAGCGTCAGGTACCCGGTCATCGGCACGGTTGCCGAGGTGCTGAGGACGGCGCCGGTCGCGCCGAGCGCCTCGACGGCGACGTAGGGGTACCCGTCGGCGAGCGGGATCGCCGTCTCGAAGCCGGTCTTCGGCACCGGTGCCCCGAGCGGGGAGAGCGACGAAGGTCCGGCTCCGGCGAGCACCTGCCACTGGGTGACCTCCGTGGACCCGTTCCAAGAGGCGTAGACGAAGGGCTTCCCGGCTACTCCGGTCGCCGCGATCGAGGGTGGGGTGAGCGGCTCACCCTGCCAGGCGAAGCGGAGGCCGCGGTAGGAGGCGGTGGTCATCGACAGGTCCATCTTCACGGCTCCGGTCGGGCTGTACTCGGTGACCTCAGGCCACACACCCCACGAGACCAGCATGTCCCCGTTGGGGAGGATCTGCGTGCTTCCGGTGGCGAACGTCTCTATCGGAGGATTGTGCGTGTAGGAGGTGCTGAGAGAGACGCTGGCCGGAGTGGTGGAAGGGTTCACGGTTATCACTAGGCCCCGAGCAGGGTGCTCCGTGGAGCCCGGCTGGCAGCCGGGCCCGGTGCCGCCGTCGTCGAAGAGGCTGTAGGTGTCGGCGGCGACGAGTCTCGTCACGTCGTGCTGGTAGCACCAGGGTTCTCCGCTGAGTTGGGCGTCGCCCTTTGCTCCGACCTGCCAGATGACGTGGCCGTAATCGGGGTCTCCTGTCGTGGCATCCAGCTCGTACAGTCCCCAGGTGTTGCGTGAGGAGACGATCAGGTTGCTGCCGTCGGGGGAGATGGCGTTGCCGTGGAAGTAGTCGAAGTATCCCGAGCTGGGGGCTGGTTCCTGCGACTGGGTGGTCGGAACGTCGGTGAGCGAGTCCCACTCGTAGAGCAGGGACCCCGTCTGGATGCCCTGCGGCCCGTTGATGAGTGACACTTCTTGCACGACGTACTGGAGGACGGTCACCGACGGGTTGCCGGGCATGGGGACGGGCTCATAGATGCCGAACAGGGCGTCGCCCGCCGGGGTGATGCGGAACTCGTGCAGGTCGATCGTCCCTGGCGGGAACCCGCTGGGGTTTATCTGGCCCACCAGCTGGTAGTGCTCGTTGTAGAGCGTGACCGTGCCCTGGCCGTAGGTGGTGGAGGTGCCGGCCCAGATCGCCATGTACGGCTGCCCGCCGTACTGGACCACCGAGTTGTTGTCCTCGCGATCGCCGGCGACCGGCGTCGACTGCCACCACACGAGCTGCCCGTTGTCCTGATAGATACCCGCTCCCGGGACCGACCCGGGCGTGAGGAACAAGTACGTCCCCGACTCTGTGCCGCTGGTCGTGACGCCCAGGTTCATGCAGAGGCCCTGCGCGTGGAGCTGCGGCTCGCTGTAGTAGGTCGGCGCGGGACATCCGGGTAGCGGGTCATTCCCGTGGGGTCGCGAGCCGGTCGCCTCGTCGGTTCGTGCCGCAGCCGCCAGCGCCGCAGCTGCGGCACTCCGCGACACCGAGCCGGCTGTTGCGAAGGTGTAGGGCGCACCGGGCGAGCCGGTCACGTCGAGCAGAGGCGCGTGCACCGTGACCCGCTCTCCCGGCAGGAAGCTCTGTTCGGGCGCGAACACGGAGCCACCCTGAACCGCACGCAAGGTGCCCGGATGGCGTCCGCTCTTCGAGCCGACCACGCTCAGCCCCGCCAGCGCCGAGGGGCTCACGCCTCGAAACGTGAGGTCGGTGCCGGCCGGGGCGTAGTTGTCCCCGGGAACCGGCACCACCGAGATGCGCGACGGCACCACCTTTGCGGCCGGCGAAGCGCCCGCGGCCGCGGTGAGAGCGGTTACCGCGCCGAGGGTGAGAGCGATGGCGGCAGCGCAGCGGCGCATGGAACCTGCCGGCGGGGCGGACATCTGGCGCAACGTGGAACCTCCTACATGAAGCCTGTCAGCTGAGTGCGTCCGCGGGAACCTAGCAGCACCGCGCCGGCGCCCCGTGTTTTGCCTGCTCGTGCGGTGCCGCCTTAGCAGGCAACGGGCTCTTGCTCGAAGTAGGTTGCCCGGGGCGACATCTGGGAGTCGCCGGCCCCGGTTTGCGGGGGAGTTGGTCTTTCGTGCTCGTGCGGCTGGGCTGCTCCTCGCTGATCCGTCTCATCGAGGCAAGGTTCGGTGTACTTGAGCCCTACATCAGCAAGTGGCGGCGCCAGACAGTCGGCGATATGACATCTGCGTTTTGCTTCCGCGATCCGGCGCGATTTCCTACGACGAACAGCCTGAAGGTGGCGGCGACGACGGCCGAACTGCTGGAGGCGCAGAGTCAGGTGGCGAACAATCCGGCGCCGCAGATTCCGGTGAAGAACGGAAAGATGCCGAGGTAGACGCCCCTATTCGTCTTCCTGGAACGGCAGGCGGAGCGAGTTATCGGCGCAAGGTTCCGTCATCTTGAGCGGCAATTTATTGTTGCCTAACCCCTGACAACAACGACGTACCTCGTTTACTTTTGCCCCCGAACCTATCGGTCGCGGGAGGAAAATTGATTCACTTTGGACGAGCTTTTCGCGCGGCGCTGTCAGCCGCCCGGCTTAGATACAACGCGCGAGCGCTCACCGCCATGCTGGCGGTCGTGCCCGTTGCCATTGCCTCAGCGGTGGCGCTGACCCCTGCGCCGGCCGGTGCCACTTCGGGTGGCACTGTCACCTATACCGCAAACATCAACGTCCCGGCGCCGCCGGCATCGAGCTTCGCCGGCTCCTCGGGCGGTGACGGGTGGGGCTTGGCGTTAACCGCGACGCAGCTGTTCAACGTCTTCCACCATCAGCCGACACCTCCAGATCGCCTGCCACAACCAGGCGGGTGCCAGCGCCTGCTGGGAGCCCCCAGACCATTAGCCGACAACGGGCACAGCTTCGCCACCCCGGGCAGCCCGGCCTCACCGCCGCCAGCGACGGCAACATCTACGTCTACGTGACCCGTGACGACAGCACCGCCGGGGTCGAGTGCATCACACCGAGCGGCACGGGGGCGGGAGCATCTTCTGCGGCTTCACCCCACTCGCCATCGGCAGGCGCCACTCAACAACTCCGGCATCGGGGGAGATCAGCGACCCAGTCCTGGTAGGCTCCAACTACTACGCCGTCAACTACTTCCAGACATCGTCGGCGGCGAGCGGGTCTGAGGACGAGCTGATGTGCTTCAGCCTCAGCGACGCTCGCGGCTTGTCCAGGGCAGCCCTACACCGTTGAACTTCGGGAGCGCCTCGACGTTCACGCTCAGTTCCCCGGCCCCCTCGATCGCCAACTTCGGCGGTCAGATCGATGATCCCGATCGCCCCGTCCGGGGGCACCGACGTGCTCGCTTGCTACGACCCATCCGTCGCCGGGGACGTGTGCCCAGGTAGTTGGCCGGTCGACACGGGCATCAACTATCTGGGCTCGAACGGGGACCGTTCCGATGCTCGACGTCGAACGGGAACACCTCGGCCTCTGCCTGCCGACCGGCGCCGCCCCCAATGCTGGAACCTGGCGGTGCGGCGTTACCCACCCCCTACCGGGCTCGGCACGACATCACCGCCAGCGCGCGTGGAAGGCCCGGCCACCACGGTCGGCCGCCGCGGAGTCTCTGTGGAACTACAACGCCGGCGCCCTCGACGTCGATTGCTATGACTGGAGCCTCAACGCGGTGCGGCGAGCCTGCGCCAACTTCCCCGAAGACGTTCACGGGACATCCTACGGCCCCTACACCGTCAACCGGATCCGTCCCGGCCAACGTGCCTCTGGGTGAACTCCGACAGCGGACTCGGACAGATCCAGAACTTCGACGCTTTACGGCCGGCGGCTGCACGCAGTTCCCCATTCGCTCCTCAGGCCAAAGGCTCGTGGCCCCGCCGCAGCAATGCGTCCCGACTGAGTGGACCAACCTGCAGGTGACCAGCCCGACCCGCCGAGCGTCTATGGCGGGGGGAGCGTCAGTTCGAGAACACCGACGGCGGGCCGCTCTGGACCTCTCCGAGCCGAACCCGGCAACTCTCGACACCACGGGATCGGTGAACCTCACCGGGTACAACTTCTCGGCAGCCGACAACCTGCCCGACTTTGTCCTCACGCTGAACAACCCCGGCCGGGCTCACCTCGGTCGACATCCAGGTGAGCTGGCAGGGCGCCAACAGCCCTGGTTGCACTCAGCCCGGGACGAATGTCAGTGGCAACGTCACGCTGGCCGGTCCGGCCGGCGGTGCGGTGGCCGGAAGCGACCAGACCATCAGTGCGACCGTGATCAACAACGGGACGCCGGTCTCGGGCGGCACGGTGACGTTCTCGTGCGTGTCCGGCCCCTGTACGACCTCGACCGTAACCGGAAGCACGAATGCCTCGGGCGTTGCCACCCTCACGTATGAGAGCTTGGTCCCCGGCACCGACATCTGGCAGGCGAGCTATACGCCTGCATCCGAGGCCGCCGAGGTGAGCAACGAGGTGCCTGTCGCGTGGAACTTCGCGGCAGCCGCCACGCCGTCGACAACCACCTACGGCAACCCGGTCGTGCTGTCCGAGACCGACATCTCGCCGACTGCCACCGGCACCGTCACCTTCACGTCCGGCGGCAATACCCTCTGCACGATCACCCTCACCGGTCTGGCGGGGGAGCCGACAAGCTGCACGACCGGTGTACTGGCTCCGGGCAGCTATCCGGTATCCGCCACCTATTCGGGTGATGGCAGCGACAGCCCCGCTGCGGGAACGACCTCGTTCGCGATCAGCAAGGCTCCGTCTCCCTTCACAGCAGCGGCGACACCCAGCTCGACCTCGTACGGCAACACCGTCTCCCTCTCGGCGAGCGGCCTGCCGGTCGGAGCGACCGGGACCGTCACCTTCACCTCCGGCTCCTCCACGCTGTGCAGCGTCACGTTGCCGGCCAGCTCCGTGAAGTGCACGACCGCCGCTCTGCCGGGTGGGACCTACCCGGTGACGGCGAGCTACTCCGGCAACTCCAACTACGCCGGCTCGACCGCCAGCACGTCGTTCACTATCGCCCCGGCGGCGACCAGCTTCACGGCCGCTGCCGCTCCGGGAACGACCCCGTACGGCAACACGGTCACGCTGTCGGCCAGCGGCCTGCCGGCGCCGCGACAGGAAGGGTGACCTTCACCTCCGGATCGACGACGCTCTGCAGCGTCACGGTGCCGGCGACCCCTGCCCAGTGCAACACGGCTGCCCTTCCCGGAGGGACGTACCCGGTCACGGCCACCTACTCCGGCGACGCCAACTACGCCGGCTCGACGGCCACCACGTCGTTCACGATCAGCCGGGCCGGAACCTCGTTCACGGCCAGTGCCAACCCCGGTTCGACGAACTACGGCAACACCGTCACCCTCTCGGTGGCAGGCCTGCCGGCGGGCACCACGGGGAACGTGACCTTCACGTCCGGCACGACGACGCTCTGCACCGTCACGCTCCCGGCGAACCCGGTCTCGTGCACCACCGGGGTGCTCGACACGGCGAGCTACCCGGTGACGGCGACCTACTCCGGCGACACCAACTACGCCGGCGCCACTGCCTCCACCTCGTTCGCGATAACGCAAGCCAGCGTCTCGCTCACGGCCTCGGCATCGCCGACCTCCACCACGTACGGCAATGACGCCATCTTGACGGTGACGGGGCTGCCGGAGGGTGCTACCGGAGCAGTCACGTTCACGTCGGGCGCGACGACACTATGCACGGTGACATTGCCGTCGAGCCCTGTCTCGTGCACCACTGGGGTGCTCGACGCCGCCAGCTACCCGGTGACGGCGACCTACTCTGGCGACACCGACTACGCCGGCACCACGGCGTCGACGTCCTTCGCGATCACGCAGGCGGCGAGCGCGATCGCGGCGTCTGCCAGCCCGACGCCGACGAGCTACGGCACTCCCGTCACGTTGACCGCCACCAACCTGCCGGACGACGGGCCCGGGACTGTCACCTTCACGTCGGGCTCGACGACACTGTGCACCGTCACCCTGCCGTCGATCCCCGCCTCGTGCTCCACGGGCGTCGTGGTAACCGGTGACTACTCCGTGACCGCCACGTACTCGGGCGACACGAACTACTCGGGCTCGACCGCCAGCACGTCGTTCACCATCGATCAGGCGGTCACAGCGATCACCGCTTCGGCCAGCCCCACGTCGGCCACCTACGGCAACCGTGTGAGGCTGTCGGCGACGGGGCTGCCCTCTGACGCCACGGGCACCGTGACGTTCTCGTCGGGCGTCTCGACCCTCTGCACGGTCACGCTCCCGGCGCTGCCCGTCGTCTGCAGCACCGGCATCCTCGACGCCGCCGACTATCCAGTGACCGCCACCTACTCGGGCGACAGCAACTACGACAGCTCAACCGCCAACACCTCCTTCACGGTGAACCAGGCCCCGACCTCGATCGCCGCTGGAGCTGCTCCCGGTTCGACCGCCCACCCGAACACCGTCACGCTCTACGCAACGGGCCTGCCCGTAGGCGGTGGCGCCGTCGACGCCCCGACAGGGACGATCACGTTCACGGCGGGTGGTTCGACACTTTGCACATGACGCTGCCGGCTAGCCCGGTCTCGTGCCAGACCGGACCACTCGACGCGGGGACCTATGACGTGACGGCGACCTACTCGGGTGACACCGATTACGCCGGATCGTCCGCCCCGACGAGCTTCACCATCACCCAGGCGGGGACCGCCTTCACCGCCCAGGCGAGCCCGTCGACGACGACGTACGGGAACACGGTCGTCCTCTCGGCCGCCGGCTTGCCGGCCGACGCCACGGGAACCGTCACCTTCACGGCAGGCGACTCGACGCTGTGCTCGTCGCCGGTGGCGTCTGGTGCTGCGAGTTGCACGACGGCCGTGCTCGTGCCGGGAACCTACAACGTCACCGCCAGCTATGGCGGCGACATCAACTACCTGCCGTCGACGGCTTCCACGACCTTCTCGGTCACACGGGCGCCGACGAGCTTCGTGGCATCGGCCACTCCGGTCGACGGCGTCTGGGCGGCTGCACCCGAGCTGTCCGGCGGCGACCTGCCGCCCGGGCCGGGCACCGTCACCTTCACCACGAACGGGACCGTCCTCTGCAGCGCCGCCGTGATCGAGGGTGCGGCGTCCTGCAAGGCTCCTGTCCAGCCGGACGGCAGGTACCTTGTCACCGCCACCTACTCGGGCAACTCCAACTACCTCGGCGCCACGGCCGGCACCGCCTTCGTGATCAACGGCGGCTACTGGCTGGCCGCCTCTGACGGGGGAGTCTTCGCCTTCGGCGGCAGCCGCTTCCGCGGCAGCACCGAGGAGCCGAACTACCCGACGACCGTCGAGGGCAAGGTCGCTGGCATGGCATCGATGCCGGACGGTCTCGGCTACTGGCTCGTCACCAGCGAGGGCCAGGTGCTCACGTTCGGCGACGCCACCTCCTACGGCGACCTCTACTCGAGTGGACTGAGCTCCTCGCTGGCCGCCCCGATAGTCGGTATCGCTGCTACGCCTGACGGGCACGGCTACTGGCTGGTGGGTGCCGACGGCGGCCTGTTCAGCTTCGGCGACGCCCACTTCTACGGCAACATCTACTCGATCGGCAAGGCCGGCTCGCTGGCCGCCCCGATCGTCGGGATGTCGGCCACGCCCGACGGGCACGGCTACTGGTTGGTGGGTGCCGACGGTGGACTGTTCAACTTCGGGGACGCCCACTTCTACGGCAACATCTACTCGATCGGGAAGGCGGGCTCGCTGCACGCACCGATCGTCGGGATGTCGGCCACACCGGACGGTCTCGGGTACTGGATGGTGGGTGCGGACGGTGGACTGTTCAACTTCGGTGACGCCCACTTCTACGGCAATGCCTATTCGGACGGAGCTGCCGGTCACCTCAAGGGTTCGGTGGTGAGCGTCGCCACCTGCCCCGAGGCCCCCGGCTACTGGATGGTCACCTCCCAGGGCGAGGTGTTGACCTTCGGGCTGGCCAGGGCCGACGGTGACATCTTCTCGGTTGGTCTCGCAGGCAAGCTGCGTGGGCCGATCGTCGGCATCGTCGCCGCCCCTTACCAAGGTCTTCCCTAGGGGTGAATGCCCGCTAGGCGGGCGTCGTAGCAGATCGCTCAGGGTCCCGTCGGGCGATGATCGGCTCGTTGCACACAGCCGCTCATCACCGACGGGACCTCGTGCAGTAGGGGCCGGGGGTGGGGGAGCGCTACACGAGTCGCCCCAGCCGGGTCATCCGTTCGTGTCGCTGACGTCCTTGTCCTCCATCTCCCAGGCATGGTCCATGGTGTGATAGGCGGTGTGGCGGATCAGGTATGGCAGGGGCCAGTTGCGTGCCATCCGGCCCTCTGCATGGAAGGCGCGGATGGCGCCGCAGAAGGCATCCCTGTAGGCCTCGAGACCGGCGGGGTCGGTGACGACCTCACCGGCCGCAGCCCGCACACCGACCTTGGGTGCCCAATCCTGCTCGGCGGCGAGGGTGTGAAGGACGATCCGGTCCCGATCACGACCACCCCCACGCGGGCCCTTGCGCATCTCGGCCGAAACGCGTGAGCGGACCCCGTCGAAGTACCTCCAGCAGGCCTGCTGGAGAGCCAGCTGGCGCTCGAGCTCCTCGGCGGAGATCGCTCGGCGGTCGAAGCTCGAGAAGGCGAACGAGATGCCCCAGAAGTCCGTGGAGCCCGTGCCCTCGTACTCCTCCACGATCTTGGCGCCGCCGATCTGGCCGTACTCGGCATCCATGCCCGCCAGCCGTGCGACTTCCGCATACCGCGGCAGGTAGGACTGCAACGCCTCCACGGCCGCCTCTCCGGTCTTGCCGCCGCGTTCCAGTCCTGGCCAGTCCGGCGCCACTGCTGCCGCCTTCTTGCCCTTGGGTCCGACTTCGACCGTCACCCGCAACGTCTTGGCCATTGTCTCGCCCCCTGAGAAGTCCCGAAGGTGGATCCTGTCGCCGGGATCCTAATGCCACGGTGTTTCCGGACTCCGAGTCGCCCCCGGGCAGCGATCGGTCGGCGCCGAACAGGACGTGCCTCAGCTCTCCTTCCCGATGATGCTCTCGACAGCGCGCGACGCTGCCCGGCGGACCCGTGGGTTGTCGTCGCCGGAAGCGAGCCCGGCCGCCGCCTGCAGCGCGTCACCGACGACATGGCGCGCCACCACCTTGGCCGCAGTCTCGCGGACGCGCCATGCCTCGTCAGCCAGCGCGCCGATGATCGCTGCCGTCGCCCGCACGTCCCACACGTGGAGGAGCCCCCGGGCGGCCCAGACCCTCGGCCAGTACCCCTCCTTACCGCCCTCTGCCCCCGCCAGGACGTTCACGCCGTGATCTCCGCCGAGCGCCGCCACGAGCTCGTCGTCGACGTCGCTCGGCCGCCTCTCGAGCAGGGCCGTGCAACCATCGACGAAACGGTCCTTGCCCCGCGCCTCGACCTCTGCTGCAGCTCGCTCTGCAGGTGTCATGCCCGGTCCATCGTCACGAATCATTGCTACTCCGCCGAGCGGGACCTCAAGCGCCGTGCCGACCTGTGAGGGCGGCCACGTAGGTCGGCCTGTCGAGCGGGTTCACGGTTGCTCTCCTGCGCTCGGGCGGAGCACCGTTGAGTGGTCGGTAGCCGGCAAAGCTCGTCTCGATGACTCCCTCCCCGCTCGTCAGTTCGGGGAGCAGCCGCTGGATCTCGACGGCTCGCCGCGATGGCAACAGAGCGTCGACGCTCGTGTACTCGCCTTGGAGCAGCACCGACTCGATGGCGGCACCGGCCTTGCCGAGGGCGGTGTTGACGGCCTCGACAGCGTCGGGTGGAGTCTCGATCGTCAGCCGCACCATCGGCTCGCATACGACGGTGCCGGCCCGTTGGAGCGCCTGCATCACGACCATCGGGGTGAGACCGCGGAAATCAAGGGGGGTCGACGTGGCACCCCGCCGCGACGGCGGGCCGTCGGCCAGCGCATAGTTGCAGCGGCTCAGGGTGACGGTGCAATCGGTGACCCGCCAGCCGTGAAGGCCCTCTTCCAAGGTCCGTCTGACGAACCCCTCCATGTGCTCCACGAAACCGGCCATCGTCTTGTAGACGTAGAGCGGAGCGTCCCGAGGGTCGATGGCGACCACGAACGCAAGGCCGGACTCCGGCTGAGCCGGCTCGATGCGGAACCCGATCGTTGCAGAGAAGGGGTTGGTCTCTGCGTGCAGCACCTCGGTCGCCTCGCCCGAGGCGACGGGGCGCTCGACGTAGATCGGGGTCACCTCGCAGAAGTCGGCCCGGACGCCGTAGTCCTCGCGGAGAGTCGCCTGGATGACCTCCTTCTGAACCTCGCCGTAGAGGGAGACCGAAACATCGTCACCACGATCGCCGAGTCGGACGTTGATCAGCGGGTCCTGTTCTGCAAGCTGTCTCAGAGCCTCGCCGAGCCGGGCGCGGTCGATCGGGCCCGCGGGGACGATCGCTGATTCGAGAGTGGGTGGCGGGAAGCGGACCACGGCGTCCCCGTCGCGGGCTTCGCCGAGGACATCGCCGACACGCACCGCCTTCAGACCCCACACCTTTGCGATCTCGCCGGCGGTCACGGACGCCCTTGGCGGTGCAGAGCCTCGCTCGAACACGGCGATGGCGGTCACCTTGCCGGCCGACGCGAACTGCTGGCGGACCCGCAGCGTGCCCGAGAACATCCTCACGTACGCGATCTTCTCGCCCGCTGCTCCCCGCTCGACCTTGAACACCCTGCCCGAGGCTGGGCCGCCGGGATCCGCCTCGGTGGAGGGGAGGAGCTCGGCGATGCCGGCCATCAGCGTTTCGATCCCGATGCCGCGGAGGGCAGAGCCGAAGTACAGCGGGTGGACGAGCGCCGCCCGAGACTGACTGACGAGCGCCGACCACAGGTCTTGGCGAGCGGGGGCGCCGCTTACACCGCCCTCGGCGAGGTGATCGGCCTCCTCGAGGTAGTCGGCCAGCACCGACTCGTCATGTTCTGCAAGGACCGCGGCAAGCCGGCTGTCGTGCCCGCCGGCAGCACCTTCCGGCACCTCCACCCAGGCTGAGCGGCTGCCCAGATCGTGCGGGACCGTCAGCGGGACGACTGCCGGAGTCAGGCGCCGGGCGATGGCACGCAGCACCCGCTCGTCGTCCGCACCGACGCGGTCGATCTTGTTGACGAAGATCAGCGTCGGAACAGCCAGCCGCTGTAGCGCCCGCATGAGAAGGCGCGTCTGCGGCTGCACTCCCTCGACCGCCGACACCACGAGCACCGCCCCGTCGAGGACCGACAGCGCCCGCTCGACCTCGGCGATGAAGTCGGGGTGCCCGGGCGTATCGATCAGGTTGACCGTCGTATCGCCCACCACGAAGGAGACGACCGCAGCCCTGATCGTGATGCCCCGCTGGCGCTCCAGGGCCAGGGTGTCGGTCTGAGTCGTGCCCCGGTCGACGCTCCCGACGGCGTCGATCACACCGGCTGCATATAGCAGCCGCTCGGTGAGTGTTGTCTTACCGGCGTCTACGTGCGCCAGGATCCCCAAGTTGAGCTTCTTGTGCGACAAGCGTCATCCCTTCCGAACAGGTCATTGAGGCCGTATCGATGGACATGAACGCTGGACGCATCTTCCCTCCCTTGGTGGATCGGGTTCGGTGGGACAAGGGTACTTCGTCAGCGGCGGGGACGCTTCGCCGCCTCAGCCCTTCGCCAGCACCTGCAGCCTGGTGTAGGAGCCGTTGAAGACGTCCTGGTCGCCCGGGAAGGTGCCGGACGAGGCGAACTGCCAGAACGTGTACGTCGCCCAGTTGCCCGGCACCGTGCCGGGCGAGCCGTTGTAGTCGGCCAACCAGAGGGGACTCGTCTTGCCGAAGGCCGTCGAGTTGCCCGTGCAGGTGCTCCACCAGTCGGCGGTGCTGTAGATCACCGGCCAGCGGGTGGAGACGCGGTGGTAGCGGTACACGAACGACTTGATCCAGCTCACCATGGCGCTCTGCGACAATCCGTAGCACTCGGCGCCGTACGGGTTGTACTCGATGTCGAGGGCGCCCGGCAGCGTCATGCCGTCCGCCGACCACCCGCCGCCGTGAGCGAGGAAGTAGTTGGCCTGCGACGCGCCGCTGCCGCCGTTGGGAATGGCGAAGTGGTACGAACCGCGGATGATCCCCTCGCCATAGGACCCGTTGTACTGCTCGGTGAAGTACGGGTTGGTGTAGTACGTGCCCTCGGTCGCCTTCACGTAGGAGAACTGCGCTCCATCGGCCTTCACCGTCGTCCAGTCGACGTCTCCCTGGTAGCTCGAGACGTCGAGCCCCTGCGGGCGGCTCGTCGAGCGAGCAGCACCCCGAGCGGCGAGAGGCCCCTGCGATCTCAGGCTCCATCCCATGTAGGCGCCGCCGCGAGCAAACGGCTCGTGCGGCGGGCTGGCGCCTGCCGCCGTCAGGCCCGTGAGACATGCAAGACCGGCCAGGCAGCATGCGGCGGACGCGCCGAAGATCGCGGCAGCACGGCTACGCATCATGTGACACCCCCCAGAAGGTGGAAGAAGACGACGGCGAGAAACCTATCCGGCCCGCCGCAGCGCTTCCAGTGGGCGGCAGCTGCCACTTGTCGCTCCGGCAGCTAATAGGTAACTTACCTATCAGCTGGGCTCGTCCCAGCAACTCAGCTGGAGGTGCAAGCCATGAAAGCCGCTCTACCCCGCCTGCGACCGGCGGTCCTGCTGCTGGCGCTGGGCGTCGTTGCCTCGTCGGCCGCCGCTCTGGGCGCTGCCACGGCTGCGACAGCAGGAACTGCTGCACCCGCCGCTCGCCAGGGCTCCCTCGTGTTGGCGTCGCGCTGGGACCTCGCCATCCGCCGGGCGATCCTCGCCGGCCGCCGGCTCCTCGTTCGTAGATGCGTACATGACCTACTACGGCTGGTACGACAACACGCCTCCCGGCTGCGCCACCGCCTACTCGGGTTGCGCAGGAGGGATCGGGTCGTACAAGGACCCGATCACTTTCGCCAGCTACGTCAAGGAGTTCCCGGTCGGCACCATCGTCTACTACCCGACGGTCGAGAAGTACTTCGTGATGGGCGACTCGTGCCAGGAGTGCAAAGCCGACTGGGTCGGCAAAGGCCCCGACGGAGGGCCGCACCTCCATCACCTCGACCTGTGGATCGGCGGCAAGGGCGGTAACGAGTTCGACGTGATCAACTGCGAGGACGCACTCACGCAGGGCTTGCCCGACGGCAAGCCGCTGCTGACCCCCGTGATCATCGACCCGCCGTCCAACCTGCCCGTCAGCACGGAGGCGCTGTTCAGCGTGCGTACCGGGCATTGTTTCGGAGGGGCGACGACGGAGACCAGCCACGGCCGCTACCGGAACAAGGAGTCCGGGCGGTGCCTGGCCGACAAGGGCGGCAGTGGCACGTCCGGGTCCCCGCTGGTACTGGCGACTTGCAGCACGGCAGCGAGCGAGGACCTCGCCTACGACGGCGCGTTCTTCGTGGTGAACAAGCTCTGCCTGCACACCGAGGGATCGAGCACAGGCTCCCGGCTCGACTTCACCATCTGTTCGGGCAATCCGCGCCAGCAGTGGTCGATCAACGGCAACGGGACCATCTCCTGGATCCAGTACCTGAAGTGCCTGAACGACGTCAACGGCGCGGTGGTCCTCGGCAAGTGCAGTCCGTCGCCGGTGAACGAGTGGAGCTACAAGGCCGAACCAGCTCCCTGAGCCGGGAGAGGCGGCCCGCGCTCGGCTGTCGTGGGCCACGCTGAGTGCCGCGTGTGGCAGAGTCGCCTCTCATAGACTGGCCGCAGCAAGCGCAAGCCGGTGCCGATCTAGGCCCTGGCGCGAGTCCGGATCGGAGTTTCGACATCCCCAGCCACCAGGGCACGTACAGGGCAGCGGTGCGGCGAGGCCCGAGGGCCCGCCGGATCCCGCTGGCGACCCTGGTCAGGCGATGGGTGACGCTGCTTTCCTCGCTTGCCGTCTTCGGGCTGCTCCTCTCGATGCTCGCCGGCGGCTGCACGCCGGCCGCCGGCAAGGCGCCCGTGGCCGCCCGCGCCGACCGTGGTCAGCCCGCCTCGTCGAGGACCGCCGCCAAGAGCGCGCCGACCCCCACCAACGTCTACGCCGCCGACACACCTTCGGACCTCAGCCCGGCTGTGAGGGGCGACATCTCGATGATCTACGTGCCGAACAGCGTCTCGAACACGGTGACGGAGATCGACCCCACCACCTACAAGGTGGTCCGGACCTTCCCGGTGCCCGAGGAGCCGCAGCACGTGGTGCCGTCGTGGGACCTCGAGACGCTGTGGGTCACGAGCGATCTCGGGAACGCACTGACGCCGATCGACCCGAAGACGGGGCTTCCGGGCAAGCCGGTGCCCGTCCGCGACCCGTACAACATGTACTTCACGCCGGACGGGCGCTACGCGATCGTCGTCGCCGAGCGTTACCAGAGCCTCGACTTTCGCGATCCGCACACGATGGCGCTCGCGCACTCCCTTCCGGTGCCGTGCCCCGGCATCGACCACATGGACTTCTCTGCTGACGGCTCGTACCTGATCGCCTCCTGCGAGTTCGGGGCCAGCCTGATCAAGGTCGACGTGGCCAACCAGAGCTACGTGGGGTCGATCAGGCTGCCGGCCGGCGCCAAGCCGCAGGACGTGAAGCTCTCGCCGGACGGGTCGGTGTTCTACGTGGCGGACCTGAACAAGAACGGTGTCTGGGAGGTCGATGGCGACACCATGAAGGTGGTCGGGTTCATCCCGACCGGCGCGGGAACGCACGGCCTGTACGTCAGCCGGAACTTCAAGTACTTGTACGCGACCAATCGCGGCGAGGGCTCGATCTCGGTGATCTCGTTCCGGACGCGGCGTGTCGTCGCCAAGTGGACGATCCCGGGAGGGGCCAGCCCGGACATGGGGAACGTCTCGGTGGACGGCAAGATCCTCTGGCTCAGCGGCCGCTACAACAGCGTGGTGTACGCCATCGACACTCAGACCGGTCGCTTGCTGGACAGGATCCCCGTCGGCTACGGCCCCCACGGCCTGTGCGTGTGGCCGCAGCCCGGACGTTACTCGCTCGGCCACACCGGAATCATGAGGTAGGGCCAGGCCCGATCCACCCCTCGGCGGGGGGTGCTCAGTAGTGTTGCGCAGGCGCGGGACCGGTCGAGCGCGACCGGGCAGGTGGCGCAGAGGGGTGCGTGATGGCCGAACCAGCGGGGACCGTCCTGCCGATCTACTTCGTGGCCGACGAGTCGGGCTCGATGTCCCCGCATGTGGGCGAGCTCAACTCCGGGCTGACGAGCCTTCTCGACGCGTTGCAGGGCGAGTCCATGGCCGCCGCCAAGGTACGTTTCTGCGTGAGCGGCTTCTCCGACGACTGCAGGTGCTACCTGGAGCCGTCCGACCTGCGGGCGGTCGATCAGATGCCGAGACTCTCGTCGGGCGGCTCGACCTCGTTCGCCGCCGCCTTCCGGGCGCTGCTCGACCGCATACCAGGCGACGTGGCCCGCATGAAGAGCGACGGCTATCTGGTCAACCGGCCGGCGGTGTTCCTGCTGACCGATGGCGCTCCCAACAACGGCGACGGGTGGGAGGAGCCGCACGCTGATCTGACGAGCCCGGGCTTCGCGCAGCGCCCCAACATCCTCGCCTTCGGGATCGGCGACGCCGACGCCGCCGTCATCCGCAGGGTCGCCACCCGGCCGGAGTACGCCTTCATCGCTGCGTCGGGGATGGACACCGGCCGCGCCATCGCCAACTTCATCAGGGCGCTGACGCAGTCGGTGATCCAGTCGGGCCAAGCCCTCGCCAGCGGCGATGCCAGCCTGCCTGTCGAGAAGCCGGAGGGCTTCATATCGCTCGCAGTCGACACGGTATAGATGGCGGATCCCTCGGCGCTCGAGGGAGGCGCCACCGTACGGCAGGGCTGGCCGTCGATGAGCCCGATCGCGGTGGGACAACCCTCGCCATCCATCGAGCCGGTGGCGCCGCTTGCCGAGTACCGCAACCTTCCATATCGGCCTGACTCGATCCTCGACGGGTGGTCGGACGGCTGCTTCACCGTGCGGGCGGCATCCTTGCGAGGAGTCCTGCATCGCTACCACGGGACCCCCCGGCAGGACGATATCGCCGTGCTCAGCCAGTCGGGCCGGCAGCGCCTGATCGTCGCTGTCGCCGACGGCGTCTCGGGCGCCGCGCAATCCCACGTCGGTGCGAGCACCGCCGTCCGCTACGCGAGCCAGTGGCTCGACAGCAGCCTTCCCGAGGACCTCTGCGAACTCGACTGGCGGGGGCTGTTCGAGAGCGCCGCCTGGTCGCTGGTGCAGCAGGCCGCCCTTCTCTCTGGCGCGGAGCAACCGGACCCGACGGGCGCCGAGCTGATCGTCGCCACGACCCTCACGTGCGCGGTCCTCGAACGACGCGGCGAGGATGCCTCGGTCCATCTCGCCGGCGTAGGCGACTCCGGGGTGTGGGTCCTTGCCGGGCGGCAGGTTCACGAGGATCGAGGGCGGTAAGGACGAGATCGAGGGCGGCCTGTGGTCGTCGGCCGTGGTCGGGCTGCCCCGGTTGCCGGACGTGCTGGAGCCTTCCCGGGTGGACCTCGGGGCGAGGGATGTCTTGCTTGTCGGGACGGATGGTTTCGGTGATCCGCTGGGGAGCGGAGACGGCGACGTCGGCCGCCTCTTCGCCGACGTCCTCGGAGGGGGAGCCCCGAGCCTGCTCGAGTTCGCCCACGTCCTCGACTTCTCCCGCGAGACCTTCGACGACGACCGCACGCTGGTGGCGGTGTGGCTGGCCTGAGCCTACGGGTGCCAAGCGGCGGGTCGACGGACCGGATCGCGAAGGCGAGGCTCGGCGCGCTGAACAGGCTCGGCGACGGGGGACAGGCGGTGGTGTTCGCGGCGCCAGGCGTGCGGACCGCCTTCACGTCCTCCATGGTCTACAAGGAGTACAAGCCCGCAGTACTGGCCGGCATCGACGTCGCTGCGCTCGAGGACATGCCGCGCTTCCTCGAGCGGCTCCCGGAGGTCCGTGGCCGCGAGCTGCTGGCAAGATGCGCGTGGCCGTGCAGGCTGGTCGGCGAGGCCAGCAGGGTGACCGGCTTCGTGATGCCGGCGATCCCCGACGAGTTCTTCTTCAAGATGCGCCTGCCCTCCGGGAACGTCAGGAAGGCTCTCGGCGAGTTCCAGCACCTGCTCAACCCGCAAGCCTTCCTTGCCCGTGCGGGGATCCCGCTCAACGACCGGCTCCGGTACCAGCTCCTTGCAGAGGTGGCTCGGAGCCTGATGGTGTTCGCCGCCAACGACGTGGCCGTCGGGGACCTCTCGCCCAAGAACCTGCTGTTCTCACTCGCACCGGTTCCGAAGGTGTTCTTCATCGACTGTGACGCCATGCGGCTGGCCGGCCGGAGCGTCACGCCGCAGATCGAGACGCCGGACTGGGAGGTCGTCGCGCGCCACCCCCGCGAAGAGCTGGCGACCACGGCGTCCGACTCCTACAAGCTCGCCCTGCTCGCCCTCCGCCTGCTGGTGGGCGACCAGCAGACGCGAGATCCTTCGCGGCTGCCGGCGAGCACGCCCGGTCACATCCGCCGGCTCCTTCGCGAAACCTTGGCGCGGCCCCCCCGCACTCGTCCCTCCGCCGAGATCTGGTTGGAGTCCCTCGACAAGGCCTGGCGAGGGGCCTCCGTATCAATGCCCGTCTCGGTGCCCGCGGCAGTGCCGGTCTCACCGCCCGGCCCGGTGCCCGTCGCCGGGGGACGGCCCCCGCAGCTGCCCGTGCCTCCGCGCGTGCCTGCGCGGGCGAAGAGTGCGCCTGCGGGGTTGCCCGCGCCTGTGCGACTGCACGCGCCCGTGCGAAGAGCGCTGTTTGCTCCTCACACGGTCCCTCGGCGCTGGCATCTCTACAGGGGGGCGCACCTGTTGCTGGTGCCGGTGGGGGTGCTGTTGTCGATACTTGCCGGTTCTCACTGGCTTGTGGGCCGAGCCTCGTCGGCACGACCCTGGTGGCAACACTGGCAGAGAGGCTGGTACTCGTCGGCCGTGCTGAGAGGGCTATCGCCGTCGCGGATCACCGGGCTCGCCGCCACGGGTTGGGCCGCAGGGGTGCTCATCGTCCTCGCGCTGACGCTCGCCGGGTACGGCCACTCGGTGACGCACCCCCAGCATGCGAAACCGCTCGCTCTGACCCGCTCCATCGAAGCCTTCGGGATCGCCGGGGCGGTAGTCGGCGTGTTGGCTGCGGTGTTGTACCTGCCCTGGCTACTGCTCGGTGTCGCCTTCCTCTCGAGCCGGCAGCCCTACTTGGAGGCGGGTGCGGTGCTGCTCGGGATAGCGATGTCGCTCATCCCCGCCGGCCTGCTCTGGTACGGGACGTTGGTGGCCGGGCGCGCCGCCAGCGCCAGCGCAGTGCCGGTCATCAATGTCTGCTGCCGTTTCGGGCTGCGCGCGGGCAGATGGCTGCGCAACCGGCTGGCCAGCATCTAGCTTCCCTCCGTGATTGCCCGAGGCGCGACGATGCCGCCGGGAGAAGGATCTCCCAGCGGCATCGCCTGCGTGACTAGGTCCCCCCGATCACCAATCAGCTAACCCTGGGCTGGAGCCCAATAGACACGGGTGCCCCAGTTGCTCCAGGTGTCTCGCACCTCAGGTGCGATGTACTCGGTGGACATGTAGATGTTCCCGTCAAAGGCCTGTGCCATCGAGTAATCGCCCCAGCGGCATCCAGGTCCCCCTGGGGTGTGGCCGAAGGGCGGGTAGCAGGTGAAGTCGTCGAGCGGGTCGACACCTGCGGCCGCGACATGGACCACGCTCCCCGCGCCGTGAGTCCCATTGAAACTCACGTAGGCAGCGCTCGGCCACATGGCCGACCCTGCTACGGCGAAGATCATGTAGCCGTGGCCAGACGAGTCGACACTGATGTCCGGGTACAGGATGTTCTGCGTCGTCTCGACATAGCCGTCGCCCGAATTGGCTACAGCCACCGAGGACGCTCCGGTGGTTGGATGAAGCACGAACCACGCTGCCCCCGAGTTCTCCTGCTTGCCGAACATGAAGCCCGTGTCGAGCTCCGCGTACAACCGCCCGCCCGCGTATGTCACTTCCTGGACGGCGTTGAAGTCCGTTTGGATCGCAGGAGTGCATGGGATCGGCGGTTGCGGTGGCGGGTAGCACGCCGCGCCGAGCTCCTTACCGAGCGGGAGAGGCCCGCTCTTCTGCGAGGCGTTGGGCGGCGACTCCGTGTACTTCTCGGTGGCGACCGTCGTCATGACGAGGGGAGGCGTGCCCCCACTCTTGAGCGTCGAGGTGTGGAGCAGCGCGTAGACCTCGAGCCCGCTGGCGATCGCGTTGCTCGGCAGGTTTGCGTTGGCCTCGACGAAGTACTCGGTGTGCGGCGCGGGCGAGCCCTGGGTGACAGTGGACGGGGCCAAGTGGTAGGCCGCGAACGGGTCACTGAGGAAGTCGACGCCGTATCGGACCACCGAGGGAAGGCTTCCTCCCGTGGCGGCGGCCACCAGGTCGCCCTTTGAGATCGCGTAGATGATCGTGCCGTTGAAGCCACCGCTCTGGGACTTCGCGCAGGCAGGGCTGCTGTTGTTGCAGAACTGATTGGTGGTGATGTAGTAGCCGCTGGCGTCTGCACCCTGCATGTCGTAGTCGCCGAAGCAAGGGCAGTCGTCGCCGATGTGCCCACCCGGCCCGGTCTCGCCCGTGCCGTCGGTCGTGTTGAACCAGAAGACCTCGTAGTTGCCGAGCGGGTTGGTGGTCTTGCTGACGGCTACGTATTCAGCTGCCAGACAGCCATCCTGCACAGCGCCGCCGTTGCTGCACCCGTACTGGCCGATCGTGCCGCCTGGGCCGCCGAAGGCGAACATCTGCAGGAACCAGTGCCGGGTGCCCGGATCCCAGTAGGCGCGAGGGTCGCTCAAGAACGTGGCCGGCGGCTGGTCGAGGGCCTGAAACGCGGCAATCGGCGGAATCAATGCCTTGCCGCTCGACGAGTAGACCGCAAGGGCGTCGTTCACGAACTCGACGATGGCGGTCCCGCGCGGGCTCGGCCCCACGGCCAATCCCTGGTCTGGCGGGCTGACATCCCCGACGCCCCCGAGGACCTGGGAGTTCACGCTTCCGTTGTCATTGGCGTCGATCCCGTCGAAGCCCACCTCGCCGGCGACGTTGCCGCCGAACCGGTCGATTGCAGCTTTGGCGAGGATGCTTGCGGCCCTACCCGTCGAGGTCGTTGAAGCTCCCGTGCGACCATGGATGCGACCGAGCGGGGTCTCCCGGTAGGGCGCGGAGCCACCCTGTGCAGCATGCGGCCGACTGCTCGCGTCTTCGCCTCCGAGGTAGGAGAGGTTGACGGTGCCGACGCGGTGCAAGGCGATCTTGCTCATGGTTGCGTGCACGGCGCGCGACGTCGCCGGGCGCGTGGCAGCAGCCGTTGTGCCGCTGATCGCCGGGAGCGCTGCGGTGCACAAACCTGCCACGAGCAAGGCGCCCGTCCCGGCCATGCCGGCGACTCGGCCGGCAGCGCGAGGCCTGAATGACTTTCTGAGGAAGCTCGTCTTCACGAGACACGTCCCCCTTTCTGCTCGAACGAAACGCACACGTTCGGCCCGAAAGAGCTGCCTTCCGCAGCTGCACGACCCGCCCCGGCAACCCCCGGGTCGCCCGTAGCCTGCGTCAGCGGGGCATCGATGTCAAGGGGCCGCCGTCTGCAGTAGACCGCATCCGCCGCCTCTAACACCTGCTCGCGAGCGAAGGAGAGATGCACATGCCGCCGAGGGCGTCACTCGACGAGATACTGACCGAGAAGGACGAACGGGAGATCGCCAAGCGCTTGTTCAACCGCACCTGGGAGCTGCTCGAGAACGAGCATCGGGCTCCCGGAGAGGATGACGAGATGTTGCACAGCGCTCACGCCTCGGCTTGCCACTGGCGCCGGGTGGGCAAACCCGAGAACCTCGCGCGCGGGGAATGGCAGTGCTCGCGGGTGTATGCCGTCCTCGGACGTGCGGAGCCTTCCCTTCACCATGCGAGGAGGGTGCTCGAGATCTGCGAGCTGCACGGGATCGGGGACTTCGACCTCGCTTTCGCCTACGAAGCGCTTGCCCGGGCGGTTGCCGTGGCGGGAAATGCGGAGGAGGCGAGGGCCATGGTGCAGAAGGCGCTCGCAGCTGCGGATGCGATCTCGGACTCCGAGGACCGTGACCTCCTGCTGGCAGATCTCGAGACGGTGCCGGGGGTCGAGCGCTTCTGGTGAGCCGGGCGAGCCGAGGCTTGCGCTCGGCCACGTGCGCGGCGTCCCCTTCAAGCCCATGGTCGGGCACTATTGGCGGGTGCGAAGCCGCCAGCCTGCCGTGGTAGCCGTTCTAGTCGCTCTCTCGCTCACGGGCGCCGCCTGCGCCGCTTCGTCGTCCCCGCCGGCGCCGGGCTCGACCTCCTCGAACTCCTCGAGCACCTCGAGCAGCACCACCATCCGCCCTGCCACGACCTCCACCACCGCCGGCACCTCGACCACCGCCGGCACCTCCACCACACAGCCCAACGGAGGGGCCGTGACCTTCGGCGCGCTGGCTCCCGTGAGCCAGTCGTGCGGCCGGTCGAACGCGGAGGTGGAGCAGGTCGTCGACGCCAAGCTGGCGTACGTCTACGAGGAGTGGATCGGGTGCAATGGGATCGGCTTCGCCCGGTCCCTCGACGGGGGTTACACCTTTCAGCACGCGGTGACTCTGCCGGGATCGTCCTGCCCCGTCGGCGTGAGGTGCCAGTCGTGGGACCCGGCGATCGCCCTCGGCCCCGGAGGCACGGTCTACGCCGCCTTCATGACAGAGCTCGGGGGCGACGTGACACCAGTGGTCGATGTTTCGACCAGTGATGGGGAGGCGTTCGAGCAGTCCGTGAAGCTGCATCCAACCGGCCGAGGCAATTGGGGAGACCGCGACTTCATCGCCGTGGCCCCCAACGGCGTGATCTACGTGACGTGGGACTACGGGCCGCAGTACAGCCTCGTCCATCTGCTGTGCCCGCCAGGAGGCAGCTGCTCGTTCGACCGTGGTGACCTCAACGGAGCTTTCCAGAAGTCGACGGACGGCGGCAGGACCTGGACGCCGATCAAGATCTTCACGCCCGGCTATCCGGCAGGCGGCGTCTACGGCGCCCCGCTGCTGGTGCAACCAGACGGGACGATCGATGCTCTCTACATCGGGCACGGAGGGGGTCATGGCTACCAGCTGGCGCCCGGATACGAGTGGTTCACCTCCTCCTCGAACGGCGGCAGGACCTGGACGCGGGGCGTGCGGCTCGGTCCCGCCGACCTGACCGAGTCATTGGCCGAGTGGTGGATCGACGGCGATCTGTCGACCGACGCCGTCGGGAACCTCTATGCGACCTGGGACACGCAGTCGGCGGCGGGGGACATCGGCTGGTTGAGCTACTCGGCCGACCACGGCCGGACCTGGTCGACCCCGCTACGCGTGACAGCGGACCACGACAACGCCGTGCACATCGTGGAGTGCGCCGGGTCGACCCGCGGACTTGCTTACGTCGCCTGGTTGACCGACGCACCCACCCAGGGCTATGCGATGTACATCCGGCCATTCTCGATCCTCAAAGGGTGGCTCGGGCCCGCCTCGCTCGTCCCGAGCCCGTACGGAGCCAAGACCGTCTGGCCGGGCGACACGTTCGGGATCACCGCCGTGCCGGGCGGGCACGTCTACTTGAGCTGGGGGATCGGGTCAGCGAAGCCTGCGCCCTCCGGGAACGACCAGATAAACGAGACGACCGTCACCTACGACAAGCTGCTCTAGTCGACCTCGTCAGCAGACCGGCGCGTACGAGGTGCAACCTCGGTCACCGCTGCAGGCCCTCCAGGAGGAAGGTCCGCACCGCATCAGCGGCGGCTGCCTCACGTCGCGCCAGGCCGTGGTCACCGCCTTCCAGCAGGTGAATCGTGACTGGTCCGCTGATAGGTCTGACGGCCGACTCGATCTCCGCCGGCGTGCCGAACGCATCCCTGGTCCCCGACACGAAAAGGCTCGGGACGTCGATCTCGGGGAAGTGCTCGACCCGCGACTTGTCAGGCCTTCCGGGAGGGTGGAGCGGATAGCTGACCAGCACGAGGCAGGCGGCGGGCAGGCCGGAGGCGACCGCCATGGAGGCGATCCGGCCGCCCATCGAACGTCCGCCGAGTGCGATCGTGGCGGGGTCGAGCTGGCTCTCGGTCGCCAGTTGTTCGGCGGCGGTGCGGATCGTCGAGATCAGCACGTCGGGCCTGTCAGGTGCGGCGCGCCCCGCCAGCCGGTACGGGAAGTCGATTCGCCGGACCTCGATCCCACTCCCGAGAAGGGCCTTCTCGATGGCGATGAGGCCGGCGTGGTCCCGCCCTGCACTGGCACCGGGAGCGAGCACGAGACCCTTGACGGCAGGCTTGGACCTTCTCGATCTTGTCGTGCGTCGGGGCTGCGTAGGGTCCAAGCTATCGAGCGCGGAGGCGTTCAGCCCCCCGGCGGGCGACGGTCAGTCGTTCCAGTCGACGACGGCCGGCGCCCCATCCTCACTCGGCGACCCGTCGTGCAATGAGGCCAGCAGCAAGCGCAGCAGATCGTTGAGCATCTGCTTGTTTTCGGGACTGAGTCGCGAGAGCATCTGACGCTCGCGCTTGGCTTGCACGTTGACGTACTCGGCGAGCGTCTGGCGTCCCTTGTCGGTCATCTCGACCAACTTCCCCCGGCGGTCGGAGGGATCGGGGAGCCTCACCACCATGCCGGCGGCTTCGAGCTTGTCCAGCTGGTTCGTGAGAGTGCCTGTCGATACCAGCAGAGACTTGGCCAGTTCGCCGTGGCTACGGGGCCCCCGGGTCAACCGGAACAGGATCTTCAACTCGCCGTGGGCGAGCCCGACCCGGTCCCGGGTGTCGACCGCCGCCCGCTCGAGGTAACGCTCGGCGGATTCGATGCGGGAGACGATCTGCTCGACCTGCTCGTCGATCTCGTGCCAGGCAGCAGCAGCCCAGCGGGCGTGCTCGTCGAAGTCGTCGTCCTCGCAAGCTGCCAGCTCAACGTCTGCCCGCTGCCTGCGCCTGCCCGACGGTCGCGCGGTCCGCTCGCTCATCGTACGAACAGCTTACCGCTGATGAAGGCTTGAAAGCAAGGTGCTTGTCACCGAGTTGCTTGACAACAAGCTGGAAATCAAGTAACTTGTAGACAAGTGAAACGAGGACCCAACCGGGGGACTCCAGGAACTCGCCTCAGGAGGTGCGAAATGTTCCCGATGTATATGACAGATCTCTTGAAGCAGCACCATTGCGACCTCGACGGCGAGCTGCAGCGTGCCGCCCTGGTCAAGCAAGCCCGAGCGGCGCGCCGCAACCGGATGGGGACTGCCGAGGAGACGTACGCAGGTGAATGGGGCAGCGTGGCCGACATCCGGCTCCTCGAAGCCTCGTCACAAGGGCGCAGCCTGCCGGACGCCGCATGCGATGCGGCTGCCAGCTGAGCCGCTCATCCGCCTGACCGAGCCAGGCCGCGCTATGACCCGCCCTGGGCCGCTGCGCGGCTTGGCTCGCGGACGGGCCCGGCTCGCAGGCGGGGCCTCACTGGCGGCGGCGCCTGGCTTGGGACAGTGCTGCCGAACTTAGGATCCGCGAGATGGCGCAGCGGATCATCGTCTACGGCGTGACCGGATCGGGCAAGTCAACGCTCGCCGCTCGGCTGTCCGAGCGGACGGGCCTCCCGTGGCATGCGGTGGACGAGCTCACTTGGCTGCCCGGCTGGATCGCGAGGCCGGCGGACGAGCAGAGGCGGATCCTCACCGAGATCTGCAGCGCCGATCGCTGGATCCTCGACACCGCCTATGCGCAATGGCTCGACGTTCCCATGGCACGGGCGGACTTGGTCGTGGCACTCGACTACCCGCGCCTGGTTTCGTTGTGGCGGCTCGTCCGCCGCAGCATCAGAAGGACCGCTTGCCGAACCCCGATCTGCAACGGCAACCGGGAGACGCTGCGCAAGCTCGTGTCGGCCGACTCGATCCTGGCCTGGCACTTCCGCTCCTTCGCCCGCAAGCGTGAGCGAATTCGGGTTTGGGCCGCAGCCGAGGAGGGGCCCGCGGTGGTACTGCTCGCGTCGTCCTCGGCCACCGAGAGGTGGCTCGAGGAACAGGACTAGCGGTTCGTCGTGGATCTGCAGTCCGGTGCCGCCTCCGCGCTCGTCGGGAGCGGCAGCGGACCCGATCCTGGTCAGCGCTGCCGGCTCAGGCCTTCGGAACCATCTTGAAGTCGTCACCGTTGGTGATGGCGGTCGGGACCAGTTCGTGCGAGGTCGTCCCGGTGTCCGAGGCGACTGGGCTGAATGTCGCCAGGTCCTGGCCGTTGAACTTCACGCTCGTGAAGTTGACCGAGGTGAACTTCGGGTAGGTGTTGCCGCCGCCCGGCGCCTCGATGACGGCCTCGGCGGAGAGCCGCTGTGCCGAAAGGCTCTTGCGCACGGTGTGCGTCCAGCCCTGCGTCTTGTCACTGATGACGAGCGTGAACGAGGACGACGAGTAGGTCACCGAAGCGGTGAAGTGGTCGCCGATCGATACGGCGTTGGCGAAGTAGACGGGCGGCGCCGGGTACATCTCGTACCAGGCCGACGCGACCGGCGAGCCGCTGCTGCAGTCGGTCTGCACACCGGTCTGCTCGACCGTGCTGTCGCCGGCGCCGTCGATCCCGACCCAGGGCGCATAGAGATCGTTCGACGACGTGCACGTGACCTTGGCGATCGTCCACTGGGCCGATGCCTTCACGAACTCGCCGCTGCTGCCCTCGGCGATGTAGCCGCCCCAGTTGCTGAGCGCGTAGCGTGTCGCGGGGCCGAACACCACATGACGCACTTGATGACGGGCGGCGGTCGTCCCACCCGCGGCGGCTGCGCAGGACAGCGCCGCCCCCCCTAGGAGAACAGAGGCGGCGACGGCCGCCCTAACAGCTCTTGATGCAAGTTTGTGCACGGACCCCAGCTCCTTGTTCGAATACGGAAGTACTGCCGTCGAGCAGCACGCCTGCGACGATAGGCGAGCCCGCTTGCCACCACCACCCTCGGCGAAATCGTAAGGGCAGAACATACAAGCGGGGTTGTACTTTCTCCGCTTACGTTTCAGCGCCGGGCACGGCGGGCGACCTCACCCGAGCGAGTACAGGAAGTCGATCAGCCCCCGGTAGTAGACCTCCTGGTCGTCGTACATGGCGAGGTGGCTGCCGCGGGGGCAGCGGAGGTAGCGACCGGCAGGGAGGCGATCCGCCATCTTCTCCATGTGGGCCGGGTCCATCGTGTCGTGGGCGGCGCCGATCACCAATGTCGGCAGCTCGATCGAGACGAGCTCGGACCACCTGCTCCAGTCGACGAGCTTGGCGCTGTCGGCGATCCCAAGCTCGCTCGGCCCCTGCATGGATACGTAGACGTCGGGATTGATGGCGGCGAAGGCCCGCTGCACGGGGTTCGGCCACTCGTCCGGCGGCATGCGCAGCACATGGTGCACGTAGTGCTCGGCGACGAGCAGTTCCATGTAGCGAGGGTTCTCGATGTCGCCGGCCGCCTCCAGGGACTGGATCTCGGCCAGCGCCTGCTGATCCATCGCCGGCATGAGCACCTGGCGGGCGTAGGCGTTATAGGCGGGTACGTCGGACATCATGTTGGAGATCACGAGCCCGCGGAGAGCATGCCCGTGGCGAAGGGCGTACTCGATGGCGAGGATGCCGCCCCAGGAGTGGCCGAAGAGCACGAAGTTGCTCCGGTCGAGTGCCAGTGCCTGCCTCACCTGCTCGACCTCGTCTACGAAACGATCCACCTCCCACAGCGACCCCTCTTTCGGCTGGTCGCTCCAGGCGGAGCCGAGCTGGTCGTAGTAGTAGTACTCGACGCCCGCGGCCGGCAGGTAGCTGTCGCTCGCCTCCAGGTACTCGTGCGTGGCGCCGGGGCCGCCGTGCAGGAGCAGCAGCTTGAGGTCCGGGTTGTTGCCGATCCTCTTCGTCCAGACCTTGAAGCGGCCGGCCGGCGTGTCGATCGGGATCATCCGCACGCCGCCGCTCAAGCGGTCGTCTCGATCGCTGTAGTCGAGGTATGAGCTCATGATGGAAGATACCGCCGAACCCGGCGTAGATTCCGACTGTGCGACGTCCCTTGCTTGCCGGACTCTGTTGCCTTGCCGGGCTCGTCGGAGCCGCCGCCGTCGGCGGCAGCGCCCCGCCGCCGGTGCCGGTCGCCAGTGCGGGTGGTGGGTCGGGGGGTCCGGCGTCAGGCTTCGGATCGGTCTGGCCCCAGTACCACGGGAACAGCCTCGGGTCAGGGGTCGATTCCGCCGGAACATCGCTCTCGCCGCTCCACCATGCCTGGACCTCTCCGGTCCTGCAGGGGCAGCTCTACGGAGAGCCGCTCGTAGACGCCGGCCGCGTCGTCGCCGCCACCGAGGACGACACCGTCTACGTGCTCGCTGCGAACACCGGCCACGTCATCTGGTCGGATCACCTCGGAACGCCGGTGCCGGCCGGGAACTTGCCGTGCGGCGACATCTCGCCGACCGTCGGGATCACCGACACGCCGGTGATCGACACCAGCCGCGATGAGATCTTCGTGGAGGCGGACGAAGCGAAGAGCGGTGGGGGCGCCCAGCACCGCTTGTACGGGATCGACCTTTTCACGGGCAAGGTCCTGCTGTCGCAGGCGGTCGACCCGCCCGGTTCGGACACCCTTGCGCAGCTGCAGCGAACCGGGCTCACATTGGCGGACGGGCAGGTCGTGATGGGCTACGGCGGCAACGACGGCGACTGCTCCTCCTACCACGGATGGGTGGTGGCCGTACCGGAGACCGGCGGGCCGATCCACACCTTCGAGGTCGATGCGGCACCGGGCGACTCGCAGGGCGCTATTTGGATGGGCGGAGCCGCCCCGCTGGTCGACAAGGCCGGCAACATCTGGGTCTCGGTGGGCAACGGGTCGGTCACCAGCTCGAGTAGACCCTATGACGACAGTGACTCGGTGCTCGAGCTGTCACCTTCGCTCAAGCTCGAGCAGTACTTCGCCCCGACCAGCTGGCCCTCCGACAACGCCAACGACGCCGACCTCGGCTCGGCGGCGCCGGCTCTCGTCGACGGGATGGTCTTCCAGGTCGGCAAGGCACACGTCGCCTACCTGATGCGCCAGTCGCGCCTCGGTGGCATCGGCGGGGAGCTGGCCTCGATGCCGCTATGCGGGAGCAACCCGGACGGGGGGCTGGCGGTGAGCGGGTCGACGGTCTACGTACCCTGCGGGAACGGGGTGGAGGCGGTGGCTGTGACCGCCAGCCCGCCCTCGATGCACGTTCTCTGGCCCGCACCGGCGGCGTCCGGTGGTCCTCCGATCGTCGCAGGCGGCCGCATCTGGACGATCTCCGGCGGGACGCTCTACGGGCTGAACCCGGCAAACGGCGGGACCGTCGTCACCGAGTCGATCGGCGGCGAGGCCAACCACTTCCCGACGCCTTCGGTGGGTGACGGGCTGCTCCTGGCGCCGAGCACCGACCAGGTGGTGGCGTTCGACGGCCCGGCCGGGCTCCCACCGCCGCCCCCGCCCCCGCCGACCGCCGCCCGCTACTGGGAGGCGGAGGCGAACGGGAGTGTCTTCGCCTTCGGCGGCGCCCCGTCGTACGGGTCGCAGCCGCACGTCAACAGGCCGGTGGTGGCGATGGCGACAGATCCGTTCGGTCGCGGCTACTGGTTGGCGGCCTCGGACGGAGGCGTGTTCACGTTCGGCAATGCCAAGTTCTACGGCTCGGAGGGGGGCCGCTTCCTCAACAAGCCGGTGGTGGGCATGGCGTCGACCGTCGACGGTGGCGGGTACTGGCTCGTCGCCTCCGACGGTGGGATCTTCAGCTTCGGGGACGCCAGGTTCTACGGGTCCGAAGGCGGCCGCCACCTGAACAGGCCGATCGTCGGGATGGCGGCGGCCCCGGACGGCCACGGCTACTGGCTCGTCGCCTCCGACGGTGGGATCTTCAGCTTCGGGAGTGCTCGCTTCCACGGATCGTTGGGAGGGATCCACCTCGTCGCGCCGGTAGTCGCGATGGCCGCCACGAGAGACGGGGGTGGCTACTGGTTGGCAGCATCGGACGGGGGAGTGTTCGCCCTCGGCGACGCTCGCTTCCTCGGCTCGCAGGCGGCCGCGCCCTCCGCCGGTGCCGGTCACAGGCCTGGCGGTGACGTTCGACAACGGCGGCTACTGGCTCGTCGACCGGGCTGGGCAGGCTTTCGGGTTCGGCGACGCACGCCCGGAGGGAGCACCGCCCGCAGGTCAGGTGGTGGCGCCGATCGTGGCGGTCCTCACGGACCCTTGACCCCTGCGGGCTACCTCTAAGATGCGCCCGTGCTGGCGCTTCTCAACTTCACCCACTTCGTCTCGTCCTGGGGGTACCTGGCGATCTTCGTCCTCTCGGTCGCCCAGTCGTGCTGCGTCCCCACCTCCTCCGAGCTCACGATGGGCTTCGCCGGGGTGCTGGCCTCCGAAGGGAAGCTGAACCTGGCGGCCGCCATCGGCGTCGGGGTGGCGGGCGAAGTGGTGGGTGCCTACATCGCCTGGTACGTGGGCAGGACGGCGGGCCGGGCGGTGGTCGACAAGTGGGGCAAGTACCTGCTGCTCACCCATCACGACCTCGACAGGGCGGAGGCCTGGTACGACAGGCACGGCCAATGGGGCGTGTTCGCGAGCAGGATCGTCCCTCTGGTGCGCAACTTCGTGGCGGTGCCGGCTGGTGTCGCTGAGGTCCCGGCGGTGCGTTTCGGGTTGTTGACTGCCGCTGGGAGCCTGATCTGGCTGGGGGCGATGGCAGGGATCGGGTACGGCGTCGGCTCGCAGTGGAACAGGGTGATGAAGGGGTTCAGCGATGCCGGCTACGTGATCGGGGCGCTAGTCGTCCTCGCCATCGTCTTCGTGATCTGGCATCGCTACCGGAGCTACAAGGCGAGCTCCGGGTTGCCGGCGCACGCCCCGGCTGCCAGCGCCGCCAGCGATGCGGGCGCTGCCCGCGACTAGTCGCCGTCCGCCTCCTTGAGGATCCGGCCGAGCCCTCGGTCGACGGTCCAGCGCTCCTCGGGCATGTGGTGCTCTCGTGCCCAGCGTACGGTCAGGTCGCCGCTGCCGGCCTGTTGAAGGAGGGCGGCTCCGACTCGGTCGTGGATCAGGTAGGCGCCGAACCGAGCCTTCAAGGACCCCTCGTCCGGCGCCTGATCCTCTCGAGCCCAGGCGACGATCCGCTCCCTGCCGAGCGCGAGCGCCAGCAGAGTCCCGAAGACCCGTCCGAAGGTGCCGAGCCGGGCGCCCAGCTTGCCGATGTCGTGGAGCAACGCGGCCGCTACGAAATCTCTTCCGGGATGCGTGTTGTGGCGCTTGTCGAGCAGTAGCTCGGCGCGCCGGGCGACGGCGATCGCGTGCCGCCGGTCGGCGCCGCTCATGGAGTTGAAGAGCTCCACCTCCGAGGGGAGGAGGTTGGACTCGGCCCATGTCTGCGACGCGGCGGCGGGTCCCATCGGGGCGAGCGACCCGAAGAAGCGGTTCGCCAGGTGGAACGGAGACCCGAAGCCCTGCCCTGATCTCATCCTCGCCTGTCCCCAGCCATACGCCGTTGTACTACGCACGACACCTATTCCGCAACGGCGTCGACGTCACCTGTTCGAGCACCGCTCCCGCCGGGCGGCGCGGGATCGCAAGGTGCCCTGAAAGCCAGCGCTACAGCCAATGGAATGTTGCGTGCGCAAGTAGCGTTGTAATCCACGTAAGTGGCACTCGACGTCGAGGAGCCACCGGATGGGAGGATGGCTAGATGCCCGCAGTGACTGTCCAGGATGTGTTGGCTCTGCCCCGCATAGCGACGCCGGATCCGCTGACGAGCCGGGAGCGGCCGGTTGTCTCCGTCACCACCGCGCCAGCGGGGTTCGAAGGCGAGGGCTTCCCCGTTCGCCGTGCCTTCGCCGGGGTGAGCCTTGCCGATCTCGACCCGTTCATCCACATGGACCAGATGGGCGAAGTCGACTACGCACCGGGCGAGCCGAAGGGAACGTCCTGGCATCCCCATCGCGGCTTCGAGACAGTCACCTACATCATCGACGGGACCTTCGACCACCAGGACTCGAACGGCGGCGGAGGGCGGATCACGAACGGCGACACCCAGTGGATGACCGCCGGCGGCGGCATCTTGCACATCGAGGCCCCGCCGGAGGAGCTGGTCGTGAGCGGGGGCCTCTTCCACGGCATCCAGCTGTGGGTCAACTTGCCGCGCGCCAACAAGTGGAACGCTCCGCGATACCAGGACATCAGGGGCGACAAGGCCGTCCTGCTGACGACTGCGGACGGAGGCGCAGTGCTGCGCCTGATCGCAGGCGATCTGGCCGGTCACGCAGGCTCCGGCGCCACGTTCACCCCGATGTCGATGATCCACGCCAGCGTCAGTCCCGGCGGCCGCGTGGTCGCCCCCTGGCCCGCAGAGTTCAACGCCTTGGCCTACGTCCTCGCCGGCAGCGGTTCGGTGGGCGGCGAGCGCCGCCCGATCCACGTCGGGCAGTTGGCGGTGTTCGGCAAGGGTGACTCGTTGAGCTTCGAGGCATCCGCATCGGCAGGGTCAGACCTGGACGTGCTGCTCCTCGGCGGCCGGCCGATAGGAGAACCGGTGGTTCACTACGGGCCTTTCGTGATGAACACCCGTGACGAGATCGTGCAGGCTCTGGAGGACTATCGCGCCGGAAGGCTGGGTGCGATCCCGGCTACCGCGCTGCTCTGACCAGACCAGGTCCGCTTACTCGCGGCTGCGGACGAGCGCGCTCACCCTCTGTCGGGACACCTCGAACAGCTCGGCTATCTGTGTGATGAGCATCCCGTCGCGCCTCAGCGCCTTGGCGAGAGCTCTGCGGAACTCTCCGCCGGCTCTGGCGAGGGCGGAGGTGACGGCTGCCAGCATCGACAGCGGGTTCTTCGTGTCGGGCGACTCCATGATCTGGCGCCAGGTCCATCCTCTGGTCCGTCGCCGCCGGATGGTGCCCAACTCGCTGTCGACCGCCTGCAGGTCGCCCACGCTGCGCCGGACCGTTGCCGACAGTTCGTTCAGAACCTCGAGAGCAGGATCGTGTCCGATCTCGGCAGTACCCGTCATCGGCCCTTCTCTCGACGCGTCACGAAGTGTCATTTTCCCTTTGGAGGTTCCTCGAAACCCTTTCCCTCGCCCGGCGTGGCACCCGCCCGCTAGGCCACGTTGCCTTGCCAATCGACCGCTCTCGGTGCAGGATGAACCGACGGCGAGCGGGAGTGCCGACCCACCTCCGTCAGTGAGCGCAGACAAGTCATCATCGCCAGAGCCTCGCTGAAACCCAGGTCGCCACTTGCAGATGTCAGAAGCGGAGCCGATCAGACACCCGACGCGGACCCACCGAGCGGCCGTCGTGGCCACGGTCGTCACAGATCCCGACGGCCGAATCGTGTACTGGGACTCCGGCGCCGAGGAGATCAGCGGCTGGACGGCGTCCGAAGCCCAGGGCCGGCAGTTCGCCACGCTGCTGAGCGTGCAGCTCGACCAGATGGCGGCGACGCTCACGGACCTGCCGGCCGATCAGCCCGAGGAAGGGACCATCCGCCTGCACCGCGCCAACGGCGAGGACCTCGACGTCGTAGTTCGCCGGGTGCCGGTCCTCGAGGGAGGCGGCATGGTCTGTGTCATGACACCGGCGACACCCCAGTACCTTCATGCCCCCTCGTTCGGCCACGCCGGCGTTCCGGCCGAGGAACGTGTTGCCGAGCTGCTGGCCGCCCAGAGCGCCACGCTGGCTGCCGCGGCATCAGCGGATCGCTGGGTCGAGCCCTACCGGGCCGCGGCGATGGACGCGATGTCGCCGGCCGACCTCGACGAGGTGCTCGCGCAGGCGCTGCAGGCGATAGCGCGCGTGCTCGACGCCGATGCCGTGTCCCTGCTGCTCGCCGACGACGAAGGCAAGCAGCTCGTGGCTCGAGCAGCCACCGGGCTCGGCAAGGACGTCGAGCTCGGCTTGAGGATCCCCGCCGGAGGTGGCGTCTCGGGGATCGTGCTCGGCTCCGGCAAGCCGCTCGTGCTGCAGGACCTGCACAACGTGGACATCGTCAGCGACACGCTCCGTTCCAGTGGCGCCCGCTCCTACGTCGGCGTCCCCCTCAGCACCGACAGGCCGCTCGGTGTGTTGCACGCCACGTGCAGGACGCCGGGACGCCTCGGGCAGGGTGACGCCGAGGTGCTCGCCCTCTTCGCCGGTCCGATCGCATCGGCGGTCGAGCGGGTGCGGCTCTTCCAAGCCGAGCGCGAGGCGAGGCGGCGTGCCGAGGAGGCAAGTAAGCGCGCCGAGCAGGGAGCTGTGCGGCTCGGCGCATTGCAGCGGATCACCGCCGCCCTTGCCAACGCTGCCACAGTCGAGGACGTGTGCAGGGTGATCCTCGACGAGGCTGCACCTGGCCTGGCCGAGGGAGCCGAACGCGGGATCTGGATGCTCCGCGACTCCCGCCTGGTGCTGGTGGCCGGTCACGGCGACAGCACGGACTACCCCGAGATACCGCTCGACCCGAGCCTGCCCGCAGCCGAGAACCTCCGCAGCGGTCAACCGCTGTTCGTCGAGACGAAGGAGGAGCTCTCCGCCCGCTGGCCGGTGCTGGCCGAACGGCCCACTCGAGCGTTCGTCGGGTTGCCGTTGATCGTCGCCGGCAGGCGGCTCGGGGTGATGGCGGTCGGCTACTTCGAGGACCACCACTTCGATGCGGAGGAGCGCAGCTTCCTCGCCACGGTCGCCGAGCAGGCGGCGGAGGCCCTGCAGCGGGCGGACGACCGGCTTGCGCTGGAGGCAGCGTGGGCGGTCGCCGAGGCTCGGGGGGAGAGCCTCGAGGTCCTCTCGGACGCCGGCAAGAGGATGGCCGAGAGTCTCGATCTCGATGTGACCCTCAACACCCTCGCCTCCCTCGCCGTTCCAAGGCTCGCCGATCGTTGCATCGTCTACATGGTGGAGGGAACCGCACTCGCCAAGAAGCTGCTGGCGCCGAGCGAGCTCGACGAGGCCGAGTCGGCGCTCTGGGATGCCAACGTTCCTCGGCTGGACGCAACCACGGGCATGGGCGCAGTCATCCGCACGGGCAAGCCGGTGTTCATCGAGAACGTCACCGACGAGATGCTCGAGGCCAGCGCCAGTTCCGACGACCACTTGGAACTGTTGCGGCGAGCCAGCTTCGGGGGAGTGCTGCTGGTCCCGCTCGAGGGCCCGTGGACGCAATCTCGGAGGGCTCGCCTTCGTCAACCGCCGTGGCCGCGCGATGCTGCCGGCGGACAGGGCGCTGGCGGAGGAGCTTGCGGCGCGGGCAGCGGTGACCATCGACAACGTGCTCGCCTACAAGCGCGAGGCAGAGGTCGCCGCTCGGTTGGCGGCGAGCCTCCTGCCGTCCTCGCTGCCCGAGATCGATGGTGTCGAGCTCGCCGCGGCGCACCAGGTCGGCAGCGAGACCTTCGAGGTGGGTGGCGACTTCTACGACGTCTGGCCGGAATCCGAGGACAGCTTCTTCCTGATGGTGGGCGACGTCCAGGGGAAGGGCATCGAGGCCGCCGCCGTGACGAGTTTCGCCCGGTACACCGTGAAGGCGGTCTCCCTCGGCGAGCGGTCGCCCGCCAGGTTGCTGGAGAGGCTGAACCAGGCTCTCGTCCGCCAGCTGCTGCAGACGACCGCCAGCTCCGGTCACTCCTGGGAAGACGCACGGCTGTGCACCTGCCTGCTGATCCGGCTGGACAGGGTGCCTGGAGCGGGATGGAGCGCCATCGTGAGCTCCGCTGGTCACCCGCTCCCTGTGCTCCGCACGAGCTCAGGAGCCGTCGAGACGGTCGGTTCGTCCGGGCTGCTGCTCGGCGTGGATGCCAGGTATGAATACGTCGAGGCCACGGTCGCCATCGCGCCCGGCAGCTGCCTCGTGGCGTTCACAGACGGTGTGGACGACTGGTCGAGCGGGAGCGTGGGTGGTGTGCCCGCCGATGTCCTCCGCCGGGCTGCCGGTGGCGCCAGGGCCATCGTCGAGGCAGTCCGCCGGGCGGCCCCTTCCGACACCCGACGACGGGACGATCTCGTGGTGCTGACGGCCTGCTTCGGCTGAGCCGCTCACGCCACCTGCACGACCGCTCCTTCCTCCGTGAGCAGGTCGATGACGGCGCTCTCGAGAGTCCGCAGAGCCTCGGGGCTGGAGACGTCGAGAGGAGGGCTCGCCCTCCGCAGATCTTCGAGCGCCCGTCTCACCGTCTCGCCCCCTTCGAAGTGATCCACCACACGCGGGTCGATGTACGACCTGCGGCACACGGCCGGCGTGTTGCCGAGAGACTCGGACACCTCCTTGACCGTCGCCGCCACAGCCCGTCGCCTCGCCGTCGGCGAGCGGGGGAGTGTCTCGATCGCCGCCAGCGATACAGCTGCCAGCATCGTGGCGCCCCAGGTGCGGAAATCCTTGGCGGAGAAGGTGCCGCCGGTGGCCTCTTTGATGTAGGCGTTGACATCGCCTGATCGGACGTCCACGAACTTGCCGCCCTCGCGCCACACGAACAGGTCCGGTCCGCCGCCTCGTCGCGCCTTGAGCTCGCTGACCACCCGCAGCACCTCCCGGTCGGCGACGGCGACCGAGATCCGCTTGCCCCCCTTGCCCTCGAAGTCGAAGACGACGCTGTCCTCGCGCACCTTGGCGTGACGTTTGCGGAGGGTCGCCAGACCGTAGGTCTGGTGCTCGTCTGCGTACTGCTCGCCGCCGACCCTGAACAACCCGAGCTCGAGCAGCCGGACGGCACAGGCCAACACCCGCTCGCGGCAGAGATCTTCCCGACGCAGATCCTCACGGATCCTGCTGCGCAGCGCGGGCAGGGCGCTGGCGAACTCCACCATCCTGACGAACTTCTCCCTGTCGCGGCGCCGCCTCCACTCGTCGTGGTAGCGGTACTGCCGCCGGCCGGCGCTGTCCAGGCCGACAGCCTGGATGTGCCCGTTCGGCCAGGGACAGATCCAGACGTCTGTCCAGGCAGGCGGGATCACGAGCGCCTGGATCCTGTCCAGCGTGTCGGGATCGGTGACCTGCTCGCCGCCGTCGGTCCAGTAGGTGAAGGAGCGGCCCTTCCTCCGGCGCCGGATGCCGGGTCCGTCGAGCCGGCTGCGACGGAGGCGCACCTCGTCCCCCCTATTCCCCGACGCTGCTCAGGCGCCGATCCGGTGCCGGATCTCGCGGGCGAAGAAGTCCAGGAAGGCGCCTTGCTCGGAACCGATCTGGTTGACGAACACCTGATCGAAACCTGCCTCGAGGAACTCTCGGATCTTCGCCGCATGCCTCTCGGGGTCCGGCCCGCAGGGGAACATCTCTGCCGTCATCTCCTCGGTGACGAGAGATGCCGCCTGCTCGAAGTGGGTCGGCGTGGGGAGATCCTGGTTCAGCTGCCCAGGGAGGCTCTCGGTGGGCCAGAGCGAATGCGCCAGCTTCAGCGCCCGTTTCTCGTCGCTGTCGTAGCAGACCTTGAGGAACCCGGTCGTCGGCCCTTTCCCGCCAGAGCTGCGGTACTCGTCGACCACCGAGCGGTCCGCCTCGCTGGTGACCAGGCCGTCGGCGATCCGTGCGGCGACCTCCATCGACCGCGGGCCGAACGACGACATGGCGACTGGCGGCGGGCTGGTCGGCTTGGAGTAGATGCGGGCGTTCTCGACGGTGTAGTGGCGTCCGTAGTGGGTGACGCTCTCACCCTGCCAGAGCCTCCGGATCAGTTCCACCGCCTCCTCGAGCATCTCCAGCCTGACCGGAGCGGGAGGCCAGCGCTCGCCCGTGATGTGCTCGTTGAGAGCCTCGCCGGACCCGACGCCGAACGTGAACCTCCCCTCAAGCATCAGCTCGCAGGTCGCCGTCGCCTGCGCCAGCACGACGGGGTGGATGCGGACGGTGGGGCAGGTGACGCCGGTCATCACCGCCAGGTTGGTGCTGGCAGCGATACCGCCGATCACGCTCCATACGAACGGGCTCTCTCCTTGGCGGTCGATCCAGGGGTGGAAGTGGTCGGAGATCATCACCGAGCGGAAGCCGGCCTCCTCTCCCATCCGCGCCTGCTCCACAAGGGCGCGTGGCCCGTGCTCCTCGCTGGCGAGGAACAGCCCGACCTCGCTCACAGGACTCCTCGGGCGGCGTCACGGATCCTGTCGAAGACGGCGGCTACCGGGCCGAGGACGAGGTTCCCGGGCGGCGTGTTGGGGGCGTTCGGGTGCGGGTGAGTCGGCGCCGCGAGCTTGGCTGCCTTGTACCGCTGGCCGCGCGTCACCCGCCATTCGGACGGCTGTGCCTCGAGCAACGGGAACACCTGCTGCTCCTCGGAGGTCGCGTGCTGCAGCACGGCCCCGCGCAGCTCCACCAGCTCGCTCAGGAACTCGGGCGCCGTGGCATCCATCTTCTCGAGGCGCGCCAGCTTCTCCTCGGCCTCTGACTGTTCGGCCAGCCTTGCCTCGGCGATGAGGTCCCCCTCCGGCAGGTCGCGCAGCGCCGGGTAGACCGTCACCTCCTCGGCCACCTCATGGCGGACGAGTTGCTCGGTGAGCTTCCAGAAGAGCTCCGCCCGGCCGGACGGCTCGGTGTCGACGACTTCGCCGAACAGCGCCTTCACGGCGTTGTGGTCCTCTGAGAGCAGACCGACGATCTCGTCCGGAGCCGGCGGCTGTTCGGGGAGTGATGTGCTCACTGGGTGCTCCTTCTCGACGGAGTCCATGTCCGCCGAGCGCGTACCCCGGCGCCCGAGGCGCAAAACGACGCCGGATGTCGGCGGATGCCCCTCCACTGCGCTGCGGACTGTTCCTCGACTGCCGCTCGCAGCTGCGAGGGCGCGGTTTTGCGTCTCTCAGTGGCCGGGTAGGTAGGTGGGGTGACCGACTCCGCTAAGCGGGTCGACGGCTCGCCGACCGTCGACGCCGCGCAGTGCGCCACATACACGGTCCCGACCGATCAGCCCGAAGCAGACGGAACTCTCGCCTGGTCGTCGACGTCCCTCGTGGTGGTACAGCTCTCGGCGGCCGGCGAGCGGGGGCTCGGCTGGTCCTATGCGAGCAAGGCGAGCCAGGCCATCTTCGAGGAGCAGCTGTCGGGGGTGGTGTGCGGCGCCGGCGCGTTCGACATCCCGGGCATCTTCGAGGCGATGCTCCGCCAGTGCCGGAACCTCGGCCGGCCGGGGGCCGTCAGTTCAGCCGTCGCCGCCGCCGACATGGCGCTGTACGACCTGAAGGCGAGGATCCTCGGCGTCGAGCTCGCCGATCTGCTCGGGCGCAGCCGGCCGACCACCCCTGTCTACGGCAGCGGAGGGTTCACCACTTACGACGACAGCACCACCTGCCGCCAGGTCGAGGGATGGCTCGAGCGCGGCATCTCGATGGTCAAGATCAAGATCGGCGAGTCCTGGGGCAGCGCAGCCGACCGGGACATGGCACGGGTCGAGCTCGTGCGCAAGGTCATCGGGGACAGCGTGCAGCTCTTCGTCGACGCCAACGGCGGCTACAGCCGCAAACAGGCCGTGCGGATCGGCAAGCGCCTCTACGAGGACCATGGGGTGGTGTGGTTCGAGGAGCCGGTGAGCTCAGACGACCTGCCCGGCCTGCGAGAGGTTCGCGACATGGTGCCGATCGACGTGGCGGCAGGCGAGTACGGCTACGACGACAGCTACTTCTCGCGGATGATCGGCGCGGGGGCTGTCGACTGCCTGCAGATGGACGCCACCCGCTGCGGTGGGTACACCGGATGGCTGCGTGGTGCGGCGATCGCCGGCGCGGCCAGCCTGCAGGTGTCGGCGCACTGCGCCCCGGCGGTGCATGCGCCCGTGGCTGCGGCCGCCGCCCACGCCAGGCACATCGAGTACTTCCACGACCACACCCGCATCGAGGCGATGTTGTTCGACGGGGTGCCGGACGTGGTCGAGGGGGTCCTCCCGGCCGGCACCGGTGCGCCGGGACACGGGTACACGTTGCGTGAGCAGGATGCCGAGGAGTATCGGGTTGGCTGACGATACGCCCTCGAGCGCCCGACCGGCTGCCGCGGAGTATCGAGTTGGCTGACGGCACGACCTCGAGCGCCCGACCGGCTGCCGCACGCGGGAGCTTCCAGGGGCTGCGCGGGGAGCTTCCCAACGCTCCTCACGTGCTGCGCGAGTACTCGGTCATCTCGGACCGGCGTCGGGCGGCGGTGATCGGGCCGCGCGGGGACATCGCCTGGCTCTGCTTCCCCGAGTTCGACAGCCCGACGATCTTCGACACGCTCGTCGGCGGTCAGGGCGCGTACAACATCCACCCGGTCGAGCCGTTCGTCTGGGGAGGTTTCTACGAGGACGGCACGTTGATCTGGCGCGATCGGTGGGTGACCGCCGCAGGCTCGATCGTCGAGTGCCGGGAGGCGCTCTCGTTCCCGGGGGACCCGCACCGAGCCGTGATCCTCCGCCGGTTGCAGGGCCTTCGCGGTTCCACGGCGATCCGCGCCTATCTCTGCCCCCGCGGCGACTACGGCGAGGGCGCCTTCCGGTCGTGGAGGCAACATCCCGAAGGCTGCTGGACGGGCAGCTACAGGCAGCTGAGGGCGCGCTGGTCGGGCGTCCCCGCCAAGGCAGCCCGGCCCAGCCGCAAGCCGCCCGGGTTGCTGGTCGAGTTCCAGCTCGACCCGGGCGACGAGGTCGACCTGATGTTCGAGGTCAGCGATCAGTCCTTGCCCGAGGAGCTGCCCGATGCCGACACCCACTGGGGAGCCACCGAGGCCTCCTGGAAGTCGTGCATCCCTTCTCACGGGGAGACGGCAGCCCCGCGGGACGCACGGATGGCCTACGCCGTCCTGCTCGGCCTGACCCGCCCCGGCGGCGGCACCGCCGCCGCCGTCACCGCAGGCCTCCCCGAGCGAGCGGACGAGGCGCGCAACTACGACTACCGCTACACGTGGGTCCGCGACCAGTGCCTGATCGGGGGCGCCGACGCGGCTGCCGGACAGAGCCTCGAACTGCTCGACGCCAGCGTCTCGTTCGTGGTGGCCCGAGCTCTCGAGGACGGCCCGAGGCTGGCTCCCGCCTACACCACCGTGGGAGGTACGGTCCCCAAGGAGCGAGAGCTCGACTATCCGGGCTACCCCGGCGGCCATACCGTCATCGGGAACCACGCGGCGGCGCAGTTCCAGCTGGACGCCTTCGGCGAGTGCCTCGTCCTGCTGGCCGAAGCCGCCAAGCACGATCGGCTGGACGCCCAGGGATGGCGGGCGGCCGAGGTGCTGGTGGACGCCATCGCAAAGCGTTGGCAGGAGCCGGACGCCGGCATCTGGGAGCTCGAGGACCGCCATTGGGCGCACAGCAAGCTGGCCTGCATCGCCGGCCTGCGGGCGATCACCTCGTCCGGTGCGCCGCACGCGTTCGTCGGCGCTTGGAGCGCCCTTGCCGACGCGATCCTTGCCGACACCGCGTCGAAGTGCATCCACCCCGGAGGTCACTGGCGCCGAGCCCCCGACGACGACCGGGTGGACGCCTCCTTGCTGCTCCCTCCACTCGACGGGGCCCTGCCGGCCGACGATCCACGTACGGTGCTCACCTACAGGGCGATAAATGACGAGCTCACGGCGGACGGCTACGTGTACCGCTACCGAGCGGACGAGCGCCCTCTCGGCGAGGCGGAAGGCGCCTTCCAGCTCTGCGTGTTCAGCCTTGCGCTGGCCGCCGAGCAGCAGGGCGACCTCTTGGCGGCCGCCCGCTGGTTCGAACGTGGGAGGGCCGCATGCGGCCCGGCCGGGCTGTTCACGGAGGAGTTCGACGTCCAGGAGCGACAGCTGAGGGGAAACCTCCCGCAGGCGTTCGTCCACGCCATGTTCCTCCGGGCGGCGGCCAAGCTCGGGCCGAGCGAGCGGCGAGCGGGGTCACGGCACGCGGGCTAGGAGGGAGGGCGGTGCCGGTACTGATCGGAACCTCGGGCTGGCAGTACAAGCACTGGCGCGGCGGGCTCTACCCCGACTCGATGCCGGTGCGAATGTGGCTGCAGCGCTATGCGGAGTGTTTTGCGACCGTGGAGGTGAACAACGCCTTCTACCGCCTTCCGGAAAGGTCGACCTTCGAGGCCTGGGCTGCGGCTCTGCCGGACGACTTCGTCGTCGCAGTGAAGGCCAGCAGGTACCTGACCCACGTCCGCAGGCTTCGTGAACCCGAAGAGCCCGTCCAGCGCCTGATGGAGCGGGCAACGGGCCTCGGCGCCAAGCTGGGGCCGATCCTCCTGCAACTCCCGCCCAACATGGCGATCGACGTCGACAGGCTGACCGCCACGCTGCGGGCCTTTCCGCCGGCCGCACGCGTCGCCGTCGAGTTCCGACACCCGTCGTGGTTCGTGCCGGCGGTCCGCCGGCTGCTGGAGGACCGCGCCGTGGCACTGTGCCTCACCGACAGAGGAGGCCCGACGAGCCCGCTCTGGCGCACGGCCGGCTGGGGCTACCTGCGGATGCACGCCGGGCGGGGGGTGCCGCCCTCATGCTACGGCCACCAGGCGCTTCGCAGCTGGGCCGGGCGCCTGGCCGAGCTCTACGGCGCCTCGATCGACGTGTTCGTCTACTTCAACAACGACGGCTTCGGGTGCGCTCCCCGCGATGCGGCACGGATGGCCGCCGAGGTCCGGCGTCTGGGGATCTCCCCTACGAGGACGCCGCCGCCCCGTGAGGCTCGGCTGACCGCATAACCTGGCGTCCGCGTCGGCTGTGACCGATAAGCGGACTGTAGAGGCTACGTCCGGCCTGCGAACGCCTTCGTGAGCTCCCCGCAGAACGCCTTCAAGTCGTCGGGCTTGCGGCTGCTGATGATGACGTTCGGCCCGTCCGTGCAGACCACCACCTCCGCGTCCACCCAGTTGCCGCCTGCGTTGCGGATGTCGGTCTGCAGGCTCGGCCAGGAGGTGAGCGTGCGGCCGCCGACCAAGCCCGCCTCCACGAGGGTCCAAGGGCCGTGGCAGATCACGGCGATCGGCTTCCCGGCGCCCGACAGCTCCGAGAGGAACCTCAGCGCCGCCCCGTCCATCCGGAGACGGTCGGGGTTCGCCACACCTCCCGGCAGCACGACACCGTCGTAGTCTGCAGCCGCTGCGCCTGCCGTGGTCCGGTCGACCGGGAACGTGTCCGCCTTGTCGAGGTGGTTCATCGCCTGCGCCGTGCCCTCCTCGGGCGCCACCAGCTCCGGCTTGCCTCCCGCCTCCTCGACCGCCTTCCACGGTTCTGTCAGCTCCGCCTGTTCGATGCCCTCGTTGGCGACGAGGAACGCGATCTTTTTGCCGGAAAGCTCTCCAGCCATATTGGCTCTCCTTCTTGTCTGTTTCTCTGTCTTCTCGTGGCCCTGATGGCCCGGTATCTACCTGATCGCCGGGCGCTTGTTGCGTCGGAACACGAGTCCAAATAGATACCCGGTCCGCGCGCCTCTCGAAACGGTGCTCCGAGCGCTCCTACCGCCACTGCCAGCGGGACTCTTCCCTAGAACGGGCAGAGCCGGCATTCTCGGGGCCCGGCTGGCGCCCAAAGAGAGGCTGAGGTGGAGCCGCCAGGCGCCTCCCGAGAGGACGATTACGACCATTGTGCAATGGGTACAGAGCGGCCGCCGAGGTAGTGCCAACATGGCAGCCCGACGAGGTGTTCGATAGCCGACATACGTGGCAGTGGGGTAGTGGGCTGATGAATCACGAGGAGCTTCAATGTCGATAGAGACAGAGGACTGGCATCTGAGCGAGGAGGCGGAACCCACATTCCAGGTCGAGCTGCGCTCGGAAGGCAACCGATGCTGGCTGATCTTGAGCGGGAGCCTTTGCTGCACCTCCATCGCAGCCCTCGAGGTGCAGGTCGACCAGCTCGGTTGCCTGCCGTGCGACGAGGTCTACATCGATCTCGGCGGGTTGCGTGAGCTCGACCAGGTCGGAGCGAAGGTGCTGATAGGCCTACGCCACTATGTCGCAGGTCGGGGCGGCCAGATGCGGGTGATCGGCGCCAAGGGCCAGGTAGCCGACATCCTGCGGGCGAGCAGCCGAGAGGCGGAGTCGACGTCCTGGCGTTGGCCGGGCAGCAGGGCGACGACGGCCGCGCTTCCCGAGCTGCGCCTGGCACCTTATGAGTCGACTGCCCTCTGGAGCTGAGCCTTCGTCATCTTCGAACGGCCCTTCACGCCCTTGCGCTTGGCTTCCTCGTAGAGCTGGTCGCGCGTCCGCCCGCCGGGACCGCGGTGCGAGCGCAGCCCCCCTCGTCGTCCCGACGAGATGTCGGACAGAGACGTGCGGCTGGCTGACTTCGACTCGCCGGCACGGGCGCGCTCCTTGTTGACCGTGCGAGCGGCGATCTCCTTGGCGACCTTCTCAGGACGGCCACGTTCTTCCAAGCCCTCCTTGACGTGCTCGTACTGACGTTCGCGCTTGCTGCTCCAAGCCTGCCTAGGCATCGCCTCTCCTCCTTCGTGCGTTGCCCCGCAACATCAGGTTTCTCCGGCGATGGCGCCGGGTAAACGGCGGCCACTGGGCGGACACTGGCCTGAGTGCGATCTTCATGTCGGTGGCGTGAGGGAGGGCGATGAGGCCGTTGGTCCGGGTCGACAGGTGGAGATGACCGGCATCGTCGCGCCAGTCGGGAACCCAGATGCTGTGGACGCGCCCCCGGGCGTTGCCGACGAGACAGCGGCGATCTTCGGCGCCCCGGGCGATAGGTCTGCCGGACTGGAGCCCACAGCCGCGGAGAAGATCCGCCGGTGGGCCGCATCGCGGAAGTGTCCGGACGACCCCAGCACGGCGCTCGAGAGCCTCGTGGTCCTCGGGCTGCTGGAGCTGCCGATGACGAGCTCGGGAAGGACCTGGGAGCGTTTCGAGGCCCTGGCGCGGGTGGCCGAGCACGACCTCTCGACGGCGCGGCTGGCCGAAGGGCACACAGATGCGCTGGCCGTTCTGGCTGAAGCGGGTGACTCCGAGCGCGTTCTCCGCTCGCTAGCCGGCGGACGCCTCGGCGTCTGGGCGGCGGGGCCGCTCGAGTCGCTGCAAGCCGTGCCGGGGCAAGCAGGGCGGGGTCTCGTGCTCGATGGCACCCGTCACTGGTGCTCGGGCGCCCTGTCGTTGACCCACGCTCTGGTGACTGCCGCCACCGCCGCCGGTGAGCAGCTCGTGCTGGTGGATCTGGCCTCGCCGGGCGTCAGGCCGGAGCCGGACTCTTGGCCTGCGATCGGGATGGCCGGCTCCGAGACGCTGGACGTCTCGTTCGAGAGGGTGCGTGTTCCCGAGGAGGCGATGATCGGGCCGCCCGGCTTCTACCTGTCGCGTCCGGGCTTTTGGAAGGGAGCCGTCGGGGTGGCGGCCTGCTGGTACGGCGGCGCCGTGGCCGCCGCGCAGCCTCTCGGTCGTCGGGCGATGGATGCGGAGAGGTCCGCCAACCCGCACGGCGACGCCCACCGCGGCGCCGTCGCTGCTCGCCTGTTCGCGATGGAGGTGACGTTGCGGGAGGCAGCGCGCCTGCTCGACAACGAGCCGATGAGCATCCCCGAGCTGCAGTCCTTGGCGCTGGCGGTGCGGCACGTGATCGAGAGCGGGGCGCTGGAGGTGCTCGAGCGGACGGGCCGGGCGACAGGCGCAGGACCTTTGGGCCACGATGCCGCTCACGCCAGGCGTGCCGCAGACCTGCCCGTGTACATCCGCCAGAGCCATGCCGAAGCCGATCTGGAGACGCTCGGGTCGCTGCTGCGAGGTCGGCATGTGAGATGGGCGCCGCTCAGGTGACGACCTCGTGATGAGCAGCGCATCGCGGGCAGACGCGGATGCCAAGGCGCACTTCGACGCCCTCCATCGTTCGAGCGAGGACCCCTGGGGCGCGGCGGAGTCGTGGTACGAGCGCCGCAAGCGGGCGGTGACGGTGGCGTGCCTGCCCGAGGAACGGTACGGGACTTGTTTCGAGCCGGGTTGTTCGATCGGGCTGGTGACGGTGGAGCTGGCAGCGCGCTGCGACTCCGTGCTGGCGATGGACTTCTCGCCGGCGGCAGTCGAGCGGGCGCGCCGGCGCACGGCCTCCCTCGGCAACGTCAACATCGGGCTGGGCGAGATACCCGCCAACTGGCCCGTGGTGCCGCTCGACCTGATAGTGCTCTCCGAGATCGGCTACTACCTGGATCCGGCGACGCTGCCGTTGCTGACGCAGAGGATCGCCGCCTCCCTGACCGTGGGCGGGACCCTGGTGGCCGTGCACGGTCGACAGATCGAACCTGACTACCTCACGCCGCCTGAGGACGTGCACGCCGTGCTTGCAGGCTCTCCGATGCTCGATCGCTTCGCCGAGTACCGCGACCGGATGTTCGCGCTGGACGTCCTGAAGAGGGCCGGCTGAGGGCGGCGCACCGGCCACTCATCGGCGTGCTAGCAGGGCGACCGGGAACTGGCCCAGGATCTCTCTGACCGGCACTCCCTCGCCGTCCGACTGGACCGTCTCGCCGGTCAGCTCGTTGCGCCAGGTGCCCGCCGGGAGCGGAAGCTCGGTGTCGGCGAAGCCGCCCTCTCTCGCCAGGCCGAGAACGAGGCGCGGCACCACCGTCACCAGCTCGCCACCGGGGATCTGGCGGCGATAGGCGACCACGTGCTCGGCCATCGGGCCCCGGGGCAGGAGCGGCGAGTAGGCGGCGGGCTCGGCCCCTCGGCGCAACCGCAGGGCCCGAGACGTGACCAGCAGCTTTGGGAGACCTTCGTCGCTGCGGCGCAGGACCTCGGCCGGCTGTATGCCGTCCAGCTCGGCGAGCAGGCGGCGCCGGAGCTCGAAGTCCACGGGGCGCCTGTTGTCCGGGTCGACCAGGCTGAGGTCCCATATCTCGGTGCCCTGATACGTGTCCCCGACCCGGGCGCGGTCAACCGGAGCAGGGTGAGAGAGAGCGAGTTCAAGCGGCCCGGCTCGACGAGCGCCGAGACGAACCGGTCGAGATCCGCCACGAAAGTGGCGTCGCCGAGAACGCCGCCGACGAAGGCCCGCACCGCCTCCTCGTAGCCGGCATCCGTGTCGGTCCACGACGTGTGCACCTTTGCCTCGCGGACCGCCTTCTCGGCGTAGGCCACGGCGCGCTCGGCCGATATCGGGTACGCCCCGACGATCGTCTGGTAGAGCAGGTGCTCGGTGGCGGGATCCGGCCAGGTCTCACCGCCCGGCGACTGTCGCTTGTGGCGTGAGGTGATCTCGCTCCACCGGTGCACCGTCTCCGCCCAGGCGTCCGGTATCTCGCTCAGGAGGTAGAGGCGCGCCCGCACGTCCTCGCTCCTCTTCGTGTCGTGCGTGGAGGTGGCGAGCAAGCCTGGAGCCCACGGCGTCGAGTGGAAGTGCTCGACCGAGGTCGCGAAACACGACGGGTCGCCGCCGACCTCGTTGAGCGCCAAGAGCCGCGGGAACCGGTAGAAGGCGGTGTCCTCGACCGCCTTGGCCATGACCGCGCCGGACAGCTGCTGCAGGCGCTCCCGGAACTCCTCCTCGGCCGGGCCCACGACAGTGCCCTCGAGAACGTCCCCGATGAAGCTGAGCAGCTCGTGGTCGAGCTCCGGGTGAGCTTGGCGGGCTTTGCGCAAGGCGCTCTCGAGGACCCTGCGATCCTCGTCGCTGCACCTGCCGTCGGAGACGTAGGTCCGGTAGACGCCGAGCGACTCGATGACCCCCACCACCGCAGCCGACAGATCCGCCCGCGTGTAGTCGCGGTGGCGGCGATGTCGTTCGCAGACCGCCACCAGACGCCGGACCAGGCGCCGCACGTCGCCGGCCAGCGACGTGGCGAGGATCTGCCGCTTGGCGGCGAGCGCAGCTTCTTCCCAGTCCGTCGCGATGCCGAGTTCGGCGGCCAGCTTGGTCAGCGGCTCCTCGCCCTGTGGGTCGACGAACAGCCCGCCGGCGACTCGCATGAAGTCGTAGCCCGTGGTCCCGGCGACCGGCCAGGTGGAGGGCAGCCGCTCCGACGTCTCGAGGATCTTCTCCACGACGATCCAGCTGCCACCCGTCTCGTCCCAGAGCTGCTGCAGATAGGCGGCGGGGTCGCGCAGGCCGTCCGGATGGTCGATCCGCAAGCCGTCGACGTCGCCCGAGCGGACCCAGCCGAGGATCCGCTCGTGGCTCGCCTCGAAGACATCTCGATCCTCGACGCGCACTCCGACCAGGCTGTCGATGTCGAAGAAGCGCCGGTAGTCGAGCTCCTGGCTGGAGGTGCGCCACCAGGCGAGACGCCAGTGCTGGCGCGAGAGGACGGCGTCGAGCACGTCGGGGTCGGCGTTCGCCTCCTCGAGCGAGGCGGCCCCCATCGACAGGGGGGCGAGGGGGAACCGGTGGTCGTGGTAGGCGGCTCGCAGCTCGCCCTCCTCCTCCACCAGCCGTATCTCGCCCGCTTCGAGGATCCGCCCGTAGTGGTCGCCGAGGATCGGCACCAGGATTGTCTCGCGCAGCTTGGCGTCGGGCGGGTCCCAGTCCACGTCGAAGTACTTCGCGAAACGACTCTCCCGGCCGTGCTCGAGCACGTCCCACCACCATCTGTTTCGAGGCGTGCCGACCGCCATGTGGTTCGGCACGACGTCGATGACCTGCCCTAGCCCGGCCGCTCGCAGCGCCTCCAGCATGCGGGAGTGCGCCTCCTCACCCCCCAGCTCCTCGTTTACTCTCGAGTGATCCACCACGTCGTAGCCGTGCATCGAGCCTGCGGCAGCCTGCAGGTAGGGCGAGCAGTAGACGTGTGACACGCCGAGGTCGGCGAGGTAGCCGGCGACGGCGGCCAGGTCGTCGAAGCCGAATTGCGGCGTGAGCTGGATCCGGTATGTGCTGCTAGGTGCTCTGGGAGGCACGTGGCTCTTCTCCTGCGTGTCGGGGCTACGCCTTCTCGGCCCTCGGGAAGACGATGTCCTCTAAGACCAGATGGATCGTGGCCGCGACCGGGATCGCCACCAGGGCGCCGATCAGGCCGAGCAGGGCGCCGCCGAGGAGGGTGGCGACGATCGTCGCTCCTGCCGAGATCCGCACGGTGTGCAACATCACCCGCGGAGTGAGGAGGTAGTCCTCGAACAAGCGGTAGGCGATGTAGAAGCACGCCGTGGCGATCGCCACCGGCAAGCCCTTCACGAGAGCCACGAGGGACACCACGATCCCTCCGAACGTCGAGCCGACTATCGGGATCAGGTCGACCAGCGCCACGAACAGGCCGAGCAGCAACGGGTAGGGAACCCCGAACAGCAGGAGCCAGAGCGTCGTGCCGACCCCGGTGACGAGCGACGTGAGCAGGTTGCCGAGCACGAACCCTCCGACGCGGTCGAACACCTCGTTCGTCAGCAGCTCGACCCGCGGCCGTCTGCTGTAGGGGATGAGGTTCAGCCAGAGCCGGCGGACCGACGGCAGCGCGATGAGGAAGTAGATCGTCAGCACCACCACCGTCACCGTGCCGACGGCCGCCGAGAGGATCACCTTTCCCGCTCCCAGCAGGCCGCCTGTGCTCGCCACCTTGGACGGGGAGCTCGTGATCTTCTTGACTTCCCCTGTCAGGTGCAGCTTCACGACGAGATGCCCCAGCCACCCCCTGCCTTGCTCCAGGTCCTGTTTGTAGCGGGGGATGTTGGCGGACAGGGTATGCAGCTCGCGCACCGCCGGTGGCACGGCGGCGGCGAGGAACCCGACGACGACGAGCACGAAGACGGCCACGATCACCGCCACGCCGCCGCCGCGGCGCAGGCCGCGCTCGGACAGCCACATCACGGCCGGGTTGAGCCCGATGGCCAGGAACAGGGCGACTCCGATGAGAAGCAGGACGGCTGCGACGTCAGCGATCGACCTCACGAGGAGGTAGGCGACTGCCACCCCGAGCGTTCCGGTGAGCCCGATGTAGAAGGGGGTCCGCCTGTTGATCGGGTCCCCAGGCCTGCCCCGCTCAGGCTCCTCCCGGTACCTGGCGGGCAGGATCAGCTCCGGCGCCGGCTCAGGCGTCGGAGCCAGCTCGTCAGCGAGCCCTCCGCCGTTATTGGGTTCGGGCAGGGTCGCTGACACGGCCAGCTTTACCCCCGGCCAGGGGGGCTTCAATCAGCAGCCGGCGGTTGCCCGGCCGCTGAGCAGGCAAGACCATCCGTGTCAGGACGGTTGATCAAGGGTACTTACCGCGAGATGGCCGACTTCGACGTCGTCCTGCTCGGTGGAGGCAGCGCGAGCGAGGCGATCTGGACCGAGCTCGAGGGCAAGCGGGTGGCGCTGGTGGAGGCGCGCCTCGTGGGAGGGGAGTGCCCCTATGTGGCCTGCATGCCGTCGAAGGCGCTGCTGCGGTCGGCACATGTCCGCGAGCTCGTGTCCGGCGCCCATCGCTACGGCGCCGCCGCGCCCCGCGAGCAGCGCCAGGTGATCGGCGAGGGGACCAACGCCTTCCGGGACGCGGTGGCGCGCCGTGACCGGGTCAGCGAGGGACGCGACGACTCTGCGGCTGTGGCGGAGCTCGAACAGCAGGGCGTCGTGCTGTACCGGGGGCGGGGGCGGATCGCCGGCGAGGGTCGTGTGGGGGTGCGCCGGCAGGACGGGTCCTCCGAGGAGCTTCATTACGAGGACCTGGTGATCGCCACAGGTTCGGCTCCCACCATCCCGCCGCTGCGGGGGATCGACGAGGTCCCGACCTGGACGAGCGACGAGGCACTCTCCGCCCCGGAGTTGCCCGCATCGCTGGTGATCCTCGGGGGAGGGCCGGTCGGGTGCGAGCTGGCGCAGGTGTACGCCCTGTTCGGGACACGTGTCACGGTCGTCGAGGCGGGAGACCGTTTGATCGGCTCGGAAGCCGAGTTCGTCGGCTCTCTCGTGGGTGAAGCGCTGTCGCAGGCGGGGGTCGACATCCGGACCGGAGTCTCGGCAGAGTGGGCTCGCAAGTACGGCGACGGGGCGATACTCGGTCTCTCGGACGGCAGCACTGTGGAGGCCGAACGCGTGCTGGTGGCTGTCGGGCGCGCTCCCAACCTGTCGGGGATCGGCCTCGAGTCCCTCGGCATCACAGATGTTGACTCGGGCCTGAAGGTCGACGAGCACTGCCGAGTCCGGGGACTGGGCAACGTGTGGGCGGCGGGCGACGTGACGGCGGTCGCCCCCTTCACGCACACCGCCAAGTACCAGGGCCGGGTCGTCGCGTCGAACCTGATGGGCGACGACACGTGCGCCGACTACCGGGCGATCCCTCGCTCGGTTTACACAGAGCCGGCGGTTGCGGCTGTCGGCATGTCCGCCGCCGAGGCCGCCGAGACAGGCGTCGAGCTCGCAGTTGCAGAGGCAGATGTCAGCGAGACGGCGCGGGCCTGGTCGGAAGCCGCCTACGAGTCCGAGATGCAGCCGGCGCCGGGGCGGTTGCAGCTCGTCGCCGACATGAGGCGGAACGTGCTCATCGGGGCGACGGCGGTGGCGCCTCGCGCCGAGGAATGGATCGGGGAGGCGGTGCTCGCCATCCGGGCCGAAGTCCCGCTCCAGCTGTTCGCCGAAGTCGTACATGCATTTCCGAGCTATTGCGAGGCCTACGACGCTCCTTTGCGGGAGCTGTCGTCGAGATCGAAGGAGCACATCTGAGCATGAGCGAGCAGGCCTGGGCGCCCCCCGAGCACGGACCCGACGTAACGGAACTACTGGTTGCCGAGCACCGCAGCCTGATCGGCGACCTGGAGCAGGTGCGCGCCATGCGGCCGGCGAAGGCGCGGCGGGCGGCGTTCGAGAAAGTGGCAGCTCGCCTCGCCGCCCACGAGGCAGCCGAAGTGGTGGCGCTGCACCCCGTGCTGATCCAGTTGCCCGGGGGACGGGAGCTACGGGACGAGGCGGCCGACGAGGAGCGGCAAGCCGCCCATGAGGTGCAGCGCATCCTGCGCAAGATGTTCTGGCGCCCGGGCGCCTACTCGGTCGGGTCGAGGCTCACTGCCCTGCAGGAGAGCCTCAGCCGTCATGCCGAGTTCGAGGAGAGGGAGATCCTCCCACTCCTGGCCAGCTGCGAGAGCGAGCACAAGCGGCAGATGATCGGTGCCTGGATCGAGAACGCTGAGGCGCTCGCGCCCACGCGGCCACATCCGCGGATGCCGCGCCGTCCCGGCGTCCTGATGGTGCTCGGGCCTGGCGTAGCCATCGCCGACAAGCTCCGCGACAAGGTCAGGAAGTGGCTGGAGCCATGACGGTGCCCATCGACCCGACCCCGATCGACGTACCGCCGCCGCCCCCCGATCCACCGCTGCCGGATCCGTTCAACCCCGTCCCGCCTGTCCCGCCCGCGCCGCCGGTTCCGCCTGTTCCGCCTGTTCCGCCTGTTCCGGAACCTGTGCCCCCACCGGGACCCGGGCGCCCGCCTGCGCCAGACCCGCCGCAGCCGCCGATCCCTCCGGGTACACCGCCGGTCCCTCCGGGTCCGCCGCCGGTCCCTCCGGGTCCGCCGCCGGTCCCTCCGGGTCCGCCGCCGCAGCCGCCGGCGCCGCCTTGGCCTCCGCAGCCGCCGGAGCCGGGCACGACGGCGGCAACCTAGCGGCTACCGCGGGATCGGCCCGGGCTGGGATTTACGGATGGGCATTTCTGACCATCTATTGGTCGAAACCGCCCCTCCGTAACCGCACTACAGCCGCGCCGCAATCGGGCAATGGCTGCAACGACCCACCGCCGCCGCGCCGCCGCCGCCTCGCCAGGCCTACCCTCAGGCGGCCTTCTTGGCGATCTTCTCCTTGGCGGCCGCAGTCGCGGTCATCGCAAGGGCCAGCTTCGACGGCGTGCTGGTCTTGGTCTTCTTCGGCGCCTTGCGAGCGTCGCGAGCGTCGTCCTTGGCGGCGCGGATCTTCGCCCGCGTCTTGGAGGGTGGCTGCACCGATGCGACGTAGAGCAGCCCGCCGAGGATCGCCACGTTCTTGAGGAAGTGGACCCGCTGGACCATGCGGTCCTCCGGCTCCTTCTCCTCCCAGAAGCGGTGCCCGGCCGCCGTCGTCGGCACGAGCGAGCCCGCCAGCAGCAGGGCGGACAGCCGACGGAACCGCCCGATCGCCAGGCCGAGCCCACCGGCCACCTGAGCAGCAGAGTTGACCCGTACGGCAGTTGCCGTCGGCATCTCGATGCCAAAACGCTTGACCATCGGCTGCACCACCTGGTCAGCCCTCGGTACGAGCGGCTCCGGGTCCCGCAGACCCTCGACCCCGCTTACTACGAAGATGCCCGACATCAGCGGGCGTGCAATGCGAGTGAAGAGTTCCATGCCGGGCTCGTACCCACCTGTGATCGCGGTCAACCAGGAGCGGGAACTCCCTCCCTAGGGCCCCAGAGCCAGCCCCGCTCCGGCCTCGGGCCGGTGTTACCGGGCGGGTGAGCGGGTAAACGCCTAGGTCACGAGAAAGGGGTTACGGAGTGGTAACTATCGCAGCTGAGGCTCTCATCGACCGTCTCGCCGATTGGGGTGTGGACACCATTTTCGGCCTGCCGGGCGACGGCATCAACGGGATCATGGAGGGCTTGCGGCGAAAGACTGACCGGGTCCGCTTCGTGCTCGTGCATCATGAGGAGGCCGCCGCCTTCATGGCCACCGGCTACGCCAAGTCGACTGGGCGCCTCGGCGTCTGCCTGGCAACGTCGGGGCCGGGCGCAATCCATCTGTTGAACGGTCTCTACGACGCCAAGCTCGACCACATGCCGGTGCTGGCGATAACCGGGATGCAGGAGACCGAGATGCTCGGTACCGGGTACCAGCAGGAGGTCTCGACCGAGCGGCTGTTCATGGACGTGTCCGTCTACAACGAGATGATCAGGGTGCCGAGCCAGGTGCCGACGCTCGTCGACCTCGCCATCCGCCACGCGCTCGCACGGCGCGGAGTGGCGCACCTCACGATGCCGACGGACATACAGATCGCAGAGGCCGGGATGAATCCCTGGCCTGAGCCGGCGCCGGCGACGATGAAGGTGACGGCACCGATCTATCTCGAGCCACCGCACCATCCACGCCCTGAGGACGTGGCAAAGGCGGCGGAGGTCCTCAACGCCTCCAGCAAGACCGTGATGCTCGTCGGCGCCGGCGCGCTTGGCGCCCGCGATGAGGTCCTCGCCGTGGCCGAGCTGCTGGCGAGCCCGATCGTGAAGACCCTGTCGGGCAAGGCGGTCGTCCCCGACGACCATCCCCTCACGACAGGGGGGCTCGGCCTGCTGGGTAGCGCCCCGTCGATGGAAGTGATGGAGGAGTGCGACACCCTGCTGATGGTCGGGACCAACTTCCCCTACACCAAGTACCTGCCCGAATCAGGGTCGTGCAAGGTGGTGCAGATCGAGATCGACCCGATCCGAGCCGGGGCGCGACTCGCCACGGAAGTGCCGATGATCGCCGGTTCCAAGGAGGGCTTGGCGGCCCTCGCCTCCCAGCTCCAACGGCGCAGCGACCGCGAGTTCCTCGAGAAGGCGCAGAGCTCGATGGAAAGCTGGCGCTCACGCATGCAGGCGATGGCGACGATGGACACCGAGCCCATCCAGCCGGAGCACCTGATGGCAGTCGTGGACGAGGTGGCAAGCGACGACGCCATCCTCTCGTCGGACTCGGGCACGGTCGCCACCTGGGCGGCCCGCCACTACATGATCAAAGGGGAGCGGCAGTTCTTCCTGTCGGGGAACCTGGCGACGATGGCGCCGGGGCTCCCGTACACGATCGCGAACCAGTGGGCGCATCCCGGCCGACAGTGCATCGCCTTCGTGGGAGACGGCGGCTTGGCCATGCTGATGGCGGAGTTCTCCACCGCCTGCCGCTACGACCTCCCGATCAAGGTCGTCGTTTGCAACAATGAGTCACTCGGCCAGATCATGTGGGAGCAGCTGGTCCTCGGCTATCCCGAGTTCGGTATCCGCTTCCAGCGCCGGTTGGACTTTGCCCCCTGGGCGGAGGCGTGCGGTGGCAGGGGGATCCGGGTCGACAAGGTGGACGAGCTCCGGCAGGCGATCACGGAGGCCTTCTCTCATCCCGGTCCGGCCCTCGTCGACGTCTCAGTCAACCCGGACGAGCCGCCGATGCCCGGCAAGGTCAAGTACGAGCAGGCGAAGGGGTTCGTCAAGGCGTTCCTGTCCGGTCAGCCCCGCAAGGCCACCATGGCGGCGACGCTCTTCCGGGACAAGATCAACGAGATGAAGGCGTGATCGGCATCGACGATCTTGTGCAGAACGTCCGTCAGGGGCGTTTCGAACGGGCGATGTCGGGCTTGACCGCCGTCGGGGCGGCGATCACCGGCATCGAGATCTGGTTGGAGCATGACCGGGCGAGCTTCGGCAACAAGATGATGTGGACGCCGATTGCACTCACCCCGCTGGTGACGATGGCCGGGATCGCCGGGATCTTCTCGCGGGCGGCGGCCAAGACCGCTCTGCCCCTCGTCTCGGCGGTCGTCGTCGCCAACAGCCTGCAGGGCGAGTACCTGCACCTGCGGGGAATCGCCCAGAGGCCAGGGGGGTGGCGTTTCGCTCTTTACAACATGGAGATGGGGCCACCGGTGTTCGCGCCACTTCTCTTCGCCATGGTGGGAGGCATGGGACTGCTGGCATCTCTTCTGCGGCGGGAGGACTAGGTGGGCCGGACACCCGGCCAAGGCAGGCAGCGATTCCCCGGCTTCGACGTCACCGGGCAGGCGCACCGGTGGGACGCCGAGACCGTGAAGGTCGTTGAGTCGCGCCTCGCCCCTCACGGCCCTCTCAAGTTCTTCAGCGACGAGGAGGCCCCTACCGCGGCGGCGCTCCTCGACAGGCTGCTCGCCCAGGACGAAGAGCCGCGCGTCCCTGTATTCGAGTCGGTGGACGAACGGTTGGCCGCCGGGCGCGGCGACGGGTACCGGTACGAGGACATGCCCGAGGATGGCGAGGCCTGGCGTCGCTCGTTGCCTGCCCTCGACGCCGACGCGCGGGCGGCCGAAGGCAGGCCGTTCGCCGATCTTGACGCTGCCGAGCAGCTGTCGGTTCTCGACGCAGTGAAGTCTGTTGACGGGCAGTGGCACGGCATGCCGGCCGGGCGGCTCTTCTCCTTGTGGCTGCGGTACGCCTGCGACGCCTTCTACGCGCATCCCTGGGCATGGAACGAGATCGGCTTCGGCGGACCAGCCTACCCCCGTGGGTACAAGACGATCGGCCCGGGCAACCGGGAGCCCTACGAGGTGGCGCCTGTGGACGAGGACGACGACGGCGGTCAGGGTTCGTGATGCTCGGAAAGGTCAGGCGCCGCAACGAATCGGCGTGGCTGCTGCCCAACGACGGCACGAGGACCAACCATGCGCTCCGGCGCGACATGGCCCACTACGACGAGAGCGACGAGGTGGATGCCGTGATCGTGGGTTGCGGCGCGGGCGGGGGAGTGCTGGCCCAGCGCCTGGCGCGGCACGGTTGGCGAGTGGTGGCACTGGACGCCGGGCCGTTCTGGGATCCCGACAAGGACTGGGTGAGCGACGAGGCGGGCTCGCACCAGCTGTACTGGACCGACCCGCGGGTGATCTGCGGCGAAGACCCTGTGGCGATGGGCGCCAACAACTCGGGCAAGGGTGTCGGCGGCTCGATGGTGCACTTCGCCGGCTACGCGCCCCGCTTTCATCCTTCCGACTTCCGGACGATGAGCCTCGACGGCGTCGGCTTCGATTGGCCGTTCCCCTACGAGGTCCTCAAGCCCTATTACGTGGACATGGAGCACGAGCTGCCCGTCGCAGGTCAGCACTGGCCGTGGGGCGATCCCCACGGCTACCCGCAATCGCCACATCCCATCGGGGCCAACGGCCAGATGTTCGTCCGCGGGTGCCGACGGCTCGGGATCGGGGTGAGGGTCGGCCCGGTGGCGATCGTCAACGGGCGTTTCGGCAACCGCCCCCACTGCATCTACCGCGGGTTCTGCCTGCAGGGCTGCAAGGTCAACGCCAAGGCCTCGCCCCTCATCACCCACATCCCGGACGCCCTGGCGCACGGGGCCGAGGTACGGCCCGACTGCATGGTCTCCAAGGTCGAGATGGGCGAGGACGGCCGTGCCACAGGAGTCGTCTACCTCCACGAAGGCGTCGAGCGCCGGCAGCGGGCGCGACTGGTGGTGGTCGCCGGGTACTCGATCGAGACGCCGCGGCTGCTGCTCAACTCCGCCACGGCACGCTTCCCGGACGGTCTCTGCAACGACTACGACCAGGTGGGCCGGTACGTGATGGTGCAGGGAGCGCCACAAGTCGCCGGGCGCTACACCGAGGAGATCCGCTCCTACAAGGCGCCCCCGCCGGAGGTCTCCTCGGAGTCGTTCTACGAGACCGATCCGATCAAGCCGTTCAAGCGGGGCTATTCGCTGCAGACGGTCTCGCCACTGCCGATCACCTTCGCCGAGCACGTGGCGGCTGAGGGCCACTACGGGGCGGCCTTGAGGCACAAGATGCGCCAGTACGTCAACTGGGCGGTGTTCGGTGCCCTCTGCGAGCTGCTGCCGCAGCCCGACAACCGCGTCACGCTTGCCGACGAGACCGATCAGTACGGCCTGCCGGTGGCCAAGTTCGCCTACACCCAGTGCGACAACGACCGGGCGGTGATCGCCGAGGCGACAAGGGTGATGAACGAGATGCAGCGGGCCGCGGGAGCGGTGGAGGTGATGACGGTGCAGCGTTACGCCCACCTGATCGGGGGATGCCGGATGGCTGCCGACAGGCGCTACGGCGTGGTCGACGAGAACCTGAAGACCTTTGCCGTGGACAACCTCTACATCGTCGACGGGAGCGTCTGCCCGACCCAGGGGAGCGCCAATCCGGCCCTGACGATCATGGCGCTGGCGGCACGGGCCGCCGATCACCTGGCTCGCTGACTGCCGCCGGGTGCCGGCACTCTGACTAGGGCTGTTCAGGAAGGCGGCGCACGACCATCACCGAGCAGTCGTCCTCCCGGTGGCCGCAGAGCTCCCGCACGACGGCGGCGACTATCGAAGCTGCGTCACGCCGCCTGTGCCGGAGCACGAGCCGCCGCAGCTTGTGCATCCCGAGCGCCAGGTCGGTCCGCCGCCGTTCGACGACCCCGTCTGTGACGAACACCAATCCGCCGCCCGGCTCGAGGGTGACCGTCCACTCGGCGGCCGGCTCCGAGGCCGGCAGACCGAGCGGTGGCTGCTTGCTCACCTCCAGGAACCGGGCGCCGGCAGGGCTGTAGAGGAGGGGAGGGATGTGGCCCGCCGTCGACCATCTGAGCGTGGCAGCGGTGGTGTCGAGAAGGCCGTAGAGGGCGGTGGCGAAGCTGTCGGCGTCGTCCTCGGCGGTGAGCAGGCTGAGCCCGTTGACGATCTCGGGAGGGCTGCCGCCGCCGAAGGCGAGGCCCCGGGCGGCATTGCGCAGCTGGGCCATCAGCGAGGCAGCAGGGATCCCGTGCCCGGCGGCGTCACCGATCCCGATCAGGTACGCCCCTGACGGCGTGCGCACGAGGTCGAACCAGTCGCCGGCGACGCTCGCACCGGACGGCAGGTAGCTCGAGGCGGTGTCGTAACCGGGTATCGCCGGCATCTCAGCAGGGACGAGAGCCTGCGTGAGCAGGGACGCAGTCAGCCGCTCCTGCTCGAAACGGCGCGCGTTGCCGAGAGCCACACCGGCCCTCGCGGCCAGTCCTTCGGCCGCGAAACGGAGCCCCTCCGGCGGCACGGCGCCCCACCGATCCGAGAGCAGGCTCATCACGCCGACGGTGCGCCCCGAGATCTTGACCGGCACCACCATCGCCGCGAAGGGGCCGCCGCCACCCTGCGGGCGCGCCGCCTGCCTCTCGTCGTGGATGGTGCGGATGATCGGGGCAGAGAGTCCCCTCACGACGATCGTCTCGCCGGTGCGGTAAGCCTCGGCGAGCGGCTGGCTGGCGCCCACGCCGGCGCGCACGAAGTCGCCGCCCACCGGGTCGCCGCCCACCGGGTCGGGGGCCACGTCCACCGTCGCCTCTGCGCCAGGCTCCTCGGCGAGGTCGGGGTGACCCTGCACCTCGATCGCCACCCGCCTGAGCCGGCCCTTCTCGGCGACGTAGACCGCGCACCACGGCGCCAGTGCAGGAACGGCCAACCTGACGAGGCGGCGTAGCACCCGCTCGGGCTCGAGGGCGCTGATCATCAGCCGCGTCCCCTCCGAGAGGAGCTCCAGGGTCGCCCGCTCGCCCTTCTCCTGCTCCTGGATCAGGGCGCGATCGACGGCGATCGCCGACTGCTGGGCGATGAGTGTGAGCAGCGCCCTCTCGGGTTTCGCGAACTTCCGGGGATCGCTCCATCCGAGCGCCAGGATCCCTATCGCCCGGCCGTGGACCACGAGCGGGAGGATCGCCCAGGAGGCGTGGCCGCTGCGGTAGCCGGTGTAGGACGGATACGCCCTGTCGCGCTCCACGAGATCGGACCAGAAGACCGGCCGCCGGCTCGACACCACCTCGCTCGCAGGGATGTGCGCTTCGAGCGGGACGGGCTCGGAGATGAGCTCCTGCGTGCGGGCCGACAAGCCGGCAGAGGAGAGGAGCACGAGGTTCCGCCCCGCGGCGTCGACCGTGCCGATAGTGACGGCCGAGGCCCCGAGTGTCTGCATCGTCTCCTGGATGACCGCCTTGACGACCTCCTCCAGGTCGCTGCAGTCGGCCAGCCGTTCCGCCACCGACTGCACCAGGGCGAGCTGCGCCGCGGCCGTCAGGCGATGCTCGCGTACTTCCGGGCTCGTCGCTGTCCCCCCTTGTCGCCACCAGTAGGGCCGAGCCTAACGCCCAGCCTGGCGCGTACGCCCAGCTCGGAGCCTTACGCCGTCCGTCCTACGCCTTCGAGGGGTCACCTGCAGCGACCGCGCCAGGTGCGGAAAGTGGCGACGAGCAATTGGTACGCTGATCCGGGCGCCGTGGACAGTCATGGCGACGATGCGAGGAACCGAGGGCAATGGACGAACCACTCGAGGTAAGCGTCGAGAAGCTCGAGGACGCCACCATCGTCAGGGTGGCCGGAGAGGTCGACGTCGCCACGGCTCCCGAGCTTCGCAAGGGTCTCGAACAGGTCCCCACGGATGGGACGAAGGTGATCGTCGACCTGAGCGATGTCGCCTTCCTCGACTCGACCGGCCTCGGCGTGCTCGTCGGAGGCTGGAAGCGCATCAACGGGGGCGAACACCCGGCTCGGATGGCGCTCGTCGTCACCCGTCCCGAGATCCTCCGGGTGCTCGAGATCACAGGGCTGACTGAAGTCTTCGACCTGTTCGACGGGGTCGCAGAGGCGATGGGCGCGGCGTGAGCGGAATGTCGAGCGAGTCGCTGGGGACCCATCACGCCGAGGCGGGGCTGCCGCCCGACTGGTCGGACGATCCCAATCAACGCGTCGACCTCAACTTGCCCGCCCGGCCGGAGCTCTGGCGAGTAGCTCGTATGACCGTCAGCGCCATCGGTTCGCTGCTGTCGTTCGACGTCGAGCAGATCGCGGACCTGCGGATGGCGGTCGACGAGCTGTTGGCGATCTGTGCACGTGGGGCGTCCGAGGATGCTCTCCTGTCGATCGTGACTCGCTGGGACGACGACCGAGTGCTGGTGTCCTGCGTCGCGGCACCGGTATCGCACGACGGCACCGGCCCTGCCGACGGCGTCGAGCAGGCGCTGCTCCCGCCCGGTCTCAGCGCTGCCGAGCTGGCGGAACGGATCCTCGAGGCGCTCGCCGATTCCTATGCCATCGACGACTCCGACAAAGGTTCGCGAAGCGGGTGGCTGTACAAGTCCCGGTGATGGGCGCCGGCCCGGGTGAGTCCGGGGACGAGCGCGCCCGGCTGCTGGAGGACCTGCGGGCTTACAAGCAGACGGGGGACCGCTCCCTGCGCGACCGAGTGATCGAGTCGCAGCTGCCGCTGGCGATGCAGCTCGCCCGGCGCTTCCGCAATCGCGGCGAGCAGCTCGACGACCTCGTGCAGGCGGCTTCGATCGGTCTCGTGAAGGCTGTGGAGGGCTTCGACCCGGAGCTCGGTTTCGAGTTCTCCGCCTATGCCTCGACGACGATCGTGGGCGAGTTGAAGCGTCACTTCCGTGACAAGGGTTGGTCGGTGCGCGCCCCCCGACGGGTGCAGGAGCTCTACCTGCGAATCGGCCAGGCGGTGGCGGAGCTCTCGCAGCAACTCGCCCGGCCCCCGACGGTGCAAGAGCTTGCCCACTTCACCGACGCCTCCGACGAAGACGTCCTTGAGGCGCTGGAGGCGGGACACGCGCTTCGGGCCACCTCGCTCGACGGCCCCACCAGCGAGGGAGACACACTCGCCTCCAAGCTCGGGGATGACGATGTGTCATACGCCCGGGTGGAAGCAAGGGTCTTGATCGAGGGCCATCTCGCCAAGCTCGGCGAGCGGGAGCAGGCGATCATCCAGATGCGGTTCTTCGAGGACATGACGCAGGCCGAGATCGCGGCGCGTATCGGCATGAGCCAGATGCATGTCTCCCGCCTGCTGGCGCGGAGCCTCAAGAGGCTGCAGGATGCCTGCGGGGCGACCAACTGATCGGCGTCGCCCGTCTGCCTGGCGGAGCCGGGCCGACGCGGTCGAGCTGAGATCCGCCTGAGCTACCAGCACCCTCGCTGTTAAGAGGGATCGTCCAGCTTCAAGAGACCTGGGCCCGATCGAGCGGCAGCTCGAACCAGACGGACTTTCCCTCCCGGTCGCGGCGCACACCCCACGACGAGGCGAGGGCGTCCACGATCACGATCCCCCGCCCGTTCTCCCTCGAGCGGTCGGGCGGCAGCTGCACCGGCGGATCGGGGGTGAGATCGGAGACCTCGATGCGGACGTGATCCGGCGAGCGCTCGAGCGAGAGGGAGATGTCGCCGTCGCCGTGAACCAGGGCGTTCGTCACCAGCTCGTTCGTCAACAGCACGGCCAGGTCGAGCACCCGGTCCGACTGCCCCGGCAAGGCGCCGCGCACCATGGTGCGGGCCTGGCGAGCGGTGAGGCTCGCCCTGGAGAGGCGGCATCTGATCATCTCGTCGCCCGCCCGATCATGTCGTCACCCGCCTTCGTACGATCGCCAACGACCGTCCCAACCTTGTTCTGACCCGGCATTAACCTGTCCGTACCCGTGTTCGACATTTGGCAACCTGTCAAATGCCGCGGCATGCGGAGATGTTGCTGCCCGGGCCCGTCGTCCCGGTAGATTCCACAGCGTGCCGGCGCCCATGCGTCCCGATCCGCCACGGGTCCTGCTGGTGGCCCCCCACGCCTCGGAAGCGAGGCTTGCAGGGCTTGTCCAGCTGATCCCGCCCGACGTCGAGACCGTCCTGGCAGGACCGGCGCCTCCCGATCCGGCCGCCTTCGGCGCCATCGTCGTGGATCAGGCTCCCGGCCCTGAAGCGGACGACGGTTGGTTGATGCGCCTCGAGACGTCCGTCGAGCGGGGTGCCTCGCTGCTGGTCCTCGTTCCGCAGAGTGGCGACCGGCGCGGCGGGACGCCGGGCGGAGGAGCCGTCGGAGGCGCTGGCGGACTGGCGTGGTGCGATTGGTTGGGAGTGGCGGCCGGTGAGCCGCTGGCGTGGGGGGAGTGGTTCGCCAAGGTCGCCGTCGCCGAGTGCGGGATCACCGATCGCATACCGCCCGAGTTCCCGATCGTCGACGCGCCGGCACCGCTGATGCTCTCCGGCGGCGAATCGATCTCGATCGTTCAGGTCAACGTGGCGTACCACGACCTGGTGGTGCTCGCCGAGCGGCGCCTCGGCAGAGGTCGCGTGACGACCTGCGGGCTCGGCAACGGACCGGCCGCTCTGCGCCATCCGGAGCTGGTGACGATGGCCCGCCGCTCCCTCCTGTCGGTCGGCGAGCTGTCGAGGAGGCGGCGGCCCGTAGGCATGGGAGTCGTCGGCTACGGGCCCTACGGGGGGATGGGCCTCTATCACGGTCTCGCCGCCCAGTCGACGCCGGGGCTCGAGATGCTGGCCGCCTGCGACCCCGATCCGGGCCGCCGCAAGGCCGCCGCCGGCGAGTTCCCGGATCTGCGCGCCGTGGCGTCGCTCGAGGAACTGCTGTGCGACGACGACGTGACGATGGTGGTCGTCGCCACGCCGCCCGCCAGCCACTTCGAGATCGCCCGAGAAGCGATCGCCGCTGGCAAGCATGTCGTTCTCGAGAAGCCGATGTGCCTTACCGTCGCCGAGGCCGACGCCCTGATCGAGGATGCGGGGTCGGCCGGCACGGTGCTCACGGTTCACCAGTCGCGGCGCTGGGACGGCGACTACCTGGCCGTCCGGCGGGCGGTCGAGGAGGGCCTCCTCGGCGAGGTGTTCAACGTCGAGACCTTCGTGGGGGGCTTCGCCCATCCCTGCCGCGCCTGGCACTCGGACGTGTCGATCTCCGGCGGCGCCGTCTACGACTGGGGCTCGCACCACCTCGATTGGATCCTGCAACTGATGGGCTCGCTGCCGAGCCGGCTGCACGCGCATGGGCACAAGAGGGTCTGGCGAGACGTCACCAACCTCGACCAGGTGCGGGTCCGCCTGGAGTGGGACGACGGCCGCGAGGCGGAGTTCCTGCAGAGCGACATCGCCGCCATCCGGCGGCCGAAGTTCTTCGTGCAGGGGACCGCAGGAACGCTCTCGGGCCACTACCGCCCCATCAGGACGGAGGTGATCGAGCCCGGGCTCGGCTACGTGCAGACAGAGGCGCACCATGCCGAGGCTCCCGTCACGCTCACGCTCGCCACGTACCGCCCCGGCTACGGCGTCGTCGAGTCCAGCCTGCCGCCCGTGCCAGCGGCTCGCTACGGCTTCCACCGCAATCTCGTCGACCACCTGGTGTTCGGCGAACCACTTGCCGTTCCCGCCCGAGAGGCCCGGGACGTAGTCGTGCTGCTGGAAGCCGCCCAACGCTCTACGGACGAAGGGAACGTGCCGGTGACGCTCGATGGCAGGTGAGCGAGGTCCGGCGACGAGAGCGCCAGGCAACTGATGGTCCGACCGCTCGGCATCGGGATCGTCGGATCCACCTCCACCGTCGCCCGACTGGCTGTGATGCCTGCCATCGAGCGCTCGCTCCAATGCGCCATCGCCGCCACGGCCAGCCTCTCGGATCCGGGTGCCACCTACTCGTCCTACGGGCGCCTGCTCGCGGATCCCGCGGTCGAGGCGGTGTACGTGGCGCTGCCCAACTCGCTGCACCGCGAATGGACCGAGCGGGCCGCCGCTGCCGGCAAGCACGTGCTGTGCGAGAAGCCGCTCGCCCCGACAGCCGAGGATGCCGAGGCGATGGCGGTCGCTTGCAGTGATGGCGGTGTCGTCCTGATGGAGGCCTACATGACCTGCTTCCATCCCCGCGACAAGGCGGCACGCGAGATCATCCGCTCGGGCGATCTCGGTCAGGTCCTGTTCGCCCGCACCCGGTTCACCGGGGTGCTGGACCGCCCCGACGACCACCGCTGGCGCCCCGAGATGGGAGGCGGTGCACTCCTCGACGTCGGGATCTACTGCCTCACCCCGCTACTCGTCGCCGGCGGGGCGATGGAGCTCGACAGGGCCGATCGCCTCGTGGGCGACGTCGCCGGCGTGGCGCACTGGGCTCCGAGCGGCGTCGACGCGACCTTCCAGGGATGGCTCGACGTCGGCGCGGGTCGGCTGCTCGTTCGAGTGCTCGTTCGAAGCGCCCGAGTTCCAGTTGCTGGAGGTCGCCGGCAGCGAGGGGGTGCTCAGCATCGAGACGGCCTTCACGCCCGGTCCGGACGACCGGGCACTGCGGGTGCTGCGTCGTGACGGGAGCGAGGAGCGACGGCTCACGCCGGCCGACGATCCCTACCGGTTGATGTGCGACCACTTCGCCGCCGTGGTCCGCGGCGCGGCGGAGTGCGAGCGCCCCCCGGCCGACTCGGTGGCGCTGCAGCGCCTTATCGATCGCCTGGCAGAGAACGCCCGCTCGCGGCAGGGCGACAGAGCCCCCGTCCCGGCCGCCCGGATGGGCACCGGCCACCGGTGAGCGAGCGCTACACGACCGAGCGGGTGCAGGGGCTGGACGGGGTCGAGATGGCGGTCGACGTGTTCGCCCCGCAGGGCGATGCCTCGAGGCCCGGGTTCATCCTGGTGCACGGGCTCGCCTCCAACGCGCGGATGTGGGACGGGGTGGCGATAGCCCTCTCCTCAGGCGGGCGCTACGCGGCGGCGGTGGACCTGCGCGGTCATGGCCGCTCCCACAAGCCGAGCACCGGCTACGACTACGACACCCTGTGCGGCGACCTGCTCTCGGTGATCGCGCATCTCGCCGAGCGGCCGGGACTCGAGCGCCCCGTCGCCGTCGGGCAGTCCTTCGGCGCCAATCTCGTGCTGGAGCTCGCTGCCCGCCGCCCCCGGTCGTTGGCCGGCGTCGGCTGCGTGGACGGGGGCACGATCGGGTTCCGGCGCCGTTTCGAAGACTTCGAGGCCGCTTGGGACGTGCTGGCGCCGCCTCGGCTCGCCGGGACCCCCTACGCAGAGCTCGAGCAGAGGATCCGTGCGATGCACCCCGACTGGCCGGAGACCGGTCATGCGGGGTCGATGGCCAACTTCGAGCGCCTGCCGGACGGAACAGCCGCGCCATGGCTCTCTCGGGACAATCACAAGCAGATCCTGCACACGATGTTCGACGCCGACCCCGAGCTCATCTATCCCAAGATCGACATCCCGGTTCTCTTGATGCCGGCCGTCTCGGCGTCGACGCCGCCGCAATGGGAATCCGACAAGAAGGAGGGTGTCGAGATCGCACTGCGAGAGCTGCCGGACGGGCGCGTGCACTGGTTCTCGCCGGCGGACCACGACGTACACGCCCAGCACCCGGGCGAGGTGGCGGCGGTGCTGCTGGAGACGTTCTCGTGAACAACGCCCGGGCGGATCGGCCGAGGGCAGCGGTCAATCCAGGCCAAACCGCACCTGGTCGAGGTTGAAGCCGTCGATCTCGATCTCGGTCGGCAAGCCGCCGGAGGCGTAGTGAACCGTGAGGGTGGTGCTCTCGCCCCCGAAGAGAGTGATCTCGTTGTCGCTCCAGCGGGCGGCGGGTACCGGTGCCCGTCCATCGTCCCGAGCGGTCACCGACGCGTGCATCGCAACGACGGGGACGCCGTCAGGTGAGGTGTTGGTCACCTTCAACTCAGCGGAGCTGACGCCGAGGCGGGCCGCTGTGCTGACGCAGGACGCCGCGACCCGGGAAGGCGGCAACCCCCCAAGCGCCGTCAGATCGGCGAAGGACGCTGCCGGCGTGTATTGCCAACTCGTCGCCTCCCACTCGAGCGTGTCCTCCTCTGCTGCCAACCAGTAGACGTTCGATGCCGAGACCTCGTCGCCGCAGACGGAGCGCAGGCTGACGAAGAACGATCCCTCGGCCGGCAGGCGACCAGCGAGGTCCAGCGCAGGTGCCGAGAGGCGCGGACCGAGGCGGATCGGAGGGCTCTCGATGGTGGCCAGCAGCTCGCCGTCGAGGCGCCGGATCTCGGCCTGGACCGACGCCGGGCCCACCTGGCGGTGCGTGCGGTTGACGAGGACGGCAGCCCGCTCGGCGTAGTCGTAGAGGGCGTGCAGGGGCTCGAGCGCCTTCTTGGTGCCGTAGTAGGCCGCCCCGGTGTCGAGGTACCAGTCGTGCAGCTGCCAGTTGAGGCTCGGCCAGGCGCTGTTGAACATCCAGTAGATGAGCCCCGTCGCCGGCTCCTCGGCGTAGAACCTGCTCACGTAGGCCTCGAATTGAGCCCGGGCGGCCTCGTAGTTGGCTAGGCGGGCCTTGCGGAGGTAGTCGCCGAGGCTCGTCGGCGGCCCGTAGCGGGATGCGAGCGCCTCGTTGAAGATCGCCAGGTTGTCGAACGGGGACGGCGGGGGCCCCGCGTGGTACTGCTTGGCTGCCGGCTCACGCCAGAGGGTCTCGAGCTCGTCGGGCGAGAGCATCTGCTCCAGCGACGGCAGCCGCGGGATGTTGTTGCCGGTTCCCGCCTCCGAGTTGAAGCCGACGGCGCCACCACGCGAAGGGTCGGTGGAGTACCAGTAGACGGGGGGGACCCAGTCGTAGGAGCCCGTCATCTTCATCCCCGACGGCCCCGCTGCCTCGGTTCCCTCTGCCGTCGCCGAGGAGACGATCGGGACGGACCAGCGGGCTCTCTCGAGCGCCTCGACGTAAAGCGAGGCCGCCCGGGCCGGCGGTGCAAAGTCGCTCCCGATCAGGAACGCGATGACGGATGGATGGTTGCGCAGCCGGAGCGCCTCGCTGCGCATGGCGCACTCGGCGACGAGCCAGTCGTCTCCCGCCCAGTCGGCTCCCTCGGGGTTGTTGTCACCCTCCCACTTGCTGCAGCACTCCCAGCCGGCGAGCACCATCACGCCGAGCTCGTCGCAGATGTCATAGAACTCGGGGTTCTCGAGCTTGCCTTCCAGCCGGATCGTGTTGAAGCCGAGATCGAGAGCGAGCCCGAGCTCGGTACGGATGCGCTCCTCGTCGTGACGAAGGAAGAGGTCCGGCGCCCAGCCGCCGCCGATGATCTGCACGTCGCGGCCGTTCACCGCGAAACGCCGCCCGCCGCCCGGCTCCAACCTGCTCGTCACGGTCCTGATCCCGAACGACGCTCGGCGGCGGTCGGAGAGCTCGCCGTCGACACGAGCTGTCAGCTCCAGTTCGTGAAGTGGGTGCTCTCCCTCCATCGCCGGCCACCAGAGCGCCGGTGACTCGACGGCGAGAGCGGGGTCGGTGGCGGGGCTCCACTCGACGGTCATGGTCTCTCCCGCCTCGCAGCGGACGCTCCTGCGAAGCTCGATCTCCAGCGCCGGGGTTGCTCCGCCCCCGTCGCGGTGGGGGAATGGCCCGCTCACCTTGCCCGTGAGCTCGACGTCGACAGCCTGGGATCCGAGGTTGGTGACCTCCACCGAGACCTCGAGCTCGGCACGACCCTCCGCCCCGTCCGGCAGTGCGCTCTTCACGTGAGGCACCGCGAGACGGACGTCTCCCGTCCGCTCGACGACGACGTCGCGCCAGACGCCCATGTTGTTGTCCGGCGGCCACTGGTTCCAGTCCACCCAGCTGATCGAGAAGTCGCGGTAGGGATGACCCGGATGGACACGCACGGCGAGGGCGTTGAGGCCAGGGCGCACGTGGCTCGTGACGTCGAGCCATGCGTTCGAATAGGCGCCCACGAGCTGCGTGGCGGCCGTGACCTGCTTGCCGTTGACGAACACGTCGCCCCGATGGACCACCCCGTCTAGGCGGATCGTCGTCCTCGCAGACCCCTCGACGAAGAACGTGCTGCGATACCACCACGGTGCCGCGAACCACTCCGGCTCGACGAGGTCGCGCATGCGGGTGGAGCGCTCGATCCCTTCGAACAACCCGTTCGCCAGCAGCGCCCCCATCACCGTCGAGCGGGGCGGGGCGACGTACCACCGGCGTGCCTCGTATCCCGGATCGGACAGATCCTCTCCGCTGAGGTGCGAAGGGCCCGCTCTTGGCTGGGCCGGTTGCTGCCGCTGCGGGGAGGCTGTCGCGGCGGACTTGCCAAGCCACGATGGGGTCTGCGTGCCGGCCGTACCCGTTCGGGTCGTCCGGAAGGGCCATCCGCGCGATGCGCCCGGTGCTGGAGGCGGGGGAGATGCCGGCGGCGGGGGAGGTGGGGACGGCGTGGAGTCGCGATGGTCCCAATCGGAAGGATTCCTATCCAATTCCATCGCCTCAAGATAGGCGACGGCCGGCCCCTCTGCTCGGCCATTAGATTGAGGCCCCCCGAAGGCCGGACCCTTCCTTGGCCCGCGTCCAGGTCCCCAACCGATGAGCAGCCACGACAGACCCCGCCACGCCGCCGGCCGATCAGACGTGGACCGGCGCACGTTCTTGAAGGGGCTGGGAGCTGTCACGGGTCTGGCGGCGGTCGGGGGTGGCGCCTTCGCCCTGGACTCGGCGCTCACCGGTGATGGTGCGAAGGGCGCGGGAGCCGGCGCGACGACGACCAACTCGCAGTCCCCAGGGGGTTCGAGCACCACCGTGCCGGCGTCGACCACGACGACCGCACCGCCCGGCGAGATCCCCGACCTGCCGACAGCGGCATGGCTGCAGGAAGAGAACCGCCGGCCGGGCACAACACGCTGGACCCACGTCGGCACTGCCGACCAAGGTCAGCTGGAAGGCTTCGCCGACGTCACCAGCGCTACCGCCGGCGACACGGTGACCCTCTACGTCAACACGACGGCCAAGAGGGTGCAGTTCGAGATCTACCGGATGGGTTGGTACCAGGGGTTGGGCGGCCGCCTGGTGGCGACCCTGCCGTCGGTGGCCGGACAGGCGCAACCGTCACCCGATGTCACGCCCGGCACGAACATGGTGGAGTGCCACTGGCAGCCGACGACGTCCTTCGAAGTGGACAAGGACTGGGCGCCGGGCAACTACCTGATCCGCCTCGTCGGGGACGCCAGCTACGGCGAGTGGGTGCCGATCACCATCCGCGACGACCGCAGCACTGCCGCAATCCTGATGCAGAACTCGGTCACCACCTGGCAGGCGTACAACCTCTGGGGGGGCTACAGCCTCTACTACGGCCAAGCAGCGGGCGGTGGCCAGAGCTATGCGGACAGAGCAAGAGTGGTGTCCTTCGACCGGCCCTACGGCTATCACTGGGCTGCGGGAGCTGCGGACTGGCTGGGAAACGAACTTCCCTTCCTGATGCTCGCCGAGAGGAACGGTCTCGACCTCGCCTACGCCACCGACATCGACCTGCACGCCAAGCCGTCGATGCTGACGTCGCACCGCTGCCTTGTCAGCCTCGGCCACGACGAGTACTGGTCGTCGGCAATGCGGACGGGCGTCACGGTGGCCCTGGCCAAGGGCGTCAACCTGGCGTTCCTCGGCGCCAACGCCTGTTACAGGCACATCCGCCTGGCGGCGGGGCCGACCGGCCCGAACCGGCACCAGATCTGCTACAAGGACGGCTCGGAGGATCCACTCAACGGCGTCGACGACGCCGAGGTGACCTGGAACTGGCCGGACGGTCCCGACCCGCGACCCGAGTGCGAGTTCATCGGCCCGCAATACCAGAGCTTCGGCGCCTCGGGGCCGATGAAGGTCGCCGACCCGACGATGTGGCCGCTCCGGGGGACCGGTCTGGCGGCTGGCTCGTCGATGCCTTCTGTCATCGGCTCGGAGTTCGACGCCTACGTCCCGGTGCTGCCCTGCCCGAAGAACCTCGATGTCGTGTGCCATTCGCCGACGGGCAGCGTCTCGGGGCACGGGTTCTCCGATGTCACCTGGTACACGGCGCCCGGCGGAGGTGGCGTGTTCGCATCCGGCACCGCCGCATTCGTCGGCGCGCTGTGGGCGAACGAGGGGCCGCTCCCGACGTCGTGGGCCTTCCGCCCGGTCCCAGGGGTGACAGAACCGCTGACCCGGATGATGATGAACGTCCTTGCCGTGCTGGGCGAGGGGCCGGCCCATCGGAGCTTTCCGTCCCTCGGAAATTGGGAGCACTTCTATTCGCCGAACTGGGCCGGCGTCGTCAGCAACGACGTCTGACAGCTAGGCGCCGAGCCGTGGGGCGGGTCATGGACCTGGGTCAACGGATTGCGACATGATCCATTGACGACGCGCGATGACGTGTTGAACGCTGAGCGTGCGTTTTGCCGGGGGCAGGAGTGGGTATCCACTGGCTCAGGGAGCGCTTGCAGGACTCGAGCGCTTGCCCATCCTGAGAGGAGTATCAATCGTGGCGAATCTGGAAGAGTACGACGTGGCTGCTGCGCCGGCTCGAGCCGATCGCGTTGTCACAGCGGTGCCGTCAATGGCCCAATCGCAGTCGGAGCGGAGGGTTGTCGCCGAGCGGCCCGCCTGGAGCCCGATGCAGTTCGTCGCCCTCGTCATCGGCATCCTCTACATCGTGTTCGGCGCCGTGGCGCTAGCCCGGGGCGGGATCCACTTCAACTACATCCCCGGTACCTATACCAAGGTTGCCGGACTCGGCTTCACGTGTGTCTCTGGCCTTGTTGTCCTCGTGGCCGGCGTGATCATCGCAGCCGGAGGGGCGCGGCCCTATTCGGCCCGGTCGATCGGCTGGGTCTTCGGTATTGCCTCGTTCGCATTCGGCCTCGTGGTGGCGCTCTCGCCGAGCACCTTCTTCCGTGTCTGGGGCTTCAGCACGGCCGACGGTGTGGCGCTCGCGATATGCGGCATCGTCTTGCTGATCGCCGCCGCCGTCTCACCGATCTTCGTGAGGTCGAGCGCGGTGCAGACGGTCAATCAGGGAGTCGTGGGCGGCACGCGGTACTGATCGCCGCTCATACAGACCGGGCAGCGCCCTTCCGCTTTGGTGCGGGAGGGCGCTGTTTCGCGTCCGCGGGTATGGCCGGGCGGACGGGCGGTGTCAGCCGCCCGCCATGGCGCCGATGACGCAGTAGGGCTCCTCGCCGCTCACGACACGCTCCGGCAGGGGCTTCTCGACGGGGTCGTGCGAGAGGTCTTCCTCGCAGGCGAAGAAGCGCACGAACGGGCGGCGTCTACCTGTCGCCGGGTCGCGGATCGTGCCCTTCAACGTCGGGAAGCTCGCCTCCAGGGCATCGATGACCGCCTTCTGGGTGACGTCGCCGTCGATCTCGAGGACCACCTCGCGGCCCGTCCCCGCAAGCGTCTGCAGGTGTGCCGGCAGCAGTACCCGGATCACGGCAGGGTTTGCGCCTCGACTGAGAGCACCGCGGGCAGGTCTCTGACTATCGCCTTCCAGCTGTCGCCGCCGTCGGCGGAGGCGTATACCTGGCCGCCGGTCGTGCCGAAGTAGAGGCCGCACTCCTCGAGCGAGTCGACCGACATCGCGTCGCGCAGGACGTTCACGTAGCAGTTGCTCTCAGGCAAGCCCTTCCCGAGCGCCTCCCACTCGTTGCCGCCGCTGCGGCTGCGATAGACCCGCAGCTTGCCCTCGGGGGGGAAGTGCTCGGAGTCGCTGGTGATCGGCACCACGTAGATCGTCTCCGGCTCATGGGCGTGGACGTCGATCACGAAACCGAAGTCGGTCGGCAGGTTCCCGCTCACCTCCGTCCACCTGTCGCCGGCGTCATCGCTCCTCAACACGTCCCAGTGCTTCTGCATGAACAGCGTGTCGGGCCGCGAGGGGTGCATGGCGATGTGGTGCACGCAGTGGCCGACCTCGGCGTCCTCGTCCGGGAGCTGGCCCGACTGGAGGCCCTTGTTGGTGGGGGTCCAGCTCTTGCCCCCGTCCTCGGAGCGGAAGGCTCCGGCGGCGGAGATGGCGATCACGATCCTGTCGCCGCCCGACGGGTCGAGGATGATCGTGTGCAGGCACATCCCGCCGGCGCCCGGCTGCCAGGAGGACCCGGTTCCGTGCTGGCGGAGCCCCGGCAGCTCGGCCCAGCTCTTGCCGCCGTCGGTCGTCTTGAAGAGGGCCGCGTCCTCGACGCCGGCGAACACCGTGTCGGGGTCCGATGACGAAGGCTCGAGGTGCCAGACCCGGGCGAACTCCCACGGGTGGGGGGTCCCGTCGTACCACTGGTGGGTGCCCGGCACCCCCTCGTAGATGAACTCGTTCCCCACCGGCGACCAGCTCTTCCCTCCGTCCTCCGAGCGCTGGATCAACTGGCCGAACCAGCCCGACGTCTGCGAGGCGTAGATGCGGTCGGGATCGGCCGGCGACCCCTTCATGTGGTAGATCTCCCAGCCCCCGAAGAACGGCCCGTCGATCTTCCAGTCGTCACGGCGGCCGTCGGAGTTGAGCACGAATGCTCCCTTACGAGTGCCGACGAGGACACGGACACTGCTCATCGCTAGACCTCCTCATCACCCGCGGCGGGCGCGGGCCATCTCGATCCGATCGTAGTGATGACGGCTGACGGGCGCGAGATTCATCGGTGGCCCGACGAGCGGGCCGGGCGCCGTCGGCGCCGGCCGCGGGTAGGGCCGCGTTACGGCCGCGATCCGGCTGCGGTAGGGCTGCGGTCTAGCCGCAGTGCTGCACGTAGGCCGGGGTCCCGGGCTGGTACGCCTGCGCCGAGTTGGCGCTGACCATCATGCAGGACTCGTCGACGGCCTGGAAGGCGCTCGCCGGGATGTTCTTCAGCTGGTCGACCATCGTGGAGGTCCAGCGCGTGTCGGCGGTTCCCTGGAAGTACCAGTTGCTGCCGTTGTCGGCGACGATCAGCCCGTAGGTCTTCATCGTCGTGATGACGGTCTGGCACGCCTTGGCGCATTTGGAGGCGGGCAGGCTGAAGCTCGCCTCGAGGCGGAAGCGGGCTCCCATCGGCGGGCAGTTGCCGTTTGAGCTGCCCGCCTCGTGGCGGGCCGGCCAGATGTACGACTGTTGCGTGCATTGCGCCGTCACCCGGATGGCATGGTCCATGGCGCCGGACTGCACCTCGTCGTAGTTGACGAGGAGCGGCAGGATAGGAAGTCCCGCAGCGTCGGCCGAGGTCCAACCGGCCGGCCGCAGCGCGTCGCTGGTGAGCGTCCAGGTGGCGCCGGAGCCGGCTGTCGGCTCGGGACTCTCGTAGCGGGCGTGCCAGAGCTCGTAGAGGACACAGCTGTTGGCGTTGACCATGATCGCGTGGCGGTCCCCGCTGGCGTTCGGACCACCCTCGATAGGCGTGGTAGCCGTGAACGGATAAGGACCCGGATTGCTCTCCGATGCGTACTGGAACTTGACCTTGGTGGTCGGCGTCGAGTTGGTGACGACGACCCATGGGATGCCGTAGGGGATCTTGCCCCCGGACGGTCCGTAGTCGGGATGAAGGCTGGTGGTGGAGGCCGACATCGCAGCCAGCCATGTGGCGCTGTGGGCGTCGACCGGGAGCGAGGTGATGGGCGTGTTCCAGACGGCGTCCGCCGGGAACGAGGGACAGCTGGTCCCCGGGAGCGTGGTCGCCGCGACGCGCGCCAGGGCGCCGCTGCCCGTGCCCGCGGCCGCGCCTGTGGCGGGCCCTGTTGCAGCGACCAGGGCGAGACAGGCGGCCGCCAACCCGCAGGTTCCGGCGACGGTGCGGACGCCGAGCGTTCGCAGAGCCTTCATCGTGACCTCCATTCCGTCGTGCGCGGCATCCCCAGCCGCACGAGTGGCTCACCGGCGCCGGCCACGACGCCTGTTGCCGACGATACGTCCCCGGCCCCGGGAGTGCGGGTACTTATCCGGGATGTACATAGTACGGATGTCGGATGGCTCGGACCGGGTGCCGGGCCCGTGTCTCGCCTGAGCCAGACTGTGTTGCCATGGCGCCACAGTTCATCTACACCATGCGCAACCTGCGACGGTTCTACCCCCCGGACAGGGAGGTGCTGAAGGGGATCAATCTCTCCTTCTATCCAGGCGCCAAGATCGGCGTGATCGGGTCCAACGGCTCGGGCAAGTCGTCGCTGCTGCGGATAATGGCGGGACTGGACGAGGGCTACAGCGGCGAGGCGCGGCTGACGCCGGGCTTCACGGTCGGGTTCCTGGCCCAGGAGCCGGCGCTCGATCCTGCCAAGGACGTGCTGGGGAACGTCTCGGAGGGAGTGGCGGAAGCCAAGCAGCTGCTCGACAGGTTCAACCAGGTCTGCGCTGCGATGGGCGAGCCCGACGCCGATTTCGACAAGCTGCTCGCAGAGCAGGCGACGTTGCAGGACAAGATCGAGGCCGCCGGCGCCTGGGACCTGGACCGGAACCTCGACATCGCGATGGACGCCCTCAACCTCCCGCCTGGAGACGCCGAGGTCTCGAAACTCTCGGGCGGAGAGCGGCGGCGGGTCGCCCTTTGCAGGCTCCTCCTCTCCAAGCCCGACCTGCTCCTCCTCGACGAGCCGACGAACCACCTCGACGCCGAGTCCGTAGCGTGGCTGGAGCGCACCCTGCAGGAGTACGCCGGAACGGTCGTGGCGGTCACTCACGACCGCTACTTCCTCGACAACGTCGCCGGCTGGATACTCGAGCTCGACCGGGGTGCGGGGATTCCCTGGGAAGGCAATTACTCCTCGTGGCTGGAGCAGAAGCAGGCGCGGCTGGCCGGCGAGGAGAAGGCGGACAAGGCTCGGCAGGACGCTCTGCAGCGGGAGCTGGAGTGGATCCGCATGTCGCCCCGCGCCCGCCAGAGCAAGGGCAAGGCGAGGATCACGGCCTTCAACGAGCTGGTGGCCGAGGCGGAGGCGGCCGAGCGGCGACCGGACAGGCTGGAGATCGCCATCCCGCCCGGGCCGCGCCTCGGAGACCGGGTCGTCGAGGCTGAGTCTCTCGTGAAGGGATACGGCGACCGCCTGCTGATCGACGACCTGTCGTTCCTCCTGCCCCCGGGTGGCATCGTCGGAGTGATCGGGCCGAACGGTGCGGGCAAGACCACGCTGTTTCGGATGATCGTCGGCACCGACAAGCCGGACAGCGGGTCGCTCGAGATCGGCTCGACCGTGGTGCTCGCCTATGTCGATCAGTCACGAGAGGACCTCGATCCGCAGGCGACGGCGTACGACGAGATCACCGCCGGCCACGAGAGGATCGTCGTCGGCAACCGTGAGCTGCACGCCCGCGCCTACGTGGCGAGCTTCGGCTTCAAGGGAAGCGATCAGCAGAAGCTCGTGGGTCAGCTGTCCGGGGGAGAGCGCAACCGCGTGCAGCTCGCCAAGGTTCTCCGCAGCGGCGGCAACGTGCTGCTGCTCGACGAGCCGACGAACGATCTCGACGTCGACACGTTGCGTGCCCTCGAGGACGCGCTGCTGGGCTTCCCCGGGTGCGCCGTCGTCATCAGCCACGACCGCTGGTTCCTCGACCGGATCGCCACGCACGTGCTGGCCTTCGAAGGCGACTCGCAGGTGCGTTGGTGGGAGGGGAACTACAGCGACTACGAGGCCGACCGCAAGCGTCGCCTCGGAGTCGAGGCGGATCAGCCGCACCGCCTGAAGTACAAGCCTCTCGTCAGGGGCTAGCGCCGGATAGGCGCTGAGGCCGGCCGCCGTCGGCGCCTTCCGCCGCCGGCGCCTCCCGCCGGGAGCGGGCCGCCAGCGCCAGCCCCTGATCAGCTCCACGGAGTGCTCAAGGTGTTCCCATGGAATGCCGATGTATTCCAACGTGAGCGGCCATCGGTCCAACAGACGCGTCGCGCCCGCCAGGGGGCGAAGGGAAGCGGAATGTTGCGATCGAGCGACAATTACCAGGGCGCGCGACAAATCTCACGGAGCGCGGTGGTACCGTCACCCGAATTCTCGGGGAGGTATCGATGCGACGTGAGGGGCTGCGCAGTCCGAAGCGCTGCCAAACGGACTGGAGCTTGGCGAATCTTGCCGCCCGCGCCCGGATGGAGCGGGCTCGCCCGACGCCGCACGCGGGCGACGAGGGCATGACCCTTATCGAGGTGATCGTCGCCCTTCTGCTGCTCGCGATCATCATCACGCCGGCGATCACCTTCGTGATCGCCTCTGGCAGCGCCGCCAATCAAGACCGGATTCGCGTCCAAGCCATCAACCTCGCCACGCAAACGCTCGAGAGCATCCAGAGCAACGCCAACTACGACGGCATCTACAACAACGAGACGACCTTCCAGAAGGTCTCGTACAACGAGAACGGCGGGACGACGACGCAGACCTTCTACGTGACCGTGTCGTACACGGGCGTAGGCGGTGCAGGTGGCGAGCAGTCGCTCTGCAACAGCAACGGCCAGCCGTCGTCGGGGTTCTTGTGGCAAGTCACCAGCCAGGTCGACTGGGTCGGCGACGGCGGGCTCCTCGGCAGTGGTCGGTGGACCAATCCGAACAATCTCGTGTCCACGGGCGTGAAGCAGACCACGTTGCTTGCTCCGGAACAGGCAGGTGTGCTTCCTCCCTCTGCCACAGGCGAGCTGGCGGTGCCCGTCGACGATGTGAACGGCAATCCTTTCACGGCCGCCGCCGTCCCTATCGTCGTGCTCGCCACATGGGTCGACGGAGGCACACCACCATCGTCAACCGACCAACTGGAAGAGCAAGGAACGACCACCACGAGCGGACCGGGTGCCGGCTGCGCCGTCTTCAACAATCTCGATCCCGCTGCGGGTTGGGAATACTCGGCGTACATCGGTACGTACTCAGGCACTTACCCGAACGGGACGGTCGTGCCATCGACGGCGGTGGTGGCCAGCACAAATCAGCCCGGGATCGTCAACGCAGGACTGACGACAGCGGGGGCACCGGAATCGCCCAGCCAGCCCCCGCTGCTCACCCTTTCAACGGGCACGATCGTCGTCGCCCCTCCCTTCACAGTGGATACCGGAACGACCGTCACCGGCGCCGGCTCGCCAGCTGCTCTGTTCAGTACGCAGGTAACGGGCTGCAGCCCGGCTTGCCCTGGCATCGCCCCGGCGGCCGACATCCCGCTCAGCGTGCAACCTGGCGGCGACGCTGGGACGACCGGTGTCTTCGACTTCGACACGGGAAGCAGTGGAACGCCGATCAGCAGCTTCACCGTCTACCCTCAGCAATCGGGCTACACGGCGTGGGCAGGCTCCAGTGCCGACAACAACCCCACCTACTCGGCGGGCAGCTACGGCGTGAGCCCCACTCCGCTCCCGCCGGGCCAGGCGACCATAACGCTACCGGTCTACCCGGTGATCCTCACCGGGACGGCGCTCACAATGACGGCGACGGACGTCGGGCAGACGGTCAACGGCGCTGCACCCGACGCGATGGTGCTGAACGCGCCTAGTGGGACGACGTCGAAGACAGGGATGCCACTGGGGGAGTTCCAGCTCTCCCCAGTTGGAGGGGGATCTATCTCGCCCCAGTACATCTGGGTGACGCCGACGACCATCTATTACGGAACGAGCGTCCAAGCGACCCCAGCCGGCTTCACCAACCCAGCCACGTGCAGCGTTGGCTGCGGGTCGGCTCCGCTCGGCAAGGGGATAGCGCTCTGATGGGACCGGGATCGTCAAGGGTGCGCCGCTCGCTCCGTTGGTACTGGAGGAGGGCACTGGAGGTAGCCCGAGGGCGCCGTGGCGCAGACGACGGGATGACGCTCGTCGAACTGACAGTGACTCTTGCCATTCTCGGCGTTGTCTTCGGCATCACGTTCGGCTTGATCATCGGTATCGAGCAGCAGCAGGTCAACACGCTCGACACGATCAACGGCTCTCAGCAGGAGCAGATCGCCAGCCAGGAGGTGATCCAGTATCTGAGGGCGGCCGTCACGCCGAGCACCGCCGCCGTCCTCACCTCGTCAACGCTCACACTGCCGGTGCTGTCTGGAGAGCCCTCGGGAACGAACACCTTCTACCAGGATGCGGTCACGATGACCTACCAGGTGGGCAAGACGAACGACACAGGGACGCTCAAGGTCACATATCAGAGCCATTCAGGAACGTCCCGGATTCTCGGCACCTACTACGTGCTCGCGCCGACTGGGTCGATCTTCACGTACTACGACTACATACCTGGCCAGTCCGGCAGCCTTCAGGCGATGGCATTCCAGGGAGGGTCGATACCATCGTGTGCCTACTGGAAGATCGCAGCTGTCGGGATCAATGTCAGCTTCTTCGCCAACCCGGAGGACCTGCCGACCCGCGGCTATGCGGCGGACATTGCCACGACTCTGTCGACGACGGTCTTCCTCCGCAATTCTGATGGCTTCCTCGGCGACACGACTACAACAGCTCCGAGTTCTCCTACCACGACATGTCCGGACTGAGGTTACGATGATCGACCCGTACAGCAAGAAGACCGTGACGGGGGGGGAACGCATACGTCAAGCTCTGCGAGTCCGGTTGGTCGGCGCAGCGCGAGGTGACGAAGGTCAGGCGCTGATAATGGTGCTGATCGCAATTCTCCTGGTGTCGCTCGTCGTACCAGTCCTCGTGTCGCAGCTCTCGGGTGAGGCCGCATATGCTGGCGAGAACGTCAACTTCGAAGCTGCGCTGGCGGCTGCTGAGGCGGGGGCGCAGCAGTACAGGAACTTCCTGGATGTCGACTCCAACTACTACAGGTATACCGGCACCGGCTGCCCCGGTGGCGGCTGCAACGACGACGGCGACCAAGCGCTCGACCCCAACGGCTGGGACTCTGTCGCGGGCTCGAGCCCGCCGGAGGCCTTCCACTACATCCCGAACACCACCTATCTCGCGGGGTCTATTGCCTCCCCGGAGGTCCTGCTCACGGTCACCGGCCGTGCGGGGGGCCCTAACCATTACGTGTACCGCACGATCCAGCAGACCATGCAGAGCGACGGGCTGCTGAGCAACGCGTACTACTCGTCTTATGAGGTCCTCGACCCGGCTCAGAATACGGCGGCGGTGTATGACCCGAGTACCCTGAGCACGCCCAACCAGGTGATGAACCCGGGCGCGACGAATGCCGCGGCGGCACCGTGCCAATGTGGCGTTGCCGCTGCCGCTCCCAGCTTTCCATCACTGTGGTCGGCTCTTTGCGGCTACGAGACCTACCAGCCAAATCTATACATCGATTCCCTCAGTCCCGGCATCTCGAATCCCTATGTTCCGGGCCAGGTCTATTCCGCCAGCTATCCGTACTACGGCCCGTACCGAGGGAGCGATCCACAAACTGGCGCGGGGTTGACCATCTCTGTTCCGGTCAACACGACCACGAATGAGACGGTTACCGATCCGTGCGGGACTATCTTCGAGTTCCTCAGCAGCGAGAACTTCGACGGGCCGGTCTATACGGGCGATCAACTATGGGTCTGTGGCAGCCCGACGTTTTCTCAGGGCTTGGTCTCCGCGGTGCCGAAGAACTTCAAGTATCTCTACCCCCAGTGGCCCGCCCAGGGTGGCAACACCACCGGGACGCTGGGCTGGATCGACGACAACGCCGCGCAATGGGACGGTACGGGCGGGTGTGGAAGCTCGAAGCCGAAGTTCACCCCGACCCCGCTCAACCCGAGCGGTCTCGAGCAGGGTGGGAACGAGTCGCTCCCGAATACGAACACCCTCCTCCCGAAGCTCGCGGCGACGAGCGGCTGCCTGTACACCGGTCCGACGATGATCGAGTTCGTGCCCGGCGGGAACACCTTCAAGGTGTGGAGCCCCCTCTCAGGCACGATCGGCGGAGCCGGCTCGACTGCGTGCGGTGGCCCCTTCACGCCTGCCGCGCCAACATCCACGGGCCAGATCAGCGCGACAACAGGGCTTGTCATCTTCGACCAGAACGTGCCGAGTGGCACGACGATCCCAGATGCCTCCACTTTCTGGGGTAACGGTTTGCCGACCGGCGCGACATGTCTCAACCCCTGGAAGCCATGGGCCCCGCAGACCTCCCAGGTAACCTCCGGAGCATCGACCTACGGTGTCTGCCCCCAAGCGAGCGAGGGCGATCTCGTAGTCGAGGGAGAGCTGACGGGACAGGTCACGATGGACGCTCAGGACAACGTGATCGTCAGCCGGGACCTGTCCTACGCGTGCGCCGTCACGACCGACAAGGGCGGTGTCGAGGCTCAGGACGTCGCGGGGTATCAGCTTCCGTCAAAGTGTTACCCGAGTGAGCCGGATGTTCTCGGAATCGTGGCCGGCGGCGACATCGTCATCAGTCATCCCGATCCCGGGCTGGGCGGGGTCGTGGGCGTGACGGTCACGAAGGGTTCGACCACGCTGACGAGCTCCAGCGGATTCCCCGCCAACGTCGCCAAGTACGTTGGCAACGGATGGACCGTAGCCGTCACCGGGGCGAGTTACGAAGGGGCCGGTCTGGATGATTCCGGGATACCGGCTGGAACGACCGTCACTTCCGTATCGGGTACGACCCTCAAGATGAGCAACAAGGCCTCCTGGTCCGGGACTGCGACAGTCGTTTTCACCGACGCCCAGTACCAGGACGCGGACACCGAGCCCTACGAGTGGTCACCCAGCTCGACCACCGATCCCTGGTGCCCGGACGATGGCACCGAGTCGTCGCCGAACCTGACAAACGTCGAGCCCAACTGCGACATTGCCAATCCCACCATCGACGGGGCGCTGATAGCCCTGACTGGATCACTGGCAGATGAGGACTACGACTCCGGGATGAACGACTACACGTCGTATTGCGACCCGACCGGTGGCGGTCAATCCACCCAGTGCGGTGTCTACGTGGTCGGCGCGGATATCGGCGAGTACCGGGGGCCGTTCGGGATCGATGGCTATCAGTACTGCAGCGGCGACTGCGGCTACTACAAGGAGTTCACTTTCGACAAGCGACTGTTCTACCTGTCGCCTCCCAACCTGAACCAGATCGCCGACGTTCTCTGGGTACCGATCAGCTTCGCTTCGTGTGGCTCGGTCAACGATGGCCCCTACACCAACTCGTCGGGTTCCCCCAACGTCTGCCCCGGCGTGTCGTTCTAACTGCCTGGTTGATGGTGCCGGGACCAAGCGCAACGAGGTCGAACAGAGCTTCACGTTTGGCGTCGATGCTCGGGACCTGCTTGCTGCTGAGCGCCTGTAGCGCCGGCAGCGCGCTCTCCAACGACGTCGTCAACAACGGCCCATTGTCGGCACTGCCCGCCACGGATGTCGCTGTCGAGACCAACCTGCAAACCGCCCTGCAGCAGGCGCAGGTGTCGGCGCTCGGCGGCCAGACGCCGGCAATGCCCGCAGGGGCGGTGTCCGGGCCTTCGTCGGGACCCTCCGTCGTCAGCTACGCCGCACCGGCCGCAGGGATGACAGTGCTAGCCGGGTACAACGACGTCTCGCACGACTGTCTCGGGATCGTCTCGATCGCCGGCTCCTACTCCGGCCCCCCGGTGCTCGGCAAGTCGAGCAGCGGTACGTACGACTTCACGGCCGCCAACGCGTCGGCCAGCTCCTGTGACTCGACCGTGTTCGCCTCCGAGCCGGTACCTCCGCCAGGTTGGCCGTCCGATGACCCGTCATCGGGCAGTTGGCCCGTGCCGTAGATTCTCGGCGATCCGCTGCGCCAGCGGCCCGGAGACTCGAGGAAGCGATGAGCAAGGTATTCGTCGTCGTGGTGGCGGCCGCCCTCGGCTTGGTGTTCGGGAGTTTCGGGACGGTCGTCGCCTGGAGAGTTCCCCGCAAGGAATCGATCGTCAAGCCCGGGTCGCATTGTCCTTCCTGCAACACCCTGATCAAGCCCTACGACAACATCCCGATCGTCTCCTGGCTGGCGTTGGGCGGCAAGTGCCGAGCATGCAAGGCTCGAGTCAGCGTCCGCTACCCGCTCGTCGAGCTCGGGGTGGCCGCACTCTTTGCGGCGGTCGCCTGGCGGGTGCCCTCCTACTGGGAGATCCCCGCCTATTGCGCGGCGGCGCTCGTGCTCGTGATCCTCACCGACGTCGACATCGAGCTTCACAGGTTGCCAACGCCGATCGTCTACGGCGGGGTTCTCGTCTGCGGGTCGCTTCTCGTCCTGGCAGCCGCCGGAGTTGGCTATTGGCACGCTTTGCTCACGGCTGCGATCTGCGGAGTGGCGTTCACCGCCTTCTTCTTCGTGATCCACTTCGCCTCGCCGAAGGGGATGGGCCGAGGCGACGTACGCCTGGCGGGGCTGTGCGGGATGCTGCTCGGCTTCCTCGGCTGGCGGATCGCGGTCGTCGGGTTCATGGCGGCCGTGATCGCGGCCGGACTGTTCGCCATCGGCTTGCTGGCCGCCGGCAACGCCGGACGGAAGACAGCGATCCCGTTCGGCCCGTTCCTGGCGCTCGGGGCAATGTTCGGAGTGCTCGTAGGGCACGTCGTCGCCGGCGCCTGGCTCTCGGGCTGACGCCAGTCGCTTTTCCGGACGCCGGATTGAGGTCGCCGGCAGGGCGTCGACCTTTCCTGCGCGATGACCCGAAACTGGAACGTCTTGCACGAACGTCTTGCAGGAAAGCTCGATCCACTCGAGCAGACTTCGGCCGGCAGGCGCCTCGCTCAGGTGGTGCCGAAGGTGAAGTAGGTCACCTGGTGTTTGCGGGCCCCCAGGACCGCCTGGTGGATCTCCGAGTCCGCCGGGGCCAGTTGCTGAGCGTCCTCGAGCACGGCGATCGACTGGGACCACTTACCTTCGATGGCCAGCAGCTGCCCCTCGCTGGCGAGAGTCGGGACCGCCAGGGGATCGAGCGCCAGCGACTGCTTCAATTCAGCGGCTGCCGCCGCGTAGTCGTGTAGGTGCATGTCGGCGGTCGCCAGGTACTGCCACTGGACATTGTCGGCAAGATCGGCCTGCAGCCCCCGATCTATCCATTGGCGCGCTCGTTCGAGGTCGCGATCCTGGTTCGTGGGCTCGACAGTGGCCTGGTAGCGGTAGATCAGGCTGACGATGTTGTCGTTCTCCGACCACACCGGAACGAGCTGGGCGGCAAGTCGCGCCTGTGACAGGGAGAAGTCGAGCTGCGCCGCGTGGGCCATGTCGTCCCCGACGAGCAGGAGAGCGGCCGGGATCAGGGCGATCACGCCCATAGCCAGTTCCGCGAGGCGAAAGCCCTCGCGAGCGCGCCGCCGCCCCGGTGTTGCACCGACTGCTGGTTCATCGGCTGCGCCGTCCCGCCCGCCCCGTCCGTCCTGTCCGGCCTCGGGCGCCAGCGCGGGTCCCCGTGTGGCGGCCAGCGCCGCTCCTAGGCAGAGGAACGCGACGGGGGTGACTCCGAGGTTCATCGGCTCGACGAGCTCGACTGCCAGCGCCATCAGCGCGAATCCGAGGAACGGGCCACGGGCGTGACGTCCCGCCAAGGCGAGGAAAGCGAGGAAGAGAACGAAACCGACCACTCCCGTCATCGTCAGCACGTTCGAGAAGATGTCGTGCAGGTCGAGGAAGTAACGGCCCGGCCCCAGCTTCAAGGCGAACGACCTCGTGCCGTAGGCGTTGACTGCGTTGCGGACCTCGCCGGGGCCGAAGCCGAACAGAGGCGCGTGCAGCAGGGTCGCCTTGATCCCGAGCAGGCTGGCGGTGCCGCGTAGCGTGAAGGTGCTCGATGTCGTGCTGGCGGCGATCCTGCTGGTAAGGGTGACGCCGCTGCCCACGAGCAGCGGGACGACGAATCCGAGAGCCGCCGCAACGGCGAAGTAGAGGCCCTTCAGCCGGTAGGCGAAGAGTCCATAGGCGACGAGGCCGACGAGCAGGATCGCCCCCCACCGTTCGGAGGAGAACTCGAGAGCCGCGGCGCAGAGGCCGACGAAGGGAGCCCACGGCCACGGCCTCCTACAGGCTCGCCCGAGGGCGAGCGCCATCCCCCCGAGCAGGATCGCCTCGAGGTGGATCGGGTTGCCCATCATCCCGTCCGCCTGGGTGCCCTGGAAGAGGCCGAATCCAGACTGATCGGCCAGCTGCGAGTTGAGCGTGAACGCCACCTGCACGATGGCGACGACGGCGTTGGCGGCGACGCCAGTGACGAGGCCGAACACGAGCCAGCGTCTGCCTTCCGCGTCGAGCGAAGCGCCGATCGCCCAGGCACCTATCAACGCCATGAAGAACAGGGCGCCCTCGCCCCAGCCGAAGACTCCGAAGATGCCGACGAGAGGGCTGGTCGAGATGAGCGCCGAGAGCAGGCAGACGGCCGCGAACCCGAGACCTACTCGAGCCGTCAGCGCATAGCGGGAGCGGATGGCCAGAGCGGCCGTGCGGGCGATGCCGACTGCCGCGAGGAGCAGCACGATCGCATCCTTCGGCTCGAAGGTGAGCTGCTCCTCGTTCGGAAGTATGACGATCGGAAGCAGTGCACCGACGAAGGCGGCGAAAAGCGGCACGAGCCGCTCGAGGTAGTTCGGCGGGACCGGCTCGGCAGCAACCGGTGGCGCGGCCGAGATCGTTGTAGATGTCAATGCGCTCCTCACGCGGCCGGGACTCGACGCCTTCCAGTGCCGCTTCAGCCTAGGTCGCGCTCGGCGACCCGACACGGGTTCTCAGGCCTGTGTTTTGCGAGAAATGGCACGAGGCTGTCGGATCTCGCGGGGCACGCCCGGCCTACCGGTGTACGGCAGATCGCCTCAAGTTCATTGCGGCGGCGCCGATAGTTCGTCTTGGAACCGCAATGGAGGTCGGGAGGATGAGCAAAGAGGATCAGAGTGGTCCGGTCGGCTCTCGCAGCAGAGCTGACGAGGGCTTCACGCTCATCGAGCTGCTGGTGGTGCTGCTGATCATCGGGCTGCTGCTGGCGATCGCCATCCCCACGTTCCTGTCCGTCACCAACAGCGCCAACACCACCGCAGCTCAGTCCGACCTGCAGGTAGCCCTCACCGGCGTGAAGATCTACTACACGCAGAACGGCCAGAGCTATGCGAACCTCGACACGCAGGCGTTCAACAACATCGACGTGGGCCTGAGCGCCGTGCCCGGAACCGAGGCCGAGGGCACCCTCCACGTGATCAGCCTCGACAACGTCTCGCCCTCGCTCGTGATCCTGTCCGACTACGCACCGGGCCAACGCCGCTGCTACGGGATCGTCGACGACGATGGGGCACAAGTGGCCATCCTCGGCCAACCGTCCTCGTTTGCCGGCACGTTGTTCTTCGTGAACACGAACCCCGGGTCGGTAGGCGCATGCGCAGCCGCCTCCTACGATCTGGCCGCCAAGCCCGCCAACGTGGTGGCGAGCACGAACGGGTTCAGCGGTCTCACGAGCTGACAGCCGAGCGAGCCGTAACCGGGCGCTGGGGCCGGCACCAGGCAATGTCGCTCTAAAGCGACAGCTCGGCGAACCTGTAGCAGCTGGTGAGATGGTCCATGACGAGGCCGCATGCCTGCATGTGCGAGTAGCACACGATCGGGCCTACGAAGCGGAACCCTCGCCGTCGCAGCTCCGCGCTGAGGCGCTGTGACTCCTCGGTCTCGGCGGGAAGCTGATCGATGTCGTTCCGCACGTTCACGATCGTCGTTCCCCCTACGAAACCCCACACGAACTCGTCGAAGGTGCCGTGCTCGGCCTGGACAGCGAGGAACGCCCTCGCATTGCTGATCGCCGACTCCACCTTCTTGCGGTTGCGGATGATGCCGGAATCCACGAGCAGCCGCTCGACGTCCTCGGGCGTCATCTGTGCCACGGCCACCGGATCGAAGTCGCAGAACGCCCTCCGGTAGGCCTCCCGCCTGCTGAGAACGCTCAGCCAGCTGAGCCCCGCCTGCGCGCCCTCCAGGATGAGGAACTCGAAGTGCCGCCTGTCGTCGTGCGTCGGCACCCCCCACTCGGCATCGTGGTATGCCGTCATCAGCTCGCCGGCGGCCCAGCTGCAGCGAGTCCTCAACTCCTGCGGGTCGGCGCCAGCTGTAGGGGCAGGGTCGGTGTCGCGTGTCGTTCCCACCCGTGCCACGCTATGCCATGCCAAACGATCGGCTGAGCCCACTCGACTCCTGGTTCCTGCACATCGAGGACGGTGTGAGCCACATGCACATCGCTTCCGTGTGCATCTTCGAGGGCCCCCCGCCTCGTTTCGAGGACTTCCTGGCGACGGTGCGGGCGAAGATGCCTCTCGTCCCGCGCTACCGGCAGGTGGTGCGGAAGGTACCCCTGCAAGTGGGAAGGCCGGTCTGGGTCGACGACCCCCACTTCAACATCGAGTACCACGTCCGCCACACGGCCCTTCCTTCGCCCGGTGGTGAGCCAGAGCTGCGCAAGCTGGTAGGTCGGGTGATGGCCCAGCAGCTCGACCGGAGCAAGCCGCTCTGGGAGATGTGGGTGGTGGACGGCCTGGAGGACGATCGCTGGGCGGTGCTGGCGAAGACCCATCACTGCATGGTGGACGGCGTCTCGGGAACCGATCTCCTGGCATTGATACTCGACCTTTCGACCGAGCCGGCGATCCCTCCCGACGACGACTGGCATGCCACACCTGCTCCCACTGGCTCGGCGCTCGTGCTGGACGCCTTGGCCGAGCTGGCGAGGAGCCCCTACGAGCAGGCGCGTGCCCTCCGCTCGATGACGAGGATCCCCCGACAGACGCTCGCCCAGATGCGGGAGGTGGCGACCGGCCTCAAGGGGATGGCGGGGCTGGTGCGACCGGGGGAGGCGTCGAGCCTGAACGGGCCTATCGGCCCCCATCGCCGTTTCGCCTGGGCGGAGACGACCGTGGACGACGTGAAGAGGATCCGCAAGGGCCTCGGCGGCTCGTTCAACGACGTGGTGCTCGCCGCCATCACGCGAGGGTTTCGCGAGCTGTTGATCTCCCGCGGTGAGGAGCCGAGCGGGGCGGTGCGGACGATGGTCCCCGTATCGGTGCGGGCGCGCGACGACTCGGGCAAGGCGGTGGGGGACGGGACCTACGACAACAAGGTCGCCGCCATGTTCGCCTCGCTGCCGGTGTCGACCGAGGACCCGGCCGAGCGCCTGCACCTGATCACTGCGCAGATGAAGGATCTCAAGGATTCGAAACAAGCCGTCGCCGCTCAAGCCCTCACCTCCCTCTCGGGCTTCGCGCCGCCGTTGCTGCTCGGGCTCGGCATGCGCATCGCCATGCGGGCGCCACAGCGGAGCGTGAACACGGTGACGACCAACGTTCCCGGGCCGCAGTTCCCGCTCTACGCCGCCGGCCGCCGGATGCTGAAGGCTTACCCGTACGTCCCCCTCGCCGGGCAGGTGAGGATCGCCGTCGGGATCTTCTCCTACGACGGCCAGATCACCTTCGGCGCCACGGGTGACTACGACGCCGCACCCGACATCGACGTCCTCTGCGAGGGGATCGAGGCCGGCATCGACGAGCTCCTCGAACTGGCCTGAGGAGCTTCGGATGCCGACCGTGGCGATCAACGGCGAGGACCTCTGCTACGAGGACACAGCCGGCGAAGGACCTGCGATCCTGTTCAGCCACGGCTTCCTCATGGATCACGAGATGTTCGCCCCGCAGGTGGCAGCGCTCAAGAGGCGTTACCGCTGCGTCTCGTGGGACCAGAGGGCGCACGGCGGCTCGACGGCCCGTGGCGAGTTCACCTACTGGGACTCGGCCGCCGACGCCATAGCCCTCCTCGATCACCTCGGCATCGCCTCGGCCGTCCTTTGCGGGATGTCGCAGGGCGGGTTCCTGTCGATGCGCGCCGCCTTGTCGGCACCGGAGCGCGTCAACGCGCTCGTCCTCATCGACACGCAAGCGGGACTGGAGCCGGAGGCCCTGCTTCCGCTCTACGACGCGATGCGCGACGAGTGGATGGCGAACGGTCCCGGCAACGTCAAGGAGAGCGTGGCGTTCTCGATCCTCGGACCCCCTTGTGACCCCATCCCCTGGTTCGACAAGTGGGAGAAGCTGCCCCGCGAGAGCCTCGCCTTCGCCTACCGGTGCCTGACGAGCCGGGACGACATCACGTCCCGCCTGGGAGAGATCAGGTGCCCGACCCTCGTGGTACACGGCAGGGACGACGTGGCGATCCCGATCGAGTCCGCGGAGACCCTGTGCAATTCGATCCCCGGCTGCGCCGGACTGGTTGTCGTGGAAGGCGGGACGCACGCTTCCAACCTCAGCCATCCCGAGATCGTCAACCAGGCCATGGAGGAGTTTCTCGGCAACCTGGTCCTGTAACCACGGCCAGCCACGTGGCTCTGTTGAAGGGGATCAATGTCGGCGGCCGGCAGCGTCTTGCGATGTCAGCCCTGCGCTCTGTGATGGTGGGGCTCGGCTACGACAAGGTGTCGACATACCTGGCAAGCGGAAACGCGCTGTTCACCACCCCGACCGACAGACCCGTATCAGCTCTCGCCGCCGAGATCGAAGACGCCATAACCTCGGAGCTGGGACTCGTCGTGCGGGTGGTGGTCCGCACCTCCGGCGACTTCGCGTCGGCCTTGGCTCGCAACCCTCTTGGCGGCGAACCCGACGATCGGTCGCGCTTCTTCGTCGGATTCCTGAGCGCCACGCCGGAGCGTTCGGCTGCAGTCGCCATGGAGCGGGCCTTGCGGGCGCGAGCACCCGCGAGTGACCAGATCTGGCTGAGCCGGTCGGAGGCCTTCTTCTGGTGTCCGGGCGGCTTCTCGCTTCTGGACCATGCCGCCGCCCTCGAGAAGGGCCTCGGCGTCGCGCGTGACCACACGCACCTGGAACACGGCGACCAAGCTGGCACGGATGATGGCGCTCGGCTGACGGCGCCGGCAGTCAGTCCTCGCGGTCCGGCTCGCCGTGGGGGAGGTTGCGGCGGCCGAGCCGCCAGTAGGGCTTGGGGGAGATGGCCATCTTCGGCAGCCCGCGCTCGGCAAGGGTCTTGCGCATCGCATGAACAGCCGAGAACTCCCCGGCGAGATAGGCGTGACCCGCATCGGGGTCCCCGAGCTCGACATCGGCTAGCGCTTCGGCCAACAGATCGCTCTCGCTTGGCTCTGCACCGGCGGGGGAGCGGTGCAGCCAGCGCACGTCGAGCTCGACGCCTGGTGGTGCCGACAGGCGATGCTCGTCTTCTGCCGAGCCCACCTCGAGGACGACCGAGGCTTTGGCACCGGGCGCAAGGGCGCCGACCATGACGGCGGTGACGGGTATCGCCGAGTCGTCCCCGGCGAAGAGGTGCCAGCTCGCCTCGTCGTCCACGAAGATCTTCCCCCTCGGTGCGATGACGTCGACGACGGCGCCGGGGGCGACGGACGCGGCCCACCTGGCGGCCGGCCCGTCGCCGTGCATCACGAAGTCCACGTCGAGGACGCCGCTCTGGCGATCCAGGGCACGCAGGGTGTACCGGCGCCGCACGACAGAGCCGTCGTCTGTCGGAACAGCGATCGCCATGTCCTGGCCGGGGATGTAGCGCAGATCCCGAAGGTCGGCGCCTCCCTCGCCCCCGACGAAGCTCACTCGCCGTAGCGACGGGCCGACATCGTGCACGTCCTGCACGAGGAGGGACCAAGGCTGAGGTTCGGGGATGTCGAGGTTGGCGTCGTCGCTCATGAACCCGATTCTGTCTCGCCTGCGTCAGCGGCGGACCGGTTTCCGGCGGGGCTCGTCTCGCCCTCCGGTTCGTCGTCCTCGGCGAGGATGCGGTAAAGGCGCCGCCGTGCCTCCGTCAGGACCTTGTAGGCCTGCTCGAGCTGGGATTCGGACCCGGCATGGGCTACCTGCCGAGCAGCGACGGCCACCTGTCCCAGGGCGCCCACCATCTCGCGGGCGCCCGCCTGGCCGCCACCTGCCACGTTCCATGGCTCGCGGAGCTGCTCCCCGTTCGCTTCGACGTAGGCCCTTCCTTCGTCCGTCAAGTGGAAGATGCGCCTCCCCTCGGACTCATCGGGGCGAACAAGTCCTTCGTCCTGCAGCTGCTGCAGGATCGGGTAGATGGAACCGGGGCTTGGCTGCCAGAGGCCGCCCGATCGCTCGGACAGCTCGGTGATCATCTGGTACCCGTGCATCGGCTGCTCCTTCAGCAGTGCGAGCACCGACGCCCGCACATCGCCCCGCCCGCGCCGGCGCCCGAAACCAGACGATCCTCCCGACCAGCGTCCCCGCTGGCGAGGTCCGAACTGGCCTTCGAAGGGCGGCACGTGGCGGAAGGCGGCGTCGACGCCGCGCTGTCCCCGGGGGTCCCGCTCGCCGCGTTGGCGTGGGCCGGGGTGTTCGTGACGGTGATGACCGTGATCGTGCATCGGGTGGTTCTCCTGTCTTCTTGTGCTTGTAGACGAGGCCACGTTGGCACTCGCTGAGTGTCGCTACTATATCACGATATATCGGTAATCCGGCCACGAAGTTGTTGGCGGCTCGTCCTAGTCCGGCTGCGCCAAGGCGCTCAGCACCGCCCTACATGCCGTCGACGGGTCTGCCAGGGCGGCGCTCGCCGAGACCCGGATCGGGGTCCATCCGAGCAGGCGGAGGTCGAGATCTCGTTCGTGATCCGCTTCGAGCCGGTGCGGCCGGCTGTGGTATGTAGCTCCGTCGACTTCGAGCGCGACCTTCGCATCGGCCCAGGCGAAGTCGAGGAAGATCCTCTTGGTCTTGCCGCCCACCCCGATGACGAGAAGTTGTGTGGTCGGCATCGGGACGCCGGTGGCGACGAGGGCTCGCATCATCGCGGCCTCCGCAGGGCTCTGCAGGTTGGGCCGGTCGCGCCAGACGGCGATGGCGGACCGGAGGCGGCGCGTCCCGGCGCGGCGTCCTGCTGCCATTCTGGTGAGCTCGGACTCCAAGGCCGCCAACGGCACCCTTCGCTTGGCCAGCGCGCCGTCCACGAGCGCTCGATGTTCGGCCGCAGGCAGCGACGCCGCCAGGTCTGCGATGGTGCGCTGGATGCTCGTCACCGGGATTCCGTCGATCGTGGCGAGCTCACGTTGCGCCAGAGACGTGTCGATGTGGATCCGGACACCGGTGAGGGCGCTGCGAGCGGCGGGCTTGCCGGCGACGACGTCGATCACGGTCGGAGCTCGCACCTCCAACTGCCAGAGCGCCGCAGCAGCAAGGCCGCAGACCGCGATCACGCACGCGCTGTTGAGGCAGGGTGCAAGAGCTCTTTGCGCGAACGTGACCGGTGCTCCGGCGAGCCGGTAGAGGCCACGCGCGACCTTCTCCAGCTCTCCTGTAGACACGAGATGGACCGACGCACGCGACCTGAACCCGAGGTCCCGGAGATCTTGAGTCGTCACCAATCCGTGTTGTCGGCGCGCCCTTGCGTAGAGGTCTCTGGTCGCAGGAGATGGCATGAAAGGACTTTAGACTACGCGATGAGGCTCCCCGAGACGCATCGTAAGGGCAGAAGATACATCTATAGTCGACACTTCTCGCTTTACGATCGAGCCATGTCCCCGCCTGACGGGGCACCGCTGAGCAGAGCCGGCTCAGCCGATTGACCGGGCTGCTCTCTGCTGCGACAATGGCAGCGTGAGCAGGCGATCCTTCCAGCAGACGATCTCCCTCCTTACCTGACGGCGAGCGCCGCCCGGTGCTCGCGACGACCCCCTGTGCCTCTGGCCAGGGGGTTTTGTATTGCCTCGATGACCCACGAGAGAGCCTCGATGACCGAACTGCCTTTCGACCCCCATGAGATCGAGAAGCGCTGGCAGGCGCGCTGGGACGAGAGCGGCTTGTACGAGCTCGAGACGACGGGCGAGGTCGGCGACGTCGGCGCAGCCGGCGGGGCCGGTGACACGAGCGCAGCCGGCGGGACGGGCGGAGCCGGCGGAGCCGGCGGGACCTTCTACAACCTCGTCGAGTTCCCGTACCCGTCAGGAGAGGGACTGCACGTCGGTCACGCCATGACCTATTGCGGGGCGGATGTCGTCGGCCGCCACCAGCGGATGCGGGGCAGGCTCGTCTTCCAGCCCATGGCTTTCGACTCGTTCGGGATCAATGCGGAGAACTTCGCGTTGCGCGAGGGCGTGGACCCGGCGACGCTGATCGCGCGCACCACCGAGTACTTCAGGTACGAGCAGCTGAACCGGCTGGGGTGCGCCTGGAACTGGCGCGAGGAGGCGACCACCAGCCGTCCCGGCTACTACCGCTGGACGCAGTGGATCTTCCTGCGCCTGTTCGAGGCGGGCCTCGCCTACCAGGCCGAGGCTCCGGTCACATGGTGTCCTTCCTGCCTGACCGTGCTGGCGCACGAGCAGGTCGAAGCGGGCGCTTGCGAGCGCTGCGGATCCCAAGTCGAACTGCGCACGATGCGGCAATGGTTCCTCCGCATCACGGACTACGCGGAGCGGTTGCTGGAGGGCCTGACCGACCTCGACTGGCCCGACCGGGCAAAACGTATCCAGAGCCAGTGGATAGGCCGTTCCGAAGGCGTCGAGCTGAGTTTCGGAGATCTGCGGGTCTTCACCACCCGGCCGGACACGTTGATGGGCGTCACCTTCCTCGCCGTCGCCCCCGACCATCCACTCGCCTCACGAAGCTCCGACCCCGCTGTCGCCGAGTACTGCGCGACGGCTGCCCGCCGCGCCGCCGCCGGGGAGCAGCGGGGAGCCAAGACGGGAGTCGCGCTCCGAGCGTCGCGACCGCATCCTGTCTCCGGGGAGCAGATCCCGGTGTTCGTCGCCGACTTCGTCCTCTCCGGATACGGGTCGGCAGCGGTGATGGGCGTGCCGGCCTACGACCGGCGCGACTACGAGTTCGCACAGGCTCTCGGTCTCCCGGTCGCCGGGGCGCCGTTGATCGATCCGGCCGGCATCGGGCAACCCGCCGTCCGTTACCGGCTGCGCGACTGGCTGATATCCCGGCAGCGCTACTGGGGGCCGCCGATCCCGATCGTCCATTGCCGGCGGTGCGGCGCCGTGCCGGTCCCCGACGCCGACCTCCCCGTTCTCCTGCCGGAGCTCGCCGGGCAGAGCGTCCGCCCGACCGGTGAATCGCCACTTGCGGCGGTCCCCGCATTTGTGGCGACTAGTTGCCCGCGCTGCGGAGCCGCGGCCCGCCGCGAGACGGACGTGTCGGACACCTTCTTCGACTCGGCCTGGTACTTCCTGCGCTACCCCTCGTCGGCATGCGATGACGTCCCGTTCGAAGCCGAGCCGGACATCGCGCTGGCTGCCGGTGGACTTCTATGCGGGCGGCCCGGAGCACGTCGCCCGCCACCACCTGTACGCCCGGTTCATCACGATGGCTCTGCACGACCTCGGCCTGCTGCGGATCGTCGAGCCCTTCCCGCGAGTCCGGCTCCACGGGTTCATCACCCGCAACGGAGCCAAGCTCTCCAAGTCGAAGGGCAACGTGATCCGGCCGGAGGAGTACATCGAGCGTCACGGCTCCGACGTGCTGCGCCTGCACCTGCTGTTCTGCTGCCGCTGGGAGGAGGGTGGCGACTGGAGGGACGAGGCGATAGCCGGTGTGGAGCGTTTCGCGGCTAAGGCGTGGCGGGCGGTCGCTGCATGCGGTGCCGGAGCAGAAGGGGCCGAGGCTGCCGACCCGGCGGTGGGACGGGCGGCTGAGCGCATCGCCAAGGCGATCGATGACATGCGGTTCAACGTCGGCGTGGCGGCCCTGATGGAGCTGCTGACGGAGCTGGGGGAGGAGCCTTCGAGGACCTCGCTGCGTGGCTTCGTGCTGCTGCTCGCCCCGTTCGCGCCCTACCTCGCCGAGGAGCTCTGGTCGATGCTCGCAGGTGACGGTCCCTCGGTGCACGTGCAGCCTTGGCCGCAATCGGGAGGGTCTCGCTGTGAGGAAGTCGGCCTGTCGGTGCAGATCGACGGGCGCCACCGGGGGGTACTTCGCGTGGCGTCCGACTCCTCTGAGGAGACGATCGAGTCGGCGGTGTTCGCGGATCCCCGCCTGGTCGAGCGGCTGGGTGGGCGGCGCGTGACGAAGATCACGCACGTCCCCGGCCGGGCTGTCGTGCTCGTCACGGTGCCGGCTCAGGGGTCGACGACGCAATCGCAAGAGGAGAAGTGACGACCAGGGTTGTAGTTTCGCCTCTTACGATGGGGCGGCACCGCTACAGGATGCGGCGCTCCAGCGACGAGCGCGGCGGGCCCTAACAGGATCCGGCGTTCTGTTCGAGCCACGGCATGTACGGCGCCTCGCTCCCGTCGGTGAGCGACGTGACGCCGGCGACGTTGCCCCGCGCCCGCATGGCGGCGACCGAGGGGGGGTGCCAGCCGAGGGCGATCTCGAAGAACTCGGTGGTCACGGCCTCTGCGACAGGGGCGGCGCCGTCGAGCCCCCAGTAGGGCGCGATGTGGGTCGAGTGGAAGAACTCGAGGAACCACTTGTGGTCGCCGCCGATCCCGTTGTAGATCGTGGTCGAGTACTCGGGCGGGTTGCAGGCGTCGGCAGCGCTCTGGGCCACCAGCACGGGCGGCCCGGCGCCGGAGGCCCCGTAGCTGTCGACCGGCGGCTGCCAGAGCTGCCCGGAGAACACGCCGAGAGCCGAGGGGTGGATGGCGAGCCCTTCCCACGTAGCGGCGTAGTTGCTGCCGAAGGCCAGGTTGGCCACCACCTCGGCACCGTCGGACTGGCCCGCAAGCGCCAGCCGTGACGGATCGACCAGCCCCCGCAGGAACGAGGCGTTGGCGGGCTCGGTCACCGAATGCTTCACGTTCGCCGGCGCCCCCGGGGTCTCGGCGTCCAACGCTGCGATCACGTAGGAGATGTCGGAGGGCTCGTTGATCTTGTCGTTCTGCGCCATGCTGCCGGCGTAGCTGTCGGGGCCGCCGTAGGCGTTCACCTGGTACTCGTTCTCGTCCGGGAAGAGCGGGGCGACGACGACGAAGCCGGCGGACACCCAGGCGTCGAGAAGGGGGTCGTAAGGGTCGGGCAAGGTGTCGTACCCGTGGGCGAAGACGATCACCGGGAAGGGGCCCTGGCGGTAGTCCGGAGGGGCGTCGCGGACCGGCCCGTATCCGGCCGCCGCGGCGGCGGTCGGGTAGCGGATCTCGGTGATCAGGGCGCGGGGCATGTTGCCCCCGGTGGCGTAGTTGCGGGCGGTGCCGTCGGGATTGACCCAACCGACCGTCGTCAGTCCCACGCCGAAGGAGCCGGGGCGGGAAAGCGGGACCGTTGTCGGCGGCGGAGCGGTGGTCGTCGAAGTAGCCGGCAGCGCTGTGGTCGTCGTCGGGCGCGGCAGTCGTCGTCGGCGGACGCGTGGTGGTGGGTGCCGCCGTCGTCGTCGGGTGCGAAGTCGGCTGGGTGGCTGTCGTGGGCGCCGGCCGCCTGCTGGTGGAGCCCGGCCCCGCCGCCGGGGCGCTCGAGCAGGCGGCCGCCGCTAAGGCCAGCGAGGCCAGACCGAGGGCGGTGGTCGCCCGAACATGTCGCCGCATCGCCGCACGAATCTACAGACCCTGCCGGCGCGAGTGGGCCACGGCGACTGTGGCGAGCGCCCGCCTGCAACGGCGATGATGCGGCAGTGAGTGAAGACACCAATGTGACGTTGTCGGGATCCGGGCCCGGAGAGACCGTCCTGCCGGAGGAAGCGGCCGATTGGGCGGCAGAGCTGGACGAGGCGACGAAGTTGCAGGGGTCCGCCCGGAGGCAGGCGACCGCGGCGACCGCCCTTCGCCATCCGCGGCACCTCCGAGCTTGGGCCGAGCTCGCCGAGCTCGCCGAGGAGCAGGAGGGGAGCGACGAGCAGGCTTGCGCATACGCCTTCGCCCGGGTCGGCTACCACCGCGGGCTCGACGCGCTGCGGGCGGCCGGTTGGCGTGGCTCCGGGTACGTCCGAGGCAGTCACGAGTCGAACAGGGGCTTCTTGCGCTGCTTGGCGGCTCTGCAGCGGCTGGCGGAACGGATCGGCGAGGAGGACGAGGCTGAGCGCTGCCGCATCTTCTTGCGTCAGCTCGACCCGGACTGGCAAGGGCGTTGATCTTCATACCGGTGCAGTGGATCTGCACTCGCCGCACAGGGGATTAGCTCTCAAGTCGGCAGCCGGGCTGTCGATAAGTAATGGCAGCAGAATGGTGGTCATCGAAATCCAGACCCAACACCGGGCCGGCCCTCCGAGGAGCTGACGACCGGTTCTCCGGCTGGACACGCGGTGCACCGTCTGCCGAAGTTCTGGGCCCGGCGGTCATCCCGTCGTCGACCATTAGAGCGACCCGTCCCCGGCGTCCCCCATGGCCGGGGGCGAGCCGCGCGACCAGTCGGCGACGGGCGCCGGGCCCTCACCTTGCCTACAGGTGGGCGCGACCGAATCCTTCGACCAGGCCCGTCGCGCACGGCCGAACCCCGGTCGTCGCAACCGCCCCTGCGGTAGCGTCTCAGGCAGTATGGCTTGGCAGGAGCGACTTCCAGGTCTACTCCACGAGCGCATCCTCGAGGCAGCTCCAGTAGCCATCGCAGTGCTGGACAGGAACTGCGTGGTCAAGGTGTCGGCGGGGGCGACCGGCGAGATCTTCGGGGTCCCGCCTGAGGCACTCGGCGGACGGAACCTGCTTGATTACCTGGACGAGCGAGACGCATCGCTCGTCCGGAGACACGTCGCGATCGGGCTCTCGCTCGAGCCTTCCTTCGTGCAGGGCCCCCTTCGACTGCCCTGCTTCCACTCCGCGGGGCAGTGGCGCCTGACGGACATGTGGTCGATCAACCGGGCCGATGATCCAGACCTCGGCGGGCTCCTCTGCGTGTTCGTCTTCGAGAGCGTGCAGCTGCACTTCGACAACGTCCTGACGCGGATCGCCCAAGGGGAGGGACCGGAATCGACGTTGCCGGCGCTGTGCCTCGCCTTGAGGCACAGGCCGGTGCTGGCGGACTGCCTGGTGATCGAGCTGCCGCGGCCGAACCAGAACAGCCGGCATGTGCACCTGCCCGGCGACGTCACCTCCCTCCCCGGTCCGGGTGTCCCGGGGCCCTGGGACGCCGTCCTCTCGGCCGGCCTGCCTATCGAGTGCACGACCATCTCCGACCTCCCCCCGCCTGTCTTGGCGGCGGCAACGGATGCCGGCTATCGGGCGCTCTGGTGCTACCCGATCCACGACGCCTTCGAGCAGCGGCGGGCGGGATGTCTAGTCGCATGGCGGCGCGTGCCGGGTACGCCGACACCGAATCAGGCCCACCATCTGGAGCGGGCGACCACCATCGCCTCGCTTGCGTTCGGCCGGGCGATCGCCGAGCGGCACCTGCGGCACGCCGCCTACCACGACCCCCTCACGGGGCTCGCCAACCGGCGCCGTCTGGAAACAGTGGTCGAGGAGCTGGTGCTCGAGCCCGAGTCGAGACTGCTCGCCCTTCTCTACGTCGATCTCGACGGCTTCAAGGAGGTGAACGACCGGCACGGGCACGTCGTCGGCGACACGGTGCTGGCGGCGGTCGGCCGCAGGATCTCGGCTGCGGTGCGGCCCGCAGACGTGGCCGTGAGGCTCGGCGGCGACGAGTTCGCCGTCCTCTGCCGGGGGGTTGAAGGGCCAGGCGAGGCCGCCGCCATTGCACAACGGGTCATCGACGGCATCCGGGACCCGATCCAGGCCGGCCGCATCGTCACGAGCGTCGGCGCCTCCATCGGCATCGCCTTCGCGGCTCCCTCGGCCACATCCCTGGACGAGCTGCTGGAGATCGCCGACCGGGCGCTCTATGTTGCCAAGGCGTCAGGCCGGGGTCGTTGGAGCGTCGGCACCCAGCACGCTTCACGGCTGGGAGCGCAGGACCGAGAACCCACCGACCTCGAGCGCCGGTGACGCTTCATCGGCGGGCGGGGTCGCGGCCGCCTGCTCGAGCGCCCTCACCTTGCTCATCTCGGCGAGGGGTACCGAGACCAGGAAGCGCGCACCTTCTCCTGGTGCTGTGACAACGCGCACCGTCCCGCCATGGGAGGCGACGATCGCCGCCACGATCGAGAGGCCGAGCCCGGCGCCCCCGTGGCCGCGGGTGCGGGCGGGATCGGCCCGCCAGAAGCGCTCGAAGACATGGGAAGCCTCCTCGGCGGTCATCCCCGGTCCCTCGTCCCGCACCTCGAGCACGCCGTCCGGCCGATCGTCGGCGACCGAGACGCCGAGATGGACCGGCGTGGCTGCGGGCGTGTGATCCAGGGCGTTGCCGACGAGATTGGAGACCACCTGGCGGAGAGCGCCTTCGTCGCCCGCCACGAGCACCTTGTTCCCCTGCACCTCGATGGGCCGGGAGGGATCGACCGCCTTCAAGTCGTTGGCGGCGTCCTTGGCGATCGCCAGCAGATCGACCACGCCGTCGAGCGGCGGGCGTGACTCTCCAGCCGCCACGTCGAGGCGAGCGAGCGTGAGCAGCTCCTCCACGAGCACCCCCATCCGGGCCGCCTCCTCCTCGATCCGGCGCATGGCGGTTGCCAGGTCCTCCGGTCGCCGGGACGCACCTCGGCGGAAGAGCTCCGCGTAGCCCCGGATCGAGGTGAGCGGAGTGCGCAGCTCGTGCGACGCGTCGGCGACAAAACGACGAAGGCGCGACTCCGACCCCTCCTTCGCCGCGAACGCGCTCTCGATCTGGGCGAGCATCGAGTTCAACGCCGTCCCGAGGCGCCCAACCTCGGTCCGTTCGTCCTCCGTCGGCACCCGCTGGGTGAGATCACCCTTCGCGATCGCTGTCCGCCGTCTCGCTCATCGCCTCCAGCGGGCGGAGGCCGAGGCGGATGATGGCGAGACCGGCTGCCGCCAAGCCAACAAGGGCCGCAACGGTGACGAGCAGCTCGATCAGCTCGAGGCGCCTGAGCGTGCTCTGGATGCCGGAGAGCGGGATCGCCACGATCAGCGTCACCTGCTCGGTGACGGGCGGGCTCAACGGACCGCCGCCGTTCTCGGTGAGGACCGCCGGCAGGGCGATCGCCTTGTACCTCAGCCCGGAGCCACCGACCGAGGAGGTGTCGAAGGGTCGGTCGAACGACACGCCGACGGGGTCCTGCAGGGAGTCGGTGCCGGCTGGGATCGCCGGCGCAGCGGCGCTCGGCGACCGGTAGAGGACGCCGGTGCCGTCGACCACCTCGGCCCACGACCCGTTTGGAAGTTCGCGCAGCAGGTCGTCGAGAGCGACTCCCTGATGCCCGATCACGTTGGGAACGTTCGCCACCTGCGAGGTGACCTGATCCTCGAGATAGGAGCGCAGCTCGAACCAGGTGGCGAAGTCTCCGGCTGCGAGGGCGACGGCTGTGAGGAGCAGGAGCCCGAGAAGCAGGCGCCGCCTGAGGGTCATCGCTCGGCGTCGCGGTCAGGAACCCTCGAGCTGACGCCGGCTGGCTCGCGAAGGCTGTAGCCGGCGCCTCTCAGCGTCTGGATGAGAGGCGGTTGGCCGTGGTCGATCTTCTTGCGGAGGTAGCTGATGTAGGTCTCGACGACGTTCCCCGACGTCTCCCAGTCGATGTCCCACACCGCCTCGAGGATCTGCGTGCGGGACAGGACTCGGCGGGGGTTCTGCATCAGGTAGCGGAGAAGGTTGAACTCGGTGGCCGTCAGATCGACTGGCACGCCGGCCCGCCACACCTCGCGGGTCTCCTCGTCCAGCTCGAGATCGGCGAAGACGAGGCGGTGCGCCCGCTCCTCGATGCCCGACCTCCGCAGGACTGCACGGACGCGCGCCATCAGCTCCTCGAGGCTGAAGGGCTTGGTGATGTAGTCGTCACCGCCGAGCTTGAGACCGCCGACCTTGTCCTCGGTCGCATCCCGCGCAGTGAGGAAGATCACGGGCAGGCTGCCGATGCGGTCCCGGATCCGCCGCAACACGGCGAAACCGTCCTCGTCCGGCAGCATCACGTCCAGGATCACGAGCGCCGGCTTCGACGCCTCGACACGGAGCAGCGCCTCGTGCCCCGTGGCGGCCGTGTCGACCGAGAAGCCTTCGTAACGAAGCGCCGCTCCGACAAGCTCTGTGATGTTCGGCTCGTCGTCGACGACGAGGACCCGTGGGCCGTCCGCTATCGGTCCCTCGTGGATGGTCGATATCGAGCGTGCCACTGATTCCACGGTACTGGGGGCGCCGATCCGATAGGTGGAGCACCGACGCACCCTGCCGGCGCAGCGAGCGGGGGGTCTCGTAGCTGCGCCGGCAGGGTGTCATTGGTGGGGTTGAGGACGCCATCTTCCGACCCGTAGCTGCGAGCAGCCTGAGAGGTCGCTCAGATGGCGCTGCGAGAGGCGCCGGCGGCGGCGGCGGCGAACCAGTGCCCTATGACCCGGATTCCTCAGGTGCCTCAGGTTCCTCGAAACTGACCGTCACGACGAGCTCCTCTGCCCCCCGCACGATCGACAACTCCAGCGTGCCTCCGGTGTCACCCTCGAGTGCCTCGTAGAGGTCGTCCGGATCCGCGATCTCTCGTGCGCCGGCTCTCACTATCAGGTCGCCCGTGCGGATGCCGGCGCGATCGGCAGGGGACCCCTCCTCGACGACGCGTACCAGGGCACCAGATCGCTGCGGCAGCCCGACCGCCTGGCGCATCCTGCGGGCGGCGTCGCCCGGTGCCAGGCCGACGCCTAGGCGTCTCCTCTGCGGCACCTCACCCTTGCCGAGATCGGCCACCCGCGCCGCCAGCGCCTCGTCGGCCGTGCGGGCGATGTAGAAGCCGTCGCCCAGCCGGTGAGTGTTGAGGCCGATCAGGTTGCCCTCGACATCGAGCAGAGGTCCGCCGGACGAGCCACGACCGAGTGGCGCGGTGTGCTCTATGCCACCGGTGACCCGCCGTCCCCCTGGGCCCTGGAACTGGCGGTTCACCGCCGAGATCACACCGAGGGTCACTCGCACTCCGAGGCCGCCCGGGTTGGCGAGGGCCACCACGACCTGGCCGAGCCGTGGCGCCACCGTTTGTGGATTCCAGTCGACCGCAGGCGTTCCCGCCGTATCGGCCTCGATGACCGCTAAGTCTCCGTGCGCATCGACGGCACGGACGTGTCCGGTGACCGAGCGTCCCTCGGCATAGCCCACCGTCACCTGCTCACCGCGCAGGTTGTGGGCGTTGGTGAGCACCCGGCCCTCCTGGACGACGATCCCGGCGCCACGGCCCCATCCCCGCCCGATGCGGACCACCGAAGGCCCCACCTTCTCGGCGGCGGCAGCCAGAACCTGCTCCACCTCGGCAACTCCCGTCATCTGCTGCTCCTCTCCTGTGTCGGTGAGTTGATGATCAGCCTCGTGGTGAGCTGATGATCGAACCTCCCGCTTTGCTCTCGATCCGACGCTACACTAGTGACTTGCAAGTTACAAGCGACCTCGGACGCAAATTGTATGATGGGCGGATGAACGACCAGCGGCGGATCCTCGACCCCCTCGCCCGGGCGGTCGCCCGCGTGGGTGACCGCTGGTCGCTGCTCGTCGTCGACGCTCTCGGCGCCGGCCCGCAGCGCTTCAACGATCTGCAGGGCGCGATCGAAGGGATCGCGACGAACGTGCTCGCCAAGCGACTCGAGCAACTGGAGCGTGAGGACATCCTCATCGCCCGCCCCTATTCGCAGCGTCCCCCGAGATACGCATACGAGCTCACCGGCGCTGGCCACGACCTCGCCGGCGTGCTGGCGATGCTTCGTGAGTGGGGTGCCGTCCGCGAGGGCGCGCCGGCCGGCTCGGCCGAAGGCTCGTGGCAGGAGTCCTCGGGGGCGCCCGCACACGAGGCGTGCGGGACGCCGATGCAGCGACGGTGGTGGTGCCCGTGGTGCGAGGAGCTCGTCGTGTCGGGTGGAGACACGGCCCATGCGAACGATGCTGGTCCAGCAGCACCGAGTCCTGCGGCGAGTCCGTCTGATGCGGCTGACGAGGGCGGCGGGGCCTTGCGCTATATGTGATCGCGCCTCGACGATCTGCCGGCGCGCACCTCGGCAGTAGCCTGTCCGCTCGGTGGCCTCCCAGTACTCCTCTTCCACGACCGCGGCCGTGACCGCCCGCAGCGCCCGCCCGGCACCGCCCGGCGAGGCGCTCATCAGCGCGCGCTCTCTGACGAAGAAGTTCGGCGAGTTCGTCGCCGTCGATGCGATCGACTTCGACATCGCACGCGGCGAGTCGTTCGGGTTCCTCGGCCCCAACGGCGCCGGCAAGACCTCGACGATGCGGATGATCGCCTGCATGTCGCCCGTCACGTCGGGGGAGCTTCGCATCCTCGGGATGGATCCTGCGACGGACGGCGCTGCCATCCGGGGGCGGATCGGTCTCGTCCCGCAGGAGGACACCCTCGATCTCGAGCTGACCGTCCTCGACAACCTGATGATCTACGGCCGCTACTTCGACATGCCCGCGCAAGGCGATCCGCGAGCGCGCCATGCAACTGCTCGAGTTCGCCCAGCTGTCCGAGCGGGCCAAGGACAAGGTCGACCCGCTGTCGGGCGGGATGAAGCGGCGCCTGACCATCGCCCGGTCCCTTATCTCCGACCCCGAGCTCGTGATCCTCGACGAGCCGACGACGGGCCTCGACCCGCAGGCGCGCCATCTGCTCTGGGACCGGCTCTATCGCCTCAAGCAGCAGGGGGTGACGCTCGTCATCACCACCCACTACATGGACGAGGCGGAGCAGCTCTGCGACCGGCTGGTCGTGATGGACCACGGCCGGATCGCGGCCGAGGGGACGCCGCGGGAGCTGATCGAGAAGTACTCGACGCGAGAGGTGCTGGAGCTTCGTTTCGTCATCGGGGCGCAGGACGCTGCGGTGCCGGCGGTGACCGCACTGGCGGAACGGGTGGAGGTCCTTCCGGACCGGCTGTTGCTCTACACCGACGACGGGGACGCGGCGCTGAACGAGGTGCACGGGCTCGGGCTGCACCCTGAGAGTGCTCTCGTGCGCCGTTCGAGCCTGGAGGACGTGTTCCTCAAGCTCACCGGCCGCACCTTGGTGGACTGATGGCCCCGCTCAGCAGCGACCTGCAGGGAATGCGCCTGCTGCAGGGTGCTTCCGACACCGCCCCCGCTTCGATCACTCGGGTACTGGATGTACCAGTACAAGCGGACCTGGCGCGGCTCGATCACTACGAGCTTCCTCTACCCGGTGCTCTACATGGCGGCGATGGGAGTCGGTCTCGGAACCCTCGTCAACAAGCACCACCGTCTGGACGGCGTCAGTTACCTGGCCTTCATCGCACCGGGTCTGCTCGCCGCTACCGCCATGCAGATCGGCGCCAACGAGGCGATGTACCCGGTGATGGCGGCGATCAAGTGGATCCGGACCTACTTCGCGATGCTCGCCAGCCCCCTGGGTGTCGTCGACGTGCTGGTCGGGCACCTTGCCTGGGTCGCCGTGCGCCTGGTCACCGTTGGAACCATCTATCTCGGGATCATGGCGGCCTTCGGCGCGGTCGAGTCGCCCTGGGCGCTCGTCGCACTGCCCGCGGCGGTCCTCACAGGGATGGCGTTCTCGGCCCCGATATTCGCCTTCTCGGCTCGACAGGAGAACGACACCGGGTTCTCCTGGCTCTACCGGTTCGTCGTGATCCCGCTGTTCTTGTTCTCCGGCACATTCTTCCCGATCACGCAGCTGCCGGGCTGGCTGCAGCCGGTGGCACTGGCGACACCGCTCTACCACGGTGTTGCGCTGTGCCGCGGCTTGGTGATCGGCGACATCGGATGGGCCGCCGCGCTCTGTCCACGTCGCTTACCTGCTCGGCCTGGGTACGGTCGGGTTCGTGCTGGCGATGCGCAGCTACCGGAAGCGGCTGGCGCTGTGAGCGGGTCGCCCTCCGGCTCACACCGATCTCCGTCATCGGCTCGCGCCGAGCCCTGCGGCTCGTCGAGAGGAACATCCTCGTCTACAGGCGGGGCTGGATCTTCCTCGTGTCGGGGTTCTTCGAGCCGCTCTTCTACCTGCTGTCGATCGGCTTCGGCCTCAACAAGCTGGTCGGCGGAATCGCGATCGGCAGCCGGGTGATCCGCTACACCGCATACGTCGCACCCGGCCTGCTCGCGTCGTCGGCGATGAACGGTGCGGTGCTCGACGCCACGTTCAACATCTTCTTCAAGCTGAAGATCGCCAAGACCTACGAGGCGGTCCTCTCGACCCCCCTCGGCGTCGGCGACATAGCGCTCGGCGAGCTCATCTGGTGCATGATCCGCGGCACCACCTACTCCGGCGCCTTCCTCGTGGTGATGTCGATCCTCGGACTGGCGCTCTCACCGTGGGCGCTCCTCTGCTTCCCCGCCGCCGTGCTGACCGGGTTCGCCTTCGCCGCTGCCGGAATGGCGGCCACCACATACATGCGAAGCTGGCAGGACTTCGACATGGTGTCGCTGGCGATCATGCCGATGTTCTTGTTCTCCGCCACCTTCTACCCCCTGTCTGTGTACCCGGGCTGGTTGCAGGTGGTGATCCGATGCACGCCGCTCTACCAAGGAGTCGCACTGCTCCGCGGCCTCGACGCCGGTGCGCTCTCGATCTCGTTGATAGGTCATGCCGCATACCTGGCGGTGTTGGGCGCGGCCGGCCTGGCTCTTGCCGGGAAGCGCTTCGGAGCGTTGTTGACGCCATAGCTCCGGCCCGTCAGGTCCAGCCGTCGGGCGGGCGTGGCCCTACTGCGCGGTCGAGCCGCTGCCAACATCGATGCCGCCCGGGGTAAGAAGAGCAGATGGCCAGCAGCGGTTTGCCGGCGGCGCTCCAAGGATTCACCAAGTCCAGCTTCACGGCCGACGCCACGACGCGCGACGTCTTCTACATCGGGAGCGGACCGGCGGTTGTCGTGATCAGCGAGGTGCCCGGCATCACACCGCTCGTCGCCGACTTCGCAAGGCGGGTCGCCGGGATCGGGTGTACGGCTGTCGTCCCGCACCTGTTCGGTGAGCCGGGGCGCGGTGTCTCCTCCGGATACATGTTGAGGGTCACTGCTTGGGCTTGCATCTCCAAAGAGTTCGCCACGTTCGCTCTCCGGCGAACCAGCCCGGTGACTTCCTGGCTGAGGGCCCTCGCACGCGATGCCCACGAGCATTGCGGAGGTCCTGGGGTCGGCGTCGTAGGAATGTGCCTCACCGGTGGGTTCGCGCTGGCGATGATGGTCGACGATCGTGTGCTGGCTCCGGTGCTCTCGCAACCGGCACTTCCGTTCCCGCTGTCCGCTTCGCACCGGCAGGACCTCGGCATCAGTGATGAGGACCTTGCATGCGTGAAGGAGAGGTGCGCGGGCGGGGTGAAGGTCCTCGGCCTGCGCTTCTCCGCCGACAAGATGTCGCCTCCGGAACGCTTCTCCCGCCTCCGTCAGGAGCTTGGTGACGCCTTCGTGGCGGTGGAGATCGACTCCTCGCCTGGCAACCGGGAGGGCTACCGGCGCGCCGCGCACTCGGTGCTCACCGAGGATCTCCGCGACGTCGAAGGGAGTGCCACGCAGTCGGCGCTGCAGCAGGTGCTCGAGATGTTCCAGGCGAAGCTGCTCGCCTGAGCGCAACTCGCCCAAGCGCCAGCCCGAGTGGAGTTCCCCTGAGCGGAGCTCCTTGACCGCCGAGCCCCTTCGCCACCACTCCCCGGTGGCACCGCCTCGCCGGCAGCGACCCGCTCACGCCACCAGGTCTCGCGGGAGGGCACCGCCTCGGGGTGGACCATCCTCCCGACAACGAGGACAGTGACCACGGTGGCTCCAGCCCGCTCGAGTGCGCTCACCGCACTCAGGGCGCGAGCTCCCGTCGTGTAGACGTCGTCGAGCAGCAGGACACGCCTTCGCTCGGCGGCAGGCAGCGCCTGATAGGCGCGTGAGTCCGGCATCAGGTGACCGATCGGCGACGCGCCGCGGACAAGCAGCGACTCGTGGCGGGAGGCGAGGGCAGGCGTAGCAGCAAGCGCCGCCGAGAGGGGGTGCAGTGTGCACGATCGCCTTGTGGAAGGCACGACCGTGACGCAGTCCCATCCGCCCCCGCCGGCCCGCGCCAGGCAAGCATTGTGGATCGAGATGTAGGTGGCGATCAGGCGGGCAAGCGCCGCCGAGCAGGCACGCCTTACGCAGGCGTCCGGGGAGGACTTGTAGGCGACGAGCACCCGATGCAGCGAGCAATCCGGCCGGATGAGGCTGATCGGCCGCACGGGTACGGCCGAGTCGAGGCCGAGACGCCTGGTCACGAGCGAGCAGCTCCAGCAGCTGTCGAACGGTGAGTTGGCCGGCCCGAGACAACGGCGGCAGGTTCCGTCGCCTGGGGGGCCGAAGCGTCCGCCGACTGCCGCCTGGGCGATCCCGCCCGCGCCCACGGGAGGCGTCACCGAGGGCGCCAACAGGGGGCGGACCGGTCGCCTCGCTTGTCCCGACATCAGAACAGCCTCAGCTGGCGCTGGTCGGGGCGGGCGGCCTCGACCTCCCTGATCGCAGCCAGCACCTCCTGCGAGTCGGAGGCGACGAATGCCCGCTTGTGCTCGGCATATCGCCTCGCCCATGCCTGGGTCTTGAGCAGGGGCGCCAGCAGGATCACAGACCTGCGCTGCTCGAGCGCGAGCCGCGCCTGCATGCGAGCCCCGCTCGTCGGGCCGGCTTCGACCACGACGGTGGCCATCGCCAAGCCGCTGGTCACCACGTTCCGCAGCGGGAAGTTCGTCTGCCGGGGAGGCGCATCGGGCCAAAAGCGCGAGACGAGACATCCGACCTTGCCTATGCGGGCTGCCAGCTCGGCGTTCTCGGCCGGATAGGGCCGGTCGATGCCTGCCCCGAGGGAGGCGATCGTCCGCCCGCCCGCTTCGATGGCCGCAAGATGGGCAGCCGTGTCGATTCCCGCCGCGAGGCCGGAGACGACGGTGTGGCCGGCGTTCGCCAGTGCGGCGGCGACCTCGGTGGCCGTCGTCAGCCCGGCGGGCGAGCAGTGCCTGGAGCCTACGACTGCGACGGCGGACGAATCCGCGTAGCGGAGACTGCCGCGCACGAACAGGTATGGGGGCCTCTGCGGCACCTCGCGCAGATCGACCGGGAAGTCCTCGTCGGTGAGCCCGATGAAGCGCGTCCTCGGCGAGCGGGCGAGAGTCCCGCGCAGCACGTCGACCCACTCGGAGACTGCGTCGAGGCGCACACGGGCTGCCAGAGCCTCCGCGGCTCCGGTCAGGGCCTCGCCGGACGGGGGTGCTGTCCTTCCGAGCACGGCCGCTGCCGAGCCCGTCTGGAGCAGGATCTCGGTCCAACTCGGCGACGAGCCGGAGGCCGCTTCGACGAGTGCGAGCAGGCAGGCGTGCTCGCGCTCGGCGGGCGTTGGCTCCATGTCGGACTCGATCTGCACCGCGCTCGGGAACATGCGTTCGAGTGTACGGAGAGGGTGCGCGCGAGCCGACGGACGGGCCCGGAACGCTTGCGGGGCGCAAGGCGCGGCTCAGCCGCCGAGCAGGCTCCTGAGAGTCATCTCGACGATCTTCGCCGCCTCGGTCGGCCGGCGTCCCAGATGGCTGCGGAAGAAGTTCCAGGTCTGCCACGAGGTGGTGAGGTCGAGAGCGTCGAGCAGCGCCGTCCCCCCAGACCCCCGCGCCTCGATGACGTCGGAGAAGGTCGCCCCGATGCGGCGGCGCAGCAGGTCCCTCGACTCGCGCAGCCCCTGCGCCACCTGGGAGGAGGACTCGTCGAGCAGGGCGGACCGGCGCATCGACGAGATCGCCTCGAACAACTTCTGGCGCTGGCGAGCCACGATCTGGATCCGCTCCTCGAGCGGAAGGCCGGGGTCCACGTCGTTGAGCATCCGCAGGTGCTGGTCGAAGTGCAGGCGGTTGGCTGTCGCCCGCAAGGCGTCGATGTCCTCGAAGTGGTGGTACACCGTGCGCAACGCCACGCCTGCGCGAGATGCCACCCTCTGCGCGCTCGGGTGCGGGTCACCGGCTTCCACGAGATCGATGAGCGCCTCGATCACGCGCCTTCGCGTGCGCTCGCCGCGCGCCCGCCGCCCATCGGTCAACGACTCGTCCACCGTCACGCCCTCAGCCTATCAAACTTGCAGATCGTTGCAATTAGGTATTGGCATGACTCGTCGGCGACGGCCCCGCGGCAGCGCTCAGTCGGCGGGCACCTCGGAGGAGGTTGCCGGCACGTCCATCTCGCTGCGGATCGCCGCCATCTCCCGGCGCTCGTGGCGCTTGCGGAAGAAGAACACGGTCCCGACGACAACCACCGCCACTCCGAGAACGATCAGGGAGACGGTGGTGCCCTTCGACACCACGGTGTTGTAGCTCGCCCCGGCGGCATCGCCGATCAGAACCCACATCGTCCCCCACAGCACTCCGCCGATGGCGCTGTAGATGACGAAGGTCCGGAACCGGATCTCGCTCATCCCGACGAGCCCGGGCAGCACGGCTCGCACGAACACGATCCAGCGCGCCACGAGCACGGCAGGACCGCCGCGCTTGGCGATCAGCCGGTTCGCCTTTTCCACACCCGGGTTTCCCTTGAGCGGCCGATGACTGAGCAACCACGGCCCGATCAGCTTCCCGATCCCGAAACCTGACATGTTCCCGACGGTCGCCGCCACCCACACGACCGCCAGCATCAGGAAGAGGTTGGCGTGATGCTGGCTCACGATCACCCCTCCGAGCACGGTGGCGATCTCGCCGGGGATGAAGAACCCGACGACGATGCCGGTCTCGAGGAACAGCAAGGCAGCCACGATGACGTAGACGATCGGACCGGTGCGATCGAGGATCAACCGGTGCACCAGGTCCTGATGCTGCGTCGACGCGAGGAAGGCGAACACCGGGTGCACGGCGACGCCAGGAATCCTTGGCACGAAGTTCACGAGCGCCTGCATCGTCCCCTCCCTGATGCGGCTCGCCTGTCCGAGGCGTGACGAATAGTCGTCAGGGCCTCGGCCTCGGAGCGCCGCACGCGGGCAGCATACACAGCCCGCACCTGCTCAGACCCGTGTCGGCATGTGGTCGGGGTGGCTTGGCAGCGGACGGCGACCGCGGGCGGCAGCCGGGGGGAGCGAAAGGGGTGCGCGGCACTGCGGTACGTTTCGCGTGCAGGTGGCTGCTGAGGCGATCGCCGGGTAGGGGCGGGCAGGAACTAATCCCGACCGGCTAGGTCGACAATTGCCGGGGCGGCCGGTATGCTCCGAAACCGAACGACGCATGAAGGAGAGCCTCATGGCATTGCAACTGGGCGACACCGCCCCCAACTTCACCGCTGACACCACGGAAGGGAACCTCGATCTGTACGAGTACCTCGGCGACGGCTGGGGCGTCCTCTTCTCGCACCCCAAGGACTTCACGCCCGTCTGCACCACCGAGCTCGGCGAGGTGGCGCGCCTCAAGGGCGAGTTCGAGAAGCGCAACGCCAAGGTGATCGGACTGTCGGTCGATCCGGTGGACTCCCACGAGAGGTGGGCCGGGGACATCGAGGAGACCCAGGGTCATGCACTCAACTTCCCCCTGATCGGCGACGCCGACCGCAAGGTGGCCGACCTCTACGGGATGATCCACCCGAACGCCAACGACACCCTGACGGTTCGCTCGGTGTTCATCATCGGGCCCGACAAGAAGGTGAAGCTGACCATCACCTACCCCGCCTCGACGGGGCGCAACTTCGAGGAGATCCTGCGGGTCCTCGACTCGCTCCAGCTCACCGCCAACTACTCGGTGGCGACGCCGGTCAACTGGCATCACGGCGAGGATGTGATCATCGCGCCGGCTATCAGCGACGAGGACGCCAAGGAGAAGTTCCCGAAGGGCTTCCGGGCGCTCAAGCCGTATCTGCGTCTCACGCCGCAGCCCGACGCTTGATCACCTGACCGCCGCGGGGGTCGGCGCCCCCGCACGAGAGGCGAGTAGGCAGGGCACCCACCGGGCGCCACGTGGCGACATCTGAGTCATCACGTGGTGCCCGGCTGCGCCGCGGCGCGATGACGGATGAATCCGTTTGCTGGCTGGTCCGACCATTACCATCTGCCCGGTGAGGGCCCGGGCGCGTGCGCTGCTCAGCTGGACGCACGACCGCATGGAGTCGCTTCCTCCACTACGCCAGGATGCCTTGCTGTACCTGCTGGCAGCGGTCTTCGCATTCGGGATCTTCCTCTACAACTCGGGTGACTACCACGACTGGGGCGCTCTGGCGGCCGGCCCGTACCTGGCGGCGGCGATCGCCTGCGAGATCGTCCTCGTGCTCGTGCGACGGTCAGGCAGGCTGACTCTCGTCAACACGACCCGTGTCGTCGTCACCCTCGCCGTCGTCTGCCTGGCCGTGCTCGCCCCGCTCGGTGCCGAGCTGGTCTGGCGAGCCGGCGGTGGTTCGTCTGCCACCACGCCCGCCCATGCACAACCGGAGGTCGCCGTCATCGAGCGGGCCGGCGACCGCGCCGCCGCCGGCGACGACCCGTACCCGGCGCGTCCGGATGAGACCGGCACCGGACCGACCAACTACTCGAGGGCCGTCGACGACTCCGCCTTCTTCCCTTACTTCCCGGGGATGGTCCCGTTCGGGATGATCAACGCTCTCGACGGGCCGAAGGAGCTGACCGACGCCCGGGTCGCGCTCACCGGGTTCACGCTGATCGTCGGCGCCCTTGCCGTCTTCCTCTACGACGGGCCACGGCGCCGGAGCGGTAGAGCCTTCCAGGTGCTGATCGCCTTCCCGACCGGTGCGATGCCGCTCGTCACCGGAGGCGACGATCTGCCGGTGATAGCGCTGATGCTCCTCGCCCTCGTGCTGGCGAGGCGCCGCCAGCCCGTGTGGTCCGGCATCGCCATCGGCCTCGCAGGGGCCATCAAGTTCACGGCCTGGCCCCTGCTCCTGCTCCTCGGCCTGGCTCAGCGGGACCGGAAAGGTCGTCCCGCAGCCATCCGTTACGGCTTGTCCGTTCTCGCCATCGTCATTCCCGTGATGCTCGTCGGGCTGCTGCCGGACCCGAGCAGTTTCGTGCTCAACGCGGTGAAGTTCCCTCTCGGTCTGGCACAGGTGAAGTCGCCAGCCGGAAGCCCGCTCCTCGGCGAGTCCCTGGTTGCACTCTTCCCAGCCCTGAAGGCGGTGATCGTCGTCGTCTTGGCGATCGCCGGAGGCGCGGTCTTCGGTGGGTTCCTGCTCCGCCGGCCCCCGCGCACGCCCGCCTCTTCGGCACGATTCACCGGCTGGGCGCTGCTGGTGGCGACGATCCTGGCGCCGGCGACTCGTTTCGGGTACTTCATCTACCCGATGAACCTGCTGCTGTGGGGTTGGCTGCTGGAGGCGAGCATCCGGCCGGCAGGCGGGGAGCAGGCTCAGCCGCCGTCCTCGACCTGGAGGAGGTCGATCTCGAGGAGGCTCGTCGGCGCCGTCTGATCGCCTCCCGCAAGCGCTGGCGTGATGGACGGGCTCTGCGGCGTGACTATCACCGCGATCTCCCAGTAGTAAGCGTCGTCGGCTCGCTCGTAGAGCAGCTCGGTGCCTTTGCCCCCGTCGACGCTGTCGATCCCGCCCGGAAGCAGTCCCCACCCCTCGTGACGCAGCTCCGCCTTGTAGAAAGAGACGACCTCGGCTGGTGACGCCGTCACCGCCAACTTCAGGCCACGGTCGTAGGGGCCGTTGCCACCGTCGGCATCGGTCGTCCCCCTCAAGGTGGCGCCGGCTGGCACGACGGTTGCCAGCACCACCGCCCAGGCGGCTCCCCAGCGGCGGTGATCTTGGCGAGCATCGGGGCGGCGGGCTCGGCTCGCAGCGTGGTGCCGGCCAGCGGCGCGCCGGGGGCAGGCGGCTGCCGAGCGCCCTGGTCCGTCCCGCCCGCGAGTGACGAGCGCCAGTCCGCCGAAGACGACAACCACGGCGATCAAGACCACGATCAGGGCGGGCTTCAGCGACGGGCGGCTCGGGGGGCGCCACGCCGGCGCCAGGTCGGGCGAGGAGGGCTGCTCTGTGGGATCGGTGGTGACGGTCATCGTCTCGCTCGGTGGAGCTCGGCGCTCCTGGCGGTGATTCTACGGACGCCGCCGGCTGCGACCTGTTCGGCCCCGGCGAGCCCGCCTATGCTCGCCGCCGAGGAGGTCACATGCCGAAGAGCACACCGACAGGGACCGAGCTGCCCCCCGACGCGAGACGGCGCCTGGAGGAGTTGGAGGGCACCGGCGGCAAGGCGGGGATGTTCACCAGCGACCTCTCGGTCAACGAGTTCCTGCTCGTGAAGGAGGCGGGCTTCAACCCCCGTGGTCTCGTCTTCGGGAGCTCCATCTACCACATCGGCCTGCAGCGCCGGAGCTGGTCCAAGAACCGTGAGCTCGAGTCCCTCAGCCAGGCGATGTACACGGCTCGGGAGCTTGCGATGTCGAGGATGGAGGCGGAGGCCGACGTCCTCGAGGCGGACGGGATAGTCGGGGTGCGGCTCGACGTGAACTTCTACGAGTGGGGCAAGCACTCGGCCGAGTTCATCGCCATCGGCACGGCCGTCTCCGCAGCAGACGGATCGTCGTGGCGGACGGCTGCCGGCAAGCCGTTCACGAGCGACCTGTCCGGCCAGGACTTCTGGACCCTCGTGCAGAGCGGCTACATGCCGCTCGGGCTGGTGATGGGCACCTGCGTCTACCACGTCGCCCACCGCTCGGCGGCGACTGCGCTGTCGCAGGCCGGATCCAGCCAAGAGTTGACGAACTTCACCCAGGCCCTCTACGAAGCCCGCGAGCTGGCGATGGCGCGGATGCAGGAGGAGGCCGAGGCTCTCGGGGCGGAAGGGATCGTCGGTGTGCAGCTGGTGGAGAAGTCCCACTTCTGGGGCAGCCACGTGATCGAGTTCCTGGCGATCGGCACCGCGGTGCGCCCTATCCGGTCGGACCACCTCATCGCACAGCCGCAGATGGTCATCTCGCTGGACCGCTGAGAGAGGTCAGATGCCAGGCCCAGACGACAACCGCGAGGAGCCTGAGGAGCAGCGCGACGCCGACAGCGTGCGCTCCCTCGAGGCGGGCGGACTTCCGGTCACTGCTGTCCGGCGCATCAGGGAGGCCGAGAAGACAGGGGGCACCTGGGCGAGCGATCTGTCAGTGGCCGAGCACTCGGCGATCCGCAGCGTCGGGTTCGAGCCTCTCGGGCTGGTGCTCGGGGGCTCGGTGTACCACATCGGCTTCCAGTGGGGATCCTCCTACTGGAGCGGGCTCGGGGGCTCCGGCAACAGCTGGTCCTTCCCGTGCCGGCACGGCTACTACCACGAGGGCCAGCGCACGGGCTGGAACTGGGAGCACACCGTCTTCGAGGCGGGGATCACGACCGCCCGCAACCTCGCCATGTCGAGGCTGGTCGCCGAGGCGACCGCTCTCGGGGCGCATGGCGTGGTCGGGCTCCGCGTGGAGATGACACGGCCGCCGGGCGCAGCCGGAAACGTCGACTTCCTGGCGGTCGGAACGGCGGTCCGCCACCGCGGCTCGCCTCCACTCCCGCAGCCGTTCACCTGCCACCTGTCCGGGCAGGACTTCGCCAAGCTGATGCGCATCGGCCTGGTGCCGGCCGCCTTCGTGTTGGGCGTGGCGGCGATCGAGGTGGACCCCGGCTGCGGGATGGAGTTCCAGGAGGCGTCCTTCGTCAACCAGGAGCTGTCGCAGCCGACGCACGCCCTGCAGGCCTGCCGGGAGATCGCCGTAGCGCACCTCGAGCACGAGACGGCGGGCTGCGGCGAGGGTGTCGTCGGAGTCGAGGTGAGCCATTCGGAGCACCACCTCGGAGGTGGCTCCCACATCTACGAGCTGCAGGCGACGGGGACCGCCGTGCGACGCTTCGCAAAGGTTCCGCTCCCGGATCCACCGCTTGCGATGCTGCGTCTCGGGGGAGGTGTGAAGTGAGCGACACCCCCGGCGCCGACATGCCGCCGCAGACGCTCCTCTCGAGAGCATCAACGTCGGTGTCCCGCCTGGCGGACGGCGGACCTATGGCGCAGGCGGCCATCCAGTGCCTGGCGTCCCCGCTTCCGGAGCACGGTGGTCGCTCGACGCGCACCGTGCGGTCGATGTTCTCGTCCGACCTCACCGTCGACGAGGCGATCCTCCTCGGCGAGACCGGATGGCAGCCGCGGCGCCTGGTGATGGGCAGCTCGATATTCCACGTCGGTTACGTGACGAGCAACGCCCCCCGGACCGGTGGCCGGATGCAAGAGGGCGAGCTCGACGCAGTCTCGCGAGCGATGTCCGATGCCCGTCATCTCGCGATCAACCGGCTGATCAAGGACGGGAGGGAAGCCGGTGCCGACGCCGTCGTCGGGGTCCGGCTCTCGGTGTCGCTGCACCGGGGTGGCGGGCATGCCGCCCAGTTCAGCGCCGTCGGGACGGCGATCGCCAACAGCGATGCGGCGGCGCGCCACCGTGCGGCGAACATCGACTGGTTCGTCACCACCGACCTGTCGGGGCAGGACTTCTACCTGCTGGACCGGGCGGGCTACGAGCCGCTCGGCCTCGTCTTCGGCAGCTGTGTCTACTACTGCCCGCCTAACTGGGCCTCGGTCTCGAGGACCAACGTCGAGCTCGACGCGCCGACGCGAGCGCTCTCGCGGGCGCGCGAACTGGCGATGGCGCGCATGCAGTACGAAGGCGAGCGCCTTGGCGCCGCCGGGATCGTCGGGGTCAAGGTGAGCGAGCGGGCCCACGCCTGGTGGCGCAACTCGATCGAGTTCCTCGCCATCGGCACAGCGGTCAGGCCCAAGCACGACCGGGACGGGACCCCGGGCGAGCACCTACCGCTCGAGGTCCGTCCTGTGGTCGACCTCGCCGACGACATCTCTCTCACCGACCCCTCTTCGATCACGGGCCACACGGGCGAATAGGAGCCCCGGGGCGGCTAGGGGTGCCGCACCCCGCCGCTAGCGTTGGGCGATCGTGTCTCGAACATCCCCACCCGCCACTGCCCTGGAGACCGGCCGGGACAACCCGCCGACCACCGACCAGACGACCACCGACCAGACGACCACCGGACGGACGACCACCGACCGGACGGGCCTGGCGCTCCTCGTGATCGTCGTGGGAGTGCTGATCGCCGCCGTCGACACGACGATCGTCGTGCTGGCCCTTCCCGAGATGCAGAAGTCGCTGCACGTCGGGGTGGCGTCGGTGATCTGGGTGATCACCGGCTACCTGCTCGTGATCACCCTGCTCGCCACCCAGGTCGGCCGGCTCGGCGACATGTTCGGCCGGGTGAAGATGTACGAAGCGGGCTTCGCTGTGTTCGTGCTCGGCAGCCTGCTGTGCGCCCTCAGCTGGAACGAGGCCTCGATCATCGGCTTCCGGGTCGTGCAAGGCATCGGTGGCGCCCTCGTCAGCGCCAACTCCGGGGCCGTCATCGCCGACATCGTGCCGCCGGAGCGCCGGGGCCGTGCCTACGGCTTCAATGCCGTCGGATGGAGCGTCGGTGCGATCCTCGGGGTGCTGCTGGGCGGTTTCATCGTCACCTACATCTCCTGGCGGTGGATCTTCTGGATCAACGTGCCTATCGGGGTGGGCGCGCTGGCGATCGCCTTCCGGGTCCTCCACGACAAGGCGGAGCGCCGGCCCCACAAGCTCGACCTGCTGGGGATGGGATCGCTCGGCCTCGGGCTGTTCGGCGTGCTGTGGGCGATGACGAAGCTCGCCACGGACTCCTTCAACGCCTCGCTGGCCGGGTTCCTCTTCGGCGGCATCGTTCTGCTTGTTGCGTTCGTGCTGATCGAGCGGGCGCAGGCGGAGCCGACGGTCGACCTGGGCCTGTTCCGGATACCGACGATGACGCCATCGCTGTTGGCCGTCTTCTTCCAGTCGCTCGCCAACTTCGCCGTGCTGTTCCTGCTGATCATGTACCTGCAGGGCGTCCGCCAGCTCAGCCCCCTGCACGCCTCGTTGCTGCTGATCCCCGGGTACATCCTCGGTGGCATCGCCGCCCCGTTCGCCGGCAAGCTGGCGGACCGCCTGGGGCCGGTGCTGCCCGCCACCTGCGGGCTCGGGCTCTCGGTGGTCGCCCTGCTCGTCTACGCCCAGCTGTCGGTGACGACGCCGCTCGTGATCGTCGTCGCCGCCAGCCTGCTCAACGGAGTAGGGGGCGCCTCGTTCTTCCCGGCGAACAACTCGGCGGTGATGAAGGTCGCCTCCCAGGGCAACTTCGGCATCGCTTCGGGGATGCTCCGCACGTTCACCAACGTCGGGATGGTGTTCTCGTTCTCGGTCGCCATCCTCGTCTCCTCGCGGACGATCAGCCGCAAGGTGGCCTTCCAGGTCTTCGTCGGCACGAAGACCTTGACGCGCTCGGTGGCGGCCAGCTTCACCCATGGCCTGCACGCCTCCTTCTACCTGTCGGCGGCGATCATGGTGCTGGCGGCGTTGCTCTCGGCGACCCGCTTCGCCCGGCGGGACCGCGGTGCGCGCTCGCTCCAGCCGTCGGGCAGCCGACCGCTGGAGGGTGCCGCGGTCGCCGGCGGGACGGGAGCGTCTGCTCCTGCCGCAAGCCGGTAGCGCCACCGCCGACTCGCGCTCGATACCCTGGAGCATGGCTGCAGTCGACCCTCTCGAGGTGTCCCCGGCCCCGACCGGGCCGTCGCCTCAGGTCGACATCGACCATCGCCCGGGGCCGATGGACACCATCGAGATGCTGATCCCGGCCCTGCCGGCCCCGCCCACGACCGGCGTCGAGGGCGTCGTGTCGGTGCTGCGGCGCTACAGCCCGAGCGAGGACGTGGGGATCGTGCGCCGAGCCCACGAGCTGGCCACGGAGGCGCACCAGGGCCAGCTGCGGATGACGGGGGAGGACTACGTCACCCACCCGATCGCCGTCGCCACGATCGTCGCCGGCCTCGGCCTCGACGCGATGAGCGTGGCGGCCGCCCTCCTCCATGACGCGGTCGAGGACACCGCGGTCGACGCTCGAGCGGATCGACGAGCAGTTCGGGCCGGAGGTCGGCGAGCTCGTCGACGGGGTGACCAAGCTCGACCGGCTGCGTTTCGATTCCAAGGAGGCGCAGCAGGCGGCGACGATGCGCAAGATGCTCGTCGCGATGGCCAAGGACTGGCGGGTGCTCGTCATCAAGCTCGCCGACCGCCTGCACAACATGCGGACGATCGGGGCGATGCCCGAGTGGAAGCAGCGCCGCACCGCTCAGCAGACCCTCGACATCTATGCGCCGCTGGCGCACCGGCTCGGCATCCAGGAGATCAAGTGGCAGCTCGAGGATCTCTCCTTCGAGGCCCTGCACCCCAAGCGCTACGCCGAGATCGCCCAGATGGTCGCCACCCGCGCGCCCCGCCGGGGCGTCGAGCTCGGCCAAGGTGCTCGACGGCGTCCGCGGCCGGCTGGCGGCGCTGGGCATCGAGGCGGAGGTCACCGGGCGGCCGAAGCACCTCTGGAGCATCTACGAGAAGATGGTCGTGCGGGGCAAGGAGTTCGACGAGATCCACGACCTCGATCGGCATCCGCATCGTCGTCGACTCCGAGAAGGACTGCTGGGCGGCGCTCGGGTCGATCCACGCGTGTGGCCGCCGGTGCAGGGCCGGTTCAAGGACTACATCAACTCGCCCAAGTTCAACCTCTACCAGTCGTTGCACACGACCGTCATCGGGCTGCAGGGCAAGCCGCTCGAGGTCCAGATCCGGACCCAGGAGATGCACCGCCGCGCGGAGTACGGGATCGCCGCGCACTGGGGTTACAAGGAGGCACGCGGACTCGGCGCGCACTCGGCCGAGGACATGGCGTGGTTCCAGCGCTTCGCCGACTGGGAGCAGGACACCCCCGATCCCGTCGAGTTCCTGGAGACGCTGAAGATCGACCTCGAACAGGACGAGGTCTACGTCTTCACGCCGAAGGGCGCGATCATCACCCTGCCGACCGGCGCGACGCCGATCGACTTCGCCTACGCGATCCACACCGAGGTCGGTCACCACTGCATCGGGGCGAGGGTCAACGGCCGTCTGGTGCCTCTCGACTCGCAGCTGCACTCGGGTGACACCGTCGAGATCTTCACCTCGAAGATGCCGACTGCCGGGCCGTCAGCCACGACTGGCTGAAGATCGTCGTCTCCCGCGGGCGCGAACAAGATCCGCCAGTGGTTCTCCCGCGAGCGCCGCGAGGACGCCATCGACACCGGCCGGGAGGAGCTCGTGAAGGCGCTCCGGCGTGAGGGGCTCCCCGTGCAGAAGCTCACCTCGCTCGACGGTGCTCGCCGAGATCGCCGTCGCAGATGGGCTACCCCGACGTCGAGGCCCTTCACGCCGCCATCGGCGAGGGCCATGTCTCGGCCCGCTCGTTCGTCCAGCGTCTGCGACGCGAGCTGCAGGGCGGCGAAGCGGACGAGCAGCTGCCGACCACCGCTCTCCAGCCGCGGCGGCCGAGCAGCCGCAACGGGCGCCGGCGTCTACGTCGAGGGTCTCGACGACATGATGGTGCGGCTCTCACGATGCTGCACCCCCGTGCCGGGCGACGACATCATCGGCTTCGTGACGAGAGGCCGGGGCGTCTCCGTGCACCGCGACGACTGCTCGAACGCCATCTCGCTCGCCGGCGGCGACTTCAAGCGTGTCATCGAGGTGGAGTGGGACGACCGACCGCGCCGGGATGTTCGTGGCCGGCATCGAGGTGCGGGCCCTCGATCGCTCCCGGCTGCTGGCGGACGTGGCGAAGGTGCTCGCCGAGCACCATGTCAACATCCTCTCTTCGTCGTCGCACACGGCGGCGGATAGGGTGAGCCGCATGCGTTTCGAGTTCGAGCTGGCCGATCCGTCGCACCTGGAGTCGCTGCTGGCGGCGTTGCGGCGGCTGGACAGCGTCTACGACGCCTACCGCCTCCTGCCCGGCAAGGGCACGGCGGGGCAGCAGGCGTGACGGCGACCGGCGAAGCGGCAGAGGACCTGGACCGAAGCGGCGACACGGAGGCGGCGGCGCCGAGGGCCGTCGCGTACCAGGCGCCGAAGGGCACGCAGGACGTCGTCCCGCCGCAATCGGCGAGATGGGAGATGATAGTCGCCGAGTTCGCCGGGATCGCCCGGCGTGCCGGCTACGGCCTCGTGATCAGCCCGCTGTTCGAGGACGTCGGCGTCTTCCGCCGCGGCTGTCGGCGCCTCCACCGACATCGTCAGCAAGGAGATGTACGAGTTCGAGGACATGGGCGGACGGCGGCTGGCTCTGCGGCCGGAGGGGACGGCGTCGATCGTCCGCGCCTTCGTCCAGCACCCTCCCGCCCATCTGCCGTGGAAGACGTGGTACGTGACGCCATGCTTCCGCCAGGAGGCGCCGCAGGCGGGCCGCTACCGCCAGCACCATCAGCTGGGGGTGGAGGTCGTCGGCACCGACGACCCGGACGCCGACGTCGAGGTGATCGTCATCCTCGAGACGCTCTACCGCAGGCTCGGGCTGCGACAGCACCTGCTGCGCATCAACTCGATGGGCGATGCGCAGTGCATGCCCGCTTACCGGGAGTTGCTCGTCGCCTACCTCGAGGCCAACGAGGAAGCCCTCTGCGACGAGCACCGGCCCCGCTGGCGGCTCAACCCGCTCCGCTTCTTCGACTGCAAGAAGCCCGAGTGCCGCCGGGTGCGCGAGGGGGCGCCGCGGATCGCGGACCACCTCTGCGACCCGTGCCGGTCCGCCTTCGCCCGCGTCCGCGAGGGGCTCGACGCTCTCGGCATCCGCTACGAGCTCGACGAGTTCCTGGTGCGGGGTTTCGACTACTACACCCGGACGACGTTCGAATTCGCCGGCTTGGCGCTGCCCGGCTCCCAGGACGCGATCGGGGGCGGCGGCCGCTACGACGGGCTCTCGACGCTGCTCGGCGGTCCTCCTGAATCGGGCATCGGCTTCGGGGCCGGCATCGAGCGGATCCTGCTGGCCTGCGATGCCGAGGGGGTCTTCGGCGCGCCGCAATCTCGTGTCGACGTGTTCGTGGCCGACATGACGGGTGGCGAGGTGGCGCGCGATCTCACCCACGAGCTGCGCGCCGCCGGCTTCGCCGCCGACAGGGCCTTCGGCGGCCGCTCGCTCAAGGCCCAGCTACGCGCTGCCGATCGGTCGGGTGCTCCGGTGGCGGTGATAGTCGGGTCGGACGAGGTCGCCGCCGGGGAGGTGACGCTCCGGCGCCTGCGCCACGAGGACGCGCCGGCGACGTCCGGCTTCTGGGCCGAGAACAACCAGGTGAGGGTGGCGAGGGCAGATCTCGCCGGTCGCTTGAGAGAGGTACTGGGCAGGTGACCGGCGGGCTGGCAACCGGGGGCGCCGCGGTGGCGACGCCTCCGCCGGTCGCAGGGCTGCGCACCCACTACTGCGGTGCGCTGCGGCTCGGCGACGCCGGCAAGCAAGTGACCGTCTGCGGCTGGGTCGCACGCCGGCGCGAGCACGGCGAGCATCTGGCGTTCGTCGACGTCCGCGACCACACCGGCGTGATCCAGTGCGTGGTCGCCGGTGCCCACGACATCCGCTCGGAGTTCGTGGTGAAGGTCACCGGAACCGTGCGTGCACGGCCGGAAGGCACGGCCAATCCCGGGCTGGCGACGGGCGAGGTGGAGATCGGCGACTGCGAGGTCGAGGTCCTCGGCCCTGCCGAGCCGCCACCCGTGCCGCTCGAGGCGAGGGGCGTCGAGACCGACGAGGCCGTGCGGCTCAAGTACCGGTTCGTCGATCTTCGAAACGAGAGGATGCAGCGGAACCTCAGGCTCCGCGCGACGGTGAACGCCGCTCTGCGCAGAGCGATGGAACGGCAAGGGTTCGTCGAGATCGAGACTCCGCTCCTGTGGACGCCGACGCCCGAGGGCGCCCGCGAGTTCGTCATCCCCTCCCGCTTGCAGAACGGCTCGTTCTACGTCCTGCCACAGAGCCCTCAGATCGCCAAGCAGCTGCTGATGGTCTCCGGCTTCGACCGCTACTACCAGATCGCCCGCTGCCTGCGTGACGAGGATCTCCGTGCGGACAGGCAGTTCGAGTTCACGCAGCTCGACATCGAGGCGTCGTTCGTCCGCCAACAAGACGTGTGGAGGTTCGTCTCGGAGGCCGTGGCCGAGGCCGCCGAGGCGGCGACAGGAGAGCGCCCGGCGGAGATCCCGACGATCACATGGGCCGACGCACTGGAGCGTTACGGCACCGACAAGCCGGACCTGCGCTTCGGGATGGAGCTCGTCGACCTCGGTCCGGCGGTCGCCGGCAGCGAGTTCAAGGCCTTCGACGCCGAGACTGTGAAGGCGATCCTCGTCCCGGGCGAGGGCTCGGCGGGCCGGGCCCGGCTGGACGGGCTCGTCGAGCGGGCGAAGGCGCTCGGCGCCAAGGGGCTGGTGTGGATGCGAGCGGTCGGTGGCGAGGGCGCTGTCGACCTCGAGTCGCCGGTGTCGAAGTTCCTCTCCGACGCCGAGCGTGCTGCCATCGTCTCGGCCACGGGAGCGAGCGCCGGGGACCTGGTGCTGGTGGTGGCGGGCGAGCACGACCAGACCTGCCACGTGCTCGGGCAGCTCCGCGTCGATCTCGGTCGGCCGCCGGTATGGCAGGGGCCGTACCGGTTCGTGTGGGTCGTCGACTTCCCGCTGTTCGAGGGGGTGGACGAGGAGGGGCGCCTGATCTCGGCGCACCATCCCTTCACGATGCCGCACCCGGACGACCTGGAGAGACTGGAGAGCGATCCTCTCTCGGTGCGCTCGCAGTCGTACGACCTCGTGCTCAACGGCTGGGAGCTCGGGAGCGGCAGCATCAGGATCCACCGGGCCGACGTACAACGACGCGTCTTCGCGGCGCTGGGGATCAGCGAGGAGGACGCCGAGAGTCGTTTCGGGTTCCTGCTGGCGGCCTTCCGGTACGGAGCGCCCCCGCACGGAGGCTTCGCCGTCGGGCTCGACCGCCTGGTGGCGATCTTCGCCGGGGAGGACAACATCCGCGAGGTGATCGCCTTCCCGAAGACCCAGTCTGGCGCGGACCTGATGTCCGGCTCGCCCCGCAGCATCCCCGATCGACAGCTCCGCGAACTCGGGCTGCGGGTCGTGGCGCCACCACCCAAGAAGGGCTGAATGCCCGCGAGGGAGCGCCCGCCGGCAGGCAAGAGCCTCTTCGACTCGGCTGTCGAGAGCGAACTGGCCTCCCGGGCGCCGCTCGCAGCGCGGATGCGCCCGCGCGATCTCGACCAGTTCGTCGGCCAGCGCCACCTGCTGGCGCCAGGCGGCCCGCTGCGGGCGCTCGTGGACGCCGATCGGCTCTCATCGGCGATCCTCTGGGGACCTCCCGGCACCGGCAAGACGAGCTTCGCCCGGCTGCTGGCGGGCACGACGTCGCGTGCCTTCGAGTCCCTGTCGGCCGTCACGGCGGGAGTGAAGGATGTCAGGGAGGTGATCGAGGGCGCCCGGCGCCGGCTGGCGACGGACGGCACGGGCACGATCCTCTTCCTCGACGAGGTGCACAGGTTCAACAAGGCGCAGCAGGACGCGCTGTTGCCTGGTGTGGAGGAGGGGCTCATCGTCCTCGTCGGCGCCACCACCGAGAACCCGTTCTTCTCCCTCAACTCGCCGTTGCTGAGCCGTTCGACGTTGTGGCGTTTCGAACCGTTGCAGCGAGAGGAGCTAGCGCTCCTGGCGGCGAGGGGCCTCGAGACGGAGGGCGCGACAGCTTCGCCGGAGGCGGTCGAGGTGCTCGTCGAGCTGGCCGACGGTGACGCTCGGGCGGTGCTCACCACCTTGGAGGTGGCGGTCGCCCTCGGGCGGGTGCGAGCCCAGCAGGCAGGTGACGCTGAGCCCCGCATCCATCTCGAGGTGGCCGATGTCGAGGCCGCCCGCACGACCCGGGCGATCCGGCACGGCCGCGACGAGCACTACGACGTCGTGTCCGCTCTGATCAAGTCGATCCGCGGCTCGGACGCCGACGCCGGCCTCTACTGGTTGGCCCGCCTGGTGGCGGCGGGGGAGGACCCTCGCTTCATCGCCCGGCGCCTGGTGATCCTGGCGAGCGAGGACGTCGGCATGGCCGACTCGAACGCCCTGCTGGTGGCCGATGCTGCCGCCCGGGCCGTCGAGTTCGTCGGGATGCCGGAGGCCGGCCTCAACCTCGCCCACGCGGTCATCAGGTTGGCGATGGCCCCCAAGTCGAACAGGTCGGCCGCTGCATGGTGGGCCGCCCAGAAGGACGTGGAGGAGCGGCCGCCCGCGCCGGTCCCAGCCCCACTGAAAGGGGCCGGCTACTGGGCTGCTGCGTCCCTCGGCCACGGAGTCGGCTACGAGTACCCGCACGACCATCCGGGAGGCTGGATTCCCGCCGACTACCGGGTCGTCGAGGACGCCGACAGGATCTACTACGAGCCCTCTGCCAACGGCGGTGAGGCGACGCTCGGAGAACTGCTTGCCGAACGCCGTCGGCAGCTGGCCGAGGCGCGGGAGCGGCGACGGCGGGCCGAGGAGCCTTGATCGGGTCTGTAGCCGGCCAGGGCAAGGCGGCTGGGGGCGTCCGACGACGGTCACGCCGTTGGTCATGCCCTTCCGAGCGCCGTCACGCTGCGTGCCCGATGATCGCCATAGGTGGCCACTGCACGGAGCACCCTGCCGGGCGCACGACGATGGGGCGATGGTGAAGCGCGCGTTCTGGGTCGCCATAGGTGCCGGCTTCGGTTTCGGGATGTCCATCTGGACGATGCGGGCGGTCCGCCGAACGGCGGACAAGTACCTGCCACCCTCGTTGATCGACCGGATAGAGCGTGCTGTCGATGCACTGGACGGGGGCGGCACCGCTCGTGACGGCGCCCGCGAGCCTGCGAGCAGCCTCCGTGCAAGGGTGGCCGGACATCCGGCGGCTGCCGGATTGCGGGCGCTGGCGGGAGGGCTCACCGGCAGCTCGGCGCAAGACGACGCCGACTGAGCCGTGCGCCATGTCGGGGTCGACCTCGGCGCCCGGCGGGTCGGACTGGCCGTGAGCGACAGCGGCGGGCTGCTCGCGATGCCGCGGGGGATAGTCGAGCTCGCCGGTGATCGCGACCTGGACCTGCAAAAGCTCGCCGCTGCGATCGCCGAGGAGCGCCCCGACGTGGTGGTGGTCGGGGTCCCGGTGTCGCTCGACGGAACCGAGCGCGAGGCTGCCCAGGCGGCGCGCCAGATGGTCGAGCGACTGCACCAGACCCTCGGCGTCCCGGTCGAGGCCTACGACGAGCGGCTGACGACCGTCGTCGTGGAGCGACTTCGCCGGCAGGCTCCACGGCGGGGGCGCGGGAGGCGGCGGCCGCTGGATGCGGAGGCGGCAGCGGTGATGCTGCAGTCCTTCCTCGATTCGCGGACGGCCGCCGGCACGTGACGTCTGGCGGCAGACCGCCCGACCGATGGCCGTCCGGCTCTACACTGGCCGCCGGCGTGATCGGGTACCCGGTGCGCCATTCACTGTCGCCGCAGCTGCACAATGCAGCCTTCGCCGCCTGCGGGCTCGACTGGGCCTATCTCGCCTTCGAGGTGACCCCCGGGGACGCCGCCGCCGCAGTCGCCGGCGCGGGGCCCTCGGGCTGCGCGGGCTGTCGGTGACCATGCCGCACAAGACGGAAGTGGTCGCAGCGGTCGACCGGTTGACCCCCACCGCTGCCCGTCTCGGTGCTGTCAACACGATCATCTTCGGCGACGAGGTGGTCGGCGACTCAACCGACGGCGCAGGCTTCCTGGCGGGGCTGCCGGCCGGGCTCGAGCTGCAGGGGGCGCGGGCGGTCGTGGTCGGAGCCGGGGGGGCGGCACGGGCGATCGTGCTGGCGTTGGTGGAGGCGGGCGTCGCCGATCTCGCAGTGCTGAACCGAAACGCCGATCGTGGCGCGGAGGCGGCTGAGCTCGCCGGCAAGGCCGGGCGGCTAGCGGAAGTGGCCGACATCGCCGCCGCCGACCTCGTCGTCAACGCCACACCCGTGGGCATGGCGGGGGCGGGCAGTGAGGGCCGGATGCCGTTCGAGCCGCAGCATCTCCGGGCCCGCCAGGTCTTCGTCGACCTCGTCTACAACCCCCGCCGGACGCCGCTCATGCAAGCGGCATCAGAGCAGGGTGTCCTGGTGATCGGCGGCATCCCGATGCTCGTCAACCAGGCCGCCGCCCAGTTCAGCGCCTGGACCGGGCTGGCGGCGCCGCTCGATGCGATGGAGCAGGCGATCGCCGATCCGTGAGGAGGTCCCCGGCGCGGCGCCCGGTACTGTTGGTGGGCGTGGCGTCGCGACGTGACCGGCACCCGGTCCTGCAGCTGTTGCGTCATGTCGACTTCGTGCTCGTGCTGGCGCCGATCCTGCTCTCGATCGTCGGCGCCCTGATGGTCTACTCGGCGACCCGCAGCGGGTCGTCCGACCCTCACTACTTCCTCGACCGGCAGGTCGTATACGACGTGCTCGGCATCGTGGTGATGGTGGTCGTCGCTGCGATTCCCTACAAACGCCTGGAGACGTGGGGATACGTGCTCTACGGACTCGTCGTGCTGGCGTTGCTCGGCGTGTTCGTGGTCGGGGTCAACGGGGCGGCCGTCGACGGATCTTCCGTGCGCTGGTATTCCTTCGGGCCGATCCAGTTGCAGCCGTCGGAGTTCGGGGTGCTGGCGGTGTTCGTGGCGATGGCGATCTTCCTCTCCCGCAACCAGGATGGGCTCGACGTGAGACGGACCGCGATCGTCCTCGCGCTGGCGATCCTGCCGATGCTCCTCGTGTTCAAGCAACCGGACCTCGGCACGACGCTGGTGATGGGCGTCGTCGTGGCGACCATGCTCGTCGTCGGCGGCCTCCGGGCTCGCTACCTCGCCCTGCTGGCGGTGCTGCTCGTGGTCGGGGTCATTGGAGCGGTGCACCTCGGCCTCCTGAAGCACTACCAGATCGAGCGCTTGACGGCGTTCATCAACCAGAGCCAGAACACCCAGAGCATCAACTACAACCTGACCCAGTCGAAGATCGCCATCGGCGCGGGCGGCTTCTGGGGCCAGGGCCTGTTCCACGGCGTGGAGACGAACCTCGGCTCGATCCCGGTGCAGTACAGCGACTTCATCTTCTCGGCGGTGGGCGAGCAGCTGGGTTTCGTAGGTGGCGCGGTGGTCCTCGGGCTGTTCGCTCTGATCGCCGCCCGCATCATCCGGGCGATCCAGATCGCCAAGGATCCTTTCGGCCGCCTTCTCTGTGCAGGAGCCCTCGCCTTCATCGTGTTCTCGGTGTTCCAGAACGTGGGGATGACGATCGGGATCATGCCGATCACGGGCATCCCGCTGCCGTTCATCTCCTACGGCGGATCTGCGCTGTTCTCGTTCTTCGCGGCGATCGGTCTCGTCCTCAACGTCGAGATGCGCCGCTACACGCGGCGGTCGCCGGCGTGAGCGACTCGGTCCAGGCAGACGAGGAGCGCGACAGCTTCGACCTGAGCCCGATGCACCGCGTCTCGTTCACCAGGGTGGAGCTCGACCTGCCGTCGACGAACCCGACGATCGTGCTGCAAGAGCTCGACCTCCCGTTCAGGGAGCTGCGGATCACGATCGGCAGCGCCGAGGGGATCGCCATCGCCTACGCCGCCAAGGGCATCGAGACCCCGAGGCCCTTGACGCACGAGCTGTTCGCCAAGGTGCTCGAGACGTTCGGGCTGAGCCTGGACGTCGCCCGCATCACGGCAGTGCGCGGCTCTTCGTTCTCGGCCGAGCTCGTGATCAGCGGGCCGAACGGCAGCCGGGTGATCGCCTGCCGGCCGTCGGACGCGGTCGCCCTGGTGCTGCGTCAGCGCCTGATGGTTCCCATCATGGCCGCCGCCGAGGTCCTCGACCTGGCGGGGAACACGCCCGCCTGAAGCTCCGGCGGCCGGGCTCCCTCGTCGGAGATCCGCATCAGCAGCGCCACGAGGATGTAGTTGGCGATCAGCGACGAACCGCCATAGGCGACGAACGGAAGCGTGATGCCGGTGAACGGGAGGATCCGCAGGACTCCGGCGATGATGAAGAAGGTCTGGAAGCCGAGGACGACCGTCAGCCCGATGGCGGTGAGCTTGGCGAACTCCGAGCGGGCCCTGAGCGCCGTCCGCAGGCCCGTCCCGACGATGAGCAGGAAGCCGACGATCACAGCGCTGGCGCCGATCAGCCCCAGATCCTCCGAGATGGCGGCGAAGATCATGTCGCTGTAGGCGACCGGGATTGTGCCCGCGTGCCCGAGCCCGAGCCCGGTCCCGTAGACGCCACCGAAGCCGAAGGCCGCCTGGCCAGCGATCGACTGGTACCCCGCCTGGCCCGCCGTCACCGGGTTCAGCCAGACCGATATCCGCTGGTCGACCTGCCCGAGCACGTGGGAGGCGACGAACGTCCCGACTATGAACAAGCCGAGACCGGCCAGCACATAGGTCCAACGTCCAGTCGTGACCCAGAGCATCGCCACGAACACGACGAACAGCAGCAAGGAGAATCCGACGTCGCGCTCGAAGATGATCACCACGAGCGAGCAGATCCAGGCGAAGGCGATCGGCCCGAACGACCGCAGATCGGGCACGAGGTGGTTGCCGAGGCGCCTCGTCGGCAGCGTGAGCAGCTCGCGCTTCTCGACGAAGTACGAGGCGAAGAAGATCACGAGCAGCAACTTGGCGATCTCGACCGGCTGGAACGACACGGTGTTGCCGAAGTGGATCCAGAGCTTGACGCCGGCGTCGTTGGGGTTCGCCTCGTTGGTGGGGACGCCGCTGATCTTCGGCATCAGCGGGAGTATCAACAGGATGAAGGCCAACAAACCCAGCAGGTAGCGGTAGCGCTCGAGGTCGCGCGAGCGGCGGATCACCAGCAGCGTCACCGCGTAGAGGACGACGCCGATGATCGTCCAGGCGACCTGGTTGCCGGAGTAGTTGGGGGCCAGCAGCTCGATCATCACGTAGCCGATCCCGTTCAGCACCAGGATCACGGGCAACATCACCGGGTCGCAGTCAGGCGCCAGCCACCGGTTGACGAGGTGGACGAACAGCGCCGAGCGCGATGAGGCCGAGGATGAAGGTGACGACGTGCGCCGGCAGCCCGCCGGTGGAGCCGAGCGATGCCAAGAGATCGGCGAAGACGACGACGACGACGCCGACGAAGAGAAGCCCGAGCTCGCTGCGCCGCCGGGGCTTGGCGCGCGACGACACCACGGCGCTCACGGCATCACCGTACCGCGGCGACAGCCGAGCGGGGCGCTGGCACGGGGGTAGCGTACGAAACATGGACGTGAGCACCGAGACCATCCTCGACACCTCTCGCGACCAGCGGCCGCTCGAGGACATCGGGCCGGAGCGCTACGTCAACCGCGAGCTGTCCTGGCTGGACTTCGCCTCGCGCCTGCTGGACCTCGCCGAGGACCGGACCCTGCCGCTGATGGAGAGGGTGAAGTTCCTCGCCATCTTCTCGGGCGGCATCGACGAGTTCTTCCAGGTGCGGGTGGCGGGGCTGAAGGACCAGGTCGCTGCCGGCGTGCGGCTGCGATCTCCGGACGGCCGCACCCCGCTCGAGCAGCTGCACGACGTGCGGGACAAGGTGTGCGAGCTGATGGCCCGCGAGGATCGGATCTACCTGGAGGGGATCCTGCCGGCCCTGGGCGACGAGGGGATCCACGTGCTCGGCTGGAACGAGCTGGATGGCGACGGACGCGAAGAACTGCTTCGGGTCTTCGAGCGCGACATCTTCCCGGTGCTCACGCCGCTGGCGGTGGACCCGGGTCACCCGTTCCCCTACATCTCGAACCTGTCGCTGAACCTGGCGGTGGTCGTGGGAGACCCGATCGCCCGCGAGCACCGTTTCGCCCGCGTCAAGGTGCCGCCGTTGCTCCCGAGGTTCGTGCCGCTGGCGGACGGGCGGCGTTTCGTACCTCTGGAGCAGCTGATCGCCGCCAACCTGTCATTGCTCTTCCCGGACATGTCGATCGGCGCCACGCACACCTTCAGGGTCACCCGTAACGCCGATCTCTCGGTCGACGAGGGAGAGGCCGACGACCTCCTGCTGGCCGTCGAGGTGGAGCTGCGCAGGCGCCGCTTCGGCCGGGCGGTCTGTCTCGAGCTCGACCGGGACATGCCGGAGCACCTGCGCGACCTGCTGACGAGCGAGCTCGAGCTCGGTGCCGACGACGTCTACGAGACGAGCGCGCCCGTCGACCTCGGCCAGCTCTGGGAGCTGTTCCGCATCGATCGCCCGGAGCTGCACGTGCGCGCCGTGGACTCCCGTCACGCCGACCAGCTTGATGAACCCCGACGACGAGGCGATCGACATGTTCGCCGCCATCCGCGAACGTGACGTGCTCGCTCCACCACCCCTACGACTCGTTTGCCACGTCGGTCGAGGCGTTCATCGCCCAAGCCGCCGAAGATCCCTCCGTGCTGGCCATCAAGCAGACCCTTTACCGGACCTCCGGCAAGACCTCGATCGTGTCGGCGCTCATCCGCGCCGCAGGGGCAGGCAAGCAGGTCGTCGTGCTGATCGAGTTGAAGGCGCGATTCGACGAGCAGGCCAACATCGCATGGGCGCGCGAGCTCGAGCAGTCGGGAGTCCATGTCGTCTACGGGTTCGTGGGGCTGAAGACGCACTCCAAGACCTCGCTCGTGGTGCGCCGCGAGGAGGACGGGATCAGGCGCTACTGCCACATCGGGACCGGCAACTACAACTCCGAGACCGCCCGCCAGTACGAGGACCTGGGGTTGTTGTCGGCCGATCCCGACCTCGGCGCGGATCTCACGAACCTGTTCAACTACCTCACCGGCTACAGCCGTCCCTCCGCCGAGAGGAAGCTGATCCTGGCGCCGAGCCGCCTGCGATCGTGGGTGCTGGAGGAGATCGACGCAGAGGCCGCCAGAGGTCCGGAGGGGCGGATCACGATCAAGATCAACGGCCTCACCGATCCAGAGGTTATCGACGCCCTCTACACAGCCTCTAGGGCCGGCACCCCGGTCGAGCTCGTCGTGCGGGGCGTCTGCTGCCTGCGGCCCGGCGTCCCCGGCCTCTCCGACAACATCACGGTGCGCTCGATCGTGGGGAGATGGCTGGAGCACTCTCGCATCTACCGTTTCGGGAGCCCGCCGGCCAGCGGCCCGCTACTTCATCGGCTCGGCCGACCTGATGGATCGCAACCTGAACCGCCGCGTCGAGGCTCTCGTCCCGATCACCGACCCCGAGCTGTGCGATCGGCTGGAGGAGGTCCTCGCGCTCGTTCTCGCCGACGACGTGTCGGCTTGGGCGATCGGGCCGGACGGCAGGGGGAGACGGGTGCCGAGGGTGGAGGGCGTGAGCGCCCAGGCGGGGCTCGCCGAGCTGGCCCGTGAGCGCGCCCGCACGCGCCACGTCCTCGAGCCTCTGCCGGGCGGACCGCCTCCTGGCTGGATCGGCTGAGCGGCCGGCGACCCCGACTTGCGCATCGCGGCCCTCGATCTCGGCAGCAACTCCTTCCATCTCGTCGTCGTCGAGACACGGCCCGACGGGAGCTTCGTCCCGCTCGTGCGCGAGAAGGAGATGCTGCGACTCGGCGACCTCGTGGCTCGTGAAGGCATGATCGTCGGGGCCGCCGCCGACCAGGCGGTGGAGACGGTGAGGCGGTTCCGCGCCCTCGCCGAGGCCGAAGGCGCCACCGAGATCGTGGCTCTCGGCACGGCGGCGCTCCGCGAGGCGCTCAACGGATCGGCACTCGTCGACCGGATCGAGAGCGAGTCTGGTGTCCCGGTCAAGGTGATCAGCGGGCTGCTGGAGGCGCAGCTGATCTTCGAAGCCGTTCGCGCCAGCGTGGTCCTCGACCCCGGGCCGGCGCTCTGTGCCGACCTCGGCGGCGGCAGCCTGGAGCTGACGATCGGCGACAGGGCCGCCCTCCGCTACGCCACCAGCCTGCACCTGGGAGTCGGGCGGCTGACGGCCGAGCTGGTGCGGCGGGACCCCCCGAGCGACAAGGACGTCGAGCGCATCCGCAAGCGTGTCCGTGAGGAGCTGACGGACCTCGGGGCCGAGATCCGGCGTCACCACCCGCAGATGCTGGTCGGAACCTCAGGCACGCTCTGCACCCTTGCACGCATGGCCGCCGCCGAGCGCGACGGGATCGTCCCGGAGTCGGTCAACCAGTTGACCGTGTCGGCCGGCGACCTCGCAGTGGTGCGCAAGAAGGTGCTGTCGTTGCCGGCAGAGGAGCGCTCGCGACTTCCAGGGCTCGACGCGCGCCGGGTTGAGCTCGTGCCGGCGGGGGCGCTGGTGCTCGAGTCGTTGATGGAGGCGAGCGGCTTGGACGAGCTGACGGTCAGCGAATGGGGGCTTCGCGAGGGGATCGTCATCTCCGCGATCGGCACCCACGAGCGGGCCGAGCTGGGCGACGATCCGCGTGCGATCAGGCGTGCCTCGGTGATGTCGCTCTGCCGCCGGTTCAACTGGCGGTCGCGCCACTCGTACCAGGTGGCGCGGTTGTCGCTGGAGCTGTTCGACGCCGCCGCCGCCGCCGGCCTGCACCACCTCGCGGCCATCGATCGGGAGCTCCTCGAGCTCGGATCGCTTCTCCACGACATCGGCGAGCACGTGAGCCCCGACGGACGTGACCGGCACAGTGCCTACCTGATCGAGAACGGGCGCCTCAGGGGTTTCGATCCTGACGAGATCAGGATCCTCACATGCCTGGGCCGTTTCCACCTGCGGGGGACACCGAGGACGAGTTACCCCCCGTTCGCGGCTCTGGCGGGGCCCGATCGCTCACGGACGACGACGCTCGTCGCGCTGCTGCGGCTGTCGTGTGCGCTCGACAGGTCGCACCTCGGCGTGGCCGACACCGTGAAGGTGCTGCCAACCGGCGACCGGCTGGAGCTGGTGATCCTCGCTCACGGGGACGCCGAGCTGGAGGCTTGGGCCGTCCGCCGCAAGAAGGCCCTCTTCGAGGAGGTGTTCGGGGTAGAGCTCGTGGTCCGTACCGAGACCACCGGCCCGCGCCTGTGGGAGCTCGCCGAAGGCGAGGACGAAGGCGAGGGGAGAGGCCTGTCTTGAGCTGGTGATCGGGGCGCCGGACGACCATCGACCTTTGGTGCGTTGTGAGCCGGAAGTGACACCTTCTGCAGAAAACCTCGACCGCCGATGGCGTCTCAGGCCATCCCCGAGAGTCCCTCGACGTCCTCGTCGGTCGGGGCCGCCGCCTCGGCCGTCGGCGCCGCCTCCGTCGATGCCTCCTCGATCAGTGGCGCCTCGTCCATCGTCTCCATGGCCGCCGCGCTCTTGGCCTCGTTGGTGAGGTCGCGCAGCTCTGCCAGCGCCGCCCGAGCGTTGTGCCGCCCGGCGATCCTCTCGAAACGAAGCGACACGTAGCAGCCCGCCCCGAGCGGGATCGGCATCCAGAAGTTGACCAGCCGCCAGCCGAGAACGGCAAGCACGGCGACGCCTCGGCTGAGGCCGAAGCCGACGAGGGCCGCCGGCACCGCCGGCGTCGATCAGGCCGAGCCCGCCCGGTGTTATCGGGATCGCCGCCAGCACGTTGCCGACCCCGTAGGCGACGAACAGGTCGACAGGGGAGATGTAGTGGCCGAAGGCGGCCACGAACGCCCATAACGAGGCCGCATCGAGCAGCCAGTTGCCAGCAGCCCACCTGAGGCCCTGGCTCAAGCGGCGGCGATCGCTCCCGAGGTCGACCAGTCGAGCCCCGATCTGGCGCACCACCGCTTCGACCTTGTCGCCGTCGACGCGCGGTATCGGACGGAAGATCGCCCGCACCGCCCGTGCGGCCAGATCGACGCCGGCCGTCAGCAGGTAGATGAGGGCGGCGATGACGATCAACAGGAGGACACCCGCCAGCGCCACCGCGACATACCCGCGCTGGACGCCGTTGAGCGGGATCGAGACCACGAGCGCCAGCCAGAGCAGGACGTTGAGCACGATCGCCGAGCCGATTCCCTGCGTTCCCATCGCATAGCCGGCGTCCGACCCCTCCACGCCGTGCTGGGTGAGCAGCCTGTAGCCGAGGCCGCTCGAGGTGGCAGTCCCCCCCGGAAGCACGTGGTTGACAGCGAGCGTCGTCATGTCGATGCGAAAAAGCGTCCACAACGGCGGACCGGCGCCCGCCAGCACGGTGCGCGTCAGCTCGGCGTACGCGACCAGCGAACCGATCTCCAGCGCCAGGCCGGCCATCAGCCAGAAAACGTTGACGTGCCCCAGCAGATAGAGCGAGCCCTTGGCTACGAGCAACTTCGGATAGACCAGGTACTCGATGATGAACAGGGTGACGAAGGCGACCATGGCGTGGCGGAGCGGGCGCGGCACCATGCGGTGCAGACGCTCCCTCAGGGTCGGGCGGCTGGCGGGAGGCAGTGCTCCCCCAGGACTCGCCACAGGCAGTGCTCCAGCAGGACTCGCCACAGGACGTGCTCCGGAGGAACTCGCCAGGGGAAGCGTCCCCGGCTGCTCCTCGGACGCGACGAGGCCATCTGCGGCGCTCGGCAGGCCGCGACGGAATGGCCAGCTGCGATCGATTGAGGCCATCGGGCCCTAATGCTTGCACGCCCCCGCCAAGTGGATGGTGACCTGGCGAACCGCGCCCCGATGATGCTGAGCCCGGTTGATGGTCGCCCACGATGGCCCGAGTAGGCTCGGCTTCGTGCGTGTCCTCGTGGTGCTGCCCACGTTCAACGAAGCCGGCAACATCGAGACGGTTCTCGGCAAGGTGCGCGAGGCGGTGCCGGCGGCGACACTGCTCGTCGTCGACGACAACAGCCCTGACGGGACGGCCAAGATCGCCGAGGACGCCGGCCAGCGCCTCGGCCAGGTCGAGGTTCTATGCCGTCCGGGCAAGGCGGGGCTCGGTAGCGCCTACCGGGCGGGATTCGCCTGGGGCCTCGAGCGCGGCTACGAAGCGTTCGTCGAGATCGACTCCGATCTCTCGCACGATCCCGCTGCCATCCCGTCGCTGCTCGCGCCTCTCGACGACGGCTACGACGTGGTGATCGGCTCGCGCTACGTGCCGGGCGGATCGATCCCTGATTGGAAACTGCACCGGCGCTTGCTCTCGCGCTGGGGGAACGTCTATTCCTCGGTGCTGCTCGGGCTCCACGTCGCCGACGCCACCGCCGGCTTCCGGATATACACCGCCGCCATCCTCGACAAGATCGAGCTCGGCACTGTCCGCGCCGACAGCTACGGCTTCCAGATCGAGATGACCTACAGGGCGGTGCGTGCGGGTGGGCACGTGCGGGAGGTGCCGATACGTTTCGTCGATCGTGTCGAGGGAACGTCGAAGATGTCCTTCTACACGGTCATCGAGGCGCTCGCACTGGTCTCGTGGTGGGGCCTGCTGCGCGGCCTCCAAGCCGGGCGACCTGCCCTCCTACGGCGGCGCTCGGGGCGCTGGGCACACTGATCATCGACGAGGGCGCAGGGCCGACCGTGGTCCTCGTCCACGGCCAGCCCGGCGAAGGGGCGGACTTCCGCCCGACGATCGATCGATTGACCTCTTCCTGCCGTGTGATCGCGCCGGACCGGCCGGGGTGGGGCGCCAACGATGCGGCGGCCAGGGGGATGCTGGCCAACGCCGACTGGCTGGCAGAGCTCCTCGAAGAGATGCGAGTGGTCGGCGAAGCGGTGGTCGTCGGGCACAGCTTCGGGGGCGGTGTGGCGCTGGCGCTCGCGCTCCGCCACCCGCAGGCCGTGGCGGCGCTGGTTCTCGTCGGCTCCGTCGGGGAGGCGACGGCGCTGTCGCACCTCGATCGCCTGCTTGCAAGGCCACTGGTGGGCGAGCGGATCGTGCGGGCAGGGATCGCCGGTGCCAGCCGGGCGACGCGCCTCGTGGCTTCCCGCCTCTCACGTATCGAGAGAGCGTCGGAGGCGGTGCGCATGGCCGAGTCGTTGTCGATGTACCGGGCTCTTGCGGGGATCGACCCGATCGCCGAGGGCGCGTGGCGCAGCTTCGTCGTCGAGCAACAGGCACTGATCCGTGAGACCCCCGAGATCGAGCGCAGCCTCCACCGGTTGTCCATCCCCGTGGCGGTCGTGAACGGGGCGCGTGACCGGGTGGTTCCTGCATCCTCCGGGCGCCGGCTCGCCAGCCTCATCCCGGGCGCCGAGCACGTCGTGCTCGGGCACGTGAACCACCTCGTGCCGGTGGAGGCCCCGGATCGTGTGGCGGCGATCGTCGAGCGCTACGTGCGGCTGGCGACCGGGGGCCGAGGGACGGCGAGCTAGGGCCGGACGGCCGCCGCCAGCATCGCCTGCAGTTTGAGCTGTGTCTCGGTCAGCTCGGCGGCCGGATCCGATTCGGCGACGATCCCGACGCCGGCGAAGAGCCGAGCCCGGCATCCGTCGACGAGGGCCGCACGGATGCCCACGTACCATTCGCCGTCGCCGTGCCCGTCGGTCCAGCCGACAGGTCCGGCATAAGGGCCGCGGTCGAGCTCCTCGTGCTTGGCGATCCATTCGAGGGCCTCGTCGCGGGGCGTGCCTGCGACTGCCGGCGTCGGGTGCAGCCTCGCCACCAGGCCGAGCACGCCAGGTGCTGCGGGGGCCAGCCGACCGGTTATCGCCGTGCCGAGGTGGGACACGTTGCGCAGCTCCACGATCGAGGGAGCGTCGGGGATCGCCAGCCGGTCGCAGAACGGCGAAAGCACCCGGGCTACGGCGTCGACGACCACCCGGTGCTCGGCCCTCTCCTTCGCCGAGTCGAGCAGGGCCTGCTCCAGCCGGAGGTCGGTGTCGGGGTCGCCGCTCCTCCCGACGGTGCCGGCGAGGGGATGAGACGCGACCTGCCGGCCGGCACGCTCCAGCAGCAGCTCTGGGCTCGCCCCGACGAAACCTTCGACCGAGAACGCCGTGCACGACGGGTAGAGCGCACGCAGCCGCCCGAGCAGGTCCCCGCTCTGCAGCGGCCTGTTCGACTCCACCAGCACCTCGCGCACCAGCACGACCTTGTCGAGCGTTCCCCGCCGGATGTCCTCCACGCAGCGGGCGACGAGGTTCGTGAAGTCGTTGTGATCACGGACAGAGACGAGAGAGAACTGGTCGGGCGGCAGCGTGACGGCGGGCGCGTCCGAGGGGCCGCCCGCCGCCGCACGCATCATCTCGCCGACGGCTGCCGGGTCACCTGCCGCACGCTCTGCCTGGGCGGCGATCCGCTCAGGATCCCGACCGACGATCGTGAGGACCGAGCTGCCAGAGCTCGTGCGTCTCACGCAGTGGCTCGGGACGGTCAAGTGACAGGCCGACTGCCGGTCGAACGGAAGAGCCCCGATGGCGACCGGCCGCGGGGCGGCGACAGCTGCTGGGAAGCCGGCCACCGGGCGGATGGCGGCGATGCGCTCGTGCAGGCGATCGGCACCCTCTTCGTCCGCCAGCCCGTCCGGCAGATCGAGACGTAGCGCGTGGCCGGACGCGGCCAGCGACAGGCGGGCGTGCTCGATCATCGACCCGTCGTACGAAGCAACCGATCTCGCCGCCTCGAAGCCGGCATCGCCGACCACGGCCGCCGCCGAATGGAGCTGCTCGGGCGGATCGCTCATCGGGGAGCCGCTTTCCTCGTTCCGGTGACGACTTGAGTGATCCCACCCGACAGCCGGTGGTGTTCCACGTCTTCGAATCCTGCCGCTTCCAGCATTCCAAGCAACTCCCGGCGTTCGGGTAGGTAGGCGACCGAGCGTGGCAGGTAGCGGTAGGCCGCTCCGTCCGACAAGGCGCCGCCGATCAGTGGCACGACCCGACGGAAGTAGATCCGATGCCCGGTCCTGAGCAGACCGTTACCGGGCTCGTCCACCTCCAGCAGCGCGACACGGCCAGCGGGGCGGATCACCCTCGCCACCTCGGCGAAGACCTGTGCCAGCTGGGCGAAGTTGCGCAGCGCGAAGCCGCTGACGAGCCCATCGGCAGAGCCCGTGGCGAGAGGAAGGCGGGCCGCATCGGCCTGCAACAGCTTGCCTCGCCGCTTCGAGGCTGCGAGCATCCCCGCCGAGAGGTCCACCCCCAAGACGTGGTATCCGCCACTGATCATCAGCTCCAGAAACTCTCCCGGCCCGCATGCCAGATCGACGACGAGTGAGCCGGGGGCCAACCCCAGCAGACGTAAGGTCTTGCGCCGCCAGGGTCCGTCGAGCCCGAGCGTCATGACGTGGTTGACGAGGTCGTAGCGGGGTGCGATGCGGTCGAACATCGAGCGCACGTAGGCGCGCTTGGCGTCTCCCTGCGGCAGCGGTTGGCCGGCCCTCACCGGAGTCGTCGCCTCGCGGCGCGCTGTCGAAGCGGAGTTCACGCGTAGTACCGGTACACGACCTCCGCCACGCAGGCCGGCTTCTCCCTGCCGTCGATCTCGAAGGTGATCTCCACGACCGACTGGACGCCCCCCTGCACCTCATCTACGGACGCCACCTTGGCTCCTGCCCGGACCTTGGCCCCGACAGGCACGGGCGACACGAAGCGCACCTTGTTGCAGCCGTAGTTGAGGCCGTATGTGATGCCGGAGACCCGCATGATCTGCGAGAGGAGGACGGGGGCGAGCGCGAGCGTCAAGTAGCCGTGTGCGACCGGCCCCCCGAAGGGACTCTCACGGGCTGCACGCTCGGGGTCGACGTGGATCCATTGGTGGTCGCCCGTGGCATCTGCGAAACGGTCGACCTGCTCCTGTGTCACCTCGTGCCACTCGCTGTAGCCGAGATGCCGCCCGGCGAGAGCCTTCACGCCCTCGATGCCTTCAATGAGCGTCGTCATGTCGGACGACGTTAGGCGCAAGCAAGAAATTATGCCCACACGGCTCTTTTGCGTGGCACTATGCGTGCAGTATCCGCGCCACCGGGCCGTCGCGGGGAGTACGTTTGCGCAGGCCCGTTACGAGCGGCAGATGAAAGGGGTACGCCGTGGCAGCGTGTGCACAATGCGGGGCGAACGTCCCAGAAGGCAGTGGATTTTGCCCGGTTTGTGGGGCTGCGGCCGTCGCCGCTGCGGGACCTGCGCCGGGGGCCCAGGCTGCGCCGCAGTACGGGGCACAACCGCAGTACGGGGCGCAGCCTCAATACGGCGCAGCGCCGGTCGCCGGTAGCGGTTCCGGGATCGCCTTCGACTACACCAGGTTCACCTGGGCGGACGCCCTCTTCACGGGGGGCGCCCTGTTGGTGTTCATCTCCTACTTCTTGTCCTGGTACACAGCTTCAGCCGACGGGTTCAGTGGCTCCGAGAGCCTCTCGTCTGCGGGAGGTTGGCGGATCCTGATCCTCCTCGTGGCGATCGTCGCCATGATCTACGGCGTCGTCAAGATGCTCGGATTGGGTGCCAGGATCCCAGTCGCCAGCTGGCAAGCGATGGCCGGCATCGGCGGGCTTCTCTTCCTGCTCGTCCTGATCGCTTTCCTCGCCAAGCCGAGTGCCGGTTCTGATGCAGCATTGCTCGGGGTGTCGGTCCACGTAGGTTGGGCTTTCGGTGCCTTCTTAGGCCTGATCTTCGGCATCGTCGTGCTCGTCGGCGTGTACATGGAGCGCAACGGCGCTCCTCTGATCATGAAGGGCGGCCCGAAGGCGGCCGGGGGAGCGGCAGGACCGGCCGGAAGCGGTTGGGGCTGATCGCCCGTTCGTCACACTGAGCTCTGGCGCCAGCCGGTCCCGTCAACGAGGGTGGGACCGGCTGCGTCGCGTCCGGGCTAGCTCCCGCGGCTCGAAGCCGGCCAGGTCACTTCCCGAGCGCCCGGCCACTCCCGGATCCCCCGCAGTTTCGATCAAAGCTGGATCAGCGAAACCAGATCCTGCGGTAGTCGCGGTGCTGGGGATGCAGCAGCAGTACGACCAGTGCGATCTGGAACATCAAGTTGATGACCGAGACGCTGACGCCGCTGTACTTCACCCACAAGTAGACGAGCCACGCCAGGGGCAAGATGGCGAATACCAGGGCGGTCCAATAGCCCCACTTGCGGCTGTTGGCGATCCCGAACGCCCCTGCAGCTTGGCCGAGGATGAAGATCAGGCCGTAGTAGTTGAGGCCGCCCAGGCGGAGGTCGAAGATCAGGCCAAGGACCGCGTTGAAATAGAGGAGCATCACGGCGATCTGGAGCGTCTGCGGCTGCGAGTTGTCGAACCACCGCTTCGCTTGGAGGTTGCGGGCCATGCGACAAGTGTGACAGTCCTGCGGGGGGCGGGAGCGCCAGACCGGCTGCCCGCCGGCGGCTAGCGGCGTGCCTCGCCGGACCTGCCTGCCGAGCGATGCCCCGGACGGCCGCTCCGGATGCGGAGCGGCGCTTCGGCGGCCAACTGCCCGCAGGCCGCATCGATGTCTGTGCCACGGTTCTGGCGCACCGTGGCGTTGACCCCTGCGCCGACGAGCAGAGCCCGGAACTCCCGTATTCTCGCCGGCCGGCTGCCGCGGGTGAGGTAGCCGGGAGTCGGATTGAGCGGGATCAGGTTGACATGCGCCCCGATCGGGCGGGCGATCGCAGCGAGCTCGAGGGCGTCCGAGTCTCTGTCGTTGACGGAGTCGATCAGGGCCCACTCGAAGGAGAGGCGCCGGCCGGTGGTCGCCACGTACTGGCGGCACGCCTCTGTGAGGACGCCGAGCGGGTAGCGCTTGTTGATCGGAACCAGGCGGTCGCGCAGGTCGTCGTTGGCGGCATGGAGCGACACTGCGAGATTGACCTGCACCTTCTCGGCGGTGAGCGAGCGGATCCCGGGCACCAGCCCGACGGTCGAGAGCGTCAAATGACGGGCGGCGATGCCGATGTCCGTGTTGATCCTGCGCACCGCATCCATCACACGGGGCAGATTCGCGAGCGGCTCGCCCATGCCCATGAAGACGACGTTCTGCAGGCGACGACCCGCCTCGCGCGAGGCGCGCCCCGCTCGGACCACCTGCTCGACGATCTCGCCGCTCGTCAGATTGCGGTTGAAGCCCGCCTGCCCGGTGGCGCAGAAGGTGCAGCCCATGGCGCAGCCGGCCTGTGTCGAGACGCACGCCGTCGTCCGCTCCGGATACTGCATGAGGACCGTCTCGATGCGTTCTCCGCCGGCGAGAGAGAACAACCACTTCCGTGTGGTGGAAGCCTGATCCCTGGCCTCCTTCTCCAGTGTGAGCGCCGGCGCGAGCTCCGCCCGCTCGGCGAGCTGCTGTCGCAGGCCCGCCGGCAGCTCGCTCATCTCCTCCGGGTAGGCCAGCCTCTTGTAGAGACCGTCCCACACCTGCGCCACTCGGTAGCCGGGTTGGCCCGAGAGAAGATCCGCGATCTGCTGGCGGCTCAGGTCGTAGCGGCTCACCCGGCCGCCGCGCCGCCGGCCGGGACGACGTCCCCGACGTACGCCCTGTCCACGTGGTCCACTTCGAAACCAAGCGATCGGTAGAGGTTCACCGCCGGCTCGTTGCCCGCATCCACGTAGAGCATGGCCGTGCGCAGCCCGATCGACTGCAGGTGATGGAGGCCCGCCAGCACAAGGTCGCGGCCGAGGTGCCGCCCCTGGAAGTCGGGATCGACCGAGATGACGTAGATCTCACCGATCGGCGGGTCCTGGTCGTAGTGCACCTTGGTCCAGCAGGAGCCGGCGAGCCTGCCGTCGATCTCGGCGAGCAGGAACCCCTGCGGGTCGAACCACCTCTCCTTCTCCCGCGTCCGGATGGTCTCCAGCTCCCACGTCCCCTGCTCCGGATGGCCCCGGAAGGCACGGTTGTTCACCCGCAGCCACTGCTCCTCATCCTGCGACACCACGAACGCCCGCGTCTGCAGCGGCGGTGCCGGGACGTCGATCGGGAGGGGCCGTCGCATCTGGTAGAGGTCCCGACCTCTGGTGAGGCCGTTCGCCTCGGCGATTCCGTCGTGATCGGTCGCCGGCTTCGGGACCCAGAGGTGGACGTGCCCGCCTCCCTCGCGTCGGATCTCGCCGATCGCGGCGTCCACGAGTGCCGAACCGACCGGGTCGCCGGGGCGCGGTACCCGGGATGCACCACGAACTCGATGGCCCAGCTCTCGGGCCCTCTGCTGAGGTGGGCGTAGCCGACGACGCGGCCGTGCTCGCCCTCACGAGCCACGAACCCCGAATAGCCGGATCTACCGCCATGCACCAGGTCCAGCCACGTGTGCTCCCCGAGCGGGTGATGGTCGTCGGCGTGGAACGCCTCGTGCAGCAAGGACGAGATCGGACCGATGTCCTCCTCTGCGGCGCGGCGTTCGACCTCGATTTGCGGCACGGGGCGAGGCTAGTGGCAGCCACCCGGCCACCCGTTAGGGTCGGCGGGCGTGGGACGACCAAGGACACCAGCGGGGCGGGCACGCGAGACCGTGAAGCGTCTCGCAGTGCTCTATCCCGGCTCGGCGCCTGAGCTGTGCGCGCTCGAGCACCGGAACCCCTTCGAGTTGCTGGTGGCCACGATCCTCTCGGCGCAGTGCACCGACGAGCGGGTGAACATGGTGACGCCGTCCGTCTTCGCCCGCTTCCCCGGCCCGGCCGAGCTCGCCGGCGCCCCGATCGGGGAGCTCGAGGAGCTGATCAAGTCGACCGGCTTCTTCCGATCTAAAGCTGCCTCCCTGGCCGGGATGGCAAGTGCCCTCGTCGACCGCTACGGCGGCGAGGTGCCGACTGAGATGGCGGAGTTGACGACCTTGCCGGGGGTTGGGCGCAAAACGGCGAACGTCATCCGCAGCGTCGGCTTCGACCTTCCGGGCCTGCCCGTGGACACTCATGTGATCCGCCTGTCGCAGCGTCTCGGCCTCACGGTGCAGAAGGACCCTGTGAAGATCGAGACCGATCTCTGCCGCGCACTGCCGCCGAGGGATTGGGGCGGGATCAGCCTGCGCTTGATCCTTCACGGCAGGGCCGTCTGCATCGCTCGCGTTCCCCGCTGCGAGGTGTGCGTGCTCGGCGACTTCTGCCCCTCCTTCCAGCCCCGCGCCGTGGTCGCCCGGCGCGTCAAGGCGGTGGTCAAGAGCCGCTGAGCAGGGGCGATGACGCGCAGCGGTCCCGTGCCCACATGACGGACGCATGAATTTCGGCCAAATACCTACATCGGGGGTGACACCAGCCTGAAAGGTAGGTATATGCTTCTCCTCGGAACCGGTTCCCGCCACCTGGTTCCGATGAGCGGAGTTCGGGATCCGCCGCCCGACCCGCTCGCCGAAGGCGCCCCTACGGGGCGCCTTCGGCGCGTCCGGGGCCCGAAGAGCAAGATCCGAAGTCCCGCCGCTCCCGAGATCGGTGCCCGACGTGCGTGGCGGTGCGTGCGGTGGTTAGCGGTGTGCCTCAGCGTCGGCCTCAGCGTGGGTGTGACGAGAGGAGCCTGCTCAAGCGCCTCCGGGCGCTCGAGAGCGAGCGCTCGACACCGATCAGCTCGGCTGCCAGCTTCTCGTCCTTGTCCACCACCGCCTGGTCTGCCAGCGAGCTGAATCGTTGGGCGAGCTGCTCGAGCGACGACGCCATGGAGGACAGCTCGTTGAGTTCGGTAGCCATGTACACATCATGTCCTCGGCAGGATGTGTCCTCGGCCGGCGCGGAGGCCAAGCGCCACCTGGCCTCGGCGGGCGTCACCGTCCGTCCGCCCAGTGCCTGAGGCGGCGGTACGGTACCGGTGATGAATAGGCCCGAGACGAACAGCGCACCCGACGCAGCCACGGCGACCGCCGGCCGGGGCCGCAGCGACGTCAAGCAGCCGGTGACGATGCTCAACGACAGGGTGCTCGTGCACGTCCCGACTGCCGAGGGCGAGCGCAGGTCACGCTCGGGGATCCTGATCCCGGCCACCGCTCAGGTGTCGAAGCGGCTCAGCTGGGCGGACGTCGCCGCTGTCGGTCCCCACGTGCGGACCGTCAAGCAGGGGGACAAGGTGCTGTTCAATCCGGAGGAGTGCTTCGAGGTGGAGGTGAAGGGTGAGGAGTACCTGATCCTTCGGGAGCGGGACATCCACGCCGTGGCCTCCGAGCGGATGGACGGCGGGACCGGGCTCTACTTGTGAGGACGCCGACGTCCGAGCCCCAGCAGACGTCGCCTCTGGCGGCGGCGGGGGGAGGATGAGCGAACCCGGCTTCGCCCGTTTCGCCGAGCTGGCGAGGCAGGGGACCGTCGTCCCGGTATGGCGCGAGCTGGTGGCCGACACGCTCACCCCGGTGGCGGCATTTGCCGGAGTGGTCGGCGACGGGCCCGGATTCCTCCTCGAATCGGTCGAGCACGGAGAGCGCTGGAGCCGCTTCTCGTTCCTCGGTCGCGGCGCGCACGCCACGCTCGTGGCCCGCGACGGCCTCGTCGCGCTGGCGGACGGGAGCATCGCCCCGGAGGTCCCTCTCGGCGAGGGGATCCTCACCTGTCTGGAGGCGCTGTTGCAGCGCTACCGATCGCCCCGGGTCCCCGAGCTGCCGCCCTTGCACGGCGGGATCGTCGGGTATCTCGGCTACGACGTGGTGCGGGAGGTGGAACGGCTCGGGCCGTCGCCACTGACGACCTCGGGCTGCCCGATGCGGTCATGACGGTGATCGGCGAGATCACCGCCTTCGACCACTGGCGGCAGCGAGCCATCCTGATCTCGAACGTCTTCATAGGCGAGGGAGGCCCAGGAGGCGAGGGGAGCGCGGGGGACAGCGAGGCCGAGCTGCGGGCCGCCTATGACGGGGCCTGCCAGCGGCTGGACGAGCTGTGGCGAGACCTCGAGCGACCGCGCGCCGAGCGCCTGCGGCCGCCCCCGCCCCGCTCCGAACGCCTCGAGACCGCCCGGGTGAGGCGGGTGACGTCGAGCGAGAGCTTCCAGAGAGCCGTGCAAGTGGCCAAGGAGCACATCCGGGCGGGGGAGGCGTTCCAGGTGGTGCTCTCGCAGCGTTTCGATGTCGAGCTGGATGCCGAGCCGTTCGAGGTGTACCGCCTTCTGCGCCAGGTGAACCCCAGCCCCTACATGTACTTCCTGCGACAGGGGGGCGTCACGCTGGTAGGTGCCTCGCCCGAGCCGATGGTGCAGCTGCTCGGCGGGAGGGTGATCTCGCGCCCTATCGCCGGCACCCGCCGCCGCGGAGCCTCGGACGAGGAGGACCGCCGCCTAGGGGCAGAGCTGGCGGAGCACCCGAAGGAAGTTGCCGAGCACGTGATGCTCGTCGACCTGGCGCGCAATGACGTCGGGCGAGTCGTCAGCTTCGGCACCGAGGCCGTCGACGAGTTGATGACCCTGGAGCGCTACAGCCACGTGATGCATCTCACGTCTCAGGTCTCGGGCCAGCTGGCCGAAGGACGGGGCCCGATCGACGTGCTGCGGGCGACGATCCCGGCGGGGACGGTCTCGGGAGCGCCGAAGGTCCGCTCGATGCAGATCATCGACGAGTTGGAGCCGACCCGGCGCGGCGCCTACGCCGGCGTCGTCGGCTATCTCGACTTCTCCGGCAACCTCGACACGGCGATCACCATCCGCACCCTCGTTGTGGCTGAGGACGGGCGAGCCTCCGTGCAGGCGGGCGCGGGGATCGTGGCGGACAGCGACCCGGCTCTCGAGGACGAGGAGTGCGCCAACAAGGCCGCCGCCGTGCTGGCCGCGGTGGCGGGCGCCAACCGGTTCGCCAGCGAGGAGTCGTTGCTGCGGTGAGCGAACCGACCGTCCTAGGTTCGGCTGAGACGTGGGCGGCCATGGCGTCGGGGGTCGTGGCCTTCCCGGCCGCCAGCGTCGGCGGTCGCGACGTGGTGTCGGTCAACGGTCCCGACGCCGCCGTCTGGCTGCAGGGTCAGCTGAGCCAGGATCTGGATCCCATGGGGGTGGGCGACTCGCGCCTCGCCATGCTGCTGGCGCCACAGGGCCACATGGTTGCCCTGCTGTCGGTCGGGCGCCTTGCCGACGACCACTTCGTGCTCGTCACCGACGGGGGCCACGGCGAGCAGGTGCTCGAGCGGTTGAGGAGGTTCCGCCTGCGGGTCAAGGCAGAGCTGGAGCTGGCGCCCTGGCAGGTGATCTGCCTGCGCGGGCCGGGAGCAGCCGCAGTCGATGCCGGGAGGGGCGGGGACGGGGCCGCGGTAGGGGCCGCAGTAAGGGCCGCGGTTGGGGCCGGCTGGCCCGGGATCGAGGCGGTAGACATCCTCTCGCGCGGTGCCCCCGCGCCCGGTGCCGCCGCCCCCGGTGTCCCCTGCGGCGAGCCGGGAGCGTACGAGGCGGCACGGATCGTCGCCGGCATGCCCAGGCAGGGCAGCGAGATCGGCGAGAAGACGATCCCCCACAGCCTCGGTCCGGTCGTGGACGCTGCGGTCAGCTTCACCAAGGGGTGCTACACGGGCCAGGAGCTGGTGGCCCGCATGGACGCACGAGGTGCGAACGTGCCGCGATCTTTGAGGGCCGTGGTAGCCGGGGACGGAGCATCGCTGGCCGAAGGCGACGAGGTGCTGTTGGACGGGCAGGTGGTGGGTGTCCTGACGAGCACCGCGGTGATCCCGGGCGGCCCGCCAGTCGGTCTCGCCTTCGTCAAGCGGGGCACGCCTGCGGGGGCCGCTGCGAGCGTGCAGGGCGCCGTCGTGACGATCGAGACGCTCCCCGTCGACCGCTTGCTGCCCGGCAACTCGCGGATACCTGGCGGCTGAGGGCGGCTATCGACCCGTAAGGGGGGTCTGTTCCGCTAGAACGAGCGGCGATGGCCATCGTGCTGGCGCTCCTCGCGGCAGTGTGCAACGCGATGACGACCATCCTGCAACGCCTGGGCGTGCAGTCGGCGCCTGAGGGATCGGCGTTCCGGCTCCGCTTGCTGCTCCACGTCCTGACCCGGCCCGTCTGGTACCTCGGGATGCTGTCGATGGTCGGTGGTTTCGCCCTGCAGGCGCTGGCGCTCGGCTACGGCGACCTGTCGGTGGTGCAGCCGCTGCTCGTGACCGAGCTCGTGTTCCTCGTGGTCCTCCTGCGGATCTGGTTCCGCAAGCCGTTGGGCTGGCGCGAAGCGGTCGGAAGCGTCTGCACGGTGGCGGGGTTGGCGATCTTCCTGGCGGTGGCGGACCAGGGGCAGGGGAACCAGCACCCCTCGGGCGGCGACTGGGCCTGGGGCGTCGGCGCCTGCGCGGGCGCCGTCATCCTCTGCTGCCTGCTGGCGATCCGCGGCTCGCGGGTGTGGAAGTCCGCCTGTTACGGGGCGGCGGCGGCCACAGCCTTCGCGCTCTGCGCCGCGTTCACCAAGACCGCCACGATCCTCTTCTCGCAAGGCTTCTTGCAGCTGTTCGGCCATTGGCAGACCTACGGGATCGCGGCGGCCGGCGGCGCCGGACTGTTCCTGGCGCAGAACGCCTTCTATTCCGGGCCGATCACGGCCTCCCAGGCGACTCTCACTATCGTCGACCCGCTGGCGAGCATCCTGCTCGGCGTCGGCTTGTTCGGGGACCGGATCCGCAACGCCGGCACCGATCCGTTCCTGGAGGGAGCCGCCTTGCTGGTGCTCATCATCGGGCTGGTGGTGCTCTGCATGTCGCCGCTGATCGTCAACTCGACTAGCCATGAACGGCTTGTGCCGGGGGGCGAGGGGGAGGAGGCGGAGGTGGGGGCGCCAGCCTGACCACCATGCGGGTGCCCCCCTTCCCGTCGATCGGGGAGAAGGCTCGCACCTCCCCTCCCATCGCCATCGTCAGCTCGGCGACGATCGCCAGTCCGAGACCGATCCCCTTGGTGTCCTTCGCCGGCCCGGTTACCGAGCGGAAGAAGCGGTCGAACACGTGTGGAAGGTCCGCCGGGGCGATGCCCGGACCGTCGTCCTCCACCACGATCGTCACCCGCGAGCGATCATCATCCTGGCGCCGGACCGCCAGCCGCACCGTCCGGCGGGCGAACTTGCTGGCGTTGTCGACCAGGTTCGCCACGACCTGCGCAAGGCGGTCGGGGTCGGCGGACGCCCGCATCGGGCCCGGCTCGGCGATCTCGACGAGGAGGACGAGCCCGCTCTCCTGCAGCCCCAGGCGCAGCCCGTCGGCGGCGGTGCTCACCACCTGGCCGACGTCGACCTCGCGGTTGTCGATCGCGAAACGCCGCGCCTCGATCCGAGTCAGGTCCAGCAAGTCCTGGATCAGTCGCTCGAGCCGCCGCGCCTCGCTCTCGATGACGGCGGCCGCCTGTTGCGGGTTCTCTGCGGCGCCGTCCGCGATCGCCTCCGCGTAGCCGCGGATCGATGTCAAGGGTGTCCGCAAGTCGTGCGATATGGAGAGCAGGAACTGCCGTTCGAGTCCCCTCGAGCGGGAGAGAGCGGCCGCCATCGAATTGATCGCCTCGCCAAGCTGCACGAGCTCGGGAGGATCGTGACCGGCCGGGTCGGCGGGCACGCGGGCGTCGAGGTCGCCGGCGGCGATCCTCTGGGTGGTGACCGCTGCAGAGGCGATCGGACGCGCGAGGCGGCGCGCCAGCAACTGGGCGACGAACACCGCGACGACGAGCGAGGCACCTCCCGCGATCAGGAAGTAGACCCCGCTGCCGCCTGGCTGGTGGACGGCGTCGGCGAGATAGATGGCGAGCCCGAAGCCGGCTCGCACACCGAGGCGGCCGAGCTGGCCGGGAGTCAGTTCGAGCGGCGCCGCCGCGAAGACGTCGCCCCCGCGGATGCCGTAGACCGAGCTGCCGCGGCCCAGTGCCTGCAGATCGCCGGCGGTGAGAGCGGGGGCGGCAAAGCCCGGTGAGGTCCGCACGAAGATGCTCCTGCCCGTCCCTTGCGGCGTGACCACCAAGAACGAGACGTCACTGATGAACGTCGAGCCGACGGCGGAGATGAAGCGGGCGTCCTGCCGGAGCGTCACCTGCGGCAGCGCGCTCTCGCGGGCATCGATGGCCGTCGCCAGGGTTCGCGCCTCGTTGCCGATCTGGACGCTTGCCTGGTGCAGCTCGAAGAGCCTCGCCGCGAGCAGGCTCCCGAGCCCGGCCACGAGGAGCGCACCGGCGACCACGAGCACCATCGCCACCGCCAGCCGGTGGCGCACTCAGCCGTCCCTCGCCATCAGGAGGACCCCCCCATCCAGAGGGCCCGACCGGAGCCGCCGTCACCCGCACCGGAGCCGCCGCCACCCGCACCGGAGCCGCCGTCACCCGCACCGGTAGCCCACTCCCCAGACCGTCTTCAGCGGCAGGGCGTCGCCGAGCTTCTTGCGGAGCTGCCGCACGTGGACGTCCACGGTGCGCTCGTCGCCGAACCAGCCTTCCCCCCAGACCGAGTCGAGAAGCATCTGGCGGGTGTGGACGATCCCCGGGTTGGCAGCGAAGTGAACGAGGAGGTCGAACTCGCGCGCTGTCAGCTCGACCGGCTCGCCGCCCGCTCGGACCTCGCGCCGCGGCCTGTCGATCTCCACCGAGCCGGCTGCCAACCGATCGGGAACGGTGCCGGCTCTGCCCGAGGTGCCGCTTGCGTCGACGCCGTTGCCCGTCCGCCGCAGGATCGCCTTCACCCGGGCCACGATCTCGCGCGGCGAGAAGGGCTTGGTGACGTAGTCGTCGGCGCCGAGCTCGAGCCCGAGCACCCGGTCGATCTCCTCGTCGCGGGCGGTGAGCACGATGATCGGGATGTCACCCTTTGCCCGCAGCTGCCGGCAGACATCGAAACCGTCCAGCTCCCCGGGCAGCCCGATGTCGAGGATCACGAGCCGCGCCGGCGACTGGGTCACGATCTCGAGGCACCTCTTGCCGTCGGCGGCCTGCAAGACGCGGAAGCCGTCCCGCCGCAGGTACATGTCGAGCAGGTCGGCGATGTGCGGGTCGTCCTCGACCACGACGATCGTGCCCTGGTCCTCGCTCATCCCGCACAGCGTTGCACCAACGCGCTCCGCGCGGCTGGAATCCAACCCATGGCGAACCCAGCAGCTGTGAGCAGGAGGCAGATCGAGGATGCCGGCGCCGTTGCCGAGGCATGGCTGAGGTACCGGGCATGGCTCGATCATGTTCCCGGGGTCTCGTACGGGATCGCTCTCGACGGGGCGCCGGTCCTCGGGGGCGCCTTCGGCTTGGCGGACCTGGAGAGCGGCCGTGCAGCCTCGGAAGACACCTGCTACCGGGTGGCCTCGATCAGCAAGACGTTCACGGCGACACTCGTGATGAAGCTCGTCGAGAAGCGCAAGCTGCGCCTCGACGACAGAGTCACCGACCTCCTCTCCTGGCTGAGGCCGGTGATGGACGAGGACGTCACACTGCGCCATCTCCTCACCCACAGCGCCGGTGTCATCCGCGACGGCCCGGTCGACTGGGCAGCGAAGCCCTACCCGGATCGCGAAGCGCTGCGCCACGAGCTGCTGGAGGGCGCGACGGTGGCGTTGCCGGCGTCAGGCTTCCGCTACTCGAACGTGGCCTTCGCGCTGCTCGGCGAGGTCCTCGAGAAGGTCGTGGGTCGCAGCTATGCGTCTCAGGTGAGCAGGGAGATCTGCCGGCCGCTCGGGCTCGGCTCGACTGGCGTGACCCTCGACCGTCGGATGGCAACCCAGCTGGCTACTGGCTACTTCAGGTACCTGCCGGGGGAGGAGAGACGGGCGGCGCCGCGTTCGGAGAGCGAGAGCTTCGCCGCCGCCGGGGGCGTTACGTCCACAGTGGCCGATCTGCTCAGATACCAGACGGCGCACTTGCCCGGAGGGGGGGCCGTGAGCGAGATGTCGCGCCGCGAGATGCAGCGCGTCCAGTGGATGCGTGCCGAGGAGCCCCATCTCGGCCTGGCCTGGATGATCTGGAACGTGCAGGGGATCGACCTGCGCGGCCACGGCGGCGGTTATCCCGGCTTCACGACGATGATCGCCTTCGCACCCGAGCTGCGGGTCTCGGCTGCGATCTTGACGAACACGCTCTCGTCGGTGAGCGACACGGGCATCGACGTCGTGTACCACTGCATCGCCGAGACGAGGGAGCTCTGGCCGAAGATGTCGGAGGCGACGGGTGGATTGAGCCCGCGCCGCCCTCGGGCGCATCGCCGGCCGGTACCGGGGCGAGTGGAGCGAGCTGTTCGTGGGCCGAGTCAACAACGGCCTCGTCATAGCCCGCCTCGACCAGGATCAGCCGATGCACCGGCCGGCGAGGCTGCTGCCGGTGGGGGAGCGGCGTTTCGTGGTGGCCGACAACGACGACTTCGGGCGCCGCGGCGAGGAGGTCGTGTTCGACCTGGACAGGTCGGGCCGGGCGACGGCCATGTGGTCCGGGGCCGCCGAGCTGCGACGGGTCGACAGCTGAGAGGGAGCTCTGATTACTGACCGCCCCTAGACCCGGCCTAGTCTTCTCGGATGGCGAGCTACCTCGACGAGATCGTGCGGTACCACCGCCGCCGCGCCACCGAGGAGCCACGCAGCGGGTCGATGCAAAGCCTCGAGGCAGCGGCTGCCGAGGGCCCTCCGGTCCGGCCATTCCTCAACACCTTGTCGTCAGGCGGCGCGATACGACTGATCGCGGAGATCAAGCGCCGCTCCCCCTCCAAGGGTTCCTTGGCCGAGGGCCTCGACCCGGCGGCGACTGCCCGCTCCTACGAGAAGGGCGGCGCCTCCTGCCTGTCTGTGCTCACGGACGGGCCGCACTTCGGCGGCAGCCGCGACGACCTCGAGGCTGCTCGGGCGTCCTGCGAGCTCCCCGTGCTGCGAAAGGACTTCACCGTTTGCGAGGCCGATGTGCTGGAGGCACGGGCGATGGGCGCTGACGCCATCTTGTTGATAGCGGCGGCCCTGTCTCGGGAGGAGTTGCAGTCCTTCCAGAAACTGGCTCGATCTCTCGGCATGGCGAGCCTGGTCGAGGTCCACGACGAGGCCGAGCTCGAGCAGGCTCTGGCGATCGGCGCCTCCCTTGTCGGGGTCAACCAGCGCGACCTGCGGACGTTCCAGGTGGACACGGGAAGAGCGATCCGGCTCGGCGCGCAGATCCCGGAGGGCGTGGTGAAGGTGGCCGAATCCGGGATCCGCCACCGCGGCGACGTCGCGACCTTGCAGCAGGCCGGCTTCCACGCCGTCCTCGTGGGGGAGTCCATCGTGACCGCTGGGGATCCGGCGTCGGCGGTCGCCGAGCTGCTGGGTGCCGGCGGCGCCCTCGTTCGGGCGGGGGAGGAGGAGGGCCTTCGGTGTTCGTGAAGATCTGCGGCATCACGACCGAGGAGGATGCGCTGCTGGCTGTGGCGATGGGCGCCGACGCCGTCGGGTTCGTGTTCGCTCCTTCTCCACGCCAGGTGTCTGCTTCGGCCGCTGCGATGATCGCTCGCAGGCTCCCGCCCGAGATCCTCACCGTCGGGGTCTTCCGCGACGAGCACCCGCGCCGGGTCGTCGAGATCGTCAATCGCTCCGGCCTGGGAGCGGCGCAGCTGCACGGGAACGAGTCCCGCGAGGATTCCGCGTACGTGAGCGAGCGGGTGCCGATGTCGATCAAGGCGTTTCCGGCTGGACACCCGTTCCTGGCGAAGGCGGCGGACTACGCGACGTCGGTGGTGATGATCGACGCACCATCGCCCGGCAGCGGGAAGGTCTTCGACTGGCGCCTCGCCGAGGGGGCTCCTCGGGGCAAGCGCCTGATGCTGGCGGGTGGGCTCGACCCCGACAATGTCGGGGAGGCGATACGCGTCATCCGGCCCTGGGGGGTTGACGTGTCGACGGGCGTCGAGAGCTCGCCCGGACGCAAGGACGCGTTGAAGATGCGGGCTTTCGTGACCGCCGCACGTGCGGCGGCCCCCACCCCGTACGAGGGCTCCGAGGAGGGTCCCTTCGACTGGGAGGTCGGCTCGTGAGCCTTCCTGACTCCGAGCTCGCCGGCCGGGGTATGGCGGGCCTGCCGGGTGAGTTGATGCACGAGCCGGCAGAGGGGGGCCGGTACGGGGAGTTCGGCGGACGCTACGTGCCCGAACCGCTGGTGCCCGCCTGCGTGGAGCTGGAGGAAGCGTTCCGCGATGCGTGGTCGGACCCTGCCTTCCGGGAGCGGCTGGCGTCGGTACTGCGCGACTACGGCGGCCGGCCGACGCCGGTCACCGAGTGCGGGCGGCTCTCGGAGCGGCTCGGGATCCGCCTGCTCCTGAAGCGGGAGGATCTCGCCCACACCGGGTCGCACAAGCTGAACAACGTGATCGGGCAAGCCTTGCTCGCCGAGCGGATGGGCAAGCGCCGATTGATCGCGGAGACCGGGGCCGGTCAACACGGGGTGGCGGCGGCCACTGCGGCCGCATTGCTCGGTCTCGAGTGCTGCGTGTACATGGGCGCCGTGGACGTCGAGCGGCAGGCGCTGAACGTGTTCCGCATGCGGCTGCTGGGAGCCGAGGTGCGACCGGTCACCACCGGGTCGCGGCACCTTGAAGGACGCCGTCAACGAGGCGCTGCGGGACTGGGTGGCGACGGTCGAGAGCACCCACTACTGCATCGGCTCGGTGATGGGCCCCCATCCGTACCCGCTCATGGTGCGCGAGCTGCAGAGGATCGTCGGCGACGAGGCCCGGATGCAGTGCCAGATCCTGCTCGGGGCCGCCGACCCCGACTACGTCGTCGCCTGCGTCGGGGGCGGATCGAACGCGGCGGGCACCTTCGCCGGGTTCGTCGACTCCGGAGCCGTCCTCGTCGGAGTGGAGGCCGCCGGCGGAGCGGCGATGGGGCAGAGCGGCCTGCCAGGGGTAGTCCATGGCATGAGGAGCCGGTTCCTGCAGGACGAGAACGGCCAGATCCTGGAAGCCCAGTCGATCTCGGCCGGTCTCGACTATCCGGGGATCGGCCCGGAGCACGCGCACCTCGGCGCGATCGGGCGGGCCCGCTACGAGACGGCGGACGACGAGTCGGTGATCGCGGCGTTTCGCCTGCTCTGCGAGACCGAAGGCATCATCCCGGCGCTCGAACCGTCACACGCGCTGGCGTGGATCGTGCGTGCGGTGGCCTCGGGGGACATCCGGCCAGGTTCGGCGGTCCTGATGACATTGTCGGGCCGGGGCGACAAGGATGTGCAGCAGATCATGGACCGCATCGGGACGCCGTAGTGACCTCCGCCAGGTCGTACGGATCGTCGCTCGACACCGGGACGATGGACGTGGTGGTCCCCGAACGAGCCGTTCCCGGCTTCCTCGAAACGTCTCTCCGCACTGGACGCGAGGCAGGACGCAAGCTCCTCGTGCCCTACGTGACCGGTGGTTGCGGCTCGGACTGGCTGGAGGTGGTGCGGGCCGTGGCGGCGAGCGGCGCCGACGCGATCGAGGTCGGAATCCCCTTCTCGGACCCGGTGATCGACGGTCCCGTGATCCAGGAGGCGTCCTCGCGGGCCCTCCGGTCAGGTGCGACGCCGGCCGGGATCATCGGGGAGCTGGCGGCCGCCAGCGGCGAGATCGGCGTTCCCGTGGCGGTGATGACCTATTACAACGTCATCGCACGCATGGGCCACACGCGGATGGCGACCAGGCTGGCCGAGGCCGGAATCGCCGGCGCCATCATCCCCGACCTTCCGGTGGACGAGCTCGGCCCGTGGGCACGCGCCTGCGACAAGATGGGGGTGGCGACCGTGCTGCTGGCGGCACCGACCACACCCGAGGCTCGCCTGGCCGCCATCGCCGAGCGCTCGAGAGGCTTCCTGTACGCGGTCGGCACGATGGGGGTGACCGGCGAAAGATCGGAGCTCGCGTCCACAGCCGTCTCGATGGCGGCCCGCTGCAAGGCGGCCACGGATCTCCCTGTCCTCGTCGGCGTGGGGGTCTCCAACGCCGAGCAGGCGCGCCAGGTATGCGAGGTCGCGGACGGCGTTGCCATCGGCTCCGCTCTGGTGCGGCGATTGCTGGAGGGCGAGGGGCCAGATGGGGCCGCCAGCTTCGTCGCATCGCTGCGACGGGGTCTCGACGGGTCGAGGTAGGGCCGGCTGGGGCCGGCCTCGGTGGTTGGTCCTGGGTAACCCTGAAGGTCCACCCCCAGCCGGGTACCTTTAACCGCCACATCTGTCGCAAAATGGTACCCAGCACGACGTGGGCGCAGCACGATGGCGGGGGCGGCGATGGCTGGGGTAGGCGCCACGGGCGGGGGCACGGCGCAGCGGACGGCGCAGCGCACTGCTGCATGACCATGCACCGCGATGTATGCTCATGCGTATGAAGGCAGGAGTTCTCGGCGCCTCTGGTTACACCGGCGTCGAGTTGTTGCGATTGCTGGCGTCTCATCCGGAGATCGAGGTCGCCGTGGCGCAGGCGGAGTCCTCGGCAGGGATCGAGCTCGCCGAGCTCTACCCCGGGCTTCGCGGCGAGTATGGCTCCCTCGTGCTGGACCCCATCGATGCCCAGGCGGCAGAGGGGCTCGACCTGGCCTTCCTGTGCCTGCCGTCCGGACACGCGCAGCATGTCGTGCCGCGCCTGATCGGGCGGGTCGGCCACATCGTGGATCTCTCCGCCGACTTCCGCCTGCGGGATCCGGCCGCCTATCCCCGCTGGTACGGGTTCGAGCACGCCTGCCCCGAGCTGCTGGCAGCAAGCCGTCTACGGATTGCCCGAGCTCTACCGTGAAGCCATCTGCGCTGCGCACCTCGTGGCCGCCCCTGGTTGCTACGTGACGGCGGCTTCGCTGGCACTCGCCCCCCTCGTGCGGCGCCTCGCTCGTCGAACGCACCGGCGTGATCGTCGACGCTGCAAGCGGCGTCAGCGGAGCAGGACGCAGCCCGAAGGCGGAGCTCCACTTCCCAGTGGTCAACGAGAGCTTCGCCGCCTACGGGCTCCTCGATCATCGGCATACGCCCGAGATGGAACAGACAACGGGAGCCGAGGTGCTGTTCACCCCCCACCTGGCGCCGATGACGAGGGGCATCCTGGCGACTTGCTACGCGAGACCCGCCGCCGGACGATCGCTCAGCACCGAGTCGGTGCTCGAGGCCCTGGGCGACGCCTACGAGGGGGAGCCGTTCGTCCAGGTGGTGAAGGACCCACCATCGACTGCGGACACCTACGGGTCGAACATGTGTCACCTGACCGCCCGGGTCGACGAGAGGACGGGTTGGGTGCTACTGCTCTCGGCGATCGACAACCTCGTCAAGGGAGCCTCTGGACAGGCGATCCAGGCGGCGAACCTGATGCTGGGGCTGGCGGAGACCGCCGGGTTGCCGAAGGCGGGGCTCGCCCCGTGAGCGTTACGGCGCCGCAGGGCTTTGCAGCTTCGGGGACGTTTTGCGGGATCAAGCCGCATGGAGCCCTGGACCTGGCACTCGTCGCCACCGACCCCGCCACGGCGGTGCCGGCAGCGGCGGTCTTCACCTCCAACAAGGCGGCTGCGGCGCCGGTACAGGTGAGCCGCCTCCACCTCGCTTCGACCGGCGGCCGGGTCGCTGCTGTGGTGCTGAACAGCGGCTGTGCCAACGCGGCGACGGGTGCGGCGGGCCGGCAGGTGGCGGAGGCGACCTGCGCGGCTGTCGCCGGCGAGCTCGGTGTCGCGCCGGAGGAGGTGCTCGTCTGCTCGACGGGGTTGATCGGGATCCCGTTGCCGTTTCGCCCGATCTCGGAGGGGGTGCCGGGGCTCGTTGCCTCCCGCAATGTCGAGTTGGCGGGAGGCGGAAGGGCCGCTCAGGCGATCATGACGACCGATACCAAGCGCAAGGAGGTGGTCGTCGAGGCCGCCTCCTTCACGGTCGGCGGCATGGCCAAGGGGGCAGCGATGCTGGCGCCCAACATGGCGACGATGCTCGCCGTGCTGACGACCGATGCCGCAGCAGATCCGCCTGTCCTGCAGAGCGCTCTCAGGGCTGCGGTCAGCGCCAGCTTCAACGAGATGACGGTCGACGGCTGCACTTCGACCAACGACACGGTGATCGTCCTCGCCAACGGGAGGGCGGGGCCGGCGAGCGAGGACGACCTCGCCGATGCGTTGCACCGCGCCTGCTCCGATCTGGCATCCCAGATGGTGGCGGATGCCGAGGGTGCCACCAAGTTCGTCACCGTCAGGGTGGTCGGTGCGGCGTCGGCTGAGGAAGCGGCAGCGGCTGCTCGCAGGGTGGCCGACAGCCAGCTCGTCAAGTGCTCGCTCTACGGGTCGGACCCCTACTGGGGGCGGGTCGTGAGCGAGCTCGGCACGGCCGGCGTGGCATTCGACATCGACAGCGTCTCAGTCTTTTACGGCGATTACGTCGTTTGCCGGGGGGGCATCGTCGCCGAGCACGATCAGCACGCCATCGCCACCTACATGGCGGGCAAGCGCCTGGAGATCACGTGCGACCTCGGGATCGGCGCCGGGGAAGCCTCGGTGCTCACCACAGATCTGTCCCATCTCTACATCGACGAGAACATGAGGACCTCGTGACACTGACCCCCGAGATGAAGGCGAGCGTGCTCGCCGAGGCTCTTCCCTACATACAGCGGTTCAGGGGGAAGATCGTCGTGGTCAAGTACGGCGGGGCAGCCTTCGCCGACCGCGCCGAGGGGCCCGATGCGCTCGCCTCCTTCGCGGAAGACGTAGTGCTGATGCGGGCGGTCGGGATGCTCCCGGTCGTGGTCCACGGGGGAGGGCCGCAGATCGGCGAGCTGATGACCCGCCTCGGCAAGGTGCCGGAGTTCAGGGACGGTCTTCGCGTGACGGACGCCGAGACGCTGGAGATCGCCCGCATGGTGCTGGTCGGGAAGGTCAACCGGGAGATCGTCGGCGCTCTCAACGTCCACGGCCCGCTCGCCGTGGGGCTGTCGGGGGAGGATGCGGGCCTGATCACCGCCAGCCCGCTCGACCCCCTGCTCGGCTATGTGGGCGACGTGATGGCGGTCGATCCGTCGATGATCAGGCGGCTCGTGGCGGAGGGCCTGGTCCCGGTGATCGCCACCATCGGCGCCGACACCGCCGGTCAGGCCTACAACATCAACGCCGACACGGTGGCAGGCGCCGTCGCCGAGGCGCTCGATGCCGAGAAGCTCGTGTTCCTCACCGACGTCGAGGGAGTCCGCCGGGAGGTGGGCGATCCCCACAGCCTGGTGCAGGCGATCTCCGCCGACGAGCTCGACCGGCTGCTCGAGGACGGCGCTATCGGGTCGGGGATGATCCCGAAGGCGCGGTCCTGCTCGAGCGCCATCCGCCACGGCGTCACCACCGCCCACATCCTCGACGGGCGGGTGCCGCACGTGATGCTGCTCGAGATCTTCACGAAAGAGGGGATCGGCACGATGGTGACGGCGCAGTGATCATCGGCTCGGCGCGTGCGTCCTCGATGGACAAGGTCCCCGCCCTCACGAGCCTGATGCCCACCTACCGGCCGGCCGACGTGCGATTCGTGCGCGGCAGCGGATCGGAGCTGTTCGACTGCGACGGCAAGCGATACATCGATCTCCTTTGCGGGATCGCGGTCACCTCGCTCGGTCACTGCCACCCGGTCGTTTCGGACGCCATCTCGGAGCAGGCGCATCGGCTGATGCATCTCTCCAACCTCTACCGGAATCCCATCGCCGAGGAGGTGGCGGGACTTCTCGACCTGCTGATCGGTGGCGGTGGTCTCCCGGCCCCGGGGGGCAAGGTCTTCTTCGGCAACTCGGGAGCCGAGGCCAACGAATGCGCGATCAAGCTGACCCGGCGCTTCCACGGGGGCGCCAGGCACGTGATCGTGTCGGCCCTCGGCTCGTTCCACGGCCGCACGCTGGCGACGCTTCATGCCACCGGCCAGCCCCACAAGCACGAGCCGTTCCAGCCCCTGCCAGAGGGGTTCCGCCACGTGCCCTACGACGACGTCACCGCTCTCGAGGCGGCAATGGCACCCGACGTTGGCGGCGTGCTGCTGGAGTCGATCGAGGGCGAGGGCGGCGTTGTGGTCCCCTCACCGGGTTATCTGGCCGAGGCGCGGCGGGTCTGCGACGAGCACGGTGCGCTGCTGATCGTCGACGAGATTCAGACCGGGCTCGGCCGCACGGGGAGGTGGTTCGGCTTCCAGCACGACCTCGTAGCTCCCGACATCGTGACGGTGGCCAAGGCCCTCGGCAACGGCATGCCGATCGGCGCCTGCTGGGCACGGCCGGAGGTGGCGGCGGCCTTCCAACCGGGTGATCATGGCAGCACCTTTGGCGGCCAGCCGCTCGCCTGCGCCGCCGCACGCGCCGTGCTCCGCGTGATGATCTCGGAGGACGTGCCTGCACGCGCGGACAGCCTGGGGGTGCTCTTGCGACAGCGGCTGTGCGGGCTGCCCGGCGTCGAGACGGTGAGGGGGCGGGGACTGCTTGCCGGGGCGGTGCTGGCGGAGGCCCTGTCGGCCACCCAGGTGGCGTCCGCCGCGCTGCGGCACGGCCTGGTCGTGAATGCGACCGACGAGCACGTGCTGAGGCTGGCCCCCTCGCTGCTGATCGAGCAGGCCGTGCTGGAAGAGGGTCTCGAGCTGCTGGGGGATGCTCTCGACGAGGTCGCCCAGGGCGTTGGTTCATGACGCGCCACTTCCTCTCGATCGGCGACCTCAGCGCCGGTGAGCTCGACCAAGTGCTCGCGGCGGCAGAGGATCCTGCACCCCAGCCAGTGCTGGCGGGGCGGGGGGTGGCGCTCGTGTTCGAGCACCCCTCGGCGCGTACCCGCAACGCCTGCGAGATGGCGGTGGTGCAGCTCGGCGGCCACCCCGTCGTGATCCAGGACACCGAGGTCGGCATCGACCGCCGGGAAAAGGCGGAGGACGTCGCCCGCACATTGGCGTGCTACCACCGGGCCGTGGGTGCTCGCGTCGGCCGGCACGGCCTGCTCGAGCGGATGGCCGCAGCGCTGGAGGCGGCAGGCACCGACGTCCCCGTGGTCAACCTCCTCTCCGACCGCGAGCACCCGACCCAGGCGCTGGCCGATGTGCTGACGCTCCGGCAGCGCCTCGGGGACCTGCGCGGGAAGACGCTCGCCTTCGTGGGCGACGCCAACAACGTCTGCCGCTCGCTCGCCGGCGCTGCCGCACTGTGCGGGATGGTCCTGCGAACCGCCTCACCGCCCGGTTACGAGCTGTCGGACTCCGACTTGGCGTGGGCGGAGCGCCTCGGGGGCGCCGTGCTGCGGTGCAGCTCCCCCGCCGAGGCCGTGAGCGGGGCAGACGCCGTCTATACGGACGTGTGGGTCTCGATGGGGCAGGACGAGCAGGCTTGGGCGAGGCGGCGCGCCTTCGCCGGCTACATCGTGGACGAGCGGCTTCTCGAGCTTGCAGCGAGCCATGTCGTGGTCTTGCACTGCCTGCCGGCGCACAGGGGCGAGGAGATCTCCAAGGGAGTGCTGGACGGACCGCAGAGTGCTGTCTGGCAGCAGGCGGCGAACCGCATGCACGCGATGCGGGGCCTGCTGATGTTCCTGCTCGGCTCGGGTGCGTCTGAAGCGTCGTCCGGCTCGAGGAGGATCGCATGAGGACACCCAAGAACCGCCGCCAGCACTTGATCGCGAAACTCATCGCCGAGCGCACCATCATCTCCCAGCCCCAGCTCGTCGACCTGCTGTCAGAGTCGGGCGTCGTGGCCACTCAGGCGACCGTCTCGCGTGACCTGCTCGACCTCGGGGCGGTGAAGGTGCGAGTGCCGGGCACCGAGCGGGCCGTGTACGCCATCGCCGAGCTTCCTCGCGATCAGGTCGCCCCCACCGAGCATCTCCGACGGGTGCTGGGGGAGTGGGTCGTGGAGACTTCCCATTCGGCCAACCTGGTGGTGCTGAGGACGCCGCCCGGCTGTGCGCACGTCGTGGCCTCGGCCATCGACCGCACCGGCGTAGACGGCGTGATCGGCACGGTCGCCGGGGACGACACCGTGCTGGTGGTGGCGGGTACGGCCCTGTCCGGGGCGGAGCTGGCCGAGCGGATAGAAGTGCTGGCGGGACGCTGATACCGGCGGTTTCGTAGCCGTCCCGGGCGACGCCCTTGATGCCAGTGCCGGCCTCCGTGCCGGTACGGTACGGACCGGCACGGCGAGTGCAGGAAGGATGTCACTGATGACGACGAGGGTGGTGCTCGCATACTCGGGAGGTCTCGACACCTCGGTGGCGGTGCACTGGCTGCGGGCCGAGATGGATTGCGAGGTGGTCGCTGTCGCCGTGGACGTGGGGCAGGGCGGCGACATGGAGGAGGTACGCAGGCGGGCGCTGGCGGCAGGAGCCGTCGAGGCCGTCGTCGTCGACGCCAAGGGCGAGCTGGCCACCGACTTCGTGGTCCCGCGCCTTGCAGGCGAACGCCCTCTACGAGGGGCGCTACCCGCTGGTCTCTGCACTCTCCCGGCCGGTGATCGTGCGACACCTGGTCGCCGAAGCCCGCAGGACGGGCTCTGCCGCCGTCGCTCACGGGTGTACGGGGAAGGGGAACGACCAGGTGCGTTTCGAAGTGGGGACGAGGGCTCTGGCGCCGGACCTGGAGATCATCGCCCCGGTCCGCGTGTGGGGGATGACGAGGGAGGAGACGATCGACTACGCCGAGCGGCACGGTGTCGAGGTGCGCGCCAGCCGGGACCGCATCTACTCGATCGACTCGAACCTGTGGGGACGGGCCATCGAGTGCGGGATCCTCGAGGATCCGTGGGAGGCCCCGCCCGAGGACGTGTTCGACGTCACCCGGCCGACGGCCACCGAGGCGGTCGAGGTGACGATCGGCTTCGTGGCCGGGGTGCCCGTGTCGCTCAACGGCCAGGAGCTCGAGCTCGTGGAGCTGATCGACACGCTCGGCCTGGTGGCCGGTGCGACCGGTTTCGGGCGGATCGACATGGTGGAGAACCGCCGGGTCGGCATCAAGAGCCGTGAGGTCTACGAGTGCCCGGCTGCCCTCGCCCTCGTCGCAGCCCACCGCGACCTCGAGGGGCTCACCCTGGAACGCGACGCGGCGCACGAGAAGGCGCGCCTCGAACCTCGCTTCGCCGAGCTCGTCTATGACGGGATGTGGTTCTCGCCACTACGTGAGGCCCTCTCGGCCTTCGTGAGCGCTACGCAGAGGCACGTGTCGGGGGAGGTACGGCTGCGTTTCGAGCCTGGTGGGGCGTGCTCGGTGGTGGGCAGGCGTAGTGCCGTCGGCCTCTATGACTACGGGCTCGCCACTTACGACAAGGCAGACGCCTTCCGCCACGAGGACGCCGAGGGATTCGTCAGGCTTTTCGGGTTGTCGATCAAGACATGGGCCGCCCGGCAAGGCACATCCGGCGGGCGGGGCCCGGGCAGTGCGGTGCGGTCGGGAGAGGCGGGGCGGGCGGGAGAGAGCCGTTGACGCTCTGGGGCCACCGGATGGGTGGGACCGAGCCGGCTGCGGCGATGATGGACTTCACGGCGAGCCTGCATTTCGACCAGCGCCTGGCTGGCGACGACGTGCGTGCCTCGCTGGCGCACGTGCGCGGGCTCGAGCGGACGGGAATCCTCTCCGGCGAGGAATCGGGCCTGATCCAGAAGGCTCTGGAGCAGGTGGGCGAGGAGTTCGTCGCCGGGACCTTCCAGTTCGGGGCCGGCGACGAGGACGTCCACACGGCGATCGAGCGGCGGGTCACCGAGCTTGCAGGGCCCGCCGGCGCCAAGTTGCACACCGGCCGCTCTCGAAACGACCAGGTGGCGACAGCTCTCCGCCTCTTCGCCAGGCGCGAGCTCGTGTCGACGGCGCGGGCGGTGCTCGATCTGCAGCGCGTACTCCACCGGCGGGCCCTCGAGGCGGGCGAGGCGTACCTGCCGGGCTACACCCACCTCCAGCGTGCCCAGCCGGTGCTGCTGGCGCATCACCTGCTCGCTCATGGCTGGGCCCTCGCCCGGGACGTGGACAGGCTCCTCGACACCGTCCACCGCTTGGAGGTCTCGCCACTCGGTGCGGGTGCGTTGGCGGGCTCCTCCCTGCCCTTGGACCCTGCTTGGGTCGCCGAGGAGATGGGATTCCGGGCGCCTTTCGAGAACTCGCTCGACGCGGTCAGCGACCGCGACTTCGTCGCCGAGGCGCTGTTCGACCTCTCGCTGCTCGGCGTGCACATGTCGCGCCTGGGCGAGGAGATCGCCCTGTTCACGAGCGAGGAGTTCGGTTTCGCCCGCCTCGACGACGCCTGGGCTACGGGCAGCTCGATGCTCCCGCAGAAGAAGAACCCCGACGTCGCCGAACTGGTGCGGGGCAAGGCGGGCCGGCTGGTCGGCAATCTGACCGGGCTGCTGATGACCTTGAAGGGCCTGCCGATGGCCTACAACCGGGACCTGCAGGAGGACAAGGAGCCGCTCTTCGACTCGCTCGATCAGGTGATGCTGGGGCTGGTGGCGCTCCGGGGCCTGGTCGACTCGCTCGACTTCGACGCCGAGACGATGCGGGCGGCGGCCGACGGTCCGCTGGTAGCGGCGGTCGACCTTGCGGAGTGGCTGGTGGAGCGCGGCATGCCGTTCCGGGAGGCGCACGGGATCGTCGGCTCGCTGGTCCGCGACTCCCTCCAGCGCCATGTCCCGCTGGCGGAGCTGGTGCAGGCGCACCCGGCGCTCGGGTCGGACGCCCTCTGGTTGCTCGCCCCGGGGGTGGCGGTCCGGCGTCGCACGTCGCCGGGCGGTGCGGGCCCGGAGCCCGTGGCGGTGCAGTTGGAGCACTTCGCCCGCCGCCTCGAGATCGACGCAGAGCGGATCGGCTCCCGCGGCCGGTCGCTGTGAGCCTCAGCTGCCCGGTGCCGGGACGCCTCCAGGATCCCTCGACGTCCCCCCGTCCGCGCCGTCCGCCCAGCCCGCGCCGTCCACATCGCTCGGCCCGCCCGGCATCGTTCTACGACCGGGACCCCTTGGAGGTGGCGCCCGATCTGCTCGGGGGACTGCTGGTGGACACGAGCGGGCGTGTGGGGCGCATCGTCGAGGTGGAGGCCTACAGGGGGGAGGCCGATCCGGCATCCCATGCGTATCGGGGCAGAACCGCCCGTTGCGCCACGATGTTCGGACCAGGCGGGCGTCTTTACGTCTACTTCACCTACGGGATGCACTACTGCGCCAACGTCGTCTGCGGCCCGGACGGTGCGGCAGGTGCGGTGCTGCTGCGGGCTCTCGAGCCACTCGCCGGGATCGACTTGATGCGCTCGGCAAGAGGCGCCGTCGACGACCGGCTGCTCTGCGCCGGTCCGGCAAGGCTCTGCCAGGCCTTCGGGATAGACCGCCGTCTGGACGGTGCTGACCTGGTCAGCGGTGCACAAGGGCTGTGGCTGGCCGATGATCCGGAATGGGACGCATCCGGCGCGCCGGCATGCGGCATGAGAGTGGGACTGGGTGGCCGCACCGGCGAGGCCGCCAGCTGGCCGTGGCGGTGGTGGATCGCCGGCAACCGTTTCGTGTCCAGGTGAGGACGAGGGACGCACGGGCGTCTCACAGCCGCCGTATGCTGGCTGAACAGCGGGCCGACGAGCCCCCCACGCTCCCGAGACGGAGCGCACGGGGCCTGGTCAGGTCTGCTAGAGTGAGTAGCCGCTCAGGACGGGATTCCGCCCCGAGCGGGCCGGAGGGCGATTTGCACGGCCCCCGGCAACGTGTAGGATGAGCGGCCCTCGCAGGTCGCAATCCTGCGGAAGTGCAGCGCAGAAGCACCTCCTTCCTTCGGAAGTGTGCTCTTCGTCGCTCCTTGACATCGGAATAGGAACAGCCAAAAGCCAGTGCGGGTGGCGCCCGGTCGTACCCTTGGGTACGGCTCGGAGCCATCAGAAGTCAATGCACTGAAGAACGGACAACGTCCGTTCTGGTGCCAGCTAGCTGAGGGGTGTCAGTAGCCCCGAAGCCGGCTCTCCCGATCGAAGCGGTGATCGCAGGTCCGCCTGCTGGATCCGCCAGATCTCGATGGAGAGTTTGATCCTGGCTCAGGACGAACGCTGGCGGCGTGCCTAACACATGCAAGTCGAACGAGGCTGATCCGGTAGCAATACCGGTGACTGCCTAGTGGCGAACGGGTGCGTAACACGTGAGCAACCTGCCCCGAAGACTGGGATAACGCCGGGAAACCGGTGCTAATACCAGATGCCCCCTCGGGTCCACATGGACCTGCGAGGAAAGGATTCCGCTTCGGGAGGGGCTCGCGGCCTATCAGCTTGTTGGTGGGGTAACGGCCCACCAAGGCTACGACGGGTAGCTGGTCTGAGAGGACGATCAGCCACACTGGGACTGAGACACGGCCCAGACTCCTACGGGAGGCAGCAGTGGGGAATCTTGCGCAATGGGCGAAAGCCTGACGCAGCAACGCCGCGTGGGGGATGAAGGCCCTCGGGTTGTAAACCCCTTTCAGCAGGAACGAATCTGACGGTACCTGCAGAAGAAGCCCCGGCCAACTACGTGCCAGCAGCCGCGGTGATACGTAGGGGGCGAGCGTTGTCCGGATTTATTGGGCGTAAAGAGCTCGTAGGCGGTTTGGTAAGTCGGGTGTGAAACCCCGAGGCTCAACCTCGGGCTGCCACTCGATACTGCCATGACTCGAGTCCGGTAGGGGACCACGGAATTCCTGGTGTAGCGGTGAAATGCGCAGATATCAGGAGGAACACCGGTGGCGAAGGCGGTGGTCTGGGCCGGCACTGACGCTGAGGAGCGAAAGCGTGGGGAGCGAACAGGATTAGATACCCTGGTAGTCCACGCCGTAAACGTTGGGCACTAGGTGTGGGACCTTATCGACGGGTTCCGTGCCGCAGCTAACGCATTAAGTGCCCCGCCTGGGGAGTACGGCCGCAAGGCTAAAACTCAAAGGAATTGACGGGGGCCCGCACAAGCGGCGGAGCATGTGGCTTAATTCGAAGCAACGCGAAGAACCTTACCTGGGCTTGACATGTGGGTTAAGGCGTAGAGATACGCTGATCTTCGGATCCCACACAGGTGGTGCATGGCTGTCGTCAGCTCGTGTCGTGAGATGTTGGGTTAAGTCCCGCAACGAGCGCAACCCTTATCCTATGTTGCCAGCGGATCATGCCGGGGACTCGTAGGAGACTGCCGGGGTCAACTCGGAGGAAGGTGGGGACGAGGTCAAGTCATCATGCCCCTTATGTCCAGGGCTGCACACATGCTACAATGGCCGGTACAAAGGGCTGCTATCCCGCGAGGGTGAGCGAATCCCAAAAAGCCGGTCTCAGTTCGGATCGGAGTCTGCAACTCGACTCCGTGAAGTCGGAGTCGCTAGTAATCCCGGATCAGCAACGCCGGGGTGAATACGTTCCCGGGCCTTGTACACACCGCCCGTCAAACCACGAAAGTCGGCAACACCCGAAGCCGGTGACCCAACCATTTGGAGGGAGCCGTCGAAGGTGGGGTCGGTGATTGGGGTTAAGTCGTAACAAGGTAGCCGTACCGGAAGGTGCGGCTGGATCACCTCCTTTCTATGGAGTTCACTGTCGGTCCCATTCCGGGGCCGAGCACTCCAGTCGATCACTGGCTATTCGCTGTCGGACGCATCCTGGCGTCGGTCGAATCTCAGAGCTCATCAGCTGCTTCTCCCTCGGGAGGGGCGGTCGGGCTCAGCGAGAATCCCTTCGTTCTCCAGGCCCTGCGAGCCGGCGCCGGACTGTTCCTATTCCGTTGTCGGGGAGCGACGTTGTCGCGTCCGGACGTCCTTTGAGAACTCCATAGCGAGCACGAGCATCTGATTCTCCAAGCTACAAAGAGCCAACGGTGGATGCCTTGGCGCCTGAAGCCGATGAAGGACGTGGGTGGCTGCGAAAAGCCACGGGGAGCTGTCGACCAAGCTTTGATCCGTGGATGTCCGAATGGGGAAACCCGGCACCTGTCATGGGGTGTCACTCTGGCCTGAACACATAGGGCCAGCAGAGGGAACCGGGGGAATTGAAACATCTCAGTACCCCGAGGAGAAGAAAGCAACAGCGACTCCCTGAGTAGCGGCGAGCGAAACGGGATCAGCCTAAACCGCAGCAGTGTCAAGCCTGATGGCGTTGCTGCTGCGGGGTCGTGGGACCTGGAGAAGGGGCATCAGACCCTTCACGGAGTTACAAAGTTGTCGTCTAGTGGAAGTGATTTGGAACATCACGCCATAGGGGGTAAGAGCCCCGTACACGAAAGGCGACAGCCTCCGCCAGTCATCCCGAGTAGCGCCGGATCTGGGAAAGCCGGCGCGAATCTACGAGGACCACCTCGAAAGGCTAAGTACTCACAGGCGACCGATAGCGAACTAGTACCGTGAGGGAAAGGTGAAAAGCACCCCGGGAGGGGAGTGAAATAGTACCTGAAACCGTTGGTTTACAAACAGTCAGAGCGTCGTCGACATCTACGGATCGTCGGCCGCAATGGCGTGCCTTTTGAAGAATGAGCCAGCGAGTTACGGTGTGTGGCGAGGTTAACCCGATTGGGGTAGCCGGAGCGAAAGCGAGTCTGAATAGGGCGCATAGTCGCATGCTGTAGACCCGAAGCCGGGTGATCTAACCATGGGCAGGCTGAAGCGGGGGTAAGACCCCGTGGAGGGCCGAACCCACCCTGGTTGAAAACAGGGGGGATGACCTGTGGTTAGGGGTGAAAGGCCAATCAAACCCGGTGATAGCTGGTTCTCCCCGAAATGTATTTAGGTACAGCGTTAGACGTTCAGCATCGGAGGTAGAGCACTGAATGGGCTAGGGGGCCTACAAGCTTACCGACCCCAATCAAACTCCGAATGCCGATGCTCCAGAGTCTGGCAGTGAGACCACGGGGGATGAGCTTCGTTGGTCGAAAGGGAAACAGCCCAGACCGCCAGCTAAGGCCCCAAATTCTAGGCTAAGTGGAAAACGATGTGGGAACGCAAAAACAGCCAGGAGGTTGGCTTGGAAGCAGCCATCCTTTAAAGAGTGCGTAATAGCTCACTGGTCGAGTGGTCCTGCGCGGACAATGTAACGGGGCTCAAGCCTAGAGCCGAAGCTGCGGATTCCTGCTTTTGCAGGAGTGGTAGGGGAGCGTCGATCTCTGCAGTGAAGCGGCGGTGGAAACCGTCGTGGAGCGTGATCGAGTGAGAATGCTGGCATGAGTAGCGAGAGAGGGGTGAGAAACCCCTCCGCCGTAAGCCCAAGGGTTCCTGGGGAAGGCTAATCCGCCCAGGGTCAGTCGGGAGCTAAGGCGAGGCCGAGAGGCGTAGTCGATGCACAACTGGTTGATATTCCAGTACCACCGTGTCCGCGCCCATCCCAAGTCGAGGGAACTAAGGGGCTGGCCTTCGGGCCGAACCGACCAACCTCGAGGAGGGCAGCGAAGGAGGGACGCAGGAGGGTAGGTGAACCCAGGCGTTGGTTGACCTGGGGTAAGCGTGTAGGGGGAGGTCTAGGCAAATCCGGACCTCATACAACCCTGAGACGTGATACCGAGCGACTTTAGCGAAGTCACTAAGCCCATGCTGCCTAGAAAAGCTTCTAGCGAGCTGACACGGTGCCCGTACCCCAAACCGACTCAGGTGGGCAGGTAGAGAATACCAAGGCGATCGGGAGAACTGTGGTTAAGGAACTCGGCAAAATACCTCCGTAACTTCGGGAGAAGGAGGGCCTCATTAGGGTGACGGACTTCGCGTCCCGAGCTCGAAGGGGTCGCAGAGAGTAGGGGGAAGCGACTGTTTACTAAAAACACAGCAGCGTGCCAAGTCGTAAGACGATGTATACGCTGTGACGCCTGCCCGGTGCCGGAAGGTTACGGGGAAGGGTTAGTCCTTTTGGGCGAAGCTCTGAACCTAAGCCCCGGTAAACGGCGGCCGTAAACACAAGTTGCGGCTCCAGTCGAGTAATCGATTGGAACAAACCTTGCTATATGCTGGAAACCCCGAGTATCCGCCGGTACTCGTTCGTGTCACACCCTGTCTGTAGGGTGCGGGCATGGACAGTGACAATCCGAGCCGGTGCGGACAATCAGCAGGAAAGGCCCAGTTCCTCAAACTGGCTGGATCGAGTCCCGTCGACCTGGGCAACTGGGTTGCAGGATTCGTCGAAGGAGAGGGCAGCTTCAATGTCCCTGTCCGTCGAGAGCGTGATCGTGGCCTGCCGTGGCGGGTCTCGCTGTCGTTCAACGTGTCGCAGGTCGGTCACCAGCTGCCTCAGCTGTTGAAAGCGACCTTCGGCACCGGAACGGTGCGAGACCGTGGGGACGGGATTCACTACTTCGAAGTGACCCGTCCACTCGAGCTGGAAGACCGGGTATTCCCGTTCTTCGAGCGCTTTCCGTTACGCGGTCCGAAGTCATGTGACCTTGCGGTCTTTCGCGAGATCACAGCGCTCGTCCTGCTTGGTCGACATCTGTCTCCGACAGGCATCGGCGAGATCCTCGCACTGCGAGGGCCGATGAACCGAGGAGGCAAGCGTCGATATGCCGAGGAGGAAATCCTCGACGTATTGAGGTTGTGGGAATCCTCAGAGGCCATACGCAAGGCTCCGCCCTTGAAGCGGGCGGAAGAAGATATGGTCCACGCCCCATAGCGATATGGGGAGTTCGGGAACTATAACGGTCAACCCTGGCCGTGGGTAAACTTGGCTATATGCTGGAAACCCCGAGTATCCGGCGGTACTAGGTCTGGATGGTTCCAGGCCGGTGACAACCCGTCCGGTGCGGACAATCAGCAGGAAACCGCGAGGTGCATGCGGGATCCTCAGAGACTGTACGCCAAGCCCTATCTGGCTCGTCCAGACGGGGAAGATACAGTCCGACCCCATGGCGACATAAGGAACCAGGCAGAAATGACCTGGTCGCTCGTCAGATCGACCTTTCGTATTGGCCGATCGGGTGAGTGGTAACAGCGTGCCTAAGGTAGCGAAATTCCTTGTCGGGTAAGTTCCGACCTGCACGAATGGCGTAACGACTTCCCTACTGTCTCAACCACAGACCCGGCGAAATTGAAGTACGAGTAAAGATGCTCGTTAGCTGCATCAGGACGGAAAGACCCCGTGGACCTTTACTACAACTTGATGTTGAGTTTTGGTACGAATTGTGTAGGATAGGTGGGAGCCTTGGAAGCGCTGGCGCCAGCCAGTGTGGAGGCAACGTTGAAATACCACCCTGTTCGTGCTGGGACTCTAACCTCGACCCGTTATCCGGGCCAGGGACAGCGTCAGGCGGGTAGTTTGACTGGGGCGGTCGCCTCCTAAAGTGTAACGGAGGCGCGCAAAGGTTCCCTCAGGCTGGTTGGCAATCAGCCGTCGAGTGCAATGACACAAGGGAGCTTGACTGCGAGACCTACAAGTCGAGCAGGTGCGAAAGCAGGCCATAGTGATCCGGCGGTTGCGTGTGGAAGCGCCGTCGCTCAACGGATAAAAGGTACCCCGGGGATAACAGGCTCATCTTCCCCAAGAGTCCATATCGACGGGAAGGTTTGGCACCTCGATGTCGGCTCGTCGCATCCTGGGGCTGAAGCCGGTCCCAAGGGTTGGGCTGTTCGCCCATTAAAGCGGTACGCGAGCTGGGTTTAGAACGTTGTGAAACAGTTCGGTCCCTATCCGATGCAGCCGTAGGAGATCTGAGGAAGGCTGTCCCTAGTACGAGAGGACCGGGACGGACGCAGCTCTCGTGTGCCAGTTGTCCTGCCAAGGGCACGGCTGGTTTGCGACCTGCGGAAGGGATAAGCGCTGAAAGCATCTAAGCGCGAAGCTCGTTCCAAGATTAGATCTCCCACAGGGTCAACCTGGTAAGGCCCGTGGTTAGACGACCACGTTGATAGGCCGGAGGTGTAAGCACGGCAACGTGTTCAGCCGACCGGTACTAATCGGCCGAGGGCTTGGTTTTCATCGCTCGTGCTCGCTATGGAAGGCTCACAAGGACGCCGCTCGCGCGGTGTTCCAGTGGGCGAAGACTGGTCGTTTCCAACCCATGCCTGTCTTCGCCTACGAGGAGCTCAGGTTTCCGGTGGCCATAGCGGCGGAGATATACCCGTTCCCATCCCGAACACGGAAGTCAAGCCCGCCAGCGCCGATGGTACTTGGGGGGAGGCCCCCTGGGAGAGTAGGTCGCCGCCGGAATTCATCTCAGACGAGGCCCTCGCTGGTGCCGTCGCCGCGATCGAGCGGTGCGCGCTGCGGGGGCCTTGTCGCGTCCGGCTGCGGCTGAGCGGCGCCGTCGGACTGAGGACCCACCTCCAGGAGGGGATCTTCCCGCTCTGCGGCTGAGCGCATCCCCCTCCGCCGCCGTGTCACCGCGACGTCTCGAAACCCGACAATCAACCTCGTGATCGCAAGTAGCGATCCCGGAGTGATCGGAGGGACGAGATGTCACGGACACCGAGCGCAGCAGTGGCGGCAGGCGGTGCAATCAACAAGCGCGGACTCGGGCGGCCAGCGGACCGCCGGTGTAGTCGGGTCGTTTCTCGGGATCCTGCTCGTCAGGATGACGATCTTCGCAATCGCGGCCGGGATCCGGGCCCTCGTTCCCTACGTGTATGCAGGGTGGCTTGGACTGACAGCACTGATGGCCTCAGTGGGGCACCATCTGTGATGATTGCCGCGTGCCAGGCAGCGAGCTCGGAGCCGCCGAACTGCGCGGCCGGGTGGCCTTGGTCACGGGGGCGAACCACGGCATCGGGTCGGCGACGGCCAGGCGCCTGGCGAAACTGGGTGCCGACGTCGCAGTGACCTACCTCCGCCTCTACGAGGAGCCCGACGAGCATCGGCCCACCCGGTACGCCGAGATGCGCCGGCGCGACGCGGCCGACGTCGTGGCAGCGATCGAGAAGGCGGGATCCAGGGCTGTTGCGGTCGAGGCCGATCTCAGCGATCCGGCCGTGCCAGGGGCGATATTCGACCAGGTCGAGGCGGCTCTCGGCGGCGTGTCGATCCTGATCAACAATGCAAGTGGTTGGCAGAAGGACAGTTTCGGGTCGCAGGAGCTCGACCATGTCGGGCGTCCGAATCATCCCATCACGGCAACCTCGATCGACGCACAGTTCCTCGTCGACGCACGAGGCACCGCCCTCATGATTGCGGAGCTGGCGCGGCGGCACCGGCAGCGCGGTGACAATTGGGGCCGGATCGTCAGCCTCACGTCCGGAGGACCGGGCGGGTTCCCTGGCGAGGTCTCATACGGCGCCGCCAAAGCCGCCCTCGAGAACTACACGATGTCCGCGTCCCGCGAGCTTGCCTCCCTCGGCATCACGGCCAACGTGGTGTACCCGCCGGTGACGGACACGGGCTGGGTCACCGATGACGTCCGACGTGCGGTTCGAGAGAGCGACGAGCACCATCACATCGCCTCGCCCGAAGAGGTGGCAGAAGTGATCGCATGGCTGTGCACGGACTGGGCGAAGCTCGTCACGGGCAGCCTGATCCACCTCCGTTGAATCGAGCGCAACTCGCCTTCCTCAAATATCGGCGGCCCGACGACGCCAGTGCGTTACGCACAGAACTACTAGTAACCCTGTGGGCCGCCAGGGTTCGAGGCGGCAGGCTGATCCCACAAATGCAATGACGCCCGGGATCAAAAACAGCTTGCACGAGACCTAAGAGACGGCCCACTTCGCCTGTCGGGTAGCCTCAAGCAAATGGAGCCTGATCAGCCCGAGCGTTCGCGCGCCCCGAGGCCAAAGGCCCAGGGGAGAGCACCCTCGCGAGGCAAGCCGGCGAGCGATCGAAGCGGCGGTCTCGGCGCGGCCCCAGCGTCGGGATGCCGCACCTCGTCGGGATGCCGCACCTCGGAGAGACGGCGCACCTCGGGGGGCCGCTCCGTCGGGACGATCCAGCGCCTCATCTTCCGGTCCTCGCCATGCAGCGGGCCGACCACGAGCTGCGGCACCCAGAGACAGTCCCGCTCGCCAGGGAGAGCAGAACCGGCCTGCTCGCGCTGCTCGACCGCCGACAGGAAGCCGGATCGGCCGGTCCGAGTCCTCTGCGCGACCGGCTCGCCCGATCCGACCCGCACGACCCGACCGGCCGCCCCACAGAGGCTCAGAGGAGGGTCAGCAGGGAGGTGGGAGACCGGCGGGACCTCCTCGGCGTCCCGATCGACAAGCTGGTGGGAGTCCGGCGGGACTTTCTCGGGGTTCCGATCGACATGCTGTCGGGAGACCAGCAGGTCCTTCCCGTGGGGCCGATCGGCAAGCTGATCGTCGGCCCGCAGGGCCGCAGTCGGAGAGGCGTTCTGATCGTCGGCCCGACTGGCAGCCCGAGCGCCGTCCGGACTGGCAGCGCCCCGGCTGGGGAAAGGTGGCCCGGACTGCCTTCCGGGTGCTGCAGGAAGAGGAGGCCCATCCCGGTGCGCCGGCAAGCCGTCCCGGTGCTCCGGCCACCAGACGGGGTGCGCCGGCCAGCCGTCCCGGTGCCCCGGCCTCCCGCCCAAGCCAGCCGAGAACGTCCGAACGCGCGGCGGCAGCTCAGGGATTGCGCCAAACAGACGAGGCGCCGAGGCCCGCACCTCGGCCTGCCCGGCCCGCACGACCCGCGCGGCGGGAGCTGCCAGGACGGGAGGCACCCGCACCTCGTCCCGCTGCAAGGCGAGACAACGAGCCAACACCACCCGCCACGACCAGGAAGCGGTCGAACCGGGGGGCCGGCAGGCCAGTACCGGAGAAGGTCTCGGACGAGCTGCGCGCTGTCGGAGGGAGCCGCCTCGGCACCCATCTCGCACCTCGGCTGGCACAGGCCGCTGACGCCTACGAGCACGACCGCTACCGGGAGGCGACTTCGATCCTGCGCAGCCTGGTCCGCATCGCTCCCGACGCCCCGTCGGTGAGGGAGCTGTACGGCCTCTGCCTCTACAGGACCGGTCGCTGGCATGAAGCTCTGCGCGAGCTCGAAGCCTTCCGAGCGCTGACCGAGTCGCTCGACCAGCATCCGGTCATCGCCGATTGCGAGCGTGCTCTCGGGCATCACGAGCAGGTAGCGGAGTTGTGGGCGGAGCTGAGAAGGGGTGGTGTTTCGAGCGATCTGCTCGCCGAGGGACGTCTGGTCGCTGCCGGCTCCCTCGCCGACCAGGGACGCATCAAGGAGGCGATCGACCTTCTCGCCAAGGCGGCGGAACGCCAATTGCGCCACCCCGAGCCGCGGCACGTCCGGCAGTGGTACGTGTTGGCCGACCTCTACGAGCGCGCCGGCGACATCCCGAAGGCGCGTGAGCTGTTCAGGCGGGTCGTCCAGTACGACCCAGAGCTGTCGAACGCCCCGGAACGCCTGGCGGCCCTTCGCTGACGTGCATCTCGCGCGGAGCAACCGACGTACAGCGTTGATTGCTGCACACGAGATAGGGGCCCCAGGTCGGGAAGATCAACGGGCTGGGTACCTTCTTAGGACACACATGTCGCAAAACGGTACCCAGCTGGACCGCCGGCGATTGGCATGGAGCTCGGGAAGAGCTTGCGGCAAAGCTCGAGCAGAGTGGGAGACGCTTGGGCTCCACGGCCCGCACCCGGGATAACCTGGCTGGTGAGCAGGGCAGAGTCCTGCAGAAGATCCCTGGAGGAGATTGTGGGCGCCAACATTCGCGAGCTGCTCGGCGAGGAGGCCGAGTCCCTGCTCGGGCACGAGTCCAAGACGATCACGAAGGATCAGCTGATCCTTCCGGGCCCGGACTTCATCGACCGAGTCTTCGTCCAGACGGACCGGCCTGTCGCCGTCCTGCGCAACCTCGCCGCCATGTTCGAGCACGGCCGTCTGGCAGGCACCGGGTACCTCAGTCATCCTTCCCGTTGACCAGGGGATCGAGCACTCAGCCGCGGCGAGCTTCGCCAAGAACCCGATCTACTTCGACCCCGCGAACATTGTGGAGCTGGCGATCGCCGCCGACTGCAGCGCCGTCGCCACCACGCTCGGGGGTCTCGGGGCCGTCGCCCGCCGCTACGCCCACAAGATCCCGTTCATCGTCAAGCTCAACCACAACGAGCTGCTCACCTACCCGAGCCCGGGCCGACCAGGTGCATGTTCGGCTCGGTGCAGCAGGCCGTCGACCTCGGCGCGACGGGAGTCGGGGCGACCATCTACTTCGGGTCGGAGGAGTCGACCCGCCAGATCCACGAGGTCGGTCGAGGCTTTCGCCGAGGCGCACCGGCACGGCCTGTTCACCGTCCTCTGGTGCTACCTGCGCAACCCTGCCTTCAAGACGGCGGAGGCGGACTACCACCTGGCGGCAGACCTCACCGGGCAGGCCAACCACCTCGGGGTGACGATCGAGGCCGACATCATCAAGCAGAAGCAGCCGGAGAACAACGGCGGGTACACGGCCCTCGAGTTCGGCCGGACCGACCCGCTCGTGTACACCACGCTCACCACCGACCATCCGGTCGACCTCACCCGCTGGCAGGTGGTCAACTGCTACATGGGCCGCATCGGCCTCATCAACTCCGGCGGCGAGTCGAAGGGGTCCGGCGATCTCGCTCAGGCCGTCCGCACGGCGGTGATCAACAAGCGAGCCGGCGGGACGGGGCTGATCGTCGGCCGCAAGGCCTTCCAGCGGCCCATCGACGAGGGTGTCGAGCTGATCCACGCGGTGCAGGATGTCTTCCTCGACGGCTCTGTCACGGTCGCCTGAGCAGCACCCGGCGCCCCGGCCAGGCCACCGGGCATGCGGGCACTCTGGTCTGATGGCAGGGGCACCGCAAGTAGAATCGCCGTCGTCCGGCGAGTCGTCGCCGGGATCGATCCTTGGCAAGTCGCCTTGACCAGCCACTACGACACGGTCAGCCGGCGATTACCGGGCCGGGAGACGTTGCAGTCGGGTGGTGGTCCGCTTCGCCGGCGACTCCGGCGACGGGATGCAGCTGACCGGGGACCGCTTCACGACCGACAGCGCGCTGTTCGGAAACGACCTCGCCACCTTGCCCGACTTCCCGGCCGAGATCCGGGCTCCTGCCGGCACCCTGGCGGGCGTCTCCGCATTCCAGGTCCACATCTCGGACCACGACATCGCTGACCCCCGGTGACGCTCCAGACGTCCTCGTGGCGATGAACCCGGCGGCGTCTGCGGGCGAACGTCGGCGATGCTTCCGCGGGGTGCCACGCTGATCGTCAACTCGACGCCTTCGACGAGCGGGCGCTCTGACCAAGGCCGGCTACGCCGCAGAACCCGCTGACCGACGGGAGCCTGGCGGCTTACCGGGTCTACGAGGTGCCGATGACGTCGTTGACCCTGGAGGCGTGCAAGCCGACGGGTGCCAAGCCCCGCGACGCCGAGCGCTCCGAAGAACTTCTTCGCCCTCGGGCTCGTCACGCTGGCTGTACAGCCGGCCCGAGGAGACGACGCTCGAGGTGGATCGAGCAGCGCTTCGGCGAACGAATCCGATGGTCGCTCGAGGCGAACACGCTGGCGTTCAGGGCCGGCAACAACTTCGGCGAGACCGCCGAGCTGTTCGAGTCCGTCCTACCAGGTGCAGCCCGGCCCGAGCTCGAGCCGGGCACCTACACCAACATCACCGGCAACACGGCGCTCGCATGGGGGCTCATCGCCGCCGTCGCACCTGGCGAAGCTGCCGCTGTTCCTCGGGTCGTACCCGATCACCCCGGCCTCGGACATCCTCCACGAGCTCTCGAAGCACAAGAACTTCGGCGTCCGCACGCTGCAGGCCGAGGACGAGATCGCCGGCGTCGGCGCGGCGCTCGGCGCCGCGTTCGGCGGCGCCCTCGGCGTGACCACCACCAGCGGCCCCGGCATCGACCTCAAGTCGGAGACGATCGGCCTGGCCGTCAACCTCGAGCTGCCGCTGGTGATCGTCGACATCCAGCGGGGCGGCCCATCGACGGGCCTGCCCACCAAGACCGAGCAGGCCGACCTCCTGCACGCCATGTACGGGCGTCACGGGGAGGCGCCGGTGCCGATCGTCGCCGCTCGCGACGCCGGCGCACTGCTTCGATGCGGCGATCGAGGCGGTGCGGATCGCCCTCAAGTACCGCACGCCGGTGTTCCTGCTCTCCGACGGCTACCTGGCCAACGGCGCCGAGCCCTGGATGACTGCCCGAGCCTCGAGGACCTGCCCGACATCTCCGTCGACTTCGCCACCGAGACCAACCACACCGACCCGACGGGAACGTTCGTTCTGGCCGTACCTGCGTGATCCGGAGACCCTGGCCCGTCCGTGGGCGGTCCCGGGCACGCCGGGGCTCGAGCACCGCATCGGCGGGCTCGAGAAGGCGGACGGGACGGGCAACGTCTCCTACGATCCGGTCGAACCACGAGCCGGATGGTCGCCCTGCGGGCCGCCAAGATCGCCGGGATCGCAAAGGACATCCCGCCCGTGGAGGTCGACGATCCCGACGGCGCGCCGGGCCGGCGCCTCTCCTGGTGCTCGGCTGGGGCTCGACCTACGGGCCGATCACCGCCGCCGTGCGGCGAGCGCGGGCCCGAGGCCTTCGGGTCGCCCAAGCCCACCTCCATCCACCTGAACCCGTTCCCGCCGAACCTCGGCGAAGTCGTCGGCGCGCTACGCGAAGGTGCTCGTCCCCGAGGGGAACCTCGGACAGCTCTGGCGGCTGGTGCGCGCCGAGTTCCTCGTCGACGCTCGCCTGCTCTCCAAGGTGCAGGGCGTCCCCTTCCGGGCTGTCGGAGATCGAGGCGGAGATCGTCGAGATGCTGAGGAGCGACGTGGCCGGCGATGCGGTCGGCGACATGGAGCTGGCCGAGGACCCGTCCCATCCCGTGTCGACGCTCGAGGAGGGCGGAGCATGACCGACTTGGACGTCCCCACTACCACCCGCAAGGACTGGACGAGCGACCAGGAGGTGCGCTGGTGCCCGGGATGCGGCGACTACTCCATCCTCGCCGCCATCCAGATGCTGCTGCCCGACCTCGGCGTCCGCCGCGAGAACACCGTGTTCGTCTCCGGCATCGGCTGCGCGGCCCGCTTCCCGTACTACATGAACACCTACGGGATGCACTCGATCCACGGGCGGGCGCCGGCGATCGCCACCGGTCTGGCGGTGACCCGGCCCGATCTCGACGTGTGGGTGATCACCGGCGACGGCGACGCGCTGTCGATCGGCGGCAACCATCTCATCCACGCCCTGCGGCGCAACGTCAACCTCACGATCATGCTTGTTCAACAACCAGATCTACGGCTTGACGAAGGGCCAGTACTCGCCGACGTCCGAGCAGGGAAAGGTCACCAAGTCGACGCCGTTCGGCTCGCTCGAGGCGCCGTTCAACCCGGTCAGCCTGGCCCTCGGCGCCGAGGCGACCTTCGTCGCCCGCACCCACGACATGGACCGCAAGCACATGACCGAGGTGTTCCGGCGGGCCCACGATCACCGCGGGGCTGCGTTCGTCGAGATCTACCAGAACTGCAACGTCTTCAACGACGGCGCCTTCGAGGGGGTCACCGGCAAGGAGAACCGGGCCGAGATGCTGATCCCGCTGGAGCACGGCAAGCCGATCCGTTTCGGGGCCGAGGGGAGCGGGGGTCGTGCTCGACGGCCAAGGGCGGGCCAAGATCGTCGACGTCGCCGACGTCGGCGAGGACGCCCTGCTCGTGCACGACGAGGCGCGGGAGGACCCGGGGCTCGCGTTCATGCTGTCGCGCCTGTCACGCGGGCCGCACGAGCCGACGCCGATCGGCGTGTTCCGAGCCGTGGAGCGCCCGGAGTACGGCGACCAGATCAACGCTCAGCTGGCACATGCCCAAGCGCGGCAAGGGCCCGGGTGACCTGGAGGCGCTGCTGCGCTCGGGGACGACCTGGACCGTCGAGTAGCCGAGGTCGAGCCTCAGTCCTCGAGGCGCCTGAAGACCATCCCGGTGCGCGGCTTGGGATAGAAGAAGGTCGTCTTCGGCGGCATCCGGCGGCCGCCGCGTGCCGTCTCTGCGATCTGAGCCACTGTCGCCGGCCGGAGCAGGAAGCCGGCATCGGCGGCCCCCGAGCGGACCGCCTCGAAGACCTCGTTCGTGCCGTGCTGATAGTTGAGCTCGTGCTCGGGCAGCCGGGCGAGCGCCACGTCCAGCCTGCTCGAATCGAGGTCCGCTTCGGCCGCATCCTCAACCGCAGAGCGTCGGGATCAGCAGGTAGCTCCCCTGCGCCGAGGTGAGCCCCAGCGTGCCGTGTTCCGCCATCGCCTCCTCCAGCGCCGGGAGTGACGAATCCGGCAGCTTCACCCAGTCGAAGTAGGGACTGAGCGCCGCCACCAGGTCGAAGCCCTCCGGCAGACCCCGCCAAGAGCCGGTTGATCGGGCGCACGAACAGCTCGTCCTCGGTCAACTCCACCACCAGGGCCATCACGAGGTCGTAGTCACCTGGGGCATCGCGGCGAACGGCTCGACGCTCGGCCCGGTAGGCGGCGGCGGTCTCGTAGCGATGGTGGCCGTCGGCAATCAGGATCGGCGTCGCGGCGACGAGGGACGAGATCTCGGCAAGCGCGGCGGCGTCGGTTACGCGGCCACACCTCGTGCAGGACCCCTTCGACGTCTGCCGACTCGGGCGGGAGACCGGAGCCGGATGCGGCCTGCTCACAGGCGCCGGCCAGTCCCTTGCTGAGAGACAGTCCCCAGATCGGCGAGAGGTTGGCGCGGGTGGCGCGGAGCAGGTAGAGCCGGTCGCCCTTCGGCTTCGGCATCGTTTGCTCGTGGGGGAGGACATCGTCGGCGACGGCGAGAGCGCCGATCACGCCGGTCGTCGAGCGCGTCGTGCCTGCTGTATCCGTGAAGGTCATCCGCTGGACGTAGAAGCTCGCTGTCCCGTCCCTCTGCACGATGCCCTGCTCGAGCCAGCCGTCGAAGATGCGAGCGGCGTTCTGATACCGGTCGAGGCCCTTCTCCTCGTCGGGTAGCGGCAGCTCGACGAGGATCGCATTGGCGGGATGGCGGGCGGCGAGCTCGGCGCGCCCGGGCTCGTCGACGACGTCGTAGGGAGGCGCCACCAGGTCCGAGAGCGGCCCCGTCTGCTCGGCATAACGGATCCCGGCGAACGGTTCGAGTCGTGCCATCCGCCTTGCGTACCACACCCCCCTCCTGCCGCCGCCAGTCCGAGGGCCGCAGTGCTGCCAAGATCAGGCGGTGACAGTTCTGCTCGACCTCGATGGCGTGGTGTGGCTGGGCGACGATCCGATCCCCGGCGGCGCCGAGGCGGTCGAGACCCTACGCCGAGCCGGTCAAAGGGTGTTGTTCTTCACCAACAACTCAGCCCCCCGACTACGGGACCACCTCTCGAAACTCTCCCGGATGGACATCTCTTGCCCCCCCGAAGACTTCCTCACCTCCGCCCAGGCGGCTGCCGAGCTCGTCGAACCGGGCCAGCGTGCGCTCGTCGTGGGTGGCCCGGGAATCTCCGAGGCGCTGGCGGAGCGTGGGATCGAGACCCTCGAGCCGACCGCGATCGACCTCGACGACCCCGGGGCGGGCAAGGACGTTGACGCCGTCCTCGTGGGCTTCGACAGGAGCTTCGACTTCGGCAGGATGGCGGCTGCCACACGTGCCGTGCTCGCGGGTGCGCGGTTGATCGCCACCAATCCCGATCCCACCTACCCGTCTCCGCACGGGCCACTTCCCGGAGCGGGCTCCTTCGCGGCGGCGGTCGCCTATGCATCCGGCGTGACGCCGGTAGCCGCCGGCAAGCCGGAGGAGCCGGCCGCCCGGCTGCTGGCACGGAGGGTCGGATCTGTCGACGTCGCGGTCGGCGACCGGCCGAGCACCGATGGGTTGTTTGCGCGGCGGCTGGGGGCTCGTTTCGGTTTGGTGTTGACGGGGGTCGTTGCTCCCGGACACGGGCGATTGGACCCGCCTCCGGACCTGGAGGCAGCCGACTTGCTGACACTCGCCCGGCTGATCGTGGCGTCGTGAAGGCACGCCCAAAGTGCTAGCAATTGCAAGCACCCCAGTTCAGGGGTATAGTGAAGACATGGCACAAGAGAAGCGCAATCCGCTCCAGCGCTACATCGACGTCGGCACCGCCTTCACGCAGATGACGCGCAAGCGCGCCGAGGACCTGGTCCGCGAACTGGTGCGCGAGGGAGAGGTCGGTCGGGAGCAGGGCAAGGAGCTCGTCGACGAGCTGATCACCAAGAGCCGCCGGAGCGCCGAGCACGTGAGCGAGATGGTGCGGGACGAGGTGCGCAAGCAGGTCGCCGCACTCGGGCTGACGAACCGCCAGGACGTTGCCGAGGTGGTGCAGAAGTTCATCGGCGCGGTCAGCGAAGCGGGACAGAAGGTTGCTCAGACCGCCGAGGCTGCGACTGCCTCTGCCCGGCAGGCGGGCGCCAGCGCCGCCGGGGCAGCAGTCGGCCGGACGCGGCAGCGCCGCCGGCAAGGTGACCGGCCGCACGGGAGCAGCCGAGCGCGCTACGAAGGCGCCGGGACGTACGGCTGCGAAAGCGACAGGCTCTGACGCTGCGGCAAAGAAGGCCCCGGCAAAGAAGGCCTCCGCCGCTAAGGCTCCCGCCAAGAAGGCTCTCCGCCGCTAAGGCCCCTGCCCAGAAGGCATCTGCGGAGAAGGCTCCCGCCAAGAAGGCCCCTGCCGGCGAGAAGGCTCCCGCCCAGAAGGCCCCTGCCCAGAAGGCCCCTGCCCAGAAGGCCCCTGCCGCAGAAGGCATCTGCGGAGAAGGCTCCCGCCAAGAAGGCCCCTGCCCGGAAGGCGTCTGCAGCCAAGAAGAGCTCCTGAGCGGTCTGCCGGCGGGAGGCTGACCGAGCGTCGTTGCCCCCGACGGCGCCGCCCGCGAGGATGTGACCATGCCGCGGGTACTGCTCGCCGTCCACGAGTCGAAACCTGCGGCTGCGAAGCTCGCCGACCTCACCCGCTCCTGGTGGTCGAAGCGGGGCCGGGAGGTGCATGAGATCGCCGAGCGGGGCTACGTGCCGGCGACCGCTGCGGGAATCGACTGGGGGCCGGCTCCTGAGCTCGTGGTGAGCCTCGGGGGCGACGGGACCATGCTGCGTGCGGTTCAGCGGGCGCACGTCTGGGGTGCTCCCGTGCTCGGGGTGAACCTCGGCCAGATGGGTTACCTCACAGAGGTCGACCCGGAGGGCCTGGAGACGGCGTTCGAGCGGTTCGTGGGTGGCGACTACGCGATCCTCGAGCGGATGATGTTGCAGGTCGCCCTCCCGCAAGGTCCCACGGTGCCCGCCCTCAACGAGGTGGTGATCGAGAAGATCGAGGTGGGGCACACGATCCGCTTCGACCTCTGGATATCCGGGAACCGCTTCCTGACCTACGCCGCCGACGGCCTGATCGTGGCCACCGCAACCGGATCCACCGCCTACAACCTCTCGGCGCGGGGGCCGATCGTCTCGCCCCGGTTGCGGGCGATGCTCGTGACGCCGATCTCTCCGCACATGCTCCTCGACCGGGCCCTCGTGCTCGAGCCGAGCGACACCATCTCGATCGAGCTTGCGCCCGGCCCGCCTGCGGCCGTCGTGGTGGACGGCATCCGCAGGGGAATGCTCGAACCCGGCGACAAGGTCAGCTGCTCGGCGGACGAGGTACCTGCTCGCCTCGTCTCGTTCGGCCGCAGCGACTTCCTCGGCGTGCTGCGCGACAAGTTCGGGCTGGCGGACAGGTAGGCGGTCGCGCTCTTGCTCGTGGAGCTGCGGGTTCGCGATCTGGGTGTGATAGCCGATCTGGAACTTCGTTTCGGGCCGGGGATGACGGCGCTGACCGGTGAGACAGGCGCCGGAAAGACCCTTGTGGTGGAGGCGCTGGAGCTGTTGGTCGGCGGGCGGGCGGACGGCTCGATGGTGCGGTCGGGGAGCGGTGAGGCACTGGTCGAGGGTCGTTTCGAGGGGATAGACGGAGAGGAGGTCGTGCTCACTCGCTCCATCCCCTCCACGGGGCGCTCGCGGGCCTGGCTCAACGGACGGATGGCCACTGCGGGCGAGCTGGCCGAGATCGGCCGGGCGCTCGTCGACCTGCACGGTCAGCACGCTCACCAGTCGCTGCTCCATCAGGCGGCCCAGCGAGCGGCCCTCGACAACTACGCCTCGATCGACCTTTCCGAGGTCGAGTCGCTGCGGGAAGCCACAAAGTCGCTCGAGCTCGAACTGGCGGGCATCGGCGGCGATTCGCGCCAGCAAGCGCGGGAGGCCGACCTGCTGGCGTTCCAACTGCGGGAGCTCGAGGCCGCGGAACTCGACGATCCGGATGAGCTCGAGCACCTCGCGGAGGAAGAGGAGCGGCTGGCACGCGCCGGTGCTCTCCGGCAGGCGGCGGCTCGGGCGCACGACCTGCTGGCCGGGTCTTCATCGGGCCCGGGCGCCGACCAGGGAGCAGTGGACCTCGTCGGCGAGGCGGTGGCCCAGCTGGTCCGGCTCGGGCCCCTGGCGGGCGCGGCCGAACGGCTGCGGGCTCTCGGCCGCGGAGCTTGCCGACGCGGGCTCAGATCTGCGGGCGATGGCGGAAGGTTTCGAAGAGGATCCACAGCGGCTGGCGGCTGTCCAAGCACGCCGCCGCCTGCTCGGCGACCTGATGCGCAAGTACGGCGACTCGATCTCCGAGATGCTGACCTACGCCGGCGAGCTGCGCGACCGGCTCGAGCAGATCGAAGGTTCTGGGGCTCGCCGGGAGCAGCTCGAGCACGAGCGACAAGCCCTCCGCGGCGCCTTGACCGCATCCGAGCGCAGGGTCGGGGAGCTCCGGCGCAAGGCGGCGGCGCCGCTCGCTGCTGAGATCGAGTCGCATCTCCACGAGCTTGCGCTGCCTGCAGCTCGCATCGAGGTATCGATCGGCGAGGGCGACCTGGCGGACGACGTCGAGCTCCTTCTCGGGGCCAACCCGGGCGAGGCTCTGCTGCCGCTCGCAAGAGTCGCCTCCGGCGGGGAGCTGGCCCGGGCGATGCTGGCGGTGCGGCTCGTGCTGACGGCGGCGCCGCCGACCCTGGTCTTCGACGAGGTCGACGCCGGCATCGGAGGTGAGGCTGCCCTCGCCGTCGGGCGTTCGCTGGCCGCGCATCGCCCGCGACGGCGTCGACCGGCAGGTGCTCGTGGTGACCCACCTGGCGCAGGTCGCCGCATTCGCCGATTGCCAGATCGCGGTCTCCAAGACGGTCGCAGGCGGCAGGACGGTCGCCCGCGCCAGCACCGTGGAGGGCGAGGAGAGGATCGCCGAGCTGTCGAGGATGCTGTCCGGCCACGCCGACAGCCCGACGGGCCGCGCCCATGCCGCCGAATTGCTGGAGCTCAGGGAGGGTTCCGCCGGGCCCCGCGGAGCCCTCCGCTAACCTGAAAAACAAACCCCAGCGGAGGAAGCCTTGACGAAGTTCGTGTTCGTGACCGGCGGAGTGTCGAGCTCGCTCGGCAAGGGCCTCACCGCCTCCTCACTCGGGCGCCTGCTCAAGTGCCGGGGCTTGCGCGTCACGATGTGCAAGCTCGACCCCTACATCAACGTCGACCCGGGCACGATGAACCCCTTCGAGCACGGCGAGGTGTTCGTGACCGAGGACGGCGGGGAGACGGACCTCGACCTCGGCCACTACGAGCGGTTCATCGACGAGAACCTGCACCGCGACTCCAACGCCACCACCGGCCAGATCTACTCACGCGGTGATCGAGCGGGAGCGGAAGGGGGACTACCTCGGCAAGACCGTGCAGGTGATCCCCCACATCACCGACGAGATCAAGGGGCGCATCGCACGCCTGGCGCACGCGACGACGTGGACATCGTGATCTGCGAGATCGGCGGCACGGTCGGCGACATCGAGATCGTGCCCTTCCTGGAGTCGATCCGTCAGTTCCGCCGCGACGTCGGGCGCGACAACGTCTGCTACGTGCACCTGACGCTGGTGCCCTACCTGGCGCCGTCGGGCGAGCAGAAGACCAAGCCGACCCAGCACTCGGTCACGGAGCTGCGGAGCAGAGGCATCCAGCCGGACGTCATCGTCTGCCGCAGCGATCACCCCATCTCGGAGAACCTGAAGCGGAAGATCTCCTTGCTCTGCGACGTGGCCACGGAGGCGGTGGTGTCGGCCATCGACGCGGACAACATCTACGAGATCCCGATGGTCCTGCACGACGAGGGGCTCGACGACATCGTCTGCCGGATCCTTCGCATCGACACCGAGCGCCACCCCTTGGAGATGTCCGTCTGGCGGACCTTCCTCGACAAGGTCGAGGGCGGCGGACGAGGTGGTGCGGATCGGCGTCATCGGAAAGTACGTGAACCTCCCCGACGCCTACCTGTCGGTGGCGGAAGCCTTGCGCCACGCCGGCTTCCACCATGGCGTAAGCGTCGCCGTCGAGTGGATCCAGGCGGAGGAGATGACGGGGATGCTGGCGCCGGCCCGTCTCGGCGATCTGGACGGGATCGTGATCCCCGGAGGGTTCGGCGAGCGGGGGATCGAGGGCAAGGTGGCGGCGGCAGGGTACGCCCGCGACCACGAGCTCCCGTGTCTAGGTCTCTGCCTCGGCTTGCAGGTGATGGTCGTCGAGTTCGCCCGTAGCGTCGTCGGGATCGCCAAAGCCAACTCCCGTGAGGTCGACTTCATGACCCCCGACGCGGTCATCGACCTCCTCGACGACCAGCGTGACGTCGTCGACATGGGCGGCACGATGCGGCTCGGCGCCTGCGTCGCCCAGTTGAAGGAGGGTTCGCAGGTGGCGGGCCTGTACGGGACGCTCGTGGTTTCCGAGCGGCATCGCCACCGCTACGAGGTCAACCCGGTCTACGTCCCGCGCATGGAGGAGAGCGGTCTCTCGTGCTCGGGCCTCTCGCCCGACCGGCGGCTGGTCGAGTTCATCGAGCTGCCAGGACATCCCTTCTGGGTAGGGACCCAGGCGCACCCCGAGTTCAAGAGCCGGCCCGACCGGCCCCATCCGTTGTTCGCAGGCCTTGTCGGGGCGGCGGTGGCACGCGCCCGCGGCAGGCATCCACGACTGCTCGACCTGCCAGTCATGCCGGCCCCGCTCTCTATCCCCGCCGTTCCCGCCGCTTCGCTTCCTTGATCGCGGGCGGTCAGCAGGAGCCCGATCCGCGGATCGGTTTCCGGCCACTCGGCGAGCGCCCTCGCTACGAGGGCAGCTTCTTCAAGCTCGTCACCGGTACCTTCGTCGGCCCCGACGGGTTCACCTTCGAGCGCGACATCGTCAAGCATCCCGGAGCGGTGGCCGTTGTGGCGCTGGAGGAGGACAGGCGCCATGTCCTGCTCGTCCGCCAGTACAGGGCGGCGGTCGGTGCGGGGATCCTCGAGCTGCCGGCGGGAAAGCGCGATCTCGAAGGCGAGCCTGCGTCCGACTGCGCCCGCCGCGAGCTGATGGAAGAGATCGGGCAGGACGCGGCGGTCTTCACCGAGCTCGGCTGGTTCTACAACTCGCCGGGCTTCACCGACGAGCGAACGGTCTGCTTCCTGGCGGAGGGGCTGACGCCTGTCGACTCCGACGCGCAGGGCGTGGAGGAGATGCACATGACGGTCGAACGGATCGCGCTCGACGACATCGACGAGCTGGTGGCTGCCGGCGACCTCGTCGACGCCAAGACGCTGATCGGGCTGATGCTCGCACGTACGAAGCTGGCCGAGACAGCTCCGCCACCCGCGCCAGCGCCCTCACCTGCGCCTCTCGCCCCGCCCGATGCGGACGCCTCAACTGTCGACGCGCCACCTGCCGGAGGGCTGGCTGCCGGCCCCCCACCGGCGTCGCCGGCGGAGCCGGGCCCCTCCGGCGAGCGGTGAGCCCGGCCTCGGGCGCCCGCCAGCGGGGGGCCGGAGACGCAGCCGGCGGGCTGGAGCCCCGGCTGGGCCCCGAAGCGCGTGAGTTCCTCACGTTCCTCGCCGTCGAGAAGGGCCGCGCCGTCAACTCGATCCGTAGCTACGCCAACGACCTCGCCGGCTACGAGGAGTTCCTCCGCGCCCGGGGTATCGCTCTGGCGGATGTGACACCGCCGGTCATGGAGGACTGGCTCGCCTTCCTGCGGGCATCGGGACGGCGGGCTTCGTCGAACGGGCGTGCGCTGGCGGCGGTGCGGGGGCTGCACCGGTTCTGCGTCGACGAGCGGGGGGCGCCAGTCGACCCTTCAGAGGACGTCGCCGGGCCGAAGGTTCCGCAGGGCATCCCGAAGGCGCTCACGGAGGAGGAGGTGGGCCGGCTGCTTGCCGCGGTCGTGGGCGAGGACGCCCGCGCCCTGCGCGACCGGGCGATCCTGGAGCTGCTCTACGCCACGGGCATGCGCATCTCCGAGCTCTGCGGGCTGTCGGTCGGCGACATCGACCGCAAGGCACGTCTGGCCCTCGTGTTCGGGAAGGGCTCGAAGGAGCGCGTGGTCCCATACGGCCGCCTCGCCGGCGAGGCGCTCGAGGCGTGGCTGTCGCCGGCCGGGCGGGCGACGATGGCTCCGGCTCGGTTCGCCAGGCGCGACGACGAGCAGGCGGTCTTCATCTCCACACGCGGCCGGAGGATGTCGCGGACAAGCGGTCTACGTCGTGGTGCACACCTTCGCCAGGCGCGCGGGCCTGGCGCCCAAGGTGACGCCGCATGTGCTCAGGCACTCGTGCGCCACGCACATGCTCGACCACGGCGCCGACATCCGCGTCGTGCAGGAGATGCTCGGTCACGCCTCGATCGCGACCACACAGATCTACACCAAGGTCTCCCAGGAGCGTCTCCGCCAGACCTACCTGTCCGCCCACCCGAGAGCGCGTGCGGGACGCAGGGCATCCGCCGCACCTGCTAGCAAGGCCGCCGTGCACCTCGGCCCCGCTGAAGGCGGATAGGCTTCGCGGGTGACCGATGCAGCTGTCGATTTCCGTTCCCTCCTCGAGGCCGAACGCGCTTCGCTGAAGCATCAGCTGGCGGAGCTTGGTTTCGGAGACGCGGGCGGGCTGCGGTACGACTCGAACTTCGCTGACACGAGCCAGGTCACCGCGGAGCGTGGCGAGGCGGAGGTCTTGGCAGGCCAGCTGCGCGAGGCGCTGGCGAGCGTCGAGCATGCGTTGGCAAAGGTCGAGGGCGGCACCTACGGGATCTGCGAGAAGTGCGGCAAGCCGATCTCGTCGGCCCGCTTGGAGGCCAAGCCGACCAGCACCTTGTGCATCGACTGCGCCTCGGCTCGCCGCTAGCCGGGCGACGCTGAACCGGACGGCCGGGGCCGAAGTAGCCCCCCGGGCGCCGGGCCCCTGCGAGCGCGGAGCAACTATGGGCGAACCCGAGATCAACGAACGACGTCCGATCGCCGAGAGGACCGGCGAGGCTGTGGAACGCTCGGCGGCGGGCGACCAGAGGCCACCGGTGGACGGCGGTCCGTTCCAGGTCGATCTGGTCGATCGGCCCGGACAGGGCCCACGTGGCTACGAGGGTCCCCAGCGGGTGCGCTACGACCGTGCCTGGTTCCGCCAGCACGGGCCGGCGGTCGTCACGGCCGTCGGACTGGCTGTGCTGATCACGATCCTCGGGGTCCGCAAGCACCAGCTGACCGAGCCGGAGGGGCTGTTCTTTGCGGTGCTCGTGCCGTCGGTCATCCTGCACGAGATCTCGCACGGCCTGATCGCCTACTGGTGTGGCGACGACACCGCCAAGAGGGCCGGCCGCCTCAGCCTCAACCCGATACGCCACGTCTCGATGATGGGCACCGTGATCGTTCCGGCGTTGCTGATCTACACGACGGGAGCCGCCTTCGGCTGGGCGAAGCCCGTCCCGGTGCGGCTCGACAAGCTCCGCCACCCGCGTAATCAGGCCGTGCTCGTCGGGCTGGTCGGACCGTTCACGAACTTCCTGATCGCCGCTCTGTCCGCGCTCGTGTTCCGTTACGTGCTCTGGAGCGCGGTGTCGCCCGGGGCCACCTTCGGCGACCTCGGGCTCGTCGCTCAGCTCGTCGTGATGCTCGGCTTCGCCAACGTGATCGTGGGCGTGTTCAACCTGATCCCGGTGCCGCCGTTGGACGGCTCCGCGATCGTCGAACGCCTGCTGCCCCTGCGGCTGCTCGGCGGCTACTACCGGATCCGCATGGGCTTCCTACTCGTCGTCTTCTTCGTGCTGTGGGTCTACAACCCGTTGTCAGGCGTGTTCTCGTGGTGCGAGAGGGTCTGGCTGCACGTGGCCACCTGATCGGCTGCGCCGACGCTCAGCGCAGCCGCAACTCAGGCAGCAGCCGCTCAGCGCAGCAGCCGCTCAGCGCGGCAGCAGGCCGATGGCGTTCTGAGCCCGGCGTAGCGTGCCGGCGGCTATCGCACCGGCCTTGGAGGCACCCTTGTCGAGGAGGGAGGCCACGCTGCCGGGATCCGCGGAAAGCTCGGCATGACGCTGCCTAACCGGCGCCAGCAACTCCACCAGCACCTCGGCCAGATCGTTCTTCAGCGGGCCGTACTGGCCGTAGCCGGAGGCGACGGCGTCCGGGGAGCGGCCGGTGGCGGCGCCGAAGACCTGGAGCAGGTTCGACAGTCCCGGCTTGTTCACCGGGTCATAGCGGACCTCGGCATCGGTGTCGGTGACGGCCCGCCGAACCTTGCGCACGATCTCGTCGGGCGAGTCCAGCATCCCGACGACCCCGAGCGGCGAATCGACTGACTTCGACATCTTGGCCGTCGGGCGCTGGAGGTCCATCACCCGGGCGCCGGCCTTGGGAATGGCGGCTTCGGGCACGACGAACGTGTCGCCGTAACGGGCGTTGAAGCGGATCGCGACGTCTCTCGTCAGCTCGACGTGCTGGCGCTGGTCGTCTCCCACCGGCACTCGATCCGCGTCGTAGAGCAGGATGTCGGCGGCCATCAACACCGGGTACGTGAACAGCCCGACACGCACCGATTCCTGGCCGTGGGACTTGTCCTTGAACTGCGTCATCCGGCGAAGCTCGCCGAAACTGGTCGTGCACTCGAGCAGCCATGTGAGCTGGGTGTGCTCGGCGACATGGCTCTGCACGAAGATCGTGCAGACATCGGGGTCGAGTCCGGCGGCGAGCAAGCCGATGGCGGTCTCGACGGTGCGGCTGCGCAGATCCTGCGGGTCGATGTCGAGAGTGAGGGCGTGCAGGTCGACTATGCAGTACAGGGCCTCGTGCTCGTGCTGGTCGAGTGCCCACTGCCGGACCGCGCCCAGGTAGTTGCCGATGTGCAGGGAACCGGAGGGCTGGACGCCCGAGAACACCCTCGTCATGCGGTGCAGCCTAACGTGCCGGCCCTTTCGTGAACGAGATGATATGAAAGCGCGAAACCGGGTCGGCGCGCGGCAGGCATCCCCCGATCGCTCACGCCCGCCGGGTAACCTCGCCTTGATGAGCTACCAGGTGCGCACCGAGGTCTTCGAAGGACCTTTTGACCTGCTGCTACACCTGATCACGGCAGAGGAGGTGGACGTCTGGTCGGTCTCCCTGTCGAGCATCGTCGACGCCTACCTCGCGGAGGTCGAACGTATGCAGTCGCTCGACCTCGACGTCGCCACCGAGTTCCTGCTGATCGCCGCTACCCTCGTGGAGCTGAAGTGCCGGCGCCTGCTACCGGCCCCGTCCGACGTCGACCTCGACGAAGACCTGGCGCTGTTCGAGGAGAGGGACCTGCTGCTGGCACGGCTCCTCGAGTGCAAGACCTTCGCCGGAGCATCGCGGGCGCTCATCGCGCTGGAGTCGGCGGCGGCGAGATCGGTGCCGAGGACGGCCGGGCTGGACGAACGTCTTGCGGGGCTGCGGCCCGACCTGCTCGCCGGCGTCACACCCGAGATGATCCGGGAGGCCGCTCGGAAAGGCCTGACGGCGAGGCCCGTTCCCGAGCTCGAGGTCGGCCACATCCTCGTCGACGAGGTCACGGTGGCGCAGGTTGCCGACGACCTGGCGGCGGTCCTGCCGGGCCAGGGGAGGGTCAGCCTGTGGTCGCTGACCGGCCATCTCGCCACCCGCATCCAGGTCATCGTCCATTTCCTCGCTGTCCTCGAACTGTTCAAGCAGGGCCTCGTCGAGATCTGGCAAGAGGCTGCGTTCGGTGCGATCGAGGTCTGCTGGACAGGCGAGGGGGACGACGCCGCCGCCACCGCCACCGCTTCCGGCGAGAACCAGCTGCGCCCGAGCGAGCTGCTCGTCGACGCCGACTACCGCGGTTGATGGGCGACCTGCCTGCAGAGGGCCGTCCCGAGCTCGCCGCCATCGAGGCGGTTCTGATGGTCGCCGTCGAGCCCGTCGCACCCCGGATGCTCGCCGAGCTGCTCGAGATCCCGACCGAGAAGGTCGAGGAGCTCTGCCGGGCGCTGGCCGACTCGTACGAGGCCGAGGAACGGGGCTTCGTGCTCGCGCGCGTGGCAGGCGGGTACCGGCTGCAGAGCCATGCGGCGTATGCGGGGTACGTGGAGCGTTTCGTACTGGATGGAGGCCCACAGCGGCTCTCGCCGGCGGCGCTCGAGACGCTCGCCATCGTCGCCTACAAGCAGCCGATATCGCGTGCCCAGGTCTCGCTGATCCGGGGCGTGAACGTCGAGGGCACCATGAGGACGCTCGTCCAGCACGGCTACGTCGAGCAGGTCGGGCGCGACGAGGGCCCCGGTCAAGCCGTCCTGTTCGGCACGTCGAGCCTCTTCCTCGAGAAGCTGGGGCTCGACAGCCTGGCGCAACTCCCTCCGCTGGAGGACTTCGTGCCGGAGGCGGACACGGTCGAGCTGCTGGAGCGGGCGCTCCGTCCCGGCCCCGGGGACTGACCCGGGGTCGTCATGCCCGTAGAGGAGGGCGCTGAGGCCGCTGAGGGCGTCCGCCTGCAGAAGGTGCTGGCTCGCCTCGGCTATGGCAGCAGGCGTGTCTGCGACGACCTGATCGACCAGGGCCGCGTGACGGTGAACGGCGAGGTGGCGCTCCTCGGCAGGCGTGTCGATCCGCAGCACGACATCGTCGTCGTCGACGGTGTGGAGGTGGGGATCCTGCCGCGACCTCGTGCACTACCTGCTCAACAAGCCGGCCGGTGTGATCACCACGGCCGACGACCCGGCCGGCCGGCAGGTCGTCACCGAGCTCGTCCCGTCCGAGCCGCGGGTGTTCCCCGTAGGTCGCCTCGATGCCGCCACCGAAGGGCTCATCATCCTCACCAACGATGGCCCTCTCGCCAACCGCGTCGCCCACCCGAGCCACGGCGTCGAGAAGGAGTACCTCGCCGAGGTGCAAGGCGATCCGACCGAAGCGGACCTGAGGATGCTCCGGCGTGGCGTCGACATCGGCGACGAGACCAAGACGGCTCCTGCCAAGGTGACCCTGATGGGTCCGCGCCAACTTCGGATCGTCGTCCACGAGGGACGTAATCGCCAGGTCCGGCGGATGTGCGAGGCGGTCGGCCATCCCGTGCTGCGTCTGGTTCGGACACGGATCGGGCCCGTCGCCGACAGCCGTCTGTCACCAGGCGCGTGGCGTGAGCTCACCAACGAGGAGGTGCGTGCGCTCTCCGCCGCCGCCACGCCGCGGCCGAACGGTCGCAACCGCGATCCGCAGAAGCGGCCGGCCCGACCACACCGGTAGGCTCAGCCGATGGAGCGCCTCGTGAGAGCTGTTCGCGGGGCAACGACGGTGGACGAGGACACGCCGCGGCAGATCACCGAGCGCGTCACGGATCTGGTGAACGAGCTTCTCGCCCGCAACTCGATCCACCACGACGATCTCGTCTCCATCATCTTCACAGCGACCGAAGACATATCGCGCGATGTTCCCGGCGACGGCCGCCCGCACGATCGGGCTCGGCGATGTGCCGCTGATCTGCGCCAGGGAGATCTCGGTGGCAGGGGCCACGCCGAAGTGCATCCGCGTCCTCGTCCACGCCTACTCGGAGCGTGGCTCGCACCGAGCTCCATCATGTCTACCTGGAAGGGGCCAGGGGGTTGCGTGACGACCTGCCCGAGTAGGAGGGCGAGCATCGTCGGGCTCGGCCTCATCGGCGGCTCGATCGGGCTCGGGCTGCGCGCCTGTGGCTGGCACGTAAGTGGCGCCGACCTCGACGAGAGCACCGCTGCGAGGGCGGTTGGCATCGGTGCCGTGGACGTGATCGGTGCGGACCCGGATGCCGAGGTGGCGTTCGTCTGCACCCCGGCCGACGCAGTCGCCGCCGCGGCGCTCGATCTGCTCGCCGGTTCGCCGGGTGCCGCCGTGACGGACGTGTGCGGGGTGAAGGGGTCGATCGTGGGGGAGGTGCCGGAGGTACGGTTCGTCGGCGGGCACCCGATGGCCGGATCCGAGCAGGACGGCATCGCAGGAGCCGCTGCCGACCTGTTCCGAGGCGCGACCTGGGTGCTGACGCCCACGGCGGCCACCGACCCTGATGCGTTCACCCGAGTCCGAGGGGTGGTGTCGGCGCTCGGCGCCGATGTCGTGGCGCTGCCGCCCGCTCTCCACGACCGGCTCGTGGCGCTGGTCTCGCACGTGCCCCACCTCACCGCGGCGACGCTGATGGCTCTCGCCGCCGACGCCAGCGTCGAGCAGGAGGCGCTGCTGCGACTGGCGGCGGGAGGCTTTCGCGACATGACGCGCATCGCCGCCGGCCGTCCCGGGATCTGGCCGGCGGTCTGCAGCGACAACGCAGAGGCGATCCTGGAGGCGATGGACGCCCTCATCGAGCGGTTGGTGAAGATGCGGGCGATCGTGGCCGCCGGCGACCGCCAGGGGCTGATGGCGGTACTCGAGCGGGCCCGCCACGCCCGCCAGAACCTGCCTCTCCGTGGGCCACGTCCCGGCCTCACCGTCGAGCTGCGAGTGCCCGTTCCCGACCGGCCGGGGGTGCTGGCGGAGGTGACGACGCTGATCGGCGGGCTCGGTGTGAACATCGTCGACCTGGAGATCGCCCACTCGAGCGAAGGCGCGAGCGGCGTCCTGGTGCTGGCGATCGACGCAGCCGGCGCAGATCGTGTTCGCGACGCCCTCTCGGCGCTCGGCTACAGGCCCTCCGTCGGGAGCATGGAGTGAGCGGCGCCCGACCGGCGGGGACGGCCGCCGGCCCGGCGAGCACGGCCGGCGGCCCGGCCGGCAGCCCGGCCGCCAGCACGACGATCGTCGGCGGCAGACCTCTCCGCGGCACGATCCGCCCGCCCGGCGACAAGTCGATCTCGCACCGGGCACTGCTGTTCGCCGCCCTCGCCGAGGGGACCTCGGCCGTGCGGGGGCTCTCGGACGGCGACGACGTCGCTCGCACGCGCCACGCCGTCGAATCTCTCGGTGCCTCGGTCGATTGGGACGAAGACCGTGCAGGCTGTCGCATCTCCGGGGGGAGGGACCGGCTCCGATCGGCCACGACGATCGACGTCGGCAACTCCGGCACGGGGATCCGCCTGCTGGCAGGCCTGGCATCCTCGCTGCCGTGCAGGACGGAGCTGACGGGCGACGACTCGATCCGGCGCCGACCGATGGACCGTGTGACGACACCGCTGAGCCGGATGGGGGCGCGGATCACCGGACGGAGCGCCCCGGGCGGCGGGCTTCTGGCGCCGCTCGTGGTCGAAGGGGGGGATCTGATCGGGATCGACTACCAACCGCCGGTGGCGAGCGCGCAGGTGAAGTCAGCCGTACTCATCGCCGCGCTGGCCGCCGAGGGCGAAACGACCGTCCGTGAGCCGGTGCCGACCCGCCGCCACACCGAGGAGATGCTCGCCCTCTGCGGAGCCCCGGTGCAGATCTCGGACCTGCCGGGCGGAGGGCTTGTCGTGCGCGTACGCGCTGCCTCGCTACGACCATTCGAGCTCGAGGTCCCCGCCGATCCGTCGCAAGCGGCGTTCTTCGTGGTCGCCGGGTGCACCGTCCCCGGCAGCGAGGTGGTGTGCGAGAACGTCTACGTGGGCCCGGGACGGGCCTGCTTCCTGGACGTCCTGCGACGGATGGGTGCTCGCGTGGAGGTCCACAGCCGCAGCGAGACCACGGCGGATATCGTGGCCAGCTATGGCCCGCTGCACGGCACCGAGGTAGGCGGGGCGGAGGTGCCCGGACTGATCGACGAGGTGCCGGCGCTGGCGATGGCCGCGGCTGTGGCCGAGGGGCCGACGACCTTCCGTGACGTGGCAGAGCTTCGGGTGAAAGAGAGCGACCGGATGGCGACGATCAGCGATGCCGTCGCGGCCATGGGAGGGCGCGTCGAGGCCCTGCCGGCCGAGGGCAGCCTGGTGGTGATCGGCGGCCGGCTGAGCGGGGGCGGCCGGGTCGACTCGCACGGCGACCATCGCATCGCCATGGCCGCCGCCGTGGCCGCCCTGGCGCTCGAGGAGCCCGTGCAGATCAGCGGCTGGGAGGCTGTAGCCACCAGCTACCCGGGATTCGTTTCGGACGTGCGGGCGCTGCAGGGATCATGACCTTCGTGATCGCCATCGACGGTCCCGCCGGTTCGGGCAAGTCGACCGTCGGGGCCGAGGTGGCGCGGCGGCTGGCGACGGATCGTCTCGACACGGGCGCCATGTACCGGGCAGTGGCGTGGGCGGCGCGTGAGGCCGGAATCGATCCCGGTGACGGCCAGGCGCTCGGCGAGCTGGCGGCCCGCTTGCGGATGGAGGTCGGGCACCGGGTGCTGGTGGACGGCCGTGACGTGAGCGAGCAGATCCGTGCGCCCGGAGTCTCGGCTGTGGTCTCCACGGTGGCTGCCCATGCACCCGTGCGCGAGGTGCTCGTCCGTGAGCAGCGGGCATGGGCAGCAGCCCGCGATCTGTGCGTCGTCGAGGGGCGCGACATCGGCTCGGTCGTCTTCCCCGATGCCAAGGTGAAGATCTTCCTCACCGCCGAACCGGCAGAGAGGGCAGCGCGAAGGGCTCGTGGAGCTCGGCGTCACGTCCTCGGCCGAGATCGCCGAGCTGGCGGCTCAGATCGCACGGCGTGACGAGCTGGACGCAGGCAGGGCGGTGTCGCCGCTCGCCGTGGCGGAGGGGGCGCACGTGATCGACTCCACCGGCCGGGACATCGAGTCGGTGGTCGACGAGATCGTGGAGCTGATGTGACGGCTACCGGGCCGAGCGCCACCGGGGTGCCCGGGGCTGCCGCCAACGAGGTGGCCGGCCAAGGGCCCTAAGGGCTGGCGGCTCGCCCTCTACAAGGTCTGCTGGTTGATAGCCGTCGGCATCACCTCGGCGTACTTCCCGGGGCCTGTCGAGGGGAGGGAGAACCTGCCCCCGGAGGGGCCTACATCCTCGCCCCGGTGCACCGCTCGTACGTCGACTGGATCGTCGTCGCCCGGATCACGCGCCGCCGCCTGCGATACATCACCAAGGACTCGGTCTGGAAGGCGAAGTGGTTGGGTCGCTTCATCGAACTGCTGGGAGCCTTCCCCGTTCACAGGGGGTCGGCGGACCGGGAGGCGTTCAACCGCTGCGTGGAGGTGCTCGAGGGCGGCGAACCACTGGTGCTTTTCCCGGAGGGCACCAGGCGTGGCGGGCCGGTGCTCCTGCCGATCCTCGACGGAGCCGCCTACCTTGCCCTGAAGGCGGGGGTGCCGATCGTCCCGGTCGGCGTCGGCGGGTCCGAGAGGCGGATGCCGAAGGGCTCCAAGTTCCCGACCCCCGGGCGGATCTCGATCGTGATCGGCGAGCCGATCGATCCCTCCGTCTGGCTGAAGGGTGGCAAGGAACGCGACAAGGAGGCTGGCACGGAGGCCGGCAAGGAGGCCGGGCACGCGGGGGAGGCGGGAGCAGGCGGTCCGAGGCGCATCTCGAGGTCGGCCACTCGGGACCTGTCGGCGGTGGTGCGATATGAGGTGCAGAGGTGTTTCGATAAGGCGCAGCAGAGGCTCGGGCTGGCGGCCGCCTCGGAGGCGGAGGTAGCGGCGGCGGGCATTGGCCTTCCCGGGACCCGCCTCCTGCAGGACCCATCCACCGGAGCGGCTACGTTCTTGAGCGCCAATCCCCCCGAGGGCGACGCCGACGCCGCCGCCGCTCCTGCGGCAGACGAAGGGAACTGACAGATGCGCATCGTCGTGACCGGTGGCTCGGGTTTCATCGGCCGCAACCTCGTCCACCGCCTGCAGGAGAGGGGAGACGAGGTCGTCGTGCTCGATCTCGTACAGCACCCCGACCCGTCCGTCGAGTGCGTGGTGGGCGACATCTGCGACCCGGAGGCGGTCCGCAAGGCGCTCGGCAGCGGAACCGACGGCGTCGTGCACCTCGCAGCTCTCTCGTCGGTGCTGAAGAGCATCCAGAACCCGGACGGCTTCTTCCGCAACAACGTCATCGGTACCGAGACGGTGCTCGAGGTGTGCCGCCTGGAGGGGGTCCGGCAGTTCGTGCTGTCGTCCACCAATGCGGTGTGCGGTGACCACGGCTTCGATGTGATCAACGAGAAGACGGACATGCTGCCGCTCACCCCCTATGGCGCCACCAAGGCGGCAGGCGAGATGATCATGTCCGCCTACGCCGCCAGCTACGGCATGAACACGGTCGCCCTGCGCTTCACGAATGTCTACGGCACCGGGATGCAGTCGAAGGACAGCCTCGTGGCACGCCTGATGAAGGTGGCCAAGAGTGGGGGATCGATCCCCGTCTACGGCGAGGGGAACCAGGTTCGCGACTACCTGTTCGTGGGCGACGCCGTGAGCGCGGTGGAGCTCGGCCTCGCCCTCGACCATGCCGAGGTGCTCACGATCGGGGGCGGTCGCTCCGTGTCGATGCTCGAGCTGCACGCCATCGCCTGCGAGGTGACAGGCGTCGACATCCCCACCGAGCGGGTTCCGGCGCAGCCGGGTGAGATGCCGGCCGTGATCGTGGACACCTCGCACGCCCGCAGCCTCGGGTTCAGCCCCGCTTACGACATCCGCTCCGGGATAGCCGCCACCTGGGCGGACTTCAACAGCTGAAGCCGCCGCCCGCTCAGCCGGCGAGCAGAGCCCTGCGGCGGGCGCGCTCGCGGCGCCAGGTGCGGAGCATCACGCGCCCGTAGCGGTAGCCGTAGGTCAGGTTGCCGCCCTTCTTCGACTCGCCGGACTTGCGAACGTGCATCGTGACGGGCCGCTCCCCGAAACGGTACCCACCCATCACCGCCCCCAGCAGCAGCTCGGAAGCCTGGTACTGATGCTCGTCGAGGGTTAGCGAGGCGGCGATTTCTGCCCGCATCGCCCGGATCGGGTTGGCGGTGTCGGTGATCCGGGTGCCCGTCAGCAACGTGGCGAGCGTGCCGAAGACGATGATCCCGAGGTTCCTCGTCTTGTCCGTGTCGAGGGTCCGTCCGAGGCGGCGTGAGCCGTTGACGAAGTCGAGCTCCCCCGCAAGTACGGGTGCCAGGACCACCTCGAGGTCGGAGGCGTGTGCCTGCCCGTCGGCGTCTGCCGTGACGACGTACTCGGCACCGTGCTCGTGGGCGATCCTGTACCCGAGGCGGAACGCCGCCCCCTGCCCGCGGTTGACCGGAGCGACTACGGCGAAGTGGCCAGCCTCGCGCACTATCGAGCTCGTGCCGTCGTCCTCGCCGTCGATGACGACGATCACGCTGACGTCCTCCTCGCCGATCCGCTTCGGCATCTCCGCCAGGACGTGGCCGATGTTGTCGGCCTCCTTGTAGGCGGCTATCACGACTGCGACCGAGGCCAGCTTGGGGGTGCCGTGGTAGGCGTCGAACTCCTGGCGGGCGACCGAGTCGATGAGGTCGTCGGTGGCTTGGCGTCGCCGCCGCTGTCGGTCGTTCACGAGGCGATGGCTCCTTCGAAGGGTGGGGCGTGGAGGACGGAGCTGGCAGGTACCGCTCTGTCGTCGGCGAGCGCGGCGTCGCCGGCAGCCTCGGGTGGCGCGCCGACACCGATCGCGGCGGCAGCCGCCACGGCGTCCAACAGGGCGCGCAGCTCGCGTGGCGGCGGGAAGTACTCGTCCTCGTCGATCACGTCCACCGCCTCCACGCCATCGGCGGGGGCAAGGCGGGCGATGACCTCTTCGACCACCCACTCGGGGGCGGATGCGCCGGACGTCACGCCGACCACGCCCGACAGGTCGTCGGGCAGCTCCTGGGCGCGGTTGACGCGCAGCACCCTCGGGCAGCCGGCGGCGGCTGCCACCTTTCCGAGCGAGACCGTGTTGGAGGAGTTCGAGGACCCGATGACGACCAGGGCGTCGAGGCGAGGGGCGATCGCACGCACGGCCTTCTGGCGATTGGTGGTGGCGTAGCAGAGATCGGACCGGCCGGGCATCCAGATCTCGGGGAAGCGCCTGCGGGCCGCCTCCATCACGCCCGACCAGTCGTCCTGGCTGAGCGTCGTCTGAGCCAGCAGCGCGACCGGGCTCAGCGGGTCTTCGACCGCCGCCACGTCAGACTCGCTCTCGACGAGCCGTACCGCCTCGGGTGCGACCGCCATCGTCCCGATCGCCTCCTCGTGCCCGGAGTGGCCGACGTAGAGCACGGTGTAGCCCTTGCGGGCACGCACCTTGAGCTCGTGGTGCACCTTGGTGACGAGCGGGCAGGCGGCGTCGACGACGAGCCGGTTGGTCCTCGCCGCCTCCTCCACCTCGGGTGCGCTGCCGTGGGCGGAGAGCATCACGACCGCGCCCTCGGGAACCTCGTCGATCTCGTCGACGAAGATCACGCCGCGGCGGGCGAACTCCTCCACGACGAGACGGTTGTGGACGATCTCGTGGTAGCAGTAGACCGGAGGCTCGAATACGCGGACCATCCACGACAGGGCCTTGATCGCCATCTCGACGCCGGCGCAGAACCCTCTCGGACGCGCCAGCACGACCCGCTGGACTTGCATCGCACCAGGTTACCGCCCGGTCGATCTGCCGCAGAGCAGCCGTCATGGCTGGTGAAGGCCCTGCCGTCCGGTAGCCTTGTACCCATGCCACTGCCCCGTGTGGTGGCCGTCGTCGCCTCCTCCCCTGCTGAGCGCGCCGGAGTCGCGCCCGGGGACGAGATCCGCGCCATGAACGGCCAGGTCCCGCGAGACATCATCGAGTACCAGCTGATCGCAGACGAGCCGGAAGTCGAGCTCGAGCTCGAGCGCGCCAACCTGTCGCTGACCGTCCGGGTCGAGAAGGACGCCGGCGAGCCGCTCGGCGTGGAGATCGCCTCGGCGTTGTTCGACCGGGTCCGCACCTGCGACAACCACTGCGAGTTCTGCTTCATCTACCAGCTGCCGAAGGGGATGCGGCGCAGCCTCTACCTGAAGGACGACGACTACCGCCTCTCGTTCCTCTACGGCAACTTCACCACGCTGACCCGCTTCACCGAGGCGGACCTCGAGCGAGTGGTCACCGAGCGCCTGAGCCCGCTGTTCGTGTCGATCCACGCCACGGACCCGCAGCTACGGGCGCGCGCTGTTGCGCAACCCCCGGGGGGCGACGAGCCTGCGGTGGCTGCGCCAGCTGCTGGCCAACGGGATCGAGGTGCACGGCCAGATCGTGGTCTGTCCGGGGGTCAACGACGGGGCGGTGCTGCACGAGACCCTGGCCGGCGTCCTCGACGAGTACCCCGAGCTGGCGAGCGTGGCGGCCGTACCGCTCGGCGTCAGCCGGTTCACCAACGAGGCGCGCATGCGGCCGCACACGGTCGCCGAGGCCGAGGCGGTGGTGGAGGCGGTGGGGGAGTGGCAGCGGGTCTTCCACCGCACGCTCGGGCGGCGCATGATCCACGCTGCGGACGAGTACTACCTGATGGCCGGTGCGTCCTTTCCTGACGCCGCGACCTACGAGGGGTTCCCGCAGCACGAGAACGGGATCGGGATGGCGCGGGCGTTCGAGGCCGCCTTCCTCGGAGACGATTCTGCGGCGTTCGGCGTTAGACCGGGATTCTTCGCCTGGGTGGACGGAGCGCCCGCCGAGGGCTACCGGGCGAAACGAGCTCCGGCGCAACCCATACCCATCCGATTCCGGCCGCGCTCCCGGCCCAACGCACCTGAGGGCGGGCGGATCACCGTGCTCACGGGCGAGTACGGCGCCCGCGTCCTCGGGCCCCTGCTGGATGCCGCGGGTCTGCCGGCGGTGCGCCTGCTCCCCGTCCGCAACAGCTTCTTCGGCGGCAACACCGCCGTTACGGGGCTGCTGACCGGTGAGGATCTCGCCGCCGCGCTCAGCCGTGAGCCGCCGGGCGATCGCTACCTGCTTCCCGACGTCTGCTTGTCGGGCGGCCGCTTCCTCGACGGGCTGACGACTGCCGATCTGCCGAGGGCGGTCGAGATCGTCGAGACCGACGGCGCATCCTTGCGCCGCGCCCTGCGCAGGGCAGCGGCATGAGCAGCGAAACTATGCGGGAGTCTCTGCCCGTCGTCGTCGTCGCCGGCCGCCCCAACGTGGGCAAGTCGACGCTCGTGAACCGCATCGTCGGGCGGAGGGTGGCGATCGTCGAGGAGCAGCCGGGGGTAACCCGGGACCGCTTGTTCCTGGACACTGACTGGGCGGGGCGCGACTTCACGATCGCCGACACCGGTGGGATCCTCGAGCACGGTGACTCGCTCGACAAGCAGGTGACCAAGCAGGCAACGAGAGCCGTGGCCGACGCCGACGTCGTGCTCTTCGTCGCCGATGCTGCCGTCGGCCTCACCGACGAGGACCAGATGGTGGCGACGATGCTCAGGCGCCATGCCCGACAAGGTGCTCGTGGTCGCCAACAAGGTCGACTCGGAGCACCGCGAAGCCGACGCCTGGGAACTGGCGGGGCTCGGGCTCGGCGAGCCGTTCATGATCTCGGCGCTGCACGGGCGCGGCGTGGGGGACCTGCTGGATGCGATCGTCGCCGCCCTGCCGCCCGAAGGCGGGTCTCAGCCGGGGTCGGCAGATGCGGAGCTGCCCGCACCGCCAGGACCGGCCGGGGCCAAGATGCCCGCCGTGGCGATCGTCGGCCGCCCGAACGTCGGCAAGTCGACCCTCTTCAACCGGCTCTGCGGGGAGGAGCGGTCGGTCGTCCACGACGTCCCGGGCACGACTCGTGATGCCATCGACACGGTGATCGAGGCTCCCGAGGGCCAGATCCGCCTGATCGACACCGCCGGCATGCGGCGCAAGTCGCGCATCGGCGAGGGCTCGGAGTACTACTCGTTCGTGCGGTCGCTGGCGGCCGTCGACCGGGCCGACGTGTCGATCCTCGTCATCGATTCGATCGACGGCGTCACGCACCAGGAGCAGCGCCTCGCAGAGCGGATCGACGCCGCCGGCAGCCCGATCGTGCTCGCTCTCAACAAGTGGGAGATGGTCGACACCGAGCGACGCCTGGAACTTGCCGCCGAGGTGGAGGACCGGCTCGGCTTCGTCAGGTACGCGCCCGTGCTTCGCATATCGGCGATGACCGGCCTGGGGGTGCACAAGCTGCTGCCGGCGATCGAGAAGGCGATCGAGGCGTACCACCGGCGGATCCCGACCGGCCGGCTGAACGATGCCGTGCGCAAGGCGCAGATGGCACACCAAGCTCCCGGCGCTCGTATCCTCTACGCCGTGCAAGGAGGCATCGATCCGCCGACGGTCACGATCTTCGCCACGAGGCGGCTGTCGCCCCAGTACCTGCGCTACCTGGAGCGCTCGTTGCGCGAGCAGTTCGAGCTCGGGCCGACGCCGCTCGAGATCCGCGTGCGCCTCCGAGGCGGCCGTTGATGGACGAAGCGGCCAAGATCGCGGCGGCGAGCGAGCGCGCGCTCGACGGAAACCTTGCGACCGGAGCCGCCAAGCTCGCCAAGCAGCGCAAGCTGTTCGTCCGCGAGCGCATCAACCTGCTCTGCGACAAGGGGAGTTTCGTCGAAGAGGGGCTGCTGGCAAACGCCCTCGGAAAGGACCTGCCGGCCGACGGGGTGGTCACCGGGCAGGGTCGGGTCGACGGGCGGCCGGTGTGCGTGATGGCCAACGACCCGACGGTGAAGGCCGGCTCGTGGGGTGCACGCACGGTCGAGAAGATCGTGCGGCTCACCGAGTACGCCATCGCCCACGAGCTGCCGGTGTTCTACCTGGTCGACTCGGCGGGCGCACGCATCACCGATCAGGTCGAGCTGTTCCCTGGGCGCCGGGGGGCGGGCCGGATCTTCTACAACCAGGTGCGCCTGTCGGGCAAGGTTCCCCAGATCTGCTGCCTGTTCGGGCCGTCGGCGGCGGGAGGGGCCTACATCCCCGCCTTCTGCGACGTCGTGTTCATGGTCGAGGGCAACGCCTCGATGTACCTCGGTTCGCCTCGCATGGCCGAGATGGTGGTGGGCGAGATAACGACCCTCGAGGAGATGGGCGGCGCCCGCATGCACGCCACTGTCTCGGGCTGCGGCGACAACCTCTACCAGGACGACGAGTCGGCGATCCTGGCGGCGCGGCACTACTTCTCGTACCTGCCGGGCTCCTGGCGAGAAGCGGCCCCGTTCGAGGAGCCGTTGGCGCCCGACCGCCCGTTGACGCCGGAGACCGTGCCGCATTCGGAGCGCGCCGGCTACGACATGCACGACGTGATCGACGGGATCCTCGACTGTGGCACCTTCTTCGAGATCAAGCCTCTATATGCGCCCGAGTTGATCGTCGGGTGGGGGCGTATTTCCGGCAGGACGGTGGGGGTCGTCGCCAACAACCCGATGGCGCTCGGCGGAGTGCTCTTCACCAACTCGGCCGACAAGGCCGCTCGCTTCATCTGGTGCGCCGACGCCTTCAACGTCCCCTTGGTCTTCCTCGCCGACGTCCCCGGCTTCATGATCGGCACGCAGGTGGAGCGCGAGGGGATCATCCGGCATGGAGCAAAGATGATCACCGCGGTGTCGGAGGCGACCGTGCCCAAGATCTCGGTCATCGTGCGCAAGGCCTATGGTGCCGGCCTCTATGCGATGGCCGGGCCGGCCTTCGAACCCGACGCCTGCATCGCGCTCCCCTCCGCCAAGATCGCGGTGATGGGCCCGGAGGCGGCGGTGAACGCCGTCTTTGCCAACAAGATCGCCGAGATCGCCGACCCCGCCGAGCGTGAGGCATACGTGCTGGCGAGGCGAGAAGAGTACGAGGAGGACGTCGACCTCTTGCGGCTGGCCTCGGACCTCGTGATCGACGCCATCGTGCCGCCGGAGAGGCTTCGTGACGAGTTGATCGAGCGTCTCGAGATGGCGACGACCAAGTCGCGCCGCTTCTCCGAACGGCACCACGGTGTGCCGCCGGTGTGAGCAGACGATCATCTCCGGGCGGTGACGGGGCGGACGACGCCCCCGGCGACTGGGACGATGATGCGGAGGAGGACTACGACGAGTACGACGAGGAGTACGACGAGGAGTACGAGGACGAGGACGAGGAAGACGAGAGCGACGAGGATGGCCGCCTAAAGCGGGCGCCGTGGCACTTCAAGGTGATCCTCGTCGGGACCGTCGTCTACCTCGGTTATCGCGCCTACCAAGGGATCGCCTGGGTCGTGCATCACGTCTGAGCGGCGGCGGCGGCGCAAGCGCAGTTGCCGCCACAGCCGCCGGCGGCAGGTGCGGTGGGGGCAGACGCCCGGCCGGCAGTTGCGAAGACGGACAGGACCCGCCGCGCCGGGTGCCCCGAGGAGCAGGCTGCAGCATCTGATGCCTCGGCTACCGACCTGCGCAGCTCGAACGTCTCGTCGCACTCCTTGCACCGGTATTCGTAGATGGGCACCAGGTCACAGTAGCGGCTCGTGAGGGCGATCGACTTCGCCGGAGCGAACCGTAAGCGTCCTTGTTTTGGGGGCGTGGAGTCGCCGAAACGACGCCTCGGGCGCCCTAGATCACGCCGAGTCGTCAGGATTTCGTGGCGGTCGCGCTCTCGACGTCGGCGGTGCCTCCGGGCTGTAGTCCGGGGAGACCTACTCGGTCGGCGCCGGCTTCGCAGGCCTCCAGAAGCCCGCAAGGAGTGCCAGTCCGCCGAGGATCCCCCCACCGGCGGTGATCGCCACGCTGTAGAGGGTGCGGAGCTTGAAGCCGATCACATGGTCGAGTGAGTACTTGCCCCCGCCGAGTGCGCCGATGCCGATCGACACGAGGATGATCATCAGCACGTACTCGTATCCCTCGCCCGGCCGGAAGATGAAAAACCCGTTCTTGCGGTGGTTGGCGATGAACGCAACGACCATCGTGCCGACGACTCCTGCCGCAGCCAGCGGAGTGATCAGGCCTGCGACAAGCAGCGCCCCCGCGCCAAGCTCGGTCACGGTCGCCAGCAACGCGTGAAGCCGGCCGGGGCGGATTCCGATCGATTCGAACCAGCGGGCCGTGCCAGGCAGCTTTCCCCCGCCGAAGGCGTGGTTCCAGCCGTGGGCAAGCATCGTGAGGCCAACCGAGATGCGAAGGATCAAGGAGGCCGCGTTGAGGTGGTTCACGGTGCTGCACCTTAGTCACGCGCCGCCGCCGACCACTTTGGCCCCCCGGCCGGCACCCGACCCTGGCGAACAGCGGTGCGAGCCACCCTTCACGGGCCAAGTGTGAGACACCCGCTGCTAGGGTTGGGTCACCACGGGCTGTGGCGCAGCTTGGTTAGCGCGCTTGACTGGGGGTCAAGAGGTCGCGGGTTCGAATCCCGCCAGCCCGACCACTGAGCAGGACTTTCGCAGCGGCGAGAGCGCGGAACCGGGCCCGGTTTGTCAGCATTCTGTCACGCGGTCTCAGGCTGATAGTGCTGTGCGGACCCGCCTGATACTTGACACCGTGACACCGGTACCTGGTTGACACTTTCGGGACGCGGCCCCGGTTCCTAGGCGACACTGTCCCGGTTCCTGCCCGACACTCGAGGTATCCACCAATCTGCCGGTGCCTCCTTCTTCGCTGTGGGTGTTCACGCTCACAGGTCCGAAGGAGGCATCTCCAATGTTGCAGGAGTTGTCGGTGGTGGAGCAGCGCTATCAGGCGGTGCTGGAAGTGCTGGCGGGTGCGACGGTGGTCGATGTAGCCACGAGGTTCGGGGTGACCCGCCAGACGGTGCACGTGTGGTTGGGCCGTTATGCCGCCCACGGGTTGTCGGGGCTGGCGGACAAGAGCTGCAAGCCGCTCTCGTGCCCGCACCAGATGGCCGCCGTGCTGGAGGCGCGGGTCGTCGAGATGCGCCGGGAGCATCCGAGCTGGGGGCCGCGGACGATCCTCTATTGGCTCGGCAAGGAGGGTGTCGACCCGCTGCCCGGGCGGACGAGCGTCGAGCGCTGCCTGATCCGTCACGGGCTGGTGGAGCCGAGGAGGCGAAAGCGCAGCCGCTCGGACTACAGGCGCTGGGAGCGGTCCCGCTCGATGGAGCTGTGGCAGATGGACATAGTCGGTGGCGTGCGCATCGTCGACCCGACGACGGGCGAGCTGACCGAAGCCAAGATCGTGACCGGGATCGACGACCACTCCCGCTTCGTGGTCTGCGCACGTGTGGTGGCACGAGCGACCGCCCGGCCGGTGTGCGAGGCGCTCGAGTGGTCCCTCTCGCGCTATGGCTGTCCCGCCCAGATCCTCACCGACAACGGCAAGGTCTTCACCAATCGCTTCGGCAAGGGCAACGGCCGAGTGCTGTTCGACAGGATCTGCACCAACAACGACATCGGCCACATCCTGACCAAGCCGCACTCGCCGACGACAACGGGCAAGGTGGAGCGCTTCCACAAGACCCTGCGCGGCGAGTTCTTGAATGGCAAGTTCTTCTCGTCCGTCGAGGACGCCCAGGCAGCCCTCGACATCTGGATCGACGAGTACAACCATCGCCGGCCGCATCAGGCGATCGGCAAGGTTCCCCCTTATCAACGCTTCCAACTGGCCGAACCGAAGCCAGGACCGGTCGAGGCCACGCCACCAGACCCGGCTCTCGATGCAGGCCCGCTCACCCTGCGGCGGGTCGGCGCGGCCGGGACGATCAGCTTTGCCACCGCCCGCTACAAGGCCGGGGGTCGGTGGCTGGCCGGCCAGACCGTGGAGGTCGTCTGCGAGGGCGGCCTGGTGCAGATCTTGCACCGCGGGGTGCTCGTCGCCACCCACGCCCGCCGACACCCGCTCGACAAGCAGACCGCCGGCATCGCACGGGGGCGGAGGCTTCGGTCCTCGCGGCCGTCGGCAACTGCGGCGTCAGTGACTCGCAAGGTCGACTCCTCCGGCAACGTCTGCTTTGCGGGGACCTCCTATCGAGTCGGATCCACTTACCGCCGCCGCCAGGTGCAGGTGGCCGTGGTAGGCGAGACCGTCGAGATCTCGATCGGCACCGAGCTCATCCGGTCCCACAGGGTCCGCCACGACCGCACCCGCGAGCACGGCGCTCTGGCCAATCCCGGCGGCCGCCCTCATCGGATCAACGCCAGCTGACAGGTTTGAAGTGTCAGGTACCTACCGGGGTCGAAATGTCCGGCGGGTACCGGGTCTTGACAGTCTCAGGCTAAGGCTGTGCCGAGCCGCCTGATACTTGACACCGTGACACCGGTACCTGGTTGACATTTTCGGGACGCGGCCCCGGTTCCTAGGCGACACTGTCCCGGTTCCTGCCCGACACTCGAGGTATCCACGGATCCCGGCGCTCGACTTCGGGGGCGCCGACACGCCGTCACCGCCCGGCTGCGCGAGGACGCTGGCGGTCCCCCCGGCAAAGTCGACCGAGCGAGCCTGCGGCCCGGCGACCTCGCCCCATCGGAGCCCGAGCACCGTACCGACCCCATCGGCCCGTAGGGGGTCGGCATCGCCTCAGCGATCGCCGCGACATGCGCGGACGGCCCCTACTGGTGGTCGGTCGGGTCGGTCATCGTCCAGTTGCACAGGAAGTCTGGATCGATGACGACTTCCCCGGTAGAGCGGAGGCGGTACTCGCCTGGCGGCGCCTCCTCGAACGGACGCAGGTCCGGCGGGAGCAGGTAATCGCTCCCGTCGCTGAGGCGTAGCACGACCTGCCGCATCGGCTCGACGCTGGCCACCGTGCCTACCACCTGCGTTCGTTCTCGGACAGCGCCGGCTGCGTCGACGACTGTGATCCCGGCGAGCACCCGCTTGTGCAACAAGCGCTCCATCTGCGCCGCGGTGAAGAGAGGTTCGGCGTCGTCCCCGTGCATCACCACGTCAAAGATCCGGTTAACGGCACTACTCGGAACTCGCCCTCCCGGTAGCCGTTACGATCAAGACCTCCGCCATAGATCCGACCAACGAGTTCGCTGTCTGTGCGGCTCTCGACAGCAAGCCAGGTCGGAACCGCCGACCAAAGCTCTGCGCCGCCGTCGGTCTCAAGCACGAGCAGCCGCACCTTCACCGACGTCCTCTCGGCCACGATGCCCGCAAGACTGTCGGCAGAAGGGCTCGGCCAGGGCGCGAGCGCTCGAATTGACTCGGTATCGAGCAGAACGACGTCGTCGGCTGGCATGTAGCCCATATTGCCCGCCCTGCATGTGGTGGCGCGCCGGTTGGGAGCTGCAGAGTTTTGCTCCCCATGGGAAATTACGCAGACCGACGGTCTGTCTGCTGCTTTAGTCATCTTGGAAGGTGACGTAGCTCTGGCCTGTCCGGCGGGTACCGGGTCTTGACAGGTTCTCAGGCCCCGCCGCCCATGGGGACGCTGACTGGGCCTTTCCTGTAGCGCCGCCGGAATTAGGGCTCGGAGACGCTCACGGACCAGTCGCACACGGAGAACACCTGCAGGTTGAAGGTGCCGGAGTCGTAGTAGCTCTCGACAGCCTTCCCCTGCGTTCCGAGCTCGTCCACGCCGGGCTCGCTGGCGCCTCCGTATCCATTGATTTCGACGATGAAGCTGCCTTGGCCTTCTTCGGGGTAGCTCGAGCAGTCGTAGGACCAGCTGAGATGCCAGCTCGAGTCGGTCACGGTGAACTGCGGCAGGCTGGCTTCGCCTGAGCCTTGGTCCTGGTAGAGAGTTGCGTTGACGGTCGCACGCGGAGTGCTCGAGTTGGCGGTATAGACGCCGTACGCGATGCCACCGGCGCTGGCGAGGGCGAGGAGAAACCATTTGACGGGCCGTGACAATCGGCGATCCGGAACTGGCGGCTGAGACGCCGCCGGCGCCGCGGGCGGCGAGGGGAGCCAAGTAGCCCGTGTCGTGGCGCCAGGTGGCGGTGGGATCTGGCGCCACTGTCCACTGGCATCGCGGTACCAGTCAGGGCCGTCCCCGTCGCTCATAGAGCCTCCCGAGGCATCGCCGGAATCGTATACCTCCGCCTTCGACGTGCTCGGGTGATGCCGGCGGAGTCAGCGGGGCTTGTCGCGCGGTTGTCAGTGCGACTGGATCTGTCCGCGCTCTGCAGACCCAAGCAGACCGACCGGGGACTCGTCGGGAATCCCAAGTAATACAAGGTGTAGCTCGGCAGACCTGCCCAGACCGGACGGCGTGCAGCCGACTGGGGGTCAAGAAGTCGCGGGTTCGACTCCCGCCAGCCCGACCGCCTCCGGCCGGACCAGGTCAGATGGGGTGTGATGCCCGGCTCGACCGGTGCTTGCAACCATCTTGCAACCCTCGGAGGCTGACGCGGCCACCTACGTCGTGCATCACGGCACGGAGCGTTCAGTGTCGATACTCGTCGAACGCCTCGTGGCGCGGGCCTGACCGCGGACTACCGCTCGTCGCAGGACACGGCGCAGCTTGGCGGTCGGCCCATTAACCGATACCTCGTCGCGGTTGCGGGGTTCGACGATGAGGGGATGCTGCGGCTCGAAATCACGACAGTGGCGGATCTATTCGGGAAGAGACGCAAGTCCGGTTCGGCATCCGAGCGCTGGCTCGCGTCCTCGACGAGAGTGCAGCTGAGCGACGCGAAGCGGCCCGACCGGGGGACCAGCCCGCCCCGAGGATGACGGCGGCGACCCGGGTCGGCGGCCGCCTGGTCGACATCGCGACTGACGTGACTGTAGATGTGGACGGCGATGCAAATGGAGTTGTGGCCGAGTCACCCATGCATCACCTTGAGCCGACTCCTGCCTTCAAGGCGCTCGTCGTGCCGTAGGCGGCTCCCCAGGCGAGTCGCTCCTGCATTTGGCGCCTCCGATGAGAACGGGGCGGCAGCTAGCGATCGACGTGGGAGGCGAGCGCCCCGGTCGCTGCCTAGGGCGACGGGGGATCTCTCACCGAGGGTGCTGCGGCCTCACCTTCGCGACGTATCGTTCTCCGACCTGCGGGGGTACCCTTGTATCGGGCTTTGCGGCCTGCATCGAAGGTGGGAACGGGGGTGACTAAAGTGCCCGATGGCATGTGGGCAGCGAGGATTGTGCGGGTTGACACGCGACAACTGCGCGCCCGTTGCCTCCGTCATGGCCGGCTTGGCGCCGCGGTCGGGGTCCTCGCACTGTCCGCGGGCTCAATCCTGCTGGTCCACGGTGTGCCTTCGGCGGCAGCGTCGAGCAAAGCGGCCGCCAGTCCGTGTCCTGACGACGAAGGATCGCCGATGTCGCAATTCGGCAGCGCGGTGACGTTGCTCGGAGAAGGCACGTATCCGAATGCCTTTGCTGGTGCATACGCGACCGGATGCGACAGACTTCTGACAATTGAAGTCGTATCCACCGCTTCGGACTCGAGTGCCTTCTTAGCGGCGGTAGCCGCGAAGAAGAGTGCAGACACGCCTTACAACGTGGTAAACGCGGCAAATAGCTGGACATTCCTCTCTGAGCTCACAGACAAGCTGGCTTCGGTGTCATTGGCAGAGTGGAAGTCGCTCGGCATCAGTGTTGATAGCTTCGGCCCCGACTCCTCGACCGACAGGGTCTTGGTGACCCTCCAGCAACCTACTTCTGACGATCTCGTTTCGCTGAACTCCACCGCTCAGTCCGTCCTTGGCAGCGCAGCGGAGCCGGTGACTCCTGCGAATTACATCGGGGTCGCGGGCCAGGTTCTCGTCGCGCTGTACGACGATACCCTGAGTGTCTCGGATCAATATGGGCCAGTGGCTACGTTTGCCAGTGGCCGGGACCCTGATTAGTCTCCCTTCTTCGGCGGCGAGCAAATTGAAAAACACTACTTAACTCTGTACCAGCGGGCCAGAGCCAGTTATTCAGCTTTGACGGCAGTTCGTATGGCGACTCTCAGTCTGACGGACGAAGGTGATTATGAGGCCGACCGTGATCTTGATGTGCGGTGTGTGCCTGGTGACAGCAGGATGCGGCAGCCGCTCGGCGGGTTCATCAACAGCAACAAGGGGCCGGGATACGGTAGTTGATGCCACGACAACAACTCAGCCGAATCCGACTCACCCATCCAACTCCCTGACGATTCCGCCTGCCAATCCAGGTGCCTTGCGCCGGATCAAGCCCCCCAGTGCTTCCATGCTGGCTCGAGCACGACATCTTGAGCCCGCCGTTGAGGTGGTTGTCGACATGCCGGCGACTATTCCCACGGGAGGGATCCTCATAGCGGATTCAGAGCTGCTGACGCCGAACAGCGGACCGGCCGCGATCGATGCTCAACGAGCGATTGGTGCAGGCACGGGGGGTGGCACGCCAGTTCAAGAACTCTTCGCGACACTTGACGAGCCGGACGGCCCGGTGAATGGCGCCGCCGTCTGGGTGGTCACATCATTGCTGCCGCCGGGCGACCAGGATCCTCCCTGTTACGGTGGACCCGGCTCTAATTGCAGCAGCGGGGGCCCTTACCGGTTTCTCAATACCATTGTTCTCGCGGATGGCGATGGATCGAACGGCGCGGCAGGCGCGATCATCACCGCCTTCTATACGCCGTAGCGGGACCTGCAGTCTTTTGTGCCGCCGGAAGGACTCTCTATCGATCAAGCCCTCCTCGGCAACATGACGGCTAGGTGTGACCCACGACCCGTGCATCGGGCGCCTTTGCCAGACTCCGAGCGATGGTTCGTCCGTCAGCTGTATGGAGCCGACTCGGCCGGGTGTTTGTCCTCGGCTTCGTCGGTGCTGCCCTGGCGCTGATCGCATCCGCCTGCGGCTCCGGAGGCGCGTCGCAGTCACCTACCACTACCGGTTTGCGGCCCGCAGGTTCCTTGCCCTCGGCTGGACACCAGCGGGTCTGGATCATGACGAGCAAGGTGTTCGATGCCATGGCAGGCAATCGTCAGGCTGCTGCCGCCCTTGCCGGATCTGTCATCTACGTGACCTCGGCACGGGTCACGGTCCCCGTCGATCTTCACGACGTCGACGTCATCCCCACGATGGACTTCACGAGCGAGGCGACGCTCGCGTCGAAGGTCGACTCCGGATCCCTCCCGCATGCAGTCAGGGCCGTGATGTACGACAACGAGGACTGGCCGGCAACCCCTCCCGACGAGCGGCTGGATCCGACTCACTTCTACGAGCTGGCCGGCAAGGTAGCGCACGCCCATGGTCTTCAGCTCGTCGCGACACCCGGATGGATCCCCGGATACAAGGGGGGACCGGTGACGCCCGGGATGACGGTTCGACCGGTCGCCTCGGCAATAATTCCAGCGATTGCGCCATACGCCGATGTCATTGACATACAGGCGCAGGAGTTCAGGCTCCAGTCGAATCTCCGGGCTTACCTTGCCTGGATCGCGCCGATCGCCAAGGCCGCCAAGGCTGCCAATCCGAAGGTGATCATCCTCTCGGGGCTCTCGGCTACACCGGCCGGCGGGCAAGCCACGCCCCAGCAACTACTCGACATCGCAAAGGGCACTGAAGGCGTCGTACAGGGTTGGTGGCTCAACGTCCCGAGCGGGCCGCACCACCATGATCAACCGTACGGGCTCGCTGAGACGTTCCTGGCGTCGCTGGGCGCGGGAACGGCCTGATCGCCACGGCGCGGGTAGGAGTGGTGCCCTATCCCCGCTGCTTCTTCCCGCTCCACCTGCGCCAAGGAAGGCGGAGGCAGAGGTAGAGGGCGATCGCGGCGGCAAGCCATGCCACAGTGGCGATGACGAGTGTCACGGCACCGCCGAGGCGGGGGAAGAACCGCCATCCAATTACGGCGAAGAGGATCAACGCCGCGGCCCCGAGGATCGCGCCGACGTCGTCTCCCTCGGCGTCTTTGGTCGAGTCCTCCTTCTCGATGAGCGTCAGCGTGGCCGGGAGGATGGCCGGGAAGGCGAGGAAGACACCACCGACGCGGGACCCGAAGACGATCGAGACGATCCCCGCGATGGCAGAGATCGCCGCTCCGAACGCGAACCGGAGAGCAATGTCGCGAAACGGCACCTTACGCACCGATGCGAGAGAGACGCCGAAGAGCGGCTCCGAGTCCTCCGACCGAGCGCTCAACCGAGGAAGGCGAGGTAGCCGGCCGCCGCCACCGCCGCCCAGACGAACACTGCGATGGCCGAGGCCGCCGCCGCACGGCAATGATCCAGCAGCGGACGGACACAGCCGGCGAAGGCAACGAACCCTGCGGCACCGAACACCATCCCGAGGGCTGCCATAGACGCCTTGCTGTCGCCCTTGGAGACCACCGTGGTGGTGAGGCTGGCAATGGCCACGGATGGCGCAGCCGAGAACAGCCCCGCCAGCCACTTCGGCCTCAGCACCTCTCCGATCAGGGCGAAGAGCACGACGAGCGTCCCTCCGGCGGCCGCCTTGATGCAGACGACGACGATGTCCTCGGTCATCCTTGTGACGCGGTCACGGGCGGGGCGTTGGAGCCCGCGCCGGTGACGAGGCGGACCGTTCCCTCGCTGTCGCCGCCGACGGGTTTGGCCACTCCCTCGAACACCTGCCCGAGGAAGCGGGGCGGAGTCGGCAAGCGGGGCACATTGATCATCTTCAGGAACGGGACCGCGGCGATGAAGATCCCGACTGCGGGATCGAGCACGCCGGCGGCGACGGCGACACCGACGCCGCCGAAGTACCCGATGGAGCGAGGGATGTCGAGCTCGATGGGCCCGATCTTCGCCAGGATCGGACCGTTGGGGTTGTCGCTCTTGCCGCTGCCGCTCTTGCCGCCGCCGGCCTTGCCCCTCGAGCTTCTGGATTTCGTTGGGGACATCTGCTTTGGATCTCCTTGCGATCGTCCTTATCGGAGGACGTGTCGAAGCTCTACTTCCCGCTGTTCATCCCCCGTTAACCAGGAATGTGGCGAAGACCATCCTCCTGTGAGAGCCGACAGGGGCAACGTGCCACCTCACGGCCTACGATCTGCACCATGGCTCGACGCAAGTCCTTCCGCTCGCAGCTCTACCGGGCCGCCCGGGATCTGGGGAACGTCCAGGCTGCCGCCAAGGGGCCGCCGGCCGTCGGGAAGCGCCTCATACGCCGCAACGTCTACCGGTCGGTGAACCGCACCACAGGCCGCTTCCTCCGCCGCCTGCTCGGCTGAAGGCCCGCTCAGGTGCAGTATCCGTGCGCCGGCAGGAACCTCTCGAGCTCGGTCGTGTAGGTGGTGCCGGCGGGCCTGCCTTCGAGACCGGATAATTCCCCTCCGTGCTGCAACGACTGGAGCTCCGCATAGGCCGATCCACGGTGTCCGAGTGTGCACTCGAAGGGTGCCCGACCGCGTCGGCAGCCACGCCGCCTTCGCCGCCGCAGGGATGACTCCGACTGACGCGGCCGAGCAAACGGCGGGTGGCGATGCGGATCGACTTCTGAGCCGCGACAAGAGAAGGGCCGGTGGCGAACCACCGGCCCCCTCCTCCTCGAAAACTCGCCGACGTCGAGCCGGCGTCGAGCCAACGTCTAGCCGGCGGCGAAGGTCATCGTCTTGGCCACGTCGCTCTCGAAGTACGGGGCGATGATCTTCAAGAACCCGGGCGAGCTGAGCGTGACCTGTCCGATGTCCGTCTCACGATCCGCCGGCCCGTTCTGCGGCGTGAACTGGGCAGTCGGGATCAGTCCTCCGAAGTCGACGGTGCCGAGGTTCTCCTTGGCGTTGAGGATGCCCGAACGGCTGAGGTTCTTGGCCTGGATCGCCTTGCGGAGCATGTCGGTCTCCATCTCCGCCATGCAGTAGCCGTACATGAAGTAACCGTCCGGCACCTGCGTCGGGTAGTACTTCTTGGTGATCGAGAGGAACTGCGACATCCCCGGCACGCTGGTGTCGCCCCAGGCGGCCTCGAAGCCGAGCACCCACGCCCCGACCATCGCCTTCTCGATTGCCGTCGGCTTGCCGGAAGCAGCACCGGTCGTGGTCATCAGGTACTCCGACCACGCTGGCCCCTGCAGGATCCACTGCGGGTGAAACCCGATCTCTGCAGCCGTGCCGATGATGGCGCCCGCAGCAGTCGGGATGGCAGTCAGGACCACGTACTGGGCGCCGTCGTTCTTCATGGCGAGCGCCTGCGAGGTGAAGCTGGTGTCGGTGACGGCATAGCTCGCTCGCCCCACGTCATCGAAGTGGTAGGCGGCCAGGGCTGCGTCGTAGCCCTTGATGCCGTCGGCCCCGTAGTCGTCGTTCTGGTAGATGATGCCGACCTTGGCGTGCGCCTTGCCGAGCGTGTGGGTGAGGTAGTACAAGGCGTTTGCCACGTCGATCGCGTAGGGCGTGCCGATGACCGCGTTGACGCTCTGGTTGACGAACGCCGACGACTGTGCGGCCGTGCCGAGCAGCACGTTGTTCTGCTGCGCGTTCTGCTCGATGGCGGCGGTGGTCGGGCTCCCGAGGGACTGGGCGATGAAGGCGACGCTGTTGACGATCTGGTTGTAGAACTGCACGTGCAGCTGCGGGTTGTACTGGTCGTCCTTGACGTCGAGGTTGACCTTCCAGCCGTCGATCCCGCCATTGGCGTTGACCCAGTCGAAGTACGCCTGTTGCCCTGCCGTGAGAGGCTTGCCGATCAGCTCGGCCGGCCCCGACAGGGGTGTCAACACGCCGAGCGTGATCGTCTTGCTCGCCACGTCGACGCCCGGCCCTCCGACGAAGCTCGATCCTCCGCCCGAGCTGACTGTCGTAGTGCTGCCTCCGGTGGAACCTCCGGTCCCGCCACAGCCGGCGAGCACTGCCGCCGCAGCGCCGACGACGGCAAGGACTCTCGTCCGCTTCAGTTGCATTCCTCTTTCCCCTCCGTGAGTGTTGCAGCGGCCAATGCTGTGGCTGCGGTTCCCAATGTGATGACGCCGTCTGCGGCGGTGACCTCTCGCCGGCGTCGGACGAGAGAGCCGATGCGGTGCGCGAGACCCACGATCCCGCGGGGCTCGAGCAACAAGAACACGATGAGCAGCACGCCGTAGACGATCGTCGCCGCGTCGAGGGGCGGGATGCCTGTGGTGCTTGTGCCGCCGGCGAGGAAGGGGATGGAGCCGGAGTACTCGTTCAGCAGGTCCGGCAGGCCGAGCACGAATATCGCTCCCAGCAGCGGGCCCCAGATGCTGCTCATGCCGCCGACGATGATGATCGCCACGAACTCGATGGAGAGCACAAGATCAAAGGTATTGGGCCGTACGAAGGTGAGGAGCGACCCGTACATGGCGCCGGCGACGCCTGCCATCGCAGAAGAGATCACGAAGGCGGTGGTCTTCGTGCGCGCCACGTTGACACCGAGAACCGCTGCTGCCAGCTCACGATCACGAACGGCTGCCATGTCGCGGCCCACCCGGCTGCGACTCAGGTTGTGGACGTAGACCATCCCGAGGATCAACAGCAGCAACGCCAGGTAGTAGTAGAGACCGTTCGTGTCGAAGAACGTGTTGCCGATCGACACACCCTTGGAGAACTGGAGGGGCCCGAACGAGACAGCGGGGAGCGACCGCCCGCCGGGACCATCTGTCACCGCCGTCAGGTTGTTGCCGAGATGCTGTCCGAGGTAGACGAGCCCGATGGTGACGATCGCCAGGTACAAGCCACGAAGCCGCAACGCGGTCGGAGCCACGATCAGCCCCAGTAGGCCCGCCAGCACTCCAGCGGCCGGGATCCAGATGGCGGCTGTGAGGTGGAGGTTGGCGCCGAGCGCCCCCGCGGTGTAGGCGCCGGCGGTCAGGAAGAAGGCGTGCCCGAGCGAGACCTGGCCGGTTCGCCCCGTGAGCACGTCGAGACCGAGCGCTCCGAAGGCGAAGATCAACATCACCGCGAAGTTCTGCAGCCAGTTCTCGTCGACCAGGAACGGCAGTACCAGCGCGACGACGAAGGCCGCCAAGGTGCCGATGACCCGCGGCCGGGCGACGGCGACGACGAGCGGGCGGACCTTGATCACAGCCGCTCCGCCGGTCTCGAGCCGAACAGGCCGTAAGGGCGCACGAGGAGCACGAGGAACATCACGACGTACGGCGCCACGAGGTAGAAGTCCTGGCCGAGCCAGGAGGCATAGGTCGGTTGGTAGCCGGCGGTCAGCTCCTCGACGACTCCGATCACGAACCCGCCCACCACCGCGCCCGTGGTGGAGTCGAGGCCGCCGAGGATGATGGCGGGAAAGGCGAGCAGCGCCACATCGCCGATGGCCGGCGTGACCGTCTGCGGGTAGCCGCCCAGGAACACGCCGCCGACGCAGGCGACGAGCCCTGCCAGGGCCCACGCCGTGCGGTGCACACGGCGCAGCGGGATCCCGATGGCCATCGCCGCTTCCGGGTCGACTGCGGCGCTGCGCATCGCGAGACCGTAACGAGTCCGGTTGTTGAACACCCAGAAGGCGGCGAGAAGAACGAGAGCCGAGACGATCGTCCAGACCTGGACCCAGGGAAAGGCGATGCCGCCGACGGTCACGGTGCTTGCGCCCCAGGGATCGCCGTTGCTGCGGGGGCCAGAGCCGAACAGGCCGTCGAGGAGCGCGCCGACCACCGCCGCCAGGCCGAGCGTCAGCATCACGATCGTGAAATCAGGCTTCCCGAGAGCGAAACGCAGAACCAGGAACTGGAACCCGTACCCCGCCAGCGCCGTCGCCACGGCGCCGATCAGAAAGGCGAGCCAGAACGGCAGGTTGTCCGAGGAGATCAGGGCCGACGTGACGAGCGCGCCGAGCGCCAACAGCTCACCCTGGGCGAAGTTGATGATCCGGCTGGCCCTGTAGATGACGGTGAAGCCGAGCGCCACCAGTGCGTAGACCCCGCCGAGGGCGAGGCCCGCGAAGAGGAGCACGATGAACGTCTTCACGTCAGCGCGTCCTCTCGCGCAGCCTGGGCGTCGGCGTCGGCGTCGGCGTCTTCGTCCGGCTCCGGCTCGCCGAGATAGGCGCGGATCACCTGCGGGTCGGACTGGATCTCCGACGGCGGCCCGCAAGCGACCGTCCTCCCGAAGTCGAGCACGAGGACGCGCTCGGCGAGAGTCATCACCACGTTCATGTCGTGCTCGACGAGTACGACCGCGCAGCCGATCTCGGAGTGCACCGAGCGGATCAGCTCGGCGGTCTCAGCGCGCTCGGCCCGGCTCATCCCGGCCACCGGCTCGTCGAGCAGCAGCAGCTTCGGCTCCATGGCGATGGCTCGTGCGAGCTCGACACGCTTGCGGATGCCGTAGGGCAGGATCCCGACCGGGCGGGCGGCGATGCCGCCGATGCCGCACAGATCGAGTGCCTCGCGGGCGGCCTGGCGGTTGGCCCGCTCCTCCCGACGGGCTGCTGGCAGCCCGAGCCCTGCCCGCACGGCCCTGGCCCTCATATGGCAGCTGCGGCCCACGAGGACGTTCTCGAGGACCGAGAGGAGCGGGAACAGAGCCAGGTTCTGGAAGGTGCGGGCCACGCCGAGCCCTGCCAGCTGGTGCGGCTTCAACTTCGACATGTCACGGCCCAGGCAGACAAGCTCGCCGGCCGTGGGAGGGTAGATGCAGCTGAGAAGGTTGAACAGAGACGTCTTGCCGGCGCCGTTCGGCCCGATCACCGCGAACAGCTCGCCGGGGCGCACTTGGAAGCTCACGTCGCTCAGCGCGGCCACCGCACCGAAACGCAGGCTCGCCCCCCTCACCTCCAGCGCCCACTCGCTCATCGGCCGCCACCGACCGGCGCTGCCCCGCCTACCGCCTCCCCCGCACCGCCGGTGCCCACGCCGAGATAGGCGCTGCGCAGCTGCGCATCGGCCAGCAACTGCCGCGTCGGTCCACTGGCGACCACCTCGCCGGTGTCGATCAGGTAGCCGTTCGGGGCGACGGCGGTCGCCAGCGCGCTCGACTGCTCGACGAGAAGCACGCCGACGCCATCGCAGTTGATCTGCTTGAGGGCGGCGCCGATCGAGCGGATCACGAGGGGCGCCAGTCCGAGCGACGGCTCGTCGAGCAGGAGGAGACGCGGATCGCTCATCAACGCCCGCCCGATGGCCAGCATCTGCTGCTCGCCCCCGGACAAGAGGCCCGCCGGCTGCCGCAGCCGCTCACCGAGAACCGGGAAGAGGTCCAGCACTCGTTGGCGCAGCTCGCCACTGCGGCCCCTGTCCCGCCGGGTGAAGCCGCCCGCACGCAGGTTCTCGTCGACCGTCAGCTCGGCGAAGACGTGGCGTCCCTCGAGCACCTGCGCCACACCCTCCTTCACGAGCCGGGCACTCTCCCGACCGAGCACCTCCTCGCCTTGGTACCGCACGCGACCGGCGGTCACTCGGCCGCCGTGGAAGGCGAGCAGGCCGGAGATGGCGCGCAGCAGCGTGCTCTTCCCGGCGCCGTTCGGACCGAGCAGGCAGACCGCGCCGCCGGCAGGCACCTCCAGCGAGACGCCGTGCAGCGCCTGCACGCCCCCGTAGGCGACGGCGAGACCTTCGATCTCCAGAGCCGGGACGGCTCGCTGCTGCGCCGGCACCGCCGTCATCGGGGACCGTCCGCGGCAGTCACGTGCCGGGCCAGGGCCTGCGCCCCGCGGGCGCCGAACATCAGCGTGTAGTGGTTGGTGTCCTCGACCATCTCCTCGCTCAGCCGCGGCAGCCGCCTCGCCCACCGCTCGACGACGTCGTCGGGGTAGAGCGGGTGCGGCTTGTTGAGGAGATCGCGAGCCGCCCGCACGAGATCTATCGGGCATTGGATCTCGCCCAGCCAGCGCCCGAGCAGTGCCTCGCCCGCCAGCAGGTCGGCGGCATCCCGGCGCACCGGCTCCGTGCGTGCCCGTGGGGTGAAGCCACCCTCCACGGGCTCGAGGTCGTAGGCCAGGTACCGCTCCACGTAGCTATTCCACTCCTCCGAGACGGCCGGGTGTAGTCGCCAGAAGTCGAGGTACGCCTCGCTCGTGACATAGACCTGGTCAAGCCGCTCGACGGCCGGCCCCACGACCACCCGCAGCATCTCGTCGGCGTCGATTCCGTCCGGTAGGGGGAGGGGGAGCCCTCCGTCGGCGAGCACCAACCGTCGCACATGTTGCGGATTGGCGGCGGCGAGCGCCACGCCGACATAGCCGCCGAGGGACTCGCCTAGCACGACGGCGGACGTGGAGAACGATCGCAACACGGCGGCGCAGTCCTCGGCATGGCTCTGCAGCCCGTACGGCTCCGGCAGCTGATTGCTCGCGCCACGACCACGCAGGTCCGGCGCCACGAGCGTCCACTCCGGCCCGAGCAGATCGGCGACGGGCTGCAACTGCATGCAAGAGCCTGTGAGCCCGTGGATCCCCAGAGCCAGCTTCTCGCCTGTCCCGAATCGAGCCGCGCGGAGAGTCCCCCCGCGGACCGCTACGTCGAAGAACTCAGATGGGCCGCCTGCCCGTTCCCCTAGTAGCAAAACTACCCCCTAACGAGCGTTCGTTTCGTCGTTAGGATGTCCGCCGGCGGTCTGCTTGTCAAGCAAGGTTCGAGGCGAACATTGGCGACAGGCGAGGTTCGACCACCTATTGTTGCAAGAGGCGCCGAACGGTCGTTCGGCAGACGAAGGATGGCTCGCCTGAAGATGGCGCGAAGTGGCTCGACAGTGGCGTCGGGGACCGCTCTACTGCCTGCCCGCGCCACATCGGATGGCACGCACCGGCGCTTGCTGGAGGAGGCGCTCGTGCTGTTCGGCTCGCGCGGGTACCACGGGGTGTCGGTGCGAGAGATCGCCCGCGCGGCCGGCGTCCAGGCCAGCTCGATCTACTCGCACCTGGAGTCCAAGGAGCAGTTGCTGTACGAGTTGATGTACCTCGGCCACGAGGAGCACCATCAGCTTCTCCGCCACGCCTTGCTCGAGTCGGGTCCCGAGCCCGAGGATCAGGTCGACCACCTGGTTCGGGCTCACGTCGCGCTGCACGCCACCTACCCGGTGCTGGCCCGGATCTGCAACCGGGAGCTGTCCGCACTCGGAGATGCCAACAGGGACAGGGTGCTGGCCGTGAGGCGCCAGTCCGAGCAGATCTTCACCGACGTGATCGAGCGCGGCGTCCGCCTCGGCGTGTTCGACGTGCCCGATGCATGGCTGGCGACTGCCGCGGTGGCCGCGATGGGGCTGCGACTGGCCGAGTGGTGGGACGGCAGCCAGCCCTACCGGGTGGAGCAGGTGGCGGACGCCTACGCCCTCTACGCCCTGCGCATCCTGCGGCGGAGCTAGCAGCAGTGCGATCCGAGCGATAGTTCGCAAGAATCGAGCCGTGATCGACCACAGCCCGGCACCGACGGGAGAAGTCACCGAGCTTCTCCAACAGCTCATCCGCAATCAGTGCGTGAACGACGGGCGGCCGGAATCCGGCGAGGAGACCCGGTCCGCCGATCTGCTGCGGGACTATCTGGAGGGGGTGGGGCTGGCGGTGGAGCGTTTCGAGCCGCTGCCCGGGCGCGGGTCGCTCGTCGCCCGGATCGAGGGCTCGGACCCTTCAGCGCCCACGCTCTGCCTGATGGGCCACACCGATGTCGTCCCGGTGACGCCCTCCGGCTGGAGCCGCGACCCCTTCGGCGGGGAGCTTGTCGAGGGCGAGGTCTGGGGGCGGGGCGCCATCGACATGCTGAACCTCACCGCCTCGATGGCCGTCGCCTTCCGGCACCTGGCTCAGTCGGGGTTCGCACCCCGCGGCACGCTCATCTACCTCGCCGTCGCCGACGAGGAGGCAGGAGGGCACCACGGCGCCGAGTGGCTCGCCGAGCACGCCTACGACGCCATCCGCGCCGACTTCGTCCTCTCCGAGTCCGGAGGGATCGTCCACCGCACGGCTGAGGGCCCACGCATCACGCTCACGACCGGAGAGAAGGGGATCGCCTGGCGCCGGCTGCGCGTACGCGGCACCCCCGGGCACGGGTCGATGCCCTTCGGGGCGGACAACGCGCTCGTGAAGGCGGCGGCGGTGGTCGAACGGCTGGCGCGCTACCGCCCGAGAGCGGTGATCACCGACACCTGGCGCCAGCACTCGCAGGTGCTGGCCGTGCCCGAGGAGCTGCGCGAGGCGCTCGTCGACCCAGAACGCGCCTACGAGGCGTGCCAGTCGATCCCCGACCAGAGGACGGCCAAGCTCGCCCACGCCTGCACGCACATGACCTTCAGCCCCAACGTGGCGCACGGGGGCGTGAAGACGAACGTCATCCCGGACGCCGTCGAGCTCGACGTCGACATCCGTACGCTGCCGGGCGAAACGGCAGCAGACGTGGCGGAGAACCTGGCGGCGGCGCTCGGCGATCTGGCCGCCTCGGTGGAGGTGAGCGCACTGCAGGACGGCCCCTCGACGTCCTCGCCGTGGGACACGAGGCTCCGCGATGTGCTCGAGCGGGTGGTGCAGGACGCCTACCCGCGGGCCTCGCTCGTCCCCCGCATGACGGCCGGCGGCACAGACCTTCGCTTCTTCAGGGACAAGGGCGCCATCGGGTACGGCTTCGGACTCTTCAGCGACGGTGTCAGCTTCGAGGACTTCTCGACCCGTTTCCACGGCAACGACGAGCGCGTCGACGTCGAGTCGCTGCGGCTCACCACCCAGATGTGGATCGACGTGGCGCAGCAACTGCTCGGTTAAGGTCCCGCCATGCCCGGGGTCCTGTCGATCGTGCTGGCCGGCGGGGAGGGCAAGCGGCTGATGCCGCTCACCCTCGACCGGGCCAAGCCGGCCGTGCCGTTCGGCGGCCAGTACCGGCTGGTCGACTTCGCGCTGTCGAACCTGGCCAACGCCGGCCTGTTGAAGATCGTCGTGCTGACCCAGTACAAGAGCCACAGCCTCGACCTCCACATCTCGCGAACCTGGCGGATGTCGACGATGCTCGGCAACTACGTCACGACGGTGCCGGCCCAGATGCGCCGCGGCCGGCAGTGGTTCTCCGGATCCGCCGACGCGGTGTACCAGAACTCAACATCATCGGCGACGAGCGCCCGGACTACATCATGCGTGTTCGGTGCCGATCACATCTACCGGATGGACCCGCGCCAGATGCTCGAGCAGCACATCGAGAGCGGGGCGGGCGTCACCGTCGCAGGGATCCGGGTGCCGATCGAGGAGGCGTCCCAGTTCGGCGTGATCGAACCGGGCGAGGGGACGAAGATCCGGGCCTTCCACGAGAAGCCGTCCCATCCCAAGCCCCTCGACGACGACCCCGGCTGCGTGTTCGCCTCGATGGGCAACTACGTCTTCACCACCCAGGCTCTCATCGACGCCCTCGCCGCCGACTCCGACGACCCCGACTCGGGCCACGACATGGGCGGCGACATCATCCCCGCGCTCGTCGGCGCCGGGGAGGCGCACGTCTACGACTTCACGCACAACCACGTTCCCGGGGCGACCGAGCGGGACCGCGGCTACTGGCGCGACGTCGGGACGCTCGACAGCTACTACGAGGCGAGCATGGACCTTGTGTCGGTCCACCCGGTCTTCAACCTCTACAACCACCAGTGGCCGATCTACACGTCGCTGCCGCCTTCGCTCCCGCCCGCCAAGTTCGTGTTCGAGGACCCCGAGCGCGGCGGGCCGCGCCTTCGACTCGCTCGTCTGCAGCGGCGTGATCATCTCGGGCGGCACCGTCCGCCGCTCGGTCCTGTCGCCCGGTGTGCTGGTCGAGGACGGGGCGCTCGTCGAGGACTCCGTCCTGATGAACGACGTGAAGATCGGTAAGGGCGCCGTCGTGCGGCGGGCGATCCTCGACAAGAACGTGATCGTCGAGGCGGGGGCCGAGCTGGGAGGTCGACGAGGAGGTCGACCGTGAGCGTCACGTGGTCTCGGAGAAGGGAGTCGTCGTCGTCGGGAAGGGCCGCGAGGTCCGCGAGTTGAGGGTCGCCATGCTGACTCGGGAGTACCCGCCGGAGGTCTACGGCGGCGCCGGTGTGCACGTCGAGTACCTGAGCCGAGAGCTCGCGCGACCTCGTCGAGGTCGAGGTGCACTGTTTCGGGAGCGAGCGGACGCTGCCACTCGTGCGGGCGACCTACGAGCCGTGGGAGGCGCTGCCGACGGGCGGCGGGGCCGCCGCACTGCAGGCCATGGCGGTGGATCTGCGGATGGCGGCGGCCGTCGCGGGCGTCGACGTCGTCCACAGCCACACCTGGTACGCCAACTTCGGCGGGCATCTGGCAAAGCTCCTCTACGACGTCCCGCACGTGATGACCGCGCACAGCCTCGAGCCGTTGCGCCCGTGGAAGGCCGACCAGCTGGGCGGAGGCTACGCGCTGTCGAGCTTCTGCGAGCAGACCGCGATCGAAGCCGCTGACGCGGTGATCGCGGTGTCCGCCGCGATGGCCGAGGACATCATCCGGGTCTACCCGGCGGTGCGCGCCCGAACGGGTGCACGTGATCCACAACGGGATCGACGCCGGCGAGTACCAGCCGGACCCGGGGACCGACGTCCTCGAACGGTACGGCGTGGACCCCGACCGTCCGGCCGTCATCTGGATCGGGAGGGTCACCGCGCAGAAGGGGATCGGCCATCTGCTCGACATGGCGGAGCTGCTGCCGCCCGACATCCAGCTCGTGTTCCTGGCGGGTGCTCCCGACACCCCCGAGATCGGGGCCGAGATGTCGGCCCGGGCGGCAGCGCTGGCCTCCAAGCGAGCCCGGCGTCCACTGGATAGAGGCGATGCTGCCGCGCCCTGACGTCGTGCAACTTCTCAGCCATGCGACGGTGTTCGTCTGCCCGTCGGTCTACGAGCCGTTCGGCCTGATCAACGTCGAAGCGATGGCTTGCGGCCTGCCCGTGGTGGCGACGGCGGTCGGCGGCATCCCGGAGATCGTCGTCGAAGGTGTGACGGGGTTCCTCGTTCCCGTGCCGGAGGGCGAGGTGGGCCTCGGCAAGGCGCTGGCAGAGCGTGTGTTGGCGGTGGCAGCCGATCCGGAACGGGCAGCCGAGATGGGTCGGCAGGGCCGCCAACGCGTGCTGGACCAGTTCACCTGGTCCGCCATCGCCGGCCGCACGGCTGCGCTCTACGGCACCCTGACCTGATTCCACGTCGCCCGGCTAGGCGGTTCCCGGGGGGCTAGAGGGCGCCGAGCCAGAACTTCATGCCCTGATCGTCGACGCAGTCGGAGCTGATCCCGTAGGGCTGTGTCTCCGGGTCTGTCGCCGTGCCGCCGGCGCTCCGCACGCGCCCGATTGCCTCACCGATGTCGTCCACCCGGTACATCGGTGCGACGTGCGGGCGTTCCCATCCACCGTGCATCCCCGTCATCGGCGCCACGTCGGGGAGCTGCCACCCGTCCTCGACTCGCCCGGGCTGGAAGTCCCAGTGCAGCAACCGCCCGTAGAAGGCACGAGCACCCGCCGAGTCACCCACGTGCACGGTGATGTAGGCGACGTCACCGTGTCGCTCGCCGTTGGTCGCCGGTCGGCCGGCCCTGGCCGACGCGGAGCTGTCGAACACGGCGAAGGACATCCCTTCCGGGTCGGCGCACATCGCGTTGCGGCCCCACGGCTCGACGGTGGGGTCGTCGGCCCGACCACCGATGGAGCGGACCGTTTCCACGGCCTCGTCCACGTCGTCCACGAAGTAGTTGCAGAAGAGCGTCGGTTCGCTCACGCCGCCGTACATGCCGATCGGCACCGCCGCCCACGGCACCTCCCGGTGGCCCTCAGCCGGCCATCCGAGGACCTCCCTGTAAAAGGCTCGGGCCTTTCCCACGTCGGGCACCCACAGCGACACGTAGCCGACGTCGCCGTGACGGATCGTCCCGTTGGCAGATGGCGATGAGGAGGATGTCATGTTCGTTCTCCGTTCGTCTGGTCCGATTGTCGTCCGAGTGGGCAAGGTTCCGTCGGCGAGGCCGAGAGCTCCCGACGACCGCCACGAGCATCATCTCGCGCGTGCGACCCGTCCAGGTACGATGATCCGTATGACAACGATCATGGTCCGGGCGTTCCGTGCCCGGGGTTCCCGCCGTCCGGTGGGGGTTCCACGAGCTCGATAGCCGCCAAGCCAGGCGCTTGGTCGCCTCGGCGGGCATCGCCCGCGGTGACCTCGTGCTCGACGTGGGAGCGGGCCGCGGCGCGCTCGACGGCAGCGCTCGTAGATGCCGGCGCGCGGGTCATCGCCATCGAGCTGCACGAGGGTCGGGTTGCGCTGCTGCGGGATCGTTTCGAAGGGTGTCCGGTGCGCGTGGTGAGAGCGGACGCCCGTCGGCTGCAGCTGCCAGGCCGAACGTTCAAGGTCGTCTCCAACCCCCCGTTCGCCGCTCTCGCCTCTGTCGTCAGGCGGCTGGTCGCCAACCACAGCCGGCTCCAGCGTGCCGATCTGGTGGTCCCCTCTTACGCCGCCTGCCGTTGGTTGTCCTGGGCGGAGAAGGCCCGTGGCTCGGAGCGGCTGTTCGACATCCGAGTCGAGCGTGCCCCGCCCCGGCAAGCCTTCCATCCACCGCCTCCCGGCCCGGTCTCGCTGCTCGTGGTCGAACGGCGCGTCGCTGCGGCGGGTAGGGTCCGCTCCCGATGACGAGCGGCACTGCGGTGGTGACGGGAGCGTCGAGCGGCATCGGGGCGGCCACCGCCCGGCTGCTGGCGGCCGCAGGCTTCGACGTGGTCCTCGGCGCTCGCCGCCTCGACCGGTTGCAGCATGTGGCAGAGGAGATCGGCGAAGCGGGCGGGCACGCAGAGGCGGTGGTTCTCGACGTGGCCGACCGCCAGTCGGTGCTCGCCTTCTCGGAGCGAGTGCCTGCCTGCCGGATCCTCGTCAACAACGCCGGCGGCGCGCTCGGGCTGGAACCGGTCACGGAGGCGGACGAGGACAAGTGGCTGGCGATGTACCAGTCGAACGTGCTCGGAACGCTGCGGATGACCAAGGCTCTCGTGCCGAAGCTCCTCGATTCGGGCGACGGTCATGTGGTGAACATCGGGTCGGTGGCTGGTTTCGAGCCGTATCCGGGCGGTGCCGGATACAACGCCGCAAAGCACGCCCTGCGCGCCGTCAACGACGTCCTCCGCATGGAGCTTCTCGGCAAGCCGATCCGCGTGACCGAGATCGACCCCGGGATGGTGGAGACCGAGTTCTCGCTCGTACGCTTCGGCGGAGACGCCGAGCGCGCCAGGTCCGTCTACCGAGGTGTGCACCCCCTGAGCGCCGAGGATGTGGCCGAATGCGTGGTGTTTGCGGTCACCCGCCCGAGCCACGTCGACGTCGACCAGATCGTCGTCCGCCCCCGCGACCAGGCGCGCGTACACCTGCTCAACCGTTCTGACAGCTAGCCTCAGGCGCCGTGAGCGACGCGCCGGCGGCGCCGGACTGGTGGCAGGCCTGGGACGGGAAGTGGTACGCACCCGACGAGGAGCCGTCATGGGCAGCAGCGCTGGCAGCTTCCCCGCAGGGCCTTCCGGCACCCGACGTCCCGCCGACCGGGCGCAGTGACCGAAGTTGACGATCTCGAGGTCGAAGTTCCGGCTCGCGGCGACTTCGAGCAACCCGGGACCCGCGACTTCGAGCGATGGTCCCGTCGCCACGAGTTGCCGATAGCCGGAGAGGCTCTCGTTGCCGGCCAGCCTCTCGCTGCCGGTCAGCCTCCCGTTGGGGAACGGGCGCCCGGGGAAGCTCCACCTGCTGGTGCAGGGAATCCGGCTGACCGACGACCGTCGGTGCGGCGCCGCAGGGGAAGGATTGTCGCTCTCGCCGTCGCCGGCTCCGTGGTAGTGGCATGGGTGGCAACCGCCATCGCCCTTGCCGCCGGCACCAACCCGGGGCTCTCGCGGATGTCGCCCTCCGAGATCGTGCTGACGACGGTGAGAGCGGCGACCGCCGCCCGCACGGTGCACGTCGACATCGAGGAGACGACCTCGCTCGGGCAGCAGACCACGCTGAGCAGTGACGTCTCGCCGGAAGGGGGTGCCGCCACGGAGACATCCGGCTTCGCCGACTTCACGCTCGTCGTCGTCCACCACACGATCTACGTCGACGGAAACGTCTCCTACTGGGTGGACGTGGCCCCGGATGTCGCAGTCACTGTCGAGAACAGATGGGTCTCGTTGCCTGCGGACTCCAGCCTGATCGCCTCGCAGCTGCTCTCGCTCGTCTTGCAGAGCCCCTTACTCCAGAACCTCCGGCTCCGTGGCCCCCTGACCCAGTCGGGCACCGGATCCCCGGGCGACGGAACGATCGTGATCCACGGCGCCTTCCCAGCCGAAGGCTTCGATCCCGCCGATGCCGGTGCGCCCGCCGCTCTCACGGTGGCCACGTCGCCGCCCTACCTGCCGACACGGCTCGACGTGCAGTACCCCTACGGCACGATCTCGATGAAGTTCAGCAAGTGGGGTGAGCAGGTGGACCCGCTGGCCCCCTCGCACGCTTCTCCGCTCCAGTCCGTCGATCCTCTGCTCACACGGGTCACGGCTGCCGACGCCGCGGCGCAGGCAGATGTCCAGAAGGCCCTCACCGGGGTCGAGGTATACGGCTCTTCCAACGGAGGCGCCACCAATCCTGTGTTCGCCGGATTGCGGAGCAGCTCTTGGGCGACCCTGGACACGGGCGTGGCGGCGGTGTTCGGCCAGCCGTCCGACGGACCGGACCAGGTCAGCATCGACCCGCAACCGCGCTTCGCAGTGATGACCGCCTGGGCACCCGCCGCCGGCGGGAGCATCGGCACCTGCTGGGGGATACTGGACGACGACCAGGGGGCTCGGGTCCTCGGCTACAGGGGGCCTGCCACGGCTTACTTCGAGACGCCCGGACGCAGCTACCTCGACTGCAGCGCCTCGCGCTTTGCCGGGTCGAGGCCGCCGACCGGCGTCACGTCGAGCACCGTCGGCTTCAACTGGCTCACTTAGTGAGGCGCTAGGAGGCCTGCCGGATGCCGACGGGAGCCGCCAGGGAGACTTGACCGTAGGCGAGGAAGCGAGCCTCTGACAGCTCGAAGGGGGGCTCCTCGATCGGCAAGGGCAAGGAGGCGGCGCCTGAGCCGGCGAGCGGGCGCGGCCGTCGGGGACTGGCCGAGCCGGAGCTGCCGCCCCGCCCCCGCTTGACGATCAGGCCGTTGACCGGGTCCGGCACGGCGTCGAGCGCAGCCTTGACGACGACCGAATCGCGAAACTCCCCCCACACCAGCTCATCCTTGAACTCCAGCTCGAGCACCACGCCCCAGGAGAGGTAGTGCCACTCCCAATCGGTGGCGGCGTGCCACATGGCTGTCTGCACGAGCGAGTCCCCGAAGGCCTCCGCCCAGGCGCGTGCGGTGAACTTCCCATCGAAGACCTCGATCGAGAACCACTCGGCCACACTGAAAGGATAAGGCAGGTTCGAGCATTGCGGTAGTGAAATCCTGTTGCGCTCCCGCTACCAGATCTCGTACTCTGTTCAGCTGGCGGCGGTGCCCCGACCAGCGGAGTCATCGCCGAAGGGCCTGCCTCACCCGCGGGGGCAACGGAGGGGGAGCGAATCGCCGGCGTGACCCGCCGGCGATTCGCATCCGACCGGCCATCCAGGCATCCTCGACCTGCGCCGACGGGGCCCGTGCCGAGGGCGCGGTCGTAGACTCCGCCCGTGGCAACAGCAGCAGGAGACGGCCTCGACCGTGTGCTGACCGTCCCCAACTTGCTGAGCGTGGCGCGTCTCGGCGGTCTCGCCGTGTTCTGCTGGTTGCTGTTCGGGTCACGCCACCCGGTGGCGGCCGCCGTTGTGCTGGCATGCACGGGCGCCACCGACTTCCTCGACGGGTTCGTGGCACGCCGCTTCAACCAGGTGTCGAACCTCGGCAAGATCCTCGACCCGACGGCCGACCGGATCGTCGTCGGGACGTCGGTGATCGCGATCGTGGTGTTCCACGCCGTGCCGCTGTGGCTCGGGCTGGTCGTCATCGTGCGGGAGGTGCTCGTCTCGGGGGCAGTGCTCGGCTTGGCGGCCCTCGGCGCCAAGCGTATCGACGTGATCTGGGCGGGCAAGGCCGCCACGTTCGGCTTGATGGTCTGCTTCCCGCTCTTCCTGCTCACCGACGGGGCGGCTGCCTGGCAGCATGCGCTGCGCGATGTCACGTGGGTCGGCATCGTGCCGATACTCGCCCTCGCCTGGATCGCCGCCCTGTCGTACGTGCCCTTGGCGCGGAAGGCCTTGAGCGACGGCAGGGCCGCCAGGATCGCCGCTCTCGCTGCCGAGTCGTCCCCCCCGGCAGCTGCCGGCTAGATAGGGTCGGATATGTGAAAGCTGTGATCATGGCGGGCGGTGAGGGGACCCGCTTGAGGCCGCTCACCACGGCTCAGCCGAAGCCGATGCTGCCGATGGTCAACCGACCGATGGCCGAGCACATCGTGAGCCTGCTGCGCCGGCACGGTTTCGAGGAGATCGTCGTGACGGTGGCGTTCATGGCGAACGCCATCCGGACCTATTTCGGCGACGGCTCCGATTTCGGCGTCCGCATCATCTACGCCACCGAGGAGACCCCGCTCGGCACCGCAGGTTCGGTCCTCAACGCCCGCGAGGAGCTCGACGAGCGATTCGTGGTGATCTCGGGAGACGTGCTGACCGACGTCGATCTGACAGCCCTCGTGGACTTCCACAACGCCCAGGGTGCAGTTGCCACCCTGGCGCTGAAGGCGATGGAGAACCCGCTCGAGTTCGGGATCGTCATCACCGACGAGAAGGGCCGCATCGAGCGGTTCCTGGAGAAGCCGACCTGGGGCCAGGTCTTCAGCGACACCATCAACACGGGTATCTACGTACTCGAGCCGGAAGTGCTCGACGCCGTCGAAGCGGGGCGCCCCGTCGACTTCTCGGGGGAGGTCTTCCCCGCCCTTCTCGAAGACGGCCGACCCCTGTACGGCTGGGTGATGGAGGGTTACTGGGAGGACGTCGGGACCTTGGAGGCATACCTCCAGGCACATCGAGACGTCCTCGACGGGCGCGTGGCGGTGGACATCGAAGGGTTTCCGGTACGTCCCGGGCTGTTCGTGGGCGAGGGCGCCGAGATCGACCCGAGCGCCACCATCGACGGCCCGGCCGTGATCGGGCCGAACAGCCGGATAGGCGCCGGCGCCCACCTCGCTCCTTATTGCGTGCTGGGCTCGAACGTCCGCGTCGGCGACACCGCCTTTTTGGAGCGGACCATCGTCCAGGACAACACCTACATCGGCGCGAGCGTGGTGGCCCGCGGCTCGGTGATCGGCCGCTCCGTCGACCTGCGCCAAGGTGCCCATCTCGAGGAGGGCGTGGTGCTCGCCGACGAGGCGCACATCGGTCGCCACGCCGTGATCGGCTCCGGGGTGAAGATCTACCCGCACAAGACGGTGGAGGCGGGGGCGACCATCAACTCCTCGATCGTCTGGGAGTCGCGGGGGCACCGCAGCCTCTTCGGCCGTTACGGCGTGACGGGGCTCGCAAATGTCGACCTCTCGCCGGAGCTGGCGGTGCGGGTGGCGATGGCCTACGCGACCACGCTGCCGAAGGGAGTCACCGTCGCCACGTCGCGCGACTCGAGCAGGGCGGCACGGGCGCTGAAGCGGGCGGCGATGGTCGGGCTCAACGCCGCCGGGCAGAACGTCGAGGACCTGGAGGTCGCCACCGTCCCGGTGACGCGCTTCCACGTCCGATCCACGGCCGCCAGCGGTGGGATCACGGTGCGGCTGTCGCCGGGAGACCCGCAGTCAGTGGTGATGCGCTTCCTCGACGCCGACGGGCTCGACCTCGACGAGTCCGCGCAGCGCCGCGTCGAGCGCCTCTACTTCAGGGAGGAGTCGAGGCGAGTGCTGGCCGCTGAGATCGGGGACATCGGCTTCCCCTCACGCACCCTCGAGCTCTACACGCTGGAGCTGATGGCGGGCGTCGATCTGGACCTGATCCGCCGCTCCCGGTTCAAGCTCGTGCTCGACTACGGCTACGGGACGGCGAGCTTTGTGATGCCGAACGTTCTCGCGAAACTCGGGGCTGAGATCCTTGCCGTCAACCCGCAGGCCTCGACGATCGGCGCCATGAGCTTCGAGAGGTCGCTGAACGCGGCGCGCATCGGGGATCTCGTGCGCTCGGCCGGCGCCCATCTGGGGGCCGTCATCGACCCCGATGGCGAGCAGCTGACCGTCGTCGACGAGCGCGGACGGGTGCTCTCGGACGACGAGATGCTCCTTTGCTTCGTGGAGCTCATCACCTCGCTCGAGAAGGCGCCCCGGCTGGCGGTGCCGGTGACTGCCAGCCGGCGGATCGCCGAGCTCGGCGAGGCGGCTGGGGCCGAGCTTGTCTGGACCAAGATCATCACGTCGTCGCTCATCAAGGAGGCGATGGCCCACAAGGCCTACCTCGCAGGCGGGACGAACGGCGGGTACGCCTTCCCGGCCTTCCTGCCGGCCTTCGACGCCGTCGCAGCGCTCGTCCACCTGCTCGACCTTCTCGCCCGCTACGAGACGCCGCTCTCGGCGCTCGTCGACAAGCTGCCGCCGGTCCACGTCGCCCACCGGGAGATCGCGACCCCCTTCGAGCAGAAGGGCACGGTGATGCGGACGATCCTGGAGCGGTCGGACGCCGACTCCGTGGAGCTGACCGACGGCGTCAAGGCGTTCGACGACGAGGGGTGGACTCTGGTCGTGCCGGATCCGGACCATCCGACGACGCACGTCTACGCCGAGGCGGCCACCGCCGACGCCTCCGAGCTGCGGGCGGCCCGCGCGGCGACGGAGATCCAGGGCTTCCTTCACTGAGCAGGCTCGGCGCTCGAGAGGCCGTCACAGGCCGAGGCCGGCCCAGCCCCCTGCCCAAGCGCGAGCCCCCGGGCGGCCGTCAGCGATCGGCCGACCCTTGGTCTAACGTCCTCGCCATGAACGTGCCCGATGATCTGCGGTACACGAACGACCACGAATGGGCTCGCCAGGAGGGCGGTGGCGTGCGCATCGGGATAACCGACTTCGCCCAGGACGCACTCGGGCCGGTGGTGTTCGTGCAACTGCCAGAGGTCGGCAGCTCGCTGGGAAAGGGCGAGACCCTGGGGGAGGTGGAGTCCACCAAGTCCGTGTCGGAGGTCTACGCCCCGATCGCGGGCACGGTCGCCCAGGTCAACGGCGACCTGTCGGAGAAGCCGGAGCTGCTCAACGAGGAGCCCTACGGTGGCGGGTGGCTGTGCGTGATCGAGCCCGCCGAAGCGTCGGAACTCGACACGCTGCTGGATGCGGCCGCCTACAAAGCCATCCTCCCAGCGTAAGGGGCACTTCTGGTGACGATGGACGGGCCGCAGGACGCGGCTCGACCGGCTACCGTTGATTGCGTGCAGTGCACCACCTGCGGACACGACAACCCGGACGGAGCAAATTTCTGCTCCTCGTGCGGGACGGTGTTGCCGGGTAGGGCGGATACGACGGTCAGCTTCGTGCCGGTGGAGCCGGTTCCCGATTCGGGGGAGTACGAGATGGTCGTCGGATCGATGGACACTCCGGGCAGTGGCGGTGCCCTGATCGTGAGGCGAGGGCCGGATGCCGGGCAGCGTTTTGAGCTGGCAGGGGAGGTGACTCGAGTGGGGCGCCATCCGGAGAGCGAGATCTTCCTCGACGACATCACCGTCAGCCGGCGCCACGCCGAGCTTTGCCGCAAGCCCGAGGGATTCGTGGTGCGTGACGTCGGCTCGTTGAACGGCACCTACGTCAACCGGGAGCGGATCGACGAGGCCATCCTCGACAGCGGGGACGAGGTGCAGATCGGCAAGTTCAAGCTGATCTTCGTCGCCGAGAGCGCCGGCTGAGCAAGTGACCGACCGCTCGTTCCTTTCCATCGGAGATGTCCTGGCGCTGCTTCGCGACGAGTTCCCCGACATCACCATCTCGAAGATCCGCTTCCTCGAGAGCCGAGGGCTGCTCGATCCCGAGCGCACGCCCTCCGGGTACCGCAAGTTCTACGAGGCCGACGTCGAGCGCCTGCGCTGGATCCTCCGCCAACAGAGGGAGAACTTCCTTCCGTTGAAGGTGATCAAGGGGCGACTCGAGGGCGCGCCGCCAGACGACCTGCAATCGGCCCCTCGCCTCTTCGAGGAGCCGGACCGGGAGGATCTCGGTGGCCCGCCGCCGGGACGTGATGAGGAGCCGGCTCTCGTCGGCGCGTCGCTCGCCGGCCGCGAGCCGGCCGCCTCTTCCGGGGTTCAGGGCACTTCTGCGGTCCCGGCCGCCACGCAGACAGCTGCCGCAGGCTCGTCCTCCCGTCCGGCCGAGGCACCCGTGCGGCCCCCGAAGCCGGCGGCGGCAGCCGAGGCGCCGGCGCGGACGCTCTCGCTGCCGCCCGGAGTCCGCCCTCTGCCGTCCCGCCAGCACGGCAATGGCTTGGCTGCCTCTGCGCCGCGCGAGATGGCGAAGACGCCGGCAGTCTCTGCAGCAGGCTCGGCTGATACGGAGCCACCCGCCGCCGTGCCCGGGCAGAGTCAATCCGAGGCGCCGGCGAGCGGGAGGGAGCCGACCTCGGCCGAGGCCAAGCCCTCCGCTACGCCTGCGGAGCCGGCCGCTTCCGGTCAGCGGCCGGCGGGCCGACAGGCGGGCAGACCGGCGCCTGGCCCAGGGTCGTCCGCGTCGAAACCGTCGGCCCCCTCGGGATCTCCGGTTTCAGGTAGATCGAGCAGCGGGGCGTCGAGCCAGGGTGCCCACGCTGCCGAGGCTGCCCAGGCTGCCCAGCCCTCCCAGCCCTCCCAGCCCTCCCAGCCCTCGCCGGGGGAGGCGTCCGCCCAGGCTTCCAAGGTCGGTTCACTCGCCTCCGGTGTCAGCATGACTATCGACGAGCTCTCGGATGCCGCCGGTCTCTCGATCGCCGAGATCGACCGGCTGGAGGACTTCGGGTTCGTCGGGAGCAAGGCGGTCGCCGGAGTGCGTTGTTTCGACGAGGATGCCCTCCTTGTGGCACGCCTTGCGGCGGCTTTCTCCAAGCACGGCATCGAGCCCCGTCACCTGAAGACCTTCAAGAACGCCGCCGAGAGGCAGGCGGACCTCCTGTCGCAGCTGGTGATGCCGCTACTTCGCCAGCGCAACCCGCAGGCGCGCCAGAAGGCGAGCGAGCTGCTGTCGGAGATGTCGGACCTGGCGGCGAGCCTGCAGTGCGCCCTCTTGCGGACGGCGCTCAGAGACGTCACGGGGGGATGAGGGCCGAGCCGCGCACGTTGCTCGACGAGCGCGCAATAAAAGAGGCCGTGAAGCGGCTCGGCTCGGAGATCGGCGGCGACCATCCGCAGGGCGTCGTGATCGTCGGGGTTCTGAAGGGCTCGATCTGCTTGATGGCCGACTTGGCCCGGGCCATACCAGAGAGCATCCCGGTCCAGTTCGACTTCCTCGCCATCTCGTCGTACGGGCGGGGTGGCGGACGTGTCCGGTTGTTGAAGGACCTGGACCTCGACATCTGCGGGGAGCGGGTCGTGCTGGTGGAGGACATCGTGGACACCGGGCTCACGATGACCTACGTGCTGGGGGAGCTGCGCCGCCGCGAGCCGGCCAGCCTCGAGGCCTGCGTGCTCATCGACCGTCCCGCCCGCCGGATCGTGCCGGTGGACATCCGCTACACCGGATTCACCATCCCCGACGAGTACGTGATCGGCTACGGGCTCGACCACGAAGGCAAGTACCGCAACGTACGAGACTTGCTCGCAGTGGACCCGGGTATGTTGGCGAATGATCCCGATGCCTATGTAGAGAGCGCCTTCGGGGAGTAGGTTCTTGGTCATGGTCGAGGTTCGCCTCAGTGCCGTACGGGTGGACATGCGCTCGAACACACCTGTCGTATTCCTCGAGGAGACCGACGGGGCGAACCGGGCGCTTCCGATCTTCATCGGGCCGGCCGAGGCCGAATCCATCGCCCGGGCGCTGCAGGGCATCGAGGCGCAGCGGCCGTTGACCCACGACCTCTTCCGCAACGTGCTCGACCTTCTCGAGGCACGGGTCACGCGCATCGTCGTGACGGAGCTGCGCGACTCGACCTACTTCGCCGAGATCCACCTCCAGGTGGGCAACCGGACGCTCGAGGTCTCGAGCCGTCCCTCCGACGCCATCGCCATCGCCACCCGCACCCACTCGCCGCTGTTCGTCGCCGACGACCTGATGGATTCCGAGGGCGTGATCATGGAGCAGGACGACTCGGACGACTCGGAGGAGGAGGCGCTGCCCGAGGAGCTCGTGGGGGAGTTCCGGGCCTTCCTCGACCAGGTGCGGCCGGAGGACTTCAGCTCCTGAGGGGCGACCCCGCTCCGGCGGGGCGGCGGTCGGTCGGGCCGCCGGATCCGGGCTGGGAGGGCATGTACCCGGAGAGCCGTTTCTACCGAAACTGAAGCACCTGCATCAATTCGTCCTCCCTCCTACTCCCGAGGCTCCGACGCCTCGACGGCCGATCATCACTGTCCGTGGCAAGCCTTCGGGCAGGGGCCGCAATTGCGAACCATTCGTATCTAGGAATGAGCTACCGGCCGTCTAGCAGGGTGAACAGCGGCGCCAGGTACGGCGATTCGCAATACTAAACCTCTTGTTGACGTCGAGGGTTGAGGGTCGTAACCTTATGACAGCCACGTAGTTACGTGCGTGTCAGCCATCCGGAGGCTGGCGAGAGAACCGGGGTGCAGGCGATGGCCATCGAAGGCTTCAGAGGTCCGCAGGTTTGCTCGATCGTCGGTATCAGCTACCGGCAGCTCGACTACTGGGCCCGCACGGATCTGCTTCGTCCCTCGGTGGCCGACGCCAAGGGCAGCGGCAGTCAGCGGCTCTATTCGTACCGGGATCTGCTCGAGCTGAAGGTGATCAAGCAACTGCTCGATGCCGGCGTCAACTTGCAGAAGGCCCGCCGGGCGATTGAGTGCCTGCGGGAGGGCTTGGGAGAGGATGTCGCCGCCGTCAATCTGGTCCTTGCCAGCGAGCGGTCGGTCCTCGTGAGGACGGCCGGCGAGCTCGTCGACCTGCTTCACGGCGGCCAGGGAGTGTTCAACATCGTTCCGCTGGCGCCGGTGGTGGGGGAGCTCGAAGCGGCGATCCACGACTTCGACCGAGAGCCGGCAGCCGCCGCCGATGGCGACGAGCCGGCGCACGCACGGCGTGCCACGCCGGTGGCCGGGCGCTGAAAGGGTCACACGCCTCTGCTCCGACTGATCCGCCGGGCGTCCGACGCCCCTGACGCCTCCGGCGTCGCCGCTGTTCGTTTCGCGCACGAGTCGGAGCGCCACTTCGCTGCGGTCCTCGATTTCTACGGGATCGCCTGGGAGTACGAGCCGGTGGAGTTCGTGCTCGAGTGGGATGCATCCGGCGCCGTACTCTCGGCGTTCCGTCCCGACTTCTACCTGCCGGGCTCCGGCATCTTCATCGAGCTGACGACCCTCCGCCAGGAGCTTGTGACCCGCAAGAACCGCAAGGTGCGGATGCTGACCGAGCTCTACCCGGACGTGCGGGTGAAGGTTCTCTACCGCAGGGACGTCGCCCAGCTGGGCTTGAAATACCCGGGGGACGGCCCCACTAGATTGGCCGGGTGAGCCTCCGACAGTCGCCGCTCCGTTCGGAGCACGAGAAGCTTTCCGCCAAGCTCGTCGAGTTCGGAGGCTGGGAGATGCCCCTCGAGTACCCCGGGGGCACCATTGCCGAGCACATGTCGTGCCGGCGCTCTGCCGCTGCGTTTGACGTGAGCCATCTGGGGACCGTGCGGGTGGAGCAGCCCGGCGGCTTCGAGCTCCTGCAGCAGAACCTGACCAACGACCTGCGCAAGATCGCACCCGGGCGGGCGCAGTACACCCACCTGCTCGATCCTGACGATGCGTCGGTCCTCGACGACATCATCGTGTGGTGGGTGGGGGAGGAGCGTTTCGACGTGATGCCGAACGCTTCCAACACCGGGAGGGTGCTGGCGGCGCTCGGCGGGGAGGACGTGACCCACGAGCGTGCGGTGATCGCCGTGCAGGGGCCAGCGGCACACGACCACCTACGACGGGACCCGGCGCTCGCTCCTGCTGCGGAGGTTGCCCGTTTCGATGTGGCGCAGGTCGAGCTTCTCGGCGCTTCCTGCGTCGTCGCCGGCACCGGCTACACGGGCGAGGACGGCGTCGAGCTTGCGGTTCCTGCTCAAGCCGCCCCTGAGGTGTGGCGGGCGGTGCTTGCCACCGGCGTGGCTCCGGCCGGGCTCGGAGCCCGCGACACGCTGCGCCTCGAGGCGGCTCTGCCGCTGCACGGGCACGAGCTGGGACCCGGCATCACCCCGCTGCAGGCGGGGCTCGGGTGGGTGATCGGATGGGACAAGGGCGAGTTTCGGGGCCGGCAGGCGCTCGAGGCGGAGAGGGCCGCCGGTGTGCACCGGCGCCTGCGCGGCCTGCTCGCCGACGGCAGGCGGCCGCCCCGCGCGGGCTATGCCGTGCTCGACGGTGGCAGCAGGCGGGGCGAGGTGACGAGCGGCAACTTCTCGCCCCTGCTCGGTCGCGGCATCGCTCTCGCCCTGCTCGACCCTTCGCTCGAGGTCGGTGACAAGGTGAGCGTCGACGTGCGGGGGACGCCCCTCCCGATGGAGCTCGTCAAGATGCCGTTCACCCGGCTGGCGACGACAGGCGCCTGAGCACCGACCGCAGATGATGCAGGCACAGCAGGTCGCGCCCGCGCCAGGCGCGTCCCGCGCCAGCAGGAAGGATCCGCTCGATCGATGGGTGATTTCGTCCCGCACACCGATGCCGAGATCGAGGAGATGCTGACGTTCCTCGGCCTCGAGCGCCTGGAGCAGCTCTTCGACGCTGTACCGGCATCGATACGGCTGGCAGGAGGGCTCAGCCTGGAGCCGGGGATCAGCGAGCCCGACCTGGTGGCGGCGGTCGAGGAGCTCGCGCAGCGCAACTCCCCGGTCGGCAGGAACCTCGTCTGCTTCGCCGGCGGAGGCGCCTACGACCACGAGGTGCCGGCCGTCACCCGTGCGCTCGCCGGTCGCTCGGAGTTCGTGACCGCCTACACCCCCTACCAGCCGGAGGTTGCCCAGGGAGTGCTGCAGGCGGTGTTCGAGTACCAGACGATGATCGCCCGGCTGTCCGGCCTGCCGGTCGCCAACGCCTCCCTCTACGACGGCGCCAGCGCGCTCGTGGAGGCGGTGAACCTCGCCACCGCCGGCAGTCGCAATCAGCGGGTGCTGCTCTCGGCGGGCGTCCACCCGCACTGGCGGCAGGTGCTGGCCACCTTCGCCAAGGGGACGGGCCACGAGCTGGAGACGGTTCCCCTCTCCGATGGACTGACTTCATGGGCGGCGGCGGGCGAAGCCTCCGCCGGATGCGTGGTCGTGGGATACCCCAACTATCTCGGTTGCCTGGAGGACGTGCGGGCCGCCCGTGCGCTTGCCGACCGTTGCGGCGCCCTGCTCGTCGTGTGCTTCGACCCGATTGCTGCCGGCCTGCTGCGACCGCCAGGTCTCGACGGCGCTGACGTGGTGGTGGGGGAGGGCCAGCCGCTCGGCACCGCCCTCAGCTTCGGCGGCCCTTACCTCGGGCTGTTCGCCTGCCGCAGCGAGCACGTGCGGCGGTTGCCCGGCAGGCTCGTGGGCGAGACCGTCGACGTCGACGGCCGTCGCGCCTACGTGACCACCTTGCGCAGCCGCGAACAGGACATCAGGCGGGAGAAGGCGACGTCCAACGTCTGCACCAACCAGACCTTGATGGCGGTGACGGCGGCGATCCAGCTCAGCTGGCTGGGCACCGAGGGGCTGCGGGAGGTGGCGCTGCGGTGTGCCCGTGCCACCCGCTACTGCCGGGAAGCCCTGCTCGCCGTCGAAGGCGTGGAGGCCGCCGCCCCGGCGCCGGTGCTGAGGGAGTTCGCAGTGCGCACGCCGGTTCCTGGCCGAGATGCTCGTCGAGCGCCTGCTGGAGGACGGCTACCTGGCGGGGATCCCCATCGACGAGACGTTGGCCGGTGGTCCGGGCGGTCTGTTGATCGCGGTGACGGAGCGGCGCACGAAGGCGGAGATCGACGGCTTCGTGGCCGCCTTCGAGAAGGTGGTGCGCCGATGAGCGACATCGAGGCCGTGCCGGCGGCGGAGCCGGCGGCGGTGGAGCCGGCGGCGGTGGGGGTGTTGGCGGCGTCGATGCCGGGGGAGCCGGTGGCGTCGATGGCGGGCGGGTCGGTCGTGCGTGCACGTCCCTCGAGGGCCGCCGGCGCGAGGGCTGCCAGCGTTCCCCTAGTGGGGCGGGAGGAGGAGCCGACGGTGTTCGAGCTCTCTGCTCCTGGACGCCGCTCCTGGTCGCTTCGCACGTCCGGCCTTCCCGAGTGGAGAGCCGAGGAGCTGGTTCCTTCAGAGCACCTCGCCGAGAGCCCTGTGGAGCTGACAGAGATGTCAGAGCGTGATGTGGTCGGTCACTTCACGAGGCTCAGCCACCGCCAGTACTCGGTCGACCTGGGGGCATACCCGCTCGGCTCGTGCACGATGAAGTACAACCCGAAGATCTGCGACTCCATCGCCGCCATGCCTGGCTTTGCGGCCGTTCACCCGGCCGCCCCCGCCTCGTCTACACAGGGTTGGATGGAGGTGCTGTTCGAGCTGGAGCGCGTGCTCTGCGAGATCACGGGCATGGCGGCGGCGACGCTGCAGCCGGCGGCCGGGGCGGCCGGCGAGCTGACCGGTCTGCTGTTGATGCGCGCCTATCACGAGGCACACGGATCCGAGCGCCACCGGGTCATCATCCCGGACTCGGCGCACGGCACGAATCCTGCTTCGGTGACGCTGGGCGGCTACCAGGTGACCACCGTTGGGTCGGATACGCGTGGCTGCGTCGATCTCGAGAAGCTGCGGGCTGCCCTCGACGAGGACGTCGCCGGCATCATGCTCACCAACCCCAACACCCTCGGGCTGTTCGAGGAGGACATCGAGAAGATCGCAGCCGCCGTCCACGAGGCGGGAGGGCTGCTCTACTACGACGGCGCCAACCTCAACGCCATCCTGGGGCTGGTGCGGCCCGGCGACATGGGCTTCGACATCGTGCACATGAACCTGCACAAGACCTTCGCCACCCCGCACGGCGGCGGCGGCCCGGGGGCGGGACCTGTGGCCGTGGGGGAGAGGTTGGCCCCGTTCCTGCCGGGTCCACGCGTGGCTCGTGACGGCGACCGTTACGTGTGGTCCACGCCGGAGCGCTCGATCGGCCGCATCCATTCCTGGCACGGCAACGCCCTCGTGCTGCTGCGGGCGTTGTCCTACATCCGCCTGCACGGCCGCGACGGCTTGCAGCGAGTCGCCGAGACTGCCGTGCTCAATGCGAACTGGATACGAGCACGGCTACGTGGCAGCTACGACGTTCCGTTCGACCGCACGAACATGCACGAATGCGTGCTCTCGGCGGCGACGTTGAAGCGTGAGACCGGTGTGAAGGCCGCCGATATCGCGAAGGCGCTCCTGGAAGAGGGCTTCCACTCGCCGACGGTCTACTTCCCGTTGATCGTGGAGGAGGCGCTGATGATCGAGCCGACCGAGACCGAGTCGCCCGAGACGTTGGAGGCCCTGGCGCTGGCGCTGGAGTCGATCGCTGCCGCGGCACGGGCTGGGGGAGACGGCTTGGCGGGGCTGCACGCGGCGCCTCGAACCACGCCGGTGCGCCGGGTCGACGAGGCACGGGCGGCACGCCGCTTGATCGCCACCTTCGACGCCCGCTGACGGGGCTGTGAAGAGCCGCCGCTCCGGAGTAGCTCCGAAGATTGTGTATTGGAGTGCCGGAATCCGCGCTCAACGCGCGTTTTGGGGGACTCCGATACACATTTCTCTACCCAACCCGCCGCATTCAATCGAGCAGGTCGGGCTGCTCCTTGACGATGCGGTCGTAGAGAGGCTGGAAGCTGAACCAGCCGAGCAGGTGTGAGCCGACCTGGCCGGCGGTGAGTGCGGCCATCTCATGAGGGATGGGGATCGGCTTGCCCGCCGCCTCAGCCAAGAGCTGCGACTGGCAGGTGCGCTCCATCGTGACGAACCACCAGGCGGCCTCGTCGACGGAGTGCCCGACCGTCAGGAGACCGTGGTTCTGAAGGATCACGGCCTTGGCGCCACCGAGGGCGTGGGCGATGCGCTTGCCCTCCTCGACGTCGAGCACGACCCCTGTGAAATCGGTGAACACCTCGTGGTCGCCGTAGAAGGAGCAGGAGTCCTGGGTCACGGGTCGAGGCGGCGCCCGAGGGAGGACCAGGTCTTGCCGTACAGGCTGTGGGCATGGGCAGCCGCCACCACGTCGGGGCGGGCGGCGTGGACCTGCGAGTGGATGCAGAAGGCGGCACGGTTGACGGCCCGGGTTCCCTCGACCACGTCGCCCTGGTCGTTGACGAGGATCAGGTCGGAGACCTTGATCAGGCCGAAGTGCATCCCGAACGGATTGACCCAGAAGTGATCGGTCAGTTCAGGGTCGCGGGCCGTGATGTGGCCGGCGATGCCCTCGTCGAAGCCGCACTTGGAGAAGATCCGAAACGCCGCCGCCAACCTCTGCTTCCGGTGCAACCGCTCCGCCGCTTGGTCTTCGAACTTCGGGGGCGGCGGGATCGTCGGGACGTCTGCCACAGTCACTTACCTCCTCGAGCCGTGAGACCAGCGTGCCATCTACGAGCGGCGCAATGCCAGGTTGTTCAGGGGGAAAGCCGCTCGGCGAGGTATGCGAGCGACAGGGGATAGCGGTACTCGATGGCGGCGTGCGTGCCCTCGAAGAGCTCGAAATGGAAATCGTCGATGCCGAGCTTGGCGAGCTCGTCGACGAAGACCTCGGCTCCGATGTCGAGCTTGTAGTCATCGGCCCGACCGGCGTCCACCCAGATCGCCCGCTGGCTTCGCATCGCATCTGCGAAGTGCGGGACCATGCGCACCGGATCCCAGTCCAGCCAGCGCTGCCAGACGTCCGGCACGATCCGTCCGGTGGCGGGGTCGAAGGGGAGCTGCACCTGGCCGTCGGGCTCGGCGGAGAAGCAGGCGGCGACGCCGTAGACCTCGACCAACGCTGAGTCGAAGCCCTTCGTCATCGCCGGGCGCCCCTTGAGATCGTCCCAGAAGGCCTGCATCGAGCCGTCGTACTCGTCGCGCAGAGCCCGGTGGGCGGCGGCGAAATCGGGTAGATAGCAGTACTCGTAGAGGGCGTCCCCGGCGTGCGTGGCGAACCCGCCGAACAGGTCCGGCCGCAGCATCGGGGTGATCATCGCTCCGAAGCCGCCGCTCGACTTGCCCTGGACGCCGCGATGATCCCGCTCGGCGAGCGTGCGGTAGTGGGAATCGACGTAGGGAACGATCTCGTCACAGATGTAGGTGTGGTAGCGCCCGGTGCCGGGGGAGTCGACGTACTGGCTACCGCCGACGGCCGTCCAGGCGTCGACATAGACGACTATGCACGAGGGAGCCCCTGCCGAGGCGAACAGCTCGTCAACAAGCTCGAGATAGTTGGGCCGGAACGGCACCCGGTTGCGCCATGCGGACACATAGCCCGTGAATCCCTGCAGGACGTACACGCTCGGGAACCGGCGCTCGGGATCGTCGTCGTAGCCGGGAGGCGTGTAGACCCACAGCGGGCGGATCGGGGAGTCGCCGAGCGGGTTGCCCTGGAGGGCCGTGCTGGCGAACTCGATCTCGTCGAGCCGGCCGGAGAACTCGCTCGACCAGGGACGCATCTGGTCACCCTAGCCCTGTCGCCGCTTACTTCAGAATGTTGACGGCGCGCGCGCGATCACGAGGGCGGCGGTCACTAGCGACACCGCCGATTGGATCAGGAAGAGCATCTTCACCCAGCGGCTGAGCGGCATCGTGTCGGTGGGGCTGAACGCCGTGGCATTGGTGAACGACGTGTACAGGTAGTCGAAGTACTGCGGCTCCCAGTCGTGCGGCGCACGTACTCGGGCGTCACCATCTGCGGGAACAGCAGATCCGGATGGAACCGATTGGCGTGCGCCCTTGCGACGGGACCGCCACGATCGAACTCCCAGTACCAGAGGCTGAAGACGATGACGTTCGTCCCCCAGATAGCCGCCCCGATGAGCAGCAGTGGCCCGGCGCTCTCGCCCTCCGTACCTCGCACGAGGCCCTTCACGAGCAACGCCAGGGACCAAGCATTGGCGAAGCTGACGACGAGCCCTACGAAGAAAGTCGAAGTCCTGAGCGTCTGCGAGACCCGATTGATCCGCCCAGGGTTGGCGACCGTGATGGCGATCAGGAAGGCCCCCTCGACCGACGGCATCAGCCAGCGCGGGTGGAAGGCCAGGCGCTCGGGGACGATGAACTGCAACCCGACGGCGATCGCCAGCGACAGCGACATCTGCCAGCGGGGCTCTCCATCGGTCTTGCGGAGCCAGGCAGGGACGTGTTCGTGGCGGTGGGCGAGCAAGCCCGGACTCTCGGCCGGGGCGGTCGTGCCTCCGGCGGCGACCGGGGTCACGACGTGAGCCGACACATGCCCCGTCACCTCTGGCGCCTCGTCGGGAACTTCGGTCCTGCGGCTGGCGCTCGTGCGGCTCGTGCGGGCTGGGCTCGTGCAACTCCTGCGGGTTGCGCTGGTGCGGCTGGCGCTCGTGCGGCTCGTGCAGGTGCTCCGGCGCCGCCTCGTCGTGCTCCATGCAGTGACGCTAATCCCTGCGGCAGCCGTGAACGGGGAGCGGGGCCGGCGATGGCGCCCTCGGTAGCTCAGGCACCAGCCCGCCCGCCGCTCCGCTGAATATTACATAACGAACATTATCGGCGGGCCGGGGGAGCGCCCTGGCGTTGGGCTACGCCCTGCGACGTCCCGTGAATCCTGCCAGGCGATCGGACGCCCGCCCGTCGGCCGGCACCTCGACTACCTCCGCGAACGGGATGTCGCCGCCACGGTGCTCGGGCGGTAGGAACCTCTGTGCTACCGGCAGCAGCTCCTCGGCGAGCTCGTCGTCGAGCAGATGCTCCTGCCCGGTCGCCACCGCCAGGTCCCAGCTGTGGAGCACCACCTCGAGGGCGTACATCACGAGGATCCCGCCCCCGGGAAGGGTCGCCCATGGCAACACGAACTCCTTGGCGAGCAGGGCGTCGTCGCGCCAAGCCTCCAGCGAGCCGCTCGCCGCAGACTCGATGGCCGCAGTCCAGCCGCCGGGCGGCTCCGCTGCGCTCGGCTCGAGCAGTCCCTCGACCTGAACGCCCTGCGCAATCGATCCCGCCCGTGCTATCGCCCCGATGAGGTGGTTGGTGAGAGTGGCGACGTCGAACTCGCTGCAGGGAGTCGGGTCGCCCGCCTGCTCGGGCTTCATCGTGGCGACTATCGGCTTCGCCACATCGAGAGCCCGGCGGAAGGTGTCGCGAGGGTCAGTTGCATCACCGGACACGGCGTTCTCCTTTGTCGAAAGGGTGTGCTGTGAGCCTACGCCTCCAAATAGGCCACCTGATGTCCTGTTTCTTGTCGTATCGTGACGAACCGTGAGAGCGGACCGGATGGTGGCGATCGTCTTGATGCTGCAGGCACGCGGGCAGCTCACGGTGCCCGTGATCGCAGAGGAGCTGGAGGTGTCCGAGCGCACGGCTCGGCGTGACCTCGACGCGCTGCTTTGTGCCGGCGTCCCGCTCTACTCGCAGCGGGGCCGCGGCGGCGGGTGGGCGTTGCTCGACGGCCACAAGCTCGACCTGTCGGGGCTGACTGCCCCGGAGGCCCAGGCGCTGTTCCTGGTGGCTGGACCGCAGGCGCTGTCCGGCCTCGGCGTGGAGGAAGGCGTGCGCTCAGCACTCCGCAAGCTCCTGGTTGCCCTGCCGCAGCCGGTCCGTGACGAGGCCGCTCGTGCGACGGAGCGAGTGCATGTCGATCCCGCCCGCTGGAGCGGGACGCAAGACGCCGCTCCCCCGGCGGTGCTCGCCACGTTGCGGGAAGCAGTCCTTGCCGGCCGGCAGGTCGACATCGACTACCAGAAAGCCGGCACGGAGCAGGCGGCGACTCGTCGGGTGCATCCATACGGCCTCGTGTCCAAGGCGGGCGTCTGGTACCTGATGGCCGGCACCGAGGCGGGGATGAGGACCTTCCGGCTGTCGCGGGTCAGGAGTGCCGAGATGAGGGAGGAGCAGGTGGAGCGGCCGGAGGGTTTCGATCTGGAGGCGGCGTGGGGGGAGGTGCGGGCGCGCTTTGCCGGGCTGAGGGAGGTCGTGTCCGTCGAGTTCGAGGTGGCGCCCGAGATCGAGCGCTACGTCGTCGCCCGCTTGGAGTCCTGGATCGCGATCCGGTCGAGCGGGAACGGCCCCGGGACATTCACGGCCGGCTTCCCCCACGAAGCAGTGGCTGTCGCCGAGCTGGCCCGTTTCGGCGGGCGGGTGCGGGTGCTCTCGCCCGAAACAGTGCGGGCCCGGCTGGCTGCTCTCGGGCGTGAGCTCGTGGATGCATACGAGCGGGGCGGGTAGTTACGGCACATGGCATGGCGTTGGAGCATCCGCTCGCAGGACGGCGGGATGAACGGGCTCGAGTTCGCCCTCTGCACGACAGCCGAGGGAGCGACGAAAGTCCTGGTCCATGCAGCCCCCGAGCGGATGGTTGTCGACACCCGTACGGATAAAGGGTCGCCGATCGCCGGCGGCGAGCTCGATCGGGAGGGCGAGTACTCACCCATGACGCTCCTCGAGCTGAGCGGTGAAGAGCTGCGGCGGAGCGAGATCTGGCCGGCTCACGAGCACCTCGGGCTGCCGGTCCTTCTGGCGGGCGGGGAGGTGGGGATCCTCCTCGATTGGCGGCACGGGGAGGACCACAAGTGGTGGAGATGGTCGGTCGAGTTCTCGAACGAGGTCGGCTAGCGGGCGGTGATGTAGTCCTCGAGCAGCTTGCGGTCGTTCTCCAGCTCGCCGATGCGTGCCTTGACGACGTCTCCGATGCTCATCATCCCTGCGAGCACTCCGTCCTCGACAACCGGCAGGTGACGAAACCGGCGCTCGGTCATCGTGACCATCAGGTCCTCGATGGTGTCGTCCGGAGCGCACGTCTGCACGTCAGCCGACATGATCGTCCGCACCGGGCGGCCGAGCACTCCCTCACCGAGCTTGTCGAGGACCCGCACGACGTCACGCTCGGAGACGATCCCTTCGACCGTGTTCCCGTCGCTCGAGACGACGAGAGCCCCGATGTTGTGACGGGTCAGCTCGGCCACTGCGTCGGCGATGGCAGCACCGGGTTGGATGGTCGCGACCGCGCTGCCCTTCTGCGCCAATATCGCGGAGATCTTCATCGTGCCTCCTTGTTGGCCTGGTCGCGATGATACGGATATCGCGCGCCCCGAACAGCGCGAAGGCTGCGCTCAGCCCTCCGGGACGACGATCCCGAGCTCGTAGGCGAGGATCACAGCCTGCACCCGGTCGCGAAGACCGAGCTTTCGCAGGACCGAGGCCACTGCGGCGGAGGCTGTCGCATCGCTGGTGGCGAGCTCATAGGCGATCTCGTCGTCGGCAAGACCGCGGGCGACGAGGATCAGCACCTCGCGCTCGACGCCCGTCAGAGCGTCAAGGGCGTCCAGGCGATCCGTCCCGTGCGATCCCAGACTGTCTGATCGTGCGGGGTTCTCGCTGTAGACCGGCGCCACCGGCGCCACGGTGCCGCCGGCGCCTGCGGAGGCGCCTGCGAACCCGCATCATGCGAACCAGCCTCCCGCGAACCGGAATCCCGGGGCGCCTGGGAATCGCGCAAGCCCTTGGGAGCCGGCGCCGGGAGGCCCCTCCCCCGCTCCGCGCCCTTGGCCAGGTAGAGGCGGGCGTCCGCCTCAGTCGTCAGGTTGCCGATCTGCGCGGGATGGCCCGCCGTCACGCCGATGCTGACCCGCAGCTTGAGGTCAGGGGCGGCCTCCGAGAGCGGCTGGCTCTCGATCCCGGCCACGATCGCCTTCGCCCGCTCGGTTCCCACAGACAGGTCGGCCCCGGCGAGGATTGCCGCGAACTCGTCCCCGCCGAGGCGGACCGCTAGGTCCCCCGGACGTATGGCGTTGTCGATCGCCCGGGCGATGGCGATCAGAGCGAGGTCCCCGATGGCGTGCCCGTACTGGTCGTTGACCTTCTTGAAGTCGTCGACGTCGACCATCAGCACGGCAACCGTCGACTCCCCTGCCCGCCGCAGCCCGGACAGGTAGCGCTCGAGCCCGCGCCGGTTGGCGAGCCCGGTCAGGTCGTCGAGCCGCACCTGGCGGCTGAGGGCGGCGTGCTTGCCGCGCAGCCTCTCGGCCTGCAGCCGGGATCGCATCGCATCGAGGGCGGTGAGGCGGGCGGCCCAGCGTTTCGCGAACTGGTCCTTGGCGCAGCGCAAGCCTGCCGGGCTGCCCGAGGCGGCCTCCACCTCGGCAGCGAGGAACAGCGCGAGCTCGCGGGTGTACGGGTCCTCGGCGATGCCCGACTCTTCGCCGAGCAGGGCCTCGATGTCGGCCCGCGAAGACCGCCCGGCATCCACGTCGCTGACGGCCCTTGCCAGGCTGAGAAGGCCGGTGGGGACCCTGTCGTCGGCCTTCTCGGCGCGCAGCACCGAGATCCTGGCGCGTGCGTCGCGGGCCACGTCGTTGCCGGCCAGTGCCGCCAGCAGCAGACCGATCGCCTCCATCTCGATCTGCCACGACTCGTGCATCTCGATCGCCGCCGCGGCGGTGATGGCGTCCGCCCCGTCCCGCCATCGCTCGCGGATCCCGGCCGTGTCCGACAGCTGCCGCAGGCCGCATGCCCAACCGACCTGCAGGGCCGCCAGGTTGAAGAAGACCGATGCCACCTTGGCGTCCGGCAGCTCCCGATCCTTGACTTCCTCGTAGGCCCGCGTGAAGTGCTCGTGGGCGAGCTCCCACAGAGATCGGTCGGAGTAGGCGATGGCACAGGCGGTGTGGGCGATTATGCGCTCGTCGGCCGGGCCGGTCGAGGTCTCGAGGATCACCGTCGCCCGCACGAGGTCGTCCTCGGCGCCGGCCGCCGACCGCCCCGGATCCACGAAACGAATCGCCGATCGCATCGCCAGCCCCAGCGCCTGCATGACTGGCGCATTGTCGGCGTCGGCCCTGTCGATCAGCCGATCGATGGCAGAGCGCACCCGGGCGTTGGACTCGAAGAAGGCGCCTGCGGCCTGCGCGTACAGACTGATGCGGACGACGTCGGACCAACCCTTCGTCTCCGCCTCGAAGATCAGGCGATTGATGTCTTCGTCGAGGTCCGAGCGAGGTGTCTGCACCTCGCGGGCCAGGTCGAAGGCTCGCTCACGGGCGCGCAGCCTCGCTCCGTCACGGGTCTCGATGTTGCTCGTCTGGTAGGTGTCGGTCATGTCGGGCAGGTGCGGGCGGGCGCCCGGTGGATGCAGGGTACTCCGCCGCGCCGCCCCAGTCTCAGGATGCGCGGTCAGCAAAACGCTGCCGGTACTGCCCAGGCGTCGTGCCCAGCTCTCGCTTGAAGATGCGGTGCATGGTCTCGAGCGTGCCGAAGCCGCAGGTTCGCACGATCGCCGGGAATGAATCGCCGCTCGTCTCCAGCAGGCGCTTGGCTGCCTCCAAGCGTGCGGCTTCGACGTAAGCAGCGGGTGTCGTGCCGATCTCCGAACGGAAGGCCCTGGCGAAATGGCGCACGCTCATCCCGGCCCGGCGCGCCAGCACGGGCACCGAGAGGTCGCCCGCCAGGTTGTCGGCGATGAACCGCGGCAGCTCGCGAAGCGCCGCCCGCTCCGGTACCTGCGCCGCCAGCTGCACGCTGAACTGCGACTGCCCGCCCGGCCTCTGCACGAAGAGCACGAGCCAGCGAGCGACCGAGCGGGCGACGTCGGCACCGAGATCCTCCTCCACCAACCCCAGGGCGAGGTCCATGCCGGCGGTGACTCCCGCCGATGTCCAGACACTTCCCTGGCGGATGAAGATCGGCTGCGGATCGACCGTCACGTCGGGATGCTTGGCCGCAAGCCTGGCGCAGGAGGCCCAGTGGGTGGTGACACGAAGACCGTCCAGGATTCCGGCTGCTGCCAGCACGAACGCTCCCGTGCACACCGAGACGGTGCGCCGGCTCCGCGCAGAAGCCTGCTTCAACCAGTCGATGAGGTCCGCATCGGCGGAGGCCGCCTGCGAGCCTGGCCCGCCGACGACCACCAGCGTGTCGATCGCACCCGTGCAGTTTCGAATGCTGCTGTGGCACGTGACAGGGAAGCCGGAGCTGGAGCGGACCACTCCCCCGCCGCGGGACACGATCTCGGATTCGTAGCCCGGTTCGCCGGCCCGCCCGAGCAGCAGTTGGTTCGCCGAGGCCAGCACCTCGAACGGTCCCGTCAGGTCGAGCAGCTGGAGATCGGGGAAGACGACGAACACCACTCGGCGGCTCATGCGTGGGCTCGTGGCTTCGCTCATGGCTAACAGTCTGCGGCGCGTCGTGGCGTGGCCGCAATGACCCTATTGTGACGATTTCGGCCGGGCCTGCTCGTGTGACGTGCCGGCGCGCGAACGCGCAGGTGCCAAATGGTCGTTTAACAGCCATTTGGACCCTGCGCGTTCTGGTTGTTGGTGGCGCGGCGGCGCTGCCGCTCGGTCAGCCGACCGTCAGCCGACCGACATCGACAGGATCGGCGAGTTGAGGCGCAGGCTGCCGGCCGACCCGAGGAACCTGGCGTCGAAGGCGAAGATCCCGCCGTCCGAGGCGACGAGCCAGTAGCCGCCCGTCGCCGGGTCGTTCGTCATGCCGACGACCGGCTTGTTGAGGTGCTGGCCACCCATCGACCCGAGGTACTTGGCGCCCCCGAAGGTGAAGATCCCTCCGTCGGAGCCGACCAGCCAGTATCCGTTGCCGAAGGGTGTGGACGCCATCCCCACGATGTTCTTGACGTGGACGTTGAGCGCCAGGAGGTTGCCATAGTTGGTCGCGTCACCCTTTGCTGCGACGTAGCCGTCGGAGAACGCGACCCAGTAGCCGCCGTCATCCGGTGTTGGGACGATCGCCACGACGTTGGCCTGGAAATGCGCCGTGCTGCCGTAGTTCGAGGCGTCGCCGAAGGCGTACACGTCCCCGAGGCGGCCGATCAGCCAGTAACCCCCACCGTCGAGCGTGCCGGCGACGGCGACGATCGGGTCGTACCCCACTGGAACGTTGACGACGTCGCCGATGTGCGGTGCGTCGAACGGGTGCACCGTCCCCCCCGCCGAGACCATCCAGTAGCCCGTCGTCTCGAAGTCACTGGCACAGTCGTTGATCGGGTAGGTGAGGCGGACGCCGGCGAGGGACCCGTGGAAGGCGGTCCCGTAGTCGAAGATGCCACCGTCCCCCGCCACCATCCGGTAGCCGGGCTCGTGCAGCCCGATCGAGGACTCGCCGGCCGAGGACCCCTCCTGTGCATCCCCCGAGTATGCGGCGGTTAGCGGGATCTGCCCCCCGCCGCTGCCGGTGAAGTAGATCGCACAGACCGCGATGCCCTGATCGGTGCTGGACCCGCTCTGCAGCGGGGTGTCGTTGCAGGGGGACGGTATGGGATACACGACCCCGTTCACCTCGTAGGAGAACGCCACCGTGCCTGTCGGGCGGCCGTAGGACCCCGTCACGCCGGCAACCAGGAATATCACCTGGCCGAAGACCGGATAGGCGGGAAGTGGCGCGAGAAGCGTCGTGGTCGGGGGCATTCCACCGCCGTCGGCGGTTGCCCAGATGGTGCTGCCGCCGATGAAGATGCAGCTCTTAGCACTCATGCAAGAGACGGCTGCCGATCCGGCGCCGGTCTGGCTGTCGGATGCGTTCTGCGGGAACCACTCGGCACCGCCGTCGACCGTCGCCCATGCCGTAGCCGTCTGCCCGGCGTGCCAGCCCATGCCCGCCATGTAGCAGGTGGAGGCTCCCACGACGCGAGCCCGTTGGGGTAGGCGCCAACTGCCGGCGCCGCGGCCGTGTTGGCGGTCCAGCTGCCGCCGGCGTTGCTCGTGTAGAAGATCACCGGATTCTGGGGGCTCGCACCCATCTCGGCCACGCAGTTCGAAGTGGTGCCACAGGACAGCGCGTTGACCGGGCCGTAGGACGAAGAGATCGTCGTCGCGCTCCATGACGAGCCCGAATCGGACGTCGTCCAGGACTGGCCGCCGTCGGTACCTACCACGCACGAGGTGGCAGAGGGGCACGACATCGCCGTGATCGTGCCGGTGAGGTTTGCGGGAATCGTCAGGGTCTGCCACGAGGTACCGCCGTTCGTCGTCTCCTCGACTTGTGGCGTGGTGGAGCTCGCCTGACCGGCGATGTAACAGGTGGAAGCGGTCGGGCATGCGACGCTGCCGAAGCTCGGCGGTGAACCGCTCGAGAGCGTGGTGGGCGCGCTCCAGGTCTGCCCTCCGTCGGTGGTCCAGATCGCCCCGGTGGCACCGGTGCCGGCCGGCGACGAGCCAACCGCCAGGCAGACGGTCGCCGAGCCGCAGGAGAGCAGGTCCCAGTCGTATCCGAGATTCCCGATCGAATATGTGGTCCAGGTGGAGCCGTCCGTCGTGACTACATCCCCATAGGTGTTCGCGGTGTTCGGCGAGCCGGGTGCGGTGACCACGAGTGCGACGCAGAACGTGGTGGAGCTCGCACACGACAGTGCCGACGTGGAGAGCCCGGACTGTTGCAGCGACCAGCCCTCCCCCTCCCCTTCCCCCCGGAACGGCAGTTCGCTGGACTCGCGAGTCAGGGTCGCGGCGTAGCCGGCAAGCACCTTGCCTGGTAGCCGGACGCTGGCGGGCTCGACTTTCACCGCGCCGGCAGGCAGGGTCGACCGAACCTCCCGCGTCCTCGAACTGGCGCTGGTGGCGCCAGCCGAACCCGGTGCCCAGGCTGCAACGGCGAGACCCGTGCTCACAAGGATGCAGGCAGCGCCTGCTGCTGCAAAGGAGAACCTCAACCGCCGCATCCCGACACCCGCTTTCACCTGTCACCAAATGATCGGGAGCATTCTGGCACGCCACTCTGCGCGGCGGCGCCACCTCTGCATGTGAATTACGAGCGGCGAGAGTATCCCCGCTGCCAGCAAGGAGCCCCGCTCAACGGGTGAGTCGGGCGGCGAAGCTCTCGGGAGGTTCGGGCATCGACAGGAGATAACCCTGGGCGCGGTCGCAGCCGAGCGCCAGCAGGGCAGCCCGTTGCCCCTCGGTCTCCAGGCCCTCGGCCGTCACCGTGACGCCAAGTCGCTCTGCCAGCTCGACCACGGCTGCCACCACGGCGGTGTCGATCGGGTCGTCCGGCAGCCCGCGGACGAAGACCTGGTCGATCTTCAGGCAGGTCAACGGCAGGCGCTTGAGATAGATGAGCGACGAGTAGCCGGTACCGAAGTCGTCGATCGCCAGGCCCACGCCGAGGTCGCGGATCTTGGCGAGCGTGGCCGCCGCCGCCTCCGGGTCGCCGAGCAGGGTGCTCTCGGTCAGCTCGAGGCAGAGATGGGCGGGATCGAGCTCGAGCTCGGAGAGCATCTCGTCGAGGGTGGCCACGAGGCTCGCGTCGCGCAGCTGGCGAGCCGAGATGTTGACCCGCATCTCGAACGGGCGCCCGGCCAACGCCGCCGACCAGTTGGACATCGCCGACATGGCGGAGCTCAGCATCTGGTGGCCGAGAGTTTCGATGACGCCCATCTCCTCGGCCAGTGCGACGAACTCCGACGCACCGAGCAGGCCCCGGCGCGGGTGTTGCCAGCGGACAAGAGCCTCGGCTCCCGTCAGCGTGCGCCTTGCGAGGTCCCATTCCCCTTGGTACCAGGCTTCCAACAGACCGTTGGCGATGGCCGAGCGAAGTTCCGCCTCGACCTGCATCCGCTCTGACTGGTGGATCCGCTGCCGCTCGTCGTCGACCTCGACGAGGTTCCCGCCCTTCTTCTTCGCCCGGTACATCGCCTCCTCGGCTCGCCGCAGCGACTCGTTAGCGCCGCAGGACCGCCGAGGCAGGTGCACGACGCCGGTCGAGGCTGTGATCGGCACGGTGGCACCTTCGAGAACGAAGGGTGGCCGGAGGGCCGAGGCGAGGCGGTCGGTCAGGTCCCGGGCGGCCTCCACGTCGTCGAGCGCCCTCCAGACTGCGATGAACTCGTCGCCGCCCAACCGCCCGAGCACGCCCTGCGTGCCCTCGAGCGCGGTCGAGAGCCTCTCCGCCACCGACATCAGCAACCGGTCGCCGGCGGCGTGCCCGAAGGACTCGTTGACGATCCTGAACCGGTCGAGGTCCATCAGGGCGATGCCGACGCCACCGGCGGCCTGGGCCGGGATCGCCGGCATCTCCTCCTGCTCCAGCCAGTGGTCGATCAGCTCGGCCACCGACCAGCGATTGGGCAGGCCCGTCAGCCGGTCGGTGTTGGCACGCAGCGAGAGCTCGGTCTCCATCTCACGCCGTTGCAGTGCCCCGGCGAGGATCGCCGCCGCCGATGCGAGAGCCGAGAAGTGGGTGCCGTCGAACTGCCCCACCCCCCACGTGTTCTCCATCATCACGAAGCCGAGGAACCTGCTGTCGGCGATCATCGGCGCAGCAAGCACCATGTCCGAGCCGGAGGTGATGCGCCCGTCGATCTGCTTCTGCCAGGTGGCCGGGAACTCAGGATGACCGTCGGCAAGCGACTTGCGGAGCCTGGTGACCGCACCGTCGGAGACATCGTCGATCAGGCGCAGGCTGACCGTCTCCGGCAGCTCGTCCTTCATGCGATGGTCGCGCACGACGAGCGCCTGCAGGTGCGCATTCTCCTCGTCCACGAACCAGAGAGACGCTCGACCGACGAGCGTCAACTGGGCGAGCTCGGCCACGGCAAAACGCAGCGCCGTTTCGAACTCGCCGATCCCGCTCTCGAGCAGAGTGGCGGCCAGGCGCACGAGGCGGCTCTCGTTGTCCACGAGCCGCGTGATCGTCGTGCGAAGCGGGTTGTTCGGGTCCTTCACCCGGATGGTCATCGCAATCCCGCCGAAGCTCGCCATCTCGGGCCCCGACGAGACCGAGATGTCGGACTCGACGAACTCTCCTGTGGAGGTCCGCAGCAGCCAGACGTACGTGTCGTCAGCCAGATGGACCCGATGGCCCTTGATCGCCTCGAAGGACTCGACCATCAGCTCCAGCTGCTCCGGATGGGCGAACTCCGCGAAGGAGTGGCCGACGACCTGATGTGTCGCCCATCCGAACAACTCGCGCATCGACGGGCTGCACCACGTGATCGCCCCGGTCTCGTCGAGGGTGACGATCGTCTCGTCGATGTTGGCAAGAAGCCTCGTCAGCCCTTCCGGGTCGAGCTCCATGATGGAAAGATCATCCCGCGCGCCGGTAGTCGCGCGCCCGCATTAACCGATCGTTCCAATCTTCCCGCTGCCGAGCAGGACCTCCGAGCCCTGGCGGAACCGCGGCGGAACGGGACAGGCACGCGGGGCCCGAGGGTCGACAGCCAGTCGCCCGGCGGAGCCTCGAGCAGAGCGCGAGACTGCGGCAATGCGCTGGAACCTTCCCTCCGACCAGGTTCCCCAGGCCTGGTTCAACGTCGCTACGCACCTGCGAGACCCGCTCCAACCACCCTTGCACCCTGCTACCCGCCAGCCCGTCGGTCCGGACGATCTGGCGCCGCTGTTCCCGATGGCCCTGATCATGCAGGAGGTCTCGGCCGAACCGTGGATCGACATCCCCGGCGAGGTGCTCGACGTCCTGAGGCTCTGGCGGCCGACGCCGCTCGTGCGGGCCGAGCGACTGGAATCCGCGCTCGGCACGCCGGCGCGCATCTACTTCAAGGACGAGTCCGTCTCCCCCGCCGGGTCGCACAAGCCGAACACCGCCGTGCCGCAGGCGTTCTACAACAAGGCGGAGGGCGTCGAACGGCTCGCGACCGAGACGGGAGCGGGTCAGTGGGGCAGCGCGTTGGCCTTCGCCTGCAGTCTCTTCGGGCTCGAGTGCAAGGTCTACATGGTCCGCGCCTCCTATGGCCAGAAGCCGTACAGGAGGGTGATGATGGAGACCTGGGGAGCCGAGGTCGTCCCATCTCCTGTGGACGAGCCGGAGCATCCGGGTTCCCTCGGAACAGCGATCAGCGACGCTGTCAAAGACGCCGCCGGGCGCCCGGACACCCATTACTCGCTCGGCTCGGTCCTCAACCACGTCCTCCTCCACCAGACGGTGATCGGCCTGGAGGCGAAACGGCAGCTGGAGGCGGCGGGCGAGCGGCTACCGGATGTCGTGATCGGATGTTGCGGCGGTGGCTCCAACTTCGGCGGCATCGCCCTGCCGTTCGTCCCTGACGAGGGAGTCCGCCTGCTGGCGGCGGAACCGACGGCCTGTGCGACGTTGACCGCGGGGAGTTTCGATTACGACTTCGGCGACACCGCCGGGCTCACGCCGCTGTTGCCGATGTACACGCTGGGGCACGAGTTCATCCCGCCCCCGATCCATGCCGGCGGCCTCCGCTACCACGGGGATGCCCCCCTGATCTGCAACCTCGTGCGGTCGGGCCGCATCGAGGCTGTCGCCTACCCGCAGTCGAAGGTCTTCGAGTCGGCTGTGCAGTTCGCGCGCACGGAGGGCACCATTCCCGCGCCCGAGACGAGCCATGCGATCAGGGCGGTGATCGACGAGGCTCTGGCGGCGAAGGAGGCCGGCGAGGAGAGGGTGATCCTCTTCAGCTACTCGGGCCATGGCCTGCTCGATCTCGGCGCCTACGACGACTATCTGCACGGGCGGCTCGACGCCGACACGGACGGCACGACCTCAGACGGATGACGAGTCGCCGCTCGGGCGAAGGTTGCCGCCCGGGCACGGGATGCCGCTCTGGCACGACGCCCCGCTCAGGAGCGGCTCGCTGACCCGCGGCTTTCGCTCCAGGAGCTGCCTGCGACGTGGTCCAGCTCGTGGGGCAGGCCGAGCACTCGCTCGGCGATGATGTTGCGCTGGACCTCGGAGGTTCCCCCGCCGATCGTGAGCGCCGGCGCGAAGAGGAAGCCGTAGGACCAGATGCCGTCCGTGGCGCCGCACGGGCCGGAGCCGTTCAGCATCCCTCCCGCCCCGGCCAGATCCTTGGCGAGCCCCATGATGTGCTTGCCGTGATCGTCCGCCAGTGCCTTGCGGATCGAGGCCTCCGGGCCGGGAGCCTTGCCCGCCACGGCCGCCGCCACGGTGCGTAGGCGGATCAGGCGGAGTATCTCGGCCTCCGTGTAGAGCATCGCCAACCGCTGGCGGACGGGAGGATCGAGCTCTGCACCGGATGACCGCACCAGATCCAGCAGATCGGCGGCGTTCGGGCCGCGCCCCAGAGCGCGCCATCGCCCGAGAGCGAGACCCGCTCGTTGGCGAGGGTCACCTTGGCGAGCGCCCAGCCGCCGTTCTCCTCGCCCACGCGGTTGGCGACTGGCAGTCGCACCTCGTCGAGGAACACCTCGTTGAAGTTGTGGGCGCCGGTCATCTCGACGATCGGCCGCACCGTCACGCCGGGAGCATCCATCGGGCAGATGAAATAGCTGATGCCTCGATGTCTCGGGACGTGAGGGTCGGTGCGGGCGATGAGGATCCCGAGGCTTGCCACGTGCGCAAACGACGTCCACACCTTCTGCCCGCTCACGACGTAGGTGTCCCCGTCGCGAACCGCCATGGTCGACAACGATGCGAGGTCGGATCCGGCGCCCGGCTCGCTGAACAGCTGGCACCACACCTCCTCGCCGGCGAGCATCGGCAGCAGGTACCTGCTCTTTTGATCCTCGGTCCCCGAGTGCAGGATGGTGGGACCAGCCCATCCGATGCCGATCGGGTTCTCCGGTCGCCGGATCCCCGCCCGGCGCAGCTCCTCGTCGACGATCAGCTGGTGCACCGGGTCGGCCGCGAGCCCCCAGGGGTATGGCCAGTGGGGAGCCACATATCCCGATTCCGCCAGTTGGCGGCCGCTCGGCGCCGGGTGCTGATCGATCCAGTCCCGAATGGCGATCCTCCGCGGGTCGTCGGTACCGGGAAGGGTGATGCTCATGCTCGCAAGAGCGAGCGGGCGACTTCCCCCATCTCGGCGACGGCCCGCTGCAGCTGATCGTCCGACAGGTACGGCGCCGGCCCGAGCCGCAGGTGCTCACCGCGGTTGTCGGTGAGCACCCCTCTTCCGGCCAGCATCGCCTGGAGCTCGGGGGCATGGGGAGTGTCGAGCGTCAAGAATCCTGCGTAGCGATCCAGCGGCGTCTGCCTGTCGCGCGTCACCAGCCGGTCGTCCAGACGCAGCTCGTCGAATGCGTCGCAGAGGACCTGGCGCTGGCGCCGGTAGGACTGCACCACCAGCTCGGGCGTCAGACCCTGCTCGTCGAAGAAGTCGAGCACCCGCGCCGCTCTGTAGTGGCTGGTCGGGTCGTACGTGGCGCCCGCAAAGCGCGAGGCTCCGTGCCCGTAGGCGACCTGCCCGCCGGCCGAGGGTGCAGCGAGCTCGTCGAACTCGGCGAACCACCCCGTCACGACCGGCCTCATCTGCTCGGCATGTGGCGGCAACCTCAAGAAGCAGTTGCCCTCCCCGAGTTGCAGGTACTTGTAGCCACCCCCGACGATCCACGCATGCTCGAGCCCGAGCCCGCTCACGCTTACTGGGACGGGCCCGAGCGCGTGGTAGGCGTCGACCAGCACTTCGGCGCCGTGGGCAGTCGCTGCCGGGACGAGCGAACCGAGCCCGGGGACGAGGAGCGAAGTTTCGAAGAGCACGAGCGAGACGAGGACCGCCGCCGTGCGATCGTCGACCTCGTCGGCGAGGCGCTCAGCGAGCGTGTCGACAGGGCCGGACGGCACGCGGACGAGATCGATCCCCTCCTCGCCGAGGCGGGACAACTGGCGTCGAAGGGTGTGGAACTCGCCGTCGGTGGTGACGATGCGCGGGCGCCGGCGGAGGTCGAGCGCCGACAGGAAGCGGATCACGAGGTCGTGGGTGCTCGAAGCGAGCGCGATCTCGGCTGCCGGCTCGTCCAGCAGGCGGCGGTAGCCCTGGCGAAGCCTCTCAGCCTTGGCGAAGGCCCGACCCCACTTCTCGTCGGCCAACGAGGCGGCGTCGTCGTAGGCCTCGAGCTGAGCCTCTCTCGCCACGTCCGGCCATGCCTGGTGCGAATGGCCCGTGAGCAGCAGCCGTTCGCCGACCCGGAAGTGCGAGTAGTGATGGGCGATCGGGTTGGGCGTCTTGCCGAGGTCGGAGACCGTGAGACGGCTCAAAGGGCGCTCCGGACGGCCCAGAGATCGGGGAACATCGAGCTGTCGAGCGTCGTCTGCAGATATGCGGCGCCCGGTGACCCGCCGGTGCCACGCTTGTCGCCGATCGTCCGCTGCACCATCTTCACGTGCCGGTACCGCCACTCGAGCAGACCCTCGTCGAGGTCCACGAGCCGCTCGCAGACCTGCGCCGAACCGCCATCGTCCTTGTAAGCCTGGATCAACACGTCTTGGATCTCAGGCGACGGTTCGTGCGCCCGCGAGAAGTCCCTCTCGAGGATCTCGGGAGGGACGTCGTACCCCTGCGCCTTCAGGTAGCGCAGGAACGAGTCGTAGAGGGAAGGACGCTCGAGCGCGTCGACGATCCGTCTCCGCTGCGGGTGGTCGTCCGCGTAGTTGCGCAGGACTCGCCGGTCCCGCTTGCCGAGCACCGCCTCGATCTCTCGAAACTGCGCCGACTGGAAGCCGCTCGACTCGTCCAGCCGCCCCCGGAAGCTCGTGAACTGGCGCGGCGTCATCGTCTCCAGGACGTCGATCTGAGCGACCGCCACCTTCAAGATGGTGAGGATCCGCTTGAGGGTGTGCAGGGCGTGCGACGTGTCGTCAGCCTCCAGGCGCTCCTGCAGGTGGGCGAGCTCGTGCAGGATCTCCTTGAACCACAGCTCGTAGACCTGGTGGACGACGATGAAGAGCATCTCGTCGTGCTCGCCCGAGAGCGGGCGCTGGGCCCCGAGGACCAGGTCGAGCCCGAGGTAGGAGCTGTACGTGAGAGCCGCAGCTCCCCTCTCGCCAGGCGGTGCCGGCGAGCCGTCGCCGGATGGTTCCTGCTGGGTGTCGGTAGTCATCGCAACAGCCATCGTGTCACGCCACGGCCGAGTTGCGGGCCTTATGCTGCGCGGGCGTGGGCGCCCTCGCCGGAGGCTGGAACCTCGCCTCGTACTTCATCGATCGCAACGTCGAGCAGGGGCGGGCCGAGCGGCTGGCCTTGATCTGCGGCGACGATCCCGTCGACTACGGGGAGCTGGCCGTGCGGGTCGATGCGGCTGCGTCCGCGATGCGATCGCTCGGCGTCGCCAAGGGAGACCGCGTCCTGCTGGCACTGTCGGACGGGGTGGACTTCGTGGCGTGCTGGTACGGCGCCCAGAAGATCGGGGCGATCACCGCCGAGTGCTACACCTACCTCGCACCGAAGGACTACCGGTATTTCGCGCGCGTACACCGGAGCCCGGATCGTCGTCGCCGACGCCACGACGCTCGAACCGCTTGCGGGAGGCGCTCACCGATCTGGCGGAGCCGCCGGCATTGCTCGTGGCCGCTACGGACGAGGAGGCGCTCCGCGGCGGCGAGCTCTCGCTGGCGGCCCTCTGCTCGGGGGCCGCGCCCTCTGTTGACCCAGTGCCGCTGGAGGCCGACGAGATCGCGCTCTGGAAGTTCACGACGGGGTCGACTGGAGCGCCCAAGGCCTGCCCGCACAAGGTGACCACACCGATCGAGAGCTTCGAGTCCTACGCCCTCGGAGTGCTCGGGCTCCGGCCCGACGACCGGGTGCTCGCCGTGCCGAAGCTCTTCTTCGGCTACGCCCGCGATCTCACCGCCCTCTTCCCGTTCGGGATCGGCGCAGCCGGCGTGGTGTTCCCGGAGCGGTCGACGCCCGAACGGATCTTCCAGCTGATCGCACGGCACCGGCCGACGGTGCTCGTGAACGTGCCGACGATGATGGCGGCGATGATCTCCCATCCCGAGGCCGGTGATCAGGATCTGTCCTGCGTCCGCCTCTGCACGTCCGCCGGCGAGGCGCTGCCGGCCGAGCTCCACCGCCGCTGGGACGAGACTTTCGGGATCGAGGTCCTCGACGGCATCGGCTCCTCGGAGGCGTACCACATCTACGTTTCGAACAGGCCGGGCCAGGTTCGCCGGGGCACGCTCGGGCAGGTGGTACCTGGATACTCGGTGAGGGTGGTGGATGACTCGGGCGCGGAGGTACCACCCGCGTCCATCGGGCGGCTGGAGGTCTCGGGACCGACCATCGCCACCTGCTACCTCGGCGACGAGGAGCAGACGGCCGAGACGTTCGTGGGCGGAGCGGTCCTTTCCGCCGACCTGTTCGTCCGCGATGCCGACGGCTTCTTCTCGTATCGTGGCCGTACCGACGACCTGCTCAAGGTCGGCGGCATCTGGGTGGCGCCGGGCGAGGTCGAGGACTGCCTGCTCGCCCATCCTGAGGTGGCCGGCTGTGCCGTCGTCGGCTACGAGGAGGGTGGCCTCGTGAGGCCCCGCGCCTGGGTAGTCCTGCGTGAGGGAGCATCGCTCGCACCGGAGGACCTGCAGACCTGGGCGAAGGATCGCCTGTCGCCCTACAAGTACCCGAGGCAGGTGAGACTGGTGGAGCGGCTGCCCACGACGAGCAACGGCAAAGTGGACCGCAAGGCGCTCCGCGAGCTGGCAGATTGACCAGCCGGGCTTAATGATGGCTTCAGGTTGCCGCGGTAGAACGACTATCGATGAGCGATCTCTATCCTGACGGCCCTGACGGTGCCCCGGACGGCGTGCCTGCCGGCACGCCTGCCTCTGGTGAAGGCGCCGGGGCGGACGCCGCCGACGCAGCCGACGCAGCTGCGCCAGCGAGGCCGGGGCGCAGAGCCCAAGGCCGGCTGAGCGGGCGGCGGCAGCGCAATCACAGGATCAAGCGCAGATGGCTCCGGCGGACGACGATCGGCCTGTTCGCGCTGGTGCTGCTGCTGGCCGCCGTCGGGGTCTCCGGCTACGTCTACGTGAACCACAAGTGGGACGAGAGGACCGTCGTCAACGTCCCCCATCTGGTGAAGGTCCAGACGACCGGCCCGCACGCCAACGCCGAGACGATCCTCCTCATCGGCTCGACCGACCGCTGCGGCCTCAAAGCCTCGGAGGCGGTGGCGTTCGGCACGTGCAGCTCGAGCGGGCCCTCCGGTGCGGTCACGGGGGTGACGGGCAACAACAGCGACATCGTCATGCTCCTGCACGTCGATCCCAACACGCATCGCGTCTCGATCCTCTCCATCCCCCGCGACCTCGTTCTCTACAACGTGCGCGACTGGAACTTCCACAAGATCGACGCCGGCCTGGCGAACGGCCCCGACACCCTCGTCCAGGCGATCGAGAGCGACTTCGGCATCCCGATCAACCACTTCGTCGAGCTCAACTTCGACACCTTCCAGCAGGTCGTGAACACGCTCGGCCAGGTGCCGGTGTACTTCCCGGACCGGGTCTACGACGACGAGTCGGGTCTCAACATCCCCGTGCCGGGCTGCCACATGCTGAACGGCACGCAGGCGCTCGAGCTCGTCCGAGCCCGACACATGAACTACTGGGTCAACGGGGTCAAGGAGTACGACGGCAGCGGCGATCTCGGGCGCATCGTGCGCACCCACGAGTTCCTGCGGCTGCTGGCGACCCAGGTCTCCAAGACCGGGCTCGGGAACCCGATCAAGGACAACGACCTCCTCAGCGAGATCGTCCCCGACCTGACCGTCGACTCGACGATGAGCCTCAGCGACATGGTGAACCTGGTGCTGAACTACCACTCGATCAATCCGGACAAGGCGCCTCAGACGACGCTGCCGAACATCGAGTACTACTCGGACTACATCTACGAGGGCTACGACTACGGGTCCGTGGTGCTCCCCTCCTATCCGGCCGACCAGACCGCGATCGACCAGTGGCTCGGCATCTCGGCACCCCCGGCGGCCTCGCTCTCGCCGGGCTCGTTCAGCGTCAACGTGGTCGACGGGACCGGCAACCCTTCCTCAGCCACTGCGACCGCCGCCAAGCTCTCCGAGCAGGGCTACCACGTGGTCGGTTCCTCGGGTAGCTGGCCGTCGGTCGGTCCGCTCTCGGAGACCGTGGTCGAATACGCACCGGGTCACATGGCGGATGCGGAGCGGGTGATGGAGTCGCTGTCGGGGGTCGTTTCGATGGCGGCAGCGCCGAAGGTCGAGCCGGCCGGCAGCGATCTGCCCGCATCGAGCGCCGACGTCACGGTGATCACCGGGACCAACTTCTCGGTCGTGGTCCCGCCGTCGTACAGCTCCAAGCCGTCGAAGAGCGGTAGCTCGACGACGACGGCACCGTCAGGCCGGGTCCGGCTCGACCACGACAACGACCGGCTCTGGGTCTGGCTCCGGTGGCGGCTCCGGCGGATCCGGCGTCATCTCGGCGGGTTCCTCCAGCGTCGACGGCTTGTTGAGCCCGCTCAGCCCGTCGCAGGACCCTACTCCGTCCTACGATCCGCGGGCCTGCCCTCCCAACTCTCCGATCGTCCACTAGCGGCTGGGCGCAGGCCCCCAGCGGCGGTGCGCCGTCGCCGGAGCTCCCCGGCGGATCAGGTCGAGCCTCGGTCTCGGCCCGTCCGTGCGGCTCGTGACGGGCGGGCGGGCGCCGGCGGCAAAGGGCGCCGGCCACCTGACCCCTGGACCCGTGTAGCCCTGATCGGCAGCCGCGTGCAGCGTCCACTGCGGGTCGTACAGATGGGTGCGGGCGAGCGCGCAGAGGTCGGCACGGCCCGACAGGAGGATCGTGTTGACGTCGTCCCAGGAGGAGATGGCGCCGACGGCGATCACCGCCACGCCGTACTTGGCGCCCACCTCCTGGCGGATCCGGTCCGCGAACGGCGTCTGGTAGCTGCGACCGAAGGCGGGCCGCTCGTCCTTGACCACCTGACCGGTGGAGACGTCGATCGCCGCCACCCCCCTCTCGGCGAAGGCCCGCGCCACCTCGACCGCGTCGTCGACCTCGAGGCCGCCCTGGCTCCAGTCCGTCGCCGAGATCCGCACCGAGATCGGCAGGGTGTCCGGCCACACGCCGCGGATGCCGTCCAGCACCTCCAGCGGGTAGCGCAGCCGGTTCTCCAGAGACCCCCCGTAGGAGTCGGTCCTCCGGTTCGTCAGCGGAGAGATGAACGAGGAGAGCAGGTACCCGTGCGCGCAGTGCAACTCCAACAGGTCGAAGCCGGCCCGGTGGCCGGCCGCCGCCGCAGCCACGAACTGCTCGCGTATCTCGTCCATCTCCTCCATCGAGAGCTCCCGAGGAACCTGGTTGGCGGGTGAGTAAGCGAGTGGTGACGGCGCCACGACCGGCCAGTTGCCCTCGGGGAGCGGCTCGTCGATCCCTTCCCACATCAGCCTCGTCGACCCCTTGCGGCCGGAGTGGCCGAGCTGCAGACCGATCCTCGCCTCGCTGTTGGCGTGCACGAAGTCGACGATGCGGCGCCAGGCGTCCTCGTGCTCGGGGGCATACATCCCGGCACAGCCAGGGGTGATCCGCCCGCTCGGCGAGACGCAGACCATCTCGGTCATCACGAGGCCGGCGCCGCCAAGTGCCTTCGACCCGAGGTGCACGAGGTGGAAGTCGCCGGGGAGCCCGTCGACCGACGAGTACATGTCCATCGCCGACACGACCACACGGTTGCGGAGCGTCAGCGAGCCGAGCTTCAGCTCGTGGAACATCGGCGGCCCGGACGCCGCTCCGGGAGAGACGGCACCACGGCTCTCCTCATAGGTGGTGAACCACCTGTCGAGCTCGCTTACGAACTCCCGGTCGCGCAACCTCAGGTTGTCGTAGGTGACCCGCCTGCTCCGGGTGAGGATGTTGAAGGCGAACTGCTCGGGTTCCTGAGCCATGTAATGCCTGAGGTTCTCGAACCACTCGAGACTGGCCTGCGCCGCCCGTTGCGTCGACTCCACGACGGGCCTCCGCTCCGCCTCGTAGGCGGCGAGTGCCTCGGGAAGGCTCTCGCTCTCGTGCAGGCAGGCGACGAGGGAGAGGGCGTCCTCCATGGCGAGCTTGGTGCCGGACCCGATCGAGAAATGAGCCGTGTGGGCGGCGTCCCCGAGCAGGACGATGTTGCCGTGACGCCAGCTCTTGCAGCGCACGGTCGTGAAGCGCAGCCACTGCGAGTTGTTCCCCCGCACGTGATGCCCTTCGAGGATGTCGCCGAACAGCTCGACCAGCCGTGCGATCGACCGCTCGTCGCTCTGCCCGGGAGGGAGGCCTTCACCGGCCATCTCGGCGAAGCCGGCGGCGCGCCACACGTCCTCGTGCATCTCGACGATGAAGGTGCTCGCCTCGCGGCTGTAGGGGTAGCCGTGGATCTGCATGACGCCGAAGGGCGTCTCCCGGACGTAGAACTTGAACGCATCGAACACGAGGTCGGTGCCGAGCCAGATGTAGCGGCAGCGCCGGTGCTCGAGCGTGGGCCCGAAGAAGTCGCTGTAGCGGGAACGAAGGCGCGAGTTGAGCCCGTCGGCACCGACCACGAGATCGTGAGACTCCGCCAGGGCGTCGACCTCGGGCGCCTCCTGGCAGAAGTTGAGGGAGACGCCGAGGTCGCGGCAACGGTGCTGGAGGATCTCGAGCAGCTCCTTGCGCCCCATCGCCGCGAAACCATGCCCCCCTGACGTCACCACCCTCCCCCGGTAGTGGACGTCGATGTCGTCCCAGCGGGCGAAACGTCGCTCCATCGCCGCGTAGACCTCGTTGTCCGCGTGCTCGATACCGCCGAGCGTCTCGTCCGAGAGGACCACGCCGAAGCCGAACGTGTCGTCAGGGGCGTTTCGCTCGTAGACGGTGATCTCGTCGTCGGGGCCAAGCTGGCGTGCCAGCGCTGAGAAGTAGAGGCCCCCAGGGCCCCCGCCGACGACGGCGATCCGGCGTGATGGCATACGACGACTACTCTTCGATCTTGCTATACATCAGCATCCGTGCCTTCGGAAGATGCAGGAGGCAGCACTGCCACGCCTTGGATCTCCACGAGGGCGGCTTCGTCCCACAGCCGCCGCACCTCGACGCAGGCGACGGCCGGGTACTCCCTGCCGACGAGTCGGCGCCAGATGGCGCCGATGTCGGACGCCTTGGCCCGGTAGCCGACGATGTCGGTCACGTAGATGGTCATCGAGGCGAGGTCCGATGGCGCTCCTCCTGCGGCCTCGAGCGCATGCAGGATGTTGGACAGCGCCTGCTCGAACTGCTCGATGATCGTGGAGCCGACGATCGCGCCCGTGCCGTCGAGCGCAGTCTGCCCGGCGAGATGGACGGTCGTACCGGTCGCCCGCACCGCATGCGTGAAGCCGCGGGCCGGGGCCAATCCCTGCGGTTCCACTCGCTCCAGGCTCACGACTGGACCGCTCCCCCGTCGACGTTCAAGCCCTGACCCGTGACCGCCGGGCTCTGCACGCAGTACCAGACAGCCTCCGCCACCTCGTCGGGGGTGATCAATCTGCCGATCGGCTGGCGGGTGGCTATGTAGTGGCGTACGTCGTCGCGGGGCCGCCCCGTCAGGCGGGCGATCGTCTCGACCGTGGCATCGGTCATCGCCGTGTCGACGTATGCAGGGCACACCGCATTGACGGTGACCCCCTTCGCTGCCAGCTCGGCCGAGGCTGCACGAACAAGCCCGAGCACGCCGTGCTTGCTGGCGGTGTAGGCGGCGATGTAGGGATCGCCCCGTCGCGAGGCAACGGAGGCGACGGCCACGATGCGCCCCCAGCCGGCCCCGACCATCTGCGGGACAGCCCTCCTGATGCACCTGAAGACGCCGGTGAGGTTCACGTCGAGCATCGTCTGCCAATCCTCGTCGGAGATGCGGGCGATCGGGGCAGAAGTGGCGGCACCGGCGTTCGTGACGAGCACCTCGACCGGCCCCCACTCCTTCTCGACGGCGGCGAACAGCGACTCGACGTCGTCAGCGTTTCGCACGTCGGCGGGCACGGCCAGTGCCGGCCCGGGCAGGGCCGCTGCCGCCTCCGCCAGCTGGTCCGCCGATCGGGCGGCGAGCGCGACCCGGTGTCCCTCCGTCGACAGGCGCACCGCCACGGCGCGGCCGATCCCCCTTCCTGCGCCCGTGACCAGGCACGTCCGCTGTCGCATGGCGCGAGCTTTCCCTACGCCGGCCAACCGTTCAAGGTTCGCTAGCTGTCTCTCGCCACATCGGCGGCGAGAGAGAGCTGCGCTTCCCGGATGGCCCTGGTCTGGCCGCCGATGAGAAGGAAGAGAGCTTCGCGCCCCAGGCGCTGGACATGACTGTCGGCACGCAGCGACGCCCCGCCGGAGGCGATGATCAGTGTCGTGGCGGCGTCGACCGCCACCTTGACGGCCAGTGCGCGCGCTGCCGGGAGCTCCGATGGTCCGGCGGCCGCCAGTGCGGCCCGCACGGTCGTCACCGCCTGCGTGAGCCGTTCCCTCACAGCCTCTGCCGCCTCGTCGTGAGGGAGCATCTCGAGGCAGCGGCGGGCGACGCCCAACGACAGGGCGCCGTTGCGACGAAGGCCCGCCTCGTCGCGTGCTCGGAACTCCTCGAACGTCTCCCGGAGCGTCATCCTCTCCTCGGGCACCGGATGCCGTGCGAAGCGGAGCGAGACCGTGGCGCTGGCGTCCAGCGCCGCAAGATCGAGCCGCTCCGCCTCCACCGTGGTGGCAGGGGCCCGCACCTTGCCCTCGCGGTAGGCGTCTGCCAGCAGCCAGACCACGTCCCCGTCGGGTAGGCGAGCCGCTATGTGGAGCAGATCGATGCGACCCCACCCGCTCACGAAGGGCGCCAAGCCGTCGAGCAGGACGCCACCGGCGACGGGAGTGGCGACGAGGATCGGAGGACCGGGCCGCCGCAGCCCGCTGAAGGCGACGCCCGCCCGCAACTCGCCGGTGCAGAGCCGCGGCAGCCACTCCAGCTGCAAGGCATGCGAACCGAGATGCGAGATGATCCCGACCGAGTTGTGGTGCTGGATCCAGACGAACGTGGTCGTCAAGCAGCCGCCCGCCAGCTCCTCCACGACCAGGTCGGCCGTCGCGGGGTCGAGCTCGAGCCCGCCGAAACGCCGAGGACCCACGAGCCCGTAGAGTCCGGCCCCCGCGAGGGCGTCGAGGAGCTCCTCGGGCACCACACGGGAGCGATCCGTGCGGATGGCCGCAGGGAACAGCACGTCGTCGGCCAAGGCCCTGGCGCCGGCGAGGATCTCGCTGGAGGATCGGCTCACGAGTGGTTCACGAGCGGCGAGTCTCGCAGAGCAGAGCGCAAGCGCGAGCACCCCTCCCTAAGCTGTGGGGCATCACTTCAAGTTACGGATGGTCGGTTCTGACCATCTATTGGTCGTTTTCGACCATCGGTACATGTGGCGCACGGGGCGAAGCTCAGGGCGCGAAGCTCACGGCGAACCTCAGGAGGGCGAACCTCAGGAGGGCGAACCTCGAGGGGGAGGTCGATCTTGCTAGCGGTCGTGGTGCTGTGGGCGTGGGTGCCGTTCGTGGGCGCTGCGGCGATCGCCGGTGGCGTGGTCGTTGCCGTCCGTCGCCGGCGTCAGCGGAGACGATCTGAGGCTGCCTGGGTGGCACGCGGTGGCCCTTCCAACATGCGCGGTCGGCCTGATATGGAGGTCAACTCGGAATGGCCCGGCCCCCGCAGCGGCTCCTGAGTCTCGGTCAGGCCCCTCCGAGCTCTCAGCCGACTACCGCGCCGTTGATCCAGTCGCTGTCGATGTTGATGCTGACGCCACCGAAGTTGTCGGTGTGGGATCCCGTGAACTGGTGCACCCGCTGGTGGAATATCCAGAAGTTCGCAGGCACCCAGCCGTCCGACTCCGTCGCCTGACCGTTCCAGTCGGCGATCCAGATGTCGTCGGGCTCCACGTAACCGTGACCGGGGACCGTCCCCACGAGGTCGTGGATGCCACTCGAGGCGCTGCTGTAGACGCCCGAGAGGTAGCCCTCCGCGTGCAGTCTCTCAGTCCATCCCTCGAGGAAGGCGAGCACGTAAGGGGTGTTGGAAGGGCCGGGCGTGTACCCCTCCATGTCGAAGTAGACCGGATTGCCCCGACCGATGCCGATCGCCGCCAGGTGGGCTGCGGCGTCAGAGGCGGCCGCCTCTCCCTGCCCGAAGGGGTTCGCACGCGACATCCCCCAGCAGCCGCAGCGGGGGGTAGGTGCCTGCGCGCCGACATAGGTGGGCACGAGGTGCCATCCCATCGAGAGCGCCTCGGACACCCAACTGCTCGTCAGGTTGGGCTGGCTGCAGCCGCGGTTCATGCCGCCCACGTAGATGTTGAGGGCCCGGAAACCGGACGACAGCCAAGCTCTGAGGGCCCCGATCGAGGGCGCCGAGCATGCGTCGAAGCCGTAGCCGACGTAGGTCACCCGGGTTGCTGCCGCCTGCTGACCGGTCGCACCTGCCGCACCGGTCGCCGCGCCGGTCGCCGCAACTGTTGCCAGGGGAACGGCGGCGAATGCAGCCATAGCCAGGGCGGCGGCACCCCGGCGACGAGCGCGCGCCGACAAGGAAGGCTTGAGGGTAGCCATTGCTGGTCCTCCTGTATTGCGGTACGGACGCCTGAGAAAATCGGCGTCCATACGGGGGGTGTGTGTGGAGTGCCCGAGAATATGTAAGTGACTCCGGCCGACGCAACGTACAACGGAAGACTGGCAGTTCACATGCGGAATATCGGTCTTGACAGACGGTCGAGGCAGCCGAGGACGCCGAAGCTACAGTAAATTCTCGTTACGCAAGCACTGCAACCACTTCTTCTTCATCGCCTTCGCGTGGCCGCGATCAGGGAAGACATTCGGAAATGGCGACCGCTGTGAACGCCGGAAACCAATCTATGGGAGCGACCCGTCACCTGTTCGTAACCTCATGTCCCAGCTCGGATTCATCGTGTGAGCTGGAGGATGTTTCGGGAGTGCGTTTTCCCTTCCAGAACGCAACAGGAGGTTGCGCGGGCGCGGTCCTCGCCAGCCCCGACGGCCCGTCGGGTCGGGTCGCCTACGGCTGCTCTTCGCCGCTTGCGGTGAGCGAGCCAGCTGGCCCTGGCTCTGCAGCCGGGCCGAGGGGGCGGGTTCCGGAGAGACCTCCTGCCAGGAGGGCGATCGCCAGGGCCAGCACCGGCAGCAGGCCGAGCGCCGCCGGCAGGGAGATGCCGCTCGCCAGCCCGCCGATGATCGGCGGGCCGATCAGGTAGCCGGCGATGCCGCACGTGGAGACGGCGGCCAAGGCAGCGCTGGTTCCTGTGGCACCGGAGCGCTCGACTGCGGCAGTGAGCGAGCTCGGCACGACGATGCACAGTCCGAGCCCGAAGACGCCGAAGCCGACCACCGCCAAGGGAAGCGAACCTATGGCCAGGGCAGCCGCCAAGGCGCCCGCCCCGGTCATGGCGGCCACCCTGACTACACGTCGTGCTCCGACACGCCCGGCGAGCCTGCCTCCCGACAACCTCCCTACCGTCATCGAGAAGGTGAACACCGCGTACCCGAGCCCGGCGACGCCCGCCGCGGCCTCGAGCGAGTCCCGCAGGTACACCGCGCTCCAGTCGGCCACTGCCCCCTCGGCCATGTAGGAGGCGAAAGCGACGGCGCCGAGGGCGAGCAGAGCACGGCTCGGGCGCGCGAACGCATGCCCTTTCTCGGCACGCGCCGGGGACAGCCATGGCATCACCAGCGCCGCCAGCAGCAGCCCGGCGGCACCGACCCCGCCGAGCGAGAGCGTCAATTCCACCCTGTGGGCAGCGAGCAGGGATCCGACGAGAGAGCCGATCAGCGCTCCGATGCTCCAGCCGCCGTGGAACGTCGACATTATCGGGCGCCCGTAGATGCGCTCCACGGCGCTCGCCTGGACGTTGATCGCGACTTCGACGGCTCCGACGCCGAGTCCCCAGACGAAGAGGGCGGCAGCGAGGGCCGCTCCCGATCTCGCCGAGCCGATCAGCACCGGGGCCGAGCAGTAGAGGACGAGTCCGAGGCGGGTGACCGGTCGGCTCCCGATCCGGCTCGAGAGGGCACCCGTGAGCGGCATGGCGATCAGCGCGCCGACGGGAAGACCGAGGAGCACCAGGCCTAGCGTGCCGTCAGAAAGCTGGAGTTGCGCCTTGACGGTGGGGATGCGCGGCGTCCAGCTGGCGAGCACCGCGCCGTGCACGACGAAACAGACCGTGATCGCCATGCGGGCTCGCCGCGTCGCCGATCTCGGCGCGGGCGGCGACTGCCGCGGGGCCGAGAGTTGGAGCGCCGGATCCACAGCGTCAGGCGGCCGTCAGTCGGGCCACCCCATGGCGGTCACAGGCTCCTCGATCTGGCGGGGGTCGACGGGCCGGCCGAGGCGCGCCGACTCGTAGGCGGCGAAGCAGAGCTGCAGTGCCTCCACCGCTCCCGCCGGGCTCATCTCTGGTTGGTGCCCTTCGAGCAGGCAGTCGATGAAATGTGTCGCCGATCCGTCGAAACCCGACGCCCAGTCCGAGTCGATCGCCTCGTCCCACACCTGCCGGCCGCTCGCGTCGACGACCAGCAGTGGGGGCAGGTCCAACAGCTCGCCGGTGCAGCGGGTGACCCAGACCATCCCCTTCGTGCACTGGATCTCGAAGAACTCGTCGGCACTGAAGTACTTGGTCCGCACCAGCATGTCCTTGGCGTAGTGCGAATCGATGATGCCTCTCAGGCGCGGGTCCTCGTACTCGAGGATGGCGGCGAGTGGCTCGTAGAAGAGGTCCTCTCGGCCCATCACCGCATGCACCCTCGTCACCTGCTGGCCCACCAACCAGGGAGCCATGGCGAACTTGTGGATCATGTCGTCGAAGAGGTGGCCGCCAGGGCTCCTGTTGTCGAGCCGCCAGAGATAGCCCTCGATCTCGAGCGCCGCCTCGAAGTCCGAGTCGGCGTGCCCGCACACCGTCTTGATGCGCAAGCCGATGGGGTCGCCGAGCTCTCCTGATCGGACGATCTCGCGGGCGCGAACGAGCGGCGGGTAGTGGTAGCAGCACTCCGTGACACGGAGGAAGCGGCCAGCTTCCTCGGCGGCTGCGGCGAGCCGGCGCGCCTCGGCAACGGTGTTGGTGAGGGGCTTCTGGCACGACACGTGCTTGCCCGCTCGGAGCGCCGCGAGCACGTGGTCGTAGTGCAGGTGCGTCGGGGTCAGGATCTCCACCGCGTCCACCCGCTCGTCGGCGAGAAGGTCTTCCAGGTCGCCGTACACGCTCCGCACGTCCCACTCGGCCGCAGTGGCGCGGGCCTTGTCGATCCTCGTGTCGCAGAGCGCCACCACGTCGCAGCGCGGGTCGGCGAGGTACCCGGCGGCGCTCAACCCGGCGATGTTGCCGATTCCGACGATGCCGAGCCCGATCCGCTCCAAGTACCACTCCTCCTCCCGTATGGCCGGGCCTGACGCTACCGGAGCCTTCCCCGAGCTCGCCGTGGCTGTCGCCCGGGAAGGCCGCCGACCAGCCGCGCCGGGTCCTTGCGACCTCAAGTTAAGGTCGGCGGGATGGAGACAACCGCTACCACCGGAGACGCCGGCAGCAGGCCCATCGACGTCGACTTCTGGTTCGACCCGCTCTGTCCCTGGGCCTGGATCACATCTCGGTGGATCCTCGAGGTCGAGAAGGTCCGCCCGGTCAAGGTCAGGTGGCACATCATGTCGATCGCCCACCTGAACAAGGAGAAGGACATCTCCGAGGAGTATCGCCAGCGCCTGGAGAAGGCCTGGGGGCCGGCGCGGGTCTGCGCGGCAGCAGCCTCCGAGCACGGCGAGGAGGTCCTCGGGCCTCTCTACACGGCGCTCGGTGTGAGGTTCCATCACCAGGGCGAACCGCGTGCGAGCGCGCCACCTTCGAGGCAGCGCTCGCCGACGCCGGCCTGCCGGTCGACCTCGCCGACGCCGCCGACTCCGACAAGTACGACGAGGCCCTCGTGCGCTCGCACAACGCCGGGATGGACCAGGTCGGAGAGGATGTGGGAACCCCGGTGCTGAGTTTCGAGGGGAAGGCGATATTCGGGCCTGTCATGTCGCCCGTCCCCCACGGGGAGGACGCCGGCCGGCTCTTCGACGGCGTCAAGACCGTGCTCGCCACGGACGGCTTCTTCGAGCTCAAGCGCGGCCGCGATCGGGAACCGATCTTCGATCTGTAGCAACCGACCGCCTGCTACAACGGCGGGGTGCACGCCCGCCCGCTGATCGGCAGCTGCACCGTCGAGATAGACGGCGCGCTGGTCAGGGCCGAGGCCCTGGCCGGCGGAGCTTCATGGGTCGCTGATCGCGTCGCCGGCGCACCGATGGTTGCGGTCCTCGCCGAGCCGTCGGCGGCCACGGTGTCGGCTGTCGCCGGCTGCCTGGCCGCCGGCGTTCCGTTCGTGCCCATCCCGCCGGACTCTGGCTGGCAGGAGATCGACCACATGCTCGCCGACGCACGGCCGCTGCTGGTGCTGTCGGGAAGTACCGATCATCGGGCCCACGCCCAGGCCCGGGACCGGGGCGTGGAGATCGTGAGCGTGCCGTGCAGCGCAGGCGGCGGAGAACCCGCCATGCCGGAGCCCGACTCCGGCTCGGCGGCGATGGTCGTCTACACGAGCGGCACCACGGGGCCCCCGAAGGGAGCGGTCCTCTCACGGCGCGCGATCGCCGCCGACCTCGACGCCCTCGCCACCGCCTGGGAGTGGACACCCGACGACGTCCTGGTCCACGGTCTGCCTCTGTTCCACGTGCACGGGCTGGTCCTCGGACTGCTCGGCCCGCTCAGAGTCGGCTGCCGGCTGGTGCACACCGGCCGTCCGCTTCCCGAGCGCTACGCAGCTGCCGGCGGCTCGCTCTACTTCGGCGTGCCCACCGTCTGGTCCCGCGTCTGCCGGGCGCCTTCCGCTGCCGCCGCTCTCCGCTCGGCAAGGCTTCTGGTCTCCGGCAGCGCTCCCCTCCCCCGCCCGGTCTTCGAGGATCTGGTCGCGCTCACCGGGCAGGCTCCGCTCGAGCGCTACGGAACGACCGAGACGCTGATCACGCTCAGCACCCGTGCCGGCGGCGATCGCCGCCAAGGCTTCGTCGGCGTACCCGTTTGCGGCGAGACGAGGCTCCTGGACGAGGACGGCAACCCGGTCCGTCACGACGGCTCGACAGTCGGGTCACTCGAGTACCGGGGGCCGACCTTGTTCGACGGCTACCTGGGCGCCGAGAGCACCTCCGCCGCCTACCTGACGTCAGACGGCTGGTACCGCACGGGCGACCTTGCGACGATCGGGCCCGACGGCTTCCACCGCATCCTCGGGCGCGAGTCGGTCGACATGATCAAGAGCGGCGGCTACCGGATCGGTGCCGGCGAGGTGGAGGATGCGCTCCTCGCCCATCCGGCGGTGCAAGAGGCGGCCGTGGTCGGGTCGCCGGACGCCGATCTCGGCGAGGCAGTTAAGGCGTTCGTGGTGGCCGACGGTGTGACCGAGGACGAGCTCGCCGCATTCGTCGCCGACAACATCGCCGCGCACAAGCGCCCTCGCCAGATCGTCTTCGTAGCCTCGCTTCCCCGCAACACCATGGGGAAGGTCCTGAAGGCCGTCCTCCGAGAGCACGGATGAGCATGCTTGAGCGGGCGGACCCGCCCGCACCGGCTCCCAGGATCAGGCCGTCAGCTCGTAGATGCGCGCATCCACACCGCGGCGCGGGGCGATCACCTCGTCGATCAGGCCGTAGTCCTTCGCCTCGGCCGCCGTCATGTAGTAGTCGCGATCGATGTCCTGCTCCACCTGCTCGATCGGCCGGCCGCAGTGATGGGAGATGATCTCCGCCATCCGCCGCGTCGTGGCGAGCACCTCGCGCAGATGGATCTCCATGTCGCGGGGCGCCCCGCGAGTCCCCGCCGAACCCTGATGGATCATGATCTTCGAGGAGGGAAGCGCCATGCGCTTGCCGGGAGCACCGCCGCAGAGGATCATCGCCGCCGCCGACATGCCCATGCCCACGCAGATCGTCGACACCTCGGGGCGCACGTGCTGGATCACGTCGTAGATCGCCATGCCGGCATAGCCCAGGCCACCAGGCGAGTTGATGTAGAGGTAGATGTCCTTGTCCGGGTCCTCCGCCTCCAGGTAGAGGATCTCGGCGACGATGAGGTTGGCGATCTGGTCGTCGACCTCCTGGCCGAGGAAGACGATCCGCTCCTTCAGCAGCATCGAGTAGATGTCGAAGGCGCGCTCGCCCCGCGCCGACTGCTCGACGACCATCGGCACCATGGTGAGGCGCGGCATCCGCCCGAGATCTGCCGTCCAGTCCGGGCTCCCGTGATCACTCATCTCAGCGCCTCCCTAGCCGGCAGCACCCACGTGCCCGACCGGCTCTGGCATCCTATCTCATATCTGAGATATCGTTGCAGCGATAGTCGCCCCACGAAATGATGAAAGGTCGACGGATGCCCGAGAGGAGGCACGAGCCGCTGTTTCCCGGGTTCCGGGAGATGGCCGAGAGGCGGCGCTCGATGGCCGAGGACCTGGTGGCGGTGAGGCGCCAGCTGGGGCTGTCGCAGACCGAGGTCGCCGCCCGCATGGGCACCTCCCAGTCGGCAGTGGCGCGGCTCGAGTCGGGCGAGGCAGACATCCGCCTGTCGACACTCGAGCGATATGCGCAGGCTCTCGGTGGAGGACTGCATGTGCGGCTGGACCTGAGCGATGGGGAGGACAGATGACGCCCGAGCCGAGCGACTGGCAGGACCTCGTGAGGGCCCGCCTGCTGGAGCGCCGTACCGTGCTCGTATCGGGGGTCCTCGATGCGGGGTCGGCCACCCAGGCGGTGGCCGAGCTGATGACGCTCGACGCCAGCGGCGACGGCACCATCCATCTGCAGCTCGACTGCGAGGGCTCTTCGCTGGATCCGGCGTTCACCTTGATGGACACGATCGACCTGATCGGCGTACGCGTGAGCGTGACGTGCGTCGGCCGCGTCGAAGGCGCGGCGGTCGGAGTGCTGGCGGTCGGGCACCATCGCGCCGCCACCACCCACGCCCGGATCCTCCTGCGCGACCCGGTCGAGTCGTTCGAGGGCCGGGCCTCGGCGCTCGGCGCGTTGGTCGACCAGGCTGTCGCCAGGCTCGCCCAGTTCCACGAGCGGATCGCCCATACGACCGGCCGATCGGTCGAGGCCGTCGCCGAGGACTGCCGCCAGGGCAAGTTCCTCGGAGCAGAGGAGGCCCTCGCCTACGGCCTGATCGACGAGGTCGCCAAGCGGGGAGCGAGCGTGCACGCCTTCCCCAGCCCGGGCTTCGGGTTCAGGCCGCCCGGCCGGCGCTAGCACGCCGTCACCGGCCGAGACCTGAGCGACCTGACGCGCCGGTGTTCCGCCGCAGGTAAGACTCGGGCTCGTGAAAGGCTCGGAGTGGCGGATACGTCGGTTCGGATTCCGCGAGGGCACCGATGAGGACCTGCGAGCCCTGCACTCCATAGAGGTGCCGGTCGAGGCCGAGCGCGGCTCGCACCGCATGCCGCAACCGATCGAGTCCTACATCGGCTTCGTGCGGCACCTTCCCTCCCAGTTGGACGGCCACACGTGGCTGGTCGAGAGCTCAGGGGGTTCGCCCGTCGCGTGCGGTCACTGCTGGTCCCTCTCCAGCGGAGACCCGCGGGTGATGGAGTGCGACATCCTCGTGCACGGCGAGCACCGCCGCCGCGGGATCGGGACACGGCTGCTCGCGAGGATCTGCGATCACGCCCGCAACGAGGGGCGCTCCCTCCTCGTCTGGGAGACCTTTGAGGCGGTCCCCGCCGGCGAGGCGTTCTCCCGGCGCCTGGGAGCCCGCATGGCGAGGGTCAGCCGCACGAGCGAGCTGCTCATGGACAAGGTCGACTGGGCGATGATCGACAGTTGGAGGAGCGCGGGCAAGGCGAGATATCTCGGGTACAGCCTGCAGATGGTCGACGGCCCCTATCCCGATCATCTGCTGGCGGACGCCGTCGGCTTCCATCAGGTCATGCAGTCGGCCCCGCGGGACGAACTGGAAGTCGCCGACATACGCATAGATGCTGATTTCGTCACCGAGCTCGACGAGACCCTCGTCGGGGCGGGGCGGGAGCGATGGGCGATATTCGTGCGCGACCGGTCAGGATCGTGTGTCGGAGGCACGGAGCTGACCTTCGATCCCGGCACGGCCGACACGGCGTTCCAGCAGGGCACCGGCATAGATCCCGCCCATCGTGGGCTCGGGCTCGCCAAGTGGGCAAAGGCGACGATGCTCCGGCGGCTCCATGACGAGCGCCCTGCGGTCGTGCGGGTGCAGACGGGCAACGCCTACTCGAACGCGCCGATGGTGGCTGTAAACCAGGCGCTGGGTTTCGAGGTGACGAGCTCGACGACTGACTGGCAGGCGGGCGTCGACGATCTCGCCAGGGCCGCTGGGGCCGCTCGGATCCGTCGGGAGCTGAGTCGGCCGCAGTTGGTGACGACGCGGGCCGTCGTCGGCCCGATCGAGATGCGCGACCCCGAGCCGCCGGCCAAGAGCCTCCAAGTCTGCCCCCGGACGCCATATCTTTGACTCGTCGTGTCCCGAGACCCTCACCCCTCGAAGAATCCTTCCGCCGGTCCGCTCGAGCGCCGCGACTTCATGAGACTGGTCGGGGCGACGGGTGCCGCCGGCGCTGCGGCACTGCTGATGGGCGCCTGCGGCTCCTCGGGCCTTCGGGTCCGTCGGCGAGCTCGGGCAGCTTTCCCCTCGGCGCCGCCAAGGGCGCCAAGAACAAGCCGGTCCCGATCACCTTCTGGCATTCGATGGGTTCCGACAACCTGACGGTGCTGCGCCAGCTGACCACCTCGTTCAACGACAAGCAGCGCGACGTGAAGGTGAGCCTCGTCGGGCAGACCGGCTACCCGCAGACGCTGACGGCCTACACAGCGGCTCTCTCGGGCGGCACGCTGCCGGACCTCGTCCAGATGGAGTCGAGCGACCTGCAGCTGATGCTCGACAGCCAGAGCATCATCCCGGCGCAGTCGGCAGTCGACGCCGACCGGTACGACCTCTCCGATTTCCTTCCTTCGGCAATCAAGTACTTCACGGTCGGCGGGTCGCTGGCGGCGATGCCCTTCAACATCTCGACCCAGATCCTCTTCTACGACGAGAACGCCTTCTCCAAGGCCGGGCTCGATCCCTCGCAGCCGCCTGCGACCTTCGACGACGTCCGCACCGCCTCCGAGCGACTCATCGCAGCCAGGGCCGGCAAGTACGGGATCAGCCTGAAGCTGACCTCTTCCAACTTCGAGGACTGGATCTCGATCGGGGGCGGTGACCTTCTCAACAACGGCAACGGACGTGACGCCCGTGCGACGGCTGTGAGCTTCGGCAGCGCGCTCGGTGCCGAAGTCGCCGGCTGGTTCGCCGGCATGCTCACCGGCAAGCTCGCCGAGGCGACACCCGGCTCGGGCATCTCCGGCTACGACAACCTGATCGGAGTCCCACAGGGTGTTGCGCCGATGACGATCGACACTTCAGCCGCCCTCGGCACCGTGGCGGCGATCGTTGCCAGCGGCGAGTATCCCAAGGTCAAGCTCGGCATCGGCGGCGTGCCTGGCCCCCCCGGACCAGGCGGCGTGCCTATCGGTGGGGCGGGTCTGTACATCGTGAAGGCATCGCCGCCGGAACGTCAGGACGCTGCCTGGCAGTTCATCAAGTACCTGCTCGAGCCGTCGTCCCTGGCGACATGGGCGGCCGGCACCGGCTACCTGCCGATCCGCCAGTCGGCCGTCGTTTCGCCGGTCATGCAGCGGGCCTGGCGGGCCGTGCCCGGCTACAAGACTGCCTACGACCAGCTGAAGAACTCTCCGGCGACCACGGCCACCGCCGGCCCTGTGAGCGGGGCCCTGTCCCAGATCGGCACCGACGTCACGAACATGCTGACGGCGATCGCCGGTGGTCAGTCGCCATCCTCCGCTCTTCGTGCCGCAGTGCAAACTAGCAACGAGGCCATCTCCTCCTACAACGCCCGCGTCGGCGGATGAGCGGAGGGCCGGACGCTCAGGTCGCGCTCCGATCGGTGACCAAGCGTTATGGCGAGACGATCGCCGTCGACGACCTCTCGCTCCAGGCCTACGAGGGTGAGCTGCTGGTGCTCCTCGGACCGTCAGGTTGCGGGAAGTCGTCGATACTGCGGATGGTTGCCGGTCTGGAGGAGCCGACCGCAGGTTCGGTGAGCATCGCCGGCGAGGACGTCACCGTCCGGCCGCCCCGTGATCGTGACGTGGCGATGGTCTTCCAGAGCTACGCCCTCTACCCACACCTGACGGTTCGCAAGAACATCGACTTCCCGCTCCGTGCCCGGCACATGTCCCCTCTCGAACGGGCCGCGGCCGTCGAGGAGGTCGCCAAGGTTCTCCAGCTGGAGCCGTACCTCGACCGCAGGCCGAGCCAGCTGTCGGGGGGCAGCGCCAGCGGGTGGCGCTCGCCCGGGCGATGGTGCGCAAGCCCAAGGCATTCCTGATGGACGAGCCGCTCTCGAACCTCGACGCGCAGCTGCGCCTCGAGACCCGCGCCGAGCTGATCGAGCTCCAGAGGCGGCTCGCCACGACGTTCCTCTACGTCACCCACGATCAGGTGGAGGCGATGACGATGGGCCATCGCATCGTGGTGCTCTCGCACGGGACCCTGCAACAGACCGGCACCCCTCGCGAGGTGTACGAGCGGCCGGCCAACACCTTCGTGGCGGGCTTCCTCGGCAGCCCGCCGATGAACCTGCTGACTGCGCGAGTGGTGACGGGTGCCGGCGCGAGCGGTGCCGGGCAGTTGGAGCTCGAGGTCGGCGGTCCGCCGGCGGGACGGATCAAGCTGCGAGAGGACTTCGCAGCAGCGGTCGGCGACGGCGCCCGGTCGCGCCTGATCGTCGGCCTACGTCCCGAGCACCTGCGGTTGGATCCCGAAGGACCGCTCGCTGTGACCGTCCATCTCGTCGAAACGCTCGGCCACGAGCATCTCGTCACGTGCAGGACTCCCGCCGGCAGCCCGATCGTCGTACGGCTCGGCGACTCCGCGGTCCCGCCGTCGGCGGGCGAGGCGATCCGCCTGGCGCCTTGTGGCCCACTGCACCTGTTCGACGCCGAGTCGGGCGCACGCCTCGGATGAGCGATGGCGGTCATTCGGGCGGGCGGCGACTTCGCCAGGCGTTGCTCGGATACCTACTCGTCCTTCCAGCGGTCACCACCTTCGCAGTCTTCGCCTTCTACCCGCTGGTGAAGGTGGTCTGGATCGGGATGCACGAGACTCCTCCCTTCCCGAACCTCCCGGCGCGCTTCGTGGGGCTGAGCCAGTACGGCAACGTCCTCGGGTCGACCACCTTCGAGCACGCGCTGATCACGACTCTGATCTTCTGCGCCCTCACGGTGCCGGCGGGACTCGGCCTCGGGATGGCGCTCGCCCTGCTGGCCCACCAGCGGCTACCCGGCATCGGGATCTTCCGGACGATCTTCTCCTCGACGGTCGCCACCTCCACGGCCGTCGCCTCGGTGATCTTCTTCACGTTGCTCGATCCCGAGGTGGGCATCCTCGCCTACTGGTTCGGGACCACCGGCGGGACGGGGATCCTCGGCAGCCCCACCTGGGCGCTGCCGGCGGTATCGCTCGTCACGACCTGGGCGAACCTCGGGTTCACGTTCATCTTGATGAGCGCCGCCCTGCAGTCGCTCCCCGAGGACGTGTTGGAGGCTGCCTCGGTCGACGGTTCGTCGCCTGCCTACCGGTTCTTCCACGTCACCCTGCCGTTGCTGTCCCCCTCGGTGTTCCTGGCGGCGATCGTTGCGACGATCGGCTCGTTCCAGGCCTTCGGCCAGATCGACATCCTCACCGGCGGCGGTCCCGGAGACCACACCACGACCCTGATGTACGCCATCTACCTGGCGGCGTTCCAGAACGGCGACAGCGGCCAGGCGGCGGTCATCGCAGTGGCGCTGTTCGGGATCATCGTGTTGCTCACTGCGCTGCAGTTTCGCTTCTTCGGGCGGAGGGTGTTCTATGGCCGCTAGGCACGGCCTCAAGATCGCCGGCCGCTACGCGCTGCTGGTGCTTGCTGCCGCGGTCGTCCTCTTCCCCGTCTACATCACGATCGTCGATGCTCTGCTGCGCCCCGAGCAGCTCACCTCGCGACCGCCCGCCGTCTTCCCCGCCGACCCGCAGTGGCACTCGTTCGCAGTTGCCTGGAACGCCGGCCACCTCGGCGAGTACCTCCGAAACAGCGCCCTCGTCACCACAGCCATCACCCTCGCTCAGCTCGTCACCTCGATCCTCGGTGGGTATGCCTTCGCGGCGATCAGGTTCCCCGGCAGGCGCCTGCTCTTCGGCCTTTGTGTGGCGACACTGATGATCCCGCTCGAGGTCACGCTGATCCCCAACCACGACACGATCGCCTCGTTCGGTCTGCTGAACTCGTTCCCTGCTCTCGTGGTGCCGTTCGTCGCCAGCGGGCTCGGGGTCTTCCTCTTCCGCCAGGCATTCGCCGGCATCCCGCGTGAGCTGTTCGACGCTGCCTCGCTCGACGGCTACGGCCACCTCCGCTTCCTCTGGCGGGTGGCGATACCGATCAGCCGCCCGATGATCGCCGCCTTCGCCGTGTTCTCGTTCCTCAGCGCCTGGGGGCAGTACCTGTGGCCGCTCGTCGTCACGCAGACCGACTCGGTGCGCACGGTCCAGATCGGGCTCCACCAGCTGCAGACCTTCCCGCTCGGCCAGGCGAACGTGATCTTCGCCGGTACGGTCCTCGCGGCCCTGCCGATCCTCGTGATCCTGCTCGCCTTCCAGAAGCAGCTGGTGCGGGGGCTGACGGCAGGGGCGGTCAAAGGCTGAGGTGCCGGGCTGATGTGCCAGGCTGAGGTGCAAGCTCAGCGGTAGCGGGACTGCCCGAGAGGTCGCACGACGATCTCGTTCACGTCGACGCCCGGAGGCTGCTCGACCGCGTACATCACAGCCCGGGCGACATCGGCGGGGTCGAGCTTCGGCTCGTCGCGGCGATGCTCGGCGATGTGGGGCGAGTCGACGAGCCCCGGCTGGATCACGGTGACCCTGATGCCGGTCCCGACGACCTCGGCTCTGATCGAGTGGCCCATCGCCGTGAGGGCCCACTTCGTGGCCGAGTAGAGGCTCCCGGGAACGGGCACCCGGCCGGCCACAGAACCGGTCAGCAGCAGGTGGCCCCTAGCCTCGGCGAGCAGCGGCAGCATCGCCCGGGCCGTGATGGCCGCCCCGTAGACGTTCGTCAGCACCATCGACCGCCAATCTTCGTGCGGATCAGCAGCGGCGAGGAACGAGTCGTGGGTGCTGATCCCGGCGTTGGCGAACGCCGCGTCGAGGCGGCCGTATCGGTGCCGAATTGTCTCCGCCAGCCGGCAAAGGTCGTCCCACTCGGTGACGTCGGCGCGCACCGGAAGGACGGCCGGAGGCCCGCCTAGCTCTGTTGCCAGCGCGTCCAGCCTCTCTTGGCTCCTCCCGGAGACGACGACGTCCCAGCCGGCCTCCTTGGCAGCCTTGGCGGTGGCCGACCCGATCGATCCGGCGGCGCCGGTGATCAGGAAGACGCCAGCCACAAGGTCCCGCTCCCAGTGTCGGTCATCGGTCCGTTCTACCGCACGCAACGTGACGCAGCACGCCGGCGGCAGTGTTACACCCCGTCGATACCATCGGACGAGGCCAGGGTGGCTGTGGCGACCGGGTGAAGCGGACCGACCTGCGAGATCCGATGAGCACTGCGACAACGACAGACCAGCGCGACACGCCTGACCTCCGTCGCCGCGCCGTCCGGATCGTGGCGGCGCTCTCGGTATCGGTGTTCATCGAGTGGATGGGCGCAGGAGCCATCCTTCCCCTGTTGCCGCTCTACCTGCGGCACCATGGATCCTCCGATGCGCTGGTCGGCGCCACGATGGCGGCCTTCTTCGCGGCCGCGTTCCTCGTCCAGTATCCGGCCGGGAGGCTCTCGGATCGGGTGGGCCGCCGGCCGCTCCAGCTGGTCGGTCTGGTCGTGTTCGCGACGGCGAGCATCGGCTTCCTCCTCGTCGCCGGTCCGGTGGCCGCCTTGTTCATGCGAGCCCTGCAAGGCGTCGGAGCCGGAATGGTGGACGTCGCCAGCGCCGCGCTCGTCGGGGAGACTTCTCCACCCGAGTGGCGCGGCCGCAGTTACGGCGTCTTCTACGGCTTCCGCATCGGCGGCCTCGCCATCGGGCCCCTGGTCGGCAGCATCCTCGGCAGCGGCTCGATGAGGACGGTCTTCGCAGGTGCGGCGGTCTGCGCCGTCGTGGCGGCGCTGCCCATACTCTTGGTCGTTCCGGCGGCAGCCGGGCGCCGACCTAGTGTCCCGCTGGCCGCCTCGCCAGGGCGTCCCGCCCTCTGGCGGCGGCGAGAAGTGCTCGGAGTCGTGACGGTGGCCTGCGCCGGCGGCGTGGTGGGAGGGATGTACGAGGTCTGCTGGAGTCTGCTGCTCCACCTGAGAGGTGCAGCATCCTGGCAGATCGGGCTCTCGTGGACGCTCTTCGCCCTTCCCTTCGTGGCCATGTCGCTTCCTGCTGGTTGGCTGGTCGACCACTTGGACCGGCGCTACCTGGCCGGCTTCTCGATGCTCGCCTCTGCGGCCTTTGCCTCGACCTACCCGTTCCTCCACAGCCTCGACCTTCTGATCGGTCTCGGTGCTGCGGAGGCCACTGCCGTCGCGCTCGCATATCCGGCGATGCTCTCCCAGCTCACAGCGGTGATCAGCGCAGGCGAGATGGGCCGCGCCCAGGGCTTCGTATCATCGGCACAGACAGCGGCGACTGCCGTTGCCGCCGCCATCGCAGGCTTCTTGTTCAGCCTCGGGCCGACGGTGCCATTCCTCTGCGTGGCTGCGACGGTCTTCGTCCTCGTGCTCGTCCTCTACGCCTGCTGGAAGGGCGTTGAGGGTCGAGGTACGGGCGGCGGTGGCAGCGTTCCCGAGCCGCTGGCGGAGCCGCTGCGCGAACCGCTGCCGGTCGCTCTCTGACGTCAGTTCGACGCCTCGGGGGGCGAGAGGACTCGAAGCTGGCGGCACGTTTGCGGGCAAGGCGTTTCGTGCCGCCCCTCTGCAGGTTGTAGCTTGACCGAAGCCATGTCACGCCGTCTAGAGATCGAACTGACGAGCAACCGGGAGGACGGCTCGTTCACGTGGAGAGCGGCAGGGGCACGCGAGCCGAAGGGTGTCGTCGAGTCCAAGCTCCTGCCGGACAACGTCCGCGTGGGCGACGTGTTGAGGGCCGAGGTCGATCTCGACGTCGACGGGATCTCGGTGATGGCGATCCTTCCCCCCAAGCAGAAGAGCGGCGTCTCGGGACTGATCGAGATCGTCGGTACGCAGAAGCCCTTCGAGCCGGTGACCACGACCTTGGCCGGTAAGGGCGACCGGGGACCGAGGACCGGGCGCGGCTCGGACAGGCCCCCCCGCGACCGTGCCCGGGGGGATCGCCCGGGCGGCCCGCGCGCACCCGGCGATTCGCCGGAGCGCCCAGGCGGCGAGCGGAGGATGCCAGATCGTGGCGAGCGCGGCCGCCGTGAGCCCGTTCGCGGCAGGGAACATCGCGAGGGCGAGGGCCGCCGGGGCCGGGATGTCGCCGCCGCGGGCAGCCGCCCGAGCGGGGTCCGCGCCCCGGGAGAGGGCCGGCCACCAAGTCGTGCTCGTCCCGGTGAGGGCGGGGAGCGGTCGCGGCGCCCAGATGATCTCGACGAAGCAGGAGCCGGGGCGCGGGGCGAAGGCGGGCGACCGGGCTCCGGAGGCGGTGAGCACGCGGGAGAAGCGAGGGTCGGGCAGCGGTCGCGCCAGCATCAGCATCGTTTCGCGCCTGGGAGGGCGAGGCTTGATGCGGTCCTGTCGGCGCTGCCTCCCGAACAGCGCCCGATCGCGGACCAGCTCGCCGCGGGCGGGCTGCCCGCGGTGCGGCGGGCGCTGGCGACGGCGCCCGCTTCAGGAGAGTCCGCCGGGCCCTCCAACAGTGCCGCCATCATCGCTCTTGCCGAGCAGCTCCTTCCCGCCATCAAGGAGGCGATGTGGCTCGACAGGGCCGAGGCGGCGGTGGCAGCTCTGGACCACCTGTCGCTCCGCGATCTGCGGGCCACCGTCATCGGGGCTACAGCGCGGGACGAGCACGGCCGTGAGCTCGATCGCAGGCTGAGGGAAGCGCTCGACCAGCGCGTCACCAAGCTACGAGAGACATGGTCGAGCGACATGTCGAGGGCACTCGCCGACGGGAGGGTGCTGCAGGCTCTCAGGCTGTCGAGCCGGCCCCCGGAACCGACGGCTCGCTTCCCCGGCTCCCTCGTGAAGGAACTCGCGGAGGCGGCCGGATCATCGATGACCGCTGAGACGCCGCCCGAGCGTTGGCTGGCGCTGCTGGAGGCGGCCTCGGCCTCGCCGATCCGCCGGACCATCAAGCCACAGGCTCTGCCGATTGGTGCCGACGAGGCGGTGCTCGAGAAGGCTCGAGCGGCAGCAGCGCAGCTGCCGGCGCTGGCCGGGCTCCTCGGGATGGCCATGCCTCCCCCGCCGCGGCCGCTCCCTGGCCAGCCGATCTCGCAGCACCCGCGCCCGCCCCTGCGCTCCGGCCGTCCCGGCCCGCAGCGCGTGCGTGACGACCGGGTGGCTCGGGAGACCCGCCAGCAAGTCCCGGAGCGACCTCCCGAGAGTGCCCGGGAAGCGGTGCCGGCGCCAGCTGTCGAGCAGGCGGAGCAGGCGGAACCGGCTGTGCCGGAGGCACTGGCGATCGCTCCGTCCGAGCCGGCCGCCGCCGGAGCCGGCCCTGACTCGGCCCCGCCAGAAGTGAGTGAGCACCAGTCCGCCGAACCACAGCCTGCCGAGTCGCAGGCTGCCGAACCGCAGCCCGCCGAGCCGGCGGGGTGTCGAACCCCAGCCTGCCGACCCACAAGCCGCCGAGCCGCAAGCCCCCGAAACACAGCCCGACGAAACACGGCCCGACGAAACACAGTCCGCTGACCCACAAGCCGCCGAGCCGCAAGCCCCCGAAACACAGCCCGACCAAACAGCCAGGCCGCTGAGCCGAGCCCGCTGACCACAGCCCGCTGAGCCGCAGCCCGCCGAGGGCTCCTCAGAGGCCGGCGGTCCTGTCGGGGATCAAGGCTCGCTCCCTGAGGAACACCTCCAGTCCATCAACGAGCGGTAGAGCGGCCACCTCCTCGAGACGCACCCATCGGGCATCGAGCTCCTCGGCGCCAGCGGTCGGCGGCGGAAGCTTCTCGGGCTGATCGGGAGCGTGATGCCCGGATGCGAGATGGCAGGAGAAGTCGAGGATCACGAAGTGATGCTGGTCGCTGACTCGCTCCACCCACCCGACCATCGCGCCCACCTCCACCGGCAGGCCCGCCTCCTCTTGCACCTCTCGCTGCAGGGCGACAGCAAGGGGCTCGCCTCTCTCCACCCGGCCTCCCGGCAGCGACCATCTGCCGGCTCCGGGCGGATTGGCCCGCTGCACCATCAGCAGGTGGCCGGCGAACACGACGACCGCCCCCACGCAGACTTCCGGCCGGCTCGGGAGTGCGTCCATGGTGGTCACGGCAGAGGGCGGTACATGACGAGCTTGCGGGCCACGAAGCCGGACATCTCGAAGAAGTTCTTGGTGTCGCGCATCCCCGGCAGCGCCACGGCATCCATCCCCTGGCATCCCTGCTCCACGCACCACTCGCCGAGCAGGCGCAGCAACAGCTCTCCGACGCCGACGGCTCTCGCCGCCGGCTCGACGTAGATCATCTCTACGGTCCCGACGGAGATCTGCCCCGCCAGCTCCTTGGCGGAAGCGATGGCCACTCCTACGACGGTCCCGTCGAGGGTCCCGACGGCCACACGGGAGCTGAGCGAACCGAGCAGATCACGAAGCCAGGCTTGCGGCGACCCTGCCCCAGCGGACTCCGAGACGAGCAGCCGACCGCCACGCTCATGCTCGAGCTCGTCGACCGCCAGCTCGTAGAGGCGGAGGATCTCGGGGAGGTCCTCCTCGTCGGCGAAGCGGGCTGCTTCCGAGATCCCGCCCGGGATCACGTCGGAGAGGGATCGCGAGTCTCGATGCCCCCTGGGCCGGGATGGACAGAGTCGTCGGATCCGACCGCGCCGGCGACGGTCCGGTAAGGACCGACGGGAGCGCTACCGCCCGAGAGCTGGGCGATGCGCCCGAGGATCGTCCGTCTCCCCCGCGTGACCTTCTCGTACTCCTCGACCGCCTTCAGCTCGTCCGCCGTCAGCCCCGCCAGGCGCTGCACCACCTGTGATGCCGCCAGGGAGTCGTAACCCGGGATGGCGAGGGAGGACACTCCCCCTGCCGACATCGCCTGGCCATCGCCCTCGTGAGGCCTCAGGACGGCACGGCCGGCTGACGGCGGTGAGGTTCTTCGTTGCCGGGCAACCCCGACGGGCTGCTCGAGATGAGCCGAGGGATCGGGCTGAGGGGCTGTCGCCTCCCCCGCCTCCGCCTGCTCGGCCGGGGGGGCCGCAGGTGACGTCGGCGATGCCCCACGCCTCGATCGGACGGCATCGGCTACCTTGCGGCCGCCCATCGAAACGGCGAACTGCCCGACCGTGCGGGCAACGGCAAGCTGGCTCTGCACCCGCGCCCTGCCCTTGGCGGCGAGCGCAGGCAGATCCTCGACGAGGGTCAGGATCGCGCCGACCGGCGCGTAGACGAGGTAGTCGAGGACGTCGTCAGCGACATTCCGGTTGTCGGCCATCGCCTCTCCCTAGACGCAGTCCCGGCAGAGCATCCGCGTCTCGTCCGCCAGTTGCCCGTGGTGCTTGACGAGGAAACAGGACTGGCAGACGAACTCGCCGGGCTGCTTCGGCAGCACGCGCATGGTGCCGTCGACGCGGTCCTCGGCGTCGGGGATGTCGTCCTCGTCCTCCTCGTCATCGACGACCACCAGGCGCTCTTTCAGGATCACGTCGAGGCTGGCCTCGACGTCGTCCTCGTCCTCCAGATCGTCGTCCTCTTCCTCGAGCGAGACCGTGTCGGTGTCGAGCGAGACGGTCTCCGGCTCGGTGGCGACGACGGCATCGCCCTCTTCGTCGTCACCGACGACGTCGATGTCGTCATCATCGTCGTCGGTCTCACCCTCGCCGAAGACGCCGTCCTCGTCGTCGAGCATCTCATCGAGGTCTTCCTCGTCCAGGAGCGCGTCGCCGTCGAGGTCGTCCTCGCTCACGTCGTCGAGGTCGACCTCACCTCCGAGCTCGTCCGCCTCGGTCTCATTGGCGTCGCTGTCCTTGCGCATCCCCGTCCCTGTCGTAGTACGGAACTACCGTGCCCGGTGGCGGGTGCTACTCGCTCCGGGCGCCGACAATATAGGGCACCCCGTGGTCCGATCGGGTCGGCGGGCGGCTCCACGGCATCGCTGGAACGGACGAAAGGCTCCCACCGTCCCCTGACGCCATCGTCCGAGGATCCTGCCAGCACCCGGGGGACGTCTTGGCAGGAGGAAGTGGATCCGGGCCCGGGGGATCTTTGGCGCCATCCGGCCCTCCTGCGGCGGAGGAAGCCGGTCAGGTGCCGGCACCGGACGTTCTCTACTCAACCCCCCGAGCCCACAACCACTAGCAACTGCCCCCCGAGGCGGCCCTAGAGCACAGGACAGCTGAGCGACACGGCGCGCCGGGCGATGGGACGCACTAGTTATGCCTTGCGCGGGTGGCCGCGTCAAGCGGCTTTTCGAGTTCCGGGGCAACGGCGGCTAGAGAGCTGGTCGAGGCGGTTCGTGAACGGCGCGGCGCGCTGCCGTCCGCTCCTCGGCGGCGAGCCTCCCGAGATCCGCGTCCTCGTAATCGACGAAACTCATCGCTGCCGCGATCGCCCTGTGCCCGGCCTGCCCATCGATCAGGCGGTGCATCTCGTGGGCGATCCGCCTGTACGAGGGGTGTCCCTGGACGCCTGACCGTAGCTCGATGAGGTGCATCGCCTCCCTCGCCGACATCTGCATGACATAGCGGATGTTGAAGGCGAGCGCGATGGCGTAGGCGCACTGCTGCGGGAAATATGGCGCCAACGCGTCGTGGAGGCTCTTGGAGCGCTCGATCGACGCCACGTAGCGGGGGCCGAGGCCGGCCTCCTCAACCACCTCGGGCACCGAGTAGCCGAGGTCGGTGCCGAGCCTCTGCCACTCGATCGTGAGCATCCGGTGCCGCTGCAGGTCGCGAAACGCTCCGTAGTCCGACACGATCTCGAACCTGTAACCCGTGCGCCTCGAAGGCTCTGCCGGGCTTGTGGCGGCGATTCGACCTGTCGCCCACGTAGGCGGCCATCACGGCTCGCCGCTCCTCGGCGCCGAGTGCGCTCACCCGCTCGGCGACCACGTGAGCCGGCAGGTTCGTGGAGGGGAAGCACATCGCGGCCAGGACCTTGTCCTCGCCGTCGGGATCGTGGTCGAGGAGCTGCACGGTGACGCCGGGCTCGGGAGCCTCGACCGGCCAGAGCCGGCCCACGACCGCCTCCGTCTCGTCGCGACTGCGAGCCATGTACTCGCCCCACGCCCCTCCCCGTTCGGGCCGGTCGACCCGCGCCAGGAACGAAGGGATCACCTTGCGCAGCTCGTCGAGCATCATCGCCGCGTAGAGGCGGGCTTCGGGGAGCGGGTGAAAGCGCATCCGCATCAGCAGCAGCTCGTAGGACTGGCCCGAGCCGTAGATGCCGACGTTGGAGAGCGAGCCGGCGGGCAGAAGCCCCCGCAGGCCGTCGAGCGCCCTGGCCCGGATCGACTGGCGGTAGGCGAAATCGGACGTGCCCTGTGACTTCGGGAAGCGCCTCGTGAGATGCTCCTGCAGCTCGGGGAACAGCTCGGCGTAGGTGTCGAACATCCGGTCCATCTCGCCGACGTAGCGGGCGCCGAGCTGGGAGTCGCGTGATCTCGGGGTCCCGGCAGTAGCGGTAGTGCCCGGCTGGGTTGCGGACGTCGTAGGGGATGTAGCGGGTGGACTGCTCGAGGTAGGACATCATGCGGCCCCATTCGAGGATCTTGGTGAGCAGGTTGGAGGCCTGCTCGCAGGCGACGTGGACCCCGCCGAGCTGGGCCACCGAATCGTCGCCGTACTCGAGGAACACGCGCTCGTAGAGCTCCTCGGCGCGGCGCAGCCCGACGGTGGCATCGAGGCTCGTGTCGCCGCTGACGTCGAGCTCGCCGACGAACTCGTCGAGGAAGAGCCGCCGCAGGCTCTTCGGGGAGCGGGAGTAGCGGGCGAAGAGCGCCCCCTTCACCACCTCGGGCAGGTTGACCAGTGCGAAGACGGGTCCTTCGAGGTTCGTGAAGTAACGACTGAGCAGCTCCCTCTCGTGATCGGTCCACGCCTCGGTGGCGTACGGGAAGGTCTGCTCGCTCATGTCCCGACGAGATTAGGGGGTGGCGCTCTCGGCGGCGTGGATGCCTCCCGGCTCGGTAAGGCCGCCCGCCGCCTCCTTCTGAGCTCCCTCCGACCCGTCGTCGGGGCCGCCGTCAGAGCCCGCGAAGTCGCCCTCGAACGCCGCCGAGGCGGCGGCCACGACACCCCTCAGCAGGCTGTCCGCCGCCTTCGCGGCGGTGCGCCCGGTAGGGGTTCCGGCGAGCACTGTCGCCAGCTGGTTGAGCAGGTCGATCAGGGTCTTGGTGCTGCGCACGAAGTCGCCACCCGTCATCAGGGGCGGAACCGCCGCATTGTGCCGTGACCGGCGCATCGGGGAGAGCACGTTGGAGAGGTCCTCCCCCGATGCCCACGCCGCCGCGATGCCCGCGAACCCAGGGTCGAGGTCGCGTGTCACCGGCAGGCGGAGTGCCCGCTCCTCCCCTCGCAGCGTGGCGGCCAGCTCGTTCAGCCGTTCTACCCGCCGCTCCACCCTCGGCGACGGGAACCCGGCGAACAGCGCCTCGCCGCGCCTCGCCTCGTAGGTGAAGGTGGAGACGAGCGCCGCCAGCGAGGGCGGGTCGAGGCCGTCGAGCAGACCCGCCCGCACCGTCTCTGCGATCAACAGGTCGGCGTCGTGGTAGATCCCGGCAAGTCGCGCGCCCTCCTCGGTGACCGTCCATCCCTTGACGTAGCCGTGCCGCCGCAACACCTCGATCACGGCGTCGAGCTGCCGGCTGAGAGAAGTCGTCTCGACGAACTGGGCGAACGAGGACTGGACGAGGGCGTAGGCGTCCTTCCGCGAGTAGCGCCGGACGAGGTTGACGGCCATGTTGTAGGTCGGCCGGAAGGACGACCTGAGGGCGCGGCTTCGCGACGAGGCGAGGCCGGCTATCTCGTCGAAGGTGTGATAGGGCGACCAGAGGGCGACCGCATACCCGACGGTGTCGATCCCCCGCCGTCCGGCGCGCCCCGTCAGCTGCGTGTACTCGCCCGGGGTGAGGTCCTCGTGGGTGTCGCCGTTGAACTTGGAGAGCTGCTCGATGACCACCGAGCGGGCGGGCATGTTGATCCCGAGCGCCAGTGTCTCGGTGGCGAACACCACCTTCACGAGCGCCTCCGCGAAACACGCCTCGACCGCCTCCTTGAACGGCGGCACCATCCCGGCGTGATGGGCGGCCACTCCCGCCTCCAGGCCGGCGACGAAGCTCCCGTAGCCGAGGACCGCCAGGTCCTCGTCCGAGAGCGCCTCGACGTGCTCGTCGGCGATCTCGCGTATCGCGGTCTCGCTCTGGCGGGCTGGAGAGGCGCAGGCCGCCCTCCAGGCAATGGCGTACCGCGTCGTCACAGCCGGCCCGCGAGAAGACGAAGTAGATGGCCGGCAGCAGGGAGTCGTCGTGCAGGCGCTCCACCATCTCGATCCTCCGGGGCCGGTACAGGCGCAGCTTCGGCCCGGCGGCCCGGCTCCGGTGCCGGCCCCCTGCGACCCACTGCCGTCCCCTCTGGCGCGCCCGTTCGTCGAGGGCGAGCGCCTCCGGGTTGGGTCGCCGGTCGACGAAGGTGGGGAGGAGGTGCAGGCGCTCGGCGCCCCTGTCACCGATGGCGAACAGATGGACCAGTTCGACCGGCCGGCGCTCCTCGATGACCGTGCCGGCCGACCCACGCACGGACTCGATCCAGGCCGAGAACTGCTCGGCGTTGGAGACGGTCGCCGACAGGCAGACGAGCCCTACGTGCTCTGGCGCGTTGAGGATCACCTCCTCCCAGACCGCCCCCCGGTAGCGGTCCTCCAGGTAGTGCACTTCGTCGAGGATCACGAAGTCGAGGCCGGAGAGGCGGACGGGATCGGCGTAGATCATGTTTCGAAGGACTTCGGTGGTCATCACGACGATGGGGGCGTCCGGGTTGATCGAGTTGTCCCCGGTCAGCAGCCCGACTCGTTGGCGGCCGAGCCGTTTGCAGAGGTCGCCGAACTTCTGGTTGGAGAGAGCCTTCAGGGGGGTCGTGTAGAACGCACGGTTTCCTGCCGCCAGCGCGAGGTGGACCGCGTATTCGGCGACGACCGTCTTGCCCGAGCCGGTGGGCGCCGCCACGAGCACCGATCGCCCCTCGTCGATCAGGTCGAGTGCCCGTTGCTGGAACGGGTCGAGCGCGTAGTCGCGACCTGCCAGCAGGTCACGGCGTGCGGCGCTGCGCACGCCCTCTCGGATCACTTCTTCAGCGCCTTGCCGATGATGATCGAGGCTTCGTAGAAGACGAGCATCGGGACGGCCATCGCCAGCATCGAGAAGGGGTCAGAGCTCGGGGTGACCACGGCGGCGAAGATGACGATCACCACGATTGCGATCCGGCGCCAGCGCGCCAGCTGCGCCGACTTGAGGACGCCGGCGAGCTCGAGCGAGACGAGGACGACCGGGAACTCGAAGGTCACGCCGAAGGCGATCATCAACAACGTGATGAGCCCGAGGTAGTTGGAAGCGGTGTACTCCGCCCGCAGGTCCACACCGCCGACCGACTTGAAGAAGCCGAGAGCGTGCGGGTAGCTGAGGAGCGCCATGTACGCCCCGAGCACGAACAGCCCGATCGTGGCGAATATGAACGGGATCGCGTACTTCTTCTCTCGGCCTTCAGGCCGGGGGTGATGAAGCGCCAGATCTCCCAGAGCACGATCGGCGAGGCGAGGAGCAACCCGGCGAAGCCGGCGATCTGCAGGTGGATCGAGAAGTTGTCGATCGGGCTCAGCACGACCAGCTGGCATGGCTGTCCCTTCTTGAACTGCGTGCAGAACGGGTGCAGCAAGATGTTGAGGATGTGCTGGTACTCGAGGTAGCCGACGATCCCACCCAGGGCCACCGCGACGACCGAGATGATCAGCCGCCGCCGCAGCTCGCCTAGATGCTCGAACAGCGTCATGGCATTGGGGTCGACCCGCGCCGCGCCTCGCCTCCTGAGGATGGTCGCCATCAAGGAGCCGTCAGTTCATGCTCGGGTCGTCGAAGCCGAGCGTGACGCTCGCAGAGGCGGTCGCAGGGGACGCCGGCGGCGACGGACGTCCGGCACATCCGGCACGTCCGGTATCACGTCCGGCACGTCCGGTTGCACAGGGGCGGCTACCGACGGTGCCAGCAGCTCGCCGCCCTCCTCGACGGTGCCCACGCTGGAGGCGTCGCTCAGCCGCTTGGAGCCGTTGATGGTCGCCTTCGCCTCGTTGCCGAGGCCGGTGATGAACCCCGTCACGGCGGCTGTCGGGTTGCGCGGGATCCTCGGCAGGTCGAGGTCGGGGATGGCGGCGCGGACCTCGGCCTCCACCTTCTCGCGATAGCTGACGAGCTGCCGCCATGCGCCTCCGAGCTGGCGTGCGACCTTCGGGAGGCGCTCAGGACCGAGCACGATCAGCGCCACCACGAGGATCATGAGGATCTTCTCAGGGTCGAGCGCACCCACGGCAGCCCATCCTACCGGTGAGGTGCTGGGCCGAACTTGCGGCCCGCTGCCGGCAGCACGCCTCTCCTCGGGGGTCGGATGCGCCGGCGCAGGTCAGAAGAAGTGAAACGCGGGATGCCCGTTCCGCCACACGAGCATCACCACCTTGCCGATCACCGAAGAGGCCACGATCGGCCCGAAATACCGGCTGTCGCAGGAGTTGTTGCGGTTGTCGCCCATCACGTAGTAGTCGCCGGGCGGAACCTTGGTGAACACGACCGGCCGGTCCCCCACCTCCAGCCCGGGCATGAACCACCCGGGCTCGTTGAGGACCTTGCCGTCGACGAGGATCCGCTGGCCCACCGATTCGATCGTCTCGCCCGGCAGGGCGATCACCCGCTTCACGAGGTCCGAGACTCCCGGCTCTACCTCGCAGGGGATGTCCGGCGGGCGCTTGAAGACGATGATGCTGCCCCTCCCGACCGGTCCGGCGAGGAACGAGTTCTTGATGACGAGGATCCGGTCGCCGACGTCGAGCGTCGGCTCCATCGAGCCGGAGGGGACGAAGAACGCCTGCACGACGAAGGCCCTCAGGCACACGGCGACGACCGTCGCCACGATGATGACGATCCCCCATTCGATGCCGAGGCGCTTCAGGTTGCGCCGCTTCTTCGGCGTCACGGGAGCGGTCACGGCGGCCCCGGCCGCCGCTGATGCCTGCGCCCGCGCCTTCGCCTGCGGGCGGGACGTGGCCGGGCCGGCAACGGCACCAACACCAGCAGGCGGAGCACCAGCAGGCGGAGCGGCACCGCTACCCGCAGCGGCGCCATCGGGCAGCACGCCGGCCGGTGATATCTCGCCGGTCGGCGGGCCAGTCGGATCCATGACGCAGCGAGGCTACTCGACCACAGCAGCGCCTCACCCGCCTGCCAGAAGTTCCCAGCGCAGGCACAGACACCAGACGGCGCCTCATATCGAGTCGATGAGTCGTTCCACCCGCTCGTCGTGAGCTCGAAACGGGTCCTTCAGCAGGACCGTGCGCTGTGTCTGGTCGTTCAGCTTCAGGTGGACCCAGTCGACCGTGTAGTCACGGCGCCGTTCCTTGGCGCGCTTGATGAACTCGCCCCTCAACCGGGCTCGTGTCGTGGCGGGCGGCTCCTCGATGGCCGAGGCGATCGCCTCGTCCGACACCATCCGCTCGACGGCTCCCCGGGCCTCCATCCGGTAGTAGACGCCCCTGGTGCGGCTGACGTCGTGATACTGCAGGTCGAGCAGGGCTATCCGAGGATGGCCGAGCGGGAGGCTGTGCCTGGCGCGGTAGCTGTCGACGAGCGAGTGCTTGATCACCCAGTCGCACTCCCGATCGAGCGAGAGGGGGTCCTTGCCAATCGCGGTCAGGCAGTGCTCCCACATCTCGAGGGCCTTCTCCTCCAAAGGGGCGAAACCGCGCTGGTCCCGGTAGCGCAACGCCCTCGTCAGGTACTCGGTCTGGATGTCGAGAGCGCTAGCCTCCCTCCCGTTGGCGAGCCGCACCTGACGGCGGCAGGTGATGTCGTGGCTGATCTCCCGGATCGCCCGGATCGGGTCCTCGAGGGTCATGTCCCGCAGCACGACGCCCGGGTCCTCCAGCATCCGCAGCATGATGCTGGTCACCCCGACCTTGAGGAATGTGGCGTACTCGCTCATGTTCGAGTCGCCGACGATCACGTGCAGCCGCCGGTAGCGCTCGGCATCCGCATGCGGCTCGTCCCGGGTGTTGATGATCGGGCGGCTGCCGCGTAGTCGCAGATGAGACGCCTTCCCAGATGTGCTCGGCGCGCTGCGACAGGCAGAACATCGCCCCTCGCGCCGTCTGCAGCACCTTGCCGGCGCCGGCGTAGATCTGGCGGGTGACGAAGAACGGGATCAGCACCTGGGCGTAGTGCCCGAAGTCGTCACGGCGCGAGGTGAGGTAGTTCTCGTGGCATCCGTAGGAGTTGCCGGCCGAGTCGGTGTTGTTCTTGAACAGGTAGACGACGCCGCGGATCCCCTCGTCGCGGAGACGCGCCTCGGCGCTGCTCACCAGCGTCTCGAGGATGCGCTCGCCTGCCTTGTCGTGGGCGACAAGGTCGCTGATCGAGTCGCACTCGGGCGTGGCGTACTCGGGATGGCTGCCCACGTCGAGGTACAGCCGGGCGCCGTTCTCCAGGAAGACGTTGCTCGAGCGGCCCCAGCTCACGACCCGCCGGAACAGATCGCGCGCCACCTCGTCCGGGCTGAGGCGCCGCTGGCCCCGAAGGGTGCAGGTCACGCCGTATTCGTTCTCGATGCCGAAGATGCGGCGCTCCACGTCGGCCCACGGTAGCCTCAGTGGCGCATGAAACCCGCGATGGGTCCTGCGATGGAGCACCTCACATCGGTGAGCGGGTCGTTTCGGGCAAAGGTGATCGCGGCGAGGTTGGGAACAGAAGGCGTGCTCGCCGAGATCCGCGGCTGCGTGGACGTCTACCCGATCTTCGGGGAGGTCGACATCTACGTGCGGAGCGATCAGCTCGAGCTGGCGCGCGAGATCCTTCTCGCCGACGCCGTAGACGATGCCTTCGACTCGGTCGACGGCAATCCCTGGGACGACGACGAGTACGTCGGCTACGAGCCGGACGGCCGCGGCGCCCTCCGGCGCCGGAGGCGCATGGCGATCCTCGCCCTGCTCGTGGTGGTGCTGCTGGTGCTCGTGAGCTACCTGTCCGCCGCAGTAGTCGGCTGACGATCCGGCTGACTGGACCGCTGCTGAGTCGGCTCAGCGACCGCGCGACGAGTGGGCTCAGCGAGCCGGCGACGACTGGGCTCAGCCGGTCTCTGCCGTAGCGAGCAGCTCCTCCAGCTCGACCCCTTCGAGGCGGTGAAAGGCGCGGCGGCCGTTCGACTTGGCGAGAACGGCGACCTCGAGCTCGTTGGCAGCCAGCTGCCTCTCCGGGCCGCCAAGCGCGTCGACGCAGACCCGTAGCGCCCGCGAGAGCGGCGGCAGCCCCATGAGGTCCTCGCCGACTCGCCCCGCGATCAGGTCGGCCTCGCCTCCGAGCACGGTGAAGTGCTCCTCGTCGACGACGGTTCCGTCGTAGGCGATGTGGTAGAGCTGGTGCTCGTCGCCCTCGGGATCGAGCTCGGCCACGAGGATCTCGACCTCCAGCGGCTTCATCTCGTGCGTGAACACCTGACCGAGGAACTGGGCGTAGAGGTTGGCGAGCGAACGGGCGTCGACGTCCTCGCGGCTGATATGTGTAGCCCTTGGTGTCGGCGTGGCGGACTCCCGCTACGCGCAGCTGGTCGAACTCGTTGTACTTGCCCACCCCGGCGAAGGCGACATGGTCGTAGATCTCGCTGATCTTGTGCAGGGTGCGCGAAGCGTTCTCGGTGACGATCAGCACCCCGTCCTCGTAGGTCGTGGCGACCAGCGCCCGTCCGCGGGCGATGCCCTTCTGGGCGTACTCGGCCCGGTCCTTCATCACCTGCTCCGGGGCCACGTAGTAGGGCATCGTCATGACGGGAGCCCTCCTGTCGTGGACCCTCGGGTCTCTGCTGGCGTCCCGGTCGGCGTCGCCATACGGCTCCCGTCCCGACCGATCGTCTCCATCACGGACTCGAACCTCGCCGCCACCTCTTGCTCGGCGAGGCGGGCGTACCCCTGCGAGTCGACGACGGCCACGATCGGATAGATGCCGCGGAGGGGGTCCGGGCCGCCGGTAGCCGAATCCTCGTCGGCGGCCTCGTAGAGGGCACGCACGAGCAGTTCCACAGCCTCGTCGCGGCTGATGGTGGGGCGCCATCCGAGCTTGATGGTCGCCTTGGCGTCACGTCCGCCGGACCCCGTGGCGTGGTAGTCGGCCTCTTCGTAACGGCCGCCCGTCACGTCGTAGGTGAAGATGCGCCCCATGCGCTGGCGGCTGTCGAAGCCTGCGAACAGCGGGATCACGACCAGTCCCTCCATCGCCATCGGCAGGTTGGAACGCACGAGCTGCCCGAGCTGGTTCGCCTTGCCCTCCAGGCTCAGCCTCGCGCCTTCCACCTTCTCGTAGTGCTCGAGCTGGGTCTGGAAGAGCTTGACCATCTCGAGCGCCGGACCTGCCGCACCGGCGATCGCCACGGCCGACGAGCGGTCTGCGGGGAACACCTTCTCGAGGGCCCGGTGAGCGATCGAATGGCCTTCTGTGGCTCGCCGGTCCCCTGCCATCGCCACGCCCCCTTCGTATCGGACCGCGGCGATGGTCGTGCCGTGCGCGGATCGGGGTGCCCGGAGGCATCGGCACGGCGCTGCGAGCAGCCGGGCGCGCTGACCCGTACCAGCAACTCGGCAAAGCTCGGACCTGGGTCCTCGCCGGGTGGGAAGAGGTAGAGGCTCATCGACAGCGCACGCTAGTGCTTGGAGGTGGCCAGTCCTGCCCGCAACGGCGCCATTCTTCCTCGGCGGTGCCCGCCGAGACGCCCCCTACCCCCTATTGGCCGCCCTTCTGCACGTAGTTGCGCACGAACTCCTCGGCGTTGTCCTCCAGCACCTCGTCGATCTCGTCCAGGAGATCGTCCAGCTCGGCCTTCAGCTTCTCGGCCCGCTCGGTCGATGCCGGCGCCTGTTCCTCCTCGACGACAGTCGCCGTCTCCCTGGCCCCGCTAGGGCGCTTCTTCAGCTCACGCTCTGGCATCTCACCTGTCCCTTATGACCCCAGCCTTCTCAATAACTCGCTGGGGCTATCGCAATTATCGAAGAGAGTATCGACATGCGCGGCGGTACCTCTTAGCGGTTCCATCATCGGGACCCGTCGCAGCGGGTCACCGCCGATGTCGAACACGATCGAGTCCCAGTTGGCGGCGACGATAGATGACGCAAATCGCCGCAGGCATTCTCCCCTGAAATACGCCCTGGTATCGGTCGGCGGATGCGCGGTCGCCCTCTCGACCTGCTCCTCGCTCACCAGGCGCTCAGAATCGAGCCGGGCGAACAGGGATCTCTCCGGGCGCACGTCGTGGAACTGGAGGTCCATCGCCGACAACCGGGGGCTGCTCCACTCCAGGCCGTGGCGCTCGGCGTAGGCGTTGAGCAGGTGGAACTTGGCCACCCAGTCAACTTGGCGCCGGGCGTTCATCGGGTCAGTCTCGAGGGCGTGCAGGACCGACTCCCAACGATCGAGGACCGCCCTGCCCGCCTCCTCGTCGCCGGCGATGCACTCCAGCCCCCGCACCTCGGCGTATTTATGGGCCAGGTCGTGGAGCTCCCACTGCAGCTCGAGGGCGGTCAGCCTCCTGCCGTCCCGCAGCTCCACGGTCTGGCGGAGCGTCGGATCGTGCGAGACCTCCCGGATCGCCTTCACCGGGAAGGCGAGGGAGAGATCACGCTCCCCGAAGGCGTCGTCCTCCATCATCGCCAGCAGGATGGCGGTGACGCCGACCTTCAGGTATGTGGCGACCTCCGACAGGGTGGCGTCGCCGACGATGACGTGCAGGCGCCGGTACTTCTCGGAATCGGCGTGCGGCTCGTCGCGGGTGTTGATGATCGGCCGTTTGAGCGTGGTCTCCAGGCCGACCTCCTCCTCGAAGAAGTCGGCCCGCTGGGATATCTGAAAGTCGACCGGATCGCCCGAGCTGGCCGGACCCTCGCGGCCGACCTTCCCCGAGCCGGCGTACACCTGGCGGGTGACCAGGTGGGGGGTGAGCTGCGCGACGATCCTGGCGAAGGGAACTGCCCGGTCCACCAGATAGTTCTCGTGGCAGCCGTAGGAGTTGCCCTTCCCGTCGGAGTTGTTCTTGTACACCACGATCCGCTCGGCGGGTCCGAGCAGCCTGCCGGCAGCCGCCATCGACCGTGCCAGCACCCGTTCGCCGGCCCTGTCGTGGAGCACGAGCTCGAGGGGGCTGGCGCATTCGGGCGTCGAGTACTCGGGATGGGCGTGGTCGACGTAGTAGCGCGCCCCGTTCGTCAGGACGGTGTTGACCAGGTGCGTCTCGACCTCGGGCGGCATGGCGCCCTCACGGGCGAAGCCGCGCACGTCCCGCCCGGGGGTCTCGTCCTCGAAATCCCAACCGACGCGTCCCTCGAGCTCGGAGACGTAGGCGTTGATCAACAAAGAGGAGGCCGTCGTCGGGTTGGCATCACCGTTCATAACGGCCTGGATGCCGTATTCGGTCTCGATCCCGAAGACCTTCCTGATGGCCATTGAGCCCGACCCTAGTGCACTAGTACGTGGAGCCGGACGGCCCCTCCGCTGCCATCGCGGCCCATCAGAGGTACTGGCCCGTGCCCACCCTCTCGATCGCCCTGCCGCCGCGCTCGCTGCCCTCCTGCGACATGAGCGTGCGCACGTAGACGATCCTCTCTCCCTTCTTACCCGAGATCTTCGCCCAGTCGTCGGGATTGGTCGTGTTGGGCAGGTCCTCGTTCTCCTTGTACTCCTGCTTGATCGAGGTGAGCATGTCCGACAGCCGGATGCCCTTCCCCTCGCCGGCGATGGTGCGCTTGATGGCGATCTTCTTCGCCCTGCGCACGATGTTCTCGATCATCGCACCCGACGAGAAGTCCTTGAAGAAGAGCACTTCCTTGTCACCGTTCTGGTAGGTGACCTCGAGGAAGCGGTTGGCGTCGTCGGCGCGGTACATCTCGGCGACAGTGTGCTCGATCATCTTCGAAACACTCTTGTGGCGGTCCCCGCCGCCGAGCGAGCGCACCTCGGCCTCGTCGAGAGGAAGGTCCGCCGTCAGGTAGCGGGCGAAGATCTGCTCGGCGGCCCGCTCGTCGGGACGCTCGATCTTGATCTTCACGTCCAGACGTCCCGGCCGCAGGATGGCGGGATCGATCAGGTCCTCGCGGTTGGAGGCGCCGATGACGATCACGTCGCGGAGCGCCTCCACCCCGTCGATCTCGGCCAGCAGCTGGGGGACGATCGTCGACTCCATGTCCGAGCTGATACCGGTGCCGCGGGTGCGGAACAGCGAGTCCATCTCGTCGAAGAAGACGATGACCGGCACACCCTCCTCGGCCTTCTCCCGGGCACGCTGGAACACCAGGCGGATCTGCCGCTCGGTCTCGCCCACGTACTTGTTGAGCAGCTCGGGACCCTTGATGTTGAGGAAGTAGCTGCGCACGTTCTGGTTGCCGGTCATCTCGCCGACCTTCTTGGCCAGCGAGTTGGCGACCGCCTTGGCGATCAGCGTCTTGCCGCAACCTGGCGGCCCGTAGAGGAGGATCCCCTTCGGCGCCGGCAGGTGGTGCTCGGCGAACAGCTCGCGGTGGAGGTAGGGCAGCTCGACAGCGTCCTTGATGTCCTCGATCTGCAGGTCGAGGCCGCCGATGTCCTCGTAGGTGATGTCGGGCACCTCCTCCAGCACGACCTCCTCGATCTCCGGCCTGGGCAGCTTCTCGAGCAATAGGGCCGTCCTCGAGTCCATCAGCAGCGAGTCGCCGGCACGCAGCTTCTCGCCGAGCAGTGCCGCCCCGAGCTCGGCCACCCGCTCCTCATCGCCACGGCCGGCGACGACCGCCCGCGTCCCGTCCTCGAGGAGCTCGCGCAGCGTCACGACCTCGCCAGACTTCTCGGGGCTGCGCGCCAGGACGACGTTGAACGATTCGTTCAGCACCAGTTCCTGGCCCCGCTCGAGGAGCGAGACATCGATGTCGGGATGCACTGCGACTCGCATCTTGCGGCCGCTGGCGAAGACGTCGATCGTCCCGTCGGGATTGGAGGAGAGGAAGGTGCCGTAGGCATTGGGAGGCTGGGTGAGCTTCTCGACCTCTTCGCGGAGAGCTTCGATGCGCTCGCGGGACTGCTCGATCGTGAACGTCAGCTTCTCGTTCTTGGCCTGAGCCTGTGCGAGCAGTCCCTTGGTCTCGAGCAGGCGCTCCTCCAGGGCACGAACGCGATGAGGGGCCTCCTGCAGCCGCCGGCGCAGCTCGATGACCTCGTCCTCGGCCAAGTCCGCCCTCTTGCGCTGCTCGACTGCCTCCTGCTCGAAGGCGGTGAGGCGGTCATGATGCTCGTCATCGATCATTTGCCGGTCCACCTCCCTGCTCGGATCAGTTCCCACTTCTTTTCGGACCCTACACCTGCCGATGATGTTGGGGCAGTGATGGCGGCGGATTCTTCGGGCTGCATCGCCCGACGACGAGGGCGGGTTCGTGCTGCCATTCGGGCGTTCTGGGCAAGGGCCGCTGCATCGTGCTGGGTACCGTTTTGCGACAAATGTGGCCTAAGAAGGTACCCAGCTGGGGTGGGTGCCCGCGGGGCGTGCCGAGCATGCCCGGGCGTGCCGGCCGTGGGGGTCTCGGCCGCTAAGGCGTGCTGCTGGGTACCGTTTTGGGACAAATGTGGCCTAAAAAGGTACCCAGCCGGGGGTGGGCGCGCCGGGCCGCCCCGGCGGTGGCCGCCCGGGTGGCCGCGCCCGCGGGCCGCTCGCGCCAGGAGGCGGGGCTCTCGACGGTAGATTGACAGTCGCGAGGGCCTGTCGTTACCGTCGGTCACTGCTCGTAGCCGTACGGGCGGTGGCAGCGTGGTCAGGCAGCAATCTCTGGCAGGAGTCGGCCCGCACCGACCCGATCGACCGTAGCCCGAAGGAGAAGTCAGGTCTCGATGAAGGTCTGGATCGACCAGGATCTTTGCACGGGCGATGGCCTGTGCGAGGAGATCGCGCCTGCCGTGTTCACCCTTCTCGATGACGGGCTGGCGTACGTGAAGGAGGGTGCCGAGGTGAAGAACGATCCCGGCGGCTCGGCCGGCATGGCGAACGTTCCCTCCGAGCTGGAGGACGCGGTGACCGAGGCTGCCGAGGAATGCCCGGGGGAATGCATCTTCATCGAGCAGGGTTGAGAACGGGCTCGATCTACTCGGGCTAGTCGACCAGCAACCGCGCCGTGGTGATGAATCCCGTGTGTCCGATCATCCGGTGGTCGGGGCGCACCGAGCGGCCCTCCACGTGCCAAGTGCGCCGGAGCACTTCGAAGGTCTCCGCCATCCCGAACCTGCTGTTGTCCAGCCGATCTCGTAGCTCGGCGGTCTGGTTGATGGTCGGTAGGTAGCAGCAGATGATCCCGCCGGGCGCCAGCGAAGCCTCGGCATGCCCGACGACCTGCCACGGCTCGGCCAGGTCGAGCACGATCCGGTCGAGGTCGGCGCGCTCGATCCCCTCGTAGACGTCACGTACCTCCACCCGGTAAGCAGCATCCTCGCCGAGGAAGGCCGCGACGTTCCCCCGTGCGTGATCGGCGAAGTCCTCTCGCAGCTCGTATCCGAGCACCTGCGCGCCCGCCCGCAGCAGGGCCATGAGAGGGCGCCGGAACCCACGCCGGCCTCCAGCACCTGGGAGCCCGGGAAGACGTCGGCGGCGACGATGATCGCACCGAGGTCCTTCGGGTAGACGACCTGCGCTCCCCTCGGCATCTTGAGGACGATGTCGGACAAGGTCGGCCGGACGACGAGGAAGCGAGCGGAGCCGCTCCTGGTCTCCTCGGCGACTCGTGCCTGGTAGGTGATCCCTTCCGCGGCGCCGATCAGGTCGTCGAAGTCGACGACCCCTGCGTGCGTGTGAAAGCTCGCCCCGCTGGCCAGCCTGACGAGGTAGCGACGTCCCTTGCGGTCGACCAGCAGGACCCGCTCGCCCTCCCGCAATCGGCCGCTGCGGGCCGATTGAGAGGAAGCCGCGGTCACGTCAGCCAGTGCCGGCGTCGGTGTCGGCCGCCCCGGCCGTCTTGCGCCGCCCGGCCGTCTTGCGGCTCCCGGCCGCCTCGCCCGCCTTGAGTGCCTTGCGCTCCTTGCGCGCCTTGCGGCGGCTCGGGGGTGGTGGCAGGTGCGTGACGACGATCGACTCCCCGAGCCGCAACTGCTCGGTGACGACTTTCGGCGGCTCCGGCTTCGACACGACGCGCACCACCAACGCCAGTGCGCCGACGACGAGCCAGAGGCCGTTGCCCTCGACGACGCCGCGCTTGAACCCTTTGGACACGAGGTCCTTCGTCACACGCTGAAGAAGTGGCATGCGATCTCGTCCTGATCTTCGGGCGGCTCCGACGGCCGTCAGACGACTCGCCGGATCTCGAGCACGGTGGCGCGCTTGCGGCCTTTGCGGCGGCCGAAGAAGTAGACGCCGATCACCGCCACCGCGCCGGCGCCGATGGCGATGGCGATAGCCGGCAACCCTGCCTGGGCGTTCGACACAGCCCCGGTCGCCGTCCCGGTCAATTCGCGAAACTTGCCCTCGACGTCTTCCAGGGTCACCTTCGCGCTCCCCATCGGTTGCACCGAGGAAGGGCCGCAAGAGGAACGTGCGGATCATGCTGCGGGGATCTCCTTGTCGGCTCTGTTGCCCGCCAACTCCTTGGCGGGCGAGGTCCTGCGAGAGGTGGCGCGCTTCATCGAGCGCAGCATCACGCCGATGGTGATGCCGACCAGGACGAAGGCGCCGGCGCCTGCGATGACGCCCGGCACCCAGGTCCAGTGCCGGGCGAACACCCTCCCTGTCTCTTCCTCGAGGGCACGCAGACCCGCAACGTCGAGCAGCACGAGCCCGATCGCGAGCAGCAAGCCTCCCGAGAGACCGAACAGCAGCGTCCGCTGAAGGGACTTCAGCGGCCCCACGGTCTCCTGCAGGAAGTACCGCTTGACGAGGTTGAGCGTCTCGCTCAGCTCCTTCCTCGCCTCATCGACTGCAGCGGGAATGGGGACGCCTCCTCTCGGTCGCTGTTTCGTGCCGGCAGCTGCCGACCGCCCCGCAGGCTACAGAACTGCCCACGGCGCCGCCAAGACCGCATCCGCCGAGCCGGCAGAGGGCTTCACTGGCGCGGCGTGATGACGTAGGTCGAGCTCGCCCTCGCCAGCATCCTCCCCTCCCCGTCCACGATCTCAGCCTCGCAGAAGGCGACTCTTCGCCCCGCATGCACCACTCAACCGGTGGCCAACATCGTCGTCCCGACCGGCACCGGCCGCATGAAGCTGACCTTCATCTCGACGTTCGACGAGAAGACCTCGCTCCCTCGAGCGAGGTGATCGTCGCCGCCCCCATGGCGGCGTCAGCGAGTGCCGAGACGATGCCCCCCTGCATCACCCCTGCCGGGTTGGCGAAGCGCTCGTCCGCCTGCATCCTCCAGACCGTCACGCCCGGCTGCGACTTGTCGACGCAGACCACCCCGAGGGTCAAGTCGCAGCTCGGTGGAACCTGGATCTCAGGGCTCGAGGGCGGCACGGAAGAACCTCCTCAGGTGCTCGAGGCGGGTATCGAGCTCGGCGGTGGCGAGCGGATCCCGCTGCAGCAACGCCTCCAGGAAGGGGACGTCGCTGAAGTACGTGAGCAGGGCGCCGTAGCCGGTGAGCAGGAGCTGCACCGGATCGTGGCGGCGGAACCGCCCGGCATCCATCTCGCGTCGAAGAACTGGCGGGCCCGCTCGAGCAGCGGCCTCAGGGCGACGCTCAGCTCCCCTGCCAGCATGCCGCCGCCTTCCAGTGCCTCCCGCCTCACCACCCGCACGAAGCTCGGGTTCTCGGCGAAGAACCTGAAGCCGACCGTGATCACCCTGTCGACCTGTTCCCAGCCATCACGGGGCTGGTCGATCGCCTCGCCGAGTCGCTCCATCCAGTCGGCCACGCAGGCTTCGAACACCTCGCGGTAGAGCGCCTCCTTGGAGGCAAAGTGATGCAGAAGGCTGGGGCGGCGGATGCCGACCCGCTCCACGATGTCGTTGAGCGAAGTGCCGCCGAACCCGTGCTCGGCGAAACACTGCAGGGCCGCCTCGAGGATCGCCCCCCGTGTGCCCTGCCCCGGAGGTCGCATCTCATCCTCGGCGCGCATGAGGCGACGGTACAGGGTTTGCCTACCGACCTGTCGGTAGGGAGCGGCTGATATTCTCGGCGCGTGCCCAAAGTCGTACTTGCCGTCCTCGTCGGCCTGGCAGTGTGCCAGGTCACGATCTTCCTCACGACGATCTACCTGCACCGGACGGTGGCCCACAAAGCGGTGACCATGTCGCCGGGCGTCGCCTTCGCCTGCAGGCTGCTGCTCTGGTTGACGACCGGGGTGAGACCCAAGCAGTGGGCCGGCGTGCACCGCAAGCACCACGCCCGCACGGACGTGCAGGGGGACCCACACTCGCCCGTCCTGCTTGGTTACTGGCAGGTGCAGCTGAACAATGTCGGGCTCTACCGCAAGACGATCCGCGACGGGGAGACCATCGACAAGTACACCAAGGACATCCCGGTCGACGGCTGGGACCGCATCCTGTTCGACCACGCCGTGATCGGGCTCTCGATCGGGATCGCACTGCTCTGCCTGGTCCTCGGCTGGCAATGGGGCCTCTTGGCCGCCGCTGTCCACACGGTCTCCTACCTCGCCCTCAACAGCGCCGTGAACGCCGTCGGGCACAGCTTCGGCAAGCGGCCCTACCCGAACCTCGCCACGAACAACGGGTGGCTGGCGTGGCTGACGGCGGGCGAAGGCTGGCACAACAACCACCACGCAGCCCCGACCTCCGCCCGCCTCGGCCTGAAGGTGAGCGAGCCCGACCCGGGCTGGTGGGTGATCAAGCTGCTTGTCCGCTGCAAGGGCGCCAAGATCCGCCTTGCGGAGCTGAAGCTGAAGCGGATGGCCCAGGCCGGCGCCAACTCCTAGCACCACCGCGCGTAGCACCGGCCCCCGCAGCACGGCCACGCGAAGCACGCGAGGCCACCGCGTAGCACCAGCACCCGGGGCGCCACCTTGACCTGCGGGAAACGGCCGGTAGGCTGCGATCGTGCCTGATCGCAAGCTCGAGGAACTCGCCGTCAACGTCATCCGCGGCCTGGCCATGGACGCTCCGGAGCACGCCAACGCGGGCCATCCCGGCACCGCCATGGCGCTGGCGCCGATGGCCCACGTGCTTTGGACGCGCATCATGCGTTACGACGCCGGGGGACCCGAGTGGCCCGACCGGGATCGTTTCGTCCTGTCGAACGGGCACGCCTCGATCCTGCTCTACTCGATGCTCTTCCTCACCGGCTACGGCCTGACGATCGACGACCTGAAGGCGTTCCGCCAGTTCGGCAGCCGGACGCCCGGCCACCCGGAGGCTCGGCACACACCGGGCGTGGAGGTCACCACAGGCCCGCTCGGGCAGGGGATCGGCAACGCCGTCGGGATGGCCGTCGCCGAGCGCTGGCTGCGGGCGCGTTTCGGGCCGGAGACCTGCGACCACCACGTCTTCGCCTTCTGCGGCGACGGCGACCTCATGGAAGGGGTCAGCCACGAGGCGTGCTCGCTCGCCGGGCACCTCGGCCTCGGGCGCCTCGTCGCCGTCTACGACGACAACCACATCACCATCGACGGCCCGACGGAGCTGGCTTACACCGACGACGTCCCGGGGAGGTTCCGAGCCTACGGGTGGGACGTCGACGAGGTGGGTGAGATCGCCAACGACCTCGACGGGCTCGAAGCTGCCGTCCGCCGCGGGATGTCGGTGGCGGACAAGCCCACGCTGATCGTGCTCCGCAGCCACATCGGCTGGCCGGCGCCGCACCGCACCGACACCAAGGAAGCTCACGGCGAGCCCTTCGGTGAGGACGAGATCAGGCAGACCAAGGAGCTTCTCGGCCTTCCGCCGGACGAGCACCTTCTACGCTCCGGACGAGGTTGTCTCCATGTACCGGGAGGCGGGGGCGCGGGGACGGTCGCTTCGTGCCGAGTGGGAGGAGCGCCAGCCTCAGCAGGGCCCCGACAGGGCGACCCTCGACGCCTGCCTCGCCGGCCACGGGATGCCGGGCTGGGAGTCGAAGCTGCCGACCTTCGAGGCAGGGACGAAGCTCGCCACGAGGAGGGCGGTCAACACCTGCCTCAACGCCACCCTCGAAGTGGTCCCGGGCATCCTCGCCGGCGCCGCCGACCTCACGGGGAACACCGGGGTGGCGCTGAAGGGCGCCGAGGTCCAGTCGCGCGAGAGCGCTCTCGGCACCCAGGTCCACTACGGGATCCGCGAGTTCGGCATGGGCGTGGTGATGAACGGCATGGCGATGCACGGCGGCGTGCTGCCCGTCGGTGGGACCTTCTTCGTCTTCAGCGACTACATGCGGCCGGCGGTGCGACTGGCAGCGCTGCAGCGGGCGCACGTCATGTACTTCTGGACGCACGACTCGATCGGGCTCGGCGAGGACGGCCCCACCCACCAGCCGGTGGAGCAACTGGCGTCGCTGCGGGCGATGCCCGGCCTCTGCCTGATCCGTCCGGCCGACGCCAACGAGTGCGCCCAGGCGTGGCGGATCGCCGTCGACCGGGACGGCCCGACGGGCCTCGTGCTCTCCCGCCAGGACGTTCCCGTGCTGGCCGAGGCCGCCGAGCTGGCGGCCGAAGGGGTGCCGAAGGGCGGCTATGTGCTGCGGCGCACGGGTGGCGACGAGCTGCCGGACATCGTCCTCGTCGGCAGCGGCAGCGAGGTGCAGCACTGCCTGGCGGCGGCCGACCGTCTGGCCGAGGGCGGGATCGACGTGCAGGTGGTCTCGATGCCCTCCTTGGACCTGTTCGAGGCGGCCGGCCCCGACCACAGGGCTCGGGTGCTCGCCGTCGGTGTTCCGGCACTCGCCGTCGAGGCAGCAGCGTCGTTCGGCTGGCAACGGTATGCGGACGAGACGGTGTCGATCGATCGTTTCGGCGAGTCGGCGCCGTGGGCGGTCAACATGGAGAAGTTCGGGTTCACGGCCGACGAGGTGACGAAGCGGGCCCGTAGCCTGCTCGGCGCCGGCGTGCTCGGAGAGGGCGCCTGACAAGCACTGGTGGCTTGACCCATCGGGAAGAGGAAGAGATGACGACTCTGCAGGATCTGTACACAAAGCAGGGGCAGAGCCCCTGGCTGGACAACCTCAAGCGCTCCTATCTGCGCTCCGGCCAGCTGCAAGACCTCGTCGACAAGGGGATTCGAGGGGTCACGTCGAACCCGACGATCTTCGCCAAGGCGATCGAGGGCGAGGCCACCTACGACGACCAGTTCCGCCAGGCGGTGGAGCGGCACGCGACAGTGCGGCACGCCTACTGGGACCTCGTCGTCACCGATGTGACCGACGCCCTCGCAGTGCTGCGCCCGCTCTACGACGAGAGCGGGGGCACGGACGGCTTCGTCTCGCTGGAGGTGGACCCTTCGCTCGCCCATGAGACCGAGGGGACGATCGAGGCTGCCCGTGACCTGCACCAGCGGATCGACCTGCCGAACCTGCTCGTGAAGATCCCGGCCACCGCGAGGGGGTGCCGGCGATCCGCAAGATGATCTCCGAGGGCAGGAGCATCAACGTAACGCTCATCTTCTCCCTCGAGCGCTACGCCGACGTGATCGAGGCGTACCAGAGCGGGCTCGAGGAGCTCGTGGCCTCGGGGGGCGATCCTTCCAGGGTCGCCTCCGTCGCCTCGTTCTTCGTCAGCCGCGTCGACACCGAGATGGACAGGCGCCTGGAGGGGGTGGCCGACTCCTCACCCGAACTGGCAGAGCGAGCGCTGTCCCTTCGGGGGAAGGCCGCCGTCGCGCAGGCGCGCCTCGCCTACGAGCTGTTCGAGCAACGCTTCGACGGCGCGAGATGGCAGAGCCTGGCCTCGGCCGGTGCGGCGTTGCAGCGACCGCTGTGGGCTTCAACCTCCACGAAGAACGCCTCCTACCCAGACCTGATCTACGTCGACTCTCTGATCGGGCCGCACACCGTGAACACGATGCCGGAGCCGACCGTCGAAGCCTTCCTCGATCACGGTGTAGTTGGACGCACTGTCGACTCCGACGTTGACGCCTCCCGTCAGTTGTTGGACGACCTGAAGGAGCTCGGCGTCGACGTCGCGGAGGTGGCAGCGACCCTCGAGACCGAGGGCGTGGCGTCCTTTGCCAAGTCCTTCGACGAGCTTGTCGAGCAGCTCGAGCAGAAGTCGGCCGCCCTCGGCGTCAAGCCCTGACACCTCGATCTCATAGCCAAGGGAGCTGCGATGCGAATCGGAATGGTCGGCCTCGGGAAGATGGGCGCCAACATGACCAAGCGCCTGATCGACAAGGGCCACGAGGTGGTCGGCTTCGACCTCGGCCAAGCGGCACGTGACGACGTCGCCGCCTTCGGCGCGGACACCGCCTCCACCCTCGACGAGATGGCCGCCAAGCTGACGCCTCCACGGGCAGCTTGGGTGATGGTGCCGGCCGGTGACCCGACGACCGAGACGATCCTGCGGCTGGGCGAGCTGTTCGAGGCCGGTGACGTGGTGATCGAGGGCGGCAACTCCTATTACAAGGACGCCGCCGGTTATGCCGAGAAGCTCTCCGCCAAGGGGATTCACTACGTCGACGCCGGCACCTCTGGCGGCGTCTGGGGCCTGCAGAACGGTTACTGCCTGATGGTCGGCGGGGCGAAGGAGGCGGTCTCGATAGTCGAGCCGATCTTCGTCGCGCTGGCTCCTGAAGGTGGCTACGCCCACGTGGGGCCGGTCGGAGCCGGCCACTTCGTGAAGATGGTGCACAACGGCGTCGAGTACGGGCTGATGCAGGCTTACGCAGAAGGCTTCGACCTGATGCGGGCGGCGACCGAGTTCGATCTCGACCTGCACGAGATCGCCGCCATCTGGCGCTACGGGTCGGTCGTCCGCTCCTGGCTGCTGGAGCTCGCCGAGCTGGCGCTCCGGCCCGAGGCGAAGATCGAGGACATAGAGCCCTACGTGGTGGATACCGGCGAGGGTCGCTGGACGGTCGAGGAGGCCGTCGAGCGGGCCGTGCCGCTACCCGTGATCTCGATGTCGCTGTTCGAGCGGTTCGCATCGAGGGACAAGGAGCGTTTCGCCGACCGCCTGCTGGCGGCCCTTCGCAACCAGTTCGGTGGCCACGCCGTCGAGCGGCTCTCGGACGTGCACGGCGCCGGCGACGCGTCCTCGTCCGCCGGCGCAGGCGCGACCGACACTTCCTCGTGACGCCGCCGATGAGCGACGACGAGCTGCCCCCCGACGAGGGAGCGGCGTCACAGTCCGTGCTCCCCGAGGGAACCGAGGCGCCGATGCCCCCGGGCGCTCGGCATCACATCGCCGACGAGGAGAAGCATCCCGGTCCGGTGGCGCTCGTGGTCTTCGGCGCATCCGGGGACCTCACGTCCCGCAAGATCTTGCCGGCCGTCGCCAACCTCGCCCGGCGGGGCGCGTTGTCGTCGCCCTTCGTGCTGGTCGGCGTCGCCCGCACCGAGATGGACGACGACGCGTTCCGCGAGCTGGTGCTGAAGGCAACCCCTGGTGCCGGCGAGCGCTGGGAGGCGTTGGTCCGCGGGTTCCGCTACGTGACGGGGGAATACGCCGAGAGGGAGACGTTCGACCGCCTCACGACCGTCCTCGGGGAGTGCGACGAGCAAATCGGGACCGCAGGCAACCGCGTCTTCTACCTGGCGACCATCCCTTCCATGTTCGGCCCGGTGGCACAGGCCCTGGCGTCCCACGGCTGCAACAAGCCGGGACCTGGCGGGGAGTTTGCAAGGCTGGTCGTGGAGAAGCCGTTCGGGACCGATCTCGAGAGCGCCCTCCAGCTCGACGCCGCCCTCCACGGCGCATTCGAGGAGCATGACGTCTACCGGATCGATCACTACATGGGCAAGGAAACTGTCCAGAACGTGATGGCACTGCGGTTCGCCAACTCGATCTTCGAGCCGATCTGGAACCGGCGGTACGTGGACTCGATCCAGGTGACCGTCGCCGAGAAGCTCGGCGTCGAGCACCGGGGGGCCTTCTACGAAGGAGCGGGGGCGCTGCGCGACATCGTGCAGAACCACGTCATGCAGGTGCTCTCGCTGACGCTGATGGAGCCTCCCGCCACGATGGACGCCAACGCCATCCGGGACGAGAAGTTGAAGGTGCTCCGTTCCGTGGTCATCCCCGGTTCCGACGAGATCGTCGACGACGTCGTGAGAGCCCAATACGGAGCGGGTGTGATCGACGGGACGCCTGTCTCCCCGTACCGCCAGGAGGACGGCGTCAATGCGAACTCGACGACCGAGACGTTCATCGCGCTGAAGCTGCACGTCGACAACTGGCGCTGGGCGGACGTCCCGATATTCGTCCGTACCGGCAAGCGCCTCGCCAAGCGCGCCACCGAGGTGGCGATGATCTTCCACCGGCCGCCTCACCTTCCCTTCGCCGGCAAGCTGATCCGCGACCTGCGCAGCGACGCGCTCGATCCTGCGGATCCAGCCGGACGAGGGGATCTGCCTTCGTTTCGGGGCCAAGATCCCAGGGCAGTCCTTCCGTGTGAGAAGCGTCGACATGGATTTCTCCTACGCCAGCGCCTTCGGCACCGAGTCCGCCGACGCCTACGAGCGGTTGCTGCTCGACGCAATGGTGGGCGACCCGACACTGTTCATCCGCGCCGACGAGGTGACCCAGGCGTGGAAGATCGTGGCGCCGATCCAACAGGCGTTCAGCGAGTCCGAGCCGCCGCTTGCCCGTTATGCGTCCGGTACGTGGGGCCCCCAGGAGGCGACACGCCTCATCGAAGGCGAGGGTCGCCACTGGCACGACCCATGAACGGCGAGCTGCGCGTCGTCGAGGACGTGGCGGCGGCCTTCGCCGACCAGGTCTGCCAGGAGCTCGCCCGGTTCGCGGACGACGCCGCCGAGGGGCGCCACTTCCGGCTGGCACTCTCGGGCGGCCCGACCGCACGCGCCTCCTACGAGGCGCTGGCACTGCGCCAAGGGATCGACTGGTCGCGGATAGAGGTGTTCTGGGGCGACGAGCGTTGCGTGCCCCCGGACGACCCAGACTCCAACCAGCGACTGGTGAGGGAGGCCCTTCTCGCCAATGTCGCTGCTGTCGCCGGCATCCACCCGATGGCAGCGGTGGGGGGAGCACCGGAGCCTGCGGAGGCAACACGGGCCGAGACGGATGCACCAGATCCTGCATGGTGCCGCGGCGCCGACGCCTATCACGAGCTCCTGTCGGCGACGGGGCCGCTCGATCTCATCCACCTCGGCTGCGGGCCGGACGGCCACACTGCCTCCTTGTTCCCCGATTCCGAGGCATTGTCTAACCCTGGCGACCGTCTGGCGATGATCAACGTGGACCCGTCGGGGAACAACGCTCATCCGCGGATGACGGTCACGCTGCCCATGATCAACTCTGCGCGCCTGGCCCTGTTCACGGTCGCAGGCGAGTCGAAGCGGGAAGTCATCGCCAAGCTGCGAGCCGGCGCCGATCTTCCCGCCGCTCAGGTCGCCGCCGAGCGCGTGATCTGGCTCGTCGACCGAGTTGCCGCCGGAGAGTCGTCCTGAGGGCGTGTCTGCCGGCGCATCGCATGCCGCTTGATGCGCGCCTGGCCACAGAGACGGCTAGATGGGAAGCGGGCCTCGCAGGGTCTCGATGCATGCGTCGCCAGATACGGGATGCGACAACAGATAGCCCTGAACATGGCTGCAGCCGAGGTCGCGCAGAGCGTCCAGCTCCCCCTGTGTCTCCACGCCTTCGGCCACGACGCGCACGCCGAGCGTGTTGGCGATCGAGACAACGGCAGCCACGAGCGTGGCGTTGAACTCGTCGCTGCCGAGCCCGGACACGAAGGAGCGATCGACCTTGATCTCGTCGATCGGGAAGTGCCGCAAGTACGACAGCGACGAATAGCCGGTCCCGAAGTCGTCTATGGAGAGCCGCACGCCGAGGTCCTTCAGCCGGCGAAGGGCCCGGATGAAGAAGTCGAGGTCGGCCATCAGGACCGACTCGGTGACCTCCAGCTGCAGGCATTCGGGCTCCAACCGGGAGTCCGCCAGCGCTCGCTCCACGATGGCGGGGAAGTTGGGGGCGCGCAGCTGCACCGGCGAGACGTTGACCGAGATCGACCATGGAGGGTCGTCCGGCAGCCGCCAGGCTCGTAGTTGAGCGCAGGCGGTCTGGAGGACGTACTCGCCGATCGGCACCATCAGGCCGGTCTCCTCGGCGATCGGGATGAACTCCACAGGGCTGACGACACCGCGCTCCGGGTCGCGCCACCTGAGGAGCGCCTCGGCCCCGTCCCAATGCGACCCGAAGAGCGAGGCGATCGGTTGGTACTCGAGCGTCAGGAGCCCGGCCGTGAGCGTGTGGCGCAAGCCGGACTCGAGGCTCAACCGCCGAGACGCCTGCTCCAGCAAGGTCTCGTCGAAGACTTCGAAACGACCACGGCCTCGCTGTTTTGCCCGGTACATCGCCAGATCGGCGTCCCGGATCAGCTGCTCTGCGGCATCGCCCTTGCGTGCAAGCGCGACGCCGATGCTCGCCGAGAGATGCACCACCTCGCGATCGACCTGGCAAGGTTCGTCGAACGCCCGCAGCGTTCGTTCGGCGGTGAGCACCGCGTCTGCAGCGCCCGACAAGCTCTCGCAGACCACCACGAACTCGTCACCGCTGATGCGGCCGACGTGGCCCGACCCCGGATGGAGGATGCGCAGCCGTCTCGCCACCTCCACCAGCACGGCGTCGCCGACGGCATGTCCGCGGGTGTCGTTCAGCAGCTTGAAGCTGTCGAGGTCGACATAAAGGACGGCAACCGGCCCTCCGCTGGCAGCGCTCTTGGTGATCGCCCTGGAAAGGGTCTGCAGGAGGAGGACTCTGTTGGCGAGCCCGGTCAGTGGGTCGTGGAGCGAGTCGTACTCGAGCTGTGTCTCGAAGTGCTTGCGAGTGGTGACGTCGCGGGCGATGGCGTCGATCGCCACGACGCGGCCGCTCTCGCCTCGGACCGGAGCGATCCTCTGGCTCAGCCAGAGCTCGGACCCGTCCTTGCGGCTGGCTCTTATGTCACCAGCGGCTGAAGCGCTACGCCCGGTAACCAAAGCCTCCCATCCCTCGACCACGTCCGCTCCGAAGATCAGCTTGAGGGCGTCGACGTCGTCGTAGAGCTCTTCTGGCGTGTAGCCCGTGACGTCGGTGAAAGCCTGGTTGGCGAACTCGACACCCCGAACCGGCTCCAGCCGCAGCCTGAAGATGAGGTCGTGCGCGTTCTCTGCGAGGGTGCGGAATCGCTGCTCGCTCGCCCGCAACGCTGACTCCATCTGCCGGCGGTGGCTGATGTCGTGGATGATCGCCGACCCCCCGGTGATGGTTCCCGAAGCGTCGCGGATCGCCGAGGCGCGCACCGATATCTCGAGCAGCGCGCCACTGGACAGCTCCCACGTCGACTCGATGCGCTCCATCGGGTCGCCCGACGCGATCAGCGCCAGCAATGCCGCTACGTACTCGCTCCGATCAGGTGGCACGATCGTCCGAAGGTCACGGCCGAGGATCGCTTCGCCGGGGATCATGAACAGGCGCTCCGCACCGCCGTTCCAGCTCGTCACCGTGCCGTCGAGAGTGACGCTGAAGATGGCGTCGTCCGCGGTCTCGACGATCGCGGCGAGCCGGGACTGCAACACGTCGAGCCGCCGCCGCTCCGACGAGTCACGGGTGACCGAGGCCGTGCCGACGACCACTCCGGTGCTGTCGCGGATCGGGGCGAGCGTGATGCTCACCTCGACAAAGGTTCCGTCCTTGCGCCGGCGGATCGTCTCGAAGTGGTCGACGATCTCGCCCGCCTCCAGCCGGGCGATCAACGACGCCTGCTCGTGGCGCTTGTCCTTCGGGCAGACGATGGACACGTGCCGGCCGAGGATCTCCTCACGCGAGTAGCCGTAGAGGCGCTCGGCTCCCGCGTTCCAGGACATGATCACGCCGCCGAGATGCGTACCGATGATCGCGTCGTCCGACGACTCGACGAACGCAGCGAGGCGGGACTCGGCGTCGAGTAGCTCCGCGACGGCACCCTCGACGCTGCCGTCTGCCTCGCCGTCGATCGTTTCGAGGATGGCGCCGACGGAGGGGCCAGGGACGATCGGCTCGATCTTCTGAGGGGCGCCGATGCTCACGGCAGCCTCAGACCCGGCTCAGGTCAGCCGACGTCTCCTGGCGGAAGAGGATCACGCGGTCGCGGCCCTCTCTCTCGCGAGGTACATCGCCGCGTCGGCATCGGCCATCGCCAGGTCGGCAGAGGTGTCCTTCGAGACCAGCCTGATCCCGACGCTGGCTGTCACACGTGCCTCGCCGCCGCCGGCCTTGACTGGCTTTGCCAGCGCCTTGGCGATCCGGTCGGCCACGCCGAGGACCACGGACGCGTCGGCGGGGAGCTCCTCGCAGACGACCACGAACTCGTCCCCGCCGAGGCGCGCCACGGTGTCGTAGGGCCGCACCTGCCGGCGTAGACGAGCACCGATCTCCACCAGCAGCTCGTCTCCGGCGATGTGCCCGAGCTCGTCGTTGATGCGTTTGAAGCGGTCGAGGTCGATGAACAGCACCGCCACGGAACCGCTCTCGTCCATGGTCGCGATGGCCTGCTCCAGCGCCTCCACGAGGGAACGCCGGTTCACGAGGCCCGTCAGGGAATCGTGGGCGGCATTGTGGGCGAGCGTGTGGCGCTCTCGGGCGAGCGCAGCCTCCAGCCCTTGGCGCTGATCCTCCACCGTGCGAGCCAGCCGCACGAGGCTCCGGTCGCAGCCGTGCACGACCGCAGCGGAGGCCTCCAGCACGACGGCGCGGCTGGTTTCGAGCCTGGACGCCTCCTCCCCCACGATCTCCAGCAGGACGTCCCGGCAGCGCAGGTACCACTTCAGGACGTCGGAGAAGGCGACCGCTCCTGACACGGCGTGGCGAGAGGCGGCCGTGGCGTGCGAGAGCTCTTCGTCCGTCGGAATGCTGAAGCTCGTCAACCACTTGCCAACCGCACGAGTGGCGACGCAGGCAGCCTCCTCGATCTCGGCCGCGACCGCCTCCCGGATCTCCTCCGGATTCAGCCGCGGGGCCAGCGCATTGCGCAGGTCGAGGCGCGCCCGGACGCGGTCGCAGGAGGCCGAGATCGCCTCTCCCAGAAGGACGCGCTCGAGACAGACCGCCGCATCGGCGACATCACGAGTTTCCTCGCGGCTCGAGGGTGCCACCCGTTTGTTATCGACAGATGACGAGCGATCTTGATCTATTGCGATCAGGGTTCGTCGTTCGGATGCGCGTCAGCCGCCCCTAATGTGTCCCACATGCCGGCGACCGAGCCTGTCCCCGAGCCCGTTCGCTTGACTCGCCCAAAGGCGGTTCGCGGGACCCTGCCCGAGCCCGCCGGCGACGCCCACCGGCCGTGGCTCGAGCCCGACCTTCAGCCGCCCGTCGAGGCCTCCGAGGAGGTGCGGGACTGGTTGCTCCGGGCACCGCTCGACGAGCTGATGGCGAAGGCGTCGAGGCGTAGGCAGCAGACGTACGGCAACCGCGTCACCTACTCGCCCAAGGTCTTCATACCGTTGACCATGCTGTGCCGTGACCGTTGTGGCTACTGCACCTTTGCCAAGCCACCGGCGCGCCTGGAAGCCCCTTACATGAGCATCAACGCGGTGCTGGCGGTCGCCGAAGCCGGGACCGCGGCGGGATGCCACGAGGCCCTCTTCACGCTGGGAGAGGCCCCTGAGGCTCGTTACCCGGCGGCGGAGCGGTGGCTGGCGGCCCGCGGCCATCGATCCACCGTCTCCTACCTCGGCGAGGTCGCCGGCAAGGTGCTCGAGAGCACCGGGCTGCTGCCCCACATGAACGCCGGCGCGCTGAGCGAGCAGGAGCTGCGGTCCCTGCGGCCGGTCTCTGCGAGCCAGGGCATGATGCTCGAGTCGCTGCGCACAGATCTCGCATGTCACCGGGCGGCCCCCGACAAGGCGCCGGAACGGCGGCTGGCGACCCTGGAGGCGGCTGGTCGGGCTGCCATCCCCTTCACCACCGGCATCCTGGTCGGCATCGGCGAGACCCGTGGTGATCGAATCGACGCCCTGGCAGCGATCGCCGAGAGCCATCGACGGTATGGCCACGTCCAGGAGGTGATCGTCCAGAACTTCCTGCCCAAGCCGGGAACGGCGATGCACGCCGCCCCGCCATGCCCCCCGGCCGAGCTGCTCTGGACCATCGCTGCTGCCCGCCTGCTGCTGCCTGCCGACATCCACCTGCAAGCCCCGCCCAACCTCAGCGAGGACTTCGGCGCCCTGCTCGATGCCGGCATCGACGACTGGGGAGGCGTGTCGCCGGTGACCGCCGATCACGTGAACCCCGAGCGCGCATGGCCCGCACTGGCTGTCCTCGGTGCCGTGACCGAGGCGCGCGGTTACGTTCTCGCCCCTCGGCTGACGATCTACCCGGAGTTCGCCCGCCATCCGGCGCGATGGCTGGACGATTCGATGCACTTCCCAGTGCTCGACCGCCAGGACGCCGAAGGGCTGGCTCGAGACAGCCTCTGGTGCTCGGGAGGCGAGGCACCTCCGCCGGCGCTGATCTCGAGCGGTGGTGGCCGCGCCGTCGGCGCCCTCGGCACCCCCGCCAGGCCCGGCGCCACCCTCGCTCCCGCCACCCCCGCCACCCCCTCCCCCGCCGTCGATCTCCCGTTCGGCCTCGACGGCCGTCCACGGCCCCGCAGGCGCCCGCAGAGCGCCGTCAGCGCCGTGCTGAGGGCAGTGGCTGATGGTGAGGAGCCGGGCGTGGAGGAGATCGAGACGCTGTTCTCGGCCCGCGGCCGCGAGCTGCGGCTGGTGGCTGAGGCAGCCGACGAGATGAGGCGCCGGATCGTCGGCGACGTGGTCACGTTCGTCGCCAACCGCAACATCAACTACACCAACATCTGCACGTTCAAGTGCCGCTTCTGCGCCTTCTCCAAGGGTCCCTTGTCGCTCAACCTGAGGGGCGCTCCCTACCTGCTGTCGCTGGACGAGATCTCTGCTCGCGTCCGTGAGGCAGAGGACCTGGGGGCGACAGAGGTGTGCCTGCAGGGCGGGATCCACCCGAGTTTCGACGGGGACTACTACCTGGAAGTGATCAGGGCTGTGAGAGCGGCATCTGCAACGATCCACATCCACGGCTTCACTGCGCTCGAGGTCACAGAGGGGGCGCGCCGTCTCGGCGAGCCCCTGGCGCTCTACCTGAGGAGGCTGGCCGACGCCGGGCTGAAGACGCTTCCCGGCACCGCCGCCGAGATCCTCGACGACGAGATCAGGCAAATCCTGTGCCCCGACAAGATCGACACCGCCGAGTGGCTGGAGGCGCACCGGACTGCCCACTCGATCGGCCTTCGCTCCAACGTGACGATCATGTTCGGAGCCGTGGAGTCTCCACGAGCCTGGGCGCGGCACATCGTGCGCACTCGGGAGCTGCAGCGCCAGACCGGAGGGTTCACCGAGTTCGTGCCGTTGCCGTTCGTGCACATGGCGGCGCCGCTCTACCTGCAACGGCGAGCGCGCCGCGGCCCGACGTTCCGCGAGGCTCTGCTGATGCACGCGGTCGGGCGCCTCTCCTACGGCGAGTTGATCCCGAACATCCAGGCGAGCTGGGTGAAGATGGGCATCGAGGGGGCGCGCCAGCTGTTGCTCGCCGGCTGCAACGACCTCGGAGGAACCCTCATGGACGAGAACATCTCTCGGGCTGCCGGGGCAAGTCATGGTCAGGGGCTCACACCGGCCGACTTCCGGAAGATCGTCGAGCCGCTCGGGCGGCCGCTCGAGCAGCGGACCACCCTCTACGGGCGGGTCCTCCAGCCGGCATGAGCGACCTCGGCCCGCAGTTCGAGCAGATGATCGAGCAGACGATCGGCCAGCTTCTCGACCAGAGCGGCGCCCGGGCCAACCGCGACCTCCTGCGGGAGATCATGCGGGAGGCGATCAGGCTGGCGCACCAGGACATGACCCGCCTCGATCTGAAGATCGTGAGCGCGGCCCTCTCTGAGATGGCCGACGCGTTCCGGATGTTCGCTCCATTCCGCGCAGTTCCCAAGATCACCGTCTTCGGCTCGGCGCGAACGCTCCCCAGCGACGCCCTCTACGAGCAGGCCTTCGATCTTGCGCGGCGCATGTCCGAGGCGGGCTGGATGGTCGTCACGGGAGCGGGGCCGGGGATCATGGCGGCCGCAGCCGAGGGAGCGGGCAGGGCGATGTCGATCGGTGTGAACATCCGCCTGCCGTTCGAGCAGTCTCCCAACGCATCCCTCGCCTCCGACCCGAAGCTCGTCGAGATGCGCTACTTCTTCACCCGCAAGCTGATGTTGATGAAGGAGTCGAGCGGGTTCGCGGTGCTGCCGGGAGGGTTCGGGACCCTGGACGAGGTCTTCGAGCTCCTGACCCTCGTGCAGACCGGCAAGGCCGAGCCGACGCCGATCGTCCTGCTCGACAGACCCGGCGACACCTACTGGAAGACCTGGCAGCACTTCATCACCTCCGAGGTGATCACCCGCGGCTATGCCAGCGCCGACGATCCGTTCCTGTTCCTCGTCACCGACAACGTCGAGGTGACCATGGAGGAGATAGTCGGGTTCTACCGGAACTACCACTCGCGGCGTTTTGTCGGCGAGACGATGGTGGTGCGCCTGCGCGTCGGCGTCTCGGACTCCGAGCTCGGTCGGCTGAACGAGGAGTTCGCAGACATCGCCCCGAACGGCATCCGCCGTACCGAGCCGCTGCCACCCGAGAGATCGGGTCGTGATCATCTCGGGCTGCCCAGGCTGGCGATGGAGTTCGACCGCCTGCACCACGGCCGGCTGCGCCAGTTCATCAACGCGCTCAACCGCTGTGAAGGAGATGGGCAGCCCGCCCGCGACCAGTCTGAGAAGCCGGGAGCCACCGAGCGGGTGGAGGAGCCAGAGGACGGTTCCCGCTCCCGAGGGGGCGTGGCCGGCACCATCGCCTAGCCTTGCAACGCATTGGCAGGAACCAACGGCCAGCAGCAACAATTTCCTCCCAGCGGGTATGGGACTGGGGATGCAGGAAGGGAGGGAAATGGCAGACGGTCGCAGCGACGATGAGCCCGCGGGCAGTGCGGGATCAGAAGGCGATCGTCCATCCGGGGGCACGGCTCCGGACGCTCCCGCCACCCCCCTCGCCGATCATCTGCCGCAATGGCCCGGCTTCCGGTCGCCAGGACCTGACCCGGCCCCGCCGGCAGACCTGACAGCTGGCAACCTGGGCGGTGGCGCATGGCCTGCGCCACCGGATCCGGTCAGCCTCCGCCATCAGGGCGACCGCCAAGGCGGCCTTGCCGGCGCTGAAGCGAGTGGAGGCTTCACACCCTGGCCGACTTCAAATCTGTGGGATCTCCCTTCTCTGGCCGGCTCCTCCGACGATGTGGAACCGCCGCGGCATGTCGGACCTCCACATACGACATCGCAGTTCGGCTCCTCGCAGGACGGGCCCCCGAGTAACCCGCCGCCCGGCTATCCGCCCGGTTACTCGCAGGAAGGCGGATACCGCGGGTACGGCGGGTACGGCGGGTACGGCGCCGGGTGGCCGCCGCCGTCAGGGCCGGGGATCCCTGGAGGCGGGTACCTGCCTCCCTACGGCCCGGGCTACCCGCTGCCGCCGCCTCCGCCCTCCCGTCCCCGCCGGCGCTACGGGCTCGGGTCCGTGGCGATCGTCCTCATACTGGTGGCTCTCGTCGTAATCGGCCGGGTGGTGACCGCCTCCAACAGTTCGGGCGCCGGCTCCAACCCCGGTGCCGGCGCGCCCGCCAACGCCTCAGCGGTCGCGCAGTGCCTCGATCCGTCGGTCGTCAACATCTTCACCACGCTCGGTTTCGAGCAGGAGCGGGCGGCTGGGACCGGCATCGTGCTGACCTCGAGGGGCATCGTGCTGACCAACAACCACGTGATCGACGGAGCTACGCAGATCAACGCCACCGACGTGGGCAACGGGCAGACCTACAGCGCCACCGTCCTCGGCTACGACCGCAGCGACGACGTGGCGATCCTCCAGCTCGCCGGTGCCTCCGGGTTGGCGACGGCGGCGCTCGGCAACTCGAGCACCCTGTCCGTCGGAGCGCCTGTCGTGGCAGTCGGCAACGCCGGCGGCGCGGGGGGCACGCCTAGCTTCGCCGGCGGGTCGGTCACCGCCCTCAACCAGTCGATCACCGCCACCGACGACCTCGACAACACCTCCGAGGATTTGAACGGCCTGATCCAGGTCAACGCCGGCATCCAACCCGGCGACTCTGGCGGGCCACTGGCGGGGACGGACTGCAAGGTCGTCGGGATGGATACGGCTGCCTCGTCCGGTTTCGAGTTGCAGGCTCAATCCACCCAGGGCTTCGCGATCCCGATCAACGAGGCGGTGTCGATCGGGCGGGAGATCCGGGGCGGGCATTCAGGGAACCTGATCCACATCGGTCCGACCGCCTTCCTCGGGGTCGGCGTGCAGACGACCAACAACGGACCGGGCAGCACGTCCGGCGCCACCGTCTTGTCGGTGCAGACAGGTGAGCCCGCGGACGAGGCCGGTCTCATGACCGGCGACGTCATCACCAGCATCGCCGGTCACACGATCCGCTCCGCCTCCGACCTCACTTACGCGATGGAGCAACTCCATCCCGGAGAGACCGTTGTCCTCCAGTGGGTGACCCAGGCAGGTATGTCACAAAGCGCCCAGGTGCAGCTGGCCTCGGGGCCTGCCAGCTGATCGGTCGATCCGCTGCGGGGGTGCCCGGCTGGAGCCGGATGAGCCGCGGCGCCCAGCCAGTCAGAAGTCAGTCGCCGGCGCCGTCCGACAACATCCCGATCGCCCGCTCGAGCGCATGCCGAGCGCGGGTAAGCCTCCGCTCGATCTCGGGCCGGCGTGTCTCGCCCACCTCGATCGCCTCCCTGAGCGACCTGATCCCGAGATCTGCCAGCCGCTCGGCGAGCGACGCGAGCTCGTCACGGATCTGGCCCACCTCTGGCTCCAGGCTCACGTGGAGGCCCGCTCCCCACGTCCACCCTCGATGAGCCGGGGGCGGTCGATGGCGAGGACGTCGAGCTCCCCTGAACTGAAGCGAGCCCGCAGCACCTTCTTGTCGAACTTCCCGACGCTCGTCTTCGGGATCTCCTCGACGATCGACCATCGCTCCGGTACCCACCAGCGGGCGACCTTGCCGTCCAGGAACGCCGCCAGCTCGCTCGGGGTGACGGTCGCACCCTCGCCCATCACCACGCAGGCGAGAGGTCGCTCGTCCCAACGCTCGTCCGGGACGGCCACCACAGCGGCTTCGTAGACCTCCGGGTGGGACATGATCGCGTTCTCCAGCTCCACCGAGGAGATCCACTCCCCTCCCGTCTTGATGACGTCCTTCGTGCGGTCGGAGATCTGCATGAAGCCGTCCTCGTCGAGCGTGCCGACATCGCCCGTCCGCAGCCACCCGTCGTGGAACTTCTCGGGCGTCGGGTCGCCGTAATAGGAGGCTGTGACCCACGGCCCCCGAACCTCGAACTCCCCGACGGTCTGCCCGTCGCAGGGCGCCACCTGCCCATCGGGGCCGACCACCCGCGCCTCGACCCCCGCGACCACCCGACCCGTCTTCATGCGGTAGTCGAACACCTCGCCGGGGGCCGCGCTCTTGGGCGGGCGGGCCACCGCAGCGAGCGGGCTCGTCTCGGTCATCCCCCAGGCCTGCAGGATCTGCACGCCGAAGCGCTCCTCGAAGCGCTGCATCAGCGCCCTCGGCACCGCCGAGCCTCCGCAGACGATGAAGCGGATCGACGACAGGTCGGCCTCGTGCGTCTCCGCGTAGCGGAGCACGTCGTTCCAGATCGTCGGCACACCCGCCGACACCGTCGGCCGCTCCGTCTCGATGATCCGCACGAGCGGCTCCGCCTGCAGGTACTGGCGGGGCAGGATCAGGTCGGCACCGACCATCCACGCCGCGTAGGGGGTCCCCCAGGCGTTGGCGTGGAACTGCGGCACGATGACGAGCAGCCGGTCGTCGCCGCTGATCCCGAGCGCCCCTGACGAGGTGGTGGCGAGCGAATGCAGCCAGGTCGATCGATGGCTGTAGGCGACGCCCTTCGGGTTGCCGGTGGTCCCGCTCGTGTAGCACATCGCAGCGGCATCACGTTCGTCGACCTCCGGCCAATCGACACCCGGCGCCTCCGCAGCGATCAGTTCCTCGTACCCGACGGTCTCTCCGAGGCCCGAAACGTCGCCGTCGCCGACGACGATCACCCTCTCGACGGACTTGCAGTCGTGGACGACTCGCTGCAGAGCCGGGGCCAGCACCGCGTCGGCGATGATCACCTTGTCTGCCGCATCCTCGATGACGAAACGAAGCTGCTCCGGGAAGAGCCGCACGTTCAGCGTGTGCAACACCGCTCCCATCGAAGGCACCGCCAGATACGCCTCGATGTGTTCCTGGTGGTTCATGCAGAACGTCCCCACGCGGTCGCCCCTGCCGACTCCGAGCCGCGCCAGAGCCTTGGCGAGCTGCTCGGCACGGTCGGCCACCTGGGCGAAGGTGGAACGCCGGAACCCGTCGCCTTCGTAGGTGATTACCAGGCTCTTGCCGTGCACCCGCTGGCCGTGCCCGAAGATGCCGCTCACGAGCAACGGATGATCCTGCATGGTGCTGCGCATCGGTCCTCCATCGGTCCGGATGGCGGGTAGGGCATCCGGGAGGCACCAGTGGAGCCGGCCGGTGAGCCGACTCTACTGCGACCGGCCCACTGCCTCCTGCCTGCGAATATTCGCCTCAGCTCCTCTCGGCCAGCGTACGAGAGGTACTAGTCTCGGTCGAAAGCAAGTTCGGGGGACCGAGATGGGTTGCCTGCATTGGCGAGCTTGAAGCCGGCAGAGTCCAGGGAGAGGCACTCAGGCCTCTCTGCCGTCATGGACGACGTCTCGCGGGTCCTCGCCGAGGTGATCACCGACTACGACGACACCCTCTCGCTCGTCGTCCGCACCTGTGGCACGCTGCTCGGCGGCTCGAGCGCCCTCTGGCTGGTCGAGGAGGCTGCCCAGAAGATCGACGTCGTATCGGTGTGGGCTGCCGACCCCGAGCAACGAGCCCTGCTCGAGCGGGCGCTCCGGTCGAGGGCGCTGCCCGCCGACGGATTCCCGGTGGCGGACGTGATCCGCACCGGCGACCCCGCCATCCACGGGGCGGTCGACAGCGCCAAGCTGCTCTCCGGCATCGACCCCTTGTTCCTGGAGGGGGTTCGGTCCCCGCGTACTGTCGACACCGCGGCGATGCCGCTGCGTGCCCGCGGGCGGACGTTCGGCGCCCTCTCGATCTACCGCCGCGCCGACGCCCAGGGGTTCAGCGAGGCGGACATGCTGCTCCTCCAGCAGCTCGCCGACCGGGCGGCTCTCAGCATCGACAACGCCCGGCTCCTCGACAAGGCAGAGCGTGAGGTCAGCGAGCGGCGGCGAGTCGAGGAGAGGCTGCTCGAGAGCGAGGAACGGCTTCGGGTGGTCGCCCGAGCGGCACCGGCGCTCCTGTTCAGCCTCGACTCGAACGGTGTCTTCACCCTGCTCGAGGGCGGCCTGCGGGCACAGCTCACAGGTATTGCCGGTGGACTCCGGCAGTCGGCGTTCGAGCTGTACACCGAGTACCCAGACCTCCTGGAGCTTGTCCGCAGGGTGCTCGCAGGCGAGACGTTGTCGCAGGTCAGGCTTCCCTTCCCCGGTTACCACCTGGAGGTCTCGGGCTCGCCCCTGCAAGCCGCCGACGGCGCCATCGTCGGGATGGCGGGCATCGTGGTCGACGTCTCGGACCGCGTGGCTGCCGAGGAGGCTGCCTCGGAATGGTCCCGCCGCATGGCCGCCCTCGTCGAGACCTCCAACGACGTGATCGCCGTCATCACCACGGCCGGCAAGATCCACTACGTCAACCCGGCGGCCGAGCGCGTGCTCGGGTACCAGTGGGAGGCCGGGCAGATCCTCGACACGTTTCGGCTGATGCATCCGTCGGACCGCCAGAGGGTGCGCCGGCACGTCCGCCAGGCGATGCGCCATCAGGGGGTCTCTCCGCCGATCGAGTTCCGGGTCATACATGCCGACGGCAGCTGGCGCACCGTAGAGGCCACGGGCCTCAACCTGACCCACGACCCGGCGATCAACGGCTTCGTGGTGACGCTTCGCGACATCAGCCAACGCAAGCGCGCCGAAGAGCTGGCGGCGACGCAGGCGGCGCGGCAGGCAGACCTCGCCGCTCTCGGGCACTGGGCCCTCGTCGGCCTCGACAACGCCTCGCTCGTCGAGGATGCGATGCAGATGCTGATCACGCACCTGGAGGCGGACTGCGCCCATGTGCTCGACGTCGTCCCCGGGTCCGACTTCCTGGTGCTCCGCGCCAGCAGCGGGCACGCCGGGGCATCCGAGGGGATCGTCCTCGTCTCCACGGACCCGACATCGTCCCCGGCCAGCCTCGCCCTCACCTCGTCGGAGGCGGTCGTCTGCAACGACGTGTCGTCCGAGGCGCGCTTCGACATGCCGGCGCTGTGGACGGACGCGGGTTGCGCCAGCCTGCTCGAGGTCGTCATCCCCGGGCAGGAGCAGCCGGTCGGAGTGCTCGGTGTCGGCCACCGGTCGCCGCACCGCTACGGCGACGACGACGTTCACTTCGCCCAGGCGGTCGCCCACGTGCTGGCGGCAGCGAGCGGCCGCCACAAGTCCGAGGAGATGGTCCGCGAGCAGGCCGTGCGCGATGTGCTGACGGGCTTGCCGAACCGGCTGGCGCTGCTCGAGCACCTCGACCACGTGCTCGCCGAGGTTGCCGAGCGCTCGCTGTCGGGCGCCTTGCTGGTGCTCGACATCGACCGCTTCAAGGAGATCAACGACACCCTCGGCCACCAGGTGGGCGACCGTGTGCTGCTGGAGGTGGCGGACCGCTTCCGCTCCCTGGGCGACCACCTCGACCTCGTGGCGCGCCTTGGAGGTGACGAGTTCGCGGTCTACAGCTCCACCACCCGCACCCCCGCCGACGCCGACCTGCTCGCTCACCGGCTGCTGGAGGTGCTCGGGCGCCCGACCGAGATCGCCGGTGTGCGGCTGCGCCTGAGAGGCAGCGTCGGCATCGCCGAGAGCGGCGCCGGTTTCGACGGCAGGGTCTCCAACGCGGTGTCGCTGCTGCGGCGGGCGGAGGCGGCGATGTACCGGGCGAAACGCCAAGCAGACGGCTACTCCCGCTGGACCTCCGACCTCGACCGCTCGAGCGTCAGCCGGCTCAGCCTCGCAGGCGAGCTCGGCGAGGCGCTCGACAGCAAGGAGTTCGTGCTCGCCTACCAGCCCAAGGTGCGGGCGGGCAGCGGCCAGCCGATCGGCCTCGAGGCGCTCATCCGATGGCGCCACCCGGTCCGCGGCACCGTCCTCCCGGACGCCTTCATCCCCCTCGCCGAGCAGACCGGGATGATCCGTGGCGTCACGTCCTGGGTCCTCGACGAGGCGCTGCGCCAGCGGGCCGAGTGGAACGGCCGCTTCGACGACCTGTCGATCGCCATCAACCTGTCGGCCTCGACGCTGCACGATCCCGAGCTGTGCGAGTCCGTGGCGGCTGCCATCGAGCGGTCGGGCGCGCCGCCTGGCTGCGTGGAGCTCGAGATCACCGAGAGCGCGGTGATGCACGACCCCGAGAGGGCGCTCGAGGCTGTGACCGAGTTGAGCCGGTACGGCGTCCGTTTCGCGATCGACGACTTCGGGACCGGTTACTCCTCGCTCGCCTACCTGCAGCGACTGCCCGTCGCCCTCGTGAAGATGGACAAGTCGTTCGTCCTGCCGCTGCTCGAGGACGGTCCCGCCCGCTCGATCGTGCGCGCCGTCATCGAGCTCGCCCACTCTCTCGGCATCGGCGTCGTCGCGGAGGGGGTGGAGTCTCAGGACATCGCCTCAGTCCTGATCGACCTCGGGTGCGACGAGCTCCAGGGCTTCCACATCGCCCGCCCGATGCTGCCCTCCGAGCTCGAGCCGTGGCTGGAGGCCAACCCCCGCAGCGGCTGAGCCCGACGGCCAGCTCAGACCCGGGAGACCGCCGACCGAGTGCTGGTCCGGGTGCTCGAGCGCTCCCCGGCGATGGTGGCGATCGAGGCCGCCACGGCCAGCACCCCCGCCCCCAGGCCGACGAAGGCGCCCCATGCCTGCGCGATCTGGATGGAACACCCGGCGACGCCGATCTGGAATCCGCCCCCGGGCAGGCTGAAGAACACCAGCGTCATCAGTGCGAGATTGGCGATCGTCGCCATCAGCAGGAGCGTCCCGAACGTGACGCCCTCGGGAAGCCTGAACCTCCAGACGATGCGAGCCCCGGCCAGCGCCAGCACCCCCACGCAAAGCACGAGCTCCAGGTAGCGCCAGCCGCCGGCTCCCCGGGACAACGCCGACACCGACCCCAGCGTCTCGTTGAGAAGCTGGCAGGTCGCCGTCACCCGGTAGAAGGGGAGGAAGAGGCTCACCCCCATCACGAGGGTGAGCACGCCGGCCCAACCTACCGAGGCGGCCGGACGAGGGTCCGGCTTGCGGGTGGGACCAGTGGCCGCGTAACCCGCCGGAGGCGGAGCGGGTGGATACGCGGGCGGATACGCGGGTGGATAGACCGGTGGATAGGCGGGCGGGTAGCCCGGTGGGTGATAGCCCGCCGCCGGTGCTGGATATGGAGGTGCCAGGTAGCTTCCCGGGGGCGGCGGCGGCATCGCACCGTAGGGTGGCGGAGCTGGTGGTGGGGCTGGCGGCGGAGCCGGTGGTGCGGGCGGCACCTGCAGGGACTCCCCCGGCCGCTGGGCGTAGGAGCGTGCCTTCGAGCCACGCACGATCGCCCCGCAAGCGCGGCAGAACCCGGCCGTCTCCGGGACGAACCCCCCGCAGTTCGGGCACTCCATCGCTCAACCCTAGGTGAGGCGATCCCCGCCGGGCCGGATTTGAGCGTGTTGAGCGCGGGCACCCGCCGTCAGCGGATCGCCACCTGTCCGGGGACGATCGGAGAGTGCAGGTCCGTCCGTCCCATCAGGAAGCGGTCAACGGATGCAGCGGCGGAACGACCCTCTGCGATCGCCCACACGATCAGGCTCTGCCCCCTGCCCATGTCCCCGCAGGCGAAGACACCGGTCCGGCTCGTCATGAAGGACCCGGTCGCGCCCGACGTTGCCGCGACCATCGAGCTCGAGGTCCAGGGCCGCCACCACGCCCTCGCGCTCCGGCCCGGCGAACCCCGCCGCGAGCAGCACGAGCTCGCACGGGAGCTCGAACGCCGTCCCCTCGACCGCCTCGAAGCCCGCCGCCGATCCCGGAGCGGGGCGAACCTCGACTCCTCTGAGAGCGCGGACCGCGCCGCCCTCGTCACCGACGAGCTCGCCGGCGGACACGCCGAAACGTCGCTCGCCGCCCTCCTCGTGCGCCGACGAGGTGCGCACGACGAGCGGCCATGTCGGCCAGGGATTGTCCGGAGCACGAGCTGCGGGTGGGGAGGGCATGATCTCCAGTTGGTGCACCTCGACCGCACCTTGCCGGTGGGCGGTGCCGAGGCAGTCTGCACCGGTGTCACCGCCGCCGATGATCACCACCCGCTTGCCGGCGGCGTCGATGGCCGGCGTCTCGAGCGACCCCTCGCAGAAGAGGTTGGAAGGCTTCAGGTACTCCATAGCGAAGTGGACGCCGCTCAGCTCCCGTCCTTTGATCGGTACGTCGCGGGGCAGGGTCGAGCCGCAGGCCAGCACCACCGCGTCGTGCTCGGCGAGCAACCACCGGGCGTCGACTGCCACCGCATCGGGCGCCGCCGCTCCCGCCACCTCGGGCACGCCATCTCCGCTGCTGCGCATCGGCTCGGGTCACCTCTGCCCGCAGGCAGAACCGCACGCCCTCCGCTTCGAGCTGTGACAGGCGGCGATCGAGCACCGCCTTTTCCATCTTGAACTCGGGGATCCCGTAGCGGAGCAGACCTCCCGCCCGTTCGGCCCGCTCGTAGACGACGACTGCATGGCCGGCGCGTGCCAGCTGCTGAGCGGCGGCCAGGCCGGCAGGGCCGGACCCGACGATCGCCACCGACTTGCCGGTGGCCGGCGCCACCGGGGCCGGCCGCCCACCATCCCTCAGCGACCACTCGGCGATCTCCAGCTCGACCTGCTTGATCGTCACGGGGTCCTGGTCGATGCCGAGAACGCACGATCCTTCGCAGGGGGCCGGGCAAAGGCGACCGGTGATCTCGGGGAAGTTGTTGGTGGCATGAAGCCGCTCTGCCGCCTCTGCGAAACGCCCCCGCCAGACGAGGTCGTTCCACTCCGGGATCAGGTTCCCGAGCGGGCAGCCCTCATGGCAGAAGGGGATCCCGCAGTCCATGCAACGGCCAGCCTGGTCGTGCAGGCGGCCGGCGGGGAAAGGGACGTAGACCTCGTTCCAATCCTTGATCCTGACCTGCACCGGCCGCCGGTCGGGGCCTTTCCTGCCGTGGCGCATGAAGCCCCGCGGGTCAGCCATGTGCCGCCGCCATGATCGCCTCGTCGACCGGGCGGCCCGACCTCTCCGCCGCCAGCGTCGCATCGAGCACCCGCCGGTAGTCCCTCGGCATCACCTTCACCACGGACTCCATCGCCTGGGCGCCGCCGGCGAGCAGCCGGGCGGCGACTCCCGAGCCGGTCATCCGGAGGTGCCTGTCGGCCAGCGAGCGGACGAGCTGCCTGTCATCGTCATCGAGCGGCTCGAGGTCGACCATCTCGGTGTTGACGCTCACCCGAAAGTTGCCCCTGCCGCTCGACGAAACATCCCCCTCCGCGAGGTCGCCGGTGAGGACGTAGGCGACGCCGCCTGACATGCCGGCGGCGAAGTTTCGACCCGTCGGGCCGAGCACGAGGGCCGACCCGCCCGTCATGTACTCGCAGGCGTGGTCGCCCACTCCCTCGACGACGGCCGTGGCGCCGGAGTTGCGAACGCAGAACCGCTCCCCGACGCGGCCCCTCAGGTACGCCTCACCTCCGGTAGCCCCGTAGAGGGCCACGTTCCCTGCGATCACGTTCTCCTCGGCTGCGAAGGGGCTGCCCGGCGGCGGGACCACCACCAATTTCCCTCCCGACAGTCCCTTGCCGAAGTAGTCGTTGGCGTCCCCGGAGAGGTGGAGCGTGATCCCCTTCGGCACGAAGGCGCCGAAGCTCTGACCGGCGGACCCTTCGAACGACAGCGAGATCATGCCCTCGGGCAGGCCCTCGCGACCGTGCCGGCGGGTGACGACGGACCCGAGCATGGTGCCGACGGCGCGGTGGACATTTCGCACCGCAAGCGTCGCTCTCACCGGGACGCCGTGCTCTATAGCCGGCTTGCAGATCTCGATCAGCAGGTGGTCCAACGCGTCGTCGAGCCCGTGGTCCTGCGGGCGTGACTGATGCAGGGACGTGGTGGCGGCCGTGGTGCCGGCCGGCTGGGCCGGGTGGGCGGGAGCCAGGAGCGGGGACAGGTCGAGCCCAGCCGCCTTCCAATGCTCGACGGCAGGCACCACGTCAAGGCACTCGCTGTGGCCAACTGCTTCCTGCAGCGTCCGGAAGCCGAGAGCCGCCAGCAGCTCGCGTACCTCCTCGGCGATGTACTGGAAGAACGTCTCGACGAACTCCGGACGCCCGCTGAAGCGCTGACGCAGCTCCGGGTTCTGGGTGGCGATGCCGACCGGGCACGTATCGAGGTGGCAGACGCGCATCATCACGCAGCCGGAGACGACGAGCGGGGCGGTGGCGAAGCCGAACTCCTCGGCCCCTAGCAGCGCCCCGATCACCACGTCGCGCCCGGTCTTCAGCTGGCCGTCGACCTGGACCACGATGCGGTCGCGCAGCCCGTTTCGCACGAGGGTCTGCTGGGTCTCGGCGAGGCCGAGCTCCCACGGGGCGCCGGCATGCTTGAGGGACGTCAGGGGGGATGCCCCCGTGCCCCCGTCGTGGCCGGAGATCAGCACCACGTCTGCATGCGCCTTGGAGACGCCGGCGGCAACCGTGCCGACGCCGACCTCGGCGACGAGCTTGACGCTGATCCTCGCCGCCGGGTTCGCGTTCTTCAGATCGAAGATCAGCTGTGCCAGGTCCTCGATCGAGTAGATGTCGTGGTGAGGCGGGGGCGAGATGAGCCCGACTCCGGGCGTGGCGTAGCGGGTGGCAGCGATCCAGGGATAGACCTTGTGGCCGGGCAGCTGGCCGCCCTCCCCCGGCTTGGCCCCCTGAGCCATCTTGATCTGGATGTCCTCGGCGTTCACGAGGTACTCGCTGGTGACACCGAAGCGGCCCGAGGCGACCTGCTTGACAGCGCTCCGCCGGCTGTCGCCGTTCGGGTCCGGCACGTAACGGGCCGGGTCTTCCCCGCCTTCACCGGTGTTCGACTTGCCGCCGAGGCGGTTCATCGCCACGGCCAACGTCTCGTGCGCCTCCGCGGAGATCGACCCGTACGACATCGCCCCGGTCGCGAAACGCCTCACGATCGACTCCACCGGCTCGACCTCCTCGAGCGGCACCGCCGGCCTCGGCGCATCTTCACCCGTCCGCAGCCGCAGCAGACCGCGCAGCGTCGCCAGCTGGTCGGTCTGCTCGTCGACGAGCCTGGTGTACTCCTTGAAGATCTCGTAGCGGCGCGACCTCGTGGCGTGCTGCAGCTTGAAGACCGTCTTCGGGTTGAACAGGTGGATCTCGCCCTCGCGGCGCCACTGGTACTCGCCGCCGACGGGGAGCTCCCGGTGGGCAAGTGCTCCCGGCGCCGCTTCCCAGGCGAGGCGGTGACGCGCCCCGACCTCGCCGGCGATCACGTCCAAGCCCACGCCACCGAGGCGGCTGGGAGTCCCTTCGAAGTAGCGCTCGACGACCGAACGGTGGAGACCGATGGCCTCGAAGACCTGCGCGCCGGTGTAGGAGGCGATGGTGGAGATGCCCATCTTCGACATCACCTTCAGCACCCCCTTGCCGGCGGCCTTGATGTAGTTGCCGACGGCTTTGCGCACGGTCAGTTCGGGCAGGGTGCCCTCCCCGACCATGTCGGCGATCGTCTCGAAGACCAGGTAAGGGTTGACCGCCGCTGCGCCGTAGCCGATCAGCAGGGCGATGTGGTGAACCTCACGGGCATCGCCGCTCTCGACTACGAGGCCGACCCGCGTGCGCTCGCGCCGGCGCACCAGATGGTGATGAACCGCCGAGGTCAGCAGCAGCGACGGGATCGGCGCCAGCTCGGCGCTGGAGTGCCGATCGGAGAGGATCACGATGTTGGCGCCGAGCGCCACGGCCTCGGACACCCGCTCGCAGACCTTGTCGATCGCAGCCGCGAGCGCCTCCCCGCCGCCGCTCACCGGGAACAGGCCGTCCACCGCATAGGCCCGGAAGCCGGGGCTCTGCTCGTACTCGTCGATGTACATCAGCTTGGCGAGGACGTCGTTGTCGATGACCGGGTACGGCAGGGCGATCTGCCGGCAGGATGCCGGACCGGGTTCGAGCAGGTTGCGCTCCGGGCCGAGCGTGGCGCCGAGGGAGGTGACGAGCTCCTCCCTGATGGCGTCGAGCGGCGGGTTCGTGACCTGCGCGAAGAGTTGGACGAAGTAGTCGTAGAGGAGCCGCGGTCGGGTGGAGAGAACGGCCAGGGGCGTGTCCGAACCCATCGACCCGATCGGTTCCTGACCTGTGGTGGCCATCGGGCCGACGATCAGCCGCAGCTCCTCGCTTGTGTAGCCGAAGATCCTCTGGTGCCGGACGATGGAGGCGTGTTGAGGCGTCAGCATGTGGCGGGGCGGAAGGTCTGCGACGTGGACGACGCCCTCGTCCAGCCACGCCCCGTAAGGTTCGGCCGAGGCGAGCGAGGACTTGATCTCGGCGTCGTCGATGATCGTCCCGCTCTCGGTGTCGAGCAGGAACATGCGTCCCGGTTGCAGTCGCCCCTTGGAGACCACCAGCTCGGGGCTGATGTCGAGAACGCCCACCTCCGAAGCGAGCACCACCAAGCCCTCGGCTGTGACCCAGTAGCGGGCGGGTCGCAGGCCGTTGCGGTCGAGGACGGCTCCGATCAGTCGCCCGTCGCTGAAGGCGACCACCGCCGGGCCGTCCCAGGGTTCCATCAGGCAGGCGTGGTAGCGGTAGAAGGCGCGCCGGTCGGTGTCCATCGCCGAGTGGTTCTCCCACGCCTCGGGGATCATCATCAGGACTGCATGCGGCAGCGATCGCCCGGCCAGGCGCAGCAACTCCAGCACCTCGTCGAAAGTGGCCGAGTCACTGGCGCCAGGCGTGCAGATCGGGAAGATGCGGGACAGGTCCCCGGGAATGAGGTCGCTGGCGAGGAGCGACTCTCGTGCCTGCATCCAGTTGCGGTTGCCCTGCAGGGTGTTGATCTCGCCGTTGTGGGCGATCATCCGGAAGGGGTGGGCGAGCTGCCAGGACGGGAACGTGTTCGTCGAGAACCGGGAATGCACGAGCGCCAGTTTCGACTCCAGTCTCTCGTCGGACAGGTCCCCGAAGAACCCGCGCAGCTGGTGGGTTGCCAGCATCCCCTTGTAGACGAGCGTCCGGCTCGACAAGGACGGGAAGTACACACCCGCCACCTCGTGCTCGGCGCGCTTGCGGAGCACGAAAGCGAGACGCTCCAGCGCCTGTCCCTCCGGCAGGTTTGTCGCTGGGGCGACGAAGATCTGCTCGAAGGCGGGGGCCGCGGCACGGGCCGACGATCCGGCGAGCGAGAGGTCGACCGGCAGCGACCGCCACGCGAGGACCTGCAAGCCCTCGGAGGCTGCGATCCGCTGAACCTCGGCCTTGGCCCGCCAACGGTCGCCCGGGTCTTTGGGGAGGAAGCAGATCCCCGTCGCGTAGCCGCCCGGCGGCGGCAGCTCGAAACCGATCTCGCCGGCGATCTCGTGGAGCAACCGGTGCGGGACCTGGATCATGATCCCGGCGCCATCACCGGTCTCCGGGTCGGCGCCGAATGCGCCGCGGTGTGCGAGATGCTCGAGCGCCGTCAGCCCCAGGTCGACCAAGCGGTGGCTGGCGGGACGGCGCAGGTCCGCCACAATGGCGACGCCGCATGCATCGTGCTCGAAACGAGGGTCGTAGAGATCTTCCGCCTGCCTCAGCTCGTCACGAGCTGTGCGCGCATGCGCGGGCTCCACAAAGGGGTCCAAGGCCTCGGTCTCCCTGTCGAATCGGTCAGACTCGCTGGCGGGACACCCTTGGCCCTGCTGCTTGCATCGAGGTTACACGAGCGTCCGCCGTTGTCGGCGGACACTGAAACGGCGGCGTCCGCCGTTGTCGGCGGACACTGCAAGGGCTGCAATCCACCGTTGTCGGCGGACACTGCAAGGGCTGCAATCGCAAAGGGAGAAGTGTTGACTATGGACGTCACTTCTCGCTTTACGTTGGCTGAACCGACCGCCTTAGGGCGGCATTGCCGCGCCAGCTCGGGCGGACCGGCGAGTCAGCCGGTGTAGGGATCGTTCTCCGTGGCTCCCCCGTCGGACACCGAGTCCGTCCAGTTGGCGCCCGTCCAGTAGCGCAGCTGGTGCCGCCCGGTGGGATCGGGCAGCCAGCCGGGCTCGGGTTGGGACGCGTAAGGCGCTGCCGGAGCTGCCGCAACAGCGGGGGCGGCGGCGGGGGGCGCTGCTCCGTAAGGGTCAGGCTGGGCCCCGTAGGCCGGAGCCGGTGCTCCGTATGGGTCGGGCTGGGCCCCGTAGGCCGGAGCCGGTGCTCCGTAGGGGTCGGGCTGGGCACCGTATGCGGGCGGTCCTCCCGCGCCGTACCCGGGAGCCGGCGTCCCGTAGGGCGACCCGCCGTAAGGCTGGCCGTATCCACCCGCAGGGGGCTGGTATGCGCCCGGCGTGCCATAGGCACCAGGCGCGCCGTAGGTGCCCGGATAACCCATCTGCGCAGCGGCAGTCGGCTTCTTCGCGTCGCTGCACGAAGTGCACGATGAGCCGAGGCGATAAGCACCAAGAATGAACAGCGCAAAGCAGAGACGGCCACACGCCAGGGTGGCATTGACCCGGATCTCGACCACTTCTCGGATGGCCTGTAGACAGCCGGCCAGGAAGTGGTCGAGACAAACCCGATGCGCACGGCGCGGACCAAGGACGCGTGACGACGTACCCGGCATACGATGGGGAACTCGAGGTCGCTGCCACGATATGGGGACGAGAGCATCGGCGGCAGACGCTGGCCGCCGCCGCTAGCCGCCCCGTGTGACGCGCCTGAAGGTAGGCATCGGCTCGCCCCGTAGACTGGAGCGGATGCCACTTCCCGACTTCGCCAGCGCGGCTACTCCCGGCGGGTTTCCTGCCGAGGAGAGCGGAGTCGGTGGACCCTATGACGTCGCGATCATTGGCGGGGGGGTGATCGGGCTGTCGATCGCCTGGCGGGCGGCGAGACGCGGGATGTCGGTCGGCGTCTTCGATCCGGCCCCGGGCTCGGGTGCGTCCCGCGCCGCGGCCGGGATGCTGGCGCCGGTGACGGAGGCCCACTGGGGCGAGGAGGCGCATCTGGAGCCCGCCTTGCACTCGGCCAAAGCATGGGCGGGCTTCGCCGCCGAGCTGGAAGAGGCCTCGGGTCTTCCCGTCGGCTACCGCCCCTGCGGGACTTTGGTGGTCGGGGCCGACGGCGGGGACAGGCGGTACCTGGAGGAGCTGTTCCGTTTCGGAGAGCACTTGGGCCTGGAGTTGAGCTGGTGCACCCCGACCGCCTGCCGGGAGCTGGAGCCGCTTCTGGCGCCAGGCGTGCGGGGCGGGATCCTTGCTGCCGGCGATCACCAGGTCGACAACAGGCTCTTGCTGGCTGCTCTGCTGGAGGCCTGCCGTCGAGGCGGGGTCGAGATCGTCCGGCGTCGAGTCGACGCTGTCGCCTCGGCCGGCGGTCGTGTGAGCGGGCTTCGTGTCGACGAGCACGGCGGCGAGGTGAAGGCGGGGACGGTGGTGCTCGCAGCCGGTGCGTGGTCCCCGGCGATCGGCGGTTTGCCCGCTGACTGCACGCCCCCGGTACGGCCTGTCAAGGGTCAGATCCTGCGCCTGCGCCCGATGTCGGCCGGCCCGGCCCTTGCCCGTAACGTCCGCCTCCTCGTGGAGGGCCGGAGCCGCTACCTCGTCCCCCGCGCCGATGGGCGGGTGGTGCTGGGTTCGACGGTCGAGGAGATGGGTTTCGATGAGAGGGTGACGGCGGCTGCAGTCCACGAGTTGCTGCGCGACGCAGCTCGGATGCTGCCGTTCGTGCTCGAGCTGGAGCTCGAGGAGGCGATGGCCGGACTTCGACCCGGAACTCCAGACAACGCGCCGCTGGTCGGCGCCGGAGGGCTCGATGGTCTGCTGATCGCCACCGGCCACTACCGCAACGGGATCCTGCTGACACCTGTCACCGCTGCCATCGTCGAGGCTCTGCTGAGCGGCGACGAACCGCCCGCCATCGCCGCGGGCTACTCCCCCGCCCGTCTCGCCGATTCATTGGTCGGCACATGAGCGACATGAGCGACCACGCGAGCGTGCAGATGAACCAGGAACCTGTCGAGGTGCTCGTCAACGGCGAGACTCTGGCTGTCGCCGCGGACGCCACGATCTCGGCGGTGCTTCAGCAGCTCGAGAGCCCGTCGCGAGGTGTGGCGGTCGCCCTCAACGGGGAGGTCGTGCGGAGGAGCGAGTGGCAGGAGACGTCGCTCGCCCGTGGCGACTGCCTGGAAGTGCTGACGGCGGCACAGGGTGGCTGAGCGGTGACCGATACGACACGATCCGACAAGCTGGTGATCGCCGACGAGGTGTTGGGGTCCCGTCTGGTGATGGGGACGGGCGGCGCCACCAACCTCGACATCTTGGCGAGGGCCATCGACGCGTCCGGCACCTCGATGGTCACGGTCGCCCTGCGCCGGCTCGACCCCGGGGCGAGGGGGTCGCTTCTCGACCTCATCATCGAGCGCGGCCTGCGGGTGCTCCCGAACACCGCCGGTTGCTTCACCGCCAGCGAGGCTGTGACCACTGCTCTTCTCGCCCGTGACGCATTCGAGACCGATTGGGTCAAGCTCGAAGTGATCGGCGACGAGCTCTCCCTCCTGCCTGACGGGGTCGAGCTGCTGAGGGCGGCGGAGCAACTTGTCGAGGAGGGTTTCGTGGTTCTCCCGTACACGAGCGACGACCCGGTCCTCGCACGCCGGCTCGAGCAGGTCGGCTCCGCGGCGGTGATGCCGCTCGGAAGCGCCATCGGCTCAGGGCTCGGGATCGGCAACCCGGCCAACATCGCACAGATCGTGTCCTCGTCGGGCGTGCCGGTGATCCTCGACGCGGGCATCGGGACGGCTTCCGACGCGGCTCTGGCGATGGAGCTCGGCTGCGACGGGGTGCTCGTCGCCTCCGCCATCACCCGGGCCCAAGACCCACCGCGGATGGCGAGGGCAGTGGCCTTGGCGGTGGAGGCGGGCCACGAAGCCCGTGGCGCCGGCAGGATCCCCAAGCGGGACCGCGCCGAGCCCTCCTCACCGTTCGCCGGGATGGCCGACCTGAGGACGGATCCACGCTGACACCGCAGCCGCCCGTCGCCCTCACGATTGCCGGCTCCGACTCCGGCGGCGCAGCCGGGATCGCAGCCGACCTGGAGACTTTCGCCGCCCTCGGCGTGTTCGGAACGCTCGCCATCACGGCGATCACGGCCCAGGACACGACCGGCGTCTACCGGGCACATGCCACGCCCGCTGATCTCCTCGACGACCAGATCGAGGCTGTCATCGGGGACCTGCCGGTCGCCGCGGTGAAGACCGGGATGCTCGCCAATCTCGGGCTCGTCAAGGTGGTGTCCGAGCGTGCCGCCGCCGGCGACCTGCCCAATCTCGTGGTCGACCCGGTGATGGTCGCCTCGTCCGGTGATCCGTTGCTGGAGGGTGATGCGGTAGGCGCCTATCGCTCCTTGTTGCGTCACGCCCGGGTCGTCACCCCGAACCTGCCGGAGGCGTCCTTGCTCCTCGGCCGCCCGGTGAAGGATCGCCAAGCGATGGCCGCGGCGGCACGGGACCTGTACGAGCTCGGCCCGCAGGTGGTCGTCGTCAAGGGCGGCCACTTACCGGACGATGGAGAGGCTCTCGACGTGGTGTTCGACGGAAGCTCGGTGACCGAGCTGAGCGGACCCTGGATCACCACGCGCAATGTCCACGGCAGCGGCTGCACCCTCTCTGCCGCGGTGACAGCTGGGCTTGCACTCGGGCTTCGGCCTCTCGATGCACTCGTGCGCGCCAAGGAGTACGTGCAGGGCGCCATCGCCGGAAGCGCCGGCTGGCACCTCGGGCGCGGCCATGGGCCGCTCGACAGGCTCGCGACGCGCCCTGCCGGGGCGAGCTCCACCGAGGATTCCTGCAAAGTGACCCAGATTTGACAGCTATCGCGGTAAAGCTCGCCGCCGCCCTGACGCCGCCCTGACACCAACCGCAGGAATCGCCCCAGGAATCGCTCAGTTGCCGCGAGACGAGATCCTCTTCGGCGCTCCGTACGAATAGAGGATGTCCGGCACGGTCACGACGCCACCCTCGTCCTGATAGGTCTCCATCAGTGCGATCAACCAGCGGGCCGTCATCGCCGTGCCATTGAGGGTGTGCGGGAAGACCAGACCGTCGTCGGTGCGCACACGCACCCCGAGGCGGCGGGCCTGGTAGTCGGTCGTGTTGGAGCACGAGGTGATCTCCCGGTAGCGCCGTTGGCTCGGGATCCACGCCTCGATGTCGTACTTCTTCGTGGCGGAGGCGCCCAAGTCCCCTGCGGCGATGTTCACCACGCGGTACGCCAGGCCGAGATCGCGTACCAGGTCCTCCTCGATCTCCAGCAGCCGCTCGTGCTCGTTGCGTGCGTCCGAGGATGTCGTGTAGACGAACATCTCGACCTTGTCGAACTGGTGCACCCGGAAGATGCCGCGGGTGTCCTTCCCGGCGGCGCCGGCCTCGCGCCGGAAGCACGTCGACATGGCGGCGTAGCGCAGCGGCAGGTCCCCGGCGTCGAGGATCTCTCCCATGTGGTAGCCGGCCAGAGCCACCTCGGAGGTTCCCGTGAGGTAGAGCTGATCGCTCTCCAGCCGGTAGATGTTCACCTCGTCGTTGGGCAGGAACCCCGTCCCGTACATCGCCTCCTCGCGCACGAGCACCGGAGGTAGCACCGGCAGGAAGCCGAGCGTCACCAGGCGGTCGAGTGCCATCCGGTAGAGGGCGAGCTCGAGCAGGGCCGTCTCGCCCACGCGATAGGCGAAACGCGACCCCGACAACCGCGCCGCCCGCTCCATCTCGAACCCCCCCAGCTCGAGATGGTCCTTCGGCTCGAAACCGAGCTCGACCGGCTGACCGTACCGCTTGAGCTCCTGAGCGTCGTCATCGGTGGAGCCGTCGGGTGCCGCCGGATCGGGAGGGTTGGGCACCACGGCAAGCAACTCGTCGCGGCGGCTCTCGAAGAGCTTGAGCTCTTCCTCGCACGCCTGCAGCTCGTCCTTGATGGCCTTGAGCTCCTCGATCTCTGCCGCCGATGGCTGGCGCCTCGGCTTGAGGCGGGATCTCAGCTCCTCGGCACGCGCCAGCTCGCTGCGCCAGAGGCGGTCAGCTTCCATCAGCTCGTCGAAGGCGCGAGCCGCGCCACGACCCTTGCGGATGAGGGCCGACCGCATCGTGTGCGGATCGTCACGCGCCAGACGTATGTCGATCACGTGGTTCAGCCTAGGGGCTTGCGGATCAGCGCCGCTTTCCCTTCTTGCGGGGTCGGGGAGCCGGCCTGTTGGCGCCACCGCCCGGACGCGACCCGTTGCCCCCGCCGCCGCTGCGAGCAGCGCCCCCGCCGGTGCCCCCGCTCCCGCCGCTGCGGGCCGCGGATCCTGACGCCGGGCGGGCCGGCGGCCGCGAGGCAGCAGGCTTGGCGGAGGAAGCGCCTGGCTTCACCCCCGCGCCGGACCCGGTGAGCCCGTCTTCCGTTTCGTCCACGTCCGCGCCATCCACATCCGCGTCTGCGACATCGTCGCCGTCGTCGATGGTGCGCATCCCGATCGGCAGAGTTCCGACTTCGACCGGCCCGACGTCCGTCAGCTCGTCGTCCTCGACTTCCCTCTCGTCGAGGAGCGTGCCCCGAGCAGCCGGACGGGTGGCCGCCCCGGCTCCGCTTCCGGGCTTGATCCTCCGCGGGGGCGGCGCCCCTTTGCTCTTGCTGGCGCCGGTACGGCGGCTGCGCACCTTGGGCGAATCCTCGGAGAACGCACCTGCGGCCACTGCGCTCGCAGTCAGCAACTGCACGGCGTTGCCGCGGGACTCGAGCTTCTCGCGGATCGAGCGGAAGCGAGGCTCCCGCTCCTTGAACACTGCGAGAAGCGGCGAGGCGATGAAGATCGAGGAGTACGCCCCGCTCAAGAGGCCGATGAAGAGCGCCAGCCCGAAGTATTGCAGCGTGAGGGCGCCGAGCACTTCGGCGCCGAGGACTAGCACCGACAGGATCGGCAGGATCGCCACGAGCGAGGTGTTGATCGAGCGGGCGAGGGTCTGGTTCATCGAGAGGTTCACCACGTCGGTGTAGCTCAACCTGCCCGTCGCTCCGAGCCCGCGGGCGTTGTCGCGCACACGGTCGAAGACGACGATCGTGTCGTAGAGCGAGTAGCCGAGGATGGTGAGGAACGCGACAACCGTGTCAGGAGTAACCGCGAAGCCCGTCAAGGAGTAGATCCCGGCCGTGACGGCGATGTCGTGGATCACGGCGATGATGGCCGCCAGAGCCATCTTCCACTCGAAGAATATCGAGATGTAGCCGGCGATCACGATGAAGAAGACGATCAGCGCCTCGATCGCCTTCTTGGTTATCTGCCCGCCCCAGGACGGGCCGACCGACTCGGTGCTGACGCTGTTTGGCGAGATGTGGGCAAGACCGGCGAGCACGCTCGTCACCTTCGACTCCTGCGCCTGCAGTGCCTGGGCGGTCTGGCCGTTTCCGATCTTGGCCTCGACGAGAAGCTTGCGAGTGCCCGAGCCGCCGAGCGTCTCGATGGTGGCGCCGCCGAGGCCGAGCGGCGTCAGGACGGCCTTGGCCTGCGCGACGGTCGCCGTGGCAGTCGGAACCTCCCAGGAGGTGCCTCCCACGAACTCGATCGAGTAGTTGAGCCCGCGCACACCGAGTGAGATGGCACCGGCGAGGATCACCACGCTCGACAGGAGGAACCAGCGATTCCTCTTGCGGACGAAGTCCATCTTCGTCTCGCCGCGGTAGAGGCGGCCGAAGAGGCCCTTCCACTGGAACCTCTTCGCCTGGGTCGCCGTTCCCCCGAGTGGCATGGTGGTGGCCGTCACGTCACTGCTTCCTTCACGAGCAATCCGCGCCCGATGCCGATGCCCCTCGCCTCGGTCACCCGCGGATTACGGCCGAGGATGATCACCAGCGGCCGCGTGAAGAAGTAGGCGGTCAGGAGGTCGATCCCAGTCGAGACCATGAGCCAGAAGGCGAACCCCTTCACGGCACCGATCGTCAGGAAATACAAGACGGCGGCGCCGAGCAGCGACACGACGTCAGCGGACACGACGGTGCGCCAGGCGCTCTTGAAGCCGCGGTCGACCGATGCCCGCACCGTCCGGCCGGCGCGTATCTCGTCCTTCAATCGTTCGAAGTAGACGACATAGGAGTCCACTGTGATGCCGACCGAGACGATCAGGCCGGTCACTCCGGACAAGTCGAGGGTCAGGTTGAACCAGTGCCCGAGGGCGGCGATCAAGGCGAAGATCAGGGCCGCCGTGGTGATCAGCCCGAGCACCACGACCACCCCCAGCGCCCGGTAGTAGAAGACCATGTAGATCATCACCAGCAGGAGGCCGACGACGCCTGCCAGCAACCCGGCCTGGAGAGAGGACTTCCCGAGGCTCGGCGACACGATCTGCGTGTCGAGGGGCTTCAGGCGGACGGGGATGCTGCCGTAGTTGAGGTCAGTCGCCAGGTTCTGCGCCTGGGTCTGCGTGAAGTTGCCCGAGACCTGCAGGCCCGTGTTGAAGTTGCTGCCCTCCATGATCGGAGCTGCCTCCAGCACGCCGCCCAGATCGTCGGCGATCGGCAGATGCAGGTAGTTCGTGCCGATGCTGTTCATGGTCGTGGTGCCGGGACCCGTCAGTGTGACGTTGATCACCCATCCGCTGCTGCCGACACCGGGTTGGAACTGCGCCGCCGCGTTCTTGATGATCGTGCCCTCGGCGAGCGCCGGCCCGAGCACGAGCCGTTGCCCGTAGTAGAAGTTGTCACCGGTGTCGTCGAGCAGCACGTATTTCTTCGGGTTGCTGTCGGTCAGCTGCGGCGTCGTCTGGTACTTGGCAAGCGCCGCGTCAGGCGCCGGTGGTGTGTAGTTCCCGTTCGAGGTGGTGGTGCCGGTGGTGTAGCCGGCGGTCGTGAACTGGTTGGCCGCCGGGCAGGAGAACTTGTTCGTGAAGAAGATCGGCCCGGCGACGGCCTTCTTGCCCTTTGCCGGTGCCGTAGAACCGGCATAGGGGGGCGCCGAGCACAGGACCGGCCGGAAGTACATCGTGGCGGTGTTCCCGAGGACCGGCAGGATCTGGTTGGCGTTGGAGACGCCCGGCAGCTGCACCTGCACGGTGTTGCCCTGCACGACGATGTTCGGCTGCGACAGGCCGAGCCCGTTGGCGCGCTCGTTCATGATCTGGGCCGCCGTCGAGAGATCCGTGGTGCTCGCCGTCCCCGAGACCGGCGTGTAGACCACCGACAACCCGCCCGCCAGGTCGAGACCAAGCTTCGGTGACCAGTTGGCGGCGTAGGTCGCGGCGAGGGCCCCGAAACAGATCAGGCAGACGAGCACGACGCTCGCCCCGAAACCCCTCTTCAACGCCCGGTCCTCCTCGATTGCGTTCCGGAGGCGGACTCGTCCGCCGAGCCACCCACGGGACCACCCACGACCTCGTCGCTTGTCGTCAGCGGGGAGCCGTGGTCGCCGACGTCAACCGGCTCGACGGTGGCGCCATCGACTGCCGTCGCCCCCGGCGGAGGCGGGATGTCGTCCTCCTCCTCGTCGCTCTCGTCCTCGTCCTCGTCACGGTCGGCGTCGTAGTCGCCGTCGCCCGCCGTCTCGTCGTCGGAGCCGTCCTGGAATCCGAGGTTGGGCATCGCCCGCAGGATGGATTGCGGCAGCACGGCGATGGTGACGTCGTCGGCGATCTCGAGCAGCACACGCTCGTCGTTCATCTCGACGATCGTGCCGATGATCCCGCCGGTCGTCGCCACCTCGTCCCCGACCTGCCAGCTCTGGCGGGCACGCATCTGCGCCTGGCGCCGCGCTTGCTGGCCCTTAGGCCGGACGACGAAGAACCAGGTCACGAAGCCGACCAGGATCAACAGATAGATGATCGTGACGAGCGGCGAAGTAGACGAGCTGCCCTTCTTCGTCGTCGTAGTCGTGGCCGCGGCAAGGATCGCGACGCTGTGGAGATGTGCGGTGAGGATGGATGGCAAGGAGGACATCGGCAACCCGTCACTAAAGGGCTATTGCGACCAGCCACCTTAGCCGTACGGCGCGACCCCGATCGTTCAGGTCAAGTGTAAGGGGCGATCATCCCTGGCGGGAGGCCCAGATCTCACCGACACGGCTGCGGAGCCGGTCGAGCGATCCCTGCTCGATCGCCCGGCGCACATCGACCATCAGCGCCAACAAAAAGGTGAGGTTGTGCAGGCTGAGAAGGCGAAGTGCCGTCGGCTCCCCCACCATCAACAGGTGCCGGAGGTAGGCGCGCGAATACCGCGAGCACGCCGCGCACCGGCAAGCCTCGTCGATCGGCCCCCCGTCCTTGGCGTTCGCCGAGTTCCTGAGAGAGAGCCTGCCGGCCGAGGTGAGCAGGGTGCCGTGGCGAGCGAGCCGGGTCGGTGCCACGCAGTCGAACATGTCGCAGCCGAGAGCCACCGCCTCGACCAGTCCGATCGGGTCGCCCAGTCCCATCACGTAGCGGGGCTGATCGTCAGGTAGCAGGGGCACGGTCACGGCCAGCGTCTCCAGCATCTCGGGCCGCGTCTCACCCACCGACAGGCCGCCGATCGCGTACCCGTCGAAGCCGACCTCGAGGGTCCGCTCGGCACTCTCGCGCCGCAGCTCTGGATCGGTGCCGCCCTGCACGATCCCGAACAACGACTGGTCCTGCCGGCGTTTCGCATGCCGGGCGCGCACAGCCCACGCCGCCGTCAGCTCGACGGCTCGACGAACCTCGGCCCGGCTGCTCGGCAGTGGCGGGCACACGTCGAGGACCATCTGCACGTCGGCGCCGATCTGCTCTTGTACCCGCACCGCATCTTCAGGCGTCAGGCGGCAGGTCGTGCCGTCGTAGACGGACTTGAAGGTCACACCGTCGTCGTCGAGGCGGGGGGCGAGCGACATCGTCTGGTAGCCACCCGAGTCGGTCAGCACCAACCCCCCGAACGATGCGAAACGATGGATCCCTCCCATCTCGGCCACCAGCTCTGCCCCCGGCCGCAACATCAAGTGGTAGGTGTTGGCGAGGATGATCTCGGCGCCGAGGTCCTCCATGTCCTGTGAGGAGAGGGCCTTCACCGTGCCCCGGGTGCCGACGGGCATGAAGCACGGGGTCTGGAAGCAACCGCGTGCCAGCGCGACGCTTCCGCGCCGCGCCGCCCCGTCGCTCGCCGAAGCAGTGAACACTGCCTTCACAGCGCCACCTCTCCGGCTGGCGCCCGGCGCCCGACGATCATCGCGTCGCCGAAGCTGAGGAACCGGTAGCCCCTGGAGAGCGCTTCGCCGTAGAGCGCTCTCCAGCGCGGTCCGGCGAAGGCCTCGAGCAGGACGAGTAACGACGAGCGCGGCAGGTGGAAGTTGGTCATCAGCACGTCGACGCACTTCCATTCGAAGTTGCCGTGGATGTAGATGGATGTCTCGCCTTCCCTCGGCCCTCCGGCTGCGACGGTCTCGAGAGCCCGCAGCGTCGTCGTCCCGACGGCGATCACGCGCCGGCCGCCCCGGCAGGCCGCCAGCGTGGCGTCGGGCACGAAATAGTGCTCCGAGTGCATCGTGTGCTCCTCGACCACGTGGGTGCTGATCGGGCGGAAGGTCCCGAGGCCCACCGCCAGGTCGACCGTCACGATCTCGGCCCCGGCGGCGCGGCATCCCTCCAGAAGCTGCGGAGTGAAGTGCAGCCCGGCCGTCGGGGCGGCGACCGACCCAGGAGAGCGGGCGTAGACCGTCTGGTATCGCTCCGGCTCGCGCAGCTCGCGGCGGATGTAGGGCGGCAGGGCGAGCGTCCCGTGGCGCGCCGCCGCATCGGCAACGAGCAGGCGCACCAGTCTCACGCCAGCCTCATCGGGCGGCTCACCGGCAGCAGCCGGTGCCGGGCCGAGAGCCTCGACCAGCGGCTCGGCGGAGGCGTCGTCCGGGGTCCCACCCGTCGCACCCGGCGCACCCGGCGCACCCGGAGGCGCCTCCGCCGGCATACCCGGCGCGTAGAGCAGCGTCCCCGGTTGCACCCGCCGCGACGGCCGGACCAGCGCCTCCCAGCAGTCCTCCCCGCGGTCGAGGCGCGGCGACAGCAGGAGCACCTCCACATGGCCGCCGCTCGCCTTGCGCAGGGACAAGCGAGCCGGCAGCACCCGCGAGTCGTTGACCACGAGCACATCTCCGGGCCCGAGCAGCGCGGGCAGGTCGGCGACCGTTCTGTGCACCGGTGGCCTGTCCGGATCGAGCGCGTCGAGCAGGCGTGCGTCGGTCCTCGATGCCGGGGGGGCCTGTGCGATCGACGACTCCGGCAGCTCGTAGTCGAAGTCGTCGAGGGGAGTGCCTCGCTCCTCGCTCACCGCTCGAGGTCGAAGAGCGACGGCGGCTGCACGGCATCCGCTCCCTCGCGCTCGGCCGCCTCCTCGCTCGGAGGCGGTTCGAGGCCGAGGTGGATCCAGGCGTTGGCGGTCGGCACGCGCCCTCGCGGCGTTCGCATCAGCAAGCCGGCCTGCAGCAGGTAGGGCTCGTAGACGTCCTCGACGGTCTCGGGTTCCTCCCCGACCGAGAGCGCCAAGGTGGTCAGTCCCACCGGTCGTCCCCCGAAGCCGCTGCACAGAGCGCGCAGGATGCGGATGTCCAGCCTGTCGAGGCCGAGCTCGTCGACTCCGAACAGCTGCAGTCCCTGGCGGGCGGAGGCCTCGTCGATGACGCCGCTGCCGCGAACCTCTACGAAGTCGCGGACCCGCCGCAACAGCCGGATGGCGATCCTCGGCGTTCCCCTCGAACGGCGGGCGATCTCGGCCGCCCCGCCGGCGTCGAGCTGGACGCCGAGGACGGCAGCCGAACGCCGCAGGACCCGCTCCAGCTCCCCCGGGCTGTAGTACTCGAGGCGGGCTACGAAGCCGAAGCGGTCCCGGAGCGGGCCGGAGACGAGACCGGTCCTGGTCGTCGCCCCGACGAGCGTGAAGCGCGGCAGCTCCAGGCGGAGAGACCTTGCCGTCGGTCCCTTGCCGACGACGATGTCCAGCTGGAAGTCCTCCATCGCCGGGTAGAGGACCTCCTCGACCGCCCGCCCCAGCCGGTGGATCTCGTCGATGAACAGGACGTCGCCGGGATCGAGACCGGTGAGCATCGACGCCAGGTCGCCGCCGCGAAGAAGTGCGGGGCCTGACGTGATGCGGAAGCCGGCGCCCATCTCGGTGGCGATGATGCCTGCGAGCGTCGTCTTGCCGAGCCCCGGCGGACCGGCGAACAGCACGTGGTCGACAGGTTGCTGGCGGCGGCGTGCCGCCTCCAGGACGATCTCCAGGTGCTGGCGCAGATCCAGCTGGCCGACGAACTCACAGAGGCGGCGGGGCCGGAGACCCGCCTCGACCCCGAGATCCCCCTCGAGGGCGACGGGATCGAGAGTGTCGATGCGAGCCTGGAGGTCGACTGCTCCCTCTACGGCTTGCTCGTCCTCTGGGCTGCCGTTCGACCGGGCGGCTCCTGTCAGCATCTCGCGACGTGGGCTCATCGCGGCCGCCCGAGGTGACGAAGCGCAGCCCGCAGAAGGTCCTCTGCCGAGTCGGCTTCCGACGTCACGGCCTGCAGTGCCGCCCGGACCTCGTCGGGGGCGTAGCCGAGCCCGGCGAGCGCCTCGGCGACATCTGTCAGCGCCGCACGATCACCTCCGGGGACCGGACGGCTGGCGCGGTGAGGAAGGGTGATCTCGGTCAGCCGGCTCTGCAGCTCTACGAGCAGCCGGGCGGCGGTCTTCTTCCCCACGCCGGGGACGAGGGTCAGTGCGTCGACATCCTCGGTGGCGACGATCTTGCCGAGAACATCGGGAGGATGCACCCCGAGGATCGCCAGCGCCAGCGCCGGCCCGACTCCATGCGCACCCAGCAGCAACTCGAAACAGCGCCGTTCGTCCCCCGTCCCGAACCCGTACAGCGTGATCGCCATCTCCCGGACGTGGGTGTGGATGGCGAGCTCCACGCGGTCGCCCGGCTGGCCGAGGTTGGCGGCGGTCGACGGAGAGACCGTCACCCTGTAACCGACCCCTCCCACCTCGACGATCGCCTCGGCCGATGCATCGGACAGCGGCATGACCTCGGCCAGCTCACCGCGCAAGGAGCCGATCATCTTGCTGCTCCTCGAGCTGCTCCTCGATCGGCGGCAGCAGTCAATCTGCGGAAGGGCACCGTCGCCACGTGGCAGAGAGCAAGCGCCAGAGCGTCGGCGGCGTCCGGTGGTCGTGGCACCTCGGCAAGGGCGAGGAGGCGCATCACCATCGCCTGTACCTGCTGCTTGGTGGCGGCCCCGTGCCCCGCCACCGCCAGCTTGACCTCGTTCGAGGTGTACTCGACGACCTCGCATCCCAGTTCGGCTGCCGTGAGCAGGGCGACACCGGAGGCCTGGCCGACGGCCATCGCCGTGCGGGCGTTGGTCTGGAAGAACACCCGCTCCACCACGACCACGTCCGGGCGCATGTCGGACATCAGCTGGCGCAGGTCCGCCCGCAAGGTGGCGAGTCGCTCCGGCAGCGGCATGCCGGGAGGCGTCACCAGGACCCCCGCCCCGACGGCAGACATTGAGGAAGCGCCGAGATAGCTCAAGCAGCCATAGCCGCATCGGGACAGACCCGGGTCGATGCCCAGTACAAACACTCGTTCGAGGGTAGTTCCCGGGACGGCCGCACCGGCGGATCCCCCCGGCGCAGGCGTCACACGTCGATCCGCTCCAGGATCTCGTCCGGGATCTCGAAGTTGCTGAACACCATCTGCACGTCGTCGAGATCCTCCAGCAGCTCGATCACCTTCAGGACCTTGCGGGCGCCCGACTCCTCCCGGACCTCGGCGTTCGTCGTCGGCATCATCGAGAGCTCGGCGGACGCCGGTCCGATGCCGGCTTCCTCGAGGGCACCCCGCAAGGCCGGGAGATCCGTCGGCGAGGAGACCAGCGTCCACTCCTCGCCGTCGTCACGAAGGTCCTCGCCGCCCGCTTCGAGGGCCACCGCCATGATCTCGTCCTCGGGGATCTTCTTGTCGAGGGTGATCACTCCCTTGCGTTCGAACTGCCAGCTGACCGCGCCCGGCTCGGCCATCGAACCACCGTTGCGACTGAGGATCGTGCGGATGTCCGAGCTCGTTCGATTCCGGTTGTCGGTCAGGCACTCGATGATCAGCGCCACACCTTCGGGGGCATAGCCCTCGTAGCTGATCGCCTCGTAACGCACGCCCTCGAGCTGCCCGGTTCCGCGCTTGATGGCCCGCTCGATGGTGTCCAGCGGGACCGACGCCTCTCGCGCCTTGGCGAACATCGTCCGCAACGTGGCGTTGGCGTTCGGATCGCCACCGCCCTCCCTGGCGGCGACCTCCACCTGGCGGATCAGCTTGGCGAACAGCTTGCCGCGGGCCGAGTCCTTGGCCGCCTTCTGGTGCTTGGTGGTGGCCCACTTCGAATGGCCTGACATGGCCCTCAGTCTCCCTCGATGTCCGACAACAACAACCGGTGCAGCCGATCGTCACCGGCGAGCTCGGGATGGAAGGCGGCGACGGTGACGCGGCCCTGCCGGCAGAGTACGGGATGCCCGGACTCACTGCTCCCCGCCGGCTCGAAGGTCGCCAGCACCTCGACCGCGTCACCCACCGTCTCCACGTAAGGAGCCCGGATGAACACGGCGTGCATCGGCACGCTGCCGCCGCCGTCGATGCCCGACACATGGATCGTCTGCTCGAAGGACTCGGTCTGCCGGCCGAAGGCGTTGCGGCGCACGGAGATGTCGATCGCCCCGAAGCTCTCTTGATCCTGGCGCCCGTCGAGAACCTCCCGTGCCAGCAGGATCATGCCGGCGCAAGTCCCCAGCACCGGTATGCCGGCGGCGATCATCTCGGCGAGGGGCCGGCGAAGCCCCGAGGAATCGAGAAGCATCGACATCGTGGTGGACTCGCCGCCCGGCATCACGATCGCCTGCAGACCGACGAGATCGGCGGGCATCCGAACCTCCGCCACCTCGGCGCCGAGGGCGCTCAGCATCGCCGCGTGCTCGCGCACATCGCCCTGCAGGGCTAGCACACCTACTCGCGGCTGCGATCGGGAGGAGACGGCGGCACGCGAACCGACCGCCTCGCCCGTCACCAACCCCGCTCGGCCAGCTTCAGCTCGAGGCCGGCAATCTCGGCTCCTGGCATCGCCTCGCCGAGACCGCGCGACACCTTGGCGAGGATCTCAGGATCGGCGTAGTGGGTGGTGGCCTCGACGATCGCCCGCGCCCGCCGGGCCGGGTCCGAGCTCTTGAAGATCCCCGATCCCACGAACACGGCCTCGGCACCGAGCTGCATCACGAGCGATGCGTCGGCAGGGGTCGCCAGCCCGCCGGCGCAGAAGAGCGGGACAGGCAGCTTGCCTTCGCGCGCCACCTCGTGGACCAGATCGATCGGCGCCTGGAGCCGCTTGGCATGGCCGTAGAGCTCGGCGGGGTCCGCCGTCTGCAGCGTGCGGATGTCGCCGAGGATCGAGCGCAGGTGACGCACGGCCTCCACCACGTTGCCCGTCCCCGCCTCCCCCTTCGAACGGATCATGGCGGCGCCTTCGGAGATGCGCCGCAGCGCCTCTCCTAGATTGGTGGCCCCGCACACGAACGGGACGCGAAACGCCCACTTGTCGATGTGATGCGCCTCGTCCGCCGGCGTCAGCACCTCGCTCTCGTCTATGTAGTCGACACGCAGGGCTTCGAGGATCTGAGCCTCGGCGAAGTGGCCGATGCGGGCCTTGGCCATCACCGGGATGGTGACCGCCTCCTGGATGCCTTCGACGAGTGCCGGGTCGCTCATCCGCGCCACGCCGCCGTCGCGCCGGATGTCTGCCGGCACACGCTCGAGTGCCATCACCGCGACCGCACCGGCGTCCTCGGCGATGCGCGCCTGGTCGGCTGTGACGACGTCCATGATCACGCCGCCCCGCAACATCTCAGCGAGGCCGCGCTTGACCCGGGTCGTGCCCGTGCCGGCCTGGCCGCCTCTCGCCGATCCCTTCGCCGTCGTCCCGGTGGCGCCGGCGGCTGCGGGAGTCACTGTCGAATCCTCTTCTCGCTGCATAGGTCCAGTCTAAGGGTTGCCGGCCGTCCCGCTCGCACGGCGCGACCGTTATCGGGGGGCAAGCGGGGATCTCGGCTCAGAGGGGATCCCGGCTCAGAGCTCGTGGAGAAGGGCGATCCTGTCCTCGAGGCCGAGCGCCCCGCGGATCGGCTGCTCGGCGAAGAACGACGGGTCGAGCGGTGCCAGCCACAGGTGCCCGGTCATCGTGACGGTCGACGAGGAGAGGCTCGCCGGGCGGATGCTCGGCGCGGCCCTGACCTTGGCGAGGGCGGACACCAGTCCCGGCGGGTACCGGGTCAGCGAGACCGCTGCCTGGTCGGCCAGGGCTTCTCTGCCTGCACCGGCGGCCCGCACAAGCGCCCTCCGCATGCTCGGGACGACGAGTGCCGGATATCCGACGATCACCGCCGACTCGCAACCCGAGGTCGTGTCACGACGCCTGATGTGGGCGAGCTCGTGCGCCATGACGGCTTCCAGCTCCATCCGGTCGAGGAGGTCGAGCAGGCCGCTCGTGCACACGATGGCGGAGTCCGCCGGTGTCCTGCCCACCGAGATGGCATTCACCGCCGGATCGTCGAGCACCAGCAACGCCGGCTTCGGCAGGCCCGAAGCGAGGCACAGCCCTTCCACGAGATTGTGCAGCCGGGCGTGCCGCACGGGATCCGCCGGGGTCGCCTGCAGCTTGGCGAGCACGGCCTTGGATGCCGTGAACCACACCACCAGGCTGAACACCACGACGAGCGCGGCCAGTGCGATCCCGATCAGGATCGGCAGCGAGGCGAGCAACGAGATGACGATGATCAGGGCGACGAGCACCGCCGGGCCGGTGGCGAGTGCCAGGGTCCGGCGGGCGTTTCGCGACTCGGCGATGCGCCACCGCTCGAGAGACTTGGCATGCATCTCCGCCTGCGACTCGGCTGCTGCCTCGAGCGCCGCCGAGTGGCTGGCCGCGTCACGCCGTGAGCGCCCCGGCTGAGGGGACCGTCTTGCCCCCCGGCCCTTTCCAGCCTTGGCGCCGGGCTCCTGGCGCACCGCTCTCACGCGGCTGCCGGCTGCGGGCGCCCCCCGACCGGGCCGGCGCTTCCGCGCAACATCCACCTCGCCCTCGTAAGGCGTCGTGGAGTAGCGACCGCCCGTTCCGGCCCGCCCGCGCGGGGGCGGCGTGTCGCTCGATGATCCGGCCATGGAGTGGACAGTCTACGAGCGGCTCAGATCGCGCCGGGACTGCCGGGTCGCCGGCGCCCGCCCGGGGAGGCCACACGCTCGTAGATCTCGGCGTAGCGGTCCGCCAGCCGCTCCAGAGAAAGGGAGTCCGCCCGGCGCCGTGCCGCTTCGGCGAGCCGGGCCCGCCTCTCGGGATCGCCGAGCAACGCTGCGATCGCCTGCGACCACGCCGCCACGTCCTCCGCCGGCACAGCGACTCCCCCGGCGTCGGGCCCGCCGTCGAGCCCGGACCCCCCGAGAGCCGCTCGATAGCCGGGTATGTCGGCCACGACGACCGCCGTTCCGGCCGCCATCGCCTCGGCGACCACGAGCCCGAACGACTCCCCTCCCCGAGCCGGGAAGCAGGCGATCGTGCTGCCCGCCAATCTCGATGCGACCTCGTCGTCGCTCACCCTCCCCAGCCACGAGATGCGCTCGTCGCCCGCGCAAGCGGCGCGGAGCGTGCTCGTCTCCGGCCCCTCCCCACAGATCCACAGCTCGGCTGCTACGTCGAGAGCCGTGAAGGCCCGCACGAGGGTGTCCAGGCCCTTGCGGCGCTCGTGGCGCCCGACGAAAACGATGGCGGGAACGTCCGACTGCGTCGGCTGCGCCGCTCGGAAGAAGTCGACATCCACCCCGTTCCACAGGACCTCGATGCTCCCCGCCCTCCGACCGAGGACCGCCGCCGCGGTCTCCCGCGCCGCCTCCGACACGGCGACCGCTGCAGCCAATCGGCCGCGCAGCCGCCCCGCTGCGATCCCGAGAGCCCTGTAAGCCGCGTCCGTTCCCGCACGGTGGAAGGTGGCGACGAGCGGTGTGGCGCCAGACATCAGGGCGGCCAGGGGTGGTCCCGGCGCGAAGGGCTCGTGGAGGTGGACGACGTCGTAACCACCCGAGCGCAGTCGCCGGACGGTCCTGGCCATCGTCGTGGGCCAGGGGGACACCGGCGCCCGCGAACCGTTGACGGGAACCGCCAGCGAGCGGCCGACGACGATCGTGCGCCGGCGGGCAGGCGGCTCGGGTCCGGTTACCCGGTCGGCGGAGGCGCGCTCCCCCGGGGCTATCACGTCGACCTCGTTGCCACGCCGTTCCATCGCCGCCGCCAGTAGCTCGACTTGCCCCTGCACACCCCCGGGGACGTCGACGCTGTAGGGAGAGACGATCGCCACCCTCACCGCGAGCCCGTCACTCCCCCGCCCGGGCATCGAGCCGCCGCTCGTCCTTGACCCTGTACATGTCGTCGTCGGCGGCACGCAACAGCATCTCGGGCGTCACCGATCCGGGACGCCCGAGGGCGATCCCGATCGATCCTGTGACGACCAGAGATCGCCCCGCCAGCTCGTGCGGCATCTCGAGTGCCGCCTGCAGCCGTTCCCGCACGCCGTCGAGCTCCTCGCCGGAGCTGATTATCGGGCAGACGATGACGAACTCGTCCCCGCCGAGGCGGGCCACGGTGTCCCCCGGACGCACCGCTGAGCGAAACCGCTCGGCGGTGGCGACCAGCACGGCATCTCCCGCACCGTGGCCGAGCGTGTCGTTGACCTGTTTGAAGTCGTCCAGGTCGCAGAGCATCACCCCGACAGCGGCGTCCTCGCGAGCGCTCCGCTCCAAGGCCACCTCCAGGCGGTCCGAGAGGAGGATCCTGTTGGCGAGACGGGTGAGCGGGTCGTGCAGCGCGAGCTCGGTGAGCTCGGACTCCAGGTGCCGCTGCTCGGTCACGTCGTGGAAGGCGACGACGGCTCCGATGGGCGAGCCGTCGTGGGCCCGCAGCGCACGACCGTTGGCGACGACCACGCGTCTACGGCCTTGCTCCGGTTCGATGACGATCTCCACGTTCGACACCCGGGCGCCGGCGAGAGCAAGGAGCAACGGGTGCTCGCCCGGTCGCAGCGGGCGCCCGTCAGGGCGGTAGAGGGAGTCGACCGACGGGGCGCGTCGTAGGGTTCCTGTCCGGGACGGAGCTGCAGGTAGAGCCTCATCGCCTGGTTGCAGAGGGTCACGTGGCCGGTGCTGTCACAGGCGACGATCCCTTCGTCGATGCTCGCCAGGATGGCGGTCAGGCTCTCTCGCTGGTTGTCGAGAAGCTCGACGAGGCGACCTCTTTCCAGCTCGGCCGACTTCGTCTCGGAGATGTCCGTGAACGAGACGACCACGGCGTAGGGCGGGCCACTGGCGCCGGTCAGAAGCGGCCGTGAGCTGACCTGGAACCAGCGCACCTGGCGCTCAGCACCGAGGGCTATCCCCATCACGACGTCGGAGGCGGCAACTCCCACGTCCCGGCTGAGCGTGACGGGATGCCGGTCCATCGGGAAGGGCTCGCCGTCTTCTTCATAGACGCCGCCGCCCGCCGCCTCGAGAGCCGTCACCATCGCCTCGTGGCTGCGCCCCTCCATCCAGCTGAAAGGTGCCTCGAACAGCTCCTCCGCCGAGGAGTTGGCGGTCACCACCCGGCCGTCAGCGGAGAACATCAGGACGCCTTCCCGCAAGGAGTCGACGATCGTGCGGTCCCTGCTCGCGTTGCGCCCGCTCGGACAGCTCGGCCTCCCGGCGCTCGGTCACGTCCTCGAAGGAGAGCACGACAGCACGCGGACCGGCAGGTCCTCCGACGGCCAGCACCTCGGTCGAGAAGCGCCACCAACGGACGGTGGCGTCAGGGCGTACCCGCCCGAGCGTCACGCCTGCCAGTGCCTCGCCCCGCCGGAGGCTGAGGAGCGCCGGATGTTCCCCCGGCGCGATGGTGACCCCGGACTCGCCGATCGTACGACCGGAGGGCCCTGAGAGGAGGTCGACGAGCAGCTCGTAGGGCGCACCGACGATCTGCTGAGCCGTCCGGCCGAGCAACCGCTCCGCCGAGCTGTTGCAGGAGAGCACGGTGCCGTCCGCCGCACACACCAGCACGCCCTCTTCGAGCGTGTCGAGCACCGCCTGCGCGTGACGTTCGCGGGAGCGGGCGTGCTCCTCGATCCGCCGGCGCACCGACACGTCGCGGATGTTGATCACGATCCCGTGCACCGCGTCGTCCTGGACCACGGATGTCGTCACGGCTTCGACGTCGAGGTGGCCGCCGTCACTGCGCGAGAGCTTGAACGAGACGGGCAACGGGCCCTGCGGGCGCTCGTGGAGGCGTCCGAACAGCTCGATGATCGGCCGCCTGTCATCGGGATGGACCAGCTCGAAGCCGTACCTGCCGACCACCTCTGCGGGCTCGTAGCCGGTGAGCGCCTCCAGGGAGGGGCTGGCATAGGTGAGGCGGCCGAGGTCGTCGAGCACGACGATCACGTCCGAGCTGTGCTCGAGCAGCGAGTCGAGCCCTACCTGGCCGCCGAGGAGACTTGCATGCAACCGGCTTGCCAGGTCGGCGAGCGCCGACAACGCCTCGAGCCGTCCTGGGTCCCCGGGTAGCGGTTGCAGGGAGGCGACCAGCAGCAGACCGCCCGCCTCGGGCAACGGGGCGGCGGCGGCGAACGGTCCTGCGTCCGCACCACCGACCTCGATCAGCCCCGCCTCGTACACCGCTGCGGCCGATCCGAGCGAGGCCTCCAGAAGCTGGCCAAGGTCGGCCGGGCTGGCCGCACCCTCTCGAAACGACACGTGTCGCGTGCCGTCCCCCGCCACCACCACGCCGGCGTCGGCCCCGAAAAGCGCCCGCGCCGTGGCGGCGACGTGGCCGAGCGGCGACGGTCCGCCTGCGGCCGGCAGCGCGGCGTCTGGTTGGGGGAGCATCGTCTGGAGACCCGCTACCCGATCAATCCCGGTCGCTCGGCCAGTTCGGCTGGAACATGTGCCACTGCTCGGGTGCCCGCCTGATCAGGACCTCCAGCTCGGCGGCCAGACGACGGGTGAGTCGCTCCACGTCTTCGCGCAGGCGCCCTTGGCGGGTGCAGTCGATCGGTCGGTTGATGACACCGCAGTGGCGCCCCCCGCCCAGCTCGAACACCGCGCACGGCATCAGTGCCGCCCCGGTCCGCAACGCCAGGGTTGCCGGACCACCGGGAAGAGTGGTCGTCTCGCCGAAGAACTCGACCTCGACACCGTTGCCGGTGAGGTCCCTGTCCGCCAGCAGCCCGATCAGCTTGCCCTCCCGGAGAACCCTCGACAGGGTGGCGGTGGTCCCCTCGCCCAAGCCGATGATGTTCAGGCCGAGCTTGGCGCGCTGCTCGACGAACCAAGCGAACAGCTCGGGCGGCTCGAGGACCTCGGCCACCGTCGTCATCGGCCATCCCTTGGAGGCGAGCCAGCGACCGCCGTATTCCCAGTTGCCGAGATGGGGAAGGGCGAGGATCACGCCCCTGCCGGCAGCCATCGCCTCGGCGATGTTCTCACCGCCTTCTGCCGACCAGCGCCGCTCGAACTCGCGGTCGGACATCGCCGGCAACCGAGCCGCCTCGATCCAGTAGCGGGCGTAGGAGTCAAAGGCCCGCAGCACCATCCGCTCCAGTTCCGCCTCCCCGACGTCGGGCCCGAGGACGCGGCGGAGGTTGCTTCGCAGCAGCGGGCGCTTCGACCGCCAGACCTCCGACATCATGCGTCCGGCGGCGGCAGCAGCGAGAGGAGCAGACGGGGACGGCAAGCCCTGGAGGGCGGCGGCCAGCCCGCGATAGGTGAGGTAGGTGACCTGTCCCTTGCTGATGCGCACGGCCTGGGAGGAAGGATTCGCTGAGGTTCGCCCGCCCGCCTACGACAGGATCAACGATCCTGCTCGAGGCGCCGCCCGAAGCTCCGGATGGCGGACGGGCGGGCGGAGGAGGTGCGAACCCGACCCTGGCGACCGGCCTGGTTCTTCCGTACCGCCCGCTGGCCGAGACGATCGGCCTGCAGCACACGTGGCAGGCGGCTCGCCAACGGCGCTGCCTGGCGCCTCACACGCCAACGGTTGGCGGGCGGGCGTGCAAGACGCATCACACGCGCGCCGGCCGGGGCAAAGGACGCCTCGCGCCAGGCCCGCCAGCGCGACTCGACGCGACCCCGTCGCCAGGCGCTGACGACCGCAGGTACCGGCTTGGCCGCCTCCCCTTCCAGCTCCGCCGTCGCCTGCTTCCAGACCTTTACGAAACGCTGCAGAGCCGTGACCGCAGTCAGCCCCAGCAGGACCCAGAGCACCCAGACGAGCAAGAAGTGGAACACGAGCCCGAAGCCGAGCAGGATCAACCGCTCGGCGCGCTCCATCAGGCCGCCTTTGGCGTCGAATCCGAGCGACTCCGCCTTGGCCCTCTCGTACGACACGACGGAGCTGACGGCGAGGACGGCGAGCGGGAGCATCGCCAGGCGGGGATCGTGTCCCGCCAGGAAGTACCAGGCCACGCCGCCGAAGACGAGGGCATCGCCGAGCCGGTCGGTGGTCGAGTCGAGGAAGGCGCCCCGCTTGGAACTGGAGCCGGCAGCCTTGGCGACCGCTCCGTCGAGGGCGTCCATCAAACCCCCGGCGGTGAGCAGGAACGTGCTCTGCCAGAGGTAGCCCGAGGCGATCACGTAGGCGGTAACGCCGGCGAGCGCCAGCCCGACTGCGGTGACCTGATTGGCGGTGACGCCGAGCCGGTGCAGGCGTAGCCCGAGCTGGGGACCGCCCCACCTCGATCTCGGCGGAGCCGTCGAGGCGCCGTCGAGGCTGGAGTCCTCACCAGCCCCGATCGCCTGCGGTGCTGCCTCCTGGCCTCTTCGGCCGTCGATCATGGCTCTCCTAACACATTCGTGCTGCTCGCAGCCTAACAGGCCGGCCCGACCGCGGCCCCCTTCAGGCGCTCCCGGGCAGCCGATAGGCTGCGCTCGACCGAGACCGAGGGGCTCGGCACCAGGACGATCAGCGAGGTGGCTCGTGGCCAGCTTCCCATCGGCGAAGATCCGCAATGTTGCCCTCGTCGGGCATGGCGGCTCGGGCAAGACGACGCTCGCCGAGGCACTGCTGTTCACGAGTGGAGCGATCAACAGGCAGGGCCGGGTCGAGGACGGAAGCACCGTCTGCGACTTCGAGCCGGAGGAGATCAAGCGTGGCATTTCGGCCTCGCTGGCGATCGCCCCCGTGGTCCACGATCAGCACAAGATCAACGTGATCGACACGCCGGGCTTCGGCGACTTCCTCTGCGAGGTCGAGGCGGCGCTGTCCGTGGTGGACCTGGCCGTGGTCGTCGTGAGCGCCGTCGAAGGGGTCGAGGTGCAGACCGAGATCGTCTGGCGGTTGGCCGCCAAGCTCGGGCTGCCTCGGCTGATCTTCGTCAACAAGCTCGATCGCGAGCGGGCCAGCTTCGAGAGGACGCTCGACGAGCTCCGATCGCGCTTCGGTGCCGGGATCGCCCCCCTCGAACTGCCGATCGGCGAGGAGGCAGGGTTTCGTGGCGTCGCCGACCTGTTGACCGACACCGCGATCACCTACGAGGGAGGAAAGCCCACCACCGGGGCGATTCCAGAGGACATGTCGGAGATCGAGCACCGGGTGCGCGACAACCTCGTCGAGGGGATCGTTGTCGCCGACGACGAGCTGATGGAGCGCTACCTGGACGGCGAAGTCCCCTCCACGAAGGAGCTCGAGCACACCCTGGCTCACGGCGTGGCGTCGGCGACCGTCTTTCCCGTGGTGTGCGGTTCGGCCGCCAAGGGGATCGCGATCGACCGCCTGGCGGACCTGATCTGCGAGATCGCTCCGAGCCCGCTCGACCGGCCCCCGGCAAGAGTCAGGGCGGGGGACAAGGAGACAACCGTCGAGGCGGACGCTGCCGGCCAGCCGTTGGCCCGGGTGTTCAAGACCGTCGCCGACCCCTTCGTCGGCAAGATCTCGCTGATCAAGGTCCTCTCGGGCACCCTCCATCCGGACGTCGTGCTCACCAACTCCCGCACGCGCGCCGACGAGCGCCTCCACTCCCTGCAGACACTTCGTGGCAAGGAGGGGCAGGCGATGGGAGACGCCTTCGCCGGAGACATCGTCGCCGTTCCGAAACTTGCCGACGCGCAGACAGGCGACACCCTGGCACCGAAGTCGATGCCGGTCATCGCAGAGGGTCCACCGCCGCCCGTCCCCGTGCTCTCCATCGCCGTCCGGCCGAAGGCGAAGGGCGACGAGGACAAACTGATGACGGCGTTGCACCGGCTGCAGGAAGAGGACATGGCCCTGCAACTGCACCGGGACGACGAGACGCACCAGACGGTGCTGTCAGGCGCCGGTGAGACACACCTGCAGATCGTCGGCGAGAAGCTCCAGCGCAAGTTCGGCGTGGAGATCGAGCTCGAGGAGACCAGGGTCCCCTACCGGGAGACGATCACCCAGTCCGCCGAGGCGGAGGGGAAGTACAAGAAGCAGACCGGCGGCCACGGCCAGTTCGGCGTCTGCAACCTGCGTATCGAGCCGGTGCCCCGTGGCGATGGCTTCCAGTTCGTGGACGCCATCGTCGGCGGCGCCATCCCGCGCCAGTTCATCCCCGCCGTCGAGAAGGGCATCCATGAGGCGATGCAGCAGGGCGGCCACTACGGCTTCCCGGTCGTCGACGTGAAGGTGACCTGCTACGACGGGAAGTTCCACAGCGTCGACTCGTCCGAGATGAGCTTCCGCATGGCGGGGGCGCTCGGGTTCCGAGAGGCGATGGAAAAGGCAGGTCCTGTCCTGCTGGAGCCTGTCACCCGGCTCGAGGTGACCGTTCCCGCCCAGTACCAGGGCGACGTCCTGGGCGACATGAACGCACGCCGCGGGCGGGTGCTCGGGACGGAGTCGGGAGCCGACGGCGAGCAGGTGATCATCGCCTTGGTGCCGACCTCGGAGGTGCTGCGCTATGCGATCGACCTGCGCTCCCTGACGGGAGGTCGGGGCAAGTTCACGGCGGTGCACGACCACTACGACCCTGTCCCGCAACAGCTCGTCGAGCGGCTCGTCAAGGCGGCCGCTGCCAAGTCGAGCTGACAGCCGCCTCCGGCCCCGCCGCGGCCCGCCGCGGTCCGCCGCGGCCCGCCGCGGTCCGCCGAGACTCCCCGGGGCCCGCCGCGACCCCCTGCCAGCATGTACAGGGACATAGAACGTCGGCAGGATTAATGCGGGCGAATTGGCGCTGATCACACTGCATTAGTTTCGTGAAAAAGCAGTGGTCCAGTGTGTGTACCCGACCGCCGGTCAGGACCCGCGGCGAACCGTACCCGCAGCGAACCGGGACCCGCAAGCAATCAGACAGGCAGTGTCGCCCAGGCGTCGGCCACGTCCCGCCGCCCAGTCAGCGAGAGCGCCTCGACCCCGATCCGGTTCCAGGTGAAGAGGTAGAGATCGGAAGCCGAGCCGACGAGAACGGCGTCAGCGGGGCCTCGCCCCTCCCGCCACTCGAGACGGCCGCCGCCGACCTCCACGACCCATGCCTGATCGACGTCGGAGCATGCCAGGCAGAGTGAGCCGCCGAGAGCTGCGTCCGGCACCTCCGGCACGTCGCAGGCGAGGTGGACGTCGATGCGCTCGTCGATCCCGTCCACTGCGAGGACGGCCTCGACCCGAGCGGTCAGGCCAAGTGCCTGCTCGGCGTCGGCGCGATGCACAGCAGTCTCCAGCGCCATGCGCCTCGCCACCCACGCCGCCGTCTGGTCCTTCCCGGACCAGTTCCAGCAGACCCGCTCCGGGGGCGCCTGGCGGAGGTTTGCCAGCAGCCGCTCGGTTGCAGCCTCCAGCATCGTGGCTCGCGACTCGACCGCCGCGCCCGGCGGCACCTCGGGCTCCGAAGGCTCTGTCGGCGTCTCGCTGGCGGCCTCCAGCTGGGTCGCCCAGAAGTTGTGAACGTGCGCCAGATGGTCGAGCAGGTCGGCAAGTGACCACTCGGGGCAGTTCGGCACCTGCGGGTTGGCGCCGCCGCTTGACCCCCGTGCGAGCTCGCAGGCAAGCACGGTGTCCGCCCCGATGTGATCGAGGTACCCCTCGTGGTCCAGCTGGACGCTCACGACCGTCCCTCCCAGTTGTCTCGTAGCTTGCGCCAGGTGTCCTCCAGGGTCTCGGGCATCACCCGGACACCCGCCGCCGCGGTCATGAAGTTCGTGTCACCGACCCAGCGCGGCATCACGTGGACGTGCAGGTGGCCGGGGATCCCGGCGCCTGCTGCGCGGCCGAGGTTCATGCCGACGTTGAACCCGTCGGGCTTGTAGGCCGACCGCAGGGCTGCGACCGTGTCGGTCACCTGGGACCACATCTCGTCCCGTTCCGCCGTTTCGAGCTCGCCGAGGTCGCCGACGTGGCGGATCGGCATCACGAGGACGTGCCCGGTGGCGTAAGGGAAGGCGTTGAGGAGGACCGTGGTCAGCTCGCCCGCGTGCACCACGTGGCGCACCTCGTCGGCGGCCGAGGATGCGAGGATCCGGCAGAAGACGCAGCTCTCGCCCTCCCGGTCACCGACGGTCTCGACCGGCTCGGGCGACTCGCCTGCCGCCACCGTCGAGACGTAGGCACTCCGCCAGCCCGCCCACAAGTTCTCCCAGCTCACGGTCAGCGGGCCGCCAGATCGGGACTCGACTTCGACGACACCTCGGCCAGCAGGCCGGAAAGGAACTGCGCCAGGGGCACGCCCCGCTGCGGTCTCTCCGAGCCGCGGGCGTTGACACCGACGGTCCGCGCCTCCACGTCCTCGCCTCCGACGACCAGCACGTAGGGGATCTTGTCGAGCTTCGCCCGCCTCACACGGGCGCCGAGAGGCTCGTCGGCGTGGTCGATCTCCACCCGCAGCCCGGCCGCCGCCAGCTCGGCGACCACCTCGTCCCCATAGCTCCCGTGGTCGTCACGTACGGGGAGGACCTTGACCTGCACCGGAGAGAGCCAGGTGGGGAAGGCGCCGGCGTAGTGCTCGGTGAGGATCCCGAAGAACCGCTCGATCGATCCGAAGAGCGCACGGTGGATCATGCGTGGGCGGTGCCGCTCGTTGTCCGGGCCGATGTAGCTGATGTCAAAACGCTGCGGCAGCTGGAAGTCCACCTGCAGAGTCGAGACCTGCCAGCGGCGGCCGATGGCGTCGCGAAGGTGGACGTCGATCTTGGGGGCGTAGAAGGCGCCCTCGCCCTCGGCGACGACGTAGGGGATGGAAGCGGCGTCGAGCGCCTCACGCAGCGCCGCCGTGGCGTCCTCCCACTCCTCCGGCTCCCCCACGAACTTCTCCGGCCTCGTCGCCAGCTCTGCCTCGAACTCGCTCAGCCCGAACGATCGCAGCACCTCCAGCACGAAGGCGAGCAGCGAGGTGAGCTCGCCCGCCAGCTGCTCGGGGGCGCAGAAGATGTGGCTGTCGTCCTGCGTGATGCCGCGTACCCGCGTCAGCCCGTGCAGCACACCGCTCCGCTCGAAACGGTACACAGTGCCGAACTCGAACAGCCTCATCGGAAGCTCGCGGTAAGAGCGCGTGCGGCTCTTGTAGATCAGCACGTGCATGGGGCAGTTCATCGGCTTCGGGTAGTAGGTCGCACCCTCCATCTCCATCGGGGGGTACATGCCGTCGGCGTACCACTGGAGATGGCCGGAGGTCTCGAACAGCGTCGACTTCGCCAGGTGGGGAGTCCACACGAGCTGGTAGTCGTGCTGCTCGTGCATCCGCAGCGAGAAGTCCTGCATCAACTGCCTGACTAGAGCCCCCTTCGGGTGGAAGACGGGCAGGCCGCCTCCGATCTCCGGCGGGAAGTGGAACAGGTCGAGCTCGGCACCGATGCGGCGGTGATCGCGTCGCTCGGCCTCCTCGAGCCTGTGCAGGTGCTCGGCGAGTGCCGCCTCCGACTCCCAGGCGGTGCCGTAGATCCGCTGCAGCTGTGGCCGGCGCTCGTCGCCGCGCCAGTAGGCGCCGGCGACACGCATCAGCTTGAAGTGCCCGAGCCGAGCGGTGTCGGGAACGTGCGGCCCCCGGCACAGGTCTACGAAACCCTCAGAGTTGCGGTAGGTGCTGACCGCCGAGCTGCCCGCGGCGATCTCGCCCTCCAGCTCCTCGGCGTCGCCGGCGGACTGGGCGGCGCCGACGCCCTCGATGATCTCGCGCTTGTAGGGCTGGTCGGCGAAGAGCTCGAGTCCTTCTTCGAGGGTGTGCTCCTCCCGTACGAACGGCTGTCCCTCGGCCACGATCTCGCGCATCCGTTGCTCGATCCGCGGCAGGTCCTCGTCGGTGAAGCGCGCCCCGCCCGGCAGCTCGAAGTCGTAGTAGAAGCCGTCCGCGATCGGGGGCCCGATCGCGAACCGCGCCCCTGGCCACAGGTCGAGCACCGCCTGCGCCATGACGTGTGCGGTGGAGTGGCGAAGCACATGGCGGCCGGCCTCGCTGTCGCCGGTGACGATCCGCACGCGTGACCGGTCGACCAGCGCCGACCCGAGGTCGACGAGATCGCCGTCGATCTCGGCGACGAGAGCTGCCGCCGCGAGCCGTGCTCCGATCCGTGCCGCCAGCTCAGCTGCGGTCGTGCCGGCCGGAAGACTGCGCGAAGACCCGTCCGGAAGGGTGATCGTGATCTCGGCCGGCATGTCTAAGGGTCCTCCAGGGTGTGCGGAGCGGGTGGCCGGAGAAGCCTAGGGGCTACCAGCCCGCGCCGAGAAGCGACGCCGCCCCTCGTACGCCTTCGCCTCGCGTGCACGCTGCGTCGATCGCCTCGATCGCGCCGGGCGTGTCTAGGTCGTCGTCGAGGCAGGCGCGCACCGTCTCTAGCGGACCTTCGCCGTCCCCGTTGGCGAGCCACCGCGCCAGCCGTTCGTCAGCTGCCGCCATCGCCTTGTCGGTCCATTCCCAGGAGGACCTGTAGTGATGACCGATGATCGCCAGGCGTATCGCAGCCGGCTCGTGCGAAGCCAGCAGGTCGCGTACGAAGACGAGGTTCCCGAGCGACTTCGACATCTTGACGCCGTCCAGGCAGACCATCCCGGCGTGCACCCAGTGCTTGACGAAGCGCGAGCCTGTCGCCGATTCCGACTGCGCCGCTTCGCACTCGTGGTGGGGGAAGATCAGGTCGGACCCGCCGCCGTGGATGTCGATGGTCTCGCCGAGCTCCCTGAGCGCCAGCGCCGAGCACTCGATGTGCCAGCCAGGGCGCCCCCGCCCCCAGAGCGACTCCCAGGCCGGCTCGTCCGGCAGCGACGGCTGCCAGAGCACGAAGTCGAGCGGGTCCTGCTTCATCGGGTCGTCGGGGTTGCCACCCCGCTCCGCCGCCAGGCTCAGCATCTCGTCCCGCTCCAGATGGCTCACCTGGCCGAAGTCGGCGAAGGAGGAGACGTCGAAGTAGACCGCGCCGCCCGACTCGTAGGCGTGCCCGTTGGCCAGGACCATTCCGATGAAACCGAGGATGTCCGGTATCGCGGAGGTGGCCCGCGGCTCGCTGTACACGGGGAGCAGCCCGAGCGCCCGCATGTCCGAGTCGAACAGGGCCATCTCCTCGGCCGCCAGGTCCAGGTAGTGCACGCCGAGCTGGCGGGCTTTGCGGAGGATGTCGTCGTCGACGTCGGTCACGTTGCGCACGCACTTGACGTGGTGACCGAGATCGATCAGCCGTCGTTGGAGCACGTCGTAGGCGAGGTAGGTGGCGGCGTGCCCGAGATGGGCGGAGTCGTAGGGCGTGATCCCGCAGGTGTACATGCGGACCGATCGGGCCCGCCTCGAGGGGGACCACTTCCCGGCGGGCCGTGTCGTAGAGGCGGATCACGCGTCCCGGCCGAGCCCGGTGAGGCGGATGCTGGCGTGCGCCTTGTGGCGGACGTTGACACCTAGGAGGACGGCGGTGAAGGCCTCCACCGCCCCGCAGGCGGACAGCGAGCCGGCGGCCACCGCCCTCAGCCCTTCCATCCGTTCGACCAGCCGGGAGGCGGCCTCCATGGCGACCTCGTCGTCGGCGCAGACGAGCACGTCGGCTTCGATCGGTTTGTCGAGCGCCGCCAGGGAACGGGCCGGCAGATGGTGGAAGGCGCCTGCCACCCGTGAGCCGGGCAGCGCGGACTGCAGAGCGGCGGCGACAGAGCCGCGGGCGGGGATCAGCGGCTGGAACTCGTCGCCCACCTTGGCCAGCGCATTGGCCATCGAGACGACCACCTTCTCCTCCATCGCCTTGGCCAGCGGTCGAACGGTGGACACGGCCGCATCCCATGGGGTCGCCACGACGATCAGGTCTGCGGCAGCACAGCCGTCGTTGTCGGCGCCCGTGACGGCGAGACTCCTGCCCTTCCATCGCTCGACGAGCTCGGCGGCAGCCTCCTCGCCCCGCTCGGCAGATCGCGAACCGATCGCCACGGTGGCGCCGCTCGCCGCCAGCCGAGCTGCGAGCGCCTTGCCCGCCGGCCCGGTGCCCCCGAGGATCCCTACGTCCATCTTCGGCCCACTGGCTCTCGTGCCGGCGCCGCTCGTGAAATCCCCCCTTGGACGGTCACGACGAGAGCTTGTCGAGCCGGTTGAGGGTCTCCGCGTCGAGGCGGGCGGCGACCTCCACAGCACCGAGGTTCTCTCGCACCTGGCCGACACTGCTCGCCCCGGTGATCACGCTCGACACCAGCGGGTTAGCGGTGCACCAGGCGATCGCCAGCTGTGCCGGAGTGCAGCCGAGCTCGCCGGCGATCTCCAGGAGACCGGGTACCACCTGCTGGTGCCTCGGGTTGTCGAGAGCGCTGCGCAGCCACTCATATCCCGGGAGGTTGACGCGGCTGGACGCCGGCACGCCGTTGAGGTACTTGCCCGTGAGCACGCCCGAGGCGAGCGGGCTCCATGTGGTCAGGCCGATCCCGTACTCGTCGCAGACGGGAGCGAGGTTCTTCTCGACGTTCTCGCGGTGGATGAGGCTGTACTGCGGCTGCTCGACGACGGGCTTGCGCAGGTGGTGCCGCTCGGCGATCTCGACGGCGGCGCGGATCTCCTCGGGCGACCACTCCGAGGTCCCCCAGTAGAGCGCCTTGCCCGACGTGACGATGTCGTGCATCGCCCACACCGTCTCCTCGATCGGAGTCTCCGGATCCGGGCGATGGCAGTAGACGAGATCGACGAAGTCCAGCCCGAAACGCTCCAGGGAGCCCTCCACCGCCTGCAGCAGGTACTTGCGGTTGAGCGTGTTGCGGGTGTTGACCCCTTCGTGGATGCCCCAGAAGTACTTGCTGGAGACGATGAAGTCCTGGCGGGGCCAGCCGAGGCGGCCGAGGACGCGGCCCATGATCCGTTCCGACTCGCCGCCGGCGTAGGACTCGGCGTTGTCGAAGAAGTTCACGCCACCCTCGAATGCCGCCTGCATGCAGTCAGCCGCCAGCCCGTCGTCTAGCTGGCTCCCGAAGGTGACCCAGGAGCCGAAGCTGAGCACGCTCACCTTCAGGCCGGCTTGGCCAAGTCGTCGATATTCCATGGGCGCATGCTAATGGGGGGAGTAGCTTCTGCGGCCGTGGATCCACATCTGGCACGCCGCTGCTGGCGGCTTCTGGAGCCGGTGCACTCCCTCGTCTACTTCGCACGCGAGGGCGTGTCCCGCTATGGCGAGCTCGGGATCGAAGACCGCTCGATGGCGTACTTCGGGACGAGGGCGGCGCCGATGGGAGCGGTGGGAGCAGAGATGGTGATCGCCACCTTCTTCAACTTCTCACCCGACCTGGTGCGCGCCCACGTGCCCGCGGTCTGGGAGATCGCATCACCGGCGGCTCTCACCGAAGCGAGGCTGGAGGTCGTGGACGCCGCCATGCGCAGAGCGCTGCCGGCCGAAATGCTCCGATCGCCCGAGATGCTCGAGCTGTCGGCGCTGGCACGCCGAGCGGCTGAAGCGGCGGCCGGACATCTCGGGGGGCGTCCGTTGTTCGCCTCGTACACCAGGCTCGAGTGGCCGGACGAACCGCATCTCGTGTTGTGGCACGCACAGACGCTGCTGAGGGAGTTTCGAGGAGATGCTCACGTGGCGGCCCTGGTGCTGGAGGGACTGGACGGCGTCGAGGCGCTGGTGTCGCATGCCGCCGCCGATCCGAGCACTGCGTTCCTCCTCCGCCCGACCCGCGCCTGGCCGGAGGGCGAGTGGCAGGCGGCGATCGACCGCCTGCGCTGGCGCGGCATCCTCGGTCCCGATCCCGATCCCGTCTTCACGCCGGCCGGCGTCGCGCAGCGCGATCGCCTGGAGGCACGCACCGACGAAGCGAGCGTGATCGCCTACTCCGCATTGGGGGACGGAGGGTGCGACCGCCTCTGCGCCTTGGCTCGCCCCGTCTCCCGGGCCGTGGTCGACGCCGGGTTGCTGAAGATGGACTCAGCCACTTTCCTTTCAGCCTGAAAGGACGGCTGCGACAAGGAGAGCACCTGCTTGTGCGGCACGTAACGCTGCGATCGGTGTCGCGGCGGCCTTCCTTTGGGGCAACGCTGCTTTCTTGGCTGCCTTCGCCACGGAAATCGTCGCATGCATACATTGCATGAGAGGATTCACAGCCCTGAGGGGCAGAACCCGACGAGGAGTGTTCGGCTACTCACTGTGTGTGATCTAAACGATCAGTCAGTTCTTGACAGAGCCCGGGTCAGAGACGACCATCACTTTGCTTGCTGAGATGACTGGGGGTCAGCAAGCGCCAATTGACAGCGACGTCAAACGGAGGAAGTTGCCGCATGCCTTGAGTTCGACGGGCTGCAACTGCTGACGGGAGACGGTGTCGAAGGCGCGGCGACTTGGAGCGGTGCCGGCGGCACAGCAGGATCCTCGAAAGAGGCGACGGAGGGCGGGGGCGCGCTGGGGGCGTCCCCGCCCTCTTCACTCTGCAACCGACCTTTCAATCGAGACCGAGCAGCGCCGGCAGCTCCGCGAGGGCGTCGATGTGACGGTGCGAGCCCGGCTCGGAGCAGAACCCGAACGGGTCGATGTGCACCGGGTGCAGGCCCGCCGCCTCTGCTCCCCGCACGTCGAAACACACCGTGTCGCCCACGTACACGCACCGCTCCGGCTCGACGCCGAGGGCGTCGAGGGCGAAGGTGAAGATCGCCGGGTCGGGCTTCTGCACGCCGACCACCGCCGAGTCCACCACCACTACCGCCCTCGCCACGTCGACCCCGCCGACCGAGCAGATCCCGTGCCCGTCCAGCACCGCCTCGATGGTGCCGTCGGCGTTGGAGACGACTGCAAACGGGCATCCATGGCTCTCGAGCTTGCGGAGCACCGAGGCGACGCCTTCCACCGGGACGTAGGGGGAGCTCACGTAGACCTGTTCCAGCGCCTCTGCCGCCATCTCGATGAGGTCGTCCGGCACGCCCAGCTCACGCGCCATCCGCCTGTTGGCGCCGATCCAATCGGGAGTCTCACCTGCTGTCAGCCGGTCGAGATCCGAGAGCACGGCGAGCTCTGCCATACCGGCGAAGTGCCCCCGATGACAGGAGATGTCGTCCGGTTCGATGCCGAGCGGCATCAGCACGCGGCGCATCTCGGCAGGATCTGGCATCAACAGCACGCCACCCGCGTCGAGGACGACCGCGTCGATCTCGATGCCGTCGAGGAGCACGCACCGAGACTAATTGCCGGACCCCGGGTAGGGTCGGGTCGGTGTCCAGTCATCCCGGCCGTGCCCGGGCATCGCGGCTCGACCGACCGACCCCGCGTGTGGTGATCATCGGCGCGGGCTTCGCCGGCACGTCGGCGGCGGCAACTCTCGCCGACTCCTCCATGCAGGTGACCCTCGTCGACCGGCACGACTACACCACATTCCAGCCGCTGCTCTACCAGGTCGCCACGGCCGGGCTGAACCCGGGGGACGTGGCTTACCCGTTGCGGACGCTGGTGCGGAGTCTCGGGACAGCTCGTTTCCGGCGCGGCCCCATCGTCTCGGTCGACTTCGAACAACGTGAGGCGGTCCTGGCTGACGGCTCGTCGCTGCCCTACGACTACCTGGTGATCGCCGCCGGCGCGACGACGAGCTTCTTCGCCGTGCCGGGTGCAGAGGCGCACGCCAAGGCGATGTACACCCTCGACGACGCCCTCGAGGTGCGCAGGCGCATCTTCAGCGCCCTGGAAGGCGCCTCCGCCGAGGCGTCCTCGGATGCCGGCGCGGACCACTCGCTGCAGATCGTCGTGATCGGTGGCGGTGCCACCGGCGTCGAGATGGCGGGCGCCCTGGCGGAGCTTCTCAGCCTGGCGCTCACCACGACCTACCGGGAGCTCGACGCGGGCCTCGTCAAGGTGGTGCTGGTCGAGCAGCGAGATCGCCTGCTGGCAGGCTTCGCCGAAGGTCTCGGGCGCTATGCGGAGGAGGAGCTGGCACGCCGCGGCGTCGAGCTTCGCCTCGGCGACGAGGTCCTGGAGGTGCGTGAGGACAAGGTGATCGTCTGCTCCCCCGAGCGCGGCCAGGAGGAGATCTCCTGCGCGTTGGTGGTGTGGGCGGCAGGGGTGTCCGCCGCCCAGCTGGCGGCCGCCGTCAAGTTGCCGACGACGCGGGGCGGGCGGATCGCAGTCGACGGGTCGCTCGCCGTGCCGGGACGTCCTGAGGTCTTCGTAGCCGGCGACATAGCCGGGGCGAGGTCGGTTGTCCCGGTGGAGTCGGCGGACGGCGCGCCGTCGCACGAGCGTGACGTCGCGGAGCCGAGCCTTCTCCCCCAGCTCGCGCAGCCGGCGATCCAGACGGGACGCCACGCCGCCATGGAGATCCTCCGGCGGGAGGCAGGTCTCCCGTCTGAACCCTTCGTCTACAAGGACAAGGGGATCATGGCGACGATCGGCAGGCGTGCCGCGGTCGCCGAGGTGCCGGTGCGGTTGCCCGGCGTTTCGGGGCTCCGCTCGCGAAGCACGGTCCGGTTAAGGGGCACGACCGCCTGGCTCGCCTGGCTGCTCCTCCACCTGGTCACCCTCCTCGGCAAGCGGAACAGGGCTTCCGTGCTGCTCAACTGGGCGTGGCGCTATGTGTCCTGGCGTCGGGGCCCGCGGGTGATCGTCGGCGGGTGACGATCAATCGGCTCAGCGCAGACCGGCGAAAAGATCGTCCTCCGGCAGTTGCGTACTCGGTGCGGTCGAATGCGCGGCCGCGTCCGGTCGAGGGCCCGCACGAACGACTCCCGGGAGAAGACCTCACGGAACACCGCCGGGCCGAGATTGAGGAAGAAGCTGTTGTCGGTCTGGCTCCCATGAGCCGCCAGCGCCTCGAACTTGCGGTCCACGACACTCGTGCAGTCGATGTGCGCGCCGACCTCGTCGTCAGGCGTCCCGAAGTTCGTCGCCTCCTCCGCCTCGGGGGGCGGATCCATCCCGCCCTCCTTCAAGACCTCGACGAACCGCGCCATCGCCGACAACGGGATCACGGGGAAGTACACCTTCTTCGGGATCATGCTCTTCTCGACAGCCGCCATCGTGATGCGGTGAGCCTGGATGTGGTCGGGGTGACCGTAGAAGCCGTTGGCGTCGTAGGTGACCACGACGTCCGGCTCGTAGCGTTCGAAGAGCTGCACCAGCCGGACCGCCGCCTCGTCGACGGGCGTGTTCCAGAAGGCCTGCGGCGCCTCGTTCTGCGGCCAGCCCATCATCCCGGAATCGTGGTAGCCGAGCAGCTCGAGGTCGCTGATCCGGAGCACCTGGCAGCTCCGCTCGAGCTCCGATCGGCGCATGGCGGCGGTGGCGGCCGCGTCATGACCCGGCTGGTCCGGCTTGACACCGCCAGGGCCATCCCCCAGCTCACCGTTCGTGCATGTGACGAGGACTGTGCGGGCTCCCTCGTCGGCATACCTGGCGAGGATCCCCCCGGTCGACGACGCCTCGTCGTCGGGATGGGCGTGCACCGCCATCAGCGTCAGCTGCCTGCCTTCTGCCATCGCCGAAGCGTAGACGGCTCGTATCCAAGCGCCCGGCCGGCGCGAGCTTTCCCTTGCCCTTCGTCCTCCGGTGGCGGAGACTTCGTCTGTGATCTCCCTGGTATGGATGAGTCTGACGCTGGGCTGGCTGTCGCCCGGCGAGCGGGCGAAGAAGGACGAGTTCTGGCAGGCCTGGCAGCAGCGTTTCGGTCCGGTGCAGCCGGGAAACCCCAGCACCGTTCCGCCCGAGATGACTCTCAAGGCGTGGTACAAGGCCTGGAAGAGAACTCAGATCAGCGCCGTGCAATGGCTGCAGGCGAACACTCCCGGCCCAGCCTCCGGCCGCATCGTCTGAGCCCTTCCGCCGGGCGACATCCGGCGCACCGGGGCGGCGCTGCAGCGCAGCGTTAGTGTTCGCTAGCGATGACGACGCCGGACGGCGGCAACGAGCGGCGCAAGCCGGTGTCGCTGGTGTTCTGCGACGTGGTCGGTTCGACTGCGCTTGCCGACCGGCACGACGAGGAGCTGGTCCGGGAGGTGATGCTGCGCTACTACGCCGCCATGCGCGAGGCGATCGCCGCCCACGGCGGGACCGTGAGCAAGTTCATCGGCGACGCCGTCGTTGCTGCTTTCGGGATCCCGGCCACACGTGAGGACGACGCTCTGCGGGCTGTGCGTGCGGCGCTGGCGATGGGAGCGAGCCTGGCGGAGCTCAACGTGGCGCTCGAGCGCGACTGCGGTGTCCGCCTCTCCACCCGGACAGGTGTCTACACCGGCACGGTGCTGGCCGCGGGCGCCTTGGACGACGAGTCGGTGGTGCTCGGGGATCCGGCCAACACCGCCGCCCGCCTCGAGCAGGCCGCCGCAGCTGACGAGATCCTGGTCGGGGAGACGACCTGGCAGCTCACCCGGCACGCCGCCCGCTACGAAGAAGTCGCTCCGGTCGACGCCAAGGGAAAGCCGCAGCCGCTTCGCGCGTTTCCGCCTTACCGGCCTGCTGGCGAGAGCTCAAGGGAAGCGTGAGGGTGCGACACCGCTCGTCGGACGGCACCGTGAGCTTGCCGATCTGGAGGCGGCGCTGTCAGTGGCGGTGGCCGACCGGAGGTGCCGACTGTTCGCCATGACCGGAGATGCTGGGCTCGGCAAGTCGAGGTTGGTCGACGAGTGGCGATCAAGGTGCAGCGCCCAGTACCTGTACGGCCGCTGCCTCTCGTATGGCACGAACATCACCTACTCCCCGCTCGTCGATGTGGTGCGCCAAGCCGCAGGGATCACCGCCGAGGACACAGCCGCCGAGGCATTCGCTCGCCTGGTGGACTGGCGCGAGGCCGACTCGGAGTGGGAGCGGGTCTCGCTCGTCCTCGGCCAGGTGCTCGGCCTGACCGAGGGTTCGGCCACACCGGAGGACATCGCGTGGGCCTCCCGCAAGGCCCTCGAAGCGATGGCCGAACATCAGCCGGTGGTCCTTTGCGTCGACGACCTGCAATGGGCCGAGCCCCGCTTCATCGACCTCCTGGAATCGGTGGTCGCGACCCTCGCGTGGCCTGCCGATCCTGATCGTGGCGCTCGGACGGCCAGAGCTCGTGAAGATGAGACCGGAGTGGCCGTGGCGGAGGATCGAACCGCTCTCGGATCCGGAGATCGAGACGATCCTCTCGACGATGTCGGTCTCCGACGAGGTCTTGCGGAGCAGGATCGTGACCAGGGCGGGCGGCAACCCGCTGTTCGCCGAGGAGCTGGCAGCGGCTCTCGAGGCGGAGCCGGACCTCGAGCTGCCGAGGACCCTCGAGGCCCTGCTCGTTTCGCGCCTCGAGGGGCTTGCGGGCGCTGAACGAAGGGTGCTCGAGCCCGGCGCGGTGGAAGGCGCCGTGTTTCACCTCTCCGCGGTCGCCGCTATCACGGGTGCTCGGGACATCACGGCGGTCGAGGAGAGCCTCGCCGGCCTCGTCGCGGGTGAGCTCTTACGACCCGAGGCGTCGACGCTCCTCGACGAGCCGGCCTTCGGCTTCCGCAGCATCCTCATCCGGGACGCCGCCTACGCCGGGATCCCGAAACGCCGCCGCTCCCGACTCCACGCCGACTACGCCGACTGGCTCGTCTCGGTCACAGGCGAGAGAGCGTCCGAGTGGGAGGAGGTGCTCGGCTACCACCTCGAGCAGAGCTACCGCTACAGGGCCGAGACCGCCGCCCTGTCGGAGGAGGGTGCCGGCCTGGCACGCCAAGCAGCCGGGCGTCTGGCGTCCGCCGGGCGGCGCGCCATCAGCAGGGGCGACGTCCCCGCCGCTTCCGGCCTGCTGCAACGAGCGGTGACGTTGCTGGACGTCGACCCGCCGTTGCGCCGGGCCCTCGTGCCGGAGCTGGCCCGCGCCACACGCAGGGCGGGAGATCCGCGAGGTGCACTGCGACTGCTCGACGGCTGCATCGCCGAGGCGGCCGCCGCCGGTGAGTCCGAGCTGGTGATGAGATGCCGCCTGGAGGCGAGCGCCATCGAGCTCTACACCGTGAGCGGCGCCGACACCAAGAGAGCTCTTGCACTTGCCGAGGATGCCCGGCGGCTCTTCTCCGCCTCGGGAGACGGGCTCGGCCTGGCCGAGGCACACAGCCTCGTCGGGCACGTCAACTGGCTGCTCTGCCGGGGCGCGGCGATGGAGGAGGCCTTCAACGCAGCCCTCGGCCAAGCGGCCCTCCGCGAGGAGGTCCACTGGCAGGGCGAGATGTTGCGGATGCTGCCCGTCGTGTACCACCACGGGCCGACCCCGGTGCCGCACGCCATCCGGCGCTGCGAGGAGATCCTCGAGATCGGCCGCGGCAATGGAGCTCTCGAGGTGTCTACCCTTGCCAAGATCGCCGGGTTGAGAGCGATGCTGGGCGATTTCGCCGAGGCGCGCCGGCTCCTCGAGGAGTGCAGGCGGATGGGAAACGACATCGGGCTCCGCGGCGCAGTGCTGGCGATGACCAACTACGAGGCCGCCGTGTTCACCCTCGAGGGGGACCTGGAGCAGGCCGAGGAGGTGCTCCGCGGCGGCATCGAGGCGTTGCGCCAGCGTGGTGAGATCTCGACGGTGTCGACCGCCAGCGGCTTGCTCGGGCGTGTGCTCGAGGCCAAGGGGGACCTGGACGCCGCCTACGAATGGACCAAGGAGTGCGCGACGCTTGCCGCCGCCGGCGACTTCGCCTCCCAGATCCTCTGGCGTGGCGTGCGGGGGCGTGTGCTCGCCGGCCGGGGCGAGCTCGATCTGGCACTTGCGCACGCCCACGAGGCGGCGGAGCTGGCGTCCCGCACGGACTTCGTCGTCTGGCACGGCGAAGCGCTCCTCGACCTGGCCGCCGTGCTGCGGGCCGCCGACGAACCGGCGAAAGCGATCGAGGCGGCGTCGCAGGCGCTCGCGCTCTTCGAGGCCAAGCAGCACCTGGTGCTCGCAGAAGCGGCACGCAGGCTCTGCGGTCGGGGGACGGTGCCGGACATGGCGGGCGACGGCGCGGAGGACAGCGCCACGGACAGCGCCTCGGGCGCATCCGTTGACACGTCGGGGTCCGGTCGGTAGCTTCGCCCCACTTCGCGAGTGAGGGGATCCAGATGACCATCCACGACCCTGCGCCTGAGCCGGATGCCGAGACGGGGACGATAGAGCCGCCCGCGGATCCAGAGCCTGAGGGCCCCGAGGAGCCGGGCACGATCGAGCCGCCCGCCGACCCCGAGCGCGAGGGCCCTGAAGTCCCGCACACGATCGAGCCACCCGCCGATCCCGAGCGCGAGGGCCCTGAAGTCCCGCACACGATCGAGCCACCGCTCTGACGCTGGCACGGCCGGCAAACCTCCGATGGTGAGGCACGTCCGCCGCACGCGCTTTCTCTTCTTCCGCCTCCTCGACGACGGCGCGACGCTGGCTCTCTCGGTGCTCGTCGGAACGGAGGTCCCGCTCGACGACGAGCAGGCTCGAGCGCTGCGTGCGATCCCGGCCGACAGGTGGATCCCCTGCTCCAAGGGCGGCAGCGCCGACGATCTCGACTACTTCGCCGCCCACGGGCTGATCGTCACCGACGGCGAGGACGAGGACCTCATCGAGCTGCGGCGCCGGGACGAGCAGCTGATGTCGCCGGCATGGAACCGCTACAGCGCGCTCTTCCACGCCTTCACCCGCTGGGGTGGCGTACGCGCGGTGCTTGCCGGGGAACAGCCGATCCCGGTCACTCCGGACCGGTGGCCGCCCCCCTCGCACTTCCACGCGCTTGGCTCGCCGGACGACCGACTCGATCTCCCCGTGGTCGCGCCCGAGCGCCCCCTCTACGAGATCCTCGCCCGCCGCAAGTCGACCCGCGGCTACGTGCCGGAGGCAGAGCTCAGCCTCGACGAGCTAGCGGTCGTCTTGCGCCATGTCTGGGGATGCCACGGGACCCTCACCGTCAAGGACGAGCTGACGATCCTCAAGAAGACGAGCCCGTCTGGTGGGTCGCAGCACCCCGGCGAGGTCTATCCGCTCGTGCGGGCGGTGCAGGGTGTCCGTCCTGGGATCTACCACTACTCGGTCGAACACCATGGACTGGAACCTTTGGAGCACCTGCAGAGCGAGGAGGTCGAGGACCTGATCCGCCAGTTCTCGGCCGGCCAGGAGCACTTCGTCCATGCTCAGGTCGTCTTCCTCATGACCGTCCGCTACCCGCGAAACTTCTGGAAGTACAAGGCTCACGCCAAGGCATACCGGGCCGTCCTGCTCGATGCGGCCCACCTCAGTCAGACCCTGTTCCTGGTGGCGGCCGAGCTCGGGCTCGGCGCCTTCGTATCCGGGGCGATCAACGAGCTGGACATCGATCGCAGGCTCGGTCTTCAGCCGTTCACCGAGGGAACCGTGCTGATGACAGGCTGCGGGCGGCCGATCCCGTCACAGCGGGAGCCTCGCTACGAGCCTTACCTCCCCGCCCGCCCGGGCAGCTGAGAGGACGCGGACGCAGGCGTCGGGGTCGGGTCAGCCGCGCCGCTGCGGCAGGTCGGAGCCCATCACGGTTGGGAAGCGGGGGTCGTGGAAGAGCTTGGCCGTCAAGGTTCTCCGAGGGATGATCGCCATCAGCACGACGGCCAGCAGTGAGCCAGAGAGCGGCCCGGCGACGTAGACCCAGAAGTCGGTCCAGACACCGGCGACGACCGCCGGGCCGAGGCTACGGGCCGGATTGAGGCTGGTCCCGGTGAATGGAGCACCACGCCAGACGAGGACGGCGATCAGCGGCCAGAGGACGAGCGGAGTGAAGCGAGCCGTTCGTGCCGACGAGACGAGCAGGAAGATCGAGAGCACCAGGATGGCGGTCATGAGCGCCTCGATGCCCGCCGCCGCCAGCGGCGTCACGCCCGCCCCGGGATGGGTGACGCCATACCCGACGCTCTCGACCCGCCACCCCCACACGAGCCGCAGCAGCTCGGCTCCGAGCAGCCCCCCGGCCAACTGAGAGAGCACGTAGCCGGCGAGGTCGAAGGGGTGGAGGTGGCGCCGGCACCAGAACCCGAGGGTCACCGCAGGGTTCAGGTGGGCACCACTTCGCCGCCCGATCGGGGAGATCGTGATCAGGGAACCGCACCCTGCGAAGAGGAGCCCGGTGATCAACAGGCGGGCCGAATGCGACGGCACGAGGCGCGCCACAGGAGATCCGGTTTCGAAATCGAGGACCACCGCCGAGAGCCCACCCAGCACGAGGAGCGCAGTCCCTGCCAGCTCGCATGCCCATTCCGTCAGGTGCAGCCCGGATTTGACGGGGTGCCGCCAGTCGCGCCGGCCGCTGTGCAGGCTCGACGGTCCCGGCCGGGGAGAGCGCGAGGCCGGCACGGAGCGAGACTACGGCGTCCGGATGGTCGGTGGGCGGGCCGATGGGCGGAAGACACCGCGGTTGGAATCGGCGGCCCGAGGAATACTTGACTCGCCGGTCACTTACCGGCAACATAGTCCCCGGCGTGTGGCTTGGGCGTCACCGACATGGTGACGGGTACGTGCCGTGAGAAGGGGGAACCAGTGCTTCGCAAGTCGCTTTTCGCGGTTTTCGCTGCTCGCAATACCGGTCGGGACCGTGGCACTCGCCGCTCCGACGAATGCCGCCGTGCGGCCTCAGACGACGGTGACGATGAAGGGGTCGATCTCCTGCAGCCTGACCGGCTCGATCAAGATCAACCCTGGACTGAAGACCTCGACCCCGCAGAACGTCACGTTCACGCTGACGGGGAACCTGTCCAAGTGCACAGGAAACACCTCGCAGAGCGGAGCAACGATCACCAAGGGTCATGCCAGCGCCACGGTGCAGGCGAACAACGTCGACTGCTTCTCGCTCATCAGTGGCGGGGTTCCCGACCCGTCCGGCAAGATCACCTGGACGACGACCGGCAACAAGGCTGCGCCTACGAAGTTCGTGCTGTCGAACGGCTCGGTGTCCTACCCGACGGTCAGCTACACCTCGACCCAGACGGGCTCCTTCAAGGGCACGGGTGCCGGTGTCGGCCACCGTCAAGCAGACCGAGTCGCAGCTCCTCGCGTCCTGCGGCTCTTCGAACGGCCTGACCACGATCACGCTCTCCTCGGGTACGGTCAGCTGATCTGACTCCTTCGAGCCGACGGGCTCGGATGAGGACATGGCTAGTGGCGGGGCTCCGGCCCCGCCACTGTCGCGTTCGCGAGTGCCACACTTGCTCGGTGAGCCGGAGCCCCACTGCGCGTCGCCCAAGGTGGAGCCGCCGCGGCCACGGCCTCGTGATGGCCGTCGCAACGACGGCCCTGGCCGTTGCGCTCAGCGCATGTGGCGCGGCGTCCCCGGGAACCCTCAGCGTGACGATGATCCACCTGGTTTCCGGTTCCGGACCGACGGGCTGGAGAACGCTCGGCGGCGTCGTGTCGGTGCAGCCGAGCGGCGGGAAGGCGCTGGTGGTCGATGTGAATGCAGCGGGGCGTTTCGGGATGACGCTGTCGCCCGGCCGTTACACGGTCACCGCGTGCTCCCCTGCCAGCTGCGCCGGCACGAGTGTCCAAGCCACCGTCAAGTCCGCTTCGATCACCGCTGTCGCGTTGAGGTGTCCGCACTGAGCCGAGGTGGGGTATGAGGTGGGGGTGGACGATCCTTACGACCTGCGGCGTTTCGTCGATGCGCAAGAGGAGGGCGGTGCCTACGAACAGGCGCTCGCCGAGCTGCGACGCGGGAAGGAAGGAATCGCACTGGATGTGGTTCGTCTTCCCCCAGATCGCCGGTCTCGGCCAGAGCCCCACATCGCGACGCTTCTCGATCTCCGGACTGGCCGAGGCAGAGGAGTATCTGGCCCACCCGGTTCTCGGGCAGCGCCTACGGGAGTCGGCCAGCGCCTTGGTCGACCTCGGGCAAGCAGACGCGGGCCGTATCCTCGGCGACATCGACGCCCTCAAGCTCCGCTCCTCGATGACCCTCTTTGCTATGGCAGCGCCCGACGAGGCAGTCTTCCGCGAGGTTCTCGACCAGTACTTCGACGGTGAGGGCGACCAGAAGACCGAGGAACTGGCCGGCAGTCGTCGACAGGAGTGATTCTGGACTAGGTCTCATCGGACCTGACTCCGGACTATTCGGTGTGACGTGTAACAAGAAACGATGTTGTGCTCAGGCGTAGGCGCCCTCTGCTCGGAAGCGGTGTGGGCGCGGGACGCTTGCTCGTAAGCGGGAGGTTCAAGTTGTGGTATCACCGCGCCGTCGTCGACAGCGTCGAGCCGCTCCACATGACCATCTGGCACCAGGAGAGCCGTCATGTTCCCGCAGTGTTGGTGGAGGGTGCAGAATCGGGCTCATAGATCGTCGGTCGTGTCGGACAGTAGGCCGCGCACTTCAGCGAGAAGCCTCTGGTCAGCAGCGTGATGGGAGACCATGGCGAGCGCCTCGGCCGTCGGCACGGCTCGATGGCGACGGAGCCGCACAATCTCGGCCACTGGGTGCCGGTCGACCGTGAGGATCAACCGCTCACCGCCTTCGACCCGCCGAAGCATTTCCCTCATCCTGTTCCGAAGATCGCGGAGCGAAATAGCGTCACACACGCCTGGCGTAGCACATGTCGCCGCATATGGCTTGGCCGCGTGTGCGCTTTCGTACATGAACGGGCCAGATCTAAGGCCGCGGCTTGTTTCGCTGTTCAACGCCTGGAACTCGGGAAGGATCATGCCTATCGGTCCCTAGACGATCGACCGACGCCGGACGGCACGAACCCGGAGGACGCGCGCTCGTGCGTCTCGCCCTCACTACGGCGACCCTGTACTCGAGCGTCGCCCGTCCATCGTGGCCCATGTCGTCTGGACCACGACAGCGGCGCCGTTGCACACCATTGACGCGAAGCCCTTTTGGATCTCGCCGCCGCGGGCAGGTCCTCCACAAACTGAGCCACCCCACGAGGAAGGCGCGGCTTGCTGGTTCGCAGATAGCGAGTCGAGGTCCCCGCCGAAGCTGGCCAGCCATGCCTACGCGTGTACACCCATGTTCGTCAGCGCGAGGATCGCGCCGGCCGACGCTCCCCACGGGAACGCAGAGCGGCGATGAGCTCGTCGCCCGAGGCGAGTGTCGCGAGCCTGCGGGCAGTGCGTCGGCGTCTGCTCCCTTCTCCCCTCTGCCACTCTGGAGCCCAGAACCATTCCTGGGTGGCGTCAATCAGCATCTGGGGTTGCAGCAGGACGCCCTCGTCCTTGACCTCAGCCTCGAGCAGGTCGCCCTCGTCCTTGACCTCAGCCTCGAGCAGGTCGCCCTCCTCCAGGCGCGCGGCCTTGCGGATGTCGTCAGGAACGGTCAGCTGCCCTTTGGTTCGCAGAGGGTTCGTGCTATAAGAGAATCTACGTTCCGGAGCGAATCGTGCCACCACTCGGCGGCCCCTGATCGCGCTATTTGACATCTATAGCCTGCGCCGTATCGACGTTGGGGCCGATCTGCTCGGGGTTGTATTGGGTCGAGGCGTGGAACCCGGTCCGGCGGACGCCGCGGCGCTAGGCGGGAATCCGGATCGGGACCAAGCCCCAAACGGCAAGTGGTACCCGATCCCGCCGCCTCTGGGCGCTCCGCCTCCGCGCGGGCCTTCTCCTAGCAACCGTTCACATAGATGCTGACGATCGAGTCGCTCGCCAGGGCCATGGCGTTCCCCGGCGGATCCTGAGAGGCGACCTCGTCGAAAGGTTGCGAGGGATTGTCACAGCCATCAATCATGCTGTAGATCTGCCTGAACCCCTTTGAACGCAGGACATGAACCGCTGACGCTTTGGAGAGTCCGGTCACGTCCGGAACCCGCGTATTGGGCGCACTCCCAGCCACCCAGAGGCCGATCTCGCTGCCACCTGACACACCTACCCCGGCGGTCGGAAACTGGGACGTGATCGTTCCTGGCTTTGCGGACGAGGACGAAGCGCTAACCCAGTAGACCCTCGCTTCGGGCATCGGATTGTCGGCGAGATAAGAAGCCTTCGATGTGCCGACCAAGCCTGGCATGTCGTAGTAGGCGTCGCCCAACAGTGGACTGCTCGTCGTCGTCGTTTGGCCTGAAGTGAAACTCCCGGAGGTCCTGTTCGAGGTAAGGGTTTGCCGCGCCCTACCGCCCGATGCAGGTCTCGAGACCGGACCCTTGGTCGGCACGTTCCCGCTCTTGGAGCTCAGAAACAAGACCGATGCGATCACCCCGGCCAGAAGAAGGACGGCCGTAGAGGACTGCATGGCCCTGGTTGCTTGGCGTCGCCGCGACGTCGACCGCCGAAGCTTGGTCCCGCGGTCGGTTGCCTGCCGGAGCTGTTCGTCGAGGCGACTCCCTTCAATTTGGTTCGGCATTCTCATCGCCCCCCTCCCGCGGATCACTTGCCAGATCCATGTTTTCCTCGATCCCTAGATGGATCCTGAGCCGCACCCGAGCGCGATGGGCGTGGTTCTTCAATGTGCCCAGGGAGCAGTCCAACGAGAGGGCGACCTCGTCGGACGAGAGCTCCACTATGTAGTGCAGGACGATTATCTCGCGCTGGCGTGCGGAAAGGCGGCGCAAGCCGGGTCCAGCGGCGACGGTAGTGATCTGCCAGCGGATCGGCGGCCGCACGCACCCTCGCGGACGCACCTCGCGCACGCACCCGTGCGTGCGCTAGTGCATGGGGAGTGCACGCAGGCGCCGGGGAATACAAGAGCCGGTCCAACGACCGGCTCTGACCTGCGCATTTATTGTGTTGTGGGCGATACAGGACTCGAACCTGTGACCTCAGCCGTGTGAAGGCTGCGCTCTAACCAACTGAGCCAATCGCCCGGAACCGACCTCTGGCGCTTTCGCCAGGGCCGGGAGCCGTCATACTAGCCCGCCGCCTCGGAGAGCTCGGGTGGGATCGTGTTCAGCTCCAGCGCGTTCTCCAGCGCCGCGGCTGCTCGCAGGACCACCTGGTCGGCGTGCTGTGGCCCGACGAGCTGCAGGCCCACCGGCAGTCCCGACTCCGTGAACCCGGCGCAGACGGTCGCCGCCGGCGACCGGGTCATGTTGAAGGGATAGGTGTAGCGGACCCAGTTCTGGTCCGGCGCGCCGTCGACGGTGCCGAGCTCGCCGGACCGCGGTGGCGCCGTCGCCAGAGTCGGGGTCACGAGCAGGCGGTGCTGATGGAAGAGCGCCACCATCCTGACGTTCAGCCGGTGGCACTCGTCGAGCGCACGCACGATCTCGACGCCGCTGAGGGCGGCACCCCGATCCGCCTGCTCGGCGAGGTCCTTGTCCACCGACTTGTACTCGCGTGTGCCTCTGTAGGGCTCGAGCACGCGGGCGCAATATGCGCTGACGAGCGTCATCCAGACGAGGATCGGGTCCTCCGGGAAGACGAAGTCGGCCACCGCCACCTCGGCCCCGACCTCCTCCAGCTTGGCGAGAGCCTTCTCGCAGATGGCGCGGACCTCGGTGTCTGGTTTCGCGTAGCCGAGGGTGGGCGACCAGACGACCTGCAGCGGGGCACGGGGCTCGCGGACGGCGTCCAGCCACGAAACGTCGGGCAGCGGGAGCGACCGCAGGTCACTCGGGTCGGGACCGATCACCGCGTCCAGGGCGTACAGCGACGTCGGCGATCCGTCTCGCCATCACCCCCTTGCTCGACAGGTCGTGCCAGGACGGCGGCTCCGGCCCGCCTGAGGGCACCCGGCCGTGGGAAGGCTTGAGCCCGGACAGGCCGCAGCAGGAGGCCGGGATCCGGATCGAACCGCCCCCGTCCGACCCGGTCGCCAGCGGGACCATTCCGGCCGCCACGGCCGCCGCGCTCCCACCCGAGGATCCGCCAGGGCTGTGGGCCGGGTTCCACGGGTTGCGCGTCGCTCCGAAGAGCTCGTTGTAGGTGTCCGGCTTGGCGCCGAACTCGGGCGTGTTGGTCTTGCCGACGATCACGCAGCCGTCTTCGCGGAGCCTGCGCACCAGGATCGAGTCGAGCCGCGCCGCCTCGTTCTCCTTGTGCAGGACCGAACCGTGCGTCGTCACCATCCCGGCGACGTCGTCGAGATCCTTGACCCCGATCGGGATGCCGGCCAACGCCCCCAGCTCCTCGCCCTTGGCGCGCCGGGCGTCGAGCGCCCTCGCTTCGGACATCGCCCGCTCCCCGTCCACCAAGCAGAACGCGTTGAGCCTCGGGTTGAGAGCCTCGATCCGCTCCAACGCATGGGTGGTCAGCTCAACCGCCGAGACCTGCCCGGTGCGCACACTCGTTGCCAGTTCGTCGAGGGTCTGGGTGCGAAAGTCCACGATTCGACGCTACGCCGCGGCCGCCGGCTTCGCCCGGCACGCTTCGCACGGCACGCTTCGCCCGGCACGCCGCGCTCGGCCCTCGGCTCCTGCGTCAGGCCGGCCAGGTTCCACGGACCGCGCCAGCACCGGTAGCGTGGGAGGAGTGCCCGTGGACGATCCTGACGACGAGCTCGAAGAGCTCGATACCGGCAACAAGACGCCGACCAGGACGGCACGGCCCGCCGCCCGGGCCCTGCGCGGGTTCATCGACCGGGCGGCAGGTGGTGGCCCGCTCCCCCGCGACCCGAGGGGCCGCCTGCTCAGCGAGAAGCAGATAGTCGAGGGGCTCGACAGGGTCGAGCGCTGGCTGGGCGCGTTGATGGCCGTCCTCGTGCTCGCGGTGATGATCTTCTGGGCGGTCGGGCTTTTCCACCAGCACCCCAAGAAGGGTCAGCAGCCGCTCGCCATCTCCACCGGCTTGATCTACCTCGGTGTGCCGGTCGTCACGGCGCTTCTGGCAGGCCTGGCGGTGGTCATCAAGCGCCGCGCACTGCTCGGCTTCACCACCCTCCTGCTCGGCTTGATCCTCCTGTCGTACGGGACGGGCGTCTTCGGCATCGCCTACATCGGCTTCGCAGCCTGGCTCCTGTACCGCGCCTACAAGTTGGGCAAGCAGCGGCGGGAGGCGGGCGGCGCTGCCTCTTCCCGGAGAGGCACGAGGGCTGGACCTGCGAGCCGGTCGGCCGGCTCTCGGAGCCGCACCTCCGCCTCGGCGACCACCGCACGAGGGGGCAGCCGTCACCGTCAGCCCGATCCTGCTGCCAAGCGGCCGCCTCAGGCTTCCAAGCGCTACACGCCTCCCCGGCCACCACGACGGCCGTCGTCGTCGAACGGTGCCCGCTGAGGAGTCCTCGGCGCCGACTGCGAGAGACCCGGGAGCTGGGTCGCCCGCCCAGCGGATGGTAGAAACTTCGCCGTGATCCGCGAGAGTCTCGACGGCAAGCGCATCGCCGTCACCGGCGCCACCGGGTTCCTCGGGACGGCGCTCGTTGAGCGCCTGCTGCGGAGCGTGCCGGGATGCGAGATCGTCGTGCTGGTGCGGCCCGGGCAGCGGCAGGCGTCGGCGGAGAGGACGCGGCGGGAGATACTGCGCAACGACTGTTTCGAGCGGGCGCGGCGCGAGATGGGCGACGCCTTCGAGGAGACGTGTGCGAGGCGGATCCGCACAGTCGCCGGCGACGTGGCAAAGGAAGGTCTCGGGCTCGGCGAGGAAGCCCGGCAGGTTCTGGCGAGCTGCGACATCGTCGTCCACTCGCGCTGCAACCGTGAGCTTCGACGCTCCGCTCGACTCTGCCGTCGAGGTCAACCTGCTCGGACCGTCGCGGGTGGCCGCGACGATGCTCGAGCTGTGCCCGGCCGCGCACCTGGTGGCGATCTCGACCGCCTACACCCAGAGCGGCCACAAGGGCGACGCGCTCGAGGAGATGCTGTCGGAGAGCAGGTGGATGGCGGACGTCGACTGGCAAGCCGAGGTGAAGGCCGCTCGGCGAGCCCGCTCGGACGCCGACGCCGAGAGCCGCTCGGCCAAGCGTCTCGCCGAGTTCCAGGCCGATGCGCGAAAGGAGCTCGGGGCGGCGGGTACCGCCTTGCTCGCCGAGAAGACCGAGCGGCTACGGCTGGAGTGGGTGCGCGAGCGGATGGTCGAGCTCGGCCGTGCCCGAGCCCAGGCCCTCGGCTGGCCGGACGCTTACGCCTACACGAAGTCCCTCGGGGAGAAGGCGCTGCTGGAGGCGCGCCGTGAGCTTGCGCTCTCGATCGTCCGCCCCTCCATCGTCGAGTCGTCGCTCGCCGAGCCGCGACCCGGTTGGATCCGTGGCTTCCGGATGGCCGAGCCGGTGATCATCTCGTACGCCCGCGGGCTCCTGACGCAGTTCCCGGGCGTTCCTGAGGGGACGGTCGATGTCATACCGGTCGACCTGGTGGTCGCGACGTTGATCGCGGTGGCCGCCAAGGGACCAGATCCTGCCGGCCCGTCCGTCTACCAGATCGCCTCCGGGGCCCGGAACCCGCTCCGCTACGGCAAGCTCGTCGACCTCTGCCAGGCCTGGTTCACCGAGCACCCGCTCTACGACCAGAAGGGCCAGCCGATCGTGGTGCCGGCGTGGTCGTTCCCCGGCCGCGGCAAGGTGCAGGGCCAGCTGCGCAGGTCCGTGAAAGCGCTGGAGACGGCGGAGAAGCTGGTCGCCGCCCTCCCGATCCGCGGCAAGGTCGCCGATCGGATCTCGACGATCGAGGAGCGGCGGCTGCAGGCCGAGCGCGCTCTCGAGTATGTCGAGCTCTACGGCGCCTACACCGAGACGGAGGCGACCTTTCGCATCGACCGCACGCTCGCCCTCTACGAGAGCCTGGACGAGGCTGACCGTGAGGAGTGGAGTTTCGACCCGGCCGTGATCGACTGGACTCGGTACGTGCGCGACGTGCACCTGCCGTCGGTGGTCGAGCACGCCCGCGTACGCACCTCACCGGGGAGGCGCAGCGGGCCGACCCGCGAGGAGCGGTCGCGAAAGGCGATCCTCACCCCCGAGCCCCGTTGCGCGGCCTTCGATCTCGAGAACACGTTGATCGCCTCCAACGTCGTCGACTCGTTCGCCTGGCTCGCGTCGCGCCACCTCGACCGGCGCGACAAGGCGCGGCTGATCGCCGGACTGGTGGCCGACGCCCCACGCCTGCTCGCTCTCGACCGGCGTGACCGCTCCGACTTCTTGCGCTCCTTCTACCGCCGCTACGAGGGCGCTCCCGTGGAACAGGTTCGTGCCGACGGCTGGGAGCTGTTCGGCGACCTGATCCTCACCCGCTCGTTCCCGCAAGCCGTCGCGCGGGTCCGCCACCACCGGCTGCTCGGGCACCGCACGATGCTCATCACCGGTGCCCTCGACTTCGTCGTGGAGCCATTGGCGCCGCTCTTCGACACGATCGTCTGCGCCCGCCTCGGAGAGCACGAGGACGGCACCTTCAGCGGGGAGATGACGACCTCTCCGCCGACGGGCGAGGCGCGGGCGATCCTCGTGGAGGAGTGGGCGGCGTCGCTCGGTCTCACCCGTGACGAGACGGTCGCCTACGCCGACTCTACGAGCGACCTGCCGATGCTGGAGGCCGCCGGCCTCCCGGTCGCGGTCAATCCGGAGGCGAAGCTGGCGACGATCGCACGCAAGCGAGGATGGCCGGTCGAGCAGTGGTCGCGGGCGGGCGGAGCTCCCCGCAAGACCGTCGCTGTGTCGACAAGAGCACTCGGCCCTCGCACTCTCGTGGCGCCGGCACCGACGAGCCTCGGGTCGGCACGACGATGAAGGCACTGCTCTTCGAGCGCAAGCCGGCGAGGTTCGCGGCGGCGCGACTGGCCTCGACGGTGGCCGGCTCGGGCCGCGGCGTCGCTGTCGGGCCCCTGCGGCTGGCCGAGGTGGACCCCTACGAGACGCCGGGACCGGACTGGCACCACGTGCGGCCCCGCCTGGCCGGCATCTGCGGGTCCGATCTAGCCACCCTGGACGCCACCAGCTCCCGGTACTTCGAGCAGATCGTCTCGTTCCCGTTCGTCCCGGGCCACGAGATCGTCGGCGACGTCGACGGCGGGGAGTTGGACGGGCAGCGGGTGGTGGTCGAACCGGTGCTCGCCTGTGAGGCGAGAGGGATCCGCCCGCTCTGCCCGGCGTGCGCGGCGGGACGCAAGGGAGCCTGCGACCGCATCGCCTTCGGCCACCTCAGGCCCGGCCTGCAGACGGGATATTGCACCGACACCGGGGGTGGATGGTCAGGCGGACTGATCGCCCACCGCAGCCAGCTGCATCCTGTCCCCGACACGATGTCCGACGAGGCGGCGGTGATGGTCGAACCGGTCGCCTGCGCCGTCCATTCCGCCCTCTCGCCGGGCGCCGACGAACTGAGCGGCTCCCACCTCGTGGTGCTCGGTGCGGGCACCCTCGGTCTCGGCGTGGTCGCAGCGCTGCGTGCCTACGCCCTGCCCGCCTCGATCCTCTGCATCGCGAAACACCCCGCCCAGCGCGACCTCGCAAGCGACCTCGGAGCAGACGTGATCGCTGCCCCGTCCGAGATCAGGCGGGCGGTGCGGCGCCAGACGGGCTCGCTCGCCATCTCTGCCGCGGGCTCGCCCGGAGAGATCCATCGCCTTGCGGGGGGCGCCGATATCGTCTTCGACTGCGTCGGATCTGCCGGTTCGATCGCCGACTCGCTCGCCGTCACCCGGCCCGGCGGCCGCATAGTGCTCGTCGGGATGCCGGGGCCGGTCCATGTCGACCTCGCCCCGCTCTGGCAGCGCGAGGTCTCGCTCACCGGCGTCTACGCCTACGGCTCGGAGACCACGCCCGAGGGGCGGCGGTCGACCTTCGACATGGCCTTCGAGCTCGTGGCATCGGCTCGGCTCGAGCGCCTCGTCAGCGCCCACTACCCTCTCGAACACTTCGAGGATGCCGTTGCCCACGCCGCTGCAGCGGGCAGGCGCGGAGCTGTGAAGGTGGTCTTCGATCTGCGGCGCGAGGCGATGCGCCGGAGCCCACGATCCGAAGGAGGAGCATCCACTTGAGCCCGAGGCCCGGCTTCGTCCTCGAGGTCGACCGTTCCACGCCGGCGAGTCTGTTCTGGCACGGGGAGGGTTTCGCGCTCGAGAAGCTGCCGATCGGCTCGCGCGTGCTCTACCCGCCGGAGCCGGTCGCAGCGCTGCCCGATCCGGACGCCGCCATCCGCCATGCGCTCGACCATCCCCTCGGCGACTCGCAACCGCTCCGGTCGCTGCTGCGTCCGGGGATGAAGCTGACGATCGCCTTCGACGACGTCTCCCTGCCCCTTCCGCCGATGAAGGCCCCCGACTCGCGCCAGCGCGTTATCGAGGCGGTGCTCGACATGGCGGCCGAAGCGGGTGTCGACGACGTCGTGCTGATCGCCGCTCTTGCCCTGCACAGGCGGATGACCGACGACGAGCTGCGCCACGCCCTCGGCCGGCGCATCTTCGACGCCTTCGCACCGCACGGCCTCCTGCTCCAGCACGATGCCGAGGATCCCGCCAATCTCGTGCACCTCGGGTGCACCGATGCCGGCGAGGACGTCGAGCTCAACAAGCGCGCCGTCGAGAGCGACCTGCTCGTCTACGTGAACATCAACCTGGTGGCGATGGACGGCGGCCACAAGTCCGTCGCCACCGGCCTCTCCAGCTACAAGAGCCTGCGCCACCACCACAACGTCAGGACGATGCGCTCCTCCCGCTCGTTCATGGACCAGCACCGCTCGGAGCTGCACTCGTCGAACTGGCGCATGGGCCGCCTGATACGTGAGGCGGGCGTGAAGGTCTTCCAGATCGAGACCACGCTCAACACCAACACCTTCCCCGAGCAGTTCGCCTTCCTCCAGCGCCGCGAGTGGGAGTGGTCGTTGAAGGACCGGGCCTCGTACCTGGCGGTCTCCAAGTCACTCGAGCGCACACCTCCCGCCATCGCCCGCCAGATCTTCCATTCGATCCGGTCGCCGCACCAGATGTCGTCGGTTCAAGCCGGCGAGGTCGAAGCCGTCCACGCCGCCACGACCGCCGAGGTTTACAGGCAGCAGCTGCTGGAGGTCGACGGCCAGTCGGACGTGTTGACGATGGGCCTGCCCTTCATCTGCCCCTACAACGTCAACTCCGTGATGAACCCGATCCTCGTGGCCTGCCTCGGGCTCGGGTACTTCTTCAACCTCTACCGGGGCAAACCACTCGTGCGGGCCGGTGGGGTCGTGATCATGCACCACCCGACGCCTTGGGCGTTCCACCCTGTCCACCACCCGAGCTACATCGATTTCTTCGAGCAGGTGCTGGCCGAGACGACAGATCCTCTGGAGATCGAGGCGAAGTACGAGGAGAGCTTCGCCACCGACCCGTGGTACATCCATCTCTACCGCACGTCGAACGCCTACCACGGCGTCCACCCCTTCTACATGTGGTACTGGTGCGCCCACGCGCTCGAGCACGTCGGCGCGGTGATCGTGGTCGGTGGTGATCGGCGCGCCGTCCGCCGTCTCGGCTTCAAGCCCGCCTCGACCCTGGCGGACGCCTTCGAGATGGCCGAGGACGTCGTCGGGCGCGACCCGAGCGTGACGCACCTCCACACGCCGCCCCTGCTGATGGCAGACGTCAGGTGAGGGTTCCGGCGCTGCTCAGGCGGCCGGACTGGCCGCAGAGCGCCGGGCTGCGCCCGTTGCAGCGCAAGACCGGCGTCGACTACGACACCGAGTGGGCGCGCAAGTACCCGGCCCGGCTGGCGCGGGCGGTGCTCGTCGACAACGTCACCCGCCCCCTCGCCCATCTCGTGTGCTCGCCCCGCATCGAAGGGCTGGAGAATCTCGAAACTCTGACGGGACCGGCGATCTTCGCCGCCAACCACGCCAGCCATCTCGACGCCGGGCTCCTGCTCTCCTGCCTGCCGACCGAGATCCGTCACAAGACTGTTGTGGCGGCGGCTGCCGACTACTTCTTCGACCGCCGTTGGAAGGCGGCGATGTGGGCCTTCGCGCTGAACTCGATCCCGATGGAGCGAGTCAGGGTGAACCGTCGATCGGCGGCGCTCGCAGCCGACCTGATCGAGCAGGGCTGGAACCTCGTCATCTTCCCCGAAGGGGGCCGCAGCCCCGACGGGTGGGCACAGGAGTTCAAGGGCGGGGCGGCGTACCTCGCACGACGCTGCGCCGTGCCGGTCGTCCCCGTCCACATCTGGGGGACGAGGGCGATCCTCGCCAAGGGGTCGGGAAGGTTCTCGCCAGGCGAGACGGCGGTGCGCTTCGGGCGACCGATGTGGAGCGGTGACGACGACGCCAGGCACTTCTCGGCTCGCATCGAGGCGGCGGTCGCCATGCTCGCCGACGAAGCGGAGTCCGACTGGTGGTCGGCGCGCCGGCGAGCCGCCTCCGGAAGCACCCCGCCTTTGCGTGGCCCCGGCGTCTCGGCATGGCGCCGCTCCTGGGAGCTGCCGGACTCAGCCGGCGGCAACCACCGTGACGCCACCGCCAGCTCCGAGACCTGGCCGCTGCAGCGCCGCCAGCGCGCCCAGTCGATCGACTGATCGGCAAGCAGCCGACCGGCTGACCGGCTGATCGGCAAGATACAAGTCCGGCCACCCGCCCGGAACCTCGGTTACGCTCGTCACGTGCTACTGCTCTTCGGTACCCGCCGCATGACCAAGCGCCTCGCCACGGTCCTCGTTATGTGCGCCAACTGCGGCCGGCCCGCCGCCAACAACGTGATCTGTGCCAAGACGTGGTTCACGCTCTTTTTCATCCCGATCTTCCCGTTCTCCGTCAAGTACAGGATGGTGTGCACGTTCTGCGGTGGCGTAACGCAGATCGACAAGGCGACCGCCCAGCAGTACGCAGCTCAGGCCCAGGTCCAACAGCAGCAGCCTGGGCCGGGGCAGCCGCAGCCGGGGCAGCCGCAACCGGGCAGCCGGCCCCACCCCAACACTCGCCGCAGGGCTGGAACCAGTCGGCGGCGCAAGCCTTCCCCGCCTACCCCGCACCGGCCGGCGGTGGTCAGGGCTACGGCGGGTACCCGCCGCCCGCTCCTGGGACAGATCCCGCCTACACCGGCTACCCGCCGCCCGCCCCTGGCGCAGATCCCGCCCTTGGCGGCTACGCACCTCCCCCGTCGCCCCCCTACGGCACGCCCGGGTGGGACGCCCCCCTCCCCCAGGCGCCGGCCTCGTCAGAGCTCCCGCCACCTCCGCCTCCGGCCGTTGCACCCGTGCAGTCCGAGCCCGGCGAGGAGGAGCCTCCGACGGCCTGAGCAACCTTCGGCAGCCTGAGGAACCTCCAAGGATCTGAGCAAGCGTCCGTGGCCTGTGGCCACTGGGACTCTGCAACGGCTATCCGGGGGCCAGGCTGCCGACCTTGCGGATCAGGGCCACGGGGGTCTGCTCACTCCCCTGACCGAGCGGGTTGTCACCGAACAGCCACGCCACCAGCTCCCGGTCGGTGCCCTGGCTTGCGCCGAGCACCACCACTCCCCTGTCGTTCGCATCGACCACGGCTACGCACACAGGGCCCGAGGCTTCCTTGGACAGCCTCTCCGACAACGCCGAGGCGACACCGTCGGGGTCGGCGGGCGGGAGCTTTGCATGCGTGTCGAAGGGAGGCAGCGTGCCGGCAGTAGGTCCGTCGATGGCGCTCACCCGCGAGCCGGCTATCCGGTAGAAGGTCCCTCGCCTGCCGGCCACCCGAGCGAGCGCGCCGGCGGCGGCCGCCAGCACGATCCGTGGAGCTCCCGCTTCGTCGACTGCCAGCTGCATCGTCTCCGGCATCGCGAGACCGATGCCTGCCGAGGTCCTCCCGACCCGCCGCGAGAGGATCCGTGCCAGCAACCCCGGCCGGATCGACGACACGGGGAACGATCTTCCCTGTGAGACGGCGACCGCCTTCTCGCTGATGGCGACCAGGTCACCCGGCTGCAGCGTGAAGCCGGCCGCGGCGACGGCCTCGCTGACGATCGACCCGATGTCGTCCCCGGCGGCCACGAGCGACGTGCGGAGGGGGGCCCGCCCGAACACGGCCCGCCCCCCTGGGCCGGCCATGAACCGATGACGATCGGCGTTCGGTCGCGCCGCGGCCGCGAACGTGTGAGCAGCTTCAGTCCCGACCAGTGCCACCGCTTGGTCGTCCCCGGCCGCGAACAGCGACCCGGCAGGCGCCGAGCCGCCAACGGAGAGCGGGTGTGAACCGTGGAAGACACGCAGCCATGCCTCGATGTCGAGGACCCTCCAGAAGAACGGCGACTCTTCCAGTTCCCCGTCGCAACATGCCTTGAAGGCACGGGCCACAGCCGGACCGTCCCAGTACGGCCGCGAGGCGAACGAGGGCGAACGGAAGACCCCCTGTATCGCCGCCCGCTGGCTCCGCAGCCAGCGGATCTCCGGCGTCGTGAACCCGATCTTCTTGCGCCGCAAGCGAATCGCCTCGGGCAGCACTCCCTCCATCGCCTGGCGGAAGATCGCTCGGCTCCATCCGTCGCGCACGATGGCGTCCGCTGGCATCGAGAGCACCAGCTCGACCAGCTCCTGATCGAGGAAGGGTGGGCGCGACTCGATGGAGTGGGCCATGGAGTTTCGATCTTCGTAGCGCAGCAGCGAGGGCAGGCTGTAGCGGGTCAGGTCCTGCAGCAGGCGCAGCTTGAGGTCGTCCTGCGAACGCTCGTCGGCGCGGCGAACAGCGGCGCGGCGATCAGCCCCCAGGAACGAAGCCTTCAGAAGGGAAGGAACGTCCACGGCGCGGCCCCGGTCCGTCAGGCGCTGCCTCACGAGCGGCGAGAGGACGTCTCGCGCCTTCCAGGCCTCCGAGGCGAGACGGCGGTAGGCCCTCTGGCGCAGCAACTGCCGCAGATACACGTACTGGTACGGCACGTAGCCGGCGAGCAGCTCGTCGCCCGCCTGACCGTCGAGGAGGACCTTGGCCTTGCCCTCGGCGAGCGCCATCACCCGGTACTGCGCGTAGGGGCCGGAGGACACCATCGGTTCGTCCTGATGCCACACGAGGCGCGGTAGGTCGGCGATCAGGTCCGCGGAGACCGGGCGCACGTAGTCGCTGGCGGCGCCGGTGGCGGCCAGCACCGGCTCGATGTACTTCTGCTCGTCGATCGGGTCGCCGTCGAAGACCGCCGAGAACGTCCTCAACCGCTCGCCCATGGAGGAGGCGTCGGGAACGTGCTGGCGGAGCAGGTCGGTCATCGTGCAGACGATCGACGACGAGTCGAGACCGCCCGAAAGGCACGTCCCGACTGTGACGTCGGCGACCAGGCGACGCTCGACGGCACGGCGGAAGGCCGTCCGGAACCTCTCGGGATCGGCTGCTTGCGGGTCCGCTCCGAGGGCGGGTTCCCAGTAGCGCTCGCTGCGACGGCCGTTGCTGTCGATGACGACATAGGTCGCCGGCAACACCTGCCGGACGTCCGTGAAGAAGGTTCGCTCGTCGTGGTCGTGGAGCCCTCGCAACAGGTACTCCGCCAGCCTGTCCTCGTCGACGCCGGGCCGCAGCGACGGATCGGCCAGCAGCGCCTTGATCTCCGAGGCGAACAGGGTCCGCCCGCCCGTCCGGCAGAGGTACATCGGCTTGATGCCGAAGTGGTCCCTGGAGAGGACGACCTGCGGTTCCGCCCCACGCTCGTCGAGGAGTGCGACTCCCCACATCCCGTTGAAGCGGCCGAAGCAGGCTGGCCCCCACGCCTCGTAGGCGCGCAGGAAGACCTCCGAATCGCTGGCGGTCGAGAAGGTCCATCCTTCTCCCGCCAGCTCCTCCCGCAGCTCCCGGAAGTTGTAGAGCTCCCCGTTGTAGACCATGTGCAGGTCATCGGCCACGTTCGACATCGGCTGGTGCCCGCCCTCGATGTCGATGATGGAGAGGCGGCGGTGGCCGAGGCTGGCGGCGGGCGTGACGTACGCGCCCTCATCGTCAGGGCCGCGGTGCGCGATGCGGTCGGTCATCGCCCCCAACAGCGCGTCGTCAGGGGGTCCGTAGAAGCCGGCGATCCCGCACATCAGCCGGCCGACCCTGCAGATGGCGCTGCGGCTGCCGTTGGCGCCGCGGCTGCGGTTGGCGCTGCTCCTGCGGTTGGCGCCGGCGCTGCGGCTGGCGCCGGCTCGACGCCGAGGGTCCGCTCCTCCCCGTGCCGCCCGCGGGGATAGGTCCGCGCCAACTCCTCCTCCGTCGGACGCCGCGAGAGATGAGCCTCGGCGGGCAACAGAGCTGATATGGCATCCATCACCGTTTGTGTGTCCGCCACCGCATCGGCCGGCCCGAGCCGAAGGCCCTGCACGGGGCGACCAACCCGGATGACGACTTGCGGCGGCGAGAGGACGTTCACGATGTTCGGGAACCGGGAGGATCGCGGCCACACCGCCTCGGTGTTCCAGACGGCGACGGGGATCACGGGAGCGCCTGTCCGTGCGGCGAGCCTCGCCACACCGGTCTTGCCCCGCAGGACGGGGTCGAAGAAGGCCTTGCCGCGGGGGATCGTGCCTTGCGGCAGGATCACCACGCCGTCCCCGGCTTCCAGTACACGTTCCGCCTCGACCAGGGCTTCTCCCGCCGCCCCGGCCCGGTCGACGCGGATGCCGCCGAAGGCTCTCGAGATCTGGCCGATCACAGGCGCGTCGAACACCTCGGCCTTGCCGAGGAAGCGGGTGGGCCGTCCCTTCTGCGCGACCACGAGTCCGATCGCCGCCACGTCGAAGTAGCTGCGATGGTTGGCGGCCAGGATGAACGGGCCGTCGTCGGGGATGTTCTCGATGCCCGACACGTCGAAGCGCACGTACGGCATCAGCTCGGGTCTCACGAACAGCCGCGCCACATGGAACGGCTCGACGCCCGCCAGCTTCGGCACGCCCGGCGGCGCGTCGAGGTGGAGCAGGGGCCACCGCCTCGCCGCCGCGTAGGCGAGCAGGGCCGGGTCCGGGTTCACGGCACGAGGATGGCCGACCGCCGCCAGCAACGGGAGATCGAAGATGCTGTCCGAATAGGCGAAACTGTCGGCGAGCGACACCCCTTGGCGGCTCGCCCACGCCCGCACGACGTCCAACTTGCCGGGGCCCCAGACGAACGGCCCCTCGATCCTCCCGGCAAGACGATCGCCGTCGAGCTCGTACCGGGTGGCTAGTACATCCTCGAAACCAAGCCGCTCAGCCAGTGGCCGGACAAGCACCTCAGGAGTCGTCGTCGCCAGCACCAGACGGTGCCCTTGGCGACGGTGGTCGGCGAGCAAGGGGCGGGCGTACTTCCCCACCCTCTTCTCCAGAGCGGCAGCGGCGATCTGTGCCGCCTCGTCGACCTTCTCGATCGACCAGCCCTTGACGGCATAGGCGGCCGAGCGGGCGAGAGCCATGCCGAGGACGTTCTCCCCGAAGACGTCATAGAGGCGGTAGAGCAGGCGCTCGGCGGGGAAGTGCGAGCCGCGGAGCCCCGTCTGGTGGAGCGCCTCGTTGATGATGGGCCCGCTCGCGCCGTGGAGGACGGTTCTGTCGAGGTCGAAGATCGCTGCGGCGGAACCCATGGGCCAAGGTTACGGGTTCGGCTCCGCAGCGCATGACCACGCCCGCGCCCGGCGCCAGCGCCCGCCGACCCGACCCGCGCCCGTCGACCCCAACGGCGCCCCGTCGACCCGACGGCGCCCGCTGACGCCAACTATTGCCGAACGGGGACGCGAAGAAGGGGCCGGTGGGGGGGTACCGGCCCCTTCTCAATAGACCCATCAGGATTCGGAGGGGGGATTCCGTGTGGTCCTGCGGTCTGAGATCAAGTCTGCAGCATCGGGCGTCATCGGTCAAACAGTTCGCGTAGATTTCCACTATCGTTTTGAGCGATGGACATGCGCCAGCTGAACGCCCTCGTGGCAGTCGCTGATCACGGCTCTTTCTCAGCTGCCGCCGAAGCGATCGCCACGGTCCAGTCCAACGTATCTACTCATGTCCGCAAGCTCGAGGACGAGCTCGGGACCGTGTTGGTGGACAGGGCGGCCGGCCGCCTGACAGATGCCGGCGAGCTCGTGGTGGCCAGAGCCCGCCGCATCAATTCGGAACTCGATGCCCTGGTGGCGGACGTCACTGCGATCGACCGGCAGGTGGCCGGCTCGGTGCGTCTCGGCATGATCGGCACCACGGCGCGTTGGTTGGTGCCGGAGATCCTGCGTGTCGTGCCGTCCCGTTACCCGCTGATCCACCTGGTTCTGGTGGAGGCGACTACGGCAGGGCTGAACACCCAGCTGTCGCTCGGCCAGGTCGACCTGGCAGTGCTCAACCTGCCGGCGGCGGGAGTGGAGCTGCGGACAGTCCCGCTCTTCGAGGAGGACCTGGTGCTGGTCGTGCCGGACGGGCACGCCTTGGCGGCCCGCACCTCCATCGAGCTCCCCGAGCTCGACGGGATGTCGTTGCTGTTGCCTGAGCAAGGGGCGGCTTTCCGCAGCGAGATCGATGCCGCCCTCCGCCCCGCCCGAGTCACGCTCATCGCCCGGGCCGAGGTGGACAGCACCCGCCTGATCGCCTCGCTCACCTTCGAGGGATGTGGGCCCGCCATCCTCCCGATAAGCGCAGTCCCGAGTTACCTCCGCCACGACTGGCATGTCGTGCGCATCAGCGGCATGCCGCCGCGCTCCGTCGGGCTCGCCCTGCGCCGGCGGGGCCTTCTCGGTGCGCCGGCAAGGGCCATCGTCGACGTGATCACCGAGATCGTCTTCGATGCCGCCCGCCTCCCCGAGGGGGTCAGAGCAGTGCGGCCGGACCAGGAGATGATGTCGGCGTACCTGCGCTGAGCACGGTGGACCGGCCTTAGTCCTCCACCTCTCCTTCGAGCTCGGTGATCCGCGCTTCGACGAACAGCTCGCCATCGACGGTGTGCGGTTCGAGCCACACGTGGATCAGCACCTTGCTCCCGTCTGGGCGCTCCACGAATGGGAAGAGGCCCGGGTCCATCTCACGTGCCCGTGGCTCTGCGAAATAACCGCGCCGGTAAGCCTGGTGGCCCCACCGCCTGTCCTTCGGCACGAGCATCTCGTGGTACTCGCCGACCATGTCGTCGAGCGGCACGCCGAACAGGGTCTCGGCGGCCGCATTGGCGAGGACCACCACGCCCTCCAGGTTGACGACGACGACCGCCTGAGGTCGATCGGCGAGCGCGTTGATCTCATCGGGCAAGTCGAACAGTGACATGCATGAAGCCTCGCGGAGGTGACGGCGGTCAGCGATTCGGCACAGGCTCCCGCCACATCGGCCAGAGGACGAGGCGGCCGTCCTGCGACCGCAGCTCCCCGGACACCTCGAAACCATGCCGCCTGTAGAACGGGATGTTCTGCTCCTTGGAGGATTCGAGGTAGGCCGGGAGCCCCTCCTCGTCACAGCGCTCCAGGATCGGCTGCATCACTGCCGAGCCGATCCCCTTTCCCTGCCACGACGGGTCGGTTCCGATCGACCCCAGGTAGTAGTGCGGCGAGCGTGGGTGGTGCGCCTCCATCAGCGCGAGCATGCGGAGCGTCGCCGGTACTCGGGTCTTCAAGATGGCAACGAGGGGTATCGCGTCGAACACCTCCCGCAGTCCGGGCCCGCCCGGTGACGGGGGCATCCAGAGGCTCGCGCCGTGCATCCCCTCAGTCGTGTAGCACTCGCCACGCGGTATGAACGTGCGTTTCAGCTGGAAGGCGAAGAAGCGCCGCAGGGTCTTGTGGCGTGTCCCAGCGTTGGGGAACACGTACTCGACAGCGGGATCGTCGTAGAAGGATCGAGCCAACACTTCCGAGATCTCCGGCACGTCGCTCCTGACGAGGCGCCTGACGTCGGACACGAGCCCAATCGTAGGTTGCCGCGGCGCGGTCGGGCCGCACGCGGATGCCGAGGACCCGGGCACGAACACCTCGGTGCGCTCGCACGTCGGTGCTGTTCGAGGTGTTCGACGGCCTTGGGCCGCACGTCGGTGCTGATCGAGGTCGTTCGAAACTCTCCCTCGAGTCAGCACACGACGGCAGCCCCATCTCGCACGACCTCGCAGACCGCTCTGCCAGAGCTCGCACCTGAGCGTCCGAGCCGAGGCGGCGGCCCGGCCGTCACGTCAATCCAGGGTGATCGGCTCGTCGTCCGAGATCCCGGCACCGAGCGGGACGTCGACCGGTATGCCTTCCTCCCCGGCAAGACGGGTACGGATGCGCTCGTTCAGCTCGATCATCAGCTCCGGGGTCTCCCTCAAGAACTGCTTGACGTTCTCACGACCCTGCCCGAGCTGCTCGCCCTCGTAGGTGTACCAGGCACCGGACTTCTTGACCACGCCGAAGTCGACGGCGACGTCGAGCACAGAGCCTTCCCGGCTGATCCCCTTGCCGTAGATGATGTCGAACTCGGCCTGCTTGAACGGCGGGCTCACCTTGTTCTTCACCACCTTCACACGGGTCCGGTTACCGATCATGTCGGCGCCGTCCTTGATCGCCTCGATGCGGCGGATGTCGAGGCGTATGGACGAGTAGAACTTCAGCGCCCGGCCCCCCGGCGTCACCTCCGGCGACCCGTAGGTGATCCCGATCTTCTCCCGCAGCTGGTTGATGAAGACGGCGATCGTCGACGACTTGCTGAGGGTTCCGGTGAGCTTGCGAAGTGCCTGCGACATCAGCCGTGCCTGCAGGCCGACGTGCGTGTCGCCCATCTCACCTTCGATCTCGGCCCGCGGTGTGAGAGCGGCCACAGAGTCCACCACCACCACGTCGATAGCTCCGGAACGGATCAGCATGTCGGCGATCTCGAGCGCCTGCTCACCCGTGTCCGGCTGGGAGATCAGCAGCTCGTCGATGTCGACCCCGATCGCCTTTGCGTACACGGGATCCATTGCGTGCTCTGCGTCGATGTAGGCACAGATGCCGCCGTTCCGCTGCGCCTCGGCGACGACGTGCAGGGCGAGGGTGGACTTGCCGGACGACTCCGGTCCGTAGATCTCGACGATCCGGCCACGTGGGAGGCCCCCGACACCGAGGGCGATATCGAGCGCCATGGCGCCGGTCGGGATGGATTCGATGACCAATCCCGTGTGATCGCCCATGCGCATGACCGACCCCTTGCCGAACTGCTTGTCGATCTGGCCGAGCGCTACTTCGAGCGCCTTCTCACGGTCCATCCGGTGCATCCTCCCTTGCTCCGCCCATCGGGCTTGTCCAGTTGCAGGTGCGCACCTTACGCACGGGGTGTATCACTGCCTCCGCAGCAGCTGACCGGTCGGCTGCGCTACCGACGAGTTTCACCACTGTAACTCCAAACACTTGTTCGGTGGGGGATGGCGTTCTCGGCGCGGTTGGGCGGTTGGGCGGTTCGGGATCGGTCGAGCTTTGCTGCGTTTTTGACCCGAAACTGACACCTTCTGCAGGAAACCTCGTCTCCGACTCTCGCCCCGCCCGCGCCCATCCTCGCCCGGCGGCCCCCACCCAGGCGATGGGCTTAGGCCAACCGCCGCCGCAGCAAGTCGATCGCCGAGATCGAGGCGTACTGGCGCACCTGGTCCCGAGCGCCCGGCAACGTCAGGGCGACCGCTTCACTCCTCCCGCCCGGCATGGCGATGCCGATGAAGACAGTCCCGACAGGCTTGCCCTCCTGCTCGTCGGGGCCCGCCACCCCGGTCGTGGAGAGTCCGACGTCGGACCCGACGACCTTCCGCACGCCTTCGGCCATGGCGACGGCGCAATCGGCGCTGACCACGGGCATCCCCTCCGGCACGCCCAGCACGCCGGTCTTAACGGCCGTGTGGTAGGCGACCACCGCGCCGCGGAACCACCCGCTCGTCCCCGGGATGTTCACGAGCCGGGCCGCCACGATCCCTCCCGTCAGGGACTCGGCCACCCCGAGCGACAACCCGGCAGCGCAGAGCTTGGCCGCGGCTGCACTTTCGACGCTCTCGTCGTCGACCCCGAACACGATGTCGCCGAGGAGCTTGCGCACCTCGCCTTCCTCGGCGGCCAGCGCGGCCAGGGCCTCCCGCTCGCTCGACGCCTTGACCGTCAGGCGCACCTTCAGCCCCTCGATGCCGCTCGCCAGGAAGGCGATGGTGGGCGCCGCCGCGATGCCCTGCCGGCGGGCTTGGTCGAGCTCGTCGATCCGCCCCGCCAGCGTCTCGCCCAGCGCCGACTCCGCCAGTCCCCATGTCCTCAGCGTCCGGCTGCGGATGACCGCCTCCTCTCCCCGTGCGGCGGCGCGGGCACGAAGATCGGGCAGCACGGCTCGCTCGACCATCTCGCGCATCTCGTGCGGGACGCCGGGGACCGCGTAGACGACCTTGTGGCCCACCGGGCAGATGAGGCCCGGCGCGGTGCCGCGCCTTTGCGGTATCGGGGTCGCACCCGCCGGCACGTCCGCCTGCGACAGGTTGCTGTCGGGCATCCGGCGACCGTGTGAGGCGAACATCTGCCGGATCGCCTCGGCGAGCGCCTCGTCGCGAACGAGCTCGACGTTCATCACGGTGGCGATGGCCTGACGGGTGATGTCGTCCTGGGTCGGCCCCAGCCCGCCGCAGGCGATCACCGCCTCACTGCGGGCGAGGGCGTCGCGCAGCGCCTGCACGATCCGCCCGAGATTGTCGCCGACCTTGACCGCGAAGTTGCAGTCGATGCCCGAATCGGCAAGGCGTTCTCCGATGAAGCTCGAATTGGTGTCGACGATCTGGCCGAGGAGCAGCTCGGTGCCGATGGCGACGATCTCGCAGCGCATCCCCGGTGGAGGTGTCGGGTGCTCTAGGCGGCAGGGGCCGACGGAGGTGTCGAGGCACCTCGCGCCGTCGTCGAGGTTGCCGCAGCCGGGCGGACGCTGCCGGCGAGCACCTTCCTGCCGTCGGCTAGGTACTCGAGCCCGGTCCAGAGCGTCATCGCCACTGCGACCCACAGCACCCAGACGGCGACGTTGCTGTGGTGCAGACCGATCGGCGGCATGAACGCCAGGATCACGGCGAGATCCTGCAGCGTGGTCTTGACCTTGGCCGACCAGCGCGCCGGGATCGACACGCCACGGCGCCCGGCGTAAGACCGGAACACGCTCATTCCGACTTCGCGGGCAGCGATCAGGACGATCGGCAGCCACCCGAACTCGTGCTTGACGACGAGCCCGAGCAGGGCCCCGAGGACGAGGAACTTGTCCGCCAGGGGATCGAGGAACGCCCCCGATCGGGTGGTTCCCTGCCGCCTTGCGAGGATTCCGTCGACTCCGTCCGAACCGGCCAACAGCACCCAGAGCACCACGAGGGTCCAACTCGACGGTCCGGTGGCGATCACGAGCGCGAGCAGCGCGGGGCCGGCCAGCAGGCGCAGCAGCGTGAGCGCGTTGGCCGGGGTGGCGAGCGCGGTGGGCCCGAAGTTCTGCGCCATCAGGAGACGACCGCCAGCTCGCCAGAACGAGAGACGGCGCCGGCAGACCGACTGAACGCCGGCGCCGGCAGACCGACTGACGGCGCCGGCGGCGCTTACGGCCTCGAGATCCGGACCCTCCGCGCCGGTGAGCGTTACGTTCACGATCTGCCCCGTTTCGAGCGAGTGCGGCACGCGCACGACCCCGTCGATCTCGGGAGCCTCCCGGTAGGACCGGGCTACTCCGGGCGCATCGACGAGCACGTCCGTCTCCGTCCCGACGAGTGCCCGCCGGTGCTGCCACGTAATCCTCTCCTGCAGCTCGGAGCATTCGCTCAGCCTGTCCGCCACCAGCCCCGGGTCGACCTTGTCAGGCAGATCGGCCGCGAGCGTCCCCGGCTCCTCGGAGTAGGCGAAGAAGCCGGCCCAGTCGAGCTCGGCCGCGCCGAGGAAGCGGATCAGCTCGTCGTGGTCCTGCTCGGTCTCGCCGGGATAGCCGACGATGAACGAGGACCGGAACACCGCGCCCGGCGCGAGCGCTCGGATGCGAGCGATCCGCTCGAGGAACCGGGCACCGTCACCCGGCCTGCGCATCGCTGTCAGCAAGCGGGCAGAGGCGTGCTGCAGCGAGAGGTCGAAGTAGGGAACGCCGCTGTCCACGATCGCCTCGATCAGTGGCCGGGTCAGGGCGGTCGGGTAGAGGTAGAGGATCCTCAGGCGGTCGACCCGCTCGGCGACGGCGCGTACGAGCCCGACTATCGGAGCCTCGCCGGGTGGTGCCTCGAACGAGACACCGGTGCTGCGATCGCGCCCGAACGACCCGAGGTCCTGGGCGACGAGCACCACCTCCCGGACCTCCAGCGAATCGACCTCCGCAAGTATCGACGCGACGCTTCTCGACCGCTGCTTGCCTCGAAACGAAGGGATCGCGCAGAACCCGCACTCCCGGTCGCACCCTTCGGCGATCTTCACGTATGCCCACGGAGCCGCGGCGCGAGGGCGAGGCAGCTCGAGCAGGTCGAACCCGCCCCGTGGCGCCACCAGCGGTACGGAGCCACGGCGCAAACGGCCGAGCGTCACGCGCACTGCGGCCGGATCGGCGCTCGTGTCGTCTCCCCCGACGAGCCGCTCGCCGAACCCCGCCACCAGATCGATCTCCGGCATCTCGTCGGGCCAGCTCCTGTCCGTAGCGCTCGGCCAGGCACCCGGTGACGACCAGCCGGCTGCCGGCAGCGCGGCGTGCGGCAAGGTCGAGGATGGTCTCGATCGACTCGGCCCTCGCCGGCTCGATGAACGCACAGGTGTTGACGACGATCACGTCCGCCGTGCTGGGGGACGACGCCTCGTGGAGTCCTTCGGAAGCGAGCATCCCGGCGAGCTTGGCGGAATCGACCTCGTTCTTCGGGCAGCCGAGCGTCTCGATCCAGTAGCGCTCGGGCATCCGTCCAATCTACCCGGGCTTCCTCACCTGCTCAGCCCGGCTTGATCGCGCCGGTGCCTCTCAGGCGCTCGATCTCGGCGGGCTCGATCCCCCAGGAGCGGAGTGCTTGCTCGGCCCCCTCGCCCGGCCGCACCGGCGGGGCGGGCCGCGAGGGTGAGGTGCGCGAGAAGCGGGGCGCCGGACCGGGCTGGAGGGCTCCGCCGATCTCCACGAACGTGCCTCTGGCGGCGTTGTGCGGGTGGTCTGCAACCTCTGACATGGCGAGGACCGGTGCCAGGCAGGAGTCGGTTCCTTCCGCCCTCTTCGCCCACTCGTCACGCGACCGGGTGGCGATCACCTCGGCGAAGCGCTTCTTCGTCTCGGGCCAACGCTCCCGGTCCATCTGCGCCGGAAGCGACGACGGATCGATCTCCAGCACCTCGAGCAGGGCGGCGTAGAACTCCGGCTCGATGGCACCGACAGCGACATGCCCTCCGTCCGCAGCCTCGTAGACCTCGTAGAAGGGCGCGCCCGTGTCGAGCAGGTTGGTCCCCCGCTCGTCGCTCCAGAGCCCGAGGCCGCGAAGCCCCCAGATGAACGTCGTGAGGAGCGCCGCCCCGTCGACCATCGCAGCATCCACGACCTGGCCCTGCCCCGAGCTGCGAGCCTCGAGCAGCGCGCAGACCACGCCGAAGGCCAGCAGCATGCCGCCGCCGCCGAAGTCCCCGATCAGGTTGAGCGGCGGCAGTGGCCGCTCCCCCGCTCTGCCGATCGGCGACAACGCCCCGGCGATGGCGATGTAGTCGATGTCGTGACCGGCCCGAGGTGCGAGCGGCCCGTCCTGGCCCCAGCCGGTCATCCGTCCGTAGACGAGACGGGGGTTCCGCGAGAGGCAGTCGTCCGGCGCGATGCCGAGCCGCTCGACCACACCTGGCCGGAACCCCTCGATCAGCGCGTCCGCCTTCTCGACGAGCGAAAGGACCAAGCCGACGCCGTCCGGGTTCTTCAGGTCGACCCCGATCGAGCGCTTGCCCCGGTTCATGAAGTCCCAAGAGGGGCCGGCGGCGGCGAGTGGTGACACCGCCGAGGCGCGCTCGACCCTCACCACGTCAGCACCCATGTCGGCGAGCACCATCGCTGCGAACGGGCACGGCCCGATGCCGGCGAGCTCGACGACCCTGACCCCGTCCAGCGGCCCGCTCATCGGACGGGCGCCGCCGTTTCGGCGTTGCTGTCGATCATCTCCACAAGCCGCTGCCAGAGCGCTTCTGGCAGGTCGTGGCCCATCCCCTCGATCATCTCCAGCTTGGCGCCCGCAATCGCCTCGGCTGTCGCCCGACCTCCGTCCGGCTGAACGAGCGGGTCGGCCGTACCGTGGATGACGAGCGTCGGTACGTGCACTCCTGCCAAGCCGGGACGCCGATCCTTGGAGCAGAGGATCGCGGCCAGCTGCCGTGCGGTGCCTTCGGGGTGGAACGAACGGTCGAAGAGCGCTCCGGCGCGGTGGCGCTCCTGCTCCTCGTCGAACGGGTAGCCGGGTGACCCGATCACACGCAGGCTGGCGATCGACTGCTCGATGTACTCGTCGCGGGTCCTACCGGGCGCCTTCATCAGAGCCGTCATCGCCTCGGCTGTGGGACGGCCGACCTCCCGTGCATCCGGAGTCGACATCACAGAGCAGAGGCTGAGCACGCGCTCTTGATGGCGCAGCGCCACGGTCTGGGCGATCATCCCCCCCATCGACACGCCAGCGACGTGGGCGGCGGGGATCTCGAGAGCCTCCAGCAACCCGACCGCGTCGTCGGCCATGTCGTCGAGCAGGTAGGGCACCTCGACCGGCCTCCCGCCGAAGATCCCGAGAAGATCCGGCATCCCGGCATCGTCGAACCAACTGGAGAGGCCGATGTCGCGGTTGTCGAAAGTCACCACCCGGTAGCCGCGGCTGACGAACATCTCGAGGAACCGCTCGGGCCATGCCGTGCGCTGGGCGCCGAGGCCGTGCACGAGAAGCAGCACCGGGCCGGCCGGATCCCCTCGATCTTCGTAGTCGATCTCGATCGCGTTGGTCTTGGCGAGGGGCATCCCGCATGGTCCCCCCCTCGGCGGGCCGGGGTCAAGCCGTCGGCTTCCTCCCCGGAGAGGGCTCCCGAAGCGGCTCTACATCCGCCGCAGCAGGTCCGCCTTCTTGGCCTCGAACTCGGCCTCGGTGAGGACGCCCCGGCGGTACAGCTCGCTCAGCTTGTCGATCTGCTCAGGGATCGAGGCCGGCTGTGAGGGTTGATACGTCTGCTGCGAAGCCTGGTAAGGCTGGGGAGCGTAGGCGGCCGCCGTTCGTTGCCGGCTCACCTCCATGAGGCGGTTGATCATCGACTGCATCTGCTCGGGGTGCGAGACGTCGGGGAACGGTTCCTGCCCGTGCTCGCCAGCCGACTCGATGGTCAGGCTCCCCGCGCCCACGAGTCGCTCGATGACCGTTTGGCGGTACGACACGTCCTGCACCCGGTCGATGGGGATCTCACGGCCTTCGCGCCGGAACACCCCGTGGCGGTAGACGATCCTGTTGTTGGTGACGACGAGCGACGTCGTGCGCCACTTGACGACCCGTGAGCCGACCGCGATCACGTCGAGCAGGAAGACGACGAGGATCGGGTAGAGCACCCACGTCGGCCAGTTCTTGGGGAGCAGCACCAACAGGGCGATCAGCCCGGCGACGACCAGCACCCCGATCACGACGGGCCAGAACAGCAGCGACCAGTTGGGGTAGCCCTCGAAGACGATCTCTTCTCCAGGGTTGAGGAGCTTGTGCGGGTACGCCATATCAGTTCACGGCCCTCTGCCGTGGGCGCTAGCCGAGCTTCCCTTCGATGCTGCCCGCCGTGCCGAGGATCGTGCCATCCGCGCCGGCCACCGAGTAGTGCACCGAGGGACGGGCAAGGGCCTCGCCGATCAGGTCGAGGAGCAGCCGGCCGAACGGGATGGCCGGCTCGACCCAGAGGTGCCGGGCGAGAGAGCCCGGGATCGTGTTGATCTCGTTCACGTAGAGCGCGTCGCCGTCGGACAGGAAGTCGATCCGGGCCACGCCGCGCACCTGGGTGAAGAGAGCGACCTCTGTCGCCGCTGTGCGGAGCTGGCGCTCCAGGTCCGGGCTGAGCGCCGCCGGAAGCTCCCGCGGTGCGCCCGCCATACCCTCACCGCCGGCGTACTTGTCCTGGTAGCCGAGGATCTCGCCGGTCGCCGACTGCTTGAGCGGCCGCTCGATCGCCGAGAGCTCGACGTCCGGCCAAAGTCGCACCGCGATCTGCAGGTCGAACAGGTCAGGACGGTAAGGCTCGACGACGACGCCACGCCGGAAGTGGGTGTTGGCGCGAAGACGAGCCTTGGCGGTCGGGATGTCGGACACCACCTCGATGCCGATCGAGGATCCGCCGTAGCGCGGCTTGATGATGAACGGCCCCGGGAAGCCCGGGATCGGCGAGTCCTCGGTGAGCGGCACACGAGGGAGCATCGGGAGCCAGGCGGCAGCGACCATCGCACCGAAAGCCAGCTTGTCCATCCCGAGGGCGGCGCCGGCCGCAGTGGGACCGGTATAGGGGATGCCCGTCAGGTCGAGGACCGCTTGCAGCGTGCCGTCTTCGCCGGGACCCCCGTGGCAGCAGTTGATCACCACGTCGACGGGAAGGACGTCCTCCTTGGTCGCGAAACGCCCACGGCGGATGAGGAACCCGCCGTTGGACCCGGTGAGGATCTTCAGCTGCTGCGCCCGGTCGGGGATCCCCCCGAGGAAGCCCTTGGCTTCCAGATCCGTCGGGACCTCGTACCAGTCGCCGGTCTTGGACCAGTAGAGCGCGTGGACATCGGACACCCCTGGCACCGACTGCAGAGCTCTCACGGTCTGCAGTCCGGTGAGGATCGAGACGTCGTGCTCCGGCGAGGGGCCGCCGAAGGCAACCCCGGCGACAGCAGAGCGGCCGCCGACCCGGGGGCCGATGGCTCCTGCTAGTCCGAGGCTTCCCCGGTCGTCGTTGAACTTGGCGCGAAACGATCCGCTCACGTGCACTCCTGCATCGTGAGCCACACTCTATGCGGTAGTCGATGCCGGTGACGTGTAATCGCAGCGCCCCGACCAGGAACTTGGCGCAAGAGCGTGCGGTGCCCGCGGCGAAGGTGCGCTCCGCCGTCGCTCGGGACCTCCCCCGCCTTCGCGGCACATCTCACAGGAAGTGGTCGGGAAGGTCGTTCTCGTAGAGGACGGCGTCGCCGGGCCCCAGATTCGCCCGCACCCAGCCCACTGCCTGGTCCAGCCGGTCGACCACGACCACCTGGGTAGCCGGGTTGCTGCGAGCTCCTTCGAGCAGGCCACGGCGGTTCGTCCGCCCCACCACCACTATCGCCGCCGCGGTCTCAGCGGCACCGGCGGCGAACGAGCGGTTCTCTTCGAACTGCCTCGGTCCGAGCTCGACCATTCCCGGGGTGACCACCACGCGCCTACCTCCCGCTCCCCGTTCGTCCAGCAGCCGGAGGGCAACCTTGGCGCCCTCGGGATTCGAGTTGAACGTGTCGTCGAGGACCGTGAAGCCCCCCTTGGCGGTGTACACCTGCAGGCGGTTGGCGGGCGTCGGCAGGGAATCGAGCCTTCCCAGCAGCTGCTCGATGCCAAGCCCGAGAGCGAGGCCGACCGCTATCGCGCAGGCGACGTTCGACGTGGCGGCGGGCCGGTGCTGCGGTGAGACCTCCACGCGCCCGGTCAGAGCGCCGTGGAGGTAGACCTCGAGGATCCCACGGCGCTCCCCGCCATCCTCAGGGGCGGGCGCCGCGGGAGCGGGCGCCGCGGCTGCGGGCGCCTCAGGAGCGGGCGCCTCAAGCGCCGTCGTCCCGCCCGAGATGGATGAGCCGGCGGGCCAGTAGGACAGCTCTCCTTCGCCGGCGGGCGGTCGTTCCCCAGTGGCCGGCTCCCCCCCACTCGCTCGCTCCCCGCCGGTGGCTCGCCCCTCCTCCGCCCGGAGGACCACTGCCACATCGGGCACCCGTCCGGAGGAGGTCGAGGGTTCCCGACCCGAGCAGCGGACCACCGGTCTCCCTGCCGCCTCGAGGCGCTCCGCCAGGCCGGCCAGGTGCGGGCCGTCGACCGCCAGCACGACCGTGCGAGCATGCTCGATGATCTCCGCCTTGGCGGCCAGGGTCCGTTCCAGGCTCCCGAAACGTTCGAGGTGCATCGGGCCGATCGCCGTGATCACCGAGATCTGCGGCGGCAGGAATCGACACAGCTCGGCGATCTCGCCCTTCCCGTAGGCACCCATCTCTGCGACAAGAACCTCCGTGTCGGGCCGCAGGTGCTCGTTCACCGTCCTCGCCAAGCCGGCGCGGTTGTTGAAGCTCGCCGGGCTCGCCACCACCGACCTGAAAGGAGCGACGAGGTGGGCGACGTAGTTCTTCGTCGAGGTCTTCCCATACGACCCGGTGATGCCGACGATCAGCGGCTGCACCTTGTTCACCAGGGTCGAGGCGCGTGAGACGTGGCGACCCGCCAGGGACTTCTCGAGCGGTGCGGCGGCGGCGAGCGCGAGGTCGAGGATCAGCGGCAACCCGACGGCGGCGCCGGCCGCCCCGGCGGCGAAGTTGCCGGCGAGCACCCCGACCACGACCACCACGGCCGCCAGCAGTGCGGCGATCGTGGCGAGAGTTCGCAGGCGGCGCGTCCAGGCGAGCTTGGACGTACGGCCCTTCGGGGACAGGCCCGGTGGCCCGACAGCGATCACCACGGCTACCGCCATTGCCGCGCCGGGAACGAAGATCGAGGCGATCAGCCCGGCGACGGCGACGACGGACATGGCGAGCGAGAGCGGCGCCGCCGACCACCAGCGCCATGCGAAGCGGGAGACACTCCCGCTCAGGTAATGCTCACGCTGCGCCACCCGCAGCCAGCGCAGAGCGCCCGGCGCCAGCGCCAGGCAGCAGACGGCGCCGGCGGCGATCCCGAGTGCGGTCACCGGCGATGCCGCTCGATCGCAGCCCTCAACTGTTCCGGCGCCGTCTGGGGCGTCATATGGCCGGCACCAGGGCAGACCGTGAGCCGGCAGGGAGCTCCCGACTCGACCAGCAGGCGCTCGATCTCTCGAGCCACGCGCAGGCTCGCCGCCGTGTCGTTGTCGCCCCACACGAGCTCGACCGGCACGCGGATCCGCTGCAGAGCGGGCACGTAGTCCTCGGCCAGCATCCGCACCAAGACCGACCTCATCACCCCTTGCGCGGCGTTGTAGTCGGCCGACCCGTGCTTCTGGCGGAACCTCTCCACCCCGGACTCGGGGACGATCCCAAGCTTGTGCAGGCGCCGCGCAAGCCTCAGGCCGAGCGCAGGTCGGGCTGGGGCGCCCTCCGGCCGGAAGAGCGGAGCGCCCGTCAGCACGAGAGCCGAGACCCGCTCCGGATGTCGGGCCGCGAGGTGCACGGCGACGCGGCCCCCAAGGGAGTGGCCGACGACGACCACCGGCCGATCGAGGCCCTCGAGGACCGGCGCCACGGCATCGGCGTACTCGGGCGACCCCCAGGGCTCGGGCGGTGGGGGCGTCGCTCCGAAGCCGGGCAGGTCGAGCGCGATCGACGGGATCACCTCGTCGCCTCCGGTCAGCACCCGCTCGAAGTCCTTGTGGGTGCGTCTCCAACCGTGCAGCGCGAGCACGGAGGGTTCGCCCTCGCCGTATCCGGCGCCGAAGATGCGCGCGTCGTCGAAGGCGGTCAGCATCGACCCGAAGATATCGTGCCACCCGCTCGGGGCCGTGCCACCGGCGAGCGCGGCGCGGCGGCGCTGACCATGCCGGCGCGCAACCCGGCGTTCCGTAACGGGATCGGCATCAAAGCCCCCTTGACGGCACCACGTCGCGGGCGCAAAATCGCTTTAGTTACTCGGCAACCACATACGGATCGGGGATGCTGGAGCCTGGAGATACCAGCCTTCGAGCGTCCGGTCAGGTCTTGGGAAATGCCGAGATTGGTCGACCCCGAGAAGTTCGGCGTCCCGCTGCCGGCTACTCGGGGTCGATCCGCGTCCGGGCGCGGTCGGTGTCACAGCCCGGCACTACGGTGCGGGATGTGACGGTTGCCCGGACAGAGCGAGCAAGCCATGGCGAACCTCCACCCGATGTTCGCAGGCGTCTCCTCCAGGGATGCGACGAGAGCCAGGCGGAGGCGATCAGCTCGCCCGCACAGCCGTTGTGCGTGGTGGCCGGAGCGGGCTCTGGGAAGACGCGGGTGCTGACCCGCCGGATCGCATGGCGGATCGCGAGCGGAGATGCTGCCTCCACCCACGTGCTGGCCCTCACCTTCACGCGCAAGGCCGCCGGCGAGCTCCGGGGCCGGCTCCGCCACCTCGGCGTGATCGACCAGGTGACTGCGGCGACGTTCCACGCCGTGGCCCTCGCCCAGCTGAGGAGGCTCGCCGCCGACCGGGGGCTCCAGCCGCCGGCGGTCCTCTCGAGCAAGGTACGCCTGGTCGGGCGGGTGATGGGCGACGCCGGCGCGAACGGCCCTGCGTCAAGGCGCCACGCCGGGAACAGGACCACGTTCAGCGGGCGGCCGCCGGCAGCAGATGTCGCCGCCGAGATCGAGTGGGCGAAGGCGCGCCTCGTGACCCCCGATCGATACGAGGCGGCAGCCGCCGAGGCCGGCCGCCGGCCGCCGATGTCGCTTGCGGAGATCGCCGACTTCTTCTCCCGCTACGAGGTAGAGCTACGCCGCCAACGCATGCTCGACTTCGAGGATCTGTTGACGCACCTGGCGCGGCTGATCGCCGAGGACCCCGACGTCGCGGCCGCCCAGCGATGGCGCTTCCGCCATCTCTTCGTCGACGAGTTCCAGGACGTCAACCTCGCGCAGCTGGCGTTGCTGGAGGGGTGGCTCGGCGATCGACGCGACCTCTGCGTCGTCGGCGACCCCGCCCAGGCCATCTACGGGTGGAACGGCGCCGATCCCCGGGTCATGACTTCGGTGGAGGAGCGCTGGCCGGGCATCACCGTGATCGCCCTCTCGTCCAACTACCGCTCGACCCCACAGATAGTGGAGGTGGCTCGTGCCGCCATCGGCCGGGCGGCTGCCCCGCCGGCGAGGCCCAGGCCGGGCGGCGGCACGCTGTTCGACAGCGCAGCGCCGGTCATCTCGTTCCACCCGACGCCGACCGCCGTGCGGAGCGACGGACCGATCCCGGACGTGATCCGGTACGCCAGCGACCGCGACGAGGTGCTCGGGGTCGTGTCAGCCGTGCGGCGCGCTCACCGCCCCGGTCGGGCCTGGTCCCAGATCGCCGTGCTGGCCCGCACCAATGCGCAGTTGACGCTGCTGGCAGAGGGCTGCCGGGCGGCCAGGGTCCCCCATCGCTCGCTCGACAACGTGCCCTTCGGCGAGCGACCAGGCGTTCGCCGGGCGCTCTCGACACTGCCTGCGAACGGCGACTCGGCACGCCTGTCGGCGTGGCTGGCGGATCTCGAACAGCCGGCGGACCCCCTGCGAGCGTCCGATCCCGAGCGTGACGCTCTGGCCGCAGCCGAGGCCGGCCTCGATCTCGCCATCCTGGCCCAGCTCGGGCGGGAGTACTCGGCGCTCGATCCCTCCGGTGGGACTGCCGGCTTCACCGCCTGGCTGCGCCAGGCCCTCGCCGCCGAGCCGGCGCCGTCGCAGTCGGACGTGGTGGAGTTGGCGACCTTCCACCGGGCCAAAGGCCTCGAGTGGCCGGTCGTGTTCGTCACCGGCCTGGAGAACGGGCTCGTCCCCATCGGGCAGGGCGGCGACGGCGAGCGGCTGGCCGAGGAACGCAGGCTCCTCTACGTCGCCCTCACGCGCGCCGAGGACGAGCTGCACTGCAGCTGGTCGGCAACCCGCACGTTCGGCACTAGGTCGTTGGCGCGCGAGCCTTCGCCCTGGTTGGCGGCGATCGAGGCCGCCCGGCAGACGTTGCTCGGCCTGTCGCCTCGAGCCCGGCCCCCCCGGGACGGCTACCGGTCGGTGCGGGCGATGCTGCGAGAGGGCACCACCTCGCCAGACGCCGGGGCCCTCACCAAGGCCCTGGTCTCGTGGCGGGCGCGAGCGGCGCGGGCCGCAGATGTCCCGGCGTACGTGATCCTTCCCAACAAGACCCTCGAGGCGATCGTCGCCAGGCGCCCGAGAACGAGGACGGAACTGCTTGCGATCCCGGGCCTCGGACCGATGCGTGTCGACAGCTACGGGGCGACGATCTTCGAGCTGGTGCGAGAGCACTCGGAGGGATGAGACCGGGATGAGCCTGATCGAGCCCTTGACGCGAGCGCCGGGGCGCGCGAGAACGGTCACATGACCACATCGGGCTGGCAGAGCGACGAGGGCTGGCCGTACGCCGATCCGGCGCATGAGCTTGCCGATCCGGTGAACGAGCCGGACTGGGACGTGCTGGCGGTGCACGCCGATCGGGACAAGCTGTTCGCCTGCCTGGATGAGAAGGAGCGGGCGGTCGTGATGGCGCGTTTCGGGATGGACGGAGGTGAGGCGCAGTCGATGAAGGAGATACGCCGCTCGACGGGCCTCGACCACACCGAGGCACGCCTCACGCTCGGCAGCGCCATCGCAAAGATGCGCGCCTGCCTGGAGGAACACGAGCCGGAGGGCTGACCGAGACACTCCCGGGGACGGCTGCGGCCTCTCGGAGGCGGCGGCATCGGCGGTGCCAAAATGTTTCAGAAAGTGGCCATGTCAGCAACCAGCGTGGGCAAAGGGGGTACGATCGAGTGCAGCAAGGCACGATCTAGCGCACGGCCGGGCACACGGGATACCGTCTGCGGAGCAACGGCCCGCACGGGAGCGAGCCGACACGAACCGTCACCGGGGCGATGGTGAGGAGGGTGAGCAAGATGCCAGGTGAAGACAGCAGAGCCGCCGACATCGAAGCACGCAATCAATACCTCGGCATCATCGACGACGCCTGGGAGGTGTATCGGGAGGCGGTGGAGAGCGCCTGGGAGCGCTACGAGCAGTCCCTCACCCCGGCACGCACCGAGTTCGACCGCATGCAGGCGGCCGCCGAGGGCCAGCACGGCAAGGCCATCGACGAGGCCTGGGGGACCTACAAGGAGGCCGTCGCCAACGCCCCCACGACGACCCGGCGCGACGTCGTCGCCCAGGCACGCGCCACCTACAACGAGCACGCTGCGACCATCCGCAAGCAGTACAACGAGAGCATGGCGATCGCCCGCGACAACTACCTGCGCTCGGTGAACGACGCCCGCAACGCCTACAAGGCGGCGGTCGACGGCGAGCTGGACGCCCACCGCGAGGCGGTTCGAGGCGCCTGGCAGAACTACCTCGAGATGGTGGACTCCCACCTCACCTTCGAGGACTGAGTCGGCGACGACGGAGCGCTAGCCCGGTGCTCCGTGAACCGGGACGTGCAGGCTGGCGTCGAGCAGTTCCCGCACCCCTACGACGCGATCCACATCGTTGACCCCGCCCGTCTGCAGGGCTGCGATGAGCAGGGCCAGCACGACGGTCTCCAGGCCCGTCGCCAGCTGATCCGGATCGACGTCCGGCCTGATCGTCCCGGCCGACTGGCCCGCCGAGAGGACATCAGCGAGGTTCCGCCTGAGCGTCATCAGCGCCGGCAGCCCGAGAAGGCGTTCGGCGATCGGCCCTTCCCCCCCGACAGGATGCGCCTGGCGAGGGGATGGTCCTCGAGGCCCTGCAGCAGGCGGCCGAAGAGGGGTTCCCACTCGCCTATCGATCCCTCGGAGAAGATCTCCTCCAGGGCCTCGCTGATCATCGCCTCCGCGTCCGCATCGACCGAGGCGTAGAAAAGCGCCGTCTTGCTGGGGAAATAGGCGTAGACCGCGGCCGGGGTGATGCCGACGTCACGAGCGACGTCCGAGACCGAGGTCGCTCGCAGCCCATCCGCCGCGAAACGACGCACCGCCGCCGACAGCACCGATGCCCTGGTGCGCTCCCCCTTCGTCTGGCTCCCCGCCTCGCTCGAGTCGGCATGCAGCGCCATGTGCAAAGTCTATCGCCGTTTCGATGAATTGATAGGTTGACAAGAGTTATAACTTCGTAGATACTGCTTCCATGGCGCTTGCACTCGAAGACCGCATACAGCGGCTGTCGACCGTCTCCTCGAACAGGGTGATCGAGCCCGACACAGACGTGCCCGGTTCGGTCGGACCGGGCCCGGTCCTCCCGAAGGAGCTGCTCACCGTCGCCGGCCTCGGCATCGACCTCAGCGACGAGCAGTGGGAGAGGTTGTCGCGCGAGGAGGTGGGGGCGATCGTGGACGGAGGGATCCGTTTCGAGGCGATCCTGATGGCCGGCTTCGGCTACCAGATGGCGAACCGTGAGACCCTGCTCGACCCGCGGGTGCTCTACGAGCTGCACGAGCTCGGGGAAGAGACCCGCCACTCCCGCCTCTTCCAACGGCTGTTGACCGATCTCGCCCCCACAGCGGAGGACCCCTTCCGCAGCGGGGTGACGGGCTGGATCAGGCGCTTCGTGATGTTCCATGTGATCCGCCACCCCGCTCTGTTCGTGGTGCTCGTGCTCACAGGCGAGGAGATCCCCGACCTCCTGCAGAAGCTCGCCTCGGAGCATCCCGAGACCGACCCGTTCATCCGCGCCGTCAACCGCTACCACCGGGCGGAGGAGGCGAGGCACCTCGCCTACGGGCGGATCGTGCTCCCCGAGCTCGTGGCGAAGGGCGTCCCGCTACGAACGGGCGTTGATCCGGCACGTGGCGCCGGTGCTGATGCGGTTCATGTTCGACGGTCTCGTCCACCCGGGCGTCTACCCGACGGTGGGACTACCTGCCTGGAAGACGTGGAAGGCAGTGCGGCACTCGCCGGCGCGAGTCGCCATGCGCCATGACGCACTGCGCCCGGTGTGCACCGCACTCGCCAACTCAGGCGCCTTCGCCCGCAGTGGCACCCTGGCCAGGTTCGCCGACCGGCTTCCAGGCCGTCGCCACCGAGACGACGGCCGGTCTCTCCGGGTCCCCCGCGGATGGCGCAGGCTCTGCGGCATCGACAGCGGAGGTTCGCCGGTGGCGGTTCTCCCCGAGCGGAGCGCCGCCGCCGCCTGAGGCTCCCCCCGCCGGTCGCCTCTGCTTGCGCAGCCCGAGCTCTTCCAGCCAGGCCGGCGAATGGCGTTCGGCCCAGCTCTCGCCGATCCATCCGGTGACCATGCTGCGGAGCGCCTGCGGGTGTGTGAGCGCCATCACCACATGGGCGGCGATCAGCGCCGTGAGGGCGACTGCGAAGACGTCATGTACGAACGTGGCGCCGGTGCGTATCGAATCGGGGAAGTACCTCGCCCACTTCAGCACGAGCCCGGTGAGGAACAGGACGGTCAGCGAGGCGCCCACGACCACCGCGTTCAGCTTCTGGCCGGGGTTGAACTTCCCGAGACGCACCGAGAAGCTCGTCGTGAACGTGCTGAGCCAGCGCTTGTCGTCGGCCGAGAAGCGGTTGAACCGACGAAGGTCTGCCCGCAGCCCCCTCCCCCACCGTCCGGCCACCGCCAGCAACAGCGGCGCGAAGACGACGATCCCGACCCAGGTGTGCAGAGGTTGGACGAGACTCCGTCCGCCGAGGCCGCGGGCAAAGGCGGGAACGTAGAGCACTGCCCCGGTGGCGATCAGGACTCCGACGAGGGCGGCGGTGAACCAGTGCGCAGCACGCTCCACCCCGTCGAACCTGCGGACCCGACCTCTCGCCCCCGACGTGGGCAAAGGCCTACTTCCCGTCGACGGGGGGATTGGTCTCGCCATTCGACTCGCCGATCCAGGCGTCGATGTCGTACCCCTGCTGCTCCCAGAAGCCGGGGACAGGCTCGGCGACGACCTTGATCGACCGCAGCCACTTGCACGACTTGTAGCCGTACATCGGGGCCACGTAGAGGCGGACCGGTCCCCCGTGCTCGGTCGTGATCGACGCACCGAGCATCTCGTAGGCGACGATGACGTCGTAGCGGTTGGCCTGATCGAGCGTGAGGCTCTCGCTGTAGGCGCCGTCGAAGCTGTAGAACTCGACCGCCTTGGCGGCGCTCGTCGGTTCGGCCCGTGCGATCAGGTCGGCCAGGCGGACGCCGATCCACGGCACGTCGGGGACACGCCATCCGGTGACGCACTGGAAGTCCTTCACCAGCCGGGTCGCCGGCATCGACTTCAAGTCGTTGAGCGTGAGCGACATCGGCCGCCGCACGAGACCGCCGACCTCCAGCCGGTACTGCGAGTCCGACTCGAACGGGTAGCCGTCGGTGACGGTATAGATGCGAAACCGGTTGGCGCCCGGGATGAGTGCTGCGATCCCGTTCCCAGCCGCATGCACGATCGGCGACACGACCCGTCCGACGGCGGCCTGACCTCGAGCCCCGGCCGCGACGCCGGCGGCACCGAGCCCGAGGACGCCGAGGAACACCCGGCGCCCGATCGGCGAGCCCTCCGGGATCTCCCCGTCTCCAAGTCCTTGTCGGCTGTTGCGCATCATCTCTCGCTCTGCCTCACAAAGGGTACGGCATCGGGCACCGGAGGGATCTCCACCTCAAAGTCTCGACATGGCTGCGCCCGTTACAGGCCGATCCGGCAAGGTTCCGTACGGGCCCCTTCGCCTAGGGTTGCCAGGTGGTCGATCAGCACCCGGTGCGGGCGGGACCTGCTGTCAGCATCGTGATCGTCACGCTCGACGAGGGCGACTACCTGCGGCAGACCGTCGAGGCGATGTGGCGGACGACGCCACCTGGGACCGAGATAGTGGTGGTGGACGACGGGTCCACGGACGGCAGCCTTGACTTCCTCGAAGACCATCCCGAGGTGGTGATCGCCAGGTCCGACCGGCGGATGGGCATCGCAGTCGGCCGCAACTTCGGAGCACGCCGGTCCGCCGGAGAGGTGATCGTCTTCAGCGACGCCCACGTCGTGCCATCCGAGGGTTGGTTGCAGCCCCTGGTCGACACGCTCGCGGACCCTGCGGTCGGCGAGGTTACGACGGCGATCGGGCACCTTGCACCGGGCGTCTCGAGCCTCGGCTACGGGTTCACCTGGGGCGAGCTCTCGCTGCGGATGAAGTGGCTCAACGTGACCAGTGCCGTACCGATCGACGTGCCGTTCATCTGCGGCTGCTTCCTGGCGATGAGACGGGACGTATTCGAAGAGGTGGGAGGTTTCGACGAAGGCATGTACCGCTGGGGTTCCGAGGATGCCGAGCTGTCGCTCAGGCTGTGGATGCTCGGGTACAAGTGCCAGTGCGTTTCCTCCGTGAGCGCCAGGCACCTGTTCCGAGAGGCCTTCCCTTATGCCGTCGACCAGAGCGGGATCCTCTCCAACACGCTCCGCCTGGCGGTCGTGCACCTCGACGAGCCGGCGATCGACAGGGTCGTCCGCCACCACTCGCGACGCCCCGCCTTCCCTCGTGCCTGGGCGACGCTGGTAGAGGGAGACGCATGGCAGCGGCGGGACGAGATGGACCGTCGCCGTCGGCGCACCGCCCGCTGGTTCATCCGCCACTTCGGCATCGATGTCCTCGCCTGAGCCGCATCGCCCCGGTCGTGCCCCCGAGGGCGTCCTGGTGCTCGGGATGCATCGCAGCGGCACCTCGGCAGCCACGCGGCTCGTCAGCTCGCTCGGACCGGCGCTCTGCGTGGAAGCAGACCTGCTGACCCATCCGGGGGCGAACCCGAAGGGCCATTTCGAGAGCATCTCGATGGTCGACCTCAACGACAGGCTGCTCGCCGAGATGGGACGCGCCTGGTGGTGCCCGCCGCCGAACGGCAGCCGCCACCGGAACGCCCTCGCAAGGGTTGCAACTCCGCCCGCCGAGATGAGGCGACTCTTCTACGAGGTCCACGTGAAGCGGCCGTGGGTGTGGAAGGACCCGCGGACATGCGTCACCCTCCCGTTGTGGCGAGAAGCGCTGGCCGAACCGGTCGCGATAGCCCTCGTCCGCAGCCCCGTCGACGTCGCCCGCTCGCTCCACTCGCGTAACCGCCTCAGCCCGCAATTGGGCGTGGCGATCTGGGAGCGGCAGAACCGCATCCTGCTGGAGGCTGCGGCGGGCATGCGGTTGCTCGTCACGCGCTGACGACGACATGGTCGACGACCCCGTCTCCTGGACGGAGGCAACCCATTCCTTCCTCGTTCGGTGCGGGGTACCAGACCTGGTGGCACCGGACAAGTCGCTGGTGGAGGACTTCGTATCGGCCGAGCTGCGGCACAGCCGGGCAGGGCGGGTGGAAGCGCTCTCGGACTACCCAAGCGCTGCGATGGTGCTGGAGGCGATGGAGGCGGCGTGCGGGCCCTGGGATTCGTTCGAGACCCCGAGCCTGCCCCCCGAGCCGGCATGGGTGGAGGCAGAGCTCGTCGCCATCGGCGCCTGGCAGCAGGCGCCGCTCCCCCAGCCGCCCGCACGAGGTCTCTCGGTCGTCGTCCTGTCTCTCGGCAACCCACCCGGGGGGGCCGTCCACCACCTCTCACAACAGCTCGTGCCCTTCGCAGAAGGGATTGTCGTCACCGACCACGAAGACTCGACCGACGAGGAGCACCCCTCGAGCGTCAAGATCGTCAAGGTCCCAGCCGGTACTGGCGAGGGTGCTGCCCGCAATGCCGCCGTGGCGGCATCGAGCGCCCCGATCGTCGAGTTCCGCGCCGCCGGAGCGACCGTCTCCGACGAGTGGCTGCCGCAGATGCGCAAGGCGCTCGGCGCCGGATACGCGGCGGTGTCCCCGGCCGTGGTCGGCGAGAGTGGGACCGGTGGCGGGTACGGGCTCACCTGGGCGAACCATCTGCTGCGCCTCAAGTGGCGGGGCAAGCCGGACGATCGGCTCGGGTGGGTTCCGGTGCTCTCGGCGCAGTGTTTCGCCGTGTCGAGGAGCGAGCTCGAGGAGGTAGGGGGCTTCGACGAGCAGGATCGGCCACTACGGAGCCGACGTTCACGAGCTCTCGATCCGGCTCTGGCGCCATGGGAAGAGAGCTGCGGTCTCCTCCGTCGCCTCGGCCCGCGTCCCGGACGCCAGCCTCAGCTTCGGCGGCATCACCGCCATCGACTGGGAGCATTACGTGCACGACCTCGTGCGCATCACGACGCTGCACTTCTCCGAGCAGCGACTGGCGGCATTGCTCGAAAGCCTCCGCAGCAGACCGGAGATGTCTGCTGCCACAGCGCGGGTGCTGGCATCGGATGCCACCGGTGTGAGGTCAGCCATGGACCTCGAGTGGCCGGCGACCGGCGAGGACCTCTTCGATCAGGCTCGGGTGGTCGGCGATCGGTATGCCGTCGAGCCGAGCGCCCGCCGGCAGCCGGCCGTCAGCCACCCTCGGTCGGCCGGGGGGACGGCCGCCGTGTCGCTCGTCGTCGCCGGGAAGCCGTCGCTCGCGCCGCTCGCAGGTCTGGCAGAGGCGGTCAGCCAGTCGTGGGAGGTCGTCGCCGCCTTTGACTGGTCCGAGGGTGCGGAGGCGGCCGGCGGTGACACCCTCGTCTTCGTCGAGGGGGCGGTCCTCCAGCAGATGCCAGCGGGACGGCTGGCGGCGGTCGCCGAGCGGCTGGTGGAGGCGGCTCGACGGGAAGCTCGAGGGGAAGCGGCAGTTGTCGGCGCGCCCGTGCTGCCGTTCGGCCTCTGCGGCCGGCCGAGCATGGGTCTCGCCCCGGCGGGCGGCGCCCTTCGTGACCCGTTCGACCTCCGCTGGCTGCCGGTCGGCGAAGGCGGCGAGGCGGTCGCACTGGCGGCCGGCGCGCTCGCGATGCAGAGGTCCGTCTACGACCGCCTCGGAGGTTTCGACGGCTCGCTCGGCTGGGCTGGCGCGGCGCGGCTGGCAGGTGGTCGAGCTGTGCCTGCGGGCCAAGGGCAGCGGGATTGCCGTCAGAACCGCCGAGGCGTGCGAACCGGTCCCCGTCGGGTCGATGTTCGGCAGAGGCGGAGCCGCCTGGGAGGACATCCTCTACGGGTCCCTGCGGATCGCCACGGTTCATCTGCCGGCCGCCGAGCTTGCGGGATTCGTCGAGCGCCTGCTGCCGGTTCGGTGCTTTCCGGGCGCCATCAGCAGGGTCGCAACGGGAGACGCGCCCAGGCGTCGCTCGTCCCGGTCCTCTGCCTGACCTGGCCTCAGGCCCTCGGCCGCCGTCCGATCATCACTCCGGCGGTCACCGGCGGGATCCCGGAGACGTCGACGGGCAACACGATGCACAGCATGTCCGGCCGCTCCTGCACCACCTGCACCTCCAGCCTGGCGGGCAACTCGACGCCGAGCACCTCTTCCAGAGCCGACTTCGGGTCTGCGAGCAGCCGGGCCTTGTAGGCCGGGTCGGACCACGCCCGCCGCACCACCCGTTCTTCGATGTTGAGGCGCTGCGTGGGGACGCTACCGTAAGGCACCGGGAGGAAGGGTAACCACCGCGATGCCGGCCAGCAACATGATCGAGAGAGTGTCCGAGCTCATCGAGACGGGGGTGGCTGTTGCCCCCGACCCGGTCAAGGCCGAGTTCGAGATAGCTCCTCAAGAGGCTGCGCGAGCCGGTCCGGGTGGCGGTCGTCGGGCGGGTCAATGCCGGCAAGTCGACGATGGTCAACGCCCTCCTCGGTCAGCGGGTGGCGCCGACCGACGTGAGCGAGTGCACGCGGCTCGTCACCTGGTTCCGCTACGGGCATCCGCAACGGGTTGACGTCGAGCTGATGGACGGGACCGTCGTCGAGACGCAGCTGACACCGGCCGGCACGCTCCCCGAGCAGCTCGAGGTTCCCGTCGAGAAGGTGCGGGCGCTCCATTGCTTCCTGGCGAACGAGACGCTGCAGTGGGTCACCCTGATCGACACCCCCGGCATCGGTTCGGTGCACGGTCAGTTCAGCTCCGCCACCGAGACGCTTCTCAGCAACGAGTCCAACTCGGCCGACGCCACGCAGCGGGCCGATGCAGTCGTGTTCCTCTTCAACCAGGTGATGATGGAGGACGAGCTGGAGGCACTCCACCTGTTCCGGGCGGGATCCGAGATGGAGGCGAGCCAGACGGCGGCGAACGCGGTGGGCGTGCTTTCGAAGGCCGACCAGCTGGGCGACGGCGCGCCAGGATCCGTGGGGAGTGGCGCTGGAGCTGGCCGACCGGTACGCGGCGAAGTTCCGCGACGAGGTGGCGACTGTCGTACCGGTGATCGGGCTGGTGGCCGAGACTGCAGAGACGGCGTCGCTGAAAGAGAGCGACGTCCAGTACCTGGAGGGCCTGGCCGGCATGGAGGAGAAGGCCTTCAGGCGCCTCCTCTGGTCGGCGGACCGCTTCGTCACCGCCGAGGCGCCCGTCGCCGGGTCCGACCGAGAGCGTCTCCTGGCGATGCTCGACCTGTACGGGGTCGGCCGGGCGGTGGCGTTCATCCGCGGCGGGACGCTCGGAGCCGGTTCGCTGCGCAAGGAGCTCTCGGCGATGTCCGGCATCGCCGAGGTGAAGCGGACGCTGGCCAAGTACTTCCGCGACCAGGACCACGTGTTGAAGGTGCGCTCGGTGCTGGAGCTCCTCCGGCGGATCTCGTTCAGCGCCGAGGCCGAGGCGTCATCGGCGATGGCACGGTTTCGGGCGGACGTGGAGGCATTGCGGCTCGACCCCAGCATGCATCCGGTGGCCGAGCTGGAGGCGATGCACGACTGCCTGATGGGCCGCGTACGCCTCGACCCGGAGACACTCGAGGAGCTCAACCGCCTCTTCTCGCCGGGACCGGCGGCCCGCAAGCTCGGCGCCGCCAACGATTCAAAGGAAGAGCTGAGCCGCGCCGCTCAGGACGGGATGTCACGGTGGCGGACGTTCATGGTCAGTGAGGCCGACCCAGCCCAGGCCAAGGTGGCCCGCACGGTGCTGCGGTCGTACCAGATCCTCTACAGGAGCGTGCAATGACGAGCCCGAACATCGCCGAGCTGGTCACGCGGGCTGCCGATTTCGTCCGCTCGGAGGGGCGTGACGGCGCCGCCGACACACTCGTGGCCAAGCGCGACGCCCCCGGCCGCCCACGGCCGGTGATCCTCGTCGCCGGTGAGGACAAGCGGGGAAAGAGCTCGCTCGTCAACGCCTTGCTGGAGAAGCCGGACCTCTCGCCCGTCGGGGTGGAGGTGGTGACCGGATCGCCGATCTCGTTCTTCTACGCCGATCCCCCGACCGCGGCGATCGTCCGCTATGGGGAGACTTCCCGGGTACCCGTCGATTTCGAGGAAGGGCGGAACCTGGCGACGGTCGAGGGCAACCCCCAGAACCAGGCCAACATCCGGGCGGTCCAGCTCGGCACTCCCGCCCCGATACTGCAGCGCGTGATGATCGTCGACACGCCGGGCGTAGGGGGCCTGTCGTCCGGCCATGCCGAGCTGACCCTGCAGTCGATGCAGTTCGCCGACGCGCTGATGTTCGTGCTCGAGTCGGGGGCGCAGATCCGCGCCGCCGAGCTCGAGTTCCTCCGGCGGGCCTCTGCTCGCATCGACACCGTCGTCTTCGCGCTCACCAAGATCGACCTGCACCGGGGATGGCGCAACATCATGGAGGACAACCGGCGCATCCTGCGAGAGCAGGCGCCGCGCTTTGCGGACTGCCCGATGGTCCCGGTCAGCGCGCTGCTCGCGAACCGGGCCCTGGCGAGCGAGGACGAGGACGATCGTCGCGAGCTGCTCGAGGAGTCCGGCATCCCTGCCCTGCAAGAGGCGATCTCCGACTTCGTCGTCGAGCGCGCCGGCGTGCTCAACGATGCCAACCTCCTGCGCGAGACGCTCGGGCCGCTGGCGGTCGCCGAGCGGGCGCTCTCCGAGCAGCTGTCGGCGCTGGAGTCAGGCGGCGAGACCAGGGCCACGTTGGAACAGGAACAGGCGCGCCTGCAAAAGCTCGGCCAGGACAAGGCAGAGTGGCCCCGTCAGTTCGACTCGGAGATCCGCAAGCTGACGCTGAGACGCTCCGAGGACGTCGCCCGCGGCATCACCGACATCAGGCGCAAGTACGACGAGCGCCTGAAGAAGGCGACCAAGAAAGACGAAGAGAGCCTGCCCGGAGAGGTCGTCGCCGATCTCACTGCCCTGGCGAGTCGCCTCAACGAGGACGCTGCGGCCACCCTCGTGGCGATGGTCGAGAAGGTCATCGACGACATCGATTCGGCGAGCGACCTGAAGGAGTCGATCGCCCACGTGACCGCCAACCGCCTCGGAGAGGACCTGTCGGGGATCAACATGGGCACGCACACGCTGAACGGCTACGACAAGCTGTCGGTGCTGTCCAGCTTCTCGTCGGGTAGATCTCTCAGCTCCCTGCTGACCGGTAGCAGCCTCGGCATCGGTGCGGGGATCGTGGCACCGCCGGTCGGGATCGCGATCGGCATCGGCCTCGGCGCCCTCTATGCGTTCCAGGCCTTCAAGGGCAAGGCCCGGGCGGCATTCACTTCGGAGTTCCGCTCCTGGCTGTCCGAGCAGTGCAACGAGACGCAGGTCACCGTCAACACCACCTTCCAGCGGGAGCTGATCGACCTGCAGGAGGAGATGCGCACCGCAGTCCGGGACGCGCTCGCCGAACGTGAGAAGCAGCTGAGCGAGTCGCTGGAGGTGACCAAGCGGCTCTTGGAGGAGGAGGGGTCGAAGCGTGAAGCGGCCCAGGAGCAGCTCGTTCAGCGGCGAAACAACGGCCGCCAGATACAACAGGAGATCTCAGCGTTGCTCACGGAGCTGCGCTCGAACGACGGTGGCGAGCCGCAGCCGCGTCCCGTTGCCGGCGCGCCGGTCGAGCCGTCGCCCGTGGCGGTGGCTCCCGCCTAGCGGCGAGCGCCTCTCAGGCTCTACCTCCGGCTGACTGCCGCTGCCAGTAAGCCTGGATCGTCGCCAAGTCCTCCGGCCGCATCCGGCCGTCCCACACCAGGCCGTACTGCATCCGCACGTACGCTCGTCTGCCCTCGATCCCCGTGTACGGGAAGTCCTCGTTTCCCCGCTGGAGCGTGAGAGTCTCGTCGCCAGGAGCGATCCACTGCAGCTTGCCGGTGTCGAGCCAGGGCCCCAGCTCGAAGTCGACCCGTTCCTGATCCTCGAAACTGTGGTCCCAGCCCCAACGACCATCCGCGCCCGTGTACCAGAACCGGTTCGAGCCCCATTCGTTCAATCTCGGGATCTCCGGAGGAGGCGGCGCGCTGTCGAAATAGGCGACGGCATAGCCGTCGTGCTCGCCGACGCGGACGTGGTTGATGACAGCAACGGCTTCGGGCCGTTCGAGCAGGCTCGGCACGACGAACGGAACTTCCGGGCCGGGCAGCACGACGAACGGCGTCCAGCTCGGGGCGGCGTTGAGGTGCAGTGCGCCGACGATCGAGAAGCAGGTCTCGTTGTACGGCACCCAGTCCCGGACCGAGTTCTCGTAGTTCCACCAGGGACCATCGGTGTCGAAGACGTCCATCGTCAAGCTCTGGACGGCGCTCGTGTACGGGCAGCGGGCGATGGGCACTACCGGGAGGCCGGCCTTGTACTCCGCCTCCAGCTCCGCAGCCCGTTGGCGTGAACCCGGATCACGAGTGTCCTCCAGGAGCGGCAGGTACTCGTCGACCAACTGCCGGTGCCGGCCCGCCGTCATCATGGCGTCGCTCATACCTCTCCTTGATCAGTGATCGAAGAACTCCCTCGGATACTGCTGCACACCCCGCGACATGACTTGCCCGGTCTGGCGGTCGACGGCGGGCCCCCTTGTCATGAAGACCCGCTCAGGCGTGACCCTCATGATGTTCTGGCCGGCCGGATTGTTGTCGGCGTACTCCCAAAGGATGTCTGCCCGCAGGTTCTGGAGCTTCTCGGACTGCGGGTTCCAGGACACGGTATTGCCGTCGTGCTGGAACACGCCGCCCGTGTCCTTGGCTATCTCCTGCCAGAACGCGGTCTCTTGGGCATGGTACTCGGCCGTGCCAGGCGGCCCCCAGGCGGGGTTGTAAAGCGAGAAGCCGTCGACATCGCCGGATAGCGGCGCCACCATCTGGTTGTTGGCGTCCACGGTGTAGACGACGTTCGGGCCTAGTGTTCTCGTCTCGCCATCGGCATTGGTCCATTGAACATTGCCGTCGGAGATCCGGGGGTAGACGGTCATCTGCTGGTCGCCGTTCCAGATGTTGTAGCCGTTCTGCTGGTAGCGCGTGAAGTCGGCGATCTGGTTGTTGTACTCCTCGTTGCGCTTGTTGAAAGCTTGAGTCACCTTGTCGTACATCGGGTCCGACATCGTGAACGAGTCGGGGCCGGAGGTCGATTGGACCGTCCGGTCGGGCATCGTCGGCGGCCCGAACCCGACGAAGCCATGATCCTGCTGCCCCTTCCCGTACCCGACCCACTCCTCGAAGTCGCGGATGCTCTTGGGCTTCGACTCCTCCGGCTTGCCGACCGCCCCTTCTTCCCGGCGGAGCATGGCTTCCATCGTGCCGGGCTTGATGTCGAGGTAAGCGCCCGGACCGAAACCCGCCATCTTCTCCTGGATCATCTGTACTGCCCAGGGCTCCACGCCGGCGACCTTCGGTATGTCCTCCGGCGGTACGTCGTGGGCCTCGAGCAGGGAGCGGCGCTCCTCGGCTTGCTGTTCCGTGAGCACGCCACTGTCCGGCAGCTGCTGCGGCTGCTGCCAACCTTCCTCCGGATGCGGGACGCCGGTGGCGTAGTCGTGCGCGGAGGTCTCGCTCGGTCCGGCGGGTGGCGGCTCGCCGTGTTGGTCCGGGCCGTGTTGCTCCGGGCTGTTACTGTGTTGCTCCGGGCCGGCCGGCTCCGTTACCTGCGCGCCCTGAGAAGGTGACGGAACTTCCCCGTGGTCGGTTGCGAACTGCTCTCGTTGAGCGTTGATCGCATCCTGCCAAGTGGGGCCCTGATATTCGCCCGGACCGACGGGCTGGATCGGCTGGATCGGATCGACCTGATCGCCCCTGAACGCCCCTGAGATCAGCTTGTTGATCGTCATTTCAGGTTGCAGGGCCTGCGGGACTGTTTGTTGTTCAGCCGGGCCGAGCGTGAGACCTCCTGGAGACGGCGAGGGGCCGCCCGGTGAGGGCGACGGGGGCTCGCTCGGCGGTCTGGGCGAGGGACCGTCGCTTGGACCAGTTGTTGGTCCGCCAGAGGGGCTGCCACTAGGACCGGGCGAGGGACCGCCTGTTGGTCCGCCAGAGGGTCCGCCAGAGGGGCCGCCGGTTGGTGCGCCCGATGGTCCTGCACTTGGTGCGCCTGACGGCGCGCCACTCGGTCCACCGGAAGGAGCCACGCTCGGTGCACCAGACGGCCCAGTCGAAGGTCCACCGGAAGGAGCCACGCTCGGTGCAGCGGACGGCCCAGTCGACGGAGCGAGGCTTGGCGCGCCACTCGGGGCACTGGAGGGGGTTCCGCTTGGTCCACCCGAAGGTGCGCCGCTGGGAGCACCCGAAGGAGCACCACTCGGGGCACCAGACGGTCCCCCACTTGGTCCACCGGAGGGGGCGCCGCTGGGAGCACCCGAGGGAGCCGCGCTTGGTGCACCAGAGGGCCCGCCCGATGGTCCCCCGCTTGGTCCACCCGAGGGTGCACCGCTTGGAGTTCCCGATGGACTGCCGGAGGGAGCACCGCTAGGGGCTCCGGATGGAGCACCCGAGGGTCCCCCACTTGGTCCACCTGAGGGAGCCAGGCTTGGTGCACCTGAGGGCGCGCCCGACGGGGCACCGGAAGGGGCGCCGCTGGGAACCCCGGAAGGTACGCCGGAAGGAGCACCACTCGGGGCACCAGACGGTCCCCCACTTGGTCCACCGGAGGGGGCGCCGCTGGGAGCACCCGAGGGAGCCGCGCTTGGTGCACCTGAGGGAGCCCCGCTGGGGTTCCCGATGGACCGCCCGACGGTCCCCCACTTGGTCCACCGGAGGGTGCGCCACTCGGGGCACCAGACGGTCCCCCGCTTGGTCCACCGGAGGGGGCGCCGCTGGGAGCACCCGAGGGAGCCGCGCTTGGTGCACCTGAGGGAGCCCCGCTTGGGGTCCCGATGGACCGCCCGACGGTCCCCCACTTGGTCCACCGGAGGGTGCGCCGCTGGGGGCACCGGAGGGAACTGCGCTTGGTCCACCGGAGGGAGCGCCCGCGTTGGGGTTCCCGATGGACCGCCCGACGGTCCCCCACTTGGTCCACCGGAGGGTGCGCCGCTCGGGGCACCAGACGGTCCCCCGCTTGGTCCACCGGAGGGAGCGCCGCTTGGAGCACCCGGAGGGAGCCAGACTTGGAGCACCGCTCGGGGCACCGGAAGGAGCGCCACTCGGGGCACCGGAAGGAGCACCAGCCGAAGGAGCACCGCTGGGGGCACCGGCCGCGTCGGGGCGCCCGACGGCCCCGCACTTGGTGCGCCTGATGGCGCGCCACTTGGTCCACCGGAAGGAGCACCGCTCGGTGCACCAGAGGGCCCAGTCGACGGAGCGAGGCTTGGTGCGCCACTCGGGCCACCGGAGGGAACTGCGCTTGGTCCACCCGAAGGTGCGCCGCTGGGAGCGCCTGAAGGAGGCCCGCTCGGTGCACCAGAGGGTCCGCCCGATGGTCCTGCGCTTGGTCCACCCGAGGGAGCACCGCTTGGAGTTCCCGATGGACCGCCTGAGGGAGCCAGACTTGGAGCACCGCTAGGGGCACCGGAAGGAGCGCCACTCGGGGCACCGGAAGGAACACCACTCGGTCCGCCCGAAGGAGCACCGCTAGGAGCACCTGAGGGGCCGCCGCTCGGGGCGCCCGACGGTCCCGCACTTGGTGCGCCTGATGGCGCGCCACTTGGTCCACCGGAAGGAGCACCGCTCGGTGCACCAGAGGGCCCAGTCGACGGAGCGAGGCTTGGTGCGCCACTCGGGCCACCGGAGGGAACTGCGCTTGGTCCACCCGAAGGTGCGCCGCTGGGAGCGCCTGAAGGAGGCCCGCTCGGTGCACCAGAGGGTCCGCCCGATGGTCCTGCGCTTGGTCCACCCGAGGGAGCACCGCTTGGAGTTCCCGATGGACCGCCTGAGGGAGCCAGACTTGGAGCACCGCTAGGGGCACCGGAAGGAGCGCCACTCGGGGCACCGGAAGGAACACCACTCGGTCCGCCCGAAGGAGCACCGCTAGGAGCACCTGAGGGGCCGCCGCTCGGGGCGCCCGACGGTCCCGCACTTGGTGCGCCTGATGGCGCGCCACTTGGTCCACCGGAAGGAGCACCGCTCGGTGCACCAGAGGGCCCAGTCGACGGAGCGAGGCTTGGTGCGCCACTCGGGCCACCGGAGGGAACTGCGCTTGGTCCACCCGAAGGTGCGCCGCTGGGAGCGCCTGAAGGAGGCCCGCTCGGTGCACCAGAGGGTCCGCCCGATGGTCCTGCGCTTGGTCCACCCGAGGGAGCACCGCTTGGAGTTCCCGATGGACCGCCTGAGGGAGCCAGACTTGGAGCACCGCTAGGGGCACCGGAAGGAGCGCCACTCGGGGCACCGGAAGGAACACCACTCGGTCCGCCCGAAGGAGCACCGCTAGGAGCACCTGAGGGGCCGCCGCTCGGGGCGCCCGACGGTCCCGCACTTGGTGCGCCTGATGGCGCGCCACTTGGTCCACCGGAAGGAGCACCTGAGGGGGCGCCGCTGGGAGCGCCTGAAGGAGGCCCGCTCGGTGCACCAGAGGGTCCGCCCGACGGGACGCTGGAAGGAGCGCCGCTGGGACCCCCGGAGGGTACGCCGGAGGGAGCACCGCTCGGGGTTCCGGATGGACCGCCGGAGGGCGCGCTCGAGGGTCCGCCACTCGGAGCGCCAGAAGGAGCGCCACTCGGTGCACCGGAGGGTGCGCCTGAGGGAGCACCACTGGGTGCGACCGAAGGTCCCGCAGTGGGTGCACCGGAGGGGGCGCCGGTTGGTGCACCGGAGGGTCCCCCACTTGGTCCAGCTGAAGGAGCCAGGCTTGGTGCGCCTGAGGGCGCGCCCGACGGAACGCCGGAAGGGGCGCCGCTGGGACCTCCAGAAGGTACGCCAGACGGAGCGCCGCTCGGTAGCCCTGAGGGTCCACCCGAGGGAGCGAGGCTCGGGGCGACCGATGGAGCACCACTCGGTGCGCCTGAAGGTCCACCTGATGGGCCGCCGCTCGGAGGACCTGATGGAGCCAGGCTTGGGGCGCCAGATGGGATCCCGCTCGGTGCGCCAGAGGGTGCAACCGAGGGAAAGCCGCTAGGCGCACCTGAAGGAGTGCCACTGGGAGAACCCGAAGGAGCTCCGGTCGGGGCGGTCGTCGGCCCGGCGGACGGGAAGCCGGTCGGACCCCCCGTCGGCGCGTTGGTCGGCCCGGCGGAAGGGAAGCCGGTCAGACGGCGATGGTCGGCCCGGCGGAAGGGAAGCCGGTCGGACCGCCCGTCGGCGCACTGGTCGGACCCGAGGATGGGAAACCCGTCGGGCCTTCGCTCGGTGGGCCGAACGAGGACGGACCAGATGTCGGCGCACTGTATGAGGACGGACCTTCGCTCGGTGGCCCGAACGAGGACGGACCAGATGTCGGCCCTCCGAAAGATGTCGGGACTGACGTTGGCTCAAAACTCGGCGCCGAGATCGAGGGTTGGAAGGGGTCGCTCGCCTGGCTCGGGGTGGAGAAGTCGCTCGGCGCGCCGTAGGTGGGTGTGGCGGCCATGCTCGGGGCCTCAACTGAAGGCATCGGGGCCATCGACGGCGCGCTTATCTCCGGTGGTGTCGAGATGGGCTCGGGCGACGGCATCGGCAGCGGGGTAGGCGGCGGAACGTCCGTCATGAATCCCCCTTTCGTGATTCAGGAGGAGGTCTGACCTCCGCCCGCACCGCTCCGAAGCTGCTGTTGGCAAAACGTAGCCTGCTGCTGTTGCCGTTTCCGGAAATTTCGCATGTTTCGAGGCGAAAGGTCGGGGGCGACCTGGGTGCCTCCCGCCTAAGCTCGCCCGGACTCCATCGCGCGATGAACACTGACCCCGCTCAAGCCAGCAACCCCTCGGTTGGGGAACAGGCGCCGAGCCCTGTCCCGGCGTCGCCGGCAGTGGCGGAGCGCACGCGCCAGCCTGCCCCCACGATCAAGGGAAACCCGGCGCCGGAGGCTCGGCCGGCGGAACCTCCCATGCCTGCCAGTACCGCCAAGGCGGCGACTCAGGACGCTCTGCGTGCGCAACCCCAGCCGGCGACCGATCCCGCGCAGCTACCGACGGAGCCCGCCCGAGATCCCTTCTGGCATCGGCCGATCTTCGTTCTGGCGCCGGCGCGTTCGTATTCGTCGGTAGTCGCCTCGATGATCGGAATGCACCCGGAGCTCTACGGGTTCCCCGAGCTCGCCATCTTCCGTGCAGACGACGTCGCCGGCTTGATCACCAACCCGCCCGGCTACCGAGGGCTGCCGTTGCAGGCGAGGATCGCCGGCCTCGTGCGAGCGATTGCCGAGCTCCACGAAGGCAAGCAGGACGAGGCGGCCATAGAGCGGGCCACTAACTGGCTGTGCGAGCGGAAACATTGGCAGGGCCCATCGATCCTCGATCACCTCCTCCGCGAGATCGCCCCTCTCGTGGCGATCGAGAAGTCTCCTGAAGACTCCAATCGAGAGGATTACCTGGAGCGGATCGAGAACGCGTACCCCCGCGCCCGCTACCTCCACCTGACCAGGCACCCGGTAGCGACCGTGAAGTCGATGCACGCCGCCTGGAGCACGTCCAACTTCTGGGACATCGCCCCCGAGCTCTTCCATCTGTATCTGCTCGGCACATGGCTCTTCCACCACGGCAGGGTGGTGCGGTTCAGCGAGCGGCTACCACCCGACAGGTGGATGCGAATGCGCAGCGAGGACGTGTTGAACGACCCGCGGGCTCACCTGCCGCTCATCTGCCGGTGGCTCGGGATCGACCACGGTGAGGCCGCGGTCGAGGCCATGCTCCACCCGGAGAAGTCTCCCTACGCGCGCCTCGGCCCGGACAATGCCCGTGGCGGCAACGATCCTGCCTTCCTGAGGTCGCCTGTCCCGCAGCCGGTGGAATGCCCACCGGACCTGGAGCTCCCCGAGGAGTGGATCGTCGATCCATGGTTGTATGTCGCCGTCACCCGCCTCGCCGCCTACTTCGGATACGGGAAAAGGCTTGCTCCCCTGTCCCCTAGCGGTACGGCTCCCCGACTATCCACGCCACCGCCGCAAGGCGCCGGCCCGCCGTGACAGGCGTCACGCGATGAAGGAGGAAGCTCGGGAAGACCGTGACGGTGCCCGACTGCTGCATCGCCTCCACGGGGAACGAGCCGTTCGTCACCTGTAGCGAACCGCCTTCGAAGTCGGTGGGCTGGGAGAGGTGGGCCACCACAGTGATCTTTCGAAACCTTGACCGCCCGCCACCCCAGTCGATGTGCCAGTCGTAATGCTCTTGGCCCCCGCCCTCGTAGCTGGTCGCCTGAAGAGCCGGCCCGATGCCCATCAGTTCGAAGTTCCACCCGCGCTCCCGGTTGGCGACCGTCGCCAGGGTGTAGAGGTGCGAGAACACGGCATCCGGGATCTCGCCACGACGGATCCACTGCACCCGGCCGCTACGGATGCGGTCGTCGAAGGTTCCAGTCCCCTGGTAACCGACGCCGCCCTGAGTCAGCTTCGCCTCGTCGAGTGCGCCGACGATCTCCGCGACTCGCTCGGCCGGCAGGCCACCTCTGCCGGGTGGGAAGGAGACGACGAGCTTGCCGATCACCGTTGCCCCTCGGCGCCCGAGCCCACAGCTCCCGATCCGGGTGGCTCCGGCGAGCCGAGGGTTACTCCCATGGCGCTTCGCAACGCACCGCCGCCCGACCGCAGGAACTCGGTCGCGAGCGCGGCGACCTCCTCGTCGATCGGGGCTGCGAAGCCGTTGGGCCTTTCGTCGGCGTCTGTCATCTGCCTGGGTATCTGTTCTTCTCGACGGGGAGAGTAGTTTCTGAGACGCAACTGAGGTGACCGCATCAGGGAGGCCCTAGAAAGGAGATGCCGCTGTGAGTCAGTGGCAGCTCGGGATCGACTTCGGGACCAGCTACACGGTCGCGGCGGTAGCTCGCGACGGGCAGGTGACGGTCGTCGACATCGAGGCGAACGGCAACTCCCGGTTGCCCTCGTGCGTCTATCTCTCCGAGAGCGGCGAGATCCTGGTGGGGACCGCCGCGATGCACCAGGCTCCGTTCGGCCCGGAGCGTTTCGAGCCGACTCCCAAGCGCGCCATAGGCGAGGGCGAGATCTTCCTCGGAGATCGTCTCGTCGAGATCACCGAGCTGATCAGCGCTGTCCTGCAGAAGGTCTACACACAGACATGCCGCCAGCAGGGCGAGTCCACTCCTTCCGTGGTGCGCCTGACGCATCCTGCTGATTGGACGCCCGGGAGCGAGCGGCTGAAGGTGCTGAGCGCCGCCGCCGAGCAGGCAGGGATCGCCAAGGTCGTGCTGATCCCGGAACCGGTCGCAGCCGCCGCCCGGATAGCCACGGCCACGCCTCCCGGCAAGAACATCGCCGTCTACGACTTCGGCGGCGGGACCTTCGATGCTGCTGTCTTGTTCCGCACGCCGACGACCTTCATCGTCGCCGGACCACCGGCGGGCCGCGACCCGCTCGGCGGTGAGGACATCGACCAGCGGATCATCACCTACCTCGGGACCGTCGTAGGCGAGACGAACGAAGAGTGGCTGGCAATCATCAATCCCGCCGACGTCGCCTCACGCCGGCATGCGGCTGCTCTCCGCTCGGAGGTCCAGCACGCCAAGGAGACGCTCAGCGAGGCGACCTCCTGCCAGCTCTGGATCCCGGGCCTCGAGAGGGACATCCAACTGACCCGGGACGAGCTGCAGCAGCTGATCGCCGCCGACATCGAGGCAACGGTCGACTGCCTGGAGACCGCGCTGACCGACGCCAAGGTCCAAGCCAAGGAGCTGGCGGGCCTCTACCTCGTCGGGGGCTCCAGCCGGATCCCGCTCGTCGCCGACACGATCTGGCGACGCCTCGGCGTGCGCCCCGGGGTGCAGGGCAACCCGAAGTCGGTCGTCGCGATGGGCGCCGCTGGGTGGGTGGACGTACCGGCAGCGGCGCCGCAGGTCCCGTCGGCCGTTCAGAACCGTGCTACCGCAGTTGGCCCCACCAGCACGATCGGCACCACCGGGGTGACCGCCCCCAGGACGCCTACACCCCCTCCGCCGGAGGAGCCGGCCGTCAGCGTTGCCCCACCCGAGCGTGACGCGCAGGGCCGCCTCCTCTTCAAGGCTTACCTGTCGGCGGATGTGAGCCGCACCACGTGGGCAGCGGGCTCCAATCCCTTCTCCTACCTCACGCTCGAACGGCCGGGTCAGGCGCCGTTGATCCTGCGCGCCAAGGACGAGCCCGCCGCCGTCCGCGACTCCGAAGAGCTGGCCGCCCGCAGCCGCGTTGGCCGTGTCGCCTCGACGCCCGGGTTCCGCGAGAGATCGTTCGGCCCGGCGACTGTTCTCGGAATGGCGGGCGGCATCGAGCGCCGCTTCTACATGACCGGCGCCGGCGGCGTAGAGCTGGCGATGGTCGAGCGCTACCTCGTGGCCGGGGGCCGTGCCCTGGTCGTGGCCTTCCCGGAGGCGGTACTGGAGATGGCCGACAGGATGACGTTAGGGCCGGCGCCCGGGGCGGAGACGTACGTGTCTCGTTTCGAGGTTGCTACCGAACCGGAGTGGGTGGCGACCGAGCAGCTCGTCGTCCGCCGCAATGGCAACACCTTGTCGGTCTTGGCCGAACACAAGCGCCTGCTCGGGCTGACCACCACAGAGGCATGGCTCAACCAGCGGGTCGCCGAGCTTCAGAGGCGGGTTGCCGGTGCGGTCGTGGCGGCCCGCACGAAGGCGCGGGTGTTCAGCGGACTCGACGGCGAGATCGCGACCGTGCGCTGGTTCAACAGGGGCAGCCCGATGCTGACCAAGCTCGGCGTGTCGGTCACCGGCGTCGAGGCGTTCACCATCACGATCTCGCTCCCGCACCGCGACCAGAACCAGTTCGCCTCGCTCGCCCGCCAAGTGGGGCTGAACCCGGCCGTGCTGGGCGTGCCGGTCTAGTTCTGTCCCACCACGATCGGGTGAGGCCTGTCGCCTCAGTGCCTGGGAAGATCGAGGTCGAGATCGAGGTCGAGAGCGACACCTGATCGCCTCGAACGCCGTAACACTCGCCGGCTCTGCGAGACTGCGCTTCGTGACCCACACCGACATCACCGTCTTCGGCACTCAGTGGTGCAGCGACTGCAAGCGGGCCAAGCAGTTCTTCGGCGAGCAGCGCATCCACTACAAGTTCGTGGACGTCGACATGGACACCGACGGGCTCGCATACGTCGAGCAGGTCAATGACGGCAAGCGGATCATCCCGGTGATCCTCTTCGGGGACGGCTCCGCGCTGGTCGAACCGTCCAACGCCGATCTGGCCGCCAAGCTCGGGATCCAGACCGCCGCCTCGCGCCGCTTCTACGACCTGATAGTCGTGGGCAGTGGGCCGGCCGGACTCACCGCTGCCCTCTACGCAGCCCGCGAGGGCATAGACACGCTCGTGATCGAGAGGGGAGGCGTCGGCGGCCAGGCAGGAATCACGGAGCGGCTGGACAACTTCCCCGGCTTTCCCGAGGGGGTGACGGGGAACGAGTTCGCCGAACGGCTGCGCAAGCAGGCGGAGCGTTTCGGTGTCGAGATACTCACGGCCCAGGAGGTCACCGGTCTCACTTGCGACGGCACCTACCGCAGGGTGATGACCGCCGACGGTGCCGAGTACTCGTCCTACGCGGTGCTGCTCGCCCTCGGGTCCACCTACCGTCGCCTCGGCATCCCCGGCGAGGAAGACTTCATCGGAGCGGGGGTGCACTTCTGCGCCACCTGCGACGGAGCCTTCTATCGCGGGCGGGACGTGATGGTCATCGGTGGCGGCAACTCGGCGGGGGAAGAGGGCCTCTTCCTCACCAAGTTCGCCAGCCACGTGACGATCGCCACCCGTGATCCCGCCCTGACGGCGAGCAAGGTGGTGGTCGAGAAGGTGGAGGAGCACCCGGCGGTCGACGTGCTGACCGACGTGGTCGCCGTTGAGCTGAAGGGCGACTCGCACCTGCAGACGGTCGTCCTCGAGAGCACGGGGGGAGGCGGCCGCCGGGAGCTGAGCCCGGCCGCGGTGTTCGTCTTCATCGGTCTGCGACCGAACACCGAGATCGTCGGGGCTCTTGTCGAGCTCGATGCAATGGGATTCATAGTCACCGACGCCGGCCTGCAGACGTCCGTCCCGGGCTTGTTCGCCGCCGGAGATTGCCGGTCCGGGAGCACCAAGCAAGCTGCATCTGCCGCCGGCGAGGGGGCAGCCGCCGCCATCGGGATCCGCCGCTTCCTGGAACCGCTCGCAGGGGGCATGCCGCTGATGGAGGAGTCGGCGAGACTGCCGATGGCGGTCGAGGTCTGATCAACCTGTCGGGGTGCTCCGTGCGACCGATCGAGGATCGCGACCGGGAGTGGTTGGCCGCTTTGATCGCCGAGCGCTGGGGGCTGCCGGTGGTGAGCGTGTCGGGGCATTACGACCCGGCTTCGTTTCGAGGGTTCGTGGCGGAGGCGGGAGGGAGGCGTGTTGGTGCGATCACCTTGCGCGAAGACGAGCGGGGCATCGAGGTGGTCACGCTCGACAGCCTCGTCGAGGGCCGGGGCGTGGGCGCCGCCCTCTTGGCGGCTGCCCGGGAGGATGCGCGCCGGAGTACCGAGCCGCCTGTGGCTGATCACGACCAACGAGAACATCAACGCCATCCGCTTCTACCAGCGTCGGGGCATGGACCTCGTAGCAGTGCACCACGGCTTCGTCGAGACCGTGCGGGCGCTCAAGCCGGATGTACGGCTGACGGGCGCGGATGGCGTCGAGTTCGAGCACGCGCTCGAGTTCGAGTACCCCCTCGACGCCCGGTAGCACGATCCTCCCCCTGCCGTGGACGCCGGCGGGCGTTGCGGCGATAATGCGCATGTCCCGCCGACTCTGTGGAGGAGATCCATGAGCGAAACAACCGGCAGCGGCCAATACGAGTCCTTCGACTCAGGCTCGTACGAGCCTCCTCCGCTCTCCGCAGAGCCGTCCGCCGAGCAGTCTGCCGAGCAAACCGATGAGTACGGCGCGGGTCCCGCCGATCTCTCGCACGCAACCTCGGAGACCGGAAGGGATGAATGGGGCGCGGCACCCTCGTTCGCCCCGCCCGGCTCCCCCGTGGCCTCGCCGTACCAGTACGCGCCGTCGAGCGAGCCGACGAACGTCGATCCGTACCAACCGACGCCGGCGACGCCTGCTGCACCGCACGGGTCCACGCCGACGCCGGCGACGCCTACTGCGCCGCACGGATCGACGCCTTCGCCTCAGACTCCCGGCTCGGCACCGCCGATCCAGCCGCACGGGGGCACGCCGGCTCCGCCCACCCCACGCCCTCCACGCCGAGCGGAGGGCCGTCCGGGGGCCCGCAACACCCGAGTGAAGCACCGAGCCAAGGGCCGAGCCAGGCGCCCCATCAAAGCCAGCAGCAGACAGAGAGCTCGGACTTCAACTTCGCCCCGTCGGGCGAGACCGGCGCGTTCGTGCCGCCCGACAGCTCCGAGATGTCAGGCGACCCCCGCGAAGGCGAGCAGTTCTACCAGAGCCAGTGGGTGATGCCGGCAGGCGCCGACCGGGACTACGGCTGCGGGCCGACCTCGGTGGCGATGGTCGTCGACGAGATGACCGGCGGCCATGTCAGCGGCCTCTCGGTGCTCGACTGGGCGCATTCGCAGGGGCTCTGGAACGACGGGACGGGCGCCCCGCAGATCGTGGACATGCTGCACCACTACGGCGTCAGCTCCGAGCTCCACGGCAACGGCACCATCAACCAGCTGGAGAACGACCTGAAGCAGGGCAAGATGGTGATCTGCGCCGTGAACACGCAGATGGCCGCCACCCCCGACGCCACCACGGCCCAGATCCAACAAGCGGGTCTGCCGACGAGCGTCGATCACGTCCTCGTCGTGACGGGGATCGATTCGAAGACGGGGATGGTCTACCTGAACGACCCCGGGGTGCCGCACGGGGGGGCCGAGGAACTGACCATCGCCCAGTTCGAGCGCGCTTGGGGCGCCACCAACACGCAGGGTCCCCAGAACGAGTACATCGCCACGACCTCATCGGTGTCCCACGACCCGCACACCGGGACGGAGTTCTCCGCGGACAGGCCGACAGGCGGCGGTGGGGATGGCCCGGTGCTCGAGGGAGCGGTGATCGTGATGGTGAGCGCGGCTGCCTTCGCCGCAGAGATCCACCACCGCCGCTCCGCAAGAGCGGCCGCCCAGCCGGCTCCTGGCGCTCCTGGTGCGACCCGGCGCTCCTGGTGCTCTCGGCGCGGCGCCGGTCGCGGGCCTGGTGCGGTGCCTGGTGCGGCGCGGCCGGGCATGCCGCCGCCTCCCCCGCCACACCCGGGGCAGCCGGGACAACCGGGACCAGCGGGCGTCGCGCCGCCTCCTCCCCCGCCGCCGGGGATGCCGCCACCCCCTCCGCCTCCGGGAGGCTGGCAGCCGCCCGCGCCTCCACCGCCTCCGCCGGCCGGTCGCGCCGGCCCGTAGCTCACGTGACCGTCGCCTTCCGGATCCGCGTCATGCGCGCCGGGGAGGGAGCGGTGATGAGGGACATCGAGCGGCGAGCGGGCCAGCAGTTTCGGGAAGTCGGGCTGGCATCGGTCGCAGAGGCAGAACCCTTCGCCGCTGACGTCTACGACACCTATGCCACTGAGGGTCGCGGTCTCGTGGCTGAGATCGGTGAAGTGGCAATCGGCTATCTGGTGCTCGACGTCGTGGACGGCAACGCACACGTCGAGCAGGTCAGCGTCGTGCCGGAACACCAGCGTCAAGGCGTCGGCAGAGCACTGATCGATCGCACGCTGGAGTGGGCCGTCCACCGTGGGCTCAACGCCATGACGCTGACCACGTTCAAGCACGTCCCGTGGAATGCGCCCTATTACGGGCGGCTCGGTTTCCGGGAGATGTCGGAGGATTCGATCGGTCCGGAGCTCATGGCCCTACGCCGAGCCGAGGGCGAACAGCTCGGCCCGGAGCCGCGAGTGTGCATGCGGCGCGTGCTCCCCTTCGGGACATCGTGCCAGGTGGGTTGAGTTGCCCCTGCCTCCATATAGCGGAACGGGCTGCCCGGACCAGTGGAGCTCCTCCAGGACGGCGATCTGCTCCTCAACCAGTCGAGTTCCCATGGGCCCGATACCGGTGGGGCCTCGAGCCGAGACCCGAGCTGGGTACTTTATTAGGACAGGGATGTCCTAATTTCGTACCCAGAAGGCGCCCTCGGCGGCTGACGTACACGGGGAGCGCTTGGTATCCGCACGCGTAAGCGAGCTCGGCGAAGGGGCGTGGCACCACGGCCGATCACCCACGTCCGGAGACTGATAGTGAGGCTCCCTTCGCAGCAACGACACGCCTGACGAGATCTACGAACTCCTCAGCCGGCATGACGTCGAGCTGCGAGCCGTCACGCATCCTGACCGAGACGGTGCCGGCCTCCGCCTCTCGGCGGCCAACCACTGCGACGTACGGCACCTTGCGCATCTCGGCATCGCGGACTCGCGAGGCGAGGGTGGCGTCGCGCTCGTCGACCTCCGCACGCAATCCATTCATCCGCAAGGTGTCTCGAATCCGGCGGGCGTGCTCGTCCGCTTCGGGAGACACGGGCAGGACGACCGCCTGCACCGGCGACAGCCAGACGGGCAGCGCTCCGTCGTGCACCTCGAGGAGGTGGGCGACCATCCGCTCCATGGTCGCCACGATCGAGCGGTGCACCAGCACCGGCCGCTCGGAGAGCGACCCTCGCCGGTAGGTGAGGTCGAACTGCGCCGGGAGGTGGAAGTCGACCTGGACAGTGGAGAGGGTCTCCTCACGACCTTGCGGGTCGCGTACCTGTAGATCGATCTTCGGTCCGTAGAAGGCGGCCTCGCCGGCAGCCTCCTCGTAGTCGAGACCGAGGCCGGCAAGTGCTCTTCTGAGCATCGACTCGCTTTGCTCCCAGACGGCGGGATCGCCCACGTACTTCGGACCTTCGCCCTTGAGCGAGAGGCGGTAGGTCGGTGGAGGGATGGCGAGCGCCACGTAAGCCTCGGCGACGAGACCGAGACAGGTAGCAACCTCGGCCTCCACCTGCTCTGGGGCGCAGAAGACGTGGCCGTCGTTGAGGGTCATCTGGCGGACACGTGAGAGCCCGCTGAGGACGCCCGACCTCTCGAGCCGGTACATGGTCCCGAGCTCCGCGATCCGTACCGGGAGGTCCCGGTAGCTGCGAAGCTCAGAGGCGTAGACGAGGATGTGGTGCGGGCAGTTCATCGGCCGCAGCACTGTCTCCTCGGATCCCACCCGCATCGGGGGGTACATGTCCTCCTCGTAGTGGGCGAGGTGGCCCGAGCGGGCGAAAAGCTCTTGTTTTGCCAGGTTCGGGGTGTAGACGTGCTGGTAGCCGTGTCGGCGTTCGAGATCGACGACATAGCGCTCGATCTCGCTGCGCACTGCTGCTCCCGCCGGCAACCACAAGGGCAGGCCGGCACCGCACAGCTCATCGCTGGCGAAATACTTCAATCGGCGTCCTAGCCGCCGGTGATCAGGTGATTCCATCTCCTTCTCCTCTCTCATGACCTCGATCTAGCCGGAGGCCTCCGAGAGGAGCGGGAACCACACCGCCCGGGGCCCTCGGCCCGAGCGGTTCCGCGTGAGTGTCGCTACGCGTGCACGCCGGGCGTACCCGGCGTCGTCGTCGACAGACACAACATCGATAGACGCAACCTCACGAAGCCGATCATAGAGGCTGCGTCTGCGGGACAGGTACCAGATGGCCGTTCTGTCGCCATCCACTTGGACATATTTTGAGCAGGTAATTGCAGCAAGAACGAGGAACGCCGGAGCTGACTACCCGCCGACCGACAGCGGGATGTCGACATACAGGGTCTCCGCCTCCCAGCCGGCCGTCCGAGCCACGACCTCGCCGCCCGGATCGACGAGCGCCGCAAGCCCTGGGAAGTCCTCGTCCTCGGTGGAACCCGCTTGGGTCGCCATCGCGACCCACAGGCCCAACCTTCTCGCTTGCCGCCTGGCATCGCCGAGGCCGCAGCCGACCCACCAGTCATGACCGGCACGCCACGAGGCAGCGTCGGTCCGCCGCCCGTACAAGCCCGGGGCCGAACAGAACAAGGCGATCGCGGCACCTCCCGCTGCGACGTCCGACCAGGAGAAGTCGGCTCCACCCTCGGCGCAGATCACCAATCCGAAACGATGCCCCGCGAGCTCGAACGTCGCAGTGTCCCCGCCAACGCGGTACCCGGGCTCGTCCTGCAGGAGACGCTTGCGGTAGTAGCCCTCGACGGCCCCTCCGTGGGCGAAGACCTGCGTGATGAACGGGCCGCCGGGCGACGACTCGGCGATCCCGAAGACGGCCGCCACGCGGTTCGTGGCGGTTGCCTCTGCCAGAGCGGAGACCGCCCAGGAGTCGAGCTCTACGCAACCATCGGGTCGGGCCGTCGGGTCGAGGGACCCCGTGAGCGAGAGCTCTGGGAAGACAGCAACATCACAGCGCTCGACGGCGGCCGACTGCAGCGCCTCGACATGACGGGCGAGGTTGCCTTCGAGGTCGCCCTTCGGGCAGTTCATCGCCACCAGCGCCGCTCGCACCGGGGGCGCCCCCTACCCCGCGTAGCGCTCGAGGAACAGCGCGATCAGGCTCGCACACTGCCTGCCGAACGGTGGGTAGACGTCGAAGGCGTGTGGTGCTCCTTCGAAGACGTGGAGCTCGGCGCGCGCACCGGCAGCGATCAGAGCCCGGTACATGTCGAGGCTCTGGTTCACGCTCACCGTCTCGTCTCGATTGCCGGTGATCAGCTGGATCGGGGGAAGGTCTTTGCGCACGTGGTTGATCGGGCTGAGCAGGCGCACCCGTTCCTCGGAGACGTCGTCGCCGAGAAGGAACCGCATCGACGAAGGGGACCCGTGCCTGCGGGCCTCCTCGGAGAGGAAGTCTGTCGGCGGGTAGAACGCGGTGACCGCAGCGATCGGCATCCGGCCCTCAGCCGCAGCCATCAGCGCCAGGTGGCCGCCCGCCGAGTTTCCCGATACCGCTAGCCGGCGGTCGTCGAAGCCGAGCTCTTCGGACTGGGAGTGCAGCCAAGCCAGGGCCGAGTTCACATCTTCCAGCTGGGCGGGCCACCTCGACTCGCCGGCGAGCCTGTACTCGCAGGCCAGACAGGTGTAGCCGAGCCGGCCGAGATAGATGCCATAGCCCCGCAGCTGGCGGCGATCGCCGCCGACGAAGCCACCGCCGTGGATGAGCAGGACGGCGCCCCCGTTGGCGACCGGCGGGCGGTAGAGATCAGCGCTGAGCTGGCGTCCGCCAGCGTGCCCGACGAGGACGGACTCGATCTCCACTCGCTGCAAGAGCTGCTCGGACAAACGGCCTCCCTTCGAGAAAGGCCACTCTATGGTCAGCCGTTCGCAGCCCGAGCATCGCCCTTGCTGTCACGATCGGCCCTGCGAGCCATGGTCAGCGTGATCACGAGCGGCCGTGTCAGCCGGCCGCCGTGGTCGCGGTCGATGACGTCGCACAGCTCGCTGATCATTGCTTCTCGTTCCTCGACCGGCATCGCCTGCGACCCGGAATAGGAGCGAAGCAGGTCGCCATACTCACTCGTCGAGTAACGCTGATCCCACCGGTACTTGTGCAGCTCCACCTCCCGGTAGAGAGGCGAGGCCACCAGCTCCTCGAAGATCGGCGGCACCAGGTCCTCCGGCGAGAACACCTTGAGCTCCGGAGAGTCGCGGTCGTAGCGCCTGTAGATCGGCTGCACCGAGTCGAAATAGCCGCCGTCGACATCCGACACCACCTGGTTCGTGTCCACGACGGCCAGCACGCCGGAAGGCCGCAGGACGTGCGCCGGCTTTTCCAGGCGCGCCGGTCCCTGCACCCAGTGGTAGGCGGTGAAGGCCACCACAGCGTCGAACGCTGCCCGCGGGATGTCTGCCTCCTCGAAGGTCGAGCGGAGGACCCTGAGCGCTGGATCGGCGCCCAGCTTCTCCTCCAGGACGTCCGCCAGGCCATTACCGAGCTCGACGCCGAGGACTCGTGCGCCTCTGGCGAGCAGGTCGGCGGTCGCCTTGCCGGTGCCGGGACCGACCTCGACGATCTCAGGCGCGGGCGGGAGGCGAGAGAACAGCGTTTCGAACAGCTGTGGCGGATAGGTCGGCCTCACCCTGTCGTAGAGCTCGGCGACCCTGTCGAAGGTGCGTCGCAGCTCCGTCCCTTGATCTCCCCCGCCTGGGGGGAAGGCTCCGCTCATCGGCCAGGTGTCGTACCGGCAGGCACTGAATGATGACGCCGAACGCGGTCGCTCCCGGTTCCGGGCGTCGCCACTTCATGCAACCTCTGCCATCCCCTCCGTCTTGTTGTTGGCTGAGTAGTACCCCACCGCCACGGCAGTGCCGGCCACGAACGAGACGGCGCTGACAGCCATCGACCTCTGGCCACCAAGTGGCCATGGGGCGCGTATCGACTCCCAGCTCGAACCCGACTCCGACAACAGCATCACCTCCCCTTCGCCTCCGCTCGTGACGTAGTTGCCCCAGGCGACACAGTTGCCCGACGCCTCGCAAGCGACGTTGAACATGTTGCTGTCGATCGAGGTGTCACCGCCAGACGGCAAAGGCGCGGTGACAGCCTGCCAACTGGTCCCGGACCCGACGAGGATCATCCCTTCGAAGACGCCAGACGTGTCCGAGTAGGTCCCGACGGCTGTGCAGTTGGTCGGTGTAGCGCAGGCGATGCCCGTCAGGGTTCCATTCGGGACAGTCTTCGACGCGTCGGCCGGTAGCGGCGCCTCGACCGGCACGAACGACGAGCCGGACTGCGACTCGATCAGTCCTTCGGCACCCTTGGCATCGAAGTACGTCCCGACGGCCACGCACGATCCGGGGGCAGGGCACGCCACGGCTGAAACGAAGGGGGCATGCCCTTTGCTAGGAGCCATGACAGTCGACTGTGTCCAGACGCCGTGGTCACCGAGTATGAGGGCCTCTGGTCCGAAAGTGGTGGCGATGGCGGCGCAGTCCATTCCTCGTGTGCATGTGATCGACGCCGGGTCGTCACCGCCGAAGGCGTCGGAAAGGGGGCGGGCGTGCCAGTGCGGGCCTTTGCCGATCAGGAGCATCCCCCGAGGGGCCCTTCCGGCCATGTACTGGCCGGTCGCCGCGCACGTGTCCCCGCGGATGCAATCCACTCCCGTCAGATGGGCCTTCTGGCCCTTCGTCACGGCGTCACCTGGCAGCACGACTTCGGATGCGGTCCACACCGAGGCGAAACCTGACACGACGACCGCCTGCAGATTGCCCCGCGCGTCGAAGTACGACCCAACAGCCACACAGAACGTTGGCGAGAGGCACGAGACCGACTCGAGAACCTCCCTCGGCGCACTCGCTGCGCCGGCCGGCACGGGGGCGGGAGTGGTCGTCCAGACGCCGGAACCGCCTTTGCCCAATCCCGTCCCGATGGCGACGAGAGGCAGTGTTCGTGTGCCGGACTTGTAGCTGCCGATAGCGACGCACGTGTTGTCGCTCGGGCAGGAGAGGCCCGCGAACTCGGTGAAGGGATCGGTGTTCGCCCCAACGGGTGCGGGGACGGCCTCGGGGTGCCAGGTGGGGACCGTATGCCCGCTGGCGGCCGCTCCCGATGCTCCTGAAACTCCCGAAGGTCCGACGGCGAGCGTGCCGGCGGCGGCGAGCGCCGCTGCGCACACGGTCCCGGCGATCCGGAAGCGAAGACTTGACATCGCGCAGCCCCCATTCTCGCCAACGCGCCCGGCCGAGTCCGAGCCGTGCCGACGGTACCTGGTCAACAGGCTAGATCGCCCACGCCCAGTAACCGGGGATTCGTCTCGACGCCGTCAGAGAACGAGGTCAAGAAGCCCTCGAGCGCGAAGCCAACGGACGAATCATCCTCGAACGCGACGCCTGCTTCGCGCCCGCCAGCTGCCTCTGGCCGCAACCGCCGGTTGCTCGGCGACGGCGGCTTTGCGGCGCCGTTTCGACCATTGCGTTGCCCGTGATCGCTCCGTAGCATGACGCCGCCAGCCATCCCGGCTAACGCACGACATGAGGGAGGGCAGTTCATGAGGTTCGGTCTCGCCAAGGCCGCGCTCGCAGGCGCGACGGTTGCGGTGACCGTTGCGGGGGTGATCGCGGCCATACCAGGTGCCGCCCACGCCAGCACGTCCCCGGTTAAGTCAGGTTGGTCCAGCCGGCTGAGCACGGCTCAGGTGAGCCGGCTCTCGGCAGACGCCAACCAGCGGGTCATCGTCCTGCTGCGGAACCAGCACAGCAACCTGGCCGGGTCGAGCACCCACGCCCTCGCGATGCGTGCGGACGCCTACGCCGCCGATCGGTCGCCGATCGTGGCGCAGCTGCGGCAGCTGCACGCGCCGCGCATCGTGACGTTTAACTCGCTGAACGCCATCGCCACCACGGTCTCCTCGGCCGAGGAGGCCAACCTGCGCGCCAACCCCGCCGTACTGGCGGTTGACCCAGACTCGGCGGTGACGGGCCCCTCTACGAACGCCGACCTGCTGCCGGCGGGCTACAAGGTGAGCACCAACGGCGCCCGCAGCAACACCCACGCCGCTCCCGGCAAGACCGTCACGGGCTCCGACCTCTGCGGGAGCGCCTCGGCGCCGCTCCTCGAACCCGAAGCGCTGCATCTCATCCAGGCCGACAACCGGACCGACGCCAACGCGCCAATGAACAGCGGGCCGCTGAGTGCCCACAGCCTCGGCTACACGGGGGCCGGCGTGAACATCGCAGTCTTCCCGGAGGGGATGGATCCACAGAACCCCGACTTCATTCGCAACGGCCAATCCGTCGTCACCGACTACGAGGACTTCACCGGCGAGGGCACGAGCGCCAAGACGCCGGGCGGCGAGGCCTTCGGCGACGTCAGCTCGTTGGTCGCACAGGCGAACAACGTCTACGACCTCAATCAGGAGGTCAACCCGGCCTTCGGCACCGGCGGCCCGGCTTGCGACGTCAAGGTGCTGGGAGTAGCCCCCGGCGCCACTGTCGACGTGATGAAGGTCTTCGGCGAGTCGAACGACAGCTTCACCAGCGTCATCATTCAGGGCATCGACTGGGCCATCACGACGGACCACGCGAACATCCTGTCGATCTCGATCGGCTTCTTCGCCGAGCCCAGCAGCGCCGCCGAGCAGCCGCTGACGCAGATCCTCGAGAACGCGATCGCCGACGGCACGGTGGTCGTCGCCAGCACGGGCGACGCCAGCCCGTCCAACACCGAGGAGAGCCCCGCCCTCGACCCGGGCGTGATCGGCGCCGCGGCCAGCACCTCGTACCGGATCTTCGCCCAGACGAACTTCTTCCTCTACGACATGGCTGAGGCTGTCCACAGCGACGCCAGCAGCGCCGCGTACCCGCTCGGGCAATCGACGCCGGGCTGGCTCGACGACCAGGTCTCCACCCTGTCGAGCTCGGGCGTCACCGAGGACGGGCGGGTTCCCGACATCCTCGCGCCCGGTGACCTGAACTGGGCAGTGTGCTCAACAGACGTCACGACCTACACGGACTGCGCCAACCCGATGGGTGGCAGCGACATCGGCATCTACGACTTCGGCGGCACCAGCGAGTCGGCGCCGCTCACCGCCGGTGTGGCGGCGCTCGTCATCCAGGCGTACCGCGAGGCGCATGCCAACACGACGCCCAGCGCAGCGATCGTCCGCCAGATCCTGCTCAACAGCGCCACCGACATCGGCGTGGCCGCGGACGAGCAGGGGGCCGGGCTGCTCAACGCCTTGCGGGCGGTCCAGCTGGCCAAGGCCTACGGCGGGACCTCCGCCACCGGGCACCTGCTGCACATGCCGGCGCTGATCTCGGACCTCGGCCCAGTCGGGGCCTCTCACACCCACACGATCACCGTCACGAACAACGGGGCGAGCGCGGCGCTGGTCGTCCCCGTGCTGCGGTGGCTCGGACCGGCCCACACGCTCGCCAGCGGCAGCATGTCCCTGTACGAGTACACGTCCGGGCTCGCGGGAACGTGCGCGGCAGGCATCGACAAGGCCGAGTACTACAACGGCGAGACCATTCCCGAGCTGGACTGCAAGAGCTTCGTCGTCCCGCCGGGCGTGGACCAGCTCGACTCGCGCATCGCCTGGAACCCGTTCGAGCCTTGCTCGGGCTGCACCGCCGGCGCGCCGACGGCGCGGGAGATACTGATCGACCCGGACGGCCGTTACGCGCAGTACAGCGATCCGCAGGGTGACGGCGCCGGTTTCGCCGACGCGCAGGTGCACCAGCCACTTGCGGGGACTTGGACGCTGCTCGTCTTCGGACGCGCAACCTCGAACTACGAGGGGCCGGTCAGCTACTCGGAGACCGCCGAGACGTTCCAGTACACGCACGCGGATTTCAGCCCGCAGTCCCAGGTGATCGGGGCAGGCAAGTCGGCGAACTACACCTTCACCTTGAAGGCACCGACGACACCTGGCTTCTTCACAGGGGCGATCCAGTTCAACAGCAACCGTGAGGCAGCGGCCGGCACCATCCCTGTGGTGTCGGAGAGCGAGGTCCCCGTCTCGACCACCACGCCCGGGCACTTCACGGGCACGCTCACAGGCGGGAACGGCCGGGCGACCTACTACGCCCAGCAACTCAGCTACCAGTTCGTGGTACCACCCGGTGTGCACGACGTGGATGTCGACATGACCACCGCCAACGACGGCTACTTCCTGCTCGGCAACCTCGTGAACCCGATAGGCCACGCGGTGGACAACCAGCTCAGCTACCAGTACGTGAATTACAGCGATCAAGCGAACACGCACAGGCTGCAGCTCGTGTGGGCCAATCCGATACCGGGCACCTGGAAGGTCGACGTCGAGAACGGCCTGTTCGACATCGCCGGGCTGCCGGTCTACTCGGGCCTCACCCAGTCGACGCTCAGCGGCACCATCAGCTTCAACACCACCAAGGTCAGCGTGACGGGCATGCCGAGCGGCACGCTCACACCCGGCTCGACCGTGACGGCGACCGTGCACGTGACGAACACCGGAGTAGAGCCCGAGATGTACCAGCTGGACCCACGCACCACCGCGCAGGGCACTGTTCCGGCGGTGTCGTTGACCAACCCGTCGGGCACGCTGCCGGTGACTGCCGGCACCTCGACCCCCCAGTACGTCGTGCCGCCGTTCAGCACGCAGCTGCAGGTGGGCGCCAGCACGACCGGCAGCCAGCCGATCATGTTCGACATGAGCCCCTACCTCGGCGCTCCAGACGTGCTCGCACCACCGAGCACGGGTGGCAGCACGAGCGTCACCGTGAACCTCCCCATCACCTCGGAATGGGGCGTCGCTCCCGACGAGGTCGGCCCCTGGACGGGGAGCTCCACGGCGCCATCGGAGAACTACTCCACCAGCGGCACCTTGACGACCCTCGGGTTCGACCCGACCGCCAACCCCAGCAGCGGCGACATCTGGGACTACTTCCAGAACGGAGCTGAGGCGCCGAATCCCCTCCTCCTCGATCCGGGCCAGACCGGCACGATGACGGTGACGTTCACAGTCCCGAGCGGGACCGCCGGCAGCACCGTGGCGGGGGAAGTGGAGGTTGAGACGTACAACTACACGTCGTTCGGAGTAGTGAGCTCCGACATCCTGGCGATCCTGCCCTACAGCTACAAGCTCGGCAGCTGACGCCGTAGACGGAGGGCCCGGGGTCCGGTAGCCGCAGAAGGCAACCGGGCCCCGGGCCCTGCTCACTCTTCCGCGCGGCGTACCCGCCTCGCCGCCCGGTCCTAGGATTCTCGCCGTGAAGGGGGAACCCGCGCCGACGCCCAGGGTCACAAGGCCGCGGCCGGCTCCAGAAGGACCACCGTTGACCTCACCTTCCGCCTCACGGATCGGCGACTACGTCCTCGAGGGGCGGATCGGAGCAGGGTCCACCGGCACCGTTTACCGGGCACACCACGCCGGTAGCGGGTCCGTGGTGGCGGTCAAGGTCCTTGCGCCGGAGCTGGCGACGGATGTGGCGTTCCTAGACGAGTTTCGGGACGAGGCCGCCCTGATGGAGACGATCTCGTCGCCTCACTGCGTCCACCTGGTGGAGCTGGTGGAACAGGACGGCCTCGTTGCCATAGTCAGCGAGCTGGTCGACGGCTCCTCGCTGCGCGCCGTGCTCAAGAGGGCTGGGCGCATCGTGCCGGAGCAGGCGGTGGGAGTCTTCGCCGGCAGCCTCTCAGGTCTGGGCGCACTGCACGGAGCCTCAATAGTCCACCGGGACGTGAAGCCTGACAACATCCTCGTGGACCGCGGCGGCGTTTCGAAACTCGTCGACTTCGGGCTCGCCCGGCGCGTCGGCGAGATCGGGCCCAACGAGGCATCGAGTGGGTCCCCCACCTACATGAGCCCTGAGCACATCCGCGGTCGCGACCTCGGGCCGGCCTCGGACCTCTACTCGTGCGGCGCCACGCTCTTCGAGATGCTCACCGGACGCCCGCCGTTCGTCGCGCCGACGATCGACGCGCTGCTCGCTGACCACCTGCACGCCCCGGTCCCCGACCCACGCTCGATCGAGCCGGCGATCCCAGCGGGGATCGCAGAGATCCTCATGGGGACGCTCGCCAAGGATCCGACGCGGAGACCGGGCAGCGCCGAGCACCTTCTGGAACGGTTGGAGGAAGCGGCCACCGCCGGCTACGGCGCGGACTGGCGGCAGCGCGCCGGCCTTGCCGCCGCCGTTGGGACGACCCTCGCCAGCCTCGGCGGAGTTGCGGCGCTCGTCGCCGGAGGCTCCGGTACCGGCGCTGCGGGCGCGGGCGCTGCTGGCGCAGCGGGTGCTGCTGGGGCTGGCGCTGGCGGTGCGGCCGGTGCTGCGGGCGCTGGCGCCGCCCTCACCCCAGCGACGGCGGGCGCGGCGGGTGGTGGCACGGCGCCCCATGTTTCGCGCCTGCTACGAAGCCGAGCTCTGCGTCCCCGGCCCCAGCCGCGATCCTCAGCCGGCCGCCTGGCAAGCCGCCTTCGCCACTTCCGCCACCTCGTCGCCAGCCACCCCGCTGTGGCCGCGGGGACCGCGGTCGCGGTCGCCGGCATCGCCGTCGGTGTCGGCATAGCTGTCGGGTCGGGCGGGACTGTACCGGTCGCGAGCTCGTGGTCGCTCGTCTCGGCGTCGCTCAACCCGTCGTCCATCACGTGCCACGACTCTTCGCACTGCTGGGCGCCGATCGGCGACGGCGTGGTCGTCATCGGACCGGGTGGAGCCCGCACCGTGGTGCAGCTGCCGGCGGCCGATGGCACTGTGGCGGGCGTCTCCTGCCCGACCGACCGAGATTGCTTCGCCGTCGGCGCCGCCGCAGCGGGAGGCGGCTACGCGCTGCGGTCCACAGACGGCGGCTTCTCCTGGGCGCGCGAGGTGCTACCGGCAGGGACGCCGGCGCTCGTGGCCGTCAGCTGCGCGCCAGGATCGACGAGCTGCTGGGCGATCGGCGGCTCCGCGATAATCGGCACTGCCGGCGGCAGCAGCTGGAGGGCGGACACAGTGCCGGGCGGTACCGGCTCATTCGCCTCGATCTCCTGCCCCACGTCGGCGTTCTGCACGGCGGTCGCCGGTACCCAGGACATCGCGACCACCGACGGCGGCGCGCACTGGCGGAGCGGGGCATCACTCCCGGCCCAGATCGTCTGGAACGAGCAGATCGACTGTGTCGCCGCCTCGATCTGCTACGACGTCGGCTCGCGCCAGAACAGCCTCCAGAGCCAGACCGGCTTTGTGTTCAAGACAACGAACGCCGGCCGGAGTTGGACGGCGCTTCCCTTCCCGACGAGCCTCCCCGCCTATGGCGGGTACACCATCTCGTGCTGGAGCACGACGTCCTGTCTTGCCGCCGGCACGATCAACAACGGCGGGATCGAGGGCTCGAGCGGCACGCCCTTCTTCATCGCGACGAGCGACGGCGGCTCCAACTGGTCCGAACGCGCCGCCCCCGAGAGCGTCGTCTCGGTTCCGGCCATCGACTGCTTGTCCGCCTCCACGTGCTGGCTCGCCGGCCCGAGCGGCATCGGCGCGACTGGAGACCTCGGCGCCAGCTGGACGCCGACGCTGCCGGCCAAAGGCTTCGCGATCACGACCGTCTCCTGCCCGCCGGTGTCCGGCAGCAGTTGCCTCTTCTCGGGCACGGCGCTCTATCCGACGTCGTGCCGCATCGCCATCGGACAGGGGTGCGGCAAGTCAGGGCCGTTCGTCCTTTCCGGCACGGCACCAGGCGGGATCGTGGCGAGCATCTCAGGGAGTGGCTGGGCCTACGGGTCCTCCGATCAGAAGCTGACGGCCGTCGCCTCGCTCGCATGCACCGGACCGGGTTACTGCACGCTCGTCGGATCGGAGGGCGGCGGGGCGGTGGTCGCCTCCTACCGGCACGGCGGGTACGCAGCGCTCGTACTCCCGGCGAAGCTGGCACCGGATCTCACCACCGCGAGCGCCGTCTCGTGTCCCGCCGCCGGCGCCTGCGTCCTCACGGGCACCGCCGGCGGCCATCCGGTGCTGCTCGAGCAGCACGGCAAGACGTGGGCTGCGACGACGGTGTCGCCTCTGTTCGGGGCGATCGTGTCGATCGCTTGCCCTTCGGCATCGGAATGCGTAGCCGTCGGCACGTCGGCCGGGAGCTCGATCCCGCTGGCGATGACGAAGATCGGAAACGTGTGGAGACGGCTGACCCTTCCGAAGGCGGTCGTCTCGCTGACGACCGTCGGGTGTGGCTCGACAAGCACCTGCTGGCTCGCCGCCGGCACGGGGTCGGGTCCGACCGCCGCCGTGGAGATACTTCGGTCGACGAGCATCGGCACGTCGTCGGCCAAACCGGCGTGGAGCGTCGAGCGCCTCCCCGCAGTGGTGGCGTCCGTCTCGGCGCTGTCGTGCCCGGACACCGGCACATGCTGGGCCGTCGGCACGCTCGCCGGCGGGGGCTCGGCAGTCCTCGGCGCCGGCCAGGTATCCGCAGGACTCGGTTGGCGGGTGACCACTCTCGCAGCGGCGCAGCCCCAGCAGACAACGACCACGGTTCCGGCGCCGTAGGCGGCTCGAGGGAAGGTCACCGGCGGCTCTACCGGTCGCCATCGTTGTCCGGTTTCGTCGTCGTCGGTACTCACCAGGGAGACAGGGATCGCATGCAAGAACCGAGCGTCAACACCTCGGGGGCCACAAGCCGAGCCGTGCGGCTCGAGTCCTTCGGCGGCCCGGAAGTCCTCGTGCTCCGCGAAGTACCCGTGCCGCAGGCTGGCAGGGACCAGATCCGCGTGCGGGTCACTGCGGCCGGACTGAACCCTATGGACTGGTTCATGACCTCCGACGCAGACACCGCCACTCGATTCGGCTTGAGCCTGCCGTCGGGGTTCGGAACCGACTATGCCGGGGTCGTGGACCAAGTCGGTGACGGCGTGACCGACTTCGCCGCCGGCGACCGAGTGTTCGGCGGCGCCCTGTCCCGCGCGGTGGCCGACTACGTAGTCATAGACGTGGCAGGGACCATAGCGGTGGGCGGCGAAGCCCACCACACGCCCGACGGCGTCGACGATCGCACTGCCGCCACCCTTGCCATCGCGGGGTGCACGGCCGCCGCCGCTCTCGCCGTGGTCAACCCCGGCCCGGCCGACACGGTGCTCATCGGCGGCGCGGGAGGCGGGGTCGGCGTGTTCACCGTCCAGCTCGCTCGGTTGGCAGGCGCGCGAGTGATCGGCACGGGATCGCCGACATCGGCCGATGCCCTGCGTGCTCTCGGGGCCGAGCCGGTCACCTATGGCGACGGCCTGGTCGATCGCCTCCGTGCCCTTGCTCCCGCCGGCGTCACCGCGGCCATCGACCTGTACGGGACGGACACGGTGCAGGCGGCACGAGAGCTTGGCGTTCCGGACGAGCGCATCACCACCATCGCTGCACTGGTCGATGGGATCACGCCGGCAAATGGCGCCAACGCCGCCCGCGGCGCCATAGACGAGGTTGCTCGGCTGGTCGCGGCGGGCCAACTGCGCGTGCCCATCGCAGCAACTTTCCCGGTCGAGCAGATCCGCGCCGCCGTGGAGCTTCAAACCGGCCGGCACGTGCATGGCAAGATCGTCATCGACCTCTAGAGCGCGCCGCCGCGGGTCCCGGCCTCGAGCAGGACGCCGCTTAGGAACCCAGGAATTGTCTGCCATGTCCGGCGACAGGCGTCCGCCATGTCCCGCGACACACCAAGCGCGCCCGCAGGCTCCCAGGATGCGAACCTCGAGCCGTTGGCGGAGGGGGCGGCGGTCGGCCTGTGCGAACCTTGGGAAATGAACCTGCGAGTTCCCGACGTGATGGCCAATGCTGCGGCGGCCTGCGGACAGGGCGCGTGGCTGCGGGACCTTCCGGGATTGATCGCCGAGCTCGAGGCCGAGTGGTCGGTCTCGGTGGGGCGCCCCTTCCCACACGCCAGCGAGGCATTCGTGGCCGAGGCCAGTCTCGCGGACGGCACACCAGCAGTGCTGAAACTTCTGATACCGCAGGAAGGCGCCGCTGGTCGTCACGAGATCACAATGCTCCGACTGACCGGGGGCCGGGGCTGTGTTGGCCTGCTGCGCGACGACGTCGCTCGGGGGGCGCTGCTCCTGGAGCGCCTCGGGCCTTCCCTCTATGAGCTGGGCCACCCGTTCGGCGAACGGCTGGAGATACTGGTGACGGTAGCGACCACGGTGTGGCGGCCGGCGGCGGGTTCCGGCCTGCCTACTGGAGCGGACAAAGCGCGCCAGCTCGTCGATTTCGTCACCACACAGTGGGAGGAGCTTGGCCATCCGTGCACGGAGGCGGCCGTCGAGCGCGCCCTGGCCTGCGCGGCACGGCGCATCGCTGCACACGACGACGAGCGGGCCGTGCTGGTGCACGGGGACGTTCACCAGTTGAACGCCCTGCAGGTACCTGGCCGCGACACGTTCAAGCTTGTCGACCCCAACGGACTGCTTGCGGAGGCCGAGTGCGACCTTGGGGTGATGATGCGGAACGACCCCCTAGAACTGCTCGAGGGCGATCCCTGGGCCAGGGCGCACTGGCTGGCGGAGCGTTGCGGACTGGACGCCAAGGCGATCTGGGAGTGGGGCGTCGTGGAGCGGGTGGCGAGCGGGCTTCGGTGCACCTGGATCAACTTGCAGCCGCTGGGGCGGCACATGCTTAAAGTCGCCGACCACCTCGCCACCCTGTGAAGTCGTGCATGCCACATCGACGATGTGCCGGATGCAGCAATCATTTGAAGACCTCGGCGTCCCTCGGAAGTCCCATGTCTCCCGACAGGCGTCCGCTATGTCTCGCGACACAACAGTGCGCTGGTTGGTTGTTGGCTGGCGCCCCCGGTAGTGCCCCCGGTAGGACTCGAACCTACGACCGTCTGCTTAGAAGGCAGCTGCTCTGATCCACTGAGCTACGGGGGCTGGTGAGAAGAGCGGCCAGTCGCCTGAGCCCGATGCTGCGATGGCACTCTCCGGCGTCGTCCACCAGCGTAGGGCACCTAGCATGGGTCGCCGTGACGACCCCCCGGCTGGAAATCGGGATCGATTGCGTCGAGCCCGAGGCACTGGCTCCCTTCTGGGCTTCAGCGCTCGGCTATCGGGTCGGCGACATGGACAGGGCCGGCGCCTTCCTGGACCTGGTTCCGCCTGACGAAGGGGCCGGACCTGTCGTGTACCTGCAGCGCGTGCCCGAGCCCAAGGTCACCAAGAACCGCCTTCACCTCGACCTGTACACGACGGAACCCTTCAGCTTGATCGAGCGGCTGGAGGAGCTCGGTGCCGTCCGCGTCGGCGAGCCCCGCACCGGTTCCGAAGGCGGCTGGTGGCACGTCATGCAGGACCCAGCGGGCAACGAGTTCTGCATCTGTCGAGCCGACTGAGGACCGCGCACCACCGACCGCCTGAACGGCGGCCCCGCCTTCGTGTGCCATGCTTGAACCCCTGCCGTCGTAGCCTGACGAGGGTCGGATCCGTCCGGCAGATGCATGGTGGCCGTAGCTCAGTTGGTTAGAGCGCCAGGTTGTGGCCCTGGAGGTCGGGGGTTCAAGTCCCCTCGGTCACCCTTCCTTCCTTCCTTCCTTCCTTCTTCCGCCCTCTCGCCTTCGCTCCTCGAAGTTGGGGATCTTCTGACACTTAGTAGTCAGCGGAGCGAAATGACTCATAGTTGCGAGCCACAGCGGATCCAGGCGTCTGGCCAGCGTGCGACGATGTGCCGTGACGGACGATGAGTTCACCGAGCTAGTCGTGCAGGGATGCTTGCATCTCCCGAACGTCGAGGGCGTGAACCTCGGGGGGTCCAGGGCGCGAGGCGACTTCCGTCCAGACAGCGACTGGGACTTCGCCGTCTATTACCGGGGCGAGTTTGATCCTCGACCGCTCGAGGAGCTGGGCTGGCCCGGCAAGGTGTTCCGGCCCTTCGACTGGGGACAGGTCATGTACGGAGGCGCCGTCTTCGACCTCGATGGGCGGCACTTCGACATCCACTACCGCAACCTCGACGTCGTGGAGCACTGGACCCGCGAGGCTGACGAGGGCAGGTTCCATGTCCACATTCTCGGCTTCCACCTGGCTGGGATCCCGACGTACATGCTGCCTGGCGAACTGTCCATCAGCCGCCATCTGTGGGGCGAATTGCCCCGTCCGAAGTATCCCGAGGCACTCCGACAGAGCGCTCCTCCCTTCTGGTTGGCCCGAGCGAAGCGGGAGCTCGACTACGCCGGCTACTGGGCGACTTCCGCCAACCCCGTCAGCTGTGCCGGGGCGCTTGCCAAGGCGGTCGTCCAGGGGGCCCACGCCCGGTTGGCCCATCGCAAGGTCTGGGCGCTAAACGAGAAACGGATGGTCCAGGCGGCTGAGTTGACCAGCCTCTACGAGCGGTTCTCCCGCCTAGGATCCTCTACGGACGAACTGAACCTTGCGATCCGCGATGTTCTCGTGGCGGTCGAGGAGATCGGCGCCGAGGTGTCGGATGAAGTCCTTCCAACCGAAGCTGGTTGACGGCCTCGGGTCAGGCCACCCCTCGGCGTGCTTGTTGTCGATGATCGAGACGCCGCTCGACATCCTGCCGCTACCCGCAGGTCGTTCCGAGGCCCGGGCTCGCGCTAAGCTCACTCGCCGCAAGCGCCTCTAGCTCAATTTGGCAGAGCAACGGACTCTTAATCCGCAGGTTCTGGGTTCGAGTCCCAGGGGGCGCACCACCGCCGCAGCGGCCGGCACCGCTACGCTCCCTCGCCGTGGAGCTCCCGCACTCTCTTCCCCCGTTGCCGGACCAGGTGTCGATCCGCGAAGTCGGCCCACGCGACGGGTTGCAGGCCGAGGCGCCGCTACCTCCGGCAGACCGGGCTCAGCTCGTCGCCGCTCTCGTCCGGGCCGGCGTGCGCTGGGTGGAGGTGGGTAGCTTCGTGTCGCCGAAGGCGGTGCCCGCGATGGCGGGAGCGGCCGAGACCTTTGCCGCTGTCGACTCGCTGCCGGAACGACCGGATCTTCGTGTCGTGGCGCTGGTGCCGAACCTCAAAGGGGCTGAGCGTGCCCTCGACGCCCACGTCGACGAAATCAGCGTCACCGTGGCCGCCTCCCCTACCTACAACGAGCGCAACGTGCACATGTCGGTGCCCGAATCCGTCGCCGTGATCGCCGACATCTGCAGGCTCGCCGGCGAACGGGGAGTGCCGGTCGACGCCGTCGTCTCCTGCGCCTTCGGGTCGCCATACGAGGGAGACACCGGCGCCGGGGCGGTTGCCGATCTCGTCGCCAGGCTGCAGGACGCGGGAACCTCCAGCTTCACCCTCGCCGACACGACAGGGATGGCCACACCGCGCGCGTCCTCGCCGAGGTGCTCGCAGCCACCGGAACGGACTGCGGCTTGCACTTTCACGAGACCCGCGGCACCGGGCTCGTGAACGTGTATGCGGGACTGGTGGCCGGAGTGCGTCGTTTCGATGCTTCCGTGGGGGGTCTCGGCGGATCTCCCTTCGCCGCCGGCGCGGCCGGCAACGTCGCCACCGAGGAGGTGGTGGCGCTCCTCGACGACCTCGGGGTCTCGACCGGGCTCTCGGTCGAGGGGCTGTGCGAGGCGGCACAGCTGGCGGCGAGGATGCTCGGGCACGCCTTGCCGAGCCGTGTCGCCTACGCCGGACCTCGAACTCGAGCGCGCAGCACCCGGATAGCTCGCTCCAGACCTCGAAACTCAGCGCGCACAACCGGGTAGCTCGGTCAGGGCCGCCTGTCCATCTCACGGACGGCGGCAACGTCTCGCTCCATCTGCGCCACCAGCTGCTCGCTCGAGTCGAAACTCACCTGACCCCTCACCCACGCCTCCAACCGCAGCTCGAGCCTCTTGCCGTAGAGGTCGTCCGAGAAATCGAGCAGGAACGCCTCCACCAGCCGCTCCCCCTGCGGCCCGTAGTAGGTGGGCCGGGTGCCGATCGAGACGGCCGCGAGGTGAGCTGTCCCGTCGGGCAGCTCGACCGAGGCGGCGTAGACCCCGTCGGGCGGAAGTCGCCTCGCATCCTCAGCCGGCACAGCCACGTTCGCCGTCGGGAACCCGAGCAGCCGGCCCCGCCGGTCTCCCTCCACCACGACGCCGCTCAAGGCCAGCGGGAGGTCGGTCGCCATCACGACGATGATCGCGCACCGGTCATCGGGCGGGAGCGGCGAACCAGAACCGCATTCGGTCGCTGCGAACGTCCTCCAGCACGCCTCCGCACTTCTCGATCACCCTCCTTGAAGCGAGGTTGCCGACGTGGCAAGTGACCAGGACCGGGTCGATCCCGAGAGAGTTGGCGATCGGAAGCGCGGCTCTCAACATCTCGGTGGCGTGGCCCTGCCCGCGGGCCGACGGTCGCACGTCGTAGCCGATGTGGCCGCCCACTTGCAGGAGCAGCGGCGTCAGCTGATGCCGGATGGAGACTCGGCCGAGGAACTCCTCCCCGTCGACGAACCAGCGGGTGGTCGCCGGAACGATGCCCGGCGGCCGCCGCCTCCCTGGCAACGCCGCCTCGGCGAGCTCGGCCAGGTAGCGGCGAAACCTGTCCGGGTCCGCCAGCTCCTCCGCTCGCAGCTCGCTGTAGGCGAGGCCCCAGGGGCTCATGCCCGCGCCGGCCCGCGTTCTGTTGTCGGCCTCCGCCTCGCGGACCGCTTCGACGAACGAGAGGTGGAAGGCGAAGTCCGGCTCGACAAGCCGCCTCTCGCTCAACGCCTCGTTCAGACTCTCGCTCAACGTCTCGCTCAGCCCTTCGCTCAGCCCGTTGCTCACGTGTCGCCCGGTCGGCCGCCGCCGATCTCCACCGGGCGGGCCGGATCGGCGACCCATTCGCTCCACGAGCCCGGGTAGAGAGCGACATCCTCGAAGCCGGCGATCGAGAGCGCGAGCACTTCGTGCGCCGCCGTGATGCCGGACCCGCAGTATGCGCCGGCGGCTCGGCCGGCCCGCACACCTGCCTCCTCGAAACGAGCTCGCAGCTCCGCCGCAGCCCGGAACCTCCCGTCCTCGCCCACGTTCCCGCCGGTCGGTATGCTGCGGGCTCCCGGGATGTGCCCGGCCGCCCGGTCGACGGGCTCCACCTCGCCTCGGTAGCGCTCCACCGCCCGGGCGTCGAGGAGGATGCCCTCGCCCGCCAGCGCCGCCGCTCCCGCCGCGTCGACCACCGGCATCCCCCCCGGCACCGCCACGAAGTCCCCCGTCGTCGGCGGCGGCGGATCGCCCTCCTCGACCGGCAGGCCGGCCTCCAACCATGCGGCGTAGCCACCGTCGAGCACCCTGACGGCAGGATGGCCGAAGTAGCGCAGTAGCCACCAGGCGCGCCCGGCGGCGGTCGAGTCACGGTCGTCGTAGACGACGACGGGACGAGCCTGCGACACGCCCGCCCTTCGCATGGCGGCCTCGAAGGCCGCCGGTTCGGGGAGCGGATGGCGGCCACGCGAGCCGTCGTCCGCTGCGGCAGAGAGCTCACCATCCATCTCCACGAACACGGATCCCGGGATGTGCCCCTGGCGGTAGTCCGGCCTCCTGCTCTGAACGCCCAGCCGCCAGCGGGTGTCGAGGACCGTCGGCGGTTCTGGCAAGACAATCAGCTCGGCTAGCTCTGTCGGGTCGACGAGGTAGGCGGAAGTTCCCATGTGATCGATCATGCCTTGCACCCGCAGCGGACCGGAAGCGCGCGAGAGCGGAAGAGCGCGGAAGTGTGGAACCTGCGGACCGCAAGTACGGACCGGCGGCCGACACGAAGAACGTTGACGCCGCTTCTCTCAGTTGCTAAACCCTTCCCGCTGGGTCACCCGGCGCCGGTCGAGAGAGTGGGGAGCAAACATGCACAAGGGCAATCGGAAGGCCGCGGGGTTTCGGCGGCTCTCGGACCACAGAGCGTTCGCGGCTGCAGCGGCCGTCGTTGCAACTGCCCCCTTCTTCGCCATCATGCCGGCCTCGGCTGCGCCTGCCTCGGCTGCCACCGCCGCGGTTGCAGGGCCTGTCACTCTGCGAAGTGTCGTTGCGGCGCCTCGCATCCCTGTAGGCGCCCACGTCCTCGCTGCGACGAACGCCAGAGCCGCCATCTCCGGCGCTGTCGCCCTCCGGCCGAGGGACAACTCGGCGCTGCAGTCGTTCATCGCCGGCGTCACCAGCCCCAAGTCGAAGTTCTTCCATCACTATCTGGCGCCCGGCGAGTTCGGCAAGGTCTTCGGTCCGACCGCGGCCACGGTCGCAGCGGTCGAACACACGCTCTCCGCCAGCGGGCTGCACGTGTCGGGCGTCAGCAGTGACGGGCTCCTCGTCTCGTTCACCGGCACCGTGCGCGCCGCGGAGTCGGCCTTCCACACCACGATCGAGAGCCTCCGCCTCCCCGACGGGAGCATCGGCCGGGCGACGACCTCGGCGGTTCGCCTTCCATCCACGATCTCCGCTTCCGTTGCGGGCGTCGTCGGCCTCGACGATCTGACCCATTACTCGTCCGCCGAGCCCGTTCGCGGCCCGTTGAAGAACCGTCCCTCGTTCCCGGCGGCCAAGGCCGGCCATGTGAAGCCGACGGCGGTCGGACCGGCGGCGTGCTCTGACGCCACGGCTGCAGCGCAGCTGTACGGCGGGCTCACCGACGACCAGATCCCAACGCCTACGGGGCCACGGGCCTCTACTCGGCGCGGCGACGACGGAGCCGGCCAGACGATCGCCGTGTTCGAGCTCGAGCCGTTCCTCCCGAGCGACGTGCGACGTTCGACACCTGCTACTTCGGCGCGACCGAGGCAGGAGCCATGGCCGGGCGCCTGAGCGTCGTCCCGGTCGACGGCGGCCAGCCGACCGGCACCGGCGGCGGCGAGGCTGATCCTCGACGTCGAAGACGTCTCGGCGACGGCGCCCGGCGCCAACATCGACGTCTACGAGGCGCCCAATACGACGCTCGGCGGCATCGACGAGTACAGCGCGATCGTCAACGCCGCCCAGCCGGCCAACGTCGTCACCTCCAGCTGGGGCCTCTGCGAGCAGGCCGTGCAGGAGGGCGAGCCGGGCATCCAGCAGGTGGAGAACTTCCTCTTCGAGCAGGCTGCCGCCCAGGGCATGTCCGTCTTCTCGGCCGCCGGCGACACAGGCTCCGACGACTGCAACGCCTTCCGGGTGCCCCAGCCTGTGGCGCCTGTCCTATCCGTGGACGATCCGTCCAGCCAGCCGTACGTGATCGCCGTCGGCGGGACGACCATCGACGACGCCACGCAGCCTCCTTCCGAGCACGTCTGGAACGACGGCGCCGATTGGGGCTCTGACGGCGGCGGCATCTCGCAGTCGTGGACGATGCCGACATGGCAGCAGGACGCGCTCGTGCCGGGAGTCGGCAACGCAGGGACGATCTCGAACGCGCCGAGCAGTCGAAGGCGACGGCTTCTGCCTCGCGGCCGCTCCGGGCGGTCTCGTCGAACCGATCTGCCGCGAGCTTCCTGACGTGTCGGCCCAGGCCGACGAGTTCACCGGCGCCGTCACGATCTACAGCCAATCGTTCGAGTCGCCCGGTTCGCCGGACGGATGGATCACGATCGGCGGCACGTCGTCGGCTGCACCGCTGTGGGCCGGGATGACGGCGCTCATCAACGCCTCGTCGACCTGCACCTCGAACGCCACGACGGCGAACGGCGTCGGCTTCATCCTCCCGCTGCTGTACGCGGTGGCGTCGGTGCCTTCCGACTACGCCGCCTCCTTCAACGACATCACGCAGGGCAACAACGACATCTATGACATCAGCGACGGTGGCACCTTCCCCGCCACTACCGGCTACGACATGGCGTCCGGGCTCGGCTCTCCGCAGCTGACCGCCCCCGATGGCGGCGATGGCCTGGCCTACTACGCCTGCTCGCTCGGCGCCTCTGCCACCCGACCGGTGATCAGCTCGTTGGTGCCAGCCTTCGGCCCCACAGCCACGCCCACCCCGGTGGTCATCACCGGGTCCGGCTTCTACGCCAACGGCAGCTCCAATGTGGCCGGTCTCACCGTCGACGGGCTATCGGTGCCGTCGGGTGCCTTCACCGTCAAGAGCAACACCGAGATCGACGCCAGCTTCCCGCCGTCTCCGCTGCTGACGCCACCCGGCGAGGTAGGCGATGGGGCAGGACCCGCCAACGTGGTCGTCACGCTGAAAGATGGCGAGTCGAGCGACCTCGGCGCGGCGTCCGTCTTCCAGTACGTGGACGAAGCGAGCCCATCCAACCCGGTACCTGCTGTCTCGGGCGTGATCGACGCGGCCGGCAACGAGGCGGGGGGCAACACGGTCACGATCCTCGGGTCCGGTTTCGCGTCATCCGGTCCGACCGTCACGACTGGTGTGACCTTCGGTGGAATAGCGGCCCCCTTCCAGGTCGTGTCGCCGTACGAGCTGACGGCGACGGTGCCGCCATATTCGTCCAGCAACACCACCTGTGCGACGGCGGGCCAGCTCCCTGCGGGCAAGAACGCGACCAACGACGTCTGCCAGGTCCAGGTCGTGGTCTCAAACGCCAACGGCTCCAGCACGACCTACTCGATCGAGCCGCCGTACGAGGGCTCCATCGTCTACAACCCGCTCGGCGTCATCCCGGCGCCGGCCGGCGAGGAAGCGGCGCCAGCGCCGAGCGAATACGACTACCTGCCGACGCCCTTCATCACCAGCATCTCGACCTCGGGTGGCCCGACGACGCTCGCCAGCGAGCTCGGTGGTTCGGTGATCACGATCCAGGGCGGCGGGTTCAACCCGATCGGCTTCGAGTGGCTCAACTACGGGCCGACCGCCAGCGAGGGCTCCCTCGACACCGGCGTCAGCTACGCCACCGGCACGACGCTGCAGATCTCGGCGTTCGGACTCGGGCAGCTGACAGTCGACTCCACCACCGCCTCGGTCTACGTACAGTCCATCGCCGGCGCCTCGGCGACGGCGGACGTCACCTATGCCGGGATCCCGAACGTGGACGCGGTGGCCACGCCGGCCTCGGCGGGCGGACCACTGCCCGCTGCACCTGACACGGGCGGTGCGACGGTGAACCTGACGGGGGCCGGTTTCTCCGATGTATTCGCAGCTCAGTTCGTGGACGTAGCAACGCCGTTCTCCGTCGGCACCGACTACGACCCGGGTGTGGTGTCGGACTCCGCCGCCACTCTCGTCAATCCAGCGCAGAACCCGGCGGTGGTCGACGTCGAGATGTGCACGGTCACGTCATGCAGCTACAACCCGCCGAGCGACGTGATGGTCGTCTACCCGCCGGGGAACCCGGTGGTGAGCTCGTCGTCGCCGTCGACCGGTCCGGCCCAGGGCGGCACCCCGGTGACGATCAGCGGCGCCAATATGGGCTGCGTCGTGGCCGTCGATTTCGGTACCACGGCCGCCACGAACTTCGGCAACGGCGCCGGCCTCCTTGACTGCGGCACCACCGACTCGATCGTCGCCTACGCGCCTCCGGGCGTAGCAGGCACGACGGTCCCGATCACGGTCGAGACCGTCGAGAGCATGGCAACAGGCTTCGGGTCGACGGCGCCGAACCCCGCCGCTCAGTTCACCTACCAGACGAGCGCTCCGAGCGCTCCGGCGCCTGCCAACGCCACGTTCGGCGCAGGCACCATCACGGTGACCTGGCACGCCCCCGCCAGCAACGGTGGCCACCCGGTGACCGGATACAGGGTCACGGCCTCCAGCCCCGGGCGGGCGAACCTGGTCTGGAACGCCTCCGCCTCGGCCACCTCGTACACCTTCCCCTACGTGCAGCCGGGTGTCGTCTGGACTGTGTCGGTGGCGGCGGTCTCTTCCGGCGGTGTCGGGCTGCCCGCCGATGCCGGCCAGGGAACGCCGACGCCCGGGCCGAACGGCTACCTGGTGGGCACGCAGAACGGAGCGGTGCTCGGCTTCGGGTCCCTCTCCTCGGACGGCGGCACTGGCGGGGTCAAGCTCCCGTCAGCGGTCGTCGGCATCGCCTCCACCCCTGACGGCCTCGGCTACTGGCTCGCCACCTCCGGCGGGACCGTCTACCACTTCGGCAACGCCCCCGACCTCGGTTCGGCCACCGTCCCCGCAGGAACCAAGATCGTCGGCATCGCCTCCACCAGGGACGGAGCGGGCTACTGGCTCGTCTCCAACACCGGCAAGGTGTGGACCTTCGGCGACGCGGCAGCCTTCGGCAGCCCGAGCAACGTCAACGACATCGTGGGCATCTCCCCGACCGGCGACGACGGCGGCTACTGGATGGCCGGCGCTAACGGCGCCGTCTACTGGTTCGGCGATGCCGAGAACAAGGGGTCGATGCTCGGCCGACCGCTGAACAAGCCGATCGTCGGTATCGCCACATACCCCGGAGCGTCCGAGGGCTACTGGCTGGTGGGTGGCGACGGTGGCATCTTCACCTTCGGAGCTGCCAAGTTCCGCGGGTCGATGCAGGGGCTGCACCTGAACCAGCCGGCTTCCGGCATGACGCCCAGCCCGAGCGGCTACGGCTACTGGATCGTCGCGCTGGACGGGGGCGTGTTCTCGTTCGGGGACGCCCGCTTTGCGGGCAACCCGATCTCGGCAGGCGCCCAGTCGCCGTCGATCGGCATCGCCACCTAGCCACATCGGCAGAGTCGGCAGGAGCACGACAAGAGGGCCGGGGCAACCCCCCGGCCCTCGTCGCGTCCTCATGGCGGCGCCGCTGCGTCCGCGTCGCCGCACCGCTGCGTTCTCGTCCCTGCTAGGGGCCGAACACGCAGACCCGGTCTCGCCCGGTGCGTTTCGCTTCGTAGAGGGCGGCATCCGCTGCGATGATCAGCGCCTCGGCGGACGAGACGTCGGTGGAAAGGGCCGCTACCCCGATCGAGGCCGTGACCCGGAGCCCGCCGCACAGGGGTTCGTCGGCTACTGCGGCCACGCGCAGGCGGAGCTCCTCGGCGAGCTCGGTGGCCGCCGCCTTGGTGGTGTCGGGTAGCAGCATCACGAACTCCTCGCCGCCGTAGCGAGCGAGCAGATCCCCCCGGCGCAGGCGGTCGGCCAGCACGGCCCCGACCCGCTGCAACACCGCGTCGCCGGCGGCATGCCCGAGGGTGTCGTTGATCCTCTTGAACTCGTCGAGATCGAGGTAGAGGATCGCGGACTCGCCGCCTTCGAGCTGAGCGTGTGCCACGGCGCGCTGGGAGGCCTCGGTGAAGGCGCGCCGGTTCGCAAGCCCCGTCAGATCGTCGGTCGAGGCCTGGGCCCGCATGGTCGCGTAGCGACGGGCCTGGTTGACCGCCACCGCGGACTGGTCGGCGAAGTACTCGAGTGCCTGCACGTGGTCCCGATCCGGGAGCAACCCGTTGACCGGCTCGTCGACCGAGATCACCCCGAGGAGCGTGCCGTCTTCGTCCGTGAGCGGGACGGTGAGGCTGTCCTCGGCATGCCACTGCCCCTCCACCCAGCGCCGGCTGGGAGATGGAGTCTCCAGCTTGGCGTCCAGCTCGGGCGGGATCTCGAAGTAGCGATGGTCGAAGAAGAATGAGCGGCTGATCCGCATCTCCGGCTGCATCAGGGGTGCCAGGTCGTCAAGCGTGACCGACTCCTCCCGCAGATGGGCGTCCTCGGCATCGCTGAGCCCGACGGTGGCCCGGACGCGCAGCTCTCCGTCCTCCTCGAGCAGGTAGATCGCGGCCCGCCCGAAACCTCCGGCGGTTGTCATCGCCACCGCTATCTCGCTCAGCACGTCGTCGAGTGCCAACGAGCCGCGGATCCTGATGCCGGCCGCCAGCAGAGACTCGAGCAACGTCTCGAGATGGCGGTGCCTGGCGTCGGCGACGGCAGCGGACGCCTGTTCCAGCGTGCGCATGCGAAAGATGCCGAGGCCGATCACGGTCAGCTCGGCGAGCGTCTCGAGCAGCAGCGCCCTGCGAGGCGAAGGTGGCGCGGTCAGCTCCTCCTGCGTCCCGAAGCTCGCGGCCGTGTATCGAGGAGGTCCACCGCTCGACGGCTCGCCCAGAGCGCTGGCGAGCAAGGCGTCGATCGAGTCGGCCCCTTCCGAGCCTGCTGAAGGTCTCGCTGCGGGTCTCGCCGACGGCCGCTCCGCATAGGCGACCTCGCTCGCGCCCTGGCCGGTCCCGAACATCGGCTGCAGAAAGCCGATCATCTCGCCGTCGACTCCGACCAACGGGACGATCATCATCGGCTGACCGGGTGCAGGCAGGTAAGCGCCGCCCCGCACCTCGCTGCGGCCGAGGACGCTGTGGCCCGGCGGTATCCACCACACGCCGCCCACCTCGATGGCCGCTCGCCTGAAGGCGGCGAACGTCGCCGGGTAGAGGATCTCGCGTCGGAGGGACTGGCGCTGCCTGATCGTCTAGCCCGGTGGCAGCCCGGTAACGAAACGGGCCCTCGTCGTCGCGCACCGCCGCCGCGCATGCGTCGTAACCCAGCTGGTCACAGACGGCGGCGATGATGAAGTCGAGCAGCGACTGGTCGTCGCCGAGCCGTATCAGTGCACCGGTAGCCCTCAGCAGCTCACGAAGCTGCGAGATGGCGTCCTCCGGTTCGGTCCCGAACGGCGGGTCCGATCCGCCCAGCAGACCGGGCATCACGTCATCCGCGCAGTCGCGATCGTCCGCCGCCGACCATGTGTCGGCCGGACCGAGCGACCGGAGGACGGTGTTGGCACGTTGGCGGCATCTCCTGGATTTCGTACACCTGAGAGTACGGTGTACGGCTTTCCTGCGCTACGACTTACAGCTTACGAATACGAGGTGCCCGCAAAGATTACGCAGAACGCGGGCTCCGCACCCGCAGTTGATAGTGGGACTCAGTCTCATTAAGATCGGAATCATGCCCGCCGACCGATCTGCCCGAGGCGTGGGGTCCCGAGCGGGGGTCGCGCTGGCGCTCGCAGCCTTGGTCGGGGCTGCTACCGCCTGTCATGGGGCGGGCGGCGCGGGCGGGACCGGCGGCGGCACGCCAGCGGGGGTCATCAGCGCCGTCGGGGCCGAGAACCAGTACGCCAACGTTCTCGCCCAGATCGGCGGGAGGTACGTCAGCGTCTCGTCAGTCCTCGACAACCCCAACACCGACCCGCACACGTTCGAGGCGAGCCCGAGCATCGCCGAGGAGGTCTCGTCGGCGAGCATCATCGTGCAGAACGGCCTCGGCTACGACGGGTTCATGGACAGCATCGAGGCCGCCTCCCCCACCCCCGGACGCAAGGTCATCGTCGTACAGGACGTGCTCGGGCTTCCCAGCAGCACGCCGAACCCACATCTTTGGTACGACCCGCGGACGATGGTCGCCGTCGCCAAGGTGATGGCGTCCGACCTCGGCGCGCTGCAGCCTTCTCACGTTTCGTACTTCCAGGCCAAGCTGCGTGAGTTCGACGCTTCGCTCCGTCCCTGGTTCAGAGCCCTCGCCTCCTTCAAGACGAAGCACCCCGGCATCGCCGCCGCCTCGACCGAGCCTGTTGCCGACTACCTCCTGTCGGCGATGGGGATCGACAACATGACGCCCTTCCGCCTCCAGGTGGACGTCATGAACGGCATCGACCCGGCGCCGCAGGACGTGGCCCTCGAGCGCAGCCTCCTCTCCCGGCGTGCCGTGAAGCTGTTCTGCTACAACGAGCAGGTCGTCGACCCGCTCACGGTCTCGCTACGCGACGCGGCCCTGGCCGACGGCGTACCGGTGGTCGCCGTCTACGAGACGATGCCGGAACCCGGCTACGACTACCAGTCGTGGATGCTCGCCGAGGTGAACGCCATCTCGAGAGCGCTCACTGACGGCGTCTCGACGGAGCACCTGTGAGCGGAGCACCCGTGAGCGGAGCACCTGTGAGCGGAGCACCCGTGGACGGAGGATCTGTGAGCGGCGAGCACGACCTGCTACGTGTCGCCGGAGTGAGCCTCGCCTACGGCGGACGCCGGGTGCTCGAGGACGTCTCCTTCTCGCTGCGAAGAGGCGAGTTCACGGGCCTCATCGGTTCCAACGGCGCCGGCAAGACGACCCTGCTGAAGGTGGTGCTCGGCATCGAGAGGGCGGCAACCGGCCGGGTGACCGTCGAGGGCGCCCCGCTCGGGCGCCGCAACCGCAGCATCGGATACGTGCCGCAGAAGGTGGTGGTCGATCCTGACATGCCGTTGCGGGCCAGGGACCTGGTGGGATTGGGGCTTGACGGGCATCGTTTCGGGCTGCCCCTGCCCACGAGGCAGAGGCGGGAGCGGGTCGACGAGATGCTGGAGGCTGTCGACGGCGAGCGTCTAGGCCGGGCCCGTGTCGGCACCCTGTCGGGGGGCGAGTTGCAGCGCATCCTGATCGCCCAGGCGCTGATCGGCAGGCCGAACCTGCTGCTGCTGGACGAGCCCCTCGCCAACCTCGACCTCAAGGCGGCGCAGGAGGTGGTGGCCCTGCTCGACCGCATCTCGCACCAGCACGGGATCGGCGTGCTCCTGTCGGCGCACGAGATGAACCCGCTGCTGCCGGTGATGGACCGGATCGTCTACCTCGCCGGCGGCCGGGCTGCCAGCGGCACGACCGAGGAGGTGGTCCGCTCGGAGGTGCTGAGCGCCCTCTACGGCTACGAGGTTCACGTCCATGTCCTGCACGGGCGGATCCTCGTGGTCGCCGGCCCGCAGGAGATGCAGGGCGGAGAGAGCCTGCCGGCAGATCCTCGCCTGCAAGTGCTGTGAGCGCCGGCGCCGTGCCATGCACCTGATCTTCGAGCCGGGCTTCTTCTCCAGTCCCGAGGTTCGCACGGCGATCGCCACCGGCGTCATCGTGGCGATCGTCTCGGCGGTCGTCGGGGTCCCCACCGTCATCCGCGGGCAGTCGTTCGCCGGACACTCGCTGACGGACGTGGCGGCCGCCGGCGGCTCAGGAGCGTTCCTGGCCGGGCTCAGCCCGGTCCTCGGGTTCGCGCTCGGCGCCGTCGTCGGTGCGGGCGCGATGGAGGCCGTCACCGCCCGGCAGGGGCGTGCCAAGGCCCGAGATCTCGCCACGGGGATCGTCCTCAGCTCCGCCAGCGGACTTGCCGCGCTGTTCCTCTACCTCGTCGCCACAAGCCAGAACGCCCCGAACACCAGCCAACTGGTGCTCTTCGGCTCGATCTTCGCCACGACCACCTCGACGCTCGGCCTGGTCGCAGTCCTGGGCATAGTGTCGCTCGTGACGACGGCGGCGGTGCTGCGCCCGCTGCTGTTGAGCTCGCTGTCGCCCGAGGTGGCGATCGCCCGCGGCGTACCGGTGCGGGCGGTGGCGTTGGTCTCGATGATCGGCCTGGCGCTGGCCGTCGGTCTCTCGTCGGTGGCGGTGGGAGCGATCCTCTCCACGGCGCTCCTCATCGGGCCGGCGGCGACGGCCCTCCGGCTCACCCGCAGCACAGGGATGGCGATGCTCGTCGCCGCCGTCGTCGGCACGGTCGCAGTGGTCGTCGGGCTGCTGCTCGCCTACGACAGCTATTACTGGTCCGCCAGCCACTCGGCATGGCCGGCGAGCTTCTTCGTGGTCGCCCTCGTCTTCGTCTCCTACCTCGGCAGCGGCTTCCGCGGCGCGCCGCGAGCGGCTTCCGCGGCAGTTCTTCCAGCGCCAGCGGCTCCCGTGCGCCCCGGCGGTCGGCAGGTCCCGGCTGATGTTCGCCGGCTTCATGGCCAACGCCTGGATCGTTGCGAGCACCGTGGCGGTCGTCTGCGGAGTGGCCGGGTTCTTCGTCGTCCTCCGAGGGTCCGCCTTCCCGGCCCACGCCATCCCCAACGGCGCCTTCGCAGGAGCCGCCGCCGCCTCACTCGTCGGCTCGAGCACGCTCCTCAGGCCTCGGCGTCGCCTCGGTGCTGGCGGCGCTCGGTATCGGGACGCTCGGACGGCGTGGTCGTCATGACGTGGCCACCGCCCTCGCTCTGGTGCTGCTGCTCGCCCTCGGATACCTGTTCCTCAGCCAGTCGACCGAGTACTCCCAGCAGATCTTCTCCCTGCTGTTCGGTGAGGTGCTTGGAGTGTCGGGCAATCGGATCGTCCCGGTGGCGGTGCTCGCAGCAATCTCGCTGGCAGCCGTCGTCGCCCTCTACCGCCCGCTGATGACAGTTTCGCTGCTACCCGAGGTCGGCGAGGCGAGGGGCGTGCGGCCCGGGACGATGGACATCGCCTTCCTGCTGGTCCTCGCGCTCGCCACGACGATGACCGTCCCCGTCGTCGGCTCGCTGCTGGTGTTCAGCCTGATGATCGGGCCCCCGGCAGCCGCCCGTTCGTTCACCGACAAGCCGTACGTGGCCATCGCGGTCTCGGTGGCTCTCTCGCTCAGCACGGTCTGGCTGGCGATCGGGCTCTCGTTCGAGACGAACTGGCCGGTGGGGTTCTTCGTCGGGACCGCCAGCGCTGTCTTCTACACGGCGGGACGGCTGTACGCCGCGTGGCGGAGAAGCCGATCGGCGGGGGCGGCCGTGTCCTCGCCGTGCGGCGGCGACAGCGTCATCCCGCTCCCGGTGCCGGCCACCGATTGAGCCAACAGCCGACCCCTCGACCAGATGCGGTCGTCTAGGCCCGATGGTTCCGCCGGGCGGGCGGCGGGTATCTAAGGCCTGCCTTGCAGATGTTGTTAGGCATGCCATAGATTGCCTGGCCAACCGATGAAAAGCCGCCTGCCACTCCTCATCGCGCTCACCTTGTCCTGTACCGCCCTCGGCTCGGCAGGGTGCTCGGGCGGCCCGGGTGTCACGATCGAGCTCTACAACGGGCAGCACCTGCAGACCACGCAGGCGCTCGTCGACGCCTTCGAGCGCCAGAGCGGGATCAAGGTCGCCATCGAGAGCGACGACGAGCACGTCCTCGCAGACCAGATCGTGACCGAGGGACCCAACTCCCCCGCCGACGTGATCTTCACCGAGAACTCGCCGACGCTCGAGTTCCTGCAGTCCAAGGGCTTGCTGGCGGCAGTGGATCGATCGACGCTTGCGAACGTCCCGGGGCGTTTCGATTCGCCGAACGGCGACTGGGTGGGGGTGAGCGCCCGCGTCAGCGTCATCGTCTACAACACCTCGCTGATCTCGCCGGGAAACCTCCCGACCTCGATCATGCAGCTCTCGCAGCCCGCCTGGCGGGGGAAGATCGCGATCGCCCCGGCAGAGACCGACTTCCAGCCGATCGTCACCTCTGTCGTGCATTCGTTCGGGCAGGGTGCTGCCCTCAGGTGGCTGGACGGCCTCAAGGCGAACGCTGCCGGTCACATCTACCCGGACAACGAGACGGTCACGAGCGAGGTCAACTCCGGGGCAGTCGAGCTCGGGGTGGTCGACCAGTACTACTGGTACAGGTTGCAAGCCGAGGTCGGCAAGAGTGCCACCCATTCGGCGATCGCCTACTTCGCAGCCGGCGATCCGGGCTACGTCATCGACGTGTCGGGCGCAGCCGTCCTCCGGTCGAGCAAGCACAAGGCCGACGCCGAGAGGTTCCTTGCCTTCCTGACCAGCCGGCAGGGCCAGCAGATCATCGCCGGCGGCTCCAGCTACGAGTACCCCCTTGCGGCAGGAGTCGCAGTCGCCAAGCCGGAGACGCCCTTCGACCAGTTGCACCCGGACCCGATCGATGTGGCGGAGCTGGGCGACGGTTCGGTCGCAGTGGCGCTGCTCCGCCAGGTCCAGCTGCTGTGACTGCGCTCGGTGAGGCGCCGGCAAAGGTGATCTCGACGAGCCAACGCCGGCACACGCGCCGGCCCCCGGCGCCGTACATCCTCGTCGGCGCCAGCATCCTCGTGGCGCTCGTACTCCTGCTGCCGCTGGCCTTCCTGATCGACCAGGCGCGCCAGGTCGGTTGGTCGGAGCTGGCGCCGGTGCTGTTCCGCCGACTGACGCTCACGCTGATCTGGAACACAGCACGGCTGGCCGTGGCGGTGACAGTGCTCTGCGGGATCATCGGGACGCTGTCGGCATGGTGCGTGGAGCGAACGCACCTCCCGGGTCGGCGCCTGTGGGCCGTGCTGCTCGTGGTGCCGGTGGCGATGCCCGACTTCGTCACCGCCTTCGGCTGGGTGTCACTGACCCAACGGGTACAGGGCTTCGGCGGCGCCGTGCTCGTGATGACTCTTGCGCTGTACCCGCTCGTCTACCTGCCCGTCGCCGCCAGCTTTCGAAACGCCGACCCCGTCCAGGAGGAGGTAGCTCGCAGCCTCGGCCTCGGGCGTCTCCGCACGTTCTGGCGCGTGAGCCTCGGGCAGGCTCGCATCGCCATCGTCGGAGGTTGCCTGCTCGTCACGCTGATGCTGCTCGCCGAGTACGGAGCATTCGAGATACTCGGCTACCAGACCTTCACGACCGAGATCTTCACCGAGTTCCTGACGGGCTTCGACCAGGCGGCGGCATGCGCCCTCTCGATCGTGCTGGTGATCGGGAGCCTCTTCGTCCTCACCGGCGACGTGTTCTTGCGGGGAGGAAGGATGGGGCGCGGGGGCATCTCTCGCACCGGACCACTGGCACGGCGCGTCGCCCGCCGACACGACCTGGGTCGGGCACGCATCCCCGTGATCATCGCCCTAGCCGTCCTCGTCGCCGGTGCGCTCGGAGTACCGCTCGGCGAGATCGTGCGCCTGATGATCGCCGGAGGGCAGTCGACCCTGCCGAGTGCTTCGATCGCAGCTGCGGCCGGCTGGACCGTTCTCTACAGCGGCACCGCGGCGGCGATCTCGACGGCGATGGCGCTGCCGGTGGCGCTCCTGACGATGCGCCACCCCACGCCCGCCCGGCTGATGCTCGAACGCAGCACCTACATCGTGCTCGCCATCCCGGGACTCGTGATCGCGCTGGCGCTGACCTTCTTCTCGGAACGCGACCTCGGCGGATTCGCCTACCAGTCGAGCTACCTGCTCGTCGCCGCCTACGCCATCATGTTCTTCCCGCTCGCCCTGGTCGGGGTGCGGGCCTCGGTGGCGCAGTCACCCCTCTCGCTCGAGGAGGTGGCCCGATCCCTTGGCCAACGCAAGGCAGCCGTGCTCCGGCGCGTCGTGGTCCCTCTCGTCGGTCCCGGTTTGGCGGCGGCCTTCAGCCTGGTGTTCCTCTCGGCCGTGACCGAACTGACCGCCACCCTGATCCTTCGCCCGCCAGGCGTCGAGACCCTGGCGACCCAGTTCTGGGTCTTCCAGACGAACCTTTCCTACGGCCAGGCTGCTCCCTACGCTGCGATCATCGTCGGCATCGCCGCCGTGCCGAGCTACGTGCTCACGCGCTGGTTCGACAGGTTGCCGCGGCTCGCGGAGGCAACCCGATGACGAGCCTCGAGATCAGGGGTCTGCGCAAGTCGTTCGGTTCCCAGGTGGTCCTCGACGGGCTCGACCTGAGCGTCCGGCCCGGCTCGTTCACCGCCCTGCTAGGGCCCTCCGGCAGCGGCAAGACGACCCTGCTGCGAGTGGTGGCCGGCTTCGAGCGCGCCGACTCGGGGCTTGTTCGCCTCGGTGCGGCGCTGGTCGACGGCGATGGTGCCTTCGTGCCGCCAGAGAAGCGACGGATCGGATACGTACCGCAGGAGGGGAGCCTCTTCCCTCACCTCACCGTCGAGCGAAACATCTCCTTCGGCCTCCCCCGCCCCCGCCGCCCGGCCTCCGGCTCTCCCGGCGGCGCTTCGGCCACTGCTACACGAGTGGCCGAGCTGCTCGAGATGGTGGGCCTTGATGAGCTCGGCCGGCGCTACCCGCACCAGCTGTCCGGCGGGCAGCAGCAGCGCGTGGCGCTCGCCCGGGCGCTGGCGACAAACCCCGAGGTGGTGCTCCTCGACGAGCCGTTCTCCTCGCTGGATGCCTCTCTTCGCGCCTCGGTGCGATCCGACGTGCGGTCGGTGCTCCGCGAGGCGGGGACGACCGCGCTGCTCGTGACTCACGACCAGGACGAGGCGCTGTCGCTTGCGGACGAGGTGGCGATCATCCACGAGGGCCGGATCGACCAGCACGCCACGCCGCAGGAGCTCTACCGGCGTCCGGTCGCCCCGGCGCTGGCGAGCGCTCTCGGCGAGTCCAACCTGCTGGCGGGCGCCGTCGAGGCAGGCGCCGCTCGCGTCACGACCGCCGTCGGAGACGCGGCACTCGATGCCGGCTCGACAGCTCGCTTCGGCTCCGGCAGCTGCCACTCCGCCGTCGTCCTCGTCAGGCCGGAACAGCTGGATGTCCGGCCGCTCGAGGCGCCAGGCGTGGCCGGACGGGTCGTGGCCTACGAGTTCTACGGCCACGACGCCGTGATCCGGATCCTGGTCGACGACGTCGGCACGGTGGTGGCACGTCTCGAGGGGGACGACGAGCCCCTCGCCCCCGGGCGCCTCGTGCGGCTCGGCGTCAGGGGCCCGGTCGTCGCTTGGCCGGCGGCCGAGGTGGCAACGGAAGCGGCCGAGGCGGCAACGGAAGCGGCCGAGGCGGCAACGGAAGCGGCCGAGGCGGCAAAGGAATAAGAGGGAGGGCTGAGCATGGCCGGCACCTATCACCCACCGCTCGAGGAGTACCTGGAGATCATCTACGCGCTGGAGGAAGAAGGCGTCCCGGTGATCCAGGCGCGCCTCGCCGAGCGGTTGGGGCACTCCGCTCCGTCGGTCTCCGAGACCGTGAGGCGCCTGCGTGACGAGGGCTGGGTGGACATCGACAGGCGATCGGTCACGTTCACCAACCGGGGACGCGCCAGAGCAGAGAGCGTGGTGCGCCGCCACCGCCTGGCCGAGCGGTTGCTGACGGACGTGATCGGGCTCCCCTGGGAGGACGCGCACCGCGAGGCCGGCAGGTGGGAGCACGTGATATCGGACGCCGTCGAGGAGCGGCTGGTCGACCTGCTCGGGCATCCGACCACCTGTCCGCACGGGAACCCCATCCCGATGGCGCACGCCGGCGGCGAAGGCAGCGGCGAAAGCGGCGGCGAAGGCAGCGGGGGCGTGGCGGCCCGGATCGCGGCGCAGGTCGCAGTCGGCGAGGTGGCTCCCGGCGAGACCGTCCGCATCGAGCGGGTGACGGAGGCGGTCGAGGCGGACGGCGAGGCGATGCAGTACCTGGCATGCCATGGGGCCGTGCCGGGGAAAGCGGCAGTGGTCGCCTCGCGAGCTCCCGACGGAACGGTGATTCTCGACGTGGCGGGAACCGCGGTCGCTCTCGGCGCCCGACTTGCCACACAGGTCTTCGTCACGCGAAGCCCGTCGTAGCAGGGCGCGTCCTAGCAAGGCGCGTCCTAGCAGGGGCCGGACGGCCATGTCGGAAATCCGCCAGCCTTCTGGTCGCCCACCTGTCAAGCTTGCGAGGTGCACGAGGACTTCGAACGTTGCTACCGGGCTGTGCAGTCGAAGGACGCCCGCTTCGACGGCTGGTTCGTCACCGCGGTCCTGACCACGAGGATCTACTGCCGGCCGAGCTGCCCGGCGCGTCCCCCTTACGCCCGCAACGTCACGTTCTACCCGACCGCCGCCGCCGCTCAGGCAGCCGGGTTCCGGGCCTGCAAGCGCTGCCGCCCGGACGCCTCGCCGGGTTCCCCCGAGTGGAACGTGAGGGGCGATCTTCTCGGTCGCGCCATGCGTCTGATAGCCGACGGCGTGGTGGACCGCGAAGGAGTAGGCGGACTCGCTTCACGCCTTGCCTACAGCACCCGCCAGCTGGAGCGTCACCTGCTCGCAGAAGTCGGCGCCGGACCCTTGGCCCTCGCCAGGGCGCAGCGGGCGCAGACTGCCCGGATCCTCATCGAGACGACCGAGATGCCGTTCGGTGCGGTGGCCTTCGCCGCCGGCTTCACCAGCATCCGTCAGTTCAACGACACGGTGAAGCTCGTGTTCGACACCAATCCCTCGGACCTGCGCAAGAAGGCCGTGTCCCGGGCAAGAGGACAGAGCGCTTTCCGACCCGAGTTGAGGGGCGTGGCGGACGCGCCGGCGCACGGGTCGCTGAGCCTGCGCCTCCCCTACCGCGCCCCGTTCTTCCCGGACTCGCTGTTCGGTCACCTCGCCGCCTGCGCGATCCCCGGCTGCGAGGAAGTCCGGCAAGGCGCCTTTCGACGGACCCTGCGCCTGCCGAGTGGCAGCGGCATCGTCTCGCTCACCCCGACGCCGGAGTACGTCGCCTGCCAGATGGTCCTGGAGAACGTGCGCGACCTGCCGACGGCGATCGCCCGCTGCCGCCGGCTGCTCGATCTCGATGCCGATCCCGAGGCGGTGGACGAAGCGCTCGGCGGGGATCCCATCCTCGCTCCGTTGGTCGCCAAGACCCCGGGGCGCCGCATCCCCCGCACGGTCGACGAAACAGAGCTGGCGCTTCGCGTCGTCCTCGGGCAACAGGTATCGGTCGTTGCCGCCCGCACGGTCTCAGGTCGGCTCGTCGAGCAGTTCGGCGCGCCTGTCACCGACTCAGGCGGCGGGCTGACGCACCTGTTCCCGGCGATCGAGGACCTCGCTGCAGCCAACCCGCAGGATCTGCCGCTGCCGATGCCACTGGCACGGCGGCGGACAGTCGGCCTGCTCATCGAGGCGCTGGCCGAGGGCAGCCTCGTGCTCGACGCGGGCGCGGACTGGGAACGGGCCCGCCGCCAGCTCGCGGCCCTGCCCGGCGTCGGACCATGGACCACGGAGCTGATAGCGATGAGAGGTCTCGGCGATCCCGACGCCTTCCCGGCGACAGACCTCGGCGTGAGGAGGGGTGCAGCCGGTCTCGGCCTCCCCCGCAGTCCCTCGTCGCTCGTGGCGCATGCCGAGCGGTGGAGGCCGTGGCGGGCGTACGCGGTGCAGCACATCTGGGCGGCGCTGGACCACTCGATCAACAACTGGCCACCGAAAGGATCATCTGACCAATGACAACTGCCTCTACCGCCTCTACCACGATGCTTGCAACTGCGGTGCACTGCGCCTGCAACTGCGCCTGAAGGACAACCACGAGGATCATCTTCCGGGTCGTCTCCAGCCCCGTCGGGCCGCTCACGCTCGCCGGTGGCGAGGACGAGGTGCTCACCAACCTCCGGATGGAGGACCAGACCCATCCTCCCGCCGGGCGGGATCTCTGGGCCGAGGACCGGTCGTCGTTCCAGAAGGTCGGCGATCAGCTCGAGGCCTACTTCGCCGGCGAGCTGACCGAGTTCGACGTCCCCCTTCGGCTGGAGGGATCGACCTTCCAGCGCCAGGTATGGGAAGGGCTTCGAGCGATTCCTTACGGCACGACATGCTCCTACGGCCAGCTGGCGGATCGGATCGGCAAGCCCGGCGCGGCTCGCGCCGTCGGCCTGGCCAACGGCCGCAACCCGATCGGGATCATCGTCCCCTGCCACCGCGTGATCGGTGCCGGCGGCGGTCTGACCGGATACGGAGGCGGACTGGATCGCAAGAAGCTGCTGCTCGACTTGGAACGGGCGACGCTCAGAGGCTGAAGCCGGGTTGCAGCCCGGCCGGCAGCTGGCTGAAGCCGGCCGGCAGCTGGGCTGAAGCCGGCCGGCAGCTGGCCTGAAGCCGGCCAGCAACTGTGGGCAGCGCGGCACGGACCCAGCCGCGAAACCAGCCCTCCCCCCTCGAGCCCACCGGCAAGGCCCCGTAGTGCCAGCAGGTAGCGTCTTCGCCTATGGCGCCGCTCAGCACACGAGAGATCCGTCAGGCCTATTTCGACCATTTCACGAGGCGGGGACACACGATCATCCCTCGCGCTCTCCTCGTCCCCGCGAGGACCCGACAACGCTGTTCACCGGCTCGGGGATGCAGCCACTCATCCCGTATCTGCTGGGCGCACCGCACCCGGCCGGCGACCGGCTCGTCGACTCGCAGACGTGCTTCCGCGCCGAGGATATCGACGAGGTGGGAGACACGCGCCACACCACCTTCTTCGAGATGCTCGGCAACTGGGGCCTCGGGTCCTACTTCAAGGCGGAGCAGCTCCCCTGGTTCTTTGCGTTCCTGACGGAGGTGCTCGGACTCGATCCGAGCCGGCTCTACCCGACCGTGTTCTCCGGCGACGATCGCTTCGGGATCCCTCGCGACGAGGAGTCTGCTGAGATCTGGACCCGACTGCTGAGCGAAGCGGGCGTGGATGCCAGGAGCGTCGAGCTCGGGACGGCGGAGAACGCCTCCAAGGTCGGCATAGGCGATGCCAGGATCTCGTTCTTCGACGCCTCCAAGTGTTGGTGGAGCAGGTCCGCCTCCCCGGAGGCGATGCCCGTCGGAGAGCCCGGCGGCCCGGACTCCGAGGTCTTCTACTGCTTCGACCAGGTGAGCCACGATCCCGCCTATGGCGAGCACTGCCACCCGCACTGCGACTGCGGTCGCTTCATCGAGATCGGCAACTCGGTCTTCATGCAGTACCGGCGGACCGAAGACGGCTTCGAGGAGCTGCCGCAACGCAACGTCGACTTCGGTGGAGGCTTGGAACGCTTGGCGATGGCGGCGATGGGCTCGCCCGACGCCTTCCGGATCGATCTGCTGGCTCCGCTCGTCGAGCATGTCGAGAAGCGAGCCGGCGTGGGCTACGACGAACACGTCGCCTCCGTGCGCATCATCGCCGACCACGCCCGCGCGCTCGTGTTCCTGGCAGCTGACGGCGTGGTGCCCTCCAACACGATGCAGGGCTATGTGATGCGGCGTTTCGCACGTAGGGCGATGCGCCAGGGCCACTCCCTCGGGATTACCAGCCAGCTGCTCGCCCCATTGGTAGAGGTGGTCGTCGCCGCCTACGGCGACGCCTACCCCGAACTGGCGGGGCGTGAGAAGGAGATCACCGAGGTCCTCGACAACGAGGAGCAGATGTTCAGGCAGACCCTGACGCGGGGCGTTCGCGAGTTCCGCAAACTGGCAGGCGACAAGCTGACCGGTGACACGATCTTCACCCTCTTCGACACCTACGGGTTCCCACCCGAGCTCTCGCTCGAGGAAGCCGCTTCGTCGGGGCTTCCCGTGGCGCCGGATTGGCGCGCCCGCTACGACGAGCGAATGGCTCAGCAGCGCCAGCAGTCCTCCATCGCTCAGGGCGTCTTCAAGGGCGGCCTCGCCGACCAGTCCGAGGCCACGACAGAACTGCATACAGCCACCCACCTCCTCTACAAAGCTCTGCGCCTGGTCCTCGGAGAACATGTCGTGCAGCGGGGAAGCAACGTGACAGCGGAACGCCTGCGCTTCGACTTCTCGCACCCGGCGAAGATGACGAAGGAGGAGCTGGCGGAGGTCGAACGCATCGTCAACGAGGCAATCGAGCGAGACTGGCCGATGTCGTGGCGGGAGATCCCGACCGAGGCCGCCTTCGGCGAGGGTGCACTCGGCGCCTTCGGCGACAAGTACGGCGAGACCGTCAAGGTCTACACGGCAGGCGATCCGCATGGCGAGTGGTACAGCAAGGAGATCTGCGGAGGACCCCATGTCGAGCACACAGGAGTCCTCGGCCGCTTCAAGATCGTCAAGGAAGAGTCCTCGAGCGCCGGGGTGCGACGGATAAAGGCGATAGTCGAGAACCAGGAACGCCGGACAGGTGGCGGCCAGCGCCTGAGGCTTGTGCCGGTACGCGCGCATCATCGGGGGCCGTAGCGCCCGGGCGCGCCGCCATGGCGCGTCCTAAGAGCGCTCGATTCGAGATCCCTCGGCTTCGCGGCCTTCATCACCCGGCGACATCGAACAATGTGGGTGGGTCCTTTCCGCCGCGGACCTCGCCCTCGGCGGCAGACCGAGCCCGCTCCTCGCCTTGCGGACTCTCGTAGGGCTCTCCAAGCTCGTCATCAGGGTCCGCTTGCCCCGGCGGCACCCAGCGCCACCTACCGGGCCCGCCCCGTAGCTTGAATCCGCCTGATGTCGCCATGCGGTGGTGCGGCACGCAGACGTTGGCGAGATTGGCGAGCTCCGTTGGGCCGAACTGGTGGAAGTCGATGCGGTAGTGGTGCGCCTGCAATCCTCGGGTCATCTCGCATCCGGGCACCACGCAACGGGGGTCGCGCTCGTCAAGAGCGCGCCTGAGAGCGAGCGGGATGTAGCGGCCGAGATGGGTGACGGACATCACGTCGACGCCACGCTTGATGACGAGCTCGCAGACGGCGTCTCCCAAGACGGAGCGGGCCACAGAAAGAGGCACCGGCCCTACGCCGGGGATCTCACAGATCTCGCCCTCTCGAACCTCCCCGCGGAAGAACGCCTCCCAATCGACGATGAACCGCACTGTTGCCCGGGTAGAACGGTGGACGCTCCGCGAGACCGGAACGGCCCCGCCAGAGGGCGGCGCGGGCGGCGGATCGCTCCCCGGGCGGCTCGGCGGCTGCCCGGAATCCGGACGCTCCGGTGCTTGAGCGGTCGATCCGTTTGACCACTGCCCCCGCACGATCTCGATCAGCGCGTCCGCCATCAGAGCCTGGGACGGTTCGTCCCGGCCCTCCCGGCGAGCCTCACGATAGAGCCGCTCACGCACCGCCTCGACCGCCACCTTCAAGAGCGCGAACTCGTCTGGCACAAGACGCCCGTCGATCCGCCCGGCCCCATCAGCGTCCTTGTAGAAGCGAAGGTAGCGGCGGCGGCGGATGGACTCGATGCGCTCTTGCTCGGACTTCTCCGACGCCTTCTCCCGCTTGCGCTGTTCGACCTTGCGGCGGAGATCGGCCGCCGAGTCCTTCTTGGCCTCGTCGACGAGATCGTCCGCCTTGGCTGGATCCAAGTCCGCCAACTGGCCAAGCTGGCCGCCCTTGGATTGCGAGAGGTCGCCGGATCTCAGCGCTTCATCCAGCTTGCCGGACTGCTTGGCGCCCTTACCGGCCTCCAGAGCGGAGATCGCCTGCGAGATGGTGTCCCCTGTCTCGCCGGCGAGCCAGTCCGCCGCCGTCCTGTCGCCGGTCCTCCTATGGGCACCAGCCTCGGAGCAGCGATTCGCGCAGAGAGCCTTGCCGGCGGCGGCCAGGCGCTCGACTCGGGCGAAGAAGCGCACGAGCCTCACAGCATCATCGAGCGAGAGCGAGTCCGGCTCGAGCTCCTTGAGCTCGCGCTCCAGCCCCTCTCGATCATGGCCCGCCGTCTCGACACCGCACCTCCCCGCGTGACCTCGATGGATCCGTGGTGCGCATGCGCACGAGAGCGTCCGGCGGAGCCACTCGAGGCTCATCCAGTACGTGTGTTCGATGATAGCAAGTCGGTGCGCGCGACCGAGCGCTGTGGCGAAACTTTCTCAGCGGTTGCGTTTGAAGAGGCTGCCGAAACGACTCTTGGGAGGACCCTCATCGTCCTCGGCATCGTCGGCATCGTCGGCATCGTCGGCGTCCTCGGCGTCCGCGGCGTCCGCGGCGTCCGCGGCGTCCTCGCCGCCATAATCGTCCTCGTCGTCCTCGTCGTCCGCGAGATCGCCTTCCTCGGCGTCGCCGTCGCCTTGGTCGTCCTCTTCGCCAACTTCGTCCTCTTCGTCCTCGTCGACGTCCTCGTCGTCCGCGTCGTCCACCTCGTCGTCGTCCTCGTCGTACTCCTCATCGTCCTCGAAGTCTTCGTCGTCCTCGAAGTCCTCGTCGTCCTCAGCCACGTCGCCCATGTAGCTGCGATCGCTCAGCGCGGCGCGGATGTCCTCCTCGCTCGGGGCCGGGTCGCTACCGTCGCCGAGGTCGCTGGCGGGGATCCGCCGCAGCAGGGAGGTGATCTTCCCGGGTCGGCTGATGTCGAACGGCAAGCCCGCCTTGCGCAGCAGCCTGCGACCGGTCGGCGTCAACCCGATCCTGTACGTGACGAATTCGATGAGGCGGGCGTCCACGAGCAACCCGAGCGCACGGCTGAATTCGAGCGGGTCGGGTGAGGTGTGCGTCAGTTGCTTGTAGGCGCCGATGATCTCGCCGAGCATCGCCAGCTCGCCCCCGTTGGCGATCTCGATGGCGAGCAGCGCATTGGTCTCGTCCCGGCTGAACTGCGACTCGATCGGCACGGACGGGACGCTATCAGCGGCCCTGGCAGCCACCCGGACGGGACCCTCGAGGGAACTGCGAGGGAACCCGGCGGAGAGTTTCGAGGTGGCAGAGGTCTGCTCGCGCACCGCAGGCGATCAGAGATCGGTCGCCGCATCTCCGCGGCGCCTCACATAATCGCCGAAACGAGGAACGGCGAACTCCACCACGTTGTGCGCCGGCGAATAGATGATGCCTTTCGAGATCAGGCGATCACGCTGAGTGGAGACCTGTTGGGGGGTACGCCCGAGGCGCCTCGCCACCTCACCGGAGGGGATCCGGTCGTCGCCGATCGAGGCCATCGCCACGAGGTACTCGCGTTCGGCAACCGAAGCCTTCTCGAAACGGATGCGGTACAAGCCGTCGTCGAGCCTGCGCTCGGCGGTGCCGACCGCCGCCTGAACATCGGCCAGGGTGATCACCGTGCCGGGTCGATCGGACGGGGTGCCGGCCGCTGCCCACGCCTCTTGCCCATAGAGCTGCGTGAAGTACGGGTAGCCCGCCGCCAGCCGGACGATCTCGCTGAGCGCCGTGTCTTCGTAGGTCACGTCGAACTCGGCGGCCGGATCGACGATCGCCTCGACGGCATCCCGATCAGACAGCCAGTCGACCCGGTCGAAGAAGAGCCTCTCGGAGTAGCTGCCGGCCGCGGCCACCTGGTTCGGCAGATCCGGCAGACCGGCGGCGATGAACGCCACCGGCAATCCCTCCGCCGCACCCGCAGCATGCAAGAGCGCCGAGAGATCGTGGGGCGCCATCAACTGCAGCTCGTCGAGGAGGAACACCGCCCCCACGCCGGCGTCGGCGGCGGCCGAGCCGAGCCGGACGAACAGGTCATCGAGAGCGTCTTCGGGTAGTTGCGAGCCGGCGGGTGCCGTGAGGCCGAGCTCGAGGGTGACAACGCCCACGGCCGCCGTGAGGCTCGAGTTCCCGATCAGGTCGCGCAACCATGTCAGCGCCCGCGCCAACTTGCCGCGCCCGAGTACGGCGTGTCCCTGGACGAGGATCGAGGCGACCGAAGCGCCGATCCCGGCCGAGCGCCGCACTTCCTGGTATCCGGCCAGCCATCCCCGGTCCCGAAGCCGATCCAATGCCTCCCGGAGAAGCACGGTCTTGCCCATCCCGCGAAGCCCGTGCCAGACGATGCTCTCCGCATGAGCCCGCCCCTCGAACTGGCCCGCCATGTAGTCGACCATCGCCAGCTGTCGGGCCCGCCCGGCGAGCAGCGGCGGCCGGGATCCCGCCCCCGGGGCGTAAGGATTGATCATCCCATGGCGCTCTGGCATACTCCGAAGAGTATAGCAACGCTGCTACACGAAGACCCGCCAACCCGATCGCTCCGACAGCCATGCAGCCGTCGTGCGCTGCTTCCAGTCAGGGCCCCGAGACCCTTAGCCCTTCGTGACGCACTTCCCGGCAGTGTTCGACCAGAGACCCTGGACGTCGAACTTGTCGCTGCCGATCGTCAGGTAGGCGTCGAGGTTCACGCAGAGATCGCCGATCTCGTTGCCACCACTCAGCCAGCCGCGCGACGGCCACAGGTCCGTGACCGATTCCGCGTACTCGTGAGTCTCAGTGGACTCGTAGCCGTCGATCAGGCGGGCGGGCGAGAGCGTCGTGCAGGCGCCGGTGCCAAGGTCAGGGACATAGGGCAGGTTCGTGTAGGCGATCCGGCCGTCGACCGACGAGGTCGAGTCGTGCCAGCCGCAGAAGCCGGAGTTCGGGAAACCGTCCGGATGCGTGCCGGTGGGAGAGGCGATCACGTACTGAGTGTCGTCGTTGGAAGCTTGCGTCGTGTTCCCGAAGTGAGTCGCCGCCTTCACCGCCTCTGCGGCGATCTGGGCTGCAGTGGCCTTGCTCGGCTCTGCCGACGCCTTGTCGAACCACACCCCCGCCAGGATCGACGAAGTCGGGTGAACGACGTGGATCCCCCTGGTGCCGCATTGCGTCGTCCCCTTGGGCAGGCCCTCGCAATACTGATCCAGGATCGTTCCCCACGTGTCGGGTGTGCCATGCAGGTCCGTGAACAACGCCTGCAGCGCGGTGGCGGCGCCAGCAGGATCCTTCGACCATTGCGAGCCCCAGAAGACGAGGTACACCGTCGGATGTGGCGAGATCGGTCCGTTCTTCGCCGTACTGTGCAGCGAGACAAGGGTCTTCGACGGGATGTCGAGCTTGTCCGGACGAATCGGCTTCAGGCCGAACCTCTGAAAGGAGTCCGCGGCCTTCGAGGTGCTGGCCAATGCCGGCGCGGCCTTCGCCGGCGACGAATTGGCCGAGGCGGACGTGGCGCTCGGAACCGCCAGAGCCGTTGCTGCGCCGGCGGCGAGCACCACCATCGCGACGAGACGCTTACGAGACTTCAAGTCTTGACCTCCCCAGCACCGGCGGCCGCATGGGCCGCAGCGAAATTCTCCTATACCGCCGACCCCAGTCGGGCGGTGCCCGAACAGTAGCGGAAAGCCCTTTCGATCACCATCCTGAACGGCGACGGGGAGGGGCTCATCTTCACCATGGTGCGAGATCGACGAGAGGCGGGCCGGCACGGCGACCGGACAGCCAGGCGACAAGCTCGGCGCGGTCCTGCGCAGTTGCCAACCGTGCCGGCAGCGTGCCGAGGAGCTGCGGCAGCTCCCATTCGACGTACGGGTCCGGCCAGTCGGACGGCGCGTAGCCGAGGCCCAGATCGACGTGGTGCATCTCCACCTCCCGGAGCCTGCGAACCGGGCTGGCCGTGGTCGGCCAATGGTCGCCACCCATGAAGTCGGAATGCGGCCATCCGGCGGACAGGCACTTGTCCCAGGCGCGCTCGATCGCCCGGTTCATCTCCTTCAAATCGGAGGCGATGGCTCGTGCCGACCGTGTGGCGCCGGCGGCGATGCCCGCGTCCCGCTCCGCAGTGCCTCCCGGGTATCTCGGGATGTCTTCACCTCGGAGGGCCCCCTCGAGGCGGCGGACGTGACCTTCGGCGTTGCGCGCCAGATGGCTGAGGACGTGCCCGAGCGTCCAGTCCGGCAAGCTGCTGGGCCGCCGGACGGCGTCGTCGTCCAGTTGGGAGACCGTCGCCTCGATCCGCGCATGGGAGGCGTGCGCCAGCTCGATTGCCAGGGTGGGGTTGTCGTCGAGAACGCTCGCCCATTCAGCGAGCCTGCCGCACGAAGGCGGTGATTCGTTCGAGGGGCGGGTCGTAACCGTCCCTGGTGTCAACGACGAGAGTTCGCAGTTCTCCCACGTCCACTTCATAGCTGGCCCAGTCGAACGTCCCGTCACTCATCTGAGCGACGACGAGCTCGTCAGGATGCGCGAAACGCCGCACGTCCCCGCTCGCAGCCCTCTGCGCGTAGCGCTTGGCGGCAACCGAGTGCGGCACCCGGCAGAAGATGAGGGAACAGTCCGCTATTGGAAGGAAGGCCGCGATCTCCTTCCCGAACCACTGTCGATGGAACGCCGCCTCGGCCACCACTGTGCATCCATGCCGGAGCAGCACGTCGATACATCCGTACAGGGCTTGGAAGGTTCGCTGGGCGATCGGACCTCCATAGATTCTTCTCACCCCTGCGGCTAGAGCGATTCCTTCCTTGATGTGGTCCTTGAACAGCGTCGGCGCCGGGAGAGCGTCACCGAGGAGTGCGGCGAGCGTCGTCTTTCCCGCACCTGGAACACCGGCCACCAGCACAAGCTTCGGTCTGGGTTGCAAGAGCTCCTCTGCGGGGGCGGCCGGCCGCATCATCCAACCATATGACCTGTCTCGGCAGCCCGCTCACGCACTGTAGTCACCGCGCTCACGCACTGTAGCGACTCGGCTGCGTACAGGCATTCTCGTTGCACTTGGCCGATGCCGGCGTTAGACAGTGCCTCAGCGGGGCCACCGCTGGGTCGCCTCGCCTACCTGCAATCTGTCTCTCGTCGAGGGAGGAAGAACCTTGCGAATGCGCACGCCTAAAGCCGTATTGGCCGCCAGCGCCGCGGTCGTCGTGGGCTTCGGGGTCGGGCTGGCGGTCCCGGCACTCGCGACCGGCAACTCCGTGGTCCCTGCGGTGCACCAGGCGCCGGAGTCCTCGTTTCCCCACATGAACCACGTCTTCGTGTTCATGATGGAGAACTCGTCCTACAACGACCTGCTGTCGGCCACCAACAGGAACACGACCTTCATCCAGCAGATGGCGAAGCAGTACGGCCTTGCCACCTACTACTACGGCGTGACCCACACCAGCTTGCCCAACTACGTGGCTGCGCTCAGCGGCAGCAACTGGGGGTCGAACACGGACGACGAGGCCCAGGCCGATGACGGCTACTTCAACCACACGAACCTCGTCGACGAGCTGCAACAAGCCGGGGTCAGTTGGCGGGGCTACATGCAGTCGATGCCGTCGGTCGGGTACACCGGCGACTACGGCGACTGCACGAGCCCGGCGCCCGATCCGAACTGCACTTCCGACCCGACGAGCAGCGCGATGTACGTGCGCAAGCACAATCCGTTCATGCAGTTCCCCGACATCTACAACAACCCGCAGCTCGCCGACAACGTCGTTCCGCTCAAGGAATTGGGTGATGCGCTGAAGACGGGAGATGTCGCCGCCTTCAACTGGATCAGCCCCAACATCTGCAACGACATGCACGGAGGGGCGCCGGCGTGCCCGTACCCGAGCTCGCCGACTGACCCCCTTCAGGCGAGGCTCTACCAGGACGGCAACAACTTCCTCAAGCTCTGGGTGAACGCGATCATGAGCTCCCCTGCCTGGACGGGCAACTCGGCGATCTTCATCACCTGGGACGAGAGCGACTACAGCGACTCGTCGCCCTACGGGCCCGAGGACGACAGCGGTTGCTGCGACTCGCCGATACTCCCTGCCACTCCGGTCAATCCGACCACCGGCAGCGGTGGCGACCTCGTCGGCGGCACGCTCTACGGCGGCGGCCACGTCCCGATGATCGTCATCTCTCGGGAGGGGGCACGCGGTACCGCCGACGCGACGCCGTCCAACCACTACTCGTTGCTGCGGACGATCGAGCTCAACTGGGGACTGCCGTTCATCGGTTTCGCCAGCGACAAGGCTCAGGTCCATTCGTTGGCTCCGTTGCTCATGCCTCCGGGCGCCACGAGCAAGACCCACTAAGCAGCCCGACAGCTGTCATCTGACGCGCCCGGCGTCCCGGTCACCCCGGGGTGCCGGGCCGTCTCGCGCCCGGCGACGGGTCGGTGGCGGCCTGGCAGCAGCGGCACGGAGGAGGCGGCGCGAAGGCGGCGGCATCGAGGAAGGCGGGGATAATGTCGCCCGCGATGACCGGTTCTGATTCCGTGATCGTGTGGCTGCTCGACTCGGACCCCTCCGTCCGTTGGCAGGTGATGCGGGACCTTCTGGATGCTCCCGAACCGGAGTGGACCGCCGAGCGGGCGCGGGTGGAGACCGAGGGCTGGGGCGGGGCGCTCTTGTCGTACGAGGACGAGGACGGGCAGTGGGCTGGCGGCGCGTTCGTCCCGAGCGGTTTCGACTTCAGCGAGTGGGAGGAGGTGGGGCAGCCGTGGACGGCCACCACCTTCACCCTGTCGCAGCTGCGGGAGTACGGGATCGATCCCTCCTCGCGACGCATCAGGCGGTCGATCGATCTGATCGGGGCCAATTCGCGCTGGGACCATGACGGTCAGCCGTATTGGGAGGGCGAGGTCGAAGAGTGCATCAACGGCCGGGTAGTTGCGCAGGGTGCCTACTTCGGCGTCGACGTGTCGCCGATCGTCGAGCGTTTGGTGGGCGAACGCCTGCCGGACGGCGGCTGGAACTGTGAGCGCCCGAACGGCTCGGTCCGCTCCTCGTTCGCCACCACAATCAACGTCCTGGAGGGCCTGCTCGAGCACGAACGGGCCACAGGGGGCACGCCCGAGTCCCTGGCGGCCCGCAAGTCAGGAGAGGAATACCTGCTCGAGCGCCACCTGTACCGTCGCCTCAGCACAGGCGAACCCGCAGACGAGCTGTTCCTGAAGTTCCTGCACCCCTACCGCTGGCGGTACGACGTGCTGCGGGCACTCGACTACTTCCGCGAGGCTGCCGTGTTTCGGCAGGTGCCACCCGATCCGAGACTCGCAGAGGCGGTCGACCATGTGCGCTCGAAGCGACTCGAGGACGGCACCTGGCTCCTCGATTGGTGCCTGCCGGGACGCGTCTGGTTCGACATGGGCGAGCGGGAGGGAGAACCCTCCCGTTGGGTGACGCTTCGCGCCCTGCGAGTACTCCGCTGGTGGGACAGCTGGCAAGATGGCTCTCGATCGCCTGCTTCGCACCTCTGGGAGGGAACGTGACAGAGCCGCGAGAGGAACCGACCAAGCCCGCACCGCGCAAAGGTTTCGTCGAGATTCCCACGGAGTGGGATCAGATGAGCCGAGGCCGAACAGGACGAAGCCCTCGAGCGCATGGTGGATGCGATCTACGACTCCCTCGGCATCAACCCCGAGTCGGGGACGCCGGATCGTCAGCCTCCGCCGGACTGAAGCCCACCTTTGGCGGATTGATCCCGTCAGCGCGTCGCCGTCTCCACCAAGTCGAGAGCCAATCGGGTGTCCACTTGCAGACGGAACCTACCTCGCCCCGTCTTGTGGATCCGGATGGCGGCTTGGCTCTCGTCGAGGCGTCGCTTCAGCAGCACCAGCCGGTTCTCGAAGTTGTCGCGAAACTCAGGCAGCTCCAACGACGGGTCCAGCCTGACCTCCCGGTTGGTGAAGTCGACACGGCCCTCGTCTCGGTGCTGGCGGAGCAGTGACCAGAGCAACCGCCCGGCCACACCTCTGATGAGGTAGTCACCGTCGAGGAAGGTGCTCCCGTCCACTGGGAAGAAGCGGACGTGCGTCGTGCTTCCTGTGGCCGGGAGCGGATCCGCCGTCTGGTCGACACCGGCGGGAGACGCATCCGTGGCTCGATCGCGGACCCGCTCGATCTCGATCGCGTTCCCCACCAGGGAGGCCACCACAGTGAGGAGTGACTCGTCCTCCTCGTTGAAAGCCAGGGCATCGGTACTCTCGACGACGAGAACCCCGACGAGCTGGCCGAGGGCCATCGTGGGAACCGCCAGACGGCTCCCAGCGTTGGGGAGGCCGGGCAGCGGGACGTCCTGCCCAGGGCCGATCTCTCCGTGCTCCTCGTACGTCCGGCGCAACCCTCTCGCGTACTTGCCCATCTGGTTCAGGTTGCCAAGGCGGATCGGATGGCAGCGGGCCGCGGCCATCCCGACGATCCCCTCGCCGACCGATAGCTCCGAGCCCACCCCTTCGGCCTCGTACCCGCGGCTGGCGATGGTATAGAGGCGGGTGCCGGCCTCGTCGAGCAGCATCAGCGCACAATTCCGGTAGCCGAACAGGTCGGCCAGGCCGTCGACGGTGGAACTCACGAGCGTGTTCAGATCGGGGCACCGCCCCAATCGGGAACTGAGCTCGGCCAGTCGCGCAGGGACGTCCGTCGTGGCAAGCGCGGTTCCGGACCGGGATCTCCGCGCTTTCGGCGCGGGACGGAACCGCCTCGATGTGCAGGACGCGATAGATGTCGGCTCCTCGGAGCTTGAACACGCCTTGCATTCCCTGCAGCGCTGCCACCGCCTCCACGTCCTCGTGCAGCAGCTCGAAGACCTTTCCCCGCCGGTCTGTCCGCTCGTAGACCAGAGACAGCCGGTACTGCCGGAAGCTGGAGGGATCGAGGAGGACGACACTGGCCCGCGGGTTCTCAGCCAGGTTCCGCGAGGTCTTGGAGAAGAACTGGTTTGACAGCGCGATGCGCTCGTCGTCGACCATTCGCACGCGAGACAGGTAGGTGATGTTCGGCGTCCCGTCGGCTGAGGCTGTGGCCACCACGGCGGGCTTGACGCCCTCGAAGCACAAACGAAGCTCTCCCAGCGGGATTGTGGCGGACTGGTCCAGGGTCATGGCGATGAGGAGGTCATCGCTGCGCCGGCGCCAGGACCCGGCGTCTGGTCGAAGAGCTCCTCCACCTCGACGGTGCAAGCGATGAAGTCCTCGGGTGCCAGAAGTTCGAGGAGCCGGCGCTCCGTCCGGTCGGTGTCCTCGATAACCGAGAAGAACCCCTCTCTGTAGCGGTCCACTGCCTCTCGATCAGCCTCCGAGGGCGATTCGGGCAGCCCGGCCCATCCCTTCAGCTGGACTGCCCGCATGGCCCGCGGGTCGCCGGCGATCATGGCGACGCGACGCCGGCCCCGTTCCGTCACTAGCTGGGCCAAGTCGTCCGCCGGCAACACGAGCCGAACCTCGGCGGGGTCGTGGCAAAGGACGGTGAGTCCCCAGCCGCGGGTGGCATACGGAGCCCCATCTGGCTGAACGATCGCAGCGAACAGCACGTACCGGCCCGCCAGCAGGTCGGCCACCGAGCCTTCGATCCGAGCGCGTCGGCCTTCATTCGCCCGCATAAGACGTTTTTAGCATCCACCTATGCAACTTTGGGGAGCGGCAGCTCACCCACCTGCTCATGATGGTCTCGACACCGCGGCGCTGCCCGCAGAGCGGCCGCCACAGCCAGGAGGACCTCCATGACCCTCAGCCATGCGACCGATATCGACATCTCGACTGTCGACATCTTGCGCGACATCCACAAGGGCCTACGCGCCGAGCTCTTCTCGGTCACGGGCGCGGCGGGGAGGATCGACCCTGCATCGGCCGCTGCTCGGCAAGAGCTGGCAGCCCATGTCCGCCAGCTCGTCGGGGTCCTCGAAAGCCACGCCGCCCACGAGGACACCACCCTGCAGCCAGTCCTCCGCGAGCAACTACCGGACCTGTTCTCGCGGATCGAGACCGATCACGAAGTTCTGGACCGGCGCACCTCCCGGTTGGCCGTCTTGGCCGACGAGACCGCCGAAAGCGGTCCGCAGACGGCCGGTGCTGCCATGCGCAACCTCTACCTGGAGCTGGCATCCTTCACCGGTGCCTACCTGATCCACCAGGACCTCGAGGAGACAACAGTTCTGCCCGCGCTGGCGGCCGCCGTGGGGCCCGAGGCGATGCGCGAGATCCACGCCAGCATCCTTGCCGCTCTACCGCCAGAAGAGAAGGCACGCTCCCTGGCGTTCATGCTTCCAGCGATGAACATCGACAACCGGGAGGAGTTGCTCTCCGAGATTCGCTCCTCGGCGCCTCCCCCGGCCTTCGAGGGAGTCCTCGGCTTGGCCAACGCCGTCCTTGACGCTGACGAATATGCCGCTCTCGCCGTTCGGCTGGGTGTCGCGTGACGCATCGATGACGACCTCCATCAGATCTTCGGCAGCGGTTCTGCGCCAGCATCGGGGTCCAAACCGAATGGCACGAACCCTGAACCGGCTGACGTCCCCCGACAACGGTCCAGGCTTCACCCTGAGGCTCCATCGATGGCTCTACCGGGCAACTGACGGTCGCCTCGGTCACGGCCTCATCGGCGCGCCAACGCTCCTGTTGTGCACGACCGGCAGGCGGAGCGGCCAGCCTCGAGTCACGCCGGTCGTCTACGTCCAGGCTCACGGGCAGATGGTGATCGGAGCTACCAATGGTGGCAAAGGAAGGCCGGCCTGGTTCTACAACCTCCTGGCCGATCCTCACGTCGAGATCCAGATCGGACGCCAGCGCCTGGGCGCCACCGCCAGCGTGCTCGACCCCATGCATCCCGAATACAAAGGTGCCTGGCACCAACTGGACCGGGTCACCAACGGACGCTTCACCGCATATCGGTCCCGCTCGCCTGGCAGGTACATCCCTCTAGTCTTCCTAGCTGTCGACGGTGCCGTCGGTCCCGACGAACGGTGTGATGGCGCTTAGCCTGTCGGCGTGATCTATCACTTGCTTCCGAGGCGGGACTGGGAGGGCGCGGCGCGACGCGGACGAGGTCGCTACGCCGGGGGGAGAGGGCTTTGTCCACTGCTGCGACGAGCACCAGGTGGGTCCCGTCCGCTCGCAGTGGTTCGACCGCGACATCGATGTAGTAGCACTTCGTCTGGATCCGAGGACGCTCGCCGCCGAGACGCGCTACGAGCCGGATTCGTTGGGCGAAGACGAGCGCTTCCCGCACGTCTACGGCAATGTTCGATCCGCGGATCGGCGGGATCGCGAATCAAGGACAATCCGTGGTCTCTTGCGCTCCAGCTCCCCTAGCCACGACGGGTAGACGGCCGGTCGATGAGGCCTGGTAGAGACCGCAGTTTTCGCCGCCTATGCAGGCTGCGCGTCGGACCGACGCTCTTCGCATTCCTGATTTCGCGACCTCGAGGAAGCGCATATCTTCTCTGGCGTAAAGTTGCATTGCCCGGCCGGTGATACCCGCTGGGGATCAATCGGAGGTGTCGTGTTGCGTCGACCGAGGAGCACGAGTCGAGCTCTTGTGGGTGCACTGGTTGTCGGCGCCATCCTCGCCAGCACCGGCGGACGCGGAGCCGCCGACGTGACTGCGGGCGTGAGGCTTTCCAACGGACGGCGCCGTGAAGTCGCCCACCCCGGTCGGCGCCACCTGGACGACCGACCACGTGCCGGCCGGGATCACGGCGGTAGGAGAGCCGGTCTGCCCGACCGTCCTCGACTGCTGGGCGCTCGCATCCGGCGCATCAGGCGTCGAGGGCATCCTGGCCACCACCGACGGCGGCGCGTCGTGGAGCCTGCAATCGGCACCAAACGCGTCCGACCTCGGGGCGCTGTCCTGTGCGCCCGGGACCTCGGATTGCTGGGCTGTCGGAACGATCGGAGCCTGGGACGGCGCCGTGATCGATGCGCAGGATGACGACCAGGGGTGGAGTTCCCAACAAGTACCGGGCGGCGTCGGCGCGCTGGTGTCGATCTCGTGCCCGACGGCCCTCGAGTGTGTGGCCGGGGGTGCCATCTTCGCCGGAGGAAACGCTGACGACGGAGCCGACGTCGTGGTCACAACCGACGGAGGTTCGTCATGGACCGCCAACCCTTTGGCGAACACGTTCAACGGCAATGTCAATGGGATCTCCTGCCCCAGCACCTCGGACTGCGTCGCCACTATCAACGAGCACACCTCGTCTTCCATCATGATCAGCACGAATGGCGGTGAGACCTGGACATACCAGTTCGAAGTCGACAGTCTGAGCAGCGCCGGATTGACCGGAATCTCGTGCCCCACGACAAGTACCTGCTACGTGGTCGGTCAGAGCCAGCATGTCTCGAAGTTCGGGGCGGTGATTGCGGTGACCACCGATGGCGGCGTGCACTGGTCCGGGGAAACGCCGCCCGCGGGCGCCAGCACGATCGGGCTCGACGGGATCTCCTGCCCGACAATCTCGAACTGCTGGACGAGCGACGGCGGCTCGCTCTTCAAGACCACGACCAGTTCCTTCTTCGAAACAACCGACGGCGGCTCGACGTGGTCAGCCGCCGGACCATCCGTACCGGACGGAAACTTCTCGGCCCCGACGTGTCCGGATGGATCGACCTGCGTCGCCGGCGGCACATTGCCAGGCAGCTCCCAGAGGGGGCTCGTCGCCTCCACCCTCGACGCTGAGGGACTCGGCTGTGACGGGACGCTTCCTGTCGGCGAGGCTGCCGGTCTGGCAGCCGACCCCGACGGAGGGGGCTACTGGCTCGCCTCGACCGGCGGTGGCGTGGTGGCCTGCGGCACGTCCACGTTCTACGGTTCTCTCCCCGTTGAGCAGAAGACGCCGAGCGCTCCCATCGTCGCCATCACGGCGGCGACGGGCGGGAACGGCTATTACCTCCTCGCCCGGGATGGCGCCGTCTACGGGTTCGGACCGGGAGCAACCGTCTCCGGTTCGGGACCCCCCGCTGCAGCGCCTTACGTGGGGATGGCGGTAGACGGCGGCTACTGGCTCGTCTCTGCCGACGGCGGGGTGTTCAGCTTCGGCGTGCCCTATCGGGGCTCATTGCCAGGGCTCGGTATTCGTGTCCACGACATCGTTGGCATCGCGGCCGACACGACCACTGAGGGGTACTGGCTGGTCGGGGCGGACGGCGGGGTCTTCAGCTTCCGTGCTCCCTTTCGCGGCTCGTTGCCAGGCCTCGGGGTGCACGTGGACGACATCACGGCGATGACCGGCGGCCCAGGGGACGTCCAGGACTACTACCTTTTCGGATCTGATGGCGGGGTGTTCGCATTCGGTTCGGGGCTCACGTTTTGTGGGTCGGCGGCGGGGCGGATCTCCTCACCGGTAGTCGCAGCGGCGGTCTACCCCCTCGGTGGCTACTGGCTGATCGGGCGCGATGGCGCGATCTATGGGTTCGACTCCCCTGACGACGGCAGCGCCTGGTCACCGTCCGGGCTTCATACCCCAATCTGCTAGGGGTCCTCGCGAGGGCTACCGCGCTGCGCGCTGCCCCGGGGAGTAGACGCGACCTCCAACGTCCGCTTGCCACGGACGCGGCCGGCTGTCACGATCTGTCAGAAGGGGGCCCCCACCATGAGATTCGGCCACAGCATTGGATTCGCAGCGTCCGTCGCTGCCGCGCTCGTCATCGCCACACCGTCGCTTGCCGGAGCGACCAACGCCGCCCATCCGGTGAGAACATCGGCACCGCACAATACGAGCACGACCTATGTTCTCGACGACGGCAGCTCGGTCACCGTCGACAAGAGCCCGTGGGTCATGTCGGTCGGTTACGACTCGCTCTCCGCGCCCAACGCGGTGACGATCGGTCTCGAACGGGTGATGACGTCGACCCAGTTCGAGACCCATGTCTGGTACTTTCCTGCCAGCAAGACGAGCCCTTTCAGTTTCGATACCAAGACTGACGGCGCGACCCTCAAGGCGACGAACGCGATCGCATCGGTCAGCCTGACCTTCAAAGAGACGAGCTCCAAGAAGGGGAGCTGCTCCAGCGGCAGCGAGACGCTCTACACGGGCACGCTGAGCGGCACGGTGAAGCTCAACACCGAGCTGAAGCCTGCTGGCACCGTGACCGCGACCACCTGGACCGCCAAGGGGAGCACCCCCACGGTCACCGTCGATGCCGGCTGCATCCCCCCGGCAGCCGATGACTGCCTGCCGGCGACAGTGGTGTCGTCAGGTACCACAGGCGTCGATGCCGAGGGCGTCGAGGGGACCGCCGACGGCGTGAAGGCGGACGAGGTCTCTGTTATCCAGGTGGCATCAGTCCCGCAAGTGTCAGGTACTAAGCGGGATGACGGTGCGCTCCTCGACGGTCCGACGATCAAGCCCAATGCGACCGGCACGTCGGTCTCGCTCACGGCCGGGACGTCCGGCTCCGTGACAGGTTCGGCTACGGCAAGCGACAGCAAGCCGATGTCCTTTACAGAGAAGTGCACCTACGCCGGCAAGACCTACAACCTCAAGCTCATCGTTGGCTCGCCGGCCAAGTGGACGAGTCCATCGGGAAAGCAGCTCGTCGGCCATACCGTGCTCACCGGGAACCTGACCGTCCCGGCGAGCACCAACTCCGGCCTGTACGAGGTCGTGACGGTCACCTGACGGCAGGGGCGGGCACAGGAAGGAAGGTGCTAACAATGCAACGACAATCTGCCCGTCGCCGCTTCAGCAGTCCTACCGGTCTCGCCGAGTCGAGCGGCGATCTCTGGGTGACCAACTTCGGCGGCCCCAGCGTCACGGAGATCAACTCCTCCACCGGTGCCTTCGTGCAGGTCATCAAGGGCAGCAAGTACCAGTTCCTCGGTCCGGAGTTCATCGCCGCCGACTCGGCGCACATCTGGGTGCCGAACGGTGAGCGGGAGTCCGTTTCCGAGATCACCACGTAATCAGCGGGATCGACGCCCGCCCGCTCGCTCAGCAGCTTTTCCAGCCTTCCGTTTCGTCTTCAAGCACCTGAACGGGCCGGCGGTTGGTCTCGCCGCCACTCCGGCCCGCCGCGGATACGTGCCGAGTCAGGACTTCACCAGCTCCCCGACCGGGCGAGAAGCCTGCCCGACTTCGACGGGGCGACGAACTGAGCGAGCGCGGCTTAGCCTCTCGGCGTGATCTACCACTTGCTTACGAAGAAGGAGTGGGAGGCGCGGCGCGACGCGGACGAGGTCGCTACGCCGGGGGCAGAGGGCTTTGTCCACTGCTGCGACGAGCACCAGGTGGGTCCCGTCCGCTCGCAGTGGTTCGACCGCGACATCGATGTAGTAGCACTTCGTCTGGATCCGACGACGCTCGCCGCCGAGACGCGCTACGAGCCGGGTTCGTTGGGCGAAGACGAGCGCTTCCCGCACGTCTACGGCAATGTTCGGTCCGCGGATGTGCTCAGCGTCATCGACCTCGAGGTTCACTAGGCGGCTGATGACGGTCTCATCGCGGAGGCGTGGAGACAATCATGCTCGCTGAAGGTCCCCCGATCGCCGGCCCTCGAGCCGCCGAAGCCAAGAGGAAGCCTTCCTGACAAGAGGAGATCGACGATGCCGGCAGCCCTGAAGGTGACGCACAAGGCAATCGGGGCGGAGGTCCGTCGCCGCGCTTACGAAGTCGTGGTTGATGGTCGCGGTGCCGGGTCCGTCGAGATGAACGGCACGATCGAGATACCAATCGAACCTGGACGTCACACCGTGCAGGTTCGCGTCGGCCGGGACTCCAGCCGCAGCGAGGCTTTCGAGGCTGCCGACGGCGAGACCGTCTCCTTCCGATGCACCGGGAAGCGGTTCTTGCCGATCTTCCTTGCGTCTTTCGTCGTTCCCAGCTTGGCGCTCAAGCTCAAGCGGGAGTAGTCACGTCCGATCAACCTGGGAGGGTCGTCGGATTGTGACGTTGGGACCAAATTACGAGGGAGCTATGTGTGCAATTGCGTCCAAGTGTCATTCCAAGATTGCGTCCAAGTGTCACATCGAACGACGGTTCGAAGTGCTACGCCGAACGGCAACCGCACGAGCTCCGGGCGGGAGCATCGTCACGGTTCCGTGTGCACCGATTGGCGACTGCAAGGCTGAACGGCCTCTCGCCGGCCGATACCCACCAGAGAGCCGGCGTTGGCGTCAGAACCGGACCGCCAGGTCTCGTGCTCGGTGGCAGACATCCTCAAAGGATGGTCGGATCGCCTCCGGGTAGCAGACTGCGTCGAGCATCCGCAGGTACCCCTCATCGATACGCCCTGCCAAGTCGGGATCTCTGAAGCAAGCCGAGTTGGCAAACCCCCCATCAGGCACGACAGCACCGCCGTACCAGCGAGCTGATACCTCAAGGCAGTCAGCGACCACCTCGTCGCGGTTCGTTCCCTCGTCGAGCCACCGCAGTGCCGGCGAGATGTCCTCGTCCCATAGGAAGTACAGGTCGTAGAAGTGCCTGGCCTCCGTGTCACTGAGCTTCCGCCGCTCATCGTCGAGGAGCTTGGTGCCGATGCCGTCGACTGCGAACAACTTCTCGACCATCGTCCGCGCCGGATGCAGCACGGCAATCTCGAATGACGTCAGGTCCTCGTAGGCACTCTCGCCGAGGACACCGCCCATGAGCGAGACGATCGTCTTGCGCTCGGAAGGCTTCGGCCCACCCCGTATGCCTGGTTCGACAACAATCTGCCGCCGCATGCCCTTCGCTCTCGGCAGGTCGGGCAGCAGCATGTACTCGACGAACATCCGCCTGGAGAGCCCGACGTTCTGGACGTCGACGTCAGCAGGGCCGTTGAGAACCTCAGACGCCACGCCCTCGACGTCGTCGAGAAGTGCCTCGGTCTCGTCGCCCTCCTCGCTCAGGAGCAACAGGTCGATGTCCTCGGAGAAGCGCTCGACGAGCCGGTAGGCCTTCGACAGACTCGTGCCCCCCTTGAAGAGGAACATCCCGTCGAGGCGGCCCACCAGCTCGCGGAGCACTTCGGTGACCCAGTAGTCCTTCTCGACCTGGCGCTCGGCGATGCCGAGCTCAGCGGCCGCAGCGATGACGCCGGCTCGGAAGTCCTTGAGTGCACTACGGAGGAGCGTCACTAGACCGACCCCGCCGTCATCCCGAACGCGACGGGCGACCGCGGCGCCCACACCCGCGCCGCGGCATCGTGCTCGCCGGCCGCCTCGAGAACTCCCCGGAGGCGCCCGCGCACGGCGGCGGGCTCGTAACGGGCAGCTCGCACGAGTCGGTCGACGCGCACGGCCCCCGAGCTCACCAGCTCGATGACGCGACGCTGAGCCGAGTCGTCGTCGAGCTCGACTACGCGGTCCCAGTCGCCGAGCACTTCCAGCAACGCCACTTCGACCGGCAGCAGCCCAGCAGCAATCCGGCCGCGCCTTCCGGACCGGTCGACGAAACGGACCTGAGACACCGGGCGGGGAACACGATGAGGCACGGCGACGATGTCGCGCGCCGGGACTTGAGTTGTGAGGCCCAGGTCGTTGGCGGCACTCAGCCCCGCCGGCCCGACGCCTTTGCCGCCGACCACAGCCCTCACGATCGCCGATGTCGGCGGCCGGGACATCCCGAAAGGCGTCTGCCTGCCTCGCCAGTACAGCCCGCGCCTGACCCTTCGCAGGTCACCCTTGTTGGCAAGCTGAGCGAGCGCGCGGTCGACCTGAATCGGATCACCAAAGTCATCGAGGTCGCGTGCTGTCCAGAAGCGGTCGGCCGACCCCTTCGCCACCTTGGCCCGAACCCTGCCCGTCACTCCGATCGTCTTCGCCATCCTTCACTCCCAGCTACATGATACCCGAGCCGAATAACGCGCCACGCGAACTGTGGCCGGTGCGGTGTCGACGCTATCGTCGGCCGACCCCTGCCGCCGCCTGCGACACCAAGAACATAAGTGCAGCAGCCGACGGGAAGGGGACCTCAAGATGGGCGAGAAGGTCTACGTGCTGGTCGAGCCGGCATACAGCCCGAGTTGTCGGGACCTTACGCGACCGTCTCGGAGTTCGAGACAGCCTTCCTCCGCGGTATTTGTGGCCACGGTAGGTGCCGACGGCGGCCTCGAGGTCTATTCGGTGTCCGGGCCTTTCGCCGAGGATCTCGAGACCTTGGGGACGGGCCGCGTTGTCGCCTCTCTAGCTATCTCGCCGGGGGGCACGCCCGGATCGCCAGCGTCGTCAACCCTGGCGAGACAGACCGGATCTGTGTGTTCTGCTGGCACGATCGTCTCGCATGACGCAGGTCGGGGCGGCGCGACGCGCAGCGGAGCTGCGGGACCAGGAGGGTGGACGGCACGCTCAGCTGGTCGAGGTCAGCGCCCGTATCGCGTTCGTCACAGACCCTTGGGCTTCAACCCGTTGGCCATGCAGTAGGCGACGATGGCGTTGTCGAGCAGCTTGCTCGAGGATGTCCGCCATCCGCCACCGACCAGCCGGGAGGGCTTGGCGGCGCGGGCGAGGTAGGCGAACGACCCATACGCCGTCGTCAGGATCTTTGTCTGCCGATCCTGCGGATCGATGGGCCACCACCCGAAGAACGCTCCCGTAAAGCGCCGGTCCATGGGTGGGACAAGATCGGGCAGGAGGTGGTGCAGCGTCTTGGTGCCCGGGACGATCAGCGACTTGTTGTCGACGATGCCCAGTCCGCTGATGAGTCGGTCGATCTTGCTGACGACGTCGGTGATGTCGAGCGAGTCCTCTTCGATGCTCAGACCGGCCAGAGCTGCTACTTCCGGCTCGCAAGCTTGCAGGCGCTGGCGAAATAGCTCGATCGGAACGAGTCTCGACGCTCTCCGTCCGATCCCCCAGAGCCCGAGGGTCTCGTACAAGTAGCCAATGAAGACCGGGTCCGCGATGGCAAGAGACACCGAACCCAGTTCCCGGCGACGGTCGATCGTCCGGCGATGGGACTCATACTGACCGTCACGACGGAATGGCACCTGTGCGTCGTACTCACCGACCAGGGCGTCGAAGCTGTCGATCACCTCCTCGACTCTCTGACGGAGGGAAACCTGTGGTTGGTCCTCTCTGGGCCGTCGGGTAGCCCGATGCGGGATCGCGGGTCTCTCCGCTCGAACCGCCTCGCGCTCTTCGTCGCTGAGGAGCCGGTACCAACCGTGCTCGGTTCGCATGAGCACCTTGCCGTGGGGCTGGCAGGCCCACGACCTGCGTTTAGTGTCATCCCTTGGACTACCGGCTGAATCGAGCTTCGGTACATCGTCGAGATCGAGCAGAGGTAGGTGCCGTCGTCGAGCAGCCGGGCCCAGATCTGCGCCGGGGCGAGGTCGCAGTACTCCTCCGAACGCAGCAGCGAGAGGACGTGCTGGCGCTCGACCTCGCTGAGCGCGTTGGGAGGAGCTGGCCGCGGCACCGGCGGGCCGAGCACGGGCGGCCGGCGCCGGCGGTAGCGCGTCGCCCGCGAGGCGCCGAGCAGCTCGCAGGCTTGCTTGGTCGAGGTCACCGCCTCGAGGCCGGTGAAGTGCTTGTCGGTCACGGCTTGTGCTTCGGGTCCGTCCGCCGCCAAGATCTCCAAAGACCCGATCCCCGGCTGGCAGAACCACCGCACCGACCTGGGACTCCATGTCGGCCGCGATCAGACGGCCGAGCTCCTGCGCCGAGGTCGGCCCCGGCTGGCTCCCATGCTTGCGCTGGAGTCGGCGCACTGCAGCTGGACCGACCTTGAAGAACGATCGGAGGGTCGCCAGGTCCTTGGCGACAGCGCGCGACAGCACGGCATCCGAGGCCGTCCGTTCGCTAATGATGCTGTCGAGCTGGCTGAGGAGCCGGCTGCTGGCGCCCGAGAGGAACGAGTGGAGGGATCGGCGCACCTCCTCCGCGAGCACGACCTCGGTCCCGGCGCCCTTGATGACGCTGGCGGGCACGGTCAGCCGCATACCAGCCCGTCGTCCTGGCCCGATCGGCTGGGCGAGCACCAGGAGCCGGATCAAGGCCCTGAAGGCGTCGGGTGTCGACGCCGCGAAAGGGTAGGCGTACATGATCTCGACAACATGGTCCGGGCTGGACGCGAGGCGCACCCGGGTCTTGGTCCCACGATCAACCAGAGCGATGGCGAGGTGCTCGCTCGGCGCGGCATGGGTGAAGTTGAAGGGCGGGCGGAGGCCACGCAACAGCTCGGTCTCTCGGTCGATGGCATGGGCTTCGCTCGGGTGCTCCTCCCATCGGATGGCAACCACCTGGTTGAGCATGTCGAGCAGCCGCTGGTCATCGCCCGGCCCGATCCGGGCGTAGGACCGGAGCCGGGTCCGAAGGTTCTTAGCCTTGCCGACGTACAACAGGACACCATCAGGGCCGAGCATGAGGTAGACGCCGGGGCCGGCTGGGACCTTGCCGAAGAAATCGGCCCCCAGGCGTTCGGTCAGGGGCGCGGCCGCCGCCGGCGTCCCGTCTGCTGATCGCCCCATCGGTCCAACGCTAACGACCCAGAACCAGCCCGGGCAGGGCGGGCGCCGGCGCGCGAAGGTGATGGGAACAACGCGATTGGGGGAGCACCATGGCTGTCGAGGTACGCAACGACGTCCAGTTCGGAACTGGTGGGGGTCGACCGCTTCGGGCCGACCTGTACCTGCCGACTCCGCGGTCGGAGGGCGCTGCGCTGGTGATCCTGCTCCACGGCGGCGGCTGGCGGGGAGGCAGCCGGGGGATGGTCGAGGGCTACGGCCGGCGCCTGGCCGAGGCTGGCCTGGTCTGTATGGCCCCCGAGTACCGCCTGACCCCCGAGTCACCCTGGCCGGCCCAGATCCACGACACCAAGGCCGCCATCCGCTGGGCCCGCCGGCATGCCCCCGAGCTGGGCGCCGACACGACCAAACTGGCAATCCTGGGTCGGTCAGCCGGCGGTCACCTGGCCCTGCTGGCGGCAGGGACCCCGGGGTTGGACGAGTACGAGGGCGACGGCGGTGAGCCGGGAGTCGACACCTCGGTGGCGGCCGCCATCGGCATCTTTCCGCCGACCCTCATGTACTCAGGTGCTCGCCCCCGGGGCGGAACCCCGGCATCGGCTCTGATGGGCGACGCCGCCACGGAAGAGTCGGCTCGTCTGGCCAGCCCGGTGGCCCACGTCGACGATGTGTACCCGCCCACCTTCCTGCTGCACGGGACCGAGGACCGCGTCGGTACCGCCGTCGGCCAGCATGGTCATGTACGACGCCCTGGTGGCGGCCGGCCGCCCAGTGGAGCTGCACATGTACGCCGGCCAGCCCCATGGATTTGCCGGAGGGCCGGACTTCATCGACCTCTGTGCAGCCGAGATCATCCACTTCCTCGGCCGGGTCTTCGCCGGCCTGGGCCAGGCGGAAGAGCCATCTGTGGTCCGGGACTCGGCGTGGCCCTTGGTCGGGCGATAGCACGGCTGCCAGGGCCCGCCACCGACTTGGCCAGCGGCACCACCTAACCGACGTGGACACGGGTGTCGCAATTAGCGGACTGAACACCAGCCCCGAGACCCACCCGGTAGCCGTCGATCTGCGCTTCTCGGCGGTCTCGGTCGCGTCGGCCGTAGCGTGTACCAGATCAGTAGGTCTGAGCGCGTTAAGACCCACATCTTGGCGGCCGACCGCCCGGGTCGAACCGGCCTCATGCGTGCACGAGGGTTTCGAGAGCAACTTGAGCGCGACCTGGTAGCGCTCCCTTCGAGGGCCCACCGGCGTCGAGCATGATCCGGCGGAGCTTGCGGAGGTTCTCGATGGAAAGACCGCCGACCAATACAATCAGAGTCGCAGATGTTCACCCCGGTTTCTGCCTTGCGAATGCTGACTTGTCAGCGACGGAGGAGGTCGGCGACTGCGGTGAGCGGGTCGAGTTGGGAAGCGTCCGCGACGCCGGCGCGGTACTCGCCCTCCTCGCGCAGCGCAGGGGTGAGGGTGCGCTCGTAGCGGACACGTTCGGCGTGCAGCATCCTGAAGCCGATCTGCTGCTCGATCCGCTCGGCGAGTGTCCACAGCCGGCCCGCTGTGGTCGCGTCGTCGTTCTGTGCCGCCACGCAGGCGAGGCCGGCGAGGCAGTATGCCTGCAGCCGCACGTCGTCCTCTTCTGGCGCGAGTGCGAGTGCCTCGTGGTAGTAGCGCTCCGCGGATGGCAGGTCCCCCTTGTCGAGGTAGAGGTCACCGAGACTGTGGAGCAGGGCGGAGACACTGCCGAGACCGTGCTCGCGCCGGCTCTCGATGGAACGTTGATACAGCTCGGCCGATCGCTCGAACTCGCCGGTGTCTCGGAGTCCCTCGGCGAGGTAGAAGACCGCACGGGCGATCCCGTCTACGTCGTCGAGTCGCTCGTAGATGTCCAGTGCCTGTTCTGACCATTTGAGGGTCTCCGCGGGGGAGCCGGCGACAAACTCGACGCCACCGAGGCGCAAGAGCACGTCTGCCTCCTTGCGCTCGTCCCCGACTTCTCGATAGAGCGTCAGCGCCTCGGTCAGCGCAGTCCGCGCCGGGGCGGGCGTGTCGGTGTAAACGAGGGTGATGCCGAGACCGGCGAGCACGTCGGCTCGCTGGCTGGGTGAGAACACGCTCGGATCCGCCAGCGCGCGCTCGTACCAGCGCCTGAGCTCGCTGTTACGGCCGGCTCCCAACCAGGTGTAGAACACTGAGTCCGCGAGCGGCAAGCCCGCCGCGACGTCGTGCTCGAGCGCCCAAGCGAGAGCGAGGCTGACATTGCCAGCGTCCTGCCGCAGGCGGGTCAGAGCGTCCGCCCGCCCCGCGCCTTGGTGGCCGGCGGCGATGCCAAGCGCGAAGTACCAGCGGGCGTGCCGACCCCGGACGTCGTCTTGGTCTTCGCTCGCGTCGAGTTGCTCGAGCGCGTATTCGCGGGTTGTCTCCAAGAGGAAGAAGCGGCCGCTATCACCCTCGCGGAGCAGGCTCTTATCGACGAGCGACTGCAAGTCGTCAAGCTTCGCGTCACAGATCCGTTCGGCGGCCTCGAGCTCAAAACTGCCGACGAAGACCCCCAGCCTGGCGAACAAACGCTGCTCGGGCTCGCTCAACAGGTCATAGCTCCAGGCGATCGTGGCGCGCATCGTCGCCTGACGCGCGGGAAGGTCGCGCCCGCCGCCCGCCAGCAGCGGCAGCCGCTGCTCCAGCCTGGTCAGGAGCTGGCCCTCGGAGAGAACTTTGACGCGCGTCGCTGCGAGCTCGAGCGCCAGCGGCAGACGATCGAGGCGAGCACAGATCGCATCGACGGCCGCGCCCGGCTCAAAGCCCGGTTTGACCTGTCGCGCGCGGGCGGTGAACAACTCGACAGCGCCCGCATGTGATAGAGGCGGAACGGGGTACTCTTGTTCACCCGAGATCGCAAGCCTCTCGCGGCTGGTGGCGATCGCCGCACACCCGGGCGCAGACGCGAGCAACTCGCCGACCAGGGGAGCGGCATCGATCACCTGCTCCAGGTTGTCAAGGACCAGCAGCAGCGACCGATGGCCTAGATAAGTCGCGAGATCCTCACCTGCACCCACCGCGTTTGCGATCGTCGGCACCACGACCGCTGGGTCGGTAGCCACCGCCAGAGGTACCCACCACACCCCGTCGGCATAACGGTCCGCGAGCTCCGCTGCGAGCGCGAGCGCCAGCCGCGTCTTCCCTGTACCCCCCGTCCCGGTCAACGTCACGAGGCGGTGACTGTCGGCCAGCTCTAGCAGCTCCGCGAGTTCTTGCTCACGACCGAGCAGTGGAGTTGCCTGCACCGGCAGATGAACATGGCGCAGGGTCCTCAGCGGCGGGAACGTCGCGTCACCCAGCTGAAACAGGCGCTCCGGCGCGGCCAGGTCCTTGAGCCGGTGCTCCCCGAGGTCCTGCAGCGCGACGTCCGCAAGCGCCCGGGTCTGCGCCGAGACGAGGATCTGCCCGCCGTGCGCAGCCGAGGAGATCCGCGCCGCCTTGTGAACGGCCATCCCGAAATAGTCGCCTCCGACGAGAAGGACCTCACCCGAATGGACCCCCATGCGAACGCGCAACGGCCCATCCGCGAGCGCCGACTGCATCTCCCCTGCAGCCGCCAGACCTTCGCCTGCGCTCTGGAACACGAAGAAGAACGCATCGCCCTCCGTCCCCATCTCCACCCCGCCGTGGGCATCCGCGACAAAACGAAGCCGTTCACGATGCGCCATCAATACGCTGGCATATCGCTCGGGACCGAGCTCGTCCAACAAGCGCGTCGACCCCTCCACGTCGGTGAACAGCATCGTGACCGTGCCACTCGGAAGATGTCGCACCCCGGACTCCACGACCCAGACGCTATCCCGCCCACGCCCGCAGGCTCAGCGCCGATGCTCTCACACCACTCAACCCAGGGGACGAGCACTCCCCCGCCGTGTGAACCCCGGCCACCGCGGCTGGGTAGTGCTGGTTCACGTCGGGCTCGGTCATTGGTCCTCTGTTCGCGCCGCCTCGTTCCATTCCGATTCCATTCGCGGGAGAAGTGTCCATCGGCGCATAGTGTTCCATCTTGCGCTCAGGCGGGTGGCTCCAGGCCGTGAACTCCCTCCGCCCGAGTCGGCAGGGAGGATGTAGGTAGAGCTGGTTGGGGCATCCACCATGACGGTTGTGGTGGGGGCGTACGGTCAGCTTCGCCGAGGTCCTGGTCTGACTTGGAAAGAAGGTTGACGCTGGCTGTCTGAAAGGAACTTGGTCGGCCAGGTCCTCGGTGGTGGCACTGCCGGTTGAGATGCGGCGGATCGCCCTGCGGGAACAGGACGATCCACCGTGCCGCACGAGGCGGCGGTGCCATCCCGAACCGATGACATCAAAGGTAGGGATGGCAGTGACAATCGTAGATACCTCGCGCCCGATCACCGGCGGCGTCGACACTCACCTCGATGTGCACGTGGCCACCGCGCTGGATGGCATCGGCGGCCTGTTGGGGGTGGAGCAGTTCAAGACCACCCCGGCGGGCAACAAGGCGCTGCTGGTGTGGCTGCGCAGCTTCGGCGACCCGGTCCGGGTCGGTGTGGAGGGGACCGGCTCGTATGGGGCCGGCCTGGCAGCCCGAAGATGAGAGGCCGCCGCATCGGCGATGGTGGACTTGCCAGTGCACTGGAGGCCCGTGACGAGCACTAGTACCCGGCGGACAGGGCCGTCTCCATGGTCGGTCGGTTCGCCCATCCGGGGCAACCTACCGATGTCTGTCGAGGCGTGCTCCGAACAACAGCGCATCAGGTTCTCCTCGGTTGTCGTGCGAGGACGCGAAATCGGCGATCCGCGCTAAACGCTGGCGATGCCTAGTGAGAGCAATCTCAGCCAACGCTCGCAGAGCCTCGTCTCAACAACGCGCGTCTGGGCCGGGGGTCGCCTTCAGAACCCTTCAGTCGGGGGTACACACGGCCGTCCCAACCAACGACAGTCAGGCTGAGCCGATGACCGAACCGAACTGGAGGGTATCTAACGTCACGCCGGGCGCCTCGGCACCCTCGGGAGGCGCGACCGCTCGGGCCTGCTCCTCGGTCTCAAACACCGCGATCGAGACCCCGTGGGCGTCATCGACGGCGACGAAATAGGCGCCGACGAATCCGGGGGCTCCCTTCATCATTGGTATGACCTCCTCAGCGAGGCCCCGCTCCGCCTCGGCCAGGTCAGTGATATTGGCGTGGATCACAGTGGCGTGCATGCCCAATCTCCTTGGTGCGCTGTCGACCTTGCGACGTTGGCCGGGGTTCAACCTGACGATTGCGGCTGGGGTGTAGCGCGACAGATTATTCCATCTCGCGCATATGCCGGGCGATCCGCAAGGTGCGGCCTGGGCGCGGAGTCGGCGATTCGAGCGATGCGCCGGCTTTGTGCTGGCTCAGCTCATTCGAGCACAACACCGTCTGGGGTTGGTCTCACCGGTGATACGCTCATGTCATGAGTGAGGTATCCATCCGGGACTTGCGCAACCACGGGGGCGAGGTCATCAAGCGCGTGGAACGCGGCGAGCGGCTCACAGTCACACGCGACGGCCGCCAGGTGGCGGAACTGCGGCCCCTCGGTCCGCTCCCCGTCAAGGCCGCAGTCCTCATCGAACGCTGGTCCCGACTGCCTCGACTCGATCCCGCATGCCTACGCCGAGACCTCGACCAGGTCATCGACTCAAGCCCGTGACCGCGCTCGGGTTGCTGGATACATCGACCGTCGTTCTACTGGGCCGCCTCCAGGCAGAGGACCTGCCCGAAGAACCTCTGATCAGCGCAGTCACCCTGGCGGAGCTGTTCTGACACCGAGCAGTCCGACGAGGCGGCCGGCTGTGAGATCGCAATCCTGGTGCATCGAAACGAGCTCAACGAGGTCTACGTCGGCATCCGCATCACAGGGCCGGTGGCGTACGACGTCACCGCTCTAATCCTCGACTGCGTCCCTGCTGTCGCCGACCGGAGCGGTTGGGGCCTCGACTCGATGCCCGATCGCTCAGCGGCGGCCGGCGAGTTGGTCTGGTCGAACCTGCTCGACGGAGCGGTCCTCGATGGTCTCCTCGGCGAAGGCTGACTAGTAGCCGGGAGCTCGTGTTCGGAAAAGCCGTCGGACCTGCAAGGATTGAACGGGTGGTCGAAAACGCGTGGGATCAGGTCGGCCGGGCGCTCGAGGTGCTCGCCGCCGGCTTAGCACCGTTTGTCGGGCAGCGGATGTCCGACGTCGAGAGGCGGGCTCTCAAAGACCCGAGGTTCCAGCTGAAAGTCATGATCGAGGCGTGGAACGCCTTCAGCCCTCCGCTGACGAAGATGGAGCGCAACCTGGTTTTTGAGCTACGCGAGACCGGCAACCGGTGGGCCCACTACGAGCCGCTTACCGATGACGACGTCGATCGAGCGCTGGACTCCGTCGAACGACTGCTGGCCGCGGCCGGCGCTCCGGAGGCCGCCGTGGTTCGGGAGGCCAAAGCCGAGCTGCGCCGTAGCCGTTACGTACACGACAGTCAACACGGGGACAGCGGTGCCCCTCCCGATCCGCACTCCTCACCGTCGCGGGGCCAACCTCACGACGCCGAGGGACATGAAGCGGCCGTCGCCTCAAGGGCAGGCAGTTTCTCGCCCGGAGGGTCTGCTGCGCCGTCTCGGCGTAGTGGCGGAATGGCGCTGGGCAGAGAGAACTGGCGGCTGATCCTTGCGGCCGCGCGAAGCGCTGACCGCGGCAGGCCAGACCCCGTTCACCCGCATCGGCGTCTATGAGTGGATCTGGCGGCGTTATCCACGCGAGGAGCATGACCGACCCAGCCTCGATCCGACCTTTCAAGGCATGGTCAGGAACGCCACCGGCGGGCCGAGGAGTGCCGGAGGGACACCGCTGCTTCGGGTTGACCGAGGACTCTACGTGCTGGCTGACGGCCAGCGGTGACGACCACCGGTCCGTGCCCTGCCGACGACGCGAGGCGTAACCACTCAAGGCGAGAGGTCCGGCGACGATGAAGGGAGGTCGGGAAGAGGAACGGGCTGTTCCGCTGACATCTCATTCTCCGCTGCAATTCTGAGAAAGTCCTTCGTCAACTCTTCGGCCGGGTGAGTCCCACTCTCCACTTGCGCCAATCGATAGAGAAGCTGGCGACAGGCCAGAGCGAGGAACAGGACCTCTCGCCGATGAAGAGGAGCATCTGTCAAGGAGCCGACGACCTTGCGCCCCTCGTGCCAGTCCTGGCGAGCTGTCAGGGCCCCGATCTCATTCCACACATTTCGTGAGACGTTGAGTGTCGCCTGGGCCGCCGCACTTCCGCCGAAATGGGCTTCGAGAACCTCACGCTCCCAATATGCAAGGGTCGTAATCGGTTCTCTTCTAAGCAGACCACGACTGAGACGAAGCCGCACCTGACGCACGATTTCGCTGGACGTCGGGGTCGCTCCCGCCGTCGGCGAGATTCGCTCAACTGGCGGTGGGCCGCCGTGCATCCTGATCGGATCCGAGCGGGGTGTCGGGATCGATCTGCCACAGGGCGCCGCCGGGAGCGCCGGTGCACTGAGAACGCCGGTATTGCAAACCGAAACCGTATCCGCCCAGGGTCTCGGCCTCGAATCGCCACGCTGCTGCTTCCTCCTCGAACCGCGGACCGGGCAGCCCGGACGTCGTCGAACTCGACTTCGGGCCGGGCGACTACGGCCCTACCCGAAATCTCACAACTGAAAGTCGGCAGGGCGACGGACTGGGTTGGCAGCACCTCGGACAGCCGACGGGGGGACGGTACGTCGAGAATCGCATAGTGCAGCTCGTCGACCCTGTACTGCGTCGGCTCGGTGTGGAGCAGGGCTGGCGAAGTCGCCGCCAGTTCGCCGAGTCCGTACGTCCGGTAACAGCGGCTGAACAGGAACGGGAAGTCATAGTCCTGGACCACGGCCTTCTGGGCCTCGTCCGTCTCCAGACCGTTCTCCGTACCGGGCCAGGTCACCCACGTAGCGCCTCCGTCGTCGCTGTACTCGATGACAACCCGGTTCGCGATGTAGAGCACTCTGTGAGGCACATGGCCAGCGACAATCAAAGGTCTCCCGGCATACTCGCTACGCGCGTGCATCCCTCGGAGATGATCGATACGACGCCACTCCAGGGCGTCTTCGTCCGTCATGGTCTTCACCCCAGAGATCACTGACCGGTGTACCTCTGCTGTCACGTGGTCTCCTGCGCGATGGATCGAAATCGGGCAAACGTTGCCGGTGGCGGCACTGCCAGTCTCCTCGAGTCGGCCGACGGCGGATATCGGGGAGGTCGGTCGGGTGTGCGAGCTGGTTCGCTCGGTAACCCGACCTCACCTCACGTCACCCAAGCGGCGCCGCCCTGTCGCTCGCGGCCCGGATTCCCGCGTCGGCTTGTGACATTTCGACACAACCATGTGACATTGGGCGCAATCTTTGTGACATTTCGACGCAACCGTTGTGACATTCGGACGCAATTTCCTGGGACACGCTGGTGCAACTGCACAGCTATGAGCACCCGCTAGTGGCGCCACAGCTGGGACAGGCGTAGCAGGAGCCGGCCCGCTGCATGAGGTTGCCGCAGGCGTAGCAGAACGGCGCATCCCTCGCCTCGGTCCGAGCCAGCGGCTCGTGCGGTCGCGACTGAGCGGCCTCCGTGGAATCGCCGCCGTGGCCGAAGTGCTCGGTCTCCCGACGGGCGGCCTCCGCAACGTCAGCCTCGTCCAGACCGGGCAGCGTCGGTTGGGTGCGCTCGTGGGTCGACAGCACGCCGAGCTCCAACCTCTCGTCGAAGGAGAGGTACTCGAGAGCCAGGCGCCGGAAGATGTAGTCGACCAGGCTGGACGCCAGCCTCAACTCGGCGTCGTCGGTGATCCCAGCCGGCTCGAAGCGCATGTTCGTGTACTTCCGCACGAACGTCGACAGCGGGACCCCGTGCTGCAGCCCGAGGCTCACCGAGATCGAGAAGGCATCCATCACGCCCGACAGCGTCGAGCCCTGCTTGGAGACCTTCATGAACACCTCGCCGGGGTGCCCGTCCTCGTACTCGCCGACCGTGACGTACCCTTCGCAATCGGCGACGCGGAAGGCGAAGGTCTTCGAGTTCCGGCGGCGAGGAAGGCGCTTGCGGGTTGTGGCGGCCGGCGCATCGACGCCCTTCGCCTGCAATGCAGCCTCCAGCTCGACGACCTTTGCGGCGAGCTCTGCCTCGCTGGGCGACGGGACGTGGGCGGCGCCCTCAGTCGATCCACCGCCTGCGTCGGCACCGGCCCTCTTGGTGGTCGAGAGCGGCTGCGCCACCTTGCAGTTGTCGCGGTAGATGGCGACCGCCTTCAGACCGAGACGCCACGCATCGATGTGCAGTTGCTCGACCTCGTCGACCGTCAGCTCCTCCGGCACGTTCACCGTCTTGCTGATGGCACCGGAGATGAACGGCTGGGCCGCGCCCATCATCATGATGTGGCCCTTGTAGTGGATCGTGTTGTCGCCCATCGAGCAGGCGAAGACAGGGAGGTGCTCAGCGCTGAGGTGCGGCGCACCGACGATCGACTTGTGCTCGTCGATGTAGGCGACGATCTCGGCGACCTGCTCCTCGTCGTAACCGAGCTTGCGCAGCGCACGAGGCACCGTCTGGTTGACGATCGACATCGTCCCGCCGCCGACCAGCTTCTTCGTCTTCACCAGCCCGAGATCCGGCTCGATGCCGGTCGTGTCACAGTCCATGAGGAAAGATATGGTTCCGGTCGGCGCCAACACGGTGGCCTGCGAATTGCGCACGCCGTGGGCCTCGGCGAGCTCGACTGCCGTGTCCCACGACTCCTGTGCCGCCGAGAGCAGAGCCGTCGGGACCTTCTCCTCGTCGATGCTGGCGACAGCCGCACGATGCATGCGAAGGACCTCGACCATCGGCTCGGCGTTCTCGTGGAACCCGGCGAAGGCACCCATGCGGGCGGCGGTGCGTGCGGACGTCGCATAGGCGTGGCCGGTCATCAGGGCCGTGATGGCGGCCGCCCAGGCACGGCCCTCGTCTGAGTCGTAGGGAAGGCCCTCCGCCATCAACAACGCGCCGAGGTTGGCGTAGCCCAAGCCGAGCTGCCGGAAGCGGCGCGTCGTCTCGGCGAGCTTCTCGGTCGGGTAGTCGGCGTTCCCGACGATGATCTCCTGAGCCGTGAACACGACCTCCACCGCCGCCTTGAAGCCGTCGACGTCGAACTCGCCCGACTCGTCGAGGAACTTCAGGAGATTCAGGGAGGCGAGATTACAGGACGAGTTGTCGAGGTGAACGTACTCGGAGCAGTTACGGACGACGATGCCGTCGACGACGTAAGAGTGGTTCCGCGGCTCGGTCAGGTTGAATGTGAGTTCCACACCGTCGTCGACCCGCTCGACGAGCCGAGCCGTGGTGGCCACCTTGTAGAAACCGAAGCGCCGATCGAGGATCGCTTCGCTCAACAGCGCCGCTTTGCGGGACAACGAGAAACCGACGTGCTCCGCGAACCTCAGCATCGATGACGAGGTGATCCGCAGGTCGTAGGAAGCAGACCTTCCGTAGGTGACGGACTCACCAGTCTTGTTGACGTATGGGAGATGGCCGGAGGCGCTGCCTCCGTGGACTCGATAGACGCGGCTCGCGATCCCGAACGTCGTGAGCAGCCGCTGCACGCCTTGTAGGAGCTCGCGAGATGTCGATCCGAGACCGACATAGCAGCCCTTGTCGTGGTTCACGACCGCGCAACCGTCGGCGTCGAAGAGCCCCTGCAGGAAGGACCCGACTATGTCCGCCGGCGCCTGCTCGATGGCCCATGGCACGGTCTTCTCGGGCCCCTTCACCGACTTGATGCCTAGCGCCTCGAGGAACAGCTTGAACGGCCGGCGCCCCAACCGGAGCTGCGCTGTCCCGTTCCCCTGTTCCGAGATCTTGAGCGGCCGGTCACCATTGATCCACTCCACCAACTCGGCGTGTCGCGGGAGGATCTCCACACGATCCTCGGCGGAGCCGTAGATGGTCGTCGCGGTGCTGCCGGAGGTGGTCCCGTCGCCGACCAGCCATCCCAGGTAGTGCGCGAACTCAGGCGTCCACTCCTCGGGTAGACGAACCAGTTCCCCCTTGTCACCTTTGCTGTGGTACTCCGCGACATCCGTGCTGACCGGGATAGTCATGTCGGCGCGCACAGCGGGCGCCGGCAGATCGAGGACCTTCACCTCGTCGCTCGCCACGAGGTCCCGCGCCTCCACGTAGCCGCGGTTGACCGTGAAGAGCCGGTGGCCGGGCGTACACCGTAACTGCATGCCGTTGTCGAAGGTCAGGCGGACGATCTCGTTGTAGCCCGTGATCATGAACGCCTCGGGTGACGTCAGGAGAACTTGATCGGCGGGATCTTCCACATTGGTGACATCGTGCGTGTACACCGCGAACTCCTCGCCCCCATGGACGCGGGTGAAGAGCTCGCCGAACGCCACCAGGCCCTTGTCCGTGTGGACCCGAGCAGAAGCGGGGAAGCACGGGTTACTCGCATTGATCCGGCCGGTATTAGGGGCGGTGTGCCACTTGTTTATCGTGGTGTCGAATTGCAACCCCGGGTCGGCGCATTCCCATGCCGCCTCAGCGATCTGCCGGAAGATGTCGCGAGCCTTGACGGTCTCGAGCACTCGCCCGTCCGTGCGTGCCGTGAGACTCCAGTCGCGGTCGTCGAGAACCGCCTGCATGAACTCATCGCTCGCCCGAACGGAGTTGTTGGCGTTCTGGTACTGAGTCGAGTGGCTGTCAGCGCCGTCGAGATCCATGTCGAAGCCCGCCTGTGAGAGCACTCGGGCCTTGCGCTCCTCACGCGCCTTGCACCAGATGAACTCCGCGATGTCTGGATGGTCGGCGTCGAGGATCACCATCTTCGCCGCCCGGCGCGTCTTGCCACCGGACTTGATGGTGCCTGCCGAGGCGTCGGCCCCCCTCATGAAGCTCACAGGGCCCGAGGCCGTCCCTCCCCCCGCCAGCAGCTCCTTCGAGCTGCGAATGCGCGACAGGTTCGTCCCCGCTCCGGAGCCGCCCTTGAAGATGTTGCCCTCCTCGACGTACCAGTTGAGGATGGAGTCCATCGTGTCGTCGACGGCGAGGATGAAACAGTTGTGCACACGAAGTGCACCCGAGAGATACTCGCCCGACTCGGTCTGGATGTCGAAGACGTCCATTTGGCCCAGCGATTCGATCGACTGAACCTCGAGCCTCTTCGAGACCCGCTCGGGGCGACCGGGAAGATCGAGAGAGCTCAACAGCTTGCTCGTCTTGTCTGGACCGATGAAGCCGATCTCGTCGGCAAATGCCTTCCGGTCCACCAGCGGGCGGATCGAGATGTTCCACGTTCCCTGGCGATCCGGGCGGGGATCTCGCTTCTGGCGGACCCGCGAGAAGATCCCGAAGCGACTGAGTAGGGCCTGCAGGCCCATGACCAGATCACGGCTGACCATGTCGAGGCCGATGACCGCCGAGCGCTCACGGACGCTTACGGAGCCCTCTGCCTGGAACACGCTCCGCAGGTAAGCCGCGACGACCGGGAGGGACGCCTCGAACAGCTGTGGAGGCACGGTCATCGCCGTCCCACGTGCACGTAGACCCCAACGGTCGACGAAGTCTTCCAACCCGCGCCCGTAAAGTCGATTGCGGCGGCAATCAAGGTCGGCGCCGATCGTGGGCACCGTGCGCTCGTGTCTATGCACATCTGGGAACACGAGGTCGATCGCTTTCAACACCCAAGCGCGCTCCGCCTCATTGACCGTCATCGCCTCGATCGTCAGGGAACGGTTGGTGCCCGAGTACTGACCGACGAAGCCGTCGCTCTGCAGCCATCCCGCGAGCGCAGCCTCGGCGACCGCGTGCTCGCTGATCTCTCCATTGCCCCAGGATTCCGTCCGGTGCCAGGCGAGCTGGTCGCCGGGGCGGAGGCGGGCCGCCTCGATGAACTGGCCGCACCCGTCGCCCGTCGCCCTCCACACCAGATGGTCGCCGGTCACTTCGAGCTCGTGGCCGGACTTGGTGCGAATCCGCATCACTTCCTTGCGACCATTGCGTTTGACGGCGACGATCTGCGTCACACCGCTCGCGTCGAAGACCTTCCGCCCCACTGCGCTCTCTTCGACGAGGCGTCCGATCGGCACCAGGCCCTCCGGCGTGCTCACAAGGGCTCCATACGGCTGGCATGCCGACCCTTGCTGTGGCACGCCTTTGACGCCGATGTTGAACCACACCGGCGAGTTGAAGGCAGCCTTCTGATGGACGATCAGATGCTTCAGCTCGTCCGAGAATGCCGCCTGCTCCTCCTTGTCGACGAAGTAGCCGTCCTTGGCTCCCCAGGCGGTGATGGTGTCGACCACGCGGTCGACCACCTGCTTCAGCGAGGTCTCGCGCGCCTTGGATCCGAGCGTTCCGCGGAAGTACTTCTGGGCGAGGATGTTGGTCGCGTTCATCGACCAGGTCGACGGCACCTCCACGCCGATCTGCTCGAAGGCGACGGAGCCGTCGCGGTAGTCGGTGATACGGGAGTCGCGCCTGTCCCACGCCACCTCTTCGTACGGATGGCGGCCGGCGGTCGTGAACCTGCGGCGGATCCCAATGCTCAGGCGATCTCCGGCGACAGCCATTCTTCGTCTCCCTCCTGGAGTCCAAACGCTTCAAACCACTACATCTTGTGGTGCCCGTCCGAACGGCCACCAGATGATGCGGTCGGGGCGTTCATTACACCACTGTAACTACAGACACGCAAGCACGGAACGCCGCGGTAGTTCCTGGTCAGGGGCTGCTCGCGAAGGTTCGCAGTAGTTCGTCCGTGCACGAGCAGCCGTGCCGGGGAGGGGCGTCATCCGAACACCCTCGACCAGGCGGCCGGTGCGCTCTCAGGCAGGGCGTCCGTGCCCATCTCCACCTCTGCGCAGCCGCAGAAGCGGGCCAGCTCATGGGCCTCCCGCAGGTACGCCTGCAACCGCCTCACCCCGGCGGGCGCTGACGCCTCGGGGTGAACCGCCTCGATCCGCAGGACTCCCCGCCGGCGATCCGTCCGAGCATCGATCCGTGCTACCAGCGTCTCCCCGTCGAGCAACGGCAACACGTAGTAGCCGTACCGGCGAAGGTGCTTGGGGACGTAGATCTCCATCTTGAAGTCGAAGCCAAATAGCTGCGCTGCGCGTGCCCTGTTTATGAGCAGGTTGTCGAACGGCGAGAGCAGGACCGCTCGCCCGGCGAACTCACCCTCTTGCATCCGCTGCAGGAGGCCGAGGTCCAGCCGGTGGACGAACCATCGACCGCGAAGGGGGTCGCCGGCCGCGTCCACCACCTGGACCTGCTCGACATCGCCCGCCTTGGCGAGCATCTCGAGCACCCGCTCGTAACCCGGGTAGTAGCCGGCCGTGTAGTTCTGCATGATCTGGCGATCCGTAGCGATGCCGAGCGAGCGGAGAGACCGCACGACTGCCCGCGTGACTATCTCCTCGTCGTCGAGCTCGGCTCTCGGCGTCCACGGAGGAAGCCAGCGTTCGGCAAGGTCGTAGAGACGCCCGGTGCCTGACCTGCCGCTTATCACGACCAGACCCTGCACCCAGAGGAAGGTCAGCATCCTGTCGACGTCGCGGCCGCCGGTCCAACCCGAGGATTGCCAGCGCACCGAGTCCACGGATGAGAAGGCCCTCGATCCGAGCGGCCCTTCCTCCGCCAGCCGGCTCAGGATGGCATCGCGCAGCGGCTCGTTCGCAACGATCCACTCGTGGACCCTCTCGTGCCCCATGTGATCCTCACGTGCGTACCGGCGCATCCGGAGGCGGTGGATCTCGTAGTCGGCAACCGGCACCACGGCGGCCGCGTGCGCCCAGTACTCGAACAGCAGGCGGTTGCCGAAGATCGCCTGGTCGAGCGCTTCACGCTCGAACGAGCCGAGCCGGCTGCGAAGCACCAGCAGCGGGCTCCTCTCGACGACGGCGATCGGGTCGACCTGCACGTAGCCGAGAGCATGAACGGTGTCGGCGATCCTGCCGACAACCCCGCCCAGAGCGTCCGGCGCGCCGATCGGGACCATCGCGTCGCCTCGCCGCAGTCCCTCGCCCGTCGCATCCAGGCCTTGGGCGACGACGGCGAGCCTGCGTGCCGCCCGAAGGCTCACGATACGCATCGCTGCTCCGCTGGCCACGGCGAACGACACTACCGATCGGGTGCGCGCGGGCCTTCCTGGCCACTCTGGCAGCGGCGATTCTCTGCCACGATGTCCGCCGTGAAGCCCGCGCCTCCCCGACCGACGAGAGGACGTACCGAGGTCCTGGTCGCCATCGATGCCGGCACGACAGGAGTGCGCTCGCTGGCGTTCGAGCTCGATGGCTCCGTGGCAGCCGTCTCCTACCGTGAGCTGACGCAGCACTACCCGCGGCCGGGCTGGGTCGAGCACGACCCTGCCGAGATCTGGAACCTCGTGCAGGAGACTCTCGGGGAGCTCATCACGACTCTGCAGGCGGCGGGCAGGACCCCGCTGGCGATCGGCATCACGAACCAGCGCGAGACGGCAGTCGCCTGGGACAGGCGTTCCGGTCGGGCGATCACGGCGGCGATCGTTTGGCAGGACCGCCGCACGGCCGACCGCTGCGCCGAGCTGCAACAGCAGGGGCTGCTTCGAACCGTGCGGGAGCAGACGGGGCTGGTGCTCGATCCGTACTTCACGGCCACCAAATGGGAGTGGATGCTGCGCCATGGTGGCGTGCAGCTGGGCAGCGACTTGGCGCTCGGCACTGTCGACTCCTGGGTCCTCTGGAACTTGACCGGCGGGGTGTCGGGGGGCGTGCATGCCACTGACCCGTCCAACGCCAGCCGGACGCTCCTCTACGACATCGGGCGGGGCAGCTGGTCGTCCGAGCTCTGCGAGATCTTCGGGTTGCCGGTCGGTGCATTGGCAGAGGTACGGCCGTCGGCGCGCCCCTTCGGCGTGGTCGGGTCGGCACCGGCGAGAGGTCTACCGGTCACGGGGATCGCCGGCGATCAGCAGGCGTCGCTGTTCGGTCACGGCTGCAGATCTGTCGGGGATACGAAGGTGACGTACGGGACGGGGAGTTTCGTGCTGTCGAACATCGGCACGGAGTTGCCGGCGCCCACTGAGGGCCTGCTGACAACCATCGCCTGGGACCTCGGGGACGGGACAGGTCCGGTGTATGCGCTGGAGGGCGCAGTCTTCGCGTCCGGTGCAGCGATCCAATGGATGCGGGACGGGCTCGGGCTGATCGGGGAGGCAAGCGAGATCGGCCCACTCGCTGGAACGGTGCCCGACGCCGGTGGCTGCTACATGGTGCCGGCCTTCTCCGGTCTCGGCAGTCCCTGGTGGGACCCGCATGCCCGAGCGGCGATCGTCGGCCTGACGAGAGGCGTCGGGCGTGCCCACCTGGCGCGGGCGATCATCGAGTCGATCGCCTTCCAGACACGCGACGTGGTCGACGCGATGGCGACAGCCGCAGGTCGCGCTCCCGGCAGGTTGTTGGCGGACGGCGGCGCATCGGCGATGGACCTCCTGCTGCAGCTGCAGGCCGATCAGTGTGGTGTACCAGTGACCCGTCAAGCCTCCACAGAGGTGACGGCACTCGGTGCCGCGGCGCTCGCCGGGCTCGGGGCCGGCATCTGGGACAGCGCCGAGGAGCTCGGGAGCCTGGCGAGGCAGGCGGGGACGTTCTCGCCGGTCCGCACTCGGTCGGCGGCCGATGCCGATCACCAGGGTTGGCTGAAGGCGCTCGATCGCTCCCGCGAATGGGAGCTCTCCAGCTGAACAGCTGATCCCTGCGCCGCGGATCCCTGGCCGGCGGCGCGGTGCCCCGACCTCGATGCGTAGGCGTCCACATACTCCTGGCCGGACAACTCCCGGATCTCGAACATCACCTCGTCGGTGATCTGCCGCAACACGAGCGGGTCGGAGGCGGCGGCTCCGTAGCGCCGGGGCACGTCGATCGCCGGTCCAAAACGCAGCGTGACCGTCTTGAACGGCCGCAGCATCCGCTTGCCGATCGGTTGAACCGCACGTGTGCCGATGATCCCCACCGGCACCACCGGGCAGCCGGCGGCCAGGGCCAACCTCGCCACTCCCGTACGACCCTTGTGCAGGCGCTCGTCGGCGGGACGCGTTCCCTCGGGGTAGATGCCGAGAATGCCGCCGCCCGTCAGGAGATCGAGCGCCTCGCCGAGCGCCTGCGCCGACTTGTCCCCGCCTTCGCGGTTCATCGGGATCTGCCCGACGGCGCGGAAGAACCAGGCTGTTTTCCTTTGCTGGAAGTATTCGGCCTTGGCGACGAAGGTCACCCGCCGCCTCACGCTCGCCGGCAGGAATAGCGAGTCGCAGAACGCCTGATGGTTGGCGGCGAGGATCACACCACCGGCCGCCGGCACATTCTCTGCACCCTCGACACGGATGCGGAAGAACACCTTCAACAGCGAGCCGATCACGACTTTGAGGATCGTGTAGACCACGAGCGAGCCTATCGTGCGGGATCCAGCCGGCCCGATGTCGGGATGAAGGTGGCCGGCGCGGCCGGGCGGAATCGTCAGGCTGACGGCGCCGCTACGAACCCACAAGCACGAGTGGGCTCGGCCGCGGGCGCAGCGCTACGAGCCGCTCGCTCGCAGCGCCCGCCCCGCACCGACTACGTCGATGTGACCGTGGCGCCTTGCGGGATCTGGAAGAGGCTCGCCGCCGGGCTGGAGCTGTAGCTCTGGATCTCGAACCCCCCGTTGGTTCCCCCGCCAGAGGTCTTCACGTAGCCGAGCACTCCCTGATCGGTGACGCACCATTGAGCCGACTCCTGCTGCCCGCTCTTGGTGGCTGACCACGTGACGCAGGTCAGGTTGATCCCGTTGAGCGACATCGTGGAGTTGGAGACATGCACGCCCGCAAGAGCCGCTTCGGAGCTTTCGATGGCGCGGAGCTCGGTGATCCAATACTTGCCGGAGTAGAACTCGTCGGCGGTGGAGAGACTCGCCGCCTCCGAAGCCGGGTACTTGATGCAGTTCCAGCTGCTTGATCCGGGGCTCTCGCTGCAGACGTAGGCGGTCGTGCTGCTGGAGCCGATCAAGTCGGTCTTCGAGCCGTCGGTGTCGGTGGAGCCGAAATATGTCTGCGAGCCGGACTGGGCAATCGTCAGCATGCTGGTCGTGCTCGACCCCGAAAGGACCTTGTAGGTCGCCTCGAAGGTCGAGTTCTCGCCTGCCTGGATCTTGCTCTGGAGAGCGGACAGCCCGCTACCACTGGTGCTGCCGCCGGTGGTGGGAGTCCCCCCACCACTTGGCGACGTGGTGCCCCCCGGAGAGGCGGTAGTGGTAGACGACGTCCCCCCTCCCGGCAAAGTCCCCCCGTTGCCGCTGTTGCTGCCACATGCCGCCAGGGCGCCAGCCGATACCAGGCAGGCGGCGAGTACCGCCGCTTGGCTGGCGTGCCGCGCCAAGGCGTTGCGCAGATCGATTGTGGTCATATTGCCTCCCCCTCGAGGGAGCGAACGCCATCGCCAGTGACGCGCGCGATTGCGCTATTTGCGCACGGCGTGCAGCTTACTTTGTTGATTGCTGCCCTGCGAGTGTTTTTCCCGCGTCACCCTGCGCCGACGCCGAGCGCCCTCCGGGGACCGCTACAGCTTGGTCAGCGCCCGCTTCAACGAGCGCACTCCCTGAGCTATCCGCTGCTCGTTCTCGATCAGGGCGAAGCGGACGAACCCGTCACCACCCTGCCCGAAGCCGACTCCCGGCGAGGTCGCCACCTTCGCCTCCTCGACCAGGAACTTGGAGAACTCGAGCGAGCCCATCTCCTCGTAAGGCTCCGGGATCTGCGCCCAGACGAACATCGTGCCCCTCGGCCTCGGAACGTCCCAGCCGATGCGCGACAGCCCGTCGCACAAGGCGTCCCGGCGCGACCTGTATACGGCGTTGACCTGCAAGGATAGTCGGGCGCCTCGTTCATCGCCACGATGGCGGCGATCTGGATGGGTTGGAAGGTCCCGTAGTCGAGGTAGGACTTGAGCTTCGTCAGCGCCTGCACGATCTCCCGGTTCCCGACGAGAAAGGCGACCCGCCATCCCGCCATTGAGAACGACTTGGTCAGCGTGTAGAGCTCGACCGCCACCTCCTTGGCCCCTTCGACCTGGAGTATCGATGGCGGCACGTAGCCGTCGAAGTAGGTGTCCGAGTAGGCGAAGTCGTGGACCAGCACCACTCCGTGCTCGTGGGCGAACTCCACCAGCCGGGTCATCGTGGCGAGGTCGATGCAGGTGGTGGTGGGGTTGTGGGGGAACGAGAGAACGACGACACGGGGCTTTGGCCATGCCGACTCCCACGCCTCGACGAGGTTCTCGAAGAAGGCTTCACCGGCACCCGCCGCGTCGGCTGTACCGAGGCCGCCGAGCCGCACCGTGCGAATGTCGGCGCCTGCGAAGAGCGGGGCGTAGATGTGGATCGGATAGGACGGCGAGGGCACGATGGCCGTGTCACCCGGCTCTACGAGCGTCCACATCAGGTGCGAGAGGCCTTCCTTGGCGCCGATCGTGGTGACGACCTCGGTGTCCGGATCGATCGCCACGCCGAAGCGACGCTCGTAGAGCGCCGAGATCGCCTCCCGCAGGTGGGGGATACCTCGCGAGGCCGAGTAGCGGTGGTTTCGGGGGTTGCGTGCCGCCTCGACGAGCTTGTCCACAGCGACATCAGGTGACGGGATGTCCGGGTTGCCGAACCCGAGGTCGATCACGTCCTCGCCGGCGCGGCGGGCCGCGAGCTTGAGATCGTTGATCGCCGCGAAGACGTACGGCGGCAGCCCGTTGATCCTTCGAAACTCCATCCGCGAACCCTACAGGCGCTCCCCCGTCGCCTCGCCAGACGTTCCCGGCTCGAAGACCCCGGCGGCGTCGCGGATCCGCAGCAGCCGCTCGATCGATCCAGGCGCGCCGACGACCGCCCAGCTGGCGCCGGCCTGAGAGAGAGCCGACAAACGAGCAGCCGCCGCCCCGGGATCGTCCGGCAGCGGGCCGCCCCAGGTCACCTCCCTGGCCCCCGCCGCCAGCACGGCGGCGACGGCCTCAGGCGAGGCATCCCAGAGGTTGACGACCGCGCCGATATCGATGCCGGCCTGGTTCGTGGCCATCGATCCGCCACCGACCCACACCTCCAGCCCGGCGGCCCAAAGTGCACTCCCGACCTCGCGCAACTCGCTCCGGCGCTCCCCTGCCGGTGCCATCTCGATCCCCGTACGCACGTGCTCGTCGCCGCTCTTGCTGTCACCGACCCCGAGCCCCGCGATCAGCCTCCCCGCGCTCTCCAACTCCACTGCCAGCAGTTCGGCGACCAGGGCGCCCGCAGGAAGCAAGCCCACTCTCGAGACGAGCGTCCCCAGCCGGATCCGCTCGGTCCGAACCGCCACGGCACTCAGCACGAGGCGTGCGGCCAGAGCTGGGCGGTTGGGGGAACCCATCGGCCAGAGGTGATCGAAGACGAAGACCCCGTCGATCCCCCTCTCCTCTGCCGCACATGCCATCTCGAGCGCCTTGCGGGCGTCGGCCCTGAAGGTCGGCAGCATGCACCCGAGCTTCACGGGGCTCGGTCCCGCACCGCCCGGTCGAGCTGGATCAGCGCCAGCGCCGCCGCCCCGATCGCCCCGGCCATCTCGCCGTGCACGGCAGGCACGATCGAGATCGCGGGGCGGAACTCGGTCCCCTCGACGAGCCGGTTGAAGGCATCGGCCGCCGGCCCGAGCAGCACGTCCCCGGCCTCCACGAGTCCCCCGCCGAGCACGATCAGCTGCGGATCGAGGAGGTTGGCGAGATTGGCCAATCCGAGAGCCAGCCAGAAGGCGAGCTCCTCCAGCACTCGACGGGCGTCGTCGTCGCCTTCCAGCGCTGCTGACACGACGTGCTCGCCCCGCACGCTGTCCGCGTTCCCTCCGGCAAGCTCGAGGATCCGCCGCGCCTCGCCCCTGAGCGCCGCCTCCCGGGCGAGCCGGCCGAGCGCCGATCCCGAGGCGTAGCGCTCCCAGCACCCCCTCCGGCCGCAGGCGCACTGCTCGCCCTGCGGATCGACCGACATGTGGCCGATCTCGCCGGCGAAGTTGTTCGCTCCGCGGAACATCTCGCCCTCGCTGACGATCCCGCCCCCGATGCCCGTGCCGAGCGTCACCACCAGCGCCTCCCCGGTCCCGCGGGCGGCGCCGAAGCTGTGCTCGGCAGCGCAGGCGCAGTTGGCGTCGTTGTCGACGACGCATGCCAGGTCGCAGAGCGCCGTGCCGGCGAGGCGTCCCCTGATCCCGCCGGCGACGTCGAGACCGATCGCCGTAGGGAGATTGGGCGAGAAGCGGATGACGCCGTCCTTGTCGACGAGGCCCGGCACCCCGATGCCGAGAGCCTTCGGGGGAGCCGAGGCGGCAGCCAGGTCGAGCACCACACCGACCACCGCGTCGAGGATCTCCCCGCCGCCGACCGGGGTCGGGACCCGGCGTGAGTCGAGCACCGAGCCCTCGCCGGAGACGAGCATCCCGAGGATCTTCGTGCCGCCGACGTCGACACCGACGGCGGTCGGCACGGTCACTGACCGGACTCCACCCTCTTCTTCAGGTCGCGGATGGCGGCGTGCAGGATGTAGCCCTCTGCACGGCGCTTCACGAAGCCGGGGATCGGAACCTTGAGCTCGACCGTCAGCTCGTAGAAGACCTCCGTCTCGCCCTCGCCGGCCGCCACGAAACGGTACGAACCGTCCAATCGAGCGGTCACGTCCCCGTCACGCTGCACCCAGGAGACCGCTTGGGGAGCCTTGCTGTAGTCATAGGCAAGCGTGTAGCTCGTGCTCCGCCCGAAGGCGGCGGCGCGGAACGCCACGAGCGAAGCCCTCCCCTCGGCGTCGCGCTCGCGCACCTCGACCTGCTTCAGGCCGGCGACCCATTCGGGGTAGCGCTCGAGATCGGTGACCACGGCGAAACAGCGCTCGGGAGAGCCGCTGATGACCATGCGCTCGGTGGTCTGTTCGGCCACACGTCCTCCTTTGATCCCTTAGGTGACCAGCCTTACACTTTCCGCGGCTGCCACGCAGCCCATCAAGCCCGCGCCATTCCGACTTCCGCGCCGACTGCCGCGCTGGCTGCCTCGCGGATCCCCGCGACGAGCCGCCCAGCGAGTATGTCGTAGTCGAACTCGGCGACCGCGCGCCTCCTCGCCGCCTCCCCCATCGCATTGCGCAGGCCGACGTCGTCGAGCAGGGTGCCGATGGCGTCCGCCGCCACGAAGGGATCCGACGGTTCGGCCACCACCAGGCCCGTCAAGCCGTGCTGCACGGCATCGCTCGCGCCGCCGCTGTCTCCCGCCACCTGTGCGACCCCCGCCGCGGCAGCTTCCATGAAGACGATGCCGAAGCCCTCCTGCTCGAGACCGCCCCAGCGATCGCGGCAGAGCATCACCGAGAGGTCCCCGCAGGCATGCAGAGCAGGCAGGTCCGCATCCGGGACACGTCCCAAGAGGCGCACGGGCGCCCGGTAACGCTCGACGATCCTCCGCAGGCGAGCCTCGTCGCGCCCTGCGCCGCCGATAGCAACGGTGAGCTCTGGTCTCGTGCGCCGGAGGATGACCGACGCCTCGATCAGCGTGTCCATCCCTTTCCTCGGGACCAGGCGGGAGACGCTGACGAGAAGCGGCCCCCTGGCGGGCAGCCCGAGGTGCGCCCGAGCATCCGCCCGCTCGGCAGCCGGGAACGGGCGGAAGCGGTGCGTGTCGACGCCAGGAGGCACGACGAGCGAGCGCGGCCCCCGCTCCTCGTGATCGGTCCTTGCGCCCAACACCCGCAGGGCCTGACGCTCGGGATAGGAGCCCGCCGCCACCAGGAGGGAGGCGCCGGCGAGGACCCGAGCCAGCAGCGAGCGGGCCCCGGGGAGCCGGCCGGGCACGGTGACCTCCGCGCCGTGGAGCACGATCGCGTAGGGCCTGCCGAGGTCCGGGCCGATGAGCCCGAGCGGCAGGGCCGGGTCCAGCAGGACGAGTGAGGCGTCGATCTCGTCCGCCAGCTCCCGCACCCGCCGGGCCAAGGAGGGCGTCGGGAGCAGCACAGCCTCCGGAGCACGCACGATCCGGTACGGCTCACCCTCGTCGAAACTCTCCGTGGCCGCAGCTCCTGATCCCCTCCCTGTCATCACGACCGCTTCTCCGGGCGGCATGCGCCTCCACAGCTCCCACAGATACGACTGGATGCCGCCGTGCTTGGGCGGGTAGTCGTTCGTGACGAGGAGGTGCATCAGGCGGCACCGGGACGAGCTTCGGGGAGCCGGCGGACCTCTTGGCGGACCATCTCGCTGTCGTCGGCCGCACAGGCCTCGACGGCCAGGTCGTGCAGGCCAAGCCGGCCGGCGGCCCAGACCGTGTGGGACCGCACCAGCTCGTCCGGCGAGCGAAGGCCGAGAGCGACCCCCTCACGCACGGCGGGGTCCACCGCCCGGCCCACGTTGCCGAGAGCGACGAGCGCGTTCCGCCGCAGCAGCGCCGCTCGGCGCCCGGCCAGGTAGAAGTGTCCAAAGCGCGACAAGAGGTCTTCGTCGGACGCACCGACCATCCAGACGAGATCGGCTGGCGGGGCCGCGGATTGGCGGCGCCTCAGCTCGACAGGCTGGGGTGACCCCGGCGCGAGCCTGGCTTGCCTGCTGTCAGCCACCCGGTTCGGCGGGCACACCTCCTGGCACGCGTCGCATCCGTAGATGCGATCGCCGACGGCCTCACGCAGCTCATGAGGAATCGGGTCTGCCGCCTCCAGCAGCCAGGAGAGGCAACGCCGGGCGTCGAGCACCCCGGGCGCCACGATCGCTCCCGTCGGGCAGGCGGCTGCGCAACGGAAGCACGACCCGCAGTGATCGGCGACAGGCCCCTCGTCGGCTGGCAGCTCGGCGTCGGTCAGCACCGAACCGATGACGAACCACGAGCCGATGCCAGGGATCAGGATCAGCGTGTTCTTGCCCCACCAGCCGATGCCGGCGCGGTGAGCGGCGGCACGGTCGACCAGCGCATTGTCGTCCGCCAGGACGCGGGCGCGATGGCCGGACTCCTTCAGCTGCAGGCTGATCGCGGCCAGACCCGAGCGCAAGATGGCGTACTCGTCACACTGGGCCGATCTGGCGACGCGACCGGTCGGCGAACGCCCAGCCTGCCCGGCGCTCGCCCCGTCGGCGCCGGCAGTGTCGCCGGCCCCCCGGCCGTAGGACAAGGCGCCGACGACCAGGGACCGAGCTCCCGGCAGGGCGACTGCGGGATCTGTCGACCGCTCGGGCCGCCGGTACGTGAAGTTCATCCCTCCGTGAAGCCCCGCCGCTCGCCGCTCGAACAAGTGCCGGCGGGTCTCCAGGAACGGTGAGGCGTCCGTGATCCTCACCATGTCGAGGCCCGCCCTCTTGCCGGCCTCCAGCAACTGGCGGCGCAGGTCAGCGGGGGCCATCACCGCTCCCCCACCGCAGGCCTTCGAAGCCGGCTCAGCCCGCCTTCCTCGAGTAGCGCAGCCGAGGGACGAGACCGGCTCCCACCAGCATCCTGACGGCGCGGTACTCGTCGGCGGCGATGACAACAGGTCCCCTCGCCATCTCGTCGCGCTCGACGATGAAGGTCACCAGACAGTCCTCGCAAGCCGGCCCCCGCCCGAGGGCGCAGTCGTCGCAGCTGATCGTGATGGCGGTGTCGCTCGCCTCCATGTCCGATGCCGGCGCGTGTCGCCGGCAGTGTCGCCAGGATTGCCACTTCGCACCTCCTCGTCGGGCGTCGCCATCGCGTCGCGCTCGGGGACCATCATGACGAGCGGGTGTATCACAGCTCTCACGGCTCTCCCGACCACGGCCGCACGGTACTCGCGGCCGCACCGCCAACTAGGTTCTCGCAGCATGACGTCGCGAAGACTGCAGGCCGTCTGGGAGGCGTGCATCCCCGAGGTACGGGAGTACGCCGGCCGGCACGAGTACGACGGGCGCGTGCAGGACCTGTCTCCCTCCGGCGTGGCCGCACTGCTCGCCCGCCTCGGCGAGGGTGCCCCGCTGCCAGACCTACACGACGAGGCCCACCTCTCGGCGATCGAGGCCGGGTACCGCGTCTACTTCGGCGTGACCGAGGAACACCGCTGGAACCCCTTGCCGCACCTGGGCAATCTCGACCTCGCTTGCTACGACCGGGAGTATGCGCCCGCCGGCGAGCGCAGGGCGGCCAAGCTGTCGCATCTCCAGCAGTGGCCCGACGCCGTCGCCGGCTCGATCAGCTCCCTCGACTCGGTCACGGCGCCTGTCGCCAAGGCTCTCCTCCCAGCTGCCCGAGGGTTGGCCACGGTCGCGACGCAGGCTGCGGACGAGGAGATGACATCACAACAGCGCTCGGCGCTGGCGAGCGCACTGCCCGCCCAGGCAAGACTGGTCGACCATCTCGAGCGGGCCGTGGAGGCGGCAACCCCCTTCGAGCCGGTCGGATCCCGGAACCTCGCGCTGATGCTCGGCTCGACGCAGGGGATGGCGATCGAGCTCGGCAGGCTGGAGCTCGCCGCCGATCGCGAAGAGGGATCGCCTGCGCGCCCTCCTCGGCGATGCATGCGCTCGGCTGCGCGAGCACGCCGCTCCCGCCGAGCTGCTGAAGGAGCTCAGCGCCGACCACCCCGACGCCGAAGGCATCTACGCCTCTGCCCGTGAGCTGATCGACGAGGTGACCGCCTTCACCCTGCGAACGGCGGCTGTTGCCCCCGCTCGGCGGCAGCTGCCTGGTCGGTCCGGCCCCGCCGTCACGGCGTTGGGCGACGGCGATGATGTCCTGGGCGGCGCCCGGCGAGCCGGAGGCACCGGCCTGGTACTACGTCAACCCACCGGACCCGGAGTGGTCGCAGGAAGAGCAGCACCAGTGGTTGGCGACGTTCAGCAACACGACCCTGCCGGCGATCACGGCCCACGAGGTCACGCCGGGGCACTTCGCCCACGGGCAGATGCTCTCGCGGGCGCGGGGGAGGTCAGGCGGACGCTCTTCTCGGAGGCCTTCGTCGAGGGGTGGGCGCACTATGCCGAGGAGCTGATGGTGGAGGAGGGGTTCAGGGCGAATGACCCGGTTTCGCGATCGGCGTCTACGTCGAGGCCCTGATCCGCGTGACACGCTTCGCTGTGGCGCTCGGGGTCCAGGGCGGATCGATGTCGTTGGCGGAGGCGACGCGGCGTTTCGAGGAGGATGCTTTCTTGGAGGGGCCGGCGGCGAGCAGCGAGGCGAATCGCGCCCTCTACGACCCCACCTACGGTCGCTACACCTGGGGCAAGTTGGAGATCATGGCGCTTCGCGACGAGGCGATGGCCCTCTGGGGAAGCAAGTACAGCCATCTGCGCTTCCACGAAGCACTGCTGTCGCTGGGGGCGCCCCCGCTCGGCACCATGGGCGACGCGATCGGCGACGCCTGAGCCCGTCGATGGACGTCGACTGGAACGCCGAGCTGATCGATCAGCTGGAAGCGCACTGGAGGGAACAGTTCGGCCCCGGCTGGAGGGACTGACGGATGACGAGTACTTCTGGCAGCCGGTCCCGGGCTGCTGGACGCTCGCCGCCGCGGCGAGAGCAGGGCGCCCCTGTCGCTGGGCGCCGGCGAGTTCACGATGGACTACGCCGAGCCCCCGCACGAGCGCCAACCGGTCACCACCATCGCCTGGCGGATGGCTCATATGATTGAAGTGTTCGGGCCACCGGGAGCGCCACATTTCAGAGAGAAGCCGCCCCATCGGCCGCCTCTCGAATTCGTGGGCACCGCGGCGGGTGCCCTGCGCCAGCTCGACGAGGGGCACGACTCCTGGATCGAAGACGTGCGCGATCTCGGCGCTACAGGGCTGGCCAGACCGCAGGGAGCCATCTCTCCGCCCGTCTTCGCCGACGAGCCGATGGCCAAGCTCGTGTTGTACACGAACGTCGAGATCGTCCATCACGGGGCAGAGGTGTGCCTGCTACGAGACCTCTACCTCTGGAGGGACGAGCAAGTGGACCGATGAGGTGCGCTCAAGCGCCGGGCGGGCGCTTCCGATAACACTCCCGTGCGAGACAAGAATCGTCTGAGCCGTGGTGCGGGGGCTACGCTGGTGGCGGTTGCCATGGGGACCGCCCTGCTCGCCTTCGGGTCGTCTACGGCTTCGGCGACGTCGGCCTGCTCGGCCGTGCACGGCACCGCCGTGCTTGGCGCGGCCGACCAGGTGACGGCAGCCCGCTTCACACTCGGAGAGCCGGTCAAGCTCGAAACAGAGCGACACCGTTCACGGGGATCGTCCCGCCGCACAATCCGAGCCACGACATCTGGCCCCCCAACCCCAACTTCATGGCCGACTGCAACGGCGGCTCGCTCGACAACAGCAGTCGGTGCATCAGCACGACCCAGGCAGCCATCACCAACGCCCGCCTGACGGAACCCGTGGGAGCGCTGAACTTCTCCCTTTCGGGCTTCGAGAGCCTGCCGGAGGCCGAACAGCTCTTCGCCATCGCAGACCTCGAGCGAGTCGCCCGTGGGCTTCCTCCGATGGTCGCCCTCACCGAACAGCTCGACAAGGCTGCCGCTTACGGCGCCGACCACGACACCGACCCCACCTCTCCGGCTCCATCACCGGCGGCGGCTGGTGGGAGGCCTGGGGCTCGAACTGGGCCGGAGGAACGATCAACGCCATCGCCTCGGACTACTTCTGGATGTACGACGACGGCTACGGCAGCAGCAACCTGGACTGCACGTCGCCGAGCGCTCCCGGATGTTGGGGGCACCGCGACAACATCCTCGGGACGTACATCAACCCTTCTTTCGATTGTCCGGACACCCAGCTCATCATGGGTGCCGCCGACAACCCGACAGCGGAGGCGGCCGGCCGTCGTCGCCAGATCTTCGTCGGCGACTGTGGACCCCTCCCACCGGACGTCGTCTACACCTGGGCGGAAGCCGAGACCGTCCTCGGGCTGGCGCATCAACCGCCTCCCGTCGTCATCGCCGGCATTGCTCCGACTCCGGACGGCAAGGGCTATTGGGTCGTCAACAGCGCGGGCAAGGTCTGGAACTTCGGCGACGCCCCCAACTTCGGCGACCTGTCCGGCATACCTGAACGCTCCGATCGTCGGCATCGCTGCCGATCCGCTGGCTGCCGGCTTCTGGCTCGTCGGCGCCAATGGCCGGATATTCACCTTCGGCGGCGCCAAGTTCTACGGCTCGGCAGGCTCGTTCCACCTCAACAACCCGATTGTCGGGATAGCCGCTACCACCTCGGGCGACGGCTACTGGATGGTGGCCGGCGACGGCGGCATCTTCTCCTTCGGGGCCGCCAGGTTCCACGGGTCGATGGGCGCCTCACACCTCAACGCCCCGATAGTCGGTATGGCGGCCGACCCTGCCACTGATGGCTACTGGCTGGTGGCGGCCGACGGCGGCATCTTCTCGTTCGACGCCAGGTTCTACGGATCCGAGGGCAACACGCCACTCACCACGCCGGTCGTCTCGATGGAGGCCGCGGGCGGTGGCGTCGGGTACCGCCTCGTGACATCGGGTGGTTCGGTGTATTCCCTGAACGCCGTCGACTACGGATCACCGGCTTCCCAACCGGCAGCGATGACTGCCATCGCGGGCGATCCGGCGACCGGGGGCTACTGGGTCCTCGGTGCCAACGGGTACCTCGGCGCCTTCGACGCGCCCGGTTGGGGTCGCCTTGATCGCCGGCATGCGTTCCTAGGAGCGACTGGGCAGAACGGCCGTGGCGTCGGCCGCCACCTTCACCTCGCCGGCCTGATTGGTGAGGGTGCACTCGAGGTCGACCAGGTTCCCGAGGCCCTCGTTGCGCTTGGCGGTGACCACGACCCGTGTCACCAGCGTCTCTCCGGGCCACGTCTGCTTGGCGAAACGTGCCTTGTAGCGCCTGAGCCGCCCAGCACCGACGTACGCCTCGACTGCCGATGCGAGGAAGCCCATCGAGAACATCCCGTGACCGAACACGGACGGCATGCCGGCCGAGGTGGCGATGATCTCGTCGTGGTGCATCGGATTGAAGTCGCCGGAGGCGCCGGCGTAGACGACCAGATCGGTCCTCGACAGCAGGTGGCTCCGCTCGGGCGCGGCGGCGCCAACCTCCACGTCCTCGAAGTACAGCTGCCCGCTCAAGAGCGTGTCCTCCCTTACGCGCGATGGATCAGGTTCGACCTTGCCACGACGACGGCATCGCCGGTCGAGTCGTCCGTCCAGGTCGTCTCGGTCACGAGGAAGGTCATCAGGTGGCCCTTGCTCTCCTTCTCGTAGACGTCGGCGACGACCGTCACGCCGCTCAGGCGGTCGCCGATCGACATCGGTCGCCGGTACTCGAACTCCTGCTCACCGTGGAGCAGGATGCCACCCTGCGCCAACCGGCCGCCGATCACCTCGGCGATCGCGTTGAGGTCGACGGGCTCGCTCGGCTGCAGCTCCGGGTAGCTGCCCCAGTGCTCCATCACGAACGGAAAGGTCACGGGCACCGGGATCGCCTCCAGGCCAGCCTCGGACGCGGACGAGGATCCCGGTAGACGGGATCCTCGTACTTCAGCGCCTTGGCGAAGTCGGCAACCGGCGCCCGCTCGACGACGACCCGGGAGCGGTGAGTGACCTTGCCGATGATGCTGCGATCGACGGCATGGCGCCCATCCCCTTGCATCACAGCGGCCTACAGCGCCCCTGCGCCCAACGGTTACAGCGCCCCTGCGCCCGGTGGCCTACAGCACCTCTACGCCCCGGCCGGCGGTGCTCCTTTGGACCCCGGGCCGCCGGTCGACGTACCGCCCTTGAGGTCGAAGGCGATCATTGCCTCGAAGGTTCCCGTAAGGCTTCCGCACCATCATGGCGTGCGCTCCCTTGGCGAGTCCGGATTCGGGTCACCCGGAAGAAGCGAGTCGTCGGCGAGATCTTCGCCGAGACGTCCACTCCGTCCGGTCGCATGATCGTGATCGAGGTCGCGGAGATCGCCTGCACGGTCCCTCGGTCGATGTCGACGGTGACCCCAGCAGCCCTCCCCTTGCCCTTCACAGTCAACTCGGCGTGGATACTGCGACGCATCAGCCGGGCGAGAGCCCGCAGGCGAGGACCCGATTCGCCGCAAGCACCACCCCGCTTCGTGGTGCCGGACACTGCCAGCGACGCCGTCGCCGTCGCGCCCGACACGCCCGAGGTGCCGGCTGAGGTGCCCGAGGAGACGGCTGACGACCCTCCGTTGCTCCCGCACGGCGCTACCAGGGCCAGTCCGGCTGCCATCTGGTCAGACGCCGTCGTCGGGGCCTTGGCCGCAGGGGTGTCGAGACCTGACAGCGGTCCGGCCACGGCGAAGGCGCGCCGCCACAACCACCGCCGCCAACAATCCGACAACCGCGCCGCTGCGGGCGTGTGACTTGATCCAGTTCAACAACTTGGTCCACCTCCGTTATCGGTGAGCCGAGGCTCTCGTCACCAGTCAACCGCGGCTGCGTGAGGCCGGCATGCGGGAATTGTTATGAAAGTGTGAGCCCCGGGAAGGACCTTCGGGGGCGGGGGGCATCGCGGCGAGCCTGGAGGCGAGGTCCCTGAAGGCGAGCGCCCGATGGGAGCGAGCGTCTGCGCCCAGGTCCATCTCGGCATCGGAGCGCCCGCCACCCCAGTCCGGGGCGAACACAGGGTCGTATCCGAACCCCTGGCTGCCGCGAGCTGCATCGAGGATCACGCCCCGCACCACACCTTCGCCGGCGACTTCCTGCCCGTCCGCCCAGACGGCCACGGCAACAGTCGCAAAAAACCGCCGCCCGCTCCCCCAGCCCCTCCATCTCTGCCAGCAGCTTCTCGAGCGTTCTAACGGTAGGTCGCCCCCTCCCCACGTAGCGAGCCGCGAAGATGCCGGGTCGCCCGTCGAGGGCGTCGACGAACAGTCCGGTGTCGTCGGCTATCGCCGGCAACCCAGTGGCGTCTGCAGTGCCGACGCTTTCAGGCGGGCGTTCTCCAGCAGCGTGCTGCCCGTCTCCGCGACTTCGGGAACGTCGGCGGGCCGCGCCACGAGCACGAGGTCGGGAAGCGCGGCGGCGAGGATCGTCTCGATCTCTACAACCTTGTCCGGGTTGGCGCTGGCGACAACGAATCTCCAGCCCGGCAGTTTGCCGCTGCTGTCATGGCCGCGCCGGGGGGCGACAGCGAGAGTCGCTGCTTGAGCTGCGGTCAGCTCGGCCACGCCCTGACCGGCAAGCTCCAGCAAACGGTCGAGACCCCCCGGGAAAATGGAGCACCCTCCGCGGCGCCCTGCACCTCGATCAGCCTCCCGTCACCGGTCATCACCACGTTGATGTCGACCTCGGCCCGCGAGTCCTCCGAGTAGTCGAGATCGAGCAGGAAACCCGTCCCCACTATCCGCACCGAGACCGCAGCGCACGAGGCCGTGAGCGGGATGGAAGCCACCTTGCCTCCGGCGACGAGTCGTGTCAGGGCGTCATGGAGGGCGACGTAGGCGCCGCATATCGAGGCCGTCCCGAATCCCCCGTCTGCTTGCAGGACGTCGCAGTCGAGGACGATCTGGACCTCCCCCAAGAGTGCAGGTCGCACACGGCACGCAACGACCGGCCTATCAGCCGCTGGATCTCCTGTGTCCGGCCGGATCGTTCCCCTTCGTGGCCTCTTGCCCACGCGGCTCGTGAGAGGAGCCGGGCAGGAGGGAGTACTCGGCGGTGATCCACCCCTTCCCGGCGCCCTGCATCCATCTCGGCACGTCGTCGTCGACCGAGG
>CAVXUB010000003.1:0-671135 GCA_963764805.1 uncultured Actinomycetota bacterium
CCACTGGCGGCAGAACGGACGAGAGTTGCCACCGGGCAATGGGTCGACCGCGAGGCCGGGCGAGAACGCTTCGGGGACTTCGCCCGCCGGTGGCTCGACAACCGTCACGACCTCCGTCCGCGCACCCACGAGCTGTACAAGTCCGAGCTCGATCGCCACCTGCTGCCTGCCTTCGGCGCCCTCAAGCTCACCGAGATCACGACGGCGAGAGTGCGTGCTTGGCATTCCACGACGGGGAAGACCACACCCGTCACCGCGGCGAAGTGCTACCGCCTACTGCGGACGATCCTCGGCACCGCCGTCGAGGACGGAAAGCTGACGCAGAACCCGTGCACGATCAAGCGCGCCGGCGAAGAGCGGACGCCCGAGCGCCCCGCACTCAGCCCTGAGCAGGTCGACGCCCTCGCCAGCGCCGTCGGCGAGCGTCATCGGGCACTCGTCTACACATCCGCCTACGCCGGGCTGCGTCTCGGCGAGTGCTCAGCGCTGACCGCGAGCGCATCGACCTCCTGCGGCGGACGATCGCCGTGACCGAGCAGGCGCACTACATCGCCGGTACGGGTCGTTTGGTCGGTGCTCCCAAGTCGGACGCCGGTCGACGAGTCGTGGCCATCCCTGCTGCCCTTGCAGAGGTCCTCGAGGAGCACCTGGCCCGCTTCGTCGGCCCGGAGCCGACCGCTCGTGTTCACTGGCGAGAACGGAGCGCCGATCTGCCGGCAGAATTGGTCACGGACCTTCGGTAAAGCGCGTGCGGCCGTGGGTCTGCCTGGCGTCCACTTCCATGACCTCCGCCACTACGCCGGGACGATGGCGGCGCGTAACGGAGCGACGACACGCGAGCTGATGGCGCTGCCTCGGGCAGTCGAGCCCGCGGGCTGCGCTCATCTACCAACATGCGACGGCCGAGCGCGACCACGCAATCGCCGACGGCCTCGACGCCATCATCGAGGCCAACCAAGCGGCGCGCGGTGCCCCCGTCGTCCCGCTCGCCGCCAGGCGGAAGGGCGACGACGCTGGCGGCGGGGCACGAGAGGCAGGCGTTGGGGCACGGCCGGATGTCAAGCCCCGGTACCCGCCTGACAGTCTGACCCCGGTACCTACCTGACACTCCCAACCCCAGGCGGCATTGATCCGGGTGGGCGGACGGGGTTTGGCCAGGGCCCCGTGCTCCCGGGTGCGGTCGTGTTTGACCGCGTGGGACCGAGTGAGCTCGGTGCCAACCGCGATCTCGACGGTGTCACCCACCACGGCCACCTGGACCTGCCGGCGGCGGGGACTGGGGCCGACCCGATAGGTGGTGCCGGCGAAGCAGACATTGCCTGAGGTGTCGACCTTGCGGGTGACTGAGGCAGCGGTGGCCGTGGGCCCGAGGTGGCAGGCGGCGCCTCTCTGCAACCCCGGCGCTCTGCTTGTCGATGGGATGGCGACGAGCATGGGTGGCGATGAGCACGCCGCGGTGGATGTATCTGGACCAGGGGGCCCTCACAGGTGACCTCCACGGTCTGGCCGGCCAACCATCGGGCGGCGGCCTTGTAGTGGGCGGTGGCGAAGCTGATGGTGCCGTTATTGCTGACTCGGCGGGTGGTGACCGCCTCGGGCCGGCACGGTGGGCTCGGGTCAGTTCCGTCTCCTTGGGGGGTCCGGGGCTGGGAGCAGCGAGTCGAAAGCGCTCGAAGGGAGCCACGTTGCCGATGCCCTGATGGGGCCGGGTGTGGTTGTACTCATAAACCCCGGCATCCAGGGCTTCCTGAGCCTCCTCGATAGAGGCGAAGACCTTGCCGTTCAAGAACTCGGCCCGAAGGGTCTTATGCAGCGCTCCACCTTCCCGGTCGTGGTCGGAGAGCGGGGCTTGGTGAGGATGTGCTTGATCCCGTTGTTGTGACAGATCTTGTCGAAAAGCACCGGCCAGGCCCGGACCGAAGCGGGCAGTGAAGACTTTCCCATTGTCCGAGAGGATGGCTTCGGGCAGGCCGTGGCGGGCGAGAGCTTCCTCCAAGGCGTCACAGACCGGACGGGAGGTGGCTCGGGCCACCACCTTGGCCGAGATGACGAAACGGGAGTGGTCGTCGATGCCCGAGACGATCTTGGCCTCAGAGAACTCACCTGTCGTCGGATCGGCGATGCGCACTCCCCCGACGATGTCCATCTGCCACAGCTCCATCGACCGGGAGCGCTCCCAGCGCTTGTAGTCGCTGCGCCGGCGGCGGCGGGGGTCGGTTGACCAGGCCGTGGCGGATCAGGCAACGCTCGACGCTGGTCGGCCCGGGAGAACCTCGATGCCTTCCTGAGCGAGCCAATACAGGATGGTGCGAGGTCCCCAGACGGGTGCTCGTTGCGCAGCTCCACGATGCGAGCCTCGATGGCCGGGGCCATCTGATGGGGACAGGAGGTGGGCTTGGAGCTGGCGTCGGCCAGTCCGGCCAACCCTTGGTCCCCATAACGACGGAGCCAGGCGTGCACGGTCTGGCGGGCTACACCGGACGGCGGGCCACATCGGTGACCGAAGCTCCCTCGAGCACCTCATGAACGGCTTGATAACGCTGTTCCACCAGCTTCAACTCCACCAACATGGGGTTGCCTCCTCCGGACCTGTGGACGTCGAACACCCACAGCGAAGGAGGAGGCGCCGGCTAAGTGGTGGACCCCACTGTCAGGCAGGTACCGGGGCAGGTGTCGCCCAGGTACCGGGGTCGCGTCCGAGAAGCGTCAGGCAGGTGCCGGGGCCACGGTGTCAAGTATCAGGCGGGTCCGCACAGGGCACGGCGGGATCGCTAGGGCACGCATAGGGCACGCCGGCGTAACAGCGGTGAGGAACGGTGCGGGTCGTGCGGCTCTGACCTGCGAAAACAGCGGAGCGGGCGACCGGGATCGAACCGGCATGACCAGCTTGGAAGGCTGGGGCTCTACCATTGAGCTACGCCCGCGTACGTCGCCAGGGTAGTCGCTGGGGCTCGTTCGCCTGCACCAGATGCGCCCTCTCCGTACCCCGGGCTCGAACAATCCCACGACGAGCAGGCTGGCAGAATCGACGATCGTGTTCTCGAAGGGCCGCTCCCCGAATCCCGCCAAGGCGATCCGCCGGTCGGATCGGGTGCTGATCACGAGCCCGACGGCCGCCGATTGCAACGAGTTCACGGCCGCGGCCATCGCCAGCCGGGCGCTCCACCATCCATGGGTCTTCCCGCCCGAGACTCCCGAGGCGTTCGGCGTCTACCTCGACCGCATAAGACGCGAGGACAACGCCGGCTTCCTGTTGCGGCGGACGGAAGACGGTGTGCTCGCCGGCATGGTCAACGCCAACAACATCGTCTTCGGCTCGCTTCGATCTGCATACCTCGGCTACGCGGCCTTCGCTGGCAGCGAGGGCCGAGGTTTGATGGCCGAGGGGCTGCGGCTCGTGATCGCCCATCTCTTCGAGGACCTCGGCCTGCACCGCGTCGAGGCGAACATCCAGCCCGCCAATGAGAGGTCGCGGCGTCTGGTGGAAGGGCTTGGTTTCGAGAGGGAGGGGTACTCGAAGCGGTACCTGTTCATCGACGGCGACTGGCGCGACCACGAGCGATGGGCGTTGCGGGTCGAGGACGCCGACCTCTGAGACGAGACAGGGCCATAGATCGGCACGCGGCCGCGCTGGAGCGTTGACATCTCTCGCCAGAAATCGGCCCGAGCGCCCACCAGTCGCTAGTGCGTGTCGACCACCTGGAACACCTCGGCGTACCGGCCCTCGCCAAGGCCGTGCTCCCTGGCCGTCGCCGAGGTCCAGTTGCGGACCAGTTCCTCGATGTGGTCGCCGTCGCCCACTTGGCTCTTGTGGCACCGGAGGGCCCCGATCTTGCGGTCGATGACCTTCGTGATGTCGACCGTCCTGCTCGCCCGGGGGGATGCCATCAACCACACCTCGGAGACCGTGTGCGCACGCAGGCCGTCGGCGAAGAGCTCCGGGAATGCAAAGGGATTGCGGGAATCCGGATAGACCGCCGAGAGCGTCGCCTCTCCGGCTGCGAGATGATCGGGGTGGCTGGCACGGATCCGATCCCAGTTCCGCTCTGGCGACTGGCAGATGACGCGCTGCGGCATCACCATGCGGATCACCCTCGTGATCTCCCGGCGCAGATCGAGGGTCACCAGCAACTGCCCATCGGGGAAGCCGAGACAGTGGACGTCCGAGACGCCGACGGCGGCCGCCGCGTCGCGCTGCTCCTGCTGACGCCTCGTCGCGAGCGTGCCGGTGTCGGTGTCGGTGTCGAGCGCACCCGCATCGCCGTTGGTGACGATGCAGTAGCTGACGGGGACGCCGGCGTCGGTCAAGGTGGCGACTGTCCCCGCAGCACCGAAGTCGACATCGTCTGGATGAGCGGTGACGACCAGCACTCGCTCGGGAAGCTCGGTCTCGGCCATCGCGCGACTGTAGCCACGGGCAGGACCCGGCCAAGCGAGGTCATCTGCCATCGCGAGACGCAGGAGCGCCTGCCGGCTGTGAGCTTGCTGAGAATCCCCCACGAGTGCCGCAAGGGGTCATAGCGTCTGGGGCGTGCCAACTCTTTCCGCCCCCCGCGAGACCGAGCCCGTCCCTCCGCCGCCAGGTAACGGGCGTGCTGACCGGGACTGGGCGGTGGAGACGCACGGGCTGATGAAGCGTTTTGGAGCGAACGTCGCCGTCAACGGCGTCGAGCTGCTCGTCCCGAGAGGCTGCGCATTCGGATATCTCGGCCCGAACGGCGCCGGCAAGACGACCCTGATCCGGGTCCTGCTCGGTCTTACTCACGCCGATGCCGGCACGATGTCGCTGCTCGGCTACGAGGTGCCCAAACATCGGGCGCACGCCCTGGCGAGAGTCGGCGCGATAGTCGACGAGCCGAGGTTCCACGGCCACCTGAGCGGCCACCAGAACCTCGAGATCCTCGCAACGGCCCGCGAGCCGGAAGCAATCCGGCGCATCGACAGCGCGCTCGACCGGGTCGGGCTCACGCACCGGGCCAAGGACCGCGTGTCGAAATACTCGATGGGCATGCGCCAGCGCCTCGGAGTCGCCGCCTGCCTGATCGGCGACCCCGAGCTACTGATCCTCGACGAGCCGATGAACGGGCTCGACCCCGGCGGAATGGCCGAGATGCGGGACATGATCCTCTCGTTGGTCGCCGAGGGACGGACGGTCGTGCTGTCCTCGCACCTGCTGGACGAGGTGGAGCGGACCTGCGACGCGGTCGCCATCGTCGACCGCGGCCAGATCATCCGGCAGGGGCCGATATCCGAGCTTGTCAAGGGGACGTCGCTCGAGGTCCAGGTGGAATGTCGCGAGCCGGAGCGAGCCAGGGAGGTGCTGCTGGCGTCCAACATCCTCGCCAGCCTCGGCGGCCAGGTGGGCGCCGGACCGCTTGGGATATCGGTGTCGCTCCCCGCCACGACCGGCCGGGACGTGATCCCCGAGATCAACCGCGTGCTGGTGGAAGGCGGCATCGGGGTCTATCGGCTGCAGCAGATACAGGCCTCTCTCGAGACATGGTTCCTGCAGGTCACCAGCAGATTGGGGGCACCGCAATGACGTTGACCGGAGCAGGACCCGAGATGGCGATGCCGGCGGGTGTCCCCGACGCACCCCCGACCCGACCCTATGACCATCGCGGCTCGCCGATCCCCACACTCGGCATGATCCGCAAGCGCTTCATGGAACTGCGCAAGCGCCGCGGGCTGATGGCGGCTCTGGCCATCGTGAACATCGGGATCCCCAGCGTCTTCCTCGTGATCCGTCTGCTGGCTCACGCATTCGACCCGAAGGCATACGGGCCGGCCGGCGGTGAGGACATCTTCGGCGCTCTCGTCGCCGCCGTGATGTACGTCTTCGGCTTCATCGTCGCCGCCACCCTCGGGTGCTCGGCGGGATCGGTCGACCTGACGGATGGGATGTTTCGCCATCTGGTCGTCACGGGACGGTCGCGCGTCGCCCTGTACCTGGCCCGCATCCCCGCCGGGCTCGGGATCGTCATACCTATGGTCGGTGCCGGCTTCGCCATCGTGTGCATCGTGTGCTCGTTCGCCGCGCCGAAGCAGATCAGCTATCAGGGGATCAACATCCCGCCTGGGCTCTCCAAGCCGGCCTTCGAGACCTGGGCGGCCGACAACGCAGGCGAGGTGGTCTGCAACTTCAACTTCCAGGGCCCGCTGAACGTCCCCTGCGGCCCGAACGGGGTCCAAGCGGGGGTCCCCGGTGCTCCGCAGCAGGCGGAGCTTCAGGCGATCGCAAGGCAGATGGCGGACCAGAACTACAACGACTACGCCAAGATCTTCCTTGCACCGCCGATCGGGCTGATGGTGAGGACGGGGCTATGGATCGAACTGGAGGCAGTGGTCGGGTTCGTCGTGGGAGTCGGTCTCTCCTCCTTGCTCGGGCAGCGAACCATCGCCGTGATCTTGATGATCGTCCTGGAGGTGATCATCGTGCCGATCGCCTCGCGGGTGAGCATCCCCTACATGATCAACGCTCAGCGGGGGGTCGTCGGGCTGGCGGTGACTCACCTCGAACCTGCCGGATTGCCTACCTTCGGGGGCGGCAACGGCGGTGGCGGGGGCGGTCCCGGCTCCGACGTGTCACGTCTGATACCTGAGTCGAGGACGGTGGCGGCCCTGGTGATCGTCGCCTGGTTGGTGGGCTGGTCAGTGATCGGTGCCTGGCGGATGGCCAAGCGCGACGCCTGAGGCGGCAACGGCTCCGAAGTTCCACACCGTCCCGCTCGCCTCCGCCACGCGGTAGGAGTCGGCGCCCGATCCAAGAGCGAGTCCCACCACATCCGTCACCCGGATCCCCTCTGCCGGCAGCGATCCCCGGTACGTCACGCCGTTCCCGAAGACGAAGATCCCGCCGTCGGCCCCCGCCATCACGTATCCGGCGCCGCCTGCCGCTTCCGCCAGCGAGACGACGTCATGCACGTGGACGCCGAGCCCGGGTAGCGAGCCGTGGAAACCGGCACCGGTCCCGAAGGCGAAGACGCCTCCGTCTGCGCCCACGAGCAGGTAACCCGCACCCGACGACGCCGCCTCGATGCCGACGATGTCGGACACGTGAACACCCAGTGCCGGCAAGGACCCCCTGTACTTGGCGTCACCGAAGGTGAACACCCCCCCGTCCGCCCCCGCCATCCAATAGCCCTTGCCGTCTGGGGTTTCCGCGATGCCGACGATGTCGCCGACATGCACGCCCAGTCCCGGCAGCGATTGCTCGAAACTGGCGTCACCGTACGCGAACACGCCCCCGTCCGAGGCGCACAACAGGTACCCCTTGCCGTCGCCGGTCACGGCCATCGACGACACGGGTCGGGCAAGCGAGATCGCTCGGGTGTCGCCGAGGAACTGGGCGCCAGCCGCTGCCACCACCGTTCCGGCGGCACTCGCCAGCCAGTAGCCCTGGGCGCCGGGAACTGCCGCGATCGCCTTGACGGGCGAACCGGTCACCGCAAACGGCACCTGGATGCCGGCACTGCCCTGGCGGTATCCGGCGGCGGTGCAGCCGTTGACGGAGCAGGAGACTGCCGAGAGCGCGCTGTCGACGGTGGACGCCGGGCCGGTGACCTGCTGCCCGATCCAGACGGCCCCGTCGGAGACCTCCGCAAATGCGACGGGAAGGCCGCCGGAGGATGAGTAGCTGCCGACCGCCGTGCAGGAGCTCTGCGAGCCACACGAGACGGAGGAGAGGGAGGGGCTGGCGCCGGCGCCGCCAGGATTCGGCGAGCTCTGAAGACGCCAGGTCGTGCCGTTCCAGGTCTCGGCAAGGGTTTCACCGCCGCCGCTGGACTGCCGGGATCCGACTGCGGTACAAGAGCTCGCGGCAGAGCAGGAGACGGCGGCCAACGTGCTCCCTGCCGAGCCGGGAGTCGGCTGCATCACCCAGCCCGAGCCGGTCCAGCGTTCAGCGAGCGTCCGCCCGCCGCCTGTCACCACGTAATCGCCTACCGCAGTGCAGGAAGCAGCCGAGGTACAAGACACTCCAGCCAGTGACCCGCTGCTTGCCCCGGCTGGGGTCGGTGGAGCCTCGATCAGCCAAGCGGCCCCGTTCCAGGCCATCGCCAACGGTCGCCCCCCGCTCTGGCCCACGGCGGTGCAGGCGCTGGCCGACGTGCAGGACACCGAGCGTAGCTCCGCACCTGCCGACGGATCTGGCACCTGCGGCAAGGCGACGATGTGCCACAACCCACCCCCCGACATCTCGACGAGCGGGTGGTCGGCGCGGCTCTGAGGGTCGTAGTAGAAGCCCACGGCCACGCACTGGCCGCCGAAGGTGCACGAGACCGACGACAGCTCGGCATTGGGGGAGCCGGCGGGGTCCTGAGCCGCTTCGATGGTCGCGCCGGCTTGGGCTGATCCGGACCAGGACTCCACCAACGGCGCTGTCGCTCCCGCACCTGTCTCGGCGGTCCCGACTGCCGTGCACGCTCCATTCGGAGCGCAAGCAAGCGCGGCGATGCGGCTGATGGAGGCACTTGGTGGTGATGCGGATGCGGCCGAGCTCCAGCCGGTCCCGCTCCAGTGTTCGACGAGCGGAACGCCGACGGAGTTCGTGCCGTGCTCGAAGGAACCCACGGCGGTGCAAGCACCTGCCGCGCACGAGACCCCGAGGAGGGAGCTGCCGGTCGAGCCCGCCGGCCCAGGTGCGGGCTCGATGGTCCAGCGCGCTCCATCCCACACCTCTGAGAGCGCGGTGGGTGCGAGCGGACTGCTCCCGCTGGTGCCGACCGCTATGCAGTTGACTGCGGTGCAGGACACCGAGGCGAGCCCGGCATGGCTCGCTGTCGCAGGATCGGGCGTCGGCTGGATGCTCCAGCTCTGCCCGTTCCACCTCTCGGCAAGCACCTGCGACCCGCCCCCGCTGTCGTCGTAATCGCCCACCGCTGTGCAGGACGCCACCGAGGTGCACGAGACCCCGGCCAGTCCGGCACCGGTGTCGCCGGCCGGGTTCGGAGTCGCCTCCACGCGCCAGTTGGAGCCGTCCCACGCCTCCGCCATCGTCAGTCCCTCGCCGGCGCTGTCGCCGTAGCCACCGACGGCCACGCAGGAGGTCGGCGCCGGGCACGAGACACCCAGGAGCTTGCTCCCCGTGGCTCCTGCAGGACCCGGCACCTGTTGCAGCGCCCATCTTGTGCCGTCCCAGGACTCGGCCAGCGACAGGACCTTGCCGCCGGCGACCGTGTACTCGCCCACCGCCTCGCAGGCGGACTCGGCGCTGCACGCCACGGCCAGCAGGCCGCTTCCAGTGGCGCCGGTCGGGGCGGGCGCCGGATGGAGAGACCACTGCTTGCCGTTCCACGTCTCGGTCAAGGGCGTGGTGACGCTGCCATCTGTGACGAAACCGACCGACATGCACCAAGCGAGGGAAGTGCACGAGACGCCTTCAAGTTCGGCGGCCGTTGCTACGGGCAGAACCGGCGCCGTCGCCTCGAGGTTCCAGCTGCTCCCACTCCAGCGCTCGGCCCAGGCAGCGGTATTCCCACTTGGTTCAGCGTGGTAGCCCACAGCCGTGCAAGCGGGTGTGCCGTCGCAGGAGACCGAGGTGATGGTGCCGGCCGGCACGGCGGGCTCGGCGGTCGGGTGGGCCACCCAGTCGCCGTTGCCGCTCACTGAGGGTCCGGAGGTGGCGTCCCCGGACAGGACTAGGGCGGGCCTGGCGCCGGCACTCGGGAGTGCGGCCGGAGTGGCGCCGGCACTCGGGATGCCGACGGCGAGAAGCACTGAGATGACGAGGACTGATGAGGCGGGCATCTGCCGCACGTCACGAAGTCTGCATCACCGGCCGGTCCGTGTCTCGCCGATCCGAGTGCCGCCCTGCCGTGGCTCGTTCTTCATTTACACGGTCATCTACAGGTCAGGGATGGTCAGCTGTTGCAGAAGCGAGCAACCACTGGATTCCGCTCACAACATCTTCAGGTCGAATCTCGTGTCCCCCGGCGTGAGACGCCCGGAAGAACGGGCGCCCAGCATCCGAAAGGCGGCCGATCAACGCGTCGTTGCTCTGGAGCAGCTTCTGCTCTTCCTGCTCGCCAGCCGCCATCCAGATGCGGGCCTCGGTTGCGGACTCGAGTTCCCTCATCACCTCGTCCCCTGAGAGCTGGCCGTCGTCGCCCGGCCACCACAGAGCAGCAGACAGCAGGACGACGTCACTCCCGAGCGAAGGGTGCGAGGAGGCAATGTGGAGAGCCGAGATGGCGCCGAGGCTGTGGCCGACGAGAAGAGCCTTCGACCCCTCGACAGGGCCCAAGCTGACGATGAAGGCGTCGAGCTCCGCGGCGAACCGATCGAGTGTTCTCGCCGTAGTGAGAGAGGAACACCGCGTCGGGCCACGCTTCTCGGCACCCTCGATCGATTCGACGTAAACGGCCGACGTCGGAGGTAGAGCTCCCGATTCCTGCGCCTTCACGAGCGCTTCGGGAACGCCGACCTCGATCATCGGGAGGCCGTCGAAGAGCACGACGCGCAGGGTCTCGTGCCCACCCTCGACGGGTCGCTGGAGTGAGAGGCGCGTTCCCGATGCAGTCGTATGCCCGGCCAGCGAACTTCGTCCCCCGCTCCCATGCAGCTCGCCAGTGGCGGCGGTAGAGGTGGAGGTCACAGAGGAGGTCACAGACCTCACGGTAAGGCATCCCCTCTGCGGGCGAAACGCCGCAGGCTGCCAACTCGCGTCGCAAGCCGGACACGAATGAGCCCGACTGCTCGCCGAGGATCGTCCCGGTGTCCCTTGGGTTCGCTCGCTCGTCGGGGAGGCGGTGTCGTCGGGGAGGCGGGATTCGAACCCGCGACCTCCTGCTCCCAAAGCAGGCGCGCTAACCAAGCTGCGCTACTCCCCGGTGAGACAAATGGTACTGGTGCAGTCGCCGGCGCTGCTCAGCCTCCGCTCAACCGAGATTGACGAGGCGGCCGAGACCGATCGCCCGGAGCCCGGTCTCGAGCTCGGAGGTCACCCACGACAGCCGGTTGAGGAAGAGCAGGACACCGAAGGCCACCATCACGGAGGCGGAAGTGATCGTGATCGCCGCAGTATGACGGCGGACCCAGGCGAGGGCGCCCGACAGCTGACCGAACAGCAGGCCGACAGCCAGGAAAGGCAACCCCAGCCCGAGCGAGTAGAGCGACAGGAGCAGTGCGCTGTGCCCGACACTGGCAGAGGTCGCAGCCACGGTGACGATCGATGCGAGCACCGGCCCGAGACACGGCGTCCACCCGAAGCCGAAGGCAGCTCCGGCCACAGGCGCCGCCAACGGCCCGAGCCTCGCCAGGGCCGGGTGGAAGCGGTACTCCCTCTGCAGCGTCACGCTCTTGGTCAGCATGCCGGCGACGAGGAAGAGCCCCATGACGCAGACCACTGCCCCGGAGATCCGCAGCAGCAGCAGCTTGTCGTCGAAGAGTGCCTTGCCGACGGCGGTGGCCGACAGCGCCAGCGTGACGAACACCACGCCGAAACCAAGCACGAACAACCCCGTGTCCCTCGCCACCCTCGCGAGGTGGCGCTGCCTCTCCTGCCGATCGGAGGTACTCGAGACGGTGGTGATGTCGAGCCCGGTGACCACCGAGAGGCACGCCGGGACGATGGGCAGCACGCAGGGCGACAGGAACGAGATGACCCCGCCTCCGAAGGCGGCGAGATAGCCGATGTCGGTGCCACTCATGCTGCAGCCAGCGTACCGAGAGCAGGACCGCCCCCTCGGCGAGTGGCAGTCGGGCCGCCAGTTACACTGCACCGTCTGTATGCGTGCTACCGCTGAACCACTCGAAGGCAACCGCGTCAAGCTCTCGGTCGAGGTCCCCGAGGAGGAGCTGCAGTCGGCTGTCGACCAGACGATGCGACGTCTCATCAGGGAGGTTCGCGTACCCGGGCTTCCGCCCGGGCAAGGTGCCCCGGCGGCTCCTCGAACAGCGCCTCGGCCGCAAGGTGATCCGCGACGAGGTGATCCGCGACGCGCTCGGCGACTACTACCAGCAGGCTGTCGACGAGAACGACCTCGACACGATCGCCTCCCCCGAGATCGACATCACCGCCGGCGAGGAGGAAGGTCCGCTGCAGTTCGATGCGGTGGTGGAGGTGCGTCCCCGCGTCTCCATCATCGGCTACCAGGGCCTACAGGTGACCCTCCCGCAGCCATACGCCACTGACGAGGAAGTGCAGGCGCAGCTCGACCGCATGCGTGAGAACTTCGCCGAGCTGAACGAGGTCGAGCGTGCCGCCGAGGATGGCGACAACGTGACCATCGATCTCGAGGCGCGGCGCGACGGCGAGCTGATCGAGGGCCTGAGCGCCGACGACCTCGTCTACGAGCTCGGCTCCGACAGCCACCTGCCGGGGCTCGACGAGCTGCTAAGGGGAGCAAAGGCGGGCGACGAGAAGACGCTCGAGCTGGACAACGCGCCAGGAGGTGCGGCGACCGTCGACGTGAAGGTCAAGCTGGTGCGCGAGAAGGTCCTGCCGGAGCTGACCGACGAATGGGCGTCTGAGGCGTCGGAGTTCTCGACCCTGGAGGAGCTGCGGTCCGATCTCACCGACCGGATCAGCGCGGTGAAGCGCCTCGGCGGGAGGAGGGAGCTCCGCCAGAAGGCCGTCGAGGCTCTGATCGAGCTCGTCACCGAGGATCCCCCCGAGGTGCTCGTGGCAGAGGAGACCGATCGCCGCATCCGCGAGTTCGTGGAGACGCTCGCCAACCGTCAGATCAGCGTCGCCCAGTACCTGGGGGCGACGGGGACCACCGAGGAGGAGTTCGTCGCCGAGCAGGAGCGCGGCGCGGCAGTGTCCGTGAAGGCCGATCTCGCTCTCCGCTCGCTCGCCGACGCCGAGCAGATAGAGGTGTCGGACGAGGAGCTGGACGAGGAGGTCGGGCGGATGGCCGCGGCCCTCGGCGAGCCCGTCAAGAGGATTCGGGATCGATTGGAAGCCTCCGGATCGATCGCTGGAGTACGCTCGGAATTGAGGAAGGCCAAGTCGGTGACGTGGCTCACGGAGCACGTCGAGATAGTCGACGATCAGGGGAATCCGGTGGATCGGACGGCACTGCTCGAAGAGGACGAGGCGGCAGCCAAGGCCGAGGAAGGCGCGGCCGGGGCTACTCTCGATGTCGACGAGCCCGCACCTGAGCGGGCCGAGCAGGCGGATGAGACCGCCGAGGAGGGGTGACTTGAAGGCGTACGACTACCTCGTTCCGACCGTCGTCGAACAATCGAGCCGGGGCGAGCGTGCCTACGACCTCTACTCTCGCCTACTGCGTGAGCGGATCATCTTCCTCGGCACGCCGATCGACGACACGATCGCCAACCTGGTCTGCGCCCAGATGCTCTTCCTCGAGTACGAGGACCCGGAGAAGGACATCAACATCTACATCAACTCGCCGGGCGGCGAGATCACGGCGTTGTTCGCCATCTACGACACGATGAAGTTCATCCGCCCGGACAAGTCGACGTTCTGCTACGGGCAGGCGGCTTCGGCGGCAGCCGTGCTGCTGGCTGCCGGGACGAAGGGGAAGCGCTTTGCCCTGCCGCACGCCCGGATCCTGCTCCACCAACCCTACGGGGGGGCCGCCGGCCAGGCGACGGACATCGAGCTCCAGGCCAAGGAGATCCTGCGCCTTCGTGACCTGCTGAACGAGATGGTCGCCAACGACACCGGGCAACCGGTCGATCGAGTCGCCCGCGACACGGACCGCGACTTCATAATGGGTGCGGAAGACGCGCTCAAGTACGGGATCATCGACGACGTGATCACGTCGCGAGACGTGATGGACTCTACGATTCCGGCCGCTGGCGCGGCTTGAGCTGGGAGGGGAAGTGGCCAAGCCGTTCGGGGGAGAAGGCGAGCTCGTAAAGTGCAGCTTCTGCGGCAAGACCCAGAAGCAGGTCAAGAAGCTGATCGCCGGACCAGGCGTCTACATCTGCGACGAGTGCATCGAGCTCTGCAACGACATCATCGAGGAGGAGCTGACAGAGACCTCCGAGGTGCGTTTCGAGGATCTGCCGAAGCCCCGTGAGATCTTCGACTTCCTGAACGACTACGTCGTAGGCCAGGATCCCGCCAAGAAGATCCTTTCGGTCGCCGTCTACAACCACTACAAGCGCGTGCAGGCCGGTCCGCACGCCGACGCCGACGTCGAGCTCGGGAAGTCGAACATCCTCCTTCTCGGGCCCACCGGCTGCGGGAAGACCCTGCTCGCCCAGACCCTCGCCCGAATGCTCAACGTGCCGTTTGCGATCGCCGACGCCACCGCCCTGACCGAGGCCGGCTACGTAGGCGAGGACGTCGAGAACATCCTGCTCAAGCTGATCCAGGCGGCCGACTACGACGTCAAGAAGGCCGAGACGGGGATCATCTACATCGACGAGATCGACAAGATCGCCCGCAAGAGCGAGAACCCGTCCATCACCCGCGACGTCTCAGGCGAAGGCGTGCAGCAGGCACTGCTGAAGATCCTCGAGGGGACGACCGCCTCCGTCCCGCCGCAGGGTGGTCGCAAGCACCCCCACCAGGAGTTCATCCAGATCGACACCACCAACATCTTGTTCATCTGCGGCGGTGCCTTCGCCGGCTTGGACAAGATCGTGGAGAGCAGGATCGGCCGGTCGGGCATCGGCTTCAGGGCCGACGTGCGCCGGTCAGCGCGTCACGACGAGGGTCAGCTCCTGATGCGGGTGCTGCCCGAGGACCTGCTGAAGTTCGGATTGATCCCCGAGTTCGTCGGCCGTTTGCCGGTGATCGGCGCCGTCTCGAACCTCGACCAGGAGGCTCTCGTGCGGATCCTCGTCGAGCCGAAGAACGCCCTCGTCAAGCAGTACAAGCGGGTCTTCGAGCTGGACCGCGTCGAGCTCGAGATCGCCGAGGATGCCCTGGAGTCTGTCGCAGACCAGGCATTGCTCCGCGGCACCGGGGCCCGTGGCCTGCGGGCGATCCTCGAAGAGGTGCTGCTCGACGTGATGTACGACCTGCCGAGCCGCAGCGATATCGGACGCTGCGTGATCGACAAGTCTGTCGTTCTCGAGCGGGTGGCCCCGACCCTCGTGCCACGCAGCACCACCCCCGAGAAGAGCGAGCGGCCGCGCCGTGCGGCGTCCTGACGCCTCGCAGTCAGGGACCGTCGGCACCAAGCGCCTCGCCGGCACCAAGCGCCTCGCCCGCATCAAGCGGCTCGCCGGCGGCAGGATGAGCCGCATGAGCTCGGGCACAAGCTCGCTCGGCGAGGCACTCGCCTGGCTCGATCGACACGTCAACCTGGAGGCGATCGAGTCCGGCCGCGCCGGGCGCTCTGCCTCCCCGACGCTCGACCGCATCGGCCGGCTGGTCGGCGTGATGGGTGACCCTCAGCACGACTATCCCGTCATCCACGTCACCGGCACCAACGGCAAGGGGTCGACCGTGCGGATGGCGACCTCCCTGTTGATGGCCAAGGGTTTGTCCGCTGGGACGTACACCAGCCCGCACCTCGAGTCGCTCAACGAGCGCCTGGCCTGGAACCTCGAGCCGATAGACGACGATTCGCTGGCCGGCGTCCTGTTCGCCCTGCGCGACCTCGAGCCGTTCGTACAGAAGCTGGCGTCCGACGACATCGAACCGGAGGGCGAGCCGGCATCCCGGCCGACATGGTTCGAGCTGATGACGGCCGCCGCCTACCGCTGGTTCTCCGACGTCGCCGTCGAGGCGGCGGTGGTCGAGGTCGGGCTGGGCGGGCGTTTTGACGCCACCAACGTGGCCGACGCGGCAGTGGCCGTGATCACGAACGTCGAGCTCGACCACGTCGAGATCCTCGGGCCGACCCGGCAGCACATCGCCGCCGAGAAGGCAGGGATCATCAAGCCGGGCTCGATGGTGATCCTCGGTGAGACGCGTCCCGAGCTGGCGAGCGTCTTCGAGCGCGAGGCGGAGTCGGTCGGGGCGGGCGGCGTGTGGAAGGCGGGGGAGGACTTCGCCTGTACGGCGAATCGTCTCGCTGTGGGAGGGAGGCTGCTCGACATCCGCACGCCGGGAGCCTTCTATCAGGACATCTTCGTCCCGTTGCGGGGAGCGCACCAGGGTGCCAATGCAGCCTGCGCGGTCGCCGCCGCCGAGGCCTTCTTCGGAGAGCCCCTGTCGGAGGAGCTGGTCGGTGCCGCCCTGCCGACGGTGCTCGTGCCGGGACGGATGGAGGTCATGGGGCACGGACCGCTGGTCGTCCTCGACGGCGCTCACAATGCTGCGGGAGCTGTCGTCGCAGGCGCCACGCTCGCCGAGGACTTCGCGGCCGCCAAGCGAGTGATCGTGGTGATGGGATGCCTGCGCGGGCGGGACCCGTCAGACCTGATCAGGGGGCTGCGATCGGCTCCTGTCGAGGCGGTCGTAGCCTGCCCGGCTCCCTCGCCACGAACGCAGCCCGCCTCCGCCGTGGTGGCCGCTGCCGAGGAAGTCGGGATACCGGCGATCGAGGACGCCTCGGTGGAGGCAGCTCTCGAGCGTGCCCGCGATATGGCGGGCGAGGACGACATGGTGCTCGTGACGGGCTCGCTGTATGTAGTCGGTGCTGCGCGCACGGTTCTTCGTCGCGGCTGAAGGGGCCCTGGGCGGCGCCAGGCGCACATCGCGCATCGGCTAGCGTGCACGGACCATGAATCGCACCCTCGTCATCGCGAAACCTGACGCCGTCGAGCGCGGCCTTGCCGGAGAGATCGTTTCGCGGCTCGAGCGCAAGGGTCTCCGCCTGGTCGCTGCCGAGTTGCGCTCGATCGACAAGGAGCTTGCCGGGCGCCACTACGCCGAGCACGAAGGAAAGCCGTTCTTCGGTGACCTCGTCGACTTCATCACCCGATCGCCGTCGCTGGTGATGGTGGTGGAGGGTCCGGCGGAGACCTGGAAAATCGTGCGTACCTTGATGGGGCCGACGAACCCGGCGGATGCCCCGCCCGGGACGATCCGCGGCGATTACGCCACGATCCTGACCGAGAACCTGATCCACGGCTCTGACGGTGCCGATTCCGCTGCCCGTGAGATCTCGTTGTTCTTCCCCGCACTCGACTGACCACGACCTGACGATCGAGCCACGACTCCATCGACTCTCTTGTCCAACGTACGGAGGCTCGCGTTGTGGGCCCTTGTGCGATGACCTAACCTGATGCCCGTAGCGCCGGTGGCGCACACGTTCGGCAGCCCCACGGAGTTCCCCCCACGAATGTCCGACAACAAGCTTGCTTTCATCGGCCGCGACATGGCCGTCGATCTCGGAACGGCCAACACCCTCGTCTACGTGCGAGGCCGCGGCATCGTCCTCAACGAGCCATCGGTGGTGGCGATCAACGTCAAGGACGGCCATCCTTTGGCTGTCGGCGCCGAGGCGAAGAGGATGATCGGCCGTACGCCGAGCAACATCCAGGCCATCCGGCCGCTGAAAGACGGAGTCATCGCCGACTTCGAGATCTGCGAGATGATGCTCCGCTACTTCATCCGCAGGGTCCATCCACGTCGATTCTCCAAGCCCCGCATGGTGATCTGCGTTCCATCCGGGATCACAGGCGTGGAGAAGCGTGCGGTGCAGGAGGCGGCCGAGTTCGCCGGCGCCCGCAAGGCGTACATCATCGAGGAGCCGATGGCTGCCGCCATTGGCGCCGGCCTGCCGATACACGAGCCGACCGGCAACATGGTGGTCGACATCGGCGGCGGCACCACCGAGGTGGCGGTCATCTCGCTCGGGGGGATCGTCACCAGCCAGTCGATCCGCATCGGCGGCGACGAGCTCGACGAGGCGATCATCTCGTTCGTGAAGAAGGAGTACAGCCTCGCTCTCGGCGAACGCACGGCCGAGGAGATCAAGATCGCCCTCGGCTCGGCCTGCGAGCTTGAGGAGGAGCTGCACGCGGAGATACGCGGCCGTGATCTTGTCACCGGGCTGCCGAAGACCGTCGTGACTACGACGACCGAGGTGCGCAAGGCGATCGAGGAACCGGTGGCGGCGATAGTCGACGCCGTGAAGGTGACGCTCGACAAGACGCCGCCCGAGCTCTCGGCGGACATCATGGAGCAGGGCATCGTGCTCACCGGAGGTGGTGCCCTGCTGCACGGTCTCGAGGTACGCCTGCAGGCCGAGACGCACATGCCGATCGTCATCGCCAACGATCCGCTCAACTGCGTGGCTCTCGGCAGCGGCATGTGCTTGGAGGAGTTCGAAGCGCTGCAGCAGGTCCTGCTCGGCCCCTCGTCGCGCTGACCCGGGGCGCGCCATGGCCACACGGCGCACCAGCCAGCGCATCACCCTGGTGATCGCCCTGCTGGCGTCGGTCACCCTGCTCACGCTGAACTACCGCGGCGAGGGAAAGAACGTCATCACCAGCGTTCGCAACGGCGCCCGGCAGGTCGTCGCACCGGTCCAGCGCGGCATCTCAGCGGTCTTGCACCCGATCGGTGACATCTTCTCCGGGGCGGTCCACTACGGCAGCCTTCAGTCGCAGAACGAGGCGCTACAGCGTGAGATCGACAAGCTTCAGGCCCAGGTCGCCGAGAACGGTCTTGCCTCCGACCAGCTGCAGCAGATCCTCTCGCAGGAGAACCTCCCCTTCGCCGGCAACATCCCGGCGGTGCTGGCGCAGGTGATCGACGACCCCACCTCGAACTTCGATCTCACCATCGAGATCAACCGTGGCACGAGCGAGGGGGTGGGAGTCGGCATGCCGGTCGTCACGGGGGCCGGCCTCGTCGGCGAGGTGACGTCGGCAGGAAGCGGCACGGCGGTGGTGCAACTGGTGACGGATGCGAGGTCGAGCGTGGGGGCGCGTTTCGGGAAGAACGAGATCGCCGTGGTGGCCGGGCAGGGCCCCACGCAGCCACTGGTACTCCAGTTCGTAGAGGCGGGGGAGAGGGCGACCAAAGGCGAGGAGGTCTTCACCAGCGGGTTGCTCGGGGCCACCTATCCGGCGGACATCCCGATCGGGACCGTGTCGACGGTTCAGCTCTCGCCGGGCGCCTACACGAAGGAGGCGACCGTCGTCCCCGCCGTCGACTTCGGCAACCTCCAGTACGTGAGCGTCCTGCAATGGCTGCCCCCGGCCTGATGTCCAGACGGCCGGCGCGGTGACTCTCAAGGCCTGGGCGAGGTTGGCGCTCGTCGCGATCGTCGCGGTCCTGTTCCAGCTGAGCGTTCTCGACACCATCGCCGTCCACGGCGCCCACCCGGACGTGATGATCCTCCTCGCGATAGGCGCCGGCATGGCGGCCGGCTCGCAACGAGGGGCGGTCGTGGGATTCGCCATCGGTCTCCTGGCCGACCTGTTCGTCGACACGCCGTTCGGGCTGTCGGCCTTCGCTTTCGTGCTGGTCGCCTTCGCGGTCGGGCTCGCCCCGACGACGCTTTCCGAACGCGCCGGGCCGCTCAGCCAGATAGGGATGGCGGCTGTGGCGACCGCCGGCGGGACGCTCCTGTATGCCGGCGCCGGCTACGTCTTCGGGCAGCCCGGCATCTTGCGCGACAACATCGTTGCCATAATCTCGGTCGTGACGGCTGCCAACGCTCTGCTCGCCCTTCCGACGCTGGCGTCGATGCGCTGGGCGCTGGCTCCGATCAAGCCGTCCCGGCCCGGTGCCGAGGGCCAGGGCTCCTGGACCGCCCGATGACCGGCCCGGGAGACGGCGAGGGCACCCGGGACGGCGGTCGCGATGGCCGCCGAGATGGCCGTCGCGAGGGCAGCCCGAAAGGAGGCAAAGACCCGACCGTCCGCATATCCTCCGGCCTCGCCTACGACCCGCGCAAGCGACCTGCTCCTTGGGCCGGCGTGCTGCAACCCCTCGAGGAGGAGGTGGAGACCGAGAGGAAAGCACCCCGGCTCGGGCTTCGCCTGACCCTGACGGCACTGATAGTCCTCGGGCTGTTCACGGTGATGGTCGGGCGGCTGTGGACGCTGCAGGTGCTGCAGGCACCCCAGTTCAAGAAGGCGGAGATCAACACCGCCACTCGCACTGTCGAAGTGGCGCCGATCCGTGGGCTGATCTTCGCCCGCGGCGGCCAGATGCTCGTCGGCAACCAGGTCATCCCCGTGGTGACGCTGTCGCAGCTGGCTGCTCAGACGGATCCGCAGGTCATCCCGAGGCTCGCGCTGGTGCTCGGGATGAAGGTGCCCGAGGTGCAGGCCCAGATCACCAACGACCAGTACAGCGTGTACACGCCGATACCGATCGCCGCCAACGTGCCGATGGGCACGATCGTCTACATCTCGGAGCACAAGTCGCTCTTCCCGGGTGTCGGCGTGGCGTTCACGGCCGAGCGGACGTACCCCGCTGGCTCGCTCGATGCCCAGACGCTCGGTTACGTCGGAGACATCAACGCCTCCGAGTACGCCGCCCTGAAGAAGGAGGGATACCTTCCGACCGACCAGATCGGTCAAGACGGGGTGGAGGCCGCCTTCCAGCAGTACTTGCGCGGGCGCCCGGGCAGCCAGACGCTGCTCGTCGACCCGCAGGGTGACGTTCTGAAGACGCTCAGCAGCGTGTCCCCCAAGCCCGGCGACGCCGTCGTGCTGAACATCGACTACGGCCTGCAGCAGCAGCTGGACAAGGACCTGGCGACTCAGATCCTGGCCCTGCGGCACGGCACCAGCACCCAACCGGCAGTCCCGGCCCCCTCCGGTGCCGCCGTGGTCCTCGATCCTCGAAACGGCGACGTGCTCGCCATGTCCTCCTTCCCCACCTACGACCCGAGCGTCTGGGTCGGGGGGATCTCCGAGTCGGAGTACAAGAAGCTGACGAGCAAGGCGGCTGGCGAGCCACTGCTCAACCGACCCATCGACGGCCTCTGGACGCCGGGATCCACGTTCAAGCTGATCTCCGCCACGGCAGCGCTGGACACGGGCCTCATCTCGCCATACACCAGGTACGACGACACCGGGGTCTACACGCTCTGCCCATCGGGTCCGGGCTGCACCTTCACCGACAACCCCGGTGACATCCCCCTCGGGCCGATCGACGTCTCCACCGCGCTCACCGTCTCCAGCGACGTGTTCTTCTACAACGTCGGCGTCAACCTCTACAACGAGAACACACGCTCGGCCCGCGACGCGATCGCCCGCATGGCCAACGACTACGGCTACGGCGAGCCGACGGGCATCAACCTGCCGGGCGAGTCGGCGGGCCTCGTCGACAACCCGAGCCTCTACCAGGACTACGCCCCGGGCGACGCGTTGGAGGCCGCCTTCGGGCAGGGCATGACCGAGGTGACGCCCCTCCAGCTGGCGAACGCGTATGCCACCTTCGCCAACGGAGGAACCCGCTACGTGCCGCAGATCGCAGCCGAGGTGGTGGGGCCGAACGGCCATGTCGTGAAGAGTTTTGGACCGGTCGTGGCAGGTCACGTTCCGTTGCCGCCCTCCACCTACAACGCCATCCTGACCGGACTCGAGGGGGTGGTCCGGAGCGGCACCACCCCCGTCGGCACGGCCTACAGCACCTTCCAGGGCTTCCCGCTCTCGAGGTTCCCGATCGCCGGCAAGACCGGTACGGCGACGGTCGGCAACCTGCAGCCGACGGGTTTGTTCGTCGGCTTCGGCCCGGTGGGTGCGCCGAGGTACGTCGTCGCCGTCATCATCGACCAGGCCGGCTACGGGGCCTCCACCGCCGCACCCGTGGCGCGCCAGATCTTCGACTACCTGCTCAAGCACCCCGTCCGCGGCCCGGTGGTGCCGAAGAACCCCGTCGGCTGACGTCAACGGTCCGCCTCGGTCCCTGAGCTGGCGAGCGCGCCGACTAGAATGTCCTGCAAGATGCGCGATCCGAAGTCGAGTCTCGGGCCACAGCGGCTCCGGTTCCCTATCTTCGCGTTCGCCGTCTGTCGTGTGGCCCTGCTGGTCGCCAAGCACCGCAAGTCGCCGACGCCGGCGCTTTCGGTCATTGATACCGCCGGCAGCGTGCCGCCCCATCCTCATTCGCAAGACCTCAGTGCGAACCGGACGCCTGTGCGCCATGAAGCGGCGCGCGGCGACAGGCGAGCGCATTGTGCTGCACGCCCAGCCGGCGTGCTCCCGAGAAGGGAACCTTTTGATGTCCGACATGACGAGCGGCCGGGGAGACCTCGGCCCCCAGTCGTCCGGCGCCGCAGCAGGGCGCCCGGTGTATCCGGCGCGGCCCAAGATCGGCGACTCGAGACCTGCGCCGGTGCCCCGACCTCCGGCTGGCACGAGCGTCGGATCGCCTAGCTCCCCCGCACCTGCCGACGGCTCCGCCACCGAGAACGAGGGCGCCGCCTCCGGCGACGGAAGCAAGGGCGGCAGCGGATCCGGCGGCCGTCGCCGTCGCCGCGGCGGTCGTGGCCGAGGAGGGCGCGGTTCGGGCGGCGGTGGTTCCAGTGGTGGTGGCGCTGGTGGCGCTGGTGGCGGTGGTGGCTCCGGTGGTGGGGTCGACCGTTCGCCGGCCTCTGAGGTTTCGCGTGATGCTTCGAAGCCGGCTGCTCAGGCCCCGGCTGTGCGGGCGCCGGTTGCGGAGGCTCCGGCTCCCTCTCGGTCCGCCGCATCAACATCCGCCGTGCAGGCAGCCGACGCCACACCGGTAGGCACGCCGGCGTCCCGCGATGGATCACGAGACGGCTCGGGGACGAGAGGCCGGCAACGGAGGGGCCGACCCACCGGTCGGTACCTGATGTGCGTGCATGTCGAACCGCATGCCACCCAGATCGCAGTCCTCGAGGGCCGTTCCCTGGTAGAGCACGCGGTGGCACGGCCGGGCGACGGCGTGAACCAGATCGACGGCAACATCTACCGCGGGCGCGTGAAGAACGTGCTGCCGGGGATGGAGGCGGCGTTCGTCGATATCGGCACGCCGAAGAACGCGGTTCTCTACTGGGGCGACGTGCAGTGGGACCGCGACGACCTGGACCGCGAGCAGGGCGCGACCCGGATCGAGCACCTATTGCGCCCCGGCCAGACGATCATCTGCCAGGTCGTCAAGAACCCGATCGGGCTGAAGGGTGCGAGGTTGACGCAGGAGGTGTCGCTGCCAGGGCGCTTCCTCGTGCTTGTACCAGGCTCCACCGCCTACGGCATCTCGAAACGTCTCGATGACAACGAGCGCAAGCGCCTGCGCCGCATCCTCGACGAGATCCGGCCGGAAGGACACGGCCTGATCGTGCGCACCGCCGCCCAAGGGGCGACTGCCGAAGACCTTGCGCACGACCTCGAGCAGCTCCTCGGGCGTTGGCGCGAGATCGACGAGAAGGCGAAACGCCTCCCTGCACCTGCACTGCTCTACTCCGAGCCGCACATGGCGGTGCGGGTGATCCGTGAAGAGCTGAACGACCAGTACCGCGGGCTCGTCATCGACGACCTCGAGCTGTTCGAGCTGGTGCGCGGCTACGTCCGCGACATCGACCCGGCGCTGGCCGATCGGGTGGAGTACTTCGACCCCTCGGTTGAGCCGTTGCCCCTGTTCGAGCGCCACCACATCCACGAACAGCTGCACAAGGCCCTCGATAGGAAGGTCTGGCTTCCGTCGGGAGGTTCGCTGATCATCGAGCGAACCGAAGCGCTGACGGTCATCGACGTGAACACCGGCAAGAACGTGGGCTCGTCGAGCCTCGAGGAGACCGTGTTCAAGAACAACCTCGAGGCAGCCGAGGAGATCGCCAGGCAGCTCCGCCTCCGCGACATCGGAGGGATCATCGTCATCGACTTCATCGACATGGAAGTCAAGGCCAACCGCCAAGGGGTGATCGCCGCCTTCCGGGCAGCCCTCGCCCGGGACAAGACACCCACCCAGGTGTTCGACATCTCCGAGCTCGGTCTCGTGGAGATGACGCGCAAGCGGGTGGGGGAGGGCCTGGTCGAGGCGCTCTCGCACACGTGCCCGATGTGCAGCGGGCGCGGGATCGTGTTCGAGGAGGGTGTCGGCTGACGAGCTGAGCCGATCCCGCCAGCTGGATGGAGGGCATCCTCCTGCTTGCTATCCTTGTCACCCTATGTACGCAGTCATCGCCACGGGCGGCAAGCAAGAGCGGGTCGAGGTCGGCCAGCGGATCGACGTCGAGCTGCTCCATGCCGCCGTGGGTGACGAGGTGTCGCTGAGGCCGGTGATGGTGGTCGACGGGGAGGCTGTGATCGCCGCCCCCGATCCCCTCGGCGCCGCCAGCGTCTCCGGTCGTGTGGTCGGCGAGAAGGCGGGGCCGAAGATCACGGGCTTCACCTACAAGCCGAAGTCGCGTAGCCGGAGGCGTTACGGCCACCGGCAGAAGTACACGACGGTCGAGATCCTCTCGATCGACTCGGGGATCGCAAGGTCGAGGCGGAGTCCGCCGAGAAGGCGCCTGCCTCGTCCGAGGACGAAGGCTGAGGAGGACCGATGTCAAAGACCAAGGGCGGCGGCTCGACCCGTAACGGGCGTGACTCGTCCGCGCAGCGCCTCGGCGTCAAAGTGTTCGACGGCACGTCCGTCCCGGCAGGAACGATCATCGTCCGCCAGCGTGGGACCCGTTTCCATCCCGGCGTGAACGTGGGCAGGGGCGGCGACGACACCCTCTTCGCCAAGGCTTCAGGACTGGTCAAGTTCGGCTCCCGTAAGGGCCGGCGGCTGGTCGACGTAGTCGCAGCCGAGGACTGACCTCCTGCTCTCACTCCCGCCCGTGAAGGGGCGACTCCTCGTCGCCACCCCGGCGCTGGTCGATCCGCATTTCTTCAGGACGGTCGTGTACCTGCTCGACCACGACGAGGACGGGTCGGTCGGGCTCGTCCTCAACCGACCGACGGATACCTCGGTCGAGGACGTGGTGCCCCGGTGGGGGATGCTCACGGCCACGCCGCACGTCGTGTTCGGAGGTGGCCCTGTCTCGGTGACGGCTGCCATCTGCGTCGCCCGCCTGGCCGATGCGGAGCTCGCCGCCGGCGGGGTCGACGACCTCAGTCCGGAGAGCAGTGGCTTCCAGCGGGTGGTCGGGCCGCTCGGGACGGTCGACCTGAAGGTGGCGCCGGAGGACCTGCCCGTCCGCCTGGCCGAGGTCCGGGTCTTCGTCGGGTACGCGGGTTGGGACGGTGCGCAGCTGCAGGCGGAGATCGATGACAACGCCTGGGTGGTCGTCGATGCGCTGGTGGGGGACCTCTTCACCGCCAACCCGCAGGCCCTATGGACGCAGGTGTTGCGGCGCCAGGGCGGCTGGTTGAAGGTCCTCTCGGGGCACCCGCTCGATCCGGCTGTGAACTAGGCCGTCGGCGAGGCGAGAAGAGACGACGGTGGCGTCGGGATTCGTCGACGAGGCGCAGCTCAACGCCAGGGGTGGCGACGGCGGCTCGGGGGCCGTGTCGTTCCGGCGGGAGGCGCACGTCTCCAAGGGCGGTCCCGACGGCGGCGACGGCGGCGACGGCGGCAACCTCTACCTGGAGGCGTCGCGGTCGGTGGTCTCGCTGCTGGCCTTCCGCGACCACCCCCACCGGCGGGCGGGGGACGGGACGCACGGAGGTGGCAAGAACAAGCACGGGAGGCGGGGCGCAGATCTGGTCGTGCCCGTGCCGGAGGGCACCGTGGTCTCCACTCTGGATGGTGAGGGAGTGGCCGACCTCGCATCCGAGGGCGACCGGCTGCTGGCGGGCCAAGGTGGAAGAGGCGGTCGAGGCAATGCAAGCTTCCTCTCCAACAAGCTGCGAGCACCCGCCTTCGCCGAGCAAGGTGAGTACGGCCAAGAGCGTTGGCTGAGGCTCGAGCTGAAGCTGATGGCCGACGTGGCACTCGTCGGGTTCCCCAACGCAGGCAAGTCGACGTTGATCTCCCGGATCTCGGCAGCCAAGCCGAAGATCGCCGACTACCCCTTCACGACGTTGGAGCCGCATCTCGGCGTGGTGCGGCTAGGCGGCCGGGAAGCAACAGAGATAGTCGTGGCGGACATCCCCGGACTGGTCGAGGGCGCCAGTGAAGGTCGCGGCCTCGGTCACCGCTTCCTCCGGCACGTCGAGCGGGCGCAGGTGCTGGCGGTACTCGTGGACTGCGCCCCGCACGAGGCGCACGAAGGGCGCCCGCCGGCCCTGCAGGAGAGGACGCTGCTCGATGAGCTGCGTCGCTATCGGCCCGAGCTGCTGGACCGGCCCCGCCTGGTCGTCGCCTCGCGGGTGGATCTGGTGGCTCCCGAGGAGCGGGGCGAATACGGCGGGTTCCAGCCCGAGCTCGAGATCTCGGCGATGACGGGGGAGGGCTTGGAGGAGTTGGTCAGGCGGATGGCGTCGCTGGTGGTCGACGAGCGAAGGCGGGCAGCGGAGGGAGTCGCCAGGCGCCAGACCGAGCCGGTCGTGCACCGGCCGGAGCCGGAAGGGATCTGGATCGAGCGGGCAGAGGGAGGTTTCGTCGTTCGGGGGCGGGCCGCCGAGCGAGCGGTGGCACTCTCGGACCTGACGAACGCCGATGCCTTGGCGCACGCACAGCAGCGGCTGCGGCGGCTGGGGGTCGACAGTGCCCTCGCCCGAGCGGGTGCAAGGAGCGGCGACAACGTGCGGGTCGGGGGCATGTCGTTCGTCTACGAAGCCGACGTCTAGAGGCGATCGGGTGCTGGTCGTCGCCAAGATCGGCACCTCGTCGGTGACGTCGACCACGGGTACCGTCGACGAGGCGGCCGTCGGGAGGCTCTGCGACGAGGTGGCGGCGCTCCACCAGGCAGGGCATCGGGCAGTGATAGTCAGCTCGGGGGCTGTGACGGCGGGGGTGGCTGCGCTGCAGCCGGCGGGGGGCCGGCCGACGCGATGCGATCACGCTGCAGGCACTGTCGGGCATCGGCCAGCACAGGTTGATGCGGGTCTATGACGAGGCTCTCGGACGTTCCGGGCTGCTCGCCGCCCAGGTGCTGTTGGCACCACTCGACTTCGGACACCGCTCCCAGTACCTGCATGCGAGGTCGACGCTGCGGCGGATGGTGGAGCTCGGCGTCGTGCCGATCGTCAACGAGAACGACGCTGTGGCGGACGACGAGATCCGTTTCGGGGACAATGACCGGCTGGCGGCGCTGGTCGCCCACCTGTTGGCGGCCGACCTTCTCGTGCTGCTCACCGACGCGCCCGGTCTGCTCTCCGCGGACCCCCGCCTGGACTCCGGTGCGACGCTGATCGAGCAGGTGATCGAAGTCGACGAGGCCCTCGTGCGGGTGGCCGGCGGCCCGGGCAGCGACAGCTCCCGCGGCGGGATGTCCTCGAAACTCGCCGCCGCCCGTATCGCAGCCTCCTCCGGCGTCCGCTCTGTGATCGCCGCCGCCGCCCGGCCGGGGGTGCTCGCTGCGGCGTTGGCGGGCGAACCTGGCGCCGGCACCTTCTTCCTTCCCCGAGATCGGCGCCTGCCGGCACGCAAGCTGTGGATCGCCTTCGAAGTTGCGCCCTTCCGGCGTGCTCCTGGTCGACGAGGGTGCCAGGCGGGCCGTCGTGGAACGGGGCACCTCGCTGCTGGCGGCGGGTGTGGTGGCGATCGAGGGATCGTTCGAGCCGGAGGATCCCGTGGCGATCGCGACGGCCGAGGGCACGGTGTTCGCCAAGGGTCTCGTACGGGTCCCCTCGTCGCGGGCGTCCGAGTGGCTGGGCCGGAGGACTGCCGATCTGGCGGACGGCCTGCCGCACGAGATCGTGCACCGGGACGACCTGGTGGTAGTCAGTTAGGGGCATCGGCCGGCCGGCTCGCCAGGAGCCGGGCGCAACAGCCGAACGAATGAGCCGAACGCAAGAGCCGAACGAGCGGAGGACAGAGTGGCACAGCTGTACGTGGCTACCAACAACGACGGGGAGCAGAGACTCCTCGGCGAAGGATCCGGCGTCGCGTGGTCGCTGCCTCGAGACGAGGACGGGGCGCTCATCCCCGGGGACGTGCGGGACGGCAAGTTGCTCCTCAGCCTCGCAGGCGGACTGCTCGGTCGGCTCGACGAGTCGATCCACACTGCAGAGGCGCTGGCGCCGGTCGAGGCTTCGGAGGATGGTCGCTCGGTCTGGACCGGCAGTGCCCGACTCGTCGGTACGACGGCATGGGATGCCTATGCTGCCGCGCTGTTCGCACTCGACTGCGCCGAGCACGTGCTCGGGCCGGTGGCGGCGACCGAGCTGCCCGGAGGCTCGACGATCGGCGAGGCTCTGGCGGTGGTCAGAACGGCATTGGTGGACAGGGCAGCGGCGCAGCACGGGCTGGTGACGAAGCTCACCGACCTGGCCCTGCTGCACCGGCTGCGGCGAGACGGCCGTGAGATAGGCGACGCCGCCTTCGCCCAGTTCGTGGAGGACCAGGCAGAGAACCTCGAATATCTCGACGACCCGCTGTGGACTGCGATAGCTGCCAGCCGCGACGCGGTGCTCGCCGCCACCGAGGCGGTCCAGCACGCCGCCTTTCCCTTCGTGTCGGAGATCGAGTCGCACTCCTACGAGCGGGCGGAGGTGTCCAAGGACCTCGACCCCTCCCGCCGGGCTGTCCAACCGCATCTCGTCCGGCTGTCGTGGGTGCCGCCGTGGATCGCCGCCGACGACGCGGCGGAGCGGGCCCGCCAGGCCGCCCGTGACGCAGGGGGCGATCTGGCTGCCGAGGCGGAGCTGGCTTGGCAGGCGGAACGGCTCGAGACAGCACTGCAGGCTGGCTGAGCGCCCCGTCCGGAGAGGCGCTGGCGGGAGGGCCGCCGGTACGCTGTGGCATGGAGCTGATCGAGGCGGCGAGGCACGCCAAGGCTGCCAGCCGGGTGCTCGCCGGTGCGAGCTCAGCCGCCAAGAACGAGGCTCTGCGGCGGATGGCGGAGCTGCTCGGGGCCCGCAGCGACGAGATACTGGCGGCGAACGGACGCGATCTCGAGCAGGCGGTCGATGCAGGCGAACCGGCGACCATTCTCGACCGGTTGCGGCTGACGGGGGAGCGGGTGGCTTCGATGGCTGCCGGCCTGGAGGCAGTGGCTGAGCTGCCCGATCCCGTTGGCGAAGTGGTCGACGGATCCGTGCGCCCGAACGGCCTGCGCGTCCGGCGCGTGAGGGTTCCCCTAGGCGTCGTCTGCGTCATCTACGAGAACCGGCCGAACGTCACCGCCGACGCCGCCGCTCTGTGCCTCAAGTCCGGCAATGCCGCGCTCCTGAGAGGGTCCTCCGGCGCCCTCCAGTCGAACAAGGCGATCGCCGCTGCACTGCGCGACGGTGTGACCAAGGCCGGCCTGCCAGCCGACTCCGTCACGCTCGTGACGGACACGGGGCACGAGGCGGTCCGCCAGCTCGTGCGGCTGCGCGGGATCGTCGACTGCGTGATCCCGCGTGGCGGCTCCTCTCTCGTCGAGGCGATCCTCGAACACGCCACCGTGCCCTACGTCATCGACGGCGACGGCAACTGCCACGTCTACGTGGACGCGCATGCCGATCTTGCAATGGCCGAGAGGATCGTCGTCAACGCCAAGATGCAACGGCCATCGGTGTGCAACGCGATGGAGTCGCTGCTCGTGCACCGCGCTGTAGCGGCCGAGTTCCTGCCGCGGGTCGCTGCCGCGCTGCAGGGTGTGGAGCTGCGCGGCGACGAGCGGACTCGGGCTCTGGTGCCGGCAGCGCTGGAGGCGACTGAGGAGGACTACGGCAGGGAGTTCCTCGGGCTCGTCTGCTCAGTCGCCGTGGTCGAGTCCCTCGACGAGGCGATCGAGCACATCGCTCGCTACGGATCGGGGCATTCGGAGGCGATAGTGACCCGTGACGTGGAGGCAGCTTCGCGTTTCGTGCGGGAGGTCGACGCGGCGGCTGTCCTCGTGAACGCATCGACGCGCTTCGTCGACGGCGGCGAGCTCGGCCTCGGTGCCGAGATCGGGATCTCGACCCAGAAGCTTCACGCCCGCGGGCCTATGGGGCTACGGGAGCTGACGTCGGTCAAGTACGTGGTGGAAGGGGAAGGGCAGGTGCGTGGGTGAGCGAGCCGCGTTTCGATTCGATCGTGGCGCTGCGCGAGTCGCTCCGTGGGGCCGGCTACCTCGCCGACGACGGGATCGCGGGCGTCGTCTACCTCGCCGACCGGCTGGCGAAGCCCGTGCTCGTGGAAGGGCCGGCGGGGACGGGCAAGACCGAGCTCGCCAAGAGCGTCGCGCGCGATGCTCGGCGCCCGGCTGATCAGGCTCCAGTGCTACGAGGGGCTGGACGAGTCCAAGGCCCTCTACGAGTGGAACTACAAGAAGCAACTGCTGCGGATCCAGGTCGAGCGGGCGGTCGAAGGCGAGCGCTCCAGTAGGTGGGAAGAGATCGAGGACGACATCTTCTCGGAGGAGTTCCTCCTCACCCGGCCGCTGTTGGAGGCGATACGTGCCGAGGAGCCGGTGGTCCTCCTGGTCGACGAGGTGGACCGCGTCGAGATCGAGACTGAAGCTCTGCTGCTCGAGGTGCTTTCCGACTACCAGGTCTCGATTCCCGAGCTCGGAACGGTTGTGGCCAAGCAGATCCCTCTCGTCTTCTTGACCTCGAACAACACCCGCGAGCTCTCCGAGGCTCTCAAGCGACGCTGCCTGTACCTGCACATCGACTACCCGCAGCTCGAGCGCGAGCGCGACATCGTGCTGGCCAAGGTGCCCGGAATCTCGACCGAGCTCGCCGACCAGGTGGCTCGGATCGTACGGTCCCTGCGGTCTCTCGAGCTGCGCAAGCACCCGTCGATCTCCGAGACCATCGACTGGGCGCGGACGCTCGTCGTCCTCGGCATCGAGCAGGTCGAGGCTTCCCACGTCCAGGACACGCTGCCGATCCTGCTCAAGTACCGCTCGGACATCGACGCCGCGGCCAAGGAGCTCGCCTCGGTCGCCTCCTCGTGATCGATCTGCTGACCGGCTTCATCGCCGAGCTGCGGGCGGCAGGTCTACCGGTGTCGCTGACGGAGGCGATCGACGCCGCCGACGCGGTCGGGCACCTGCCGCTCGAAGATCGGCAGGCTGTGAAGTTCGCCCTCGGGGCGACCCTCGTGAAGTCGTCCGCCCACTGGAAGGCGTTCGACACCGCCTTCGAGGTCTACTTCTCGCTGCGGGGACCGCAACTGTCGATCGGAGCGGAGGACGACCCGCTCTCTGCGGACGGCGACGCTCCCGACGGCGACGACGGCCCTGCCGGCCGTGGCCGGCGAGGTGACGGCAGGGCGGGGAGCGGCGCGTCCGAATCGGTCACGCCGGAGGAGCTCGCAGCCATGCTGTACCGGGCGCTTCGCGACGGCGACGAGTCGATGCTCGGCGCCGTGGCGCGCTTGGCAGTCGCCCGCTACGCCGGCATGGAGCCGGGCCGGCCGGTCGGTGGCACCTACTACCTCTACCGGACGCTCCGCAATCTCGATCTCGACTCGGTCCTCGCCCGCCTGCTGGTGGATGCTCAGCGCCGCTCCGGCGACGTCTCGGGCGCTTCCGAGGCATCTCCGAATGGCGGTCAGCCGGTGCTCACGCCGTTGGAGCAGCGGCTGCTGCGGGACGAGTACAAGGCGCGCATCGACGCCCTGCGGCACGAGATCGAGGCGGAGATCCGCCGCCGCCTGGTCGCCGACAGGGGTGCGGCGGCGCTCGCCCGATCCGTGCGCAAGCCGCTGCCCGAGGACGTCGACTTCATGCACGCCACGAGGGACGAGCTGCTGGCGATGAGGCGGGCGATCTACCCGCTCACGCGCAAGCTCGCCGCCCGGCTGGCACGCAAGCGACGCCATGGCAGGCGCGGCCCGCTCGACTTCCGCTCGACGATGCGGCACTCGCTCTCGTACGGCGGGGTACCAGCCGAGCCCAAGTTCCGCCAGCCTCGCCCCAACAAGCCTGAGATCTGGGTGATCGCGGACATCTCCGGGTCGGTGGCCTCCTTCGCCCGTTTCACGCTGCACCTCGTCCACGCCATCGCCACGCAGTTCTCCAAGGTGCGCAGCTTCGTGTTCATCGACGGCATCGACGAGGTGACCGAGATGTTCGAGCGATCGGAGACGATCGCCGAGGCGGTGCACAAGGTGAACACGGAGGCAGACGTCGTCTGGGTGGACGGTCACTCCGACTACGGGCATGCGCTCACCGTCTTCTGGGAGCGATGGGGGAAGGACATCACCACCAAGACGAGCATCATCCTGCTCGGCGACGCTCGAAACAACTACCACGCCTCCCAATCATGGGTCGTCGCCGAGATGCAACGGCGCGCCCGCCGTGTCTACTGGTTGAACCCCGAGCCCCGCTCCTACTGGGGAAGCGGCGACTCGATCGTCGACCAATACGCCGCCTATTGCGACGGTGCCTTCGAATGCCGGAATCTCCGCCAGCTGGCGGCTTTCGTCGAGCATCTCGCCTGAGCCTGCTGCCGGCAGAAGCGCCGGGAAGGCGGCGCGCAGCCGGTCGGTAGGGTGGGGGCGATGAGTGACGAGAAACGATGAATGACGAAAACGCGATGAGTGAGAAGCGATGAGCGATCAGAACGGCGGCGGGCACAAGATCGCCCAGGGGACCCGTCTCGTGCTGGTGAGACATGGCGAGTCGCAGTGCAACGTGGCGGGAGTGGTCGGCGGCCACAAGGGTTGCAGCGGGCTGACGAACCTCGGCCGGCGGCAGGCAGAGGCGCTGGGAGAGCGGTTGGCCGAGACCGGTGAGCTTGCACCCGTCGCTGCGATCTACACGAGCGTGTTGAAGCGGTCCATCGAGACAGCCGAGATCCTCGCCCCCTACGTCGGGCAGCCGCCGATGCACTCCTCCTGCGACCTGTGCGAGCAGCACCCGGGGGAGGCCGACGGGCTCGACTGGGTGGAGTGCCGTGAAGCCTTCGGGGCGCCACCGGAGGAGTTCGACCCGTCCTGGCGCATGGCGCCTGGCAGCGAGAGCTACTACGAGCTCGGTGAGCGGGTCGAGCGCACGATCCTCGAGATCGCAGCGTCCCACCCGGGCGAGACCGTGATGATCGTGGCTCACGGCGGCGTGGTCGACTCGTCGCTTACCCGCCTGATGCGGGTGCCGATGGACGCAACTTCGGTCCGCCTCTACACCCAGTACGCGTCCTTGACGGAGTGGCAGCACACGGGCAGCCGCTGGAGGCTGGCCCGCTACAACGACGCAGCCCACCTGGGGGCGCTCACGCCGCCGAGCCCTCCGTGGGTCACCGGCGCGGTGGTGATCGGGCCGGCGCCGACCCTGGAGCTGGCGGACGACTGAGGTCGCAGGTCGGCGCGCCTCAGGCCCTCCGCCTCAGGCGCAGCCTCCAGCCGCTAGCCGCACGAGACATCGGGATCGAACGGGTAGTCGTTCATCCCGGGCGTTTCCTGGACCATCCACGGGGTGCCGCCGGCGAAGTCGTAGCTGCCGTCGCACCACGGACCCACGGCGGAGATGGGGAGGTACCCGTACGCCGATGGGTACGGCGGGCTCGTCCAGGGTGCCCCGGCGACCCACAGCGGGATCGAGGGCCCGGGCGGCGAGTACCTGCCCATGATCTCGCCCCACTGGAGATACGTCGAGTAGATGCCGGCAGTCAGCCCGAGGCTGTGGAGCGCATCGATCGAGCCCTGGATCGTGCGGTCGTTGAGTGTCGTGTCGCACGACCAGGGAGCGCTCCCGCCTTGGTTGAAGTTGCTGGAGGAGCAGCTCGGGTTCTCGATGTCGAGCCACCACACCTTGGCCGATGCGCCCTGCCCGGCCGCATACTGCACTGCGATCTCGGCCGAGTTCCACCCGTAGTTGTAGGCGAGGCAGCTGGCCCACGCCGCAGAGCCGGCACCATCGTCTGCGCATGTCCCGGCAGGCCCGGTCTGATCGATGGTGCTCGTGGAAGCGGGCGCGTTGAGGAGCATGTAGAGCCCATATGAGGCACTGCCCGTGTCTGTTGCCGCCTTCGCCCAATGCGCCTCCGCCGCCAGGCACGGGTTCGGGTCGTCCACGGCCCAGCCGTCGACTCCGACGATCGCCACGCTGTACTTGCTGCTCCCTGCCGGATAGGTCGGCGGCCCCGGCAGCGGCACCGTCCCGGTGCTCGAGGGGCCCGAGCACTGCGGCCAGTTGAGGTCGTAGCCGATGGCGCCCGCCGGGTAGTCCTGCGCCCCAGCGCCGCCGGAGGCAACGGTCCCGGCAATGGCGACGTCGGGCGAGCTCGATGGCTGTGACTGGTCGCCGTAGAAGGGTGCGTCGCCGAAGGCGACGACTTGGCCGGAGCTGGTGGCCATCCAGTACCCGCGGCCGTCCGGTGTGGTCGCCATGCTGTCGATGGTGAGGCGTTGCGAGGCAGCGGAGCCGAAGAAGGCGGCGTCACCGAAGTTGAAGATCCCGCCGTCCGCCCCTACCAGCCAGTAGCCCCTGCCGTCGGCGGTCGACGCGATGGCGACTACCGGCCTGTTGAGGGTGCGCCCTTGCATCGAGCCGTAGTTCACCGCGTCCCCGTAGGTGAGCACCTGCCCCGCCGAGGTCGCCAGCCAGTAGCCCTTGCCATCTGTTGTCGGAGCCATCCCGATCACGGAGCCGTCGATGGCGGTGCTGCCTGCCGAGCCGTAGAAGTGCGCATCGCCGTAGTTGAAGATCCCGCCGTCGGAGGCGACGAGCCAGTAGCCCTTGCCGTCCGCCGTGGCAGCCATCTCGACCACCGGCTTGTTCAGCCTCAAGGAACCGGCGGAGCCCACGAAATGAGCATCCCCGAACGAGAAGATCCCTCCGTCCGACCCGACCAACCAGTAACCCGAGTGGTCCCCCGTGGCAGTGGCACCGACGATCGGGGCTTTGAGCCCGATCTTGGAGGTATCGCCCCAGTAGCCGGCCTGCCCGTAGGCAGTCACCCGGCCGGCCGAGTCGACGAGGTAATAGGCCTGGCCGGGCGGCTGCGGGGATCCGGCCGCGGTCGTCTTCGGTCCGCTGCCGGAGGCACCCTGGGCGAGCCCTGTTCCGGCAGCAGCAGCCAGCATGCCGACGGCGAGCGCCAGAGCGCCGGCCCGGCCGAACCTGGTGCGGCGAGGTGGCTGATGATCGGTGGCAGGGTGACGAAGAGCGGTGAGCCGGGCGGTGGACATGGGCACTCTCGGATCGGGGGCAGCGGGGGGGTGGGTGGCTGCTCGGTAGGCCTGTGGCGGCGGCGCTGCCGGGCGGCTCAGCCAGCATCGCGCAGTGCCGAGGGTTCGCTCCACTGACAGTGTACAGTCGCCCACTCTGCGTGGGCAGCCTCGACGGGTGTACGCAGGACGCCGGTGGATCGATCAGCTCAACGAGCTGCGGGCTCGTTTCGCAGTACTTCTGCCAAGGCCCGGCAGGCTCGGGCAGGCTGACTGAGAACCTGTGCGGCCGTCACCCGTACCACCGTCCAGCCCTTGACGAGCGCCGCCAGATCCCGGTCGTGGTCGATCTGGAACTCACGCGGGCCGCCGTGGTAGGCGAAGCCGTCGACCTCCAGCGCCACCTTCGCGCTGGGCCAGGCGAAGTCGACGTGGATCGGCTGACCGTCCGGCAGGTGTCCCACGAGGTAGCCGGCAACCGGTGCCGGCAGAGAGGCCGCAGCGATGGCGCGGAGCATCGCCGACTCGGCGCTGCTGCGCATCTCCGGGTTGGACTGCCACGCCTCCAGGGCTCGCCGCAGGACAGGCGTGCCCTGCCGGCGATGCGTGACCATCCGGCCTAGCTGGTTCTGCATGGCGGCGACGGCTACACGCCGACCAGAGAGGGCGGCGTCGAGCACCTGCCGGAACTGCCGTTCGGGGAGATCCTGCGACAACTCGGCCAACGTCCACTGGATGCTGGTGACTCGTACGCCACGCACCTCCGTGAAATCTTGCCGTGTCAGCTCGGATCGCCGGCGCCACCGACTCCCGCCCTTGAGGTCCGGCGGGGGAGAGCCGTGGCCGACGACGCAGATCAATTCCGGCTCGGGTACGTCGAGTTGCCAGAGCCGTGCGGCGGCTTGACCTGTCACGGCCAGAGCTCCCGGGCGGCCGAGGGTCGAGGAGAGCGCTCTCTGCTCGAGAGTGACTGGCACGGCCGGCGAGCGCAACAGGCCGGACCGCACCCGGATCAGGTGACCGGATCCGACGAAACGCCGCACCGCCCGCGTCGAACATCCAATCTCGACGAGCTGCGACTGGAGGATCAGCCCGTGCTGGCGAGCGGCGATTGCGTCGATCTCCGGCCGGAACGAATGCCGGCTCGGGCCTCTCATGGGAGGGGTTAGCCTACAACGATATACATCGGGGCACGCCCGAATGTCTAGAAGTTACGGATGGGCAAAACTGACCATCTATTGGTCGTTTCTGACCATCCGTGGCCGACGCCGGCGGCGCCGGGCCGGGATCCCGGGCGGATCCCCGCCAAGCCAAGCCGCCAAGCCAAGCCGCCGAGCCAAGCCGCCCCAAGAAGCCGCCCGAGCTACGAACGAAGCAGCTCAGCCACCCTGAAGGCGAGATCGATCGACTGACGAGCGTTGAGCCGCGGGTCGCAGGTGGTCGTGTAGCGGATCTGCAGGTCCTCCGGGAGGATGTCCTCGGCTCCGCCCAGGCACTCGGTGACGTCGTCGCCGGTGAGCTCGATGTGGACGCCGCCGGGGACCGTTCCCTCGGCTCGGTGCACGGCGAAGAAGCCCTGGATCTCCCCGAGCACGTCGTCGAATCGCCGTGTCTTCAAGCCGCTCTCGCTGACGAAGGTGTTCCCGTGCATCGGGTCGCACGCCCAGACCACCGGGTGGCCGGCAGCCCGGATCGCCCGAACCAGGTCAGGGAGCACGGTCGTTACCTGCCGGGCGCCCATGCGGGAGATGAACGTGAGCCGGCCCGGGATCCTGGAGGGGTTGAGCAGCTCGCAGAAGGCGAGCAGTTCCTCGGCAGAGGCGGTCGGCCCGACCTTGACACCGATCGGGTTGTGCACGCCGGAGAGGAACTCGGCGTGAGCGCCTTGGGGGTCGCGGGTCCGCTCGCCGATCCAGAGCATGTGCGCCGAGCAGTCGTACCACTTGCCGGTGAGCGAGTCCTGCCGCGTGAGGGCCTCCTCGTAGACGAGCAGGAGTGCCTCGTGGCTGGTGAAGAAGTCGACCTGGTGGACGGGGGAATCGCTGGAGAGGTCGATCCCGCACGCCCTCATGAAGCGGAGCGCCCGGTCGATCTCGTTGGCGATCGCCTCGTAACGGCGCCCCTCGGTGCTCGAGGCCACGAACTGCTGGTTCCACGCGTGCGCCTGCGAGAGGTCGGCGAACCCTCCCGTCGTGAACGCCCGCAGCAGGTTCAGCGTGGAGGCCGACTGGTTGTAGGCCCGCAGCATCCGCTCCGGGTCGGGAGTCCTCGCCTCGGCGTCGGCGAAGTGGTCGTTGATGATGTGCCCTCGAAACGCCGGGATCTCGGCCTCGCCGACCCTCTCCACCGGGTCGGTCCGCGGCTTGGCGAACTGCCCTGCGATACGGCCTACTTTCACCACCGGCGTCCCCGAGCCGTAGGTGAGCACCACTGCCATCTGCAGGATCACCTTCAGCTTGTCCCTGATGCTGTCGGCGTAGAAGTCGTCGAAGGACTCGGCGCAGTCCCCGGCCTGCAGGAGGAAGGCGTTTCCGGCAGCGACCTCGCCGAGCTGCCTCGTCAGCCGCCGTGCCTCGCCGGCGAAGACGAGGGGGGGCTGGGTGGCGAGCCTCTGGCAGACCCTCTCCAGCGCGCCGAGGTCCGGCCACTCCGGCTGTTGCAGGGCTGGCCGGTCCCGCCAGGAGGTGGGGCTCCACGTGCGGGCGTCCGGCGACATGGACAGATGCTACCGGTGGCACGGCAGAAGGCCTGTTCGTGGGCATACGCTTCGGCGATGCGCCCGTTCCGTTTCGCGGTCCAGCTGTCGACGGCATCCTCAGGTGCCGCCTGGCGGGCGCTCGCCCGCAAGACCGAGGAGCTCGGCTACTCGACGCTGTTCCTCCCCGACCATTTCGACGAGCAGCTCTCGCCGATCGCAGCGCTCACGTCCGCGGCGGAGGCGACGACGAAGCTCAACGTCGGGGCTCTCGTGTTCGACAACGACTACCGCCATCCTCTGGTCCTCGCCCGCGAGATGGCGACGCTCGACCTCCTCTCGGAGGGACGGGTCGAAGTCGGCCTCGGCGCCGGCTGGCTTCGCAGTGACTATGAGGAGGCAGGGATCCCCTACGACAAGCCCGGCGTGAGGGTCGAGCGGCTGCAGGAGGGCCTGGCCGTGATGAAGGCCCTCTGGGCAGGCGAGAGCGTCACCTACGAGGGCCTCCACTACCAGCTCGCCAACGCCAAGGGGTTGCCGCGCCCGCACAGCAGGCCGCACCCCAAGGTGCTGATCGGCGGCGGCTCGCAGAAGGTGCTCTCCTTCGCCGCCCGCGAGGCCGACATCGTCGGCATCAACCCCAACCTGGCGGCGGGAGCGATCGGCCCGGAGGTGATCGGCACCGTCGGCGTCGAGCACTACCGGGAGCGGCTTGGGTGGGTGCGGGAGGCTGCGGGGGAACGCTTCGGCGAGTTGGAGCTGCAGTGCCTCACCTTCGTGGTGATCATGGGGGAGCCGCAGGCCGAGGCCATCGCCAGGATGGCGCCACTGTTCTCGATGTCGCCCGAGGCAGCCGCCGAGGTGCCGCTCGCCCTCCTCGGCACTGTCGAAGAGATCGTGGAGACCTTGCAGCAGCGCCGGCGCGACCTCCACCTCTCCTACTGGGTGGTGCACGAGCCGGAGATGGAAGCGTTCGCGGAGGTGGTGGCGCGGCTTGCCGGCACGTGAGCGGATCGGGATCTTCGGGGGGACCTTCGATCCCGTCCACGTCGGGCATCTCGTCGCCGCCGTCAACGCCCGCCACGAACTCGGGCTCGACAAGGTGCTGTTGGTGGTCGCCAACGTTCCCTGGCAGAAGGCGGGCGCCAGAGCCGTGACACCGGCGCACGAGAGACTGGCTCTCGTGACGGCCGCCGTCGGCAACGTCGAGGGGGTGGAGGCTTCCCCCCTGGAGATCGACAGGGGTGGCGTCTCGTACACGGCTGACACGGTTGCCGAGGTTGCCGCCCGGCATCCCGATGCCGACCTGTACCTGATCGTCGGAGCCGACGTCGCCAGGGAGCTGCGGACCTGGGAGCGGATCGAGGAGATCCGCGAGTCCGTGACCCTGGTAGTTGTCACCCGCCCCGGGCACAGCGATGGCCACAGCGAGCGCCCCGGCGACGGAACCAGCAGCACGAGCGGGTGGCGGCGGGTCGACGTGGAGGTCCCGGCGCTCGAGATCTCAAGCACCGACCTGCGCGATCGGGCGGCGAGCGGGCGCCCGCTCGACTACCTCGTGCCAGAAGCGGCAATCCAACTCATCCGCGGCCGGGCGCTCTACGCTGGCAGCGGATGACGGTGACCATCCTGCCGAGGACAGAGCTCCGGCGCCGCCGGCGGGAGCGTCGAAGAACGGCGATCATCGGACTCGCAGTGCTCGTTGTTTCGCTCGGCGCCTGTATCGTTCTTCTGGTGCTCCCGATGAGCGCCCGCGCCGCGGTGCCGCACCATCCTCGCACCCCCGCGGCGGCCCGTACCGCCATGCAGGCGCATCGAACGAGTCCGTCGCGGGCATCTTCAGCCACAGAATCAGCCAAAGAGTCAACCGGTTCGTCCAGCGCGCCGGCCAACACACCGAACGAGATGCCACAACAACCATGAAGGGGGCGCCGTGATAACCGAGAAGGCAATGGTCGCGGCTCGTGCCGCGTCATCGAAGACTCTCGAGCGCACGGTGGTGCTCGACGTCGGAGACCTTCTCGTGATCACCGATGCCTTCGTCATCACGGCGGGCACCAACACCCGGCAGGTACGGACGATCGCCGAGGAGGTCGAGAAGCAGGTGCGGTCAGAGGGCGGTGGATCGCCGATCCGCGTCGAAGGCCTGAACGACCTGCGCTGGGTTCTTCTCGACTACGGGGACTTCGTCGTCCACGTCTTCGACACCGAGACCCGTGACCTCTACTCGCTGGAGCGGCTGTGGTCGGACGCCCCGGTGGTGCCCTGGGAGGACGAGATCAGCTCGGCGGGACAGCTGCTGGACGCGTGAGCGTCCGCTACTGCGGGGCGAAGTTCTCGTAGTTCCCCTCCGTGACCGGCCCACGGATGATGTTTCCGGACCCGTCGGGCACCGCCACCGGCTTGCCGCCGACCAGGAACCGGACGCCCGCCACGCCGTGGATCGCCCGCAGCGTCCAGACGATCTGCGCCAAAGCGGCGATGTCGAAGACCTCGTTGGAGGTCAGTTCCACCCTCACGATGCCCTTCACGAAGGAAACGTAGCGAGGCTCGCTGCTGGTCGGCAGCAGGCTGTAGTCGGCATCGTTGTCCGAACCGGCCGGGCCTGCCTCGAGGACGGCGAGGACATATTGAGGGGTCACCGTCGGGTGGCTCTTGGTGACCTTGTAGAAGCGCGGGGCGGCGACAAGAGTGCCGCTGAACCAGAAGTAGACGTTGAAGATCTGCTCTCCCGACGGGATGGCCGTGGTGGCGGTTATCGGGCGATAGGAGAGGATGGCGTTCGGGATCTGGCTTCGGTCCAAAGCGGTCGGAGTGGTCGAGGTCGGCACTCCGCACGCCGTGCCGACGACCGCGCACGCCGCCAGCGCCAGCCCGACCAGCGCACGCCTCGTCACGGCGTCGCCGTAGGCGTCATCGGCAGCTCCACCACGAAGAGCGCCCCACCGCCGGCGGCTTCCTCCACCCACACCCGCCCGCCGTGTAGGCGCGCGTGCTCGGCGACGAGGGCGAGCCCGAGGCCGGCGCCGTCGCTCACGCCGCGCTTGCGACCGCTCGTGCCCCTGCTGAACCGCTCGAAGATGCGCTCACGCTCGGCAGGCGGGATGCCAGGTCCGTGGTCCTCCACACCGATCCGCACAGATCCGCCGCTCAGTCCCACCGTGACGAGCGTGGCGCCGCCGGCGTAGAGGCCGGCGTTCTCGACGAGGTTGCCGACGATGCGCTCGAAACGCCGCTTGTCGACCAGCACGTGCCTGCTCTCCACCTCCGGCTCGACGGCGACGGGAATCTGCGGGCCGGTCGCTCCGGCGATCGAGGAGAGCGTCCGTTGGACGAGCTCACCGACCTCCACCTCGTCCAGCACCAGCTCGTTCGAACCGGCGTCGAGGCGCGAGATCTCGAGGAGATCGCTCAGCATCCGGGCGAAGCGACGAACTTCGGCGCCGGCGAGCGACACGGCACGTTGCGCCCGCTCGGGCATCTCCGATGCCCGCGACTCGAGCACGCCCAACGATGCCGAGAGGGTCGTGAGGGGAGACCTGAGCTCGTGGCTGACGTCAGAGGTGAAGCGGGCGTCCCGCTCGATGCGGTCCTGCAGCTGGTCGACCATCTCGTTGAACGAGGAAGCGAGCGCGGCGAGGTCGGAGGCGCTGGCCGTCTCGAGGCGCGTGTCCAGCTCCCCGGCGGCGATCGCCTTGGCCGCATCACCCACCTCGCGCAGCGGGCGCATCGCCCGCCCGGCTGCCCACATCCCGAGCAGCGCTCCGAGCAGGGTGGTCGTGATGGCAGCGATCAGCAACGCCACGAGGATCTTGTGGATGGTGTTCTCGAGTGGTGAGAGATCGAAGTCCTCTATGTACGAGCCCTTGATCGAGGGGATCGGGAAGCCGACGACGTAGCGGATGTCGGTGCCCTGGCGGTAGGTCTCCTCGGACGGCGTCCCGTGGAGGACGGCGCGGACGAGGGCAGGTGGCGGGGTCTGCTGCGGGGTCGGGGCGATGAAGTTCGGGTAGGCGGGGGGCCTGCCGTTGCGGTAGAAGATCGAATAGGACTGCGCAGGACCGAGGCTGCTCAGGATCACGCCGATGTCGGGGTGTGCCTGAGACTGGAGCGCGTCGGCGACGATCACCCCGTTGGTGAAGGCCTGTGAGCGGAAGGTCTGGATCTGCTCGTCGATGAGGACGGTCCGAGAGGCGAAGTAGATCCCTCCGCAGATGGCGCTGCTGAGAGCGAGCGCCCCGAGGGCGAAGGTGAGCGCGACACGGGAGCGCATTCCTGTCGTGTACTGGGTCCGCAGCCAGCGGCGGAGAGCGGGCCGGCGCCCCGGCTGCGCGCCCTCGGCCCGGCGGCCGACCCGGGTAGCGGGGCGTGGCGCGGTCGTGCTCTCGCCCGGGCCGGCGTCGTCCGCGCTGCTGTCACCGCTCGCCGGCTGATGCCGCTTGCGGGACAGCGAGAGCAACTCGGGACCGCCTTTCGCCCGGTCAGGGAGCCAGCTTGTAGCCGAGCCCGCGGACGGTGACGATGAACCTGGGATTGGCGGGATCGGGCTCGATCTTGGTGCGCAGCCGGCGGATGTGGACGTCGACGAGCCGGCCGTCGCCGAAGTAGTCGTAGCTCCACACCCGTTCCAGAAGTTGCTCACGCGAGAGCACCTTGCCGGCGTTCTCCGCCAGCTCGCAGAGGAGCAGGAACTCCGTTCGGGTTAGGTGTACCTCCTCCGCGGCGAGCCGCACGACTCCCGCCTCGGGCAGGATCTCCAGCTCACCGAAGACCAGCGAGGAGACCGAGCCTTCGCCGGACCGCACCCGCCGGAGCAGCGCCCGGATGCGGGCGGCCAGCTCCTTGGGAGCGAACGGCTTGGTCACGTAGTCGTCCGCACCCGCCTCCAGTCCTGCCACCACGTCATGCGTGTCGGTCCTGGCGGTGACCACGATGATCGGCACGGCGCTCATCCGCCGCAGCTCTCTCGTGCACTCGAAACCATCCATCCCCGGCAGCATGATGTCCACGATCAGCAGGTCGAAGGGCTGCCCGGCGGACGAGCGGAAGATGTCCAGCGACTCCTCGCCGGTGCCCGCCTCCGCGACCTCGTAGCCCTCGTCCTCGAGCGCCAGCCGCATCGAGGCACGGATCCCTTCGTCGTCTTCGACGATCAGTATGCGGTTGGCCACGCGCCCATCTTCTCGCACGTCGGCGTGCGATGTGCGATCAACCAACAGCATGGCGTACTTACGTACGCAGGATGACTCCTTCTTGTACGGTTTAGAGAATGCCGTGGGAGCTGGAGGCTTTCGGTCGCTCTCTCGCCGGGGCAGCCCCGGCGACGGTGCGCGCCTACTCGAGCGACATGGCCGCGTTCGTCGACTGGGCGGGGCGGCTCGGCGCCGACGGCCCCGAAGACGTCGATCGGCTGACGCTCAGGCGCTACCTGGCGTACCTCACCACTCGGCGCTACGAGCGGCGCACGATCGCCCGCCGGGCGGCCGCAGTCAGGCGCTACTTCGACTGGGCGCGCCGGCGCGGGCTGATCGCCGCGGACCCGGCGCGCCGTCTCTCGGCACCAGCGGGGGAGGGACGCCTGCCGAGGGTGCTGACGGACGACGAGATGGATGAGATCCTCGAACCCGTCAGGGCCGAGCCGGCGGCGGTGAGAGAGGAGGGCTCGCCTGGGCGACGGACCGACGGCGAGCTGGTGGCGCGGGCACTCGAGCTTCGTGACGACGCACTGCTGGAGCTCCTCTACGGGAGCGGCCTTCGGGTTTCCGAGCTGTGCGGCCTCGACCTCGACGACGTCGACCTGGCGGCGGCGAACGTGACCGTCTGGGGCAAGGGGAGCAAGCAGCGCCGGGTACCGGCGAGCGCCGCATCCGTCCAAGCGCTGCGGGAATACCTGCAGCTCGGCCGTCCTGGCCTCGTCGCCGCGCACACCCCCGCCGGAGCGCTCCTCGTGAACCGCCGGGGCGGACGGATGGGGCCACGCGACGTGCGCCGGGTCCTCGACCGCCGTTCTCCTGTCCCCACCCATCCGCATGCGTTGCGCCACACCTATGCCACCCGCCTCCTCGACGGAGGAGCCGACCTGAGGGTGGTCCAAGAGCTGCTCGGCCATGCCAACCTGCGTACCACCGAGATCTACACACACGTCTCCAGGGACCGCCTCGTAGGCGTGTACGCCGAGACCCACCCGAGGGCCTGAAGACGGTGTCCGACGTAGACGTAGCCGGCTCCGAGGCCGTCAAGGAGCTCTGGACCGAGTACAAGCGGAGTGGCAGCCGTGACTCGCGAGACAAGCTGATCCTCCACTACTCGCCGATCGTGAAGTACGTGGCGGGACGGGTTGCCGCCGGCCTGCCGAGCACGGTGGATCAGGCGGATCTGGTCAGCTACGGGATCCTCGGGCTGATCGACGCCATCGAGAAGTTCGACCCCGACCGGGCGATCAAGTTCGAGACCTACGGCATCAGCCGGATCCGCGGCGCCATCCTCGACGAGCTCCGCTCGATCGACTGGGTGCCGCGGTCCGTGAGGGCAAAGGCGCGTGCCGCCGACAAGGCCTATGCGAAGCTCGAGCATCTTTACGGCCGCTCGCCGAGCGACGGCGAGCTGGCGAACGAGATGCAGGTCTCGCTCGGCGAGCTGCACGAGCTCTTCCGGCAGACGTCCGTCGCCGGAGTGCTGCAGCTCGACGATGTCGTGTTCGGGCGGGGAGAGGGCGGGACTCTCGGCGAGCAGTTGGCCGACCAGGCCGACGGCCCGATGGCCCTCCTCGAGATGGCCGAGACGAGGAAGATCCTCGCCGAGGCGATCGAGAACCTCGGCGAACGGGAGAAGACGGTCCTCACCCTCTACTACTACGAGGGCCTGAACCTCGCCGAGATCGGGGACGTCCTCGGCGTGACCGAAAGCCGTGCCTGCCAGATCCACACCAAGGCGGTGTTGCAGCTGCGGCACCGCATGGCGCGGGCGATGCGGGAGCCGGCCTAGGCAGCTTGGATCCGCATCGGCTCGCCCCGAGCCCCTGACGGAGCCGGTGCCTGGAGGCCCTGACGGAGCCGCGCCTGCCGTCGACTACGCTGTGAGCGAGGTCCGAACGGGCCTCGGGACCCGAAGTGTCCCTCGATCATTCGGTCGGGCCTTACCCACGGTCGCCTCCTGACGAGGCGTTGCGCCCGGTGCCGAGCAACCGTCGGGAGGAAAAGTGGCAGTAGTCACCATGAAGCAGCTTCTCGAGGCCGGTGTCCATTTCGGGCACCAGACCCGGCGCTGGAACCCGAAGATGAAGCGGTTCATCTTCGGCGAGCGCAACGGGATCTACATCATCGACCTCAACAAGACGCTCGCCCAGATCGACGTCGCATATGCCTACGTGCGCGACATCGTGGCCAGAGGCGGCGTGATCCTCTTCGTAGGGACCAAGAAGCAGACCCAGGACCCGGTGGCGGAGTTCGCCCGTGCCTGCGGGATGCCGTACGTCAACGAGCGCTGGCTCGGCGGCATGCTGACCAACTTCCAGACCATCGCCGGGCGCGTGCGCAAGCTGGCCGAGCTGGAGAACGCAAGGCAAGCGGGTGACTTCGGTGCCATGCCGAAGAAGGAGGCGCTGATCCTCAGCCGCGAGCTCGAGAAGCTGCAGCGGAACCTCGGCGGCATCCGCCAGATGAACCGGCTGCCGGATGCCATCTTCGTCATCGACACGAAGAAGGAGCACATCGCCGTGACCGAGGCGAACAAGCTCGGTCTCCCCGTCATCGCGGTCGTCGACACCAACTGCGATCCCGACGTGATCGACTTCGTGATCCCCGGCAACGACGACGCAATCCGCGCCGGCAGCTTGATGTGCAGGATCATCGCCGACGCGGTGACCGAGGGCCGCTACATCTCGCATCGCCGGTCCGAGATGGGACTGACGGCACCGCCGCCGTCTCGTACCGAGCCGCAGCGGATGGCGGTAGCCGCTGCCGGCACCACGACATCGGAGGCTTGAGGCAAGTGGCAGAGATCTCTGCAAAGGACATTGCCGCGCTCCGGCAGGCGACCGGGGCCGGCATCCTCGACTGCCGCAAGGCGTTGCAGGAAAACGGTGGCGACATCGAGCTCGCCAAGCAGTGGCTGCGCGAGCAGGGGCTGGTCAGCGCGGGCAAACGCGGGGAGCGGGAGAACAGCGAGGGCGCTGTCTCGGTGGTCGTCGTCGGTGACGGCACGGCGTGCGGGGCGATCGTCGAGCTGAAGTGCGAGACGGATTTCGTGGCCAAGTCGGCCGACTTCGTGGCCCTCGTCGACAAGCTGGCGAACGCCGTTGCCAGCGACGGCGAGGAGGCGCTTGCCGCCCATGACGCCGAGGTGGACGAGCTGAAGGTGACCTTGAAGGAGAACATCGCCGTAGGGCGGGTGCATCGTTTCGTGGCGGGGGAGGGTTCGGTGCTCGAGAGCTACCTGCACCTCCAAGCCGAGCGGGGCAAGAACGCCGTGCTGATCGAGGTGTCGGGCGGCGAGCGGGAGCTGGCGCACGACGTTGCCGTCCACATCGCCTTCGCCCGCCCGGAGTACCTGAGCCGGGAGGACGTGCCGTCCGACCTGGTCGAGTCCGAGCGCAAGACGATCGAGACGCTGTCGCGCAACGAGGGCAAGCCCGAGGCCGCGCTGGAGAAGATCATCGAGTCGCGCCTCGGCGGCTGGTTCAAGGAGCGCTGCCTCCTCGAGCAGGCATATGTTCGCGACGACAAGAAGTCGATCGCCGACCTGCTCGGCGGCGCCCGCATCGTGCGCTACGCGCAGGTCGAGATCGGGGCCTGAGGGCCCCGCCGAGACCGGGGCTGAGCACATGGACGAGGGAGCCACGAGAGGTGTCAAAGGACTGCGCTGGCGCAGGGTGGTCCTCAAGCTGTCTGGCGAGGCTCTGGCCAGCTCCGCTTCCGACGAGACGATCGACGCCTCGACCGTCGGGCGGCTCGCCAAGGAGATAGCCACCTCTGTCGACGAGCTCGGTGTCCAGCTGGCGATAGTCGTCGGCGGAGGGAACATCTGGCGCGGCACGACGGGCGCCGGTGAGGGGATGGACCGGGCGACGTCCGACACGATGGGGATGCTCGGCACGATCATCAACGCGCTCGCCCTGCAGGACGCCATCGAGCGCGAGGGCCAGCCGACCCGGGTCCTCACGGCGATCCAGATGGCGCAGGTGGCGGAGCCGTACATCCGCCGGCGTGCCATCCGCCACCTGGAGAAGGGCCGCGTCGTGATCTTCGCCGCCGGCATGGGCGCGCCCTACTTCACCACCGACACGCCTGCTGCCCTGCGGGCGGCCGAGATCGAGGCTCAGGCGATCCTGAAGGGGACCCATTCAGGTGTTGACGGCGTCTACAGCGCCGATCCGAAGCTCTTCCCGGAGGCGACCCGCTACGACGAGGTGTCGTTCATGGATGTCGTGTCGCGCGACCTGCGGGTGATGGATCTCACCGCCATCACCTTCTGCAAGGACAACAACATCCCGATCCTGGTGTTCGACCTGATGCGGCCGGGAAACATCCGGAGCGCCCTTGGTGGCGAGATCGGTACGCTGATCCGGTGACCGACGAATCCCTCATCGAGGCGGCGCTCGGCGAGTGCCGTGATCGGATGGCCAAGGCTGTCGAGCACACCAAGAACGATTTCGCCGGGGTCCGGACGGGCCGGGCGGCCCCCGGGCTGATAGAGAAACTGAAGGTTGAGTACTACGGCACGGAGGTGCCGCTCCAGCAGATCGCCGGCTTCTCGGTGCCCGAGGCGCGGGTGCTCGTCGTGAGCCCTTATGACAAGCAGGCCCTGAAGTCGATCGAGAAGGCGATCCAGCAGTCCGACTTGGGTATCAACCCCTCCAACGACGGCGTGGTGATCCGGTTGATCTTCCCGCAGCTGAACGAGGAGCGACGCAAGGAGCTCGTGAGGATGGTACGGCACAAGGCGGAGGAAGGGCGGGTTGCGGTCAGGAACATCCGTCGTGCCACGCGCCACGAGCTGGAGTCGTGGGAGAAGGACGGCGACATCTCTTCGGACGATCTCGAGCGCGCCGAGAAGGAGCTCGAGAAGCTGACCCACGAGCTCGTCGGCGAGATCGACAAGCTCGTGACCCACAAGGAGCAGGAACTGCTCGAAGTCTGACCGAGCGGTTTCGGGCACGAGATCGGTGCCCGCCGCCGGGCACCCCCCGAACGGGAGGCATCGTGAACGAGGCAGCGCATTGGCCGGACCCAGCCGTGGCGGAGCGTCGAGAGGCGCCGACCGAACGGGTGCGGATCGCCGGCGTCGAGGCGGCCGTTGCCGCCGGTCTCACAGTTCACGTGCCGGAGGTGCCGGCGAACGGGGACGGGACGGACAGGACGGATGGCGGGAGCCCGGGGGAGAACGGCCGGGACGCCGTGGAGAACGGTCCCGGCGGGCGGTCGCCGGACGAGGTCACGGAGGACTCCTCCTCACCTGCGAATCCACCCGCAAACCGGAGTGCGGACGAGTTGCTGGCTGACGCCCTCGCTCACGAGCGGGCCGAGTCGTCGCCTGCTGAAGTGGCGGCACCTGCCGCGAGCAACGGTCAAAGGTTTCCGAACCCCGCTGACGCCTCGGCAGTCCCACCTGACCGTCCTCACGGCTCGGCCGGGACTGAGACCGAGCTCGTTCTCCCGCACTGGTCCGACCCGCCCACAGGGCAGGTGCCGCGCGTCCTGCTCGATCCCGAGGACGAGATGCACGGGCACTCCGGCGACGCTCCCGCCGTGCGGGGGCCGGTATGGCGCGAGCACCGCGACGACTGGGCGGACGAGCCCGACATGTCGCATCTCGCCGACGACGATTCGGTGATCGAGTCCGGCGGCGGACACGTCGACGACGAGGATCCGTTCGACTTCGACTTCGACTTCGACGCGCCTCCTGCCCGCCGCGGTCGGGTGGCATCCGGGTCGGGCAACGGCGCCTCACCGCGTCGGGGACCTGCCCCGTCGTCGGCGGCCGATCACGAAGGGGTCGGGGAGGACCAGGCGTGGGCGGTTTGGGCAGCGACCGCTTCAGCCGAGACGGTCAGGCATCAACAAGGCAAGGACGCCGACGAGGGTCCTGCGGAAGGCGGCAGCCGGCCGAGGAGGTCCCGCCGAGGCCCCCTCTCGATATCGCAGCTGCTCCCCGCGCCGGGCGGTGGAACAGGTCGTCACAGCCGCAGCGGCCGCACTCACCCCGCGCATGCTGCGCATGCCGGGGGTGCCGCCGCCGCCGGTGCTGTCGCTGCCGGGGGTGCGGCCTCGGCCGGCGCTGCCGCTGCGGATGAAGGACCCGCCGCCGATCTGGCGCTCTTCGAAGCCACATCGCCCTCGCACTCGACTGGCGGCAAGTCACGCGCTCGTCGCACCACCCCCTTGCTGTTGCCTGCGGCCGTTCGCTCGGATTCAGCGCCGACGGCGACGTCCGCCAGGTCGAGGACGGGACGGAACATCGGGCTGGCCACGGCGGTCGGTGTCGGTCTCGGTGCCGTGGCCGCCGCCGCCTTCCTGGCGGGAAGCGTCACGACCCTTGCCCTCTGCATGGTCGTGCTGACGGCTTGTACCGCCGAGGGTTACGCGGCACTGCGCAAGGTGGGCTACCAGCCCGCCGCCTTGATCGGCATCCTCGCCGCGCCGGCCGCCTCGCTTGCCGGCTACCTGAAGGGCGGCGAGGGCGTGGCAGTGGTGATGGCGGCAGCCGTCGTCGCCACATTCGTCTGGTTCGTCGCCGGGGTGTTGAAGGACGATCCCGTCGCCAACATCGGCGCCACGTTGTTCGTCCTCGGTTGGGTGGGCGTGCTCGGGTCGTTCACGGGCCTGCTGCTGGCCCCCGCTGACCTTCCGCCACGGGCACGGCGTGGCAATCGTCTTCGCCGCCGTGCTCGGCGCAGTCCTCTACGACACCGGCGGGCTGCTCGTCGGCAGCCTGATCGGCCGGCACAAGCTCGCCCCGAGGGTGAGCCCGAACAAGACGTGGGAGGGCCTGATCGGCGGCATGGCGGTGGCGATCGGCACCTGCGTCGCAGTCGGCATCCTGCTTCCGCCGTGGACGATCGGCCGTGGCATTGCCCTCGGGCTCGTCGTGGCGTTCTTCGCCCCCCTCGGCGACCTCGCCGAATCACTGACGAAACGCTCGCTCGGCCTGAAGGACATGGGTTCGCTGTTGCCGGCGCACGGCGGGTTGCTGGATCGTTTCGATGCGATCCTCTTCGTCCTGCCCGCGGTCTACGTCCTCGTGCGGGCGCTGCACATCACGTGAGCGAACAGGCGGCGGCTGCGGCTGCCACGCAGCGCCGTGTGAGCATCGTCGGTTCGACCGGGTCGATCGGCCGGCAGGCCATCGACGTCGTCCGTACGGACCCGGAGAGCTTCCAGGTTGTAGCGCTCGGCGCCAACCGGTCCGTCGAGACCCTCGCCGCTCAGGCCTGCTCGCTCGATCCCCCGCCGCAGGTGGTCGCCATCGCCGAGAAGGGCCTCGGCGGACGGCTGGCCGAACTGGTGCCGGCCGCGGTCGAGGTGCTGGAGGGACCGGAGGCGCTCGCCGAGGTCGCTCGGATCGGGGACGTCGTTCTGAACGCGGTCGTCGGTTTCGCCGGGCTTCCGGTGACCCTGGCCGCGCTCTCGACGGGACGTCGCCTTGCCCTCGCCAACAAGGAGTCGCTCATCGCCGGAGCCCCGGTGGTGCAAGCGCGTCGAGCGACTCCCGGCTGCGAGCTGGTGCCGGTCGACTCCGAGCACGGTGCCATCCATCAGTGCCTCGGACCTCAATCGGTGGCCGAGATCAACGCCGGCGTCGCCTCCGGACGGGGTCCCGGGGTTCCCTCGACGGTGGCGAGGTTGGTGGTGACCGCCAGCGGGGGACCCTTCCGTGGCAGGAGCCTGGCGGAGCTGGAGCAGGTGACCGTCGACGACGCGCTCGCGCACCCGACGTGGCGGATGGGCCCGAAGATCACCGTCGACTCCTCGACGTTGATGAACAAGGGCCTCGAGGTGATCGAGGCGCACGAGCTGTTCGGGGTGCCCTACGAGGCGATCGAGGTGCTGGTGCACCCTCAGTCGATCGTGCACTCGATGGTCGAGTTCGGTGACGGGTCGACGATCGCCCAGCTCTCGTTCCCCGACATGCGGTTGCCGATCGGCTACGCCCTCTCCTACCCGGACCGGCTCACGGCCCCGTTCGGGCGCCTCGACTGGTCGCAGGTAAGCCGGCTCGAGTTCGAGGCCCCCGACCTGGCGGTCTTCAGGTGCCTCCGCCTCGCATTCGAGGCGGGCAGGGCGGGCGGTGGTGCGCCGGCGTGGCTGAACGCCGCCAACGAGGTCGCCGTCGCCGCGTTCCTGGAGGGCCGCCTTCCGTGGTTGGCAATAGCGGACGTGGTTTCCGAGACGTTGGACGCGCACGACGGGATGGCGATCAAGGACGTCGAGGACGTGCTCGGCGCAGACGCGGCGGCGCGGGCCAAGGCTTACGAGGTTCTCGCACGGCTGGGTCGGTCGGGGTGACTCAGAGCAGCACGAGCAACACGGCGGACGAGGAGGACAGCAGCCCGGAGCGCCCTGGTTCCCGTTACGGGGGGACCCGGCCGCCCAGCGCGCAGGGCAGCCAGAGGAGCGACCTGTTGCGGCTGCTCGCCACAGTCGCGGCAGTCGTCCTCGTGGCGGCATTGCTGCACGGGTTGCAGGTGGTGGTGATCGTCGCCGCCCTGGTGGCGATGATCATGGTGCACGAGCTCGGCCACTTCGTCACCGCGAAACGTGCCGGGATGAAGGTCACCGAGTACTTCCTCGGCTTCGGGCCCCGGGTCTGGTCGATCCGCAAGGGCGAGACCGCTTACGGGATCAAGGCCATCCCGGCGGGGGGCTACGTGAGGATCCTCGGGATGACCTCCGCAGAGGAGGTCGACCCGGGCGACGAGGCGCGCACGTACCGGCAGGCGTCGTTCCCCCGTCGCATGAGCGTGGCGGTGGCGGGGTCGGTGATGCACTTCGTGATGGCCTACCTCTTGCTGTTCGGCCTCGCCGTCCTCATCGGGCTGCCGACCAGCACGACGCTCGACCAGGTGAGCGGCGTGCTGCAGCTCTCGACGGGCCCGAGCCCCGCCTCCCGCGCCGGATTCCGGTCAGGCGACGTGCTCGTCTCCGTAGATGGGCACAAGTGGAGCGATCCGACTGGTTTCGACGATTTCATCGGCGATCATCCAGGCGTTCCGCTTGCGATCGTCGTGCGGCGGGGGAGCAGGTTGGTCACGCTGCATGCGACGCCCGCCGACGGGCGCAAGGTCCGCGTCGTCGAGAACGGGCAGTCCGTGGCAGCACGCCCCTCGACGACCAAAGCGTCCCAATCGGGATTCCTCGGCGTCGAGCAGGTGGGGGTCCCCGTGCTGCAGACCATCAACCCGCTGACAGCCGTCTGGCGCTCGGGGGCATTGGTCGGGACGTACACGCGCGAGACGGTTGGCAGCTTCGCTTCGGCCTTCTCCTTGTCCGGGCTGTCCTCTCTCGCCCACGACGTGGCGACCTCCGGCAAGAGCCAGTCGGCGGCGCAGACGGCGCAGGAGAACTCGACCCGTCCGGTCTCGATAGTCGGCGTCGTCGAGGTGGCGTCGAATCAGAGCGCAGCTACGGTGGTTCTGCTGCTGGCCGTGGTCAACATCTTCCTCGGGATGGCCAACATGTTCCCGATGCTCCCTCTCGACGGCGGTCACGTCCTGATCGCGGTGTACGAGCGGATCCGGTCGAGGCGTGGAAGGCGCTACATCGCCGATGTCTCGAAGTTGATGCCCGTGGCGTACGCGATGCTCGCCTTCATCGTGGTGCTGGGGCTCAGCTTGCTGTACCTCGACATCGTGCGCCCCGTTCACCTCCCCGGCGGCTGACGCAGACCGGCTCCGTGCGCTCAGGCGAGGGCCGCCGGGAGCGGCTGCGAGTGCACGATCGAGAGATGCTGGATCGGTCGGGTGAGGGCGACGTAGAGGAGCCGGAGGCCGGCTATCCCCGCACCGTCGGCGGCGATGGCGGCCGGCTCCACTACGACGACGGCGTCGAACTCGAGCCCCTTGGCGGTCGTGGCGCCGAGCAGCGTGATCGGCTGATGGAGGCCGTCGCGGTCGGCGATCCCGAAGGCCACGCCAGCCGCCTTCATGGCACGAGCTGCTTCGGTCACTGAACCGTCGGCGACGATGCAACCGACGAGCCAGCCCTCGGCCGCCACCCGCGCCGCTTGCTCACCTGCGTCGGCGAAGAGAGCCTCTGGCGTCGAGGAGATGATCACCGGGGCTGACCGTCCGGCGCGCACCGATTCGGTGGCCGGAACCCCGGGCGCGGCATACGGCAGCAAGCGCGCCGCGAAGTCGAGCACCTGACCGGGAGCCCGGTAGCCGAGTGTCAGATGACGCGGCTCCCAACCCTTCGGCTGGGGAAGGTGGGCCACGATCTCCTCCCACGTCGAGTACGACCACGCCGACGACCCCTGCGCCAGATCCCCGAGGACGGTGATCGAGCCGGCAGGGCAGCGGCGGGCGAGCATCGCCAGCTGCATCGGGCTCATGTCCTGCGCCTCGTCGACCACGACGTGGCCGTAGCTGCGAGGGGGGCCGTGCAGGAGGGACTGAGCGGCGTCGACGAGCGCCAGGTCGGCATAGGTGAAGCGGGTCTTGCCTGCGGCGGCGGCCCGGCGGGCCCGCGCCAGCAGGGACACCTCCGGCTCGTCGAGGACCCCCTCGGCAGCCGTGGCGAGCCGGCTCGGGCTCGCCAGCAGCTCGGCGACCAAGGCGGCCGCCGAACCCGAGGGCCACATCCGGTCGAGGGCTGCGCTGAAGACCGGGTCGCCGGCGAGGTGCTTTCCGAGCTCGACCCGGTCGAGGTTGCTCGGACCGCCGGCTCGAAACGACGCCCTGTGGAGCAGGCTCACCAGGTTCGAACGGAGCGCTGCCCGTCCCGCGAGGTAGGGGCCGGAGCGGCTGGCCAGGTGATCGGCGAGCCGGTTCACCTCCTCCCTCGGCGCCACGATCCTCGACAAGCCGACGTGCACGACGAGGTCCTCGTCTAGGTGACGGCGTCGCGCCTGCAGCGCCCGTTCGAGGACCCGCATCATCCGGGGATCGCCCTTCAGGCGGGCAGTCTCCAGCGGCTCGACGTCGCGGACCTTGGCTGAAGGGACGAGGTCGGCGAGAGCGGTCTGCACGACCGCTTCCTCCCCGAGCGACGGGAGGACCTGGGCGATGTAGCGGAGGAACGTGCGATTCGGGCCGACCACGAGGACGCCGGCGCGGGCGAGTTGCGGATGGTTGTAGAGAAGGTAGGCCGCTCGGTGCAGTCCGATGGCGGTCTTGCCGGTGCCCGGACCGCCCTGAACCGCGATCACGCCTTCGAGGGGCGCACGGATCACCTCGTCCTGCTCGGCCTGGATGGTGGCGACGATGTCGAGCATCTCGCCCGATCTCGACCGCTCGAGCTCGGCGAGCAGGGCGTCACCGCCCCGGATGCGGCTGACTTCCCCGTCTTGCGCCGCCCCCTCAGCTCGAAACTCGTCATCGGCGAACGAGATCAGCCTCCCTCCTTCCACCATCAGCTGGCGTCGGCGGACGAGGCCGAGGGGGTCCGACGGCCTGGCGCGGTAGAAGGGCATCGCAACGGGCACGCGCCACTCGATGACCACAGGATCGGAGGCCGGATCCTCGACGTGACGCCGGCCCAGATGCCAGACCTCGCCGTCGGCCCGGTCGATCCTTCCGAACACGAGTGGGCGGTTGGAGTCGGTCAGCAGCTTGATCCTGCGGGAGAGGGCGAACTCGAGGTCAGGATCGGGCTTGCCTGCGGCACGCAGGTCGGTGAGGAGCCCCTCGGCCTTGTGCCGCATGGAAGCGAGGCAGGCATAGGCCTTGTCGATCGCAGCCTGTTCGGCCTGCATCTCGTCGGTCGTGGTGACAGCGGGCTTTGCCGGGGTAACGGGGGTCGCGGCAGTGGTCCGGGCGGCGTCGGTGCTCATCTCCTCCTCCTCGGGCTCCTCGGGCTCCTCGGGATCCGCCCGCGCCAAGGGCGCGCCGAAGCGCGTCCGTGAGCCGGGGGGAGCGCGATGCTAGCCGACACCATCCGCGGCAGGTGGCGCCGGCGGCGGCGGGGCGCGGGCCGGTCCGATCGGCCGCCCAGCGGGTCGCCCCGGCGGGTCGCCCCCGGCGGGTCGCCCCCACCGGCAGGGCTAACCTCGATGACGAGGTGAGGCGGCGGCGGACTGCTGCGAGGCTGCGGCGGACCACCCTGCGATGCGAGGAGAATGTCGATCATGGACGTACGCACTGTGCCGCTGGGAGAGAGGCGCAAGACCCGCCAGATCAGGATCGGCGGCGTGCCCGTCGGCGGCGGCGCCCCCGTCAGCGTGCAGTCGATGACGATCACGAAGACCGCTGACGTCGAGGGGACGCTGGCACAGATCTATGCGTTGGCAGCCGCGGGTGCCGACATCGTCCGCTGCACGTGCAACGAGCAGGCGGCGGCCGAGGGCCTGGCTCGCATCGTTCCCCGGTCTCCGGTGCCGATCGTCGCCGACGTCCATTTCCACTACGAGATGGCCCTCGCCGCCCTCGAGGCAGGAGTCCACGGTCTACGCCTGAACCCCGGCAACCTCCGCAAGCCCGAGGAGATCAAGCTGGTGGCGAGCGAGGCCCGAGACCGGAACGTACCGATCCGCATCGGCGTGAACGCCGGGTCCCTGCACCCGGACCTCTACAAGAAGCACGGCGGGGCCACTCCCGAAGCTCTCGTCGAGTCGGCGCAGATGGAGATCGCCTATTTCGAGGAAGTCGACTTCCACGACGTCAAGATCTCCGTGAAGGCCTCCAACGTCGCGTTGATGATCGCCGCCTACCGGCTCGCTTCCGAGACCTTCGACCACCCGTTGCACCTCGGGGTGACTGAGGCGGGCCCGCCTCCGGGCGGCCTGATCAAGGCGACAGCGGGGATCGCCACATTGCTGGCCGAAGGCATCGGTGACACCATCCGCTATTCGCTCACAGCCGACCCCGTGGAGGAGGCGAGGGCCGGGCGCCAGCTGCTGGAGTCCCTCGGCCTGCGTGAGCGCAAGAGCCTGGACCTGATCGCCTGCCCGTCCTGCGGCCGTGCCGAGATCGACGTGATCGCCGTAGCAAATGAGGTACAGCGGGTGCTCGGCGAGAAGCAGCTCCCGATCCAGGTGGCTGTCATGGGTTGCGTGGTGAACGGGCCTGGCGAGGCGCGCGAGGCGGATCTAGGGATCGCCGCGGGGCGCAAGCGGGGGCATCTTTTCATCCGCGGCAAGATCGTTCGGGTCGTGCCCGAGGACGAGATGGTGGAGGCTCTGCTGGCGGAGGCCGAGAAGCTCGTGGCGGAGGGCGTGGAGGCGCGGCTGGCGGCAGCCGATGCCGGCGCCGAGGCGGAGGCGGAGGCTGACCGCGCTGCCCTGCTCGAGGCCAAGGGAAGCGATGCCAACAGCTCTGAGGTGAGGGTCGACCTGATCCGCAGGAAGCTGAACCGCGACCAAGAGCCCGCCGAGGGAGGACCATCCGCGTGACCGGAGGCTCGAGCAGGCGATGACGGGTCAGCACATCGAGGTCCGCAAGCTGAGCGACGGCGAGGTGGACGGCTTCTCGTCCTGCCTCGACCACGCTTTCGGCAGGCGCCCGCCGGAGCGCCTGCGCGAGCTCGACAACAAGGCGATCGGCGTCGAGCGCATGATCGGCGCCTTCGTCGGCTCCGAGGTGGTCGGCACCGCCGCGTCCTACCAGCTCGAGCTGACGGTGCCCGGACTGATCACGGTGCCAATGGCTGGAGTCAGCGGCGTCTCCGTGCTTCCCACGCACAGGCGGAGAGGATTCCTCCGCCGGATGATGGATCTCCAGCTCCGCGACATCTACGAGCATGGGGAACCGCTCGCAGGCCTGGGAGCCAGTGAGGGCGGGATCTACGAGCGCTTCGGATACGGCGTGGCCAGCTATGCCTGCAACTACAGGATCGACAAGCACCGGGCGAGACTGCGCGAAGACATCGCCGACCTTTGTCCCGGCACGGTCAAGGTCATCACCGCCGGGCAGGCGGAGGAGCTTGCCCCGCCCCTGTTCGAGGCTGCCAGAAGGCTCCGCACCGGTGAGGTCAACTGTCTCGACCTGTGGTGGGAGGGGATCTTCGGCGAGCCCAACTTCTTCGAGGCCGACCCCAAGAACCGCTTCTTCGTTGCCTACGAGGAGGATGGGCGGGTGGACGGTTACCTCGACTACAGCGTTCGTTTTGACTCGGGGGACCGCCGACAGCGCAACATCGAGCTGAACGTGATGGTCACGGTCTCGCTCGCCGCCTATGCGGCCCTGTGGCGTTACCTCCTCGGCGTCGACTTGATCTCGTACATCGAGGCATCCAACCGTCCGGTCGACGAACTGCTCCGCCATCTTCTCGAGGACCCTCGTCAGCTGCGGACGACGGCCCGCTCGGACGAGCTGTGGGTGCGCCTGGTCGACGTGCGGGCTGCGCTGGAGGCGCGGCGCTATCCCAATGCCCCGGGAGAGGTGCTCGTCCTCGACGTGCGCGACGCCAACTGCTCGTGGAACGACGGCGTCTACACGCTGGCCGTCGCAGGCGACGGGGTTGCATCGGTCACCGGCCCCGTGCCGCGCGGCGCTGCGGGCACGCCGGACCTGACCGTCGATGTCGCTCGCCTCGGGAGCTTCTACCTCGGGGGCGTGAGGCCCTCCGAACTGGCGAGGGCCCGGCGAATCCAGGAGCACGTGCCGGGCAAGGCGCTGCGCGCCGATCTTGTCTTCTCGGGCGACGGCGACCCTTACTCGTCGGTCGGCTTCTGAGGCTGCTCCGCTCCGGCGCCCGACAGCCCGCGGAGGCGTCCTCCCAGGAAGGCGCGTTCGACTTCGTTCTCCGTCAGGTAAAGCGCCTCTTCGTATGACAATCGGGCCTCGTCCAGGCGGCCGAGGCGGCGCAGGAAGTCGGCACGAGCGGCGGCGAGGTAGGGATAGCCGGCGAGCTGAGGCTCCGACCACAGGCTCGCCAGCGCTTCCAGGCCGGCCTCCGGACCGAAGGCGAGGCCGGTGGCCACAGCGCTGTTGAGAGCGACCACCGGCGACGGCCAGCTCTCGGCGAGCACCTGGTAGAGGCCGACCAGCTCGGCCCAATCCGTCGCTTCCCAGGAGCGGGAGCCGGAGTGGACGGCGGCGATCGCCGCCATCAGAGCGAAACGACTCCTCGGAGCGCCGCCCAGTGCCTCCCTCGTGAGCGCGAGTCCTTCCTCGATGGCGCGGCGGTCCCACAGTGTCCGGTCCTGGTCCTCGAGCAGCACGAGCGAGCCGTCGTCTCGCTGGCGCGCCGCCCGGCGGGCGTCCGTGAGCAGCATGAGGGCCAGCAGGCCGGCTACGTCCGGGTCGTGAGGTAGGAGCGATCGCAGCATGCGGGCGAGGTCGAGCGCCCGTTCGAGCAGATCGCCCTTCTGCAACTGACCACCTGCAGGCGCCGTGTGACCCGTCGTGAAGACCAGGTAGACCACTTGCAGGACGCCCTGCCGACGCGCCGCCAGCTCATTGGCGGGAGGTACGCGATAGGGGATCCTCGCCAGAGCGATCTTCTTCTTCGCACGAGTGATCCGAGCCGCCATGGTGGTGTCGCTGACGAGGAACCCGCGGGCTATCTCGGCCGTGCTCAGCCCGCAGACCAGGCGGAGGGTGAGCGCCACCTGGGCCTCCTCGGCCAGCGCCGGGTGGCAGCAGGTGTAGACGAGGCGGAGGCGGTCGTCGGCGAGATGCGAGTCCTCCGCTAGGAGGTCGTCGCTATGCGGATCTTCGGAGGGGGGATCTTCTGCGGGGTCGTCCGAGAGATCGTCGACCACCAGATATGGCAAGCTCCTTCGAAACGCCGCCTCCCGCCTCAACTCGTCCACCGCCCGCCTTCTCGCCACCGTCGTGAGCCAGGCGCCTGGCCGCCGGGGAATCCCGTTCGCGCCCCAAGCAGTGAGCGCCTTGGCGTAGGCGTGCTGGACGCACTCCTCGGCCAGGTCCAGGTCGGCCGTGACGCGCACCGTCGCGGCGAGCACGAATGCCCACTCACGACGGTGCGCCTCGGCCACGGCCGCAGCCACATCCTCTGGTGCTGGTATTGGTGCTGGTGCCGGCGCCGGTGCCGGCGCCGGTGCCGGCGCGGCTGGTGCGGCTGATTCGGCTTCGGCGGCTGGTGCGGCTTCGGCTGAGCCGCCGATCTGCTGCCTGTGGTCCGGGCTCAGTCGAACACCCGGATGGGGCGGACTTCTACGCCGCCAAAGGGAGTGGGGACCTGCTTGGCCATCTCGATGGCGCTGTCGAGGTCGTCCGCCTCGAGCACGTAGTAGCCGCCCAAGGCCTCCTTCGTCTCGGCGAATGGCCCGTCGGTGACCGTGAACCCGCCGCGGTCGTCAGGACGGATCGAGGTCGCGGTGTTGGTGCCCTGCAGGGCGTTACCACCCCTGATGGCGCTGCCGTTCTTCTCGGCGAAGTTCATGTGGCCCGTCATCACCTCGCCTTCCAGCTCGGGCCCGGCGGTCTCCCAAGGGGCCTCCTCGCCGTAAATGAGGACTAGGTACTCAGCCATCTGTTGCTCCTCTCGCTTATCTGGGTTTCCTACCTGTCAGGTGAACGACGAACGGCATCGTCCAAATCGACAGATCTCGTCACCCTTTGCAGCGGTGCACCCGCATTCTTGTCTGCTCGTGCTCCTGCGCCGCGCTCGGCGGGGGCTCGGCGGCCGCCGCCCACCGCCCACCGCCTAAACGCCTACCACCGGCCACCACCTACCGCTCGCCGCCGCCTACCGGCGCCCACCGCCGCCCGCCACCGAAACGCGCAGTGTCCAAATGGTCGTTTAACAACCATTTGACCTATGCGCGTGCGCGCGATCGGGTGCGCGACATGGGCGACGTGCGCGACTGGGACCACTGATCGGGTGCGCGACATGGGCGACGTGCGCGACTGGGACCAGTGATCGGGCGCGGCGCGATCGTGCATGACGGTCAATCGTGGAGCCGGTAGGCCCATCCCGGCTGCCAGTCAAAGTCCCGGCTGGCCAGTTGTTCCAGCGGCAGCCCGTCGATGGCATGGTCAAGGCCCCAGCGTGTCGCCACGTGGCCGATCACGAGCACCCGCATCCCGTTCCAGCGAAGCGGCAGGTCGGACAGGAAGCGGTCGACTCGCCTCACGGCCTGCCGCCAGCTCTCACCGTTCGGGTAGGGGCGGTCGAGGAACTCGTGGCGGGAGGCAAGATGCTCAGCGACCGGGCCACCGTTGCGCGTCCCGTAGTCGCATTCTCGCAGTCGCCAGTCGAGGAGGATGGGAACGTCGGTTCCCGCGAAGGCAATCGTCGCCGTCTCGACCGCCCGCTGGAGATCGGAGGAGAAGACAACCGAGATGCCGTCGGCCCGTCGCCGCTCCCCGAGCTCGGCTGCCTGCCGTCGCCCTGTCTCGGAGAGCCGGCTGTGCGACCAGCCGGAGGCGACACCTAGTTCGTTGTCTTGGCTTGTCGAGTGTGTCTCGAAGACGATGTCCATCACCTGGAAGAGCTTCGCGCTCTCCTGATCGCCGCCCCGCCCAGCGGCCCGCCGCCTGCCAGCCCCCCAGCCGGCTTGCCGATGATCGCCAGGTCCGGGCGATCGTCAGGCGGCGCCGTAGCGGGGCAGGATGATCTCGCCGGCATGGGGCGAGACGTCCCGCATCAGTTTGACGATGTGAGGATGGCAGGTGAGCAGGAAGACCTGGTGCCTCTCGGCAGCGGAGGCGATCGCCGTCGCAATCGCACGTGCCCGCTGCGGATCGAAGTTCACCAGCACGTCGTCCATCACGAAGGGCAGCGAAACCGACTGGTCGGCGAAGGTCTCTGCGAGAGCGAGTCGCAGGCACAGGTAAAGCTGTTCGATCGTGCCTGCACTCAGTGCCGTCGCCTCGAAACGCCTTCCCGCATCGTCGATCACCTCGATCGCCCGCTCCCGGGAGGCGGCGCGCTGTGCAGCGCCCCCGTTGGTCACGATCCTCGTGTAGGCCCCGGCAGTGACCGTCGAGAAGAGCTCGGACGCGCGCTGCACGACCAGAGGTTGACGCTCCCGCTCGTAGCGCTCGAGCGTCGCGCTCACGAGTGACTTGGCGATCGTCAACGACCACCATTCGCTCATCGCCTCTGTCAGCGCAGTGCACAGTCGCTCCCGCGTCTGATCCAGAAGGGCGATCTCTGCGGATGCGCTTGTCTCATCGAGCTCGCGGGCGGCGTCCTGATGGTGCCGGACGGCCTCTTCGAGCGTGGACTCCACCTCTTGCGCCCGCAGGGCCGCCTCTCGTTGCGCCTCCTCCAGGTCCGCCATCGTCGATTGGTCGAGTAGACGCCTGAGCTCCTGGCCCCGCTGGCCATCGCCGAGCCGTGCGGTGATCTGCTGCTCACAATCACTCAGCCGTCGCCTCAGGTCCGCCACAAGGCGGAGGTGATCCGATTCAGTCGCCACGCGATCTGCGAGGGCTTGCAGGCGCTCACGAAGACCAGAGCCGGCAACGTGTTCCCCTGCCGGCATACCCGCTTGCTCGAGGAGCCGCCGCGCCTGCTCCTCGAACTCGTCGAGAAGCGGGCTGACCTTCACCATGTCATTGCAGACCGTCGACAGCTCGGAGATCTGAAGGTCGGCTTGCCGTACCGCGTCGAGGATCGCCACCGCCGCAGCGGGAGTGAGTGGTCCGTCGAGACCGTGGGCCGTGACCCACGCTCCCCACTCGCCGTTCGCGCCCGCCAGCTCCTCCTTGGCTGCGTCGAGTCGCCGCGCCGCGTTCGAGCGCGCGATCTGCGCCGTCCGGATCCTTCCCCGGCGATCCTCGGCAATCGACCGCGCACGCTCTTGTCTCTCCAGTGTGACTTCGATCCGCTCCAGATCCGCCGGCGCCGGGCGCGGGCTGAGGCCGATGGAGGCCGCCGCCTCGGCCAGCTCGGCAGCGAGCCTCTCCCTCTCGGTGACCAGGGCGGCAACCTGGGCGTCGTGGGCGATGTCCTCAGGGCCAGGTGCGAACCCGGCATGAATAGTCGCACCCGGGTGTCGAAGCACCGTAGGGCCGAGCGCCCACGCCGCAGTCACTACTGCCAGCAGCACGATGCAGGCGATGGCCACCGAAGGATCACCCCGCAGGATGGCCCAGCACGCCATCCCAGCGAGGGCGAAGAAACCGATTGGGAGCGCTATCGGCCTTGAGCGCCCGAGCGCGGTCCGGCTGCCGCCGGCCCCGGTGCTTCGTGCTCCGTCTCTCGACAGCGTGATCATCTGCATCTGGCGGGCGAGGTCGGCTTCCCGCGCCAAGAGGCGGTCGAGGTCGGTCGCCATCGTCCGCACCGCCCTCAGAGCTGCGCGGTCAGCATCGATCTCGGCCGCCGAGCGGTCTTCGCCGGGCGAAACGGCAGCGGCATCAGCGATCGCCTCCCACTCAACCTCCTCGGCGGATTCGAGCTCGATGCTCCGTTCGTGCACGATTCGTGCCGCCTCCGCCAGGCGGCGCTCGAAGTGCCGTGCCTCGTCCACGACGGGCACCGAGGCGTCCGTCCGCTCGATTCGAGCGCGGTCCCACTTCGGGCCGAGCACTCTCAGCCCGCCGTCGATCGAGGCCTCCAGGGAGATACGACGGAGCTCGAGCTCCTCCAGTCTCTCCCTGCGGGCGCCGTAGCCCGAGGCGTCAGCCTGCAACGCGGCCAAAGTGGGCCCGAGATCAGACGGGCAGCTGACCAGTTCGAACTCGAGGGAGGAAGCCTCAGGGGCCTCGTCGTATCCGAGGGTGTGCAGCTCTGCCCTGCAGGCGGCGGCTCGTTCGGCCAGCGGCCGCAGCGTGACGAGGAGCTCGAGCTCGGCCGAACGCCGGCGGATTGCGTCGCTTTCTTGGCGCCGGGACTCGACTTCGGCGGCCAGCGCCTCAACGGCGCGCTGCTCGTCGGGGAAATGCTGAGTGCGTTCCCGCAGCCGCCGCAGCTGCCCTTCGACCAGTTCCAGCTCCGCCAACAGTGCATTCGCCCTGGCGTCATGTTTGCGAGGGCGCGCCAGCTGGTTGCAGCGCTCGTCGAGCTGCCGCAGAGCCTGGGTGGCCGTCTGGCCGGCACCCATGATCCCGGCCGAGAAGAGCAGGTCCCGGATGGCCGCGTCGTCGAGCGCACCGAGGTCCTGCAACTCCCCCAAGCTGAAGGCGAACACCGACTTGAACAGCGCCGCGCTGGCTCCGCCCAGCAGCCGCCGCAGGTCGCATTCGGTGCGGTCCTGCCCGCCCGGATCCGTCACTACTGGCGCACGCTGGCCGACGTGACGCTCGACCGTCCACTGCTCGCCGCTCTCGGACACGAGACGAACGAGACCTCCATGGCGACCGCCACGAATAGGTTCGTGCGTCGGCTCCTGACGCCTCCGATTCGGGTATCCGAAAAGGACTCCCCTGATGAACGCTACGAGGGTCGACTTGCCAGCCTCGTTCGGACCGTGCACCACCGTCAGACCCGGGCCGATCTCACCTGAATCGAAATCGGCGAGCAAGCCGTAGCCGTCGATCCTCCAGCCGGAGATCCTCATCGAGCACCTGCCTGCAGTACATGGACTGGCTGGACTGGCTGGACCGCCTGCTCGGCGTCGGCTCTCGTGGCCGTGGAGCTCGCGCCGTCGATCCCGAGCAGATCGATCGCCCGTGCCCTCGCAAGGCGGAGCCATTCCCGGCGATCCGACTCGTGGCTCAGGAGGTCGTCGGCGAGTTGCCTCAGCCGCAACGGCATCGCCGCTTCCGCGGATCCTCCGAGGAACGATTCCAGCAGCGTGTCGTCGCCATCGAGCTGGTCGGCGAGTGACAACAGGTCGGACACGAAGTCCCCCCTGTCCCGTAGTTGGTCGAGGTCGTAAGCGGCCGCCGAGTTGTCGATGATCGTGTCCCACCAGGCGAAGGGTGGGTCCGCCTCGAACCCGTCACGGAGATCTGTCAGCAGGGCGTCGATCGTTCCCGGCCTCTGCAGGTCATCGTGGAGCGCTGACCTTGCGGTGAGGCGCCCGCGGCAGCATCAACGACCTTCCATCGGCCTCCTCGAGCGCTAGGAGCGCCCCTTGGCGCAGGAGGTCCCCGACGTCCGGCAGATCGGCTGCGTCCGCAAGGTCGATCTCGACATCTGCGAAACGAACCGCGTCGCACGGCACGAACTCGACATCGAGGATCTGGCTGCCGTCGGCATGAACGACCATTGCGCCCTTGGCGCCCCGTTCGGGGGCAGCCGGGCTGCGCCCTTGCGTGTTCCCCGGGTACACCACGAACGGCTCGCCGGCACCGCCGGCCAGCACGCACCGCGTGTGGACATGCCCCAACGCCCAATAGTCGAGGCCGCGGGACGTGAGATCGGCCAACGAACATGGGCTGTAGTCGGCGTGGGCCGACCAGCCGGCAGAGCCGGCAGGGCGGCCAGCGTGGGTGCCGAGCCCGGCGCCCGACACGTTGCAATGGAGGACACCGATGTGCGGACCTGGACCGACGGGCTTCTCGAAGAGCAAGGAGAGGTTCTCCTGCACGTCACGGCGGGGGTAGCTGATCCCCTGGACTGTCGCCACCTGCTCGCCGTCGAGCACCACTCGCTCCACCGACGGCCGCTGGGCGCCGAAGATGTGGACCAGCCGGGGCCAGGAGCGGACGGCCGACCATCCGGTGTCGATCGGGTCGTGGTTGCCGTGGGCCACGAAGGCGGAGATCCCCTCCTCGCTCAAGCGCTCGAGCCCGCGACGGAAGCGGATCTGGGCTCGAAGCCCTCTCACGGGTCCGTCGTAGATGTCGCCGGCGAGCACGACGAAGCGGGCGCGCCGCTCGACGGCCAGTGAGACGACATTGTCGAAGGCCTCCAGCGAGGCGTCGGCGAGCCTTCGCGCGACGTCGGGTGCGGTCGAGTGCAGGCCTTGGAAGGGAGTGTCGAGGTGGAGGTCGGCGGCATGCACGAAACACCACGGCTCGGAGCCGCCTCGTCGTTCCAGGATCCCGTCGTATCCCATCCCGATCGATCGTAACTAGGGGGTGTATCACGACCCGGGGATGGTCACCTCTTACAGGTGGTACAAGGGGTGTTGTGGCCTGAAAGGGGCGCTCGGCAGATCTGGCAAGCTGGCGTGCTGGAATCGAGAGGAGCGACCGTGGAGCAGTTGACCGGCGGAGATCTCGTCGTCGAGTGTCTCGAGCGATGGGGGGTGGATGTCGTGTTCGGCATCCCGAGCGTGCACAATCTCCCCATCTACGACGCCTTGGGGCGGCGCGGGCGGATCCGCCCGGTGACGGTCCGCCACGAGCAAGGTGCTGCCGGAGCCGCCGATGGCTACGCGCGTGCAACCGGAAGGCTCGGCGTTTGCATCACGTCGACAGGACCTGGCGCCGCCAACGCCATGGGCGCGCTCGTCGAGTCGAGGACGTCGTCCAGCCCGGTCCTGCACATCACGGGGCAGATCGACAGTCGTTTCTTCGGCAAGGGACGCGGCTTCATCCACGAGGTGCCGGACCAAGCGGCCATGCTCGCTTCGATCTGCAAGTGGAGCGCCATGGCAGCGACCACCGCCGAGATCGTGCCCCGGCTCGGCGACGCGGTGCGGGCGGCGCTGACGCACCGACAGGGACCGGCATCGCTGGAGATCCCGATCGACCTGCAATATGCGGCATGCGATGGGGAGTTGCTGGAGGGCATCGAGGAGGGATTGGTACAAGAGGCCCTGGCCGACCTGCCTGTCATTGACCCCGGCGCACTCGAAGATGCCGTCGCCGCCGTCGTGGCATCGCGGCGTCCACTGATCTGGGCGGGGGGTGGCGTGACGGCCTCCGGAGCTGCCGGCCAGCTGTCCTCCTTGGCCCATGCCCTGCAGGCAGGAGTGATCACGAGCCCCAACGGCAGAGGTTCGATCTCCGAGCGTGATCCGCTCTGCATCGGGAACCTTCCCTGGGACGAAGGGGTGCGAGCGCTGTGCGGAGATTCCGATCTGCTGATCGCCGTCGGAACGCGCTTCCAGGGCCCGAACACGCAGAACTGGCAGATGCCTCTCCCGGCGCGGATCGTGCACATCGACATCGACCCCCAAGTGATCGGGCGGAACTACGAGGCGGAGGTGGCGGTCGTCGGCGATGCCCAGCAGGTACTGGCAGCTCTGAACGCACGGTTGGCGGCCGAAGGTGCTCATCGCGGCACGGATCCTGATTGGCCCTCCCGCGTCCACGCCAGCAGCTCACCAGGCGCGGTCGACCTTGCGGGCAACGCTCGGACCGCAGGAGGGGCTCCTCGACGAGCTGGAGGCAGTCCTCCCGCCCGGAACCGTCGTCGTCAAGGACTCCACGATCCCTGCGTATACATGGGGCAACCGCTTGCTACCGGTCGAGGGCCCGCGAACCGCGATCATGCCGAACGGTTTCGCGATCGGGCTGGGTCTGCCGCAGGCGCTCGGCGCCGCCGCAGGCTCAGATCGCCCAGTGGTCCTGATGGTCGGTGACGGTGGCTTCATGTTGGCGCCGGGCGAGCTGGCCACCTGCGCCGAGGAGCGGCTGCCGGTGGTGGTCCTGCTGTTCGACGACGGTGGCTACGGGATCCTGCGCAACATCCAGGACAGGCAGTACGAGCGCCGCATCGGGGTCGAACTGGGACACCCTGACTTCTCTGCGCTCGCTCGGTCGATGGGGGTCGCATCAGAACGGGTGGACACCGTCGCCGGCTACCGCAAGGCGATCGAGGCGGCGCTGGGGCGCGCCGCCTCCGGCGCGCCCCAGCTTGTCGAGGTAGATCTCGCCGCGATCGGTCCGATGGCATCGCCTTTCATCGGCACCTCCCGACCGCCCGCCCCTCGCTGATCCGGCGCCATCGCCTCAAGCGGACTTTTCCCGAGTCCGCCCGAGGCGCGCACTGGTCGAGAGCGAGGCATCGTCGGCCGCCACCCTCCCGGCGTAGTAGCCGCTGCCGTGGCTGATCGTGGTGCGGTGGATCCGCAGCTCCGGGAAGGCTTGGCGGGTGGCGTCGTCGACCGCCGCCTTGCGGCTGGCGAGGACGGGCAGGAGCGATCCGCCGTGCTCGACGATGGCCTCCTCGGCAGCGCCTCGCGCAGCTTCGCGCAGCCGCTCACCGATGCGGCTGGCGTAGCCCACGAGGAACGAGTGGCGGAAGGCCCGCTTGCGGCTCTGTGCAGCCGAACCAGCACGCCGCTCGGCCGGCCCCATGGCCGTTGTCGCCTGCACCAGCAGCGAGGTGTATAGGAGCTCTGTCGCCTCCAGGTCCGGCTCGTAACCGAACACCGTCACGAAGCCGAGATCCTCGCACCTCACTGTGCGGCACTTGTTGGCTGCTGCCACCGCTCCGATCAAGGTCGCCTTTGCCGAGGCGTAAGGACTCTCCAGGCCGATCCGGATACCGGAGGGAGCACTCGGGCCGTGGCTCGACCCTGATTCGACGAGAGCCACGTCGATCGAGTGGCGCGACATCAGCTCCTGCGCTTTGGCGCTCAGTGCTTCAGCTTCCTCCTCGAAACTCGTCGACTCCGCCTTTGCCAGCAGCCCTCGCACCCGCACCAACATCCGCGGATCGCTGCCGCCGCCGGATCGGTGCGCTTCGCCCGCCCGTTCCGGATGGGCTTGACCGGGAAGCGGGCACAAGCGGGGGAGCCTCGGCAGCCGCAAGAAGGCGGCAAGCACGGCGATCTCCCGATCGAGCACCCCCAGGCGGGTGAGCTCCTCCCGTCGGGGCTCCGATGCCAGCAGCAGTTCGAGATCTCGTAGCTGCCCGAGCCAGCGCCGGTCGACGGTGGCGGACGGATACTGCTCGGCCTCGGTCAGGACGGCACGGGCCGCAGCGAGGCCGTGGCGCGGGCCGGCGTTACGGGCGACCACTCGTTGAACGTCTGCGGGCTGCCAGCCCCGCTCCCAGAGCTCGCTGATGGCGGAATCGTGCAGTCGCCGGAGGCGGTCGTCCACTAGGGCCGCAAACTGCGGCAGGTCGGGAGGCGTGAGGGCCACCAGCTCGACGAGCAGGCGCCCGTGATCGCCGGAAGCGACGGCAGAGACGGCGGCGCGGATTCGCGCCTCGATAACCAGCGGGTCGTGTTCTGTCGACCGGCCCGATCCGCGGACGGCAGGCTCGCATTCACGCATCGGGTGCGGTCGTCTCCTCTCGTGTCGTCTGGTCATCGGAACATGATGCCCACGGGGTGTATCAGCCGAGGGGCGATCGGTGGCTGCCAGGCGCGGCGGTAGCAGCTATCTTCAGCTGCAATGCCACTTCTCGGGAACGTGGACGAGCCGGCACCCGGCACCGTCCACGATCGGTGGGTACGCGTCAGGGGTTGGGCCTTTGATCCTGAGGTGCCCGTATCGAGGGTGGAGGTACTGCTGGACGGTCGCCCGGCAGGTCGGATGGGACTCGGTCGGCTGCGTGCCGACGTGGCAGAAAGCCTGGCAGATCCGGCGGCTGAGCTGTCGGGCTTCGAGGGAGAAGTGCCCGTCGGCCGTGTGGCGGATGCTGCCGGCCGTGACGTCCGGCTGACGGTCAGGGTCTTCCTGCTCGACGGGAACGCTTTCGATCTCTCCTCGACCACTGTCGCGGTTCGGCCCTGGGTGGGGGAGGCGGTCGCGGGGAACGCGGCAGGTTTCGAGCTGGTCGAGGGGAGGGAGCGGCCCGGATCCTCTGGCTCGCCCGCGGGCTCGACCTCGGAGGCTCGCAGCTCCGCTTGCTCGAGATGATCTCCTACCTGGCGGCCGAGGGGATCAGAAGCACTGTCGTGTCACCGGTCGACGGGCCGCTCGAGAGCCGGCTCGAGGTCTGCGGAGCCGAGGTGGAGATCCTCCCGAGTCCCGCGTTGTCGTCCGAAACTGAGTACGAGAAGGGGGTAGAGGCGCTGACGGAGTGGGCACGAGGGCGACACGACGCCGTGGTCGGGGCCTCGGTCACCTCCTTCGCGGCGGCGGACGTTGCGGCGCGCCTCGGCATCCCGGGCATCGTGAGGGTGGGTGAGGCGGAGCCCTTGCGCACCGTCGTCAGATGGCTCGGCGGGGTCATCGATCCGGCCGTCGAGGAGCGGGCACGGGCCGCTCTTGGCGGTGCGGACGCGGTCCTGTTCACCTCCGAGGCGGCGCGGCTCGCTTACGAGTTGGACGGTGTGCGTTGCGCGGGCCACGTCTGGAGTGCCGGCGTCGACCTCGAGGCGGTCTCCCGTTATGCCGAGAGCGCAGACCGGTTCGTCGTGAGACGCCGGCTCGGGGTAGAAGACGGCGACCGCTTGTTGGTGCTCGCCGGCTCGTACTGGCCGGTCAAGGGTCAGCATCTGGCGGTCGACGCTCTTGCCGAGATCCGGCGTTCTCATCCCCGGCTGCGTGTGACGATGCTCGGGCTGGCCGATCCCGGCTACCTGGCGGCGCTCGGACGCCGGGTGGAGGCCGCCGGGCTCGGCAGGTCGATCCGGCTCCTGCCCTTCTGCGAAGACCTGAGCCCTTGGTGGTTGGCGGCCGACGGGGTGCTGACGACGTCAGAGAGCGAGTCGATGCCCGGTTCGGTCGTCGAGGCTATGAGCTACGGCAAGCCTGTCGTGGGAGCCGCGGCAGGCGGCGTCACCGAGCTCGCCGCTGACGACTGGCTGTGCGACACGTCCGACGTCGCATCCCTGGCCCGTTCGATGGCCGCCTTTGCCGAGGCGCCGGCGGAGCAGCTGTTGGCGCGCGGAAGCGAGGCGCAGGCGCTGATTCGTTCGAAACACGACAGGGAGGTCAACCTGCCATGGCTGGTGGACCTCCTGCGGCGACTGTGTGGAGCGCTCAGCTCTCCAGTCGGAAGTCTCGATCTGCCCTGACCTCGTCGGTGTCCATCTGCGCTCGCTGCAGCTGGCCTGAGTAGTCCCAGTTCAGGGCCTGCCAGCGCGTCACCTGGTCGAGCACCCACAGGCCCGACTGCCGGCTGCCGTTGCCGGACTTGCCGTTTCCGCCGAAGGGCAGGTGGGCCTCGGCACCGGAGGTCGAGTTGTTGACGCTGATCATGCCGGCGGTGATGCGCGAGCGGAAGGTGAAGACCTCCTGCGGGTCGTTCGTGTAGATCGCCGACGAGAGGCCGTAGCCGTGGCAGTTGGCTAGCTCCATCGCCTCGTCGAACGTGTGGTAACGAGCGATGCCCACGAGCGGGCCGAAGGTCTCGGTGCGGGCGATCTTGTCCTCGACCCGGACACCGGCGACAAGCGAAGGGTGGCAGAACACGCCGGCTTCGGGGTCTCCGACGAACCCACGTCGAGGATTGCTGGCGCTGATCCGCCCGCGTCCGTCCGAGCCGAGGACCGTGTGATGGGGCTCGATCAACGTCTCCAGGAACTCCTCGAAACGCTGAGCGAACCGCTCGTCGAGCATCGGCCCGTAGAGGACCGCCGGATCCGTCGGGTCCCCGATCTTGGCGGCGGAGAGACGTTCGGCGAGCCGGCGGACGAATTCGTCGTGCAGCGAGTCGTGGACTATCGCCGTTCCCAGCGAGGTGCAGCGCTGGCCGGCAGTGCCGAACCCGGCGAAGAGGGCCCCCTCGACGGCAAGGTCCAGATCGGCATTGGCTGTCACCACCATCGGGTTCTTCCCGCCGAGCTCGAGGCAAGGCGACTGCAAGTGCCGGCCGCAGAGCTCGCCGATGCGGGCACCGACCTCGGACGACCCCGTGAACCCGACCTTGTCCACGAGGCGCTCCGAGAGCGCTGCCTCGAGGCCGCCGAAGGTCGCTGCGCCGTCGGCGAGGACCATGTTCAACACCCCGTCCGGCAGCCCCCCGTGCACGAACAGCTCGTAGAGGGCCGTGGCGACCGCCGCCGAGTACTCGGCCGGCTTCCAGACGACGGCGTTGCCGGCCAGCAGGGCCGGAATGATGTACCAGGACGGAACCGCCACCGGGAAGTTGCCGGCCGTGATGACGGCCATCACCCCGACCGGGACCCGGAAGGTGAACAGCGCCTTGTCGTGCATCTCGGAGGGGACGGTCTGCCCGTAGAGGCGGCGCCCCTCGCCGAGGAAGAAGTCACAGGTGTCGACGATCTCCTGCACCTCGCCGAGCGACTCGGCGAGCGGCTTGCCGACCTCGCGGGTCACCAGGCGGGCGAGCGACTCCTTGTTCGCGTCGACGAGCCTGCCGATCTCGGCGATCACCCGACCGCGGATCGGCGCCGGCACGGCGGACCACCGTGCCTGCGCGTCGCGGGCGCCGCGGCAGGCTTCGACGAACGTCGTCGTGTCGGCGAGGGCAACCTCGCTCACCACGTCGTCGAAACGGGCGGGGTTGGTGGAGCGCATCCTGCCCGCTGGCGCACCCCCAGCCGGCTTCCCGCCGATGATCGAAACGCAATCCCGCGTGCTCACGCCCCCACCCCCTCTCCCGAGAACTGGCGGGCAAGTATGCGCTCGAGCGCGTCGCAGCCGTGGTCGATCTCAGCCGAAGTGACGTTCAGCGCCGGCCGGAAGCGGATCGAGGAATCGCCACACGACAGCACGAGGACACGCTCTTCGTCGCGCATGGCGGAGATGACCTCGTTCCGGGTGGCCCGGTCCGGCAGGTCGATGGCGCAAAGCAGGCCCCGCCCTCGGGCGTTGCTCACGTCGCCCTGGAAGCGCGCCTCGATTCTCTCCAGGCGCTCGCGTAGATGCGCCCCGACCCCTGCGGCGTTGGCGATGGCCCCGGTTTGCTCGATCAGCTCGAGCAGGCGGCGAGAGCGCACCATGTCGGTCAGGTTGCCGCCCCAGGTCGAGTTGATGCGGCCGGAGACGGCAAAGACGTTCCACTCCACCTCGTCCACTCGACGGCCGGCCATTACGCCGCCCATCTGCACCTTCTTGCCGAAGGCGACCACATCAGGCTCGAGACCGAGCTGCTGGTAGCACCAGGCCGACCCGGTGACCCCGACGCCCGTCTGCACCTCGTCGAGCACGAAGAGCGCTTCGTAGCGGTGGCAGAGCTGCTGCATCGCCTGCAGGAACTCGGCGCGAAGGTGACGGTCGCCGCCCTCGGCCTGGATCGGCTCGGCGATGAAGCAGGCGATCTCGTGCGGGTGTTCCTCGAAGGCCCGCTCGGCGGCGGCAACAGCCTCCGCCTCGGCGGACTCGATGTCCGCCAGGTGCTGGACGACCGGAAATGCGATCGCCGGCGAGTCGATGCGCGGCCAGTCGAACTTCGGGAAGCGATCGATCTTGATCGGATCGGTGTTGGTCAGCGAGAGCGAGTACCCGCTGCGGCCGTGGAAGGCGTGTCGGAGGTGCATCACCCTCGAGCCCAGCTCCGGGGAGCGGCCCTCAGACTCGTTGAGGCGAGATTTCCAGTCGAAAGCGGTCTTCAGGGCGTTCTCGACTGCCAGCGTCCCGCCCTCCACGAAGAACAGGTGGGGCAGCGCCGGATCGCCGAGCACCCGGGCGAAAGTCTCGGCGAACTCGGCCAGATGGATCGTGAGGATGTCGGAGTTCGCCGGCTTGTTGGCCGCCACCTCGCCGAGCAACGCCATGAACTCGGGGTCGTCGGCAAGGCCCACCGGGTTCATACCGAGGGGCGCCGATGCGAAGAACGTGTAGAAGTCGAGGTACTCGGTGCCGTCGCGGGCATCGACGAGCCACGATCCGTGGCTCTTCGCAGTATCGAGGACGATCGGGAAGCCGTCGACGAGCAGGTGGCGGGCGACGACGTCACGGACCTCGTTTGGGGTGACGTTCGAGCCGGCGACGCTGCCGGTGATGGCCTCCCTGTCGAGGGCGCGGACGCCCTCACCAAGTGAGGTAGCCATGGTCACAGTCTAGTTGCTGGCGCACTGAGCCGATTTGCGAACGGCCGCGGCCTATAAGGTGCAGGAAGAGGTCCGTGGAGGGAGCGGAGATGGGTTTCGAGCTCGAGAAGTTGCTTGCCGAGAGGGAGGGGGAGAACTTCCGCCTCCATCAGATGTACATGAACCCGCAGATGCCGAAGGTCCTGAAGACCATCGGCATGGATCGTTTCTACGCGAGGGGAGAGGGCTGCTACCTGTACGACCGGGCGGGGGAGAAGTACCTCGACTTCCTCGCCGGCTTCGGCGTCTTCGCCTTGGGCAGGTCACACCCGACGGTGAAGAAGGCCCTCCACGACGCAATCGAGGCCGACCTGCCGAACATGGTGCAGATGGACTGCGCTCTCCTGCCGGGGCTGCTGGCGGAGGAGCTCGTCGGCCGTGCTCACGCGGGCATCGAGCGCTGCTTCTTCACCAACTCGGGTGCGGAGGCCAACGAGGCAGCGATCAAGTTCGCCCGCTACGCCACGCGGCGGCCCCGGGTCCTCTACGCCGACCACGCCTTCCACGGCCTGACCTATGGCGCGCTCTCGCTGAACGGCGGGAAGGAGTTCAGGGAGGGCTTCGGGCCGCTCCTGCCGGGATGCGACGAGGTGCCCTTCGGTGACGCCGAGGCTCTCGAGCGAGAGCTGCGCCGGCAAGACGTGGCAGCCTTCGTCGTGGAGCCGATCCAGGGTAAAGGTGTCAACGTGGCGAGCGAGGAGTACTGGCACGCCGCCGCCGCCGCCTGCCGGCGCCATGGGACGCTGCTCGTGGCGGACGAGGTGCAGACCGGACTGGGCCGAACCGGCAAGCTCTGGTGCCACCAGCACTACGGGATCGAGCCGGACATGATCACGGTGTCGAAGGCTCTCTCGGGCGGAATGGTCCCGGTGGGGGCGATGCTCTGCTCTGCTCAGATCTACGACAAGGTCTTCGACACGATGGACCGGGTGCTCGTCCACTCGTCGACGTTCAAGAGCAACCAGCTTGCGATGGTCGCCGGCTTGGCGACGCTGCAGGCGATCGACGAGGAGGAGATCGTCGAGCGGGCACGCCGCACCGGAGAGCATTTCGAGAAGGCGCTGGCCCCCCTCGTCGACAAGTACGAGCTGTTCCATCTGGTGCGCGGCAAGGGCCTGATCATCGGTCTCGTCTTCGGCGAGCCGAAGTCGCTCACGCTCAAGGCCCGCTGGCGGATGATGGAGACGGCGCGGAGGGGCCTGTTCTCCCAGCTCATCGTCGTGCCCTTGTTCCACCGCCACCGCATCCTCACGCAGGTCGCCGGCGACAACATGAACGTCGTCAAGTTGCTCCCACCGCTGATCGCGGGAGAGGAGGAGGTCGAGTACTTCGTGGGGGCTCTGGACGACGTCCTCGCCGACGCGCATCGCAACTCGGGCCTCCTTTTCGAGTTCGGCAAGACGCTCGTGAAGAGCGCCGTCAGGCGAGAGCACGGCTGACGCGGCGTTGCGGGAGCTGAGGAGCGGCGACCGGGTCCTCGTCACGGGAGCCACCGGTTTCATCGGCTCGGCACTGACCCGACTCCTGCTTGATCGCGGGGTGAAGGTGACCGTGCTGGTGCAGCCCGGATCGCCAGAAGGAGGTGTTGCCGGGCTCGACGTCGAGCAGGCCGTATCCGATCTTCGTGACGCGGGTGGTGTCCGGCAGGCTGTGGAAGGCCAGCGCCTCGTCTTCCACATGGCGGCCGTCTACCGGTTCTGGACGCCGGATCCAGCTGAGTTCTACGACGTCAACGTTGGCGGCACGCGCAACGTCCTGGCGGCCGCAGCCGAAGCCGGCTGCGAACGAGTCGTCTATACCAGCACCGTCGGCACACTCGGACCGCCCGAACCCTCTGCCCTGCCGGTGGACGAGTCCTCCTACGCCCGGGTCGACCACCTGTTCGGGGCGTACAAGCAGTCGAAGTACGTCGCAGAGCACGAGGCTCTGCGGGCCGCAGCGGAAGGCCAGGACGTGGTGCTCGCGCAGCCGACCTTTCCCGTCGGCCCGCGTGATCACATCCCGACCCCCTCGGGCAAGCTCGTCCTCGACTTCCTCAACGGCAAGATGCCCGGCTACGTCGACACGGCACTGAATGTGGTCGATGTCGAGGACGTGGCCGCCGGCCACATACTGGCGGCGGAGCGGGGCGCCAGGGGGCGCAGCTACATACTCGGCGGCGAGAACCTGGAGCTGGTCGAGATCCTGCGTGTGTTGTCCGCGCTGACCGGCCTGCCGGCTCCCGCCCGACGGGTGCCCACCGGAGTGGCATTGGCGGCCGCTCGGATATCGGAAGTCGTCGATGGGCGGTTGTTGCGCAGGCCGCCGCGCGTCCCGCTCGAGGGTGCCTTGATGGCCACCACCCGCATGGTCTTCGACGACCGGCGCGCCCGAGCCGAGCTCGGCTACCGGTCGCGGCCGGCCGCCGCTGCTCTTGAGCGATCAGCCCGCTGGTTCTACGACAACGGCTACGTAGCGGAAGGTCGTCGGGCGCGGATGGCCTGGGGTCATGAGCCGAACGGGAACGCCGGTATCCCGCTCGAGCGGCCCGCCAACAGCTCTTCCTGACGTGCCAGGAGGTCGCCAGGCGTCCAGGCACCGTCACGTGTGAGCGAGGCCGCGGGCGTGGGCCCACCGATCAGGTGCACCGCTCCTCCCCAGCCGACGGCCGCCCCCTCCGCGGGCGAGCAGCAGCGCCTCCTGGCGTCCGATGCGCGTCCGGCCGCCGTGACGAGGGCCACGTTGCCGTCGAGGAGCCCCACTGGTCCTTCTTGTCAGTCGGTGCGCTGCTGCCGCTGCTGCCAGTGCTCCACTCTCCCCGCCCGGCAGCTGACAGACTGGCGCCGGAAGATCCCGGGCAGCATCGGAAGATCCCGGGCAGCATTGCCGGGTCGTTCTCTAGGGGTCAAACTCGCCTGCCGGGAACCTGACTTTGGAGGAACCGCCACACGTGTCGAGCAAGCTCTGGAGCCTCTCGGCCCTGGCGACGCTCGTCGTGGGCGGGGCTTTGGCGGCGGCGGGGTGCACGAGCGCCACGCCCGCGGTTCGCGCCGGCACGAGCTCGAGCTCCACCTCGACCACCTCCAGCGCGACGTCGCTTCCGGTACCCATCCAAGTGGGGGGCACGGATCCTACGGGACCGGGTTCGTTCCTCGGGCCGGTGCTGCGAGTGGACGTGATTCCCGTACCCGCCGGGCAGTTGCTACCTCCAGGGCCGCCCGCCCCTCCGCCTGGGAGCCTCCCGGCCACGACGGCGGGAAGCTCGGGCGGAAGCGTCGTCACGTCCACCACGCTGCCTCGCCCGTCCGTCACCATCGGCTACCGCCAGTTCGGGAGCGGTCCCGACTTGTTGCTCGTGGCCGGCCAGGACGCCTCGATGGGCTGGTGGCCTCCCTCCCTCCTGTCCGCTCTGGCGCAGAACTACCACGTGACGATCTTCGACCTGCCGAGCGTCGGGTACTCAGGCCAGGACGATCTCGCTCCTCCGTCGGTGGATTCCTACGCCGACCTCACGGCCGGGTTGATCGACGCCCTCGGTCTCAAGGCACCGGTGGTCCTCGGTTGGGGCCTCGGTGGCGAGACCGCCCTGGCCATGCAGGCGCGACACCCTGGGGTCGCTTCCAGCCTCGTCGTCGTCGACTCCAGCGCCGGAGGGCCGCAGGGGACGCCGCCTGCGGCGTCTGTGGCGGCGCAGCTGGCCGATCCGACTGAGACTGCGATGTCCCTCGGCACACTGTTGTTCGGAAAGGACTCCCTGTCCCGCCGCCACTGGTTCGACGATCTCTCACTGGTTCCGCCCGACGACGTCCTGGATGCCACGATCAGCGAGCAGGCTGCCGTTCAGGCCGCTTGGTGGAGGCAGGGGCTCACGGCCACCGAGGCGAGCCGGATCGCCGTGCCCGTGCTCGTCATCGAGGGGGAGATGGACGCGGTCTTCCCCCCGGCTAACGCTGCGGCCCTCGCAGCGCTCCTCCCCACCGCCCGCACCCTCTACCTCGCTGGCGCCGCCTACGCCTCGATCTTCGCGGACGCCCCGGCCTTCTTGGCGGCGCTGAAGACGTTCACTACACCGGCCTAGGCGGGCCGGGCTTCGGCCGGCTCCACTTCGACGAGGCCAGCCGGCGCAGAGTCGAGGGCGGCGACGATCGCCTCTGCGAGCCGGCGTGCTGCAGGGGCCTCGAGCTCGAGCGCCACCCTGGCTGCCGCGCCGCGCGCCGGGTTCAACAGGTCGATGTTGAGCGTGTGGATCGGGCGGGCGTGTACGGGATGGTCGAGGTAGACGCTGGCGGTCGTGACCGGGAACCAGCCGGCCGGCCCCTTGGCACTGCCGCTCACCTCGATGACCTCGGTCCTATAGGTGCACATGTCGGCTCCTCAGGCGCTCAGGTGGCGACCGAAGAAGTCCCAGATCTTCTCCCATCCGTCCATCGCCGCCGCCGGGCGGTACGCGTCCCGGTTGACGCTGAAGAAGGAGTGACCGGCACCCTCGTAGATGTGGAACTCGTACTCCTTGCCGTTCTCCTTCAGCGCCTTCTCCAAGATCTCGACCTCGGCGGGCGACGGGTACTGGTCGTCAGCACCGAAGAGGCCGAGGAGAGGGCAGGACAGATTTACCGTCAGGTGGACGATCGGGCCAACCTTGAGTGGCATGCCCTCCGGTGGTTGACCGACGACGAAGGCGCCGTAACAGTCGACGGCGGCGTCCAGGTCGAGGCTGCAGGCTGCGAGGAACGACTGCCGGCCGCCTGAGCAGTACCCGATCGTCCCGATCCTGCCGTTCGACGAGGGGAGCGCCCGCAGATAGGCGGCGGCCCCGGCGACGTCTCCGACGAGCCGCTCGTCGGGCACCCCCCCTTGTGCCCTGGCGATCGCGGCAGCGTCATCTGGTGCAGCGCCCGGCGCCTCGCGGCTGTAGAGGTTCGGGCATATCGCGAGGTAGCCGTTGACGGCGAAGGTGCGCGTGATCTCTTTGCTTCCGGCGTCGTAGCCGGGCATGTGGTGGATCACGACGACACCGCCGTACGGGCCGTCGTCCAGCGGCTGGGCCAGGTAGGCCTCGATCTCGTCCCCGCCGTGACCGGTGATCGTCACCGTCTCGGCTCGAATCGCATCGGTCATCTGTCGGAGGTCCCTTTCACGCTCGTCCTCGGCCCCGTCCCGATCGTTGCCTCTGGCGAGGAAGCTGGCAAGTCCGCCGCCGTTGAACGCGCCGCGACGCACGAACTGTGTCACCGCGCTGAGCGTTGGCGCTCAGTCAGATGACACACTTCGGCGGCACAACGCACCATCAGGAGCGGAAGCGTGTCATCGCGCTGCGCGCCGGCGCTCATTCAGATGACACGCTTCAACCGGGGGAAGCGGTTTCACCGGGTGAGGAGCGTGTCGCCGCACCAGCGCGCATAGTCTGCGGCGGTGGGCCGGTCAGCCAGGGACTTCGTGAGCAGGGTCGTAGCCGGGCGGGGAGTGCCGGCCGACCCGCTCCCGCAGGGCGACCAGGCGACCGTGGCGGACGTGATTGCGGCCTACCGCCTGCTGCTGGATCGGGAGCCCGACGATGGGGGCATGTTGGCCTATCGAGCACGCGTCACCGCGGGCCTGACCCGCCGGGAACTGGCCGAGGAGCTCCTCACCTCGCCCGAGTTCGGTCGGCGCTACAGCGCGCTCGTCAACGCTCGCACCGCCGACGGGATCGAGATCGACCTGGGCGAGTTCCACATGGTGGTCGACCCTGATGACTGGGCTGTCGGTCGGGCGATCCTGACCGCCCATGAGTACGAGCCGGAGGTCACGGCTCGGGTCCGCTCCATCCTGCGACCGGGGGGGACGTTCGTCGATGCTGGAGCGAACATCGGTTGGTACAGCTTGTTGGCGTCTGCCCTTGTGGGCTCCGGCGGCCATGTGCTGGCGATCGAACCGAACCCGGTCAACGTGAGGTGGCTGGAGGCGAGCCGGGCGCTGAATGGTTTCGAGAACCTGGAGGTCTACACGGGGGCTCTGTTCGACAAGGCGATGTGGCTCGCCCTCGAGACCGATGCCAGCAACGGCCTCGTGATACCGCTCGACGAGCTGGCGGCGACGAGCCGCCCCGTGCGCTGTTCCTACGCCGTCCCGGCCATGCGGCTGGACGACCTGCTGGAGGAACACGGTCTGATCGACTCGGTCGACCTGTTGAAGGTCGACGTGGAGGGCGTCGAGACGAACGTCTTTGCCGGCGCCCCGGCTCTCCTCGGCAAGACCAGACCCGCGGTCGTCTTCGAGTGGTACCCCGATGCCCTTCTAGGGGCCGGCGGCACCGTGCCTGACGCACCGCTCGATCTACTGCGCTCGCATGGCTACGAGATCTCGCTTGTCGACGGAGCGGGGCCGCTCAGCAATGACGGCCTCGAGCGGGCGCGCATCGACTCCGGGAAGCCGTTGCTCGATCTGTTCGCTACCCCGCTTTGAGCTAGTTGAGGCGCACGCCGTTTTGGATCAGGAACGCACGAATCTGACCGCTGTGCTCCCTCACGTGATCCAGGTTCACCTGCACAAGCTGCGACAGGGTCTTGCCGGCGTGCGGGTGGCCGTCGGGGCAGGTGCCAGCCATCTCGGTCTCGCTCACGGAGGCGAGCCGCTCCCGAACTCTCCGCCGACCATGCTCGAGATAGCGGAGTAGCACCTCCTTCGGGAACACCCACCCCGGCAGCGGCGCGGCTCCGTCTGCAGCCCAGTCCATCTCCTGGGCTCCGCCCCGCACGTACTCGGGGCTCTGGAAGGTCTTCGCATCTGTGGTCACGTAGAAGTCGAGGAACCAGAGGCAGTGGTACACGATGCCGGCAACGGAGGAGTAGATCTGGATCGACTCATCGGTCCGCTCGACGATCGGCTCCGTCCCGGGCCTCGGCCAGATCCACGGATCGGTCCGCCGCACCGGCCACATGCTGGCTTGCCACAGATCGTCGGGGCAGAGCCGCAGTGCCTCCTCGAGACGGTCGATCGCCTCGTCGAACTCTCCGGCCAGCCGGCTGCGGTTCATCGATGCATCGGTCATCGAGTCAAATGCATAGCGCGGGCGGGGAGGCTCGAACTCGCACCCCTGGAGGCCCGGGACCTCAGTTGCCGCTGACCTGGTCGGATGTGTCCCGCGAGGTTCTGACGTCCGCTGGAGTCCGCAGCTGGGGAATCCGGGTCCGCTGCCTCATCTCGGCCGGCCCTATAGGTTGTTCCCGTGTCGAGCATTCGACTTGGCGGAGTCTCGTTGGACTGTGAGGACCCCGCACCATTGGCCCGGTTCTGGGCCGATCTACTGGGTGGCGAGGTTGTTCCCGTCTCGGAGGATGTCGTCGTGGTCAAGCTCGGGCACATCTTGGTGACGGCGATGCGGGTGGAGAACTACGTCCCCCCGACGTGGCCGTCGGATTCGGTACCGAAACAGGCTCACCTTGACGTGGACGTCGACGATCTTGCGGACGCCCAACTGCGAGCGGTGTCCCTTGGCGCTGTGCGTGCATCCGTGCAGCCGGATCCAGAGACCTATGTGATCTTCTCCGATCCGGCCGGGCACCCCTTCTGTCTCACGACCCAGATTCCTGAGGAGTGGTCTTCGGGTTGAGCCACGACGGCGGGCAGCGCGCGGCGCGGCAGTTGCCGCAGGCTTTCAAGAGCACCTCGCCAAAGCTCCGCAGTGCGGGCGGGGAGACTCGAACTCCCACCCCCGAAGGGACCGGGACCTAAACCCGGCGCGTCTGCCAATTTCGCCACGCCCGCAACGCTCGACCGCAGGCGCGCCTGCCAGCCAAGCCCCTGCCAAAGGGTATCGTGCCCGACTTCAAGAGGGGCGTTCCGGTAGCACCCGCCCGTAGGATGCGCCAATGCTCGCCCCACATCAGACACGGATCGATGATCTCGACGCCCGCTTGGTCACCGAGCTCAGCCGCTCGCCCAGAGTCGGCGTGCTGGAGCTGGCACGGAGACTGGGAGTCGCCCGCGGAACTGTTCAGGCTCGCATCGACAAGTTGCTGCAACGAGGCGTGATCACCGGCTTCGGCCCTGATCTCGACCTCTCGGCCCTCGGCTACGACGTGCTCGCATTCGTCACCTTGGAGATCTCGCAGGGCCGGGCGGAGGATGTGGTCGCCCACCTTCGCTCCGTCCCAGAGGTGCTTGAGTGCCACGCCACCACTGGCCAAGGGGACCTCCACTGCCGGGTCGTCGCCCGCACCAACCTCCACCTGCACGAGATCATCAACCGCATCGTGACGGCGCCCGGGATCGTGCGCTCGACGACAGTGATCGCCCTCTCCGAGCAGATCCACCAGCGCACGCTGCCACTGGTGGAGAGCTCGGTCGAACCGCGGGCTCGCGAAGTCGGCACCTGAGAGTCCTATGCGGCGGTAGCCTCGGCCACATGGAGAGCTTGACCACCAGCGACATCGCCCGCCTCACGAGCGCCGCCACCGTCGACCCGAGCGCCGTCGCCCGCGCCGCGAGCGACGCGGCAACACCCTTCCTGGCGCAAGGCCCTAAGGATTGGTCCGCCGACGTCTATCAGCAGCTGCTCCGCGAGCGGATCGTTTTCCTCGGCTCGGTCGTCGACCAGCAGTCGTCCAACCTGATCTGCGCCCAGCTGCTGCTGCTGGAGGCCGAGAACACTGACAAGGACATCGCGCTGTACATCAACTCGCCCGGCGGGTCGGTGACGGACGGGCTCGCCATCTACGACACGATGCAATACGTGAGGAACGACGTGTCGACGATCTGTATCGGGTTGGCAGCGTCGATGGGCCAGTTCCTGCTCTGCGCCGGTGCGCCCGGCAAGCGCTATGCACTGCCGCACTCGCGCATCCTCATGCACCAGCCTTCCGGTCAGATGCAGGGCCAGGCGGCCGACATCGCCATCCAGGCCGAGCAGATCATGTACCTGAAGAAGATGATGGCCGAGCGCATCTCCCAGCACACCGGCCAGCCTGTCGAGCGCATCGAGGCGGACTCCGACCGCGATCGCTGGTTCACGGCACAGGAGGCGCTCGACTACGGGTTCATCGACAGGGTGATCGACCGCTCGACGATGAACATGGCGGTCACCTCCTGACGCCTGCCGCCACTGACCGCTCGTGAGGTCGACGGTCGTCGTCGTCTCCTACAAGCCGAACGAGTGGCTCGAGCGGTGCCTGCACTCTGTCATCGGGCAAGCCGACGAGGTGCTCGTCGTCGACAACGGCTCGAGCGATGGCGCACCGGCACGTGCCGCCCGCAAGGTGGGAGCACGGAGCTTGCGGCTCGGCGAGAACAAGGGATTCGCCGGGGGAGTCGCGGCCGGATTTGCGGCCGCCAGGGGCGACCTGGTCGCGGTGCTCAACGACGACGCCGTGGCTTCGGAGAACTGGTTGGCCGCGGCGCAGGACGTGCTTGTCGACCCGACCGTGTCGGCGGTAGTACCCCGGGTCGTGCTGGACGGCCTGTACGCCGAGATCGTCTTCGACGACGAGCAGTGGTTCGCGCCTGGCGATCCGAGGCCGCTCGGGAGACAGATCTCGTCGGTGCTGCTCGGCGGTGAGGGCGGCGAGCAGGTGCTGGACCGGCTGATCGGGCCCGGGATCTCCTACATGGAACAGGACGGGGACCGGCGGTGGCGGTGGACGGCGGGGCGCCGGCCGATCTACTTGAAGCTCCCCAGCGAGTGGGCTCCGGGCGAGGGGGCTCCGGGCGAGCGGGTCCCGGGCGAGCGGGCTCCCGAGCTGCTGGTCAACGGCGAACCCGTGCAACCGCGGCGCACCGTGCGGCTGCTCAACAGCGCCGGCTCGTTCCTGCGCGCCGACGGCTACGCCGGCGATTGCGGGGACTCACAGGTGGATGAGGGTTTCGAGGAGAGGCGGGAGTGTTTTGCCGGGTCGGGGGCCGCGCTCGTGACCACCCGCACCGCGCTCGGCCAGGTGGGTGCCATCGACAGGCGGTTCTTCGCCTACTACGAGGACACCGACTGGTGCTGGAGGGCCAGGCTGGCGGGGCTGCGAGTGATCTACGACCCGGCTGCGGTGGTCACTCACGTCCGCGGGCAGACGAGCGGAGGGACGGCGGCCAAGCGCGTCCAACACCTCGCCGAGCGCAACCGGCTTCTCTGCCTAGTCCGCAACGCCCCCCTTCGCCTGGCGATCCAGGAGGTGACCAAGAAGCGCCACGGCGGGGGCGACGACGGTGTGGCGGAGGTGCTGGGGAGATGGACGGCCTACGGGCTGGCGACCCGCCTCCTCAACCGGAGGCGCTGGAAGGTGTCGCCCTCGGAGGTCTACCGGAGGTGGTCCGGCGTCGACGTGCCCGACCTGCCCGACCTCCCGAGGGGCGTCGCATAGCATCGCCGCAACCCGAGAAGCGGGCGCAGGAGGACTCAGGTGATGGCGAGAAGGAGCAGCTCGGGGCGGCGGATCGGCTTCGTCACGCCACGATACGGTCCCGGAGTCGTCGGCGGCTCCGAGCACGTGATGGCCGAGGCGGCCCGCGGGCTGCTCGATCACGGCTACCACACCGAGATCATCACCACCTGTGCCAGGGACCACTACACCTGGGCCAACGAGTTCCCGGCCGGCGAGTCCGAGGACAAGGGCCTGGTGATCCGCCGCTTCCCGACCGAGCCCGGCCGCCACGACCGCCACATGGCGTCCCTCCAGGCGAGGATCCTCGACGAGCAGACGCTCACCACCGAGGAGGAGCTGGCGTGGATCAATGGGCGCTTCCGCGTCCCGCAGATGTACCGGTGGCTGGCCCGCCGCGGTGACGAGCTGGACGCCATCGTCTTCTCGCCCTACCTCTTCTGGACCACGGTCTACGGCGCATCGATCCACCCCGAGCGGTCGATCATCCTTCCCTGCCTGCACGACGAGCAGGAAGCCCGTTTCTTCTGCGTGTCGCAGATGCTGAGCGACGTCGCCGGCGTCTGGTTCCTCTCCGAACCGGAGCATCAGCTCGGCCACCGCATCGCCAACCTGGCCCCGCGCCACGACGTCGTCGGCGCCGCGGTGACAGCGCCGGGATCGAGCGACCCGGAGGGCTTCCGGAAGCGTCACGGAATCGAGAAGCCGTTCATCTACTATGCCGGCCGCAGGGAGGACGGCAAGGGGTGGCGCGGACTGGTGAAGGCGTTCGGCGCCGCCGTGCTGCGCAACGATCTCCCGTTCGACCTCGTGACGGCCGGCGTGGGTGTGCCATGGATCCCTGAAGCGGTCGCCGATCGGGTGGTCGACCTCGGATACCTGGAACCGGACGACCTGTCGGATGGTTTCGCGGCGGCGGCGGCCTACTGCCAGCCCAGTCGCAACGAGAGCTTCTCGCGCACGATCATGCAGGCTTGGCTGGCGGGCACGCCCGTGCTCGCTTCGACTGGAAGCGACGTGGTGACCTGGCACTGCGAGCGTTCCGGCGGCGGGCTCAGCTACGGCGACGAGTGGGAGTTCGCCGAGCTCCTCCGCTTCCTCGCCGATGCGCCGGAAGCAGCAGCGGCACTCGGGAGCAAGGGCCGCCAGTACGTGCTCGCCAACTACACCTGGCCGACCGTGACCAAGGCGATGGCTGAATCGCTGGAAGCGATGTGGTCGCGATGAAGGTCCTCGTCGTGGGGTCCCTGCCGCCGCCGCGTACTCCCCGCGCCGCAGGACTGCTGGCCGCCCTCGAGGCGCTCGAGTCGGAGGGCCACGAGATCGTCCGCCTGAGCCGCCACGACTACGCCGGTCGTTCCTCGGGCCCGCGGCGCCACGAGGGGGTCAGCGGATTGGCGGTCACACTGGCGATCGCCCGTCGTTCGCTCGGCGCCGACGCGATCCTGGTGCAGCTGCAGCCCGGGATCGGTGCCGAGGCCGGAGCGGGGCGGCTGCGACGAGCGCTCGGTCTTTCCGCCCTGGCTGCTGTGCTCGGCCGCTACAAGGACGTGGAGCTACGGGTGGAGAGCCTTGACGACGTTCCTGGCGGCGTCGGGGGCCGGGCTGCGCGAGCGCTGTGGGCTCGGGCGACCCGTGTGACCGTGCCCTCGCAACCCGTCGCGGAGATGTTGCACGAGCTCGCCGGCCTGCCGCCGGAGCGGATCCGGGTCGGCAGCGTCCGGCAGGGCGACGCCAGGACGCCTTACCGTTTCGATCCTGACGCCGTCACCCGGCAGGAGGTGCTGGAGCTCGTGCGCCGGCGGGCCAGGGCGGAGCGGCTGGAGGCGCTGCACCACCCGCACGACGCCGCTGACGAGTTGATGGCCGACGACGGGGAGGGCTCGCGACGTTTCGGACCTTTCGAGCCTGCGGTCCGATACGTCTACGAGCGCCCGGCGCTTCGTGAACCGGCACGACGGGTGTTGCGACTGGTCCGGCGTGGGTCGGAGGGATAGATCTCCGCCCAGTCGGTGCCCTCCTCGAGGTACTTCAGCAGCTCCGCTGCGGCCGCCTCGAAGCTCATCGTCTCGGCGAAGCGCAGTCCCGCCTCCCGCATCGCCTGCCGCCGGTCGCCGTCCAGCAACAGGTCGCCGATCAGGGTGGCGAGGGTCTCGTCGGGTCCTGCCTTGGCGACGACGTCGTCGGGCAGCTCCCTCATCCAACCCAGGTCGGACACGACGACGGGCAGCCCGGAGGCTATGCACTCGCCCACGGTGCTCGCCGCCTCCCCGTTCCAGGAGGCGCGCAGCTGAACTGCCAGCGCCGCTCGGCTCATCCAGGCGAGGAACTCGGTCGTGGCGACCTGGCCGGTGACCGTCACCGAGCCTGCGATTCCCAGTTCGGCGGCGCGTTTGCGAAGGGCGTCATTCAGCTCCGGAGGCACGGGGCCGACGACTCCCAGGTGGGCGTCCGGTAAGCGCTCGACAACTTCGGCGAAGACCTCTATCAGCTGCAGGGGCTTGCGGATCGGGTGCACGATGCCGAGCGTGACCACCAGGTGCTCGGTCTGCGGGATCGCACCACCGGCGTCGCCGGCCGAGTCGAACCCGCCTGCGCCGAGCGCGGGTGGCTCGGCGGCAAAGGTGAGAACCGCCAGCTTTCCGGCCGCCCCTGCGCCGGCTTCGAGCTCGGCCATCTTCATCGCCTCGCGTGAGGAGAAGAGGACGCGCTCGGCCAGCTCGACGATCTCGCGCAACATCAGCACGCCGTAGCGCTCTTGCTCGTCGTCCGCCAGGCTGCCGCCGGCGCCGAGCCAATGCGGCAGCTGCCCTCGATAGATGCGGCGAATCGAGCCGGCGAACCCGTCCGGGACCGCCGCCGGGTCCTTCGCCCCGAACCGGTAGACGTTGCTCATACGCACGTCGTGGGCGATCACCACCCCCGGCCGCCTGCGCAGCGACCGCAAGGCCGCCAGGTGGTTGTCGCTGTTGCCCAACGCGTAGACGACGCGGTCGTACCCGCCGCGCAGGTGGTCCATCGACTCGAGATGGTCGGCGTGGAAGACATCGACCCCGTCGAACGCCGTCGGCACGTAAGGCTCCCGGTCCAACCCGTCGGCGAACAGGTCGAGCTTCACTCGGCCCGTGGCGGCCAGCGCCCGCGCCAGATGGAGGCTGTGGTGGGCGATGCCTGTCGGCGCCGGGGGCAGGGGCGTGACGAAAGCGACCGCAGGCAGCGGGCGCCAGCGATGGAGCGGGCGGTCGAGCAGTGACTCGTAGGCGGCGGCGCCGCGGCAGAGCGACGTCGGTCCAGCGAGGGACTGCAGCAGAGAGCGACCGCCGGCGCAGCTCCTCCCTCCAGGTGCTGTCTGTCAGCGCCCGCTCCAGCAGGGTCGCCATCGCCAGGGGATCCTTGGGATCAAAACGCTGATCCTCCTCCAACCGGTCCCGCAACACCTCCAGGTCCGATCCGATCGCCGCGGCCCCGCAGGCGATCGCCTCCGAGAGGGGAAGCCCGTAGCCCTCGGACAGGCTCGGGAACACCACCAGCTCGGCCGACTGGTAGAGGGCCAGGAGAGCCTCGTCCGGCACGAAGCCGGTGAGGAGGAGGTCGTCGGCGATGCCGTCGCGGGCGGCCACGTGCTCGAAGTGGCGCCGGGCGTGCGGCTCCATGTTGCAGGCGATCACGAGCTGCGACCGGCTCGATCTGGGAAGGGACGAATAGGCGGATAGCAGCCCCTCGATGTTCTTGCGGAAGTCGGTGCCCCCCGGATAGAGCACGAAACCCTCGCGGAGCCCTTCTACCGAGCCCTTGGCGCGGGCGAACGCCTCCTCGCGTGAACCGGGCGGCCGGTAGCGGGCAGAGACACCGGACCCGATCACCGAGATCTTGCCCCGCGGGATGCCCGCCAGCCCCTCGACCTGATCGGCGGCCGCCTGCGACACGGCAAGAACCTGGTCGGCGGCCTTCAGGAACTGCGTGCGGGCCCTGTAGCGCCGGCGCGCCTCGGGGTCGGCCAGGTAGTGCTCCGACATCTGCAGCGGTATCAGGTCGTGGGCAGTCGCCACGAGCAGGAGGCCGCGCCTGCTCGCGACCCGCGGCCATACCTGTTCGAGCGGCGTATGGAGCTCGAAGGGCGAGATCGTGTGGAAGATGCGCGCCCCGCCGGGAACCGAGGAGGTGCTGGTGGCGAAGGGTCCGTCGGCGTACGCCAACTTCCCGGACGCCAGGACGGGTTCGATGTCGCCCGGAGGGGGGAGGGCCGGATTGAGCCACACCGCGCCCACCAGTTCAGGGCGCGTCTCCAGAAGCGCCCGGGTGTACTCGAGGGCTGCGACGGCGATGCCGCGGCCGCGGTACTCGGCGCTCTGGATCGCCTGCAGGTCGAGGACGACCGGACCCCCCACGTTCAGCCGTCCACCACCTTCGCCTCGAGCACGTCGACCCGGGTACCAAGACGTGCCAGCAAGCGGCCGATCAGCTCGTTCGACTCGTTCTCGGCGTCCAACTGGGTGGCCAACGCGCTGCGCAGGTCGGAAGCGTCCTGACGGATGCTGCCGACCTCGGCGAGCAGCGTCGCCATCGACTCGGTCAGCGCCGTGCACTGGCGCTGCAGGTCTTCCAGGCGGGCCCGCGTGTCGGACAGGTCGTCCGCCAGACGGCTTCTCACGTCATCGGCAACCTGCATCTTCGCGCGCCGCCACAGGGGTCTGGCGATCGAGGTCACGGCTCTCCCTTCTCCGGCCCACACCCTACGACGCCGTCGTGCCAGGACCCGGCACTAAGATGATCTGCGGCAGCTGGCGGCCCATCGAGGTGATCCGACAAGCGGTCGCCGATCGTATTGACGGATCAGACAGAGACGAGCGCGCATGGCGACGGTGAGCGAGATACACACCGCCACCGAGGAGGATGGGAGGGGAGCGAGCGACGCCGACTCGGCGCTGGCCTTGGCGCGGGACGAAGCGGGAGGCTACATGGACCGCCCGGACCGGGACCTCAGCCGGCATCCCGCCCGTGTGGTCTCCGCCAAGGTCACACTGCGCCACCGCCTGAAGGAGATCTGGCGAAGCCGTGAGCTGCTGATCTTCCTCGTCCGCAGCCAGCTCAAGATCAAGTACAAGAACAGCGTCCTCGGCTTCTTGTGGTCGATGCTCAACCCGGCGCTGGTGCTCGCCGTCTACTACGTGGTCTTCAAGTTCTTCCTGCACAATCCGATGCCGGACTTCGCCTTGTTCCTCTTCGCCGGGCTGCTCGGGTGGAACCTGTTCAACACGGCGCTGATGGGCGCGTCCGGGGCGGTCGTGAACAACGCCGGGATCGTCAAGAAGGTCGCTTTCCCGCGCGAAGTCCTCGCCCTGTCGCAGGTGGGCACGGCGGTCGTGTTCTTCGCCTTCCAGTCGGTGGTGTTCGTGCTGTTCATGGTCGGCTTCCAGATCACGCCCGCCTGGAAGTACCTGCCGTTGGTTCTTCTCGGCCTCGTCGCCCTGATAGCGCTCACCGCTGCTCTATCGATCTTCCTGTCGGCGGTCAACGTCTACCTGCGAGACACGCAGCACCTGATCGAGGTCCTGTTGCAGGCCTGGTTCTGGGGCGCACCGATCTGCTACTCGTTCAACCTGACCGCCAGCCGCGGCCTTCGCGACCATCACATCCTCTGGCTCTACATGGGCGATCCGATCGTGCCGATCGTGATGACGTTCCAGCGCGCTCTCTACGGCGGGGTGCACTATCCGGGAGCGCTGCCCGCCTATCCGGAGTCCTGGTACCTGATCGCGGTGAGCATCGTGCTCGGTGTGTCGCTGCTCGTGTTCCTGGGAGCGATGAGGGTCTTCGCCCACGTCGAGGGCAACTTCGCCGAGGAACTCTGAGAGCTCCTGAGGAACACCGAGAACCCCGAGGGTAGATGAGCACTGCGGCGATCGAGATCCAGGACGTCTCCAAGCACTTCAAGCTGTACCAGGAGAAGTACACGACGCTGAAGGAGCGCGTGCTCCATGCCGGGAAGATCCCCTACAAGGAGTTCTGGGCTCTGCGGAACGTCTCGACCGACATCCGCTCGGGCCAGACGGTCGGGATCCTCGGGCGCAACGGGTCCGGCAAGTCGACGCTCCTCAAGTGCATAGCGGGGATCCTGCAGCCAAGCTCGGGGCAGATCGTCGTGCGGGGACACCTGGCGGCGATGCTCGAGCTCGGTGCCGGCATGCAGCCGGAGCTGAGCGGCCGGGACAACATCTACCTGAACGGTTCGCTGCTCGGGCTGTCCCGGCGGGAGATCGACAAGCGTTTCGACGAGATCGTGGCCTTCGCAGAGCTCGAGGAGTTCATCGACAACCAGGTCAAGTTCTACTCGTCAGGGATGTACATCCGGCTCGGGTTCGCGGTCGCCGTCAACGTCGAGCCGGACGTCCTGCTGATCGACGAGGTGCTGGCGGTGGGGGACGAGCGCTTCCAGCAGAAGTGCATGGACCGGGTGAAGCGCTTCCAGCGGGAGGGCCGGACGATCGTGTTCGTCTCCCACTCCGCCGACCTGATGCGCATGATCTGCGAGCAGGTGATCGTCCTCGACCACGGCGAGGTGCTGACGATCGCCCCGCCGGGGGAGGCGATCCGCCGCTTCCGCGAGAGCCTGCTCGAGTCCGGGACTCCCGTCGAGGAGCTTGCGGCGATCATCAACGAGGAGCCGGGCGCCGGGCTCGCCCAGCCGGTGCCCCCACGCCGCTCGTTCAAGATCAACTCCTGCGAGGTGCTGCCCGAGCAGGAGGGCCGTACCCACCTCCTGCCCGGCGAGCCGCTCTCGATACGCGTCTCGTTCGACGTCGCCCGGCCGATGGCCGATGTCGTCTTCGGCATCGCGATCTACGCCCGCAACGGGACGTGCGTGTTCATGGCGGACACGGAGGCGGTGGGGCAGTGTTTCGACCTGGTGCCGGGGAGGGGCAACCTGCTCTTCCACTTCGACTCGGTGCCGCTGCTGGACGGGACCTATGCCGTCAACGTGCGCGCACAGGACAGCGAGGGCGGGGCGGTGCACGACGTGCTGGAGGAGGGCTGTCGTTTCGAGGTGATGAGCCCCGGCAAGCAGACCGGGCTGGTGGCTCTCGAGCTGGAGGCGACGCTGCAGATGGACACGGACGTCAGCGACAGCGTGCCCGTCGTCCCCCTACCGATCGAAGGAGCCTTCACACAGTGACGGACGAGCCGGCGGCCGACCTCGTCGCGGAGATCGCCGCCGAGGCACGTAGGCGCCGCGAGGCCGGAGAGCACGATCCGGGCCTCGAGAGGCGGCTGGACGAGGCGTTCGGGCACATGGTCGGTCACCGGCGGGGCGACGACCAGCTGACGCAAGGGTTGTGGGCGGTGGCCGCCAATGCCCACATCAACGCCGACGCAGGCGTCCACGAGCCGGCTTCGCGTCTGAAGCGGCTCGCCAAGAGGGTGCTGGCCAAGCTCTTCCGCTGGTACGTGCTGCGGGTTACCAACCAGGTGACCACCTTCGCCAATGTCACGGCGTCGACCCTTCGGATGCTCTCCGACCGGATCGAGTCGCTGTCGGACGAGGTGGCGGCGGCGCTCCCGCCGGTCCTTCCGGGGCGAGCGGAGCTGCCGCCGGGAGCCGCACCGCGCTCGCCGCTCGATCGGCACCAGATCCTCTCGAGCGCGGTCTGCGAGCGCATGGCCGGGGTCGGCGGCCGTGTCCTGCACGCCGACTGCGGCTCGGGCGAGCTCGTCTCGGAGCTCAGCAAGGCCGGTACCGATGCCTATGGCGTCGACCCCTCAGCCCGCCACGTGGCGGCGCCGGTCGCCGCCGGGCTCGACCTCGTCCAAGGACAGCTGCTCGAGCACCTGCGGAGCGTCTCCACGAACGGCCTCGGCGGGGCGGTCGTCTCCGGCTCCGTGGACAGGCTGCGGCTCGGCGACGCCCGGATGCTCGCTCACCTGCTCGGCACTCGAGTGGCGTCCGGCGGCCGGGTGGTGATAGCCGGGACCTACCCCCCGGCATGGGAGCTGACGGCCTCTCCCGTCGAGCGGGACCTGTCGCCGGGCCGCCCGCTCCATCCCGAGACCTGGATGCACCTCCTGGGCGCCAACGGGGTTGCCGATCTGGAGGTGGTGGAGGGTCCGGTCGTGCCGGAGCTCGGCGCACCGGACGGATATGCCGTCTTCGGCGTGCGCACCCGCTGAACCGCCCTCCGGCAATGAAGCGGCCGTCCCGCATCGACCAGGTGATCCCTACGATCGTCCACCGCGACGCGGTCAGCTCCCACACCTTCGAAGTGCAGCGGGTCCTCCGCGAGATGGGGTTCTGCTCGGAGATCTTCGCCCAGAACATCGGTCCCGAGGTGCGGCATCGGGTGAGACCGATGGCGGCCCTCGACCCGGCGACCTCAGCGCCGCCCAGACGACCGTTGGCTGCTCTACCAGGCTTCCATCGGCGCCCCCGCCGCCGACGTCTTCCGGTCTCATCGCGGCACCAAGCTCGTCAACTACCACAACATCACCCCCGTCGAGCTGATCGGCTGGTGGGAACCGCACCTGCAGGAGGAGCTGACGCTCGGTCGTTCGCAGCTGCTCGAGCTGGCTCCGGTCACGGACCTCGGCATCGCCGTCTCCAGGTACAACGAGAGCGAGCTGCTCGCCGCCGGCTTTCCCAGGACAGCTGTGGCGCCCTTGCTCGGAGACCTCGCCCCCTCGGGAAGCACCGATCGGGCAACGGCCGAGCGGCTGGCAGAGGCTCGTGCCGAGGGCGGATCCTCCTGGTTGTTCATCGGGCAGCTGGCGCCGCACAAGGCCCAGCACGACGTCCTCAAGGCCTTCGCCTTCTACCGGGAGGCTTACGACCCCCGTGCTCGGCTGTACCTGATCGGCCGCGAGATGAGCATGCGCTATGCCGCTGCCTTGCGAGAGCTCGTGAAGCGGCTGGAGCTGGCTGGCTCGGCCCTGCTCGTGGGCTCTGTCAGCGAGGACGAGAAGAGCGCCTACTTCGACGATGCCGACGTCTTCGTCTGCTGCTCGGAGCACGAAGGCTTCTGCGCGCCGCTGATCGAGGCGATGTACAGACGGGTGCCGATCGTCGCTTACAAGGCGGCAGCGGTCCCCGAGACGGTCGCCGGTACCGGCCTCGTGCTCCCTTCGAAACGCCCCCATCTGCTCGCCGCAGCCGTCCACCGCCTGCTCTCGGACCGCGACCTGCGGCGCGAGATGGTGGAGGCGGCGCGGGCGAGGGCGTCTCGTTTCGACATCGAGGCCTCTCGTCGGACCTTCGCCGAGGTGATCACGCGGGCGGTCGAGGCAGCGTGAAGGTCGCCTTCGTCGCCAACCGGTACGGGGAGCAGATCGTCGGGGGGGCCGAGGCGGCCACGCGCTCGATCGCAGAGCGGGTGGCGTCCCAGCTGGGCTGGCAGGTGGAGGCGCTCAGCACATGCGCCAGCGGTTACCGGACCTGGGAGAACGACCTGCCGGCGGGCGAGTCGTGGTTGAACGGCGTGCTCTTGCGGCGGTTCCCGTCGGTCCACAAGCGTGGCTTCGAGTTCGACCTGATGTGGGAGCGGATGGCGGCCTCGCCGGGAAAAGTCGGCGCGCAGGCGGCGGAGCGGTGGGTCGAGCTGCAGGGGCCGCGTTGCCCGGAGCTCGTGGAGGCTCTCGCCGCCAGTGACGCCGACGTCGTCTCGTTCGCGCCCTACCTCTACTACCCGACGGTGCGCGGGATCCAGGTGACCGGACGGCGGTCGATCCTGCAGCCGTGCGCCCACGACGAGCCGCCCATCTACCTGCCCGTGTTCCGCGACACCTTCGAGTCGGCGGCGGGATTCGTCTACAACACGAGCTGGGAGAGGAGTTTCGTCGAGGGGATGTTCGAAGTGGGATCGGTGCCGAGCCTGACGATGGGCCTCGGCGTCGAGGACCCTGCCGGGGACGTCCCTCCCGTGGCGGCCATCGCCGAGGGCATCGGCGAGCGGCCGTTCGTCTGTTGCCTAGGCAGGGTCGAGGGAGGCAAGGGCACCGACGTGCTGGCGGAGCTGTTCGCGGGTTTCAAGAGGAGGCACCCGGGTCCTTTGGCGCTGGTGATGGTTGGGCCGGTCGTGGCGGCCCCGCCCGAGCATCCCGACCTGATCGTGCTCGGTCAAGTGGACGAGGCGACCAAGTGGTCGATCCTCGACGCGTCGCTCGCGCTCATCTCGCCGTCGCCCTTCGAGTCCTTCTCCCTGGTCTTGTTCGAGGCCTGGTCTCGCCGTCGCCCAGCCATGGTCAACGCCTTCTGTGCGGCGACCCGCGGGGAATCCGAGCGATCAGGCGCCGGCATCCCGTTCTCGAGCTTCTCGGAGTTCGAGGTGGCACTCGAGCGGCTCGTGTCAGATGCGTCGCTGCGGGCACAGCTCGGCGAGCGCGGGCATGCTTACGTCGACGCCAACTTCCGGTGGCCGGCGTTGATCGAGCGCTGGGGGCACTTCGCCGAGCAGGTCGCTGACCGCGCCGCCTGAAGGCTTGCCGGTCGGCGACTCAGGGAGTCGCGGTCGAGGTTTGGTGCGTTATGCCTCGAAACTGATACCTGGCGCAGGAAAGCTCGTCCCCCCAATTGCGCCGCGAAACCCGACGCTACTCGCATGCAAGTGCCCCCTTCCCGTCCGTGGAAGCCAGGCCCTGTGGCAATCTGTAGCTGCCGGGAAGCTGTTGCAGAGGTGGAAGGGAGGTGGCGATGGCGACGTGCCCGTCCTGTCAGGCGGATACGCCAGAAGAGCTTGGCTCCTGCATGAGCTGTGGCGCGCCTCTCCACTTTTCGCCACCGCCTCCGCCTCCGCCACCGCCGCCGCCCCCGCCACCGCCGCCACCGCCGCTGCCACCGCCGCTGCCACCGCCGCTGCCACCGCCGCTGCCACCGCCGCTGCCACCGCCACCGCCGCTGCCACCGCCACCGGCCATGTACGGGCAGTACAGGCCGTACGCCCAGTACACGCCCACGTCCTATGCGCCGTACCGGCCCTATCCTCCGCCACCGCCATTCTCACCACCGCCGTTCTCACCGCCGCCGTTCCCACCAGCAGTCGGCCCCGCAGGGCAGTGGTACGCCACCCCGCAGCCTCCGGCGCGGAAGCGCAAAGGACCGCACTGGATTGTGACCTTGGGCGGCACGGCCACGAGTGCCCTGGTCATCGCCGTCGTGCTGATCATCTTGTTGGCCGCCCCTGCGCCTACCCGGTTCGCTGCCACCAAGACGCATTCCGGTGGCTCGAGCAGTCCGAGCAGCTCCAGCCATTCCAGCCATCCCAGCAGCTCGAGCTCGGTGACGTTCGACAAGCCGGTGAACGTGCCGCTGTCGATCGAGTCTGATTACGGCAGCCCGCTCGGGCTTGGTCGCCCGCTCGTGCAGATCGTGCTCGGGAACGGGCAACACCTGACGGTGCTCGTCGACACCGGCTCGGTCGGGCTTCGGATCTTCTCCAACGAGGTCGACAGCGGCCCGACCGGCGGGATCCAGGCGACGAACACCAACGACAGCATCACCTACGGGGACGACAGCACGTTCCTCGGGGTGGTGGCGACAGCCAAGCTCGAGATCGGCAGCGTCCCGATCGGCACGCCGGTCCCCTTCGAGCTGGTGCACTCCGTCGTATGCCGCCCTGCTTCGAGCACCTGCCCAGCCGACGACACGGGCATCGAGGAGTCCGAGGAGGCGAGCGGCGACGACGGCATCATGGGCGTCGGCATGGACGGGACCTATCCGGGCGACCCGATCCCCAACCCGCTGCTCTCGCTGCCGTCCCCCCTCAACAGCAGCTGGAGCATCGCCCTGCAGGCGAACGTCAACGGCGGCCGGGGCGTCCTGCGGTTGGGCGCGACGGCGCCGTCCGAGCCGATCGAGACGCTTGCGCTCTCCCGCAACGACTCCAGCGACTCGGCCGCCGGGGCATGGAACGACTACCCGATCGTGTGCTGGACGTTGCGTTCAGTGGTGGACGACTGCGTCCCCACGCTGTTCGACTCAGGGACGGAGCTGACGTACCTGCAGGGGGATAGTTTCGCCGGGCTTCCGTCGAGGAACGATGCGCAGGACCAGATCGTGACGGTGAGCCAGGGGATCCAGGTGCAAGCCAGGGGCAGCACCCCGGAAGGCACCAGTGACGGCAGCACCTTCTGGACCTTCCGGTCAGGGACGACGTGGTCTCAGGACCTGCTGGTCCTGTCGAAGGACAAGAACGACTGGGTGAACACGGGAGTCGCCGCCTTCTACAAGTTCAGCGTCACCTACGACGAGAACGCCGGGACGATCGAGCTCTCGAGCGGTCTCTGACAGCTCCTGCCCTCGTGTCGCGCGAGGGCCGGCGCCCTCACCTACGATCTTCACGTCGTGCACTTTGAGCGCTCCAGCCACGTGAGCATCAAGCGGCAGCGGTCGATCCGTTGGCTCGCTGCAGTCGCCCTGGCGGCGATGACCCTCGCCGGGGCCGCCAGTGCAGTCAGCCCTCCCGCCGCCGGTGCGGCCATGAACGGCTACCCCGCCTCCGACGTCACATTCTCCGGGCACGGGTGGGGTCCCGGCTACGGGATGGGCCAGTGGGGAGCCTTCGGCTATGCCGAGGAGTACCACGAGACCTACCAGTGGATCCTCTCCCACTTCTACGGCGGCACGCAGGGCACCTCGATAGGCGACCCGGCGGTGCGCGTGGCGATCACCGAGAACGACGGCCAGGCAGTGGTCGTGACCTCGCCGTCCGCTTTCAGCGTCGGCGGCGTGGCGATGACGGGTGGCCAGTACGCCGAGATGGTGCTGGCGAACGCCTCCACGGGTCAGTTCACCGTGAAGCGCGGCTCGGGCTCGAACTGCGACGTGACGCAATGGACGACCGTCGCCGCGGTTGCGCAGCCTGTGGCGGTGCCGGCAAGCACGGCGCCGACCGCCCCCACCTCGCAGCTGCTCACGCTCTGCCGCGCCGACGGGGCGCACCTCGCCTACCGCGGCGACATCCAGGCAGTCGTCGCCGGCGGCATCTCGCACACCGTCTCCGAGCTCACCATCGACGAGTACGTCGCCGACGTCGTCCCCTCGGAGATGCCTGCGATCTGGGGGCAGTTCGGCGGTGCGGGACCGCAGTCCGAGCAGTGGGGGTTCCAGGCGCTCGAGGCACAGGCGGTGGCGGCGCGCACGTACACGGAGGCCTACAAGGCCGACGGCGGGTACGGCGGCTACGCCGACGTCTGCGACTCGTACTGCCAGACCTACCCGGGCATCTCCAACGAGTCCGCCCTCTCCACCCAGGCGGTGGCTGACACGTCCGGCGTGGCGCTCTTGATGCAGGGCACCGACAACTTCGCCCTCACCGAGTACTCGGCGTCGACCGGCGGCTGGACTGTCTCGGGCATCTTCCCGGCGGTGCAGGACCTCGGCGACGCCGTTTGCGTCCAATCGCCCTACTACACCTGCAACCCCAACCACGACTGGACGGCCAGCGTTCCCGTCGCCGACATCGAGACGACCTTCCCGTCCGTCGGCGCCCTGACCTCGGTGCTCGTCACCGAGCGCAATTCGCTCGGCGACCTCGGCGGCCGGGTGCTCACCGTCGCCATCGAAGGAACGCATGGGAGCACCAGCCTTTCCGGCTGGCAGTTCGCCATCGACTTCGGGCTCGACTCCGACTGGTTCGCGGTCACCAACGGCCCCGGCGGGCAGGCGAGCGGTATCGACGGCTACTGGCTGGCGAGCGCCTCGGGAAAGGTGGACGGCTATGGATCGGCCGTCGCCGGGGCTCCCGTCCCGCCCGCCGACCTGACGGCGCCGATCGTCTCGATGGCCTCGCCAGCGGGCGGCCACGGGTACTGGTTGGCGGGATCCGACGGCAACATCTACCCGGCCGGTGGGGCGTGCGCATGCGGGTCGCTTCGCGGCGTCCACCTCAACAAGCCGATCGTCGGCATCGCGCCCACTCACGACGGGAATGGTTACTGGATGGTGGCGTCGGACGGGGGGGTCTTCAGTTTCGGAGATGCGAGGTTCTACGGGTCGATGGGAGGGCACTTCCTCAACAAGCCGATCGTGGGGATGGCCCCCACTCCTGACGGGCTCGGGTACTGGCTGGTCGCCTCCGACGGCGGCATCTTCAGCTTCGGGGATGCCAGGTTCCACGGCTCGGCCGGCAGCCTGCGGTTGAACAAGCCGATCGTCGGGATGGCGGCGACCCCTGACGGCGGCGGCTACACGCTGGTGGCCTCCGACGGCGGGATCTTCAACTACGGCGACTCCGCCTTCGAGGGTTCGCTGGCGGGGTCGGGCGTCGCCGCCCCGGTGATCGGGATCATCTCCTGCCCCGACGGCTACGGCTACGAGATCGTCACCGGCGACGGGGGAGTGCACCCGTTCGGTGACGCACCGCAGTACGGCGACGAGACCTCGGGCGGGGGAAGCGGATCGGCGTCCGCCACGGCCGGGGCGTTGGCCGCCGGCTGACCCGAGGGGCAGCCCGGCCCTTTGGCCGGCACCGCAGCGCCCGCCGTAGAGTGGGGCCGTTACGGATGCCCGGGCTTAGGAGGGATCATGGACGTACGCGACAAGCTCTACATCGACGGGGCGTGGGTTCCCTCGACTGGCTCCGACACCGTCGACGTGATCAATTCATCGACCGAGGAGGCGATGGGCCGCATCCCCCTCGGCACCAAGGAGGACGTCGACAAGGCGGTGGCCGCCGCCAGGGCCGCGTTCGTCGAATGGTCCGGGACGTCGCCCACCGAGCGGGCCAAGTACATGACGCGGATCGGCGAGGGCCTGCAGGCCCGCATGGCCGAGATCGGCAACGTGGTCGCGCAAGAGGTCGGCATGCCGATCAACCTCTCGATGCTGATCCAGGTAGGTCTGCCGATGACCACGTTCATGTCGGTCGCCGACAACATCGAGCAGGTTCCGTGGGAGGAGCAGGTCGGCAATTCGCTCGTCCTGCGTGAGCCCGTCGGCGTCGTCGGGGCTATCACGCCCTGGAACTATCCCCTCCACCAGATCGCCGCAAAGGTGGCGCCCGCCCTGGCGGCGGGCTGCACGGTCGTGCTGAAGCCGAGCGAGGTGGCGCCGCTCAACGCCTTCATCCTCGCCGACATCATCCACGACGTCGGGCTGCCGGCAGGCGTGTTCAACCTCGTGTCGGGTGCCGGCCCGGTCGTCGGTGAGGCGATCGCCGCCCATCCCGACGTGGACATGGTGTCGTTCACGGGCTCGACCCGTGCGGGACGCCGGGTGGCCGAGCTGGCGGCCGCGAGCGTCAAGCGAGTCACCCTCGAGCTCGGAGGCAAGTCGGCGAGCGTGATCCTTCCCGACGCCAACTTCGAGAAGGCGGTCACGACCACCGTCCAGGCGTGCTACCTCAACTCGGGCCAGACCTGCTCGGCGCACACGCGGATGCTCGTCCCCCGTGACCGTCTTGCCGAGGCGGAGGAGATCGCCCGCCAGGCGGCAGAGACCTACACACCAGGCGATCCCTTCGCCGATTCGACGCGGATCGGTCCCCTCGTCTCCGACGTCCAGCGGGAGCGGGTGCGCTCGTACATCCGCAAGGGCCTCGAGGAGGGGGCCAAGCTCGTCACCGGTGGCGAGGAGGCACCCGAGGGGCTGGAGAGTGGTTACTACGTCCGCCCGACGGTCTTCTCGGAGGTGCGCCGGGACATGACGATCGCCCAGGAGGAGATCTTCGGGCCCGTGCTCTCGATCCTCCCCTACGACAGCGAGGAGGAGGCGGTGGAGATCGCCAACGACACCATCTACGGGTTGGCCGGCGGTGTCTGGGCGGGCGATGCCGAGCATGCCAAGGCGGTCGCCCGGCGGATCAGGACCGGCCAGGTCGACATCAACGGCGGCAGCTTCAACCCCTTCGCCCCCTTCGGCGGCTACAAGCAGTCGGGCCACGGTCGTGAGCTCGGCAAGTTCGGCATCGACGAGTACCTCGAGATCAAGTCGCTGCAGCTGTAGTCCCCGAGTCGCCCGCCACGGCGGCCCAGCTCCCGATTCAGCTCCCGAGGGAGAGGATCAGGGCGTCCGGCTTGTAGGTCTGTCCCGGATTGCCGGATGGAGGTGCCGAGGCCGCCGTGGCGACGCAGACACCGGGCTCGACGCACGCCAGCCCGGCTATCGCTCCCGATTGCCGCGGAAGCGCGGTCGTGGAGAAGGTCTGGCCGCCGTCCGTCGTGACGACCGCCGCGCCTGCGCTCGCCGCGCTGTGAGGCGCCTGCACGGCGGACGCCCCGCCCAAGGTGCATGAGCTGGCCGCAGCGCAGTCGAGAGCGGTGACGGGACCGACGGCCGGCGGAAGGTGCAGCAGCCGCCAGCTGCGCCCGCCGTCGCCGGTCGCCTCCACGGCGCCGGGGAACTCCTCTCCTCCGCCTTGGCGCGCCCTCGCGAAACCAGCCACGAAGCACACCGACACGCTCACGCAGCTCACGACCTCGAGCCCCGCCACGGCCGGCAGAGCCGGTCGCACCAGCCAGCCGGCGCCGCTCGACGTGGCCACCACCGGCCTCTGGGTACCGGTCAGCCAGCCGGCGACCGAACACTCACCCGCAGCCACACAAGAGACCGAGACGATGCCGGCCAGCCCCGGCGGTCCCGCAGCGGCAGCCCAGTCACGGCCGCTGTCGTCGCTTGCCAGCACCACTGCGTGCCCCGCCGCCTGACCGACCGCCATGCACCAGCCGGAGCGGAGGCACGAGACCCCCGAGAGCCCGCTCACGGCAACCGCCAGATGGCCGGCGGTCCAGCTGCGCCCGCCGTCCTCCGACCAGATCACCAGGTTGCTGTCGTCGGGGCCCGCCTGCTCGCCGACCGCCACGCAGAGGGCTTTGTCCGCACACGAGATGGCGCTCAGGTAGCCGGTGCCCGTGGGCGCCGCTCGGAGACGCCAGGGCGTTCCAGGCACGTCGGCGCCGGTCGCCACGAAGGGGCCGCCGACGGCAACGCAACCGGCAGGCGAGCCCGAGTAGCAGGAGATCGAGCCGAGGGCGGGGATCGTGTCGGCCTGCTCGGGTGTGCCGGGCGGGGGGACGAGCGTCGCCAGCTGGCGCCAGGCCCTGTTGCCTGGATGCCCGGGACGGACCCCGCCCGAGCCTGTCGTCTTCGAGAGTCGGCCGGTACCGGAAGTCGAGTGTGCTCCGGGGCTCGTGCCGAACGCCACCGCCGCCCAAGCCGCCACCGCCGCACAGATCAGCACGGCGAGCCCGGTCCGCCAGGGGACGCGGCGCGCGCCTCCGCTCGCCGTCCCGGACGGGAGGCTGCCTGTGCTGTCAGCCGACCTCATTGCCTCGATCCACTGAGACGCCGCCGGAGCCCGTCTCCTTGCGGCGAGATGTTGCTCAGTCGTCCTCAATGATCGCCGCAGCGGAGCCGTCGCGGGAGGTCGCGGCGGTACGGTGGCGTGTGGACGCGACTCGGGGTGCGGCGAGCGGCGCGGCGACTGGCGGGGCGACCGGCGCGGCAGCAGACGCGGCGGCAGAAGTCCAGATCGGTCCGATCCCGAGGGCCTGGCGGGAGCGGTTGGCTCGGCTGTGGAAGGTCGGGCGTTTCGTCGTCGGGATCCTGCTCGGTGCGGTCGCCCTGTGGGCGGTCGACGGCCAACGCGGCGAGATCTCCGGGGCGACGGCGGCGCTCAGCCACCTGCACATGCAGTGGCTGGCGATCGGGATCGTCGCCGAGCTGCTGTCGTTCGCCGCCTTCGCCGGGCTGCAGGTGTGGCTGCTGCGGGTCGGCCGGGTGGCGATGCCCATGCCTCGGATGTTCGGCATCACCCTCGGCGCCGGGGCGATAGCCAGCTCGATCCCGGGCGGCCCCGTCGTCTCCAGCATGTTCGCCTACCGCCAGTACAGGCGTGCGGGAGCGGACGAAGCGCTGTCTGCCTGGACTCTGGTAGCCACCCTGACCTGCACGGCGCTCAGCCTGACGGCGCTCGCCACGGCCGGGGTGCTGCTCGCCGAGCGACAGGGTGCCGCCTTCGACATCATCGGAGTCACGCTCGGCGTGCTGATCGTCGCCGTGCTTGCTTCGGCGATCGTCTGGCAGCGCCGCCTCGTCGTCTCACTGGTGGCGGGCGTGCTGCGGCTGTCCCAGAGGTACCTGCACTACCCGCGAGCCGACGGCGGGGACGTCGTGGCGGGCCTGCTCCGCCGGTTGAAGACGGTGCACATGAATCTCGCGGATCTGGCCGGCGCCATCGCCTGGAGCATCTGCAACTGGATCCTCGACTGCGGCTGCCTCGTCTGCTGCTTCCTCTGCGTCGGCGCTCAGGTTCCCTGGCACGGCCTGCTGCTCGCCTACGGCGCCGCCCAGCTGGCCACGAACCTCCCGATCACGCCCGGCGGCCTCGGGGTGGCGGAAGGCAGCCTGACCATCGGTCTCGTCGAGTTCGGCGGCGTCCAGTCCTCGACCGTGGCCGCCGTGCTGCTCTACCGGATCATCAGCTTCTGGGGCTTCCTCCCCGTCGGCTGGTTGAGCTGGGCTGGCGTGACCCTCCGCAACAAGCGTGCAGACCGGCACGCGGACATGATCGGCGACGAGCGCGAGGTGCACCTGCACCACCGCGAGGAGTTCCTGCCGGAACAGCCTCACGAGTCGGCGGCGGAGCCGGTGCCAGTGAGCGGCGAGGGGATCGACAACACGGCGGGCAGCAGCGTGAACAATGGAGCGAGAAGTGGCCTCACCGAAGGCGTCGGGACCAATGCCGGGACTGCTCGAGGTCCAGCAGGTGGGGGAGGAGGGTGAAGTGGATCGGCTGATTGGTGGTGCGGTAGCAAGGGCGGTCCTTGCCGTCCTCGTCGTCGCGCTCGCAGCGGTCTTCGCCGGAGGGTGCACCACGGCGCGCAACTCGCTCGGCCCGAAGGACAGCGCCTGCTTCCGCGTGCTGCCGGAGGCGGAGGCTGCCGTGCACCACAAGGGCAAGTTCTCGGGCGTGCGGCTGACGACGGCGCAGATCCTGCTCACCGACCTGCGCAAGAAGCCGCATCCGATCGCCCCGATCGTCGAGAAGGCGCTCGTGCAGGAAGCCAAGGACCATCCCAAGTCGAGCCTCTGCCTGGCGGCCTACAAGGGGAGCTTCGACCCCTCGACGGTGGAGCTCGGATGGTCCCCCACCGGGCAGAAGGGACCGTGGGCCCTGGTGGCGATCCGCCTGCCCTCAGCCGTCGTCGTAGCAACGATCGTGCTTGAGAAGACGCCGCTGTCGGTGAGCGATCAGACCTTCTGACCGCCGCCATCAGGCCCGGTCACAGTCTGATCGACGCGCGCCGCTCTCCACTTGGAGCGAAGGACGGCCCGCTGCGACTGGTCGAGCACGACCTTGCGCAGCCTGGCCGCCGCCGGCGTGACCTCCACGCATTCGGTCTCATCCGCGTGCTCGAGTGCCTGCTCGAGGGTCAGGCGCCGGGGCGGGGTAGTCCGCACGAGCTCCTCGGAGGTGGAGGACCGCATGTTGGTCACCTTCCGCTCCTTGGTCGGGTTGACGTCCATGTCCTCGGGACGGGAGCTCTCGCCGACGACCATTCCCTCGTAGACGTCCTCTCCGGGTCCGACGAACAGCACTCCGCGCTCGCCCAGGTTGGTGAGGGCGTACGGGGTCGTGGTCCCCTTGCGGTCGGCGATCAGGCTGCCCGAGGTGCGCATGCGGATCTCTCCGGCCCATGGCTCGTAGGCCTCGAAGGTGTGGTGGAGCTGCGCCGTGCCCCGCGTCTGCGTGAGGACCTCGGTCCGGATGCCGATCAGGCCCCGGGCCGGCACCACGTACTCCATCCGGACCCATCCCGTGCCGTGGTTCACCACGTGGTCGAGCCTGGCCTTGCGGCGGGCGAGGATCTGCGTGAGGGCGCCCAGATGCTCCTCGGGGACGTCGACCGACAACCGCTCGAAGGGCTCGTGGATCTTGCCGTCGACCTCGCGTGTCAGCACCTCCGGCTTGCCCACCGTGAGCTCGAAACCCTCCCGTCGCATCATCTCCACGAGCACCGCCAGGGCGAGCTCGCCGCGCCCCTGGACCTCGAACGAGTCGGCGCGCTCGGTCGGCAGCACGCGGATCGAGACGTTGCCGATGATCTCCTGCTCGAGCCGCGAGGCGAGGAGCCGGGCGGTCAGCTTCGACCCTTCGCGGCCGGCGAGCGGGGAGGTGTTGATGCCGATCGTCATCGACAGGCTCGGCTCGTCGACCCGCAGCACCGGAAGAGGCCGTGGGTCATCGATGTCGCCGAGGGTCTCGCCGACGGTGATCTCGTCGATGCCTGCCACGAGGACGATCTCGCCCGCCGTTGCCTGATCCGCGGCGACCCGCTCCAGGCCGTCGGCCACCAGCAGCTCGGCGACCTTTGCCCGTTCGACGCTCCCGTCGCGCCTGCACCAGGCGACGAGCTCGCCACGGCGGACAGAGCCGTCCGCGATCCGGCAGACCGCCAGCCGACCGAGGTAGGGCGAACCGTCGAGGTTGGTGACGAGCGCCTGGAAAGGGTGCTCCGGGTCGTAGGAGGGAGCAGGCAGGTGCTCGAACAGCAGGTCGAACAGCGGGTCGAGCCCACGCCCCTCGCCGGCCGCCTCTGGCGCCGTGGTCCCTGCCGGCTGCTCGAGCGCCATCCATCCCTCGCGGGCCGAGCCGAACACGAACGGGACGTCGAACTGCCTCTCGGGGGCGTCGAGGTCGAGGAACAGCTCCAGAACCTCGTCGACGACCTCACCGATGCGGGCATCCGGGCGGTCGACCTTGTTGATCACCGGGATCACCGGCAACCCCATCTCCAACGCCTTGCGCAGCACGAAACGCGTCTGCGGCCGGGGCCCCTCTGCTGCATCCACGAGCAGCATCGCTCCGTCGACCATCGCCAGGCCCCGCTCGACCTCGCCACCGAAGTCGGCGTGACCGGGGGTGTCGACGATGTTCACCTTGATGCCGCGCCAGCGGACGGCCGCCTGCTTGGCGAGGATCGTGATCCCCTTCTCGCGCTCGAGGTCCATCGAGTCGAGCACCCTGTCGACGAGCTCGGCGCGCTCGGAGAAGGCCCCCGCCTGCCTGAGCATGGCGTCGACGAGCGTCGTCTTGCCGTGGTCGACGTGGGCGATGATCGCCACGTTGCGGATGTCGTCCCTGGTCTTCAATTCACTCGCTTAGATTGCACTCGATGCCGCAACGCAGGAGCCGTGACCGACTCGAACGGTTGACGAATCTCGTCCTGGCACTGCTGAACACGCCCCGGCCGATGTCGCTGCGGGAGATCGGCGACAGCGTGGCCGGCTACCCGAGCGAACCCGCCGCCTTGAGGCAGGCCTTCGAGCGGGACAAGCGATTGCTGCGCGACAGCGGGATACCGATCGAGCTCGAACGCTTGCCCGGCGGTCCCGACCAGGCCGGATACAGGATTCTACCAGAGCACTACTACCTTCCCGACCTGGAGCTGACGGCGGAGGAGCAGCTGGCGTTGGGTTTCGCGATGGCAGCGGTGCGGCTGGAGGGCCTCGGGGGGCGGGACGCCCTGGGCAAGCTCGGCTCGCCGGAGGTGCCCGATCTGCCTCCCGTGGCCGTGTTGCCGGCTACCCCCGCCCTCGGCCCGCTGCAGGAGGCGGTGCGGCGGCGGGCGGTCGTGAGCTTCCACTACGGAGGCAAGGCGCGCCGCGTCGAGCCCTACGGACTCTGCTTCCGAAACGGCGCCTGGTACCTGGTGGCCAACGACCTCGGGGCGGCAGACGGGGGAGCTCTGCGGACGTTCCGGGCGGACAGGCTCGAGGGCGGCGAGCCGAAGCTCGGACCGGACGACGCCTTCTGCCCGCCGGCCGATCTCGATCTGGCGGAGTACGTGCGCTACGTGCCCTGGCAGCGCCATGGCGGAGAGAGCGTGGAGGTGATCGTCGAGGTCGATCCCTACGAGGCGCGAAGCGTCATCGATCTCGTCGGCCCGAAGGCGGTCGAGGACAAGCGTGCCGACGGCACGGTCCGGCTGCGCTTCCGCGTGGCCGACGAGGAGGGGTTTGCCGCCTGGCTCGTCGGGCTCGGCGACGCGGCAGTCGTCCTGTCGCCGCCCCGCTGCCGCCAGAAGGTGATCGATCGGTTGCAGGCGATCGTCGCCGGCGGAGGTGCGTGATGCCGGTCGTGGAGGTCCCGGACGCCGGCGGGCAGCCGATCGTCGGCCGGCTCCCGCGGCTGCTGGCGATGCTGGCATGGCTGGCGGGAGTGCGTGAGGCGCGTATCGCCGATGTGGCGAGGCGTTTCGGGATGTCCGAGGACGAGGTGGTCTCGGAGCTCGAGCTCGCCGCCTGCTGCGGCCTGCCCCCATACACGCCCGACACCTTGATCGAGCTCATCGTCGACGGCGACCGGGTGTTCGCCGACCACGTGGGGGACCTCGGCAGGCCGCGGCGGCTGACGCCCGGCGAGGGGTTCGCGGTCGCCGCCGCAGCCAGGGCGATGATGGCTGCCGCCGGTGCCGATCCCGACGGGAGCCTGGCGAGCGCCCTCGCCAAGCTGGAGGCCGCCCTCGGCGAGGACCGGCTGGTGGTCGACATCGACGCCCCGGAGCACCTGCCCGAACTGCGCTCGGCGGTGGCGGCGGGAGCGGTCGTGGAGATCGAGTACGCCTCCGCCGGCCGCGGCGAGGTCTCTCGCCGGCAGGTCGACCCCTACCAGGTCGTCCTGCGCGAAGGGCGGTGGTACCTGGACGGCTGGTGCCACAGGGCGGGCGGGTTGAGGAGGTTCCAGGTCGACAGGGTGCGGTCGGTGCGCGAGACCGGCACCCGGTTCGAGCGATCGAAGGCGCCGATGCCGGAGCTCGACGATCCGCACGCCTTCGTCGGAGGTGCGGAGGCGGTCAGGACGAGGATCGCGGTCCCCGCGGAGGCGGCGTGGCTGGCGACTCGTTTCGCCGTCGGCGAGGCCATCGATCTGCGGGACGGTCGCAAGGAGCTGACGGTGATGGTCGGGGGGAGGCGCTGGTTGGAAGGGCTGATGTTGCGCCTCGGGCCCGGTGCTGAGGTCCTCGACCCGCCCGAGATGCGCCGCATCGCCTCCGCGGGGGCGCGGCGAGCGCTCAAGAGGTATGAATTGGGTTCGGAGGCTATGAAATAGGTTCAGACGGCATTATCTTCCTTCGTCATGCTCTCGCTGGCGAAGGTCGGGACGGGTCGGGAGGCCTATTACCTCTCCACGGTTCAGTCGCAGGCGCCTGCCGGAGGTCTGGTCGAAGCCGACGGCTTCTGGGCGGGTGAAGGGGCCGCCATCCTCGGGCTGGAGGGAGTCGTGGCGGGCCGCGACCTGCGAGCGGTGTTCCGTGGCGCCGACCCGCACACGGGCGAGATCCTGTCGGCCACCCACGATCGGGTGCGGGTGCGTGCGTACGACCTCACGTTCTCGACTCCGAAGTCGCTCAGCGTGCTCATGGCGCTCGGGCCCCTGGAGGCAGCGGGCTCGGTGATGGCTGCACACGCTGCCGCAGTCGCTGCGGCGGTCGGTTATCTGGAGCGTGAGACTCTGCAGGTGCGTCGTGCGGCAGACGGCAGGCGCTCGGTGCCGGCCGAAGGCATGACGGCGGCCGCCTTCGTCCACCGGTCGAGCCGTGCGCCCGATCCACACCTTCACACCCACCTGCTGGTCGCCAACCTCGCCTGCGACGGTGCCGGCCGCTGGAGCCCGCTCGACGCGAGGCCCATCTACGGGCATCGGTCCACCGCCGGGCACCTCTACGAGGCGCATCTGCGAGCCGAGATCACGCGGCTCCTCGGCCTGCGCTGGCGGGCTCTCGTGCGAGGATGGAGCGACCTGATCGGGGTCGAGCCCTCCGTGCTGCAGGCCTTCTCGAGCCGTTCCCGGCAGATCAGGGAGATCGCCGCGGAGATGCGGCTCACGACTCCTGCCGGACGGGCTCTCGTGGCGGAGCGGACGCGGCCCGACAAGGACCTCAGCACCTCGTACGAGAAGCTGCGCGACGGTTGGGCCGACTACGCCCTCACCATCGGGGTGCCACGGGGAACCTTCGAGCGTCTCGTGGACGAGGGCAGGCGGCGGCTGGTGGCGGAGGAGCCCTCGGCCCGTGCGGCGGTGACGGCAGAGCAGGAGGCGAGATGGGTGCAGTGGGCGCTCGGGCCTGAAGGCCTCACCCGCCGCAGCCCGAGCTTCACCCGCCAGGAGGTGATACGTGCTCGTTGCCGGAGCGCTCGAGAAGGCGCGACCGCCACCGATCTCGAAACGCTTGCCGACCGGCTCATCGGGTCCCGGCTCGTCGTGGAGCGGCCAGCTGCAGGCGCCACACTTCGCGGCCCCGCTGGGGGTCGCATCCCGACAGGCCAGAAGGAGCGTCGCTTCACGACCGTGGAGCTGCTCGCTGTGGAGAGGGAGGTGCTGAGCCGGGTCGACGCGGGATGGGCGGTGACACCGGCAACTCCGGCGGGATCTGGTGGGGCATCGCCCGGCCCGGCTCCGAACCTCTCGGAGGTCGAACGGTTGCTGCTCGGGCGCCTGAGGGCCGGCCGTCCCGTCGAGGTGGTCGACGTCGCGGGAACTGCAAGGGACGATCTGCTGGAGGCGGCCGCTCGCCAGTGGCAGGCGGATGGGCGAGAGCCGCTTTTGGTGATGCCAACAGCGCGGACGGCCTCGCGACAGGGTCTCGCCAGCGGGATGCGCTGCGTGCCGCTCGACAAGGCGGTCACCGGGGGGTGCCGCCTCCCCGAGGGCGCAGTGGTGGCGGTGGTCGGTGCTCAGTCGGCCGACCCGAGGTCGATGCTGCAGCTGCTCGAGCGTACGGCGGCCGCCGGCGGCCGGTTGGTGCTGATCACCGACCTGCCCCGTTCGGCGCCGGATCTGATCGCGGCGCAGATCGGCGAGCGGGTGGGCCTCTCGAGGGTCGAGCAACGCTCGGGCGAGCAGGGGTTGGCGCTGGCTTCCGGCGCCCTCGCCGTCGACGACGAGCGTCAGGCAGCCCTGCGGCTGGCACAGGGCGAGGCGGCGGTCGTGCTCACGCCGACGATCGCAGGGGCGAGGGCGCAGATGCTCGGTGATGCCGTCGAGCTGTGCAAGTCGGGTCAGCAGCCGCTGCTCGTGGTCGCCGACCCGAAGGTGGCGGCGGAGCTGCGGGCGGTGCTGGACCAGGATCAGCTGACAGCAGGCCTTGCCGTTGTCGCACCCCGGCAGGTGGGGCGGCAGCTGGCACGCGAGCTGGTAGGGGCGCAGCGGCCCGAGGTCCTGGTGCTCGGCGCCGCCGACGAGCTGTCGAGGTCGGCCGAACGCTCCACCGCCGCCTCGCGGCGTCACTATGCGGCGGCGCCGGAGCTGGCGGAGTCTTCCTCCCTCGGGATGAGCACGGTCCAGCGGGTGGCGCAGCTGGCACGGCGACAGGTCGGGGAGCGCTCTTTGGAGGCGGGGAGGGAGCTTGGGAGATGAGTTTTCGGCGAATCGTCGTTGGAGGCGGGAGGGAGCTTGGGAAGATGAAGTTTCGGCGAGCGGTCGTTGGGGGCGGGGAGGGACCCTGGGAGATGTAGTTTTGCCCGAAATAAAGGCACTGCATTAGTTCTGCTATCAACTACATGTCGGGTGTCTACCGCCCGAGCCCCCGATCGTGTTCCCGCCCGACCCCCCGCCCCCGCTCGTGCCCGCCCTCCGTAGCCCGGCGCCACAGCGAGCTCGCATGGTGGGGAGTGAGCGAGACCCATCCCGAACGGGCGGTGCTGTCCATGACGAGTGCATAGCCGCTGCGACCCTGGGCGATGGCGTCGACGGGCATCACACGCTGGCGGCGGGTGGAGACGGTCGTGGTGGGAGGGCTGGGCCGGATGAAGGGGTTGGCCCGGCGCGGGTCGGTGGTCGACTGGACCATCACGTCCGACTCTCCGCAGAGGCGGGAGAAGTCCTCGAGCGTCCTCACGTCCTCGATGCCCGGAAGCAGGACCTTGCAGCCGAAGAGCGTCATGAACCCTGCCGACCGCTCCCCCCACCGCGCTCTTGCCTGCGAGAGGTCTTGCAGGCAGGCGAGGATCACCAGTCCCTGGCTGCCGCCCTCCGCCAGCATCCCGTCGAAGTCCTTGAGCGGCGCGATGTTGGCGAGCTCGTCGAAGGCGAACAGGACGGGCGCTCGTAGCGCCGGCTCGACGGCCGTGGCAGCTGCCCGCTCGTAGGTGGCGGCGCGGATCTCCTCGACCAGCCCGGCGATGATCGGCCCGGCGTGTTGCTGGCGCCGTCCCGATGCGCAGACGTAGAGGGTCGATGCCTCGCCGATGAAGGCCGACGGCTCGACCGGCGGGAGGCTCGCAGCTCGCAGTGCGGCCTCTGACCGGTAGGCGGCGAGCACGCCGGCCGCCGTCGACCAGATGCCACTCTGCTCTCGTTGATCCGTCGCCACGATCCCGCTGAGCGTCGAGCACGCCAGCTCGTTGTCGGCAGCCGCGAGGACCTCCATCGCCTCCGTCGGCTGCCGGTTGTCCACCCAGGAGAGCACGTGCCGCATCGGCCGGTCGTCGAGCGAGGCAGCGTGAAGCAAGGGGGCGAGCGCAGCGGTGGCTCGCTCGGTCCAGTGCGATGCCTCCCCGTGGACGTGCGGGCGGCTCGCCGCCACCATCGTCTCTGCGACCACGAGAGCGCGGTCCCACGTCCTGCAGGCGGCAAGAGGCGACCAACCCACCGAGTCGACCCCGGGAGGGGCGACGACCTCCCCCGTGGGGTCGAAGACAGCGACGGGGCCGACCCTCGACCGGGCCCGGTACGTGGTGTCGAGCACGTCGCGTTTCGTCGAGATGCTGAGCACCGGCCCGCACGCCGAGACCACGTTGGGAATCAGGATCGAGGAGGTCTTCCCCGAACGTGGCGGTCCGAGCACGAGCATCGACTGCTGAGGAGGCACGAACGCCGGCCACGCCTGCCCCTGCGGGCCAGTGCCGAGGCCGAGATAGAGGCCGTAGCACGCTCCCGCGCTGCGTTCGAGCACCGATGCGAGGGCGTCGCCTGGGAAGGGCTGCTGGGGCGGCATCGGTGGTTTATCGCACCCCCACCAACTCCTTTACCTACCGCTGGCCCTCCGTGCATGCTTACGACATGCGAGTTCCCTTGGTGATCGGTGACTTCCTCGACCGTGCGGCCATCGTCCACGCCGACCGGGTCGCAGTGGTGGACGAGCCGAACGTGGCAGGTTCCCTCGGCCGGATGAGCTACGCGGAGATGTGGAAGCGGGCGAGCGGGATGGCGGCTGCGCTCGACGACATGGGCGTGCCCCGAGGCGCCAAGGTGGCGATCGTCAGCCCCAACTCGGCCAAGTTCCTCATCTCGTTCTTCGGCGTGAGCGCCTACGGGAGGGTGCTCGTGCCGATCAACTTCCGGCTCAACGCGGGCGAGGTTGCCTACATCGTCGAGCATTCAGGCTCGGACGTGCTGCTGCTCGATCCGGAGCTGGAAGCCGCCCTGGCGGACGTGAGCGCCAAGGAGAAGATCGTGCTCGACGGCGTCGGCGACGCAGGCGTCTTCGCCCCGATCGAGTCGGGACGCCAACCGGATGCGTGGGAGGGGGACGAGGACAGCACCTGCAGCATCAACTACACGTCCGGCACGACGGCCCGCCCGAAGGGGGTAGAGCTGACGCACCGCAACTGCTACCTGAACGCGATGAGCTTCGGCTGGCACACCACGGTGAGCGAGCGCGACGTGCTGCTCCACACGCTCCCGATGTTCCATTGCAACGGCTGGGGGATGCCGTATGCCGTGACGGCGATGGGGGGCAGGCACATAGTCCTGCGCAAGGTGGACGGTGAGGAGATCCTGCGGCGGGTGGCCGCCGAGGGTGTGACGTTGATGTGCGGCGCGCCGGCCGTGGTGGCGGCGATCCTCGACGCCGCGGTGGCCCGCCGTGAACGGGGCGAGGACGTCCCGGGCGCAGGATCGGTGAGGATCGTCGTCGCCGGTGCTCCGCCGCCGAGCCGCGTGATCGAGCGGGTCGAGACGGAGCTCGGCTGGGAGTTCATCCAGATCTACGGCCTCACCGAGACTGCCCCGTTGCTGACTATCAACCGGGCGCCGGCGGAGTGGGGCGAGCTGGCGAGTGACGAGAAGGCGCGACGCCTTTCCAGGGCGGGTGTTCCGGCCGTCGGCGTGCGTGTCGGCGTCGACGAGGAGGACGGCGAGGTGCTCGCCCGTTCAAACCACGTCTTCGAGGGTTACTGGAACCAGCCGGAGGAGTCGGCGAAGGTGCTTGCGGGAGGTTGGTTCCGTACCGGCGACGGGGGCCACCTGGACGGTGCCTTCCTTGCGATCTCCGACCGCAAGAAGGACGTCATCATCTCGGGCGGGGAGAACGTGTCGTCGATAGAGGTCGAAGATGCGTTGTACAGCCACCCCGCCGTCGCCGAGGCCGCCGTGATCGGTGTTCCGGACGACAGGTGGGGCGAGACGGTGAAGGCTCTCGTCGTGCTGCGGCCCGGCTTCGAAGGCGACGATGAGACCCGCCAGTCGATCATCGAGCACTGCCGGGGCAGCCTGGCTCACTTCAAGTGCCCGACATCTCTGGACTTCCGAGACGCGCTCCCTCGCACGGCGACCGGAAAGCTGCAGAAGTTCAAGCTTCGCGAGTCTTTCTGGGAGGGTCGCAGCCGGCGGGTCAACTGAGCGTATTTTCTCCTTGTAACACAAGGGGTTCGACCTGGACCCACGCCGCGAAACCCATATCCCGGCTGGCGTGGCCGCCGCGGCGACGGATGCTTGCGGCGGAAATGCTTGTGTTTTGTGCGTGGATGGGATTGGATTGCAACAATTACAACCGATCCCAGGAGGTCGCGGTGAACAAGACGGAGCTAGTCGAAGCTGTTGCTTCGGAGGCAGGACTGTCGAAGCCTGAGGCTGAGAAGGCTGTCAATGCGGTCACGGGCACGATCACGTCGCAGGTGAGGTCCGGCGAGGACGTGCGGATCATCGGTTTCGGATCGTTCCGGCTTCGTAGCCGTGCCGCCCGCAAGGGTCGCAATCCGCAGACCGGCGCCTCCGTGTCGATCAAGGCTTCGAAGAGCATGGCCTTCACGCCCGGCGCCACTTTGAAGCGCGAGCTCAACTCACGGGCGCCGGCAGCGCGTGCGAAGAAGTCGGCGGCCCCCGCCAAGGCTTCGGCTTCCAAGGCACCCGCCAAGGCCGCTCCCGCCAAGGCTTCCAAGGCACCGGCAAAGGCTTCCAAGGCACCTGCGAAGGCCGCTCCCGCCAAGACAGCGGCGAAGAAGGCGACGAAGGCACCGGCGAAGGCGACCAAGAGCGCCGCCAAGAAGAGGTAGCTCCGCCGGCGCTCGAGCGCCAGGGACTACAGCCGGTCGATCTTCTTGAAGATCTCGGCATATGGGATCGAGCCGAGGGAGCCGTTTTCCGCCAGCCGGTCAAGGACCCGCTGACGGAAGGCGGCAACTTCGGGATTGGCCGGGTCGATCCCTTCCGCAGAACCAGCCTCCCCGATCCCCATCGTCGAACGCAGCTGGCTCCGATGCTGGAGAAGGGCGGTGATCTTCGTCTCGACGAACTCGCCCACGTCCTCGAGATGGTCCGGCTCGTCCGGTTCGAACAGCAGCAGGACCGAGGGGCGATGTGGCGCAGCGTCCTGCTCGGGGAAGAAGTGGGGATCGCGGGCGGCGACGATCCCTTCGACTGCCAGCAGGCCGGCATGCCGGTGATCGGGATGGAGGCGGTAGCGCTTCCACGGATCGTGACCGAGGACGGCCTCCGGCCGGAGCCGACGGATCCAGGCGCACACCTCGAGGCGCTGGCGGATGCCCGACTCGAGCTCCCCGTCGGGCCAGCCGAGGAAGACAACGCTCGCCTTGCCACCCAGCGCCCTAGACGCTGCCCTCTGTTCTTGTTGGCGGGTGAGGACGAGCTCGCTCGTGTCCTGTGACGGATCCCAGCTTCCCTTGGATCCGTCGGTGCAGACGAGATGGTGGATCTCGCACCCGGCGGCCGCCCACTTGGCAAGGGTTCCCCCGCATCCGAACTCGATGTCGTCGGGATGCGCGCCGATCGCCAGGGCGCGTGCGGGTACGGGGATGTTCGAGCCCATCTCGCGCCCCGTCAACGGCGTGACTCGACGAGTGCCAGGTCGTCGGGCAGGTCGACGTCAACCGCCAGGCGGCAGTCGTGGATGATCCTGCAGTCGAGGCCCAGCCGCAGCGCCTCTGCCCGGTGCCGTCCGAAGCTCCCCGGCCCGTAGGCGAAGCCGAAGCCTGCCCGTGCGGGCAGCGTGAGGACGTTCGTGCCGTCGAGGCGCCGGTCGGGGACGAGCGTCACCTCGAAGAGCCCGCCGCTCGACGCATCGCGCCCTGCCTCGACGAGGCTGACGGCGAGTGGAAGGTCTCCGTGCGCCACCGTGACGACATCGAAACCGCACGACGCCAGGTTCTCCACGCCGGCCCGCACCGCCCCGGACAGGCCGAGGCCCGGCGTCCATATGGCGGTGGCGCCCTCGACCCGGGCGAATGCAGCCACCTCTTCGTCGTCGCAGACGACGAAGGCGGGCAACGGATGGGCGGCGGCGATCACGCGTGCCGCGAGCTGGCGCACCAGTGCACACCGCTCGCCGGCGTCGAGCACGGGCGCAAGTCGCTCCTTGGCCTTCTGGAACGACTTCACAGGGATCAGCGCGGCCCGCATCGGCGCTCAGTCTAGGGAGGCGCGTAACTTTGGCTGCCATGGACGACAAGCCGAGCGCGATCGGTCCGGAGCTCTTCGGCGGCACCCGTGAGGAGGTTGCAGCAGGCATCAAGGCGCTGTTGCTGGCTCGATCGGTGCCAGAGGCAGAGATCGACGCTGCTATCGAGGAGGATCGCCTCGACCTGCTCGTCATCGACCGCCTGATGCTCCCGAGCTCGCAGCTGCACACGCCTGGTCAGGTCTGGGACTCGGCGGGGATCAAGGAGGAGCTCGCCGAGCGGCTGTGGCGGGCGCTCGGCTTCCCCGACGCGGACGACGACGTGGCCTCGTTCACCGACCAGGACGTGGAGGCGCTGCGGATCGTCAACGGCCTGGTGGTGCTGGGGCTGGCGTCGGAGGAGACCGCCGTCCAGATGACCCGGGTGATGGGTTCCTCCATGGCCCGGCTGGCAGAGGCCCTCGTGGCGGCGACCGACGCGGGTGACGTCGACCACCCTCCTGTCTTCCTGACGGCGCCCGACGGCGATCGGCTGGCTTTCGCCCAGGAGCTCGCCTTCGCCTCGGAGGTCGTTCTCCCGAACATGGAGCGCCTCATCGTCTACTCGTGGCGGCGGCACATCCAGGCGGCGACCCGCCGGCGCGCCACGATGCTCCGCGACAGGAGCGGTGGCGACACCTCCTTGCCCGAGCTGACGGTCGGCTTCGCCGACATGGTCGGCTTCACCGCCCTCAGCCAGCAGTTGAGCGGGGTGGAGTTGGCCCGGGTGGTAGATCGTTTCGAGGAGTTGGCGCACGACACGGTCGTCCGGGGCGGGGGACGGGTGGTGAAGATGATCGGCGACGAGGTGATGTTCGTCACCGAGCGGCCGCTGGCGGGCGCCGTCATCGCCCTCGACCTCGTCGAGGCCTACGCCGACGACGACCTGTTGTCGGACGTGCGAGCAGGGCTGGCGACAGGGCCCGTGCTCGCTCGCGACGGCGACTTCTTCGGGTCGGTGGTCAACCGTGCCCACCGGATCGTCAACATCGCCGATGCCGGAAGCGTGCTTGTCTCGCCGGAGGTCCGCCGAGCCGTCGGCGAGCGGGCAGATCTCGAATGGCAACCCCTCAAGTCGCGCGAGCTGAAGGACCTCGGTCGGATCGACCTGTTCGCCTTGTCACGCAGAGGTGCGCCCGCCCTCACCGACGAGCGGCGTACCGGCGCCCGCTTCCGGCGCCTCAACGACTTGCGCCACGAGCTGATGTCGCGCGGCGAGGCCGTCTGGGTCTCAGCCCTCCACCAGTCGAAGGGTGGCGAAGCGCCACGCGTCGAGGGCGACGCTTCCCTCGAACGGCTCGACCGTCCTGCCGAGCAGGTCGACGACGTGACCCCGGGCAGCCGAACCGGCCAGTGACACGGCGGCCTCCCCCGCAGTCGGGCTCGGGTTGAACACCCGCACCTCGAGGTGGCCGGCAGCAGTGCGCCTGACAGCCGACACCTCCGCACCGGTGACCGTGAGGGCTGATCCCTCGTCCTCCCGGTGGCCGCCGCCGAAGGTGGGCACGGCCACCAGTGGTGCGAAGGCCTCCTCGGCCAATTCGTAGGGGCTGACGTCGGCGGTGGACAGGCAGTAGCGGACCGTGCGCGGACCTTGCAGCTGCGGGCCTTCCAGGGAGTCCGTCGGCCCGGCAGGCAGTGGCCTGTTGAGCATCGTCAGACGTGACAGCATGCCGGTCGCCCGCAGCAGGGTGAGGGCGACGGCTCCCGCCTTGCCAGACGTCGGGTCGATGTCGACGAGCTCGTACTCGAGAAGGCCCTCGTGCAGCACCGTCAACCCTCCCGCCCGCACGAAACGCCTCGAGGGGTAGGTGGCGAGCGGCCTCTCGCTCGGCCCTCCCTCGGCCTCGAGACCGCGCTCCACGATGGCGAACGCACACTCGGCCTCGGAGTGACCGGCCGGGTGCTCCAGCGGGAAGTGTGCGCGTAGCCGGTGATCACGTGCCGCGTTGTGAAAGCTCGTCGAGAGGCGGACGAGCTTCTCGGCGGCATGAAGCTCGACCGTGGTGAGGACGGTGGTAGGCACCTCGCCCACCCTGGATCGGCTCGACTCCTCGATCCGCTCCGGCCACAGGTATGTCCGGGTGATCTCGACGACGGCTCGGACCGGTCCCGACTCCTTCACCGTGAGCGTCGTGGATAGGGGGGTATCGACGAGCTCGTCCCGCTCGGGCGGCGAGTAGTTGTACGTGTCGCCATGGTCCCCACCGTCGACCAGACGACCCAGACCTGGCACCCCGTCGAGCGAGAAGGTGCCGTCGGCGGCGCTGACCACCACGGCGGTTAGGCCGTTGCCGATCGAGACGTCGCCGCTGTCCTCCACGGCGACGCTCACCGGGTTCTCGACGATCGCCGGTTGGTACCGCTTCCAGCCGTAGGGCTGTACGTCGTCGATGCGGGCGAGCACCCGCCGGCTGGCGGTGTGAGCCAGCCGAACGCGGATCCGTCCTTCCGGGCGGAGAGCGATGCGGGCAGCCAGGTCGCGCTTGATCTCGTCGACAGGCAGGTCGTCGCGGCGCTCGGGCCCGACCTGGACGACGACGTCGAGGACCACGTCGTCCTCGCCGGGCTCTGGCTCCAACTCGGTGATTTCGACACCCGTGACGAAGGCGTCCTCGGCGATCTGGTATCCCTCGATCTGGCCGAGGATCGCCCGCACCTCCGCCGAGCTGAGGACGAGCTGCAGGTCCATCCCCGAGCGCTCGGAGACGAGCTGGGTCCCTGCGATCGCCCCCTCACCTGCCAGCAGCAGCTCGACCGTGCCGGACCTCGGGCGCGAGGAGGGGTTGATGGCGAACGTCCCTGGCTGGGCGAAGCTCTCGCCCAAGGCGTGGAGGGCGCGCTCGGCGACGGCGTCGGCGATCTGGCGGGCCTCGGCGAAGCGGGCGAGCACCGCGCTCACGACCTCGTCGTGGGAGCAGGCGCAGATCGAGTCGTGCGCCGAATTCCGTATGACCTGCTTCCAGGCGAGGGCGAGGGCCTGGGACGGGTACCTGCCCGGCGGCAGGAAGAGGGCGGCGAGCGGCTCGGCGCATCGCTCCAGCGCTCGCTCGGTGCGCGCCGCCGCCTGCTTCACGTCGACCCGGTTGGACGCCACTCCCATCAACAGGTTGGCCCGCGCCCCGGTGCGAAGCTCCCCCTCCCACCTGGGCAGCCCCTGGCGGGAGGCAGCCGCCAGTGCCTCCGCCAGCGACGAGATCCTCACCTCGAAACGCTCCTGCAGCCCGTTCGCCTCCTCCACCACCCTCCCGAGCGTCGGCTGCGGCGCCACGTGGTCGTCGCCGTTCATGATCAGGATCGGGCCCTCCAGGACGCCGGCGTGCGCCTCCTCGTAGGCGGTTATCCGCCGGAGCAGCTGCTTGGCGTCGCTGCCGATCGAGTTCCCCTCGGAGTAGCCGGTCAGCAGGTATTCGGCCCTCACCTGCGAGCCGTCGGGTGAGACCCACCAGAAGGCGCTCTTGGAGATAGCCGAGGGCACGCCCCGCCATACGACGGCATCCGACATCCCCGCTTGGCAGAGGATCTGCGGCATCTGCGCGATGTGGCCGAACATGTCGGGCAGGTAGCCGACCCTCATCGCCCCTCCGAAGGCCGCCGCCCTCTCGATCCCGAGCTGGAGGTTGCGGACGATCGTCTCGGCGGAGACCAGGAACTCGTCCATCAGGACGTACCAGGGGCCTGTTGTCAGCCTCCCCGCCGCAGCCAGGCGGCGGATCCGCTCCTCGTTCTCGGGCCGCAGCTCCAGATAGTCGTCCACAGCGGCCATCTGCCCGTCGAGCAGGAAGCGGGCGAACGCAGGATCGCCCTCCATCAGGTCGAGGAGGCCGTCGACCGTCTCCACGAGCCGCATCCTGAAGGTCTGGAAGGGCTGGTACCACTCCCGGTCCCAGTGCGTGTGGGGCACGATCGACACGAGGCGCCGGGCGGGGCTGTCCTCGCTGACGGTCGCCGATCCCGGTCCGGGCTGCTGAGCCATGCAGACAGGCTAGGGCGTGCCGTCCGCAGGCAGGTCGAGCGGCTGTTCCCCAGCGGCACCGGCCGCCGGGCTATCTTCGGCGGCGTGGCCGCCCGTTCCCCGGTACCGCACCTCAAGTTCGAGCGGGCCTGGATGGCCGACGGGCACGCCTTCGTCGTCGGGATCGACGAGGTCGGCCGGGGAGCCCTCAGCGGACCCGTGACCGTCGGGGTGGTGGCGGTCGACGGCGCCGTCCGGCGGCAGCCGAACGGGCTGCGTGACAGCAAGTTGCTGCTGCCCGAGGAGCGAGAGGCGCTGGCGCCGAAGATCAGGCGCTGGGCCCTCGCCCACGGCGTCGGGCACGGCACGCCGGAGGAGATCGACGGCTTCGGGATCCTCGTGGCGCTACGGCTGGCAGGGGAGCGGGCGCTTGCCGCCGCCGGACTGCGACCGGCCGTCGCCATCCTCGACGGCAACTACGACTGGCTGACCCGCCCGCCGAGGCCCCTCGTGGCGGATTCCCCGCCGATGGAGGGCAGGGTCCAGTTGCTGATCAAGGGCGACATGAAGTGCTCGTCGGTCGCTGCAGCGAGCATCCTCGCGAAGGTGGCGCGAGACCAGCTGATGCGCGAGATGAGCGTCACGTTCCCGGACTACCTCTGGCACGAGAACAAGGGCTACGCCACCCCCACGCACATGGATGCGTTGCGGCGCGTCGGACCGTGCACCTACCACCGCCGCTCGTGGAACCTGCCGCTCAGCGGAGAGGAGATGGCCGAAGCTGAGCTGGAGATGGCTGCCGGCTGATCCCTGGCCAGCTGGGACCTAGCGGTCCTTCGGGAGTCCGAGCACGCGCTCGGCGATGATGTTGCGCATGATCTCGTCGGATCCGCCGGCGATGCGCATTCCCGGTACGCCGAGGACCAGTCTCGACCAGGAGTAGGTGCCCCACTCTCCCGTATCGGCGATGAGGCGGGGACCGAGTACGGCGGCGGCGGTCTCGGAGATGCGGCTCAGGTTCTGGGTCAAGGAGAGCTTCGCGATCGAGAGCTCCGGGCCAGGCAGCTGGCCGCTCTTGATCTTCGCCAGCGCCCGGTCGTTCGTGTAGCGGGCTACCTGGAGGTGGATGTAGAGGTCGGCGATGCGTTGGCGGAACATGGGGTCTTCGGCGAGACCCAGGTGGCGCGCCATGTCGGTGAGGCGCTTCAGGCTGCTCGCCCCGCTGGCGACCCCCCCGCCACCGCCACCGATTGCGGCCCTCTCGTTCATGAGCGTCGTCAGCGCAACCGTCCAACCCTTATCCACCTCGCCCAGCAGGTGGTCGGCCGGCACCCGCACGTCGTCGAAGAAGACCTCGTTGAACGACGTGCCACCGGTCATCTGGCGAAGCGGGCGCACCTCGACCCCTCGGGCCCGCATGTCGACGATGAAGCCGGTGAGCCCGCGGTGCTTCTCGACGTCCGGATTGGTGCGGCAGATGATCTCGCCGATGTCCGAGTACTGAGCACCCGACGTCCAGACCTTCTGGCCCGTGATCCGCCACTCGTCCCCGTCGCGGATGGCCCTGGTCTGCAGGCTGGCGAGGTCGGAGCCTGCCTCTGGCTCGCTGAATAGCTGGCAGGCGATGATGTCGCCCCGGTAGAGCGGTCTCAGATAACGCTCACGAGCGGGCTCCGTGGCGTGGGCGAGGATCGTGGGTGCGATCATCCCGAGACCGATCCCGCGGCAGGCCTGCGAGGGAGTGGCGAACGTGGCCTCGAGCGCCGAATAGATGCGCTGGAAGGAGGACGGCAGCTCGCGGCCGCCGTAACGGGCCGGGCCGGTGATCCAACCGAAGCCGGCGTCGAAGGCCTTCGCCGCCCAGGCCTTCGCCTCGCGCACTTCCACCAGTTCCTGCTCGGCTGACTTCTCGGGCAGGATCGAGACGTCGTCGGAGCCCTCGCCGAAGATTGCTCTCTCGGCGGCCCTCGGCTCGGCGTTCGCCTCCAGGAAGGCCACGGCCTCCGCCGCAAAACTCTCCTCGGTCACCGTGGCCATCGTCCCTCACCCTCCACCCGTCGCAATGGAGGCACTGTATCGGGGGTCATCTGGGTACTCTCAAGCGAGGAACCAGACACTCCGACAGGCGACCGAGATGGCTAATACGAGCGGCTCATGATTGCAGTCCTGCTGGCCCTGTGCGCCGGGATGTCCAACGCGCTCGCGACGATCCTCGAACGGATCGGTATCGAGACTTCGGATGCCAAGACGACGCGGGGCCTGATGTCGAGCATCATGCAGCGGCCGGTGTGGTTCGCCGGATTGGGGTTCATGACGGCGAGTTTCGTGCTGCAGGCGGTCGCGCTCGGGTTCGGTGCGCTGTCTGTCGTGCAGCCGATCCAGGTGACCGAGCTGATCTTCCTGCTCGGCATCTTCGCCTTCTGGTTCCGGCGCCAGCTCGGCTGGAAGGAGTGGGCCGGCGCACTCCTGACTGCGGTCGGCCTCGGGGTCTTCCTGGCCGTCAGCGCGCCCACCGGCGGTAACGGGAAGCCCGGGTGGGCGCTCTGGAGCCTCGTGCTGATCGCCTCTGCCGGCGGCGTCGTGCTCGCCTGCCTGCTCGGCGCGAAGGGGCACCGCTACTGGCGGGCGGCGTGGTACGGGGTTGCAGGCGGGCTGGCGTTCGCCATGACGGCGGCATTCATGAAGGTCTCCGCCTCCTACGCCGAGACCGGCGGCCTGAGCAACATCTACAAGCACTGGCAGCTGTATGCCGTAGCCGGCGCCGGTCTCGTTGGACTGGTGATAAGCCAGCGGGCGCTGCAGGCGGGGCCTGTGGCGGCGTCGCAGACGGCGGTGCTGATCGTCAATCCGGTGGCCAGCATCCTGATCGGCGCCCTGCTGTTCGGCGATCGGCTGCAGACCAGCCGCGGCCGCGAGGCCATCGACGTGCTGGCTCTCGTAGTGATGTCAGCGGGGCTCTTCCTGCTCAGCCACTCGCCCCTGATCGTCGCCGGGGCCGGGGAGGAGCACCTGTCGGCCGGCCGGCCGCCGAAGGCGGGTGCGTCGCCGGGCGTTCGTGTGGACGCCGAGGAGATGGCGGAGGGGGTCGAGGTCTGATTTCTTGCGCGGCTCGGGGTCGGGCGGGATGCGGGCGCTGGTCGGGAGCGCCCGCGGTGGCGGCCGGTCAGAAGGGCGTCGGCTCGGGAGCTGGGCGTCGAATCGGGAGCTGGGTACCGTTTTAGGACAGCGGTGTCCTAAGAAAGTACCCAGTAGCGAGGGGGCGAGGGTCAGCTGGGCTTCGTGCGGCTGCGTAGAGCCACGAGAGCGAGGGTCATGCTGATTCCGAACACGCATGCGACCGAGACCATGCAGGGCCCGATCTGGCCGGGCTGCCAGCCCCCGGACTCCAGCGAGCGCAGGCCCGCCAGCACGTAGGTGACAGGGTTGTAGTTGGCGATCGTCGACATCCACCCGGTCATCGCCAGCTGCGGCACGAAAGCCGTGGAGAGGAAGGCGAAGGGGAAGAAGAGCACGAACGCACCCGTGACGGCGGCAGGGTTTCCTGTGGCCAGAGCGACCGCATAGAGGAAGCCCGTGAACGCCAGGCCCCAGAGGGCGGAGATGGCGATGAAGACGAGCACCCCCGCCGCTCCCGTGGCGAAGCTCACCCCCACGAGGAACCCCATCACGAGCACCGGGACCGTGAGAGCCGCGACGAGCAGGAAGTCGGCGACCATCAGCCCGAGCAGCAGCGCGAGGCGAGGGACCGGTGTCATCATCAGCCGGTCGAAGTAGCCGCACTGGATGTCGTTGACGAGCACGGAGGCCCGAGAGACGCCCGTGACGGCGAAGATGATCGCCCCCGGCAGCAGGAAGGCCTTGAAGTTGAAGGCGGTGTACTGGGAGGCGACCTTCTGCAGCTCGCCGAGGTTGATCGCGTAGAAGAAGACAGGAACGACTATCGCCGGCAGCACCGACTCCGGCTCACGGGGTAAGCGCCGTACGGCACGGCTTGCCACGGTGAACAGGTGGCGGCCGAAGCCGACCCGCCGTCCGAGGATGGGAAGCGCCGCCGCCGTGGTCATGCTGTGGGCTCCAACGTCTCCGAGCGAACCTCGTCGTCGAGGACGGCCGGCCCCGGCGTGTGCACCGCATGGCTGCCGGTGAGGGCCATGAAGACGTCGTCGAGGGTTGGCTGACGGAGGGTCACCGAATGGACCTCGGTACCGGCCGTCTCGAGGGCGAGCGCGATCGGGCTCACGAGCCGTGCTCCGTCCCTGCCCCGGATGGTGAGGAGGCCGTCTGCGTAGGCGACCGAGGCGACGCCGGCCAACGCGGCGAGCTTGGCCCGCACCTCCTGCTCGAGGACCCTGCCCGCTACGAACGTGCCGCTCGGGTCGACCTGGCCGAGGTGGACCTCGATGATGTCATCCGAAACAGACCGCTTCAGCGAAGCGGGCGTGCCCTCTCTCACCAGCTGCCCGTTGGCGATGATCCCGACCCGCCGGGCGAGGGCGTCCGCTTCCTCGAGGTACTGCGTCGTGAGGAAGATCGTCATGCCGAGCTCGTCGTTCAAGCGCCTGACCTCCTCCCACACCGCCACACGGCTGTGCGGGTCGAGCCCCGTCGTCGGCTCGTCGAGGAAGAGGACCGCCGGATTGTGCATGAGGGCCGCGGCAAGGTCGAGGCGACGGCGCATCCCACCGGAATAGGTGGCAATGCGGCGATCGATCGCCGTCCCGATGTCGACGAGACGCAACACCTCGGCCATCCGCTGGTCGATCTCGTGGCGGTGCAGGCCGAACAGGCGGCCTTGGAGCCGGAGCAGCTCGCGTCCCGTTTGCTTGGCGTCGAGCGCTGCTTCCTGAAGCGCCACACCGATGGCCAGTCGCACGGCTTGCGCCTCCTTGACTACGTCGCGGCCTGCAATGCGAGCCGTTCCCGAAGTCGGCCGGAGAAGCGTGCATAGGATCCGCACGAACGTCGACTTGCCGGCGCCGTTGGGACCGAGGAAGCCGTAGATCTCGCCCGGCGGTACGCAGATGCTGACTCCCGCCAGCGCCTCCACCGCCTTGAAGCGCCGCCGGAGACCGACAGTCTCGATCGCCATCGAACCGTTCCTCACGGTCGCCACGAATGCCACGCTAGTGCAACCGCCGAGGCCCTGAGCAGGGAAGATCGTGTGGTAATCGTGACCGACGGGGCGCTGTCGTAGTACGCGCCGGCTCAGGCAGACCTGCGCGAGACTGGATCCGCCGCGATCATGACCGGCAGGTCACGCTGCGGCGAGGGCGCTTAGCTCAGGTGGTAGAGCAGCTCGCTTACAACGAGCCGGTCGGCGGTTCGAGTCCGTCAGCGCCCACCATCCGCCATCTACCCGATGACGATCCCCAGGATGAGAAAGAAAACCGTGCCTCCCGGGCGGCGGCAGGCAGGAATCAGCGCGAGTTGGGATGCACTGCGAGATGACGATGCCGGGTCGGCCGACTCCCCTCCCCGGTGACCACCGCCCGGCCGCGACGCGCGAGGCCAGGCGAGCCGCGGTGCCCGCGCTCCGTGGGGTTGGGCGGGTCAGCTTTCGGGTGGGGATGGTCCTCGCGGCTGCTCACGAGCGGCGGCGCGACGCGCGTTGTTCTCCGCCACCCAGCGGGCGGTCTTCGCGCGCGCCTCGCTCATTGCCTCGGGCGAAAGCACGATGGGCGTTTGCGGACGCGTCAACGTGGCGAGCATCGACCGGCATGCCGCATCTTCGCTGTCGAAGGCCTCTTCATATGTACGACGACCGTGCTGGAGGTAGTAGGAGGTGAACCGCCCACCCGCCTCCTCGAGCACCGTGACCTCGTCAAGGTAGTGGGGCCGCGGCATTGCCCCCTCGATGTAATACGACGTGGGATTCATTCCAGCCTGAACGAGCGCTTCCACAAGCTGCTGCCTATCCATAACCGGGCACACTCCTTGATTGCGACAACATCACATGCTGATGTTCTGCAGGGCGCGATCGACTCGCCGCCGGGCCTGCTCGGCCCATGGTGCGTTGAGGGCGCTGGCAATCGCGGTCAGCTCCCCGTCAAGCGCGCCGGCTTCGATCGCCCGAGTCACGACTCCCGGATCGGCCCACATCTGCTGTCGTTCCTCGCCCGCCGGCTCAGTATTACCCGGCGGGGCGATCCCGATCAGGTCCGGCAGACTGCCGGGATCCACGGCCTCCCGGTGAACAACTGCTCAGTACATCGAGGCGGTTCTCGCCGTTCTGTGGCGTCGCATGATGCTGCGGCGAGCTGCTCGGCGGCCGCACGCGACCGCGGACGAAGGGTGTGCCGCCGCACGAGGTGGGGGGCGGCGGCGGGATCACACGGGGCCCGACCGCGCCCGCAGGTGTCACGGCGGCTACCTCGCCCACGACCCCGCACATGGCCGCCGTCACGACGACGGCGGTGATCGACCTGCGGATCCGCCCCGCAGCCATGTCCCCAGCACCTCCTGCCGCCGCGGCGCCGACGCCCCGCCCGCGCCGCGCAATGTACCGTTCGCGACGAAGCGCCGACAAGGGGCAACTACGGTCCTGGGACATGGCCGTGGCGGGCGATGTGCCGGACAAGGGATTGCGGCGCAGCGCCTTCCGGTTGGCGCGCGGCGCGCTCGTGGCGCTCACGGCGGGGATGCTCGTCGTGCTCGCCGTTCACTTCCTTGCATGGCTGAACGCTGCCGTCGTGGCCTCGGACGACGGCACGTACGCCCCGTTCGTAGAGTTGCCCATCGCCATAGCGAGCGGGGTCGGCATGGCAGCCGCGGCAATTGCGACCGTGCTGCTGCACGTGCTGCCTCGCCGGAGCGTGGTGGCGGCGGGACTCGTGGGCGCGGCGGCGATCCTGGGGGCCGTGGTCCTCGGGATCGGCTTCGACGTGTCGAACGCGCGCAGCGACCCCTATGCCGCACTGACGACGACGATCGAGCGCCTGCAGTTCCCGGCCTCGCTCAGCGCCGGCCCGCTGACGCACACGACCGTCGACATCGACGTGCCGGCACTCCAGAGGAGCTGGCACGGAAACGCGCCGTCGTTCGATTGCGCCGGCGTTCGGGCCGCAATCGCGAGCGCCTACCCCGGCGCGGCCGTGTATGCGGGCGGGGCGCTCACCTGCTCGTTCAACGTGTACTGGCAAGGGACCACGATCTCCGTGGACGAGTCCGGCGGCGGGTCGTCCACGCCGGCCTCCGTCGACGTGGCGGCGTCCCTCACCTCGTGACGGCGGGCGGCTGGTCGGGGCGCGCCCGAGCAGCGTCGGGGGTAGTCCGTCCGCACCATTGAGCACGCGAACGCACCACTGATTTGGGCACGATCGCACCTGGTCGTGAGTCCCCCGGTGCGGCCTAATGGACTCTGGTGCGGGCGCGGGCGGTGACCGACCTGCTCGCCGACCTCGTGGCGAGGGGGCTGCACTACGAGCAGGGGATCCTCGTCGTGATCGACGGCTCGAAGGCGCTCGCGGCGGGCGTGCGCCGCGTCTTCGGCCGCCACGCCGGCGTGCAGCGCTGCACCCTGCACAAGCGCAGGAACTTGAAGGACTACCTGGACAAGGCAAGCGGCACGACGACGGACCGCAAGCGAGCACTACCTCTTCACATCGGCGCTGGTCACGCCCGTGTTTGCAAGCTGTCTTGGCGAAGGGGCTCAGGGGACGTGACTGGTTACCTTATGGCACGCAAATCGTCAATGATGAGGGTCACCCCGGTCACGTACCGGACCGGAAGAGCACTGGTGTGACGATGCTGGGCTCACAGCCACGCCGGGAACGAGACCTCCGCCTCCGTCACCAGGTCAAGTGGAAACCTCGAGACGCAGGCAACGACGCCGGCGGTGTGGACGTCATCACGGCGGAGGCAAGGCTGTGTGCGAGTTAGTCCGTGCACGAGTCGAGTTGAGCGGCCGGCAGAACGTGGAGGTGCTGAGGCAGTTCGGGGACATCGACCCAACCGACGTCACGGAGGCGATGCGGGCGAAGTACCGGGCGAGCCAGCGGCGCTTCGGCAGAGGCGGTGCCAGCGCCGATGACACCCGGTTCCGCATAGAGTGCCGGCGACGAGCGCCGTCGTCGAAGGCGCTTACGGAGCCTGCTAATAGTGTGCCTCTGTCGTACGTCGGCGACCTGGGAAGTACCGTCGAGCAGGGCGTGTGAGCCGATCTGCCTTACAACGAGCCGGTCGGCGGTTCGAGTCCGGCAGCGCGCACAACAACAATCTGTGTCGGCCTGGCGGGTCGCTGCTAGCGCCCGATGGCGTACAGGGTGGCGTTATTGATGGCGTACACAGTGCCGTCGGGGCCGATGATGGTGGGGGTGTACGGCTCGGAATACGGCGCGTTGAGGTGGATCGTCTCGGCCAGGGAGTTAGTGGCGAGGTCCCAGCGGTAGACGGACCCGTCTTCGCTGTTCGCGACCACCGAGTCGTTGGCGGTGTCGACCACGGCCGAGTTGATGCACCACTCGTATACTGCCCCACGGGGTTCGCCCGGGACGTGGACGGGCGACAGGATGGTCTCGACGGCCTTCATGGTTCTGACGTTGGCATAAGGGTCCTTCTGACTCGACCCGGGGTCGAGCACGGCCATCTCGTTGTGCCCGTTTCCATGCGGCCCGACGTGGAAGTAGTTGTTGTACTTGGACACCAGCAGATAGCGCGAGGTTCCGTGGTAGCCAGGCACCGCGCGAGCCGGCAGCAGGGAGACTGTGTTGTCCCAGCCGAAGGATCCCGGGATCTTGGTCTGGGTTAGGGTCGCGTTGAAGTGCAGCAGCCAGCCGCGGTTGTCGTGGCTCGGGAGCGGATTCTCCAGGACGCCGTAGTAGACGTCCCCGTCGGGGCCGATCGTCGGTGAGGCGGTCGAGCTGGCCGAGATCAGGGCCGGCCGCCCGCTGACGGGGTCCTTCAAGAGCGACGAGGAAGCGTGGTCGGAGCGTGCTGGCGTTGAGCCCGACCAGGACGCCGCGGGACCCGTCCCGGCTGAACTTGCCTGTGATAGGGCTGGTGACGGTGATGTAGAGGGTCTTGCCGTCCGGCGATAAAGCCGGGGCGCAACCTACGGCCACACCGGTGAAGGCCCGATTGCCGGCCGCTGCCGCGGTGGTGATCCAGGTCGCGCGACCGTCGGCCCCGACCCTGGCGATCCCGCTGGTGAGGTGCATCGGTGTTGCGCCGTTGACGGTGAACCCGAAGTACACCGACCCGTCAGGTCCCGCGGTCAGCGGCGTGGTGATCTGCACCGCCTTGTCGTACTCGGACCGGTGCGCCATCCACTGAGCTGCCCCGTAGAACACCAGCCGCCGCACCGGGGCGAGCCGCAGGTCGGCGTGCCCTCGCATCAGAATCGTGCCTCCCGCACCAGCGACCGACAGCGTTCCGCTGGGCGTCAGGACAGCCGGCAGCGCGGGCGTGGCGTTCGTGTGCAGCATTGGCGAACACGGACGGCCGGTAGTCAGTGTCAAGTGACCAGCGCTGCGCTCCGTTGGCCCCGGAGTAGGCGATCACGCGGAAACCGGCCTTGGCGCTGATTCGAGTCGGGACCAGCACCGTGTTCGCAGCGGTGATCATCGGAGAGCCGTAATTGGCGACGATCTGCCCCTGCATGTACGGGCTCCGGTCGACCTTCGCCCGCCAGCGGATCCGCTTGAACGGCTGTGGAAGCACGCTGGCGACGGCCGTGTGCTGTGCGTTGCCGGCGAAGCCAGCCCATTCGACCGCCGGATTGCCGCCTGCCGGCGGATTACGCCCTACGGCGATCTGCGCGCTCGAAGCGAGGTCGCTCACGGTCGGTCGTTGCGGCGTGGTTGCGACCGAAGGAGTCGAGCGGGCGCGGTACGACCCGGCGTACGTCGCAGAGCCGGCCGTCAGCAGGAGTGCGGTAGCAATGCCCGCCGCGCCCAGCCGCCGACGATGAATGGCGGCTGGGGTAGGTCGCAGACCGATCTCAGCGGAGGCGCGGACGGCCGATGGCGGAGCTGGCACGACGGAGCCGCCGACTCGTTCCACGAGAGCAGCGGTGATCGGGGCTTGGCCGGCGTGGCGCTCTAGCAGTGCGACCACGGTTCGGTATGCATGTAGCACGCCGCGTTTCCGACCGCCCGGGTCGTCCGGCCACTTGTCGTGCCTTGCATCTTGGACGTCGTTCATGTGAGTGGCCTTTCCTCGCGGTTTCGTTGTTGGCGCTCGCCAGGGACACACCCACTCTTGATCGCCGGGCTGCGCCGAGCCGACCTCAGGCGATCACTGTTCATCGAGCGTCGCGACGGGCCGGCGCTGCATGTGCCGCACGGCCTCAGATGGTCGATCGGTCATCTCGATGACGGTCGCTGAGCTGTGAGGGATCTGGTGCCACCACCAGCCGAGGCCGCTCAACTGCCGGTGCATTGCAGGCTGGGTTGGACCAGCCACTCGAAGAGATCCCATTGTCCGTTGCCCTGCATGGGGTACCCGACGTTTCTGCTGACGACGAATTGCAGGCCGGCGCCGCTCGGGATAGCCGAGGGGTGGACGAACATCCCGACGGTGAAAGGGCTCCCACCCGTCACGACGTTCTGCGCCTGGCCTTCCCCGCCGCTGTATTCCTGGCAGGGGTTGCCCTTGAAGTGGACGATGGCCCAGGCGCTCTTGCTTACAAGATTGGCTGGATTGAACACGACGCTGGCCGGGATGCCATCGGCGCGGAGTTTGGCGTTGCAGTCCGGCCGGGTCGCGGAACTCGCGGATCTTGACGAGGACCGTACCGTCAGCCTGCTTGGTTACCGTCCACGCCGCCAGCTGGGCATGAACAGGGGGGCTGGGATGCTGGCTGGCGGAGCCAAGGACGCCGGACAGGCCAAGACCAAGGACCAGCCCCGCGGCTGGCCGCGAAAGCGGTCGAGCCCGTGGCCAGCCGACGGTTCCCCCTTCCCGGGTGGTGGTCGCGTCTGGTGGCGTCCAGCGGCGGCGACCGACGGGCCTGCGCCTGCGAATGGCTGGCGCCCCCGGTATGCATCGCCCCTGGTCATGATCGCTTCCACATCCGGGGGCAGGGCCACGGGCATTGTGCAGAGAGACTCCGACGCGACGCCTCAGCACCTCGTCGTCGCTCATCTCGTCGTGGATGTTCATTGATTGGCCGCCATATTCTTGGCCGGGCTGAGCTCGTGGCGCAGGGCCTTTATGCCGCGGGACAGGTGCATCCGGGCCGTTCCAGCCTCGATTCCAAGTTGACTGGCGATGGTGGCGGAGTCGAGATCAAGGAAGATTCGTAGCGCGATGACCTCACGCTGCCGCCGGGGAAGTCGACCTATCGCAATGAGCAGCCTGGCATCGAGCCCGGTGTCAACGTCGCCGAAAGCCGTCAAGTCGTGGTTGGCAAGCGGCAGGTCTTGGTACCGCCGGCGCCACCACGATGCCCCGGCGTTGAGCGCGGTGCGCACCACCCACGCTCGCGGAGCTGGATGACGGCAGACCTTCGGCCAGGAGGCCCAGGCTCTGGCGAACGCCTCCGCCAGCTGGTCTTCGGCCAGCTGCGGTAGGCCGACGACGGCCACCATCGTCCGCAAGCAGGGCTCCCAGCTGGCGTCGAAGAACTCCGCGAACTCGGTCTGCTGGTCGCTCACAACCCTGTTCAACTCTGCCACCCGCTGATCCGCATACCTCCGAGCCGGAATCTTTCGAGTTTGTAACTGAACCGAAGACCACGGAACGGCTTCTCGGCGCCGGCGGTACTTGCAGCGAAGCGTCGAACGTCAGCGCCGCCAACTTCGGGATACTGATCCACCCGGAGGCCCTTATTACATGGTCGCTCGCCGGCCCTGGAGGAAGAGCCGCGCCGCTGGGTCAGTGGCGAGTGAGATTGCGGCGTCGTACTCCGTGGCGGCCTCGGCCCGGCGGTCGAGACGCCGCAGCAGGTCGGCTCTGGTGGCATGGAACGGCTGGTAACCATCCAGGGCAAGGGTGTCGACGACCTCCAGGGCGGCAGCGGCGCCCGCCACTTCGGCCAGAGCGACAGAGCGGTTGAGCTCCACGACGGAGCTGGGCATCACATCGAGCAGTTGGTCGTAGAGGGCGAGGATCTGTCTCCAGTCGGTGTCGGCGCTCGAGGCGCCGTCACAATGCACAGCGTTGATCGCTGCCTGAATCTGGTAGGGGCCCGGGAGATTGCGACGCACGCAGGCGCGCACGATGTCGAGCCCCCGATCAAGCTGCCGTCGGTCCCACAGGGTGCGATCCTGCTCGTCGAGCGGCACCATCCGGCCGGCCGCATCTACTCGGGCCGCACGCCGTGCCTCGACGAGCAGCATCAGGGCCACCAACCCCGCCACTTCCGGGTCGTCCGGCATCAGCCCCGCCAGTAATCCTCCGAGGCGGATCGCCTCCCTGCTCAGCTCCGCCGACGACCCGTGTCCCTCGTTGAACATCAGGTAGACGACGGCAAGTACGGGCGGCAACCGATCGGGCAGTTCCCAGTCCTCGGGAACGCGGTAGGGGATGTTGGCGGCGGAGATCTTGCGTTTTGCACGTACGAGCCGCTGGGCCAATGTGGCTTCGGGAACGAGGAAGGCGCGGGCGATGTCAGGCGTCTGCAGCCCGCAGATCAGTCTCAGTGCGAGCGCCATCTGCGCCTCGACACTCAGTGCCGGATGGCAGCAGGTGAAGATGAGCCGCAGGCGATCGTCACCAACAGGCGCATCGACGTTCATCTCGATCTCCTCGGAAGAGGCGTGGAGCAGCGCTGCCTGCGCGTGGCGGTCATGTCGGGAGGACTCACGCCTGAGGCGATCGAGCGCCTTGCGCTTGGCCGTGGTCATGATCCAGCCGCCCCGATTGGGCGGGATCCCCTCGAACGGCCAGCGCACGAGTGCCACTTCGAAGGCTTCCTGGACCGCCTCCTCGGCGATGTCGATGTCGCCGAAGAGGCGGACCAGCGTGGCGACGACTTGTCCCGCTTCGTCCCGGAATACGAGTTCGATCGCTTCTGGGGCCGGCATGGACGCGCTATGCGTTCGGATCCTCCACGAGTCCCTCGCGGCACTCCGCGTTCGATGAGATCCTCCACGGTCGTGTCGTCGCCCTGGAAGGGTCGCACCTCGATCGCGAACCGGCAGGCGGCGGTGGCCTTGGCGGCCCACCCCAGGGCGGCGTCGAGATCGTCCGCCTCGATGATCCAGAACCCGCCCATTTGCTCCTTCGTCTCGGCGAAGGGTCCATCGGTGGTGACGATCCTGCCGTCGACCGAGCGGACGACGGTCGCGGTCGAGGCCGGATGGAGGCCGCCGGCGAAGACCCAGGCCCCCGCCGCGATGAGCTCCTCGCCCAGGGCGTTGACATCCTCGAAGGACTTCTGGAACTCCTCCGTCGAGAGGGGGCGCTGGTTGCTGTGGTGGACCGCAAGCAGGTACTGAGGCATCTCTGTCTCCTTTGGGCTCTGCCGGCACCGTACCGGCATCTCACCCTCCCTACGAACGGCGCCGCTCGGAATCGACAGCCTCGGGAAAGATTTGGGCGGAGCCCCCCGACCGCGGTCTTGGCGCAGGAGAACGCCGGGGATTCGACATTGATCTACCCATGACCCTCCCGGACGGATATGTTACGAACTGCTGACACGCCGGCTACCCAGACGCCGGGGGGTCTAGAGGGGAGACTGAATGTATCGCCAAGCAGTCGGAAGAAGGGCCGCCAGGTACGTGGTGCCGGCGATGGTCCTCGGGCTTGTGCTCGGCGCCTGTGGCTCGAACTCGGGCAACGGCAACTCGAGCACCACCCAGGGCGGAGGTGGTGGAGGATCGACGAAGACCTTCACCATCGCCTACGAGGGACCGCTGTCGGGCGGCAATGCCCAGCTCGGCCTGAACATGAAGTTCGCCGTGGAGTTGGCGATCAACCAGGCCAACGCCGGCACCAGCCAGTTCGGGCACCTGCCATTCAAGCTGGCATTCACGGCCTCAGACGACCAAGGATCCGGCACGATCTCGCCGTCCGTGGCGGCGAGCCTGGTCGGCAACTCGAATGTGATCGCGGTCGTCGGACCGGCGTTCTCCGGCGCCACCAAGGCGGCTGAGCCGACCTTCTCGGCGGCCAACCTTGCGACGGTCTCGCCGTCGGCGACCGACCCCGCTCTCGCCACCGAAGGCTGGGGCAACTTCTTCCGGCGTGGTCGCCGACGACAACGCGCAGGGCCCGGCCGACGCCGACTACATGTCGAAGACTCTGCACATCACCTCGGTCTACGTGGTGAACGACGCAAGCGCCTACGCGGTCGGGCTCACGGGGGCCTTCGCCAAGCAGGCTCAGACTGACGGCATGAAGGTCACCACCGATCAGGTCCCGGGCACGACCCAGTGCTCGGCAGGTACGGGCAGCGTCAGCGAGTACCCGTCGGCTGCCACGAAGGTGATCAGCAGCGGCGCCCAGGCCGTCTTCTACGGCGGCTACTACTGCGACTTCGCCGACTTCGCCAAGGCGCTCCGCCAGGCAGGCTTCAGGGGCCAGCTGTTCTCAGACGACGGAAGCCTCGACCCCCACTACGTGTCGGGTGCCGGGACCAGTGTCGCCGCAGGCACGCTGATCAGCTGCCCCTGCCAGACCCTGTCGTCCTCAGGGCCGGCAGGCACCTTCGAGACCCAGTTCAAGGCGCTCGCGGGCTTCGCCGTCGGCACCTACTCGGCTGAGTCCTACGACGCCACCAACGCCATCATCGACGTGATGAAGACGATCGCGGCAAGCAGCGCCGGTGTCGGAGGCATCACGAGGGCGGCAGTCGTCGCCGGACTGAAGACGGTGGACTTCCAGGGACTCACGAAGACGATCCAGTTCAAGTCCAACGGCGACATCGCCGGCACCGCCGAGTACGTCTACAAGGTGGAGTCCAGCGGCACGATCACCGAGGTCGGCCCGGCATAGATGAAGTGCGCGGGAGGCCGCTCGGAGTGGCTCTCGCGAAGGTGAGAGTGCAGCGAGAGATCGGATGAGATCGGCGGGCGCAGCGCCTTCGAGCGCGGCCCGCCGATCTCGGGTTCGCCGGCCGGAGGCCCTGCGTCATGTGCTTCACCCAGAACTTCTGGAGCCTGTTCATCGAGGGGCTCGCGAACGGGTTCATCTATGCCCTCATAGCGCTCGGCTACACCCTCGTCTACGGCGTGCTCCGGCTGATCAACTTCGCCCACAGCGAGGTGTTCATGAGCGGCGCCTTCGGCGGGCTCTTCGTTCTCCAGAACCTCATCGGATCGAAACAACCGGGCGGCATCGACTCGTGGCTCCTCGTAGCCATCGGCATCGCCGGCGCGGCAGCCGCAGGAGGTGCGGTCGCGTGGATCCTGGAGCGGGTCGCCTACCGACCGCTCCGGCGGCGTAACGCCCCACCGCTGGCGTTCCTGATCAGTGCCATCGGGGCGTCCTACTTCCTCTACAACCTGGCGGGCAAGGAGTTCGGCCGGCAGGCGATCAGCATCCCGACGCCCTTCACCAACGGCACGGTCTTCACCGTCTTCGGCGCCCAGGTCCAGACCTACTACCTGGTGGTGGCGGGAATTACGATCGGGATGCTCGTGGCGCTCGACCGGGTCATCGCCCGAACACGGCTCGGGCAGGGGATCCGGGCCGTCGCCCAGGATGCCGACACCGCCAGCCTGATGGGCGTCAACATCGACCGCATGATCTCGCAGACGTTCGTCATCGGCGGCCTGCTCGGAGGCGCCGCCGGCTTCCTCTACGCCCTGCCCGTCGGGGCTGTCTACACGATCGGCTTCACCCCGGGCCTCAAGGCGTTCACGGCGGCGGTGCTGGGCGGCATCGGCAACGTCCGGGGAGCGATGATCGGGGGCCTGATCCTCGGCGTCGTCGAGAACCTGTCGGTCGCCTGCATCTCGATCGCCTGGCGCGACGTCGTCGCCTTCGGGATCCTCGTGCCATCTTGATGTTCAGGCCGACCGGACTGCTCGGCGAGCGGCTGGGCAGGTCGGCATGACCGCGCCGGCGGCGGCCCCCTCGACCCGACCGGCTCCGCAACCAAACCAGAGCACAGCACAGAACGCCTATCGCCTCCTCACGGGGCAGGCAGGCCGGCGCCTCGGCGCCTGCGTCTTCGCGATGCTCGTGCTGGCGCTCGTCACCGGCCCGGAGGGGATCGAGGGCAATCCCACCTACGGCTTCACCGAGTCGTGGTTGACGCCTCGAATCGTCGGGTTCCTCGTGGCAGCCGTTGCGTTGTGGGCGGTGATGACCTTCGGGCCGATTCTGACGGGCCTCGCCAAGACGCAGGTGAGCAAGGTCACAACGCGTGGTCAGCTCCTGATGCAGAACCCGGCCCCTCGCTACGGCTCATACCTCGTGCTCATAGTCCTCGCCATCTTCTTCCCGTTGCTGCTGTCTGGGACCTGGCAGGAGATCACCGTCGACCAGATCGGGACCTACGTCCTGCTCGCTCTCGGGCTCAACGTCGTGGTCGGGTTCGCCGGGCTGCTCGACCTCGGCTACATCGCCTTCTACCTGATCGGCGCCTACACCACCGCCTACTTCACCGGTGCGCTGCCCGTGCACCCGCCGTTCCAGCTCAACATCTTCTTCGTCATCCCCTTCGCCATCGCTGCCGCCATGCTGGCCGGGGTCCTGCTCGGGACGCCCACGCTTCGCCTGCGTGGCGACTACCTCGCCATCGTCACGCTCGGGTTCGGCGAGATCATCCAGATCGTGACCAACAACCTGGAGGGGGTGACAGGAGGCGCCCAGGGAGTCATCGACATCCACCACTTCTCGGTCCAGATTTTCGGCATCCACTACACGTGGCCGATCGGGGCTGTCGACGACCTGCCGTACTACTACCTGCTGCTGGGGTTCGTGGTGATCGCCATCGTCGTGTTTCGACTGCTGGAGAACTCCCGGGTCGGACGGGCATGGACGGCGATCCGCGAGGACGAGGTCGCCGCCGAGGCGTGCGGCATCAACCCCCTCAAGTACAAGATCATGGCCTTCGCCATCGGCGCCTCCACTTCGGGCTTCGCCGGCGTGCTGTTCGCCAGCAAGATCGGCTTCATCGATCCCACCGAGTTCAGCGTCCAGATGTCGATCCTGGTGCTGATCCTCGTCATCTTCGGCGGCAGGGTTCCCTCGCCGGTGCCGTCGTCGGGGCCGCCTTCATCCAGTGGGGGACCAACTACCTGCGAGTGCTCAACGTCAGCTGGTACAACGAGCAGGATCTCTACATGTACCTCGGCGGCCTGCTGATCGTGATGATGATCTTCCGGCCGCAGGGGCTGATCCCTTCGCGACGGCGGCGCGCGAGATCACGCTCGCCGAGCACGGGATCGGCTCGGCCGACGCCATCGCTCGCGGGACGGCAACCGGTGAGCACCACGGCTGTCCCCGCTTCCCCCTCGGCTCGGCGGCCCGACAGACGCGATGCCGGTGCTGGAGGTGAGCGGTGTGACGATGCGTTTCGGCGGGGTGACGAGCCTGTCCAGCGTCTCGCTGCACCAGGATCGGGGCGAGGTGCTGGCGGTGATCGGGCCCAACGGCGCGGGCAAGACGTCGCTCTTCAACTGCCTGACGGGCGTCTACAGACCGCAGGAGGGATCGATCACCTACCGGCGAGCCGGTGGCGACCCGGTGCACATCGTCGGGCGCAAGCCGAACCAGGTCAACAGGCTCGGCATCGCCCGCACCTTCCAGACGAGCCGGCTCTTCAACGCGCTGACGACGTTCGAGAACGTGAAGATCGGCATCGAGGCGCGCCATCACACAGGACCGTTGGGGGCGGTGCTGAGGCTCCCGAGGACACGGCGCGAGGAACGCCAGAGCGACCAGAAGGCGACCGAACTGCTCGAGTTCGTAGGTCTACGGGCGCAGGCGAACGACCTTGCTAGTTCACTGCCGTTCGGCGACCAGCGGCGGCTGGAGATCGCCCGGGCCCTCGGCACCGATCCCGACGTGCTGCTCCTCGACGAGCCGGCCGCGGGTGCGAACGCCACCGAGAAGGTGGAGCTCGAACAGTTGATCCGGCGGGTGAACGTGGAGCGGCGTGTGAGCGTGCTGCTGATCGAGCACGACATGCGGCTCGTGATGTCGATCGCGGAGCGGGTCGTCGTCCTCAACTTCGGGCAGGTCATCGCCACCGGCACGCCGGCCGAGGTGCAGCGCGACCCTGCGGTGGTGGAGGCGTACCTCGGCAAGCCGGCGGAGTCCGGGCCGGCGGAACCAGATTCCGAGCCCGCGCCCCAATCCGAGCCTGCGCCCGGGCCGGCGGCGGACGAGGGCTGAGCCGTGCTCCTGGAACTGGAGGGAGTGGAGGTTCGTTACGGTGCCGTGCAAGCCCTCAAAGGCGTCACCATCGACGTCGGTGAAGGTGAGGTGGTGGCGCTGCTGGGGGCGAACGGAGCCGGCAAGACCACCACGCTGCGCACCATCTCCGGTCTGAAGCGCTCCGTGTCGGGCGAGATCCGCTACGACGGGAGGCCGATCACGTCATTGGCCGCCCACGAAGTCGTCAAGCTCGGCATCGGTCACGTGCCCGAGGGTCGCCGCATCTTCCCGCAGATGACGGTCCTCGAGAACCTCGAGATGGGCGCCTACCAGCGCCGTGGAGGTGTCAAGGAGGACATCGTCCGCATCTACGAGCTCTTCCCCGTCCTGCAGGAGCGGCGCAAGCAGAACGGAGGGACCCTTTCGGGGGGCGAGCAGCAGATGCTGGCGATCGGGCGCGCTCTGATGAGCAGGCCCCGCCTTCTGCTTCTCGACGAGCCTTCGATGGGGCTGGCGCCTCTCATCGTGCAACGGATCTTCGAGATCTTGCGGGACATCAGCCAGACGGGGACGACGGTGCTGATCGTCGAGCAGAACGCCGCGCAGGCGCTCGAGCTCGCAGATCGCGCCTACGTTCTCGAGGTGGGGGCGGTGGTGATGTCGGGCGAGGCGCAGTCGCTCCTCCATGACGAGCGAGTTCGGGCGGCATACCTGGGGGAGGAAGTCTGAGCCCTCCGATGTCGCGGCTCGTGAAGGACTTCAGCGGGGCGGCAGATCTGCGGAGGATGCAGCGACTGGTCCAAGCGGCGTGGGTAGGGCCATCGATCGACGTCGAGAATCACATCGGCGATCTCGCCTGGGCGCATTCGCACATCACTGGCCGCCAAGCGTCGATGCCGCGGCGCCTGTGGCTGGACGGCCCTGGTCCGCCGATCGCTTGGGGTTGGGTGTTCCAGCCGGGGGAGCTGATGTGGCAGGTGGCTCCTGGCCGCCTGGATCTCCTGGCCGACGTCCTCGATTGGGCGCTCGAGATCGCCGAGGGGAGAGAGCTCGTCACCACGGCGCTCGATACGGATCCCGCAGCGGCGGCGGTCCTCATGGAGCAAGGTTTCGCGGAGGATCCCGGCCGGCCGTACATGGTGCACTTGCTGCGGGATCTCGCGGGGGTTGACCCGCCGTCCGTGCCGGACGGCTTCCGCATGCGAACCGTCACGGCGCAAGACCTCGACAAGCGGGTGGCCGTACACCGTGACGCTTGGGCGCCGTCCCGCTTCTCCCGCAGGAGCTACCAGGCGGTCCGCCGGACATGGCCGTTCCGCGAGGACCTGGACTGCGTGGTCGAGGCCCCGGACGGCTCGTTCGCGGCCAGCGTCCTCGCCTGGTTGGACGATGAAGCGGGCGTGGGGGAGTTCGAGCCGGTGGGGACCGCCTTCAACTTCCGGCGGATGGGGCTCGGCCGCGCGCTCAGCCTCTTCACGCTCCGCCGTCTGGCGGAGGAAGGAGCGTCGACGGCGATGGTCCATTGCAGGGGCGACATCGCCTATCCGATCCCGAAACGCCTCTACGAGTCCGTCGGCTTCCGCCAGCACGCCCGCAGCCGGATGTTCGTGCGCGTCCGACCCTGAGCCCGGATAGCGGCAGAATCATGGTGTGCAAATCATCTGTCTCTTACGCCGCGGCGCGCTCTCGCTGCTCCTCGCATCGGTCGGTACTGCCGGCGCCACCGCCGCCGGATCGGCGACACCGGCTGCCGGGCCGTCTGGCGCGCCCCCAGCCAGCTGTTCGCAGACTGCCACCCTGAGCTCCTGGCCTCTCGGCACGCTCGCCGCCCAGACGATCGCATTCCCGGCCGAGGAGACCGACCTGTCCGCCATCACCCCTGCCGCACGAGCAGGCTACGGGGGGATCTTGTTGTTCGGCGCCAGCGCTCCGTCCACGCTCGGCCAGCAGCTGGCGGCGCTCCGTTCCGCCGTTCCAGGCAAGCTCGGTCTGCTGGTGATGACCGACGAGGAAGGCGGCGGCGTCCAGCGGATGGCGAACCTCGTCGGGTCGATGCCCTGGGCGGCGCAGATGGGAGCGTCGATGACAGCGGCGCAGATCCGCCAGCTCTCGGGCACAGTCGCCTCCAAGATGGCCTCCTACGGCGTCGACATGGATCTCGCGCCGGTGGTGGACGTTGACGGCAGGGCGGTCGAGCCCGGACAGCAGGATCCGGACGGCTACCGCTCGTTCAGCGGCAACACCTCGGTGGTCTCCGCCGACGGGACTGCCTTCATGGAGGGCATGAAGTCCGGCGGCGTCGTGCCCGTGCTGAAGCACTTCCCGGGCCTCGGCGGCGTCAGCCAGAACACCGACTACGGCCCCGGCTACACGCTGCCGTGGTCGACCCTCCAGAAGGTGGCGCTCCCACCCTTCCAGGCGGGCATCAAGGCTGGCGCTCCGGCAGTGATGATCTCCAACGCGATCGTCACCGGCTACACCAGCGTCCCGGCCTCGCTCTCGGCGAAGGTCGTCACCACCGAGCTTCGCGGGGCGCTCGGGTTCCGGGGGCTGATCCTCACCGACTCGCTTTCCGCAGGCGCCATCTCGGACCCTCCGCTGTCGCTCTCAGTCCAGCGGGCGGCGGTGGACGCGATCGCCGCCGGCAACGACATGGTGCTGTTCGGCTCCACCGGGACGGTGGACGGTGATCTCGCTCTCGCTTCCTCGACCGCCAGCTCGATCGTCTCCGCCGTCGGTTCCGGGCAGATCTCCAAGAGCCAGCTGGTGGCCGCCGCACTGCAGGTGCTCGATGCCAAGGGCGTGGACGTCTGCGCGCCTGACGTGGCTGTGGCGGCAACGGCGGACGGTGCCGGCTACTGGCAGGCGACGGCCGCCGGTGGCGTCTACCCGCACGGGGATGCAGGCTGGTTCGGCTCCTTGCAGTCCCTGGGGATCACCCCCAACCGTCCTGTGGTCAGTATAGCCACCACGCCCGACGGCCACGGCTACTGGCTCGTCGGCTCGGATGGCGGCGTGTATTCGTTCGGGGACGCCCATTTCAAGGGGTCGACGGGCTCGATGCACCTGAACGCCCCCATCGTCGGGATGGCTGCGACCGCGGACGGCGGCGGTTACTGGTTGGTGGGCGCGGACGGTGGCATCTACTCGTTCGGGGATGCGCACTTCCACGGCTCGGGCGGTTCGATGCATCTCACCTCGCCGGTGGTGGGCATGGCAGCCGATCTTGGCGAAGGTCCCAACGGGGGCTATTGGATCGTCGCCGCCAAGGGGGCTGTCTACGGCTTCGATGCACCGTCGCACGGGTCAGCCGACGGTCTCAGCCTCTCGGCACCGATCGTCGGGATGCAGGCTGCCGCCAGCGGATCCGGCTACCGCCTCGTCGGGTCGGACGGCGGCGTGTTCTCGTTCGGTGAGCCCTACCAGGGATCGCTCGCCGGCTCCTACCTGCCGCTACCGATCACCGCCGTCGCCGCCGCGCCCGCCGGGCAGCCCTACTGGCTGCTCGGCGAGGACGGTACGGTCTACAGCTTCGGGGCTTGACGAGGTGCTTGGTGCCGAGCGGGCGCCCTTGTAGCGAGCCGGGATCAGGCGGGGGGCCCGCTGGCGAGCGTGACCGATGCCGTGTGCTGCTGACCGTTGGAATCGGTGTACTTGATCTGCACGGTCTGACCGGGCCTGTCCTGTTGCAGCACGGTCTCCAGGTCGGCATTGGACGACACGCCCCTCCCGCCGACAGCCGTGATCACGTCGCCACTCGTGAGTCCTGCTCCGTACGCCGGGCTGCCGGACACGGTGCCCGAGATCGCGGCACCGCTCGCGCCGCTGCCGGCGCCCACGTTGGCGCCTGCGATCTGCACGCCGAGGAACGCGGTCGGCCCGATGTGCACGGTGGTGGACGCGGATCCGGACTCGATCTCGGCGGCGACGTTCATCGCCTTGTTGATCGGGATCGCATAGCCCTGCCCGGCGGCCACCTGGAAGCTGAGCGAGCTGGAGGAACCAGCTGTGTCCATGCCGATGACGCGGCCTGCCGAGTCGACGAGGGGGCCACCCGAGTCACCCGCCTGGATGTCTGCGTTCGTCTCGATCATCCCGGAAAGCTGCTCGGAGGTACCGGTCAGCTCGTCGCTGGCGGTGATCGACTGGTTGGTCGCCGTGACCGTCCCGCCCGCATAGCTTGGCGTTCCGCCGGCGCCTCCCGCGTTGCCGATCCCGACGACCTGCTGGCCCGAGGAGACGGCGCTCGAGTTGCCGATGCTGACGGTCTTCAAGCCGGATGCACCCTGCAGTCGCAGGATCGCGACATCGGTGCTGCGGTCGTAGCCGACCACGGTCGCCGAGTAGGTCCTGCCGTTGCCGATGTCGGTGACGCTGATCGACGTGGCTCCGTCGATCACGTGGTTGTTCGTCAGCACTTCGCCGTCGGACGTCAGCACGATGCCGGTGCCGGCACCCTGGGCGCGCCCGTAGTCGATGGTGGTGTTGACATCGACGAGCCCTGCGTCGACGCGGCTGGCGATCGCCGCCGCGTCCGCTGGGCCGCTCCCGCTGGAGGAACCGGAGCCTGAGCCTGATCCGTTGTTCGTCGTTCCGCCGTTGAACGGAAAGCCGTTGAAAGGTGAGCCGTTCGAGTTGCTACCGCCGGAGTTGTTTGTGCCGTTCGAGGTCCCTGAGGCCGAGCCGGTCGGCTGGATCGAGTGACCGATGACACCGCCTACGGCACCCGCCGCAAGAAGCCCCGTTGCCACAGCGGCTGCTGCCGCCCGGCGGCCTCGCCTCCGTGGCTTGACGGCTTCGCTCCCGGCGAACTGCGGTCCTGGCGCCGGCGGGACCCCCCAGGCGCCGGCGGCGCCGGCGGATGTGTAAGGCGGTGGGGGAGGTGGCACCGCGGGAGCCGCCGGGTCGCTCGCCGGCGTCCAACCACCCGGTGCCCACGAGTGCCCCAGGTGGCTCAGCTGGTACCCCGGCCAGTTCGGGGGAGCCTGCGGCGCTCGAGCGGGGCCCTCAGCGGAGCCGATGACGGGGCCGTCAGCCGGACCGGCGGTGGGGCGGCCCGAGTAGCCGCTGTGATGTCGAGCCGGCCAAGCCGCCTGTGCCGGAGTCGCCTGTGCCGGAGTCGCCTGTGCCGGAGTCGCCTGTGCCGGTGTTGGCTGATTCGGCGCCGGCGGCTCGTAGGCCGCCGGGATCGGCGGGATCTCCCTCGTCTCTTGATCCTCTGGTTCGGGCATCTCGTTCTCCAGTTCTCACTGGGTCCATACCCAGCGACCCAATCAGGGTTTGCATCTAGATGTTGAACCGAGTTCCTTCGAGAGCTGTTCGAAGATCCTGAGCGTGAGCTGAGAGCTCGGACGCGCAGCCGACAACGCGGCGAGCGGGTGCGGCGCTCAAGTCTGCGGCTTCGTTTCCAGCTCGTCCAGCCGGCGCCTGCACTTGACGAGGTCGGCCTCTGCGGCCTTCTCGGCACGTTCGGTCTCGCGCACTCGCCCCTCCGCGCCGATCAACGCCCTTCGCACCTCGGAAAGGCGCTTCTCGGCGTCGGCCACCTCGCCGGCGAGCTGCTCTCGCTCCAGGCGGGCGGTTCGGGTGGCGTCCTCGCGTGCAGCGAGCGCCGACTCGGCGTCCTCGACCTCCTCCTGCGCCTTGGCGATGGCGGCGGCTGCCGCCGCCGCCCGCTCGTCCGGTTCGTCCCGTCGTGGGGCCGGTCGAGGGTGCTCCGGCCGCCGGGTGTGTCCGCCCGCCGGCTGCTCCTCGCGCAGCGGCACCACATCGAACAGCCCCAGTGCGCCGAGCCCGGATGGCTCGAGCGAGGTCGTCAGCCTGCCCGAGCGCAATGTCTCTGCCGCCTTCGGGTCGGAGAGGGCAGCTTCGAGCGTCGCCTCCAACTCCTGCACCGTGGTATCGCTGACGTTCACGCCCGCCTCCGCCGCTAGCCGGCGGGCATCGGTCGACAGCGCGGCGATCAGTCGACGCCGCTCCTGCGACAGCCGGCGCACGTCCGCCCCCGCCATCGCCTGCTGCGCCTCTTGCAAGGCCGCGCCGGTATCGAGCAGCTCTGCGATGCCAGCCGATGCCGAGCGAGCTGTCAGGTTGGCCAGCCAGGCGGCTGCCGTCGGCTTGCGAAGCCTCTTGATCTCGGCTGAGCCAGCTGCGTCGCCCTCCTTCTTCGCCTCTGCTGCCAGCTTGTCGCGCGCCGCCGTGAACTCTTCGGGGCGCAGCCCGTAGAGGTGGTCGGCGGCGGAGGCGACGTCCATGGAGGGATCGTCGCGCGTCGAGGAGCGCGCCGTCGTGCCGCGGACGGTCAGGCCGTGTCTCCGGGGAGTTCCTCAACCTCGGGGCTGTAGGGATGTTCGTGGCGGGGATTGGGGTTACGGCGTCGCCAGTCCTCCGGGATGATCGCCTCCAGCACGTCGTCGACCGTCACCAGCCCGACGAGATGGTCGTCCTCGTCCACTACCGGGACCGCGACGAGGTTGTAGTCCGCCATCAGCAACGCCACATCCGACAGATCGGTCTCGGGGGCGATGCATATCGCTTGATGATCCGCCAGATCCCCCAGTGCGGCGGTCGGCTCTGCCCGCAGCAGCTCGATGCAGGTCACCGACCCCCGCATGCGGCCCTTCGAGTCGACGGTGTAGACCGTCGTCAGGGCCTCGCTCTGGGCGCTCACCGCAGCTCGCAGATGCTCGAGCGCCTCGCCGGCCGTGGCGTCGTCCTGCAGCGACACGTACTCGACGCCCATCATCCCGCCGGCGGTCGAGGGGTTGTAACCGAGAAGCACGAGGATCCGCGTCCGCACTGTCGGGGGCAGCAGCTCGAGCACCGCCGTTCGCCGGTCCTGAGGGAGCTCGGAGATCGAGTCGGCGGCGTCGTCGGCTCGCATGTGGGCGAGCACATCGGCGACCTCCGCATCCGATTTGTCCTCGAAGAGGCGGTTGGCGATGTCTGGGTCCAGCTCCTCGAAGACGTCCGCCTCGAGCTCCGGGTCCGAATGGACCTCCTCGAGGATCTCGTCGCCCTCTTCCGGGGAGGCCTGCTCGATCAGGTCGGCGAGCTGTGCGGGCTTCAGCCGGCGCAGCCGCCGGAAGGGCGCCCGGGCAGCGCGGCACTTGCCACGTGCCCGATCAGTGGTTCGAACTGCTTCCAGTCCTTGTGATTGTGCCGCCCCGGTGCGGCCAGCTTGCCGAAGAAGCGGGGGCGCAGCCGGGTGTCGACCGCCCGCACCTCCCAGCCCTCGTCGGTCTGGGCGATCTCGAGATCCCCCGCCTTCAAGAGGCGCCCGTCCTCCACGTCGACGAGCCGGTGGCCGAGGATGTCGGCGCGCAACAGCACTTCGCCCTCGCGGCGCTCGAACGGCCGCAGGTCGGCCTCCGACGTCGACACCGTGACCCGCTCTGCCGCCAGTTCCCCGAGGTTCGAGGCGGGGAGGAAGAAGCGCACGCTTCCGAGCCTGGCGACCACACCCGTCACCAGGGGGTAGTCGTCTCCGCGCAGGCGCACGATGACGTCGTCGAGACGACCGAGGCGGTCGCCTCCCACCGATGTCATGTTGCGGCCGAGGAGGGACGAGAGGTGAACGCTCTCCATCATGCGCTATGCGAGCGGCAGTTGGAAACCATCTCCGTCCGCGTGGGCAACTTGTCCTCGAGGAGCGTCATCTGACGGCTTCCTGGACGACCTTGACGATCACCAGCGCGAACGCCACGATCAGGTACGCCTGCAGCATCAGCAGCCCCAACTGGCGCTCCCGGCTGATGACGGGACGCTTGAGGACGCTGAGCGGTGGCATCCGCCAGCTGTCGCGGCGCTGCTCCGCCTCTTCGTCGGCCATCTCCTCGCCGGCTGTCTCGAGCGCCAGAGCGGCCCTACGCCGCCGCCCGACGACCAGCAGGTAGGCGCCAATCACCAGCCCGACAGCAGTGCCGGAAGCGAGAATCCAGACGATCTGCCCCCCAGTGAGCTTCGGGAAGATCACTGCAGCGTTGAGGATCACCGACAGGATGATCAGCACCCAGATCACCAGCGAGGTGAAGGCGTTCACCGGTCGTGTGTTGACCCACGGGCCGAGCACTGCCTTGTCGTTGCAGAGGAGCAGCAGGAACACCGTCGCGCTGGGCAACAGCACGCCAGCCAACGTCTGCACCCCCTCGATCAGCAGACCGAGCGGAACGCCGTGGATGAGGACCAGCGCCCCGGCCGCCACCATCAGCCCGGCGTAGGAGGCGTAGAAACCCTTGGCCTTGCTCACTCCGCGGTGCAGGGAATGGTGCAGGCCGAGCACGTCGGCCATCGCATAGGCCGTGGCGAGCCCGATGGAGGAGGCACCGATGATGCTCGCATCGATCAGCGCGATGGCGAACAGGTCGCCGGCGATCGGCGAGACATACCTGGCGAGGCCGGAGGCAACGCCGCCGGCATCGGTGAAATGACCGAATCCGTGGTGACCGGCGAAGGTAGCCGCCGTGAAGCCCATCATCGCGGCGGCGCCGACGACCACGACCGCGACCCCGATCACCAGGTCGACCCGCTCGTAGTTGATGAAGCGGGGCGTGATCCTCTTGTCGATCACGTACGACTGCTGGAAGAACAGCTGCCAGGGGGCGACAGTCGTGCCGACGATGGCGATCACGAGCAGCATCACCGTCGCCACCTGGTGGCCGGGGAAGCTGGGCACGAAGAAGTTGCGCGCCACCTCGCCGCTCGGAGGATGGACCCAGATGTAGATCGGGATCACGACGAGCGAGGCGGCGCACAAGGCGAGGCTGACCCGTTCGAACGTGCGGAAGCTGCCGGTGCTAACCGCGGCGACGATGACGAGCCCGGCGAGGATCACGGTCGGCAGCTTGGGGAGCCCCAGATACCCCACTGCCAGCGAGATGCCGATGAACTCAGTGACGATCGTGAGGGCGTTGAGGATGAAAAGGTCGATGACGCTGAAGGCTCCCCAGAACTTCCCGAAACGTTCCAGGATCAGCCTGGCATGGCCCACCCCCGAGACCGCCCCGAGCCGCAACACCATCTCCTGGTTCACGTAGAGCACGGGGATGAGCAGGAGGAGCGTCCAGAGCAGGTGGGTTCCGTAGTTCTGGCCCGCCTGGGTGTACGTGCTGAATGCGCCGGCGTCGTTGTCGCCGACCATCACGATGAGCCCCGGCCCGACGATCGCCAAGAGGGTCTTCAGCTTCGCCGAGAGCCCCTGCCGACGCTCCACGTCGTCCTTGGGGATGGTGCCGAGGGCGCCCTTGATGTCGCCCACGTGTGCCTCGTCGAGGACGGCCGTGCCGGCCACGGAACCCGTGGTCCTGCCGGCGGTCGTTCGGCTCATTGCGCGTCTCCTTCGTCTTGCGTGTCGTCTCGAAACGGCGCGGGTCAAGCGCCGGTAAGGAGTGACGCAGCTGCGGGAGCCGGAAGAGTCTTCGGTCGCCCGGCGTCAGTCGCGATGCTGCGATGGGAGCAGGGCGGTACTCGGAGGTTGAGAACTCACGGGCTGCCTCCTTCCCATCGGCGAGAGAGCGCAGGGTATGTACCCCGACAGGCGAGAGCATACCCCTGGTGAGAGGGCCGCAGACGGCCGAAACCGAGCGCAGCCGGGCGAAGTAGTCCTGCTGCAGGCCAGTAATCCGGCCGACGGGGCGCCGGTGTCAGGCGGGTTACAGCGGAGACTATTAGGCTCGTCCGGCTTCCCTTACGGCTGCCCTCGGCGGTGAGCCCGCCACCACGAGGAGGCCGGGGGCGCCGAGCGCGCCGAGCATTTCCGTATAGCTCCGCCGAAGCGCCGTGTCGCCGGAGCCGCATGCGATGTGCCCCCGGAGGACGAGCGCCTCGACGAGGCTTCTCGCACAGCTGCTCCCATGCGGACCGGTTGCCGGGCGCGGCGGCGGGAGCAGCGACGCGTCACCGGCAAGCTCCGCACGAAGCGCGGCCGCGGCCCTGAGCACGGTCGCCGACCCGAGTTGCTCTGCTGCGTCTGCTGCCCCCTCCACCCAGGGCTCGGCCTCGAGCGGGCGCCCGCCGAGAAGCAGCGCTATCGCCCGGAAGACGCCGCCGAGCTTGGTCATCACGCCCAGGTCCGGATGGGCGGGCCTTTCCATCTGATCGAGTGCTTCGCCGACCCGTCCTGCGAGGACGAGCTCCGCCTCGATGAGAAGCCGTGCCATGGCAGCGACGGGGTCCGGCGAGTCCTCGGGAGGGAACGGCGGTGTCGCCCCGTGGGCGCCTCCTGCGACCGCGGCAGTGAACGTCGCCGCCCATCCGAGCCACAGGTCGGACTGTCGCACGTTCGCCAGCAGCGCCGTCAACCGGCGCGCGCATTCGCTCGCCACGTCCAGCCTGCCCGACAGCCGAGCCGTGACGACCAGCAGGCTCAATGCCTGCATGTTGAGCTCGCCCGCGCCCCTACCTCCTCGGCCAGCGACAGCAATCTCGTGAGATGTCCCTCCGCCACTTCGACCTCTTGCTCGTCACCACCGAGGGAGCGGAAGAAGCTGTTCCAGGAGAGGGTGAGGAGGGTCGCCAGTTGTTTCGAGCGGTCGCCTGTGGCATCGGCGACTTGAAGCGCCCGTTGCAGCCATGCGGGGACTCTGGCGTCCGCCGGGCGGACGATGCACATGAAGGCGGTGGTGGCTAGAACCCCCGACTCGTCCTCGATCTCCTCGAAGATCGCCAAGGCTCGTTCGAGCAGTTGCCAGGCGTCGTCCATCCGGCTGAGATTGAAACTGCAGACGCCGGCGTTCGAGTAGGCCCAAGCCTCCTTCACCTTGTTGCCGAGCTGCTGCCAGCGGACGGCTGCCGCCTGCAGCTCGGGGATCGCCCATGCCGGATCGGTGAAGGCTCGCACGTTGGCGGCGGCGTGGTCTCGCTCCAGTGCGACCTCCGGCACGTCAGGATCGTCCGCGATCAGCTGGAGCGTGGCGGAGGCGGCGCCCACGTCGCTCAAGGCTTGCATCCTCGACAGCGTGAGGAGCGCCGAGGGGCGGCGGCATCCGAGAGCCACGGCTCGCTCGAGAGCTCGAACCGCATCGCGCGTGCGTGACAGCCGGGCGAGCTCCTCGCCCTCGTCCGCCAGCGCCGCCGCCGCCTCCAACGCCAGCTCGGGATCGCCCGAGAGCAGCTCGGCGGCGGCCTCCAGATGGCGGGCCCTCTCCTCCCCGACGGCGGCAGTGCCGGCGGCTCGCCTGTGCAGGTCCCCCCGGACGTGGCGAGGAAGCATCTCGTAGGCGACCTCGCTCAGGATCGAGTCCGCCAGCTCGTAGTTGCCTCCCGGGCGGTGGACGAGGAGACCGCCCTCTACGAGCGACTGCACGATCCTTCCCGCGGTGGTTGGTCCCAGCGCGCTCACGCGCTCGGGCGTCGCCGGCCCCCCGAGCAGAGCGAAGTGCTGCAGCACGAGCTTCTGGCGCGGTTCGAGCCGGTCGAGCCGCGCCGCCAGCACGGCATGCAAGGTCGCCGGGATCTCCTCGTAGCTGCTGAGGCGGTGGATCCCGCCCGTCTCGACGAACAATCCCCTGTCGCGGGCAGTCGCCACCAGTTCGCGGAGGTAGAGAGGGTTGCCGGCCGAGCGATCGGCGAGGAAGTCGGTCGTTTCCTCGGAGAGGACCAGGTCAGGCAGGAGCTCGCGCGCCAAGGACGCCGTGTCGGCCCTACCGAGAGGGGCGAGTCTCACCGACGTCGCTTCTCCGAAACGCACCAGCCATTCCCCCTCCCTCCCCACCAGCACCACCAGCACGGCCGCCGCGGCAAGGCGATCGACCACATCGTGCAGCAGCTCGAGGGTCCGCTCGTCGGCCCACTGCATGTCGTCGATGGCGAGCAGCAGCGGCTTGTCGGTCGCCTTCTCTTGGAGGAGCTCGACGAAGGCGAAGAGTTGCTCTTGCTGAAGAGCCACGGCGTCGATCGCCGCCAGGGAGTCGTCCAGCTCGCCTGCGGCCGACCTCACCCTGGCATCCACAGCGGGATCGGACGCCGGCCCGAGCTGCTGGACGATCTCCGCCGCCAGGCGTGATCCGGCGCGAACGCCGTAGGGAGGGTAGGCGGAACAGACCGCGGTGCCCTCGGCGGAGGCCACGCCGGCGAGCTCCCGGAGGAGACGGGTCTTGCCGGATCCGGGCTCCCCCGACAGCATCAGGAGGCGGCTCTGGCGTTCGCGGGCACTGCGCCTCCACTGGGAGACGAGGAAGTCGAGCTCGTCGTCGCGTCCGACGAGCGGCGTCCCCTCGGTGGAGAGGGTCGAGCGGGCCAAGATGGAGTCTGCGACCCAGACCTCGACAGGCCGGCTCTTGCCCTTCAGAGGCACCGGCTGCCGTTCGCGGAAGCGCACATGGCGGCGGGCGAGCTCATAGGTCATGCGGCCGCAGAGAACCTCGCCCGGCCCAGCCGCCTTCTCCAGACGGGCCGCCACGTTCACGACGTCCCCGATGACCGTCACGTCGCCTTCACGTCCGAGAGAGGTGACAGTCACCTCGCCCGAGTTGACGCCGATCGAGAAGGCGAGGTCTCCGCCGAGGTCTCGCATCGTGAGGGCGGCAGCCACCGCTCGCTCGGCGTCGTCGTCGTGGGTGGCCGGCACGCCGAACACCGCCATCACGGAATCGCCCATGTACTTGTCGACGATCCCCCCATGCCCCTCGACGACTTCGCCGAGCTGCCTGAAGGCGGCGTCCACGGTCCTCGCCACCACTTCGTGATCCTCCCGTTCGGCGAATGACGTGAAGCCGACCACGTCAGCGAACAGGATCGTGGCGAGCTTGCGCTCCTCCACCGCGGCGCCGGCTGCGGGTGGCCGCCGAGCGGTGGGCTCGAAAGGCCCGAGGCTACGGCCATCGACGTCTGCCCGGCCGTCGAGGTGTGCCCGGCCATCGGCGCATGCCCGGACAGCGAGGAGCCGCACTGGCCACAGAAACGCTGGGCGGGGCCGTTCGATGCTCCGCAGGTGGGGCACGTGACCGGCTGCAGCGGCGAGCCGCACTGCCCGCAGAACGAGTGGGAATCGGGGTTGATGGTGTGACAGCTGGGACAGGCGGCCACACGATCACGATACCGGCCGATCGGTCAGCCTTCAGCGAGCTACGGCTGGTGTCGCCGTCACAGATGACCGGAGGCGATGGGCGGAAGTTGGTCCGGGCAGCGGCGCCTCCCGCAGCGTGCTTCCCGCCGGCTCAGCCGTCCTGCAGACCACCGGCCGGACGCGGCTCGACTCTTCCGTCCCGACCGGCATCCTGGCGGTGTGGATCCCGCACGCCGTCCACTTCTGGCCCTGCTGAGGGCAAGGGGCGCGGATCACGGACGACCCCTGATGAGAGCAAGGTGAGGTTGGGAACGAGCGTCGTCCCCTCGTCGGTCACGAAGGTCACATAAGTGAGACCCATCGACACGACGTCGCCTTCGAAGGGGCCGCCGAGTGAACCGGTGCGGATCCGGACGTGATCGCCCGCTCGAAACGGCCTGGCCACGAGCAGGACGATCCCCGCGAAGAGGTTGCCCAGGCTCTGCTGGGCGGCGATGCCGAGCACGACGCCGGTGATTGCGCCCCCCAACAACAGCTGCGACACGCCAACCCGCAGCATTGCCAGTGTCGTCAGCAGGATCACGATGATCCCGAAGATCGTGAGGACCATCCGAAGCACGGAGGCGGACGCCCGGTCGGCCTGAGCGACGACCCGGGCGAGCTCGTCCGCCAGCCAGCGACTCGTGAAGGACCCGAGCACGAAGAAGACCGCGCCCGCCGAGTAGGTGATTATGCGATCTCGAGCGAGCCCCTGTGCGGCCGCTCCCGTCAGCTTCTGGCTGCTGTGGATGTCGCTGCCGAAGTGGTAGCCGACGCCTCAGCGCGGCGGCGGCGCCGACGATCGACACGATGACGCGGCCGAGGCGGGGCTTTGTCATGGCGACAATCTACGGGAACACCTTCCGCCGGAGGGCAACCGGTGCCTGCCCACCGCCTTCGTCATGTGGCGCCCTGCGGCCTACCATCGTGATCTCGCAGTTGTTCCCACCGTCAGCCAAGGGCTGACGGGGAGCCCGTCCAGCGGAAGGAGCCGTACATGCAAGGGCTCGAGTGGCACCTGGCCCGCCGGCCGAAAGGCGAGCCCGTCATCGACGATTTCTCGCTCGTGGAGGTCGATGTCCCGGAACCCGCCGACGGCGAGGTGCTCGTCCGCAATGAGTTCATCTCTGTCGACCCCTACATCGCGCGGGCGCATGAACGAGGGCCGCTCGTATGCCGAGCCCTACCGCGTGGGCGAGGTGATGTGGGGCGGCGCGGTCGGAGAAGTCCTTCGATCGAACGCTGACGGCTTCGAGCCGGGCGACCCTGTCCTGCACAACCTCGGATGGCGCCAGCTCACCTTGGCCAGCGGTGAACAGCTCCAGAAACTGCCTCCCGGAGCGCCGCTCTCGCGCTACCTCGGGGTGCTCGGCATGCCAGGCCTGACCGCCTACGTCGGCCTCGTCGACATCGCCTCCTTCAAGCCGCAGGACGTCGTCTTCGTCTCCGGTGCGGCGGGAGCTGTCGGCAGCACGGCGGGACAGATAGCCCGGGTTCTCGGCGCTTCGCGGGTCGTCGGCAGCGCCGGCAGTGACGAGAAGGTCGAGCTGCTGCTTGGCAGGCTCGGTTTCGATGCCGCCTTCAACTACAAGCGCGGCCGGGTCGCCGATCAACTTGCGCAGGCCGCTCCCGACGGGATCGACGTCTACTTCGACAACGTGGGCGGCGAGCACCTCGAGGCGGCGATCGGGGCCATCCGCGAGCACGGGCGGGTCGCCGCCTGCGGCGCTATCTCGGCGTACAACGAGGCCGAGGCGCCGCCCGGGCCGCGGAACCTGGGCCTCGTCGTCGGCAGGCGGCTCACCATCCGCGGCTACATCGTCTCGGACCACTGGGACCGTCTCGGCGAGTACGTGGTCACCATGTCGAGCTGGCTGGACAAGGGGCTCGTGCACGCCCCCGAGACGGTCGTCGACGACCTCCGCGGGGCTCCGGAAGCGTTCATCGGCATGCTCCACGGCGACAACATCGGAAAGATCGTGGTCCGCGTCACCTGATGGATCCGGTCGGGTGACTGCATCCCCGGCGATTCCTGAAGGCTTCCCGAGGATCATCTGGATGGCCTGGTTGCAGGGCTACGAGCGGGCGCCCCGGCTGGTACGAGCCTGCCGTGCCACTTGGGAGACGGAGAACCCGGGTTGGGAGGTGCGGGCACTTTCCAACCGGACGATCTCGGACTACGTGGATCTCTCGGCCAGGTTCCCTTCGGTCAAGGACAAGTGGCTCTCAGCGGAGTCGTTCAGCGACATCGTGAGGGTGGCGTTGCTGGCAGAGCACGGAGGGGTGTGGGCCGACTCGACGCTCTACTGCACTCGTCCCCTCGACGACTGGCTCGCTCCGCATCTCGGCCAGGGTCTCTTCGCATTCTCGCGGCCGGGACCCGATCGGATGATCAGCAGCTGGTTCATCGCCTCGTCATCCGGCGGCGAGCTGATCCGGCGCCTGTCGGAGGCGATTGGCCGGTACTGGGTCGGGCGCGATGTCCAACATCACTACTTCTGGCTCCACTACCTGTTCGGCGAGGTCTACGAGCAGGACGCCGTCTTCCGGCGGCACTGGGACGCCACGGTCCACATCCCGCGGCCGGACCGCTCTACCTCGCGCCTTATGCGAGCGAGCTCTTCCGCCGCCCGAAGGAGCGGGACCTTGCCTGCCTACGGGGCGAGGGCCCCCCGGTGGTGAAGCTGACTCACAAGCACGACCTGTCGAGAGCCTCTGCTGGTTCGGTCGCCGAGCTCTTCTGCTCGTGGGCCGAGTCCCGCCAAGGCGTTAGCAGGACGCCGGCCGAGGCGGCCGAGGCGATTGCGGAGCCGCCCGCCGAGGCCCCCGCGTAGGCTGACGTCGATGACTGTGCAGCCGATCGGCCAGCTGAGCGCTTCCGACGACGAGATCCGGATCGCTCTCGAGGACGCCGAGCCGAGCCCTCTGCTGCCGGCCCTCGCTCACCTCACCGGCGACATGTCGCTGCTCCGCCAGGACCTTCGGGCGGACCCGATGATGGCGATGCTGCCCTTCGGCGGCTTGAGCGACCAGCAGGTCGAGGCGGTGCGAGAGCTCGCCTTGCGGGCGATCGTCGGCTGGCGCGACGCCGGGAGTCCGCCGCCCGCCGACATCGGCGAGGCGGGACTGCGGCGGATCTTCGACTACCTGACGGGCGGTGCCGGTGACGCCGGGTACGTGCCGTTGCTCGCCGAGGAGCTCGCTCTCGACGGGATCGACAGGCGGGCACCGGGCTGGCACAAGTCGCAGATCGCGCCCGGGACGCCGTTCGAGGTAGCCGTGATCGGAGCCGGGATGTCCGGCATCCTGGCCGCCCACCGCCTCTTGCAGGCAGGTCTCGACGTCGTGGTGCTGGAGAAGAACAGGGCGGTAGGGGGCACCTGGCTCGACAGCGCCTATCCCGGCTGCCGGGTCGACGTGTCGAACCACCTGTACAGCTACTCGTTCGCGCAGCGCCGCGACTGGCCGGCGCATTTCTCGACCCAGGCGGAGCTGCTGGCCTACTTCGAGCGTTGCGCGTCCGATCTCGGGATCCTCCCGCACGTCCGCTTCGGCACCGAGGTCGTTGCGGCGACCTTCTCAGAGGACACGTTCACCTGGAGCCTGGATCTGGAAGGACCGGGCGGGTCCGAAAGGATCGAGGTCAACGCGCTGATCAGCGCGGTCGGGCAGCTGAACCGCCCCAAGATGCCAGACATCCCGGGCATCTCGGAGTTCGCCGGCCGGTCCTTCCATTCCGCCCGCTGGGACCGTTCGTCGAGCGTTGCGGACAAGCGGGTGGCGGTGGTCGGCTCGGCGGCGAGCGCTATCCAGCTCGTGCCGGTGCTCGCTCAGTCGGCCGACCGGGTGACGGTCTTCCAGCGCACCCCCAACTGGCTGGTCTCCACGCCGAGCTATCTGCAGGACGTGGCTCCGGGGCTTCGCTTCCTGTTCGAGAACGTGCCGTTGTACGCGCAGTGGCATCGTCTGGCGATCCTGATCGGCAGCGAGGGTTTCCTGGCGACGACCGAAGTCGATCCGGAGTGGCCGGCCGACGGGCTGTCGGTGGGGCCGCTCAACGAGATGCTCCGGCTGATGGCGACCACCTACCTGCACGAGCAGTTCGCCGATCGTCCCGACCTGCTGGCGGCTGTCACCCCGGGCTACCCCCGGCGGCGAAACGTCCCCTTCGCGACGACGGCACTTGGGCATGCACCTTGAAGCGCGACAACGTCGAGCTGGTGACGGCGCCGATCTCTCGTGTCGAAGCGGGCGGCGTGCGGACGGTCGACGGCAGCCTTCACGAGGCCGACGTGATCGTCTACGCGACGGGTTTCGAGGCTTCGAAGTTCCTCGAGCCGATCAAGGTTCGAGGAGCCGGTGGGCGGGACCTGCACGAGCAGTGGGGCGAGGATGCCCGCGCCTATCTCGGGATGACAGTGCCCGGCTTCCCCAACCTCTTCCTGCTGTACGGGCCGAACACGAACATCGTCGTGAACGGAAGCATCATCTTCTTCTCCGAGTGCGAGGTGCGCTATGTCCTGGGGAGCCTCGGCCACCTGCTGGCGTCGGGAGGGCGCGCCCTCGCGTGCAAGCAGCACGTGCACGATGCATACAACGACAGGATCGACGATGGCAACCGGCGGCGCGCTTGGGGGGTGTCGAGCGTGAACACCTGGTACAAGAGCGGTTCCGGCCGCATCTCGCAGAACTGGCCGTTCTCGTTGCTGGCGTACTGGCAGCAAACCCGCGATGTGACGCCGGACGACTACCACGTCCTCGGTCTCGAGGGCTCAGAGGCAGAGGCCCGCCAGCCCCTGTCGACGGGAGCTATCTGATGGCCAAGCTGGTGTTCGGCGATCGCATGAGCGACCAGGACGCGCTGATGTGGCGGATCGAGAAGGATCCTCTGCTCCGCTCGACCATCGTCAGCGTGACGCTGCTCGATCAACCGCCCGAGCGGGAACGCTTCAGAGCCACCATGGAGGCGGCGACGCGAGAGGTGCCTCGGCTGCGCCAGAAGGTGGCCTCCTCTCCGTTCAACGTCGCCCCGCCGGAGTTCGTCCTCGACGAGCACTTCGATATCGGCTATCACCTGCGAACGGTCAATGCGCCCGGCGACGGGTCGCTGCGCGCGGTCCTCGACATGGCAGCGCCGTTCGCGATGAGCGGCCTCGACAGGGCGCGCCCGCTGTGGGAGTTCGTGGTGGTGGAGAACATGCCCGGCGGGAAGGCCGCGCTGGTGCAGAAGATGCACCATTCGCTGATCGACGGCATCGGCGCGATGAAGCTGTCGATGGCATTCCTCGACACCAAGCGCCATCCCGACCGTCCGCGCCGGCCGGTGACCGCCGATGCCGCCGATGCCGCCGATGCCGCCGATGCCGCCGATGCCCCCGCTGCCGCCGATGCCGCCGCTGGACTCGGTCCCGCCGGCGGTCCCGGTGACCCGGCTGATCTGCCCGCCTCCAGCCTCGAACGGCTCGGTGCCGGGCTCGCCCATCAAGCGAGGCGCCAGCTCGGGATGCTGAAGCGAGTGCCGGCGACGGCTGTGGACGTCGCCAAGGATCCGCTCGGCTCGGCCCGTGGCGCCGTCGCTCTGGCAGCCTCGACGGCCCGCTTGATGAAGCCGGCCACCGAACCCTTGAGCCCGTTGATGCGGGGCCGCTCGCTCTCGCTTCGCATGGACGTCCTCTCCGGCTCCCTGTCGAGGATGAAGGCCGCCTCCAAGCTCGTCGACGGCACCCTCAACGACGCCTTCGTCGCCGGAGTGGCGGGCGGGCTGCACCGCTACCACCGGCGTCACGGCACCTCCGCCGATCGCTTGCGCATGGCGATGCCCATCAACATGCGGCCGTCGTCTGGCGACCTCGTGGCGGGGAACCAGTTCGTCCCTGCTCGCTTCGTGTTCAACGCCTCCATCGACGATCCTCTGGAGCGGATGGCTGCCTTCCACGAGCTGGTGATGCGCCAGCGTGAGGAGCCTGGCCTGTCGATGGCGGGGCCGGTCTCCTCCGCCTTGAACCGCCTCCCGATGAGCGTTGCCGCTTCGGTGCTGGGTTCGATGATGAAGGCGATCGACGTCGTCACGAGCAACGTCCCCGGCGCCCCGATCCCCGTCTACATGGCGGGATCCCTCATCGAAGCCAACTACGGCTTCGGCCCGCTCACCGGCGCCGCCTGCAACGTGACCCTTCTCAGCTACATGGACGACGTCAACCTCGGGGTTTCGACCGATCCGGCTGCGATCCCGGATCCTGCCACCTTCGCAGCCTGCCTACAGGAGGGCATCGAAGAGGTCGAGGCGCTCGGGTAGCCGGTTCAGGCGCGTCAGCCGGGGGCGGACCGCTCGATCAGCGCGGCGTTGCTCCCAGTGGCGTCCGAGATTGCTCGGCTCTCGAGGCGGGCGCGCCCACAAAGGTGACGGCGATCGCCAACGCAGGAAAGGCCGCCGCCAGCGCGAGCCTTCGTTTCATCGAGACAGCTCCCCAGTCATTGCAGCCGACCGCTGCGGCTGGACGAGGATATGGCACCGGAGCGTTGCGTTGCCAGCTCGCTCGGTGGTCCGTCCGTCCGAGCCTCGTCAGGCCGCCAGCCGGTCGCCTGCCGCGCCCATCAGATCGAGGAAGTTGCCACAGTAGAAGCGGTCACGAACTTCGCCCGACGTCCCCTCGAGGCTCCCCTCGAAACGCTCCAACGGACGCCGGCCCCCCTCCACGTGCGGGTAGTCGGAGCTGAAGAGCACCACCTCCGGCCCGGCCTGCTCGACTATCCAGCCGACGTCCTCGGTCGGGTAAGGAGTAGCCCTGATCTGCCGCCGGACGTACTCGCTCGGACGGAGCGAGAGCTTCTGCAGCCGCTCCTCGTGCCGCCCGAACGCCTCCAGGGCTGCCTCCATCTGTCGCATCCAGGACGGGAGCCATATGGCGCCTTGCTCGATGACCCCGATGCGCAGCTCCGGGAACCGTTCGAGGACGCCGTCGAAGATCATCGTCGCCAGCGTCTGCGCCGGTGGCACCGGGATCCCCATGTAGTCGACAGACCTGAAGTTCTCCTCGCCTCCATGGAAGTCGGGCGGGATGGGGAGCCCGTTCTGGAAGTAGCTCGTGTCGATCAGGTCGCCCGTCCCCCCGACGTGGAACACGATCGGTATGCGGGCCTCGCACGCACGTGCCCAGACGGGATCGAGGCCGATGTGGCTGGGCGAGTGCCCGGCCGGGCAGCCGGATGCGACGAGCAGTGCCGCCGCCCCGAGGGCGATCGCCTCGTCGGCGGCCCGCGCCGCCCGGTCGAAGTCGGCCAGCGGCACGTAGCACGTCGGCAGCAGGCGCCTGTCGACCGAGCAGAACTCCACCATCCCGCGGTTGTGTGCGGTCGCAACGCCGTAGGCGAAGTCGAGGTCGCCCGAGTGCTCCCAGCGGTAGAGGCGGTTGTTGTGAAAGGTGTTGAACACCAACTGGCTGGAGAAGCCGAGCAGGTCGAGCGCCCGCGGCCGGTCCTCGGCGATGAACGAACCTGTCGCAGCGAAGTTCTTGCGATTCATGATCTCGGCGGCCTCGACCGAGCGGTACTCCGGGGAAGCGTGTCGCTCGCGCAGCGTGTCGAACGAGTGCTGCAGATCACGGCGCTGCTCCTGCGGGTCGCCCGTCTGGCGCAACTCGTTCCCGCCCGGGTAGGTGAGGACGGGGACGCGGTCACGCAGCGAAGGGTCGGCGTGGTCCCGCAACCAAGTGGGCGTCTCCATCAGGTGCGCGTCGGCGTCGTGCACCACTCGGCCTTCGGCGTAAGGCATCTGGCGGGCTCCCTCAGGTGACGCGGATGGTTCCGGCTGAATCGTATGTGGCGGCTGCGTACCCCGTGCCCGCCGGGCCGCCCCCTAGGCTTGGCAGGAGGTCGCCAGAGCGGCGAGCGAGGAGGGGAGTTGACTGGAAGCGACGCAGCAGAGAGCGACCTGAGATGGTGAGAGGGCTGAGCGAGACGATGCGGGCCGTGCTGGCGGCCGAGCAGCGGGACGACCGGTCCCCCTCGGGGGTGGCGAGCGTACGGACCGCCGACCTGCCCGATGGGGAGCTGACGCTCCGAGTCCGCTGGTCGAGCCTCAACTACAAGGACGGCCTGGCAGTGACCGGCAAGGGGAAGGTCGTCCGCTCCTTCCCGATGGTCTGCGGCGTCGACCTCGTGGGTGAGGTGATCAAGTCTGTGTCGCCAGACTTCGAGGTGGGCGACGAGGTGATCGTCACCGGCTTCGGGTTGGGGGAGGAGCACTGGGGCGGCTATGCCGATTTCGCCCGAGTACGGGCCGAGTGGGCGGTCCCCCTACCGGCGCAGCTGACCGCCAGACGATCGATGGCGATCGGCACGGCCGGGCTCACGGCGATGCTCTGCGTGATGGCGCTTGAGGAGCGGGGTGTCGCCCCCGCCGTCCCCACCGGGAGTGGGAGCACCGCCGGCTCGACCGAGGGGCCCGTGCTCGTCACCGGCGCGGCGGGGGGTGTGGGAAGCGTGGCGGTGGCGGTGCTGGCGCAGCTCGGCTACGAGGTGCACGCCTCCAGCGGCCGCCCGGAGCAGGCCGGCTACCTCCGCCGGTTGGGCGCCAGCGAGGTCATCGACCGCGCCGAGCTTGCTGCTCCGGCGGCCAAGGTGCTCGAGCGCGAGACGTGGGCCGGCGCGGTCGATGCCGTCGGGGGCGCAACCCTTGCCTCGGCGATCCGGCGCACACGCTACGGGGGGACGGTCACCGCCTGCGGCCTGACCGGAGGCGTACAGCTCGACTTGACGGTGCATCCGTTCATCCTGCGCGGCGTCTCGCTCGTGGGGGTGGAGTCCGTGCGTTGCCCCCTCCCTCGGCGGCGGGAGGCGTGGCATCGGCTCGCCACCGACCTGCCGGTGGAAATGCTCGACGACATGACCTCCGTGGCGCCTTTGGAGGATGTCCCACGCCTGGCCGACGAGATAGTCGGAGGTCGAACACGAGGACGCGTGGTGATCGAGGTCGGAGGCTAGGCAGTGCCCGTACACGGCCTCGCCACGAGCCCCACCCCGCCCGTGGCGATCGCTGGCCGTCACCCCGCCGATGTCGCTCGCCGCCGCCGTGGCAAGGCACCCATGACCGCCTTCGTGCTCGGCGGGGGCGGCAATCGCGGCGCAGGCCAGATAGGGATGCTCCGTGCCCTGGCAGAGCGGGGCATCGAGGCGGACCTCGTGGTGGGTACGTCGGTGGGCGCCATCAACGCTGCCGGCTATGTCGGGCGGCCGACCATGGAGGGTGTCGCCTTCGCCGCCGACATCTGGCGACACCTGCGGACGCAGGACGTCTTCCCGAGGAGCAGGCTCCATGGATCGTGGCGTTTCGTGGAAAGACGTGACTCGGTATTCGCTCTCGACGGTCTGCGGGCTGTGGTCGACGGTTTCTTGCGCTTCGACAGGCTGGAGGACGCACCGCTGCCGCTCGCAGTTGTGGCGTGCACGATCGCCGACGGAGTGGAGCATTGGTTCACGGCGGGTCCGGCGCTGCAGATCATCCTTGCCTCTGCCGCCTTGCCGGCAGTGTTCCCACCGGTCGAGATCGGCGGCTCGCTCTTCGTCGACGGCGGGGTGGTCGACAACGTCCCCCTCTCGGTGGCCCTGGCGGCCGGCGCCAGGCGCATCTTCGTGCTCCTCTGCGGAGAGGTGGACCGCCCCTTGCCCGTGGCGCGGCGGCCCCTCGAGGCGCTGCTTTCCGCCTTCGACCTCGCCCTGATGGGTCGCCTGCGGCGGGACCTCGCCGCCGTCCCCGAGGAGGTGGAGGTGATCGTCTTCGAGCAGCCGGGGACGCAACAGATCGACTGGCAGGACTTCTCGCACACGGACGTCCTGATCGAGCAGGGATACCACGTGGCGCGGGATGTCCTCGACCGCTACTCGGAGCGGTTGGCGTCGGGGGAGCCCAGCGATAAGGTCCGAAGATGGCCGCCAAGAACATCGACTTCTTCCTCCTAGGCGACCCGGCCTCGGCCCGTGCCGCCGGAGAGCAGGCGCTGACAGCCCGCCAGTTCCAGATCGTCTGGCAGGACGAGTGGTCGGCCACGGCCGAGCGGGGCTCCAAGGTGGCCAACGCTCTCGCCGGCGCCTTTGCGCAGCACTTCAAGTTCGGCCTGCGGGTGATGGCATCGCCGGAACCGGGCGTCACCGTGCTGCGGATCGAGAAGCTGGAGGCCGGCTGGAAGGGTGGTGCGATAGGCGTGATGCGCACCAACAAGAGCTTCGCGGCCCTTCAGGCGGAGCTGGCGAGCACCTTCCAGGCTGCAGGGGTGCTGAAGGGCATTACCGAGAGCTGAGCCCGCCGCTCCGTGTCGGGGGGGGATAGGCGGATTGATGGCGGGGGGAAATGCCGCCGGGTTGAGGTTTCCTGCGTTAGGTGTCAGATGCGGGTCTTCGCGCCAAAGCTCCACCGGCCTCGGGACCCAGCGCAATGGTCATCCTCAACCGAGAGAGCTGGTGTCCACGTCGTAGAAGACCAGCCCGTCCTGCTCGTAACGCTCCGCCTGCCCGGCGAAACGCATGTACTCGAGGTGGGCGTAGGTCTCGGACTCGGCCATCAGGCCCCAGTGCGATTCCTTGAACATCATGTGGGAGAAGTCGATCACCGAGGTCGGACCGTGCTCCTTGGACAGGCGGCGGATCTCGTCGAGCCGCTCGGCGTGGTGCCGCTCGATCTGGCCGATGCGGCCGTCCAGGTCGGCGAACGGGTGACCATGGGCCGGAAGCACGGTGCGGACCGGACCGATGTCTCGGAGGTAATCGAGCGACGCCAGGTAGTCCCTCAGAGCATCACGGGCGCCGCTGATGCCCGAGACATGAGGGGTGATCGTGGGCAGGACGTGGTCGCCCGAGAGCAGCAGCCCTGCCTCCGGGTCGTAGAGACAGAGGTGGTCACGGGTGTGACCGGGGGTGTGCAGGCACTGCCAATCGCGCCCGGCGAGTCGGAGTGTGTCGCCGTGCGTGACGCGCCTCGAAGGCACGGGCGGGTGCATCATCCGCATCATCTCCTGGCGGTCGTGATCGACCGCAGGATCCGACTCCGGTAGCCGGCTGAGCGGCGCCCCGCCCCAGGGCGTGCGCTCGAAGATGTCGACAAAGCCCGTGTCGTCCGGGTCCGGCGGCGACGCAGGAGGCGGGGGTTCGGAATCTGCCGCCGCCGATCAGTCCTTCCGTGGCGTCGTCGTGCGCGTGGAAATGAGCCTTCACCTGAGGGTGGTCGAAGAAGGTCTGGAACCGCTTCTCCGTGACGAGCTCTGCTCCTGCCTCATGAGCCAGACGGCCGGCCCCCCCGAAATGATCAGGGTGCGAGTGGGTGACGATCACCGTGTGCACGTCGTCGACCGAGAGCTGGGAAGCTGCGAGACGATCAAGGATGGCGGCCCAGGTGGCCTCCCCAGGCATGCCGGCGTCCACGATGGCGGCGCCCCGCTCGTCGAGCAGCGCGTAGGCGTTGACATGGCCGAGCCCAGTGAAGTCGATCGGCAGTTGCAGCCGCAGGACGCCAGGGCCGACCTCGGTGACCTCGGTTGACGCCGGTTCCTGCTCCTGGCGACGGTAAGACGGCATCGTTTGGCCAGGCTACTTGATTGACACCTCAGTCAACAGTGTCGGAACCAGTTCCACCGGCGGGCGCGGCACCTGCCCCATCGACGGCCGCGCCACCTCTGGCCCCCGCGGCCTCCGCTTCCGCAGCGGCGATGTCGGGCAGCTGGAAGAAGTGCTGCCGGTAGTACGCCAGCTCGGCCACGCTCTCGCGGATGTCGTCCATCGCCCTGTGTCCGTTGACCTTCTTGGGAGAGTTGCCGTAGAGGGCCGGGTTCCAGCGGCGGCAGAGCTCCTTCACGCTCGAAACGTCGATCGACCTGTAGTGGAGGAAGTTCTCGAGCTCCGGCGCGTGCCTGGCGAGGAAGCGACGGTCCATGCCGATCGAGTTCCCACACAGCGGGGCGGTGCCGGGCTGGAGTCCCTGGGCCTTCAAGAACTCGATCGTGGCGGCGGTGGCATCTGGCACCGTCACGGTCGACTCCTCGATGAGCGTCAACAGTCCGCTCTTGGTGTGCATGCGCCGCACGGCGTGGTCCATCGCGGCCAGCTTCTCCGGCGTCGCGTGGATGACGAGGTCGGGTCCCTCGGCCACGATCTTCAGGTCGTCGTCGGTGACGAGAGTCGCCATCTCGACGATCACGTCCCGATCCGGCTCCAGACCGGTCATCTCCAGATCCATCCAGACGAGCACGACGGGCGAGCCTACCGCCGACTGCGTGATTCGCCGCCTGCGGGCTGGCGGGAACCGGTTGCCGGAGGAACCTCAGCAGGGTCGCGGCTCCTTCCCGTCGCCCGCAGCCGCATGTACCCTCGTGAACCGTGCTGAACGTGCCCGTCCGACGGCTGGATGACGACCTGCCGCTCCCTTCATACGCCCATCCGGGGGATGCCGGCGCCGACCTGCTGGCGCGCGAGCCGGTGGTGCTGGAACCCGGCGGCGGTCGGGCGGCAGTCCCGACCGGTATCGCCTTGGAGCTTCCCGAGGGCTACGCGGCCCTCGTCCAACCCCGCAGCGGCCTCGCTGCCAAGCACGGCGTCACGTGCCTGAACGCCCCCGGCCTGATCGACTGCGGGTACCGTGGCGAGATCAAGGTGATCCTGCTCAACACCGATCCACGGGCCCCCTACGAGGTGAAGCGAGGCGACAGGATCGCCCAGCTGGTGATCTACCAGGTCGAGACGGCTACGTTCATCGCCACCGGGGAGCTGTCGGGCTCGTCGCGCGGCGCCGGCGGTTTCGGCCACTCGGGACGCTGAGGGCTGCGATGAGGCGCGGCCGCCGCCCCCGCCGTGCGGCAAAGGAGGGTTGTTCGGATGCCGGTTGACGTCAGCCTGGCAGGATGGTTGGCCGGGCGGGCCCGCTTGACGCCCGAGCGCCGCGCTCTCACGTTCGAGGGCACCACGTGGACCTACGCCGCGTTCCTGCAGAGAGTTGAAGCGACGGCCGGAGCGTTGCGTGCCGGAGGGGTCCGCCACGGCGACCGGGTGGCGTTCCTCGGGCTCAACCACCCGGCGTTCTTCGAGACCCTCTTCGCCGCCGCCCGCCTCGGCGCGATCTTCGTGCCGCTCAACTTCCGGCTCACCGCACCGGAGCTCAGCTTCATCGTCAACGACGCCGGAGCCCATACGATCGTCGCCGACGACCTGCACAAGCCGGTGGTCGATTCGATCCGTGGCGAGCTCCCCTGCGTGCGCTATCTAGCCAGTGAGACTGCGTCGGAGGGCTGGAAGTCGCTGGGCGAGGTCGCAGCCTCCGCTCCGCCGCTCGAGGGCTTCGAAGCGGTCGCAGCAGACGAGGTGGCGCTGATCATGTACACCTCGGGCACCACCGGACGGCCCAAGGGTGCCATGCTCACGCACTCCAACCTCTGGTGGAACAACGTCTCGGCGCTGCTGCTGACCGACACGGTCGAGAGCGACGTGTCGCTCGTCGTCGCACCCCTGTTCCACATCGGCGGACTCAACGTGACCACCTTGCAGGCCTGGATGAAGGGCGCAGAGGTGGTGCTGCAGCGCTCGTTCGACCCGGGCAGGTTCCTGTCGGACATCGCCGAGTACGGGGTGACGACGGCGTTCGCCGTGCCGGCGATGCTGCTCTTCGTCAGCCAGCACCCCGACTTCGCAGATGCCGATCTCACGACGGTCCGCTCGATCATCTGCGGCGGAGCGCCGGTGCCGGAGCCGCTCATCAAGCTCTACGTCGGTAGGGGCATCCAGATCAACCAGGGCTACGGCCTCACCGAGACCTCGCCGTGCGTGTCGTTCCTGACGCCCGAGCACTGCATGTCAAGGCTCGGATCGGCAGGACGGCCACCGATGTTCGTCGACGTGAAGCTCGTCGATGGTGATGGGCGCGACATCGCAGAGCCGCTCGGCCGCGGTGAGGTGTGCGTCAAGGGCCCGAACGTGATGAAGGGCTACTGGAACCGGCCGGAGGCCACGGCGGCGGCGATCGACGCTGCCGGATGGTTCCACACGGGCGACGTCGGCTACCTGGACGAGGACGGCTTCCTCTACATCTGCGACCGCGTGAAGGACATGGTCATCACCGGTGGCGAGAACGTCTACCCGGCAGAGGTCGAGTCGGTCCTCTACGAGCATCCTGCGGTGGCCGAGGTTGCGGTGATCGGCATGCCCGACGAGAGGTGGGGAGAGGTCGTCGTCGCCGTCGCCGTGCTCAAGGAGGGGGCGTCGCTCACGCTCGAGCAGCTGCGCGACTTCGCCGGCGAGCGGCTGGCGCGCTACAAGCTCCCGTCGCGCTTGGACTTCGTCGACGCCCTGCCGCGCAATCCGGCCGGCAAGGTGCTGAAGTTCGAGATGCGCGAGCGACTGGCTTCCTAGCGCCCCACCGAAGGCGCTACCCACCCGCAAGATCCGGAGGAGCGGTCGTCGTCTGCTCGCCAAAGGCGACGGGAGCGTCGAACGCCGCACGCCTGGCAGCCCGCCGCAGCGTCAGCAGCATCGCCGGCCCCAGCAGCACGATGCAGGTGAAGGTCGTCACCGCGCGCCCGGTGTCCCAGCCGAGCGAGGTCGTCCCGTCGAAGAGCAGGTACCGCTTCAGGTTGACGGCGAACGGGGCGCCGGGAATGTAGGAGATCGTGCTGTGGGGGTCGATCGAGAAGGGCCAGAAGGAGAGGTTGACGAGGAAGCCGAACAGGTAGGAGGAGGCGGCGCCGTAGATGGCGAGCATCAGCACCTCCGCCCGCCCTCGCACCCGTGGCAGGCAGGCGGCGAACATGCCGACCCAGGCGCAGCCGAACATCTGGTAGGGGAGCCACGGCCCGACGCCACCCGTCAGCAGTGCCGACGCGAACAACGTGGTGCACCCGAGCGCGAACCCGAACCCGGCCCCGAACACCCTGCCGGCGATCACGAGCGTGAAGAAGACGAGCTCCACTCCCGCCGTTCCGGCACCGAGTGGGCGCAGCGCAGCCCCGACGGCAGACAGGACGCCGAGCATGGCGATCGCCTTGGAATCGATGCCGCCGCTTGCAACCTCGGCGAACACCACCGCAACGACGAGCAGCAGCAGGGCACCGAACATCAGCGGCGCCATCGCCGTGTCACCGAAGCTGCCGGGGGCGACGAGGAACGGCCAGGCGAAGGCGGCGACGCCGAGCAGGCTCGCCATCGCCACCGCCGCACGGGCGCGCCCGGCAACGGGGATGCCCACCCCCGTCACCTGTGCGCCTCCGCAAGGGAGTCCTGCACCGAGTCGACGGTGAGATAGCCGAGCGGAGCGAGGATCTTGGCGACTTGGGGGGCGAAGGCGGGCGATGCGGACAGGACCTCTGCCGCCGAGCCGTCGGCCACGATCTCGCCCTCGGCCATCACCAGCACCCTGTCAGCGGTGGAAGCCGCGAACTCCACGTCGTGAGTCGATACGAGCACTGCGTGGCCGCGACGGCGAGGGACCTCAACGTGTGGGTGAGTGATCGTTTTGCCATGTAGTCGAGGCCCCGGGTGGGCTCGTCGAGGAGGATCAGGGCAGGCTCGCTGCGGAGCTGTAGCGCCAGCACCAGGGCCAGCCGTTGCCCCTCCGAGAGATCGCGGGGATGGGCGCCGTCGGCGACTCCTGGCGATATGCGGTCGAGCAGGGCGCGAGCCGTCTCACCCGTGCGGTTCGCATCGCCAGCGGCTCCGTTGGCAGCGTCGGCTCCGGCATCGGCGACGGCGTCGGGTGGCGTCGGCCTGCGCCAGCTCATCGGCGACGCTTCGCAAGTAGAGAAGGTCGGAGGGGTTCTGCGGCACGAGCGTCACCAAGGCCCGTCGCCTGCGCGGCGCTAGGCCCTTGGGCTCCAGGCCCTTCACCTCCACGTGACCCCCCTGGCGCGGGCCGGCGCCATGGAGGGCGAGGAGGAGTGAGGACTTGCCGGCGCCGTTTCGTCCCATGAGGGCGGCGATCTCGCCGGCCCGCATCTCGAGGTCCCCCCGCTTGACCGCTATCTGCTCGCCGTAGCGCACGACGATCCCCTTGGCGCGGAGCACCCTCTCGCCCGTCGGCGCTCCTCCCCTGGCGGCAGGGGGCAGAGCGGCTCGCAGCCCACCCGCCTGGCGCCGGGCGTCGCGCACCGACAGGGGGAGTGGCGACCACCGCGCCAGTCGCCCGAGCTCCACCACCGGCGGCGCGACGGCACTGCCGGCGAGGATCGCCGCTGGTGCACCGGCGCGCACCCGCCCGCCCGAGTCGACCTCGAGCACGGCGTCCGCATACTGGACGACCCGCTCCAGACGGTGTTCGGCGAGCAGCACCGTCATCCCGAGATCGTGGACGAGGCGGGTGATGATCGCCAGCACGTCCTCGGCTGCGACGGGGTCCAGTGCGGAGGTCGGTTCGTCGAGCACGAGGACACGAGGATGCGACGTCAGCACCGAGCCGATCGCCACTCGCTGCTGCTGGCCCGCCGACAGCTCGGCAAGCGGCCGGTCCCGAAGCTCGGCGATGCCGAGCAGATCAAGGGTCTCCTCGACTCTCTTGCGCATCACACGGGGCTCGATCGCAAGCTGCTCCATCACATAGGCCAGCTCTTCCTCGACTGTGTCGGTGACGAAGCCGGCGGAAGGGTCCTGTCCCACGACCCCGGCGACGTCGGCCAGGTCGCGGGGCTTGTGCGTCCTCGTGTCCCTGCCGTCGACCCTGACGCGCCCGGACAGGGTGCCGCCGGTGAAGTGCGGCACGAGCCCGTTGACGGCTCCCAAGAGGGTCGACTTGCCAGTCCCCGTGGGGCCGACGACGAGCGCCAGCTGACCCTCCTCCACGACGAGGTTGACGTCTCGCAATGTGGGACGGTCGGCTCCCGGGTACGTGATCGAGACCCGGTCGAACTCGATCATCGGACGGCGCCAACCGGTTGGCGAGCCGGCACCTCTGCCGGCGGCCTCGCCGGGAGTGACGGCCGGCGCGATCGGGCAGGAGGTGGCGCCAGCGCTGCCGCGGCCAGTCCCGCCAGCACGGCACAGGCGGGCCACAAGGGGAGCCCTGGCCAGACGAGAGGGGCGGTCGAAGGTGCGAGGGAGCCCGGTGCCGCCCCGGCCGAGGAGATCAGCACCGCGGCGGGTAATAGGCCGCTTGCCACCACCGCCCACTCCGGCCAGCCCCACGGATCCGGTCGATAGGAGGAGTGGTGCACCCGGCGGCCGCCGAGGACCAGCCCTCCGCAGCAGAGGCCGGCACCGGCCAGGAGAGTCGGGAAGCGCAGCCATCCCGGCGCTGAGGAGTCGAGCAGCCCGAAGACCCCGGCCGAGAGCCCGAGCAGACCGAGGAGCATCAGCCGACCCGCTGCTCGTTTCGAAACGGCGCTTGCGATGCGGCCGTAGCCGCGCGAGTCCATCGCGGCCGCCAGCCGCATCGATCTCTCGAGGGCGTCTTCCAGCACGGGGATGGCGATCGTCTTCAGCGCGTGCCGCCGGGACCCGGACGTGGAGTCGCCGCGCAGGCGCCGCACCCGCCGCACCCGCTGCACGCTCTCCACCAGCTGTGGCCCGAGGGTGAAGGCCACCACCACCGCGACGCTCAGCTCGTGAAGCGCGCCCGGAAGGACTCGAAGAGCGCGCTTGCCGTTGGCCAGAGCGTTGGCGGCGCCCAGGCAGCAGAGCAGCGTCGCCAGCTGCAGCCCGCCGTAGACCGCCGACAGCGTGCCTTCCAGCGTCACCGGGCCGCCCACTTGGATGCCGGCCGCCCAGTGAGGTAGCGGCAGCTGCGGAAGGCGCACGAGCGTGTGGGTGCCGCCGCCCGCGACGTCGCCGCCGAACAGCGACCGGAACACGATGCGGATCACGATGACCAACAGCGCCATCCAGAGGTAGTACTTGAAAGCCCTCGCCCACGGCGCCTCGCTCCGCCGGCTCGCCACGACGACCCCGAGCACTGCGAGCATCAGGGCGAGCAGCAACGGATTGCTGGTGCGGCTGGCCGCCGTTGCGAGCCCGAGCGCCCAGAGCCACCACGCCAGAGGGTGCAACTGGCGGGGAAGGCGGCCGGCGAAGTTCAACTGGTTCGCGCCTCGCGGCGACGCCGGATGCCCGCGATCGAGGCGAGGAGGATCAGGACGAGGGCTCCGCCGAGCGTCGCCAGCAGTGCCGCCGGAGAACCGCCCGCAGGCGGGCTCCCCTTGTTGCCCCGGCTCCTCGCGACGTTGACGATCCTCAGTGTGCCGCCCGTCGTCTCGCTCGTCGCCGCGCCCGTCGTCCCGTCATTCGAGGGCGGCTCGGTCGTCGTGGAGCCCGAACTCGGGGATGACAGCGTGCTGCTCGTTGTACCGAGCAGGCGTGGTCGTCGACGCTGTGGCGGTCGTGGACGTCGCGGTGCTCGCGTCTGTGGTCGATGGCGCGGCCGTGGTCGTGCTCGAGGGCGCGGTGGTCGTCGTGGTCTGCTGGACGACGGTCGTGGTCGTCGGGGGCAGGTTGGTCGCCCGGACCTTTGCAGGCGAGAAGGGCGGAGCAGCGGTGGCTCCGTACTCCCAGGCGTCGACACTGCCGGGCTGCGGCTCGAAGTCCTCGACTCCCTGCTCGCTGTAGGACCAGGTGCCCGCTCCTGCGTCGGCGTACCAGAGGGACCAGTATGCGTTGGCGGGCGGAGTGGAGATGCAGGGTTCATGCGAGGGCGTTGGCCGGAAGCTGACCGCCCCGCCGCTCTGCAAGCCGATCCGGCAGACGAAGTCATATCCGTAGTTCTGCGTGCCGGCGACCAGGAATCCGGCGTCGACGCATCGACTGGTACTCGGTCGTCGGATGCGCCGCGCAGCCGCGGTCCACGTTTCCGCCGAAGTGCGAGAAGTCGACCACGATCACCGCGCCGGTCGAGGTGCTGCAGGAGCCGAGCGGATCAGCGCCGGCCGCCCGCGGATTCGTCGCCACCAGCACGGCGAGCCCGGCCGTCGCCAGCAGTCCGGCCGCCAGGCACCGCCCCGCTCGGCAAAGCCGGCCCATCAGGAGGCGGCGATCGGAAGACCTGCCGGCGAGATCGCCATCCCGACGATCGCCTGCCCGGCGCGCACCTGGCCGACGGCCGAGCCGGCGAACCTGGCGTCGCCGAAGGCGAAGATCCCTCCGTCGGCTGCCACCTCGTAGTAACCGCCGGCGTCCGGAGTGGCAGCGAGGCCGGTCACCGGCGCGGCCAACCGAGCGCCCCCCATCGAGCCGTGGAATCTCGCCGTCCCGAGGGAGAAGACGCCACCGTCGGCTGCTACCAGCCAGCAACCCGAGAAGCCGACAGCAACGACGCCCACCACATCGGATACATGGACTCCGAGGGCGGGGAGCGAGGACTCGCCGCCGGCGTCACCGAAAGCGGAGACCTCCCCGTCGGACGCCGTCAACAGGTACCCCGTATTTCCGGGAACTGCCGAGATCCCGACGATGTCATGAACATGGACGCCCCGCGACGGCAACGACCCCTCGAAACGAGCACTCCCGAAGGCGAACACACCCCCGTCGGCGCCGACGAGCCAGTAGCCGTCGCCGTCGCCCGTGGCAGTGATCCCGACGATGTCGGTGGCCGGGACGCCGAGGGCAGGGAGGGACCCCCGGTATTTGGCATCGCCGAAGGCGAAGATCCCGCCGTCTGCACCGACCTCCCAATATCCGCGCCTGTCCGGCGTGACGGCGATCCCGACGATCGGGCGGTTCGGGTGAGCAGAGGCGGCCGAGCCGTAGAAGGCGGCTGATCCCACTGTGATCACGCTCCCGTCGGCGGCGGCCAGCCAGTAACCGCCCTGCGGCCCGAACGGGACCGGCAGTGACACGAGGGCCGGGATCGCCTGGTAGGTGGCGACGATGTTGGCGGGCGAAGGAGCGGGAGGGAAATAGAAGGCTCCGGCGTCCGCACCGCTCGTGAACTGGAAGCTCTGGAGCCGGGAGTAAGCGGTGGCGGCCACGCTGTGGCGCGATGCGAACAACGCCTGGATCACGAGCGAAGTCGAATCCGGATCAGTTGCGCCGGGCGTCGCTTTGGTGTTCGGGAAGTATGACCAGCCACCGTCGGCGTCGATCCCCTTGGCGAGGAACGAGTAGGCGTTCGAGCCGGCGCCCGTGGAGAGTGCCTGCTCGGCGACCAGGCCTTCGATGGCGAGTGCCGTGGAGTTCGTGTCCGGCCCGCTGAAGGTGGCGGGTGTGCCGTCGCAGCCGTTCAGCGCCTGGTCGGGGCTCGTCCACCCTCCGTCAGGGCACTGCTGCGCCTGCAGCCACGCAACTGCCGAAGCGAGCGGGGGACCTGTCCCGACGCCGGCAGCGCGCAGCGCGGCGAGTGCCAACCCCTGCTGGTAGGTGCCGGCGGCGTATCCCGCCAGCTGGGTCTCCGTGCCGAAGAGGCCCTTGTCCGCACCGGAGGTCTGCGCCGTCGCCAGGAGCCGCGTGATCAGGTTCGTATGGCCGAAGTTGGCGGGATCGCCACCGAGCGCGACGGCATCCAGTATCAGCTGAGCCAGCTGGCTGGGACCGTCTGCGCCCTCGTCGGTCACGTAGGCTTCGACGTTGGCGGCCAGGTACGAGAGCCCTCGACGGGCGGTCGAGAGGTTCGAGTTGGCCGCCGCCAGGGACAACACCGCCTGCGCGGTAGCCGACAGGTCCGGATGGGAAGGCCCGGCGCTGGTAGGGATGTAGCCCTGTGAGGTGAAACGCGATGCCAACCAGGCGCTGGCCTTGGCGACGGCCTCCGGGCGGGTCCATGAAGCCGAGGTGGGCGAAGCCGAGGTGGGCGAAGCCGAGGCGGGCGATGCTGAGGCGGGCGATGCTGAGGCGGCTGCTGAGGTGGTGCCGACGATCGCCAGCAGCGCGGCGGCTCCGAGGGCGAGCCGGCGGAACGGAGTCATGAGGGTTCTCGCTTCCCGGCCAGTTCCCGGAAGCGCCCGCCGTGACGGCCGGAGACTCCCGAGCCCCGGCCATGTGTCTCGACGGTGGGAGCTCGACCGCCTCGGAGGTATCCCGGCTCATGGCGAGACGTCGTGTTCGCCACCTACGGTTGCGGACCAGCGCCGGCTTTCGACCGGCTTCCCCTTCGAGACGGTGCTTGTCGCCTCCCAGGAGGGCTGCGGCGGGGACACCGTAGCACACCCGGTATCGGCGGCTCCTGGCCGCAAAACCGCCTCAGCTCAGGTCGAGCCGGCTACCCCTGTGGGAGCATTGTCCCTGGTAATACCGTGAGCACGCCTGAACTCGACGCGGCGCTCGTTGCGGCTCGAGCCGGCGACGAGCGGGGGATCAGCGCCCTTTTCAGGGTGCTGCATCCACAGCTGCTCAACTACGCCCGCTCACGGGTAGGCGGCGAGGCGGAGGACGTCGTAGCAGAAGCGTGGATTGCGGCGGTGAGGCGCCTGCAGGGTTTCGAGGGGGATGCGGGGGACTTCCGGGCGTGGATGTTCACGATCGTCCGCTCGCGCCTGGTCGACCACTACCGGTCGCGTGATCGCCGGCCCCAGCTGGTGGAGCTCGATGAGGCTCCTGACGTCGGGGGTGACGGTGATGTCGAGGTCGCCGTAGAGAACCTGAGCTCTGAGCAAGCGGTAGCCATGCTGTCGCGGCTCCTGCCAGCCGACCAGGCCGAGGTCGTCATCCTGCGGGTGGTAGGCGACCTGAGCGTCGAGCAGGTGGCCGGCATCCTCGGACGCACCAAGGCCTCGGTGAGGGTGATGCAGCACAGGGCCCTGAAACGTCTGGCAACGAGCTGGAAGCAAGAAGTTGTAACGCGCTGAGGGTCGCCGACGGTATCTCCATCGAGATGCGCGACAACTTCGACAGCAACATTTCCGATGCCCTCCTCTCGGGGGTTCTCCAGCCGGAGGACGCTCCTCCTCCGCTGCGTGATCTGGCCCACCTGCTCAGTGTGGCCAGGCCTGCAGCTCTGGGCGAAGAGACACCGCTGGAGCGGGAGGTCATCTCTTCCTTCGCGGGTGCGATGAACGCTCCGGGGAACGTCGTGCAGCTCCCGGCATCGGGCAGGCGGCACCTGCTTCCGAAGCACATGTCGGTCAAGATCGCCGCCGCCGCAGCTGTGCTGACGCTCACCGGCACTGCAGCGGCGGCGGCGACCGGTTCTCTTCCAGGCGCCCTGCAGACCGTTGCGGCGAGTGTCGCCTCGCACGTGGGCATCTCCCTGCCCGCGGCGCACCACTCCAACAGTGGTAGCGGGCCGACCGGTTCGGGCTCGGGGCCCCGGGGCACGCATGGCCCCGTCTCGTCCACGACGTCGACCTCGACTTCGACCTCGACTTCGACCTCGACCGGTGGGACTCGATCCGGTGGTGGCACGCCAACGACATCTCATCCCACGACGGGCACGACAGCTTCGACGCCCGGCAGCACCGGCACGACGACCGGCGGCTCCAACCCCCAGTCGGGGCCGCCGGTCGGTGCCGATGCATATGGACTCTGCACCGCCTATGCCGCAGTCACCAAGGACTTCACCAACTTCAGCAGCCCTGCGCTCCAGCACTCGCAGAGCTTCAAGCAGCTGGTGGCGGCTGCGACGGCCAAGGGCGATTCGGTGAAGCAGTACTGCGCGACCGTCCCCCCGCCCGGTAACTCTGGCCACTCGCACGGCAAGGGGGGCGGCCACGGCCATGGCCATGGCCATGGCCATGGCAAGGGCGGCAACGGTGGTGGCGGCCATGGCAAGGGTGGCAACGGTGGTGGCGGCCACGGCAAGGGTGGCAACGGCGGTGGCGGCCACGGCCATGGCCACGGCCATGGTGGTGCCGGTGGCAACGGCGGTGGCAACGGCAACGGGCACGGTCAGACCCATGGTCACGGCAATGTGCCAGAGCGATGACGGGGCGGCAGCAGCTGACACGCTGCTACGACGAGGGAGGTACGGGCGAATGGCGTTGAGGGCGAGCTTGTTCGGCGGCATCAGGGGACGTGGTCTGCGAAGCAGCGATTCCGGCGGGGGCCGGCATTTGGCCGGTGACCCACCGGGTGACACTGCTGAGAAGGCCGGGGAGAAGAAGGACGCGGCAGACCGGGTACCCGAGATCGATCACGAACGCGGCTTTCGGCTTCGGATTCTGATCCCGAAACCGCGCTACCCGGCGATCCGCCGGCCGTTCGCCGGGACGATCCACTCCGGTCGATGCGCTCCACGAGCCCGTCGCTGATCGCCCCTGGAGCGAGACGGTATGATGAGCCCGAGTACGCGGACGTGGCTCAGTTGGTAGAGCATCACCTTGCCAAGGTGAGGGTCGCGGGTTCGAGTCCCGTCGTCCGCTCCACGTCGTCCGCTCCACCGTCGTCCGCTCCACCGTCGTCCGCTCCACCGTCGTCCGCTCTCGGTGTTTCCCCTGGTAGGGGCGTTGCAGGTGGGTCGGCGGGAGTGGCTCGGTTGCCCATCAAGTCGCCCGCCTGCACCACATCTGCACCACGAATTCGGAGGTGACCCTCACTCTCTCGATTTGGTGTGGTGAAGCCGGCGGCGGCACAACGGCACGGATGACGGCGGCCACATCGAGCGCCAGCTGGCATCTGTCGGTCGAGACACCTACGGATAGGGGAGGATGGGCGAAACGGTGGGTTCAATCCGCGGCGGTGCAGTCATCCACAAGCTCACGGCATTCACCGATGACGAACTCGCTGGCGCTGCAGATGCCCGTCAGCCGTCCCTGAGCTTGAGTGCCTGGAGATCACCACGGACTTTGCCTAGCGAGGAATGTGGCTCCATCCGGCCAGAACGCAAAACGCGGGTCCGAGCGAGGCTCGCGGCTACCCGGTGTCGAGGGGCACGATGGTGCACCTTTTTGGTACCGCTGCGCTTCTATGGGGAGCAGGTGACGCGCCCATTGTCGCGACGCGATCCCACTTCTACCAAGGAGGTCAGAGCATTCCGCGGCCACTCCTCCTCAAACGTCACGTGGGTCCGGACCCTTGGAGGTCCCGGCCCAGGAGGCCGGCCCTTGCTCTCACGAAGATGGATTGGAACAACGACGTGTCACCGGGGGTCTCCGTCTGACGGCTGGCGCCTGCGCATCGACGGGCCCTTCATGGCGATGCGGTGCGAGGACTGGAGTATCCGGTCGAGAATGGCCTCGGCGAGGGTCGGGTCCGACATCACGGGGAGCCACTTGTCGACCGGCAGCTGGCTCACGACGATCGTCGACCGCAGCTGGGCGTGGTCCTCGACGACCTCGAGCAGGTCCCGCATGCCTCGGCCCCTGCGGGCTGAGGAGGAAGTCGTCGAGCACGACAAGCGAGGCCCGGGCGATGCCGGCGAGAAGGCGCGAGTACCGGCCGTCGACGCGTCCAAGCGAGAGGTCGTCCAACAGCCGGGGCGTGCGGAGATAGAGCGCCGTGTGGTCGTGGCGGATGGCGGCGTTGGCGAGGGCACAGGCTAGATACGACTTGCCGCAGCCCGTGGCGCCCGTCACGACGACGTTGTGGTGGGCGGCGACGAAGCGTCCCTCCGCGAGCGACAGCACGACCGAGCGGTCAAGTCCGATCGTGGCGAGCGAGTACAGCGCCTGTCGACACGTGGGAATCGGGCGCCGGCACCACGGTTGTTCAGGCTGGCTGATCGTACTTGGCGGGTGTCGGGACAGCGCCTCCTTCCTCTAACGGGGTGCTGCGGGTAGCATGCGCAGTTCATGGCTTACGAGTGGACGGCCATCTGCGATGCGTGCGGGACGCGCCGAACTGTCCAGATCGAGCGCTTTCCCGACAAGTTTCCGCATCGACCGCTTCCGGCTGGATGGACCCACGTTCACGAGGGGGGACGCCCGGGAGTGATCACTCCCGAGATCGGCGTCGCTTGTTCACGCGGTTGCCTCGCAAAGGCGCGACGGATTCTCCTCGCGGCGCCGCGCTCGATAGCGCATCGTGTGATTTGAGCAACTCCCACAGGCCGCCCGTGACCACCCGGACTAGGACGGCATAGGAAGCGAACAAGGAGGGAGAGTGACGTGGCCGGCGAACTGACCAACCCAGCACTCGCAGACCTCGCCTTCCTCCTCGGCGATTGGGCATGACTCTCTCGGCGGCATCGTTTCTACCCGATCGCGAGCAGACGGTGACCGGTCATGTCGTCATCGAAGTGATCGAGGCGGAACCCTCCTCGCCATCCGCCAGGTCGGCGACTCGACGGCTCCGCCACTCGCCTCCTGGAGGATCGGGCGGGACGCAGCCAACCCGGGTGGGCGTTCGCACCTTTCAGCGCTGGGTGTCCGACAGCGAGGCAACAATTCCGACGGGCGACGACGAGATGCGCCTACGCACTTTGGCCAGAGTCGTCGATCAGCTGCGGTGGTCGATGACGCCTATCGGCGTAGCGCGGTGGCTTCAGCAACCCCACCCCGCGCTGAAGGGCCGATTGCCAGGGGAGCTGCTCGGAGAGCCTGGCGCCTACAGCGAGCTTCCGAGGCTGGCAGCAAGCACGCGTGCGATGGTCGCCGGTTAGTCCGTCCAGTTGAAAGAGTTCGTCGGCTACCGGTGGGCAGACTACGACACGCCGCTGTGGGCCAGCGCCAACCGAACCTCGGGGCGCTGGCACCGCGCCGGGTCGCCGCCCACTCAGTACTGGTCGCTCCACCCCCTCGGGCCGTGGGCCGAATACATACGCTCGCAAGGGATCCGCGACGAGGCGGGGCTGAGGGCGATCACCAGTCGTACGTGGGTCGCAACGTTCGAGTTCGATGACGCCGCCGTTGATTCAATTTCCTTCGACACCGCCGGAGCGTGGGACATCCGTCCCGCGGATCTCGTAGCGGACGATCACGCTTCGTGCCAGGCGCTCGGCGATGTCCTCCGCAGGAGCTTCGAAGCTGTTCACGTCCCGTCGGCGGCTCTGCCTGGCACAGAGAATCTCGTCATCTTCGGGCCGCGCGTGATGGCGCCGTATGGTCTGCCGACCGTTGATCACGGTCTAGATGTGCCCACATCGCCGACGGCGGATCATGGACGTCCGCCATTGGGCTTGCTCGATATGGTCTGCCATGTTGGAGATCCTCATCTGGGGTTCGAAGCGTGGTCTTCCAGTGGCGGCCTCATGAGTCCTCCAAGGACCAGTTTCCCGATTCGGTGACAGGCGGCATGACTACGTTTCGGAAGAGCCTCTTCGGTCGACGCACGAGGGTTGCGACTGCCCCGCCGAGCAGCGACAGACGGCCTCGTCTCAAGGGTGACACAGTGGCAGAACATGACATCTGTCAGCATCCGAGACCTGCGCAACCACGGCGACGACATGGTCGATCGAGTCGAGCGCGTCGAGCACGCGCCGAAGATCCGAGGGCGCAACGTAAAGTCACTGGGACTTCCGGCAAAGACTTGAGAGGGAAGACTGACGACGGTGCCGAACGGTGGACGACATGTGGGAGATGTTCAGAGCGGGAGTACGGTCCCCGTCACCTCAGGCGCTCGATCCTCCTCCGGCCGACTCGGTCTCGGCGCCTCGGCTTCGGCCGTCGGACGGGCGCTCGCGATCCTGATCGGTACGGCGGTTCTGCTGTTCGTGGTCGGGCTGCTGCTTGGGTTCTTCGTCGTCGGGAGACACGGCGGCGGCCCGATCCAGAGCTTCGACGACAGCGTCGAGCGCTGGTACATCGGCCATCGTGATTCACTCGTCGGCGCGTCGAAGTTCGTGGCCACGTACCTCGACGCCTTCCCTCTCGGAGTAGCTGCTGCTGTACTGAGCCTGATTCTCCTTGTGGCCGTGCGGACCATTCGAGCCCTGGTGCCTATTGTCGGCTACCTCGGCGGAGAGTTCCAGGTGTACGTGATCCGTGAGGTCATCCTGCGGCACCGGCCACCGACTGCCAACTTCCCGGCGCCGGGGGCCGTGCCGGGTGTTCACGAGACCAGCTACTCGTTCCCGTCTGGCCATGCCGTCGCCGTGACGGCCGTCCTCTTCGCAATGGCGACAGCACTCCTGCTGTGGCGGCGCGTGCTCTGGCCCTTGCTGCTCGCGGCGCTCGCAGCGTCCTTGTTCGTCGTCGACACACGGCTGGTGCTCGGGGTCCACTGGTTCAGCGATGTCGTGTTCGGCTGGGTACTCGGGTTGGTGTGGGGCGTGGCGGTGGCGGTGGCTTTGCGAGAAGTCGAGTGGGAGGACCTGCGAAACGTCGCGCGCCGCTGACGGTGGCGGCGCGCTTGTCGACTTGTCACACGGCGGGAAAAGCGCCAAGATCAGTTGGACTGGGGACGGCACTGGGGCCGCGCCTCGACTGGGGAAGAAGTGAGATCAGTGGGCGTAGTTGGCGAGTCGGCACCAGCCCGCATGTCCCTCGGAGTTACCGCTCAGCCCTTCGCGCCGGGCGGGGCAGCGGTCGCCGGCCGGGATCAAGTCAGCTGCGCGATCGAGGTCGAGGGCCTGAGCAAGTCTTACGGTGACGTCCTCGCCCTCGACGAGGTGTCGCTCTCGGTCGCCGCCGGCGAGGTGCACGGCCTCATCGGGCCGAACGGCGCCGGAAAGAGCACACTGCTGCGGATCCTCTTCGGTCTCGTCCGCCCGAAAGATGGCCGGGTCTCCCTCTTCGGCCGTCAGCACGCCGTCGACGGCACGATCGAGACACTTCGGGGGGTGGCCGGCTTCGTCGATCGGCCGCGGTTCTATCCGTTCCTCACCGGTCGGCAGAACCTGGAGCTGGCTGCCAAGGTCGACGGCGCTCTGGACTCGCCGTCGATCGAAGAGGTGCTCCAGACAACCGCCTTGACCGAGGCCGCCTCACGCAAGACCGGAGGTTGGTCGACCGGGATGCTGCAGCGCCTCGGCCTGGCCTGCGCCCTCCTGCGGCGGCCCCGACTGCTCCTCCTCGACGAGCCGACGACCGGGCTCGACCCGGCGGGAGCTCGCGATCTCAACCTGCTCATCCGCAACCTCTGCGACCAGGGCACCACCATCCTCCTCAGCAGTCACGACATGCTCGAGATCGAGGAGATCTGCGACTCGGCATCGATCCTCAACCGGGGGCGCATCCTCCGCCACGGGAGCCTGAGCGACCTGCGGGCGTCTGCTCCCGCCGGCCGTCACCGACTCCAGACGAGCGACGACGACCGTGCCCTCGAGATCGGACGTCGCCATCCTGTGGTGATCGACGCCCACGAGCGAGGCGGCCTCACGCTCCAGGCGGGCCGGCAGGAGTTGCACGATCTGATCTGCGAACTGGGGCGCCTCGACATCTCCGTCGTCCTGCTGGAGCAGGAGGTGCCTCCGCTGGCGGCACTGTTCTACGAGTTGGTGGACGCGTGAGCTCGCTGACCGCCGGTCGCGGATGTCCGGGCTGAGGTCCGCCAGCCGACCGTCCGGTCGACGCCCGGCTGGCTCGTCATGTGGCGGGTGGAGCTGACAAAGCTCGCTGCCCAGCTCCGGGTGCAAGTGGTGATCCTCGGTTGCCTGCTCGGCCCTGTGGTCTTCGTCGTCGGTCTGAGGGTCGCTAACGCCATACCGGGAGATACGGTCTTCGGCCTCTGGGTGCACGAGTCGGGCTTCGCCGATTCGCTCGTGATCCTCAACTGGGCCGGGCTATGGGCGCTTCCGCTCTCCATCTCGGTGGTCGCCGGCGACATCTGCTCGGAGGAGCACCGACTAGGCACCTGGTCCCTCCTGCTCACCCGGTCCCGCAGCCGCTCGCAGATCCTTGCCGGGAAGATGCTGGCGGCGGCCACCTATAGCGTTACCATCACCGTCCTCGTCGGGCTGGCGAGCACTGTCGTCGGGCTGCTCGTGGTCGGCCACCAGCCGCTGGTCGGTCTGTCGGGGTCGCTGCTCAGTCCGCACGCCGCGCTGCAGGCGACCGCCGCCAGCTGGCTGACCGAGCTCGCTCCGGTGCTGGCCATCACCGGCATCGCACTGCTCAGCTCGGTCCTCAGTCGCAACAGCTGGGTCGGCGTGCTGGTGCCGGTGGTCCTCGTCGGGTGCCTGAACATGGGGTCGTTGGTGAGCGCCATCGACCCCATCCGGCCGCTCCTGCCGACGACCGGTCTCGAGGCGTGGCACGGCCTCGTGCGGCAGGACGTGTACACCAACCAGATCTGGATCTCGGTGATCGTCAGCGCTGGTGTGGACCGTGCTCTGCTTCGGTCTGGCGGCGGCGATCTTCCTGCGCAGGGACGTGGTCGACAAGTGAGGAAGATCCTTGCCCTCGTCCTTGCCGGCGCCGTGTCGCTCCTGCTTGCCGGCTGCGGCCCCGACATCACGCAGGCCCGGGTGCAGGGTGCGATCGGCCCCACCTTCGCCAACCTGTACGTGCTGCAGCGATCGCTGCTCGGCCTCGCCCCGGCGGTAGACCCGACGGCTTCGGCCGTCTGCGGCAGGACGGGCAGGGGAGTGCCCAACAGCGGCGCAGGCGACGACTGGATCTGCCAGCTGTCCTTGAGCGTCGACGGCCAGTTCCAGTCCACGTTCACCTACGAGCTGTCGATCAGGGCCGACGGATGCTACGTGGCCGACGGCTCACCCTCCGTCGTCGGCGGGGCGATGCTGACGACGCCGTCGGGCGCCTTCAGGGTGAATCCGTTGTTCGAGTTCTACGGATGTTTCGATACTTGACGGCATTTCAGGTCGTTGTTACGATCCCGCGGTCGGCGCTTGGGGTATAGCCGGCAGTCTGGATGTGGGCTGGGGCCACTTCTGTGTCGTGATCGATCGGTCACGGCTTGGCGCGGGGGACCCGGCTTCGGTGCGATGGGGACAGCGAGGTCCAGGAGGCGTCGGTGAAGCACACTGTCAAGCGGTTCGGTCCAGTTCGTCTTGTTGTCGCGGTCATCGTGGTCGGCCTGGTGATCGCCGCGGCAATACCTTTCAGTGCCGCCTACAGCTCGAACGGCACTTCGACCACCTACCTGATGCATCAGGCGACAGGAGTGGGGTCCTGCACCTTGATCGGGTGGAACCCGAACACGGTCGAGCCCGAGGACATCATCAACGTCGCCGTCGGGGCAGCGCCCGATGACCTACAAGCCGGACAACTACGACTGCAGCGGAGCCCGGTTCGCGGGGCCCGGCGTCGAGTTCGCCAAGTTCGCTCAGCCCCACGATTTCAAGATCGACAACCGGGTGACGACCCGCAGCGAGCTCGTCTGCTCGAAGGGCTCCTGCAAGCAGGAGTCGACCACCGACTGGCAGCCGACCAAGCCTGTGAACGTCCTGTCGCCGTACTTCCCGCCGTTCACTCACTTCGTGATCATCTACCGGGAGAACCACACCTTCGACGACTACCTGGGTGACTGCGCGACGACCGTCCACGCCGGCTGCAACGGCAAGGTGATGAGCCCCAACCACATCAGCTCGGTGCCCAAGCTGCACGCGCTGGCAAAGCAGTACGCACTGGACGACGCCTACAGCACGGGGACCCAACCGCCGAGCGGCCCCAACCACTGGTGGCTCTTCTCTGCCCAGTCGGCCTCCAGCTCGCAGCAGCAGAGCTACCCGACGGCGCACGGCACCGAGTTCGACCGCTTCCTCGGCGGCGACACCATCCCCGCCCAGGGGACGAGCGCCTGCTCTGGTCAGACCACCAACGCGGGGACCGGCAGCAGCCCCTACACGATGGTGATGAACGGCGACATCTACTGGATGCTCAACTCGGGCACCGGCTACTTCAAGAACCCGACAGACGGCAAGGCCGAGGTGCTGCCGATCGACCGTCCCGGTACGAAGGTTCCCGAGGAGATCAACTACAACCAGTACACCTGCAACAACCAGAGCGTCTCGGACGCCACGGTGGCCAACGGCTTCACGAGCTTCGTCAAGACCAACGGCTTGCCGGCGTACAGCTACGTCGAACTGTTCAACGACCACCCGGGGACCTACCAGAACATCCCCGAGAACGACACCGAGACCAACGACGTGGTCACGTCCCTGATGTCCAACCCGACGTACGAGAACAACACGCTGATCATCGTCACCGAGGACGACACCCAGAACGGGAACAACGGTCCCGACCACGTCAGCAACACCTACCGGGTCCCGCTCGTGGTGATCGGATCCTCGAAGTACGTGAAGCAGGGCTACCTGTCCCACGTCGCCTACACGACGAGCAACGTGATCGCCGCTATGGAGCGGGTCATGGAGAACGTGAAGCCGGGGATCATCAGCTCCACCGGCAGCCTCGGCCTGAGCACGTTCCCGATGACGACGGCGGATCAGAGTGCCCTCGGCGATCCGCTGGAGGACTTCTGGGTCCAGGGCTCGACGCCGCTCTCGGCCACCGCTTCGGCCACGCCGACCACCGGCAACGCCCCTCTGGCGACGACGTTCACCGGTTCGGCCACCGGCGGAACCGCGCCCTACACCTACAGCTGGAACTTCGGCGACGGCTCCACGAGCACTGCGCAGGATCCGAGCCACACCTATCAGACGGCCGGCACCTACACCGCCACGCTCACCGTCACCGATTCGGCGTCGCCCGCCAACACGGCTACCTCGAGCGTGCAGATCACCGTGAACGCCGTCGGCGGCAACCTGACGGCCACGGCCTCGGCGGTCCCGACGTCGGGCCAGATCCCGTTGAGCGTGAACTTCTCGGCGACGGCCAGCGGCGGGACGCCCCCCTACAGCTACAGCTGGAACTTCGGGGATGGTTCGGCCACCAGCTCGGCGCAGAATCCGTCCCACACCTACCAGACGGCCGGGACATACACGGCGACGCTCACGGTCACCGACAGCGAGAGCCCTGCCAAGACTGTCACGGCCTCGGTGCAGATCACGGCTTCGCCGATCAACGGAACCGTTCCTGGAGCGCCCCAGAACCTGACTGCGACCGCCGGCAACGGGCAGATAACCCTCAATTGGCAAGCTCCTGCGAGCGACGGCGGTGAGCAGATCAACGCCTACGAGGTCTTCCGCGGCACGAGCTCGGGTACCGAGACCTACCTGACCTCAGGCGGGTGCAGCAACTTGGGGGACGTGCTCACCTGTACGGACACCGGGCTGACCAACGGGACCACCTACTACTACTACGTGATCGCCGCCAACCCGATCGGGACTGGCCCGCAGAGCAACGAAGCATCGGCGACGCCCTCTGGGACAACCTCTCCGTACTGCACTGCCACCGCCAAGCCAGCAAACGACGGCTACAGCGGCGACTACGACGTCTACATCAAGTCCAACCAACCCGACACCAAGGCGACGGCCAAGGACTCGACCGACAGCTACAGCAAGACCACGAACAGCTCCGGGTCGGTCACGATCCTCCTCTACTACCAGACAGCTGGGGAGAAGATCACGGTCACCGTCGGTCCTGCGACCTGCACCACCAAGGCGTAGGCCTCGAAGGTTGGAGTCTGTGCGGGCGCACTCAGCGGGTCCGGCGAGGGGCGCGGCGCGGGGGCAGCTGGGTACCTTTTTAGGACACGGATGTCACAAAACGGTACCCAGCAGCTCGTCCCGCACGGCACCCAGCGAAGGTCGGCGCGGCGGCGAAGGCAGGGGCGCGGCCGGGGCAGCTGGGTACTTTTTTAGGACACGGATGTCACAAAACGGTACCCAGCAGCTCGTCCCGCACGGCACCGTGCCCGTCCCGCACGGGCACGCAGCGCCACGACTCCTCATCCCGACTACGGTGCCGCGATCGTCAGGTCGGTCCCGCCGGCGTGTCCGCCGCCAGCTCTGCCCACACGCACTTGCCCGGTTGGCCGTCCTTTGTGACGCCCCAGTCTTTCGCCAGGTGGGCGACGATGTTCAGGCCACGCGAGTCGGGTGTCGGGAGCCCCATCACCGGCTGCAGGTCGTGTACCTCGACCCGGATGGTCTCGTCCTCGACGGTGACCGTGACTTCGATCGGCGGCGTCCCGTGGACGATCGCATTGGCGACGAACTCGCTGACGACGAGGTCCACGTCGGCGGCGAGGTCAGGGTCGAGTTGGAAGTGCCCAGCGATCTCGTGGCGCGCGAGCCGTACCGCTTCCCGGACTGGCTCGACCTTGAGGGTTATTCGCGCACTCACTTGCTCTACATGCCCAGACCGCTCTCCTGACACCAGTCAGCGTGCCGATGAGCCGGTGTCGGGGTCCTCGCCCGTGTCGACGAGCGCTTGGGCGACGTCTCTCAGCTTGAGGTTGAGGTGTTGAGAAGCCTGGCGGAGGACCTCGAAGGCTTGTCGGGCCGAGATGCGGTCGCGTTCCATCAGGATGCCCTGTGCCTGCCCGATGACCTCGCGGATCATGAGAGCCTGACGCAGCTGAGTGCCCGTGGCTTCCTGATGGTTGTGCTCGCGCCGCTCCGCCAGGGCGAGTCGGGCGTGGGTTCCGAATATCGCCGCCTGGCCCATGTCGATCGGGCCGAAGGCATCCGGGCGACTGGCGTAGAGGCTCAGCGCCGCCACCGACCCGTCCCCACCGATTGGTACGGCAAGCACCGAGCGGACGCCTGTACCCATTGATACGGCGCTGAAGCGGGGCCAGCGCCCGTCGTTGCTGAGATCCGCGGCATATTGGATCGAGCGCCCCGCGAGGACGTCGAGGCACGGGCCCTCCCCGGAATCCACCTGGGCTCGTTCCAGCTCCCGGACGAGCTCGTCCGAAGCTGCGATCGTGACGACCCGATCGTCGTGGCGAGCGATCACGCCGGCGCGGTCGCAGGCCTCGATCGTCGTGAGGGCGAGCGACACGATGAGCCCTGCGAGCTCTTCGACGGTTGAAGCTTCCGAGAGGACGGTTGCCACGGCGGCAAAGGCCGCCGCCGGGTCCTCGCCCTCGGGCTCGATCGCCGTCACAGCACGGATGGTACCTGAGTTGGCTATCTGGTTGAACGCCGCCAGGATGGGGTAGCCTGCATACAGCCTTCGGACAAGAGGGTTCGCCTAGGGTTCGCTATGGCCCCGGAAGGCCCCCCATGTCGCCCACTCCTTGTTCGAACGGCGTGCCCCGCTTCCTGCTCGTTCTTCGTCGCGCGCCTCGTGCGCCGAGTCTTTGATGGCTCTCCCGGGCAGGCTCCAGTTCGAAGTCAGCATCCACTTCGATTACGACTCCGGCCGGATGATCGTCGCCCCCCGGGGGGAGCTCGACCTCCTGACGGCAGACGATTTCGCCAAGGCGCTGGACTCAGCGACTGAGGGCAGGGACACGCTGGTCCTGGACCTTGCCGACCTCGATTTCTGTGACGTCGTAGGACTCGGGGTGTTGGCCGGCGCGGCGCGGCGACTCGCCGAGCGCGGCGGCGGTCTCGTCCTTCGCTCGCCTCCGGCGACGATCACGAAGATGCTCGAGGTCACGGGGCTCAGGCCGATCATCAGGATCGAAGATGTGACCAGCCAAAGTCCTGCAGCAGCGGTCAGCGATGCGGATCAACTGGCTCACACGATCGCAGAGAACCTCGCTCCCTTCGTCGAGGATGCACTAGTCGATGCGACCATGCAGATGGTGGCATCCCTGGCCAAGGCGATCGGGAGTGCCATCGAGACGGCGAGCGTGACGCTGCGTCGACGCGGGCGGTACGTGACGGTAGCTGCAAGCGACTCCTTGGCGGACCAGCTCGACCAGGTGCAGTACGACGCCGAGAGCGGCCCGTGCATAGAGGCGTCGAGCCTCGGTCACGCCGTCCATCGGTACCCGATGAGCGAGGCCGAGGAGTGGCCGGCACTGAGCCGAGCGGCACAGGGGGCGGGTATACAGAGCGTGCTCTCGAAGCCGTTCGTCGGCCACCCGGCTGCTCTCAACCTGTACGGGTCCACGGACTTGGGTGCGGCTGACGACGAGCTGGCGTCCTTGCTCATCGGCGAGGCATCGAGGGTGCTGACCCTCAAGACGGTAGAACGCGAGGACCTGCGCCTCCGGGTGAGCCAGGGTCTTGTCGACAGGGACCGGATCGCCCGGGCGCAGGGAGTGATGATGGAACGCCACAGCCTCACGGCAGCCGAGGCGCACACGGCGGCTCCTCCGCGACGCAGCCGCTAGTGGGGGCTTCGTGAGCGACATGGCCTCGCAGATCCTCGGCGAGGCCGCCGGGCAGGGCGCCGGCCAAGACCCCGAGCGCCCGCGAGACCCCGGGTATCCGCAAGACCCGGCATCCGGGAGGATGACGACCGATGAGCGATAGGAGTGCGACGCTTCAGCGGGCGCGGACCGAGGCCGGGCTCAGCGTCTCCGAGCTGTGGCTGCGCTACTTCGCACTCGGCGGTATGAGCACGCCGCTCGACGTCGATGCCGTCATCCACGGTGTGCTGGCTCCGTCGGATCTCGAGTACGACCTGCTCGCCCACGCCATCAACGAGAGGTTCCTGGAGCTCGGGCGCGACCATCCCGTTCCGTACTCCGCCCCATAGCTCGGCGGGCCTGTGCGGGTCACTACTTCCCGGTCCGCTCCCGATGACTGCAGCCCGGCCAGCAGCAGGGTCGCCTCTTGCCCTCCTCCAGCTCCTCCTGGGTCCGGCGGATCCGGCGCTCGCGGGTCATCTCCTGCTTGGCCTCCTCCACCCAGCAGATGAACTCGTTGCGGGCGAGGGGTGTGATGTCCAGCCAGGCATCGAGCGCCTTGGAATTCGAAAGGAGCGCTCGGCGCAGGTCGGCGGGAAGCTCGTGCACCGGACCGCCGGGTACCTGCTGCACGTTCATGCGGTCAGGGTAGCGGCGCGTCAGGGTAGGCGGCCGGCTCCTCGATGGCGCTTCCGTCAAGGCGGTGACCGGAACCGCTCGAGCCACGAGCCGGCGACCTCGACAAGACGCTCGGCGTCCAGCTTGTAGACCCGTTCACGGCCCCGCAAGGTGACATGCACGAGCCCGGCGCCCTCGAGGACGCGTAGGTGCCGCGTCACCGTCGGCCAAGAGCATTCGAAACGGGAAGCGATCTCTCCCGACGTCATCTCACCCCCCCTGGCCTGCATCACCACGAGGATCGTGCGACGCGACTCGTGAGCGACGGCGGCGAAGACCGCCTCCAGCGCGTCGAGCTCGGCGGCCCCGCGAGGGGGAGTGGTCACGGCGCTCGCAGATGAATCCGCTCGAAGTGCGGGAAGTCCCATTTCGGCAGCCCGTCGCGCTCTTCGAGGAGCGGGTCCATCGGCTCCCAGACCGCGAGCACGTCCGGATGTTGGTGGGCGCGGTCGAAGCCTCCTTCGACCCAGGTGAACACCTCGACGAAGGTCGGCGGCGAGTCGAGGCTGCGGAAGACGAGTGACTCCTCTTCGGTGACGAAGCCGAGCCGGTGCAGGGTGGACCAGTGCCTGGACAACAACCCCATGAAGGTCTCCTCGGACTCGGGGCGGACGCGGTAGGTGCAGATGACGGTTTCGTTAGCCATGTAGCTAACTATTAGAGCGTTGGCTAAGAATGTCAAGGGCCAGGAGGCGGGACAGCTGCGTCGCTGTACTTAGACTCGCCGCGCATGGTCGCTCCTTCGCTGGAAGAGATCCGCGCCAATCGTGCACGGCTGGGGGATCTCGTTCTCACCACCCCGGTGCGGATGCTGTCCGACGATGCGGTGGCAAGGGCAGTCGGTGAGCGGACGAAGGTCTGGCTCAAGGAGGAGCTCTTCCAGCACACCGGCAGCTTCAAGCCCCGGGGAGCCCTGTCGGTGATGCTCGACCTCGACGAGACGGCGCTCGCCCGTGGCGTGACAGGAGTGTCGGCGGGCAACCACGCCATCTCCCTCGCCTACTCGGCGCGCATTCTCGGAACCACTGCCAAGGTGGTGATGCCGGCGGGCGCCGATCCCTACCGCGTCAAGCTCTGCCAGGGCTTCGGCGGTGAGATCCAGTTCGTGGAGACGATCCAGGACGCATTCCCGACCGCCGAACGACTCGTCGCAGAGGAGGGACGCACGCTCGTGCACCCGTTCGACGGTCCGAAGACAGCGCTCGGCACGGCCTCGGTCGGGCTCGAGCTGGTGGAGCAGGTGCGCCAGCTCGGCGGCAGCCTCGACGCCGTCATCGTGGCCGCCGGCGGCGGAGGTCTGTCCGCGGGAGTCAGCTGCGCAGTCAAGCAGCTGAGCCCGACGTCGGCGGTCTATGCGGTGGAGCCCGAGGGTGCCGACAGCCTGACGCGCAGCCTCCGGGCAGGGTCGCCGCAGGCGATCGAAGCCGTTCGTACGATCGCCGACTCGCTCGGCGCACCCCGTTGCGAGGAGTACTCGTTCGAGCTCAATCGCAGCTTTATCGACGAGGTGGTGCTGGTCGACGACGACCAGATCCGTGAAGCGATGCGCCTGCTGTTCTACTCCGCCAAGCTGGTGACCGAGCCCGCCGCCGCAGCGGCTCTCGCCGCCCTCATGCACCCACTGCGGCGCACGCTCGACGGAGCGTCGGTCGGAGTCGTGGTGTGCGGCGCCAACATCGGCGCCGAGACCTTCGCCCGGCATCTGACGCTCTGAGCTCGAGGGGTCGCACCCCGGCCGCAGCTCAAGCCGCCTCGGCCGCCGCCAACTCGAGCGGCAGCTGCTCCGGTTGGCGCTGGCGCCGCCCACGCACGAGGGCGGCTGCCGTGACGACCGAGAAGCCCATGAGAGCGGCGCTGACGACGAAGGCGGTCGTGTAGCCGTGCACCAGCCCACTCGGCAGCGACGCCGCGCCCGAGCGGCGACGAAGGAAGCCGTGGCCGATGCCGCCACCGTGTTGAGCAGGGCCGTGCCGAGCGAGCCGCCCACCTGTTGGGTGGCGTTGACCAAGGCGCTCGCCACGCCCGCATCTGCTTCGTCCACTCCGATCAGGGCCGTGCTGCTGAGCGGCACGAAGGTGAGGCCCATACCGAAGCTGACAACGATCTCGGCGGGGAGCACGTGCAGCAGGTAGCCGGTGTGCACGCCGATCTGCGTGAACCAGAGCAGCCCGCCCGCCGCCAGCGTCAGCCCGAAGGTCATCAAGGCGCGGGGTCCGAAACGGGGCAATAGCTGACTCGCCAGCGTCGCAGCCACGATGATCCCGGCCGAGAACGGAAGGAAGGCGAATCCCGACTTCAGCGCCGAGTAACCGAGCGTTCCCTGCAGGTAGTAGGTGAGGAAGAGGAACGTCCCGAACAGGGCGATGCCGACGAGCAGGGACGAGAGGAACGAGCCGCCCCGGTTGCGGTCGAGCACGACGCGAAGCGGGAGGAGGGGGTGGCTGGTGCGGGTCTCGAAGACGACGAAGCCGACGAGCAGCACCGCCGCGGCGGCCAGCAGTCCCATGGTCAAGGGGGCGGCCCAGCCGTCGCTCTGGGCACGGGTGAACCCGTAGACGAGGGCGAGCAGTCCGCTGGTGACAAGTGCTGCACCGGGGATGTCGTAGCGCCAGGCAGTGCCGCTCGGCTCTCGCGGATCTGGCTGGGTGCCAGAGCGGCGGCAGTCAGCGCGATCGGGACGTTGATCAACAGGGTCCAGCGCCAGGACGCGTACTGCGTGAGGATGCCGCCGAGGATCAGCCCGATGGCCGCACCGCCACCTGCGATCGCTCCGTAGACGCCGAACGCTCGGGCTCGCTCACGCGGCTCGGTGAACGAGACCGTCAGCAAGGACAAGGCGGAGGGAGCCATCACTGCGGCGAAGGCACCCTGCAGCGCCCGGGCGCCGAACAGCATCGCCTGGTCCTGCGCCAGGCCACCGAGGGCAGAAGCAGCGGCGAAACCGATCAAGCTGAGCACGAACATCCGTCGCCGTCCGAGGTGGTCGGCGATCCGTCCGCCGAGGAGCAGCAGGCCGCCGAAGGCGAGGGTGTAGGCGGTGAGCACCCACTGGCGATTTGCGACCGAGATGTGCAGGGCACGCTGGGCCGACGGGAGGGCGATCGTGACCACAGAGGCGTCGAGCACGATCATCAGCTGTGCGACCGCGATCACAGCCAGGGCGCGGAAGCGCCTGGGGTCGGAAGCATCATGCGTGGGCGCCGCCGTGCTGGGGACAACTGCCTGAACCACGTCTGCCATCTTCGGCATCTCCTTGCTATAATCGGAACAGAGGTTCCGGTTGCCACTATACGGAACGGTCGTTCCGTTTGTCAAACGTCGGGCGCCCGGAGATATTCCGGGCAGAGGGACATCTGGATGGGAACCAAGACCGTCGAGGAGGTTTCGAGCGACCGGGGCGGACCGCGTGCTCCGCGTGTTCCGCGTGGTCCGCGTGCTGACTCGATCCGCAACCGCGCCCGCATCCTCGAGGCCGCCGAGCAGGTTTTCGGCAGCGAGGGGCTGACAGTGCCGATCGATCGGATCGCCGAGAAGGCGGGGGTCGGGGTCGGGACCCTCTACCGGCACTTCCCTACGAAGGAAGCGCTCTTCGAGGCGATCGTGCTCGGGCACTTCGAGCGTCTGCTGGCAGAGGCAAGGGAGCGGTCGGAGTCCGACGAACCCGGCGAGGCGTTGATCGAGGTGCTGAACCACCTTGTCGTGGTGGCCGTCGAGAAGAGAGACCTCGCCGACGCCCTGATGGGTGCCGGCATCGACTTCAAGGCGGCGGCCGGCGAGACCAAGAGCCAGCTCGACGAGTGCCTTTCAGCCTTGCTGCGGCGAGCGCAGGAGGAGGGCACCATCCGCCCCGACGTCACCTATGCCGACTTGATGAGCCTGGTGGCCGGGTCCTGCATCACCAACAACCACGTCGGACCGATCGGAGGCTCGCCGGCGACGATGGTGGCGGTCATCTGCGACGGGCTGCGTCTGCGCAAGAGTTGAGGGCCGGTCAGTCCCCGGACGATCTCTTGGCGCCAAGCGACGTCAGCCACTCGATGACGTTGTTCTGCCGGGTCGACGTCCCGGAAGCGGCGTCGAGCGGGGTCCCCTGCGCGTAGGGCGGGGTCCAGCTCAGGTCCGCCCCGCGGGCTAGCAGCAGCTCGGCAGCTCGCCGTTGGTGACCGGCACACGCATGCCAGAAGGCCTGCGAGATGTTCTCCGGTGTCGCCAGGTCCTCGTCGGAGAGAAGCTCCTCGAGGCGCTCGAGCAAGCCGAGCGCGGCGGCGATCCAGAGGCAGTCGACCTTCGCCCCGCTGGCGACGAGCAGCCGGGCGACGTTCCAGCACCCGTAGCCGACTGCGTTGGCCAGCGGAGTGCCGATCGAGCCGTCCGGCTTCTCGATGTTGGCTCCGGCGGCGATCAGGACCGCCGCCACGTCGGAGTCGTCGCTGCTCGCCGCCCAGTGCAGAGGTGTCTCGCCGGACCCGTCGTCGGCGCCGAATTCCGTGTCGGCGCCCGCATCGATCAGCATCTGGGCGATCCGAGGCCCGTTGGGGGAGTAGCCCGGCCAGTCGGCAACGACGAGGAGAGGCGTCCTGCCGACGCCCTCGAGCCGGGTGTTGGCGAGCTCGGGCTTCTCCGCGAGGAGGGCCCGCAGCCTCTCCACCTCGCCGTACTTGACGGCGACGAACATGTTGATGTGGTCGTCAGGCGCCACCATCGGCAGACCCCCCGGCCCTTGTCGGATCCGTGCGCTCACTCACCTCCGAGCAGTCTCCTCAGCTGCCCGAGCCGTTCTGGCACGATTGTCCACCACATCCACTTGCCGCGCCTTTCGCCGGCGATCAGCCCGGCCTCCGCCAGCACCTTCGTGTGGTGCGAGACCGTCGGCTGGCTCTTGCCGAGTGGCTCCTCGAGGTTGCAGCTGCACACCTCGCCCTGTGCGGCGACGAGGGACAGCAGACGCAGGCGTACGGGATCTGCCAGGGCTCCCAGCATCCCCGCCAGCTCATCGGCGTCCGTCGCCGAGAGGGGAGCGTGCGTGATCGGCGGGCAGCACAGAAAAGCAGGATCTGTACGTTGGCCTGGCATGCTTCCTCCTTTCCGGGCATGACGATGAACATGCTATCGATGCACATCGATCTACCTTCGGCGGGATTAGCGGGATGGCTCTCGACGTGCACCGATCTACCCTCGGACGGCGAGCGGGCGCTCGCTATTCGGAGGCGATCGCCGCCAGCACGTCCAGTCGTGCCGCCCGTCTGGCCGGCCAGCTGGCTGCGATCAGCCCGAGGATGGCCGAGAGGATCAGGAACACGATGAGGTTCGAGATGGGCACGACGGTGTCGTTGATCCCTTGCGAGTGGAGGGACACCACCAGCGCCACGCCGAGGATCGTCCCGACGACGATCCCGATCACCGCCCCGAAGATGGCGAGGATCACCGACTCGGAGCGGATCATCATGCGTATCTGGCGCCTCTTCATGCCGACCGCACGGAGCAGGCCGATCTCGTGCGTGCGCTCGAAGACCGACAGCATCAAGGTGTTGACGATCCCGATCAGGGCGATGATGACCGCCAGGCCGAGCAACGCGTAGATGATCCCGAGCAGCTGGTTGACCTGCGCCGACTGCGACTTCTCGAAGGCGGCACGAGTCTGCACCTGGACGTTCGGGTAGGGGGCCAGGGCCCGAGACACCTCCCTCTCGACGGCGGCGCTGCCGCCCGTCTTGAGGACCACGGCCGCCGGCGACGGGTTGCGGTAATGCGACACGAAGAAGGACGCCCCCACGAGAAAGCTGCCGAGAAGGGCGTTCGACTGGAAGATGCCGCCGATGCGCAGGCGCGACGAGCCCGTCAACGCGAAACGCACCGGCACGTTCTCGCCCACCACCAGATCGTCCGATTTGGCGGTCGTCGAGTCGACGAGCAGCTCCCCCTTGTCGAGAGCGGAGGTGCTGCCAGATGCCATATGGAGGATCACGGTCGCCGACAGGTCGTGCGTCGAGATGCCGCCCAGGGACTCGATCGACTGCCTGAACTCGAACTGGTCCTGGTAATAGGTGGCGGCAGCGCTGACGCCGGGCAGTGCGGCGAGCCTCGCCGGAAGCACGGTGCTTAACCCGCCACCGCCACTGCTGTTCGAGGTCACGATCAGGTCGGCGCTGATCGCGTTGTCGACACTGCTGGTGGCGGACTTCGAGAGGGAGGCGCCGAAGACGGCGATCGCCGACACCAGCGCCAGGCCGATCATCAAGGCCGAGGCCGTCTGTGCCGTACGTCGGGGGCTGCGCATCGAGTTCTCACGGCCGAGCTTGCCGGCGAGCCCGAGCCCGGCCAGTGGCCTGCCGATGACGCTCGCAAGGGGTCGCGCCAAGGCCGGCGCCAGCATCGCCACGCCGATAAAGAGCGCCACGGCGCCGAGGCCGACGAGTTGGATCGCCGGAGCGGCGAGACCGACGGCGAGAGCCACCGCACCGGCGATCGCCACGACGGCGCCGCGGATGAAGCGCCGTCTCATCGGCACGTCGCTCTCGGACTGGTGCTCGCTGATGGCGGCCACCGGCGCGATCCGCACAGCGCGGCGCGCCGGGCTGATGGCAGCGACGACCGTCACGCCGACGCCGACGATCAGGGCCACGATCACCGTGCGGGCCTCGAAGACCGGCGCCCCCGTCGGGAGGTCGATCCCGAAGCCCCGCAGCAGCGCTTCGAGCCCCACCGCCGCCAGCACTCCGAGGCCGATCCCGACCAGCGAGGAGAGCAGTCCGACGACTGCAGCCTCCAGCAGCACCGAGCGGAAGACCTGCTTGCGACTGGCTCCCACGATCCGCAGCAGTGCGAGCTCGCGCGTGCGCTGGCCGACGATGATCGAGAAGGTGTTGAGGATCGTGAAGCCGCCGACGAAAAGGGCGATGAAGGCAAACACGAGGAGCGCCGTCGAGAAGAACGAGAGAGCCTGGTTGATGGCGCTCGTCTGCTCGTTGACGACCGTCTGACCGCTCACCACCTCGACCCCGCGGCAGGACGCGGGCGATGTCGTGCTGAACGGTCGACTTGTCGGCTCCCGGCACCGTCACGACGTCGATCGCGTCGAAACGGCCCACCTCGTCCAGCACCGCCTGCGCCGTTGGCAGGTTGAACGCAGCCAGAGTGGCTCCCGCCAAGTTGTCGGCCGTGCCGAAGCGTACGAGCCCGCTGATGGTGAAGGTCCGCGAGGGACCGTTGAGCAGGATCTCGACGCGCTGGCCGATGTGGAAGTGGTACTTCTGCGCCGTGCCGGCGTCCATCAGCACCTGGTCCGACCCGCTCGGGGCGCTGCCCTGCACGACGTGCAGCACCGACACCCGCTGGTCCGGGTCGAATGACAGGCCGATCGCCGGGGCGCCGCCGCTCGAGATCGCCTTGCCCTGGGGAGAAACGAACTGGGCGTAGCCGGAGACGGTGCCGTCTGCGGCCCCGACGCCCGGCACCCGCCGGATGGCGGGGAGGATCGACTGCGGGATCGGGTTGCGGACGGCGCTGCCTCCCTGCCCGTTGAACTGCGCCACTCCCCGGACCTGGAAGTCGATGTTCTGGTAGACGTTGTTGAAGAGCGTCGTGAAGGTGTTGTGCAGCGTGTCGGTGAGGATGAAGGTGCCCGAGATGAAGGTCACGCCGAGCACGATGGCGATCGCCGTGAGGGCCATCCGCAGCTTGTGAGCGAGCAACCCCTTCAGGGTGACCTTCCACATCTCAGGGCTGCTCCCGGGTTCTGGTCGCGAACAAGCGCACGCGTCGAGGACGGAGTCGGCAGTCGGCTGGTACAGCTCGCCCACCACCTTCCCGTCCGCCAGGAAGATCACCCGTTCGGCGTAGGCGGCGCCATGGGGATCATGGGTGACCATCACGATCGACTGGCCGAACTCGCGCACGGACCTGCGCAGGAACGAGAGCATCTCCGCCGAGGAGTTGGAGTCGAGGTTGCCGGTCGGCTCGTCAGCAAAGATCAGGTCGGGACGGCTGATGAGGGCGCGGGCGCATGCCACCCGCTGCTGCTGGCCTCCCGACATCTGCGAGGGGCGGTGGGACAGCCGGTCCTTGATCCCCAGCTGCTCGACCAGGAAGTCGAACCACCCCGGATCGACCTTGCTCCCTCCCAAGTCGATCGGGAGGGTGATGTTCTCCGCTGCCGTCAGCGTCGGCACCAGGTTGAAGGACTGGAAGACGAAACCGACCCTCTCGCGGCGGAGCTGCGTGAGGCCCGCATCGTCCAGCGCGCCGATGTCGTAGCCGCCGACGAAGATCTGCCCCGACGTGGGCCGGTCGAGTCCCGCCATGCAGTGCATCAACGTCGACTTGCCCGAGCCGGAGGGACCCATCACCGCCGTGAACCTGCCGCGGTCGAACGTCACGTCGACTCCTGCCAGTGCCTCGACGAGAGTGGCCGCTGACCCGTAGGTCTTGCGCAGACCTACAGCGTGCGCCGCAGGCATCGGCGGCGCGGGCGCCGCAGGTATCGCCGATTCAGAAGTTCCCACCATCGCCGCAGCCTCGCTTCCAGAGCACCCCGTGGAGAGAGTAGTAGAGCCCGGTCGAGCCTCCGATACAGGGGCGGCCGAGCAGGGATACGCCTGGCCGAGCTCGGCTGCGACCTAGGACAGGGCTTCTACTGGTCTCGTCCGCTCGCCGAGCCCGATATCGCCGAGCTGCTCCAGGCCGGCCGTCCCTTGCCGGCGCAAGCCTTATGAGGCGGAGGCAGCCGCCCGCCGATGGACCGAGCGGCACACGTCGAGGAGCCGCTCGATCTCCTCGTCAGTCGTGTACCAGGCGACGCATATGCGGAGGAACGGCCTGCCATCGTGCTCCTGCGCGATCGCCTCGATGTCGGCGGCCAGTAGCCGGGCCCGGAGCGTGTCCGACTCCAGGCCCGCAGGGAGCCAGAACGACGACATCATGAGGTCGTCGTCGACCGTCCCCACGCGTTCGTAATCGAGCTCGGCGAGCGCCCGGGCGGCCTCCTCCAGCCGATGGCGGGCATCGGGACGAGCGGGTACGAGATGTGTTGCGTGGAACGCCATCGCTTCGGGCACCGCCAGCCATTGCGAGCAGTCGGCGGTTCCCGGCCGGTTCGTACGGATGGCGAGCGGCGTGGTGCGGTCGGTACCGCCCCAGTTGACGACGAGCGGATCAAGCATCGACTGGGCAGTCGGCTCTGCATGTATGAAGCCGGCGGGCCTCGGGGCGGCGAACCACTTGTGAAGGTTGCCGACGTAGAAGTCAGCGCCGACGGATCCGAGGTCGAGGGGAACCTGCCCCGGTGCATGGGCGCCGTCGATCACCGACAGCACCCCGCGGTGGCGGAGGCGTCCGCAGATCTCGGGCAGCGGCAACCGCAGCGCCGTGGAGGACGAGATGTGGGAGAGGAGCACCATCCTGGTGGCCGGCGTCAACGCCTCCTCGACCGCCCCCGTCATCTCGTCGGGCGTGCGCCCGAGAAGTCGGATTGTCCGGCAGATGACGCCCCGCTCGCCGGAGGCCCATTGCCAGAGCGTCTGCTGGGCTCCGTACTCGAGGTCGGTGACGAGCACCTCGTCGCCCGGCTCGAAGGTCGGCAGCAGGGATCGGGCGATCAGGTTGAGACCCGTCGTGGCGTTGCTCATGAAGGCGACCTGGTCCTGCCGGCAGCCGAGCGAGAGGGCCAGTGATGCGAGTGCGCCGGCGAGCTTGTCGTCGAGCTCGCGCATGTAGCTACGGGTCGGGTTCGCCTCCAGGTCGTTGAGGATCCGCAGCCTGACGTCCATCACCGGGCGCGGCACGGCGCCGAATCCTCCATGGTTCAAGTAGGCGATCTTCGGATCGAGCATGAAGCAGTCGCGCAGTCCGGCCACGGCCGCACGCTACTGCTCCAATTGGGTCGAACGAACTCTGGACTGACTGACTGAGTCAGTCTAAGATGCTGACGTGCCTCGGATCCCCGCCCGCGACCGTCTGGTGGCGCTTGCCGAGGCCGCCACCGCAGAGTTCGGCCGGCTCGGGTACCGCGGCACGCGGACGGCAGAGGTCGCTGCTGCCGCCCGCATGTCGGCCGGTCTCCTGTTCACCTTCGTGGAGAGCAAGGAGGCGCTGTTCCACCTCGTGTTCTTGAACGGTTTCGGCCAGCTCGAAGGAGAGCTGCCCGAGCTTCCACTGGCGGCCTCGCTCTCCGAGACGGTGGCGATGATCGAGCAGAACCTCCGCAAGTACCCGGCGCCCAGGATGAAGGCGGCTCTCGCCTCGGAGGCTCCAGCCGACGTGCGGGCCGAGCTGACCGGAATCGTCGAAGAGCGCTACGACCTGATAGCGGTGATCTGGCCGCTGCTGGCTGTCATAGAGCGGTCCGCGACCGATCTGCCCGAGCTCGAGGACTACTACTTCAAGCGTGCCAGGGTCGGGTACTTCGAGCGCCTCACGACCTACCTGCGCTCGCGCGCTGCTTCCGGACACCTGAGGCAGATGCCCGACGCCGCCGTGGCGGCGAGGATGATCACCGAGGCGATCGGCTGGTTCGCCTGGAAGCGCCACGAGGGACGAGACGCCCGGCTATACGACGACGAGTTGGTGCGTACAACCCTCGTCGAGTTCGTCTGCTCTGCCTTGCTGAAGGGGGATTGATGGCACTCGCAACAGTCGCTGCACCTGACCGGACACCGGTCTCAGTCGGGGCCCCTGCTGGGGCCGAGCGCACCAATCCGCTTGCCCGTGGGGCCCTCGCGGTGGCGGGGGCGTTCGCCTTGCTCGAGCTCGCCCTGTCGGCCCGCTACGGGTTCCATCGGGACGAGCTGTACTTCATGGCCTGTGCTCGCCATCTGGCGTGGGGCTACGTAGACCAGCCTCCTCTTGTTCCCGCCGTCGCCTGGCTGGCGATGCACGTCGTTGGCACGTCTCCGACGGCACTTCGCGTCCTCCCGGCGCTGGCTGGGGCCGGAGCCGTTGTCCTGACGGCGTTGATGGCGCGCGAGCTCGGCGGGTCCCGGCAGGCGCAGGTGCTGGCAGCCGCGGCGGCGGCGACCTCCCCGCAGCTGCTGGCGACGTTCCACCTGCTCTCCACAGCCGCATTCGATGATCTCTTCTGGGCCGGGATCACCTACCTCATCCTGAAGCTGCTGAGGAATGGCGATCCACGCCTCTGGATCCCGATAGGCGCCCTCGCCGGGGTGGCGCTGATGAACAAGCTCAATGTCGCCTTCCTGCTGGCGGCGCTCGCCCTGGGGATGTTGCTGGGCGGCCAGCGGAGGTTGTTGATCCATCGGTGGACCGCCCTCGGGGCGACCATCGGATTGCTGATATGGCTGCCCGACATCGTTTGGAATGCCAGCCACGGATGGGCGGCGCTGCGGATGCTGTCCAGCCTCCATCAGGAGAACTCCGGGCTCGGCGCCTCGTTGTCGTTCCTCCCATCGCAGCTCGTCGTGGTAGGTCCGGTACTCGTGGTGCTCTGGGTGGCCGGTCTGCGACGTCTGATGCGCCTCCCTACGTACCGCCCGCTTGCCATCACCTACCTGGTCCTGGCCACGGTGTTCACGGCCACGGGCGGCAAGTCGTACTACTTGGCGGGGATGTACTTCGTGCTCTTCGCAGCCGGCGGCGTCGCCGTCGAGGAGCGGCTGGCGTCCAGCGGCCGGCGGCAGCGGGCGCTCAAGAGGTGGGCCGCCGTGATGCTCGTCGGGCTGGCGGCGGCCCTGCCGCTGTCGCTCCCGGTGCTGCCGGAGAGCACCCTCCCGGCCGGATCATGGGAAGGTCAGATCAACAAGGACCTGAGCGCCACGATCGGTTGGAAGCTGCTCGTCAACCAGTTGGCGACGATCCGCGACCGCCTGCCCGCGGTTCAGAGAGCAGACGTGGTGGTGTTCTCAGGGGACTACGGGGCAGCAGGCGCGGTCGACCTCTACGGTCCCTCGCTCGGTCTGCCCGCAGCCATCAGCGGTCACAACAACTACTGGTGGTGGGGGCCGCGAAGCGCCCGCAACGGCGCGACGACGATCGCGGTGAACTTGCCGAGAAGCTACCTGCTGACGATCTTCTCGTCGGTCACGCCAGCCGGGACGGTCGCCACGCCCGATGGATCGTGGAGCGAGGAGCGAGGCGACCCCATCTGGATCTGCACCGGCCAGAAGGTCTCCTGGGCCCAAGCTTGGGCGGCGGCGAGGCACTACGGCTGACGAGCCCTGCCCTTCTGGACATACCAGATGGAGACCGGGATGTCCGGTCGGCGACACGGTTTGGCAGCGTCCCTCCTTGACGAGACCGGGGCCGATAGGGCCTCATGGCTGTATGACGATGCCCTATGTGGAACCTCTCGTGGTGAGGCCTCCGGCGGAGAAGGTGATACCCGAACCTCCGCGCCGTGGGGAGCCGGGCGGAGAACCCTGTGCCATTTGCGGCGCTGAGGTGACCAAGCCGGTCTGGTCCGACGACAACTGGACCCTGCATCCGCCCGTCGGCGGGAGCCTCCCGGGAACCGTGTGGCTCGCGAGCCGGATCCATGCCGACTCCTTGTCAGACCTCCCCGAAGACGTGATGCTCACCTTCGGTCCGGTCGTGGCTCGTGTCGAGCAGGCAATCCTGGCTCTCGGCGGGATCGCCCGAGTCCATCTCTACCGATGGGGGGACGGGGGAGCTCACTTCCACGTCTGGCTGATACCGAGGCCGCTCGGCATGCTGGAGGCCAAAGGGATGATGCTGCCTCTCTGGGAGGACGTGTTGCCCAACGTCTCCGACGAGGAGCTGGCGGATGCTGCTCGGCGTGTCGCCGACCTGATCTGAACGCAGGCGTCAGGCGGTGGCGTCGAAGTAGGGCATCGCCGCCATCTGCTGGAAGGCGGCCAAGCCGCTGGTGCCGCCGCTCAGCTCGTAGTCGTGAAGGTCGATGGCGTCCACGTACACGACCGCCTTCACCTGCGGGAACTGCGAGGGCAGGGTGCTTGCGATGTTGTCGATCCAGGTCGGCTGCCACGATCCGACAGAGCCCGTCTCGGTGATCATCATCGGCTTCCCGTAGGAGGCGTAGGTGTCGTAGGTGGGGCCGTAGGCCGTGGCGAAGGGTACAAGTCCCGTGCGGTCGTAGAGGTCGCAGCCGATCCAGTCCACGTAGGAGGAGCCCGGGTAGAAGGCCGTGGCGACGGGAGCATGGATCGCGCAGCTCGGCGCCCAGACGAACGCCACGTTGCTCGCTCCCACGGCATCGAAGATCGCCCGGATGTGCTGGTACGCGGCGACATATTGGGCGGCCTGGTCCGAGGTGCCGAGGCATGCGTTGTAGCGGGTGACGTTTCGCAGGTTCATCTCCCAGAACCAGCGGAAGAGCACCGGTTGCCCGTAGCTCTTGAAGGCCTGCGCGTCTGCGGTGATGAGGCCGTCATCCGCCCCGGAGGCGACGTTGGAATCGAGATCGCCGCAGTTGAGGCTGACCATCGGCAGCGAGCCGTTGGCCCATGCTGCCGACATCGCCTTGACCGGAACGGCCGACTTCCACGGGATGTAGAAGGACCAGATCCCCATGTGGTGACCGACGAGTGTCTCGAACTGGGCCGCCTGCTTGGCGGGGGCCAGACCCTTTATGAAGTTGGGGTCCACGCCCAGATAGGCGCCGCTGGCAGGGACTGCCGGCGGGGTGAGCGACCGTGAGGTCGGGGACGCTCCCGCGGCAGCGGCCGTTCCAGCAGCCGTGACAGGAGCCAGCAGCATCGCAGTACCGACGGCGGCGGCCAGACCGACGCCGCGGAGCAGGCGGCGGCCGGAGGCCTGGGCGCGCATCCTGATGCAGAGACTCGGCAGCATGCCGGAACCATCGTCACGCCGGGCGCGTGAATTGAGGCGAATCTCACGGACAGTGTGCAACGTCAACAGGAGTCACTTTGAGAACGCCTGCCTCATCCTCACGTCGATGAGCTTGCGCAGCAGCCCCTCCGGAAGGGGCTCGGAGGGAGCGAACCGCAATGCGCCGGTCGAGCACTCGTAGTTCGAGAGCTCTGAAGCGAGCTCGGGGAAGACCGAGCCGCTGTGGGGCACATAGCTGAGATGGTTCTTGAAGGCAGCGAAGCCGGCGACCACTTTCCCGTCCACGCGGAACGCCGGCATGCCGTAGGAGATCCCTTGTTCTGCCTGCGGGATGATCTCGAGTATCCGCCGGCGTACCTCGTCCAGCGTGCCGCGGGACGGCTCTGCCAACCCTGCCAGGTATTCGTCGATCTCCTCGGCTGACATCGGTACTCCTCTCGAATCGGCGCTCGCGCGGGGTCTCCCAGACCCCCGTGCGAAAATGCGCGCATGGCTTATGACGAGGATCTCGCGGAGCGTATCCGCAGCTTGGTCGAGGGCGAGGACGGGCTGAGCGTGAAGAAGATGTTCGGCGGCCTGGCGTTCCTGATCAACGGGAACATGGCAGTCGCCGCCAGCGGCCAGGGCGGCCTCATGGTGCGCGCCGACCCGGCGCACACTGCGGAGCTGGTGAGCAAGCCGAGCGCGGCGCCCTTCGAGATGCGCGGCCGTGAGATGGACGGTTGGCTGCGCGTCGGATCCGGTGGGTTGGCCACGAAGCGTGATCTCGAGCGCTGGGTGAAGATCGGGATCGCCTACGCGCGCACGCTCCCGGCGAAACGCTGAGCTTCTTGCGCCACGATCGCCGGGGCGAAGGCTGCGGCCGCGCCGGGCAGAATATAGGAGCGGCGCTATAACCGTCTCAAGATGCTATCGATGCCCCAAGCTCTCCTCGATGACCGTGAACCAGGTTGACGACTGCAGGCAGGTTCTCTGCGGCACGGACGCTCGACCCGATGTACGTGGCCGACCAATCGAGCGGTTCGCCCACTCGAGCAAGTCCTTTGCGCGCTCGGGCTGACGGGAGTACCCTCCGAGAAGTGACAATCGTCATGCAGAAATCGGTCTCAGGGTCGACTTGGCCGGTCCTGACGTGACCGCACCGATGGGAGTCCCACCCAAACGTCGCCACCCAGGTTGGCTCACCGCCCTCGTGATTCTGGGGGCGGTGATGGGCATCTTCGGCGCCATGGGCTTGAGCAATACCCCAACCGCGTACAACAACTGCATCGCCCTCGGCGACAGCAATTGCGCCCAGTACAAGGACGCGCACACCCTCTCGATCGTCTTGATCCTGCTCGGAGTGATTCTCTTCCTCTACGGCGGGATCCGGTTGATGCAGCGGGGACGCCCGAACGCGGCCGGACAGATGGCGACGCCGATCGGCATGAGCGTGCCGCCGCCCGTGGCTCCGCCGCCGTCGGCAATGCCGCCGGGCTGGTACCAAGATGCGACTGGCATCATGCGTTGGTGGGACGGCACGCAATGGACGGCGTCCACGCAGCCACCTTCAGGTCCTCGCGGTCCTCAAGAATTTTGAACAGACAGCGGGATATGGCTGCGAGTCTCTCGCCGAGAGGCGCCTAGCGCCTAACTTCTCACCATGACCCTGACGACGCGCTACGAGAAGATCGCTGTCGGCGACGACGAGTTCGACGCCTACTGCGCCGTCCCCGAGGGCGGCACGGGCCCCGGGATCCTCCTCTTCCAGGAGATATTCGGCGTCAACGACAACATGCGAGGACTGGCCGGCAAGCTGGCGGAGGCGGGCTATCTGGTCCTCGTGCCGGACATGTTCTGGCGGCTCGAGCCGCGCTTCGAGAGGCAGGACGAGTCCGGCATGGCGGACGCCTTCGCCCTGGTGCAGCGTTTCGACAGGGATCTTGCGACGACCGACATCCGGGCTGCCCACGCTCATCTGCTGGCGATGCCCGAGTGCAGCGGACGGGTGGCGGCGATGGGCTTCTGTCTCGGGGGTGCGCTTGCCTTCGGCTGCGCCACCCGGTCAAGGGTGGACGGCCGTGGGGTCGACGCAGCCGTCTGCTACTACGGCTCGGCGATCAACGAGATGCTCGGTGACGTCGACCGGCTCGACTGCCCGACGCTGTTCCACTACGGGGTCGACGATCCGTACATCTCGAACGAGAGCATCGACGAGGTCGAGCGCGCCGTAGCCGACGTGCCGGGAGTCGAGCTCTACCGCTACGAAGCCGGCCACGCCTTCTCCAACTGGGACACCCCATCGATGTACAACGCCCGGGCTGCCGATCAGGCTTGGGAGCGGACGATGGCCTTCCTGGGCCGTCACTTGGCCTAAGGCGGCTTCTTGCGGAAGCGCCATGCCTCCTCGCAGGGCCACTTGGCTGCCCACTCCTGCGACACGAGGTCGTAACCCGGCACCGTCGAAGCCCCGGGACCTGCATAGATCTCGACCAGATCCTCCAACTCGAAACCGTGCCTGCGGCACAGCCGTATCCAGTCGCCGTGACTGAGGTGGAACTCGACGGACGAGTCCCCCGGCCACTGGAAGCGGTACATGCCCGCCTGCGGGATCTCGAGGGCCGTCGTGGCGGGCCTGTCGTCGTCGGGCGATGTGCAGAGCATAAGGAGCGTGCTGTTTCCGAGGAAGACGAGCTCGCCTCCCGGGCGCAGCAGGCGCGCCGCCTCCTCGATCCATCTGAGCGGATCGGCCCAGATCGCAGCTCCGTACTCGCTGAAGGCAAAGTCGAACGAACCGTCGCGCAACGGCACCTGTTCGGCCGCAGCCCGCACCAACGGGAAAGAAAGCGCGTGCTCGGCTTGCGAGGCAGCCGCAATCGCCAGCTGCGAGGGCGTCGGGTCAATGGCGACCGGGCGCGCACCGAGGCGGGCCATCCAGGCCGAGACGTATCCGGTGCCGCATCCGAGCTCGATGACATTCATCCCCGCCAGGTCTTCCGGAAGGAGGTGCACGACCGATTCGGGCACCGAGAAGATGCCCCAGCTCGGCTCGATAGCTGCCCAGTTGCGGGCGGCGAGCGCTCTTTCTCGATCAGCGCACGCTTCCCAGAGAGAGACGGTTCCTGCCAGATGCTCAACGGCTTTGCCAGGCACGACGCGCCAACCTAATTGACGGCCCGCTCTTCATTCACCAGAACATGTGTTCGACAAGCGGCGAGGGCCGCGCTAGCGTTCAAGGCATGTCGGGAGCAATCAGGCCGGCGGGTCTGCGTTGGCGAACAGCAGAGCAGGAGGACGACGGCCGCCTCTTCCCCGACGACGAGATCGTCGAACGGCATGTCGGGCACGGGGAGTTCCGCGGCATGGAGTTCCTCCACGTCAACGCGCGCAGGATCATCAACACGGTTCCCGAGGAGAGCCGGGTGCCGTTCCGCTACACGATCAACGCCTACCGGGGATGCAGCCATGCCTGCGTCTACTGCTTCGCACGGCCCACGCACGAGTACCTGGGCCTCGGGATCGGGGAGGACTTCGATCGGCGCATCGTGGTCAAGGTCAACGCCGTCGAGCGCCTGCGGGGGGAGCTGTCCTCGCCCAGGTGGAGTGGCGAGCACATCGCCATGGGAACCAACACCGACCCGTACCAGAAGGCGGAGGGCAAGTACCACCTGACTCGCGGCGTGCTGACGGTGCTGGTCGAGCACGCCAACCCCTTCAGCATCCTCACCAAGTCGACGCTCGTGCTGCGCGACCTTGCGCTGCTGGTGGAGGCAGGGCGGCGCGCCGATGTGCGTGTCAACCTGTCCATCGGCACATTGGATCGCGACGTCTGGCGCCTCAGCGAACCCGGCACGCCGCCTCCGGACAAGCGGCTCGAGGCAGTCAGGCGGTTGAACGAAGCGGGAGTTCCGTGCGGCGTGCTGGTGGCGCCCGTGCTGCCGGGCCTCTCCGACGGCGACGAGCAACTGCGCCAGGTGGCAAGCGCATGTGCAGCTGCCGGTGCGGTCTCGGTGTCCGCCATCGCGCTGCATCTGCGGCGAGGGGTCCGCCAGCACTTCCTCGAGTGGCTGGGGACGGCGCGGCCCGATCTCGTCGACGTGTACCGGGTTCGTTTCGGGAGCGGCGCCTATCAGGGCGAGGCGGAGCAGGAACGGATAACGCGGATCGTCCGTCAGGCCTTCCGGGAAGCGGGGGGACGCAGCGAGGTGCTCGATTCTCGATCCTGGCGCTGGGCGAACGTCGACCAGGAGGCCGTCGAACGGAGCCTTCCACGGCATCCCGCAAGCGGCGGTCAGCAGCTCAGCTTCCGGATCGACTGAATCGTTCCGCCCGCCGTGCAGCGCCAGCTCACTCCGACGGCGGATCGACCGGCGGCATCAGCCGCTGCATGAACTGGCCGAACATCGGGACCGTGAAGTCGATCTCGCCCCACCGGGGGGCATAGCAGAGGGCCTTTTTGATCAGGCTTTCCCTGATCGGCGTGATGGCCGTCGGCTTGCGCCCGAGGACCCCTGCCACATCGGCGGTCCGCACGGGGCCGGGACCGAGCTCGGCCATCGCCCGCAGGTAGGCCCGTTCGGGATCACTTGTGCGCCCGCTCCTCACGCGGAAGAAACCGTCGTCCAGCTCGGCGACGGCCACCGGAACCGCCCGCCGCACCTCGTCGAGCGTGATCATGTCCGGCCCTTCTGCGACGTCCCAGGCACTCCGCCCGAACTCCTGTAGGAAGTACGGATACCCCTGCGTCGCCTGCAGCACGAGCTCGAGGCCCTCCGGCTGCCACCGCACGCCCTCGTCTTCGGCCGGCACGACCAGGGCCTCGATCGCGTGCTCGGGTGCCAACGACCCGATCTCCGGGAAGGTGAACATCCGCTCGGCATAGGACTTCGCCTCGCCGGTGACCGCCGCCAGGGAGGGAAGGCCGGCACCGGCGATGGTGATCGGCAAGCGGAGCTGAGTCGCCCGGTGCAGGCCCATCACCAACGCCTCGAGGGTGCGCTGGTCCACGTAGTGCAGCTCGTCGACGGTGAGGAGCACCCCGGTGCCGTGGTCGCGAGCCAGCTCGCCGAGCTCGACGAACAGCCCGGCCAGGTCGAGTGCCAGGTCTCCCGAATCCGCCGGACCGTAGACAGCTTCGACGTCGATCGTGAGCTCGGGACCGTCCGGGAGACGCATCGTGAAGGCCTTCAGCACGCCGAGGACGCGGCGGACGCGCTCGCCGATGCGCTGGCGGGCATCCATCAGCAGCAGGACACGGCGGAGCGCAGCCGCCATCCGCATGGGCAGCTTCCCGTCCTCGGCCACCTCGATGTGCTCGTGCGTCCACCGCCGCCCGTCGGCGAGCTGCTCGAACTCGTTGAGGAGAACGGTCTTGCCGACACCTCTCAGACCCGTGAGCAGCTGGCTGCGGCCGTCCCGCCCGAGCATCATCCGCTGCAGAGACACGTCCATGGCATCGAGCTCGCGCTCGCGCCCGACGAGGGCGGGCGGCCGGGTGCCGGCACCCGGGCTGTACGGGTTGCGCACAGGATCCATGGCTGAGATTCTAGCTTTTTGAGCCACATATAGGGATCCGGCTATAAGAACGCGATTCGGCCTACCCACCAAGATCTTCCGGGTTGTTCCCTACAAGCCGTCACATTCGCCATGCCTGCGGTGCATGGTATGTGGTGCCCGTGGAAGCTCGACAGAAGCCAACTCCCGAAGATGCGGCCGGGCGGCGAGGCGAGAGCCCGTCTTCGGCGTTCGAGTCGTTCTTCCGCGCTCACTACCCCGAGGTGGTGCGAGTAGCGCAGCGGGTCGTCGGTGACGTTCATCTCGCCCAGGACGTCGCCCAGGACGTGCTCGTCGCGGCCCACCGGAGGTTCCCCAATCCCGCCGTGGGCTCGCCGGAACGCGCCCACGCCGCCGGCTGGGTGCGGGTGGCGGCGGTGCACGCAGGCTTGAACGCCCTGCGCGGAGGGAGGCGTCGGCAGGATCGCCACCTGCGTGCAGCCAGCCGGCCGGGCCACCAGGTCACTCCCGAGGAAGTCGTCCTCGAGAGGGCCACCCAGCAGGACGTCAGGGAGGCCCTCGGCCGCCTGCCGCGCCGTTCCGCCACCGTGCTCGTCCTTCGTCATTGCGGTCTCAGCTATGCAGAGGTCGCCGAGTCGATGGGGATCGGGACGGGGCATGTCGGGACGATGCTGCGGCGGGCCGAGGCTGCATTTCGCAAGGAGATCGAAGATGCGTCACGTACCTGAGGGCACGCTTCGGCGGATGGTCGACGAGCCGCTTGCCGTCGCAGACGCCGACGTCCGGCACACGCAGGCTTGCTCTCGCTGCGCCCGCCGGCGTGATGTCGCCGCCGCGGACGCCGACCTGGCATCCGCACTGTTCGCCAGGCCGGTCGCCCTGCCCGACGTGGAGGCCGCATGGAGCCGCCACCTCGATGCCGTCTCGGCCCCCGCCACCTCCGTCGCCAAGGTCAAGCCGGCGACGGTCCGCGCCTGGCGGCCGATCGTGGTGTCCGTGCCGTCACCCGCCCTCATCTTGGCCAGCATCGCCATCGTCGCCGCGGCGGTGACGGCGGTGGTGGTGACCAAGACTCCGGCGGGATCGCCGGCGGACACCTCGCCCACCGTGCCGGCCGGCTTCATCTCCCTCGCCGACATCACCGGGGTGGCGAGCGGCCCGGGGACGTTGGGCGGCCTCCACACTCCCAATGGGTTCATGAAGCTGTCGTTCGGCGATCTCAGCTGGTCGTCGGCCGGTCCCTCCAAGGTCGCCTCCATCGCCGCCGCCGAGCGGGTGACGGGACTGCACGTTCCCGACCCTTCGCGCCTGCCGCAGGGCGTCGGCCGCCCGCAGACCGTGGTCGTGCAGTCGGAGGTGCGGGCGACGATCCGCTTCTCGTCGGCAACCGGCGTCTCCCCGGCGGGCTCCGAGTTGACGATCGACGCCGGACCCGCCGTGCTCGTCGAGTACGGAGGGGACTCCGATGGCGTCGAGCTGCCGACGCTGGCCACGTTCGTCATGGCCAGGCCCTCGGTCTCGGCGACATCCGGTTCGGCCCTCAGACTCGAGGCCTACGTGCTCTCGCAGCCCGAACTGCCTGCCGGTCTGGCCCAGGAGCTGCGGCTGCTCGGCAACCTCTCTGTGCTACCGGTCTCGGTCCCTCCAAGCGCCGAGATGAGCCAGGTCGACATCTCGGGCTCGCCCGGGATCCTCGTCACCGATCCGGCGGTCGGTGCCTCGGGCGTCATCTGGATCGACGGCGAGGGCGAGATCCACGCAGCTCTCGGGCTGCTCGACAAGAAGGACATCCTGGATGTCGCAAGCGAGCTCGGCTGAGTCGGCGCCGGCGGTGGTGGCGACCGCCGGCGAATGGGTTCCCGAAGGCGCTGTCCGCGCCGAGCCGTCGGGCGTGCGGTCGCCCGCCATCCATACGATCGAGCTGCGCAAGGAGTACCGGCGGACCGTCGCGCTGCAGTCGCTCTCGATCACGGTCGAGCGCGGGGAGATCTTCGGATTCCTCGGTCCCAACGGTGCCGGCAAGACCACCTCGGTGAAGCTGCTCCTCGGATTGGTGCGTCCGACCGGCGGCGACGCGATGATGCTCGGCGCTCCGATCGGGGACGTGGAGACGAGGAGGCGTGTCGGCTACCTGCCGGAGCTGTTTCGCTTCCAGGCGTGGCTGACCGCCAGAGAGGTCCTCCTTCTCCATTGCCGGCTGCTCCGTCTTGCTCGCTCGGCCTGGCACCACGAGATCGGCTCAGCGCTGGCGACGGTCGGCCTCACGGATCGCCAAGGCGACAAGGTGGGCTCCTTCTCCAAGGGCATGCAGCAACGGCTCGGGCTCGGGGTGGCATTGCTCGGTTCGCCCGAGCTGATCGTCCTCGACGAACCGACGAGCGCCCTCGACCCGGTGGGGCGCCACGACGTGCGCCAGATCATCAGGGATCTGCGTCAGCGGGGCGCGACCGTGTTCTTGAACACCCACCTGCTGGAGGAGGTGGAGCACGTCTGCGACCGGGTGGCCGTGATCGACAAGGGCGCCACGATCGCCATGGGGACGCTCCCCGAACTGATCGGCCCCCAGTCGACGGTCCGCCTCAGCGTCGGCGGCTTGGCGGATGGCTGGTGGAGCCGCCTCGGTCCGTACGGGCACGTATACCCGGAGGGGGAGTGGATCGTGGTACAGGCGATCGAGTCGCGCAGAGTCCCCGATCTCGTGCGCGAGGTCGTGGCTCTCGGAGGGGACGTCGGGGCGGTCGTGCCGGAGCGCAAGAGCCTCGAAGATCGGTTCCTGGAGCTGCTGGGGGAGCAGGAGCGATGAACCCCGTGCTGGTCCTCGCCCGGCTGACGGTGCGAGAGGCGGTGCGCCGCAAGCTGGTGGCCGTATTCGTGATCATCACTCTCGCCATGGTGAGCCTCAGCGCCTGGGGCTTCTACCGCCTCAGCCACTCGCAGAGCCTGACATCGGGGCAGGATCAGGTGGCATTGCCGCAGGCTCTCATCTTGTTCATGTTCATGTTCTCGTTCGTCGTGGCCCTCAGCGCCTCTGCCATAGCCTCGCCATCGGTCTCGTTCGAGGTCGAGTCGGGCGTGCTGCAGACGGTCGTCACCCGGCCGCTGCGGCGCAGCGAGGTCCTTCTCGGCAAGTGGCTCGGGCTCGGGTTCCTCGTCGCCGCCTACTCCCTCGGCGTGTCGGCGCTCGAGTTCCTGGTCGTGAAGGCAGTGAGCGGGTTCGTCCCGCCGAACCCCGTCGCCGCCGCTCTCTACCTGTTCGCCGAGGGCGCCGTGCTGATGACGCTCGTGCTGGCGATCAGCACGAGGCTCTCTGCTTTGGCGACGGGGGTGGTCGGCGTGGCCCTCTTCGGCTCTGCCTGGCTGGCAGGAGTCGTCGGCGCCCTCGGTGCCGTGTTCAAGATCCAGGCGTTGAAGACGGTCGGCTCGGTGGCCCACTTCGTGCTGCCGACGGACGGGCTCTGGCACGGTGCCATCTATTACCTCGAGCCATCGGCGTTCATCAGCACTCGGATCATCGGGGAGGCCGGCCAGGGTGGGAACCCCTTCTTCGCAGACTCGGCGCCGCCGTGGTGGTATCTCGTGTTCTCCGGCGCCTGGTTCCTCGCCGCCCTGGCGATCGGGATGTTGAGCTTCGAGCGCCGCGAGCTCTGAGCAGCGCGGCAGAAGTGCCTCGTGGTCAGAGCACGCCGCGCCGCTGGATCACGATGAAGGCCACCCAGCCGGCTGGGATCGGCAGCCAGAACGTCGCCACCCGGAAGATGAGGACCGCCGGGATGGCCTCGTGCACGGGTATCCCGAGCGCGCTCAGCCCGGCAGAAAGTACTGCCTCGACGGCGCCGACCCCACCCGGCGTCGGTGCCGCTGACCCGACTGCGTTACCCGCCAGGAACACGGCTGCCGTCGGCAGCAGAGGGGGATGCCCCCCACCGCCCGCACTGCCGCGTAGAAGGCGAGCACGTAGCCGGCGGTGAGGAGAAGGTTGGCGCCCGCCCCGATCAGCAGGCGGACGGGGTTCGAGAAAGCCTCCAGCAGGCGGGGCCAGACGGTTCGCAGCCTTGGCCACAGGTCACGGGTGATGAGGGCGCGCGTCGGCCGGATGGCCACGAAGATGGCCAGCAGCGTGACGATCGAGGCGAGCACGACGAGCAGGGTGTTGCTGGGCCGGATGTGAAAGCGGCTCACCCCCGAACCCGTCAACAGGCCGATCAAGAGCAGCAGCAGGACCGTCGTCAGCACGTTGACGATCTGCGACAGCGCCACCGCTGCAGCGATCGCCGGCTGGTCGACACCCGATCGGTGCAGATAGCGAGAGTTGACGGCCACATGTCCCACAGTCGGCGGCATTGCCACGCCGACGAAGGCAGTCGACAGCTGGACGAGGAAGCCGCGCAGGATTGACAGGTGCTTGGGGACGAAGGCCGCCAGGTTCTCGGCCGCCGCCGCATAGGTAACAGCCGATCCGGCCACGGCGACCGCGCACCAGGCAAGGTTGGCGTGTCCGAGCGCCCCTGCGAGGTTGACCTTCTTCAACTGGCCCACGAGGATGAAGGCGGCCGCCACGAGGGCGACAGCACTCAGCACCGTCCGCCAACGGAACCGCTCCAAGGAAGCTTGGGGGAGTTCGCTCTCGGTCGCCCCGAGCGCCTCGCGCAGCTCCGCGACGCAACCGCGGGCGGCCCGCATCGCTGTCCAACCCCACGGCGCCAGCGCCAACGGCTGGAGCACGGGTGCGACCTCGGCCTCGTCGACGTCGCCGTAACCGTGGCGTAGCCCCTCGACCGCCACGGCGGGGGTGGACGCCCCGGCGGCGGTCGTCAGCAGCTGCGCGAGATCGAGGCGCCGCAGCAGGTAGCTCGCTCCCGGTTGCGCCGAGTCGAGCTTGGCGAATCCGGCCCGGGCCTTCGACGCTTCCTGTTCGATCAGCAGCAGCGACTCCCGCCGCAGGTCCCGATGGGCGACTCCGGCGTCATGCAGCTCGCGTAGGGCTTCGAAGAGTCCGGCGACGACGTCGGGACTCTCGTCGGCGCCCGGCATCCGGCCCTCGGGGCGGGTGGTCACGAGGACTATCGCTCTCGAGTCGAGCTCGACCATCGCCAGCACACGGGGGACGATCGCCCCGTGGCGCTCGGCCAGGCAGCTCGACAGGGCGAACCTCTCGAGCCGCGAGCGTGACCCGAGCGACGGGTGCCCGGAGGCAACTTGACGCAGCCGCACCAAGGACCACACGCGGCGCGCCAGACCCGCCCCCCTCGTATCGCGATCCGCGATCCTGACCTCTATCGTCGTGCCGTCCGTCAGCTTCCCCTCGAGAAGTGCGCCTCTCGTACCGGGGACCTCCCGCAGGGACGCGGCCGAGAGCCCTGTGATGCCAGCACCGGCCGCGATCTCCTCCAGGCTCGGGCGGGTGGTCGGTGCTCCGAAGCCCCAACGGACGAGCCAGCCGAAGAGCAGCCCTCCGACGAGGGAGACCGGCAGGGCCAACGGGGCAAGGGCGCGGGAGGCGACGTCGCCGATGAGGAGTACGACGACCACCAGCACGCACCATCGGGTCCAGCGAGGTCGCCGCACCACGTCGCCTGCGGTCAGGAAGGCGACGACGGCGCAGTCGAACACCAGGATCGAAGGGTTCGATCCGCCGAGAGCGATGCGGTCGAGCTCGCCATGCTCCAGATGCCAGATGACGGTGGTCAGAAGCGACGCGCCGGCAGCTGCCAGTGCCGCCACCAGCGCGTTCACGACGGCCGCCGTCTCCCGCCGGGCAAGGGTGTTGATCGTGAGCAGGAACAGCGCCAGCGCTCCGGCAGTCGCCAGCAGTGATACGCCGATGCTGACCGCGTAGGGGATGCTTCGCATCGCCCTCGAGACGTCGTTGGACACCTCGGTGGTGCCGGTCGGCAGGGTATGGACCGCGGCCAGCAAGATGATGAGTGCGATCAGCGCTGCGAGCGCGAGCAGCAGGTCACTCGGGCGGTGGACGCGCCGTCGCCCGGGCGCGCCGCCCGGCGACGGACCGAGCCCGGCCGCCGTCACGGGTCCCTGCCCTCGTTGCTGCTCGAGGTCGATCTTCGTGATCCCCATTCAACCGGCTAATTGCCCAGATGGTAGGGAGACCCACCGGGGGAGAGCCCTAAGGGCCGGGAGCGCGTCAGCCAGCGGATCGGCGCAGTGCAGGCTCGTTCTCCGGTTGGGGCGCCTGTCCTGGTGCCCGCGGCGTCTGCCTCTGGCCGAGCGCTCGTAGCGTCGGAAGGCTCCGCAAGGACCAAGGCATCGGGATCCAGGTGCCGCATGCGCGGTAGATGCCAACCCCGACCACTGCGACCGCGAGGGGTGCTCCCGAGTACCAGATGGTGACGGGCAGCACGAGGGCGAGAACGCCGGACCCGGCGAAGGGTCCGGTACGCCTTGTGAATACTGCGCCGGTGGCGACGCCGACGATGAGAGGGGCCGGCGCCATCTGGTATCCACACGCGGCCATCGCGCCCCAGATCGCGAAGCTCTCTCCGAGCCAGAAAGCCGCCATGCCTGCCACCGAGCGAAAGCGGCCCGGTACGTCGAGAAAGAGCCGCCTTATCATTTCGACTGAGTCGACGAAGATCGAGATCAGCGACCGCGCACGTTCCCGGACCCCGCCGTGCTCCCCGTCCCCGCCGCCCGAGGTGTACGGGTCCGGGTTGGCATGCCGGTGGGCGAGGACGAAGGCAGCCAGGAAGGCGGGCACCGGGATCACCGCCCAGGGGATCAGCACATCGAGCGGTGGCTCGGGCTCGCCCCTCACCAGCGTCACGATGGCGGCGACCGTCGCCACGAGCGCCAGCACACCGTGCTCCATGCCGCCGAGTGCGGTCACCCGCATCTTGGCCTCACGGCGCGAGCAGCCCCCCCCTTCGAGCGCATAGATGTCCAGCGGGCCGCCTCCGTGTGCGAGGAACCCCCCGAACCCGGCACTCACGACAGCCCTCATCTGCTTCGGGCTGAGCTGGGGACCACCTTCGATCCGGAAGATCCGCTCGTAGACGATCGCGTAGCCGGCGTACGAGACGATCACTCCGAGGACCAGGATCCCGAGCCACGGCCAGCCCGTGCCGACCCGCTCGAGCGCCCGGACGACCGCGCCGAAACCGGCGACGTACGAGATGCCGACAACGGCCGCCACGTCCAGCAGCAGCGCGATGCCGATCATGCCGGCCAGCTCCCTGGCGCGGCGGCCCACAAAGTTACCGGCGACTACTGGCACATGACGCCGATACCCCAGTGCACTCGGAGCAACCACACTTTCTCGACTGATTTTCTCAGGCACCGGCTCCTGTGCGATCTGTTTCCCCTTGCCGGGACGTGGGTATTTGAAGCGGTCGTCGAGGTCACCGTCCGCGCCACGCCAGAAGGCAAGGGGCGGACGGAAGGAGGCAAAGTTGCCGGACGCCAAGGCGCCGAAGCACTGGAGGTGCCAAGCGAGCGGATCCGGCGCGCCGACTGACCTACTCGAGAGGGAGGCACGCTGACCATGGCGATGGTGCAGTCGACCGGAATGTCCAGAGCCCCGCGCCCGAGCAGCCTGGCGGACGTCCTCGACCTGATCCTCGACAAGGGCTTGGTGATCGACGCCTACGTGCGAGTGTCGCTGGCGGGCATCGAGTTGCTCACAATAGACGCCCGCGTGGTCGTGGCGAGCGTGGACACGTACCTGCGCTTTGCCGAAGCTGTGAACCGCCTCGATCTCACGACCACCGAGTCGCAGGGACTGAGGGAGTTCTTCGGCGGCCGACAGGACGACGATGAGGAGAAGAGAAGTAACGGATCGTCCACTGGTCGCGATGGCGGGCGCGATCACGAGCGGGATCACGAAGAGGTAACCGGTGGCTCGGATGACCATGGCCTTCTCGGCCGCATCGCCGAAAGGGCCAAGTTCGATCGTTGACCCGGCGACGTCGCTCTGGGACGGGCGAGGGAGCCGCAAAGGACTGGAGGAGGTCCAACATGCGAAACGGAAACAACAAGAGCGTCCTCGACAGGGTCACGCCTCTCGATCAGGCAGCTGGCGCTGTGATGGCACTCGGAGCCATCAACTGGGGGCTCGTAGGGCTTGCCAACTTCGACCCGCTTCGCGCGGCGCTCGGTCGGTCGGTCGCCACCCGGGCCGCCTACGGGCTGGTGGGCGCCTCGGCGGCCTACGCGCTCGTCCGCGGCAGGCAGCTGGCCAAGGCGTAGGGCGATGTTCAAGAGGTTCGGGGCCGGTTTCGCAGTCGGGTACGTGCTCGGGGCGAGGGCCGGCGAGAAGCGATACAAGGAGATCCGCAAGCTCGGGGAGAAGGTCCTCGACCTCCCCGCAGTTCGTCAGCTGACCGAAGCCAAGGACGGCAGTTGGGCGGACACGGCACGGCAACTCCGCGACGAAGTGGTCCAGCGGCTCTCAGAGCTCGTCTCTCGTGACGAGGACGATCAGGATAGCGATGCCGATACCGAGGACGACGAAGAGGACGAGGGCGTCGAGGACGAGGACGCGCAAGATCGCTCCGCAGCAGACGACGAGGACGAGGACGGCGAAGGAGACGAGGACGAGGCGGAGGACGGCGGGAAGCCGAGGGCCTCCAGCAAGTCCCGACAGCACGACGACGAGAGGCCACGGCGGCGCACCTCCCGCCCGCAGCCGGAGCCTGAACACGAGAAGAAGCCGATCGTGTCGACGGTGACCAAGCTCGCGTCGGCGGCGAGGGAGAGAGGCAGGGTGGCCTAGATGTCGATGACCTCAAGCACGCTTTCCCGGGCGCCCAGGCCGAGCAGCCTGGCGGACGTCCTCGACCTGATTCTCGACAAGGGCCTCGTCATAGACGCCTACGTCCGTGTCTCGGCTCTCGGGATCGAGGTGCTGACGATCGACGCCCGGGTGGTAGTGGCCAGTGTCGACACCTACCTGCGATTCGCCGAGGCGGTGAACCGGCTGGATCTCGGCCAGACCGAGACGCACGGCATCGAGGGTCTGACTCACGACATGACCGAAGAGGGTGCTGAAGGAAAGACCGAAGGAGCCCTGGACGGCGTCAGCAAGGCGCTCGGACGCGGCAACGGCAACGGCAGCCACCGGCGCTCCTCCTCGGGCGGCCGGGCCGGCGAGCGCACGGGCCGACGCAACGGTTGACGCGATGAGCTCCCTGCACCTCTACTGCCTCGTTCCGGCCGACTGCCGGGCCCCGTTGCTCGACGCACCGGTGCAACCGGCGGCCGGACCGGTGCGGAAGATCCCGGCCGGCCGGCTCGCAGCCGTCGTGAGCCCACTCGAGGGCCGCGAGGTTCGAGCCAACAGGGCCAATCTCCAGGCTCACGAGACCGTGGTCGACGGGGCGGCGGCATCTTGTGCGGTGCTCCCGATGCGATTCGGGGTGGTGGTCGACTGCGAGGACGAGTTGGTGGAGCGCTTCGTAGGCCCCCGCGAAGCAGAGTTGCTCGCTCTGATGGACGAGTTGCGGGACACCGTCGAGATGCGGGTGGCGATCAGTTTCGAGGGCGACAGCGCCCTCCGCGAGGCCGTTGCTGCTGCGCCCAGGGCGACAAGATTGCGCGAGAAGGTGCGCCGCTCCCCACCGGCGGCCTCCTATTACGACCGCATCGAGCTCGGCCGGCTTGTGCACGAGTCACTGGAGAGCTTGAAGGCCGGCGAGGCGCGGCGGCTCGGCGAGCAGTTGTCCCGCATGTCAGTGCGGGCGCGCCCGCTTCCCGAGGGCGGCGAGGACGTGGTGATGAGGGCGGCCTTTCTGGTCAGGCGGACGGACCTGGATCGGTTCGAGCGGGCGCTGGAGGGGATCGCGCAGTCGGAGCGCGGCCGGCTGCACGTGAAGATGACTGGTCCGCTGGCGCCGTGGGACTTCGCCGAGCTGCCCTCGTACGCAGGGCGCGGTCGGCGCACGAGACGGCCGGCGGCAAGGGCGGGTTGACGATGGGTCTTCTCCGACGGGTCGTCACCCTTCCTCTCGCTCCGGTCGAAGGACTCGTCTGGTTGGCCGAACGGCTGGAGGAACAGGCATACCAACAGCTCTATGGTCCTGAGGCGGTCCGCCGCCGTCTGGACGAGCTCGACGAAGCCTTTGCAAGGGGCGAGATCAGCGAGGACGACCGGACGGCGGCGGAGGAGACGCTGCTCGAGAGCCTCGGCGGCAGGGGTCCTGGGACGGTGCTCGATGGCCGCTGAGACAGACGGCAAGCCGATGGCGGAGGTCGTGCGTTCGGCGCGCCTCGCTTTCGAGGAGCTGACCGGCAGACGGATCGAGTCCGTGTCCGGGGCTGCCAGAGAGGACGGAGCCTGGCGGATCAGCTTCGAGGTCGTGGAGCTCGAACGTGTCCCTGACTCGACCAGCCTCCTCGGCAGCTACGAGGCGATCGCCGATGAGGATGGCGCCCTCATCGAGTACGGGCGCGTCCGGCGCTACTACCGCAATCGCGCCGACGAGGAGGCGTGATGGCGATGGCCGAGGAGGGACGGGGGAGCGCGCTCGACGAATGGCGCCAGCGTTTCGACGGAGCGCATGGCATGGCGGCGCGCGACACCTCGAACCTCGCCGACATCCTCGAGCGGGTGCTCGACAAGGGAATCGTCATCGCGGGCGACGTGGTCGTGAACCTGGTCGACGTGGAGCTGCTGACCATCAAGCTGCGCCTGCTGGTTGCGTCGGTCGACAAGGCCCGGGAGATGGGGATCGACTGGTGGGAGCACGACCCCTGGTTGTCGAGCGGCGCCCGGGACGGCAGCCCGCAGCAGGAGCTCGGCGAGCGCCTCGAACGGCTGGAGCAATCCGTCGACCGGCTGGCTTCCGCGCTCGATGCGGCGAGCGGTAGCCGGTCCGGGTCGTGAGGGTCTGATCATGAGAGCGGCAGCGCCTGAGCGCTCGAACGAGATCGGACAGTCGACCGGCCTCACCTACATGTACGGCGTCGTCCCTGCAGGTCAGCCTGTGCCCAAGGTGCACGGCGTCGGCGGCAGCGACGTGGCCGTGCTGCAGACGGGCAAGCTCGGCGCCCTTGTGAGCGACCTGCCCGACTCCTTCGGGGTACTGGGCTTGGAAGGTGCGGCGTTGGAGGCTGCCCTGGTAGCTCATGAAGGGGTCCTGGAAGCGGCGCTCGAGGCAGGCGGCGTGGTGCCCTGCCGTTTCGGCACCGTGCTCGTCGACGAGCGCGCCGTCGTCGGACTGCTGGAGGCCGAAGCGGACTCGTACTCGGCGCTCGTCGATCGCGTCCTCGGAGCCGCTCAGTGGGTGGTTCGCATGACGTGGCGGGCGGAGAGCGCGCAGCAGGTCGTGATGGGAGGCCCGCCGACGGGCGGCGCTTCGGGCCGGGACTATCTGCTCTCGCGGCTGCAGGAGCGAGAGGGACGGCGCCGGCTGGCTCAGCTGGCCGGGGCCTGTGCGGCCTCGATCCACGACCGGTTGCTGGCATCTTGCGCTGAAGGAAAGCTCGTGGCCTCGACGGTCACGGTGGCGGAAGGCCGCCAACGCTTGCTCGACGCCTGCTATCTCGTCCGCTCAGCAGATCGTGCCGAGTTCGAAGACGTGATGCGGACAGAGGTCGAGAGGGGCGCGGAGTTCGACCTACTGGCGGAGGTCAGCGGGCCGTGGCCTCCGTACGAGTTCGTGGATTTCTGCCCGCACACCGTAATTACCGAGGGAGTCGGCGATGGCGGGCGATGACGCCACTCTCGTCGACCTGCTCGACGGGCTGCTCGACAACGGAGCGGTCGTCTCAGGCGATCTGCTGCTGTCCGTCGCCGGGATCGACCTGGCCTGGATCGGCCTGCAGGCGGTGATCACTTCGGTGGAGAACGGGGTCCCGGACGGCAGTGCAATCGCGTCGGCGGCTCCTCGCCTGGCGGAGGGCGCAGTGATGCCGACGAAGGCCCTAGTGGCCCCGGCCGAGGGCACGGTCATGCCGGCCGAGCCTCGCCGGGCCGAGGTCCCCGCTCCCGCGCCGACTCGGCCCGCAAGCCCGGGTACGGGGCCGCCGCCCCACGTGCCAGCGAACCTGGCGACTTCCCCGGCGCGGGATCGCCAGCGCGAGCATCTCGGCAAAGGCCTGGAGAGACTCGTCTTGACGCTCGTGGACACCGTGCGCCAACTGCTGGAGCGGCAGGCCGTCAGCCGCATGGTGGCGGGGAGCCTCAGCGACGAGGAGGTCGAGAGGCTGGGCTCTGCGATGCGGCAGCTATCGCAGCGCATGGTCGAGCTGAAGGAGACCTTCGGCCTGACGGACGACGACCTGCGCCTCGATGTCGGACCGGTCTTGGAGTTGAGCGGATGATCTCGCTCGCAGAGGAAAGTCTCGTGGAGGAGGAACGGTAGGCATGTCAAACGAACAGAGACAGAAGGCCACGGCGACGCCTGTGCTGCTCGTGGGCTCGCTATTCGGGAGGAACGGGCACTCTTCGCACCGCGACGGGAATCACCGCAACGGCCACGACCACACGATCCGCCAGCTGGCGTCGGCCGGCCAGGGCAAGGTTGCTTCCGTCGTCAAGGCTGCGGCGCCGATCTCATCGGTGGGCAAGGCGATCCGGCGTAGGAAGCGGCGCAAGTCCTTCCCGGGCAACGTGGTCGAAGGGATCCGCGACCTCGACCGCATCGCCAAGGTGATCGGCACCGCCGGCACCGTCGTCGGGGTCATCAGCACCGGACGAGAGATCGTCCAGCAGCTACGTGACGCCTCGTCCAGTTCCGGCCAGGGATCGTCGGCAAACGGCAGCTCTGGGCAGGGCCGAGACGGGAAAGAGCAGCCGCGCGAGGGCGAGTCGCAGAAGGCGCAGCCGCGCAAGGGTGCAGCGCGCGGGGAGACGAGCCCAGGCGAAGCCTCGGCCCGAAAGACGCCCGCGAAGTCGACGGCGAAAGCGCCCGCGAAGTCGACGCGCAAGGCGCCCTCGAAGTCGACGCGCAAGGCGCCCTCGAAGTCGACGGCGAAAGCGCCCTCGAAGTCGACGGCGAAAGCGCCCTCGAAGTCGACGGCGAAAGCGCCCTCGAAGTCGACGGCGAAAGCGCCCTCGAAGTCGACGGCGAAAGCGCCCTCGAAGTCGACGGCGAAAGCGCCCGAGAAGTCGACGGCGAAAGCGCCCTCGAAGTCGTCCGGCACGACTCGCAAGAGCTCAGCACGAGCTTCCAAGCCGGCTGCGCCAGCGGGCAAGGCGCCGGCGAAGAGCGCAAGGTCGGCCACGAAGTCACCGTCGAGCTCTGCCGGAACCTCTCGCAACGAATCCGCCGGCGGAGCTCGCAAGAGCACGGGCGCTCGGAAGGCGACCGGGGGAACGCGATCCAACGACGGGCGTGGCGCGACGAAGGCTGGCGCCTCCCGCACAAGCCCCGGTCGCTCCCGCCAGGCGTCGGCCTCCAAGTCCACTTCCACCCACAAGCGATCGACCTGAGAAGGGAGCACGATGGCAATCCGCGCCATGCAGGAGCGCTACTTTTCGGTCCTCCTCGAGAAGCTGGCGGAGACGCGTTACCCGTCCGGTCCGATGCTGGACCGGGTAGAGGCAGCGATTCCCGACAACGAGTCGTGGGAGGAGTACCTGGAGACGCTGTTCGATCACATCGAGGGCGACCGGTACCCGAGCCCGCCGATGATGGCGCGGCTGAACACGCTGCTGCTGATGCGCCGCCGCATGCAGCCCTGAGGGGCCACGAAGGCGCAGGGGGTCAGCTGAGATATCGCACGAATCGTCCGCGATTGCCCGATCGTGGCGAGTCGCAGCGCCTAGTCTGAACGGCCAGGCAAGCTTTCTGGGTATCGGATGGTCGGTATGACACGTGCAGCACCAGCTCGCGGGGCATTGGTCGCCGCGCTCGTCCTGTTGGGCTCCGCTGCCGCCTGCGGTGCCACCCACGGGGCATCCGGTCCGGGGACGACGCCCACCACCAGCGGCTCCGGCGGCGTGCACCCGACGACGACGTCGGACCCGCCCCCGCCCGGGCCCACTTCGACGGTGCCGGCCGGCTCCACTACGACGACAAGCCCGACAACGCCGCCGACCACCGCGACCACGACACCCAACAAGCCGGCGCCCCCCAAGAACCAGCTCGCCTACGGCGACAGCGGTCCGGCAGTGCTCGCCTTGCAGAAGCGCCTGATCTCCCTCGGCTACTGGATCGGGACGGCGGACGGCAACTTCGGCGACAGCACGCAGCAGGCGGTGTACGCCTACCAGAAGGCCGCGGGAATCGAACGGGACGGAGTCGTCGGCCCCGAGACAGAGGCAGCATTGCGCAAGGGCATCGTTCCCGCTCCTCGCAGCAAGAGCGGTTACGTCGTCGAGGTCGACCTGGCGGAGGACCTCGTGATGATCGTCGACAACGGCAAGCTGCTCTGGACGCTCAACACCTCGACGGGGGGCGGCTACACCTACTGCGACCCCGGCTGCGCCGTGGCCGACACGCCGGTCGGCGTGTTCCACATCTACTACGCGATCGACCGCATGGTGACCGACTCGCTCGGCCAGCTCTGGCGGCCCCGGTACTTCGACTCCGGCTTCGCCCTGCACGGCGACGGCTACGTGCCCCCAGAACCCGTGTCGCACGGCTGCGTCCGCCTGAGCGACGAGGCGATCAACTGGGTGTGGGCGGACAACATCATGCCGATCGGTACGGAGGTCTGGGTCTACTGATCAAGCGGCGCCGCGGATGGCGTCGCGCAGATGGTCGAGCACCGCGACCACCGGGTTGACGATCAGGGCCGCCGGCAGGCGGCGAGGTGCATGGGGGTGGGGACGGGTCGGCGCCGCCTCCAGGGCCAGCTGGTACCGGTGGCCGAGGCTGCGCTGGTCTCGCGTTGGCAGCAGCTCGAGCCGCGGCAGCACCACCTCCTCTTCGGCCCGGGCGTGCGCCAGGATGGTGCGGCGCATGTGGTGCAGCTCCGAGCGGAACAGCGGCCCGCTCGGGTCGGATTTCTCGAGCAGCGCAAGCAGATGGGTGGCGTCTCGTTGTTGGTCGACCAGATGGTCCGACTCGTGGAGCGCCGTCTGGTCGCCCGCCGCAGTTTGGCGATAGGCGGGATAGACCACGAGCTCCTCTGCCACCTCGTGGCGCACGAGACGTTCGCGCAGCCTCTCGAAGTAGCTCTCGAGCTCTCGGTCGGCGGTCCAATCGAGCTCACCGAAGAGAACCTCGATGTTCAGGTGGTCGTCGCGCAAGCACACAGAGATGGAGGGGCGCTGCCTCTCGATCGCTCGGTTCAGGAAGTGGCGCACGCTCCTCACGAGCAGCGAGTACCCGCATGCGGGGTCCCCGAACCGCCTCAATCATCCGGCCGGGATCTCGCCGCGAGCGTCACCGTTGGAGGCCACCGTTCTCAGCGCAGCGCCAACGCGAGCACGGCGCCGAGGCCTGCGATGCCGAGGACGAGCCAGGCCACGTAGTCGTTGATCACGCCGCTCTGGAAGCCCCACGCGAGCGCTCTTACCTTCTCGTTCGGCTGGTAGCGAGACAGCCGCGGCAGCCGGTGCCGGTAGAGAGCGAGAAGCGCCAGCGCCACGGCCCCCGCGCAGGTGGCGATGCCCGTCAGGATGGCACCGCTTGTCGGGTCCGACGGCTCCACCGGGGACAACCCGTGAAGGTCGAGCGGGCTCGCCCCGTGCAGCACCGTCGCCTGGTAGGCGCGCTGGTCCTGGAGCTGGAGGACGGCGTTCTGCAGCAACGACCCCAGGTGTGGCCAGAGCCCGAAGGCGATGGCGCCGGCAACGAGCACTGCCGCCGGCACCGCCATCGTGAGGGGGGTGTGCCGCTTGCCGAGGTCCGTCTCGGACTTCTCCTCGTCTGCCTCCGAGGCCATGTGCGGATCCTCGCTGGGCGGGACGCCGAGCCCGTAGAAGACGCCACCGGCCACTCGCAGGACCGCGGCTCCCGTGACGACGGTGGCGGCCGTCACCAGCCAGGTGATCCATGACTGCCCGTGGGAGGACCCGCTGTCGCCGATCCAGGTGGAGCCGAGGAATGTGCCGAAGGGTGGGAGCCCGGCAAGGCCGAGCGCTGCCAGGGTGAAGATGACTCCAGTTGCCCGCAGCCGGCGTCCCTTGCCGTGCAACTTCGTCTCGTTGACCGATCCGAGTCGGTGCAACACGATCCCGACCGAGATGAACAGCGCAGCCTTGACGAAGGCGTGGCCGGCGACATAGGCCGCCGCTCCCGCCAAGCCGAGAGGCGTCAGCAAGGCGAACCCGAGCAGGAACATCCCTGCATGAGAGATCGTCGAGAAGGCGAGCAACCTCTTCAGATGGCGCTGGCGGAAGCAGAACACGGCGCCCACGACCGCCGTGATCGCCCCGAGGACGAGGAACGTGTTGGTGATCACCTGGCGGCCGCCCAGCGCCTCGCCGAAGACCGACCAGTAGACGCGGGCGATGCCGTAGAGGCCGAGCTCGACCATCACGCCCGAGAAGAGGACGCAGACAGGAGTCGGAGCGACCGCATGGGCGTCCGCCAGCCAGAAGTGGAACGGGACGATGGCGCCCTTGGCAAGAAGGCCGCTCAGCACGAGCACGAAGGCCACGATCACGAGACCGTCCGGAGGCTTGCGTCCCAGGGAATGGCCGATCTGTGCCATGTTCAGCGCACCCGTCCGCGCATATAGCAGGGCGATGCCCGACAACGACAGGTAGGCCGCCACGCTGTTGGTCACCGCGAAGTTCAGCGCCCCCTGGACCGGTCCCTTCTCCTCGGGGCGGTAGGCGGTCAGGGCATAGGCCGATACACCCATCAGCTCGAACCACACGAACAGGTCGAAGATGTCGCCGGTGAGGCAGAATCCGACCATGCCGGCGAGGAAGACCAGCATCAACGCGTGGTACCAGGTGCTCGCCCGTTCGAAGTAGCGCCACGAGAAGAGCATCGAGGCGGTCACGAGCAGGGCGGTCAGCGCCGCCAAGCCGGCGTTCAGGCGGCCGGCGGAGAAGTCGATCCCGATGGCCACACCGTTGTGGCTCGGCCGGAACCCGCTGAACCAGTAGATCTCCTGGTTGTGGCCCGTCCTTGCGACGATCACGAGGAGCATGGCCGACACGGCGACCGCTGTCGCGATGGCGACCAGGTCGAGCAAGCGGCGGCGATTCTCGAAGGCGAAGTTGACCAGAGAGATGACAGCGGCAGCCGCCAGCGGCGTGACGACTACGAGCGGCAGGAGGGGGTCCACGCGAACGAGATCTCAACCGCGCAGCTGGCGGAGCTCCTGCGGGTCGACCGTCCCGAAGCTCTTGTGAGCCTGGATCACGAACGCCAGCAGGAGCGCGCTCACCGCGGCCTCGACGACGATGTCAGTCAGCGCCAGCGCCTGCACCACCGGATCGACGGTCAGAGTGTGCAGGGGGATGTCAGAGAAGTACGGAGCCGCGCCTCCTGTCTGGTAGCCGATCGACAGCAGCAGCACGTACGTCGAGGATTGGACGACGATCAGGCAGACCACCAGATGCACGAGGTGGCGGCTCGTGACGATGCCGTACAGCCCGCTTGCGAGGATCCATGCCACCACCACATACGGGAGAACGCTCATCGCGCATCTTTCAGGAAGAGGGTCTGCTCCAACAGCTCGCTCACGATCAGCAGGAAGGCCGAGCAGACCTCGACACCCACGCAGAAGCTGATGATCGGGATGGTGCCGCCTGCGTCGACGGCGCCGTCGACCTGGCCGAGCGGTATGACGTTCGCCAGGTAGGCCGCACCTGAGGCGAAGACCCCGAGGCCGACGCCGACGAAGCCACCGGCGCCGAACGCCTCGATGGCGTCGAGCACCACGACTGGACTGAGCCTTTTCATGCTGAGGAACTGTCCGGCCAGGTAGATCAGCACGAGGCCCGACGTCAGCACGACGCCGCCCTGGAAGCCACCGGAGGGATTGGTCTGCGCGTGGGTGGCGAGGAACCAGCCCATCACGAGGACCGGGCCGATGAAGGCGATCGCCGAGATGCGCACCCCGTCGCTGACGGGTGGCACCGAGACGCCCTCGGCGCTGTCGCTCGGCGTATCCGCGTGCTCTCGGCGAAGCTGGCGGAGCACGAGCGCAACTCCGATCGCTGCCACGAAGAGGATGAACTCCTCGCCGATCGTGTCGAAGCCCCGGTAGTCGAAGTTGACAGCCGAGACGACGCCTGTGGCATGGGTCTGACCGACAGCGATCTTGACGATCACCTTGCCGTAGGGGCCGAGGTACTGGCCGAACTGCGGCAGGTCGACCAGCCCCCAGAGGTAGAAGCCTGAGAGCATCGCCACGCCGACAAGGAGCATCGTCCGGCGGCCTCCGGGACTCATCAGGCCTCGCCCTTCTTCGGCCCCGTCCGCGGCCGGGCCTCTTGCTGGCCCCTGATCTTGGCCAACGCGAGCAGGAGCAGCAGCGGCAGGATGACGGCGCCGACAGTCACCTCCGAGAGGGTCACGTCAGGCGCCTGCAGAGCCATAAAGGTGAGCGAGAGCACTATTCCGTACATGCTCAGGAACACCACCTGCCTGGTAGGGATACGGCAGGTCGCGACGAGCGTCGCTCCCGCCGCGGCGAGGACGAGCAGGGTGACCTGCAGCACGTCCTCCACCCAGGTCGGGGGGAGCTTGCCCACCTCGGCGACGAGCCCGCTCACCTCGGGTCCTTCCCGCGCCAGTCGCCTTCCTGCCGGATGCGGGCCGCTCGGATCGTGGCGTGGCTCAGGTAAGGCGAGGCGATCGCCACGATGCCGAGCGCCAACCATGTCGCACCGGTGTTCTCGTCCCAGCCCTCGCGGACCGTCACCGCCACCGCCACGAGCAGGGGAGCAACCACCGAGATCGGCGTCACGTAGTGCACTCGCTGGTAGACGTCCTTCATCAAGAGCACCCCGAGCGTGCACATCAGGACGATCACGCACGCCGCCCCGAGCAGGATGCTCTCGGCGATGGCGACGCTCACAGCCAACGCTCCAGCGCGTGCACGAACACGAGGCCGCTCGCCAGCAGCAGCACGGCGAAGAGCAAGGGGAACTCGAACAGCCCCGGCCTCTCGAAACCCTCCGGCAGCAAGATGAACTCCATCACCACGATCGAGCTCGCCGCCTCGTAGGCGACGACCGCGTCCATCAGCGTCCCCCGCCAGGCGACGATCCCGAGCGGGATCATCCCGAGCAACATGACGGCGCCCGCCAGCACGAACTCAGGCATCGCTCTCAGGTGTCACGGGGGACGAGCTGGTGGATGACCATCACGCCCCGCTCCTCGTCGACGCCGAGGGCGAAGGTGTTGGGGGCGAAAGAGGTGATGCCGATCGCCACTGCTCGTCTGGACTCTTCTTCTTGCTTGTCGGCACCGCGGGGACGCGACGGCTCGACCGGCTTCTCGGTGAACGTGCTCGCCGGCGCCTTGCCGGTGGTCATCCGCCGGATCAGAGCGGCGAGAACGGTCACCGTGTCGCGAAGAACGTTGAGGGGCAGACGTAGCGCAGGTACGAGCCACTCGGCCCGGATGTGGATGTGGCTGGCGGCCTGGTCGGCGGCGAGCTCGGCAGCGAGCGCCGCGATCGCCGCCACTATGGCGCCCACGATCAGCTCGGCGGTGAGCAATGTGTCGTCCGCCCACACCCAGAACGCCATCAGGACGACCCACCAGGCGAGCCACGACGCCAGCCGCCGCGGCAGCGGACGTCTTGTTGGCTTGCGCCGGCCGCTCTCGCTGCCGGCGACCGGGCCGCCTACCTGTCCCTGCCTAGCGGGCATCACCCTCCTCGCGAGCTGGGGCCCGCCGATCGTGCGCGTCGAGCCACGGCAGAGCCTTCTTCTTGTGGGAGCGTTACCCGACCGATGGGCCCTGCACACGCACCATTTGCGCAAGTTTGGGGCGCCAGTGGGTCGGGTAGCCGCAGGTTGAAGATCGTTCTGTTGAGCGGATCGCTGCCCGGTGCGGCTGCCGCTTCTGGTCGCGACCGCTCAGCGACTCGACAGCGGCGAGGTGCCAAGTGCCGACGAAGTCAGTCGTCATGTCCATGGTTCGCTCCGGCAAGTCCTACGAGGAGGTGGGCGGGGAGCTCGGGCTGACCGCCGGAGCCGCCTACCTGATCGCCACGGGACTCCCCGTCGACGGCAGCGACGGGGTCTACTACCTACCCCCAGAACGGGAGGGAGCTCTCGACGGGAGCACGCAGCATCTGTCGAACCCCCCGACGGAGGTGCCGAAGAGCAGTTCCACCACCGAGCAATGGGTTCGCCGCCGCGCCAGCTCCGATCGCACGATGCTGGAGGCGGCGGGGCGCCGCACGCTCGAACCCCCGGATGTAGCAGGCGACAGCGACGACATCGTCGACCTGATCGGCAACGACCACAATCAGGTGGAGTACCTGCAGAAGGAGCTGAAGGCGATCCCCGCGGGCGAGAGCCCCGAAGATCAACACCACCTGCGGCGAGTGGCTGTCGTCGACCTGATGCGCGACCGACTCACCCTGCACGAGTCGGCGGAGAGCGAGTGCCTGTGGCCGGCGGTGCGCCGGTCGCTGCCCGACGGGGAGATGCTCGCCTCCAAAGCGGCCTGCCAGGAGAAGGAGGGCCACGACCTGCTCGAGCAGTTGGCGAAGGCGCGCCAGGATCCCGGCACCTTCGGCCAGCTCGCCCAGCAGCTCGACGCGGCGCTGCGCAAGCACGTCGCCTTCGAGGACCACGTGCTACTCAAGTTCGAGGATGTGGTCGGCGAGGACGAGCGGCGGCGGATCGGGCGCGAGTACCTCGCTGCCAAGTCGACGGCGGCAGCGCCGCAGCGCGAGGCGTCCTGAGGATGGCCGGCAGGGACAGCCAGGCGAGGAGCGGGCGCACCAACGACGGGATCAAGGTGCCGATGCTGCACCGGTGGCCGGTGCCGATCCAGCTGCGGGGGACCGACAGGCGGGGACGGGGACGGGCTGCCCAGACCAAGCAGTCCGAGGAGCTGCTGCCGCGCACGATCACCGCCGACCGGGTGGTGAAGTCGGTCTGCCCGTACTGCGGAGTCGGCTGCGCTCAGAACGTCTACGTCAAGGACGAGAAGGTGATCCAGATCGAAGGCGATCCGGACTCGCCCGTGAGCCGTGGCCGCCTCTGCCCGAAGGGCGCCGCCTCCCTGCAGCTGACGACCGGCGACTCGCGCCGGCACGAGGTCCTCTACCGGAGGCCGTACTCGACTGAGTGGGAGCCGCTCGCTCTCGACGAAGCGATGGACATGATCGCCGAGCGCGTGGTGCGCACTCGCCGCGAGACCTTCGAGTGGGAGTCGGACGGCAAGCGGACGAGGCGCACGCTCGGAATCGCCAGCCTCGGCGGCGCCACGCTCGACATCGAGGAGAACTATCTGATCAAAAAGCTCTTCACGGCGCTCGGCGTCATCCAGACCGAGAACCAGGCGCGGGTCTGCCACAGCTCGACTGTCGCCGGGCTCGGCACCTCGTTCGGACGCGGCGGCGCCACGACCTGCATGCAGGACCTGCAGAACTCGGACTGCATCGTCATCGAGGGGTCGAACTTCGCCGAGTGCCATCCCGTCGGGTTCCAGTGGGTGATGGAGGCAAAGGAGCGCGGTGCGACTGTCATCCACGTCGATCCTCGTTTCACTCGCACGAGCGCGCTCGCCGACATCCACGTCCCGATCCGGGCGGGCTCGGACAACGCCTTCCTGGGCGGGATCATCAACTACGTGCTGAGCAACGAGCTCTGGTTCCGTGACTACGTGCTCGAGTACACGAACGCCTCGCACATAATCCGCGAGGGCTACAAGGACGCCGAGGACCTGGACGGGCTGTTCGTCGGGCTGGAGGACGAGGAGCGCAAGTACGACAGCGGAAGCTGGGAGTACGAGGGGATGGAGGCGCAGGCGGCGTCAGGCAACCGCGACGAGGAGGCGGAACGGCGGCTCGGAGAGGGCGAGAGCTCCTCGTCGGAGGAGTCCTCTGGCGACGGATCGGGATCGTCCTCGGGCGGGCACTCCTCCTCGTCTCATGCCGGCCGTTCCGAGTCCCACGGCTCGGGCGGCGCGTCCATCGAGGGGGATCCGGACACCGACCCGACCCTCACGCACCCGCGCTGTGTGATGCAGATCCTGCGCCACCACTACCGTCGCTACACCCCCGAGATGGTCGAGGAGGTGTGCGGCATCGATCCCGAGCTGTTCGAGCTCGTCTGCCGCAAGATAACCGACAGCTCGGGCCGCGACCGGACGACAGCGTTCGTCTATGCGGTTGGCTGGACTCAGCACAGCTTCGGCGCGCAGGTGATCCGGGGCTCGTGCGTGCTGCAGCTGTTGCTGGGGAACATCGGGCGCCCGGGCGGAGGTATCCAGGCGCTGCGCGGCCATGCCAGCATCCAAGGCTCCACCGACGTCTCCACGCTGTTCAATCTGCTCCCCGGATACCTGCCGATGCCACGGGCGCACGAGCACGACGACCTCGACGCGTACGTGGACTCCGAGGCCGCCCACCGGGGGTATTGGGGCGCGATGAAGTCGTACATGGTGAGCCTGCTCAAGGCCTACTTCGGTGCGGCGGCCAACGCCGACAACCAGTTCTGTTTCGACTACCTGCCGCGCCTCACGGGCAGTCACAGCACCTACGAGACGGTGATGGCGCAGATGGACGGCGACTGCAAGGGTTATTTCCTGCTCGGGGAGAACCCGGCTGTCGGCTCCGCCAACGGCCGCATGCAGCGTCTCGGGATGGCCAACCTCGACTGGCTGGTGGTGCGCGACTTCTCGCTGATCGAGTCGGCGACCTGGTGGCTCGACGGTCCGGAGATCGAGACGGGTGAGCTGAGAACCGACCAGATCAAGACCGAGATCTTCTTCCTGCCGGCCGCCTCCCACACCGAGAAGAACGGCTCTTACACCAACACCAATCGCCTGCTGCAGTACCACTACCAAGCCGTCGAGCCGGCGGGCGAGGCGAGGAGCGACCTCTGGTTCATGTATCACCTCGGTCGCAGGATCCGCTCGCTGCTCGGCGGCTCGACCGATCCGATGGACCGGCCGGTGCTCGACCTCACGTGGGACTATCCAACCGAGGGCAGCATCGAAGAGCCGAGCGCGGAGGCGGTGCTGGCCGAGATCAACGGTTGGGACTCAGAAGGAAGTCCTCTCGCCAACTACGAGCAGCTGAACGACGACGGCTCGACGGCGTGCGGCTGCTGGATCTACTGCGGCGTGTTCGCCGACGGGGTGAACCAGGCGGCACGCCGGCTTCCCGCCAAGGAGCAGAACTGGCTCGGGCCCGAGTGGTGCTGGGCGTGGCCCGCCAACCGTCGGATCCTCTACAACCGCGCCTCGGCGGATCCTGACGGAAAGCCGTGGAGCGAGCGCAAGGCTCTGGTCTGGTGGGACGAGGAGCAGGCGCAGTGGGTGGGCCACGACATCGCAGACTTCGGGAAGAGCAAGTCCCCCCACTACCGCCCGCCCGACGGCGCGACGGCGGCAGATGCCGTCTCGGGCGTCGACCCGTTCATCATGCAGGCTGACGGCAAGGGATGGTTGTACGTGCCGGCGGGGCTGATCGACGGCCCGCTGCCCACGCACTACGAGCCGCAGGAGTCGCCGGTTCGCAACCCCCTCTACAGACAACAGCGCAACCCGGTGAGGCAGGTGTACTCTCGGCCGCACAACCGCTACCACCCGAGCGGAGACGAGCCCGGGGCCGACGTCTACCCGTTCGTGCTGTCGACGTGGCGGCTCACCGAGCAGTTCACCGCCGGCGGGATGAGCCGCTGGACTCCCTACCTGGCCGAGCTCCAGCCGGAGCTTTTCTGCGAGGTCTCGCCGGCCCTGGCGGAGCTGCGGGGGCTCGAGCACGGCGGCTGGGCGACGATAGTCACGGCCCGCAGTGCCATCGAGGCGAGGGTGATGGTGACCGAGCGGCTGCTGCCGCTCCACGCCGGCGGGAAGGTGGTGCACCAGATCGGCCTGCCGTTCCACTGGGGCCGGAACGGTCTCAGCACGGGCGACTCCGCCAACGACCTGACCTCCATCGCTCTCGATCCGAATGTCCACATCCAGGAGGTGAAGGCGCTGAGCGCGGACATCCTGGCCGGCCGCCGGCCGCAGGGCCCCGCGCTGCAGGCACTCGTCGAGGAGCACCGAAGGCGCGCCGGCATCTCCCCAGACACCGGTATGGAGGTGAGGACGTGAGGCTGCTGCTCGGGGATGCGAAGGGCTACGCCAACGGCCAGGACGCAGCGGCTGCCAGTGGCTACGAGCAAGCCCCGCCGCGCCTCGGGTTCTTCACCGACACGTCCGTGTGCATCGGCTGCAAAGCATGCGAGGTCGCCTGCAAGGAATGGAACCATGTACCCGAGGACGGCCTGACCTGGACGGGGTTCTCCTACGACAACACGCAGGGCCTCGGCGCGGACACCTGGCGGCACGTGGCGTTCATCGAGCAGCCGAAGCGCCTCGGCAACCAGATCGCCGGCCCGCTCACCGGCGCCGGCGGCGCCGGCTTCAGCGGTGGCGCCACACACGACGGCGGCGCCGAGGGCTCCGGTACGGGCTTTCGCTGGCTGATGTCCTCGGACGTGTGCAAGCACTGCACCGAGGCGGCATGTCTCGACGTCTGCCCGACGGGGGCCCTGTTCCGGACCGAGTTCGGCACCGTGGTCGTGCAGGAGGACGTCTGCAACGGCTGCGGTTACTGCGTTTCGGCCTGCCCCTACGGGGTGATCGACGAGCGACCCGGCGACGGGCGGATGTGGAAGTGCACGCTCTGTTACGACCGCCTGAAGGCGGGGGTGGAACCGGCGTGCGCCAAGGCTTGTCCCACCGACTCCATCCAGTTCGGCCCGCTCGAGGAGCTGCGGGAACGGGCGAGCCGGCGGGTCTCGGCGCTGCAGGCCGCCGGGGTGAAGGAGGCTCGTCTCTACGGCCAAGACCCTGACGACGGTGTTGGGGGCGACGGCGCCTTCTTCCTGTTGCTCGACGAGCCCGAGGTCTACGGGCTGCCGCCGGATCCCGTGGTGACGACGCCGCGATCTGCCTGCGATGTGGCGCCGGGTGGGGGTGGGGGCACTCGCCCTTGCGAGCACGGTTGCCGCTTGTTTCGGTGCGGCGAGGAGGAGCAGATGAAGGGACGGCGGGAGCAGCCGATGGTGCCGGAGGCGCAGTTCACCTCCTACTACGGCAAGCCAGTGCTCAACCAGCCGACATGGGAGTCTCCGGACATCCCGGGCTATTTGTTCCTCGGCGGTCTGGCCGGCGCCTCGTCGGTCATCGCCGCCGGGGCGCAGCTGAGCGGCCGCGCCAGCCTGGCCCGGGTGAGCAAGGTCGGGTCAACTGCCGCCATCACCTTGTCCCTGGCGGCACTGGTGCACGACCTCGGCCGGCCCTCGCGGGCGCTCAACATGCTCCGGATGGTGAAGCCGACCTCTCCGATGAGCATCGGCTCGTGGCTCCTCACGGTCTTCGCACCCGCCTCTGCGATGGCTACCCTCTCCGACTTGACCGGGATGTCGCCGGCTCTGGGGGCGGCGGCGACGGCCGGTGCGGCCACCGCCGGGCCGATGGTCGCCACCTACACGGCAGCGCTGATCTCCAACACCGCCGTCCCCGCCTGGCACGGCGGCTACAGGGAGATGCCATTCCTGTTCGCCGCCTCGGCATCGTCGGCGGCGGCCGGCCTTGGCCTTGCCGGTTCTCCGGTGGCCGAGAACGCCCCCGTTCGGGCTCTGGCCCTACTGGCGGCGCCAGCGGAGCTGGCCATGGGAAAGGTGATGGAGAAGCGGCTCGGCCTCGTCGAGGAGTGCTACCGCCAAGGCAAGGCCGGCCGCTACATGCGGCTGGCCGAGGGCCTGACCGCGGCCGGTGCCGCCGGTGCACTATTCGCCCGCCGCAGCAGGGCTCTGGCGACCGCTTCGGGTCTGGCCCTCCTGGCAGGATCGGCCCTCACTCGCTTCGGGATCTTCGAGGCCGGTCTTGCCTCTGCCGAGGACCCGAAGTACACCGTCGTCCCGCAGCGGCAGCGGTTGGCGGCGGCAGGCTGATCCGGCTCCGGTCGAGGGCACCTTGAACGACAAGAGCCAGTTCGACCAGCTCTTCATGATCTTCGGCGTGATCGCCGGCGTCGTGTTCGTCCTCGTGGCGGCAACCCTGCTGTTCGCCCTCATCCGCTACCGGGCCTCACGGCCGGGCGCACCCTCGGCCAAGAGCGAGCACAAGGTGTTGGAGGCTGTCTACGCCCTCTGCGTTGCCGGAGTGGCCGGCTGCCTGATCGTGGTCTCGGGCATCACGAACGTCGACGAGGCGGCGCCTGTCGGCAAGCCGCAGCTGGTCGTCCAGATCACTGCCTACCAGTGGTGCTGGTCGTTCCGGTATGCGGGTACGCCGGTCACCGTCTCTGCCGCTTGTCAGGGCACTCCTCCGGTGATGGTGGTGCCCGAGGGGGAGGTGGTGCGCTTCGAGCTGGGTTCGTCGGACGTGGTGCACGAGTGGTGGTTGCCGGCCTTCGACTACAAGGAGGAGGCCTTTCCCGGCCACGTGAGCAGCTTCGAGATGCGCTTCGACAGCCCGGGCACATACGACGGCCGCTGTGACGAGTTCTGCGGGCTTTACCACGACACGATGGATTTCACGCTGAAGGTGGAGCCGGTGGCCGCCTACGAGTCGTGGCTCGCCGGCATGCAGCGAGCGAGCTGATGGCGACTCATCGCCTGGTGGCGTGGCTGTCGTTCCGGGCGACGGCCCGGGTGGAAAGGCGCATCGACTCGCTGATCCGCAAGACGGGCGCGATCGAGGACGGTCGCCGGCCGGGGCCCTCGCCGCTCGGCCGCTTGGCGGGAGCCATGACGAGCACCGACCACAAGCGGATCGGGCTGCTGGTGCTCGGGACGGCTGTCGTGACGATGTTCGTGATGGGCTTGTTCGCACTGCTGATCGCGCGCCGACCTGGCGACGAGCAGCCAGAACCTGTTCCCCACCCAGTTCTACGACGAGCTCTTCACGCTCCACGGCTCGGGGATGATCTACCTCGTCATCACCCCACTGGCGCTCGGGCTCGGCGTGTACCTGGTGCCGCTGCAGGTGGGCGCGCCGGGCATCGCCTTCCCCCGTATCGCGGCGAGCGCCTACCTCGTGTACCTGACGGCGGTGCTGATGATGTTGAGCGGCTTCCTCGTCGAAGGCGGTGCGGCCTCCGACGGGTGGTACTCGTACACGCCGCTTTCCGACTCACTGTTCACCCCGGGGAAGGGGATGGACCTCTGGATCGGCTCGGTGATCCTCGCCGGCGTGGCTCAGTTCGCGCTCTCGGTCTGCGTCCTGTGGACGGCGCTGCGGATGCGCGTGCCCCATATGAGCCTGCTGCGGATGCCGCTGTTCACGTGGTCGGAGGTCGTCACCTGCCTGATGGGTCTGGCGACCTTCCCAGCGCTCGTCGGGGCGATGGGCATGATCGTGGCCGCACGGGCGGATCCGTCGCTCTTCCGCACCAACCTGCCCAACCTCGACTACCAGAACCTCTTCTGGTTCTACGGTCATCCCGTCGTCTACATCATGTTCTTCCCGTTCGTCGGCTGCGTGCTGGAGGTGCTGCAGACGTTCGGCCGGCGACGTTTCGTCGGGTACAAGCCGACAGTCGTATCGCTCCTCGTGTTCGCAGCCGCATCGATGTCGGTGTGGGGGCACCACATGTTCACCACTGGGCAGGAGACCACCGAGTACTTCTCGGCCACGTCGATCTTCCTCAGCGTGCCGGCCGGGATCGAGTACTTCGGGATGCTGGCGACGCTGGTCGGGGCGCGGCTGCATTTCCGGACGCCGCTTCTGTTCGCGCTCGCCTTCATCCCGCAGTTCCTGATCGGTGGCCTGACTGGCATTTTGTCCGCCGCCCCGACACTCGACCAGCAGTTCCACGGCAGCTATTTCATCGTGGCCCACTTCCACTACACCTTGTTCGCCGGCAGCGTCTTCGGCTTCTTCGCAGGCTTCTACTACTGGTTCCCGAAGATGACCGGCCGGATGCTGTCGGAGAGGCTCGGCAAGGTGCACTTCTGGTTGATGGTTGTCGGCACGAACGTGACGTTCCTGCCGATGTTCGCTGCCGGGTGGCTCGGCATGCCGCGGCGCGTCGCCCACTACCCGTCCCAGTTCCACCTGCTGAACGTGGTGTCGAGCTGCGGCGCCTTGGTTCTCGGAATCGCCTTCCTGGTGCTGGCGGTGAACGTGTTCGTCACGCTGCGCAACGGCGTGTTGGCCGGGGCCGACCCCTGGAACGGCGCCACCTTGGAGTGGCTGGCACCCTCCCCGCCCCCGATGTTCAACTTCCCGGTCGGGCTGCCGAGGGTCCGGTCCTATGCCCCGCTGTTCGACTTGAGCGAGCCGGAGCTCGACAGGCTTCACGCCAACCTCTCGGCTGCGGCTGCGGCTGCGGCTGCGGCTGCGGCGGCGTCAGGCTCGGGTGCGGCGGCGGTGCCGGCGATGGCGGGGGCGGCGAGCATGGACGGCAGCGATGTCGGCGCCTAGCCGCCTGGTGGCGTTCTGGGGAACCTTGCTGCTGGTGCTGTTCGTGCTCAGCATCGTCGGACACGAGTCCCTCTTCGACTTCGCGCTGTGGGCCTTCGCAGTGTCGGTCATCTACGTGGCCGCCCTTGCGGTGCTGCTCTCTTCCCGGCGCTCGCCGGCGGAGCGAGGCGAGGTTGCCTGGCCAGCCTCGGCCACACCCGCGCTAGGGGTGGCGGTGACGGCGGTGCTGATCGCTCTTGCCTTCGTCTACGGGATCTGGTTCGCCGTCATGGCACCGGTGCCTGCTTGCGCAGCCGTCGCGCTGGTTCTCCGCGGCCGGCGGTCGCGGCCGGACCCTGGTTCGCTGCGCGGTCCGGCCTGACGGCCGGCAACTGACCGGCGGCGACTGCCGTCAGTCGATCTTGCTTCGCGTCGAGGCGGCGGGCGGCCCGCTCGTCGGCGGCTGTCAAGCTTCCGAGCAGTACGGCCAGCGCGGTCCCAGAGACGAGCATCGCCATCCACCAGAAGACCTCTCCTCCGGCTCGAACCGAAGCGGCTGTGGTGCCAGGACCGATCGAGCGGTCCCACCCGTGCAACAACGCTCCCAGGTACATCTCGACCGGCATCCCGGCGAGGACGGCGCTGAGCTTGGCGCCGGCGCCGACCGAGCGTACCGACAGCAGGCCCCAGAACGCGAGCCCGATCAGGACGAGCAGTACGTGCTCGAGGTCGTGGAAGGCGTCGAAACGCTCCGCCAGTGAGTAGGCAGGGGTGAACCAGCAGGCCCACATCGAGCCGTAGTAGAGCACGGATGCAAATACGAGAACGGTGGCTCTCGGCCAGTTCCTGGCGCGCCGGCTGCCGACCCGCAACGCCGTTCGCAGATGCGCCCGCAGTGCGCCGGGCAGTGCCTGCAGCGCCAGCGTGCCCGGTCGCGCGGCGACGGCGAGGGGCGGGGCGATCATCATCAGCATCACGTGCTGCACGACATGGGCGCTGAAGTTGTCGTCGTCGTAGGACGCAAGCCCGGAGCCGACTGCGACGAACATCACCGCCACTGCGGCCGCTGCTGCCGCGGTGCGAGGAGCAGGCCATGATCGTCCTCGCCGCCGCAAGGTCATGACGCCCCACAGGTAGAGGACGATCGCCATCGCCAGCGCGCCGTCCGCGAGCAGCGTGGCCCAGCCGGTACCGACACCGGAGATGATCACCGGCCAGCTCAGACCGACAGCCGTCGCCCCCGGCGAGACCGGCGCCGCCCCCGTCAAAGAGGTCTCCGGACAGGCTCGGAGGCGACGGTCAGCTCCAGCTCGGTTGCCTCATCGAGATCGATCGGCGGTGTCCCGTCCTGCTCGACCGGAACCGGCCTGGCGGGCTCGAAGGAGAGGTCCTCCCTCCGCGTGGCGACGAGGTAGCGAACCCGAGCCCGGGCCGGCGAGCGCTTCTGCAGGTCCTTGCTGGCGCGCCAGGCGACAATCCCGCTGAGCGGCGTGAGGACGATCAGCGCGATCTGCAGGGCAGGCACCATGTCGTTGAGGTTCCAACCGAAGAAGCCGGCAAGCACGTCGTCGCCGCCCACGACGAAGAGGATGAAATAGAACGTGATGCCGGCGACCCCGAAGGCGGTCCGCACGGGCGCGTCGCGGGGGCTGTCGAGCAGGTGGTGGATCCGGTGGTCGGACTTGAAGAACGACTCCAGCACCGGCCAGGAGTAGATGAAGAGCCAAGTCGCGATCGGCAGCACGACGCCGGGGAAGAAGGGTGACGGGACCATATGCCCGGGCAGGTGGATCTCCCAGCGGGGCCACAACCGCAGTGCGCCCTCCAGCCACCCCATGTACCAGTCCGGCTGGGCGGCGTCGGAGGCGACGAAGGTCTGGTACGGGCCGTAGTTCCAGACCGGATTGATCTGCACGAACGCCGCCAGCGCCAGTGCCACTGCGAAGACCACCATCATCAGTCCCACCGACTTCGCCGCGTAGCGGGGCCACAGGGGGCTGCCGCGGATCGTCCCCTCCGACAGTCCCTTCTCGGGGAACTGCGTGTGCTCGTGGCGCCACACGAAGGTGAGATGAACCGCCAGCAGGGCGGCGATCAGGGCCGGCACGATGAAGACGTGGGCGACGTAGAGGCGCTCGTCGATGATGTGGCCCGGGTAAGGGCCTCCGAAGATGAACGAGAAGAGGTAGCTGCCGATGAACGGGATCGACTGGATGATCGAGGCGCTGATCCGCACCCCTGTTCCGGACAGCAGGTCGTCAGGCAGGGAGTAGCCGAAAAAGCCGTTGAAGATGCCGAGCAGCAGCATCGTGGCGCCGATGAGCCAGTTCACCTCTCTCGGCCTGCGAAAGGCACCGGTGAAGAACACCCTGCACATGTGCAAGAAGATGGCGCCGATGAAGATGTTGGCAGCCCAGTGGTGCGCCTGGCGCATGACGAGCCCCATGCGCACGGCGAAGGAGAGGTCGAGGGTGGAGGCGTAGGCCTCCGACATCATCCTCCCGTCGAGCGGCGTATAGGTGCCGTGATAGACGATCTGGCTGTCCGAGGGCACGAAGTAAAGAGCCAGGAAGACGCCCGTCAGGACGAGGAAGATGAACGCGTAGAGGGCGATCTCCCCGAGCATGAACGACCAGTGGTCGGGGAAGATGTGATTGATCGCCTGGCGGATGCCGGACGCCGACAGGCGGTCGGCGTACGCCTCGTAGGCCTTCGACAGCTTCGTCGGCCGCGGATGGTCGGGCGCCCGTCCTGCAGTCGCGCTCATCCGGCAGGCCTGTCAGGCACGTACTGCCGCTACCCCCGCCAGGCGCGCCCTCAAACTCTTCTTCAACCTGGCTGTGTCCCGAGCGATGACACGGGCGCGACGAGGGGCGGGTGCCCGAGCCCGCCGGCCGGAGCACCCGCCCCTCGTTGATGATCTGTTCACTGCTGGAGGGTCGCGGGGACCCTCCCGCAGCCCTACCTCAGGCGACCGGAGGGTTCGGGCTGAGCGTCGTGTCGCAGTAGTAGAGGAAACCGTACTTGGAGGTCAACGGCCCCGTGCAGGTGGCGTGCTGGGCGTACTGGTTGGGCGCCTTGCCCCAGGTCCACTTCATCGGCGTGCCCTTGTAGGTGGTGCCGAACATGATCGAGTTCGAGGTCGGGTTGTAGCTGTAGTAAGGGAAGCTGCAGGTCCACGATCCCGGTACCTGGTACCCGCCGCACCACGAGTAGTCCTCGGAGATGCCGCCCTGGCTGTCGTTGGTGGCAAAGCTCGACGGCATCACGACCTGTGACTTGACCTTGAAGGTGACGCCGAGGACCTGGAACGGCGTGAAGTCTCCCCAGCCGTCGGGGTCGGTGTCGTAGGAGTAGCAGTCCCATTGGCCGGGGACACATTCCGGCTGCGTGCCGTGCGTGTAGATGTTGGCGTGGCCGATCTCCCAGGAGAAGGCGAAGGGCGTACCGTCGACGACTCCCCACGGCATCGCGTTGCTGGTGGTGTTGGTCGAGTAGGGGAGCGTCAGGGGGCCGTCGCCCTTGCCCGGGTTGGCGGCTGAGCCGGCGCCGGTCGTGGCGTTGCTGTCCATCACCATGTAACCCTTCTGGTGCGTGGTTACATCCGTGATCATCTGCACGGCCTCGTTGTACTTGTTGTGGCTGTTGAAGACGTGGACCGTGATCACGTCACCCGAGTGCAGGTACAGCGGCTTGTTCGGGTTGGTGTTCAGGTCCAGCACCTTGACGTAGGCCGCCGTCTCCTGCCATTGGGACGGCGTTGCGCCGTAGAGGCCCCAGGTGAAGTCGCACACCGACCAGGTTCCAGGGGTGTACTGGACGTTGAACCCGAACTTGGTGCACGCGGTGTTGATGTTGCTTCCCGTCTGTGGGAGCAACGAGCTGTCCGGGTAGAACTGCAGCTCGCTGAACACGCGGTGGGCGACGCTCGACGAGTCGCTCAGCGTGGCCCCGACCCAGAACGTCGGCCCCACATCGAGCAACGACCGCTCCGAACCGCTTTTCGGCAGCTTGATCGTCCACGTGACGTCCTGGCCGGTACCCGGCACGCTCGAGATCGGGTCGAGCGCCGGCTCGTCGTGCCCGTAGCAGCCCTGGCCGTACGAGCGCGCACCCGTGATCGGCAGCAGACCGAAGCACTTGACATGTCCCCAGCCCCCAGCGGCGGTCGTGTGCGCTCCGGCCGACGCCGCGTTGCCGGCGGCGGCGAAGCTGGATGGGAGCACGAGTGCTGCGGTGACGAGGAAGGCGCTGGCGACGCCTCCCATGACCAATCTTCTCGGCGATCTCACAGACCGTCCCCTTTCCGTGTCCACGGAGGTGTGGCTTCTGCCCGCAGCTACGATCACCTGCCTCCTGGCGCAGACAGACCAAAGAGCTTCGTCAGGCCGCCGGGCCACCCCTCGAAACCCGACGGCATGGGCCACCGTATCAACCACTTCCGGAATTGGCTCGGCGAGATTCGTTGTATTGCAAGGAATGTCGCCGATCTTGGGCGATTGCCGAGCCTGGTGGTCAGCCGGTGACGGGGTGCGTCGGAAACGTCCCGCCGGGGCCCAGCAGATCGAAGCCGTCGGGAATGCTCAACAAGCCGCGGGCGGCGCCAGGCACACCGGTCTCGCCGTACTGCCAGACGAGTGCCCCGGTCGCCGGATCGATCGCCACCATCCTGTCGTTGTAGTCGTCGTTCGCCATCAAGACGCCCGACGGGAGCATCTCGGCGAGCGACGGCTGGTCGAGCTCGCCCGTCCCGCTCTGCGGCCCGTATTCGTAGAGGATGTGCCCGGCCCGGTCGAATATCAGCAACGCTCCCGGGTTCTCGTAGTTGCAGACGAGGTATCGACCGCCGCCGAGGAGCTGAGGGTCCGAGGGGTAGCCGATCGGCAGGTGCACGCTCCAGACCGTTTCACCGGAAGGGGTGAGCTCGTCGATCCACGAACCGTTGATCTCCGACACCAGCAGGTCCCCGTCGGGCAAAGGCGTGTCGCCGTTCGGCGAGCCCAGGTCTTGGGGTGGGTGATGGATGCACGCACCCGCAGTTCCGATCTGGTGGAGGATCTGCTTGGCCGGGCTGAGAACGAGGACGCGGCAGTTCATCGGATCGGCGACGGTCACTTCGCCGTTGCGGAGCAGGTAGGCATCGTCGGGGTTGTCGAGGTAGCCGGGGGCCGCACCGGGCTGGCGCGGGTGCCCGTAGGACCACACCACCTTGCCGGAGGGGTAGTCCAGCTGCACGAGGGTGTCGTTCTCCTCCTGGTTGATGATGATCCCCGTGCCGCCGTGGGTGAAGAAGGCGTCGTCCGGGTAGTAGAACCCGCCCGATGGCGGTGGCATCGTCGGCGAGGGGTACTGCCATACGATGCGGCCAGTGTCGTCGAGCACCAGCAGGCGGTTGTTGCCCCGGTCGGCGATCAGCAATCGGTCCCCGTAGTAGGGCGATCCGGCGCCGGCGGTACCGGCGGACCCGAAGCGGGGATTCGGCTCGAACATCTGCACGGCGCTCGACAGGGCGAGCGGCGCCGTCTCGCCGCCGACCACGAACGCCCTCCCGCCGACGACCGCCAGGGCGGCGTGCGACACGGCCGTCGGCAGGTGCCCGGCGAGGAGCGCTCTCCCGCTTGATGGCGCCCAGGCATAGATGTTGCCGACAGAGACAGGAGCTGCAGTGGGACGGGCCGTCGCGGCCACCGTCTCGCCGGCGGCCAGGTAGATCGTCCCTCCGAGCACTGCAGCAACCGCACCGGCGAGTGGCTGCGGCAGGTTGCCCGCCACCGAGGCGCTGTGCGTCGCCACGTCGACGACCTGTACGGTCGTCACCGGCGCACCGGAGCGGGGACCGGAGGTGGCGTCGCCGCCGAACACGTAGATCTTCCGACCGAGGGCGGCGACCGCGGCGTACCTGACCGGCACTGGCAGGTCGGTGACATGGCGATAGCTGGAGCCGTCGATAGTCGACAGGACGGCAGCGTCGCCCTTGGAGCCGTCGAAACCGCCGAGGACATACGCCACTCCTCCGACCGAGACGGCGGAGTCGTCAGACCTCGCATCGGGAAGTGGTGCCACCGGCGTGCCGGCCGCCTGCGAGGAGACCGGCGGGTTGGAGCCGAGGCTGGGTAGGCGTTCCGAGGCGGCGATCGGCGCCCCGCTGCCGCCGCCGAACATCAAGCCGGCACCTCCGGCGACGGCGGCTGCAGCGTCGTGGGAGGGGACCGCAAGGTTGCCGATCTGCGTCTCGTGTCCGCTCAGCGGATCGAGCTGGTAGATCGCAGCGGTGGACCCGCCCTGTGGTTGCAGCCCGCCGGCGAATACAAGACTGTGACCATCAGGCGACGGCAGGGCGATCTCGCGGCTCACGGAGGTGGTGAGGCGCCACGGCTCGAGGCCTGCCTCGACAGCCGCGATGGCGGTGTGACGATCAAGGCCCTTGCGGTGCACTGCGCCCGCAGGAGCGGTCGCCGTAGTGGTCGAGCGGCTCGCCGGCTCGGTGCCGGTGCCCGTCAGCACGGCCAGCAAGCCGAAAGTCAGGGCGAGCAGAGCCGTGAGGGCTGTCAGCGTCCGCCACAGCCGCAGCTGCCGCATCGTCCCGGGTCCGATCGGGCGGTGCCGTCGGGGCGCAGCGCGCGGCGGGTGGGGAACAACAGGCATCGGGCTCAGAGGACCTCCGGCTCGGGCTCGGACTCGGCCTCGTCGGCTGCCCCGTCGCCTGCCACGGCAACGGCTCCGTCTCGTGCTTGGTCGCCGCCGTCGGGCTCCCGCTCGATGCGCAGCTGGCCCGAAGGCGAGTCGAAGTCGAACAGCTCGCCGTAGCGACCCCAGTCGACTGCCACGTCGAGTTGCTGGCGCGCCTCGGCTTCGGTGAAGCCGCGGCGCAGCAGGTCGAGGAAGAAGCCTTCCCCGAGCGTGCCATCCTTGGTCGCCTCCAGGCTGAGGCAGATCGCCCGCACGAGCGGAGCGCGCTCGCGCGCGCACCTGGCGAAGATCTCCTTCGACCCGAGGATGTCGGCCTGCACGAAGCCGAGTCCCTCCGGTGTTATCTCGATGTCGGCGTTGTCGACCACCGCCAGGCCGAGCAGCTGGGCGGCGTCGACGAGGGGAAGGAGGTCGTCGACCTCGAAGGTGAGATTGTGGGCCAGCGCCGGCAGGTCCTCTCGACCGCCATGAGCGGCGAGTATCTCGAGCAGGCCGGACATGCCGCCGATGGAGGCGACGGGAAGCGGGGTCTCGGTGGGTGAGCCTTCGGAGGGCGCCGTGAGGGTCCACACGTGGCCTGCGGCTCGCGAGTCGCGTCCGGTCATGAACCCGTAGATGTTGTCCACGAGCTCCTGAAAGGCCTCCTCGTGCCGATCACGCGGTTGGGCGAAGGGGACCGCGATCTCGGTCCGGATCGTGCCCGGGTTCGACCCGAGGACGAAGACCCGGTCGGCCAGCAGGACGGCCTCCTCGATGTTGTGCGTCACGATCAACATCGCGTTCGTGGGAAAGTCCGCTTCACTCCAGAGCCGGAGTAGCTCGGCCCGCAGGTTCTGCGCCGTGAGGACGTCGAGGGCTGAGAACGGCTCATCCATCAACAGTGCGTCCGGCTCGACGACGAGTGCCCCCGCGAAGCCGACCCGCTGTCGCATCCCCCCGGAGAGCTCCTTCGGATAGGCGGACTCGAAGCCGTCGAGGCCGATCCTGTCGATCGCCTCCTCCGCCTGCCGGCGCCGGATCGACGGCGGGACGCCGCGAGCCTCCAGCCCGATCTCGACGTTCTGCCGCACCGTCAGCCACGGCAGCAGGGCGAAGCTCTGGAAGACCATCGCCACGCCCGAGCAGGCGCCGTTGAGGGACCTGCCGCGGTAGCGGATCTCGCCTTTGCTCGGGGCGATCAAGCCGGCGATGCAGCGCAGCAACGTGGACTTGCCCGATCCGGAGCGGCCGAGAAGGGCGACGATCTCGCCCTCGCGAAGGTCCAACGAGATGTCCTCCAGAACCGGCAGGGGCGTGCCGTCGGGGGACGTGAACGACTTCGAGACGTGGTCAATCTCGATGATCGGCGCTGCGGCGCCGGACGTCCCAGTCCCTCTCACAACGAGTAGCGATTCTCGGCGATCCGGTAGAGCCGGCGCCAGAACAGCCGGTTGGCGCCGACTACGAAGGCGCTCATCACCACGCCCGCCGCGATGAGGAAGGCGAACGCGCCGCGGTTGCTGGCACCGGCGATGTAGTCGCCGAGCCCGAACGAGGTGAGCGTGCGGCCGTGCCAGGTCACCAGCTCAGCCACGACAGAGGCGTTCCATGCCCCGCCGGCAGCGGTGATCCCGCCGGTGACGTAGTAGGGGAAGATGGCGGGCAGGATCACCTTCGTCCAGCGTTGCCTGCGGGTGAGACCCATGTTGACGGCCATCTCGCGCAGATCGTTCGGGATGGAGCTCGCGCCGGCGATGACGTTGAACAGGATGTACCACTGAGCCCCGAGCATCATCAGGAGGACCGCGCCGTATTGCAGGGAGATGTGCAGGTCGAGGAACACGACGGTGACGAACGGGAACAGGAGTATGGCGGGGAAGCTGGCGAGCACCTGCACCACCGGTTGGGCGTAGCGCGACAGCCGAGGGCTCATGCCGATCTTCACGCCGAGTGGCACCCAGATCACCGTCGACAGCGCCAGGAGCACCAACACCCTGCCGAAGGTGGCGGCCCCCATCCCGAGCAGGTACGGAAAGCGCCGAAACCCGACATAGTCGTTGAGGTACACCAGCCCCTCGGCAGCACCCCCCACGACGGCCACCGCGATGGCGCCGAAGAACAGGAAGTCGCCGAGTCTCTGCCTCTTGGCATCCGGATGGAGGGGATATTCCGCTAACCCGAACGGGCGCGTCCAGCGGTCGAGCGCACGCCCCACAGGTCGGGCGGCGCGGCCGACAAGACGTGGCACGCTCGACCTCCTGAGGATGCCGAGAACGATGCTGGCGGGCGCCTCGCCGGACTCGGACGTCTCCATCCGGAACTTCTCCGACCACGCCACGAGCGGCCTGAAGACGAGGAAGTTGGTGCCCACAACGAGCACGACCATCACGCCGATGGCGATGCCGACCTTGCTGCCAGAGCCCTCAGCGATGGCGGCGGCCATGTAGCTGCCCATGCCCGGGAGGCTCGAGCTCTCACCGTGGCCGCGCACGAAGACGGTGACAGCTTCGGATGCGGTGAGGAAGAACCAGCCGCCGCCCATGCTCATCATCGCGTTCCACACCAGGCCGATCATCGAGCTCGGTACGTCGAGCTTCCAGAAGCGCTGCCACTTCGTCAGCCGGTACATGCGAGCCGCCTCGTCCATCTCGGCCGGCTGGCTTGCCAGCGAATGGTAGAAGCTGAACGTCATGTTCCAGGCCTGCGACGTGAAGATGACGAAGATCGAGGCCGCCTCCAGCCCGAGCAGGTTGCCGGGGAAGAGGTTGACGAAGAACGTCAGCGCCACGGGCAGGAAGACGAGGATCGGGATCGACTGCAGGATGTCGAGGAGCGGGATCAGCACCTTCTCGGCTCTCCTCGGCCGCGCGCTGCAGCCACGCCGTAGCCGAAGGTGAAGGCCGTAGACAGGGTGAGGGCGATGAACATCCGCAGCAGCGAGCGCGCCGCGTAGTAGGGGATGTCCCCCGGGCTGGTCGAGATCGAGATCTTCGTGTGGCCGGGCGTGAAGTCGACCGTCATCGACCTGCCGAGCCGCACCAAGGCGTAGAGGACGGCCAGTATCCCGACCGCCACCACGATGTCGAGAGGGCTGAAGCGTGCGCGCCGCAGCGTGGCACGGAGCGCGAAGGCCTGCCTCAGCGGCATCGTTGTTGCGGGTTCCCTTGTCTGCCCTGCGCAGTCAGCTAACGGATCGGCGGCTCGACGATCTTGTCGCCGCTGCTGGCGGCCTCGACAGGTTGGTCGGTGCCGCAGTACTTGCACTTCGACGCGGCGATCGGGATGTCGTCGGACAGGCATGCCGGGCAGGTCTTGGCCGGGGCAGGATCGCCGAAGACGACCACCCCCCGGCGGGCGGACACGGCCTTGTAGGGCAACACGATGAAGAAGTACACGACGGCCAGGAAGATCACGAAATAGACGACAGCAGAGATGAACGAGCCGACGTTGAGGAAGGTCGCCGGGTTGCCCGATTTGCCAAGCTGCACGCCGAGCCCGAACTGACCCTTGCCGCCTGCGCGGGAGATGAGCGGGTCGATGATGTACGTCGTGAAGGCGCTGATCAAGTCGTGAAAGGCGAGAGCCACGATCAGCCCCACAGCCACGACGACGACGTCGCCGCGCATAAGAAAGTTCTTGAAGCCCTTGAGCATCTGATTCCTCCTCTGGTCAATCCTGCATCTGAGGCGGCATGTGGCCCCCGCACGATCATTGCCTCCGCGGACCGCTGGTGCCGGGATCGTCAGTGTCGGATCGTCGGTGCCCGGATCGTCGGTGGCCGGCTTCACCGTCGTCTCCGCGGCCGGCATAGGTTGAGCAGATGAGCGCTTCGGCGATGCGGGGGCTCGCTGTGTCGGATCCAGGACCGATCGACGCGCACCCACTCCTCGAGGTGGAAAGACCGGTTCCGGTGCCCGCGCCGGGGCAGGTTCTGGTGAAGGTGTCGGCTTGCGGGGTCTGCCGGACCGACCTGCACCTGGCGGAGGGTGACCTGGAACCGCGCCGGCCGCTCACGGTGCCGGGCCACGAGATCGTGGGCCGGGTCTCGGCGGTCGGGACGCCGGGGGCTGGGCGTTTCTCGGCCGGCGACCGGATCGGTGTCGCGTGGTTGGCGAGCACCTGCGGGAGGTGCCGGTTCTGCCGTTCCGGGGCCGAGAACCTCTGCCTCGAACCGAGGTTCACCGGATGGGACCGCGACGGAGGGTACGCCGAGTACGCCCTTGCGGAAGAGGCGTTCGCCTACGCCTTGCCCGAGGGGCCGGACGACGTGTCGTCGGCTCCCCTCCTGTGCGCAGGGATCATCGGCTACCGGGCGCTGAGGCGCGCCGACCTACCACGCGGCGGGCGCCTCGGGATCTACGGGTTCGGCGCCTCGGCGCACCTGGCCGCCCAGATCGCCATCGCCGAAGGTGCGACCGTACATGTGCTCACCCGCTCGGCCCGTGCCCGGCAGCTGGCGCTCGAGCTCGGTGCCGCCAGCGCCGGCGACGCCTCTGCCGACCCGCCGGAGAAGCTGGAGGCGGCGATCCTCTTCGCTCCCGTCGGGGACCTCGTACCGGCATGCCTCGCCGCCCTCGACCGTGGCGGGACGCTTGCCATCGCCGGCATCCACCTCACCGACATACCGCCGCTCGACTATGAGCGCCACCTGTTCCAGGAGCGGCAGGTCCGCAGCATCACCGCCAACACGAGGCGCGACGGTGAGGAGTTCCTCCGCCTGGCGAGCCGGTACGGGATCAGGGTCACGACGTCGCCGTACCGCCTCGAGGAGGCGAACCGTGCGCTGTCGGACCTTGCGGCGGACCGGGTGAACGGTGCGGCGGTCCTGACCATCCCGTGACCGCCTCAGATCCGGAGCGATCCGTCCAGAGAGCGCCCCGCGGCGCTGTGGCCACCGGCTGGCTCGCCCGCCCCACCGTGTATGGTCCGGCAATGCCCGCCGCCCAACCGACGATCGTCGCCACGAGCATCGGGTTCAGCGGCGAGGGTCACAATCCGCTGAACCTGACCTGTGGTCCTTCCTACTCCTATGCCGTCTCCCTCCGCGGGCCGGCAGCCATCCGCGAGTGTGCGTGATCGGCACGGCCTCCGGGGACAACCCGGCCTGGATGCGATCGATCGAGCAGGCGTTCGCGACGCTCGACATGATCGTCACCCACCTCGACCTGTTCCCGTCCCCGTCGTTCGACGACGTCGAGGGTCACATCGCCAAGCAGGACTTGATCTGGGTGGCCGGAGGGAGCACTGCCAACCTGCTGGCGCTCTGGCGGCTGCACGGGCTCGACGGGATCCTCCACGACGCCTGGCAGGCCGGAGTGGTGTTGATGGGGGTCTCCGCCGGGTCGCTGTGCTGGCATGTCGGTGGCACCACGGACTCGTTCGGGCTGCCGCTGCAGCCCGTCACGAACGGCCTCGGATGGCTGCCGTACAGCAACAGCCCTCACCACAACAACTCAGATGCCGGCAGGCGCCAGCTGATCCATCGCCTGATCGGAGATGGCACACTGCCTGGTGGCTACGCCACTGACGACGGCGCCGGCCTCGTCTACTACGGCACCGAGCTCCACGAGGCGATCTCAGAGCAGGAGGACGGGTTCGCTTACGAGATCGTGCGAAGCGGCGACTCAGTGGTCGAGACTCAACTTCCCACTCGGCTCTTGCGCCGACGACGCTGACCGAGCCAGCCGAGCCGCCCCCTCTGGCCGCCATCGCCCGCGCCCGAGCAGTGCCGACCGGGCGCCGGCGAAGGGTGCGAGTGCGGCGAGCGCAGCATTGCGCCCGCACGCTCCGTGCACCCCACCTCCTGGATGGGCCGATGACGATGCCAGGTAGAGGGCCGTGACAGGCGTCTCGGGCCGCCCGCTGCCCGGCACCGGGCGGAAGACGAGCTGCTGGTGCGGCTGCGAGCTCCCGCCACCGATGGCCCCTCCCACGAGATTGGCGTTGGCAGCCTCCAGGCTTGCAGGCGACAGCACGTGGCGCCCGATGACGCGCGATCGGAAGCCCGGTGCGAGCCGCTCGATCCGCGTCTCGACCCGCTCGACGAAGCCTTCCAGCCAACCGTCGACCGGCAAGCTCTCGAGCGCGTCGCCTCGTACGTGTCGCGGAACGTGGGTGTACGCCCAGGCAGTCTCAGTCCCCGCCGGCGAACGCGTCGGATCTGCCCTCGCCGGTTGCCCGAACAACAGATACGGCCGCGATGGGAGGCGTCCCATCGCCAACTGGGCGGAGAACTCCGTGAGGTTGTCGAAGTCGTCGGCCACGTGCACGGTGCCTGCATCTCGCGCCTCCTCGGCGGCCCACGGGACGGGTCCGTCGAGCGCCCAGTCGAGCTTCACCGTCGCCGTGTCCCACTCGTAGTGCTCCAGGTCGTCGAGCAGTGAGGCTGGCAGATGCTCGGCACCGACGAGGTCGAGGAACAGCCGGGGTGCAGCGACATCGGCGAGCACGGCGCGTCTAGCGTCGATCGTCCGGCCGTCGCTGATCCCGACGGCGACGGCGCGCCCGCCTCTCACGACGACCCGTTCCACCCTGGTGCCGCACAAGACCTCGCCACCGCGCCGGCGCAGGCGCTCGACGAGGGCATCGCTGAGGCGGCCGGCTCCTCCCCGCGGAACAGGAAACCCGAGCGTCTGCGCGAGGGATGCGAGGAGCCAGCCGTACGCCCCGCTGCCAGCGCTGTCGGGCCCCACGTCGGCATGGAGGGCGAGCCCGCCCAGCAGGGCTCGCGCTCCTTCGCCGGCAAAGAGCTCATCCGCCATGCGGCGGGCGGGCAGGAGGGCGTGGCGGAGGAGCCGCATGGAGTCGAGGGCTCCGAGCTTTCTGAGCAGTCTCGCGGCCGGCAATGCGGGCGGGAAGGTTCCGAGCACGAGCGAGAGGAAGTCCGGCGCGATTCGCTGCCAGCGCTCGATCATCTCCCGCCAGGCGGCACCGTCGCCAGGGGCGAAGCTCTCCACCGACGCCTCCGTAGCGCCCGGCAACCGTGAGATCGAGGCGCACGTCCCGTCGGGGAAGGGATGGGCGAGCACCGCCGGGGCATGGCACCAGACAAGTCCGTACCTCTCCAGCTCGAGCGCGGCGATGGCCTTGGACGCCAAGGCGAGCGGGTAGAAGGCACTGAAGAGGTCGTGGCGGAACCCGGGAAGCGTCAGCTCGGCGCTGCGGACGGCGCCGCCCCATTCGTCCGCGGCCTCGAGCACCGTCACGCTCCATCCTTGATCGGCGAGGATGTTGGCGGCGACGAGCCCGTTCGGACCGGAACCGATGACTACGGCATCAGGCATTGGTGAGGGTGCGGGCTGCCCGAGTCACTCAGGCGAAGTCCCCGGCGGGCTCGAGGTCCGACCCCTCGGCTGCCTCCTGCGGCGCCCGGTCGGCCGTCAAGGGCGCTCCTGCAGGCCGTGGCGCCTCCGACTTGCCGGTCCCGCGGCGCAGCTCGACGTGCGGTATCAGCCAGCTGGCGAGGAAGGCGACCAAGCCGATCGGCGCAGCGATCAGGAAGACGGTCTGGATCGAGTCGGAGTAGGCAATCGCAAGGCCGTGGCGGATGGCCGGGCCGAGCCGATGAAGCTCAGCCGGCGTGACGCTGCTGGTGGAGAAGCCAGGCGGCGGCCTGCGGCCACCGAGCTGGCTGGCAAGGTTGCCGACGAGGACGTTGGAGAAGATGGCGCCGAACACGGCGGTACCGAACGATCCGCCGATCGACCGGAAGAAGGTGGCGGCCGAGGTCGCAACTCCGAGCTCTGACCACGGCACCGCGTTCTGCACGACGAGGACCAGGACCTGCATCACGCAGCCGAGGCCCATCCCGAGGATGAGCATGAACAGGTACAGCACGATGCTGCTCGAGTTGACCTCGACCCGGGACAGGAGCAGCAGGCCGGCGGTCATGAGGGCGGTGCCGATGATGGGGAAGATCCTGTAGCGCCCCGTCCGGCTGATGATCTGCCCGGAACCGATCGACACGATGAGCATGCCAGCCATCAGCGGCAGCAGCTGCAGGCCGGAGATGGTGGGGGAGTCGCCGCGCACGATCTGGAAGAACGCCGGCAGGTAGGTCATCGCGCCGAACATCGCGAAGCCGACTATGAAGCCGACGACATTGGACACTGAGAAGGTGCGGATCCTGAACAGGTGCAACGGGAGCACCGGCTCGGCCGCCCGCCGCTCGACCATCGCGAAGACGATCGTGAGGGCGGCGCCGCCCACGCCGAGGGCGATTATCTGCGGGGAGGACCAGGAGTAGGTCGTGCCTCCGAGGCTGGCGAACAGCACCAGCGCGCTCGTCGCCAGCACCAGCACGAAGGTGCCGACGTAGTCGATGACATGCGCGACCCGCTTCAGCTGACCGGGCACCCGGCTGGCGACGACGAGCAGAGCCACCGCGCCGATAGGGACGTTGATGTAGAAGATCCAGCGCCACGAGAGCTGCTCGACGAGCACGCCGCCGATGAGGGGGCCGACGATCGTGGCGAGCCCGAAGACCCCTCCGAACAGCCCCTGGTAACGGCCCCGCTCGCGGGGCGGGACGATGTCGCCGACGATCGCCTGCGTTCCCACCATCAGCCCACCGGCACCGAGCCCCTGAACAGCGCGAAAGGCGATCAGCTCGATCATCGACTGGCTGAGCCCGGAGAAGATCGAGCCGACGAGGAAGATGACGATCGAGGCCTGGAAGAAGACCTTCCGGCCGTACTGGTCCCCCAGCTTTCCCCACAACGGCGTCGAGACCGTCGCCGCCAGGAGGTAGGCGACGACGACCCAGGCGAGGTGGGAAGCCCCGTTCAGGTCGGCGACGATCGTCGGCAGCGCCGTGGAGACGACTGTCTGGTCGAGGGCCGCCAGGAACATCCCGAGCATCAGGGCGCCCATGATCACGAGCACCCGGCGATGCGCCAGCTCCGGTATCGGTGCTGCTCCGTCTTGAGCCGGCGCGGCGTGCTCGGTCATCGCGGGCTCGCCTCCTCCGGCGCGTCAAGCTCCACAGGCATTCGCCGAGTCTACGGGGAGGGTGTTCGCGTCGGCGCGAGCAGACGGTGCCGTGCCGGCGACGACGTGGACCTCAGGTAGCCCCTTGCGGGCACGGGGAACCAGCCGGTGACGATCCCGCCCGCCCGAAAGCGCGTGGCTACGCTGGCGCCGTGCCAAGGCCCGAGGATCTACCGCACCTCAGCGCCGGCAGCGCCGGCGTCCGCGAGTTGCAGGAGGCTTTTGCCGGTAGACCGCTCCCGGGCGTGGGAGTGCCGGTCGACCCCTCCTCGAAGGCGCTGAGCGGCGCCGGCCGTGGCGCGATCCCGGCGATGCCGTCGGCCGAGGAAGAAGCACGGGTGCCGCCGCGGCGCCGGCCGGCGGCCCGGCGGGGTGGCGTGAAACCGATCTTCCTAGTCACGGGAGCGAGGTGCGGTTCGACGCTTCTCAGATACCTTCTCGACAGCCACCCGGAGATCGTCAGCCCACCCGAGCTGAACCTGTCGGTCCTCGTCCAGCACCTGGTAGACGTCTGGATGCGCACCGAGCTGGCACTGAAGGACGGGAGCGGGCAGGAGGAAGGCATGCCGGCGCCCGCCCTCGGCGATCTGGACCCGGAGGCTTGCCGGCGAGCGCGGCGCACTGTGGACGAGCTGATGGCGCACGCCGCCAAGTCGGCCGGCGCCCGCTACTTCTGCGACAAGTCGCTCACCACGGTGGACCAGCTTGGCGTCGTCAGCGGCTGCTACCCGGACGCCTCCTACATCTTCTTGTACCGGTACCCGTTGGACATGATCGCATCGGGACTGGAGGCGTCGCGCTGGGGGTTCAACGCGTTCGGTTTCGCGCCTTATGTGGCGGCGACTCCGGGGAACTTCGTGGCCGGACTGGCGAACTACTGGATCGACAGGGTCCAGAAGATGCTGAGCTTCGAGGAGACCTGTGAGGTCGCACACGCCCGCATCTACTACGAGCTGTTGTGCGACCAGCCCGAGCAGAGCATGCGGGACCTGCTCGACTTCATCGGCGTCGGGTACGACGAGGGCTTGATCGAGAGGACCTTCGGCGGCGAGCACGGCGCAGGCCCCGGGGACTACAAGATCGACTTCACCCACGGGGTGGCGGTCGGATCGATCGGGCGAGGCTCCTCACTGCCGGAGCTGCTCGCGCCTCACCAGGTCGAGCGGATCGACGAGCTGCTCGCCGCCCTCGACTACCCGTCGTTGGCAGCAGCCCGCGGCGGGCGGCTACCCGCGCTGCTCGGGGTCAAGAGCCAGTCGGGGGGCGATGCGACGGCCACGGCCCGCAAGATCGCAAAACTGCTCGACGGCAACGAGAGAGCGGCATCGTTCGATCGTCACCGCTCGTTGCTGCCGATCGAGCTCGTCATCGAGCTCCCGGGTTCGCAGGCGACGGTCGTGATCAGCCAGGACGGAGCGTCGGCACACAAGGGCGTGCAGGACGCCGGCCCGGGGGTGCGCCGCGTGAGGTGCAAGGGCGACGGCCTGCTCGACGTGGCATCGGGAAGGCTGAACCTCGCCCAGTTGATGCACGAGGGCGCCGTACGTCTGGAGCGTGAAGCCTCGAGCGAAAGAGCGCCCGGGCAACCGACGCCGCGGGCGGTGTTCGCTGCCCTCGATTCGCTCCTCCGCGGTGCTCGGCCGAGCTGACTCGGTGTTCTACCTCGACTTCCTCTCTCGGCTGCACGAGTTGCTGAGACCGAGGACCTACCTCGAGATCGGCGTCGCCCGCGGCGCCAGCCTCTCGGTCAGCCGCTGCAGGAGCATCGGAATCGATCCTGCCTTCGCCGTCGACCACGAGCTGCTGGCTCCCGTTTCGCTCGTGCGCGCCACCAGTGAGGAGTTCTTCGATCGGCTGGAGCGAGCGGGCGCAGGGCCATTCGGCGCAACGCCGGTCGATCTGGCGTTCATCGACGGGCTGCACCATTTCGAGGCCGCCCTCGATGACTTCATCAACGTCGAGCGTCACTCGTCGCGCTCCGCGGTCATCGTCTTCGACGACATCTTCCCCCGCGACGAGGACGAAGGGGCCAGGGCGCCGAGAGAGGTGAACTGGACGGGCGACGTGTTCCGGATCCCCGCTGCACTCGCCGCCTGCCGCCCTGATCTCCAGATCATGACCGTCGATACGGAACCGACCGGTCTGCTCGTCGTCAGCGACCTCGATCCTGCGAGCACTGTGCTCGCCGAACTGCGCGACGAACTCGTGCGGCAGACGGTGAGGCCCGATCCTCAGGACGTTCCTGCCGCCGTGTTGGCGAGGGAAGGCGCCGTCTCGCCCGAGAGTGCGATCCGCCTCGACTTGTGGGCGCGCCTCATCAGCTCACGCTCCTGACGCCTCTCAGCAGAGGAGCGGTCCTCCCTGGCGGGGCCCGTCCTTCACGGCCATGAGGTTGGCCTGCACGTACGAGATGTTCATCTCGACGTGGCCCTCGGAAGGGAAGAAGGTGCGCAGGTGGCTCACCTGCAGGCGCGCCGTCAACCCGGGCACGAGGCTCCGCAACGCCGACTGCGTGAAGTACATGAAGCTGTTCTCGTTGTAGAAGGCGGTATGGCTCGGATCCTGGAACGCTCCTCGCCCGTCGGTGCTCGGGGTCTGGGTAAGGAAGAGCCCGGCATGGGTCAGCACACGGCCGATCTCGTTGAAGAGCTCAGGCCGCCTCGGCATCCGCTGAAGGACGTCGTAGCCCTTGATCACCCCGACGCTGCCGTCGGCAGCGGGGATCCTCGGGTCGTCCGGATCGACGACGAGATCCTCGAACATCTCGCTCGGCTCGTCCCCCAGCCAGATCGGCGTGCGGATCCGAAGCGAGCGCAGCCCCCGCCGACGCGCCCAGGCGAGGGCCATGCGCTCGATGAATAATCGGTAGTAGACGACCGTCTGCTCCTGGATCGCCTCGTTGATCCGCTTGTCGCGCTGGGTGTTGGCGGGGTGCACCCGTTGCAGGTACAAGCAGCGCTTGATCTGCGAGAAGTTGCCGATCTCGAACAGGCGGCACATCAGCTCCTGGTCGTCGAGGAACTCGAGGTCGGGGTTGTAGCCCCCCACCGCGTCGTAGGCGCTGCGGCGGATCGCCCGTACGTGATTGGGTGCGTACCAGATGTAACCGACGTTGTGCGGGGTCGGGGCGAGCGCGTGGCAGCGGTCGAGACTGCGGCCGTCGATCGTTCCCCGCGTGTAGACCCAGCCGGCGCCCGGATCGAAGTACTCGCGGTTGGGCGATCCGTCGGCGTTGATCTGAGCGAAGTCGGAGTAGGCGAGGACGACCCCCGATTCCCGAAACGCCTCGACGACGCTCGCCAGGCATCCCCCCGCCAGCACGTCGTCGTGGTCGACCTCGACGAGGATCTCGCCCCGGCAGCGGCCGCAGGCCTCACGTTTGAGGGCGCCGACTCCCTTCATCCTGGCGGGGGCCCGGCTGACCTTCACCCGCGGGTCCTTGTCCTTCGGCACCCAGTCGGCGGCTTTGCCGTTGAGCAGGACGATCCACTCCCACTCCTCGAAGGACTGGCGCAGCAGCGACGCGTACACCTCGTCGAGGAAGCGCGTGTCGTGGCTCGGGGTGAACACGGAGACGAGCATCGTCAGTCATTCTGCCTGCGCCCGACGGCCACTGCTCTCGATCTTCAGGTGGTCTTGACCACCAGGATGTTGCAGGGGATCTGGTGCATCACCTTGCTCGGCACCGAACCCGGCCGCAGGATCCGGGCGATCCCGGTCATGCCCTTGTTGCCGACGACGAGAAGGTCGAACGAACCACCGGCGGCGCGTTCGACCAGTGCCGTCACCGGATCTCCGGCGAGCACCTCGGTGTCGATGGCGACCCCCGAGCCGGAGTGGCGTTCGGCTTCCCGGCCGACGATCTCGGCGGCGGTGCCCGCTTCGCCGGCCGAGGCGATCGTCAAAGAGGCGCCGGAGCTACGGGCGACCCCGACGGCCCGGTCGACGGCGCGTGCCGCGGTGGCGGAGCCGTCGGTGCCGACGAGGATGCGCGTGGGCATGGTGTGAGGATAGGGCGCTCTGTAGCTTGTGTGGGATGGGGTACCAGAACGTCGTCGTAGGGTCCGACGGCTCCGACACCGCTCAGCTGGCGGTCCGGGACGCCGCTGCTCTTGCCGCCTCGGACGGAGCACGGCTGGTGATCGTCACAGCCTACGAACCGGTCGCCTCGCCCGGCGCCGGCCGCCAAGGCGTCCCGCCGGACATCAGCTGGACCGTCTCGGACGTGAACCAGGCAGAGGAACGGATCAAGCAGGGCAAGAAGGTGGCCACGTCGGCCGGAGTGGGGACCGTGATGACCATCGCCAATGCCGGCTCGCCGGCAGATGTCGTGCTGGATGCTGCGCGCACCTACGATGCCGACCTGATCGTCGTCGGCTCCCGTGGGCTGACCAGGGGAGCGCACGCGATCGTCGGCAGCGTGGCTGCCACGGTCGCCCACCACGCACCGTGCGACGTGATGATCGTGCGCACCGCGCCTTAGCGGTTTACGCCGTCCTGACGAGGGGAAAACGCCGACAGGTCACGCCTGCGCGAGTGCCGGCGATCTTAAAACCCGTCACCGGATCGGCGTTGACGCTAAGTGACCGCGATGATAGCTTCCGGGCCGTGGGGGCATTGGGGCACCAATGAGGGCTCGGTCGCCAACCAGCGCGGATGGACGTCCGACGAGCGGAGTCATCCGCCCGGCGGCGCCCTGAGGCTTCATGGGGGATGGAACTAGCGCAGGCCACCCGAGGCCGGCATCGAGGCCGGACAGAGGGGAATCCGGCGCCGGACAACCGGAGTTGCCGATCGTGGCGTCGAGAGCGCCGAGCAACGCGATGGACGCCCCGAAGCCGCTCGGGGTGGCCGGGCACGAGGATTACGCCGACGCGGTCGGTCGCAAGATCACGACCGGTTTCGAGGTGCTCGGCGACATCTTCGCGATGCTCCTCGACGCCGTCTGGTCGACCGGGTCTGCGATCGTCCGCCGCCGCTTCTCCTGGTCGGAGTTCTTCGAGCAGACCTGGTTCCTGATCTCGGTCTGACGTCCTGCCGGCGATCCTGATCGCCATCCCCTTCGGCCTGGTCCTCGTGCTCGAGGTCGGCGGCCTGGCCGTGCAGATCGGGGCTTCGGCGATCGTCGGCGCGGTGGACGCCATCGGCATCGTGCGCGAGGCGGCGCCGGTCATCACCGCGATCCTGCTCTCCGGCGCGGGCGGCTCGGCGATCTGCGCCGACCTCGGCGCGCGCACGATGCGCGACGAGATCTCGGCGATGTGGGTGATGGCCGTCGACCCGATCGAGCGCCTCGTCGCCCCACGGGTCGCTGGCGACTGTCGTGGTGGCGCTGCTCCTCAACGGGATCGTCGCCTTCGCCGGGATCATGAGCGGCTACCTCGCGGCCGTCTTCATCCTCCACACGAGCGCCGGCGGGTTCCTCAACTCGTTCAGCACCTTCGCCCAGCCCGCGGACGCCATCGAGTCGATGTTCAAGGCCGGCGCTCTTCGGGCTGCTCGCGGCGGTCGTGGCGTCGCACCAGGGCCTGAATGCCAAGAGGGGCCCGGCAGGCGTCGGCGAGGCGGTCAACCGCTCGGTGGTCATCACCGGGTGTCGGCCTGTTCCTCCTCAACCTCCTCGTCACAGACGTCTTCCTGGCCATCGTCCCGCCGAGGGTCCTCTGAGTGAAGACGCCATGGCGATGAGGGCTCGCCGATCAGCGACACCGGCGGTCGCGTCGCGCGGCCGGTCGGCGGACCGACACGGCGAACGTCGGCTACCGGCGTCCGCAACCAGGTCGGCTGGCTGGGCGAGCTGCTCGTCTTCGTCTTCAAGGTCGTCGACGCCATCCCGATGGTGCTCGCGCCACTACCGCAAGGAGGTGTGGCGCCTGATCGCCGAGGTGACCTTCGGTGGCGGGCTGCTGGCGGTGGCCGCCAGCACGATCCTCGTCTCTGCGCTGCTCGCCTCGGTCGTCGGCGTCCAGCTCGGGATCGAGGGGCTGCAGGGCCTGAACATCATCGGCCTCGCCCCGCTGGCGGGACTGCTCTCGGCCTTCGCCAACACCCGGGAGCTGTCGCCGCTGCTCGCCGGCTACGGGCTGGCGGCGCAGATGGGTTGCCGGTTCACCGCCCAGCTCGGCGCGATGAGGGTGAACGAGGAGATCGACGCCCTCGAGGTGATGTCGATCCCGGCGCTCCCTTACCTGATCACCACCCGGCTGCTCGCCGCGCTCATCGCGGTCATCCCGATGTACCTGCTGGCTCTGTCGGGCGCCTACCTCGCCACCCAGCTGCGCCGTGATCGCCATCGCCCACCAGGGGTCGGGCACCTACCTCCACTACTTCTTCCTCTTCCTCGACCGCAAGGACGTCTTCTATTCGGTGCTGAAGGTGGTCGTCTTCGCGATCCTGGTCACGATCATCCACTGCTACTACGGCATCACGGCAACCGGGCGGGCCGGAGGGCGTCGGGCCGGGCCGCCGGCCGGGCGATCCGGATGCGACCGTCGTCATCGCGATCTCCGACATGCTCATGACGCTCCTCTTCTGGGGCGTCTCGGTGCCGGTGAAGGTCGACCGGATGAGCGTCGCTCGCACCCGCCGGCCGCCGGCCTGACCGCCGGCCCCGGCACTCTGCCGCGCCACGCCGGTCCGGCGCACCACCTCGCAGCGCTGGCAGCTCGGCGGCGGGTCGCTGCTGCTCGGCGTCGGTCTTCGTGCGTGCTGCTCGTCGGCGGTCGTCGCGGTGGTCTTCGAGTCGTTCGGCGGGTGCGTTCTCCACCTACGCCGTGCGTGCAGGCCCAGCTGCCGGCCTCGTCGACGCGGTCGCCCTCAACGCCCGGTCGAGTACCGCAACGTGACCGTCGGCACGGTCGTCAGCCAGGGCAGTCGGTCCCGGGCGGGCTGGTCCTCGTCACGCTCCACATGAACCCCTCGAAGCTGCCACGCGATCCCGGCCGACGTCCGCGCAACCGAGACCCCGGTCTCGTTCTTCGGCGACGCCTACATCGTCCTGCGAGCCGCCGGCGAACCCGGCGACGGCCACCCTCAAGGCCGGCGCAGACGATCCCGGCGCTCACGCGGCGCAGACCGCCTCGCTGCAGGCGACGCTCGGCGACCTCGATCACCTGCTCATCAGCCTCCATCCGGCTCAGCTCGACGCCGCCCTGACCGCGCTCGCCGAGTGCCATCCAGGGCAGGGCACCTCGCTCGGGCACAACCTCGTCAGGGGCAACACCTACTTCAGCAGATGCTGCCGCTCTGGCCGACGGTGGTGGCCGACCTGAAGACGCTCGTCCCGGTCGCCGAACCAGTTCGCCGCCTCCACGCCGGACATCCTGTCGATCCTGGCCAACCAGACCATCACCGGGCAGACGATCACTCAGGCAGGCCACCGAGGTCCGCCAGGCGATCGGTGGCGGCGCGACGCTCGCGGCAGAGGCCTCCCAGCTGCTGACCGCGATCCAGCAGCCGTACGACGATCCTCGCCGCCGACTCCGGCCCGTTCCTGCAGGACATCTCCCAGAACCCGACCGAGATCGCCCAGCTGCTCTCAGGGCCTCGACGCCTGGGCGACGCGCCTGGACGAGCCGCAGAGTCCTCCGGTCCTTACCTCGACCTCGACGGCGAACGTACGTCGTCGCCAATCCGGCCGACCTCGGACTCGCAGTGCTCGGCGGCCCGCAAGCGGTCGAGGCTACCTCGCCGCCGGCCTCGGGCCCGGCTACGTGAACCCGCCGACCTACACCGCGGCCGGCGTCGATCCCGAGCTCGGCCTCTGCGGCCGCAGCAGTTCGCGCTCCGCGCCTCGCCGTCGGCGACGTCCAGCCCCCTGCACCAGGTGATGGCGGCGCCGGCAGCAGACTGCGGCGGTCTCGCAGATCGTCGCAGGCGATGAGCGGCTCGCGGCCGGCGTCGCCGGCAGTGTCGACCCTCCTCCTCTCGCCGGTTCTCACGAGCCTGGTGGCGGCGATGAGCGATGCAGGCCACACCGGCCGCACTGCCACCATCCGGCCAGGGCACTGACCCGGGTCACGGATCGTCAAGGTGTCGTCTTCACGGCGTCTCGGTCCTCGTGACGTCGATCGTCATCTCCTCGCTGCTCGACATCAACACGCCACGCCGCCACCGGCTACTTACGCCGAGTTCACCAACGCCTCCGGGCTGCAGGCCGGTGACACGGTGCGGATCGCCGGCGTCGAGGTCGGCAAGGTGAGCGCGGTGACGCTGCACGGCAACCATGCCCAGGTCTCCTTCAGCGTCGACACCTCCCAGCACCTGACGACCACGACGAAGGCGGCGATCCACTTCGAGAACCTGCTCGGTCAGCGGTTCCTGGCCATCCTGCCGGGCGCCCCGGCGGGCAAGCCGCTGCAGCCGGGCGGCGTCATCCCGATCTCGCAGACCACTCCGGCGCTCGACCTGACCGCCGTGTTCGACGGCTTCCAGCCGCTCTTCTCGGCCCTCGCCCCCGGTCAGGTCAACCAGCTCGCCGGCTCGATCATCGAGATCTTCCAGGGCGAGTCGGGGACCGTCTCCAACCTCGTGCGGAGACCGCCGGTGATCACCAACAACCTCGCTGACCGCCAGCAGGTGATCGACGGCCTGCTCGACGAGCCTGTCGAGCCTGCTCAACACCGTCGGCGTCCACGACACCCAGCTCGGGCAGCTGATCGGCAACTTCGACACCCTCGTACGAGGCCTTGCCGGATCCCGCTCCAGCCTCGGCACCGCGATCACCAACGTCGCCACCCTCGAGACGACGACGAGCAACCTGATCAGCGAGTCCCAGCCGACCTGAACGAGGACATCCAGCCCTCGCGACGCGCCGTCCAGACGCTGCTCGGCCAACCAGCAGGGGCATCGACAGCGTGCTCGCCGGCTTCCCCGGCCTCGTCACGACGCTGACCAAGATCCAGAGCACGCGGCAACTGGATCAACGTCTACCTCTGCAACCTGACGGTCAACGTCCACGGCCAGCTCGACATCTCCCTCGTGCCGGGCGTCAGCCCGCCTCAGTACCCGGATCCTGTCACCCTCCCTTCGGGCGCCTGTCGGCGACCAGGGCTACCACACGGCGAGCTGCTCGTGAAGCGGTTCCGCGAGCGCAACCGGGCCGTCACCGGCGTGGTCGGGCTCCGTCGTGACCTCGCCCTCGATCGCCGGGGCTCTCGAGTTCCCGCAGCCTTCCGCTGATCCACACCAACGCCACCTACTCGGCGGACTTCGCCAACGCCGGCGGTCTCACCGCCGGCGACATCGTGACCATCGACGGGGTCAAGGTTGGCTACGATCACCGGCATGGCACTCGCCGGCAACAAGGTGAAGGTGACGTTCACCGTCCAGTCCGGCCTGCACCTCGGGCGCGACCACCTCCGCCGCCGCCAAGGTGCTGAGCCCGGTCGGGACCGAGTACATGGAGCTGCACCCGTCCGGGACCGGCAGCCTGAGCGGGCCGATCCCGCTGTCGCGGACCACCGTGCCCTACAACCTCGTCACCGACCTCTCCGGCCTCGGCTCCGAGATCCAGCAGTACAACATCCCGGAGCTCGAGAAGTCGCTCGAGGTCAGCAGCCAGGACCTGAACGGCACCCGTCGCCGGCAGGTGACCAGCCGCCTTCAACGGTCTGGCCCGGCTTCTCGAACGTGCTCGGCAGCGAGCAGGACGCCCTGGCGACGATCGTCACCCAGGGCGCGAACCTCACGCGGCGTGCTCTCGACGCGCAGCCACCAGCTGTTCGACCTGTTCGGGCAGGCCAACCTGGTCCTCACGGTCCTCGAGCAGCGCGGCGGCGATCCAGCAGCTGCTGCACGGCGACCTCGACCCTCGAGCCAGCAGATCACGTCGATCCTGTCGGTCAACCGCTCGGCAGCTGACGACCCTCCTGCAGAACCTGCAGGCGCGTCTCGGCGATCCTCGCGAAGGACAGCCAACGACATTCGGCGACGCCATCCCGGTGCTGCGGCCTTCAGCCGCTATGCCGCCAACGCCACCGGTTCGGGGCCGTTCGCCGACGTCGTCGGTGCCGACGTTGCTGATCCCCGACAACCTGGCCAACCAGTGCTCTTCGTCGAGCGCCTTCCCGAGCAGCAACCCGCCAGTCGGGTGCCGGCCATGAGACACGTCACACGTCGCATGATCGCGATCGGCGGCGGTCGCCGTCCTGGTCAGTGGCGCTCGTCGCCGGGATCGCTCGCCTCGGTGCTGCCCTCCAACCCGCAGATGACGATCACCGCCCGGTTCGCCACCGCACCCGGGCTGTACCCGGGCAACCAGGTGCAGATCCTCGGCATGCCGGTGGGCGACGGTGACGAAGGTGACGCCGGGGCCGACCTACGTGACGGTCGTGATGCAGGTTCCCGCCACGACGCCGATCCCGGCGGGCGCGCAAGCCGTGCTCATGGCCCCACAGGTCGTCAACGACCGCTACGTGCAGCTGGACCCCGCCTACAGCGGCGGCCCGCTGATGGCGCGGCGCTGTCATCCCGACCGCCGGACGCAGGTGGCGATCTCGGTCGACGAGATCATCGACAGCCTCGATGCGCTCGCCAAGGCGCTCGGGCCCAACGGCGCCAACGCCCACGGCGCGCTCTCCGACTTCGTGGCGAGCGCGGCCAAGGCGTTCGGCCCCAACGGCGCGGCGCTGCACTCGACCTTGAGTCGCTCGGCCAGGCACTCGGGGCGCTGTCCAGCAAGAGCCCCCAGCTGACCGCGCTGTTCGACAATCTCGGCAACCTGAGCGAGGTGGCCTCGCAGTACACCTCGACGTACCAGGCGTTCGCCAACGACCTGGCCGTCGTCAGCACCGAGCTCGCATCCGACAACGGCGACATCGGCGGCGGCGCTCGCCAACCTTCAGCAGGCGCTCGGTCAGTTGGCCGAGTTCATCCGGACCAACGGCGCTGCCCTCGGCACGAGCGTCAAGAACCTGTCGAGCTTCGCCGGCGCTGTCGCCTCCAAGCAGAAGGCAGCTGGCGCAGGTCTTCAGCGACCTGCCGGTAGCTCTCGACAACATCACCAACGCCTTCGACCCGAGCGCACCTGGAGGCCCGGCGCTGCGCATCCGGCTCGACCCGCAGAGCGGCTCGGCCGGCTTCTCGAAGTCGGTCTGCGGCAGCGCACTGCTTCGACTGCTGCTGCTCTCGGTCGACCAGTCGCAGGACAAGATCCCGACGGTCGACCTCGGCTGCGGCGTGAACGGCCTGCTCTCGGCGCTGCCCCTACCGCCAGGCGCGCCTCGGGTCCGAACCTCTCGCTCTCGGCACTGGTAGGAGGCAACCGTGATGCGGCTGTCACGACTGGCGAGGCTGCCCCGGGTGTCGCGAGAAGCGAGGCTGCCCCGGGTCTCGAGACTGCCCGCTCTGCTGGCCTCGGCGGCGATGGCGCTCGCCCTGTCGAGCTGCGCCCTCAGCCTGCAGTCGCTCCCCAAGGTGACCGGCAGCAGCGGCCCTACCTATCCGCTCCACGCGGTCTTCGCCAACGTCCTCAACCTTCCCGATCGAGCCCAGGTACGCGTCGGGCGCCGAGGTCGTCGGCCAGGTGAGCGCCATCTCGACGCAGAACTTCCAGGCCGATCTGACGCTCGACATCAAGCAAGAGCGTGCAGTTGGCGGTAGGGACGACCGCCCAGATCCGTTTCGACAACCCTCTCGGCGACGAGTACGTGCTGCTGCAGCCGCCGGCTGGAGGCACGGCTGCTTCCGGGGTGGCGCTGACGAGCAGCGGCGCACGCTTCCTCCGGCCGGGCCAGACGATCCCCGCCTCCGACACGAGCACCGCGCCGAGCGTCGAGGACACCTTCGGAGCGCTCTCCTTGGTGCTCAACGGCGGGGGCCTCAACCAGCTGCAGGTGATCATCCACGAGCTCAACAACACATTCAACGGCAACCAGCCGCAGATCAGGTCCTTCCTGCAGACGATCGACACCGGCGCCCGGACTGTTGAGGGCGGCATCTCGGTCGTCGATGCCGCTCTAGCCGCCATCGACAACCTCTCCTCGAGACTCAACAGCGGCCGCAACACGATCGCCAACGGCATCAACACCCTCGGTCCCGCCATCGGAGTCCTCGCCAGCGAGAACTGACAGATCTCGCAGCTGCTCTCCGAGCTCTCCAACCTGGGAGCCGTCGGCACGCAGGTGGCCAAGCAGAGCGGGCAGAGCTCGGTGAACGACGTCAAGGACCTGCTGCCCGTCGTCGACCAGCTGCTCGCCGTCTCCAAGCAGATCGGGCCGGACCTTGCAGATCTCTCCCGCTTCGAGTCGAGCTCCACCAAGGTCGCGCCGGGGGACTACCTGCAGGTGAGCGTGCTCGTCAACGTGCTGCTGCCGGCGGGGGGGTACGAGCCGAGCGTTCCCGCCTCGGCCGCCCCGCGAAGCGACAACCAGGCGGCGCTGCAGGCTCTTCTCGGCGCGGGGCTGGAGTGAGGACGTGAACCGCACCCTGATCCCACGGTTAATCGCACTGCTGGCGGTGATAGTGCTCGGCGTGTACTACATCGTCTTCGACGTGCTCGACGTCCATGTCACCTCACAACCGTTCAGCGTGACCGTCGACATGCCGAACGCCGGTGGCCTCTATCCAGGCGCCAACGTCACCTACCGCGGCGTGCAGGTGGGGACGGTCTCCTCGTTGTCGATCAGTCCCCGACAAGTGCAGGTCCAGTTGAGCATCGATCCCGGGAAGCAGATCCCCGACAACGGCCCGGTGTTGGTGAAGGAGCTGTCGGCGCTCGGCGAGCAGTACGTGGACCTGCAACCGAGAAACGGCTCCGGACCGATGCTCGCGGCGGGCACCGTCATCCCGCAGCAGCGGGTGGTCCTGCCGACGCCGATCGGCACGGCGCTGATCGACCTCGGCGCCATGTTGAAGAGCGTCAACGGCGCGGACGTGCAGACAGACGAGAGCTTCCTCACGAGCGCCTTCATCGGCACCGGACCGGGCCTGCGCACGATCATCGTGACGGGGCAACAGCTCTTCGACGCCCTGGTGGCAGCGCGTCAGGAGACTGTCAACCTGATCGTCGACGGCCACAGCGACCTGCAGACCCTGCAGGCGACGGATGGGGACCTGGCCACGTTCACCAGGGGGCTGGCCTCGCTCACAGGCCAGCTGGCGAACTCGAACAGCGACCTGCAGGCGCTGATCTCCAACGGCGCCTCGTTCACCCAGCAGGCGCAGCCGTTCCTCTCGTCCACGAGCGCCCAGCTGGAATCGGTGATCGCCAATCTGGCGGCCGACGCCAAGGTCTCGGATCAGTACAACCCGGACGTGCGGGCGATCTTCGAGCTGCTGCCGCTCGTCTCGGGCGACCTCGGGGCCGTCGCCACCGGGGGCCGGATCCGCGGCGTGCTCGACATCAACACCGCCAACACCGTCTGTCCCTACGTGATAGGAGCCTCCGACCCAGGACCTACCGAGAAGATCACCGCACCAGCGCTCGGCAACTCGTGCACCACTTCGGCGCCCGACATGCTGCAGCGGGGCGCCGGCTCGACACCCGTGATCCCGTGATCGGCCGTGGCTGACCGTGCCCGCGCCTGCGGCTGAGCGTGCTGCGCCTGAGCGAGCCGCGGAGGTTGACCCTGAGCCGGCCCCGGCAGCTCAGCCGAGGTACTTGCGGATGACCGAGGCGGGGATCGTGTACGAAGAGCCGGCGAGGATGGCGGTGTTGGAACCAGCCGGAGACGGCAGCCCCTTGTCGAGGTTGAGGATCGGGTCGAAAAGACCGAGAGGCCCGCACGAGCTCGTCCCCGGCACGGCGAACGCATTGTCGACGAGCTTCATGCCGAGGATTGTGGTCTCCCCGTTCGACTTCGAGGAAGCCTTGCCGGTGGCGCCGCTGATGGGGGCGTTGGGCGGCGGAGGCGAGGTCGTGCCCGTCGTCAACTGGAGGTCGATTGGGGTGCCCGGGGACCCGATCGTGCAGTCACTGCCGAGGATCCCTGTCGGCGTGCTGATCAGCACATCGATGGGAAGTGCCATCCCGACGCCGTGGCCGGTGAGCAGGGCGCCGAGATTGAGCGAGGGGACACCCACCATCTGCGGCTTGACGGTCACCTGCAGGACACCTCCACCGAGCCCCGGGATGCCGGTCAAGCCGCCGGGGAGCGGGATGGCGGGAGAGCTGAGGGCGGGCTTGCCGTTGTCCGGGAGCACTACCACGATCTGGCCCGAGGGCTGGAAATACGCCCCCAACGAGATCGTCGCCGGCTTCGAGGACGTCACCGTCGTCGAGCCGATGGTGAAGGTGGTGCTGCTCGTGCTGGAGAACACGCAAAGCGTCACCTTCGGGTTCCCGATCGGGCAGTTGGCGAACTTTGCGAGGCTCGTGGGCAGCGCCGCTCGGGGAGTCTCCGCTCCATCTCGTGGCGGTCGGGCCGCCGACGCAGGGACGACCGCGCTGAGAGCGACGAGCAGTGCGGCTGCCGATGCGCAAGCAAACGTGGCGACGCCGGTGACTCTACGAAGTGGTGCGAATGCGGACCCCGATGCTCGCAGCTGTCCTCCGCGACCCATTGTCCGCCCCCTTTCCATACGCGCCTGTTTGAGGCGCCTCGTCCCGGGGAACGCCTTCCCCGAAGTGACCTTGCGTAAACCACACACTACAGTCCGGTGCTGCGAATGAAACGCCAAGGGTTGGTCACCTGCGTCCTCGGCCTCGCCACCGCCGGGCTCATCGTCGGCGCCTGCGGAAGTGCCGCGTCGCGGGCCAAAGCGCCGGCTCATCTGCCTGGCGCGCATCACGCCCGGCTGGCGGGCTACTCGTTCGTCCACGAGAGCGCGGCGCGGGCCGCCTCGCGGCTCGGCCTGACCCTGCCTGCCGACTGCGTTCCCGCTCCCTCCGGGCCGCCGGGCTCGCCATATCAACTCGGGCTGGTTGGAAAGGTCACGAACGGCACCCTGACAGCGGGGCCGGCGACTGTCGCCCACATCACGGCCACCTTCTGCGGCGTCGTGACCCTGGTTAACGGCACCCCGCCGTGCGCTGCCACCGGATCTGTCAACGCCCCCACAGACGGGCAGGTCTTCGGGTCCCTCACGGCCAGCCTCGACCTCGTCCCCGGCATGACTCCGAAGGTCCCTTTCACGGCCCATCCCGGCCTCATCACGGGCGGCTTCGCCTGCCAGCCTTCCAACAACGGCCTGCAGGTCAACATGAGCGCAGTGGTCAGCGGCAGCACGGGCCTCTACGGGTTGTCGTGCACGATCGGGCCACTGACGATCCCGCTCAGCGGCGTGCTCACCGGTCCCCTCGATGACACCTCGATCACGCTCAAGAGCAATGATTTCGCCGTACCCACCGTCACGCCCTCGGCGAGCTGCCCGGGCGAGGTGCCTTCAAACCTCGACCTGATCGCCGGGCTGCCGATCGCTGCCGGGGGCGCCACAGTGACGCTGCCGGCAACAGCCACTCTCTACCAACCGGCTGGATGAGGAGGCCGCTGATGCCCGCTCCCTCTCTCGGCGGTGCAGGCGGTCGTGGCCGCCGCCGCCTCGCCGGGTTCGGCTTGTCCCTCGTTGCCGCGGTCGCACTCGCCGGCGCCACGCTGGCCCTCGCCGGCGGCAGCACGCCGACTGCTACTTCGCCGACGGCCCATCATCGTCTGCGGCACGTCCCGGCAGCCGATCTGGCCTACGTCGCCAAGGCGGAAGCCTCGATCCATGCGCTCGAGGCGGCGCCCGGCATGCCGACGTGTGCCCCGCCCCCGATCCCCGCCGCCACGTACCCGCCGGGGAACAGCTACGGGGTGCCGTTCCTGGCGGCTGTCACCAACGGGCAGATCCTGTCCGGCTACGACGAGTGGAGCGCCAATCACACGACCTGGGTCGTCAAGGGCCACACCTACAAGCTCTACCCCTGGCAGACCAAGGTCTTCGGGATCACCGGCTGGGTCGCCGGGCTCCTCCAGCTGCCGAGCCTCAGCGCCACCATCCCGGCAAGCGGGGTCGTGTTCTGTGACGGCGGCGGCAATCAGTGCGAGTCCGCCAACCCGCCGGCCGGGCAATGCATCTGGGTCGACCTGACCGGCGCTCCGGTATCGGGTTCGCCGCCGTCCCCTTCCGACACCAACAAGCCGCCTCCCCACCACCAGTGCTACCAGGCGCACAACTTCTGCATCCCGTACGTGATCTCACTGACTCCCGTGGGCAACACCACGCTGACCGTGATGGGCGTCGACCAGAACGGGGCGCTCAACCTGAGCGTCACGACCTCCGCCAAGGCGAACCTCAGCATCACCCTGCCGACCACGTCCGAGACCTGCTCGGACGATCCAACCTCGATCACGCTGTCGACGCAGGTGCCCTCGGGCCTGCCGGCGGGCGCACCCATCCCGCCGAAGCCCCCCAACCCGGACCTGCGGGGCTTGCAGACGCTTCCGGCGCCTCTGACGGGTCCCCTCGGGACCGCAACGAGCACCGTCGCCAGCAACGACTTCTACGTCCCGGCCTTCTCCCCGACAGCCTGCCCGTTGCTGGCGGCTGTGTTCGACGCCCCGCTCGCCGGCTGGAACGCCAAGTCCTCTTCGGACCCCGCCAGCCAGAACAACAACTACTACGACAAGAACCCGCTGCCTGCCGACGCGGGAACCCCCGGCTGGGTGCAGTTCACCTCCACGACCACGGTGTCCAGCCTCGGGATCCCGGTCGGGCCACCGACTGGCTTCTGAGTCGTCTCCCGCGGTCGTGGAGGCCAACGGAGGCGCATCGCACGAGACGGCCGCGGATGAATACGCGAGCGAGGTCCATCGGTGGTGGCATCTCTCGCAGCCTTCGCCCGAGCTCGTCGAAGCGTACGCAGCCGGCAAGCTGGGTCCCCCGGGCATTGCTGTCGACATCGGCTGCGGTCTCGGCAGCGAGCTGGCATTTCTCGCCTCGCGCTGCCTGGGTCGTCGCCGGCGTCGACCTGAGCGCTACCGCTCTCGTCCGAGCGAAGGGCCTTCATCCTTCCATCACGTTCGTGCAGGGTGACGCGGCCAGCCTCCCCCTGCGGGCAGGAACGGTCGATCTGCTCGTCGATCGCGGCTGCTTCCACTACCTCGGGGCTGGCGGTCGCGAGCGGTATGCCGGTGAGGCAGAACGGGTACTCCGGGCGGGCGGTCGATTGATCCTGAGGATGTGCACCACGAGTGCCGGCGTCCCCAACGGTCTCGACGAGACGACGGTCCAGCAGGTGTTCGACCGCTGGCTGATCGTCGCGATGGAGCGTGTACAGCTTGTGAGCGACACGCGGACGATGCCGGCTGTGACGGCGGTACTGGAGCGCCCCGCGGGCTAGCTCTCCGGAAGGCGATGGGCGAGCAGCCGATAGGCGCCCGGGCGCTGGCGAGCAGCCGATAGGCGAGCAGGCACTAGAAGTCGCTCTCCTCGGCGTCGGCCATCTCGTCCATCGAGATCGGGCCCTGCGGGCGACCGGCGAGGAACTGGTCGATGACGGGAACGCCCGAGTTCGTCATCTCCTCCTTCGGGCCGAACCCGACCAGCCGCGACCGGAACAGCAGACCCAGGTAGTGCGCCGTGCGCTTCACCGACTGGATGTTGTGGCTGATGATGAAGAACGTCGCCGCCGTCTCCTCGTGGACCTTGTTGATCAACTGGTCGAGGTAGGCGACGCGCACGGGGTCCAGCCCGGAGTCGGGTTCGTCGAAGAACAAGATCTCGGGCTCGAGCACCAGCGCCCGGGCGAGCCCGGCCCGCTTGCGCATGCCGCCGGACACCTCGCCAGGCAGCTTGTGAAGGTGGCCGCCAAGTCCGACCAGCTCGGACTTCTCGAGGACTATCGAGCGAATCTCCTTGTCGTCCTTGTTGGTGTGCTCGACAAGAGGGAACGCGATGTTGTCGAACAGGTTCATCGAGCCGAACAGCGCGCCGTCCTGGAAGAGGACGCCGATCTTTCGGCGGATGCGCATCACTTCCCGTTCAGGGACCCCGACGATCGGGTCGCCGTCGATGTACACCTGACCGGCCTCGGGAGTGAGGAGCCCGATGATCGTCTTCAGGAGAACGGATTTTCCCGTTCCGGAGGGTCCGAGGACGGCCGTGGTCTTGCCCCGGGGCACGTCGAACGTGATGTCCTCGAGGACGGTGTGGTTTCCGAAACGCTTGGTGATCCCTCGGATGGAGATGACGGCGTCCGATTCGACAACCGGTGGGTGCTGAGGTGCCGGTGGTTGCACCGGCAGGGCCGCCGTCTGGTCGAGTGCCAAGCTCGGGTCACCTCCTTCTATGGGATTCGTGCAGCCTACAGAGACCGGCGGGTCGGCGGCTAACCGTGCGGTCAGCGCGCGCCCCCGAATGCTGTCTCTATTCGCGCCGAAGCGCCGGCCGGTGGCTCGTGCCATCCGACCGGCGCTCTGACGAGGTTCCAGCCGTTGTTGTTAGCTGACGCCCACGACGTTCGGCGTGAGGATGATCGTGCCGGTCGCCTTGGCTGGCGACGAAGCGGTGCAACCAGATCCCTTGACAGGAACCGGCGCATTGCTGTCGGTCACCGTGTTCTTGTTGTTGTACTTGCCCGTGATCTTGGCCGTACCGCTGGGAGCGGCAGTGATCACGCAACCCGAGAGCACGTTCGACTTGAACGTCGCTCCAGCCTTCGGCACCTCGAGCGAGACCTTGTCGCCGGTGCTGGCCAGAGTCTCGATGACCTTCCATTTGCCGTTGGTCTGGTTGGTCGTGATCGTGTCCCCGCCGCCGAGGGAATCAGTGCATCCGCTGATCGTCGGAGGCGCGCTCAGCGTCACCGTCAGGCCCGTGCTGGGTGCCTTGCCAGTGGCGGTGAACTTCGTGCACATGACGGTGATCGGGACGCCGTTGATGGTCCCGGCGAAGTCGAGGGTCGTCCCGGACTTCAGGTTGCCGTGGATCGTGGTGCCAGGCTTGGGCGTTGAGAAGTGGGGCCCTGTGGCGGCCGACGCACCGACAGCCGCCGCTGTAAGCACGAGAGCGCCCGTGAACACGGCCACGCCGGTCTTGGCGAAAGCCGTCCTCCGTCGCAGTGACATATCTTGGTCGTCCTCCTTGTAGTCGTGCCCCGGAGTCTCGAAGCTCGGACCTTCCGGACTGGGTGACGGCCGGCAGAAGTTACCGACCGGTACCCTGCCTTTCCCCCATATCGGGCGGTCCAAACCGATAACGGCGAACACACACCTTCCGTCGCGAACGGCGGGCGACTGGCACAGACGGGGAGACTTGGGGATCATGATGGCAACCAGCTCCTCGACGAAACGAGTTCCTCAGTGGCCCCACCGCCGGCCGATCACGATCACATCGAGGAAGACATCGACGGCATCCCGATGATGGTGCAGCCCGTGGTGCCATCGGAAGCGAAGTCGGCGCCGGCAGTAGCTGCACCGCCGCAGATGGGGAGCGGCTTCCCAGATGCCGGCGAGCTCGTCCCGCCACCGGTGCCGCCCGTCGTGCCCCCGCCGGAAGCACTCCCGCCGGAAGTGCCCCCGCCGACCGTGCCTCCGCCCGTCGTGCCCCTGCCGGAAGTGCCTCCGCAATATGCCGTCCCGATCCCGTTGCCGGGAGATAGGCCCGACCGCTCCCGGACTGCTGTCGTTCTCGGGGCTGTGCTAGGCGTCCTCGTGGTCGGTCTGGCGATCGCACTCGCTCTTGCGCTCGTGCGAGTAGGGGACCTGCAGTCGCAGAACAGCAGCCTTGCCTCGAGCACAGCGATTCCCTTGCGGCTCACCTCGGCGGTCGGTGCGGCGCGTACGTATGCGGGTGAGATCGGTGGCTACGACTACCGGCACCTCGACAAGGATTTCGGCGCCGTCCTCTCCCACTCCACACCCTCGTTCAAGACGAGCTTCACGCAGTCGAGCAATGCCCTCAAGTCCTCGCTCGAGAAGTACAAGGCGACGGCTGTCGCCAAGGTGGTCTCGGCCGGAGTGGTGTCTGCAAGCGGCAACAGGGTGGTGGTGCTGGTGCTGATCGACCAGACGGTCAACAATGACATCCAGAAGCACGCCTCGACCGACCGGACCCAGATCGAGATGACGCTCCTCGGCTCGGGCAGTGGCTGGCTGATCGACCAGGTGATCTTGCTGTGAAAGCCGACCGGTGATGCAATCAGGATGGAGATTGGGATGACCGACCACGACCAACCCGCTGACCAGCCGGCGCCCGACGTCGAGCCGGCGCAGGAAGGCGACAGGGAGCCCGGAGCAGACGAGGGCGATCTGATCGACGAGCAGGGCGAGGAGAGCTTCCCGGCCAGCGACCCGCCGTCGAACTGGTGATGGCCGCCTGAGGCGGGTTGCAGCAACTCACGTACAACGGCGACCACTGCACAACAGATGCGTGTGGACTCGGCGCGAGATTCCGCCGGATCAGGTGGTGCTCGTCGACCCCGAGTTCGTCGTCGGGGTCACGTCCACGATCTTCGCTCCTGCCGGCAGCTGGAAGACCGACGAGGAAGGCGATCCGCTGTAGGCCGTGATGGTGAAGCTCGTCGAGTCGCCCGCTGCCTTTGCGTACCCGAGCAGCCCCTGCGAGGTGGTGCAGATGGTGCTCGTACCGGGGGTCCCCGTGGCGACGAGATCGAGGCACGACATCTTGAACCCGTTCGCCGTCATGGTCGAGGTCGAGACCTTGTCGCCGGCAACCCCGGCGGCGATGCCGAGGCCCTTGATCAGGGCGACCCAATGCTGCGGCGTGTAGATGCCGTACAGAGAGCTCTGCGCTGTGGCGGTCGACGCGTCCAGCTTGTCGCAGGTCCACGAAGATGCACCTGACGAGCCGCCAGCCGAGGGCGGGGTGCAGGCGTACTCGCCCGTTGCGTTGGCCACGAGGTGAACGGCATCTGTAGATCCCGACGTCGGTGTGACCGTGAACGCCAGCTCCTTCGGCGCCTCGACCGCGTAGACGACAGTGGCGGGCGAGCTGCCGCTCGTCTGGTAGGTCACCTGGAAGTTCGGGGGGACCTTGCTGGTCATGCTCGCGTCGAACGAGTTGATCGTGTCGAGATTGCCCTTGGCCGTGTGGACGGCGGTCTGGACTTTGTGGATCAGCGAGCATCCGCTCAGGGCCGCGGCGGCGATCAGGATCGCCACCGGCCAAGCCGCTTGCGAGTGCGACGGCCTTCTATGGTGCCGGTTGTCCCCCATTTGTCGTTCCCTCCAATGCCTCGCGGCGTCGTCCGCCTGAGCCGTTCTCAGGATACGACTTCGCGAGACTGCTTGCGTGGGAGATGCAAATAGCTTCTGCCCGCGAGCCGTTAAGTTGGCGATCGAGAAGGAAGGTGGGCATGGTTGCTCTCGGAACCGGATCGTTCGACAACGACTACGCGCTTGCCTGGTTGGCGGAGGTCGACGAGACGGACGTGCCCGACCTCGTCCGGGCAGCGCTCGATGTGACCGGAGCAGACAACCTGCCGGCTGCTGACGGGGCCCGTGCGCTGGCTGCCGCCGAGATCGTCGCCGCCGCGCTCGGCCAGCCGGCAGCAGACCTGCCCGAGCCGGCGAAAAGTTGGGTGACGGTGCACTCCAGGCCCTTCGTGCACCACGACGCGCTGGCGGCGATGGCCGCCGTCGAGCGGGTGCGGAGCCCCGCCTCCGAGCTCTACAGCAAGTGGGCTGAGGCGGGTGCTGAGACAGAACGCCAGGTGCAGTCCAGCCTCGACGACCTGCTGCGTAGGCTGCGCGCTACGGAGTGAGATCCTCGGACGCCTCCGCGGCTATAGCTGCGGCGGCCTCCGCCTCCGCCTCGGCAGCCGCCGCAGCGCCTTCGACTTCCTCTGCAGCGTTCTCGGCAGCGTCCTCTGCACCTGCCGCGCCGCCGACCACACCCTCCTCGGCGCCGCCGGGAGCAGCTTCGGCGGCGGCCTCCGCAAGCTCCGGCGTGAGGGGTAGGAGCGACTCCAGTGACCCGGGCATCTCGCTGTTCCGGCGCGGAGCCGCCGGCGGAGCGCCGTCCCCACCCCCCACCATCCCGCGCAGCCCGTTGAGCAACCCACCGATCTCCATCGGCAGGACGAGCTTGGTGGACGGCGACGATCCCACCTGCTTCAGCGTTTCGAAATACTGGAGTCGCATCGTGTTGTCGTCGAGGTGTTGACCGACCGAGTACATCTTGGCGAGGCTCGTCGAGAGACCTTCGGCGCGCAGCACAGCCGACTGCCGGTCCCCTTCGGCGCCGAGGATCGCGGCCTGCTTCTTGCCCTCGGCCAGCGTGATGGCCGCCTGCTTCTGGCCCTGCGCCTCCGTGACGGCCGCACGGCGGGTCCGCTCGGCCGACATCTGCCTGGTCATGGCCTCCAACACGCCCGGTGGAGGGTTCACCTCCCTCACCTCGACGGTCGTGACCTTTACGCCCCATCTCTCGGTGACGTCATCGAGACGGGTACGCAGGGCTGCGTTCATCTCGTCGCGCTTCGAGAGGACGTCGTCGAGAGGCATGTCTCCGACGACGCTTCGCAGCGTGGTCGCCGCCACGTTCTGTGCGGCCGCCGCGAAGTTCTGCACGTTGAGCACCGAGGCTTCGGGGTCCACCACCTTGTAGAAGATGATGAAGTCGATGGCGATCGATGCGTTGTCCTTCGTGATCGCGGTCTGGCGGGGGATCTCGAGAAACTGCTCGCGCATGTCGACCCACACCACCCGGTCGGTGAGCGGGTTGATGAACTGGAGTCCAGGGTTGCGGATCGCTTTGGCCTTGCCTAGGCGGAACAACACGAGCCGCTGGTACTGGCGGACGATCTTGGCCGAGATACCTGCACCGACCGCCGCCACGAAGGCGACGACGCCGACGATTATTCCGATTTCCATTGCCGAGGCTCCTCGCTCTCATTGCCGGCCCCCGCCACGTGGGCCGAAGAAGTATCGGGCGGACTCGTTGCGGCCTGACTGCGGGTCTCTGCCGGCTCGGCCGGCCGCCTCACGGTGAACAGCTCAGGCGGTGCCGGCTCTCCCAGTTCGAACAGCTCGCTCGCCGGCGTCTCCTCGTCCCGCCAGACCTCCAGCCGGACGCCCTTGCGACCGACGACGCGCACCTTCTCACCGACCGCTACGGTGCCGTTGAGGCAGATCGCCGACCAATGCTCGCCGCCGAGGTTCACCACGCCCTCCGGGGCAAGCTCCCGCACGACCTTGGCCAGGGCGTGCGGGGGTAGGGCGCCCGGATCCGAAAGCGTGCTCGGCTCGGCTGCGCTCGCAAGCCCCTTCCACGCCAGGTAGGCGATCCCGGCGGAGACGACCAGGTCGGCCGCCAGCAGCACCCAGAGGACAGGCGCGGCGTGGCCTGTGAAAGCCATCACCACCATCCAGATCGCAGCCGCGCCCCGGCGGCGCCCGCTACCGCGTGGGAGTGCGGACCGATGTGGAATCCCAGCAGCGCGGCGAGGACGACCAGTCCCAGCAGGATGCCCAGTATCACCCACATCGGCGGCTCCTCGAACGCTGTTACGACCATCGTAATGATGTCGCGGGGCGATCACAGCGGGGCGATCAGGCAGCCCCTCTAGATGCCGAGGGCGGAGAAGAACTTGGCGACGACGGGACCGTCCGTCGGCCCCCCGTCCCCGGGAGCGTCGACGTCGATCATGGCGAATGCGATGTCGCCGTTGAAGCCCATCAACCAGGCATCGATGGAAAGGGGGGTGCCGCTCCCGTACTCGGCGGTGCCGGTCTTGGCGTAGGTGCCGGCGGGCAGGCCGGTACCCGCCGCCGTCCCGTGCAGCACCACCGACAGCATCATCTCGTGCAGGTAGGAGACGAGGTTGCCGGGAAGCCTCGAGGTGGGGGCGGTCGAGTCGGGGGCGCCCTGCACCAGATACGGCTCCCTGGCGACGCCGGTATCGACATCGGCTGCGACCATCGCCAGGTCGAGCGGGTTCATCGTCACCCGCGCCTGGCCGATCGCACTCTCGGCAAGTTCGGTCTGCCCTGCGGCGACGGGGACGCTGCCGGTGGCCACCGGCATGCCCGGGTCCCAGTCGCCACCGAGGTGGTAGAGGCCGGCCGCATCGTGCAGGCTCGAGTACTTCAAGTTGGCCATCGTCAGCCCGATGAAGGCGGTGTTGCACGAGACCGTGAAGGCCTGCAGGAGGTTGTTCGCCGCGTCGCTCGGGCTGTCGTTGTGAAGGTTCTCCCCGTCCACGTTGATCACCGGCGGGCAGGTCGCCGGAGAGGAAGGCGTCAGGCCCGCCGCGATCAGAGCCGTGCTGGTGAGCACCTTCATCGTCGAGCCAGGCGGCTGCTGACCCTCGAGGGCCAGATCGGCGACCCCTGAACTGTCCGCCACGGCGATCACCCTGCCTGTCGAAGCCTGGATGGCAACGAGTGCCGCCTCGTTCGGCGCCGAGGCCAGGGCTTGCGTGGCCGCCGACTCGACCCGCATCTCGAAGGTCGTGTGGAGGGGCCGGCCAGGACAGCGCCGGGACGGTGGCGAGGGTGGAGAGCGTCGTCCCGTCAGCCGACACGACCGTGACCGTGGCGCCCGGAGAGCCGGCCAACTGGCGCTCCGCCGCCATCTCCAGCCCGCTCTCGCCCACCACACTCGTGGTCGTGTAGGGCGGCCCGAGCGCCTTCAGCTGGGCTGCCGTCGGGGGACCCAGAGACCCCACCACACCGGTCAGACCCGCCGGCGTGGAGGACGAGCGCCCCCCGAGCGGCTGGAAGAAGACGCCCGGGAGGGGCTCGAGGAAGCTCTTCAACGCGACATAGCGGGCCCACCCGACTGTGAAGACGCTCTCGAAGGAGCTCGGGCTCGCCTCGGCGGCGGCTATCGCCGTGCTCGTCGCAGCGGCCGGTGCGCCTGCCTTGCGAAGGTCGGCCGCCAGGGTCGTGGCGTTGGTGATGTACCGCCCCTCCAGCCCGATCACGACGCTCGTCGGTGGCGAGGCCGGTGACAGCCGCGTCCCGTCGGCGGCAAGGATGTCCGCCCTCGGCGGCCATACGACGGACACCGCGAACATGCCGTCGCTCCCGAGCGCCGGATCGATCGTCGCCCGGTTCCAGTCGACCAGCCAGCTCTTTGCGTGCAACCGCAGGTGGAGGGTGGTGTGGATCGTCAGGGGACCGATCCCTGCCAGCGTCAACCTCTCGGTCACCTGTGTCGATGCTCGCTTGCCACTCGTCGTGGGCTGTCCCGCCACGTACCGGGCGCTCGAAACGTCGAGCGCCTTCAGCACCTGCTCGTTGAGTGCCCCCAGATCGGGGGGCGGCTGATACGACAGCGCCGCCATCTCGGTCCACTGCCGAGCGGCCCAGGCGTGGAGGAACTTGGCGACGACGGGTGCGGGCTGCGGTCCCGGCGGAGCCGGTGGCCGTCCGCCGGAGGGGGAGGCACAGCCGCTGAGAAGAGCGCCAGCTACAGCCACGGTCGCCATCGCCGCCAGCGTGGCGGGTCCCCGCAGTCTCTGTCTGCCGCCGAGGCGCCTCATCCGTCGGGATGATACGGGGCAGTTCCGCCCGTCGGGCTTCGCCGTCAGCGAGCAGGCCGCAGGCGGGCGGGAAGGGCGGCCACGACCAGCTCGTAGGAGCCCCTGACGAGGTCGGCGAGCTCCCCCGCCGGCAGGGGGCCGGCGAGGTCGACCGTCACCCAATGCTTCTTGTTCATGTAGTAACCGGGAGTGACGCAGTCGTATTGAGCACGCAGCGCCACCGCCTCCTCCGGATCGCACTTGAGGGTCACGCTCCCGGGCTGCTCGCCCAGTGCGACCAAGGCAAACATCTTGCCTCCCACCTTGAACACCGCCGTGTCCTCACCGAACGGGTAGTCCAGCCCCGCTCCTGCGCAGGCATGGCAGAGGTCGAGTACCCGCTGACGGTTCAGTCGGTCCGCACTCCCGGGCGCACGGCTCATGGATCCAATACTGGCAGCTCAGCCTGGCGAGGACCGAGGCTCGCCGCGAGCCGCGAAGGCGACATCCCGGGACTACCTTTGAATCCGTCGCTCTAGGCCGCGCAAGGAAAAATGCCTCGGACGACGTAGGAGATCGTCATACTGGTCGCACAGGCATCGCCGAGGGCGGAAAGGGGACGAGTTAGATGAGCTCACCACGAAGGTTCGGGTATCTGACACGCCGGCGGGCTGTCGGTCCCACGGTGGTCGCGGGAATCGGAGCGCTGGCGCTTCTCACCGCAGCGTGCGGCAGCAACGCGCCATCGTCGTCGTCATCCACGACTTCGACACCGAGCGCCACCTCGGCGCACATCGGCGGCTCGGTGTCGCTCTGGGCGGAGTGGACGAGCACCGAGCAGCAGGACTTCGAGGCGGCTCTGCAGCCTTTCGAGTCCCAGACCGGGATCACGGTCAACTATGCCGGCAAGGGGAGCAACATGGACACCGCGATCGAAGCGGCCGTGCAGGGTGGCGCCCCACCCGACGTGGCCCTCGTGCCGGACCCGGGCACCCTCAAGACTCTCGCCCAGTCCGGCGCCATCAAGCCTCTGGCGCCGATCCTCGGCAACGCGGTCAACAACTACGGGTCCGCCTGGAACCAGCTGGCGACTGTCAACGGCAAGCTCTACGGCGTCTGGTTCAAAGGCGCCAACAAGAACACGATCTGGTACAACCCTGCCGAGTTCGCTGTCGCCGGAATCAAGTCGCCGCCGACGACGTGGGAGCAGTTGGTCTCCGATGCCAGCACCCTCAAGGCGGCAGGGGTGACGCCCTTCTCCCTGTGCACCGACATCGGCTGGCCGGTCGCCGACTTCTGGCAGAACGTGTACCTGAAGACGGCAGGCGCCGCCGACTACAACAAGTTGGCCGCCCACGACATCAAGTGGACCGACCCGACGGTGACCAAGGCGTTCACCACGATGGCGCAGATCGTGGGCCAGCCGAGCTTCCTTCTCGGAGGCACGCAGGGCGCTCTGGCGAGCACGTATCCCGAGTGCGCCGACCAGGTCTTCCCGAAGCCAGGATCCACGCCGAAGGCGGCGATGGTCGTCGAGGCGGACTTCGTCGTGTCCGAGATCGTGGGCAACTCCAGCAACTACACGGCCGGCACGACCGGGACCGGCGGCGCCGCCTGCACCGCCGATCCGAGCAAGACGCCCTGCTACGACTTCTTCCCGTTCCCGGCGCCGGCGGCCGACAGCGCCAACAACACGATGATCCAGGGGGCGGGCGACGTGGCGATGCTGTTCCACCAGACCCCGCAGGCCGTCGCCCTCATCAAGTATCTTGCCGACCCGGAAAGCGGCTCGATCTGGGCGCACATCGGCGGCTTCGCTTCGCCCAACAAGGCCGTGTCGCCGAGCGTCTACCCCGATCCGGTGTCGAAGCAGGACGCCGAACAGCTGCAGAACGCCACGGCGTTCGTGTTCAGCCTCGACGACCTCCAAGGCACCTGGGAGAAGAGCATGTGGGCGGACATGCTCAACTTCGTCAGGAACCCCAGCCCGTCGAACATCTCGTCTATCGAAGCGACGATGGAGCAGCAGGCCAAGGCGGCTCTGGGACACTAGGCGCCGCCGGATCACCACCAGGGACGAACCGATCGGGCCGATGATCGTTCGGAGGGGGTCACGCCAGGTCGGTGGCCGCCCCCCGCCCGCCACGTCCGGCGCGGGAGAGGGGCGACCGTGGCGGTAATCGCCGTCAAGCCCGACGAGCTCGGAGCAGGGCCGCCGGTCGCTTCCCCCGCCGGCAAGGGGCGCGGCATCCGCCGCCATCTAGGCTCCCTCGCCTTCCTCGCGCCCGGAGCGATCTGGCTGCTCGTCATCGTCGTCTATCCCACGATCGCGACGATCCGCTTCAGCTTCTTCGACGAGACGGGCACCAAGTTCGTCGGCATGCGGAACTACCAGTCGGTCTTCTCGACGGCCTCGATCCTCACGACATTCAAGAACAACGTCGTCTGGGTGCTCGTCTTCCCCTTCTTCGTCACCGTGCTCGGGCTCGTGTTCGGGGTCCTCACTGAACGCATCCGTTGGTCGACCGCATTCAAGACGATCGTCGTCATGCCGATCGTGTTCAGCACCACCGCCTCGGCCCTCGTCTGGCGCACCATCTTCGACCTCGACCCCCACATCGGGGTCGTCAACGCCGCGGCGCAGACGGTCGACGACTGGTTCAACCCGCCCGGTTCCTACCCCGTCGACACCTCCGCCGGGCTGACGGTCAGTGGGTTGGCCTCCACAGGCGTGCGAACGGCGCCGGGCGGCACGCTCGAGAGCACCGCGCTCGTCCGGCCCGGCGGCACGGTCCTCCTCGGGTTGACGGGGATCAGCCCCCTCACGATCCAGATGCTGGGAGCCAAGCCTGCAGCTGTGCCGAAGGCGGCGCCGGGCACGGTCGCAGGCCTGGTGTGGCGCGACTTCTCGCCGTCGCACCCGACCAAGCGGGGGACGGTCTTCCCCGACGAGGACGGCCTCCCCAACATGCGCGTCGCGCTCGTCGGGAGCGGCGGCTCAGTGGTGGCGAACGGCGTGACGGATGCGAACGGGCGCTTCTCGTTGGCGGGAGTGCCTTCCGGCACCTACAGGGTCGAGCTGGTGGCGTCCAACTTCCAGTCGGGCTTCAACGGCATCTTCTGGCTCGGCACGAAGTCGGTCACCCCGACGGGTGGCCTCGACCAGACCGCCCAGTCGCTGCTGAGCATCCCGCTGGTCGACCTGGCGATGATCATCGCCTACCTGTGGATCTGGGCCGGTTTCGCGATGGTCGTCATCGGAGCGGGGCTGGCGGCGCTGAACCGCGAGGTGCTGGAGGCGGCTCGGATCGACGGCGCCACCGAGTGGCAGACGTTCCGGCGGGTGACCATGCCGATGCTCGCCCCCGTGCTGGCCGTGGTCTTCGTCACGATGATCATCAACGTCCTGAAGGTGTTCGACATCATCTTGAACATGGCGCCGGGCTCCTCACAGGGCGACGCCAGCACCCTGGCGCTGGCGGTGTACAACGACGGCTTCACCGGCGGCATCCACTACGGGCTGGCGAGCGCCATCGCCGTGATCCTGTTCATCCTGGTCGTGCCGGCGATGTTGTGGAACCTGAAGAGGTTGCGGGCATGACCGCCTCCGCCTCCGCCTTCCCCGACGCGGCGCCGATCGCCGCCGCGAGCCGAGCGGGCCGTGGCCTACGGCCGTCGCGCGCCGTCCTCAACGTGGTGATGGTCGTGATCGCCCTCTTCTGGCTCGCTCCGACGGTCTCCCTGGCGATCATCTCGCTGCGGCCGGAGAGCCTCTTCCAGCAGTCAGGCTGGTGGAAGGTCTTCGAGGTCCCTTCCCAGCTGACCATCGGGAACTACAAGACCCTCTTCTCGCAGGGCCTCGTGGCCGGCGGCCTTCTCGACTCACTCGTCACCTCGCTCGAGATCGCCATCCCGGCGACGGTGCTCGTCACAGTCGTCTCCAGCCTCGCCGCGTACAGCCTGGTGTTCGGCTCGTGGCGAGGTAGGAACGTCGTGTTCCTGACGATCGTCGGCCTGATGGTCGTGCCGTTGCAGGTGGCGCTGATACCCGTCGTGCAGCTCTACCACGAGTTCGGGAAGGTCACGGGGTTCAACCCCTTCGGGACGATCCCCGGCGTGGTCCTCTTCCACGTCGCCTTCGGGCTGCCGTTCGGCATCTTCCTGATGCGCAACTTCTTCATCGGGATACCCATGGACCTGCTGGAAGCGGCGCGCATCGAGGGGGCCGGGGAGTGGAGGCTCTTCTACAAGATCGTGCTCCCGCTCGGCCTGCCGGCGGTAGCGTCGCTTGCGATCTTTCAGTTCATCTGGGTGTGGAACGACTTCGTCGTGGCGCTCGTGATCCTCGGAGGCAATATCCATCAGCCGCTGACGGTCTTCCTGTACGACCAGACGCGCACCCTGGCCGCTGACTACTGGATCATCTCGACTGGCGCGATGGTGTCGGTCATCGTCCCGCTCATCGTCTTCTTCTCATTCCAGCGCTACTTCGTGCGCGGCGTCCTCGCCGGCGCCGTGAAGTGAGGATTGCGGTATGGCCGGCGTCACGTTGAAGAGCTTGACCAAGCGCTACCCCGGAGCGGACGGCCCGGCGGTCGACGCCCTCGACATCGACATCGCCGACGGCGAGTTCGTCTGCCTCGTGGGGCCATCCGGCTGCGGGAAGACGACCGCCTTGCGGATGATCGCCGGTCTGGAGGACATCACCAGCGGGGAGGTGCGCATCGGCGACCAGGTGGTCAACGACCTCCCACCGCGGGACCGCGACATCGCGCTCGTCTTCCAGAGCTACGCCCTCTACCCGCACATGACCGTCTACGAGAACATGAGTTTCGGGCTGCGCCTGAGGAAGGTGCCCAAGGGGGAGATCGACCGCGCCGTCAAGGATGCCGCCGGGATCCTCGGCCTCGACGAGCTGCTCGGACGCAAGCCCGCACAGCTGTCGGGTGGCCAGCGCCAGCGCGTCGCACTCGGCCGGGCGATCGTCCGCGAGCCGGCGGCCTTCTTGATGGACGAGCCGCTCTCGAACCTCGACGCCAAGCTGCGGGTGCAGACGCGGGCCGAGATCGTCAGGCTGCACCACAGGTTGAACGCCACCATGATCTATGTGACCCACGACCAGGTCGAGGCGATGACGATGGCGGACCGGATCGCGGTCCTCAACCTGGGAATCCTCGAACAGATCGGCTCCCCGCAAGAGCTCTACGAGAGCCCGCGCAACCTGTTCGTCGCCGGGTTCATCGGCTCCCCGGCCATGAACTTCGTCAACATGCGCGTCGAGACCGACGAGCAAGACGTGCGCCTCGTCGGCACGGCGCTCGACATGCATGCGACGCTCGGTGAGCTGCAGGCCGCCTCCGTCCGCAGTCTCGGGGGGCGGGAGCTGGTGGTCGGGGTTCGCCCCGAGCATCTGGAGGTCAGCGCCCCGGCAGACGGGGGGCTGACGATTCGCGCCGTGATCGATGTGATCGAGTTCCTTGGCAACGACGCCCACGTGCACGTGTCGTCGGGGGATCTCGACCTCGTTGCCACCGTCGACGCGCACGAGCAGCTGAAGGTCGGCGACGACGTGGTGCTGAGTGCAGCCTCCAGGAACCTCTACCTGTTCGACCCCGAGAGCGGGGCTGCCCTCACCCAGTAGGCAGCACCAGGCGGCGGGCGCCGGCCCGCTGCCCTCAGCCGGCGCGAGGGCGGCCGGCGATCCAGCGATCACGTACCGGATCGAGGATGGCGCCGCAACGGCACGCCACCCAGCGGCATCTGGGGCTCTCGCAGTGGCGAGCCATCGGCATGGCGCAGTAGGCGCAGGTTCGCAGAGAACCCTGTCGCCCATGCCGGCCCTCGGCTGAACGGGGCTGCTCACCCGCCTGGCCGTCGGGGTCTCTGCCGGTGCCCGTCACCTCTCCCCGCGGACGGCGCTCATCTCCTGGCGGTACGTTGCCCTTGCTCATCAGGCCGCTCCTTGTTGACCGTGGAGTCGGGCTACCCAGCACTCGGGGGTGGCAAACTGCACAAGCCCATCCGGGCCCGAGGCGTTGACGAAGGCTGCGCCGCCGCCTACCTTTAGGAAACATTCCTTATCAAAGACTGGGGAGGAAGTGATGCTCGCTCGCAGCGCGATCTTGTCGCGGATCGGGTCGGTGGCCGCCTGGCTGGCAGTCGCAGGCATTGCCCCTGCGGCGCTGGTCGTAGGGGTGCCGGCTGCCTCGGCAGCCCATACGGGCGCCGGAGGAGGTGCCGGCCGCACCGCCTCCCGAACCTTCCCACCGCAGTACGCAGCCCCGTACCTGCAGGTCGCCACATCCGACGTGAACGACATGTTCGCGGACAAGAGCGCGACCGGCCTCGCCTATTACACGCTCGCCTTCCTCACCCCGAGAAGCGGCTGCACCCCGATGTGGGAGGACGGCAACTACCCGCTCTCGCAGTTCACCTCGCAGGTCAAGAGCCTCCAGTCGCAAGGCGGGAACGTGATCATCTCCTTCGGGGGAGCATCGGGCGGAGAGATAGCCGAGACCTGCCACTCCGTCACCTCGCTCGAGGCTGCCTATGCCAAGGTCGTCGACACCTATCGAGTCAACCGGCTGGACTTCGACATCGAGGGCAACTACCTCAACAACAAGTCCGCCAACTCGCGCCGCGACCAGGCGCTCGCAGAGCTGCAGGCCGCCGATCCGTCGGTGCAGGTGGACTGGACGCTTCCCGTGGCGCCCGACGGGCTGCAGTCCAACGCCATCGCCTTGCTGCAGGATGCCAAGTCCGAGGGAGTAAAGGTCAACCTGGTCAACATCATGATCATGGACTTCGGCAACGGGCAGAACCCGCTCACCGACGGCGAGTCTGCGGCCAAGGCCACGGTCAAGCAGTTGGCCAGGATCTACACCGGGCTGAGCAGCTCGCAGCTGTGGGCGATGATCGGTCTGACGCCGATCGCCGGCAAGAACGACGACAACGAGGTCTTCACACGGTCGGACGCATCCTCCCTGGAGAGTTTCGCCGCCTCGAACGGCGTGCAGGAGCTGTCCTTCTGGGAGGTCGACGCCTACGACAAGCCGACCGGCTACGCCTACTCGAGGATCTTCGTCAAGATCTGACGCTACGGCCGCTCGAGACCTGGTCGGAAGCCTCCAGCTGCAGCGAATCGAGCATCGCCAGCGGCCGCTCGACCGCAGAATGGTCGCCGACGACGACGGTCACCAACCGAGAGGGAGCGAGCAGTTCCTCCGCCGCTTCGTTCACCTGGCGTACGGTGACGCGTCTCAGTGCCGCCGGGTGCCGCGACAGGTAGCCGGGATCCATCCCCCCTGCGGCGAGATTGGACAGGGTGCTGGCCAGCCCGCTCTGGCTTGCCGTTCCGTAGGAGAGGGTGCCGAGGCCGTACCGCTGGGCCGTCTGCAGCTCCTCGGCCGTAGTTCCCGTCGTCGCCATGCGGGCGAGCTCGTAGCGGATCTCCGCGAGGGCTGCCGCGGTCGACGGCGTCGCCACATCCGCGCTCACCTCGAAGGTCGAGCCGGCACGACCGTGGTCGATCGAGGAGCGAGGCGAGTACGAGTAGCCGCGGCGCTCGCGCAGGTTGTCGACCAGCCGGGACGAGAAGAGCCCGCCGAATATCAGGTTCGCCAGGGCGGTCGCCGGCCAGGAAGCGTCTCTCCGGCCGGGGGCAAGGCGGCCGAGGCGGATGTTGCTCTGCACCGCGCCGGGGCGATCGACGAGGATGACCGGCCCGGTGGCGATCGGCGGCAGTGGGTCGAGTCCGTCCTCGTTTGGTTCGCCGGCGCGATCGAACCAGGAGCCGAGTGCATCCGCCACCAGCGACAGCCCCCGTGTGGCGGGCACATCCCCGACGAGCACCAGGTGCGCGTGCCAGGGATGCACGACTTCGGCGTGCGACCGGCGGAGGGCAGGCGAGGCGACACGTCGGACCGCGGCGGGGCTGGGCAGCCCGGCGGCGTAGGGATGACCCTTGTGGAGGCGCCGCCGCAGGCGCTCGTCGGCGACGACCTCGGGTTGGCTGAGCGTCATCACGATCTCATCGGCCAGCCGCGCCCGGTCGGCGGCGACCTCGGCGCCGGGATAGGTCGCCCCGGCCAGCACGCCGCAGACCAGGCGGAGCATCGGGACGAGGTTCTCTTTCAGCACCGACGCCGAGATGCGCATCCAGTCGTCGTTGGCACCGACGTCGAGCGTGCCGCCGAGGTCCTGCACCGCCGCCGCCAGCGACGCCCGGTCGTGCTCGGCAGTACCGGAAAGCATCGCCGCCGACATCACGAGCGGGGTCTCCGGGCGGCGGATCAGATCGGCCGGCAGCGGGAACCCGAGGCGCAGCTCGACCAGGGGCACGCTCGTGCGACGGGCGACGATCGCCCGCAGCCCCGGACCGAGCTCGTGCTCGCTGATTCCCGACGTGTTGGGCGACCTGATCGGCCCGATCGCCGGCTTGCCTCTCGCTGGGGGCGCGCCGCCTGCTGCCGGGCTCCCGGAGGGCCGGGCGCCGCGCCGCTCGGAACCCGTGGCCCTGACCTCAGGGGAGGAGCGGCTCATCGGCGACCCTTCGGCTTCAACTCGTATATGGCCCGCCGTTGCTCCAGCAGATCGGCGGCCGCAGCCGCCACCGAAGCGCCGTCCACCGCCGACATCAACCCGGGCAGCTCCTCGAGCAGCTCCGCCCTGCCATGGATCGCCTCGGTGCCCGCCAGCGACAGGGCTCGGTTGAGCATCTGGTCGAGCCCCCGCCAGTGGTCGGCCGTCGCAGCGATGCCGGCTCTCGCCAGCTCGTCGGGCGTAGGACCTTCGCTCGACAGTGTCTCGAGCTCCTCGTCGACAGCACGCAGGAGCGCCTTGGTGCTGGCGACTCCGGGATGGAAGACCACGACCTGGAACAGCACAGGGTCCCGCATCACGATGCCGTCGCCGCCGAAGATCCCCAACCGGCAGCCGAGGTCGATGACAGTCCGGTCACGGTGGACGAGTCGCGCCCGCAGCCGGCTGGCGTCGCCTTCGGAGAGCACGCGGGCGAGCATCGAGTAGGCGAGAAAGCGCCCCGGCGAGGCGACCGGGTCGGGAAGGCGGTAGCCGGTGGCGAATGCGGGCTGCGGTGCCAGAGCGTCCTGCACCGTCTTGTGCCTTTCGCGGGCCAGAGGCGGTTCGGCCAGGCTCCGGCGCCCCGGCGGCTGGCTCTTGCGGATCCAACCGAAATGCCGCTCGACGAGCTCGACCACCTCGGTGGGATCACAGTCGCCGGCGACGACGAGGACCGCGTTGGAGGGGGCGTAGTAGCGGCGGTAGAAGTCGGCGGCGTCCTCCAGCTGCGCCTGCTCGAGGTGGGCGAAGTCGCCGTACCCGTTGTGCGAGTTGGCGTAGGTGTCGAAGGCGACTGCGGGAAGCGGGATCCAGGGGAAGCCGCCATAGGGCCGGTTGAGGACGTTGACCTTGATCTCCTCCTCGACGACCGACACCTGGTTGGCGAGGTTCTCCTCGTTGAGAGCCAGCGCGCCCATCCGGTCCGCCTCCAGCCACAGGGCCAACTCCAGGCCACCCGACGGCAACGCCTCGTAATACGCCGTGATGTCGGCCATCGTGTGCCCGTTCATCACGCCGCCGGCGGCCTCGATCATCTGCGGGTGCTCGGCCTTGCCCACGTTCTTCGAGCCCTGGAACATCAGGTGCTCGAACAGGTGGGCGAAGCCGGTCCTCCCCTCGGGCTCGGATCGGAAGCCGACGTCGTAGACGACGGCTACGGCGACGACGGGTGAGGTGCGATCGGGGGCCACCAGCAGTCGCAGACCGTTTGCCAACACGATCCGCTCGAAACGAGCCAGCGCCGATCCGGTAGTCACCCCCGGCAACCTACTAGTCGCTGCATCGTGTCCTGGTCTGGCCGCCTAGGCTTTGAGGCGCCGGCATCCACAAGCGCCCGTGCCGGTGAACGATCGGAGGCCTCTCTGATGAGACCAAACGCCCGCCCGCGCTCAGCAACCACGCCATACGCCCTGGCGCTGGTGGTCGCCCTGATGGCCGGTCTGCTTGCGACCGGTGCCCGCGCGGCCGCCGCCACGGTCACCAGCGGCGCACGAGGGGGAACGCCCCTCGGCAGCGGGCGGCTGCATCAACCGAACCGTGCCTCGGCACCGGTGATAGTCAGCGCGCTGAGCTCCATCTCTCCCTCAACGCCCGCTCCCACCCTTGCCGAGGGCTACACGATGGTCGGGACCGACGGGGGGATCTTCGCCTTCGGCGCCACCAAGTACTACGGCTCGGTGCCGGGGGTCAACGTCCATGTCGACGACGTGGACGGGATCGCCCCCACCCAGGACCAGCGCGGTTACTGGCTGATAGCTCGTGACGGCGGCACCTTCTCGTTCGGCGACACCCACTTCTATGGCTCGATACCCTGGCTCGGTCTGAGGCTGAGCAACATCATCGGGATGGCGCCGACCCTGGACAGCCACGGCTACTGGATCGTGGGTTCCGACGGCGGCGTCTTCTCGTTCGGCGACGCCCACTTCCACGGGTCCCTCCCGCAGCTCAACATCCACCTCTCGAACGTCGTCGGGATGGTGACCTCGATCGACGGCAAGGGCTATTGGATGGTCTCCAGCACCGGAGGCGTGTACTCGTTCGGCGACTCCCACTTCTACGGTTCGATCCCGGGGCTGCACATCTCCCTGTTCGACGTCAAGGGCATGGTCGCCACGGCCGACGGCAAGGGCTACTGGCTGGTGACGTCCACGGGCTCGGTCTACCCGTTCGGCGACGCTCGGTACTGGGGCGACATCTCGCCGAGCGCGCATGTGAACAACGTCATCGGGCTGACGCCGACGCTGGACGGCCAGGGCTACTGGATCGTGCAGAGCAACGGAGCCGTCAGCAACTTCGGCGACGCTCATCCGATCGGCAACCTGCCCGCCCTCGGCGTTCACGTCAACAACATCGTGGCGGCGAGCACGATCGCGGGCCTTTACCCCACGCCGCCCGGCTCACGACTCGTGCTGATCGGCGACAAGTCCCTGATCCTGCCCGGCGTCGGAGCAACTTATGTCGCCCAGCCCGAGGTTGTGCAACTGTCCGGCGCCACCGAGCTCGTGCCGAGGGGGACAGTGTCGTGGTCATCGGACAACGCCGGGCAGGTGAGCGCAGCCTCTGGCGTCATCGACACTTTGGTGCCCAACGGTTCGGCGGCCATCTCCGCCGGGCTGGGGTCCATCAGCCAGGCCTCGCTCGACGTGATAGCGGCAGTGCCGGCGAGCAACACGATCATCGTGCCCTCCGGCGACGTCGTCTCGCGTACCGCCGGCCAAGCCACCGTTCTCCGCGACTCGACGACGTCGCTCATCCATGCCGGAGACATCGCCGTCTCGGGAAGCAGCGGGGGACTGCTCGTCCACGTCACGAGCGTCACTCAGGCCGGCAACGATCTGACCCTCAAGACGAGCCCTACCTCGTTGGTGGCCGCCTTCCCGAACATCTCTGTGAGCATCTCCACTGTTCCGACTGCCGGCTCGCTTGCGGGTGGGCTGGCCCCGGAGGCGGGGACGGTACTCCATGGCGCCCCCGTGGCGTGCAACACGAACCAGCCGGGCTACGAGCCCGTTACCCTCGACCAGTCCGATCTCGTTGCCTCGGTGGCGCCCTCGCTCACTTCTCCCTGCACGCCGCCGGAGGCGTCGTGCAGTCGCTCGGGATCGATCTGCGCGCCTCCTTCGCTCTCAGCCTTGCGACGGGATCGATCAGCGTGGCGGGGGGCGGAAACGTCGACTCCACGTGCCCGCTCAACTTGCCCACGATCAACCTCCCACAGGCCCTGTTCCTCGGCCCTGTGGGGATGGACCCGTCGGTGACGCCCACCGTCGGGGTGAACGTGACCGGCACAGTCGGTGCGCAGATGACCATCCCGGCCCCCGCCTACAACGAGACGTTCTCAGCCGTGGACGGAGTCACCTGGACATCTTCCGGTGGCTGGCAGCAGGACGCATCCGACGTCAGCAGTGGCGCCACGGCGACTCTCACGGCAGTTGGCCAGAGCAACGCGATCCTGCTCGACGCTGCCGACTCCGTCCGCTTGAGCGGCGGCTTCACGCCAACCCTCGGCGACTGCCCAACCTGCAAGGAGGGGCCGAACCTGCCGCTCGCCTACGCCGAGACGGATCCGCGCTTCCACTTCGACCTGCAGCCACCTCTTTCCAACCTCGCCAATGGGTATGCGGGTCCGAGCTGGACCACGACGGTCGATTCGAGCGGGGAGCCTCTATTGGCTCCCGATTCCGGCAAGCCCTACCTCGCCACGTTCCTGTCATGGCTCGGGCCTTCGATCGACGAACCGGGGGGCTGGCACCCCTTCAACGGGACCGACAACATCAGCAATTCGCCGCTGCTTACGGACGAAGCATCAGCGTCCAGCGTGACAAGCGGGTCCGTGACGCTGACTGCCACGTTGCCGGTGGGGTACTCGGGTGACACGGTGAACTTCGTCGGCTGGAACACCGCCGGCCCATCACAGCCGGGCACGGTGGTCGCCACCACGACGGCAGCAGGCGACCAGCGCGTCCACCAGCTGGACGCCGACACCGGCAGAAAACGGCACCTGGGCGATTCAGGCCCAGCTCGTCGACGCTGGCTATGGCGCGGTCGGTCTGCCCTACCCATCGTCACCGAACGCGATGGCATCGGTGACAGTCAGCGAGTCGGGCGTGCCCAGCGCACCGACTATCACGCAGATCACTCCTGGCAGCGGGCAGCTGACGGTCGGCTTCGACCCCCCCAGCAGTAACGGAGGCGAGCGCGATCACCTCATACACCGCCACTTGCGGCTCGCAATCAGCGTCCGACCCTTCTTCCCCGATCACCGTCACCGGACTCACCAACGGCCAGGCCGTGCAATGTGTTGTCGACGCCACCAATGGCAATGGCACGGGACCCGAATCCGCCCCCATGACGGCAACGCCCACCGGGGCTCCAGGCCCGCCGTCGATCACTTCGGTCAGCTCGGTCGAGGCCGGACTGGTCGTCAGCTTCGTCCCGCCGTCGAGCGACGGAGGAGAGCCGATCACGGCTTTCACGGCGACGTGCGGATCGCAATCCGCCTCGGACTCGGCGAGCCCGATCACCGTCAGCGGCCTCACCGACGGAACGCCTGTGACATGCCAGGTCACGGCCACCAACAGTGTCGGCACCGGCCCCCCGTCGGTTGGTGTCGTCGGCACTCCGGGCGTCGTGCCCGGCGCCCCGACGGTCACCGACGTCTCGCCGGGCGGCGACGGGCAGCTCGTGGTGACATTCGTCGCGCCCACCGACCAGGGCTCGAGCCCGATTTCGTCCTACACGGCGACATGCGGGTCGCAATCGTCCTCTCAGACCAGCTCACCGATAACGGTCTCAGGGCTCACCGATGGGGTTCAGGTGGCATGCACCGTCGACGCCACCAACGCCACCGGTACTGGCCCTGAGTCAGCTGCGGTGAGTGGCACGCCCGTCGGACCACCCGCAGCTCCAGATATCACTTCGGTGACACCCGGCGACACGCAGCTCACCGTGGCATTCAGCACTCCGGCAGACAACGGGGATCCGATCATCTCCTACACGGCGACGTGCGGGACGCAGTCGACCGGCGGAACTGCCTCCCCGATCACGGTGACAGGGCTGACCAACGGCGTCACCGTGAGTTGCACCGTGGACGCCACCAACGCAGCCGGCACGGGTCCCGCCTCGGCACCGGTATCGGGAACACCGAGTGCCGGCAAGCCGCAGGTCCCCGGTTTGGCACGACCAGCGCCAGCCGGCGCCATGGCTCGGTTCCGCACCGGTAGCCAGACGACTCCAGGGAGCACGCATCGCAAGCTGCCTACGCTTCGTGTCAGGAGCTCGGGTTCCGGCTACCTCGCAGCATACGGCTTTCGAGGCTGAGCCAACGACCTCCCTCCATCTCGTCTGCGGCAGTGGACGCCCTACGTGGTCTTCGGCACAACGGATTCGCGCCGCAGCGCCGGAGCGGCAGCTCAGTAGCGGGGGAAGACGAAGCTCTGGGAATCGCAGCTGTCGCTCGGGGGGACGGCGAGGAGCTGCGAGGGATTGCCGGAGTTGACGTAGACGCCGAGGTCCTGGCCTTCCAGGCACAGGTACTGCGATACGTCGGTCGAGAAGTTCGTGAGCAGCCCGCTCACGGCCGCACCCTCGCCCGCGCCCGCTGCGGGGAGCGAGAGGGTCTCCTGCTGCCCGTCGTAGTTGCCCGAGAAGTAGGGGAGCACGTCGAACGACCCTGGCACGTTCATAGTCTGCGACCTGGCTGTGACCACAAGGTTGGCGCTTCCCGAGAGCAACTGGGAAGGGACGATCACCGAGATCGAGTTGGCGGACCAGCTGGTGACGGTGCCCTGAACCTCCTGGCCCGGCTCTTCGAACTGGACGACCGGAGGCGGAGAGCCGCTCGTGCTGAGGAACTGCCCCGCGATCGAGACGGTGCTCGAGCTCGGGTAGCCGCTCGCCGGGGACATCGAGTCGACAGAAGGCGGACCGGGCGGCGGTTGGCCGGTGGTGGTGGTGGTCGGCTGTGTCGTGGTTGTCGGCACGCTCCCGGTCGTGGTGCTCCCGGTAGTCGTGCCGGTCGAGCGCCGGGCCGTCGTCGGCGGGGCCTGTGTCTTGCCCTGCTTGTTGCGCGTCGAGGCGATATGACGGTGGACGGCGGTGGTCGTCGTCCTCCCCGCGGTGGTGGGGCTGGCGGGAGTGGCGGAGGTGGTCGGCGAGGTAAGTGTCGTGGCACCGGTCGTGCCCGCGGTGGTACCGCTCGTGGCCTGAGGGCGCGAGGCCACTGGCCGGGACACGAAGACGATCATCATCGAGCCGCCGGCAATGATCACCGCGATCGCGGTGACGAGGGCTGCCACTCCGCGGAAGCTCGACAACCGCCCGCGCCGCGATGCCACCGGGACCGGCGCCAGCCCTTCGCGTTGGCGCACCTCGCGCAGCCGCCGCGAGCTCCGGCGGCGCCGTGAATGGAGATCCTGGAAGGCCGCGGGTGATCCCTGCGGCATCGATCCCGGCGGCGGCGATCCCTCGGTCGTTGATAAGGCGGCGACAGGTGCCGTGAGGACGTCGTGCTCCCGGTCGGCATCGACACCGGCGGCGCCGTCGGCGGCGGCTAGAGCGATCGCCGTCGCCACCTCTGCGTCGCCAGGTTCGCCAGGAGCAGCTGACGGCGGGCCACCCAATGACTCGGGAAGCTCGAACGGCGGAATCGACGAGAGCAACAGCTCCGGATGGGCCATCAGCTGCGCCTGCGGGCCACAGATCCCGCAGCGACGGAAATGCTCGTCGATGCTCGTCCTGTGGGCGGGCCGCAACTCTCGGCTTCCCGGCGGCACCAGCGCTGCGAGACTGGTGCAGATATAGCTCATGCGCATCGCAAGCAAGTCCTTGCTTGCTCCTGCGAGCTCCTCCTTGGCCCGGTGAAGGTCGACAACCGCCTGCGCCGAGGAGAGGTGCAGAGCCTCGGCCAGCTCGCGGGTCCCCAGGTGCTTGCGATATGCCAGATCGAGCAGCGCGAACGCTCTTCCGTCGAGGCTGGCCGCCGCCGTCCAGACCACAGAGGCGGGATCGTCCGGTTCGGGGGCGTCGTCGAAGACGCCGCTCCCGTCCGTTATTGCGAAGTTGGCGGCGAACTCGACCGCGGCGCTCCTCCACTCCTCCGGCTGGGAGGTCTCGGAGGGCGAACGGGGGCGATCTCGCTGCAGATCGGCGGCCGCGCTGCAGGCGATCCCGAACAGCCAGGCGCGCAGGCTCCGTACCTGACCACGGGGATAGGGCTCTACCTGAGCACGCTCGATCGTCTGCCTGGTGAGCTCCTCGGCGGCCCCGAAGTCCCATGTGGTGCAGGCGATGAAGTCGTAGATGTCGCGGGCGAAGCGCTCGAGGATCCCCCATGCCGCGGCGGGGTCACCCACCGCTTGGCGATCGGCTAGCTCTGCGTGCGCGGGATAGCCGCCGCTGTCAAGGGGAGTCTCGTCGAACCCGTCCATGAGCGTCTCGGCCCACTATGACCTATATATGGAACGCCGTGCAGTCGTGCTGTGGTGACGCAAAGTGGCATGTTTACGCGCCGACAACAACGTGTTGACACCGGAAATATTCAAATGCGCTGTAACTACATTGCAGCCTCGCCTGCCCCATCCGCAGCAGGAACAGGCCTCAACACGATGCGGGCGGGAATACCGACCGCCGTCGCACCGGCAGGCACGTCGCAGAGAACTACGGCATTCGCCCCGACGCGGGCGCCGTCGCCGATCGTGACCGGCCCGAGCACTGCCGCTCCGGCGCCGATGAACACGCCGTCGCCGATCACGGGCTTGCGATCACCGTCGTAGTCCCAGCCAACCGTGACGCCTTGATGGATGTAGCAGTTGAGGCCGATGCTCTCGGCATGCAGGGTGATCGAATGGCCGTGGGCGAGGAACAGCCCGCTGCCGATATCAGGCGTGAGGAGCGACAACGTGGCGACCGGCCGCCAGAGATGGCGCATCAACCTGGCGGCCAGCGCGCCAGAGGCGTTGCCGCTCGACAATCGGTAGTAGTACAGGCTCCGAAACTCGGGGAACGCGTACAGCAAGCTGTGCAACCCGCGCACGCCGTCGGCGGCGCCGAGGACGGCCAGCCACTGGTCGACGTCGGCCCGGATCAGTTCCCGCCGGTCGCTCAGCCGCACAGCCCAGGCAAGAGGAACCGTGGCGACGGCCCGCCACTGCTCGAGACGCTCGAGCAGACGGCGAGATCCGTCGTCCAGACGCTCACGCGGTGACCGGCTGCCGACGTGCGCCCGCAGAGACGGACGAGCGTTGCCGGCGAAGGACCTGACCATCGCCGACAACGCTCGCAGGTGCGGGCAACGCCCGCCAATCCTCTAGGTCACTTGGTGCAGGTCGAACCGACCGTGTAGTTCTTCGTGGGACCGCCGCTGTCCACCGACTCGAGCGCTCCGGCCGACTCCCCGGACGGGTTCGGCGGGATCCCTTCTTCGGTATACGTGGCCCCCGCCGGGCCTTCGAGGACGGCGCCGACCGGCGGGTTGGCGATGTTGGCGAGGGGGACGTCGATCGTGATCACGCCGTTGGCCCCGCTGCCGAACTTGCCGGTGTCCGTGTGGGCTGTCTCGTACTGGTGCTCGCTGCCGGTGACGACGATCGTCCCGTCGTCGAAGGTCGGCACCGAACCCGGTACGGCGGACAACTGGGCCTGGGCGAAGTAGACCGTGCCGCCGTAGGTCCATGTCATGTACCAATCGGCGGCCGAGGCGCCTGTCGGCACGGTCGCCGAGAGGTTGTCGACGGTGAGCTTGGCCACCAGGTCGGTCCCCGACGACGTCTTCAGCAGAGACAGGGAACCCTTCTCCAGGCTGAGCTGCGGGTCGCTGTTGCCGAGGGCGTCCGTAGCGGTGTGGGAGGGGTTCTCCCACTCGATCCCGCACGGGCGGCTTGGGGCCACTGCCGGGCGGTGGCGGCAGGACGTTGTTGGTCGGCGTGAGCGTATGGTCGAGATCACGCGTGAGGTTCGTCACCTCGGGCACGCCCCAGCCGGACACGTAGTCCCATCCCGTCCCTGCCTGGTAGAGCCCGTTGGTCCCGACCGTGATGTCGTAGAAGTCCCGGGCGTACTTGCCGAGCTTGCCGGCGCCGATCGCATAGAACGTCGGGTCGGCGAACCCGAGACCACCCGCAGGCGCAGCCGCCTGCACCCTGGTCCACATCCCGACCCACAAAGGGGAGGACAGGCTGGTCCCACCCTCGGTCGACTCCGTTCCGTTGTAGAAGAAGTCGTAGGCGTTGGTCGCCACGTCGCCGGACATCGCGGCCACGTCCGGCGCGCCTCGGCAGATCGTGCCCTGCGGGTACGGGCTTCCCGACGGGTCGACGACGCACGGGTGATCGATCGTCGAGACCGAGTCTTGGAAGGAGGGCTCCGCCTGGAAGAGGGCCGAGCCACCGCCGGTGTAGGGCCAGGCGTACTCGAGCTGCCGCTTGGGAGAGGTGGCAGCACCGTTGGAGTAGAGGACCGTGCCGCCCACGCAGACCGCGTAGTCGCTTGCGCACGGGTAGTTGAGCATCGGCTGGCCCTGGTTGACGAGGCCGTTCCCGGCGCCGATCACCGGCAGTGCGGCGAGCGGGCAGGAGGAGCCGGTGTCGCCTGCGGCGGCGAAGAGCGTGCGGCCTTCGATCGTGGCCTGCTCGAGCGTCGCCTCTGCGACCGGCTCGAGGTTGTCCCCGTCTCCGACGAACTGCCCGACCGCGGGCGGCGCGGCCTGCCAGACCTCGTTGCCGGGATCAGTCTCGCATTCGCCGAACGAGGCGTTCGCCTCGGGCGGCCCGCTCGGGTCGCTGACCCACGCCGAGAACATCGTCTCGACATCGGCGTCCGTCAGCGAGGAGCCGAAGTAGAGCTTCTCGCCGTAGGCGTCGGGAGCCATCCCCGTGCTCGCCTGCGTGTCGAGATCCCACTCGATCTGGCCGCTGTCGTCCGTGAACGGACCGGCACCGACGTCGTCGACCGTGATCGGGATCTGCCGCAGCTTCATCGTCTTCTCGAAGGCGCGTAGGTTGGAGATCACGTCGTCGCTCCGGCCTTCGCCGAAGATCCCCATCGTCACGCCTTGGCCTTTGTCGGTCGAGGGCTGGCCGTAGAGGGACCACAGGTCCTGCGGCGTGTAGTCGCAGCTCGGCAGGCACCCGGCACTTGTCGGGGGGTTGGGCTGACCGACGATCGTCTGGGGGATGGAGAAGTGCTGGAGCGTGTTGAGGCCGACGACGGTCTGGATGGAGTCTCCGCTCGGCACCGTCGGCGCTTGCTCGTTGGCGAGGAACGTCACGCCCTTCGACGTGTAGGAGCCGATCGTCACGTTCATCAGGCTCTGGATCTGGGCGACCGTTCCGGTTGCCTGGATCCAGTTGCCCGCTCCTGCGGTCTCCGTGACGGTCAGGCCCCCACCGATGAGCCACTGCTGCACCGCCCTGTACGTGGCCGGCGCCACGCCGAACTCGCTGGCGAACGCCGAAGGTGTCAGGAACTGGTGGTACTCGGGGCTGGACGGCGAATAGATGGCCTGCTCGTAAGCATTCTCAGCGCTGGCGTTCGGCTCCGACAGGGCGACACCGATGTGCAGCTCCGTGCTCGGGTCGACAGCCGCCGGCGTGAGCAGGGGCAGGCCCGGCAGCAGGTCCATCGACAGCACCTCGGTGCCTGTAGCGGCGGTCGCTGCACCGCCTGTCGCCGGTGCCACGGCGCCGACTGCCATCGCCATGGTGCCGGCGAGCAGGGCCGCTCCGGCGCCGAGGGTCAGCAGGCCACGGCAGGACCTGCCCTTCAGCGGGTGGTTCATCAAGGATCTCCTTCGACGGATCGACGGCCCAATGCAAGCTCAACCCACCGAGCTGACGGATAGTTGCCCAGTATCCGTAGTTTCAATCACGCGAATTGCCCGACCGTATAGCGGTGCACTACCAAGTCGTCATGGAAGGACCAAGCGTCGCCGACGACGGAGTGCGCCTCGCCTTCGTCGATCCGTCGGGAACCGTCGAGAGGGTGAGCCTCGTGCAGGAGGTGGCCTGGCCGCGCCAGGGGCCGGACTTCGATGCTGTTGGCGGCGGCCGTTTCGAGCTGTGGTTCTCGCGGCCGGCGGTGGATCGTTTCGAGTACCGGCTCGAGCTGGAGACGGAGTCCGGCGAGCGGAGCACGATCCTCGACCCCTCCAACCCGCTGCGGGCGCCAGGCGCATTCGGCGAGCGCTCGGTGATCGAGTTCCCGCAGTACCGGCCGCCCGGCTGGACGAGGCGCCGGAGACCGCAGGGGACGATCCTGCCGCTGGAGCTGACCTCGCCCACCCTCGGTGCCGACCAGCCGGCGCTTTACTGGTCGTCGGCAGGTGCACCGGCTGACGAGCCTTTGCCACTGCTGGTGGCCCTCGACGGGATCGAGTTCGAGCGCTTCTCGGCCTTGAGCAGGATGCTCGACGATGCGGTGGCGAGACGGTCGGTGCCGCCGATGAGGTGTCTGCTGCTCCACCCGACCGACCGCACCGAGCAGTACTCCGCCAACCCGTGCTTCGCGGAGGCGCTCTGCGAGGAGCTGATCCCGCACGCCGGCAAGATCCTGCCGATCGCCGCCGAGCGGAGGTGCCGGGTGGGAGTCGGTGCCAGCCTCGGCGGCTTGGCGCTGCTGCACGCCCACCGCACGCGGCCGTCGTTGTTCGGTGCGGTGTTCCTTCAGTCGAGCAGCTTCTTCCACCAGCCCCAGCAGCTCGGCGTGGCGAGCCTCGAGCGTGTCGAGAGGTTCGTCGACCTCGTGCACGAAGCCGCCGACGTGGTCGTTCCCGACCCCATCGCGGTGTCGCTCACCTGCGGGACGGTAGAGATGAACCTCCCCAACAACCGTTCGATGGCACGGGCGCTCCGGCGCCAGGGCTACCCGGCGCGGCTGCACCTGCGCCGCGACGCCCACAACTGGATCGCCTGGCGCGACGCCTGGACGCCGCATCTGACCGCCCTGTTACGGAAGACTTGGGCATGAGACGCGAACAAGTGGTGCTCGACACGCTGCCGATCGGCCCGGCAACCCTCATCGCCTACGGGCACTACGGCCCGCCGGTCCTCGTGTTCGCCTCAGACAGCGGGCGAGCGGTGGACTTCGAGAACAACGGGATGATCGAGGCCGTGGCAGGCCCCCTGGAGGAGGGCCGCCTGAAGCTCTACTGCCTCGACAGCTTCGAGTCGCACAGCTGGAGGAGGAGCGACCTGCCGCTGGAGCTGCGGGCGCGCCAGCATCAACGTTTCGAGGATTACGTCGTCAACGACGTGGTCCCTTGGATCTGGGGCGACTGTGGGGGCCGCCAGGACATCGTCGTGACGGGCTGCAGCTTCGGCGCCTTCCATGCCGCCAATTTCTGCCTTCGTCGCGCCGACCTGTTCCCGAGAGCGCTCTGCCTGTCGGGCTCCTACGACATGTCCCGAATCGGATGGGGCGAGCGTGGCGACAGCTTCTACTTCAACAACCCGGTCGACTACGTCGCGAACCTCACCGGAGGGCACCTCGACTGGCTGCGCAGCCGCTGCTTCCTGACGCTGGTGGCCGGCCGCGGGCCGTGGGAGGACGACAGCGCCAGCGGGTCCCTGCCGGGGACCTTGCGGTTGGGCGGGTTGCTCGCCGAGAAGGGGATCCCGCACCATCTCGACATCTGGGGCCACGACTCGGCACACGACTGGCCGTGGTGGCGGCGGCAGCTCGCCTACCACCTGCCGCGGATGGTCCAGGCCTGACCTAGTCGAGCCCCGCCATCGTCTCGGCGGACACGGCCTCGACCACCGACTTCAGCGAGCCGGTCTCCTCGAACACCGCGATCTGCCTGTCGGCCGAGGTGCCCCCGCGCACGATCTGCTCGGCGTAGGCGACTTCGGCCCGGCAGCCGAGCTCGTCCACGACGTCGTCGACGAACTCCAGCAGCTCGCCGACGAGATCGCTCATCGGCACCTCGGCTTGGCGTCCGAAGTCGACGAGAGAGCTGGAGACGCCATGACGCATGGCGCGCCACTTGTTCTCGGCGATCAGGTGCGTGGGGTACATGCGGAACCCCATGTTCTGGCGCCGCAGCTTGAGGAGCTTGGCGCAGATCGACTGGGCGAGGGCCGCCAGGCACAGCGCCTCGTCCATGCGGGTGGCGGCGTCGCAGATGCGGAACTCGAGCGTCGGGTAGACGTAGTGGGGTCGCAGGTCCCACCAGACCTTCTTGCCGTTGTCGATGCACTTGGTCTTCACGAGGAGGTCGACGAGGTTGTGGAACTCGCCGAAGGACTTCACCTCGGGCGGGATCCCACTTCGCGGGAAGCGCGACCAGACGACGCTGCGGTACGACTTGAGACCGGTGCGTCTTCCCAACCAGAAGGGACTGGAGGTCGACAGCGCCAGCAGGTGCGGCAGGAAGTAACGGGCCTCGTTCATCAGGTCCATCCGCAGGTCCTGGTCGGGGATGCCGACATGGACGTGGAGACCGAAGATGAGCAGCTCGCGGACGATGTCCTGCATCTCGTCCTCGAGCATCTTGTATCGCTCGAGCTCGGTGACCCGCTGCTCCTGCCAGTGCGAGAAGGCGTGTGTGCCGGCGGAGGCGATGCGCAGCCCGTCCTTGGCGAGCAGGTCGACAAGGCCACCCCGCAGGCGCCTCAGCTCCGAGCGAGCCTCGCCGACGTCCCGGCAGATGCGGGTTCCGATCTCGACCACCGACTGCATCATCTCGGCCTTCACGTCCTCGCCGAAGATCGGGCTCGCCGACTCCATCAGGATGTCGATGTGAGCCGTCAGCTCCCCGTCGGCGTTGATGATCTGGAACTCCTCCTCGATCCCGAGCGTGAGGTCGCGCCCTATCTCGAAGCTCGTCACGTCACCACCTCCGGGAGTCTCATTTCGCCGACACCACGAAGGTCGGCACGACACTGCCCTCTCCGGCTGTCACGTTGAGCAGTGCCGAGGATGAGAGCCTCGTCAGCACACCGCCCGTCACCGCCCCTTCGTAGAGGTAGGGGTCCATGTCGACAGCGAGGTCGACCATCTGCACGCTGCGGTCCTCGCCGCGGCCGACGGCCACCGGGTAAGGCTCGCGGGGGATCGGCACGGCCTCCTGCACCACGTAGGTCTGATGGAGGGCGGCCTCGATCGTCGCCTCCCACTCGCTGTCGTCGACGGTCCATCCGAGCACGACGCCCTTGCCGCCGTACTCGTCGTTCGGCTTGAGCACCAGGTTCTGCCGTGAGGAGGCCACGTACTCGGCCAGATCGTCGATGGGCGGCGTCCCGGCCGACGAGGGGCCGGTCGAGCGACCGTGGCGAAGGCGGCGCGTCCAGGGGATGTGCCGGTCGATGGCGGCCTGCTCGGCCGGCGAGTAGAGCGACCGGTACCGCTCGTCGGAGAGCAGTGCCAGGCTCATCTTCTTGTGCAGCAACTTGGCGCGAAACGTGTTCACCATCACGATCGCCCCCTCCAGATAGGCCTCGCAGAGCGCCTTCGCCTCGTCTGGCCGGGCGAGCAGCTCGCTCGTCAACACCCGCCGGTAGACGAGGTTCAGCTCCCTGCCATCGGGAGCGCGCAGCTTCCCCCTGTCGTAGCTGAGCGCGGCCGGCTCGTAGATCCCGCACTCCACCCCCTGGGCGGCGAAGTACTCCTGGAAGAGCAGGAACTCGCTGACCGTCGGAAGGCCCGGCCAGTCGACGATGGCGATCGAGGGCTTGTCGGCGCCACCCCACTCGTCGAAGGCCCGCAGCATGCAGTCGGCCTGCGAACGACGGCTCGGCAGGCCGCGCACCCGGAACCGCTCCCGGAACCGCCTCATCACCTCCAGCTCCTCGAACGTCTCGGCCAGCACGTCCCCGTAGGCCATTCCCGCAGGCGACTCGGCGTTGTACTCGACATAACGGACCTCGTCGTCGAAGAAGCTGTCGAGGCGGGCGGACGGCGACGAGTGGCGGCAACCGGGCTCGGCCAGCGCCAGGGGCTCCTCCTCCGGGGTCAGATCGAGCTCCGCCCGCAGCTCGGGCTCGGCCAGCAGTGCACCCTCGAGGGTGGCCAAGGCCCCGTAGACCGACTCGGCGGCGCGCACCGCCCGCTGCCAGAACTGCTCAGATATCAGGCGGGGCCGCAGCGACATCGAGAGGGGGTGCTCGCCGAAGTACAGGTTGCGCTCGTGCTGTCCGGCGCGCAGCTGGTCGAGGCTCGTGCCGACGACCTCGCGGTCTTCCAGCAGCGCGTGGTACGCCTCGATGGCTTGCTCCATGGGGCTGTCCATCAGGGATGACCTAGGCGCTGCGAAGATGGCTCCACCAACGCATCTCGCCACGCCACGGCGGCACGCGCTCTCGCTTGGCGTAGGAGATCACGAGGTCGCTCATGCGGTCGATGACCCAGCCGAAGCCCTCGTCCTTGATCGAGAAGCTGTCGAAGTCCGGCGCCGGGTTGAGGAAGTCGATGGCGTACAGCACACCGTCGCGAACCGCGAACTCGACGGTGTCCATGTCGTACCCGAGAGCGTTCGTCAGCGTCCGGGCATCGGCCTCGGCCAGCTCTCGCATCTTGTCGTCGGGCGGATCGTCGGTCACGTAGCGCTCGTAGAACGTCCGCCTCGGGTCGTAGCGGAATACCAGCACTTCCCCGCCGATCACGATGCAGCGCAGGTAGTCCTCCCAGTCGATGAACTCCTGCAGGATCATTGTCTTCGTGCCGGTCTGGTCGTAGGACTGGATCAGCTCGTGGCGGTCCTGGACGATGTAGACGTCCTTCCAGCCGCCGCCGGTGTTCGGCTTCATCACCGCCGGCAGGCCGGTGTAGTCGAGGATCTCGTCCCAGTCGAGCGGGTATTGCAGGTTTCGCAGCGACTTCTCGGGATCGACGCCGGGGATGTACTCCTTGTTGGGCAGAACGACCGTCTTGGGGACGGCGACGCCGACCTTGCGGGCGAGCGTGCACTCGAAGAACTTCTCGTCGGCTTCCCACCAGAACGGGTCGTTGATGACCGTCGTGCCCTGCAGGGCGGCGCTCTTCAGGAAGGCCCGGTAGAAGGGCACCTCATGGGATATGCGGTCGACGACCACCGCGTACTCCGGGGTCTCGGCGATCTCGGGAACCTTCCCCAGCACGGCCAGCTCGGCGGTGATGCCGGACGCCGCCCCCTTCTCGTTCACTGCCTCCAGGAACGGCCCAGGGAACGTGTTCTCGAGTCCCACGAGCAGCCCGACCTTGGTCGCCATCGCCACTCTCCTTGTCCTCGCCCCGAGGCTGGCCCTCGCCAGTCTCTACAGCCGGCCACCCGCATCGTCGTCGGCAAGACCTGGTCCGTCAAGGCCCCCTCGGATGGGTAGGCTCTCGGACCGGCAGCTCGGAGGGGGCGTCGGAGGGGCAGGAGAGAGAGCGAGCAGAGACCTTGAGCGAGAAGCTGGCGGATCACCTGCACACGCACGAGCACGTCGTGCACGCCCACGAGCACTACCACCTGACGCACAACTTCTTCGAGACCTCAGGCACCTTCGAGCACCTCGGCTACCGCCACGCGCACGAGCACGAGCACACGGTCGAGGAGCACTCCCACTACCCCCACCAGGACTTCCAGTCTGAGCACCTGGGCGAGGTGCACGAGCATCCTCATCCGCCGCAAGAGCGGGCCAGTGCCGCTGCCAAGAAGGTCGCCGATACCCCGGAGGACGCCGACACCCCGACGAAGGCCGCCGGGTCTGTCAAGAAAGCTGCGGCGGCGAAGAAGGCGCCGGCGGTGAAGACGGCAGCGAAGAAGGCCCCGCCGCCGCCAAAGAAAGCTGCACCGACGGCGGCGAAGAAGGCTGCGCCAGCGGCGAAGAAGGCGGCGCCAGCGGCGGCGGACGAGGCGTCCGAGCAGGAGGCAACGCCCTGAACGAGCCGCTGATCGCAATCGTCGCTTACGCCCTGCCGGCGAGCGAGACGCCTCGCCGTCCCGTCGGGCACGTCGCCGTCTCCGACCGCTACGTGGGCAGCGTGCATCGTGCGGGGGGCCGCCTGATGATCCTGCCGGCGGTGGAGGGGGCGCCGGCGACGGAGCCGGCCGAGTTGCTCGAGGGAGCGGACGGGCTGTTGCTGATCGGGGGCGGCGACCTCGATCCTGCTCACTACGGGCAGCCGGTTCACCCGCGCAGCTACGGCTTCAATCCGATCCGTGACGCGATGGAGCTCGATCTCGCCCGCCACGCCTTGGACGGCGACATCCCGGTGCTGGCGATCTGCCGTGGCTGCCAGGTCGTGAATGTCGCCCGTGGCGGGACGCTCTTCCAACACATCTCGGACGAACCTGGCTATGCCGACGATCTGCACGGCCGTCCGCACGACCTCGAGTTCGGGCACCACCCGGTGGACGTCGAGCCCGGCAGCCGGCTCGCCGAGGCAGTCGGCAGGACCCGCATCGCCGACTGCCTGTCGGCACACCACCAGTCGGTCGATCTCGTCGGCGAGGGGCTGTGCGTGACGGGACGATCAGAGGACGGATGCGTGGAGGCGCTGGAGTTGGAGGGTGGGGAGCGTTTTGCCGTGGCGGTGCAATGGCACCCGGAGATGACTGCTGAGGCCGACGAGGACCAGCAGAAGCTCTTCGACGCTCTTGTGGAGGCGGCTCGGCGCTACCGCCAGCTACGGCTGCGCCGGATGTCGGAAGCCACCGTCTGAGGCATCCGCGCCGTGACCGCCGCCGTCGCCACCGCCGCACCCTCGATGGTCGGCGGCCGCTTCCGGGCGGTGTGGATCTACGGGCCGTTGCTCGATTCCGCGGTCGCCTGGTGCTGGCTCCCCGTGTTCGTCGTCTGGCACCTGCTGGCATCGGGGCCCTCGGCGACCGCCGGCACGTTGCTGCGAGACGGAGTGCTGATCGCTCTGGCGGTCTCGTTCCTGCATCAACCGCTGACGTTGGGGCTCGTCTACGGCGACCGCCGCCAGTTCGCCCTGCACCGGCGGCTGTTCGTGGCGGCGCCGCTCGTCGCCGTCGCGGTTGCCGTGGTCGCCGCCGCCTTTCACCTGTGGATCGTGATTCCTGTTGCCGCCGCATGGAACCTGCAGCACACGCTCCAGCAGCGGTACGGCTTGCAACGGATCTACGCCGGCAAGTCCCGCTATGGCTCGGCCCGACTGGACAGGGCGCTCTCGTACGTGCCGATGGCGATGGTGCTCGCCGCGGTCGCCGCCATGCCCGGCACCGAAGGGCTCGTCCGCCGCTCTGGCCTCGACTCGATGAACGCCGGAGCCATCCGCCTGCTGACCGACGCTCGCCCGGCGGCGGTGGCTTTACTGCTCGTTACCGGCGTCGCCACCTTCGCGGTGCTGGCGGCGATCGTTCGGCAGGAGGCCGCGGCAGGCGAGCAGGCGAACCCGGCCAAGTGGGCCTACCAGGGGGCGTCTCTCGCCCTGCTGGCGGCAATCGTGGTGGACCCGGCTGCCGGCTTCATCGCCTATGTCACCCAGCACGCTGTGGAGTACGGCGTCATCGTCTACCGCACGGCTCGCCAGCGATATGGCGCTGCGGGCGCCCACCCGCCGGAGGAGGATGGCAAGCGCGCTCTGCTACAGCGGCTCGCGGCGCGGGCGCCCGGCAGGATCGCGTACCTCGGCGGAATCGTCGCCGCCGCGCTGGCGGTGCGGCTCTACGTGCAGGGGGCGGCCTTCTCGGCCGTGCTCTACTCGGTCGGGATGCTGCATTTCTCCTACGACGCCGTCATCTGGAAGCTTCGTAAGCCGGCGGTGGCCAAAGACTTCGCGATCGCCCGTCCTGCTCCCGGATGAAGCTCCGGCTCGACCTGCACGACATCTACAACAAGGGCCATGACATCGACAAGGCCCTGCAGGAGGTGATCGATGAGGCGGTGCGGATCAAGGCGTCGAGCATCGAGATAATTCCCGGCAAGGGCTCGGGCGCCCTGAAGAAGCACGTGCTGCGCTTCCTCGACCGCAAGGAGGTCAAGGCGCTCTACCACCGGGTCGAGAAGGACTCGAACAACTGGGGAAGGCTGTTCGTCCACTTCCGCTGGAAGTGACTCCGGGTGATCACTGTCGGCTCACATGGCGCAGAAAGGGGACCCGATCAGGACATGTCTCGGCCATTGGTGACCACTCGTGACAGCGGCTGACCTGTGTTCTGAGGACCAATTGAGGACTAGCTAAACGCTTGTATCCGTCGACCCTGGCTGATGGTCGGCTCCGCGCCCAGCGTGTGGCTCGTGGGCCGGAGTGGGAGAAGGGTGATGGCGCTGGCGGACCTCTGGCGCATTCGACCGGCTCCGGCTTTTCTGCCTCGATCGGCTCGCTTGAACATCCTGAGAGCGTTGTGGTGCCCCCGGGTTCGGGCTCCGGCGGGGAAGTGTCGTTTATGTCGTTTAAGCGGTATAGTCGAGGATATGTCGGATGCGTCAGCTGCTTTCGAGCTTGCCGAGCCGGACCGAGGGAGGCTGGCTGCACTTGTCGCCGGGGGGGCGGACCGCCCGGTTGCCGTCCGGACGGAAGTCGGCGAGCTCGAGTTGCCAGCAGTAGCCGGTCGCGCCGTACGCCTCTTGCTCGAAGAGCTCGGGGCCGGCGTACTGGTCCATGTGGTTGCTGGGGACGCTGACGTGACCACGCAGCAAGCCGCGGGGCTGCTCGGGATTTCCCGGACGTACTTGATCCGGTTGATCGACGGCGGCAAGCTCCCTGCCCACCTCGTTGGCACGCATCGACGTCTCCGCGTAGCGGACGTGCTCGCCTACAGGGCCCGTCGAGCCGACCGAGTGGCAGCGGTGGATGCGATTGCCGCCGCCGACACCGAAGGCGGCATCGACTACCGCTGAATTCCATTAGTGCTCGTCGTTCTGGACGCCTGCGTGTTGTACCCCGCGTCGCTCCGCGACCTGCTGCTGACGCTCGCAGCACTCGACGCCTACGACGTCGCCTGGACGGAGGAGATCCTCGGGGAAGTGCGGCGCAACGTCGTCGCCGATCATCCCAGCATCGATCCCGACCGCTTCACCGAGCACACGCTCGGGGCAATGCGTTCTGCCTTCCCTGAGGCGAGCGTGACGGGGTACGAGCATCTGACGGGCACGCTCGACAACGATCCCAAGGACCGGCACGTCGCGGCCGCGGCGATCGTCGCGCGCGCTTCGGCCGTCGTCACCGTCAACGTCAGCGACTTCAACAGTGAGATGTTGGACGCGGCGGCCATCCGAGTTGTGACCCCAGGCGAGCTCGTCGAGGATCTCCTGCGCGACGATGCTGCGATAGTTGTCATGGCCGTCGAACATCTGGCTCGCCGCTGGACACGCCCAGTCCGATCGATCGCGGAGATCCTCGGCCTCCTCGCTCGGCACCCCACCATGGGTACAGCGGTCGATGCTCTTCGCACCCTGATGGCTGAAATCCAGTAGTTCCCGTCACAGCACCCAAGTACCGTCAGCGCTCGCCTGACTTCGATATCGGCGCCGCAACTCAGCGACTCCATCTGCTGAGGGCTAGCTGAGGACTAGAGCGCGCGAACGACGAGACAATGGTGCTGCTGAAGTGGGCGTTCACTAGTTGGCGGGTACATCACGTGCACTTCCGTTGGAAGTAGGCCAGATGTGAGGGGCTCTACGCGGGACTGAGCCGCTGACCGCCGTTAAAATTTGGCGGATGGCGAGGGTGACGGTCGCCAAGAGTCGACGGGTGCAGTTGCCAGCCGAAGTGATGCGCGCGCTCTTCCTCGAGGGCGAGGTCGAGATGGACGTCGAGGTCGACCCGTTGGGCGACGCCATCATCCTGCGCCCCACCCCGTTGCCGGAGCGATTCCGCGACGACGCCTGGGCGTATGACGCCCGCCACCTCGAGATGTTGGAGCGGGCCCACAAGGACTCAGCCGAGGGCCGTATCCGCCAGCTCAGCTGGACCAGATCCAAGCGGCGCCGGACACCCGACCACGTGGCATACGACTTCGTCTCGCTCGACGCCACCGAGACGTTCGTCGAGTCCTACTCCTCGTCGGGGATGTCAGCTCCCGATCGCTCGCTGATCATGCACGCGCTGCAGGAGCTCGACCGCAAGCAGCACGTGCCGTCGATGCAGGTGCATCGTCTCGTCGCAGATCCCTTCGACGCCTGGGTGGCGTCGGCGGGGCGGGCGCTGCGAATCACGTTCGAGCGCCTCGACGAGGAGCGCGAACGGCTGCTCACCTGCGTCAAGATCCGCTGAGAGAGCACGAGAGCCCGTCCGCAACCAATACCCGCATAGGGCAAATGGTCGTTTAACAGCCATTTGACACCTGCGCGTATTGGTCGTCGACATTCTCGTTGTCGCCGACATCCTCTCCTGACGGGTTGCCTTCGTCTGGGTACCCGCCGAGCGCCCGCTGAGAGGCGCTTGGTCCCCTTGCCAAATCGACGCTGCCCGCCACACAGCCCCCGCGAATGTCCGGAGTCACGAGAGGCCGGAGACGCCCCCACCGAGGATCTCGCCGGCGATCTTCCAAGCCTTCTCGTGATGGAACTGCTGCTCCAGCCGGTCGGTGGTCGAGTCGTTCAGCACCACGACCTGCGTGGGTGCCTTCAGCGCTGCGCCGCAGTAGGGGCACGTCTCGTCCCAGGTGTGCTCGACCGGCGCGCCGCAGTTCTCGCAGTGCATCTGACCCTGAGCGGCGACCACCGCCGCCGCCGGGACGCCCGTCCGACCGGCTGCCGGCATTGCGGCGAGGGCGTCCTTGTCGAGCCAGACCATCTCGCACGCCTTGCAGATCCACACCTGGCCGTGTTCTGCCGGACATGGCCTCATCGGATTGGAGCAGAACACGCAGGGACCCTCTGGTTGCACGTCCTCGGCGAAATAGCCCTGTTCCCAGATCGTGGAGGCGGGCTGCACGCCGATCATGTGGCGCAGCACCGCGATGCCGCACAACATGGCTCCGCAGCCGGCGCAGTTGTAGCGGCGGCCACCGGGCGGGGTGCTCTCGCTGAGCGGCGAACGGCAGCCGGGACAAGCCAGCGGCGCCGCTCCAGCTCCGTCCGTCACGCCGATGAGAGTACACAGCGCGCACCCGGGCCGGCAGGAGCACGGTGCCACTTCAAGCTGGGTGATTCCTAGTGGTGCGGCCCGCCGCCGTATCGTACGGATCATGAGATTGCCCACCGAGCACCGGGGCTGAGCGATGCCGGGGATGGGTCACGGGCTGCCCTCGACCGATCCGACGGTCGTGGCCGCCTTCGACACAGCCCTCAGGCACCAGTTGCTGGTGGTGCTCGGGATCATTCTGCTGGTAGCGACCGCTTGGAGCTTCCTGCGGGCGGTTCAGCTCGAGGCGCGCGCTCGCCGCCAGCGCGGGCAGCAGGGTCAGCGGGGTCAGCAGGGTTGGTGGAGCCGCCGGCGACGGTTCGATTCCCGGCCGTCCTGTAGACGCTCCGATCACTGCAGCGCTCGAGCCGCTCGGCCGACGGATCTTGCGGATCGCCTTCGGGATGCTCTGGATACTCGACGGGATCCTGCAGGCGCAGCCGGCGATGCCGCTCGGGATGCCCGGGCAGGTTCTCCAGCAGTCCGCCGCCTCCTCGCCGTCATGGGTGAGGGATCTCGTCGGCTGGGGTGCCAACGTCTGGTCGTACCATCCGGTCACGGCGGCCGCCGCCACGGTATGGATCCAGGTCGGGATCGGCACGTGGCTCCTCGTCTCGGGGAAGGGGCGCTGGTCGCGCCTCGGGGGGTGCGCCGGCGCCATCTGGGCGCTCGTCGTGTGGATCTTCGGGGAGAGTTTCGGCGGGATCTTCGCGCCCGGGCTGTCGTGGATGTTCGGTGCGCCCGGCGCCGCCCTCTACTACTGCCTCGCCGGCGTGCTGCTGGCGTTACCGCTCCGTAGCTGGTCGAGCCAGCGGCTCGGCCGGTCAGTGCTCGGAGCGATGGGCGTGTTCCTGCTCGGCATGGGGGTCTTGCAGGCTTGGCCGGGGCGCGGCTTCTGGCAGGGGCACATCGGGCGGGCTCCGGGAACCTTGACCGGCATGGTGAACTCGATGGCCGCCACGAGCCAACCCGGTCCCTTCTCGAGCGCCGTGACGGCCTTCGGCCGCTTCGTCGCCGGGAACGGCCTCGTCGTCAACCTCGTTGTCGTCATCGCACTGATCGCGACGGGCGCCGTCCTGGCGTCCTGCGGAGTATCCGGGCGTTGGCGTAGAGCGGCGGGCGTGGCGGTCGTGGTGGCAGGAGTCCTGGGCCTTGCCGACTGGCTCCTCGTCGAAGACCTCGGCTTCTTCGGCGGGGTGGGCACCGACCCGAACAGCATGCTGCCGATGCTGGCGATCCTTGCCGGTGGGTACGTGGCCCTCGTCCGCGCCCCGGCCGACGCCACCGCTCCCACCGAGGCCACCGCCCCCGCAGAGGCCACCGCTCCGGCGGGGGCCGCCGACGCAGCCGACGGGAACAGCCCATGGTGGGCCCGCATCAGGCCGGCCATGCTGCTGCGAGCATTCGCTTCGCTCGGCGCCCTCGGCGTGGTGCTGCTCGGGGCGTTGCCGATGGCCCTCGCCTCGACGAGCAGAACTGCCGACACGATCCTGGCCGTCAGCGTGGATGGCACGCCGCAGGCGGAGGACGTCCCGGCGGCGCCGTTCGTGCTGACCGATCAGCAGGGTCGGGCCGTCTCGTTGTCGAGCCTTCAGGGCCGGACGGTCGTGCTCGCATTTCTCGATCCGGTGTGCACGTCCGACTGCCCGCTGATCGCCCAGGAGCTGCGCCTCGCCGATCGGATGCTCGGCTCGGACGCCTCCTCGGTGACGATCGTTGCCGTCGTCACGAACCCCGTCTACGACTCGATCGCCGACGTGCGCGCCTTCGACAGCCAGGAAGGTATGGGTTCGTTGCCGAACTGGCTGTACCTGACCGGACCGGAGCGCTCGCTGCAGAAGGTCTGGGCGGAATACGGGATCCTCGCCCAGGTGGCGCCGGCAGGGGCGATGGTCAACCACAACGACGTGCTCTTCGTCATCGACCCGTCCGGCGTCGAGAGGTACGTGATGAGCTCGGATCCCGGGTCCGGCACGGCTGTCACTCGGTCGTCCTTCGCGGCGCTCCTGACCGGCGAAGTGCGTACCGTCCTCGGCTCGCATTGAACGGGCACTCCCGCCTCACGAGCATCGCAACGGCCGCCTTGGCCGGCTTGGCGGGCTTGGCCGGCTGCCTGCTCGCGTCTTGCGGTGGAACACCCGGTGGCAGTGCCGGTGCCACCGGCCAGACTGGCTCGGCCACCACGATCGAGCGGCCGCCCGGGATGCCGTCCTCCCCCCTCGCCACGGGCTACTCCGGGGGAACCGGCGGCGCCGACTGGCTGGTCCTGCCGATGGGCAAGCTCGGCGATCCTGTGAACACCTTCTGGCAGGTCTTCTCGCTGGTGCCGGCTGCAAAGACCAAGGCACACAGGGAGAAGTGGGATCTCGTCACGCCGCCGGGTGTCGCCGCCAACGGGGGGATCGCCCTCGGCGGGACCGCCCTCGGGGGCGGGAGTGGTGGGGGGGAAGGATCGGTGGTGGCTGGTTTCGAACCGAGCCAGTACCTCACCTTCTCGCCCCTGGCGATCTCTGCCAACGGCGGCAAGAGCTGGCAGCAGGGCCTCCTTCCAGATGGGCTCCTCCCCGAGCCGTCGGTCATCGCCGAGGGCCCAGGGCTGAGCGCGGCACTCGTGGGTGCCGCCGCTGATCACGGCGGCGAGCAGGTGGTTATCGCGGCTGGATCGCCGGGGGGATCATGGCGGACGCTGGCGGACGAGTCGGCGATCGCCCGCTCGCCGGCCGGGCGGGTCTGCGGGGTGCGCTTCCTGAGCGCAGTCGCCGTGGAGGCGGACGGGAGCGTGCTCGTCGCGGCGGCCTGCTCTCGCCCCGGGGCGGTCGGCATATTCACCGTGAGGGGCGGGACCGTGGCAGCTGCCGCACCTTCCGTCCCGGCGCCCTGGAGCTCGGAGAAGGTGCAGGTGGTGGCCTTGACCGGGACGGCGGCTCTACTGGACGCCGAGGGTGGCGCGTCCGGCAGCACGCTCCTTGTGGCATGGCGGGAGGCGAGCGGAAGCTGGACGATGTCGCAGCCGCTCGGGTCCGCGGGCGACGAGTCGTTGCGCGCCGTCGGGTTCGGGCAGCAGGGGAGCGTCGTCGTCCTCCTCGGGAGGTCGGGTGAGGCAACAGAGGTCGCCGCGGTGTCACCGAGCAGCGGGTCGTCCAATCCGGCCTGGCAGGCCTATCCCACACCACCCGCCTCGGCTGAGGACGTGGTGCTCGTCGGTTCTGCACCTGAGCTGGCGACGGTCGAGCTCTCGACCCTCACCCTCTACGCTCTCGAGAGGCCCGGTTCCTCGGGCAGGGTGGTCTGGCGCGAGAATCAGGTGATCCAAGTACCGATCGAGTACAGCTCGAGCAGCTGAGCGGAGGCGATAGTTGCCAGGGATGAACCTGCGGTTCAGCGTGCACAACGCGTTGACGCATTGGGGGTTCAGTGCCTTCCCTCTCGCTGTGGCTGCGCTCCTGGTCTTGCTCGCGGTCTGGTACCTGCGCGCAGACTGGCGGCTGGCAGAGCGCGGGCGGAGATGGCGTGGAGCGAGGACGGCGTCTTTCCTCGCCGGGCTCGTCACCGTGGACCTTGCGTTCCAGTCGTCGATTGCCACCTACGCCGGCACGTACTTCCAGGCCCATGTCCTCCAGCACCTGCTGCTGATGGTGGTGGCACCCCCGCTGCTGGCGCTCGGCGCCCCCTCCACCCTGCTCCTGCAAACGTCCGGCCGCACCGCCAAATCCCGCTGGCTGCATTTCCTGCGGTCGTTCCCCTTCGCCGTGCTGACGCACCCGGTCACGGTCTTCTTCTTGTACTTCGGCTTGATGTTCGTCTTCTTCCTCACCGGCTTGATCGGCGTCGCGATGCAGCACATGGCGCTGATGGACCTCGTCAACGTGCTCTTCCTGCTCGCCTCGACCCTCTACTGGTGGCCCCTCGTCGGCCTCGACCCGATATTGCACTGGCGCATGAGCCACGGGCAGCGCCTGCTCGTCCTGCTGATGTCCTCGGGACTGGAGGCCTTCCTCGGGGTCGCCATCCTCAACGACTCCAAGCCGATCGCTCCGATGTACTCGCTCGCCTCCACGCATGCCGGAGGCGCGCTGCTCTGGGTCTCGGCGGAGCTCGCCACCGTCGGCGCCTTCGTGCCGATCTTCCTGCAGTGGGTGCGTGCCGAAGCGCGCGAAGGTGCCCGCGTCGACAAGCGCCTGGGCCGACTGGAGCCGGGAATGCCGATCTCCCCCGGGGCGGTCGTCGATCCCGAGCATGTCTTCACGCCGTGGGAACTTGCCTGGATCGCCCGCACCGGGTCGGTGCCGGCGGTGATGGGTCCGATTACGGCGCCGGCTGAGCGAGGCGTGCGCTCCGCGCCCGGGAGCCCTGCAACGCAGGCGGGCGCGCCCCCGGCGGGGTGACCCAGGCGTCGAGCAGCCGCCCGGTCGAGGCGGCGATCTCTCCGACGGCCTCCTCGAATGCCGCACGGTTGGCGGGGGAAGGCGCTCGCGCTCCCGAGACCTTGCGGACGAACTGAAGAGCTGCTGCCTCGATCTCTGCCGGCGTCGCAGGCTCGGCGCCACGGAGATTGACGATGCTTCGGCACATGGACTCAGTTTCGCGCCAAAGGCAGGACGGCGGGCCGTCGCCAGCGATCGTAAGGGGAGAAACTACATCTATAGCTGCCACTTCTCGTCTTACGATTGCGAGGTCCACTGAGGACCCCACCAGCTACACCCGGGGTCGGGCCGGGGTCAGGCCAGGGTCAGGCCAGGGTCAGGCCAGGGCGCGGATCTCCCGCAGCGCAACAGAGAGCGTCGCCAGGTCCGCCCGGCCGCCTGCCACGATCTCGTCGATTACGGCGAGGCAGCGTGCGGCGGCATCCTCGTGCTCACCGAACCAGGCCTTGACCTGCTCGTGCCCGTCACCGGTCGCTTGTTCTCGCAGGACTTCGGCGGTGATCGCGGCCCTCAGCGCATTGAGGTCCTCGCGCAAGGCGGCACGGGCCAGCGCCTGCCAGCGATCGTCCCGGGGGAGCGCGACGATCTGATCCCGCATCCAGTCCAGGCTGACCATCTCGCCGAGCGCGAAGTAGACGGCCGCCGTCTGCGCCAGCCCGGCCGAGGTCGCCCTCGCCGTCTCCACTATGTCCAGCCCGGCGAACAGAGCCGGCAGGCCTGCGACGCGGCGAGCGAGGGTTTCCGGCACGCCCGCCTTGACCCACTCGTCGACCGACGCCTCGTAGAGCGAGGCGACCGAGCCGGCCAGCACCGACGGCAACAACTCGGACAGGGCCTTCACGTCGCCGGCGAACCACCTGACGGTCTCTGCCATCGCGAGTGGTTGCACGCGGTTGCGCAGCAGCCACCGGCTGGCCCGCTCGGTGAGGGTCCGCACCTCGAGGAACAGCTCGATCTGGCTGGCGCTGGAGATGATGTCGTCGAGACCCTCGATCGCTGCCCAGAGCTCCGGCACCTCGAAGATCGCCAGGGCGGCGGCGTGCGCGCGCGCACCACGTCCGCAGCCGATCGTCCGGTCTCGTCCTCGAGGCGGAAGACGAAGGTCATCCCCGCCCGGTTCACGGTGGCGTTGGTGAGGGCGGTGGCGATGATCTCGCGATGGAGCGGGTGCTGCTCCATCTGGGCGCTGTACCTCTCCTGCAGGACCGCTGGGAAGTACGCCTCCAGCTCGCTCCGCAGGAACGGGTCGTCCGGCAGGTCAGAGGCCAACAGGTCGCCGTAGATCCAGGCCTTGGCGTAGGCGAGCAGCACCGACAGCTCCGGGGCGGTGAGGCACCCGCCGGCCTCGAACCGATCGCGATCTCCTCGCGGGAGGGGAGGAACTCGACCTCGCGGTTGAGCCGTCCCGACCGCTCCAGCGCGTTGATCATGCGAGCGTGCACGCTCGCCATCGAGACAGCATGGGACCCGGCGATGTCGAGGGCGCGGGTCTGCCCCTCGTTGTCGTGCAGGACCAGGCGTGCCACCTCGTCGGTCATCGAAGCCAGCAGCTCGTCGCCTGGCGATGGGGGAGGGCTCCCGCCGCCACGACTCGATCGACCAGGACCTTGATGTTCACCTCGTGGTCGGAGCAGTCGACGCCGGCGGAGTTGTCGATCGCATCGGTGAAGATGCGCCCACCGCGCTCGGCGAACTCGATCCGCCCGAGCTGGGTGAACCCGAGGTTGCCGCCCTCGCCGACGACCCGGCAGCGCAAGGCCGCGGCCGGCACCCGGACCGTGTCGTTCGTCTTGTCCCCGACGTCGGCGTTCGACTCGTCCGAGGAGCGGACGTATGTCCCGATCCCGCCGTTCCAGAGGAGGTCGACGGGCGCCCGCAGGATGGCCTGGATCAACTCGTCCGGCGTCAGGGCCTCCGCCTCGAGATCCGAGCGCCCGCCGCACCGCGGCCGGCAGCGGAATCGACTTCGCCGAGCGGGGGAACACGCCGCCTCCCTCGGAGATCACCGACCGGTCGTAGTCGGCCCACGAGGAACGGGGCAGGTCGAAGAGGCGCTTGCGCTCGGCGTAGGCGGCGACTGGCTCCGGGGTGGGGTCGAGGAAGATGTGCCGATGGTCGAAGGCTGCCAGCAGCAGCAGGTGCGGCTCCTCCAGCATGCCGTTGCCGAACACGTCGCCTGACATGTCGCCGATGCCGACCGCGGTCAGAGGTTGGCGGGAGGGTCCAGCCCGAGGTTGCGGAAGTGCCTTCGCACGGAGACCCAAGCACCTCTGGCGGTGATGCCCATCGCCTTGTGGTCGTAGCCGCTCGAACCGCCGGAGGCGAAGGCATCTCCGAGCCAGTAGCCGTAGTCGCCCGAAAGCGCGTTGGCGATGTCGGAGAAGGTGGCGGTGCCCTTGTCGGCCGCCACCACCAGGTAGGTGTCGTCGGGATCGTGGCGGACGACCCGGGGCGGCGCCACGACCTTTCCCTCTACGAGGTTGTCCGTGATGTCGAGAAGCCCCCGCACGAGGGTGCGGTAGCACTCGATGCCTTCCGCCTGCAGCGCGTCGAGGTCGTTGACGGGAGCGTCCTTCAGCACGAAGCCCCCCTTGGCGCCGACGGGGACGATCACCGCGTTCTTGACGTTTTGGGCTTTCATCAGGCCGAGGATCTCGGTGCGGTAGTCCTCCGGCCTGTCGGACCAGCGGATGCCGCCCCGCGCCACCCGCCCGGCCCGCAGGTGGATCCCCTCCATCCTCGGCGAGGAGACGAAGGTCTCGAACATCGGGCGGGGCAGGGGCAGGTCGGGCACGAGGCGCGAGTCGAGCTTCAGCGACAGCCACTCCTTGGGTGTCCCGTCCGGCCGCCGCTGGTAGAAGTTCGTGCGCAACGTCGCCTGCAAGGTGCCGAGCAGGCGGCGGATGACCCGGTCCTCGTTGAGGTTGACGACGGCATCCAGGCCCCGTTCGATCGCCTCGACGACGCCCTCGGCGCCGGCCGACCGAGCCTCGCCCCTGTCCGGATCGAAACGGACCCTGAACAACTCGATCAGCAACCTCGCCAGTTCGGGATTGCCGACCAGTGTGGCGGCGATGTACGACTCGCTGAAAGTGGTGCCGGCCTGCCGCAGGTACTTGGCGTAGGCGCGCAGCACGCTCACCTCGCGAGCTCCGAGCGACGCCCGCAGCACCAGTCGGTTGAACCCGTCGTTCTCGACGGCGCCTCGCCACGCCAGCTCGAACGCCTCGTGGAACCGGTCCCGTACACCGGGCGCGTCGAGGTCGATCTCGCCCGCGTAACGCAGGCCGAAGTCGTAGATCCAGACCGGGAGCGGGCTGTCGGACGAGAGCTCGTACGGCCGCTCGTCGGCCACGGACAGTCCCATGTTCTCGAGCATCGGCAGCACCCGCGAGAGCGTGATGGGAGCACCCGAGCGGAAGATCTTGAGCCGCAGCGACCCGTCGTCCGACTCCACCGGCCGGTAGAGGTTGGCCGAGAAGCCGCCGCGGGCCTCCAGCTCCTCGAGGTGCCTGATGTCCGACACCGCGGCCCGCGGTGGCACGTCGTCCAGATATCCCGGCGGGAACGCCTCGGCGTAACGGCGATGCAGTGTCTCGCCCCGCTCCTCGCCGAGCTCGTCCAGCAGGGCATCGTGCAGGTCGTCGGCCCACGACCGCATCGCGTCACGGAGCTGCCGCTCGACCTCGTCGGTGCTGTACTCGGGGACCGACCCGGTCTCTGTGTAGATCACGAGGTGGAGCCGGACGAGGATGGACTCGGTGAGCGCAGTGGTCGACTCGAGGTGCACGCCGTGGTACGCGCGGCGGAGGATCTCCTGGAAGCTCTCCTCGAGGGCCGGCGTCAACCGCTCGCGGGGAAGGTAAACGAGGCAGGACACGAAGCGGCCGAACTGGTCGTGCCGCACGAGCAAGCGCAGGCGCTGGCGATCCTGCAGACCGAGGATCGTCATCGCCACGTCGTAGAGCTCGTCCTCGGTGACCTGGAACAGCTCGTCGCGGGGGTAGCTGTCGATGATCTCGACCAGCGCCTTGCCGCTGTAGCTGTCCTCGGGGAAGTCCGCCCGTTCGAGTACTGCCCGCACGGTGCGGCGGAGCCAGGGGATCTGGTAGGGCCACTGCTTGTAGACACGGGTGGTGTAGAGGCCGAGGAAACGCCGCTCGGCGACCACGTTTCCCTGCTTGTCGAAACGCTTGATCCCGATGTAGTCGAGATAGCCACGGCGGTGGACCGTGCTGCGAGAGTTGGCCTTCGTGAGGTTGAGGAGGTTCGACTCGCGGGCCTTGCGGCGGACGTCGGCAGGCAGCTTCGCGTAGCTGTGCGAGGTGTGGCTGCCACCGCTCTGGCGCAGGATCCCGAGACCCGAGCCCTCGACCGACCGCAGCACCTCGTCGCCGTTCTCGGGGGCCAGCTCGTACTCTCGGTAGCCGAGGAACACGAAGTGGCCCTCGTCCAGCCATCGCAGGAGCTCGACCGCCTCGTTGCGCTCCGCCTTGTCGACGGGGGCCGCCTCGTCGTCGAGCGCGTCGGCGATCTTCTGCGCCCGCTGGCGCATGGCGGACCAGTCCTCGACCGCCGCCCGCACGTCGGCCAGCACCTTCTGCAACCCGGATCTGATCTGCTCCAGCACCCGTTGGTCGTGCTGGCGCTCGACTTCGAAACGCAAGAAGGACTCGGCGAGCTCGACCACACCCGTCCCGGCCTCCTCGTTGGCCCCGCTGGCCTCGACGGCGTGCGCGCCGCCGCTCCCCCCGCTGCCGCCGTCGGCGAGGACCTCGATCAGCTCGCCGGCGGTGTCGCGGCGGACTCGTAGCACCGGGTGGAGGGCGAGGTGAAGGCCGAGCTCCTGGCGGGCTATCTCGTTGCTGAGCGAGTCGACGAGGAAGGGCATGTCGTCGTTGACGATCTCGATGATCGTGAAAGGCGAGGCGAAACCATGCGTGTCCTGCTCAGGTGAGTACACCCGCACCAGCGGCTGGCCCGGGGTGCGGTGGCGGGCGAAGGAGAGGTGGGCCATGGCAGCGCCGTAGGTGTCCTCCACCGAACGACCTTCGATGTCCTCTGGCGCGGTCCTGGCGTAGTACTCCGCGACGAACGCGGTGAAGAGCCGCTCCTGGTCGTGCGGCAGCCTCTCTTCGGCGTAGCGCCTGACCTTGTCGATGTAGTGCTGGATGCGCGGCCCCGACCCCGTTGTCGACATGGGCACCCTTTCTTCGGCAGGAACGGCACCAGTCTTGCTCAGTCGGAGACCCTCCCGCGTGGCGTCGGCCCGGCGTCCGGCCGGCGTCGGGGCGCGGCCCGCGCGCGGCCCGGCGCGCGTCGCGGCGCGCCCGAGCGAGGCGCGCACCCTCGCGGTATGGTCCGGTGGCCAGACCATCTTCAAGGAGGCAAGGTGTCCGCGTTCGAATCTCACAAGCCAGGCACGCCGTCGTGGGTGGACCTGTCGAGCACCGATCCGAAGTCTTCGGCAGCCTTCTACGGCTCGTTGTTCGGCTGGGACGTCGTCGAGCTGGGCCCGGAGGCGGGCGGCTACCAGATGTGCTCCATCGGCGGCAAGGCAGTCGCCGGCATTGGCGGCGTGACCGCCGAGGGGCAACCTTCGGCCTGGACCACCTACATCAGCGTCGACGACGCCGATGCCGCTGTCGCCAGGGTCACAGAGGCCGGTGGGTCCGTGCTCCTCCCGCCGATGGACGTCCTCGACGCCGGCCGCATGTCGGTGTTCATGGATCCCACCGGTGCGGCGCTGGCTCTGTGGCAGCCGCGCCGACACAAGGGGGCCGAGTTGAAGAACGAGCCGGGAACGATCTGCTGGGCCGAGCTGAACACACGGGACACGACCGCCGCAATGGCCTTCTACGCGTCGGTGTTCGGGTGGGACGCCGAGAGCGAGGCGATGGGCGACATGACCTACACGGTGTGGAAGCTAGACGGCGAGCCCTTCGGCGGGATGATGGAGATGGGCGGCCACTTCCCGCCAGAGGTCCCCGCCCACTGGCTCACCTACTTCTCGGTCGCCGATGCCGATGCCACCGTCTCGTCGGCGGCCGACCTCGGTGCGACCGTGGTCGTGCCGGTCACCGCCATCGAGCCGGGACGATTCTCGGTCTTGATCGACCCGGCCGGCGCCGCCTTCGCCATCATCCAGTGATCAGCCGGGCCCCGGCTGAGGTAGCACGCAGGCGTCCGTGTCGGGCGTGTGGCGGAGGTCTCAGCCGTCTGCGAGAGCGGAATAGGCGGCGAACACGATTCCTACCCCCCGCAAGTCGCCGAGGGTGCCCTCGCCCATCTTGTTCATCATGTAGGCGACGACCATCTCCGCGTCGAGGTCCACGACGACGATGGAACCTCCCCAGCCGCCCCAGAAGCACGTTCTCGCGTTGGGGCTGAGGGGCGTGTCAGCCGAGTTGAGCCCGTAGCCGATCCCGAGCCGGAGCTTGACGCCGAGGACGAGGTCGGTTCTGTAGCTCTGCTCCGAGAAGACCAGATCGCAGGTCTTGCCGGAGATCATCCCACGGCTGGAGTCGCGCCCGCCGCCGGCGAGCACGGACTGGACGAGGGCGACCGACCTGGCGTTGCCGTGCCCGTTGGCGGCCGGGATCTCCGCTCTCCGCCACGCCTCTGTCCAGGAGGTCTCGGCGCGGAGGCGAGGATTCGCGAGTGCACGGGCGGCCAGCTCGGCGCCGTCGGGCGCCACGAGCGGCTCCGGCGGGGGGACGACCCGCGATACGCGGCCGTCGTGCTCGGGGCCGAGGCCGATGTGGAAGTCGGCGCCCAATGGACCGGCGATCTCCTTGGCGAAGAACGTTCCGAGCGACTCGCCGGTGATCCGCCGCACGACCTCCCCGACCAGGTAGCCCTGTGTCACGGCGTGGTAGCCGGAGGCGGTTCCCGGCTCCCACCACGGTTCCTGCGCCGCCAGCAGGGTGGTCGCCTTCTCCCAGTCGTAGAGGTCCTCGATCGTCATCGCCTCTGTCCACCCGGGCAGGCCGGCGGTGTGCGACATCAGGTGGCGAACCTCGATGTCACGCTTGCCCCCGGCGGCGAACTCAGGCCAGTAGCGTCGCACCGGCGAGGAGAAATCGAGCTCGCCCCGATCGGCGAGCAGGAGCGCAGAGAGGGCTGTCATCGTCTTGGTCGTCGACCAGACGTTGGTGATGGTGTCCTGTTCCCAAGGGACCGTGCGCTCCTGGTCGGAGTGACCGCCCCAGATGTCGACGACGGTCTCGCCGGCGATCATGACCGCCACGGAGGCCCCGAGGTCGAGCCCTTCCTCGAGGTTCTTCTCGAGCGCGTCGCGCACCGCTTGGAAGCGTTCGTCGCAGCTGCCATCGACCGTGGCCATCGTGCCGACCTCCTCGCTTGGTGCGCCTGGCGGCCTCACCCTAGGTCTCGATCCCTCGCATCGCCCGAACGGTGCCGTGCTACGAGGCGACGCCGAACCAGGCGTCGAGCCCGCCGATCCGCTCGGGGCCGCGGCCGAGGGCAGCGGTGACGTACTGGACGACAGCTTGTGGTCGAACGCCTACGCCCGGGTCGACGAGGATCGTCGAGATGTCGTTCACCTCGCAGAAGTGCCGGAGTGCCGCCAGTGACGAAGCAGACCCCAGATCAGGCTCCTCCACGGCGGGCGTGCCGTAGAGCGCCCACCCGAATATCTGCTGCACGACAGGTGGCAGCGCGAACAGTTGATTCCCCTGCCCGAGAGTTCCGTCCTTGTTGGCCTGGGCGGCGTACGCACCGATCATCTTGAAGTGGAAGCCGGTCGACGCCTGCCAGAGCATCGATCGGACCTCCGGGAATACGGCTTGCAAGGTGGTCGGTTCCTGGGCGTTCGGATATGGGAGCACGACGCTGCCGGCGGGGATCCGAGCCACGTCGGCTGCGGTGTGGAAGAACGTCGGGACGGGAACGGGATCGGCCGCCAGGTCGCCGTTCGGCACGAGGGGAACGAGCGCCACCACGCCGACGGCCGCCGGGACCAGTACTCGCAGTGCCGATGCCCACCACCTCGAGGCCCAGCCGCTCGTCGCCAGATGGAGCCGGTCGAGACCGACCGCCAGGATCACAGCAGCTGCCAGGAAGGCGATCAGCACGAACGCGGCGCGAAGAGACCTTTCAGCAACGGCAGGTGCAGCAGCACGTCGTAGGGAAGCCGGAGGAAGGTGAGATGGGCCTGCAGGTCGATGTGGAGCTGGCGGCCGAGGGTGAGCAGGGCGGCGACGAGCCCCGACGACAGCCGCCAGGGCGACGATGCCGATCTTGCGCAGCCAGGCTGTGATGGCGACGAGGGCGACGAGCAGCGGGAACTCCGAAGTAGTCGTTGTGCTCGACGTAGTTGCCTGCGTGAGGGTTGTCCCGAGGGCCTTCATCCCGGCCGTTCCAAGCCTCTGCACCGAGGTCGGGGTCACCATGCCGAGCAGGTCGTCGTAGAAGAGGTAATAGGTCAGCGGCGGATGTTGCTGGCCGGTACGTGTCCGGGACCCGCCAGGTAGTACCAGACGGGGTAGCCGGCGATGACGATGAAGGTGACCGCCCCCGCGGCGAGCCCGACGGCGACACGGCGGGCGCGCTCGACCGTCGCCACCGGGTGCCGGACGACGAGCGCCACAAATGCGATGGCGGCGCCCACGCAGGTGATCGTCAGGATCTCGGCGGAGATGAGGAACTGTGCCGCCGCCACCACTCCCAACCAGATGCCGGTCTTGACCGGACTCGGCTCGTCCCGGACGAGCAGGTTGTGGCCGAGCAGAAGGACGATCGGCGGCAGCGGCAGGAAGATCAGGAAGATGTGGGACAGCGCCTCGTTCAGCATGTAGGGCGAGAAGCCGTAGAGGAGGCCACCGAAGAAGGCCGCCGGCCACCAGCTCGTCCAGCGCCGTAGAACGAGGAACATCGAGGTTGCCGATCCGGCCAAGGCCAGGTGGATCAGCATGTTGTAACTGGCGACAGGGCCGAGGGTCCAGGTGATCGGCGCCGCCAACACGCCGAGGAGCAGCATCGAGGTGCTGCTCATCAGGTTCAGCCCCGCCGGGAATGCGGCGGCATCAGTACGAAACGGATTGAGCCCGCTCGAGATGGCGTGCGCGGGCCAAGCCAGGAACCAGACCTCTTGAGCGGCGTCGCCACAGGCGCAGGAGGGGAGGTGAGCCGAGCTCCACGGCATCGTGTGGCCGAAATAGGCCACCGACAGAAGGCAGTAGACGGCGATGCCGACGACGGCCGGCCAGCTGCGGACCATCAATCGCTGGACCGCTGCGCCCTGGCGTGGCTGCGGTGAGTCGGCTGGCGATCGCGACATCGCGGTCAGGCTAGGTGCTGCGAGCTTGGCGGTCGCGGTTCAGGTGACGGTGGTCGTGGCGATCGGCGACTCGCTTGGAGGGGGAGTGCAGTTGATCTCGCCGCTGTAGGAGTTCAGCTTGATGTCGATGTTGATGACGGCCGAGGTGAACGTCATCGACCCGGCCGCCGCTGCCTTGTAGTAGCCGACGACGGCACCCTTGGCCGCCTTGATCGAGAGCGACTTCTCCTCCCGCAAGGGCAAGGGGCCGAAGGCCACGGGCGGATCGGCCATGTTCAAGGTCTTCGGCGTGGAGTCGGTAGCCGCCACGTTCAAGGTGATCACCTGCCCGGAGGCGGTCTTGGCATCGAGCAGGGCGATCGCCTCGTCGACGAAGTTGGCCGGGATCACGATCGTGGCGTAGATCTGCGTCATCTGCACTCTCGTCCCCGTGGGCACCGTGCTCGGCGTCTTGCCTGAGATAACCACCCGGAAGACGAAGTTGCCCATCGTCGAACGGCACGCATAGTTGGCGACGAGTACCGCTTGCACGGCGGCCGAGGATGCCGAGGGCGCCGAGAGTGCCGAGGGCGCCGCTTGGATGGCGGCGGCGCTCGCTGGAGCGGCTGCTGCGAGACCGGCGGCAGCGCTCATCATCGTGCCCGCGGCGAGCGTTCTCAGCGTCATGCCGCCGCTGCGAATGAGCTTGGTCATCTCGTCCCTCCGATTGGCGCATGGGACCCGGGCGCCACCAACGCGACACCAGGGCCCCGCCAGCTCCCCATCTGCTCCCCAGCCGGCGGCGGGCGGTCCGCTCCGTCATGTTGGCACGCGGCGGCAGCTCAGCGACGAGCCGGGCGGGGCGCTCGCTCGCCCGGCGCTCTCAGCGCCACTGCTCGCGACAGCAGGTGGTGGATGCTGCACGCGCCGTGCGATTCCCGGCCAGAACGCACGATACATCCTGAGTCAGCCCTATTATGAGCCAGGCTCATCAATTGGGAGGCGTTCGGAGGTCAGGTGGTCGTAGACATCGACATCGAGAGGCTGGCGGGTGACGGATCCGTGCGGCCGGCCAGCGGGAGCGACAGCAACCTGGCGGAGATAACTGACCTGCTGTTCCGGGTGAACCGGCGCATACATCGGGGCTCTCATGCCGAGCTGGAGATGATGGGGCTCTCCGGATCGCAAGCGCGTGCACTCGCGCGCCGTCGAGCGGGCAGGAGGGCCGGTGCGGATGGCGGACCTGGCGGCGGGACTGGAGGTCGTGCCCCGCAGCGTGACGACGATGGTCGACGGGCTCGAGGCCGCAGGCTTCGTCGCCCGTGAGACCGATCCTTCGGACAGGCGGTCGCAGCTCGTGACGCTCACCCGGGCGGGACGAAGGGCCCTCGGGCGCCTCGACCTCGCGCGCCGTCGGGCAACCGGTGAAGTGCTTGGTCCCTTGACCGAGGAGCAGCGCTCGTCCCTGCTCGGTGCACTGCGGATCGTCTGCCAGTGCGGCTGCCGGGTGCCGTGGGCATGAGCATGCACGGCATGGGCCATGGACGCGGCCAGGGCGTCGGGCTCCGCTCGCTCAGCCGCGACCGGAGCGTCACCAAGCAGAAGCTGGCACCGGGGACGGTGAGGCGGATCGCTCGCTTTGCGGCACCCTATAGGCCGATCCTGGTGGTGTTCCTGGTGGTGATCATGGTCGACGCCCTGATGGGAGTGGCGAACCCCTTGATCTACAGGCAGATCATCGACGCCGGGATCCTCCGCCGGGACTCCGGCGCCGTGGTCACCTGGGCCGCGGTCGTGGCCGTGCTGGCCGTAGCCGACGCCCTCCTGTCCCTCCTCCAGCGCTACATCTCGGCCCGGGTCGGCGAGGGCCTCATCTACGACATGCGCGAGAAGGTCTTCGCCCACGTGCAGCGCCAACCGCTGGCCTTCTTCACGCGCACGCAGACCGGCGCTCTCGTTTCGCGGCTGAACAACGACGTGCTCGGCGCCCAGCAGGCGTTCACGGACACCCTCTCGTCGATCGTCAGCAATCTCGTGACGGTCGTGCTCACGATCGCCACGATGGCGTTCCTGTCTTGGCAGATCACCCTGGTGGCGATCGCTCTGCTGCCGATGTTCCTGGTCCCGGCCCGGCGGATCGGCCGGCGACTGCAGGAGCTGACGCGGGAGTCCTACAACCTCAACGCGGCGATGAACACGACGATGACCGAGAGGTTCAACGTCTCCGGCGCCCTGCTCGTCAAGCTCTTCGGCAACGCCGAGAGCGAGCACCGGCAGTTCGCCGGGCGCGCCGCCAGGGTCCGCGACATCGGGGTGCAGACTGCCATGTACGGCCGCGTGTTCTTCGTCTCGCTGCTCCTGACGTCCTCGCTCGCCACCGCCCTCGTCTACGGATGGGGTGGAGTGGCAGCCATCCACCAGGAGATGAACGTCGGCACGATCGTCGCCCTCAGCGCGTTGCTGAGCCGCCTCTACGGACCTCTGACGGCCCTGTCCAACATGAACGTCGACGTGATGACCGCCCTCGTCTCCTTCGACCGGGTCTTCGAGGTGCTGGACCTGCAGCCGTTGATCGCCGACAAGCCGGACGCCGTGGTGCTCGCCCCGGGCCCGAGCGCACCCGCCACCATCGAGTTCGACCACGTCGACTTCAGCTACCCGACCGCCACCGAGGTCTCGCTGGCGTCGCTGGAGTCGGTGGCGGTGCTCGATCAGGCACCCTCGCAGCAAGTGCTCCACGACGTCAGCTTCCGAGCCGAACCGGGACAGCTGGTCGCGCTCGTCGGACCGTCGGGAGCCGGCAAGACGACGATCTCGAGCCTCGTGCCACGTCTCTACGACGTGCGCCAGGGCGCAGTCCGGGTCAAGGGGCAGGACGTCCGGGACGTCACGCTCGAATCGCTGCAGCACTCGATCGGCGTCGTCACCCAGGACGCGCACCTCTTCCACGAGACGATCCGCGACAACCTCCTCTACGGGCGCCCGGGAGCCAGCGAGGGCGAGCTGATGGCGGCCCTCGAGGGTGCGCAGATCCTGCCTCTCGTCGAGTCCCTCCCGGACGGCCTCGACACTGTCGTCGGCGATCGTGGCTACCGGCTCTCGGGAGGCGAGAAGCAGCGCATCGCCCTCGCTCGCCTGCTGCTCAAGGCGCCCGACATCGTGGTGCTCGACGAGGCCACCGCCCACCTCGACTCGGAGTCGGAGCTGGCGGTGCAGAAGGCCCTCAAGACTGCGCTGTCCGGCCGCACCTCCCTCGTCATCGCCCACCGGCTCTCGACGGTGCGCGAGGCGGACCAGATCCTGGTGGTCGACGGCGGCCGGATCGTAGAGCGGGGGCGCCACGACGAGCTGATGGCGGCCGGAGGCCTCTACGCCGAGCTGTACCGGACCCAGTTCGAGCGCCAGGCTCCGCAGGCGGTGAGCGCCTGAGACATGGACGGCGAGGACGCCATCATCTACTGGCGGAAAGTCTGAACGCATCACCACGAAAAGCGTTGAGACCACCACATAGCGTGGCAGAGCCCGGTACCATGGCCTGCACACGCTATGAGACGGCTTGGCTGGCGCGCCCCCCAGATCCGAATCCTCACAGGCCTCCTCGCCGGTGGCCTGACCCTGATCGTCCCAGTCGGCGGAACTGCCGCCCTCGCAGGCGGTCCGGCCGCACATCCCGGCCCCGGGAAGCACGCCCATCAGACCTCTCCGACGACGACCACCGTTCCCCTCGTTCCGGCATCGGCGGACCCGTTGTTGACACGAGCGGTGAAGCTGGCGTCGCAGGCTCTCTCCGAGGATCGCGTGGCCGGCGCAGCGGCGGAGCGCTACGACGAGGAGGAGGTGCTGCTCCCGAAGGCACGCGCAGCAGTGGCCTCCGTGGACGTGGAGCTGGCGGCGGCATCCTCGGCGCTCAGGCAGGCCGAGAGCCAGTTGCGACAAGCCGCCGTCGAGTCCTACGTGTCGAGCATGGGCTTCTCCGTGACGGGAGTGGTGCTGACGGCCGCCCCGGACAACGAGCAGATGGCGTCGGTGTACGCCAACGTCGGGCTGGACCAGCTGAACGCAGCCGTCGCCAAGGTGACCTCCTTGAAGGAAGCGTTGCGCCGCGAGCGCGCAGCGCGGGTCTCGGACCTCGCCGGGATCAAGAGCACCCTGGCCGCGATCGCGGGCGCCAGGACGCAGGCCTCGACAGCCAGCGCTGAGGCCGAGGTGGCCCTGGCGCGCGTCGAGGGGCAGCTGATCGCCCTGCTGGGCCCTGCCCGAGCGGCGAACCTGCTCGACCTCGTGTCGGGGCAGGCCAAGTACAAGGGCCCTTCCCTCGCCGGCAAGCACGCCGCCAAGGCCGCGACGGCGGCCGAGGGCCTGGTTGCCGTCAAAGCCGCCGAGAAGCTGATCGGCAAACCCTACGTGTGGGGGGGCGCCACCGCTGCCGGAGTCGACTGCTCCGGCCTGGTGATGCTCGGCTGGGAGCGCGCCGGTATCGACCTCGAGCACGGCGCGACGACACAGTGGGAGGAGTCCCGACCGGTGCCGATCGGCAAGCTACGTCCCGGCGACCTGCTCTTCTACCATTTCGCCAACGACGGCCCATGGCCCATCACCCACGTGGTGATGTACGTCGGGTCCGGGCCCTACGGCGCCGAGACGATCCTCCAGGCGTCTGCACCAGGCACGACAGTCGGCTTTGCACCGATCTACTTCGGCGGCTTCGTCGGCGCCGGAAGGCCCTGAACCCCCTTACTTGAGCAGGCGCGAGAGCCGCCGGTCGGCGAGCACCTTGCCGCCTGTCTGGCAGGTCGGGCAGTACTGCAGGGATCGGGTGGCGAACGAGACCTCCCTGATCTTGTCCCCGCAGACGGCGCAGGTCTGGCCGGTGCGGGCGTGGACCCGCATCCCGCTCCGCTTTCCGTCCTTCAACTCGTCCATCTGCAGCGGCGAGGAGCGCTCGATCGCGGCTGTCAGCACCTCGAGGACCGCGTCGCGCAGGCGCGCCACCTCCTCCGGCGTGCACCTGGTCGCCGGCTTGAAGGGCGAGAGCTTCGCCGCGTGCAGCGCCTCGTCCGAGTAGGCGTTGCCGATCCCGGCGATGAAGGATTGGCGGGCCAGGGCGTGCTTCAGGTCTCCCTGCTCGGAGGCGAGCGCCTCCCCCAGCCACTCCGTGGTGAACGCCGGATCGAACGGCTCGATGCCGAGCGTCGCCACGCCCTCGATCTCGTCGGGGGATCGCACGACCCATACGGCCAGTCGCTTCTCCGTCCCGGCTTCGGTGACGTCGAAACCTTCGCCCGATTCCAGCACCACCCGCAGGGCCAAGGGTCCCCTCGTCGGCCGGCGGGCGGCTGCAGACGGCGCCGTCACCCATCGCACCCAGCCGGCCCGCGCCAGGTTGAGGACGAGCCACAGCCCGTCCCAATGACTGCAGACGTACTTGCCCCGTCGTTCGCAAGCCGTGAACCGGCGACCCCGCAGGTCGCCGAGAGGCGGGTCGACGGTCTTCAGCGCCGAGATCGATGCGACTTCGGCCCGCCCGAGCGACTGGTCCCGACAGCGCTCGTCGAGGCGGCGGCAAAGGATCTCGAGCTCGGGAAGTTCCGGCACCGAGATATCTCTAGCGGATAAGCACGAGCCGTGCCGCCCGGGGGCACGGTCCTCGGGGCTGATCAGGCCTCGCTGGGCCGGTCGGGCCAGGCCGGTCGGGCTAGGCCGGACGGGCGGGAGCGATGGTGAGCGGTTCGTTGGGGGCGTGGGCGAGGCAGTCGCGTCCTGCGCGCTTTGCCTCGTAGAGCGCCGCGTCGGCGGCGGCCACGAGCTCTGCCGGGGTGCGCCGGAAGGGAGCGAGGGCTGCGACACCGAACGATGCGGTGACTGCAAAGCGAGGAACGCCCGACTCGTGGGCGCGCTTGACCGCCAGGCGCAGGCGTTCGGCCGCCGACCCGGCCGCCAGGCCGTCGGTTCCCGGCAGGACCACGACGAACTCCTCGCCGCCGTAGCGGAAGGCGCGGTCGGCCGTTCGTCGCAGCCCGCCTGCCAGGACACGCCCGACGGCCGCCAGGGCGGCATCGCCGTTCTGGTGACCGTGCTGGTCGTTGTAGTCCTTGAAGTGGTCGACGTCGACCATCAAGACGGCGAGGGGAGTGCCCATCCGGATCGCCCTCTCGCATTCGCTGCGCAGCATCTGCTCCAGCGCCGCCCGGTTGAGCAGGCCGGTCAGGGGATCGGTGTAGCTCGCCTGGCGCAGGCGGGCGTGGCGCCTGTTGACTTCCAGCGCGCCGGCGGCGTGGGTTGCCAGCGCCTCCACGAGTGATGCGAGCGATGAGGCGGGCCGGTCGATGCCATGCAGGTCGAGCAATCCCATCAGCTCGTCGGCGGCGACGAGCCGGACAGTCCAGCCGTGCGGCCGCGCATGCATCGACCCCTCTTCGACGATGCGGCCGGTCGCAGTCAGGTACCCCGTGGCACGGCCGCCGGGCTGGTTGTGGCCGGCACGGAGGACTGATCCGTCGCTGTTCGCCAACCACAGGACCGCCTCGGACGCCCCCGTGATGCCGCACACCGCCTTGGTGACGATCGCAGCGACGTCGTCCGGATCGAGTGTGCCCGCCAGCTTCTCGGCCACGTCCAGGATCATCGCCAGGTTGTCGGCCTGCACGCCGAGGGCCGCCTCGCTGCTGCGGGAACGCTCCCGCTCGGCGGACAACGAACGGGCAAGCGCCCTCAGATGCCGGCGCTGGCTGTTCACGTTGACGACGACTGCGATGCACAGGCCGCCCTCTGCGCCGAGGAGCACTCGGAGCACGTCGGTGGCCCGCGAGACGTTCCCGCCGGTCGTCCGCGCCAGGTGGGGGACGACCACGTCGAGCAGGACGATGAGCGCGCCGATCGAGCCGATGCCGACCAGGCCGACGGCGATGCTGACGACCACGAACGATCGCCTCAGCAACCGCGCCGCCCGATTGTCGAGAGGGCCGCCGCCGCCCTGCTCCACGGGCATCGCCTCCTTGCCGGCTCCATCTTTGGCCTGACAGTTCAATCGACTGTCGCGGCCCCCAGCTTGAGCCCTTGTGTTCAGCCGGCGGCGTAGGCCTCTGCGGGCTGAGGCCTGCCGATGTGGTAGCCCTGGCCGGCGTGGATGCCGAAAGAGCGGAGCGTCTCGAGCTCCGTCTCGGTCTCGATGCCCTCGGCGATGACGGTTGCCCCGATGCGATCCGAGAAGGAGCCGAGAGCGAGCGCCACCGCCTGGTTGCCGATGTCGCCGTCGATCCCGCGGGTGATGTCGGTGTCGATCTTGATGATGTCCGGCCGTACGCCGATGATGTTGTTCAGGCTGTCGCCGGAGGCGTCGTCGATCGCGATGCGCACGCCTTCGGCTCGCAGCTCGTCGATGGTCGCTTCGAGGGCGCCGTATTCCTCGACGGCTGCCGCCTCTGAGATGTCGAGCATCACCCGCGACAGCGGCATGCTGCCGAGAGCGTGGCGCAGCGCGCTCGATGCGGCCGTCTCCGGCGAGGCGTTGAAGGCGATGAAGGCGTCCTCCGGCAGCACCTTGCTGGAGGCGACCGCGACCCGTATGGCCTCCGACTCGAGCCGCACCCGCTGGCCCGATGCCGTGGCCTCCTGGAACCAGGCGGCGGGGGAGCGAGATCCGGCGTCGGGGAAGCGGGCCAGAGCCTCGTAGCCCACCACCTTCATCGACGCCAGCTCGATGATCGGCTGGAAGACGACCCTCAGCTCACCGCCACGTAGGAGCGTGTCGATCGCTGCGGCGCCGGCCGGCTCCTGGCTCTCGTCTCCCATCCGTTGTCGCCTTTCTGCCCTCGTCCGCGGGCGGCGGCCGCTCTGTGGACCGTTGCCCGCCGGAAAGCTGGAGCCGCCGAGCCGCCGCCGGGTGTCTGCAGAGCGATTTCGTGGGTGCTTCGGAATGACTGGACCGCCTGCCCGGCGGTCCGTAAGCGACGCTACTACCGGTCGCCGGCTGCCCGCTCGGCTTGCGGCACCTGTCCGCGAACTCGTCTTGTCGTCAGCTCTCTGCCTCTGCAGGGTCCGCGCCGAGAGCCTGGCGGAGCATCGCCAGGCTTCGCGCCAACAGGCGCGACACGTGCATCTGGCTGAGGCCGACCCGCTCTGCGATCTCGGACTGGGTGAGATCCTCGACGTAGCGCATCCTGAGGATCGTCCGCTCCCTCTCCGGCAGCGAGGCGATGTGCGGATCGAGCAGGACCCGATCGTCGGCCTTGGTGAAGCCGCTGTCCTCCGACCACAGCCGCGTGCCGAGCGACCCACCCTCGGGGGCGGGCGCGTCGAGTGACCCCGCCCGGTAGGCGTGTCCCGCCTCCAGAGCCTCGAGCACGTTCTCCTCGCTCGTGTTGCACTCGGCCGCCAACTCCTTGACGGTGGGGGAACGCCCCAGCCTCTGGGTCAGGTCGCTCACCACCTGACCGAGCTCCAGGTACAGCTCCTGCACGCGCCGGGGAGCCCGCACCGACCACCCACGGTCGCGGAAGTGTCGTTTCAGCTCGCCGAGAATCGTGCTTGCGGCGTAGGCAGAGAACGCGTAGCCGAGGGCCGGATCGAAGCCGTCCACCGCCTTGATCAGCCCCACCGAGGCCGCCTGCACGAGGTCGTCGTAAGGCTCGCCGCGGTTGGCGAAGCGTCGAGCGAGTTGCTCGACCAGTGTCAGGTGTTCCTCGATCAGCCGGGAGCGGAGCTCGGGGTCACGGGTCCTGGCGTATTCGGCCAGCCTCTCGTCCGTACCCCCGCGGCCTTCGACCGCCGTCACGACGCGGCAAACGGCGACGTCGAGCGCCGCTTGCGGATCCAGCCTCTGCGCGTGGCGCCTTCGGTCCGGACGCCGTGCTCGTCCACCAGCGCGTCGAGGATGCGAGCAGAGAGCTCGTCGCGCGTCATCGCCGGCGCCACGTCCATGTCGAAGGCCCCGCTACCACCATCCACATCCATATCCACATCCAGATCGTCGACAGACGTCCCGGCCGATGCGGCCGGTTCAGCCCCGGCGGCTGGGACGGTTCCCGGCGCACCCGCAGACGTCTCGTCGGGCACCGCCGCAAGTGCCACGGGTCCGCCCGTCTCGGCATCGGGCATCGCCGCGCAGGTGATGCGGATCTCGTCCCCCGCCCACGAGTAGCCGAGCAGGAGGGTGGTGTGGTCGAGATCCCCGGACACGCAGAGCGTGCAGAGCTCGTCGATGGCCAGGCGCAGGTCGGCGATCTCGTCGTAGCCGAAGTCGACGAGGGCCGCCACCGCGGCGGCCGTCATGCGGGCGAGCGACCAGAGCTCCGGGCTGGCGGGCATCGAGAGCTCGACGCGCTCCAGGTCGGTGCCGGCGAACTCGATCGCCTCCTTGCGGCGCGGCTCCATGTTCTTGGGAACTCCCGGGCGCTCAGGCGACGGCGTCGGCCAAATCGGAGTAGACGCCGAACACGTCGTTGAGGCCGGTGATCTCGAGCACCTTCACGATCTGCGGCCTCGTCACGACGAGCCGCATGCTGCCGTCGTCCGGGTGGGCATCCCGGATCTGCTTCCATCCGGCGACGAGCACACCGATACCGGTGGAATCGATGAAGGTGACCTCGGACAAGTCGACGACCAGGACGGGCGCCTCGGCCGGCACCTGGCCGAGCACCGCGCCGAGCTGCGGCGCGGTCGCCACGTCGACCTCGCCGGAGGCGCGGATGACAGGGATCGCGCCCCCAAGGTCGATCGTCGCCGAGAAGTCCTCGTTCACGGTGAGGCCGCCTCCCGCCTCGCTCATCGCGCCAGCCGTTCACACGGCTCGGGGTGCAGGCGGTGCACCGCAGTCGTGACCTGCGGCCCGCCCTCGTCCGCACTCGGCTCGTCGCCGGCGGGACGGCCCTGGCGCGCCCGCGCCCGTGCGCGCTCGGAGAGCCCGGCCCAGATCCCCTTCAGTGACGGGTGTTCGAGCGCGAACTCGAGACACTCTGCGCGCACCTCGCAGCCGGCGCAGATCTGCCGGGCCCGGGTGAAGGTCAGCTGGTCGGCGGGGAAGAAGACCTCCGTCCCCACCCCCCGGCACGCGGCTCTGGCGTGCCAGGCGGGGCGGGCGCAGATCGCCTCGATCGGGTCGTCGCAGGTCGTCGTCGGCTGCATGAGCAGGGCAACCTCTTCGCGCGGCATGTTGTCCGCGCGGCCGCCACGTCGCAGAGCCCTTGCGCGGGCCGCGCCCCGGCCCGATGCCCACGCTGCCGCCTGGCGCTGCAGATCCGGCGATGCTCCTGCAACCATCTGGTGGGCCCCTTTCGACTTGAGCAGGTGGTCCGCCGCGCTGCTCCGTCGGCCGGCCCACCACATCGTCCAGATGCCGGCGGCCGGAGTCGCACCACGGTGAAACAGACTGCGAGACGAGGGGTGCTTACCGCGCCCGTGGCGGGGCCAAACATCGCACGACAGCCCCCACTGCGCCCGCCAGCCGTGCACGCTGCGTGACTGCCCGAGCTCGCACCGTCGTCGTCGATCCGGGCAGAATAGAGGACATCGTGACGAGCAAAGTGACCGACACAGCCACGCACCTGCCGGTAGCGTCTCCGGAATGGTCAGACCCGGGAGCCCCGTAGAGCCGGGCAACCCGTATCCGCTCGGCGCGACCTTCGACGGGATCGGCACCAACTTCTCGCTCTTCTCCGAGCTCGCCGAGCGGGTCGAGGTCTGCCTGTTCGACGACGGTGGCCGCGAGACGCGCTACGTGCTGCCTGAGGAGACCGCCCACATCCACCACGGCTACCTCCCGGCTGTAGGAGCCCGGCAGCGTTACGGCTACCGGGTGCACGGGCCGTGGCGTCCATCGCACGGCCTGCGATGCAACCCGGACAAGCTGCTCCTCGATCCGTATGGAAAGGCTGTCGACGGACGTGTTCGCTGGAACCGGTCCGTCTACGGCCACCAGGCACGTGACGAGATGCGGGCGGGACGCTCCGACAGCGCCCCCTTCATGCCGAAGAACGTCGTGATCAGCCCCTATTTCGACTGGGGCAACGACCGCCCGCCGGGAACCAGCTTCCATCGCACGGTCGTCTACGAGCTGCACGTCAAGGGGTTCACGGCACAGCATCCCGACGTGCCGCCGGCTCTGCGTGGCACCTATGCGGGCCTCGCCACGCAGCCCGTGATCGAGCACCTGCTCTCGCTCGGCGTCACCGCCGTCGAGCTGCAGCCCGTGCATCAGTTCATCCACGACGCGATGCTGTCCGAGCGGGGGCTGCGCAACTACTGGGGCTACAACTCGATCTGCTACCTGGCTCCGCACAACGAGTACGCCGCCAACGGCTCGCTCGGCGAGCAGGTGCAGGAGTTCAAGTACCTCGTGAAGACGATGCACGCGGCGGGCATCGAGGTGTTCCTCGACGTCGTCTACAACCACACCGCCGAAGGGAACCACCTCGGGCCGACGCTCTCGTTCAAGGGGATCGACAACCTCGCCTATTACAGGCTCAACCCGAGCGAGCCCCGCGAGTACGTCGACTACACGGGCACCGGCAACACGCTCAACGTCCGCCACCCGCATGTCCTGCAGCTGCTGATGGACAGCCTGCGTTACTGGGTGACCGAGATGCACGTGGACGGGTTCCGTTTCGATCTGGCTGCCTCGCTGGCGAGGACCCTTCACGACGTCGACCGCCTCTCCGCCTTCTTCGACATCATCCAGCAGGATCCGGTGATCAACCAGGTGAAGCTGATCGCCGAGCCTTGGGACGTCGGCGAGGGCGGGTACCAGGTGGGCAACTTCCCGCCTCTGTGGTCGGAGTGGAACGGACAGTTCCGCGACTGCGTCCGCGAGTACTGGAGGGGCACCGACCAGACCCTTCCCGAGCTCGCCGCAAGACTGACAGGCAGCTCCGACCTCTACGAGCACACCGGGCGCAAGCCCTGGGCGAGCATCAACTTCATCACCTGTCACGATGGCTTCACCCTTGCCGACCTCGTCTCCTACAACGACAAGCACAACGAGGCGAACGGCGAGCACAATCAGGACGGCGAGTCCGTCAACCGGTCCTGGAACTGTGGGGTCGAGGGACCCACCGACGACGAGCAGATCCTCGAGCTTCGTGCCCGGCAGGTGCGCAATCTGCTCACCACGCTCTTCCTCTCACAAGGCGTGCCGATGCTGCTCGCAGGCGACGAGCTCGGCCGCACCCAGGGGGGCAACAACAACGCCTATTGCCAGGACAACCCGGTCTCCTGGGTCGATTGGGAGAACGCCGACGAGCATCTCCTGGCGTTCACCCGCCGCTTGATGTCACTCCGCCGCCAACACCCGGTATTCCATCGCCGCCGATGGTTCCAGGGGCGGCCGCTGCACGGGGAAGGCGTGAGCGACATCGCCTGGTTCTCGCCCGAGGGTCGCCCGATGACCGAGAAGGACTGGGCGGTGAACTTCGCCAAGTCGCTGGGAGTGTTCTTCAACGGGTCCGACCTGTCGACGGCGGGAAGTGCCGAGCACCTGACCGACGACAACTTCTACCTGGTGATGAACGCCTTCTGGGAGCCGATGAAGTTCGTGCTGCCCGGGCCCGAGTTCGGTTCCTGCTGGGCCCGCGTCCTCGACACGGCCCGCCTCGACGACCCCTTCTGCGACGAGTTCCTCGATCAGCTCGACTCCGGCGACAAGCTGGAGGTGGAGGGACGGGCGGTGGTGCTGCTCCGCGCCTGCTGAGCACCGGGCTCTGAGGCTTTCTCGCCATCCTCCTCCACCGGCGGGCCGCCGGCCCCCTCTGCCGGCGAGCGGCCGGGCGAGCGCTCGGGCGAGCGCTCGGGCGCCTCCAGCACGAGCACGCCGAGCGGCGGCAACCGCAACTCCACCGAGGCGGGGAATCCGTGGGAAGGCGTCGCCAAGGCCTCGGCGACGCCGAAGTTCCCCTGGTTGGTGCCGCCGTAGTCGGACGAGTCGGTGTTCAGCACCTCTCGCCACGGCCCGTCGAAGGGGAGCCCGAGCCTGTAGTGCTCGCGCACCATGGGCGTGCAGTTGACGACGACCGCGAGGGTCCCCCGCCCGTCCCCGCCGGGCGACTGCCGAAGCCAGGCGAGCACGCAGTTGGTGGAATCGTCGGCGACGATCCAGCGGAAACCTCCCGGCTCGAGGTCGCCCTCGTGGAGGGCCGGCATGTCGCGGTGGCAACGGTTGAGGTCGGCGACCAGTCGAGCTATGCCCGCTCTGCTCGGCTCGTCGAGGAGCCACCAGTCGAGCTGCCCGTCGTGGTCCCATTCGCGCCAGCTTCCGATCTCCGAGCCCATGAAGAGAAGCTTCTTGCCGGGCTGGAAGCTCTGCAGCGCCAGCAGCAGGCGCAGGTTCGCCAACCTCTGCCACTCGTCGCCGGGCATCTTGCCGAGCAGCGATCCCTTGCCGTGGACGACCTCGTCGTGCGACAGAGGCAACGCGAAACGTTCCGTGAAGGCGTAGAGCCCGCGGAAGGTCAGCTCCCCGTAGTGGTAAGAGCGGTAGAGCGGATCGCGCGAGAGGTGGGTGAGGGTGTCGTGCATCCAACCCATGTCCCACTTCAGGTCGAAACCGAGCCCACCCGCCGCGGTGGAGCGTGTGACGCCCGGCCACGCAGTCGACTCCTCGGCGATGGTCAGCACTCCCGGGAACCTCTCGTGCACGGCGTCGTTCATCTCCCGCAGGAAGTGGATCGCCTCCAGGTTCTCGCGGCCCCCGTAGCGGTTGGGAACCCATTGCCCGGGCTGGCGCGAGTAGTCGAGGTAGAGCATCGACGCCACGGCGTCCACCCGGAAGCCGTCGGCGTGGTAGGTCTCCAGCCAGAAGCAGGCGCTCGAGATCAGGAACGAGCGGACCTCGTGGCGCCCGTAGTTGAACAGGTAGCTGCCCCAGTCGGGATGTGACCGCTGCAGTGGATCGGCGTGCTCGTAGAGATGGGTCCCGTCGAACTCCCCGAGGCTGAAGGCGTCGGTGGCGAAATGCGACGGCACCCAGTCGAGGATCACCCCGATCCCCGCCTGGTGGAGCGTGTCGACCAGCTGCATCAACCCCTCTGGCGAACCGTAGCGGGCGGTCGGGGCGAAATAGCCGGTGCTCTGGTATCCCCACGACCCGTAGAAGGGGTGCTCCATCAACGGCAGGAACTCGACGTGCGTGAAGCCCATCTCCGAGACGTAGGCGGCGAGGGGTTCGGCGACCTCCTCGTAGGACATCCACGTCCCGTCCTGGCGGCGTCGCCAGGAGCCGAGATGCACCTCGTAGGTGCTCATCGGGCACCGGCCGGACTGCCGCTCGGACCTGCCGTCCATCCAGGCGGAGTCCGACCACTTGTGCTCGAGGTGCGCGAGCACCGAGCCGGTCCGCGGCGGGCACTCCGAGGCGAAGGCGCAGGGGTCCGCCTTGTCGCGGGGCAAGCCGTCGTTGCCGACGATGTGGAACTTGTAGCACGTGCCTTCCCCGATGCCCCTCACGGCACCGGCCCAGATCCCTGATTCCCCCTCCGGCTGCAGCGGGTCGCGGTCCGGCGCCCAGCCGTTGCGGTCGTGGACCACAGAGACCGACCGGGCGTTGGGAGCCCAGACGGCGAAGCGCGCCTCGCCGTCGCCGAGATGGCCACCCAGCTTCTCGTAGAGCCGGAGGTGCCTGCCCTCGTTGAAGAGGTGCAGGTCGACTGGACCGAGGATGGGGATGGTGTCCACGGGATCTGTTTACCCGTTTCGAGGAGCTGTCGAGCCGCGCGCCTTGTTCAGCCGGGCGAGCACCGCCGCCAGGTCCGCGTCGTCGGAGATCTGCTCGATCGAGCGGCTCATCGGCCGGCGGAAGTTCGCGTGCTGGGCCGACGTGCCCGGGATGTTCTGCGGGTCGTGTTCGCCCCACAGGTCCTCGAGCGTGGCGACCACCACCGCCGCATCCGACTCACCGAGCTCCTCCAGCAGCGCCGCCAGCACCGCCAGGCTGCGCTGCCTGTCGGCCCGCCGCAGGCGGTGGGCGGCGACGAGTCGCGAGACGAGCGCCGCCCGGGCGCGCCTTCGCCGCGAGCGGTCCCGCCGGGCCTCCGCCGCGCTCTGCAGCCCGAGCCTCTCCCGGTCGTCGAGGTCCGTCCCGTCGAACCAGCCGGCGAAGGTGGGCGTGTCGTGGGTGTCGACGAGCGCCATCGACCCCCCGCGGACCGGCACCGGCTCGTCCGGCGCTGCATCGAGGGAGAAGAGGGCGACGTCCATGCCGGCGATGCCACGGGTTCGAAGAGCGCTCCGCAGGCGAGGCTCGACGGTCCCGAGGTCCTCTCCCACGAGCATCGCCCCCCGCCGCCACGCCTCGAGGACCGCCAGCCCGAGGATCTCGTCCGCCGGGTAATGCACGTAGGCACCCTCGGCGGCGGGTGAGCCGCTCGGGATCCACCAGAGCCGCCGGACACCCATCACATGGTCTATGCGCAGGGCGCTGACGTGGCGCAGATTGTGCGCGAGCGCCCGCCGGAGCACCGGGTAGGCGGCCTCCCGCTCGCCGTCCGGGTGCAGCGGGGGGAGCCCCCAGTTCTGACCGTCCTGGAAGAAGGTGTCGGGCGGCGCACCGATGTCGGCGCCTCTCGCATAAGAGGCGGCGAAGGCCCAGGCGTCGTAGCCGTCGTGCTGGCAGCCGATCGGCAGATCGAGCATCAGCCGGGCGCTGCCAGAGCGAGCGGCAGAAGCGAGCTCGGCTATCTGGCAGTCCGTCGCCCACTGGGCGAAGGCGATTGCCGCCACCGAATCGGCCCTCACGTCGCTCGCCGCGATGCGTCCATCTCGCCACGAGGTCCGCCAGCGCGAGCGGTCCGGTCCCACCTCTTCCAGCAACGCCACGAAACGTGCGAACCTCGCCAGCTCCCCGTTCCCGCGCAGGAAGGCCCGGAAGGCGGCGCGCCTGCTCGTGTTGCTCGCCTGCAGCCGCAGCGCCGCCGTCTCCAGCAACGCCCTCCTGTAGGCGGGATCGGTGGCGTGGCCCCGGTCCAGCGGATCGAGCAGCCCCTCCAGCTCCGGCAGCCGCTCGAGGTCGAGGTAACGGTCGCTCCACCACATGCGGCTGAGAGGCGAGTAGGGAGCCGGGGGAGGGAGGGGACCGCGCTCGGGGCCCGTCGTGCCCGCCGGCAGCGGCGCCTCGGCGAGGATCGGGAGAGTGAGCACGTGCCGGCCGCCCGCACCCGCCACGAGCTCGCAGAGCTTGCCGAGGGCGGTGAGGTCCCCCGAGCCGGCCCCCCGCCTGTCGTGCAGCGCGTAGGTGGGTGCGAACACGCCCCAGCTGTGAGGGGGTTCAGGTGGCGCCAGGCGGTGAGGGGGGCTGATCACCGTCAGGCTCCGGCGAGGCCCCGCCGCCCCCTCGAGGTGCAGGGAGTGCAGCCCGAGGGGCAGTGGGTCGGGCTCGTGCAGGACGTGGGTGCCCGCACCCTCGCCGGCGTCTCTCGCCCCCTGCACCACGTGCAGCCGCTGGACGTCCCCGTCCTCCCTCGTGAGGGTGGCCGAGGGCGCTCGCCGACCACTGGCCACGAGGGCGAGCGGCGGCAGCCGCCCGCCCCATGCGACGAGCACAGGCGGGATCGGGGGGACGTTGGCGGCCATGCCCGCCGTCTTCGACTCGAGCAACCCCGGCGCTTCCTGAACCCGGTTGATCGGTTCGCCGAGAGCAGCCAGCACGCCCACCAGAGCCTGGGCAGGGGTGACGTGGCGCTCGCCCCAGGTGTCGGTGTAGCTGACGGCCACTCCCCGCAGCCGAGCCAGCTGCCGGAGCGCTACTGCAGGAGTTACGTCGCCACCCGTCACATCGGGCCGCCCCGCCCCGGCGCGGCCCGCCCCGGGGCACGGTCGAGGAGGGATAGGAGCCCGAGCAGCGGCAGGTGTACCCACTCCGGCCGGTTGCCGAGCTCGTAGCGCAGCTCGTAGCAGGCCTTCTCGAGCACGTGGGCCCGCAGCGATATGCCGAGCTCGCGCTCTGTGGCCGGAAGGATGCCCGTCGGCTGAGCCACCGGCAGGTACCCCTGCAGGAAGGCGATCGAGGTCCACGCCGCCCAGCGCTCGGCCGCCGTGCGGTAGGCCTCCTCCTCCTCTGAGCCGCCCTCCAGCACGCCTCGCGTGGCCAGCTCGTCCACGGCGGCATGTGCCGCGTAGTGGTACGAGCGGAGCATCCCCGCCACATCGCGAAGCGGTGACCGCTTCAGGCGCCGCTCGCCGAAGCTCCGCGCCGGTTCTCCCTCGAAGTCGACGAATACGAAGTCCCGGCCCGTGAACAGTACCTGGCCGAGGTGCAGATCGCCGTGGGTGCGGATGCGCAGGCCGCTGCGCACCACCAGCACGTCTTCGACAGCCGCCAGCATCTCCGGCTCCGCATCGAGCAGCGCCCGCCCGAGGGCCTGCGTCTCGGGAGGCAGCTGCCGCAGGCGCTGGCGGACGAGCACCAGCGCCCGCCGCGCCGACGTGCGGATCGACTGGTAGAGCGAGCGCTGCGCCAACGCACCGGTCCGCTCGGGAGCGAAGGCCGGGTCGTCCGCCGCCGCCAGCGCCTCGTGCAGCTCGCCGGTGCGGCGCCCGAGCAGCTCCGCCGCACCGAGGGACTCGGAGATGCACTCCTCGACCGGCGATGGGATGCGGGCGAGGGCGAGGTTCACCATCGGCGCGTCCGTCTGTGGCGGCAGCGGGCAGGCCGCCTCGCCCGGGACCGCCTGCTCGAGCCACGCCCCGACGGCGTGGAGCGTGCTCGTCCAGGCGTCGGTCTCGTGCGGCACGAACTCGTGCAGCACCGCCACCGAGGTCGGCTCCTGTGAAGCCTGCAGGAGCTCGACGGCTCCGAGGAGGCGCGCCACATTGGCGCCTTCGGCGGTGAGCCGGCGGTCGAGCTCGAGCTCCGGGTGCACTCCGCGCTCGATCCGCCGGTACGACTTGAGGATCGCCTTTGCGCCCTCAGGCTCTCCGACGACGAGCGAGGTGTTCGACTGCTCGCCCGAGAGGACCCGCGACGACGAGCGCTCGCCCACCGAGACGGCCGCCAGCATCTCGGCGGTCTCCGGGAGGGCGGACCCGGCGAGACGGCTGCCGGCCTCACCGCTGCGTCGGCGGCGCGAGCGGGCGAGCTCGGCGAGCGCCTTGCCGTAGCCCGGCTCGAAGTGGGCGTCCGCCAGGATCCCGTCGCCCGATGCGCTCTGCACCCTGGCGAGGACAGCTTCGGGGTGATCGGCGAGCAGCGCGTCAGCCCTCTCACCGTCCAGGTGCACGACCGGGACCAGGTACCGCTCCGGTTCGCCGTCCAGGTACTCGACGGCGACCACCAGCACCTCGGCACGCTTGGCCTCGCTCTCCAGCGTGAGCGCTATCCGGTCTGCGATCGAGACCGACTGGATGCGCCGGTCCTTGGCGCCGAACCAGCGGCGGGTGCGGAGTATCGACGGGAGAGCAGCCTCCACCCTCCGCCGCTGGTCCCCTTCGAAGAGGCGCCACCACTGGCCACTTGTGCGCAGCGCCGGGTAGGCCGGGGCGGGCGAGGGTTCCTCGCTGAGACCGGAACGGATCGCCAGCCAGTAGAAGGCGTGCGGGCCGAGGGTGATCAGGTAGGGGAGCTCGCCGATCATCGGGAACTGGGTCTGGCCGGACAGCTCGAGTGGCGTCATACCCCGGTACTCGCCGAGGTCGAGCTCCACGTACTGGGCGAAACGCGACAGGTTCGCCACCACCAGCACCTGCTCGTGCTCGTCCTTGCGGATGAACGAGAGGACGCGGGGGTTGTCGGAATGGACGAAGTCGATGCAGCCGCGGCCGAACACGTGGTGGCGCTTGCGGAGCGCCACGAGCCGGCGGATCCAGCGCAGCAGCGAGTCGGGGTTGTCGAGCTGGGCGGCGACGTTGACCGACTCGTAGTGGCACTGCGGGTCCGTGCTGACGGGCAGGAACAGGCGATGCGGGTTGGCGACCGAGAAGCCGGCGTTGCGGTCGGCGTTCCACTGCATCGGCGTGCGGACCGAGTTGCGGTCCCCCAGGTAGACGTTGTCGCCCATGCCGATCTCGTCGCCGTAGTAGACGACCGGGGTGCCCGGCATCGACATCAAGAGCCCGTGCATCAGCTCGATCTTCTGGCGGTGGAACCCGAGCAGCGGAGCCAGCCGCCGGCGGATGCCGAGGTTGACTCGCATCACGGGATCGCGGGCGTAGGAGCGGTACATGTAGTCGCGCTCCTCGTCGGTGACCATCTCCAGGGTCAGCTCGTCGTGGTTGCGCAGGAACAGCGCCCACTGTGAGCCCTCTGGGATGTCGGGCGTCTGCTGCATTATGTCGATGATCGGGAACCGGTCCTCCATCCGCAGCCCCATGAACAGGCGGGGCATCAGGGGGAAGTGGAAGGCCATGTGGCATTCGTCGCCCTTGCCGAAATAGGCGCTGGCGTCCTCGGGCCACTGGTTCGCCTCGGCGAGCAGCATCCGGTCTGCGAACCTCTCGTCGACATGGCGGCGGAGCGCGGCGAGGAAGTCGTGCGTCTCGGGCAGGTTCTCGCAGTTGGTGCCCTCCTCCTCGTACAGGTAGGGAACCGCGTCCAGGCGCAGGCCATCGACGCCCAGCCCCAACCAGAAGTCCACGACCTTGAACATCATCTTGTGGACCTGCGGGTTGCGGAAGTTGAGGTCGGGCTGGTGGGAGTAGAAGCGGTGCCAGTAGTAGGCGCCTGCCACCGGGTCCCAGCTCCAGTTGGAGCTCTCGAAGTCCTGGAAGATGATGCGGGCGTCCTTGTAGCGGTCCGGCGTGTCGCTCCACACGTAGAAGTCGCGGGAGTTGCTGCCTGGGGGGGCGTGGCGCGCCCGCTGGAACCACGGGTGCTGGTCGCTCGTGTGGTTCAGAACGAGCTCGGTGATCACCCTGAGGCCGCGCCGATGAGCCTCCTCCACGAACAGCCTGAAGTCGGCAAGGGTCCCGTAGTCGGGATGGATGTTGGTGTAGTCGGCGATGTCGTAGCCGTCGTCGCGCAGTGGCGACGGGTAGAACGGGAGCAGCCAGATGGCCGTGATGCCGAGCTGGTGCAGGTAGTCGAGGTGGGCGGCAAGACCCTTGAAGTCGCCTCGGCCGTCGCCGTCGCTGTCGGCGAACGCTCGCACGTTCACCTCGTAGATGACCGCGTCCTTGTACCACTCCGGTTCCGGGGCCCCAGGGAAGGCGGCTCTGGGTGTGGTGCGAGCCATCAGGCACCCGCCGCGGCCGGGATCCGCAGCTCCGGCCCGAGCTCCACTACGAGCAGGTGGGCCGGCCGGCGGTGAGGGTCCAGCTGGACGAAGTTGCGCGGGCCGGACCACGTGTAGACGGCGCCGTCGAGCATGTCGTGCACCGGGAAGGGACGATCCGGGCGCAGCCCGATGGCTGACAGGTCGAGCCAGGTGAAGCCCGACTGCACCCAGTCGGGGTCGAGGTTGACCACTCCGATGACGATGTCGGTGCCGGTGGCGTCGCGCTTGGACCAGCAGATGATCCGCTCGTTGTCGACGTGGTGGAACACGAGATCCCGGTCGCGCTGCAGGGCAGGATGCGCCTTGCGGGCGGCGTTGACGGCCGCCACGTACGGCCGCAGGCTTCTCGGGTCGTCGAGGTCGTAATGCTTCACCTCGTACTTCTCCGAGCCCATGTACTCCTCGCTGCCGGGAGCTGCCGGCTCGTTGAGGCCGAGCTCGAACACGGGGCCGTAGATCCCGTAGTTGGCGGCCAGCCCTCCCGCCAGCACGAGGCGCGCTATGAAGGCTCCCGAACCCCTGCCGGCCAGCGAGGCGGCGAGGATGTCCGGTGTGTTCGGCCACACGTTGGGCCGGAAATGTGCGGTCCCCGGAGCCTCCGTCAGCTCCGAGAAGTACTCGGTCAGCTCGTCCTTGCTCTCGCGCCACGTGAAGTAGGTGTACGACTGGTCGAACCCGAGCTTGGCCAGGCGGTGCATCACCTTCGGTCGGGTGAACGCCTCGGAAAGGAAGAGGACATCCGGGTGGGCCAGCTTCACCCGCCCGAGCATCCACTCCCAGAAGGCGAACGGCTTGGTGTGCGGGTTGTCGACGCGGAAGAGTTTCACGCCCTTGGAGACCCAGAAGAGCGTCACGTCGAGCAGCGCCTGCCAGAGGCCGTCGGCATCGGCGGACTCGAAGTCGAGGGGAAAGATGTCGTCGTAGCGTTTGGGAGGGTTCTCGGCGCAGGCGATGCTGCCATCAGGGCGGTGGCGGAACCACTCGGGATGCTCCCGCACCCACGGATGGTCGGGCGAGCACTGGAAGGCGAGGTCGAGAGCCACCTCGAGGCCGCGGGCGGTGGCGGCCTCGATCAGCCGCTCGAAGTCGTCGAAGGTCCCGAGCTCTGGAGCGATCGCGGTGTGCCCCCCGTCCGCATTCCCGATCGCCCACGGGCTGCCCACGTCGTCGCCGGTCGAGACGGGGTTGTTCCCCTTCCCCTTGCGGGCTGTCCGCCCTATCGGATGGATCGGCGGCAGGTAGAGGACGTCGAAACCGAGCCCCGCCACGTAGTCCAGCCGAGCGATGACGTCCGCCAGAGTTCCCGGCCGCGAGGGGTCGGAGCTGGCGGAGCGGGGGAACAACTCGTACCACGAGGAGAACGCCGCCCGCGGCCTCGTCACCTGGAAGGGCATCCGTGGCCCGGCGGCAGAGGCGGGCGGTGCCGGCACCGGCCTGTGGCGCAGCGCCTCCTCCAGCTCGTCGAGCTCTCGCAAAGCGTCCTCGTCGACCGCTTCCGCCACGTCCTCGGCGAGCGACTCGAGCACCTTGTAGACCTGCTGGTCGCCGGCGCCCTTCAGGTCTGCGGCCGCCTGCTGCAAGAGCGCCGCCCCGATCTGGCCGTCGCTGCTGTCGATCCGGTCGGCGGCCAGCTTGCGCCCGGCGTCCCTGCGCCAGGTGGCAACTTCGTCGACGGCCCCCACCACCTCGAGCTCGATCAGCCCGTCCTCGGTGGGCACGAAGGAACCTGTCCAACGGTCGTTCACGAGGAAGGTCATCGGCGACTCGCTCCAGCGGCGATCGCCCTGCTTGCGGTGCCGCACCCAGGCCCGGACGAGGTCGTGCCCGTGGCAGAACACGTCGGCCTCGATCCTCACCGTGTCGCCGATCACGGCTTTGGCGGCGAAACGACCCCCGTCCACGAGCGGCTCGACTGCCTCCACCACCACCGGCGACACAGCGCTCAGCCGCCTGCTCGCCTTGCGGGTCTTGTTCTCTGGCATCGGCGACCGATCGTATAGGCCGACCTGCCGCGACGGGCCGTGGGCCGCACGAGAGGCGGGCGCGCCGCCGGTCGGGGCGGTGTCAGCGGGCGATGGCGCGAAGAGTGGCGCCGGTTCCGGCGGCGGGTTGGCGCGGGCGTGCGCGCCGGCATCGGCGTCGTCTGCAGCCCGTGCGCCAGACTCGTTGCATCTGCGGCATTCGGCCTGCCGAAGAAGTATCCCTGCCCGAAGTCGCAGCCGAGCTCGCGAAGCGCGATCGCCTGCTCGATCGATTCGACCCCCTCGGCCAGCACCTCGATCCCCACGCCCTTGCCGAGATTGAGGACGGCGGCGACGATGGCCGAGTCGCCGGGGTCCGAGAGGAAGTCGGCGATGAACGTCTTGTCGATCTTGATGACGTCGGGGCGCAGCTGCTTGAGGTAGCCGAGCGACGAGTAGCCGGTGCCGAAGTCGTCGATGGCGATCTTGACCCCGAGCCGCCGGAGCGGGGAGAGGCGTTCGATGGCGGCCTCGGCGTCGATCGGCAGGGAGGTCTCGGTCACCTCGAGGGTCAACAGCCCGGGATCGAGCCCGGTGTCGATCAGGACGCGCTCGATCGTGGCGTCGAGCTCGGCGTCGTCGAGCTGGCGCGCCGAGATGTTGACGGCAATCTCGAAGCCCGAGCCGCTCGCCGTCTGGGCGCCGGCGACGATGCCGCAGGCCTGCTCCAGCACCCACGTGCCGATGGCGACGATGAGCCCGCTCGCCTCGGCGACGTGGACGAACTGGTCGGGCATGATCAGCCCTTCCGTCGGGCTGTTCCAGCGCAGAAGCGCCTCCGCTCCGTGCACGTCTCCAGTCGCCAGGCGAACGATCGGCTGGAAGTGGACCTCCAGCTCGTCGTCCTCTATCGCCCGCCGCAGCGCTCCCGCCATCTTCACGCGGCTGACGGCCCGGTGCTCGTCGGCCGGGGCGAAGAGCGCCACCCGGTCGCCGCCCTCGCCGCGGGCGGTGCGCATCGCCAGCTCCGCGTCGCTGACCAACCTGTTGGGATCGTTCTCGCCCGGATGAACCCTCGCCACGCCGATGCTCGTGGTGAGGTAGGTCTCGACCCCGTCCACTATCACCGGCTCGCGAAGCGTCCGCGAGGTCCTCTCTGCGACGGCGACCGAGACCGCCTCGTCGGGGGAAGACTCGGTGACCATCACGAACTGGTGGCGGCCGACACAGGCGACGAGGTCGTCCTCGCCCGCCAGCCTCTCCAGCCGGCGGGCGGTGGTCAGCAGCAGCTCGTCGATGGCGGCGCTGCCGTGGGCGCGGGCGTGCAGCTCGAAGTCGTCGATCTCGATGAACAGCACGATCAGCCGGGAGTCGCTGCGGCGCCTGCGCTCGAGCAGGTGCGCCAGCCGGTCGCCGAGCAGCCGCCGGTTGGGCAGGCTGGTGACCGGCTCGTAGAGGATCGCCCTGTCGAGCGCCAGGCGAGCCTCCTTCTCCTCGGTCACGTCGTGGGCGTTGAGCACGATGCCGCGCACGGCGGGATCGTCGACGAGGTTCGTGAGCGTGGTGGCCAGCCACCTCCATGCGCCATCCGCACGCGCCACCCGCATCTCCAGGAACATGCTCGTGCCCGGAGCCGCGAGAAGTGAGAGCCAAGTCCGCTCGAAACCCTCCGCGTCCTCCGGATGGACCCGCTCCCTCTCCCGCCGCCGCGTGCGCTCGTCGGCACCTTGACCGAGCACCCGCTCGTAGGAGGGAGCCACGTAGCTCGGGACGGCGTCGGGGCCGAGGACCATGACGATCTCGGCCCCGTGCTCGATGAGGGTCCGGTGATGCGCCTCGGACAGCTCGAGCGTCCCGCGCATCCCCTCGACACGGCGGTGCGATGCACGGAACGACTCCTCGACCATCGCCACCGACCAGCCGATCACTCCGGCCACTGCGTGCATCTGGTTGGCGGTGAGCGCAGACGGCGCAAGCCGGTAGGCGACGGCAAGCTCGCCGCCGGCGAGGCAGAAGACCGTGGCGGCGAGGATCGGGCGCAGGGCCCGCCCGTTGGCGGCGTTCGGCCCGACCATCATCACGAGGGCCGCGAAGCCGGTCACCATCGGCCCCCAGCCCGCGGCGTAGGCGGCCGCCGAGGTCGCCGCCAGGTCCCCGGCGGTGCGCACCACCAGGGCGCCCGACCTCGAGAGGTCCTCGGTCAAAAGGCGGCTCGTGATGCTGACGAGCACCGCCACGGCTACCACCGAGACGAAGGTCCGCATCGGGACGTCGCTGAGCACGTGCTGGCGGGCCAGCAGCTGGCGGGCGAGGAGCCCCACGCCGCCCGCCGCGATGCGCCCGCCGACAGCCGCAGAGCGCTGCAGCGTCAGAGCCGGCCACGGCCGCGCAGCACGTACCGTGCCGCTATCCCGGACAGCCACGCGCTCTATGTCGACACCTCCCAGCCCCACTCCCCGTAGTGCTCCGTGCATAGTTTCGCGCTGAACGAGCCTTTCTGCCTCGGAAAGTGGCGACATGTGCCGGATCTGCGTTCGAAAATCCGCAGCCGGTTCGACGGGAGGCGGAAAAAGGCCCTGCCAGCTCGGGGTTCCGATCTGGCAGGGCCTGGATCATCGTGCGGCGCGAGCTTCCGCCCAAGCTCGTATCAGCTCAGAGGAGTCCGAGCTTGGCGGCACAGGCCGGCCACTGGCCCCAGCCCGAGCGCGCCTGCAGCATCTTGGCGGCCTCGTCCTGCACAGCGGGCGGCGCGTTGCTCGGGAGGCCCGTGAAGCCGAGCCCGTACCAGGTCGCCAGCGCGAACTGGTATGCCCCGTAGTAGCCGTTGCCGGTGTTGATCGAGTAGTCGTCGGAGGACTCGCACATCCGAAGCTCGTACCACACACCTGCCGCGTTCCCTCCGCCGCCTCCGCCCGAGGACGTGGGCTGCGTGGGAGGCGGCGTCACGACCACCCGGGACGGCGGTGGTGGCGGTGGCGGTGGCGGTGGTGGTGGTGGTGGTGGTGGTGGTGGTGCAGGGGTGCGGTGGGCCGCATCCCACTCCGCCTCCAGGACGGCGAGCTTGGCTGCCGCCGCCCGTTCCACGGCGCGGGTGTCTGCCCGCAGGGTGTCCTGGCGGATCACCAGCTGCGCACGGACAGCGGGAAGCGGCCGCGCGGCGAGCGCCGCACCTCCGGCCGAGCCGGCGAGCGGACCGGCCGCGTGGTCCTGTGAACGAAGCCTTGTCTCTGGCGGCGGCATCGCAGCCGCCCTCGCCAAGGTGCTCGAATGGGAGCCGAAGATGGCTCCGTCGCCGCCGGCCGCGCCGGCTGCGATACCGAATGAGATGATGCTGCACGCTGAAAGCGCGACAACGGGGTGCTTGCGCATCTTGCGCCTCCTGAGGAGTCTTGGAAACCCAATGGGCTCCAGGTGGGCCTTGGATGCGGGCAGTCCGTCTCTTGTGCATTCAGCTCGCGGCCGGGTGCCGGAAGGGCTTGGGCGGCCGGGACCTTGCGTCCGTACGAGGTGCTGACGGTGTCGGCCCTGGTATCTGTCGGGGCAACTCCTTATCGAACCCACGCGTCTCTGAGCGGGCGATGATGACGGATCGCGCTGCGCGCCCTCTGGGCGAGCGAACAACGGCAACCGAACGTTCCTACCTTCGAGACAGCCTCTCCTCTGTCTCCTGTGTCACCGGGTTCCTGGGGTGACGAAGGCGGCACCGATCCGTCGCTGACGTGTCGAGTGCAGGAAGGATAACGCCCACCCCCAGCGCGTGCAACTGCCACTCAGGGTGACGGGGATCCCACACCCTCTTCGCCACTACCATCCGCCCCGTGCAAGCATCCGCGACACGGCCTGCGGGCCGGCTCGCGATCAGCTGCGGCGAGACCGTAGCCGAGATCGACCGCGTCGGCGCCACCCTGCGGGCACTTCGCATCGGTGGCGACGAGATCATCGACGGAGACGTCGAAAGCCCTTATGTTGCAAGCGGTCGCGGGCAGGTGCTGGCGCCGTGGCCGAACCGGCTCGACGGCGGGTCGTACTCCTTCGGCGGACGCCGCGGGCAGGCGCCGATCGATGAGCCCGAGCACGGGAACGCGATCCACGGGCTGGTGCGCTGGCTGCGTTTCGATGTGCTCGAGATGTCCGCCGAGTCCGTGCGCTTGGCGAGCCCGCTGGCCGAGCAGCCCGCCTACCCGTTCCCGCTCCGTCTCGAGATCGAGTACACCGCGGTGGCGGGGGGCTTGGAGGTCGCCGTCGAGGCGGCCAGCCCGTCAGGGCCTGCCCCGTTCGGCTACGGCTTCCATCCCTACCTGTCCGTCGGCACGCCGGACGTCGACGAGATCGTGCTCCACGTGCCGGCGGAACACCGGCTGCTGCTCGACGAGCGCGGCCTGCCGGTGGGCGAGGAGCGGGTCGCCGCTACCGGCTACGACTTCTGCACACCGAGGAGGATCGGCCGCACGGTCCTCGACGACTGCTTCAGCGGGCTGCTCCGGCCCGAGCAGGACGGGGGGGACGGGGCAGGACGGGGAGCAAGCGGGGGAGCAGGCACTCCTCGGCTCTGTCAGCAGCGAGGCCGCCGGTCGTCAGCGGCGGGTCGAGTTGTGGGGGGACCGGAGCTTTGCTTGGCTGATGTGCTTCACGGGCGACACGATCAAGGATCCCGCCAGGCGCAGGAAGTCAGTGGCGCTGGAACCGATGACCTGCCCGCCCAATGCGTTTCGCAGCGGAGAAGGCTTGATCACGTTGGGGCCCGAGCCTTGGCGCGGTCGCTACGGATTGAGGGCGAGATGATCTACCCGGGAATAGAACGGCTGAAGGTGGACCGGCGCGACGACGGTGTGGTCGTGGTGACCATCGACCGCCCGCAGGTGCTCAACGCGGTCGACGTGCAGACCCACCACGAGCTCGCCGCCGTCTGGGAGCAGATCGACCGGGACCCACAGGCGCGAGTGGCCGTCGTCACCGGCGCCGGTGAGGCCTTCTGCGCCGGCGGCGAGATGTCGATGCTCGAGGAGATGGTGGTCGACCACGAGGCGGTGATGGTCCAGCTCCGCGACGCGGCTGCGATCGTGCGGGCGATGATCGATTGCGAGAAGCCGATCGTCTCGGCGATCAACGGGGTCGCCGTCGGCGCCGGGCTGACGGTCGCACTGCTCGCCGACATCTCGATCATCGGCGAGTCCGTCCGGCTGTCGGACGGTCACGCCCGCATCGGAGTGGCCGCCGGAGATCATGCGGTTCTCATCTGGCCCCTGCTCTGTGGCATGGCTCGTGCCAAGTACCACCTGCTGACCGCCGGCTTCGTGGACGGCGTCGAGGCTGAACGGATCGGCCTGGTGTCCAAGTGCGTGCCGGACGCCGAGGTGATGCGCCAGGCGCTGGACGTGGCCGAGCGTTTGGCGGCGGGCAGCCAGACGGCGATCAGGTTCACGAAGCACGCGCTGAACAACTGGCTGCGCTCGGCGATGCCCGCCTTCGAGCACTCTCTGGCGCTCGAGATGCTGTCGTTCCTCGGTCCCGACGCCAAGGAGGGCGTGGCGGCGCTGCGTGCAAAACGCCGCCCGAGCTTTCCGTCGGCCGGAGCCCCGTAACGAGCCCCTCTCGGCGGTCAGGCGCTCAGGCGGTCAGGCGGTCAGGCGGTCAGGCGGTCACCGTCACCAGCGTGCCGAGCTGGTCGTAGGGCCATACCCGGTGTGCATCGTTCGGCACGAGCTCGACGCACCCGAGGCTCTGAGGCCAGCCGTAGGTCGAGCGCCAGAAGCCGTGGATCGCATCGCCGCCGTTGAAGTAGGCGACCCAGGGGATGCCCGGGTCGCTGTAGTGCGTGCCGTTGGGGTTGGTGCCGCTCATCGTCGTCACCGCGTAGCGCACGTACACCGGGTAAGTGCCGGTCGCCGTGGGGGCCTGCGCGATACCGGTGTTGGCGAGCACGTGGAACAGCGTCCTCCCGTCCTGCCAGACGTAGAGCGTCTCCGGCAGCTTCTCGCTCACCCAGATGTAGTCGTACGGGTTCGGGTCCATCTGCCGCGCAGCCACGGCGGAGAGCAGTGTCCGCCAGACGAGGGGACCCGGGTCGCCGTCGACGCCGAGGCCCTCGGCCGCCTCGAACGCCATGACGGCGCCTCTGGTCGGGACGTTCCAGGCCCCGGGGGTCCAGAGGGAGCGGAGCGAGGCAGGAGTGCCGGCCCAGCGCCAGGCGAAGGTGCCGCTCTGCGGTGACAGGGAGATCTGCCCGGCGGTCGCAGGCTCGCTGTCGAGCGATTCGGAAGGCGAAGTGGTGGTCGTCGGCGCCGCTGTCGTCGTCGTGGCGCCCGTGGACAGCTCGTTCACCTGAGCACCGTTCGAAGAGGACATGAAGTTGACGGGGAGGTACCCGAGCTCGGCCAGCAACTGCTGGAGCCGCAGTGTGGAGCCGGGCTGGATGGTGAACCTGGACTGGAAGGAAGCGAGCAGAGTGCCGCCCGCAGAATCGCGGGTCCCGGCTGGCACCGTCACCTTCACCGTGGTGTAGGGGGGGAAGTTGGCGGCGGCGTTGAACTCGAGCGTGTTCGGAGCGGCCCGCACCCAGTTGCCTGGCACAGCAGGCGATATCTGCGGGTACGCGGATCCGGCCGAAAGCGGGGCCGACAGCTGGATAGTGATCGTCGGCCTCGACCCGACTCCCGCCGCGCCCGAGCGCGGGGAGATCGACACGACCTGCAGAGCACCACCGCCGCCCGCCGGAGCGCCCGAGCCGTGAGAGCCGCTGCCGCCGCCGCCGGTGGAGCTGCTGCCTGCGCCGTGGCTGCCCGTATGCCTTGCGGTGGCTCCGCCCGGCGACCTGGTACCTGCGGTGTTGCCGTTGCGGGCGAGGAGGACGGCGCCCGAAGCGCCCGCACCTACGACGACGACCGCACCGATTGCGAGCGCGGGAACCAGCCAGCTCCGCCCCTCGCCGTGCTTCCCCTTCGACCGCGATCCCACAGTGCCCTCTCCGGCGCGCCGTCTTCCGCGCTCGTCCATGCTATCTGATGACCCCCTCCCCGCTGCCGTCGTCTACTGGTTCTTCAGGGCGGCGGGTGGCGTTCCCTCCAGCTCTTCGACGCCTGCCAGGGCTGTTGTCTTGCAGCTTTTCTAGGAGCCGTCGCACACGAGGAGCCGACCGCCTCGTGGCCGAGGGTGTTTCGACGCGCGCCAGGGCGTCAAGCCGAGCGGCGCGGGCGCTGCCGCTGCGGTGGCCGGCTCAGGGAGGGCCGCGGAAAGGTGGCGGAAAGGTGACTGCAGCTTCACCTGGCGGCGGCGGTACCGTGGTGTTGCGGCGAGATTAGGAAAGGCGTGAGCATGTACCCCCAAACACGCACCACAGGCGGGCTGAAGCCGACTCACTGGGCATTGATGACGGGCGTCGGCGTGGTTGGCGCCTTGATCGCCTTCGCCCTGATCGTCTGGGTGGCGGGCGTGATCTTCCACGTGATCGAGATCGCGGTGATAGTCGTCATCGTGGCGATGGTCATCCGCTGGATCGTCGGCCGCGCCATTCACTGAGCTCAGGCGCTTCGCGTACGTCCCGCTCGTAGTTGAAGGGCGAGGGAGGCGGCGACGTCGTCTGCGAGTCGTGGCACCTCCGCGAGCGAGAGGTCGGCAGTCGTGATGCGGATGGCGGGGCCCGACCGGAGGCGGTAGCGCTCGCCCGGTCGCACCGACCACCCCCTCTCCAGCAACCTCTGGACAGTTGAGGACTCCTCGCGTACCGGGACCCATACATTGAGCCCCGAGCGGCCGTGAGCCTCGACCCCGTGGTCGCCCAAGGCGCCGAGGAGCGCCGACCTGCGCGCCTCGTAGGCAGCCGCCGCCCGCTGCAGGAGGGTCGTGCCGGCTGAGCCGGCCTGCGGGGAGCCGGGGCGCGGAGCCGGCGGAGGCGAGCCGGCGCGAGGCGGGCCGGCATCGCCGGCGTCAGGAGAGTCGGCGAGCTCCCAGAGCGCTAGGGAGAGCCGCTGCGAGACGTGGCTGACCCAACCGGGTCCGAGTGCCCGCCGACCCTCGACCCTGCCGACCGTGGTGGCATCGCCGGTGAGGAAGGCGAGCCGCAGGTCCGGTCCCAACCACTTCGACACGGAGCGGACCATCGCCCAGCGCGTGACCGGCGAGCCGCCCGAGATCCCTGACATCGCTCCCGCCGGGCCCCCGGCGATGGGGCCGGCGTGATCGTCCTCCACCAGCAGGACGTCGGGACGCTGGCCGAGCAGGGCGCGGATATCCTGACGGCGCTCGGGCATGATCACGGCCCCCGTCGGGTTCTGGGCGCGGGGGGTCACGACGACAGCCTTGGCACCGGCTGCGAGTGCTCTGGCCAGCGAGTCAGGTTCGGGCCCGTCGTCATCGACGCGAAACGGGACCGGCACCAGGCGCATCGCCGCCAGCAGATCGATGACGGCCGTGTAACCCGGGTCTTCCACCGCCACCTTGTCGCCGGGGTGCAGGTATGCAGCCAGGCACCGTTCGATGCCGTCCATGGCGCCCGCCACGACCGTCAGTGGTGCTTCCTCGATCCCGTCGAGCAGCAGTTGGTGGCGAGCCCGGGCGAGGAGAGGACCGTGGTCGGTCCGCTCGCCGTAGAGCCGGGGGGATCCCCAGCGACCGCCCAGCAAGCCCCGGTCGAACACCTCGTCCAAGCTCGGCAGCAGGGCTCTGTCGGGGCTACCGCTGCCGAGGTCTCGGACGCCCACCGGCGGCGCGAGATCATCTGGCCGTAGTCGGGTCCGGCGGGAGGAAGGGCTACGGCAGGTCGGCCGATGACACGAGTCCCCCGCCTTCCCTCTCCAGCCACGAGCCCCCGCTGGCGCAAGATGCGGTAGGCGGAGGCGACAGTGGTCGGGCTGATCGCCAGCTCGCCGGCCAGCCGGCGCACACTTGGAAGTGCCTCCCGTGCCGACAGGCTGCCCTCCCGGATGGAGGATTCCACCTGTTCGGCGATGGCGGCGGCGGTCCGGCCTTCGATCCTGTAACGTGACATAACGAGATAGCAATTGTAGCAGTACAAAATCCGTACCCGGAGGAGGGTGATGAGCAAGACGAGACGTGCCACCGTCCGGCGCCTCCCCGAGCGCGGTCGCTACGACCGGGCCACCGTCGAGTCGATCCTCGACGAGGCCGTCGTGTGCCATCTGGGACTGGTGCACGAGGGGAGCCCCGTCGTGCTGCCCACCCTGTTCGTCCGACGCGGCGACGACATCTACCTCCACGGATCGCCGGCAAGCGCCATGCTCCGCTCGATGAAGAGGGACGCCGAGGTCTGCCTCACGGTGACGATCGTCGACGGCCTGGTGCTCGCTCGATCGGCCTTTCATCATTCGGTGAACTACCGATGCGCCGTGGTCTTCGGGGCCGCCCGCGCCGTCGAAGACCCGGTCGAGAAGGCGGCGGCGATGGATGCATTGGTGGACAAGGTGGTACCGGGCCGGTCCCGCGAGGCGCGCAAGCCCTCGGAGAAGGAGCTGAGGGCAACACTCGTGATGGCCCTCAAGCTGGACGAGTTCTCGTGCAAGGTCCGCACCGGTCCGCCCGTCGATGACGACGAGGACTACGAGCTTCCTGTGTGGGCTGGCGTCCTTCCCCTCCATGTCGTGCCGGGAGTGCCAGTAACTGATCCCCTCTGTAGCGCAGAGGGCCGCCGGCACGAGCCTTTTGTCGAGGCCGGACGTTGGCACGCCGCCGCCACAAGAGGCTGAGCAGGGCCCGGAACTTCGCCATCTAGCAGGGGTAAACGCCTCCAAACCACAGACGCCGCGCGCCCGGCCGCCGGGCTCGGCGTCCGCGCTGCCGCCGGTCTTGGCAGTTCGCATGAAGATTCCGTCAAGTTCCCGCTGGCGCGTGCCGATAGGTATCCGGTTGCTTCAGGGGGAAAGCGAGGGATCTCGATATGTTTGGAGACAACGTGATTGGTAGGGCGATGACCCTAGAGCGTTCGCTCTGCGAGGGCTCGACGGCCGATGAGCTGTTCGATCTGATGTCACTTCGCCCGAGTTGGTGGTCGGAGGCAGCGTGCCGCCGCCAGCCGCTCGAGGTCTTCTTCCCGGCGGACGCAAGGTCTTCCCGCCAGGCGAAGAACATCTGCAACGTGTGCAAGGTCCGCCAGCAGTGCCTCGAGTACACGCTCGCCGCGGACCCGCCACTGAAGGGGATCTTCGGAGGGATGACCGAGCAGGAGCGCCGGTCCTACCGCCGGTTGGCAGGCTGAGCGGGCTGAGCGGGCGGAGCCTGTAATACCGGCGGGCCGTCAGCCCGCCGCTGTTCTGTAGTCAGAGCCGACGGCCGGTTGCTCTCCACCGGCCGAGAGCGCCAGGCAGCGTTTTGCCAGCAGCGGACTGCGAAGCGTCGCCGAGCGCCTGGGGCGACGGCATACAGCTGGGGGCCGCCGCCCCCCGGACGGAGGGCGTCGGGCGGCTGAGGTTCCAGCTACGCGAAACAGGGCGAGGGCCGAAGCCCCCGCCCTGTGGCAGTTCCGATGGTCCGCTTGGATCAGGTGACGATCGAGTGCGAGACCGAGCAGCCGCCCTTGCCGCTGTTGGCGACGTTCTCCCAGATGCCCTGGACGGCGAAGGTCCCCGTCGAGAGCGTGATGTCCTGGGAGCGTCCCGTGCCCGAGGACTTCCAGGCGCAGAGGTCGCCGACTTCCTCGCCGGCGTTGTCGATCCAGCCACCGGCCGGGAACTGGTCGGTGACCGTCTCGGCGTACTCGTGGCCGTTGACGATCGTGACGCCGTCGAGGTCGTTGCCCGGGTTCACGAAGCCTGCACCGCAGCCGGCGCCGGCATCCGGCACGTAGGGCATGTTGGTGAAGGCGATGATCGGTCCGGAGGCGCCGCCGCCACCGTCGAGCGTCGAGTCCTGGGTGTAGTCGTGCCAGGCGCAGAAGCCCTGACCTTCGTAGTTGTCGGGGTTGGTGCCGTGCGCCGAGATGATGTCGTACTGGACGTAGCGGTTCTCGGCGGTCGTCGTCAGCCCGAAGTGCGTGGCGGCCTTCTCGGCCTCCTCGGCGAGCTGGTGACCCGTCACCTGGTTCGGCTCCGAGGCCCCGTTGTCCTCCCAAACGCCGGCAAGAGCTCCGCCCGTCGGGTAGCCGACGTGCGGGGCGGATGACGGGCAAGTCGTTGCACCCGTGGCGACACCCTGGCAGTACGTCGTCATGACGCCGCTCCACTTGTCAGACGAGGAGCCGAGTCCGGCGAAGAACCCCTGTATGTCGGGTGCGAGCCCGTCCGGGTCACCCGAGAACGTGGCGTAGCCATGCGAGTTGGTGCTCTCGCTGCCCCACTGGGAGCCCCAGAAGATGATGTACACCTTCTCCTTGCCGTCGGTCACGCCGACGCCGTCGATGCCCCCCTGGTACTTGACGCACTTGCTGGAGCAAGCGGCCTCGACCTTGTTGTGGCCGCGCATCCAGATGGTGCCCGGATACGCGTGGGTGCCGGTCGCGTGATGCGTGGTGCCGGCGGGGGCTGCCTGCGCCGTGCCGGCCGTGGCCGCCATGCCGAGCACGCTCAGTGCGCCGACCGTGGCGATGGTCGCTACCCGAGCCCGCACCCCCAGCAGGCGCCCGCCCGAAGGCGACCGCCTCATGCCATTTCCTTCCATTCGTCACCTTTCGTGCCGCGGTAACGAGATGCGGCCGCTCGCGCACGGCAGTACCGGACGCTGACGCCCCCTCGCACCGTCTCCATTGATGGTCAGGTGGCTGCGCCGCCGGATGTAGTCGACGGCGCCTTCCCCAGCAGTCGTGCCGCACCACGCGCACGAACCCTCGCGTGACAGAGCGCAACTAACCGTGAATCATTACTCAAAACTTCTGCCGGCGCCAGTATCGATCACCCCCTCCCTCACTATGGCGACGGCGGCGGCGCGGCGAGCCAGCGGTAGCCGTCCCAGAAAGCCAATCTGGACGGATCGTCCGGTGCCGGATACCACCCGGCCGGGGGACCTCCCGCATAGCTCGGGACCGCCTGCCAGCCGGACGGCGTTGTTCCGTCGTATCGCATTGTGGCCGCTGCGCCGAGCAGTTGTTGGAACTCGCGTTGCCGCACGAAGAGGAGCTCGCGCCCGACCTGCAGGCGGACGAGCCGTTGGTGCTGCTCGACCGGCTGGAGAGCACCGGCCGTCGGAACGACCTCTCGAACGCTTCTCGGTAGCCCGGTCCAGGCGCTCGCTTTCATCAGGAACGTGCCCCCCGGGGTGAGCACGATGCCGAAACGTGGGCGGAGCGCGGCGACACCGATCAGGATCGGGATGATCCCGGGCACGACCAGCTGACCGGTCGTCTCCGAGATGGCGACGATCGCCGCCACGACCAGCAGGACGCCGAGCGCGACCACCCACGACGGCACCCTGAGCTTGCCGACGCCGAAGGCGTAACCGACCACTGGCGTCTCCGGGCCGAGGACTGCCTGCGCGGCATCCATCCGCCGGCGCTGCCTACGTTGCATCGCGTCCGGACGCGGGTTCATGAGGCGTCTTCCTCGACGACCGCTGGAACGTAGCCCCCGTACTCGATCCCGTCCGATACGACCACATTGAGCTTGGGTCCCCAGGCTTTGAGGGCGTCGTTCCGGCTGTAGGTGGCGGACCACAGTCCGCTCTCCCAGGCAGGCTTGGTCGATCCCTTTGCCGGGATCAGGCCGCCGAACGCCGACAGCAACGGGAGATCGGACGTCAGGTTGCTGCTCAGGCTGTATATCAGCTGGGACTGGAAGAAGCCCTTGCCCTGCAACGAGCCGAGAGGTGGCGAGTAGGCGATCGGGAACGCCTCCAGGGCACGGTTGGCGCCGCTGAACGCTGCTGCCGAGGCAGGGGCGATCGTCGAGGGCCAGGCGTAGGCCTCCGGCAGCCGGGGGGAGGGAGCCGTCCGGGCGGGACCAGTCGCGGGCGCGATGACGAAAGTGGCGTGGACGTGGTCGATGTTCGAGAGGGCATTCGTCTGCAGCGCATAGTCGGGGAGCATCACGATCACGTTCCGCCGGCTGGAGACGACTTCGTCGGGTGTCACGCTCGTGACCGACATACCGCTCGGCGCGACGTAGCTGAGGGGTCCGAGGGCCGCGAAGTCCTGCCACAGCTGCAAGTCGGCGGCGGCGGTGGGGGAGTTGTCGTAGCAGAGGTGCTGGACGTCCACGATCACGAGCTCAGTCGGATGATCCTTGGCCCAGGCGGCAATCGAGTCGAGGTCTTCCGAGAGGGCACGGCGACTGAACTCGGTGTGCACGATCCGCCAGCCGAGGCTCGAGCTCCCGCTGTAGGCGATGCGGATGTCGAGGTACCGAATCCCGGCGTCGAGTTGATGCGTGAAGTCGAGGTCCTGCGTCATGCTCCACGCTTTGACCAGGTCTCCCAATCCCTGAGAGAAGACAGGGGAGTAGTTCGTGCAGTCGGAGCCGCTCGCCTTGTCGAACAAGGTCGGATCGAGATCGAACGTCCCGGCGTCGTGGGCGCCCGGGATTGCCAGCCGCGAGATCTCGGTCTTGCCGAAGCCGGGATCGGAGGCTGCGAGACAGCCCATCCATGTCGCAGGATGCTCGGTCGCGCAACTGCGCGCCTGAGCCAGGCTCGGGCGCGGAGAGCTCGTGGTCGTCGGACTTGCTGCCGCAGGACTGCCACTACTGCAAGCTGAGGCCACCAGCCCCAGCAGGAAGAGCAGACACGGCAAGACTCGTCGGCGCCATCTCATGGGGCGTGAGCCTATGGCCCGGCGCTCCACCGCTCGTGTTCCCAGAGCTGTTGCCAACGCCGTTGCTCGGACAGCATCTCGAAGTCGCAGTCCGGCGGGTCTCCTGTGCCGCGGTCGTGGTCAGGGGGGCCGTCAGGTGGCCCGTGCCGCCAGCCGAAGAACCGCTTCTCGACCTCGTCGAGCAGTGGCATCGGGCGGGAGGAGAGGATCTGGCCGCTCGCAGAGACGAACTGGAGCTCGCCGCCGGGGTCGCCCTCGATGCGCCAGCCCTCCTGGTGGACCAAGCGGTGGTGGCGCCGGCAGAGCAGGCAGAGGTTGGCCATCTCTGTCGGCCCGCCCGTCCCCCAAAAGACGATGTGGTGGCCGTTGACGAGGCGTGTGGCGTGACAGCCGGGGAAGCGGCATGTGCGGTCCCGCCGCCGGAGCTGGCGGTACAGCGAAGGCGGGATCGCATGGGTGGTGGTGGAAAAGGAGAGCGGGTTGCCGTGCTCGTCCTCGCGCACCACCTGCAGCCGGCAGTCGCAGAGCAGGCGCCTCGCCGCCTCCGGCGAGATGTGCGTGCCGCCCTCGGAGACGGCGTGCCCGTCGGCGCCAGAGACGACCTCTGGCCCGACGTGCACGACGACCGTCGCCAGATCGGCGTCCTCGTCCTCTCGGATGCCGGCCGAGCAGATGTCGACAAGGGCGTCGGCCATGGCGCGCCTCGAGCGCCTCGAACAGGCCGGTCTCGGGGTCCTTCGGGTAGCTCTCGACGAGCCGCCCGAGGGCCTTTCGCACGAGCTCGCCGTCGGACTGGGTGAGCCGCCCCGACAGGGTGCACATCTCACCCTTGCGGCCCATGCGGAGGAAGCGCGCCCGGTGCTCGCCGTTCTCGTCGGCGGCCCTGCGCCTCCGTGCCGCCCTGGCCAGCTCCTCTGCCTGGGCGACCGACAGGCCCGGCAGCACCTTTGCCACATCTTGGTCCTGTTCGGGCTTGACCACGGCCGCCACCGGGCGCAGCTGGTCGAGGCTCACCTGCCCGCTCGCCAGCAGCTCGAAAAGTGCCGGCAGCTCTACGAGGAACCCTGCGGTCCTGGCGAGGTCGCGGGCGGTCGACGTGGACAGCGACAACCGCCCCTCCAGCCAGGCCGTCATCGAGCGGGCACCGTCGGCCTCGTAGGCGGCGCGTTCTGAGAAGACGGCGATCATCGCCATCAGCTCGGCCTGCGCAGCCGAGATCAGCGCCTGCAGCTGGCAGATCGCCTCTGCCAGCTCGTCGTCCGAGCAGCCCCTGTAGTCCCGCCGGCCCATACGAACAAGTGTACGATGAAGGTGTATCACTCCGTGTCGTTTCGAAGGAAGATCCTGGTGGTGATCCGCGTCCGGACGAGACGCGCTCGCCTCAGACCGGGGGCGGTGCCAGGTCGAGCTCGTACCAGGTGCCCGGCCGGCCCCCGACGTGCGACGGATCAGCCGTTCCGATTGCCAGGAAGCCAGCGTTTCGAAGCACTCGGGTGGAGGCGACGTTGGCGTCGCTGGTCGCCGCCCGCAGTGTACGCAGCCCGTAGATCTCTGCCGCCCGTCTGCAGAGCTCGCGCACGGCTCCCGTTGCCACACCACGACCGGCCACGTCCTGCGCCACCCGGTAGCCGAGCTCGCCGGTGCCCCCCTCGAGGTCGACGAGATTGAAACGACCGAGCACTTTGCCGTCTTCTGCAACGAGCACGTGGAAGATGCAGTTTCCTGCCTCCTGATCGGCCAGCAACTCTTCGAACCGGTCGTCGAAGTGATCGAAGAACTCGTCGCCGCGGTCGGAGATGAAGCCCGCGAAGTAGGCGCGGTTGGCAAGCTCGAATGCCAGGACCGCTGGCGCATGGTCGGGTCGCAGGACCTGCAACTCAGGCACGCCGGCGGTGCTCTTGCTAGGTCGCGTCAATGCCGGATGATTGGCCCGTGCCCTCGCGAGCGAGGCCGAGCACCTCGTCGAGGAAGCGGAAGACCCGCACATAGGCGTCGATCACGTTGTCGAGCTTGCCGAGCCCGTGCCCCTCGTCGGGGTACACCACGAGCTCGCAGCGGACACCCCGTGCCTCGAGAGCCGCCGCCAGTTGGCGAGCCTCTCCGACCGGGACGCGAGGGTCGTTCTCGCCGTGCACGAGGAAGAGCGGTGCCTTGATCTGGTCGACCTTGTTCATGGGAGATGCGCGCTCGAGGAACTCACGGTCCTCGGCGAGGCTGCCGTACTCTCGCTCTCGATGGGCACGGCGGTAGGCGGATGTGTTCTCGAGGAAGGTGACGAGGTTGGAGATCGCCACGAGGCCGACGCCGGCGGCCCACAGCTCGGGCTGGAAGGCGCATCCCGCGAGCACCATGTAGCCGCCGTAGGAGCCTCCGAACAGCACGGCGCGCTCTGCATCGAGACCCTCGCCAGCCAACCAGGAGTGGATCGCCGCCAGGTCGGCCACCGAATCGAGCCTCTTCACCGTGTCGTCGAGCGCCGCGTAACGCTTCCCGTAACCGGTAGAGCCGCGAACGTTCGGCACGACCACGGCCAGGCCGCGCCCTACGAGTGCCTGCAGTCGGGGATTGAACATGAGAGTCGCCTGCGCCTCAGGTCCGCCGTGCACCATCACCACTACGGGAGGCGGTTGCTCCGAATCGGCCGGCGGCCGATACAGGTAGAGCGGCACCTCCTCCCCGTCGAAACTCTTGACGGCATGATCCGTAGGTGCAACCAGGCTCCCGGCATCCTCCGCGCCAAGAGGTGAACTGACCGTCAGCCGCTCCGGCTCACCCATATCTCTGCGGTAGCGCCACACTTCGCTCGGCAGGCGCGGCGAGCTGAAGGAGAACACCAACTCGGCACCGTCCTGCGAGAGCAGAGGCGGCGACCCGGCCGGATTGACCTCGAGCACGCCTCGCTCCGGCAGCGCCACCGGGCTCAGAGGGTTAAGCGATCCGGCGTCGCCCACTGCAAAGAGCTCGAGCCGGGCGGACCCGTTGTCATTGGCGACAACTGCCAAGGTGCTCCCGTCGGAGCTCGAGTAGCAGTCGAGATCGTGGTGACCCTCGAGCGCGGCCTGTTCGTGGCCGGTGGCGAGATCGACGAACATGATGGCCGCCAGATCCCGGCCGACGTTGGACGACACGAAGAACGAGGAGTCGGAGACCCAGGCAGGCGCCCCGACGCGAGCAGCCTGTTCGGGATGGGCGCCGATCTCGCGTAGCACGCCGGTCGTGAGGTCGACGAGCATCTGCCGCTCGTCGAGCGGTCTGCTGCCGGGAAGCAGGAACGCCAGGTAGCGTCCCGAGGGAGAGAAGCCGGACGAGGCCCTGCACCACCCGCCCCGGTCGTAGACGCATGACTCTTCGCTGGTGAGGGGGTCGAGGAGGTAGACGTCGAAGTCGACGTTGTTTCGCCGGTTGGAGAGGTAGGCGATCTTTCGCCCGTCCCGAGCCACTCCCATCAGCGGCTGCGCAAACCCCTCGGCGACCGCCAACGGTTCGAGGCGGTCCGGCGCGTCGCCGGGCGGATCGTCGATGTCGGCGAGGTAGAGCTGGTGCAGTTCGTTCCCGCCGGCGTCCATCTGCACGATCAGCCTCCGGGCACGGGGCAGGTACCTGCCGGTGACCGGCTCGCTGAAATTGGTGAGTGGGCGCAGCGCGCCGCCGGCGCACGCAAGCTCGTAGAGCTGGAACGTGCCCGTCAGGTCGGAGCGGACGAGCACGTTGCCGGCGCCGTCCAGGTCGACCGCAACGGCGGAGCGCAGCTTGAGTAGGTCGATGAGTTCCACGCCCTCGTTCTACCTTCCCCCGGCGCTACGGGGCTCCGGTCACCGGCGGATACTCGTGCAACGCAAGCAGCTCCACGTAGAGCACGTAATTGCCCGAGCGCAGCACAGCAGACCTCACCACCGTCGGACCATACGGCGCCAAGCTGGCGACCGCCTGAGCCATCCAGTCGCGCGTTGTGTCCAGCAATAACAGCTCTGCGGGGCGCCGATAGTCGAGGTCCTGGCGGATGTTCGTGGTGAGGTACGGCGGATCGTGGGGAAGCATGTTGAAGGCGCCGTGATACTCCCCGAGCTCGTCGATCTCGATCTGGTTGTCTTCCCACTTGGTCCACATCAGGAGCTGCTCCCCCCTGTAGGTGGCGTTCCCGACGAAGGACGGAAGCTCCGTGCCGATCCGGTATTCCTCCACGAACACGGTGCCACTGCTGCCGAGCGCGTCGGCATAGACCGGCGGCGGATCGACGGCTGTGCCCGCGAATTGAGGATGGTTCGGCTGGTTGGCGATTGTGAGTACGAAGCCGCAGATCACCACACCGGCGAGGCCGATGCCCGTCGCCAACCAAGAGCCCGCCTTGTCCCGCAGCCGCCCTCCCGAGGAGGCGATCAACACCGACAGGACGATCAGCCCCACGAGGAGCCAACCGTACGGCCACCAGCCGAACGTGGGGACCGTGGGCCTGACGAGGGCGTAGACGAGAGGCACCACGAGCAGCACGGCACACGGCACCACTTGGGCGTACCGTCCCCCGGCCCGATCCATCAGCTCCACCAACACGATCGCCAGTGCGAGCAGAGCGGCGGCCCAGAGAGTGGAGGAGAAGTAGTGCATTTCCAGCGTTTGCAGCTTGCCGACGAACTGCATGAACGCACTGAGCACGACCTGAACCGCAAGGGCGAGACCAACGACGAGTTGTGGCGTGGCGATCCTCGGTGGTCTCGCCTCAGGGGCGGACCCGACAGGTGTGTCTGTCACACCGTCTGCCTCGGGGCGGCGACGTCTGATGGCGAAGGTGACGGCGTAGGCGAGGACCATTGCCGGCAGGACGAGCAAGTAGGCGACATAAGGAGCCCAACGCGCGCTTGTCGAATGCCACAGGGCCTCCTGCGCGGGTTTGCTCAGGAAGCGGATGGACTCGATCGTCGGCTTGACGAAGTCGAACTGTCCCAGCACGAGCTTGGAGCCGCCCATCAGCAGCACCGTGGTGACCACCGCTACGGCCGCCAGGATGCCTATGTCGAGGAGCAGCCCTGGCCGCCCACGGAGGACGCGGACGGCGAGATAGGCGACGATTGTTGCCACCGTCAACAGCGCCCCCATACCGTGCGACCATGTCGCCATCACGAGGAAGAAGGCGCCCGCCGACATCCACACCCGCCGGCGCGACGGCGCGGACGGCATCGCCAGGCAGGCGAGGCCGGCGAGGAGGTAGGAGACAGCTGCCGAGTCCGGGTAGTCGGTGCCCCAGGCCTCGATGAGGACGGGGCTCGACAGCACGGCGATGATCCCTGCGACACCGGCGAGCCGTCCGTAGCAGCGGCGCAACAACAGGTAGGCGGACCCGGCCGCCAGCACCGCGAGCGTCCAGCGGAACACGTAGAAGCCGCCCACACCGCCGAACAAGAGGTACGAGATCCGGGCCGGCACGAGGAAGCCGGCGCGGGCACCTTCGCGAAGGCGAGCCGTGCTGGCATACGCCTGCGCGTAGCGGAAGAACACGTCCCGGGGGTCCAGTATGTAGATGGTGTGGATGCCCGGATCCAGCAGTCCGGGTGGTGACATGGATCGCATCCGGAGCACGAGGAAGCCGATGAGCGGCGACAGGAGCACTCCGGCCGCCTCCGCCAGCGGTCCCCATAGACGCGGCTTCGGCGGTGACGAATGCGCCGGTGGCGCCGGCCGGCTGCGCTCGAGGAGTTTCGCCACGGGCGAAGACTACCTATGGCCGCACGTGCTGCTATGTGCAGGAAGGCGTGTTGCCCTCCGCCGTGTTCGCCCGATCTATTGCTCTGGCGCCGGTGTCGCCGACCTCTGGTCCGGGAGGTGCCGGAGACGGACGGACAGGCATGTGACGCACCCTTCCAGCTTCTCGAACTCGCTGATCTCGACCGGGAGGGGGTCGTAGCCCAGGTCCGAGAAAAGCCGCTCCGTCTCGGGGCAGCCGCCGGCCATGATCACCCTTTGGTCATCGACTACCACCACGTGCGCTCCGTGCTCCTCGGGGACCGGGAGGAACTTGGGAAACGCCTCAGGCTCGTCCACGAGGGGCGGGTAGCCGATCACGGTGCCGTCCGGCAGGGCGGTCACGGCCGACTTCAGATGAAGTACGCGGTGTACGGGGACGGCGATGATCGTGGCACCTAGCGGGCTCAGGATCTCGCGCAGCTGGCGGCAACCCTCGTCGTTGGTCCGGCCGCTGCGACCCACATAGATCGTGTCGCCGATCTTGAGGACGTCGCCGCCGTCCAAGGTGCCCGGCGGCTCGATCTGTTCGATCAGGAGCCCGAGTCCCTCGACGACGTTCCGGGCGCCGCCGAGCTCGGCCCGCCGTGATGGCTCGTTCGGGCTGGCCATCACGGCGACCTGCCCGTACACGACCATCGTGTCCTCCACGAACACGCTGTCGGGGCAGTCGTCGGCAGGTGGCACCTCGATCGGCGTCCAGCCCACATCTCGCAGCGCCTGCACGTATGCGTGCCACTGCTCGCAGGCGAGCGCGTAGTCGATCGGTTGGCGCTCTATGTGGGTCACGATGCCCTCCGCCAGACGCGGACCCGGACGCCTGACCAGAGCCTTGACCGCTGTGCTCATCATGGGTGCAATCATGGCCTGGTCACGGCGGTCAGAGGCCGATGTCTTCGCCCCACAGCTCGGGATGCGCCTCGATGAATCCGCCGAGCATCGCCGTGCACCTCTCGTCATCGAGATCGGCGATCTCCACGCCGTGCTCGGCGAGCCAGCCGGCACCGCCCTCGAAGTTGCGGGACTCGCCGATCACCACGGCGCCGATCCCGAACTGGCGCACGAGCCCGCTGCAGTACCAGCAGGGCGAGAGGGTCGTCACCATGACGCAGTCGCCATAGCCGCGCCGCCTGCCGACGGAGCGAAACGCCGAGGTCTCCGCATGCATGGACGGATCCCCGTCCTGAACGCGGCGGTTGCGCCCGCGCCCGAGCAACGTCCCGTCCCGATGGAAGACAGCGGCTCCGATCGGGATCCCACCTTCGGCCATGCCGGCAAGCGCCTCCTGCCGGGCGACCTCCAGCCAGTCCTTGGCCAAGTCCCGATCGATCACGATGATGAGGATCTCACAGGTTCACGATCGGAAGACCGCAAGCGTGAGGGTTGCTGCCGCAGTGCCGCTTACGAGCCGCTGTCGCAATCTGAGGCGATCTGCGTGTCTGATGTCGTGAGGTCGTACCGTCTGGAGGCAGCGGACTGCCGATGGAAGGGGTGGGTTGGTGACGGCCGACCCGAGGGAGTCGTTCGAGCAGTTCTACGCCTCAGTGAGGCGTCGGCTCGTCGCGCAGGCGTACCTACTTACATCGAACGCCTGGGAGGCGGAGGATCTGGCGCACGAAGCACTCGGCCGCGCATGGCAGAACTGGTCGCAGGTGTCCGGTTTCGAGGATCCCGAAGCCTGGACGCGGACACGTACTTCACAACCTTGCAGTGAGCCGCTGGCGGAAGATGCGATCCGCTCGGCTCAGCCGGTCCAGCCCGTTTCAGGCGATCGACGCTCCACCGCTCGACGAGCGCCAGTTCGAGGTGCTCGCGGCTGTCAGATCACTCCCTCCGAACCAACGACGTGCGCTCGTGCTGCGAGCACTGGTCGGCCTCGAGGTTCAAGAGATCGCCGCCGAGATGGGCGTTCCCGCGAGCACCGTTCGCATGTGGTTGTCCCGTTCGCGCCGTTCGATGGTGGCGGCACTTGGAGAAGACGCGACGATGCCGGAGAGGAGGAGTAGTGGAAGAACAGTCCCTCAGTGAGGCCGAAGCCCGCATCGACGCCGAACTGAGATCGATCGCGACGCTCATCGAGTCCTGGTCATACAAACCCTCGACCAACTTGACGCCTCGGTCTCCGGGGCTGCGGGATGCGGTCGCAACCGCAACCATCGGACCTAGCGCAAGGCGCGCCGCAACGCTCGGCACGCGGGTCGCAATCGTGCTGTTCGTCGCAGGTGCCGTGCTGTCGAGCGTCCTGGTCCTCAACTCTTCTCGGCCAGATCGCCACACAGCAGGGCTTCCGACTGCGTCGACCACTGGCAGGACCTCGACCTCTACGACGGTTGCCGTCAACCCGGTACACATGCTGCTAGCTACCGACACGGGGCCGTGCGCAGAGCCCAGCCCGGGCTGCGGCTCATCGGCGGGGACGAGCTCGGAGCTGGCCCGAGGCCGCTGGTCGACGTTCCCGGCAGGGCCCCTCAGCATGCGGCATAGCGAGGTTGAGGTCTGGACCGGCCAGGAGCTCATCGTGTGGGGCGGCACGACGTACACCGGAAAGGGACTGGGGGACGGCGCCTCCTACGACCCTGCAACGAGGTCGTGGAGGATGCTGCCGGCAAGTCCTCTCGGAGCGCCGTCCTCCGCTGTCGGCGCATGGACCGGGAGCGAGATGATCGTCGTCGCGGGCAACGGCGACACGGCTTCCTATGATCCCGCAACCAACTCCTGGAGCCGTCTCCCCAGGTTCCCGCTCGAGAGCCGCTCGGGTGCGACGGCCCTATGGACAGGCGAGCAACTAGTCGTGCTCGGAGGCGAGCAAGTGATCGGCGGCACTGTGGTCGGCCTGGACGACGGGGCCGCCTTCGATCCCGCCTATCGCGACTGGACGTCCCTGCCGGCTATCCCGGACCAGCGGGGGTGGTCCGTCACCACCCTGACTCCGGCATGGACAGGGGACAGATTGATTCTGTGGATCATGTGGAGCGTCAGCCACATCTCCAAGCCCGATGGTACGAGCCATCTGACCGTCCTTCAATATGATTTGCCCGCTGGAGCCGTTGGGTGGACCCAGGGGCGCCCGCCGCCCCCGAGCGTCGTGACGGCTGCAGCCGGCACTGCCTGGAGTGGAAGCGCAGTGCTGGTGATGGACGGTCAATGGTGTCCTGGTCCGTGCTACACGCCGGAGGGCGGACGGGGCTGGGCCTACATGCCAGGCGGCGTATGGCAGCCAGTTCCTGACTACTTCGACGAGATTAGATGGCCGGCGGTCTGGACCGGGAGTTCGTACGTCACGATGAATCGGTACCGCAACGGGATCGCCAACTCAGGTGTTCAAGACCTTGCGGCCTACGACCCCGGCTCAGGGAAGTGGGCCACCCTCCCTTCCCCTCCACCCGCCCTCCTTTCGTCGGTGTCTCTACAGTCGCCATCGCCGCAGGCCGTATGGACCGGAGCGGAGCTACTGTTCTGGGGCCCGACGAGCTACAGCTTTATCGCGGGCTCGGTCCCGGCGCAGCCGGCGACCCCCACCGGTGATGGCACCGTTTCCTGTGGACCGCACTTCTTCGACCCCAGTGACAACTCATTCATCACCGAATGGTACGGGCGCGCCCAGTTCTGCCAGCTGTCGACGGAAGCCGACACCTGGTTCGACGTCGTCAGCAACGCCGTCGGCGACCAGGCACCTGGGGGACCGGTGATTCTCGTCGAGCGGTGCACGCCGACGGACGCCTCTTGTCTCGATCCGGACGCGGCGCACGCTCTCAGAGGCTTCACGGCCTATCGTGCGCCTGACCCGGCCGTGTTCCTCGCCTACTCATACCTCTTGCTTCGCCGCATCGCTGCTCCTTGCCAGTTCGACTGCGCAAGCCCGCTGGCCGGCGGAGTGCTGGCGGTTGTGAGCGACGGCAGCTGCGGGACCGACGTCTTCGATCTTCGCGACGACGCCTGGTACCTGGACTCTGTCTCGTCGGTCAATGCATTGGTAAGTCACACCCCTGGTGCCGAGAAGCTCCCGTCGCCGGCGGGGTACCGAGTCAGCGGGCGTATGCCCCCGCCGCCGGAGACGGTGCCGTCCGCTTGTACCTACGGATAAATGCCAGCTGCCGGTGGAAATGGGGGGATCGAAAGCCAGGTCTCGGGGAGAGCATCCGCGTCCGTACCGTCGGCCAAGAAGGCGGATCGTGGCCGGAACGCGCACAGCGGCTCAGCGAGATCAGGCCGCCAGCGAAGGCAGGAACCCGTCGATGGAGGGCCCGCCATCGAACGCGACCGACTCGTACGAGACGGCGACCGGAAGGGGGATGACGTGGCTCACGGTACCGTTCATTAGGTTCAACGTCTCGAGCTCGCGTGTCGGCGCCGTGGCTTCTGAGCCGATCTGCATGATTGCGACCGGCGAGCTCGGGTCGACCGCGACCAGCCCCGTCAGGTTGGACAGTCCAAGCGGTGCGCTATCTCGGGCTGATGTGAGTATGCGCACCGTGGTGGCGTCTGCGGGGTCGTACTCGATGACGACGCCGTTCGCGTCGGGGGCAGTGAGGTAGCGGACCCCCACTCCCGGCCAGTAGCCGACGGCGAGCACTCGTTGATGCCCGGAGGCCGAGAGCGCCGGTCCGAGCTGCCGGCTGTGAAGATCGAGCGGCACGATCTCGGTCGTGTATTCGGCCGGCGCATGTGGCTGAGGCGGGGTCGGCCAACCCCACGTGTTGACGTATGCGATGCCCTGAGGCGTCAAAGCGGCGACCGACGTGATGCCAGGCCTGCCGACGACGATCGACTTGCTCACCTTGCCGGTCGCCGTATTGATCAAGTTGATCCACGGCGAGACGGTCTGAAGATCCTCGACGAATATCTGGCCCACGACGACCGTGCGGCCTCCGTCGGTGAACGAGATATTGCCCGGCGATCCCGGGACGTCGTAGTGACTGACATGGCCCGAGGCGAGGGAGATGGACTCGACCCCCGCGAAGCCGCATGAGACCCAGAGCGTCTTCCCTTGCGGGGACATCGCCACCTGCAGGGGGCCGCTGCACACGTGGATCGGAGACTCGACTCGCCCCGTCTCCATGTCGAGTGGCGTGACGTAGTCACTGGGACGTACCCCGGGGCCGCGGGCGCAGAGAACGATGCACGCAGCTTCACCGGCATCGGCAACGTACGCCATGGTGCCGTCGGGGGAGAAGGCGACGCTCTCGGGGAATGGTCCCAAGACGATCGGCGGTGATATCCGCCCACTGCCGAGGTCGACTACGTAACCGTCTTCCTGTCCGCTGAACGCGAGCGCGTGTTTCCCCCCGGGTGCGACGGCGACCCTACTACCTGGCATCTCGATCGACTTCCCGACAGTGCCTGATGAGGGGTTGAACGGTATGAGCACGCTCGCCTCATTCGAGCCCGACCCCGTCGAAGCGACGACGTACGCCGGCCACGTTCGCGGCGAGCTGGAGCCGGTGGAGTGCGATGTGGTAGTCGTGCCGCTGGTCCTCGGCCCACCGTTCGTGCAGGCGGCGGTCAGCAGGCCGACGACCAGAAGCGCAAACCCTCCTCGGAGCACAGTCTCATCATGCCGCAGACGTGGGATAGCGGTCCGAGCCCCGCGCTCGTCCCGTGTGAGGGTATCGACCCGCGGGCTTTCGGCACTCTGCGCCGTCACTCGCCGCTGTCATGATCCGGTATGTCAAGACCCGGTACCCGCCGGACAGATCGCTTCATTTTCGCGTCATCGGCGCGGACCGATAGTCGAGAAAACTTGCAACTACCAGGGAGGCGGCGCCCAGAATCGAACTGGGGTACAGGGCTTTGCAGGCCCTTGCCTAAACCACTCGGCCACGCCGCCAGACGTGCTTCCACCTTAGTGCCACGTCGGGCTGGCGAGAGCGAGCATGGGCGAGCGCCTACCTGCGATCCCGCTGCCAGGCGACCTGTCTCGCGTGCTCGTCCCGCAGCCACGCCGGCGCCGTCTCGAGCCGGGGGTCTGGCGGATCGCGACCAGCCTCCAGGTCGTCGAGGTAACGCTGATCCAGTTCGAACCGCCGGCTCATCTCCGCCTCGTCACCCACTGCCCCATGACCAGGAACCACGACCTGGACTGCAGCCGCTGCCGCCCGAGCCAAGAGCTCGATGCCGGACCTGTAGGCGCCGATCGGGTCGTCCGCGTCGAGATCGAGGAGTGGGACCTCGATGTCGGAGCACATGTCGCCCGCGATCAGGCCCTCAGACGCCTGCACGAGCAGTGCGCCGTGCCCGGGAGCGTGGCCCCCATGCTCGAGGACCAGGATCGAGGGACCGTCCCAGGGAACCGATGGCGTTCCGGGTTCGATGCCGTCCAGCAGCCCGAGCAGCTCGAGATCGTGTCCGGGGGCACTGGAATCCGCGCCCTCTACGAGGCCCGCGTGCTCGGCGGCCGCCACCTCGGCACCCTTCTGCGTCGCCCATCGCGGAACCGTCCCGAGCGACGCGCTCCACAGCACGTGGTCCCAGTGCGGATGGGTCGACCATCCGGCGACGACCCGCAGGTCCCGCTGTGCGATGGCCTGCGCGAGCGATTCCAGCTCGACAGCAGTTACGGCTGGGTCGACGACGAGGCACCCGCCCCCGCCGTCGAGCACCAGGGTGGTATTGGTTACAGAGCGCGGGCTCGTCGTGACCAGGACGCCGTCTGCCACTTCCACTAGCTCACGCACAAAGGTGCCTCCGTTCTCGGCCCTCCGTGCCCGGCCGTGCGGACCGGACCACCCACGATTGGGCTAGCTGCCGACCGGCTCCATCGCCTCGATGTGCTTCATCGCCGGGCCGAGCCGCTCCTCCAGCCAGCGGGCGGGGTCGTCGCCGATGGGACTGATCACGAGCGACGACACGCCGACTGCGGCAAACTCCTCGGCGGCGCGGACGAGGTCGTCGGGAGAGGGGTCCTCCGGGAAGTTGCGGTACATGGCCGTCACCTCGATCGAAGCTGGATCCCTCTCAACAGCCTCGCAGTGCCGCTCGAGGACATCGATCTTGTGCGCCACGTCAGCCGGCGACCCGAAGAAGTTGCAAGCGTCGGCATAGTTGGCGACAAGGCGTAGCGTCCTGCGCTCGCCGCCGCCGCCTATCAGGATCCGGGGCCTCGGCTTGGAAACCGGGCGCGGCCGGCAGAGCGTCTCCTCCAGTTGGTAGTAGCGGCCGTTGTAAGGGCCATCGTTGTCGCTCCACATCTGCAGGCAGATCTGGATCGCCTCCTCCAACCGTGACAGCCGCTCTGCGGGGGGCGGGAACGGAACGCCGAGCCCCTTGTGCTCCCGCTCGTACCAGGCCGCACCGATTCCAAGCTCGGCACGACCGCCCGACAGCACGTCGAGGGTCGTGACGATCTTCGCCAGCAGGCCCGGTGGCCGGTAGGTCACCCCCGTGACGAGGAGGCGAAGCCGCAGCCACTCGGTGGAGCCGGCGACGAAGCCGAGGCCCGTGTAGCCCTCCAGCATCGGGTCCTCTGCCGGCGCCATGGCTTCCATCTGGAAGTAGTGGTCCATGAAAGAGAGCGTCCGGATCCCCACCGCTTCCGCTCGGCGGGCGAGATCCCGTACACGCGGCCCGATCCGTTCGTCTCCTCCGGCCCAGTCGAAACGCCATACGTGAAGGTCGACGTCCATCCCCTAAGTTCTACCCGGCGGCTGCCTGCGAGGCTCGCCGGTCAGACGTCCCACCAGATCGTGGCCAGGCGGCGGCGCTCGTCGGCCGCTTGGATGGTTTCGAAGTGGGAGCGGATAAGAGCGTCACTCTCTGGTCCTGTGCAAAGCAGCCGGCGGGCGAACGCCACCCGCTCTTCCACAGGCGCGTGGTCCCAGAGCGATGGCCTCTCGAATACGCGATCTGTGCGCCGTATCCGAGCTCGCGTACGACCGCCAGCGCGTCGGCCGCCACAGGTCGTGTAGGGCGTACAACGCCGTGAATCGCGAGCCAGAGCGGGCTGAGCCCGCTCATCGGGTGCTCGGCGGTCAACTCGACCACGACACGCCGCCCGGCGTGCTGCGAGAGGGCGGCGACGAACGGTGCGAGGTCCTGGACGTTGTAGAAGACGTGGTGGCATACGACAACGTGGGCGTGCGGGGATTTGTCGGCGATGTCCGGCCATCGGCCGAGCAGCTGCTGGTGGCGGGCGCCCCGTTCTTCCGCCGCCTGCGAGAACCGGTCGAGCATCGCCTCGCTCTCGTCGACCGCCACCAGCAGCTGGGCGGGGGGAGATAGGGGAAGGCTGGCCGCCCCGCCGCCCGCGCCCACATCGAGGACGGACGCGTCGTCGGATTCGCTGAGCTTCTCCAGGGCTTGCAGGCGTGAGGGTGTCGGCTGGGTGTCCTCGAGTGCCGCGGCGGCCGATCGCACGAACAGGGACGGTGGGAACCCCCACGGCGACTCGGGAGCGGCGGCCAGTATCTCGGCGGGGATCGCCCAGCTCTCCAAGGCCAGGCGCCATTCAGTGGCGGCGGTCATGCCTCGGCGCATCGCAAGGGCAGAACATACAACCCCAGTCGACACTTCTCGTGTTGCGATTGCCTACTCCTCGTAGGCGGCCGTGACCTCAGCCCAGACTGTCTTGCCGATCCGGCCCGGCGCGACGTCGACCCCCCACCGCTCGCACAACGCAGACACGAGCTGCAGGCCGCGGCCGGTCTCGGCGTCGGGATCGTCGTCCTGCACTTCCGGCGGCAAGCTGCTGTCGTCGTGAACCGCCAGCCGCAACAGCCCTTCGTCCATCGTCAAGGAGACCTCGAAACCTGTCTTGGCATGCAGCACGGCGTTCGTAGCCAGCTCGCTCAGGACGAGCTCCGCGTCGCTCACGAGGCGGCCTTCGTAGCCCCATCGGTCAAGAGCGCTGACGAGGAACTGCCGGGCTGCCCGAGGAGAGACCGTCGACCCCGACATCTCCGTCCTGGTTGAGCAGTGGCCGCCTGCGGACCCGCTGGGCCTGGAGTCAGGCGCCAGCTCCGGCGATTCAGGGGAGCCCTCCCGGGTCGAAGGAAGCTGCGAGTCGTGCATGGTGCAGATCTGCTCGGCCAACGGGGCAAGGTCGGGATGCTCGAGCGTGGAGGCAGGGACGGCGCAGAGCAGTGAGAAGGGCAGCTCGCCAGCCAGGATGTTCCACTGGTGCTCCAGCTCCAGTGCCGCACCGACCTGCCCCGCGTCCCAGAGGACGGCGAAGGTCTCGCAGACGGCGCGGACGGGGCAAGTTGGCCCTTCGGCGCCGCACAGGGTGGCGCCGATCGACCGCCGGAACGCTTCGCCGCACAGCTTCCCGTCGATGAGAAACTGCTCGATGATCGAGGCCGGGTCGAGCACCGTCAACCGGCCCTGGTGCTCGGCAGCTTCGGGATCGGTGCCTTGGCGCTCCAGCTCCCGTCGGACCACGTCCCAGTGGTGGTCCGTGATGGCGACGAACACGGGTTCTTGCTCGCGCAACGCCTCGCCGACGAAGTCCGCCACGCTGGCCGCCAGGTCAAGGTCGCGCTCGTAAAGCTGGACAATGTGGGCGCCCCTGCCAACCACCGTGTCCCCTCGCTCGGATCTCATCTCAACCCTTAGGTCGGCACGAACCGTTCGTGCGCGCACAGTCCTCGTCCCTGCGCCCTGCTCCTGGCTGTCCTACCCGGGCGCTGTCGATGCCAATCCTGTGCTTTCGCCTGTTTTGATCGTCTGCCGGCAGGCATGTGCGCCGCCGTACCCTCAGACGCAGATCCGCAGGTTGAAGCAGTCCGTCCGCAGCCACAGGTGCAGCACCACGACGAAGATCACGCCCAGCACGAAAAGCACGGCCAGTGGGAGCGTGATCCGCTCCGTGATCACCTCGAACCTGCGGGGCCCGCTGGGCGTGGATGCCATGGCGGCATCGTAAGGTGGCGGGCGATACGGCGCAAAGCGGTGCACCCCGTGCGTGCAGGCGCCACGGCCTGCCACGGCCTCAGGCCAGCCTCGTCCCAGGTGGCTCGGCGCCGTCCGGCGAAGGGCGTCGGAGCGAGAGAGCCGTGCCGAAGAGCACAGCGCCCACTGCTGCGGGAACGAAGGCCGCCCGAGGCTGCCCGGTCGAGTCCCACACCAGACCGCCGACGAGGGGGAGAGCGAAAGCCATCGTGTAGCCGATGGTGAGCATCCCGGCCGTGACTTGATGGACCTCGTTGCCCGGCGCTACGGCCGGAGGCAGGGCGAAGCACACCACGAAGCAACAGGCGGAGCAGGCGCCGGCGATCCCGGACCCGACGACGGCCCACGGTCCGGGGAGGAAGGCGATCAACGCCACGGCTCCGAGCGATGCGACGCCGCAGGTGGCCATGAAGCCGGCAGCTCGGATACGGCGGCGGGCGAGCACGGGAATGATCAGGACGGCAGCCAGCTGCGAGATGTTGAGTGCCGCCAGGCATCCCGTGACCATCGACCCGTGGTTGACCGCGTGCAGCTCGGTGGGAAGGAAGGCATTCAGGCCGAAGTAGACGGTGGAGCCTCCTCCTTGGAGGACGCCGAGGCGCCAGGTGGTGGCGCTTCCGAGCCTCGGAGACCACCCGAGCACTTCTTCACCCGCGGCGCGGGGTACGTGAGCGGCCGCCATGACGAGGATCCCGGTCACCACGCAAGGGACTCCCCAAGCGGCGACCGACCAGCGCCAGCTGCCGACGAGAGGCAGGAGGACGGGGATCGTGAGAGACGCCGCCACCGCCTCGCCGACGATGAACCCATTGCTGTAGACGGTGGTGGCAAGGGCGGTGCGGGCTCCGAACCAGGCGTGCGCAAGGGTCGGCAGCGCCGGCTGCACGACGGCGATGGCGAGCCCGAGGGCGATCGATGCCGCAAACAGGAGCGGCGCGCCACCGGCGCCGCGCAGTGCCGAAGCTCCTCCCACCACCATCAGCCCGAGCGCCAACGTCGTCCGGGGACCGAGACGGGCGACTGCCACCGACCCGCCGATCGCGCCGAGCCCGAAGAGCAGCACCGGCAAGGTGGTGATCAGGCCGACCTCGGTCTCGCTCAGGTGGAGCTGCTGGTGGATCACCGGCAGCACGGGAGGAAGAGCCAGGATGACGGTCCGCATGTTGGCTCCGATGAGCCAGAGGAGTGCCAGCCTGAAGACAGTGGTGGAGCGGGCAGCCGCCGGATCGAGAGGCGGCGTCACGGCCGGACCGCCTGCCGGCTCGACCTTCAGCCGGCCACCCCGACCATCAACGACAGGTGGGTGTCGTCGTCAGGCGCGGAGTCTCCGACCCGCTTGGCGGGCGCCATCTGGCAGGCAGCTCCTCGCACCGGACGATCAGGCTCCGGTGGCGTGGTAGCCGCCGTCGACGTGGATGATCTCGCCTGTCGTCTTCGGGAACCAGTCCGAGAGGAGGGCGACGCAGGCGCGTGCGACCGCCTCCGGATCGTTGACGTCCCAGCCGAGCGGCGCCCGGCCATCCCACACGTCCTCGAAACGACTGAAGCCCGGGATCGACTTCGCCGCCAACGTCCGCACAGGGCCTGCGGCGACCAGGTTGACTCGCACGTTGTAGCCACCGAGGTCACGTGCCAGGTAGCGGTTCAAGGACTCCAGCGCAGCCTTGGCCACGCCCATCCAGTCGTAGGCGGGCCAGGCGACAGTGGCGTCGAAGTCGAGGCCGACGATCGAGCCTCCGCCGGCCGCCTTCATCAGTGGCAGGAACGCCTCGGCGAGGACCTTGTAGGAGTAGGCCGACACCTGCAGGGCCACCCCAACGTCCGACCACTGTGCCGGCAGCACGCCGTTGCCGAGGCAGTCCGCGGGGGCGAAGCCGATGGCGTGCAGGATCCCGTCGAGGGTGCCCCACTGGTCGGCGAGAGTGGCTGCGACTGCGGGGGCATGCTCGGCGACCGTCACGTCGAGCTCGTGGACCTCCACCTCGACAGGCAACTTGCGCGCCGTGCGCCGGGTGAGCGAGAGGCCCCTCCCGAAGCCCGTGAGGGCGATCGCTGCCCCTTCCTCGATCGCCAGCTTGGCAACGCCGAAGGCGAGGGAATCGTCCGTGAGGACGCCCGTGATGAGGATGCGCTTTCCTTCCAGAATTCCCACGAGTCCTCCGTCGTAGGGCGCGCCGTCGGCTCCGGTGCGCCTGCCGAGCCGGCCTGCTGAGCCGGTGCAGAGGGGACGCTACCGGTCCTGGAACGGTGCCGCGTCAGCTCTCCTGTGCCTGCCCGTGAGGAAGCGGTAGAGCGTGGCGGTCTCGGGGTGGACGACGTCGAGCGGATCGCCAGAGCCTTCGAGGACGCGAGCGAGCTGCCTCAGGGCTGCATCGACGCCCGCACGGTTCCCGGCAGCATCGGCACTGCGCATCACGATCCGGTACAGCCGCTCGTCCCAAGGGCAGACGAGCATCGCCCGCCGTGCTGCCCATTCGGCTTCTTCGGCATCCTCGGCTGCGAGGGCGTGCTCGGCGAGGCGGCAGGCGACATCGACTATTGCCGACTCGATCGTCGGAACGATGCCTTCGAGGAGCGTCCACGACGCTTCGCGCAGCCCGTCGAAGGGGCGCCCCCGAACCAGCTCCAGGGCGTCGTGCCAGTCGGCAGCCGAGCGACCAGGACGGGCGAGCAGCGAGAAGCGCTCCCAGTCGGTCGTCACTCCCGGTCCTAGGAGGTGGCGGTGCCCCTGCTTGCGGATGTGGTAGGCGCCGTCCTCGGCCATGCCGAGTGCCAGACGCGCCTCTGAGAGGCGGTTGGAGAGGGTCGACAGAGGCATGCGGCGGTCGGGCCAGAGGGCAGTGGACCAGGCGTCGGTCATCGATCCTTCGGGGTGCAGCGCGAGGTACACGATCAGCTCGGTCAACTTCGGACGTCGCTCGAATGGGGACGGCGCGCCGAGGATCTGTACAGGCCCGAGCACGTTCACCGCGACCTTGCCGCACGCGGCCTGATCGGATCGGGCGAGCGTCGGGGCCGGGGTGGGGATGGCAGAACCCGTCCGGGGGCCGGTGGGAGAACCCGCCGGATCCTCTGTCGCATCGGGCTCGCCACGCACCTCGTCCGTCGACGCCCGCCGGCATCGCGTGGTCGCCTCGCCGGACGCATCCACCACGAACCTGCACCCGCCTACGTCCTGGACGACGACGGCAGCCAGGTTGTGGAGATCTTGGGGGTCGGACCCCCTGCGCCCGGCCTCAACCGAGTTCAGGAGCCGGCGTAACGCCGATAGATCCTCGACGTGCGAGACGAAGAACGTGGTGAGGCAGTGCCGGGGAGATCTGGCGGGATCCTCGCCGGCGGCCGACGCACCTTCGGTCACCAGAGACTCGGCGATCGTGGCCGCCTCGGCGATCCCGGACACGTGACGCACTCCGTCGAGCCCGTGCAGCTCCCGCCCGAAACCGACCAATACCGATCGCCCGCCGTCCGACCACCGTCTGGTGGCCGCGTCGACCACCATCGACCGCAGCAGCTCGTCGACCTCTGCCGCTTCTCCCTGCAGTAGCACGGAGCCGGCAGCGGCGAGGCCGATCAGCTCGACACGTCGCGCGGCGTCGCAGCGCTTTGTCAGGGAGACGAGGCAGGGGATGACGGCGTTCGCGAACGCCCGTGCCACAGCTGGCACGGTGACGAACGAAGACACCTGCCGGGGCAGCGTCCACGTCGGGCCGAGCTCGCTCTGCACCGGCTGGACGTCAGAGAAGGGGATGTCGAGCCGAGCATCGGACTCGAGTGTCACCGACACGCTGGTGGCATCGAGGCTGACTAGCACCGGCGCCAGGCTCGAGCGCTCGCCGCGACCCGCGTACTCGAGTGAGGACACGAGGATCCGTGCCCACTCCGCGTCCTCCAACTGGATCATGGCTGCGGGAGGAATCGGGCCGGAAGGGTCCTGTTCTGCGCCGCCGTCTCCGCCCGGGCAATCCACGTGGTCCTGGCGCCGGTGGTCGGCGAGCACCGCCCGCAAACCGGAAGCCGGAGGGACCACGCATGATGGTGCCGGCGCGTTGATCTGCGCGTGCGCCACCGTCTCGGAAAGCTCACCACTCATCGGGGGTCCCAGCCGCTCCCGCTCCGTCGGTACCGATTCCGGCAGGCGAGTCAGCTCTGCCGAGGCCGACATTCTGCCACCCCGCTCGAGCAGACCCACTGATCCTGCAGAGCATTTTGCGACACGATCTCGATCCAGGGGGTGGGCGGCGCGAGCTCCATGAAACGGGGGCCCGGGAACCTCGAGACAGGACGACACCAACGTCACCAAGACCGTCTCCGAACGGCGCCGGTGTCTGCCGGATACGGCTCGCTGGAGGCTGGCGCAGATCGCGACGAGCAGCGCAAGGAGCGCCACAGCTGACAAGGCTGAGGGCATCGCCTGCTGCGACATCCTCCGCTGATCGAACAGCCGACTCCCGAGATCGACCAGCCCACTGGGGGAGGGAAGGCGTCTCCAGTCGTAGGCGGAGAGGACGGGCCAGCTGATGAGCAAGATCGTTACAAGAAAAGCGAGGCACAATCCCAGACGAGCCGCTGTCGAACGACGGCGAATCCTTCTGCGGTCACCCGAAGGGCTTTGCCGCCGTGTCTTGGGCATGACGTCGTTGGGCTCCTGCCACCTGTCGGGACTAGAGGGCCGCGAATGCCGAGAATGGAAGTGGCGGAAGGCCGAGGTTGCCGAGGCGGCCGAGGTTGCAGAGGCGGTTGGGGTCTCAGCCGACTGCGGCCGTGGCAGAGGCCTGCGCCGATACGGTCAAGGCGCGAATGCCGGCAAGACCGAGCAACGGAGTCGGGACGGGATAGGGCGTGACCGAAGCAGTCACGACGTTTCCCTTCACGGTGGCACTGCCCGGGTGGCCGGCGGACGCCATGTAGGCGACCGCCGCTCGGGCAGCAGCCTGCTGATCGATCGTGATGCTGCCCGAGCGCAGAGCCGACGTCGCCAACGCCGCCGCACCGGCCCGGGCCGCCTGCTCGGCCTCCGAGTACGCCGCCTGATGAGCGGCCAGCGCCTCACCGCCGCCGACCGCCAAGCCGAGCACGACGACGAGCGATGCTGCGAGCAGGAGCACGTAGGCGACTACGGAACCCTCGTCAGTAGCGTTCCCCATGTGTGAACCCGGACTCATCTGCACCTCACCCCACCTCCCGGTAGATCTCGACAGGGGCGGATGCCGAGACGGAGATGGACATCGCCGAAGGAAGGCCAGGGATGAGCGAGGTGCCAGAGGGGACCAGGCACGTGATGGTGACGGCGACCGATCCGCCGGGCGCCAGCTGCGAGGTGTTCACCGCTACCTTGCTCGTCAGGCAATCGGCATGATCCTGGACCAGGTCGTAGCTTGCACTGAGCGCTGCCGCCTCGGAAGCCTGGGCCGGCGTCGGCCACACCGCCGCCGCCTCTGCCGCGCTCCTGGCGGCATCGACGACTTGTTGCTTGACGAGGACGAGCCGGCCGAGGACGACCGTGGCGGCCATGATGACGAGGATGATCGGCGCCACGATGACGAGCTCCGCCGTGGCGGAGCCGGCGTCCCGTGCCCCGCAGCATCGACGGCGGCTCATCCGCTTCCCCTGAAACCCTGCGTGGGTCCGATGCTCGAGGCGCTGACGTGCAACGAGACTCCAGGGAGCAGGGACGTGACGTAGCCGAAGACGCTGATCTGCTCCTGACCGCCGACGAGCTCTTGTGACGTGACGATCACCCCGTGCAGCATCCCGCCGGCTGTGGCGTCCACCTGAGACTGTGCGGCCGCCACGCCGGCGGGGCCGGTGCCGCCCACCGCCCGAGCAACCTCACCTCCAGTCTCTGCGGCGCTTTGCACCGCGTGGCTTGCCAGCGCCCAGAAGATCACCTGCACCAGCAGTGTCAACACGATGAACAGCGCGGGGAGGATCACGACGAGCTCGGCAGTAGCCGAGCCGAGCTCGTCGCTGCCACCGCCATCGAGGAGGCCGGAACGGTCCACTACCGACCTCCGAACAGCTCGAGCCTCATGGAGCGCCGGTGATCTGCGTTCCAAGATGCGTGGCGTTCGTCGTCACTGCCTTGGTGATGATGATCCCGACCGCGATGGCTAGGGCGACGAAGACGCCGACGATGACGAGCTTCTCGGCGACGTCTCCGCGATCGGGCTCCTCCCTCATCTCGGCCAACCGCATACGCAGCTGCGTGAAGAGGAAGGCGACCAGCTGGAACTCGGTCATTGCGTTATCTCCTTTGATCTTTCAGATGACGAGGGCTCTGCGGGGGTGCTACCGGGTGCTGCGGATGTTGCCGATTCAGAGAACCTTGGAGACGGTGACGAGGGCCGGGTAGCCGATGAACAGGAGAAACCCGAGCATCATGACGACAGCAGGCACGAACAGCTTCTCGGTGGTGGAGTTCGCTTCGGCCTCCGCCTCAGCCAGCTCGCGCGTCCGCAGCGAGGCCGCCTTGGCAGCGAGACTCGCCCGTACCCTTGCGCCCTCCGTGCCCGCAAGGGAGAGGCTTGACGCCAGCTCCTCCAGGTCCACGACGCGCAGCTGCTCACCGAGGCGTTGCAGCCCCTGCCACGGGGTGTCGCCGGAGTGACGGGCGAAGTCGATCGCACGGCGCAGGCGTGCGAAGGTCGGATCCGAGCCAGCAGAGCAGGCAGCCTGTAGGGCGCTCTCGATGCCCATCCCTCCGGCCTGTCCGAGCGACACCAAGTCCAGCCAGCATCCGAGGGCTTGCCGGAAGTGGCGCCGCTGTACGCGGGCGCGCGCTCGGAGTGCGATCACCGGCACGACAGCTCCTGCGACACCTAACGCGAGGCAAGCGACCACTGGGAACGCGAGGGGCACTGTGAATCCCGAGAGAGCGGCGGCGGCGCCAAGCCCGGGACCGACGGCGGCTCCCGCGAATGCGAGCGTCCCGATGCTTGCAGCATGCTGCCCGGCGGAACGGCCCACGAGCTCGAGGTCCGATGCTGTCTGGCCGCTTCCGCCCTGCAGGTCCGAGGGGACCAGCTGAAGAAGTCGTCGACCAAGGCGCTGACGGATGCTCACGATGGGCGCCTGCCTGGCCCCCCTCGGCTGGCTGTCGAGCCGTGCCAGCTCGAGTTCGAGCGCCGTCTGCCGGTTGACGACGAAGGAGAATACGAAACTGATTCCCAACCCGCCGAGGGCGCCGAGGACGATCAGCATGCTCATCTGGTCACCGCCGCCAGCCGCCCGCCGGTCTTCGGCTCGGCCATCTTCGTCATCAGCCACAGTCCACCGGCGAAAAAGGCGCCCACGAGGAGAAGCACGACCTGTCCCTGCGCCGTCGAGAAGGGTGCCAAGTAGCTGCGCGCAAGGAGGGCGAGGAGGCTCAGGAACGCGAGCGAGAACCCGGCCACGGTGCGGATTGCCGTACGTGCCGAGGCGCGTGATGCCTCGATCCGCAGGCGCATGCCCACCTCCTCGCGGATCGTCGTCGCAAGCGCGCTCAGGAGGTCGCCCAAGCGCTGAGCCCTCTGCTCGGACGCCATGCAGAGTGCCGCAACGATGGTGTCGGCGCTTCGGTCGGCCACATCCTCGCCGAATGCGGACAGGGCATCCCTGGCGTGCACGCCGGATGCCAAGCGTCCCGAGAGGGCCTCAACGGCCGGCCGGATGGTGTTCGGCGCCGTACGGGAGGTGGCTGCGATCGCCTGCGACAGGCCCGCCGCGCCCGACAGGGTGTCACGGAGCATCTCTGCCCACGTAGCGATCCCCTCCAGCCGGGCGATCGAAGCCGATGCGGGCGCGCCGCGCAGCCCTCGAGGGCGAGGCAGCCGAATGCCGCCGTGATGGCTGCCGCGGGCCATCTCGTGATCGCCAGGACGACCACCCCGAGCACCGCTGCAATCGCCATCCGGCGGGAGTCGGCCGGCTCCTTGCGGGACGTCCTCGCCGCGGGAACGGGTGAGGCAGTGATGCCGGCGATGACGAGCACCACGGCGAAACCCATGAGAGCGCCGAGGAGGACCAAGAGCGCGGTCATCGGCCGCCTCCGGCCGTCCCGCCGCGTCGGCGGCTCACCATCGGGCGTCCTGCCAGTTCGCGGCCTGCCATTCATAGCCCTCCGCTGACAGAGCCTCCAGTGTCCGCTCCGACGGTGGAGAGGACCGACGAGCTCGTCCCTCGCCATCTGGCGCCCAGAGCTCGTTCGAGATGACGATCTGGCCGTCAAAGTCGACGACCTCGCGCACTGAGCAGACGTGCCGATGAAGGCGACGACGCCGGGGGCCGTCGCCGGCGGGGCTGGCGGGGAGGCGCGAGTCGAGGTGCACGACGAGGTGGATCGCCCCGGCGATGAGCAGGTTCGTGGCCTCGATCGGCAGACGCTCGGGTGCCTGCACGGCATACGTGGCCAGACGCCGGAAAGCTCCGGCGGACGAGTCGGCGTGAATGGTTGCCATCGATCCAGAGCGGCCCTGGCTCATGGCGTTGAGCATCGGCACGACTTCGTCGCCGAGGACCTCGCCCACGATCACCCGCGAGGCGTTCATCCGCAAGGAGCGGCGGACCAGCTGCGCGACGCCTATGGCCCCGGCCCCTTCGGTGTTCGCAGGACGCGCTTCCATGGCGACGCAATCCGGATGCCGGTCGCGCTGCTCGTCGAGCCCGAGCTCGAGTGCCTGCTCGATGGTGACGAGCCGCTCGGCAGCAGGGATCTCGGCGGCGAGAGCCCGCAGCATCGTCGTCTTGCCGGAGTTCATGGCGCCGGACACGAGGATGTTCCGCTTGGCTCGGACGGCAGCCGCGAGGCAGGCCGCCAGATCCTCGTCGAGCATGTCGAGAGCGACGAGATCGCCCAGCGTGCGATCGGCCAGGCGATGGCGCCTGATGTCGATCACCGGGCGTCTGGTGACGGACATCACCGCGGAAAGCCGGCTCCCGTCGGGGAGTCGTAGGTCGAGCTCCGGCTGCGCCGCATCGAAACGGCGCTCCGACAAGCCGAAGCGAGCGGCCGCCGCCCGGACCAGACCCACCAGCTCCTCGTCGTCTGCGGCCGCCGCCGGCCCTCGTTCCTTGGTGCCGTCCGCGTAGGTCACCCAGACCTCGTCGGCCCCGTTGACGTCGATGTTCTCGACCGAGGGATCCTCGACGAGGCGTTGCAGACGGCCGAGACCGAAGAGCATGTCGAGCAGGGTGTCGACGATCTCCTCTTCATCGGAGGCCACCGGCGGTGCGCCGCCCGTGGCAACCGCCGCCTGAGCCCGGTCGTCCAACACGTCCTCTGCGAGCCGCCGTGCAAGGTTGCGGCGCTCCTCTTCGCTCAGCGCCGCTCCGGCGTCGGCAAGGCGTTCTGCGACCAGGGATCGCAGGCCGTCGAGGTCGGCAGCGGTCACGGCAGCCCGACCGCCGGAGTCGTGGCAGCAGTGGAGGGCCGTGACCCGAGGAGGCGGCCGACCCGGCTCGGCGCCCTGCGGCCGGGGCTGACAGCAAGCCGCGCGGCACCAGCCGCATCCGCCGCCACCCGCCAGGCAGGCAAGGGCCGGCCCAGACGCTCGGCGACCGCCGACGCCAGATCGAAGTAGGCACGACCTCGCGGCGACCGGGGGTCGATCATCGCGCTGAGCGGTAGGGCAGCGGGCGATCCGTCCTCAGGTACCGTCCCGAGCAGTGGCAGCTCGACGGCGCGGGCCACCGCACGAGGACGATGACCCTCCTCGCCCACCAGAACCAATTCGGGAGAAACGCCGCGCCCGCGCAGCGATTCCGCGCTCGAGCGGCCGTGCAGCACCGCCTCGGTGGTGGTCCGGGAGACGAGGCCGACCAGCCTTGCCACCGAAAGAACCGGCTCGAAGTCGTCGAGCCGATCGAAACGTCCGACGTCGACTATCACAGCGCCTTCCAGACCTGCCAGGACTTCGACGATCCGCTCCAGCGCCGGCCGCACCGCCGCCCCTTGGTCGTGGCCGGCGACGCCGACGAGAACTGCCACTCCCTCGCAGAGCGGCTGGCAGTGCTCGGCGAGGTCGGAGGCCCCAAGCGAACGACGAGCGCGCAGAGCAAGTGTGGCCAGGCCCGGAACGCCCGGTTTGCCCTCCCGAGCGGCTATGTCGCCGCCCGCCGGGTCGGCCTCCACGACGAGGACCGGCGGCACGCCCGAGGAACCGCTTGCGGCGGCGGCCCCCAGGCAGCAGGCGATCGCCATCGCCGTGGTCGTCACGCCGGGTGATCCCTTGGCGGAGCCGAGCACCACGATGCTCATCGGGCGGAAGTGCTCCCCGAAGCGCCACCACGGTCTTTGCTGCTGCCTGCGGACCCGGCGGGGGTTGGCAACACGGCCAAGCTGATCTCGTTTGCGGCACTTGCCGCTGTTATGACGGAGGCAACGGCGTGCGGGACGGCCAGCGACACGATGACGTCGCCGGTGCTCGCGACCGAAGTCTGGTTCGTACCGGGCGCCGAGACCGAGACGACGTTCGCCTCTGCAAGTACGGTCCCCGGTGGCTCGTCGAGCTCCGCCGAGGTGGGAGCGCTGGGTCCCGAGCCCCTGCTCGCACCAGGAGTGGTCGGCCCCGAGCTTGTCACGCCGCCCGCACCCGTCCCGGAAGGACCGGCAGTCGTGCCGGCTCCTCCGGCCCCGCTGGTAGACGTCAGCACCACCAGGACGAGATCGCCTGGGCTCAAGTCGGCCGGAAGCTGGTTGGCGGCGAGACTGGCGCCGATCAGCGCCTGTCGCTGCTGGAGTGTCGGGCCGCTCGCCAAGGCGCCCGGCGTCAGCAGGGTGCCGGCCAGCAAGGGCTCCGCTGCTTGCTTGCCGACGACGGTTGCTTCGTCGGAGGCCGGGATGAGGGCGAGCCCGCCGGCCGGCGTCAGGTCGACGACTGTCAGGTCGCTGGCCGTGATCGTCCCGTTCTGGGGAACCGGGACGTCGATGGCCAGGTACGGCATTCGCTGCGCCGACTTGTCAGCGACGAGAGCACCCAGCGCCGCGCAGGCCACGACGAGGAATACGCCTGTGGCTGCCATCGCGGGCCGGCCGCGCCGGGAGCTGACGCTGTTGAGGGTCGCACCTCTTGTCCCACGGTGATTGGGGACGATCGCTGGGCTCTCGCCGGTGGACGTGCGGCTGGCTGACGCGACTGGCATGCCCGGCACTGTGGTCGCCGGCCTTACCGGACGACCTACCGTTCAACGGAAAATAGGTCCTGCCGATAGCCGTCAGGGGCCTGCGAGTAGCCTCCGGCCATGCCGGTTGAGGAGTTGCGGACCAGAGCGGCCGCTCAGGCGAGAGCATTGCTGAAGGGGGTGCGACGGCTCGCTGGGGCTCGGCTCGCACCTCTCGCACGCAGTTCGCCCGTCGACGAGTCGTACCGCGGTGACGCCGACGACTTCGTGCAGCGCGCCTACCTCGCGATCCTCGGGCGGCCGGCGGATCAACTCGGGCGCCGACGGCTGGCGGCCCAATTGGAGGAGGGACAGCTGACGCCCCGGCAGGCAGTGGATTCTCTCGTCGGTTCGACCGAGTTCGCCGCGCCGGCTGAGCGGTGCGGCCCCCGACAGCGCCGGCGGTCGACCTCAGGTGACGCCTCCGCCGGACTACCTCGATCCGAGCATGGTCATCAAGACCGAGGGGATGGAGAAGCTGCTCGGAACGGCCGAGTCGTATTTCTCGACGATGCCCGATCCCAGCCACCTGTTCGCCAAGCCGTACGCGTCCATCGAGGAGGCACCCGAGATCCTCGTCAGCCTGGGACAGCTCCTTGCCTGCTTCAAGCCGCTGCCGGACCAGGTGGTGCTCGACTTCGGCGCCGGCTCGTGCTGGACCTCCAGGGCTCTCGCCCAACTCGGGGTCGAGGTGATCGCCTGCGACGCTTCGGAGACCGCGCTTCGGTTCGGTCGTCAGCTGTTCGAGCGCTTCCCCGTCGTCGGCGACCAGCCGTCACCGACGTTCTTGCACTTCGACGGGTACAAGCTCGACATCGGGGACGAGAGCGTGGACGCCGTCTGTTGCTTCGACGCCTTCCACCACGTCCCCAATCCCGAGGAAGTGCTGACCGAGTTCTTCCGCATCCTGCGGCCGGGTGGCGTGGCGGCGTTCTCCGAAGTCGGGGAGCACCACTCGCATACCCTCGTCGCCCAGAGGGAGATGCGGTCGTGGGGCGTGCTGGAGAACGACATCGTGCTGTGCGAGCTGTGGCCGGCGATGGAGCGGATTGGTTTCGAGAGCATTCAGGTGAACGTCTTCTCGACCGCCTCGTGCCTGCTTCCGCTTGCATCCTTCGAGGACTTCGTGGCCGGCGGGGGAGCGGCATCCAGCGCCTATCTCGAGACGACAAGGCGCTCGCTCGCAGACCGGCGGATGTTCGTGATCCGCAAGCCGGGTCAGCTGCCCATCGACAGCCGCCAGACAGACGGACTGGACGGGACGCTCTCCCTCGCCTCGGTTGCAACTCGGCTGGAGGGTGACGACTGGAAGGTGTCGGGAACTCTGGAGGCGGAGAACATCGGCGAGGCCGCCTGGCGCCCGTCGGGGGCGCGGGTCGGAGGGGTGTCCGTGGGCATCCGGATCCCCGGAGCCGCTCTCGTCGACGTCGGCCGGATCCCGGTCGGTGATGGTGATCCCACACCTCCGGGAGACAAGCGGGAGATCAGTTTCGACATCTCGTTGCAGGCATCGTCATTCGGCGACTCGGATGTGCTCGAGCTCGCTCTCGTCAGCGACGGCGTGACCTGGTTCGGCCCGGCGCTGACCGTTCGACTGCGGGGTTGAGACGGCGAGAGACGACGGGGACGACCTGCGGCTCACCCGCCGTGGCGTCCGGCTCCACCGGCGAAGCGGGCTGCCCCGGCGGCGGTCTCGCCTTCGACTATCGCCCGGAGACCGTGACGCACTTCGTTGAGCGTCGCCTCCGCCTCGGGGAGGCCCCATTGCTCGATCGCCGACAGCCGATCATGGCGTAGCGCCAGCTGGGGAAGAGCGGCGAGCTCCTTCGCCAGCGCGACCGCCGAGGTGAGTGCAGCTCCCGGCGGCACGAGCCGGTTCACGAGGCCCATCCGCTGCGCCTCGTGCCCCGAGACGCCTCGACCCGTGAGGATCAGGTCCATCGCATTGCTGTGACCGATCAGGCGGGGAAGGCGGATCGTGCCGAGATCGACCAACGGCACCCCGAAACGCCTGCAGAAGACTCCCAGCACAGCATCCTCCGCTGCCACTCGAAGATCGCACCAGAGGGCGAGCTCGAGGCCTCCCGCCACCGCCCAGCCCTCGATGGCGGCGATGACCGGCTTGCCGAGCTTCATCCTCGTCGGCCCCATCGGCCCAGGACCGTCTTCGCCGACCCGGTTGCCATCCCCGCGGGCGATCGCGTCCAGGTCGGCGCCGGCGCAGAAGACACCGGCCGCACCCGTGAGCACGGCCACCGATGCCGCGCCGTCGCTGTCGAAGTCGGTGAAGGCCTCGAACAGTGCCGCGGCGGTCGGATTGTCGACGGCATTACGACGCTCGGGGCGGTCGATGGTGACGACGGTCACCGGACCGTCCCTGCTGACCTCCACGCCCATCACGTCCTCCTTGCCTGCGACGCACCAGATATCTCGCCGTCAACGTACGCGAACGGCGCTCTCGCAGGCTTTGAAACTCCGACGACCGAGAAAGGGCCAAGAACATGGAAGACACTGACAGCGCGAGGCCAACGGCGAGGACGTCCGCGAGACGGCCGATGGTCGCGCTCGGCATCATCGCCGCAGCCGCCGTGACGGCGACCGCGCTTCTGGCAGGCGTCCTGATCGGCCGACCCGGGGCGGCCTCTCCTTCAACCGGAGGGGAGACGGTCAAGCTGGTGTCGCTCGGCAGCTCCTCGAGCTCCAGCGACAGCACGCCCACCATCACGGTCACCGGCACAGGCCAGGTCTTCGGGAGCCCGGACACGCTGACCCTGCAGATCGGCATCACTGCGGGCGGTTCGACAGCGACCGGAGCGCTCGACGAGGCCGATTCACGGATGGCTGCGCTCCAGGGCTCCTTCATGCATTCCGGCGTGCCAAAGGCCGAGCTGCAGACGAGCGGCCTCAACCTCAACGCCAACTACAACCAGTACAACGTCCTCACGGGCTTCTCCGCCAGCGAGGAGCTGACCGTGATCATGCACGACGTCTACACGGCTGGGGCGGTGATCGGAGCAGCTGCCGACGTGGCGGGCAACTTCGCCCACATCGACGACATCAGCTTCTCGATCTCCAACCAGTCGGCGCTGCTGGCTCAAGCGAGGGCACAGGCGATGCAGAACGCCAAGACGCAGGCGATCCAGATCGCCAACGGTGCCGGCGTCCGCCTCGGACCTGTCCGCACGGTCGTCGACGAGGAGGGCCAACCCACGAACTACAACAGCTACGGCGACTACAACGGGCCTCTTGACGCTGCAGCTGCTCCGTCGTTCGTCCCACTGCAAGGCGGCAAGCAGTCCTTGTCGATCACGGTCAGCGTGGTCTACACGCTCATCCAGTAGCAGCGCGGGAACGGAGACGACGGCGGTGCCGAGGGTTCGGATACGCGTCGCGCACGCCACCGCGCTTTGCAGATAGGGAGCACAAGGAGAGCACCACGATGGACGAGATGGACGAGGACATGAAGCCCACCAACCCAGACCTGGGGCACCTGATCGAGGCAGAGCCAGGGCCAGCCGCGACGGTCGACAACATCCGCGCGATGCTCGGCCGTCACAGCAGGCGGCGCAGGCGCTTCACGAGCGCCATGGCTGCAGTGGCGCTGGCGGTCGGGGTGGGCGGAGGTGTGGCGATCGGCGAAGGCGTTGCCGGGGTCACCACAGGTTCGCCCCTCGCCGCCGGAAACCATTCGACGACCAGCGCCGTACCTGCCTACCCGCAGTACGCCCGCTCGACGGGCAAGAACGGTGCCGGGGCCGCGAGCGCCCCGAGTGGTCTCAGTTGGGCAACTGGCACGCTTCCCGCCGACACCGGGCAGTCGAACAACGACACGCTCGCCCCGAGCGTCGCCGGCAACGCAGGTGACTATGCGACACGAACGGCGGCCGGCGTCGCCAGTCCGATCTCCTGCCAGGACGCCGCCTGCAGGCAGATCCTCATCGCCCGGGCGGCCAACGCCCTGCAGAGGCTCTTCGAGCGCACTGCGAACGGCGTCACTCTCAGGGCCTACGCACTGAGCTTCGACCTCGAGCCGCTCTACGAGCCGGTGACGATCGTCCCTTTGAGCCCGGCCCCTTCCGGCGGGGGCTCGGGTTCTGCCGGGGCGCAGTCGGGTGAGTCGGGCTCCGCGCCGAGTCGCGCCACGACCAACGGTCCCACCAGGAGTGCCATGGTGAACGGGGAGATCCTGCCTATCGTCCAGCCAGGCTGCCTGCCTTCCTCCGAATTGGAGCTCGAGGTCTCTGATGCCGGAGCCGTCGGTGTGATGACGGTGCCCGATGTGCGCAGCACGGACCGCCCCCTCTCGGTCGTCGAGGACCAGATCTTCGGCGCCGCCGAGAACGCTCCGATGGAGGTGCTCGCCGTGCGCACAGGAGCCGGCGTCGCTTCAGTGGAGGCACGGTTCTCGAACGGTTCGATGGACTCGATGGCGGCGGTCGACGGCTGGGCTGTCCTCGCCACCACGCTTCCCGAGTCGGCCCTCACGGCCACCCCGATCGGCACGGCGCAGGTGACCGCCTACGGCCGAGGCGGCAACGTGCTCGAGACTGCGAGCATCCCGGAAACGTCGGCCTACGCGATCCCGACGATGTGCGTCATTCACTCGTACCCGGTCCCTCAAGGTGGGCGGATCCCCAACATGCCGACCGGTGCACCTACTAAAGCGCCCAAGCCGGCGGGCGGTTCCGGCGGCGCCACCCCGCCGACGGCAGGCTCGCTCCCTCGCCAGTGATCCTCACCTGCATCTGCCGATGGCCCTGACGATCGTTGCTCCCCGCCCGCCCGCATCGGCCAAGGAGCGTCAGACTGTTGAGATTGCGAAAGAGCGATTGGGCACGGGGCCTGCGGCCGGCGAGGCCGACACCGATTTCGTCTCGGTCTACGAGCGCCACTACCCACGGGTCGTCAGGGCGCTGGAGCTGAGCGGGCTCGGCCGAGCCGCCGCCGAGGACGCCGCCCAGGAGGCTTTCGCTCGGACGCTCGGGCACTGGCGACGGGTGCGGCAGGGCACGAACCCGCCTGGGTACGTGTACCGGACCGCCTTTCGTCTGGCTCGCAGGTCGCTCCCAGAATCGCCTTTGGTGGGAGACGAACGTCCGGCGCCGGACGTGGCAGGGGAGGCGACCACGAACGTGGCGGTCGTCGGCACCCTGAGAGCGATGCCCGCAAGAAGGCGGGCCTGTGCCGTGATGTGCCTGGTGATGGGGTTCACGCCGGCAGAGGCCGCCGAGACCCTCGGCATAGCCCCTTCGACGGTACGCAAGCAGCTCGAATACGCGAGGGCCGATCTCCGCGTAAAGCTCGACCTCTGAACATGCGGGGCCGCCGGCAGCGGGCGGCTGAGGGCCCCCGATTGGCCTCCCGGGGCGCTGCTATACTCCTCGTGCCGTTCGACAAGTAGGGACAGGGAAGCGTGGGCGGTGGCCCACGCTTTTGTTTTGTCGTCGTATGGCGCCGGTTCGGAGCAGGCACAAGAGGCCCAGGAGGTGGACGATGGAGATGACCGAGAGGATCGAGCAGCTCGTCGCGCCCCTCGTGACAGGTGCCGGGCTGCAGATCGTGGACGTCGAGCTGTTGCAGCCGGGACCCGTGCTGAGGCTGACGGTGGAAGGTCCCGACGCCGTCAATCTGGACGGGCTCGGCGATCTCAGCCGAGCGGTGTCGGCGCTGCTGGACGCTGAGTCAGCAGGCCCACCGGGAAGCTACGACCTCGAGGTCTCGAGTCCCGGCCTCGAGAGGCGGCTCAGGCGCCCCGAGCACTTCCTGAAGGCAGTCGGCCAGGAGGTTCACGTCCTGATGTGCGCCGGCAGCGAAGGTGAGCGTCGTGTCAACGGTGTGCTGGCCGAGGCCGAGCCGGACCGCATCCTCGTGATCGGAGAGCGCACGCTCGCCGAGGGGCGCTGGCTCCAGCTGGACGAGATCGAACGGGCGAGGACGGTGTTCGACTGGAAGGCCGCCCTCGCCGGCGACAACGCAGCCCGGTCGGCGGCCCGCAAGGCAGGCACGGAGGGGCAGCAGCGGCAGGGCAAGGCGCGGCCGGTATCGCAGGGTGGGCCTGACGGCCCTGGAGAGCCCGCAGAGGGCAGGGAGAGAGCGACGAGGAGATGACGAGGACGACCGCAAGCAGCGAGGACGGCCGCAACTTCGAATTCCTCGACGCGCTCCAGCAGATCGCGAGGGACAAGGGGATCTCGGTCGACGCGCTCCTCGATGCGCTCGCCAACGCGTTGGTGGCCGCCTACAAGCGGATGCCGAGGGCCGCAGAGGAAGCCGTCGTCACGATCGATCCGGATACCGGAGAGATCCGGGTGTACGGGCAGGAGCTGGACGAGGACGGCAATGTGGTCCGCGAGTGGGACGACACCCCTGACGACTTCGGCCGGATCGCCGCCCAGACCGCCAAGCAGGTGATCACCCAACGCATCCGCGAAGCGGCGCGCGACCTGATGTACGAGGAGTACGCGGGCCGCGAGGGCGACCTCGTCACGGGCATCATCCAGCAGAGCGACAACCGTTACACGCTCCTAGATCTCGGCAAGGTGGAAGCCCTCCTGCCCCAGGCCGAGCAGGTCCCCTACGAGCGCTACGAGCACGGTGCGCGGCTGAAGGCATACATCGTCGAGGTCCGCAAGACCACTAAGGGCCCCCAGATAATCGTCTCACGCAGCCATCCCGGGCTCATCAAGCGGCTGTTCGAGCTCGAGGTCCCGGAGATCTCGAACGGCGTCGTGGAGATCAAGGCAGCAGCTCGCGAACCCGGCCACCGCACAAAGATCGCCGTCTGGTCGAACGACCAGAACGTGGATCCGGTCGGCGCCAGCGTCGGCCCCCGCGGCGCCCGTGTCCGCATGGTGATGAACGAGCTGAGGGGGGAGAAGATCGACGTCGTCGAGTACGTCGAGGATCCCGCCGAGTTCGTCGCCCAGGCACTGCAGCCGGCCCGTGTGCGGGAGGTGCGCCTCGACGACGAGACGGGGACCGCGACGGTGATCGTGCACGACTCGCAGCTATCGCTCGCCATCGGCAAGGAAGGGCAGAACGCCCGTCTGACCGCCCGGCTCACGGGCTGGCGCGTCGACATCAAGTCGGAGAGCCAGGTGGCCGAGGAAGAGGCTGCTGCCGCGGCGGCGGCGGAGCAGTGGGCCGAGGGCGAGTGGGTTCAGGACGAGGGCGGTCAGATGGTCTGGCAGCCGGCGGAGGGTGGCGAGGCGGTCTCGATGGCTGAGTGGGAGCACGGCGGTGACGCCAGCGCCCGAGGCGCCGGCGAGGACACTGTCGGCGTCGAAGGCGACACCCAAGCCGACGGAGCCGAAGCCGAGACAGCCGAGACAGCCGAGACAGCCGAGACCAACGGAGCCGGCGGCGACGCCGCCGGGACCGACGCCGCCGAGACTGACGCCGCCGAGACTGACGCCGCCGAGACTGACGCCGCCGACACCGACGCCGCCGACACCGACGCCGCCGACACCGACGCCGCCGACACCGACGCCGCTGAAGGCGGCGCAGCCGAGACCGAGGAGCTGTCGTAGCTCCGCTTCGCACGTGCGTCGGCTGCAGGTGCCGGCGTTCACAGGACGAGCTCATGCGGGTCGTCGCCGACGGCACAGGGGGAATCCTCGTGGGCCGAACCTTGGCCGGCCGGGGAGCTTGGCTTTGTGGAGGGCCGTCCGCCAGGACCTGCATCGAGATGGCTCTCAGGCGCGGCTCGCTCGGCCGGGCGCTGCGTGCCCAGGTGAGCGCCGACCGGGCTCGGTGCTCGTTGGCCGTATTCTTGAGCTGAGCAGGGTCGCTGCTTCATCACGAAGCGCCGCCCACGGCTGCTTCGCCGTTGTGGGAGGATTGACACCCGCGCCAAGCGTTTTGAACTTCGCGCCCACGCTACAGAGAGGACCAAGGCACCACTTGCCAAAGAAGATCCGCGTCTACGAGCTTGCGCACGAGCTCGGGCTCACGAACAAGGAAGCGCTCGACCTGTGCCTGTCGCTGGGCATCGGCGTTCGTAGCCACTCCTCTTCGATAGAGGATGCGCAGGCGGATCGCGCCCGCCGCAAGGCTGACCGCGAGGGCCTGCGGCGTGAGGTGAAGCCAGAGCCCCTGCCGGAGCCGGCGCCGCCGACCCGCTCGCAGCCTGAGCCGACGACTGCGATCCGGCAAGAGGCTGCCGCTGCCACGGCGACGCCTTTCGCGGCTGCGGTTTCCACGCCTGCGGCATCCACCGTTGCGCCAACAACTGCTGGCGAAGGTGGAGGCACGCGCTCTCCCGCAAGTGATGCGGCCATCAAGCGTCCTGAGCCCGCTCCGGCACCGCCGCCGGCCCCCGAAGGGCGCCCCGGCGAGGATGCGACGGCGGGTCGACCGGCAGCAGACGACCGGGGGCGGCCAGCAGCAGCCTCCACGACGGAAGGCCCGATCCGCCGCGAGGGCCTCGTCGTCAGCCGCCCGGCGAGCGAATTGACGGAGACCCGACCGGCACCGCGCCCGGCGGCCGCCGGCCCCGGCACGGTTCACCCTTCGCCCCAGACGAGCCAGCCTGCTGCACATGCGCCTTCTGCACCCGCTGTGCCGGGGTCGCGTCCGGCTGCGGCCGCTCCAGGACAAGCTGGTGCTCCAGGATCCGCAAGTGCTCCTTCTGCGCCCTCCACCTCCCGTCCCCAAGGTCCGGGAGCCGGCTCACCAGGCGCTCCGGGCACCCCCCGCCCGACCTCGCCTCCGCCGCGGCCGACCGCCCCGTCTCGTCAGAGTGCATCAGCGGGCTCGCCTGGTGCCCCGGGCATCCCGGGCACGCCCGGGACTCCGGCGGGCACTGCACGGGCGCCGGGCAGTGGTGGTCAGGATGGCCAGAGCGGCCAGGGCGGCCAGGGTGATCAAGACTCGGCCGGCTCTCGCCGTCCGCTGATGAGTCCTTCGGGCAAGCCGATCCCGCCTCCCCCCGGTCCACCGCGCTCGCAGTCCGGACGGCCGATCCCGCCGCCGCCCGGAATGGGCGGACGCGGCCCGATGAACTCGCCTCCCGGTGGGCGTCCGCCTGCCGCACAACGCCCAGGTACCGGTCCGCGCCCTCCCGCCCAGGGTGGTCGCCCCGGAGGCTTCGGCGGGGGTCAGGGTCGTCCGGGTGGGGGATTCGGAGGCGGTCGCCCCGGTGGCTTCGCGGGTGGACCGGGACGTCCTGGCGGTGGTTTCGGCGCCGGAACAGGTGCCGCGCCCGGACGAGGAGGGCCCCCTGGCTCTGCCCCGGGTGGCACCCGAGGCGGCCCGGGCGCAGGACGCGGGGGCGGTCGTCCGCCGCAGCGGAGAGGTCGCCCGGGGGGGCGTCGTCGCAAGAACCTGGAAGAGCTGGAGCCGTTCCAGCTGGCGACATACACCGCCTCGAACGCACCCGTCCCTGAGAGCGAGGTGATCGTCGAGCGCGGTGCCACTCCCCAGGAGCTGGGGCCGAAGCTGAACCGATCGGCCGGAGACTTGATCCGCTTCCTGCTCCTGCAGGGAGAGATGGTCACAGCGACCCAGTCCCTTTCGGACGACATGATCGAGCTGTTCGCTGCCGAGATCGGCGCCCGGGTGCGGCTGGTCGACCCGGGTGAGGAGCAAGAGGCGGCGCTGCAGGCGAAGTACTTCGCCGGCGACGACGAGGAGGCAGAGGACGAGGCTCAGCTTCGGCCGCGCCCGCCGGTGGTGACGGTGATGGGTCATGTCGACCACGGCAAGACGCTGCTGCTCGACCGCATCCGCGAGACGAACGTGGTGGCAGGGGAGGCCGGCGGCATCACCCAGCACATCGGCGCCTATCAGGTCGAGTGGCAGGGCAACCCGATCACTTTCATCGACACCCCCGGCCACGAGGCCTTCACGGCGATGCGCGCCCGAGGGGCCGAGGTGACCGACATAGTCGTGCTGGTGGTTGCGGCCGACGACGGCGTGATGCCGCAGACCGTCGAGGCGATCAACCATGCCAAGGCCGCCGAGGTGCCGATCGTCGTGGCGATCAACAAGATCGACCGCGCCAATGCCGACCCGACGCGGGTGATGCAGCAGCTGTCCGATCACGGCCTGGTGCCAGAGCAATGGGGCGGCGACACTGCGATGGTCGAGATGTCGGCGTTGCAGTCGCTCGGAGTCGAAGACCTGCTCGAGCAGCTGACGGTGCTCGCCGAGGTGCTCGAGCTGAAGGCCAACCCGGAGGGACGGGCGCGGGGCACCGTGCTCGAGGCGAACCTCGACATCGGCCGGGGTCCGGTGGCGACCGCAATCGTCCAATCCGGCACGCTGCGAGTCGGCGACCCAATCGTGGCCGGAGCGGCCTGGGGCCGGGTGAAGGCTCTGCTCGACGACTTGGGCGAGGCGATCAAAGAGGCGCCGCCAGCGATGCCCGTGCAGGTGCTCGGACTGTCAGAGCCCCCGAGCGCGGGAGACGAGCTGCGGGTGGCTCTAGACCTCGGTACGGCGAGGACGATCGGGGAGGTGCGCGAGCAACGGATGCGTTTCGCGGGGTATTCGCACATCCCGAGCGCCCCGATCGCCGGCGCCAAGCTGGAGGACATCTTCGACCAGATCCAGCGCGGCGAGACCGCCACGCTGAACATCGTGCTGAAGGCCGACGTCAAGGGATCCCTCGAGGCTGTCACCGAGAGCCTGCGCAAGCTCGAGCGCGATGATGTGAAGATCGCCTTCGTCCACCGCGCCGTCGGCGGCATCACCGAGGGCGATGTCCAACTGGCCGCCACATCCAACGCCACCTTGATCGGCTTCAACGTGCGGCCCGACCGCCGCGGCAGAGAGTTGACGGAGTCGCTCGGCGTGGAGATCCGTACTTACGAGATCATCTACAAGCTGATCGAGGACATCGAGATGGCGATGGTGGGAATGTTGGCGCCCACCTACGAAGAGGTGGTGACCGGCGACGCCGAGGTGCGTGAGGTCTTCAGGGTGCCACGTGTCGGTGCGGTTGCAGGGTGTTTCGTCCTGAACGGCACGATCACCCGCGGGTCCAAGGTGCGGTTCATCCGCGACGGCGTCGTCATCTGGAAGGGCGCAGTCAGCTCGCTCAAGCGTTTCAAGGAAGACGTGCGAGAGGTGCAGCAAGGATTCGAGTGCGGCATCGGGCTGACCGACTTCCAGGACCTCAAGCCAGGTGACGTCATCGAGACCTATGAGGAGCGAGAGGTCCCGCGGACTTGATCCGCGCCTGAAGAAGCGGTGCCGACATGACAAGGCGTAGCGACAGGCAGGCCGCGTCGCCCTACCCGCGCACGGCGCGGGTCAACGCGCTACTGCAGGAAGTGCTCGCGGAGGAGCTCGAACGATTGGGCGACCTCGACGAGCGCCTTCGCATGCTCACGGTCACAGGCGTTGTCGTGGCTCCCGATCTCACAACCGCCCGCGTCTATCTCGGCTCGATCGGCGAGGGCGTGGCCGAGGCTTTGGAGGAGAACCGTCGGCGGCTGCAGCAGGCGGTCGGTCGCCAGGTGAGGATGAGGCGCACTCCACATCTCACATTCCTCGCGGATCCCGCTATCGCGTCGGGGGCCAGGGTGGAGGAATTGCTCCGCCGGTTCAACCGCGGAGCGAGCGACTGAGCAGCGCCGGTGGCCGGATCTGGGACGGATGAGGAAGTGGCGGAGCCTCGAAGGACCGCCGTCGAGGAGCTGACGGGCTATGTCCTCGTCGACAAGGAGGCGGGTTGGACCTCACACGACGTCGTGGCGAGGTGCCGCACGATCTTCGGCCAGCGCAAGATCGGCCACGCCGGAACGCTCGACCCTGACGCGACCGGGGTGCTGCTCGTGGGGCTGGGCCGGGCGACACGCCTTCTCCGTTTCGCCTCTGCGCTCGGCAAGTCCTATATGGGCGAGGTCGTCCTCGGCATCTCGACGACAACCCTCGATGCGTCGGGAGCGGTCGTCGCACGCCACGACATGAGTGGCGTGACACTAGGGGCGCTGCAGGAGGCAGCACTGGCGCTGACGGGCCGCATCAGCCAGATCCCGCCGATGGTCTCGGCCGTGAAGGTGGGCGGCAGGCGGCTCTACGAGATCGCCCGCCAGGGTGGGGAGGTAGAGCGGGCGCCGAGGGTCGTATCGGTGACCCGCTTCAACGTCTCGCCGACCGACGACCCTCAGGTGTACAGGATCGAGGTCGACTGCTCGTCCGGCACTTACGTGCGGGTGCTCGCCGCCGACCTCGGTGCCGCCGTCGGCGGGGGAGCGCACCTACGGGCGCTTCGGCGCGTGTCCGTCGGTTCGTTCAGGGTTGATGAGGCGAGGCGGCTGGCCGATCTGTCCGCCGCGGACGTGCGACTCGCCTCCGAGATGGTGCGCGACATGCCGGCGGTGGTGGTATCAGGCGATCTCGAGCTGGCCGTCCGGCATGGGAAGGTCCTCGATCGCTCCGAGCTCGGCGTGGTTGGCGACGGGCCCTGGGTGGTGCTTGCCGGGAGCGGCTCGATGGAGGGCGACCCTTTGCTCGCTGTCTACGAAGCCGCCGTCGGAGCCGAGCGTGTGAAGCCTGCCGTCGTCGTGAGGCCGGCGAGTGGCGTCGCGGCCAGGGCCGCCGACGAGGAGAGCGGCGACGGTTCTTCCTCCGAACCGAGCTGAGTCATCTTCGCCGGCTGGGTTCGATCTGGTGCCATTGACCCGCTCCGACATGCAATCGGCGCCAGATCGCCCGACCGGCGCCTCCGCTTTGCCGTGCCGCCCCGACCGGCGCCTCCCTGATAGCTCGTGCAACCCCGAAGCCCGGGCCTTCTCGCACATCCGACTAGCCTCGGCGACGTGACCAGGGGCAGCGGTGGTGCTCGCAGCGTCGTCACGATCGGCGCCTTCGACGGGGTACACCGGGGGCACCGTCAGGTCATCACGGAGGTCCTGCGGACGGCCGAAGCCGGGGTGGACGGCTCCGGGCCTCTTTGGAGCGTTGTCGTGACCTTCGACCGCCATCCGGCCGAGGTGGTGCGGCCCGAGAGCGCACCGCTGCTGATCACCGATCTCGAGCAGAAGCTGGAGCTGCTGGCTGCTTCTGGTGTCGGCGAGGTGCTGGTGATCCCCTTCGACGAGGAGCGGGCCAAGGAGTCGGCTGAGGACTTCGTACGCGAGGTGCTCGTCGGGACTCTGGAAGCACGGGTGGTGATCGTCGGGAAGGACTTCCACTTCGGCCACGGGCGGCGCGGGAACGTGGAGTTGCTAGGCCGCATGGGCGGCGAGCTCGGATTCGAGGTGGTGCCCTATGAGCTGGTCGCAGACGAGCTGCTCGGGGGGGTGGTGTCGTCCACCCGGATTCGAGGGCTGATCTCCCTCGGCGAGATGGAGGCCGTGGCGGAGCTACTCGGGAGGCCCCACGAGATCCGCGGTGAGTTGGCCGCCGCCGCATCGCGACAGGAAGGGCCGGACCTCGTCCGGCTCGTCGTGCAGGTGCCCGCCGGGATTGCCGCCCCCGCCACCGGCGCCTATGAGGTGAGCGTCATGATCCCCGGCCAGCGCTCATCGGGGATCGCCCGCGTCGAGCCGCATCGCGGGCGCCGGGCGCCGACGGTTATCGAGGTCGATGTGGCCTTGTCGACGGTGCCCGACGCCGGCACGGTGCGCGTGCTATTCGAGAAGAGCGTCGAGCCCGTGGAAGCTTCTCTCGGCGCCGAAGCAAGCGACTTCTCATGACTCCGCTCGGGGGCTAGTCAGGAGACCCAGGCGGCCGCCGACGACGGGGAAACGGCACGACCATCAGATCCTCGGCCGTTACGACATCGGGGAAGATCGCCCTCGCCTCGGCCGCCAGCTCCCCAACATCGGCGTAGCGCTGGGAGAAGTGGGTGATCACGAGCAGCCGGGCTCCCGCTTCTCGTGCGATGGCGGCAGCCTGGGCTGCCGTCAGGTGACCGTACTCCTCGGCGAGTCCCTGCTCGCTGGTGCCGAAGGTCGCCTCGCAGACAAGGAGATCGACGCCTGCGGCCAGTTCGTAGGCGGCATCGCAGATCCTCGTGTCCATGACGAACGCCATCTTCTGGCCCGGGCGTCGGACGCTGACATCCCCGATCTCCACCGTGCGCCCGCTCAGGTGCAGGCGTCCCTCCCGCTTGAGCACGCCGACGTCCTTCCCGGTCACCCCGAGCGCCGACAAGCGTTCGGGCAGGAGTGTGCGCGAATCGGGCTCGACCATCCGCCAGCCGTAGGTATCGGGAGCGTGATCGAGGCGCGCCGCCTCGAGGACGAACGGAGCATCCAGAGGCACAGCGCCGTCTGCTTCGACCGGTCTCTCCACGATGCGGCTGCGGTCCTCGGACACAGAACAGTGACGAAGCCGGTCGAGGAACTGCTGGCCGGAAGAGGGGTAGGCGACGGTAACCGGATGCCGAACGCCATCGAGCGAGATCCGTTGCAGCACACCGGGCAGACCGAGACAATGATCGCCGTGGAAGTGCGTGATGCAGATCGTCGTCACTTCGGAGGCTGCGACCCCAGCCGTGGTCATCTGCCGCTGAGTGCCCTCACCCGGATCGAAAAGCACACCGTGGCCATCGAAACGAAGGAAGTACCCGTTCTGGTTCCGCCGCCGCGTCGGCAACTGGCTCGCCGTCCCCAGCACCACCACCTCACGGTCCGAGCGCTCATCCATCACGGCTCAGTTTGCGCCGGTTCCGCCGGAAGCGCAGCCCGGACATCGGCGGAGGCCGGAGAGCGGCCCTCGGCTCAACCTCCGACTAGTCCTCGCCGGTCCTCGCGATCCGGCCGTCGTCCAGCCGGTACACCTTGCTGCAACGTGCAGTCGCCGCCGGGTCGTGGGTAACCATCACGAGCGTGAGGGAGTCCTCCTCCTGAATGGCGTGCAGCAGATCGAGGATCGAGCTGCCGGTTGCTGCGTCGAGATTGCCCGTGGGCTCGTCCGCCAAGAGGAGGGAAGGACGGCCCATCAGAGCCCGAGCGATGGCGACGCGCTGCTGCTGTCCACCTGACAGCTCGCCGGGCACTGATCGTTCTCGCCCGCCGAGGCCCACCCGCTCGAGCAGGGCGGCGGCGCGGGGCGCGAATGTCGGGGCTTCTCGAAGGGAACAACGGGGGCGACGACATTCTCCAGAGCACTCAGGCCGGGTAGCAAGTGGTATGCCTGGAAGACGAAGCCGACGCGACGTCGGTGCCGCGCACGTGCATTGACGGGGAGCTTCACGATGTCCGTGCCGTCCACCGTGATCGTGCCCGCCGTCGGCTGATCCATCGCCCCGAGGAGAGACAGCAACGTGGACTTCCCCGAGCCGGAGCCGCCGACGATGGCGATGGCTTCCCCCGGATCTATGTCGAGCTCGATCGAGCGGAGTGCGTCGATCCTCTGACCCGCGGTCTCGTAGACGCGCGTGACGCCGCGGACGCGTATCTCAGCACCACTCAAAGGCTTCCGCCCATGTTCGACATCAGGGGGCCTGGTTCCGTCCTCATCGACCACCGAACAGGGAGTGCCACCGCGGCCGTCACTACAAGAGCCGCACCCGCCACAGCGATGACGTATGGCACGAGCGTCCGTGAGACTCCGGTGCCGAGACCGAAGATGGCGGTGAGCGGACCGACCAAGCCCAGCACCGCTCCGGCACCGATGACTGCCACTGCCTCCGCCGCGATCAGCGCCGCCAGGTGCCACGGTCCCCATCCCGCCGCGGCCAGAACGACCTGTGACCGGAGCCGATCCTTGAGCCCCGCGAGACTGATCATCACGACCGTTGCTGCCCCGAGCGCCAGAACCATGGCAGCGGCGGCGATGTCGAGGCCATGCACCTGAAGACCGATGCTGGCGCCGAGAAGGGTACGGGTCTGCTGCACCCGATCTCCGAAGGCGAGATCGATCGCTCCCATGAAGCTGAACGCCGCGATGCCCGCGGATAGAGCGGCAGTGGCGACGATGAGCTGGCCCCGCGAGGCAGAGGCGTTGGCCGCTCCCATTCTCAGCAGCCCGGCTGCTCGTCCGCCGCGTCTCGTGCGCCGTGAGAAGGTACGCGCCGCCGGGCGGTGCCCGACGGCGAGAACGACGAGTGTCGTGACGACGGCCGTCAAGACAGGTTCGCCGACGAGAGCGATCAGAGTGGCGAGCGCGCCGACCCGAGCGCCGGCAACCGTCTCCAGGATGTGAGCGGCGATCACCCCCGAGATGCTCGCCAATGTGCCGACGGCGACAAGTTCCCCAGTGATGCAGGCGATCAAGTCGGTCGATCGCCAGCCGAACGTCGATAGCACGGCGAGGTCGTACCGTCTGCGGCGCACAGCCGCGAGCGCCCCACCGATCACGAACATGACGCCGCAGACGAGCGAGGTTGTGAGCAGCAAGAGCGTCTTCGAGTCGACAGCGGCGCTGACCACGTAAGCCACACCTTTACGGGTCCACCCTTCGGTCAGGTGCAGATCCTGACCGTCAGGTCCGGCTGATTCGAGATCGACGCTCACGAGAGTGGGCGATGATCCATCCATCACGTCCACCTGGAGTCCCGTCGCGTTCTGGATCGCCGCGGCCGTGGCGGCCAGCCTCGCCCTCGTCGACTGTCCTAGGTCGAGCGAGCCGCGCAGGCGCACGAGCAGCGCGGCGATGGGAGCGCGCTGCGCATCTCCCGTGGAGGTGTAGCGACTCGTCCCGAGCAGCGCCCTCGCCGCCGCCAGCGTTGTCACGAGCAAAGGGGGCTGCGCCACATATCCCGCCAAGTTCATGGTCGGGCCGAGGGCAGACCCGCCGAGGAGCTTGGCCGTCCGCGGATCAGCGGCCCGGGCGAACGGCGGCGAGAAAGTCTGCAAGGGAACTCTTGACAGGGCAGAGAATCCTGGGAGTCGGGCCGGGTCGAACTCGCCAACGACTTCGAGCACGCTGACCGGAGGTTCCGACTCTCCGTAGATGTCGCCCGCCCTCAGGTCTCGTACCTCCAACCGCTTGTACGCGGGGCCCTCGTTCTCCGGCGGGGCGGCGACGTAACCGAGCTCCTGTCCGTCGACGAAGTTCTCCCCTCCTGCCTGCCACCTGGGAGCTGTCCTCCAGATAGACAGCGGATTGGAGGTGGTTGTCACAACCACCCTGTCGGCCCCGGCCGGACGGATGGCCGGGGGGGACGACACCCAGTATTGGGGTACGGGAAAGGAGGCGACCTCGCTTCCCCCGGCGAAGGCTTGTGCGAGGAAGCTCGAGTAGAGCGAGGAGCTCGTCGTCGTCGTCGTGACGACCCTACCCGCAGGCAGGGCGGCTGCCCATCTGCGCACGTTGGGAGAGCCGACGATCCGCGCCAGGCTGGGGCGACTTGATGCTGCGAGAAGGCTTGAGGTGGTGACGAGGGAATCGCTGAGAAATGTCGTTGTCGAGGCCAGCACCGGGACATCCACCACGGTGCCGAGATTCGTCCCGGAGACGGTCGTGGCGCTCTCAGCTTGCCCCAGGTACCTGCCTTTGACGAGCGCCCGCTTCAACCCGAACAGGTCCGTTTCGGCCGCAGGATCCACCGCCGTCAGCAGCATCGGGAAACTGACACTGAGCGGGATCTCGACAGTTCCGCCCGCAAACGACCCCGTCGAGGGTGTCTTCTCGGAGAAGCAATCGACGGCGCCGTCCAGCCGCCCGAGCTGAAAAGGCGACTCGATGGCACCGAGCGGTAGCGACGGCACCGATTGCGCGCCGCAGACGGGCACCAACTGCGTCTGACCCGGGATCACTTCGTACACGTTCAACACGTTGGTGAGTTTCGAGACGAAGGCGTCATTCCTCGAGATGTAGACGTAGTCCGAACCCATTTCGTACGACCGCCTGCCGTCTTCAAAAGCCGCCGAGACGCGGAACAGCTGCTCCGCTGGGCCGCTTGCGGGTACTACGAAGGGGAGAGTGACCTGGATCGGGACGAGCACGTATCCCACGTTCTCGACGGGCGCTACCTGCAACCCGGGGATCCGCTCGACAGCTTGTAGCTGCGCGGGAGTGATGCCCGAGAAGAGGTCGCCGAGGAAGTTGTCGCGGACGAGGCCTTGCTTACGCTCGAGCGCCGTCGCGTCTCCGCTCGGACGCACGAGGATGTCGTACGCAGGCCGGAAGGCTGCCTGCAACGTGCCGTCGACATGAGCCTCGTTTGTCCTGACGGCTCCGGTCAGCAGAGTGGCGACTGCCACCACTGCTGCGATCCCCACCATGAGACCCAAGCTGGGCCATGGTGATCGGCGGATCCCCCACCAGACGAAGCGGCTCACGCCCCCGCCCTCGCCCGCCGCCGAGCTTCCTTCTCAACGTTGCGATACATACAGGGCCCAACGGGTCCCCGGTGCCGCCTCCACGTCCAGATCTACGAGGCCGAGGGGCTTTGACCACGGCATCGTCACTGCAGAGACCGTCCCGTCGCAGGGCCCCGCTCCGGTCAGGTTCCGGAGCACGACTCCTCCCTCGCCGAGGCACGTGATCTGGAAGTAGAGATCGTGACCTGTCTCGTCGACGGTACCGAGATTTCGGTTTCCCTTGCCACGGGCGTTGAGGAGCAACTTGTCGCCGGGCCCGTCGCCCGGCTGGTTCGGCGTAGGAAGTGCACTCAGCGAAGGGGTGCTGGTGGTCGGGACGACGACGGAGGTGGTGGTCGGGAGTGTCGTCGGCGACTCTCTCGGGGGAGGCGCCGCCGGACTGGTGGCAGCCGAACATCCGGCTGCCACCAGCGCGACCGCAACAACCGCGAGCGGCCCGACCTTGGTCGACCGGACGCGGATTCTCAAGGCGCTTGGACCCAGGGGGTGTACGAGCAATTGGCCACACATGTGCTTTGCGGGAAGGGCACGACGAGGTTCCTCTCGACCTTGTTGCCCGTCCCGGGCCCCTGCACGGCGGGAAGGAGCGCCGCGGCCAATGACCATTGCTCGGTCGTCCGGCAGTCGACGTTGACGTACTGGAAGTTCGACGACACCCACTCCATGGTGTTACCGAGCTGGATCTCCCCGTACAACCCCTTCGGGATGGTCATCGAGTCGCCGATCGTGGTCGTGTCGCTCTTCTGGATGCTCGTAGCCAATCCGCCGGATGCCTGCGCCATAGCCTGAAGGAACGGCAGGCTGACACCGATGTTGACAGAGCTCCCGTTGGTGATCGTGTAGCTGACACTTGTCTGGTTGCTCAGGGTGACGCTGATGCTTACGGGCGCAGGATCGTTGGCGTTGTAGCCCCAATGGATCGTGCCGGTGCCGAAGAACGGCGTGGAGAAGCCAGTCTGCTGGTAGTCGTAGCCGGGCACACAGCCTTGATGGTGGGGCGGGATCGACGGTGCTGCGGCGGCGGAGGAGCTGGCGACGCCGGCGAACTGCCAAAGGGCGACCAGGCTCAGGATTATTGCGATTCGTCCAACACTCCAGGACCTCATGCGACAGCTCTTCCTGGGCAACTGCAGCCTCCAATGACCAAGGGATCAACCGAGGCGGACGGCCGTCCAGCAAGTATCCCGCCCGATTGACCCCCGGGCCCGCCTGAGGAAGATGCAGAATATATGCTGTAGAAGAATCTGCTGCAAGGATCCACGGTTGAGGTGTGCCACCTCCCGACCTGCAGGCCGCCTTTGGTGAGGTGGTGCGGGTGCTGCGGCTGCGGGCGGGGCTGTCGCAAGAGGAGCTGTCGTTTCGCTGCGGGCGGCACCGGACCTACGTTTCCCTGATCGAGCGCGGGCGCAATGCGCCTTCGATCAACACCCTCTGGGTCCTCGCCGAGGCGTTGAAGATCGCGCCGTCGGAGCTCGTGCGCGCCGTCGAGGCACGGCTCGCCGCTCCCCATCGCCGGCAGGCGGCGCCCGCGCGATAGAGGCGTTGGTACTTCCCATCGGCGGCAGGCCCCGGCGCCCGCCCGTTAGCGACGGCCGAGCCCCTGGAGCTTGACGTTCAGCTATCGTAAGCCTACACTTACGGTTAGTCGTGACTAACCATGTGGCCGTGATAGGAGCGTTGGGTGATCCAACTCGCCTGCGGATCTTCGAGCTGCTGGCCGATGGTCCCCGGGCGGTGGGCGAGCTGGCTCGATCGTTGCCGGTCAGCCGCCCGGCGGTCTCCCAGCACCTCAAGGTGCTGAAGGAGGCAGGCTTGGTGGTCGACCAACAGCAGGGGACGAGGCGGCTCTACCGGCTCGACCCGCAGGGGCTGGACGCGCTGCGCGCCTGATTTCGACCGGTTCTGGAGCAAGTCGCTGGCGGCGTTCAAGGAAGCTGCCGAGCGTTGACACCGCGGACAAGCCGAACGGGAGAAGAGATGACCACCGAGACATCTACGCGGTACGGACTTCGATAGTCGTGGCATGCACGCCGGAGAAGGCCTTCGACGTGTTCACCAAGGAGATGGCGACATGGTGGCCGCCGGACCACCACATCCTCGACGGCGAGCTCGAACAGATCGTCTTCGAGCCGCGCGTCGGCGGCGACATATACGACCGTGCGACCAACGGCAACGAGTCGCACTGGGGCAAGGTGCTGGCCTTCGAGCCACCCCACCGCCTGGTGTTCGGCTGGAGGATCAGCCTGCAGTGGCAGATCGAGGAGGACGAGGGACGGGTGAGCGAGGTCGAGGTGCGTTTCGTGCCTGAGGCGACTGAGCACACGAGGGTCGAGCTCGAGCACCGCCATATCGACCGGCACGGCGAAGGCTGGGAGCAGATCCGCGAGGCCGTCGCGTCGCCCGGCGGCTGGGACAGGGGACTGGCGAGGCTGGCCGAAGCGATTTCAGCGCCGAGCGCCTGAGCCTGCCGTCCGGCGGCGGCCGGCCGGCGAGCGGCTGAGCTGTGCCAGGCGGGCGACGAGGATCTCCATCACCAGCTCCGCGGGTAGCCCTGTACGGCCGCGTAGGTCGAGATCGGCGTCCGCCAACAGGAGGATCGCCTTGGCCACCTTGTCGTGACCGAGCTGGTGCGACTGGCGGAGGATCTTCCCCGCCGGGAAGCGGTTCATGCCGAGTATCGACCCGGCGGCGTTGTCGTCGGCAACCCCGATCCCGTCCAACCGGAGCATCCCGCCGAAGTGCTTGTGGAGTGTGGCGAGCACCACCAGCGGATGGCGGTCGCCGGCGCCCATCATCCGGTGCAGCACCGACACCGCCTGCTCGATCTGCCCGTCGTCGATCGCGTCGGTGAGGTCCCATGGCGCCAGTTCCCCCGCCTCGCCCATGAACGGTCTCAGCTCCTCGGCGCTGACGTTGGCTCCCTCGCCGTAAGCGGCGGCAAGGGTGTCCAGCAGCCCCGGCAGGCGTGAGAGGTCCTCGCCGAGGTTCTCGACGACCATCGCTCGTGCGTCCGGCCGCAGACGCACAGGGGCGCCGCGCAGCTGCGCGTCGAACCAATCGCCGCGGGCGCGGGCGCCCGACCTGACGGTCGTGTCGATGACGCGACCCGCTTTCTGCACGGCTTTCACCAGCGCCGCCGGGGGAGCCTTCTCGTCCGCCACGAGGATGAGCGAGGTGCTAGCCACCGGATCCGCCAAGTACTCGGCGAGCTTGCGCACCTGCGCGGCGTCGAGCAGGCCGGCGTGCCGGAGGGCGACGATGCGGCGATCCGCGAGGAAGGGCAGCGTGGTGCAGGCATCGAGGAGGGGCCCGATGTCGATGCTCTGGCGACCCCCCTCCCCGCCGTCGGCTCCCGAAGAGAGCGGCCCGTACTCCTCCACCATCGCCGGCATCGCACCGCCAGACGACGACGCCACGAGCTCCTCGCGCAGCTCGGCGAAGGCCAGGCCGACCAGCGAAGGGTCCGCGCCGTGCACCAGATAGACGGGCGCTGGAACCTCGTGCTCGGGGTTCATCGGTCCTCCTCGAGGATCGCCGCCAGTGCGTCCCTGACGCGCACGGTGCCCGCCACGTCGTGCACACGCAGAATGCGGCAGCCCTTCGAGATGCCGAGCGACAGCGCGCCGAGGGAGGCGTGCCGCCGCTGGTCCACGTCCAGGCCGAGCAATCGCCCGAGGAACGTCTTGTTGGAGGCAGATAGGAGAAGCGGGTATCCGAGCCGTGCCAGCCGATCGGAGGCGCGCAGCAGCACGACCGACTGCTGCCAGGTCTTGCCGAGGTCGAGGCCGGCGTCGACCACCACCGACTGGGGCTTGATGCCGGCAGAAACGGCCATGCCGGCCCGCTCTGCAAGGAAGCCCTCGACTGTGGCCACCACGTCCTCGTACTGAGGCTCCGGGTCGGGGATGCGGGGGCCGAGCCGGATGTGGGTGGCCACGACCGCGGCAGAGGCGGATGCGGCGACGTCGCAGTAGTCGGGATCGGCGAAGCCGCTGATGTCGTTGCCCATCACCGCCCCGGCGCTGAAAGCCTCGCGGGCCACCGCCGACCGCCAGGTGTCGACGGATATTGGCACCGCGAAACGCGCCCGTAGCGCCTCCACAGCCGGCACCACCCGCTCGAGCTCCTCATCGACACTGACCTGCGGACCGGGGCCGGCCTTGACGCCGCCGACATCGAGGATGTCGGCTCCCGCCGACACCAGCTCGTCGGCACGGCCCAGGAACGCGTCCAAGGCGAAGTAGGCGCCCTTGTCGAAGAAGGAGTCCGTTGTCCTGTTGAGGATGCCCATGACGAGCGCTCGCGCCGTCAGGTCGTAATGCCGGCCCCCGAGCTCGAGGGCCACCGGAGCGAGGCCGCCCATCAGAAGAGTCTGGAGGCGAGGGCGCGGCGATAGCGCGAGCGGCGTGGATCGTCGGGCTCCATCGTCTCCAGGATGTCGACGACAAGCTGCCTCGCCTCCTCGTCCTCGCGCACCTTCTCGAGCAGCTCGTCGAGCCTTGCCTCGATACTGGTGCCACCGGCCGCTGCAGCCGATCCGGCAGCTCCTCCTGCAGCCTGTGTCCCGACTGCCTCGCCGGCCATCCCCAGCCGAGCAGCGGCGGCCACCCGCCTCGATTCGGGGGAGTCCGGGATCCGCGCCAGCAGGTCGAGAGCGGCTTGGTGGTCTCCCCGGTCGGTGAGCAGCTGGGCGAGAGCGACGACCGCTCCCGCATGGTCGGGTTGCAGCTCGAGGGCCTGGCGTAAGGACTCCTCGTCCCCCTGCTCGGCGAGCATGTCGGCCTCGCTCGGTGGCGAGGCAAGCTGGTCGACGAACGCCTTCACCTCGGCCTCTGGGATCGCACCGACGAAGTTGGCAACGACGCGCCCGTCCTGCACGGCGAAAACCGCCGGGATCGACTGCGTGCGGAAGGCGGCGGCCACGCGGGGGTTCTCGTCGATGTTGACCTTGGCGAGCTCGACCTTGCCGCCGGTCGCCTCGATCGATCTTTCGAGGATCGGCCCCAGCGTCCGGCACGGTTGGCACCAGGGCGCCCACAGGTCGACGACCACCGGGAGCTCGACGGAACGGGCCATGACCTCGGTGTCGAAGGTCGCATCCGTGACGTCCTTGGCCATCGCCCGAGACGCTACCGTGCCCCGGCGAGCCGCCGTGACGGAAAGACTGTCGCATGGACGTCGTTCGGCGCCGCCGGCCACGGGTGGTTGTGGCGATGGCTGCTCTGTGCCTGGCGTCTGCGGCATGCGGCGGCTCTGCGAGCGGCCGTCACGGCTCGACAGCCGTGTCGGGCTCGGGCGCCACGACCACGCCGATCCGGGGTGGCACGAGCACCACGGCACCGGGTGCGCTGGCCACGACGTCGGCGGGCGCGCCCTCGACAACGGCTCAGTCCTCGCCACCCGTCGCCGGATGGTTGACCGACGCCGGCGACCTCGCCCGGACGGGCAATGCCGTGGGCAGCCCCTCGATCAGGAGCCTGCGCCCCGCGTGGCGCTCGCCCGCGCTGGACGGCGGTGTCTACGGGGAGCCGCTGATCGACGGCAGCCGGGTCTACGTAGCGACGGAGGGCGACACCGTCTATGCGCTGAGCACCTCCTCGGGGGAAGTGGTCTGGTCGCGCCGGCTCGGCGTTCCGGTGCCTTCTTCCTCCCTCCCCTGCGGGGACATCGAGCCTGTCGTCGGGATCACCTCGACGATGGTCATCGATCAGGCTCGGGGGGAGCTGTTCGCGTCAGGCTCGGCGACCGTCGGTGGTGCCGTCCGTCACCTCGTCTGGGCAATCGCCATATCGAACGGGCGCCTGCTCTGGACCCGAGACGTGGACCAACCCGGCTGGGACGCATCCGCACAGTTGCAACGTGCTGCGCTCGGGCTGTCGTCCGGGCACGTGCTGGTCGGCTTCGGCGGGAACTACGGGGACTGCGGCCGCTACCGCGGCTACCTCGTCGGCGTTCCGGACTCCGGTGCCGGATCGTCGGAGGTCTACAAAGTCCCGACCGCCAATCAAGGCGCCATCTGGGCACCTGCCGGCGTGTCGGTGGATTCGAAGGGCGACGTCTTCCTCGCCACCGGCAACGGAAGCGCTGGCCCCGGTGGCGCCTTCGACCACGGGAATGCGGTTGTCGAGCTGTCGCCTTCTCTCACCGAGCTCCAGTACTTTGCCCCGGCCGACTGGGCGGCGGACAACGCCGACGACGCCGACCTCGGATCGACGGCGCCCGTGCTGCTCGGGAACGGCCTCGTCTTCGAGGTGGGAAAGGAGCAGACGGGCTACTTGCTTGCAGCCGCCCATCTCGGCGGCATCGGTGGCGAGCTCTCCTCGGTCTCGATCTGCACGGCCTTCGGCGGCGACGCCTGGTCAGCGCCATACCTTTACGTCGGGTGCGCGCAAACAGGCGTGACACGGGTGCGGATCGGGCCCGGATCCGCATTGACGTTGGGATGGACGACTTCCACCGGCGCCGGGGGCCAGCCGATCCTCGCCGGCGGACTCGTCTGGACGGTCGACTCGGGTTCAGGCGTCCTCTACGGCTTGTCGCCCTCGACGGGGGCGGCGAGGATCACCGAGCAGGTCGGTCCCGTGGAGCACTTCGCCACCCCGAGCTACGGCTCCGGGCTGATCGTCGTGCCGGGGGCTGCCTACGTGGCGGCATTTTCCACTTCTTGAACCCCGGCGCGCGGCGTACCGGACCTGAGATCATGGCGAGATGCGATCTGCTCGGCGGGACGCGATCGTGCTGCTCTCCACGGTGGCGCTGGCAGCATGCGGTAGCGCCACACCCTCGCTCAGTCGGACGGTCTCGAAATGGGCAGGGCTCTTCGTTGCGCATCAGTCGGTCCCCGCAACGATCCACATCGACTTTGCGGAGGGCACGTATTCGGGGGTGATCGCCGGCAAGCCAGTGAACGGGAGCTGGGGACCGGGTGCCGCGGCGAGCGCTGCCCGGCTCTGCCCCGGAAGTGCCGAGATTCCGGCCAGCGGCTTCGCGTGGTCGGGCACGTTCGCAGGTAAGTCCTACAAGATCGACGGCTGCCAGTCCGCGGGGAGCGCAGCGGATCCCCTGCCGCGCTTCGTCGTGACGGGAACCTTCGACGGCGAGAAGATCAGCGCCCACGCCACCTTCGACATCAAGGGGGCGACGATCTCGTCGTTATCTGTACCCTTCTCGGGCTCGGTCGGGCCCGAGTCGCTGGCAGGAAGCGCGACTGCCCGATGGGGTCCGGGCGGAACCCAACCAGAGATCACGGCTCGCTTCACCGTGGGCTGATACGCGTAATCGGTGGCCCCCAACCGCCTCAGGCGACGAAGTACTTGGCCTTGGGGTGGTGGCAGATGATGGCGTTGGTCGTCTGCTCGGGGTGCATCTGGAAGCCGTCCGACACCGTGACCCCGATCCTGTCCACCTCGAGCAGGTCGGCGACGAGGGCGTTGTCTTCCAGGTCCGGGCACGCCGGGTAGCCCCAGGAGTAGCGGCCACCACGGTACTGCTGGCGGAAGAGGCCGGTGAGGGTAGGGCCGTCTTCGGCAGCGAATCCCCACTCCTCTCGGATCCGGCGGTGCCACAGCTCGGCCAACGCCTCGGTCATCTCCACGCCTAGCCCGTGCAGGAAGAGGTAGTCCTGGTAGCGGTTCTCGGCGAAGAGGACTGCCGTCCGCTCCGACACGACCGACCCCATCGTGCAGACGTGGAAGGCCGCCCAGTCGTCCTCGCTTGATTCGGCGGGCCGGAAGAAGTCGGCGATGCACAGGTACGGCTCGACCTTCTGGCGCGGGAAGCGGAACCGGGCCCGCTCCACGCGGCGCTCGTCGTCCTTCCAGATCACGAGGTCGTTCCCTTCGGAGTTGGCCGGGAAGTAGCCCCAGACCACCTGCGGGACGAGCACGCCCGAGGCCCTCGCATCCTCCAGCCGCTCCCTCAGCACCGAGCGGACACGAGTCTTGAACTCGGGGTCGGTCTCGCCACTCTCAGGCCGGAATCCCCATTGGTTGCGAAACAACGCCGTCTCGTTCAGGTAAGACGCGATGTCGTCGATCCCGATCCCCTTTGCGACGCGCTGTCCCGACGAACGGAGGCACGAAGATCCGGTTGTCCCTCTCGACCACGGGCGAGCGTGGCGGCAGCGTCGACGGGTCGATCTCGGCCATCTGCTGGCTGCGCCGTGGGGGCAGCACCCGGCCCGTCTCCACCCGCCCGAAATCAGGATCGTCGACGCCGGAGCGCTTCAGCTCCATGATCCGCTCCAGGGTCCGCAGCCCTTCGAACGCGTCCTTGCCGTAGAAGACCCGACCTTCGTAGACCTTGCGCAGGTCCCGCTCGACGTAGGAGCGGGTGAGGGCGGCGCCGCCCAGCAGCACGGGCATCGTCGCCAGCCCGCGGCGGTTCATCTCCTCGAGGTTCTCGCGCATGATCAGCGTCGACTTCACGAGGAGCCCGCTCATCCCGATGGCGTCCGCCTCGACCTCCTCGGCTGCCCGCAGGATGTCTCCGACCGGGACCTTGATCCCCAGGTTGTGTACCTCGTAGCCGTTGTTGGTGAGGATGATGTCGACGAGGTTCTTGCCGATGTCGTGCACATCGCCCTTCACCGTGGCGAGGACGACGCGCCCCTTCGATCCACCCGCCCCTTCGATCCGCTCCATGTGCGGCTCCAGGTAGGCCACGGCGGTCTTCATCGTCTCGGCCGAAGAAAGCACGAAAGGAAGCTGCATCTCGCCCGAGGCGAAGAGGTCGCCGACTGTCTTCATCCCCGGCAGCAGCATCTCGTTGACGATCGTCAAGGCACTGGCGCCCTCCGCGAGCGCCTCGTCGAGCTCCGCCTCGAGTCCCTGCCGGTCGCCGTCGACGATCCGCTGCTCCAGCCGGCGGGCGACCGGCCAGCCGCTCCGGTCCTCCTTGTTGGAGGACGAGGTACCGGATACACCCTCGAAGAGCGAGATCAGCTCGGTCAGCGGGTCGTAGCCTTCCCGGCGCCTGTCGTAGATCAGGTCGAGGCAGACCTCACGCTCACGCTCCCCGATCCGGTTCAGGGGCAGGATCTTGGAGGCGTGGACGATGGCGGCATCAAGGCCGGCTTGCACGGCCTCGTGAAGGAAGACGCTGTTCAGGACGTTGCGGGCAGCCGTGTTCAGGCCGAACGACACGTTTGAGAGGCCGAGCAGGGTGTAGACCCCCGGCAGCGCCTCTTTGATGCGCCTGATGCCCTCCAGGGTCTCTATGCCGTCCCGCCGGCTCTCCTCCATCCCGGTCGACAGCGGCAGTGCCAGCGGATCGAAGATCAGGTCCGACGCTTCCAAGCCATAGCGGTTCACTGCGATGTCGTGGATCGCCTTCGCCGCACGGAGCTTCCAGTCGGCGGTCCGTGCCTGACCGACCGTGTCGATGCAAGTGCACACGACCGCCGCCCCGTGCTCGCGTGCGAGCCGCAGGAACATGTCCAAGCGCGTGCCGGGACCGTCGCCGTCCTCCAGGTTGACCGAGTTGAGGATCACGCGGCCGCCCACCCGCTCGAGGGCCGCCTGTACGACCGGGGCCTCTGTGGAGTCGATCATCAGCGGGATCGAGGACTGGGTGGCGAACCGGCTGACGACCTCGGTCATGTCGGCGACGCCGTCGGCTCCCGTGTAATCGACGCAGACATCGATCACGTGCGCGCCGTCACGCACCTGGTCGCGCGCCATGGCGGTGGTCGTCTCCCAGTCGCCCGCCAGCATCGCCTGGCGGAACTTCTTCGACCCGTTGGCGTTCGTCCGCTCGCCGACGACGAGGAATGACGTCTCCTGCGCGAACGGCACGAAACTGTAGAGCGAGGCCGCACCGGGTTCATGAACTGGCCTTCGTGGGGCCGCCTGAAGCCCGGAGCAGCGCTCCACGACGGCTCGCAAGTGTTCGGGCGTCGTGCCGCAGCACCCGCCTATCACGTTCACCCCGAGCTCGGTGACGAAGTGATGCAGATGCTCGGCGAGCCCCGCCGGCGTCAGGTCGTAGTGCATCCGGCCCTCCACCACCGACGGAAGGCCGGCGTTCGGGAGGCAGGAGATCGGCACGCGGGAGTGCTCGCTCAGGTAGCGGAGGGGCTCGCCCATCTCCGCCGGCCCGGTGGCGCAGTTGAGACCGATCACGTCGGCGCGCATCGGGTCGAGGACCGCCAGGGCGGCGCCGATCTCGGTGCCGGGGAGCATCCGCCCGGTGAGCTCGATCGTCACCTGGGCGTGCAGCGGCACCTCGCGGCCCACCGCCGCCATCGCCCGCCTGCAGGCGATGATCGCCGCCTTGGCCTGCAGCAGGTCGTAACAGGTCTCCACCATCAGCAGGTCGACGCCACCCTCGAGCAGGGCGCGCGCCTCGACCTCGTAAGCATCTCGCAGCTGTGCGAATGTCACCTGCCCGAGTGTCGGGAACTTCGTGCCCGGACCGAGGCTCCCGGCCACGTACCGCTTCCGATCAGCGGTCGAGTAGCCGTGCGCCACCTCACGGGCGATGCGGGCCGACGCGAGTGCCAGCTCGTGCGCACGGTCGGCGATGTCGTACTCGGCGAGCACGATCGGGAACGCGCCGAACGAGTTGGTCTCCACAACGTCGACGCCGACCTCCAGGAACGAGGCGTGGAGGTCGGCGACGACGTCGGGTCTCGTGATGCAGAGCATCTCGTTACAGCCCTCGAGATCGGCTCCGCCGAAGTCGTCGGGACCGAGGTCCCTGAGCTGCAGGTTGGTGCCGGTGGCGCCGTCGAAGATCACGACGCGTTCGTCGAGCAGGTCCAGGTATCCCGAGCGCGCCATGCGCAGAGAGCCTACCGGTGGGGCGGCGAGAGCCTCGCTCCGGCTCCGGCTCCGGCGTCCGGCTCCGGCTTCGGCGTCACTGCGGTTCCGGCATCCCCCATCGGTCGTGCAGCTATCTACGTGGAGCGTGGGTTGCTGCACAACGGATTCGCCCTACGAGGCTGCACAACGGAGTCTCCCTACGAGGCTTGCGCGCTCGCCTCCGCGTCGGACTCGAACGCGTACTCGGCGCACTCGCTCGCCAACGCCGGGTGGAATCCCCACCGCATCAGTTGCAGCTCAGTGGCCTCGCGGTCCTCGCCCATCTGGGCAAGGCTGGCGGCGAGCTGGCGCCCTTGACGTCGCAGGCGCTCCACATCTGGCAGCTGGCGCGCGGTCTGCAGGTAATCCTCGTGCGACGCCTGCAGCGTCTCGGGCAGCCGCACGAGATGACGTCGGGACAACGGCGGCAGCTTGCGCCGGACAGCGAGGTTTGCCTCGCCTCGCTGCTGCGCCATGTCGAAGTCGACGCACCGGTTGAGCGTCCGTCGGAAGGGTGAGTGCCTCCCCTGCCTGTCGGTGGCGCCGAGCCCGAGGGACTTCGCCGTCTCCTCGAGGTCAATCTCGAAACCCTCCGGCGAGGCTTCGAACCCGGCTGCGAATCTCCGCAGGAGCCAGATGGTGGAGGGGCCGAGCACCGGCAACCAGAAGCTCTCCACGTAGTGGGAGCGCGGGTCGTGGCCGAGCTCGTCGATAACCGGGTCGTGCCAGGGCTCGATCCGCAGCCGGACACGGCTGGCCGAGGTGCCTTCATCTTCGTCGTCCGCTGCCGAAGCCAGCCCAGGTACAAGAAGTGCTGTCATTGATCCTCCAGGTCGCTGATGTGCCGAAGGATCATTTCACATCATTTCATCCGATTCAAGCGGTTGTCGTACCGTTACATCAATTCTGCGCGGACTTCGTCGAAGGCCTCGGCTGCCCGCTCGAGATCCTGGCGAGAATGGGCCGCCGAGACTTGGGCACGGATCCGCGCCTTTCCCATCGGCACCACGGGATAGCTGAAGCCGATCACGTAGATCCCGCGGTCGAGCAGCAGGTCGGCCATCCTGGCGGCGAGAGCCGCATCTCCGATCATCACCGGCACGATCGGATGATCACCGGGGAGGATGTCGAAGCCGAGCTCTGTCATCTTGGCCCTGAAGAACTTCGTGTTCTCCCTCAGGGTCTCCCGCAGGTCATCACTCTTGTCCAGCAGGTCGAGCACCACGAGGGAGGCGGCGACGATGGGCGGAGCGACCGAGTTGGAGAAGAGGTAGGGGCGCGAGCGCTGGCGCAACAGGTCCACGATCTCCTGGCGCGCCGCCGTGAAGCCGCCGCTCGCCCCTCCAAGCGCCTTGCCGAGCGTCCCCGTCACGATGTCCACCCGATCACTGACCCCGTGCAGCTCCGGCGTTCCCCGCCCGGTCGCCCCCACGAACCCCATGGCGTGCGAGTCGTCGACCATCACCATCGCCCCGTAGCGCTCGGCGAGGTCGCAGATCTCTCGCAGGGGGGCGACGTATCCGTCCATCGAAAAAACCCCGTCGGTCACCACGAGCTTGCGCCGCGCCGACGACGCGGCCTGCAGCTGCACCTCGAGGTCGGCCATGTCTCGATTGCGGTAGCGCAGGCGGGTCGCCTTGCAGAGCCGTATGCCGTCGATGATCGAGGCATGGTTCAGCTCGTCGGAGATCACTGCGTCGCTCTCCGACAGGAGCGTCTCGAACAGGCCGCCGTTCGCATCGAAACACGACGAGTACAAGATCGCGTCCTCTGCCCCCACGAACGCTGCGATCCGCCGCTCCAGATCCTTGTGCACCTCCTGCGTCCCGCAGATGAAGCGGACGCTGGCGAGACCGTAGCCCCAGCGATCGAGCGCCTCGTGGGCTGCTCTGACGACTCGCTCGTCGTCGGCCAGTCCGAGGTAGTTGTTGGCGCAGAGGTTCAGCACCTGCCGCTCGGCGACCCCGATCAGCGAGCTCTGGGGTGTCGTTATCACTCGCTCGTGCTTGTAGAGCCCCTGCGAGCGGATGCCTTGCAGCTCCTCTTGGACCGACTCTCGGCTTGCAGCGTCCACCGTTCCTCCTCGGCTCTGATTCAGTCTTCTTGCCAGGTCTTCTCAGCGATCGGCCCACGAGAGAACGACCTTGCCGCTCTCTGCTGCCCTGACGATCGCGAACGCCTCCTCGAAGTCCTCGGCGGCGTACCGGTGTGTGATCACGGGCGATATGTCGAGCCCCGCCTGGACGAACACCGACATCCAGTACCAGGTCTCGAACATCTCCCTGCCGTAGATGCCCTTGATCGTCAGCATGTTCATGACGAGGTTCGACCAGTCGATGGCGAACTCCTCGCTCGGCAGCCCGAGCATGGCGATCTTGCCCCCGTGGCACATCACGTCCAGCATCGAGCGCATCGCCGTGCTGTTGCCGGACATCTCGAGACCGACGTCGAAGCCCTCGCGCATCCCGAGCGAGCTAATCGCTTCGCCAAGGCCCGCCTGGCGGGGGTTCAGCGCCAGGGTCACGCCCATCTTGCGGGCCAGCTCGAGGCGTCCTTCGGAGAGGTCGGTGATCACGACGTGCCGGGCTCCCGCGTGGCGTGCGATTGCCGCCGCCATGATCCCGATCGGCCCGGCGCCGGTGATCAGCACGTCCTCGCCCAGCACCGGAAACGTGAGGGCGGTGTGCACAGCGTTCCCGAAAGGATCGAAGATCGCCGCCACGTCGAGATCGACGCCCGGTTCGTGGCGCCAGACGTTGGTCGCCGGCAGCACTATCAGCTCCGCGTAGGCGCCCGGATGGTTGACGCCGACGCTGTCGGTCCGGGCGCACTGCACGCGCCGCCCGGCCATGCAGTTGCGGCAACGCCCGCAGACGAGGTGCCCCTCGCCGGAGACGAGATCGCCGACCACCAGGTCGTGAACGTCGACGCCGAGCTCGACTATCTCGCCCACGAACTCGTGCCCGATCACGAGCGGGACCGGCACGTGAGCCTGCGCCCAGCCGTCCCAGGCGTAGATGTGGACGTCGGTCCCGCAGATACCAGTCCTGAGCACTCGGATCAGGACGTCGTCATGCCCCACTGCGGGCTCCGGCACGTCCTCCATCCACAACCCTGGCTCGGCTGACCTCTTGACCAAAGCCCTCATCGGCCCGGCTCCTCGTCTCGGGTGACCTGTGCTGCTTGTCTACCAGCCGTCCCAGTGCAGCACGTCACCGATGCTGCGTCGGCTGAGCCGTGTCGCCGAGCCGGCCGGGTGTTCATCCGGCGAACGCCATCCGAGGGCGACTGCGCCGATGGCGACCCGGTCCTCGGGCACGCCAAGCCCGTCCAGGAACGGCCGCGGGTCGGTGTGCAACCTGAAGAAAAGCGCCGCCGAGACCCTGCTCCGTGGCGGCGAGCAGGACGAGCATCGTGGCGAAGGAGGCGTCCACCAGCCAATAGGGCGTCGCCCAGCCGTCGGGGCCGTCGGACTCGGCTTTGTCGGGGCGTCCGTATCGGTCGCGGTAGGCGGCCGGGCTTGCAAGAGGGAGCACGACGACAGGCGCCGGGAGGAGGCCGCCGGCGACGGGGGAGGACTGGCGGAAGTGCTCATCCGTGGTCCACTCCCAGAAGCGCTGCCTGGCCGCCGGCTCCTGCAGCACCAGCAGATCGACACCCTGCGTGTGGCCGGCAGAAGGCGCCCGGTTGGCGACTACCAGAACCGCCTGCAGGACCTCGGGCGGCACCGGATCCGGGGCGAAACTCCTCGTCATTCGCCTGCGGCGGATCGCCTCGTGGAGCTCCATGGACGACACGCTCCCGCTCTTGGGCGGCGGACCGCAACCCGGGCCCAACGATCGAGCCTCGGCGGGGAATGTTGGATCGCGCTGGTAGGGTTTCTACCGTCGCAAGGGCGAGTGGGCGAAGGAGGCGAGATGGCGAGCTTCAGGGAAATGCTCTCCGAGGTGAAGAAGGAGATCCGTGAGGTCGATCCGGCGGCCGCCGAGCAGGCTCGCCCGACGGCCACCTTCATCGACGTGCGCGAGGCCGACGAGTACTCGCAGGGCACCATTCCGGGCGCGCTACACATCCCGCGGGGGTTCCTCGAGAGCCAGATCGAAGCCCGCCTCACCGACAAGAGCGCGCCCGTGGTGGTCTACTGCGCCGGCGGGGTGCGCTCTGCGCTGGCAGCCAAGGCGTTGCAGGACCTCGGGTACGGCGACGTCGTCTCGATGGCAGGTGGCTTCAACAAGTGGAAGGACGAGGGCCGCCAATGGGCGGTCCCGCGCGTCCTCGACGCCGACCAGCGACAGCGCTACCACCGGCACCTCTTGCTCCCCGAGGTGGGTGAGGCCGGCCAGCAGAAGTTGCTCGACTCCAAGGTCCTGCTGCTCGGCGCCGGCGGCCTCGGCTCACCGGCCGCCCTCTATCTCGCCGCAGCCGGCGTCGGGACGATCGGGATCGTCGACATGGATGTCGTCGACGCCTCCAACCTCCAACGGCAGGTGCTGCACAACATGGACCGCGTCGGCGAGCGCAAGGTCGATTCGGCCAAGAAGACGCTCACCGCCATGAACCCCGACGTCGACGTCGTCACCTACGACGTCAGGCTCGGCGCCGACAACATCCTCCAGATCATCGACGGCTACGACGTGATCCTCGACGGGACGGACAACTTCCCGACCCGCTACCTCGTCAACGACGCGTCCTTGCTGAAGCGGATTCCGGTCGTGCACGGGTCGATCTTCCGTTTCGAGGGGCAGGTGACCGTCTTCCATCCCTACGTCGGCCCGTGCTACCGGTGCCTCATCCCCGAACCCCCGCCAGCCGAGCTTGCCCCGTCCTGCGCCGAGGCCGGCGTGCTCGGCGTGCTGCCTGGCATCGTGGGCTCGCTGGAGGCGGTCGAGACCCTCAAGATGCTGCTCGGACTGGGGGAACCGCTTGTCGGCCGCCTACTCGCCTACGACACGCTGGAGGAATCGTTCCGCACCTTCAAGGTTCGGCGTGACCCGAACTGCCCCGCTTGTGGCGACAACGCCGGCGAGATCGTGATCGCCGAGTACGACGACCTCTGCATGCCGCACCCGGCACAGGCGCCGGCGGGGGCACAGGCGCCGACGCCGGCTTGAGCGCCGTCGGACAGGTGCCGGCGGGGGCTTGAGCGGCGTCGGACAGGAGCGCCGACTGACCGCGGGATTACTCTCGCGGGATGGCTGAAGCAGACTCCCGCCACACCGACTCGGGGATAGAGGTGCGGCGCGTCTACGGCGCCCGCGATCTCGAAGGATTCGACGCCGCGACGCGGCTTGGCGAACCGGGCGAGTTCCCGTTCACGCGCGGCGTGCAACGCGACATGTACAGGGGCCGGCTCTGGACGATGCGCCAGTACGCCGGCTTCGGTTCTGCCGAAGTCACCAACCAGCGCTTCAAGTTCCTGCTCGCAGCCGGCCAGACCGGGCTGTCGTGCGCCTTCGACCTGCCCACGCAGATGGGGCTGGACTCCGACCACCCGCGTGCGGAGGGTGAGGTCGGCAAGGTAGGAGTCGCCATCGACTCGATCGAGGACATGCGGCTGCTACTGGCGGACCTGCCGCTCGACAAGGTGACGACCTCGATGACGATCAACGCGACGGCGGCGATCCTCCTGCTTCTCTACGAGCTCGTGGCGGACGAGCAGGGGGTGCCGGCGTCGGCGATCGGCGGAACGATCCAGAACGACATCCTGAAGGAGTACGTGGCGCGGGGCACCTACGTCTACCCGCCCCGCCAGTCGATGCGGCTCGTCACCGACACCTTTGCCTACTGCGCGCAGCGCATCCCGGCCTGGAACACCATCTCTATCTCCGGCTACCACATCCGCGAGGCGGGCTCGACGGCGGTGCAGGAGCTGGCTTTCACGCTGGCCGACGGGATCGCCTACGTGGAAGCCGCGCTGGCGGCCGGACTCGCCGTCGACGACTTCGCACCCCGGCTCTCGTTCTTCTTCAACGCCCACAACTCGCTGTTCGAGGAGGTGGCCAAGTTCCGTGCCGCCCGCAGGATGTGGGCGAGGCTGATGCGCGAACGTTTCGGGGCCAAGTCCGACAAGTCGATGCGGCTCCGTTTCCACACCCAGACGGGCGGCTCGACCCTCACCGCCCAGCAGCCGGAGAACAACGTCGTCCGCGTCACCGTGCAGACGCTCGCCGCGGTGCTCGGGGGGACGCAGAGCCTGCACACGAACGGCTTCGACGAGGCACTCGGGCTGCCGACGGAGCGGGCCGCCAAGCTGGCTCTTCGCACGCAGCAGATCGTCGGCTACGAGTCCGGCGCGACGGACACCGTCGACCCGCTCGCCGGCTCCTACTTCATCGAGAGCCTGACCGATGCCGTCGAGGAGGCTGCCTGGGAGTACCTGGCGCGGATCGACGAGCGTGGTGGGGCAGTGGCAGCCATCGAGCAGGGCTACCTGCAGGACGAGATCGAGCAGGCGGCGTACGCCCACGCCAGGGCGGTCGACTCGGGGGAGAAGGTGGTGGTGGGGGTGAACCGTTTCGTCGAGGCTGACGCGGAGGAGCCCGACGTGTTCCCCATCGACCCAGATCTGCAGGCCGCGCAGGTCGAGCGGGTGCGAGGCGTTCGCGCCGCCCGCGACCAGGCTGCCGTCGAGGCGGCCCTCGCCGATGTCGAGACCGCCGCCCGCGGCACGGCCAACCTGCTGCCGCCGATGCGCGAAGCCCTGAAGCGCCGGGCGACGCTCGGCGAGGTGTCCGACGTGCTCCGCACCGTGTTCGGCGTCTTCCAGCCCTCCCGTTGATCGCCGACGAGCGGCTCCTCACCGACATCGCGTCGGCGGCGCGGCTGTTGATGGGCGCCGCCGCCTGCTCGATAGCGCTGCTCAACGATGACGAGACCGAGCTTGTCTACACGGCCGCCGCGGCGGGTGGTGCCGGAGACGTGCACGGCGCCCGCCTGCCCGTCGACCGGGGGATCGCCGGTTGGGTGGCCTCCTCGGGAGAGGCCATCTACGTCAGCGACGTCAACGAGTCGAGCATCTTCGCCCGCGACGTCGCCGAGGAGACCGGCTACGTCCCGACGTCCGTGCTCGCCGTCCCTGTGCGGACGCCGCGCAGGATGCTGGGCGTCCTGACGCTGCTGGACCGCGATACGACCCGGCCGAACGCCGCTGACGACCTGAAGGTACTGGCCGTGCTGGCAGACCAGGCGGCGGTGGCGATCGAGTCGGCGGCGCTGTTCGCCGAGCTCAGCGCAGGAGGGGCCGAGAAGGCGGGAGCGCTCGACATCTCCGCGGAGGGGGAGAAGCCCGAGCTGGCAGGCGTGAGCGCGATGGCCGTCGGGCTGGTGGCCGACTTCAGGGAGCTGGCCGAAGATGATCGAGCTCATGTCTTGACGATCCTCACCGAGCTCAGCCGGTTCTCCAGGAGGCGACGACGGAGCCTGAGTTGAGGCCCCGCCCGGCCGGCGGGACGTTGAGGCCGGCTTGGGCGGAGTCGTTCGACGTCGCCCGCACTGAGCCCACGGCCCCGCTGTCGCTGCCCGATCCTCTCCTGCCCGAGTGGGCGTTCGGGACGGCGGGCGGTGCCGGCGTCACGGTCGCCGTCGTCGACAGCGGTGTGGAGAGCGGGCACCCGTTGGTGGGGCGGGTCGACGGGGGTGTGGCCGTCGCCCATGACGCCTCCTCGGACCTGGTGTCCGTCCGCGAAGGACTGCACGAGGACCTCTTCGGCCATGGGACTGCCTGCGCCGGGATCGTCCGCCGGTTGGCGCCGCGATGCCGGCTGCTGAGCGTTCGGGTGCTCGGGGGACGGCTCACCGGTCGCACGGTGTGCGTGGCGGCCGGTGTCCGCTGGGCGATCGATGCGGGCGCCGACGTGGTGAACCTCAGCCTCAGCACGGGCAACCCCGAGTACTTCGGGATCCTCCACGAGCTCGCCGACGAGGCGTACTTCGCCCGGACCCTCCTCGTATGCGCCGCCAACAACATGCCCGGCCCTACCTACCCCTCCCAGTTCGCTTCGGTCATATCGGTAGCTGCCGCCGAGGGCGCCCGCTCGGAGCTCTCGCTGCGCTACAACCCGCGGCCACCTGTCGAGTTCGGGGCCAGGGGTATGGATGTCGAGGTTGCCTGGAGCGGGGGTCGAACCGTGGTGTCCACCGGGAACAGCTACGCGGCGGCGCACGTGAGCGGGATGTGCGCGCTGATCCTCGGGGCGCACCCCGGCCTCACGCCGTTCCAGGTGAAGACGGTCCTGCACGGGTTGGCGGCACACCCGGGCGCCGACGCCGAGGGCGAGGAGGACCTGGCTCGGCGGGCCTCGCCTAAGCCACCGCCCGCGGACCGCTGATCAGTCGCTCCCGACGAGCAGCATCGAGGGCGAGGTCGATGACGGTCCATGCCATCGCGGCAGCACCGTCACGAACGGCACGATCGGCCGCGGGCGACGCCGCGGCAGCCGTGAACTCGGGCTGGTGGTTCACGGCCGGCAGGCAGTCGAGCCCCAGCATCGGGTGGATCGCCGGCAGCGCCAGTGACACGTTGGCCATGTCGGTCGACCCGCCCATCGGCTTTGCCGTCTCGGTGAAGACACGGCCGAGGTCCTCGGCGTTGTGACGGTAGAGCCGCAGCATCTCGTCGTCAGGGCGGAACTCCGAGTAGTGCTCGCCCTGCATCTCGATCTCCAGGGATGCGCCGGTGGCGATGGACCCAGCCTCGAAACATCTCTCCACGCGGGGCAACCACGTCTCGAGCTCCTCGAGCGTCCTCGAGCGGGCGAGGAACTTGGCGGTCGTGTGCGCCGGCACGATGTTGGCCGCCGCACCGCCGAGCGTCACGATCCCGTGCACTTGGTTACCGGGGCCTGCATGCTGGCGGAGCAGCCCGACGGCGACCTGGGCGACCGTCATAGCATCGGCGGCGTTGATCCCCTGCTCGGGAAAGGCCGAAGCGTGCGCTTCCTTTCCCGTGAAGTGCGCGTGGAAATGCGCCACCGCCAGGCAAGGCATCTGCTCCAGCTCCATCGGCGCCGGGTGGACCATCAAGGAGGCGTGGACCCCGTCGAAGCCGCCCCTCCGCAGCATGTGGATCTTCCCACCGCCGCCCTCCTCGGCGGGGGTTCCGAGCACCTTGATCGTCAGCCCGAGGTCGTCGGCCAGCGGCGCAAGCGCCAAACCGGCGCCAACGGCTGCCGCCGCGATCACGTTGTGCCCGCAGGCGTGCCCGATGTCGGGCAGGGCGTCGTACTCGGCGCAGATGGCGATCGTCGAGCGCGCCGCTCCCGGCCGAGGCGGAGAAGGCGGTCGGCATCTCGCAGACGCCGCGGGCTACCGACAGGCCGCCCGCCTCCAGCGCCTCGCAACACCAGGCGGCGGCGGCCTCCTCCTCGAAGGCCAGCTCCGGCTTCGCATGGATGCGGTGGGAGAGCGCCACCAAGCGCTCGGCGGATGCGTCGACCAGTTCGAGCGCACGGCTCTTCGCGTCGGCGGTCACTCGATCACCGCCACCACGTCGCCGGCGCCGAGGGCGTCGCCCGGCTGCACTCGCAGCTCCGAGATCGTCCCCGCCTTCGGGGCGTTGATCGGGTTCTCCATCTTCATCGCCTCGAGGATGCAGAGGGTCTGCCCGCTCTCCACGGCGTCTCCGGCCGCCACGAGCACCTTCACGATCGTCCCCTGCATCGGGACGGTGACCCGGCCGTCGTTGGCGGTGCCGATCGAGGCGGAGGCCCGCGGCCTCGCCGATGAGGCGGACCTCTGCCCGGCTCCCGCTCCGGCCGGTGCAGCCACGACCGCTGCAGCCTCGGGCACCCAGAGCTTGACCCGGTAGCGCCTGCCGTCGACCTCGGCGTCGACTTCTCGAAGCACCCGTCCCTCGCGCTCCTCGCCGTCTGCCTCGGCGCCCGATGAGTCGGCCTCCGCCTCCAGTTCCGAGAAGTCGAGCTTGTCCTCGACCCATTTGGTGGAGTGCGCCGCCGCCGCGAAGTCCGCATGGCCGAGGATCAGCCGGTGAGCCGGGACCGTCGTCGAGATCCCGTCCACGACCGTCTCGTCCAGCGCGCGGAGCATGCGACGGCGGGCGGTCTCGCGGTCCTCGCCCCAGACGACGAGCTTGGCGACGAGGTTGTCGTAGAACTGGCTGACGGTGTCGCCGGTCTCGTAGCCGGCGTCGTTGCGGACGCCGAAACCGTCCGCCGTCCGCATCCGCCTGATCGTCCCCGGGCTCGGCAGGAAACGTCCGCCTGTCGGGTCCTCGGCATTGATCCGGCACTCGATGGCATGGCCGCGACGGCGGGCAGCGACATCCTCCTGGCTCAGCCCGAGCGGCTCGCCCGCTGCCACCCGCAACTGCAGCGCCACGAGGTCGAGGCCGGTCACCATCTCGGTCACCGGGTGCTCGACCTGGAGGCGGGTGTTCATCTCGAGGAAGTAGAAGCCGCCGGACTCGTAGAGGAACTCGACGGTGCCGGCGTTCTCGTAGGCGCAAGCCTTGGAGACGGCGACGGCCGCCTCACCCATCGCCTGGCGGACCTCGTCGGGGAACTCCGGCGCCGGGCTCTCCTCGATCAGCTTCTGGTGGCGCCGCTGGCACGAGCAGTCCCGTTCGCCGAGCCAGATCGCGTTCCCGTGGCTGTCGGCGAAGACCTGCATCTCGATGTGCCGTGGCCACGTGAGGTAGCGCTCGAGGTAGATCTCCGGCCTCCCGAAGTAGGACTGCGCCTCCCGCTGTGCAGATTCCATCGCCTGCGGCGCCTCGGTCGCCGAGGCGACGACCTTCATGCCGCGCCCGCCGCCGCCGAAGGCGGCCTTGATCGCCACCGGCCAGCCGTACTCCCCGCCGAACGCCACGATCTCCGAGACGTCCTGCACCGGCTGCGAGCGCCCCGGCACGCCGGCGACGCCCGCCTTCTCCGCCGCCAGCCGCGAGCTGATCTTGTCGCCCATTACCTCGATCGCGTCGGGCGGCGGCCCGATCCAGACCACCCCCTCGGAGGTGACGGCGCGAGCAAACGCCGCGTTCTCCGAGAAGAATCCGTAGCCCGGGTGGACCGCCTCGGCGCCGGACCGGCGGATCACGTCGAGGATCGCGTCGGTGTTCAAGTAGCTCTCGGCGGCCGTCTGCCCCCCGAGCGCGTACGCCTCGTCGGCATGGCGCACGTGCAGAGCGTCCCTGTCCAGCTCGGAATAGACGGCGACCGTCGTGATCCCGAGCTCTCGACAGGTTCGGATGACGCGGACCGCGATCTCCCCTCGGTTGGCGATGAGGACCTTGTTGAACACAGCGTGCCTTTCTCGAAACTGGGCCTATTGTTCGCGCGGTGGAGGATCCGGGCCACCTGTCACCGCGCGCCGGCAACCGCGGCTCAGGCGAGCACGCTACCGCCCGCGGGGGGTTGTTTGCGGAACCGGAACGTCTTGACGTGGTCGATTCGACCAACCGCTACCTGGCGGATGCGGCCAGGGCCGGGGCCCCTGAGGGCAGGGTGGCGGTCGCCGACGAGCAGACGGCGGGACGGGGACGTCTCGATCGTCGGTGGACCGCTCCTGCGGGGTCGTCGCTGCTCTGCTCGTTCCTGTTCCGCCCGAACGTCCCGACAGACCGGTTCTTCTCCCTCACTGCGCTGGTCGCTCTGGCGGCCGCCGACGCCTGCCGGGCGGAAGGCGTGGCGCCAGACCTGAAGTGGCCGAACGACCTGGTGGTCGACGACCGGAAGCTGGCGGGGATCCTCGCCGAGACCGTGCCGGCAGCGGGAGGGGCCGAGATCTCCGCCCCCGCCGTGGTAGTCGGCCTCGGCCTCAACGTGAACTGGCCGGAGGGTTGGCCCCCCGAGGACGTCCCGAGCGAGGTGGCGGGTCTCGCCACCAGCGGCGTCGCGATGAACCGGGTGCTCGGCCGCCAGATCGATCGTGAAGGACTACTTGCCTCGCTCCTCGGCGGCGTCGGTGAGCGCTACAGGGCGCTCGATGCAGAGCACGGATGGCGCTCGGTCATGTCGGAGTACAGGGCTATGTGCGCCACCATCGGGTCGCCGGTGAGGGTCTCGCTCGCTGACGGGACCTTCTCCGGCCGAGCGCTCGAGGTGACAGACGACGGTTCCCTGCTCGTCGATGCCGGCGGCCGCCTCCGCACAGTCAGCGCAGGCGACGTGGTGCACCTCAGGCCGGCGTGCCACCCGCTCGACCTGCCGCACTAGCCTGGCTGCGCCATGAGACTCCTCGTGACCGGCGGCGCCGGGTTCATCGGTTCGAACTTCGTGCGCTACTGGCGCCAGGCGAACCCCTCCGACGAGATAGTCGTGCTCGATGCCCTCACCTACGCGGGCAACCGGGCGACGCTGCAGCCGCTCGAGGACGAAGGCGCGATCACGTTCGTGCACGGCGACATCTCGGACCAGCCAGCGGTGGAGAAGCTGCTGGAGAAGTCGGGGATCGACACGGTCGTCAACTTCGCCGCCGAGTCGCACAACAGCCTGGCGGTCCTCGAGCCCGCCTTGTTCTTCCGTACGAACGTGCTGGGCACTCAGTCGCTCTGCGACGCCGCACGCCGCGTCGGTGTCGGCCGCTTCCATCACATCTCGACGTGCGAGGTCTACGGGGACCTGGCTCTCGACTCCGAGGAGTCGTTCAACGAGGAGTCGCCCTACAGGCCGCGGACCCCCTACAACGCCTCCAAGGCCGGCGGGGACCACGTCGTGCGCTCGTACCACGAGACCTACGGCCTCCCTGTGACCATCACCAACTGCTGCAACAACTACGGGCCGTACCAGTTCCCGGAGAAGGCGATCCCCGTGTTCGCCACGCGGGCTCTGGCGGGCGAGCCGTTGCCGATCTACCAGTCGGCCGACCACAAGCGCGAGTGGCTCCACGTGGTCGATCACTGCCGAGCGGTGGATCTGGTGCTCCGGCACGGCCGGGTCGGCGAGACTTATCACGTCGGCAGTGGCAGGGAGGCGAACGTCACCGAGATAGCCGACGCCGTGCTCGCCGCCGCCTCGGCGCCGCAGTCGCTGAAGACCACGGTGCCCGATCGCCCGGGCCATGATCGTCGTTACCTGCTCGACTCCTCCAAGATCCGCAGCGAGCTCGGTTGGGAGCCGACGATCGGCTTCGAGGAGGGGCTGGCCGAGACCGTCGCCTGGTACCGAGACAACGAGAGCTGGTGGAGGCCGCTGATCGGGCGCTCGCCGGTCGTCGAGGGCTCCTGGGAGGACGCACAGCCTGCGCGCCGCCGAGGCGCGGGCGAGGGCTCGGGCGCGGCGAGGGTCAACGCCTGACCGTGCGCGTCCTCGTCACGGGATCTGCCGGCCAGGTCGGCCGGGAGGTGGCCGAGATCCTCTCGCAGCGCTCAGCCGCTCGACACCACTCGGCCCTCGACGTCATCGCTGCCGACCGCCGAGCCCTCGATGTCAGCGACAGGGATGCTGTGCGCACCTGCATCGAGACGCTCGAGCCGGACCTGATCATCAACCTCGCCGCGTTCACGAACGTCGACGCCTGCGAGACCGAGCACGACAGGGCGTTCGCGGTCAACGCTCTCGGCGCCAGGCACGTGGCGGAGTCTGCCCGCCGGGTCGATGCCCATGTCTGCTTCGTGTCGACCGACTACGTCTTCGACGGGACGAGCGACGGCATCCCGTACACGGAGTGGGACCTGCCCAACCCGATGTCGGTCTACGGCCTGTCGAAGCTCGCCGGCGAGCGGGAGTGCCTTCCCGGCACGACGATCGTCCGCACCTCCTGGGTCTGCGGCCGGCACGGGCAGAACATCGTGAAGACGATCCTGAGGCTGATGGCCGAACCGGCGCCGCTTCGTTTCGTAGATGATCAGACGGGATGCCCGACACTCGCCGCCGACCTCGCGGTAAAGGTCGTGGATCTCGCACTGGCCCGGCGCCCCGGCCTGTTCCACGTCACCAACCAGGGAACGGCCACCTGGTTCGAGGTGGCTCGCGAGGTCGTGGCGATGGCCGGCGGCGATCCCGGACGGGTGGAGCCCACCTCCACCGCCGAGCTCGCCCGTCCCGCCCGGCGGCCGGCCTATTCGGTGCTCGACAACGCCGCCCTGCGGATCGCCGGAGAGTCGCTGCTTTCCGATTGGCGGACCTCGATGCGGTGTCTCGTCGAGGCGCTGACGGCGTGAGCGACGCGCTCGACGATGTCAGCGCGGTCATCGTCAACTACAACGCCGGGTCATTCCTCGCCCGCTGCGTCGAGAGCCTGCGGCGGGCAGGGGTCTCCACCATCCTCGTCGTCGACAACCGCTCCACCGACGGCTCTCTTCGCGAACTGGCGGCCGCCGACCAGTCAGCAGGGGTCCTCGTCGCCGACCGCAACTGCGGCTACGGCGGCGGCGCCAACCGAGGAGCCGAAGGCACGTCCGGCGATCTCCTTCTCGTCTGCAACCCGGACACCGTCGCCGAGCCGGACTCGGTGCGGGTGCTCGCCGAGGTGATGAGGCGAGACGAGTCGCTTGCCGTTGTGGGTCCACGACTGCTGTCGGAGGACGGCACGGTCTATCCCTCCGCCCGCACCTTCCCCCGGCTCGGCGACGCGCTCGGCCACGCCTTCCTCGGGCTCGTCCGTCCGGGCAACAGGTTCAGCCGCCGCTACAAGATGCAGGACGGAAGTGTCGACCTCCTCGCCGGCGGCTACGTCGACTGGGTGTCGGGCGCGTTCTTCCTGGCGCGGCGTTCGGCTTTCGAGAAGGTGGGCGGTTTCGACGAGTCGTACTTCATGTATGCGGAGGACGTCGACCTCTGCTGGCGGCTCGGCAATGCCGGCTGGCGGGTCCGTTACGTGCCGGCGGCGGTGGTCTCGCACCTGCAAGGGGTGTCAACCCGGCGCCACCCGTACCGGATGATCGGAGCGCATCACCGGTCCCTGTGGCGTTTTGCCACCCGGTCGACAGAGGGACGGGCGCGACTCGCGCTACCGCTGATCGCGGCCGGCCTTCTGGTGAGGACGCTCCTCGCATGGCTCGACCACTTGCTCCGTGCCGGGCGCGCAGCCGGGGCGATCAGGCGCTCCGGGTGCGAAAAGGGCATCCCGGCGTCCGAGTAAGGTGTACAGGCCATGCCACAGGGATCTCTCGGTAAGAAGGTCGCGCGCGCCGCTTCGTCGGGCGGCAATCGCAGCCACCGCGGCCGCCGGCCGATGGGCTGGTACGCGTCCCTGGTGGTGATCGTCCTCGCCGGCTCCGCCCTCATCGGCTACAGCCGGTACGAGGCTGTGCAGGCCGCCAGCACGAGCACCACCGGCGCCACTACGACGACGCTGATCCCGCCGGGCGGTTGGCACACCGCCCTCGCTTTCGACATCTGCGGCAAGCAGACCCTGCTGCCGGCCAACTCCAACAAGACGGCACCTGACATCTCTACCGACGGTTCGGGAATAGTCAGCATCGACCCGAGCGGCGTCACCTCCAGGTCGGCCGCCAACGAACCGACGCTCGCCAACTTCGTGCGCCAGTACCAGCCGAAGCTGACGCTCACCGCCGACGAGATAAGGCTTCCCGGCAACGGGCAGCCGTTGTACAAGAACGGCGCGCCCTGCGAGGGCAAGCCGGGCGAGGTGCAGCTCGGGCTCTGGTCGAACGTCTCGGCCCCGTCGCCGTCCGTGAAGTCCGGCAGCGCCGCCCTTGACGTCGGCTTCGCCAACGGGCAGATGATCACCATCGCCTTCCTCCCGCGCGGTGCCAGCGTTCCCGCCCCGCCCCCCTCGGTGCAGAAGGCGCTGCTCGACATCATCTCGCCGCCCGCCACCACGACGACGGTGCCGAAGCCCACCACGACCCTCAAGGGCAAGGGCAGCACCACGACCACCAAGCCCGCCGCGACCACGACAACTTCGGGGTCTGGCACGACCACCACCACTGCTCGGCCGACGACGACCACGTGACGTCCGCCTGGCGTTGAGTGGGGAGGAGCCTGATGCGGGCGATAGTGCTGGTGGGGGGCGAGGGCACGCGGCTCCGCCCGCTCACGTTCGCCGCTCCCAAGCAGATGCTCCCGATCGTCGAGCAACCGATGATCGTGCGGGTGCTGGCCGCGCTCGCCGCCCATGGGATCGACGAGGCCGTGCTCTCCCTCGGGTACAGGCCAGACGACTTCATCGCCGCCTTCCCGGACCGCAAGGCTGCGGGGATCGACATCACCTTCGTGGTCGAGAAGACGCTCCTCGACACGGCCGGCGCCATCCGCTACGCGGCCCGGCAAGCTGCTGTCGACGAGACGTTCCTCGTCGTCAACGGCGATGTGCTGAGCGATATCGACCTGACGGCGCAGCTCGCTTTCCACCGACTGCGGGGAGGTGAGGCGACGATCGCCCTCACTCCTGTGGAGGACCCCTCCGCCTTCGGCGTGGTCCCGACCGACGAAGACGGACGCGTCACCGCATTCATAGAGAAGCCCCCACCCGAGACCGCCCCCACCAATCTCATCAACGCCGGCGCATACATCCTGGAGCCGTCAGTGGTGGAGAGGATCCCGGACGGCAGGCGAGTCTCGATCGAGCGGGAGACCTTTCCGGAGCTGGTAGCCGACGGCGCTCTCTATGCCCTCGCCTCCGACGCCTACTGGCTCGACACCGGCACTCCGGCCAAGTACGTGGAGGCCTGCCTCGACATCGTCTGGGGGAAGCGGACGGGCCCCGCGGCGACCATGCGCGTGCCTCTCGACCCGAAGGGGTACCGGATCGCCCACGACGCTCGCTGCCTCGGCGACGTCGACGAGGACTCCTACATCGGCAGCGGCGCCGTGATCGACCGGGACGCCGTCGTGCGGGGAGCTGTCGTGGAGGGAGGCTCTCACATGCGGTCCGACGCCCGGGCGCAGGACTCGGTGCTGCTGGCGGGCTGTGTGGTGGGCGAGGAGACGCTGATCGAGGACTCGATCATCGGTCCCGGGGCCCGCATCGGCGAGAACTGCATGCTCACCGGCGGCACGGTCATCGGTTGGGGGGCCGAGGTGCCGGCGGACACGGTCCTCGACGGGGGGCGGCTGCCGTCCGTGCAGGGGTTCGTGCGATGAGGACGCTCGTCACGGGAGGAGCGGGCTTCATCGGCTCCACGCTCGTGGACAGGCTGCTCGCAGAGGGCCACGAGGTCGACGTCGTCGACGACCTCTCGTCGGGATCGATCGCCAACCTCGCCGACGCCCGGGCCTCCGGTGGCGAGGTCCGCTTCCATCACCTCGACATCCGGGCTCCCGAGCTCGTCGAGCTGATGGCGCGTCGCCGGCCGGAGGTCGTCTTCCACCTGGCCGCCCAGGCCGACGTCCGGGTCTCGGTGGAGCGCCCGGTGTTCGATGCCGACGTCAACATCGTCGGCAGCCTGCAGGTGCTGGAGGGCGCCCGGGCCGCGTCTTCGCGGCGGGTCGTGTTCGCAGCGAGCGGGGGGACCCTCTACGGCGAGCCGGACCCGAGCGACCTGCCGGCACGCGAGACGTTGCCGCACAAGCCGCTGTCGCCCTACGGGGTGTCGAAGAAGTGCGTCATCGACTACCTCGCCTCCTACCGCGAGCTCCATGCGCTCGAGTTCACCGCCCTCGCCCTGGCGAACGTCTACGGTCCGCGCCAGGACCCGCACGGGGAGGCGGGCGTGGTGGCGATCTTCGCCGGCAACCTCGTCGATGGAAGGCCGTCGACCATCTTCGGCGACGGTGAGCAGACGAGAGACTTCGTCTACGTGGACGACGTCGTCGACGCCTTCTCGCGGGCGGCAGGCAAGGGCGGCGGCCTGGTGCTGAACATCGGCACCGGGCACGAGACGTCGGTGAACGAGCTCTACCGGATGATGGCGGAGGTATCGGGCAGTGACCTGGCGGCGGTGCGCTCACCGGCGCGCCCGGGTGAGGTGGCGAGAAGCTCGCTCGATCCCGGGCGAGCGGCCATCCACCTCGGCTGGAAGCCATGGACCGATCTTCGGGCGGGCACGTCGGCAGTCATCGGGTACTTCCGCTCGCAGGGCGGCGGCACGACGGCACGCCGATGATCGCCGTGCTCTCGGGCGGGGTCGGGGCGGCTCGCTTCCTCTCCGGCCTGCTGCAGGTGGTCGATCCTTCAGAGGTCACGGCGATCGTGAACACCGGCGACGACACCGATCTGCACGGCCTGGCGATCAGCCCCGATCTCGACACGATCACCTACACCCTGGCGGGAGCGGTCGACGAGGAGCGGGGCTGGGGGCTGCGGGGCGAGACCTGGACCGCTATGGAGTCGCTCGAGCGTTACGGAGGCACGACCTGGTTCCGCCTCGGCGACCGGGATCTCGCCACCCACCTCTACCGCACCGGCAGGCTGCGCGAAGGAGCGCCGCTCTCGCAGGTCACGGCCGAGCTCGCCGCGGCCTGGGGGCTCCGCCTGCGCCTCCTCCCGATGAGCGACGACCCGGTGCGCACCCGCCTGCTGCTGGTGCCTCCGTCGCCGGACGCTGATGCCGTCGAGATCTCGTTCCAGGAGTACTTCGTGAAGTTGAGGCACGACGTGCCGGTGGCGGCGGTGCGTTTCGAAGGTGCGGAGGCCGCGGCGCCGGGGCCGGGGGTCCTCGAGGCCCTGGAGGAGGCGGAGACGATCGTCATCGCCCCCTCGAACCCCGTCGTCTCGATCGGTCCGGTGCTGGCGGTGAAGGGCGTGCTCGACGTGCTCGTCCGCCGCCGCCGGCAGGTCGTCGCCATCTCGCCGATCGTCGCCGGCGCGGCACTGAAGGGACCCGCCGACCGGCTGCTGGCAGAGCTCGGCGGGGAGGCGTCGGTCGCCGGGGTGGCACGCTGGCACTCGCCCCATGCCGGCACCCTCGTGTTCGACCAGCTCGACGCCGAGATGTCCGGCGCGGTGCGGCAAGCCGGCATGCGGCCCGTGGTCACCGACACGGTGATGAGGACCCCGGAGATCGCTGCAGCGCTCGCCCGCACCGTGCTGGCCTCGCGGCCAGCCTGAGGCGAGACTTCCGGCATGACCTTCTCGCACCCGTTGCTGATCAGGGGGATCGTCGGGATGCCCGAGGTCACCCCCGGCGACGTCCTCGCCGAGCTGATCGTGGCTCATGCGGAGCTTGTCGACGGGGATGTGCTGGTGGTCACGCAGAAGATCGTGTCGAAGTCGGAGGGGCGGATCGTCGAGGTCGACCCGGACGATCCGGATGCGAAGAGACGCCTCGCCGAGCAGGAAGCCGTGCGCGTGCTCCGCCGCCGCGGGGAGCTGGTGGTGACCGAGACGCGGCACGGCTTCATATGCGCCAACTCCGGCGTCGACCTGTCGAACGTGAACAAGGGCCGCGCAGCTCTCCTTCCCACCGACCCCGACCGCTCGGCTCGCCGCATCCGCGACGGGATCAGGGCCCGGGCGGGCGTCGAGGTCGGGGTCATCGTCTCCGACACCTTCGGCCGTCCGTGGCGCCGGGGTCTGACCGACGTGGCGATCGGCGTCGCCGGGATCGCGGCGATCGTCGACTTGCGGGGCACCGAGGACGCGCTGGGGCGAGAGCTCGTCGCTACCGAGGTGTGCGTGGCGGACGAGCTCGCCTCCGCAGCCGAGCTGGTGATGGGCAAGTCGGCCTCGATCCCGGTGGCGGTGATCCGGGGCGTCGACAGCGGATGGTTCCGTGAGTCCTCGATAGCCGGCGAGGTGGTGCGCCCAGCCGCCGAAGACCTGTTCCGTTGACGGCGGGTGCCGGCGCGCTCGACGTGGCCCTCGACGCCACTCCGTTGCTCGGGGCGCGCACAGGGGTCGGCCAGTTCTGCGCCGGCGCGCTGGCCGGACTGGCGCGGCGCGATGACATGCGGGTCGCCGCCTTCGCCGTCAGCTGGCGCCGGCGGCACGGGATCGTCGGCGAACTGCCGGAGGGGGTGAGGGCGGTTGACAGGCCGATCCCCGCCCGTCCGGTACATCTCGCCTGGCGGCTGTCGCACTACCCGCCGGTCGAGTTGTTCACGGGGCCGCTCGACGTCGTGCACGGGACCAACTTCGTCGTCCCGCCGACACGGCGCGCGAGCACGCGTGGTGACCGTGCACGACCTGACAGCCGTCCGCTTCCCGGAGCTGTGCGACCGCTCCTCACTCGCCTTCCCGGCTCTCGTGAGGCGGGCCGTTGCGGATGGCGCGTGGGTGCACACGCCGTCGCGTTTCGTGGCGGAGGAGGTGGTGGCGCACTTCGGCGCCGCGCCCGAGCGTGTGCGGGCCGTGCCGCACGGGGTGCCAGAGGTGCAGGAGTCGGCCGATCCTTCGGTACGAGGTCTGCTCCGGCAACCTGCGGCGCAACTCGTGCCGCCGGGTCCATACATACTCGCCGTCGGCACCGTTGAACCGAGGAAGGACTTCCCGCTCCTCGTTCGTGCCTTCGACGCCCTCGCAGGCTCGCGTCCCGATCTCCGGCTGCTCGTCGTCGGCCGGGACGGATGGGGCGCAGAGGCGTTCGACAAGAGCGTCGAGGGATCGGCCTTCCGCGATCGGATCTGGCGTCGTGGGTACGTCACCGCTCCGGACCGCGTCGCTCTCATGGCCGCCGCCCGTGTCTATTGCTACCCCTCCCTGTACGAGGGCTTCGGCTTGCCCCCGCTGGAGGCGATGGCGCTCGGGGTGCCGGTCGTGGCGACGAGCGCAGGCGCCGTGCCCGAAGTGGTGGGGGAGGCCGCCGAGCTCGTCCCCCCGGGGGACGCCGATGCCTTGGCGGCGGCGTTGCAGCGGGTCCTCGAGGACGACGAGCGGCGCAGCTACCTGGTGAAAGCAGGGACTGAGCGTGCCGCCGAGTACACCTGGGAGAGGACGGCGGCCGGGTTGGCCGAGCTCTACGGCATGGCCAAGGCGGACCGTTCATGACCTCGACCTCGCCCACACCCGTACCGCCCGTACCGCCCGTACCGCCCGTACCGCCGGCGCAGCAGGCGGCCGCCACCGCCGATGTCGCGGTCTGCGTCGAGCAGTTGCGGCGCCCCGTCCCGGGCGGGATCGGCACGTACGTGCTGGGGCTCTGCAAGGGCCTCCGCCAGATGGCTGCGGCCGATCGCCCTTCGGTGACGCTGCTGTCGAGCCGCCCCGGCGGCGACGAGGACGCGACCGCCGGGCTCGGGTTCCCACTCGTCGAGTCGCGCCTGCCCGTGCGGGTGCTGACCAAGGCGTGGGACTGCGGCCTCTGGTGGTCGGCGAGGCGATACTCGCTCGTGCATGCCGCCTCGCTCGCCGCACCACCGCCGGAGGGAAGGCCGCTCGTCGTCGCCGTGCACGACCTGGCGTGGCGGGAGGTGCCCGATGCCTATCCGCGGCGCGGTCGCAGGTGGCACGAGCACGCCCTGCGACGCGCCGGGGCGAGGGCGGCGGCCTTCGTCGTCCCATCGCAGGATACGGCGACGATGCTGGAGGAGGCGCTCTCAGCGCGTGGCTTCGCCGACCGCCCGATCACGGTGATACCGCACGGGTCCGACCACCTTCCTCCTCCCGAGGAGGCTGCCTGCGAGCAGCTGCTGCGGCGCCTTTCTGTAGAAGGACCGTTCCTGCTGGCCGTCGGCACCTTGGAGCCGCGCAAGAACCTGGCCCGGCTGTTCGATGCGTACACGCGGATCCGCCGCTCGCTGCCGCAGCCGTGGCCGCTCGTGGTGGCGGGCCGCGCCGGTTGGGGTGCGAGCGTGTCGCCAGTGGACGGGGTGGTCCTCGCCGGAACGGTGTCGCCGGGCGTGCTCGCAGCCCTCTACGGCCGCGCCCGCTGCCTCGCGTACGTGCCTGTCCGGGAGGGTTTCGGGCTGCCGGTGCTGGAGGCGATGGCCGCCGGTGCGCCGGTCGTGTCGAGCGCGGTCCCGGCGGCGGGAGATGCTGCGCTGGTGGTCGATCCCGCGGACGTCGCTGCGATCGCAGAAGCTCTGGTCGTCGCTGCCACCGAGGACGACGAGCGCCGGCGGTTGACGGCGGCCGGCCTGCAGCGGGCGGCGGCCCATTCTTGGGAGCTGGCGGCCCGGTTGCACGTTGATGTGTGGCGGGCGGCACTGGGCGGCGGATCGGGGTGAGACCGTTGTCGGTGGCGCTCGACGCCAGCGCCATCCCGTCCCAGCCGGTGGGCGCCGGAACGTACGTCGTCGAGCTCGTGCGGGTGCTGGCAGGCCCTGACGCCCCACCGGATCTGGCGCTGACCGTGCTCGCCCGCAAGGGCGACGGCGACCGTTGGAGACGGCTTGCTCCATCCGCAGTGGTCATCGACTCGGTGCCCGCCAGCCGCCCGGGCCGTCTCGCCTACGAGCAGGCCGGCATGCCGCGCCTTCTCCGGCTGGCCTGCGAGCTTCACCACGGGCCGCACTACACGATGCCTCTCAGGTCACCGGTGCCCTCGGTGGTGACGGTCCACGACCTCACCTTCTTCGATCACCCCGAGTGGCACGAGCCTCCCAAGGTGCGCCTCTTCCGCGCCGCCATCCGGCTGGCGGCGAGGCGCGCGGCGGCACTCGTCTGCGTGTCGGGGGCGACCGCCGAGCGCCTGCAGGAGCTGGTCCGGCCCCACTGCCCGGTGCACGTCGTGCCTCACGGCATCGACCACGATCGCTTCCACCCCCGGTCGTCGCCCGAGGACGCGGGAGTGCTCCGCCGCCTCGGCCTCGCCGAGCCGTTCGTCCTCCACCTGGGGACGATCGAGCCGCGCAAGAACCTTCCTGTGCTGGTGGACGCCTTCACGTCGCTGGCCGAGACCCAGCGTTCGCTCACGCTCGTCGTGGCCGGAATGCCGGGCTGGGGGGTCGAGCCCTTCCGCCAGGCGATGGCGGCCAGCCGGCACCGCGACCGCATCGTCGAGCTCGGGTACGTGAGCGCGGGCGACGTGCCGGCCCTCTTGCGCCGGGCGGCGGTGGTGGCCTACCCGTCGAGCGAGGAAGGCTTCGGGCTGCCGGTGCTGGAAGCCTTGGCCTGCGGGACCCCCGTGGTGACATCAGCCGGGACTGTCATGGCAGAGGTGGCGGCAGGCGCAGCCCTTCTTGCACCGGCGGGGGATGCGCCGGCGCTGGCCGAGGCGCTTGCTGGTGCTCTGGCTGCCGACGAGGTGCGCAGGGCGGCGGGTATCGCGGTTGCCGGTCGCTACAGCTGGCAGGCGTCAGCTGCCGCCCATGCGGCCATCTACCGGGAGGCGGCGGGAAGGTCCTGAGAGCGTCGCGCCGGGACGCCGCAGACGGCTCGGCGCGACGGGGAGCGGCGCGGTGTCGCATTTGGGTCCTCAGATAGGGTGACGCAGTGCGCGCCTACCTGACCGGTGGACATGGCTTCGCCGGCGGCTACCTGAAGGAGCACCTGGTCGAAACGGGCGACGACGTGATCCTGGCGCCGTTGGAGCTCGACATCGTGGACTTCGAGGGGTTGGCGGCGAGCGTCGGCAGCGCGCAGCCGGACGTCATCTACCACTTGGCGGCACAGGCTCATGTGGGCACGTCGTGGGAGGCGCCTGCCGAGACGTACCGCGTCAACGTGCTCGGGACGCTCGCCGTGCTGGAGGCGGCGCGGCGCCTGCCGACGCCGCCCACCGTCCTGCTCGTCAGCTCGGCGGAGGTCTACGGGGCCGGCGGCGAAGCGCCGTTCGCAGAAGACGCCCCGATGCGTCCGGTGTCGCCCTACGCCGCGTCCAAGGCCTCTGCGGAGCTAGTTGGGCTGCAGGCGTTCCTCGGCAGCGGGCTTGCGGTGGTACGGGTGCGGCCGTTCAACCACGTCGGGCCTGCGCAGTCCGAGCGCTACCTGGTGAGCGCCCTGGCCCGCCGCATCGTCGCTGCGGAGCGATCGGGCGGCGGAACGGTCAAGGTGGGCAACCTGGCGCCGGCACGCGACTTCACGGACGTGCGGGATGTCGTCCGCGCCTACCGCGAGCTGGCGCGCCAGGGCGTCGCCGGCGAGGTCTACAACATCTGCACCGGCGAGGGCCACACGGTTCAACAGGTTGCGGACCTGCTGATCGAGATGGCGCAGCTTCCGGTGGAGCTGGAGGTCGACCCCGACCTCTACCGGCCCGCAGACGTCCCGGTACTGGTCGGCGATCCGACCGCCGTCGCCGGCGCCACCGGTTGGAAGGCGGAGATCCCGCTGGCGGAGAGCCTGCGAGACGTTCTCGATTGGTGGCGCTCGCAGGAGTAGCTCAGGCGGCGAGTGTGGACAGCACGTAGCCGCGCAGCTGCGTCCGCACTTCCTTGGCCTGGCTGATGAGTGCCTGGGCAGTCGCCGGGAGGCGCTGCTCGACAGGCTGCAGCGTGGTCTCGATGCGTCCGACGACTTCCTCTATCACCGCGTCGAGCTCCTTCACCCGCTTGGCGACCTCGCCCCGCGCGTCCATGAGAGGCGCCTCGACCTCGGGGAACTGCTTCTTCGCGAGGTCCACGAGCTCGCGGCGCCGCACCTGCGCCTTCTGGAAACCGAGGACGCCGAGGCCGACGAGCACGTAGGCGGTCTCCTTGGCACCCTTTGTCACCTCAGCTGCGATGTCGTTGATGTCCGGCATGTGTGAGCGCTCCTTGGGATCGGGGCGGCCAAGGGCCGCTGTTGCTTACTACTGTAGCCGATGATGCTAACTATTGCAAGCAAGGCTTTCGGGGGATCTGCCGTCCGCGGGTAGCCTGGCAACCCTGATGTCAGACGAGCAGGCGCCACCGGTCGTCGCCGTCGTCGTCGCCTCCGACCCCGGGCCCTGGTTCGAGGAGTGTCTCGCGGCGATCGGCGAGCAGGACTACCCGCACCTGTCGGTGCTGGTGGTCGACCCGGCGAGCGCCGAAGACCCGACGCCGCGGGTAGCCGGGGTGCTCCCGCAGGCCTTCATGCGGCGTCTCGCGGCGAACGATGGCTTCGCGGCCTCCGCCAACGACGCGCTCGTCGCCGTCGAAGGCGCTCCCTATCTGCTGATCTGCCACGACGACGTGGCCCCTGCGCCAGACGCCGTCCGCCGCATGGTGGAAGAAGCAATCAGGTCCAATGCAGGGGTGGTCGCCCCGAAGTACGTGGCCTGGACCGACCCGGACCGGCTGCTGCAGGTCGGACTGGGGGTGGATCGTTTCGGGACGGTCGTACCACGGGTCGAACAGGACGAGCTCGACCAGTCACAGCACGACGAGGTGCGCGACGTGTTCGCCGCTCCCGGCGGATGCGTCCTGATCCGGGCAGACCTGTTCGCCACTCTCGGCGGCTTCGACCCTCAGATGACGATGTTGGGCGAGGACGTCGACTTCTGCTGGCGTGCGCAAGTGGCCGGGGCGCGCGTGGTGGTGGCACCATCGGCGACGGTCCGCCACCTGCAGGCGACCGCCGGCGGGGTGCGCCCGCTCCCTGGCGGCACTGCCAGGCCGCGGCTGCTCTGGCGGCGCCACGAGCTGCGTTCGGTCTTGAAGAACTACGGGCGCATCCGGCGGACCACGGTGCTCGCTCAGCTCGCCGTGCTGACGATCATCGAGATCGTCTACTGCCTGCTACGTGGGCAGGGTGAGCGGGCCGCTGACGTGATGGCGGCCTGGCGATGGAACCTGCGGCGCGAGCGGCATGTCAAGGTCGAGCGGCGCCGGCTCCGCCAGATCAGGCACGTTCCTGATCGGGCCGTCGCCCGGATGCAGACGAGCTCCGCCCAGCGGTTGCGGCGCTTCCTGCGCAGGGCGCTCGCCGGGCCCGAGCACGAGCGGGGCCCCCTCCGCGAAGGCACTCGACAGCAGAACGTGGTGATCGTCGGCATCACGATCGTCGTGCTGCTCGTCGGCGTCCGCAACCTTCTTGCTTCGCCGCTGCCCTTGATCGGCTCGCTGGCGCCCCTGCCGAGGTCGACGACCTTGCTCGGGGACTGGTTGGGAGGTTGGTCCGCGCTCGGCCTGCACCACACGATGCCAGCTCCGCCGGCCTTCGCCGTCCTCGGCGCTCTCGGAGCGCTGCTGATCGGAGCGGTGGGGCTGGCTCAGAAGGTCGTGTTGTTCGGCGCCGTGGTACTCGGAGCGATCGGCGTCTGGCGCCTGGTGAGACCGTTCGGGTCGAGGCGTGCACCGGTCGTGGCGGCAGTGGTCTACCTGGCTCTGCCGTTGGCATGGAACGACCTGGCGCGCGGTGACCTCAATGCGATGGTCGCCTTCGGCGGCATCCCGTTCGTGCTGGCACGGCTGATGCGGGCGTCCGGCCTCGAGCCCTGGGGCGGGGTTCGCCGGCGCCTCCTGCTCGAGATCATCGGCCTTGGCTGCTGGCTCGCGCTGGTCGCCGCCTTCGCACCATCGGCCGTCCTCGTAGAGCTCGCGGCGGCCCTCGCTCTGGTGGCGGGCACCGCGCTCGCCGGGGGCCTCCGCTCGTGCTGGCGGATCGCCCTCGTCGGGGTCGCCGGCGCCGCGATGGCCTTCGTCGTGTGGCTTCCCTGGTCGCTCGCGTATCTCCAGCACGGCGCCCAATGGAGCGTCCTCACCGGTGCGGCCAGCGATCCGCGGAGGGCGCCCGGGTTGGCCGGCCTGATGCGTTTCGAGATCGGGCCGATCGGAAAGGGGCTGCTCGGCTGGGCGTTCCTGGCCGCCGCGCTGCTTCCGATCCTGATCGGGCGGCGGGCGCGTCTTGCCTGGGCTTCAAGGCTGTGGATCGCCCTGTTCGCCGGGTTCGGGCTCGCTTGGGCGGGTGCAGAGGGCTGGCTGGGCGCCGGGGGAGGCGCCTACGGGGTGTTCCTTGTCCTTCCTGCAGTGGCGATCGCCACCTGCGTGGCGCTCGGCGTGGCTGCCTTCGAGCGCGATCTGCCCGGGTTCCGGTTCGGCTGGCGCCAGCTCGCCAGCGCCTCCGCCGCCGCCTGCGTCATCGCCGGGCTGATCCCCGTGCTGCTGGCGACAGGAGGCGGTCGCTACTCGTTGCCCACCACCGGCTACGACCAGCTGCTCGGCTGGATGAGCCCGCGGACGGCCCCCCCGGTGGCGTTTCGAGTGCTGTGGCTCGGAGATCCGGCGGCACTCCCGCTTCAGGGCTGGCAGTACGCGCCTGGCTACACCGCCGCGCTCTCGATCGACGGGTTGCCGGATGCCACCGACCTCTGGCCGACGCCCTCGCCTGCCTCGATGGGGGGCATCGTCGCGGACGTCGATCTCGCCCGCCGCGGCGAGATCAACTCTCTCGGCCACATGCTGTCGAGCTACGGGATCCGCTACATCGTCGTCCCCGATGCGATGGCTCCCGACCTGGCCGGGGTGCAGTCCGGAGCCCCGGCACCGCCGCCGCCGGACCTCGTCGGCGGGTTGATCACGCAGGTAGATCTGCGGCAGCTCCCCGCCGAGGGCGGCGCCTACGTCTTCGCCAACGCGTCCTGGAGCCCCTCCACCTCTCCGACCGGCCGCCTCCCGGCAGCCGGGCCTTCCTCCATCGGCTCGTTGCCGCCGGCTCTCGGGGCGGCGTTCTCGGTCTTCTGCTGGGCGCTCCTGGCATCGGGCGCGCTGCTTCTGAGACGCCGGCGACGGCGTTCGGCCGCCGCAGAGCCGTCGGCAGGGGAGCCGACCTTGCGGGACGATGGCTCAGGCAAGCCGGGTGGAGACGGGGCTGCACCTGTCGACCACCGCTACGACGGCAGGGGATCCGGCAACCGGCTCGACAAGCAAGCCGTCTACGAGGGTGCCGATGCTTGACGACCCCTGGTCCGACGACAACGAGAGCGGCGGCCCGATATCGCGGGGCGAGCGCCGGCGGGAGTCGTCCGAGGCGATGGGATCCGGTCCCTCGGCCCGTGAACCCAGGCGCTGGATCGCGTTCGGCCTCGTGGTGGCTGTGCTCGCGGCGGCGGGCGTAGCGGCGACCAACCTGCACGGACGGAGCCCTGCCGCCCCGGCCGGTGCGGTCGTAGCCGAGGACGGCATGCCGGTGGTGGCGCCGCAGTCGGCCCTCTCCTCCTCGTGGTTCTGCCCGGGCCCTCTTCCCCTCGGCGCCAGCGGTGATCGATCGTCCGTGGCCCTCTCCAACGAGAGCCCGGTCTCGGTGACCGGGCAGATGGTCCTCTCCTCCAGCGCCGGCACTACCTCGACGGTGGCGATCACGGTCCCCGCCGAGTCGAAGCTCGACCTCCCCTTGCCGTCCACTGGCGCGAACATCATGGGGCTCTGCCTCCGTCGACCTTTCCGGCGGCGGCGTGGCGGCCGAGGAGGTTGTCCTCACAGCCGCCGGATCGACCTCGGCACCCTGCACTGCATCCACGTCGCCGAGCTGGTACTTCCCGATGGGGACTACCGGCGGGACGGCCGATCTGCGCCTCGGCCTCTACAACCCCTCGGCCACGCCCGCCGTCGCAGACCTCTCCTTCGACACCGGCCAGCCCGTGATCGAGGTCGGGCCGGGTTCGTCGGATGCCCCTGCGTCGGGCGGCCCGAGTTCGTCGGGGGCTGGGAGCACTTCCATGCCGGCCCCCGTGGCTCCGCTGTCTCCTTCGGCGCTGCAGGGGCTCGCCGTGGCTCCCGGGCAGCTGGTGGTGGTTGACATCTCCCAGCAAGTGCAGCTCCGAGACCTTCTCGCAACGAGCGTTCAGGTGTCGGGCGGTCGCATCGTGGCCGGCGAGTGGCAGTCGATGAGTGGTTTCGTGCCGCCTCCTGCCGGGAAGGGTGCCGGCGGCGGAGCGACCAGCGGCGGCGGAACAACCAGCACATCGACCTCGACGACCACGCCGGCCGGCTCGAAGACCACGTCGACGGCGTCGAAGGCGAAGGCGTCGAAGACCCGCACCAGCAGGAGCAGCACGACGACCACCAGCACGACGACCACCAGCACGACTATCAGCACGACCACGAGCACAACTACTCCGGCTGCCTCGCCGGCCGGATCCGGATCGCCTGACGTCATCAGCAAGGACGTCGCCGATGGCGTGCTGATCCAGGGAGCGGGACGGACCTTCGGTCAGTGGTGGCTGCCCGACGCCCTGTCGCCGACGGGGGGCGCGGAGGGCTTGTGGCTCGACGACCCGACCTCCGTGTCGGCACGCGTGACGATCACGGTCTCCGGCGCGGGTGGGTCGGCGGTGACCGAAGTCGAGCTCCCTGGTGGGGGAGTCACCACAGTGGTGCCACAGATGCCTGCCGTCCCGCCGAGCAAGGGCGGTTCCAGTGGTGCCCCGTCGAAGAGTCCAGCCGCACCGCCGGCCGCGGACGGTGTCGAGGTGGCAAGCTCCGGCGCCGTCGGCATCGTCGTGGGCAGGGGGAGCGCCTCGACGGTCTCGGTCACGACGAAGACCGGCAGCAAGACGACGGTGAAGGTGCAGACGGTGGTGTCACCGGAGGGCTCGCTGGGTCTGGCGACAGCCTCCAGGTCCTTCATGCTCCCGGCCACCGGTTGGATCCCCGAAGAGGGCGACGTCGTGGTCGTAGACGACGTCGGCACTCGGCCCGCCGATGTGACCATCGAAGCCCTGCTCGGTACCGCGGTTCCCCTGTCCACTTTCACGTTGCAGCCTGGCTCGTCCCAGGTCTTCGTGCTGTCGGGCATCGCCACGGTCGCTCTCGGAGCGGTTCCGGGCACGCCTCTGGCGATCTTCTCGAGCCAACCTGTGGTGGCAGAGCAGGACTTCAGCCGCGGCAGCTCGGGGGAGATGCTCCTCGGCATACCGGCTGGCTGAGGAGACCGTTCGGGACTGTCGCGGCGGCGTGATCGGCGCCAGCAGCTCGCCGGCAAGGCGCCAGCAGCTCGCCGGCAACTCGCCGGCAACTCGCTACGAGCGGGGCGGGGGTGGTGGCACGCCCGGCAGGCCGGGCGGAGTGATGATCGCCGGCCGGGCCGGGGGCTGGGCGAAGGTACCGGCGGAGGACGATCCGGTGGAGGCGCCGAGGTTCGGTGCTCCGGGTACCGCAGGACCGCCCGGTGCTCCACCACCGCCCGAGATGGCTCCTGCGCCGACGGGTTCGCCGGACAGCGATCCCACGTCGTCCAGGTCGCCGTGGACAGGTCGCCCGTAGGCGCCGTCGACCAGCTGCTTTATCTCGGCGCCGTCGACGGTCTCCCGCTCCAGCAGCGCCTGCGCCACGGACTCCAAGCCCTTGCGGTGCTCGCGCAGCAGGTCGGTCGCACGCGCCTCCTGCTCGCGCAGGATACGCGCCACCTCCTCGTCGACGACGCGGCTGGTGTCCTCGGAGTAGTCCCGCGAGTGCATCAGGTCCTCGCCCAGGAACACCATGCCCTGCGCTCCCCAGGCCATCGGGCCGACACGATCGGACATCCCCCACTCGCGCACCATCTTGCGGGCAAGCTCGGTGTTCCGCTGCAGGTCGTCACTGGCGCCGGTCGACAGATCCCCGTACACGAGAAGCTCGGCCACCCGGCCACCCATGCGGACTGCGAGCGAGTCCTCGATGTACTCGCGGGGGTAGATGTGCCGCTCCTCCATAGGGAGCTGCTGGGTGACGCCGAGAGCCATGCCCGTCGGGATGATCGTGACCTTCAGCAACGGATCGGCGAAGGGCAGCACATATGCCAGGACGGCGTGGCCACCTTCGTGAAAGGCGACTCGCGACTTCTCGGAAGGCGATAGGACGAGGCTGTCACGTTGCTGACCCATCAGCACCCGGTCGCGGGCGGCGTCGAAGTCACGCATCTCGACCATCGGGCTTCCCCTGCGCACCGCATGCAGGGCGGCCTCGTTGACGAGGTTGGCGAGGTCGGCACCGCTCATGCCCGGCGTGCCGCGGGCAACGATCGAGAGGTCGAGATCGGGGGCCACGCGCTTGTCGCGGCAGTGAACCTGCAGGATCGGCAGGCGCTCGGCGAGATCCGGCAGTGGCACGACGATCTGCCGGTCGAAACGCCCCGGCCGCAGCAGCGCCGGGTCGAGGATGTCGGGGCGGTTGGTGGCCGCCATGATCACGACGCCTTCTGCCGGATCGAAACCGTCCATCTCCGACAGCATCTGGTTCAACGTCTGCTCACGCTCGTCGTGGCCGCCGCCGAGCCCGGCGCCACGCTTGCGCCCGATGGAGTCGATCTCGTCGACGAAGACGATGGCAGGTGCCTGCTTGCGGGCTGTCTGGAACAGGTCGCGGACCCGGCTGGCACCGACGCCGACGAACATCTCCATGAAGTCGGACCCACTCACGGACATGAAAGGCACACCGGCCTCGCCGGCGACGGCACGAGCGAGCAGGGTCTTGCCCGTGCCCGGGGGACCGACGAGCAGTACACCCTTCGGAATACGTGCGCCGATCTCCCGGAAGCGCCCGGGTGACTTCAAGAAGTCGACGACCTCGCTGATCTCCTGCTTGACACCGGCGTAGCCGGCGACGTCGGCGAAGGTCGTGCGTGGCCGCTCCGTGGTGTAGAGCTTGGCCCGCGACCGGCCGATCGACATGATCCCCGACATCTGGCCCTGCGCCCGCCGGTTCATCCACACCAGGAAGCCGATGATCAAGACCATCGGGAGGACGAACTCGAACAGCAGGGGGAGGATCGACGAGGAGGGCGTGACGAACGTCGCCTGTGTGTCGCCCTTCAGAGCGCTGAGCTCCGAGTCGGGGAGCTGCAGCGGCCCTGTCGTGCTGTACGAGTCGCCGTTGGTGAGGGTGCCCGTGATCGTGCCGGTGTTGTTGTCGACCTCCGCGTTCTTCACCTGGTGATGCGTCACGTCGGTCATGAACTGGCTGAACGAGAGTGTCTTCTGCGGCGAGTGCGAGAGCAGGCTGCCGCCGGAGAGCAGGAGCACGATCACGACGATGACGGCGATCGGGACGATCCAGCGCCAGCTCTGCTCAACGGGTCCCGGGGGTCCGCCGGCGCGACCGGGTCCCATCCCACCCGGACGCATGTCGTCGGGTTGCCTACTCATATTGCAGCCATGTTATGCCAGGGCAGCCGATATCCGGTTCCGCCTGATCAGGCGGCACGGTTTCACATCCCGTGCACAGACGAATTGACCCGGCACCTGGGTCGCCAGGAGCATGGCGCGGTGCCAAAGCGCGGGGATCCCGGCAACGCCTTCGGGCTCGGCGAGGCAGTCGTCGGCCTGATCGGGGGCTTCGCTCTCGACATCGTGGCCGTGACGATCTATGTGAGTGTCGCCCACCTCCCGGTCTCCGGAAAGGGCAGCACGTCGATGCCGCTCGGCGAGACGATCACCTCGCTGCTGGCTCTGTGGACCGGCTTCATAGGCGGCGTCCTCGCCGCATCCCGGGCGAACGTGACCGGGTGGAGGATGGTCGCGCGCTCGGATGCCCCCCCGGCCGATGGCCCGGTCGATGGGCCGGCCGACGGCTCGGCCGACCGCCTGGCGGACAACCCTCCTCGCCGTCACTCGGCGGGCAGCCTGGCGGCCGACTTCGGGCTGCGCATCAAGCCGTGGCCCGACATCCCACTCGGGGTCGTGATCGGTGTTGCCTCGCAGTACCTGCTGGTTCCTTTACTGGAGCTGCCGCTCGTCCCCTTCGTGTCCCACCTGAACCAGAAGCTCGGCCAACCCGCGCAGCAGCTCACGAGTGGCGTCGGCGGCCTCGAGCTTGCGGTGTTGGGGGTGTTCATCTGCCTCGGCAGCCCGTTCGTCGAAGAGCTCTTCTTCAGGGGGCTGCTGCTGCGGGCGCTGCTCGGCCGTCTCGGTGGCATGGGCAGCGTGGCGCGGCCGACGCTGGCGATCCTCGTGACGGCGGTGATCTTCGCCCTCGTGCACTTCGAGAAGCTTCAGTTCCTGGGCCTCGCCGGGTTCGGAGCCGTCCTCTGCGTCCTGGCTTGGAAGACAGGAAGGTTGGGTCCGGGAATCGTCGCCCATGCCTCCTTCAACGCGGTCACAGTGCTGGCGATCGCCCTCTCCCGTTGAAAGTAGGCTCGGCGCGCCATGACGACAGCCCGCTCCCTCGCTCCCATCTTCAAGGCCTATGACGTCAGGGGCACGGTTCCCGAACAGCTGGACAGCGAAGTGGTGGCGGCGATCGGTAATGGTTTCGCTCGTTACGTGCTGTCCGAGGGCGGTCGTGCGATCGTCGTCGGCCGGGACATGCGCGAGACGGGCGTCGAGCTCGCAGAAGCCTTCATCGCCGGGGCTGCGGCGGCCGGCGCAGAGATGAGCGATCTCGGCCTCTGCTCCACGGATCTCGTCTACTTCGCCTCCGGCAGCCTCGACTCGGCGGCAGCGATGCTCACCGCTTCGCACAATCCTGCGCAGTACAACGGAGTGAAGCTGTGCTTGGCGGGCGCCAGGCCGGTCGGGGAGGAGTCGGGTCTCGTCGAGATCCGCCACATGGCGGAGGAGGCCCTCAAGTCAGGCGTGCCGACGCCGAGGGGCGCCGCGGCCCGTCGTCTCGATCTGCTCGACGACTTCGCCGCCCACGTGAGGTCCTTCATCGACCGCTCCCATCTGCGCCCTCTCAAGATCGTCGCCGACACCGCCAATGGGATGGGTGGACTGGTCGCCCCGCGTGTCTTCGAGGGCTTGCCGTTCGAGGTGGAGATCCTCTACGGCGAGCTCGACGGGACGTTCCCCAACCACCCTGCGGATCCCATCCAACCGGCCAACCAGCAGGCGCTCAAGTCGCGGGTGCTGGAGACCGGCGCCGACGTGGGTCTTGCCTTCGACGGTGACGCCGATCGCGTCTTCCTGGTCGACGAGACGGCGGAGGGTCTCTCGGGTTCGCTGACGACTGCGATCGTGGCCAAGTCGATGCTCGCCAAGAACCCCGGCGCCACCGTCCTCTACAACCTGATCTGCTCGAAGGCGGTGCCGGAGGTGATCGAGGAGAACGGCGGCCGTCCCGTACGAACGCGGGTCGGCCATTCGTTCATCAAGGCCGTGATGGCGGAGACTGGGGCCGTGTTCGGCGGCGAGCACTCGGGCCACTACTACTTCCGTGACAACTACAGGGCCGATTCCGGCATCATCGCTGCACTCGTCGTGCTGGAGCTGCTCTGCGAGGCGGACGTCTCGCTCTCCGAGCTGCGCAAGCCGTTCGAGCGCTACGCCGACTCTGGGGAGATCAACACCGAGGTGATCGACCCTGCCGCAGTGATAGACGCTGTCGGGCGGCGCTACGAGGAGGCGGGGGCCAAGGTCGACCGGCTGGACGGGCTGACGGCCGACTTCGGCGACTGGTGGTTCAACCTGCGACCCTCGAACACCGAGCCGCTCTTGCGCCTGAACCTGGAAGCCGCGGACGGCCCCAGTTGCAAGGAGCACGTGGAAGAGGTGCTGGAACAGGTGAAGCAGCTCGCCCTGCTGCGTACGGAAAGGGAAGCCTGACATGCCGCTGGACCCGTTGCTGCTGGAGATCCTCGCCTGCCCCGAGGACAAGGGACCACTCCTCTACTTCGAGGACGAGGACACCCTCTACAACCCTCGGCTGCATCGCCGCTACCGCATCACGGATGGGATCCCCGTGCTGCTGGTCGACGAGGCGGAGACCGTCTCCGAGGACGAGCACGAGCGCCTGGTCGCCAGGGCCAAGGACCAAGGGATCGCTCCGACCTTCGACCCGGCGGTGCCGCCCGGATCGGCAAGGGATCGGGAAGGCGCCGAAGAAAGCGGTGCCTAGTCTGCGTGAGCAGCCTCCCGTGGCGGCGGGTGTACTGGACACGGATCACATGTTCGCAGCGACAGCGAGCCTTCCCGAGCAGTTGCGGGAGGCGGCGGAGGCAGCGCGCCAGGGCAGCGCCGGGCGGCTGCCGAGGCTGGAGGACGTGGCCGCCGTCGCAGTGCTGGGAATGGGAGGCAGCGGTGTAGCGGGCGCAGTGCTGGAGGCGTTCGCTCTCGATCGGTTGCCCGTGCCGATCAATCTCGTGAACGACTACCGGATCCCACGCTGGATCGGTCCGGGCACGCTCTGCTTCGCCGTCTCGTGCTCGGGCGACACCGAGGAGACGCTCGAGGCCGCTCGGCTGGCAGTAGAGCGAGGGGCCACTCTCGTCACGGTCTCGATCGCCGGCGCGCTGCAGGCGCTCGCCGAAGAGACCGGCTCGGTCCACTACCCGGTCCCCGCCGACATCGGCTGGCCCCGAGCCGCCATCGGTGCCATCTCGGCACCACTGCTCATCGCCTGCGAGGAGATCGGCTTGCTGCCGGGCGCCACGGAGGCGATCGAGGCCGCCGTGGCCCAGATCTCGCGCCGGCGCGACGAGCTCGTCGAGCGGGACGGCGGCTCGGCGGCCGCCATCGCCCGGCGCATCGGATCGACGATCCCGCTCGTCTACGGGGCCGCTCCCAGCGGTGCGGTGGCGGCGCGCCGCTGGAAGACGCAGATCAACGAGAACTGCAAGGCACCCGCCTTCTTCGCGGTGCACCCGGAGCTCTGTCACAACGAGGTCTGCGGGTGGGGGGTCAACGGGGACGTCACGCGCCAGGTGGTGACGATCGTCGACCTGCGGAGCGACTTCGACCATGCCCGGGTGGCGCGGCGTTTCGAGCTCGTGGACGAAGCCGTGCGGGAGGCCGTTGCGGGCATCGTCGTCGTGCAGGCCCGTGGTGAAGGGTTGTTGGCACAGCTGATGGACCTCGTACTGATCGGCGATTTCGTGTCCCTCCACATGGCCGCCGCGCTGGGGGTCGATCCTGGTCCGGTCCCGATCCTCATGGAGCTGAAGGAGAAGCTGGCCTCCGAGTGAGCGGCGCCCTTTGACCAGAACTTCCGACATCGCCGACCGCTCGCTCGCTCCCTCGGGGAGGAGCCGGATCGCCTGGGCGGAGAAGGGGATGCCGGTGCTCGGCGCCATCGGCAGCCGCTGGGCGCGCGAGCGTCCGCTCGACGGCATGACCGTCGGCGCCTGCCTGCACCTCACGGCAGAGACCGCGGTGTTGCTTCGAGCCCTCGTCACCGCCGGGGCAACCGTCGTGGCCTGTGCCTCGAACCCGCTCTCGACGCAGGACGACGTGGCGGCGGCGCTCGTGGAGGACGACCCGCTCGCCGTCTTCGCCGTGCGAGGGGAGGACCACGACCGCTACTACTCCCACATCGACGCCGTGCTCGAGGCGATCGCCTCCGCCACGGTGGCGCTGACGATGGACGACGGCTGCGACCTCGTCTCCCGCCTGCACCAGCGGCTGCCCGAACAGATGGGGAACGTCCTCGGCGGCACCGAGGAGACGACGACCGGGGTTGTGCGCCTGCGGGCGATGGAGCGGGCAGCGGCTCTGCGCTATCCGATCGTGGCGGTCAACGAGTCGGGTGTGGGGAGGCTCTTCGACAACCGGCACGGTACCGGCCAATCTGTGCTCGACGGCATCCTGCGGGCCACCAACGTCCTTCTGGCTGGAAAGCGCCTGGTGGTCGCCGGCTACGGCGAATGCGGGCGGGGAGTGGCGGAGCGTGCCCGTGGCCTCGGGTCCGAGGTGGTGGTAACCGAAGTAGACGCCAGGCGGGCGTTGGAGGCAATGCTCGACGGCTACCGCGTGATGCCGATGGAGCAGGCAGCGGCCGAGGGCGAGATCTTCGTCAGCGTGACGGGCAACAAAGGCGTGATCTCGGAGCCACACCTGGCAGTGATGCGGGACGGAGCGATCCTCGCCAACGCGGGGCACTTCGACGTCGAGATAGACCTGCATGCACTCGCACGGATGGCCGTCTCGCGGCGAGCCGTGCGCCCGGCCCTGGAGGAGTTCGTGCTCGAGCCCACGGCTCCGGGTGGAACTCCCCGGCGCATCTACCTGGTGGCCGAGGGCCGGGTCGTCAACCTCGGCGCCGCCGAGGGCCACCCGGCAGCTGTGATGGACGCTTCCTTCTCGGCGCAGGCACTGTCGCTCGAGTGGCTTGCCGGCCGGCGGCAGGGGTTGGACGGGTTGGAGGGGTTGGAGGCGCGGGTCTACCCGGTGCCTCCGGAGATCGACGAGCACATCGCCCGTCTGGAGCTGGAAGCGCGGGGGCTGTCGATCGACGTGCTGACCCCCGACCAGTTGCAGTACCTGTCCGACTGGAGGATCGGTACCTGAGCCGGCCGGCGGCTCGTGGCCGGCTGAGCCCCGTGCCGAACCGGCGGTCGGGGCGTAGACTCGATGGCGGATGGCGCACGTACGGGTCTGTGGTTGCAAGTCGATGCCAGTCGCAGGCGAAACGACCCACGTAAGGCAACTTGTCGTTGCTGAGCATGGTGCGATTTAGAAGTAAGTCCTGCCCGTCGCGGTGCCGGCTGTCGGCACCCGATGGTGAAGGGCCGAAGCATGCCGGACCGGTCGCCGTAGGGCTTGGCCCACGCCGCGCTCAGTCGCAGCGGGCCACTGCCGCCGGCACCGGGCATGCCAATCCCTCCGCAGGCGAGTGTGGGGTCAAAGACCAGGTCAGCCGTACGTGTGCCCTCCGCCAGGTCCGCCAGGCCGCGCCCGACGCGGCCCGCCGCCGAGCGGAGTCCGCCCCCTAGCCCATCGTGAGCGTCCCGCCCTGATCGGAGGCAGAAGATGGAGATCACAGTCCACGGACGGCACGTCGAGGTCCCCAGTGAGCTGCGAAAGACAGCCGCCGAGAAAGTCGATCATCTCGGCCGCTACCTGGAAGGCATGGAGCGCGCCGAGATCCGCTTCTTCGAGGAGCGCAATCCGCGGATCGCAGAGCCTGTCGGCTGCGAGGTGACGATGTCGGGCCACGGCCACGTCGTTCGTGCCCGTGCCACCGGCCAGGAGCCTCACGTCGCTCTCGATCGTGTCGTGGACAAGGTCTCCCACCGTCTCTGCCGGCTGAAGGAAAGGCTGGTCGCCCGCTCCCATCCCCATCACAACGGGAACCACCGAGTAGCGGGAAGCAACGGCCGGCTGACATCCGCCGACGACCTGGGCGACCTGCCTGAGCTGGCGGAGCTGGCACCGAACGGCGCCGGGGGCCCCAAGGGCAGTACCTCCTTCCGGGGGCGTGGCCATGCGTCCGCCGCCGAGGAGGGGCGAGTGGCGGAGCTGGAGATGCGGATCGTGCGGATGAAGCGTTTTGCGATCAAGCCGATGCTGCCGGCGGAGGCGGCGTTGCAGATGGAGCTGCTGAGCCACGACTTCTTCTTCTTCGCCAACGCCGAGACCGGCAGGCCGGCCGTCCTCTACCGACGCTCCGACGGGGACTTCGGGTTGATCGACGCCCAGTGATCGACGCGGTCTCGCCCAACCGGTGAGCGGTCCCGACAGCCGCACGGTGAACCGCCCCGATAACCGCGCGGTCGGCCTGGCGATCGTCGGCGCCACCGCCACCGGCAAGACGGCGCTGGCGATGGCGCTCCACGAGCGACTGCCGTCGGTCGAGCTCGTGTCCGTCGACGCCATGTGCGTGTACCGGGGGATGGACATCGGCACCGCCAAGCCGTCGCCTGAGGAGAGGCGCCGCGCCCCGTGGCACCTGCTCGATCTGGTCGACCCGTCGGTCGACTTCTCCGTGGCCGACTTCCAGCGCTCGGCCCGCCGCGCCGTGGCCGAGATCGGGCAACGGGGCAACATCCCGGTGCTCGTCGGAGGAACCGGGCTCTATCACCGTGCCGTCGTCGACGGCTTGACGCTTCCCGGACGGTGGCCGGATGTGGCCTCGGCGCTCGAGGAGGAGGCGTCGCGGGCCGGCGGCCTGAGGCTGCTGCACGAGCGGCTCGCCGAGCTTGACCCGGTCGCCGCAGCACGTATGACGGCCACCAACAGGCGACGCATCGTGCGAGCGCTGGAGGTGACGATCGGATCCGGCCGCCCCTTCTCCTCCTTCGGGCCTGGGCTGGCCGAATACCGCGACAGCGGCTTCGTCCTCGTCGGTCTGCGTATGGAGAGGCAAGACCTCTGGAAGCGGCTGGAGGAGCGCCTCGACGCGCAGCTCGACGCGGGCTTTCTGGAGGAGGTCCGCCGTCTCGTCACCCCGCCGGCGACCCTTTCCCGCACCGCTCGTCAGGCGCTTGGCTATCGCGAGCTGCTGGCCCATCTCGAGGACGGGGTGTCCTTAGAGTCCGCCCGAGCTGAAGCCCTGCGCCGGATGCGGATGTTCGCCAAGCGCCAAGAGTCCTGGTTCGGCCGTGATCCGCGTGTCCACTGGATGGACTCGGGGACGACCGACCTCGTGGAAAGCGTGGTGTCGATGATCATCGCGAGCATCTCCCGCACGCCGGCCGTGCGAAACTGATCCGGTGACTCCGATCTCCCTGGCCAAGCTGCACGGCGCCGGGAACGACTTCCTGGTGCTCGCCGACCGGCGGGCCTCCGCGGGGGCGTCCTTGACACCGGATCTCGTACGAGCCATCTGCGACCGCCACCGTGGAATCGGTGCCGACGGGCTGATCCGCGCCAGCGAGCCCGAGGCAGGTGGCGACATCAAGATGATGCTCTGGAACGCGGACGGGTCGCGGGCGGAGACGAGCGGGAACGGGCTGCGGTGTTTCGTGCTTGCTGCTCTGCACTCGCGGCTCGTGAGCGGCCCGACGGTGCTCGTGGAGACAGATGCCGGCGTGAGGCGCGTCGAGGTCCAGGACGTCGACGGTCAGCCGGTGATAAGCGTCGAGATGGGCAAGGTCGTCCTCGGGCCGGGGTTGTCGGTCGACGGTCTCCGCGGCAGGCGAGCTTCCGTCGGCAATCCGCACCTGGTCCTCGTGAACCGTTCGCTGCGGCCGGCTGACATCGTGGCGATCGGGCGCCGCCTCGACGCCGCCGAGCCGGGCGGCCTGAACGTCGAGCTGATCGGCGCCGGTGAGCACGGCGACCTCGACCTCGAGGTCTGGGAGCGGGGAATAGGGATCACCCTCTCCTGCGGCACGGGCTCGTGTGCGGCGGCGGCGGTGGCTCGATCCTTCGGGCTCTGCGGCGACGAGGTGGAGGTGCGCAATCCCGGCGGAGTGCTGGCAGTCCGGCTGTCGGGCGACCCTCTCGCTCCCGATGCCTTCCTGAGCGGGCCCACGCAGCGCATCGCCACGATCACCGTCGACCCCGTCGACCTCCTCGGCGGAGAGCACGCCGGATGGACGGAAAGCGTGACCGTTTGAGCCTGATCGACCGCCGGATCCGTGAACGGATCGTGATCGTCGGCGTCGTGATGTACCCGCATACCGTGGACGAGGTGGAGGCGAGCCTCGACGAGCTGGCCCTGCTGGTGGACACTGCCGGGGCAGACGTCGCGGCGCGGGTCGTGCAGCGGAGGGACTCTCCCGACCCCGCCACCTACATCGGCAAGGGAAAGGCACACGAGCTGCACGAGCTCTCCGAGACGGTGGACGCCGACACCGTCGTCTTCGACGACGAGCTGACGCCCGCTCAGCAAAGGAACCTCGAGAAGATCTTCGGCCGCACCGCCATCGACCGCACCGCCGTGATCCTCGACATCTTCGCCCAGAACGCCAACAGCAACGAAGGGAACGCGCAGGTCGAGCTGGCGCTCCTCCGCTACCGCCTTCCCCGCCTGAGGGGCAAGGGGATCGCCCTCTCCCAGCAGGTCGGCCGGATCGGGACCCGCGGACCTGGCGAGACACAGTTGGAGACCGACCGCCGCCGTCTCGTCCGCCGCATGACCAAGCTGGAGTCGGACCTGAAGGTGCTGGAAGCCACCCGGCGCACGCAGAGGAGGGCGCGTCACCGAGGCCCCCGCCGGAGCGTGTCCCTGGTCGGCTACACCAACGCCGGCAAGTCCACGCTGCTGAACACGTTGACCGACGCCGGAGTTCTCGTAGAGGACCGGCTGTTCGCCACACTGGACCCGCGCACCCGCAGGTTGGCGCTGCCCGGGGGCGAGCAGGTGCTCTGCTCGGACACGGTGGGCTTCGTCCGCAAGCTGCCACACCAACTCGTGCGTGCCTTCCACTCCACGCTCGAGGTGGTCGGCGAGTCCGACCTGCTGGTGCACGTGGTCGACGCCGCAGCGCCGGACCCGGAGGGCCAGATCGTCGCCGTTCGCACCGTCCTCGGCGAGATCGAGGCCGCCGACGTCCCCGAGCTGCTTGCGATCAACAAGGCCGACGTGGCGCCCGAGGCCGCTGCTGCGCTGGTGGCCCGGCACGAGGGCGCCGTGGCCCTGTCGGCTCTCACCGGCTCCGGCGTCGACCGCCTCCTGTCGACCATCTCCGACCGGCTGCGTGCGAACGACCGGTTCGTCGACCTCAAGGTTCCGATGGCGAGGGGTGACGTGCTTGCCGCGCTGCGGCGGGAGGGCGAGGTGTTGAGAGAGGACTACGAGGACGGTGTGGCAGTGGTCCATGCCCGCCTGGACGAGGCGAGCACGAGACGTTGGGCGGAGTACGTGGTCAGATGAGCAGCCCGAGCGTCACAGGATTCGTCCCGCCGCCCTATCCCTTCGCCCGGCTGGCGGACCTCCAGGCGACGGCCGAGCTTCACGAGGGCGGGATGGTCGACCTGTCGGTCGGTACACCTTGCGACCCTCCCGCTCCGGACGTGGTGGCGACGCTGTCCGGCTCGGGCAGCGAGCGGAGCTACCCACCGGCTGCGGGATCGGCGGCCCTGAGGGAGGCGGCTGCTGGCTGGATGGGGCGGCGTTTCGGAGTCCACGTCGAGCCTTCTGCCGTCGCCGCCTGCGTGGGCACGAAGGAGTTCGTGTCGAGCGCCCCGCAGTGGCTGCGGCTGCGGCGGCCGGATCGTGACACCGTCCTCTACCCCGAGATCTCGTACCCGACCTACGAGATGGGGGCGATCCTGTCCGGCTGTCGGGCGGTGCGGGTTCCGCTTTCCTCGACGGGCACGCTCGACTTGACGGCGATCTCGCCTGGCGACGCCGGGCGGGCGCTCTGCCTGTGGGTCAACTCGCCCGGGAACCCGACCGGTGTGCTCGACTTCATGGCCTGCCGCGGCCGATTGGGGTCGCCGGCACGGTGTACCCGTGCTGTCGGACGAGTGCTATGCGGAGTTCACCTGGGCGGGACCCGCCCGCACGATCCTGCAGAGCGGCCTCGACGGTGTGCTCGCCGTCCACTCGCTCTCCAAGCGGTCGAATCTGGCGGGAGTGCGCGTCGGCTTCGTCGCCGGTGACGGCGATCTCGTCGGCTACCTGGCGGACGTCCGCCGCCACGCCGGGCTGATGGTCCCGGGACCCGCGCAAGCCGCAGCCGCCGTGGCCCTCTCGGACGACGAGCATGTGGGGCTACAGCGAGACCGCTACCTCGAGCGCCTGCGCCTGCTGGTGGAGATCCTCGGCGACGCCGGGATCGCTGCGGAGCTCCCGGCCGGCGCCTTCTACATCTGGGTACGCGTGCCGGAAGGCATGCCGGCAACGGCCGACGAGAGCCGGGGTTGGGGGCTCGCCCGCTGGCTCGCCAGCGAGGGGGGTGTCCTTGCCAGCCCGGGTGAGTTCTACGGGCCGGCGGGCGACGACTTCGTGCGCTTGGCGGCTGTCCAGCCGATAGAGCGGATCGAGATGGTCGCCAAGCGGTTGGCCGGCAAGAGCGTCAGCTGAGCGCTCCTCCTGGACGGGGTCAGCTCGACAGCAGGGTGGCGAGCGTCCGGTAGACGACCTCCAGGTCGCGCCTCGTCACGTGCTCGCCGGCGGTGTGCGCAACCTCCGGGTCGCCTGGCCCAAAGTTGGCCGCGGGGATTCCCCTCTCGGCGAAGAAGGCGACGTCGGTCCAGCCAAGCTTGGCGCGCGGTTCACGCCCCGATGCCTCCACAAGGGCCCGCAGCAGCGGTTGGCCGAGGTTCGGCGCAGCCGCAGGAGAGGAATCCTCCAGCAGCAGGCTGTCCATCTGCGGGTCGAGGACGGCCCGCAGCCAATCGGAGAGATGGGCGAACGCCTCCTCTGCTGTCCGATCCGGCGCGAAACGATGATTCGCCACCACCCGCACCTCATCCGGCACCACGTTGCCGGCCACCCCGCCGTCGATGCCGACAGCCTGCAGGGCTTCCCGGTACTCGCAGCCGTCGATCACCGGACGCCGCGCCTCGTAGGCGGCCAGCCGTTCGAGGACCGGCCCCGCACGGTGGATGGCGTTGCTGCCCATCCAGGGCCTCGCCGTGTGGAGCGCGCTCGCCGCCGAGGGTGATCTTGAGGCGCAGCGATCCCTGGCATCCCGCCTCCACGAGCGCCCCGGTCGGCTCACCGAGTATGGCGGCGTCGGCTTTCAGCAGCGAAGGGTCCAGGGCCTCGATCTGGAGCAGCCCCGAGTGGTGCCGGGCGACCTCCTCGCAGACGTAGAAGACGAACGTCACGTCGTGCGCCGGATCGGCGAGCGCGGTCGCCAGCGCCATGAAGACGGCGAGCCCTCCTTTCATGTCCGCGGATCCGAGCCCGGAGAGGCAATCACCTTGGAGGCGAGGGATCTCGTTGCCGTTCGGCGGCACCGTGTCGAGGTGGCCGGCGAGCACGAGCCGCGTCGGCCGGCCGAGCGAGGAGCGAGCGACCAGGTTGTCGCCGATACGGACGGTTTCCAACCACGGTTCTTGGCGGAGCACCGCCTCGACGTGGTCGGCGAGAGCGGCCTCGTGATGGCTTACCGAGGGGATCGCCACCAGTTCTGCCGTCCTCGCCATCAGGCCTTCCGGATCGGCCGGCATGAGGCTCATCCGGCGCGGCTCGAGCTCATGCTGAGATCCCGGCCTCACGCAGGATGTCGTTCAGCTGTGCCTTGTCGTGGCGCTCGCCGGGCGTCAGCCGCCTGCGGATTAGAACGCAGGGGAGGTAGAACTCGCCTCCAGGTAGTTCGCTCCTCCGCATCGCGGTGGTGGCGACGCTCCAGGGCGGCACCACGCCCCGGGAGATCTCCTCGCCGGTGTTGCCGTCGATCACCGGTATCGAGGGATTGAGGATCGTGCCTTCACCGAGAACCGAACCTCTGCCGACGCGGGCTCCCTGGGTGATCATGCAGCGGCTGCCGACCATCACGTCGTCCTCGATTACCACCGGCACGGCGTTCGGCGGCTCCAGCACCCCACCGATGCCGACACCGCCTGCCAGGTGGACCCGCGCTCCGACCTGGGCGCACGACCCGACCGTCGCCCAGGTGTCCACCATCGTTCCGGCACCGACCCGGGCCCCGATGTTGACGAAGCTCGGCATCAAGATCGCGCCGGCCTCTATGAAGGATCCGAAACGCGCCGAGGCGCCCGGCACCACCCTCACACCCGCACGTGCGAAATCCCGCTTCAAGGGAATCTTGTCCAGGAATTCGAAGGGCCCTGCCTCCGTCGTCACCATCTCCTCGACTCGGAAGAGCAACAGGATCGCCAGCTTCAACCACTCGTGTACGACGACCTCGTCCGTCACCGGGTCGATCTCGGCGACCCGCGCCTGCCCGGTGTCGAGGAGCGTCACGGCCCGGCGGACCGTCTGGCGAGCTTTGGCGTCAGCGGGGGAGAGGGTACCGGCCTGCTCCCACAACGCGCGGATCGCCTGCTCGAGATCGTGAAGGTCGGTCATCGGCAAGGCAGGCTACCGGCAAGGCAGGCTACGGGCAGGTGGCCCCAATCCCCGTCGGCTCCTCGTCCGTAACCTCATGGGAGCGGGATCGAGACCGGAGGTAAGTTGATGAGACGACCGACAGCGACTTCAACGGGCGGACCGGCCGCGCATCCGTGGGCACGGCGCCTCACCGTCGGCGGCGCCGTCGTAGCCGTGGCACTGGCAGCGGCGGCCTGCGGCGGCGGCTCGGCTGCTCCGAGCGGGTCCTCGGGCAGTGGTAGCACCACCAGCCCCACCGCCGGCAGCGGTGGTGCCGGCGGCCTGATGGTCAAGATGGCCCAGATCCCCGGCACGGGCTCGGTGCTCGTCGACTCGAAGGGCTACACCCTTTACAGGTTCACCCCCGACACCTCGACGAGCTCAGCGTGCACGGGGGGCTGCGCCAGCACCTGGCCGCCGCTTCTTCTTCCGGCGGGTGTGGCCAGCCCTACGGCCGGTTCGGGTGTCTCCGGTCTCGGCACGATAAGCCGGGGCGGCGGCCAGATGCAGGTCACGTACATGGGCCATCCGCTCTACACGTACTCCGGCGACTCGGCACCAGGACAGACGAACGGAAAGGGCATCAGCCCCCAGTGGTTCGTGATGACGGTCGGTTCCTCGTCGGGCGGCGCCACTACCACGACTACGCCCAACGGGACCACGACCAGCGGAGGCTACGGGTACTGAGGCGTCCGCTGGCAGCCCGCGGGCTCAGAGCCGGCGGAGGACGGTGACCACCTTGCCGTAGATGGTGACGTCGGCGGGGTCGAGCACGATCTCCTGGAAGTCCTTGTTCGAGGGGACGAGCACGACCTTGCTGCCCCGCCGCTTGTAGGTCTTCACGGTGGCCTCCTCGCCCGGGATGCCGGCGACGATGACGTCGCCTGCCGTGGCCTCTTCCTGCTGGCGGGCGACGACGAAGTCGCCGTGGAGGATGCCGGCCTCAACCATCGACTCGCCGCGAACCCTCAGCATGAACAGCGGACCCTTGCCCGTGAAATCCTCGGGCAGGGGGAGGACGTCCTCCACGTTCTCCTGGGCGAGCACGCCCATGCCGGCGGCGACGTCCCCGATCAGCGGCACGTGAGCCGCCGGGCGGGCGCGGACCATCGCTCCCGAACCGGGCTCGAACTGGACCACGATCGCCCTCGGCTTGGTGGGGTCGCGCTGCAGGTAGCCCTCCCGCTGGAGCACCTTGAGATGGGTGTGCACCGTCGAGGAGGAGGCGAGGCCGACCGCCTCGCCGATCTCGCGCACCGACGGCGGGAACCCCCGCTCCTTGATCTGCTCGGCGATGAACTCCAGGATCTGGAGCCGCTTCCCCTCCAAGATGAATACCTCTTCCATCTGGTGCTCCTTCCTCTCCGTCTCGCCACTCCCGCTGGTCGACGTGCCGCACGCGGCACGGCACGTCGAGACGAGGATACCTGGTGGACGGTTGCAAGGCAAACATCCGTTCGTCACACGGGTGTTCGATCCCCTCTTGACTCGAACGGACGTTCGTGTAACCATGAGGACAAGACGAACGTGTGTGCGCCCGCCGATTGTGGGCCATGACGACTGGGCGAGGGCGCCCGGAGCAGGAGGCGACGATGGCAGCTATCTCTCTGCGGTACGAGTGCTTCGACACCGGCGCCGCCACCGAACTCGCCACCTGTCTCCCACCCCCGCCCGTTCGCCCGGCGCCTGTTCGCCCGGCGCCTGTTCGCCCGGCGCCTGCGGAGAGCACAGCCACATGGCGAGGGTTGCGGCGCCTCCTCCCCGGCGTCGTCTCCCTCGCCGTGCTGGCGGGGATCTGGCTCGGGGCCGGCGCGCTGCATCCGGGTGTCGTGCCGCAGCCTGGGCATAGGGCGGCTGGTGGGAGCCTCGTCGCAGGTGCCACGTACGTAGCCGGCCCCGGCGACACGTTGTGGAGCATCGCGGTGCGCCTCGCACCGTCGGCCGACCCGCGGCCCCTGGTTGCCGAGATGAGCTCGCAGCTCGACGGTTCGTCGCTGCAGCCGGGGGACCGGATCGTCCTGCCCTGAGCGGCGAGCATTGTTCGGGTGAGGCCATATGAGGGCGCCGTGGGGGGCAGTAGGGCGCCGCTGAAGATGGGTGAACTACCGTCGAGGCGTGCGGTGCCCGTGGTGTGGAGTCTCGGATGATCGCGTCGTCGATTCGCGCGAAGTCGAGCGAGGCGCTGCCATCAGGCGTCGCAGGGAGTGCCTCGGGTGCCAGAGGCGGTTCACCACGTTCGAACGTTTCGATGAGGCCGTCCTATGGGTCTTGAAGCGTTCGGGCCAGCGCGAGCCGTTCTCGCAGGAGAAGATCGTGTCCGGCGTGAGGTCGGCCACCAAGAACCGTCCTGTCGAGCTCGGCGACATAGATGCTCTGGCCAACCACGTCGAGCAGGCGCTTCGCGCCACCGGGCCGGAGGTGACGAGCGAGCAGGTGGGAATGGCGGTTCTCGACCGGCTGCGCGAGCTGGACGAGGTCGCCTACCTGCGATTCGCCAGCGTCTACAAGGGGTTCGAAGGGGTCCGCGACTTCCAGCGGGAGGCAGGGTTGCTCTCGAAGAGGACGGCGCCGAAGACTCCTGCACCCAATGGTTGACCCTCGGGGAGGTCGGCCATGACCCAGTTGCCGAACGAGCTCTCGAGCAGGGTGCCCCAAGTGGCGCCTGCACCTTGAGGGCCCGGGACGGAGGGATCGATGAGCGACGACACCGACGTCGGCGGCAGTGCGACGGACGTCCTGCACGTCGACATGGACTGCTTCTTCGCCGCAGTGGAAGCTCTAGACGATCCGAGTCTCGCCGGTAAGCCCCTGATCGTGGGCGGGGAAGGTGGCAGGGGAGTGGTCGCCTCTTGTTCCTACGAGGCACGTGCATATGGGGTTCACTCCGCTATGCCCTCCGTGCAGGCACGCCGGCTCTGCCCGACCGCGATCTTCGTGGGGGGCCACTACAACCGATACACGGAGGTGAGCGCGCAGCTACATGAGATCTTCGCCGACTTCACGCCGCTCATCGAGCCCGTCTCTCTCGACGAGGCGTTCCTCGACGTCGGCGGGGCGCACCGCCTCCTCGGAGACAGCGTCTCGATAGCACGAGCCATACGCGCCGATGTCGAGGCGAAGTTGGGGCTCAGTTGCTCGGTCGGTGTCGCCCGCTCGAAGCTCATCGCCAAGCTGGCCTCACGCGCCGCCAAGCCGAAGGCGTCGAAGACGGGGCCAGTCCCAGGACCGGGAGTGATGCGAGTGGCACCCGAAGAGGAGATCGAGTTCCTGCACAGGTTGCCGGTACGCGCCATCTGGGGGGTCGGGCCGAAGACAGCTGATCGCCTGAAGCGCTACGCCGTCTCCACCGTCGGCGACCTGGCGATGGTCGGCGAGGCCAGCCTGACGCGTCTGCTCGGGTCGGCTATGGGCAAGCAGCTGCACGCTCTCGCCTGGGGGAGGGACGAGCGCCCGGTGGAGGTCGACCGGGCCCTCAAGTCGGTCGGGCACGAGGAGACCTTTGCCCGCGACGACCACGACGCGGCGTCCCTGCACCGGCAGGCGGTCCGGATGTCCGATGCCGTCGGTGCCCGCCTGCACGAGGCGGGGGTGGAGGGGCGGACGGTGACGGTGAAGGTGCGTTTCGGTGACTTCTCGATGACGACGCGTTCCGAAACGCTCCGCAGCCCGACCTCGTCAGGTCTTGTGATCGCCCGGGTGGCGGCCGCCCTGCTGGAGACCGTGGAGGTCAACCTCGGGGTCCGCCTCCTCGGAATAAGCGTGTCGGGCCTGGTGCGCCGCCCGCAGGAGACGCTCTCTTCGCGGGAGACGTTGTCTTCGCAGGAGTCGCTCTCCTCGCAGGGGACGATGCCGGCGGGTGGCGAAGGGGTCCAACAACCTGTGGGCGAGCAGCTCAGCTTCGAGATCCTCGCCGGTGACGGCCGGCCGGTGGCTGACCGGGCCGACCGAGAGTCGAGCCAGCTGGAGGAGATCGATGCCGCGGTCGACGCGATCCGCCGCCGCTTCGGCGTAGAGGCCGTCGGCCCTGCCTCGATCACCGGCCCCGGCGGGCTCGAGGTCAAGCGGCGGGGAGACGCCCAGTGGGGTCCGGCAGACCGTTCGGGCGCTGGCCGCGGCGACGGCCCGGCCGAACCACGCCGGTAGCGCTCGAGGCAGGCGCCGTAGGGTCCCCGCGCGCCGGGCTGCCGTTGCGGAACTGCCATTGTTGACCGCGCTGTGCTGCGCGAAGATGGAGATGACTATCCGTCTGTATCGTGCCTGAAAGCCGGGCGACGGCAGGAGGGAGTTCGGGAGGAGCGGGTGCCGCTTTCCGAGGAAGAACAGCGAATTCTCCACGAGATGGAGCGCAAGCTCTACGAGAACGACCCCGGATTCGTGAGCCGCGTTCGCTCCGAGCCAGGTGCCCGCAATGCCGCCAGAGCCTGCCGCTGGTGCGTGGTGGCCTTCCTCGTAGGGGCAGTTTTCCTGGTGGTCACGTTTCGTTCGTCCCTGCTGCTCGGGACCCTCGGCTTCCTGATGATGCTTGCTTCTGCACTCTTCTTCGAGAGGTCCTTGCGGCAGCTCGACGGCCCGGTGTTCGGCGCCCTGTCGCGGGCTGTACGCGGCCGTGGCCTCGGCGAGGAGATCTCCGACCTGATGCGGCGTTCACGCTCGCATTTCAAGCACCAGGGCTGATTCCCGCCTTCCTTCGTCCTAGGTGATGATCGCGTCGGACGCGCCTGCCACCGGTGGGCTCTGCCTCGCCATCGACATCGGGGGCACCAAGATCGCCGCCGCCCTCGTCGACTCGAGCGGCTCGATCCTCCACCGCGACCAGTTGCGGACGCCTCGGGCTGACGACGGCGACAAGCTCTTCCGGCTGGTCGCAGATCTGGTGACGATCAACTCCGAAGAGGCGCGCCGCCAGCAGCTCGGGGGGATCGTGGTCTGCGGCGTGGGTACGGTCGGTCCGATGACCTCCCGGGGAGAGACCGTCTCGCCCCTCAACATCCCGGCTTGGCGGCGTTACCCGCTGCGCGGCCGTCTCGCTGAGCTGCCGGAGCTGGCGGGCGTCCCGCTGGCGATCGACAACGACGCCAAGGCACTTGCGCTGGCAGAGGGGTGGCTCGGCGCCGCCGCTGGCGAACGCAGCTTCATCGCGCTCGTGGTCTCGACCGGCGTCGGGGGCGGGATCGTCCTCGACGGCCGATTGCTCGACGGGTCGGCGGGAAATGCCGGGCACATCGGACACATCGTGGTGGAGCCCGCAGGACGCATCTGTGCGTGCGGTGGCCAGGGGTGCCTGGAGGCCGAGGCTTCTGGCATGTCGATCGAGGCGATCACCGGCGCGCCGGCGGCCGACGCGCCGCGGGAGGTCGTCGAACGCTGCGGCACCCTCGTCGGCCGGGCGGTGGCATCGGTCGCAAACCTGCTCGACCTGAGGCTGGCGGTGGTAGCGGGCTCTGTTGCGCTCGGCTTCGGCGCCCCGTTCTTCCTGGCCGCTCAGCGCGAGGTCGACCGCCGCGCCTGCCTCGACCATTCCCGGGGCACCAGGGTGGAGCAGGCCGGTCTCGGTGCCGACGGGCCACTCGTCGGTGCTGCGGCTGTGGGCTGGCGGGCGGTAGGGCGCCCCACGTCCGAGGTGCGATGAGCAGCTACTTGCTGCCCGCCGTTCTCGCCGTCCTCGTGCGACCACGGCTGTGGTTGATCGCCCTCTACGAGCTGAGAGTCCTCGCGGTCTCCGGCTGGTGGAAGAGCTGGCCGCCCTTGCCAAAGCCCGGGCGCTCCTGGATCGAGTTCCGGGCGGAAACCCAGTACGGGCACAAGCAGGCCGATCCGTCGCCAGAGGACATCCTGGCCTGGCTGGAGTGGTGCCGGAAGACCCGCAGGGCTTGAGCGCCGGCCAAGGTCGGCTTCGACCTGGTGGGTTCGCCCGCAATGCATGGGGCCGCGCTGACCGTTGCGGTAGCCTCACTGCAGGATGCGGCCGCGAGGCAGGGAGTGATCAAGGAGCAGGCGTGATCGGACGGGCGCTGGTGTTGAACGCGACCTTCGAGCCGCTTTGCGTCGTCGCCTCCCGGCGCGCCCTCGTCCTCGTCCTGGACCAGAAGGCCGAGATGCTGCACGGCACCGGCTACGCGTTCCACTCGGCGCGGACGTCTTTCCCCGAGCCCTCGGTCGTCCGGCTGGCGAGCTACGTGAAGGTGCCCCACCAGAGCCGCGTCGCGATCACCCGCCGGAGCGTGTTCGCCCGCGACGCTCACCGTTGCCAGTACTGCGGCGCGCAGGCCGAGAACATCGATCACGTAGTGCCTCGCAGCCGCGGTGGCACGCATACGTGGGAGAACGTGGTCGCTGCATGCCGCCGGTGCAACGCGCGCAAGGAGGACCGGCTTGTCGACGAGGCTGGGTTCGTCCTGCGGCGCCCGCCGAAAGCCCCCCGCTCACGGGTCTGGCTACTTGCCGTGGGCGGAGAGCTGCGGACGGAGTGGGAGCAGTACGTCGGCGCCGTGCTGGAGCACGCCGTCTAGGCACGCCCGGGCCCTCGGGCCCGTCTGGTCCCTCGGGCCGGTCGAGGCCCTCAGGCCGGTCGGGGCCTTCAGGCCGGTCGGGGCCTTCAGGCCCTCAGCAGCGCCTCAGTAGCGGTACTGATCGGACTTGTAAGGCCCTTCGGGCGCAACCCCGATGTAGGCGGCCTGATCCGGCGCGAGCTCGGTGAGGTGCACGCCGAGCGCGTCGAGGTGCAGCCTGGCTACCTTCTCGTCCAGGTGCTTGGGCAGCACATGGACAGCAGTGTCGTACTCGCCGGCCTTCGTGAACAGCTCGACCTGGGCGATCACCTGGTTGGTGAACGAGGTTGACATCACGAAGCTCGGGTGGCCGGTGGCGTTGCCGAGGTTCAGGAGCCGTCCCTCCGAGAGGACGATCACGGCGTGACCGTCGGGGAAGACCCACTTGTCGACCTGCGGCTTGATCTTCACCCGCTCGATGCCGGACACCTTGGACAGCCCCGCCATGTCGATCTCGTTGTCGAAGTGGCCGATGTTGCCGACGATCGCCTGGTGCTTCATCCGGCTCATGTGCTCGGCCGTGATCACGTCCTTGTTGCCGGTGGCGGTGATGAAGATGTCGGCGTACTCGACGCAGTCGTCCACGGTAAGCACCTCGTAGCCCTGCATCGCGGCCTGCAGAGCGCAGATCGGGTCGATCTCGGTAACGATCACCCGGGCTCCCTGGCCACGAAGAGACTCGGCGCAGCCCTTCCCCACATCGCCGTAGCCACAGATGACGGCGACCTTGCCGCCGATCATCACGTCCGTCGCCCGGTTGATGCCGTCGACGAGCGAGTGCCGGCAGCCGTACTTGTTGTCGAACTTCGACTTGGTTACCGAGTCGTTGACGTTGATGGCCGGGAAGAGGAGCTCGCCTCTGGCGTGCATGTCATAGAGCCGGTGGACGCCTGTCGTGGTCTCCTCGGTGACGCCACGGATCTCGTTCGTGATCGCGATCCAGCGCTCGGGATCCTCCGACAGCGAGCGGGCGAGAAGCTGGAGGATGATCGCCTCCTCCTCGGACGTGGCGCTCGCAGGATCAGGAGCCTGCCCCGCCTTCTCGAACTCGACGCCCTTGTGGACGAGCAGGGTGGCGTCGCCGCCATCGTCGAGGATCATGTTCGGGCCCCTGCCGCCCGGCCAGCGCAAGGCCTGCTCGGTGCACCACCAGTACTCGGCGAGAGTCTCACCCTTCCAGGCATAGACGGGAACGCCAGCCGGCGCCTCCACGGTTCCAGCAGGGCCGACCACGACTGCGGCAGCGGCGTGGTCCTGCGTGGAGAAGATGTTGCAGCTGGCCCAGCGGACCTCGGCCCCGAGGGACACGAGCGTCTCGATGAGCACCGCAGTCTGGATCGTCATGTGGAGCGAGCCGGTGATCCGTGCGCCGCGCAGGGGCGCAGCCGCGCCGTACTCCTTGCGCATCGCCATCAGCCCGGGCATCTCGTGCTCTGCGAGCTCGATCTCCTTGCGCCCGAACTCGGCGAGCGACAGGTCAGCGACCTTGTAGTCCTGTGTCATTGCTTCCTCTCTCTGTTCGGGTTCACGCGCCGTTCGGGTTGATGCGCCGTTCGGGTTCATGCACTGTGCCGGGTGGCGGCGTCCACCGCGCCGGCGAGGAGCCGCTGTTGCTTGTCCTGCTCGTAACGGAGCCAATCGGGCTCGATGACCAAGGCGAGGGGCGTGTACGGTGCCGCCTCGGGTACTGGCGCTGGTGCTGCGCTCGGGTACTGCCTCCAGCCAGTCGGCGACCGCCTGCCGTAGGCGCTCTTCCCGCTGCATCCTCAACGCGAAACCGACGTCGTTCAGCTCCACGCCGTGCTCTCGCAGGAGCGCCTTCAGCGTCTTCAACCTGGCGATGTCGGCGTCCGAGTAGAGGCGGTAGCCTGACGACGTGCGAGCGGGCTCCACGAGGCCCGAGCTCTCCACATACCGCAGCATCCTCGCGGACCAACCCGCCATGTCGGCTGCTTGCTGGATCGTCAAGCCTTCCTTGTTTGTGAGCACCGGCGCCACCTTATCACGATCGTGTCAAGGTTGACGCGGCTGGATCTTTGTAGCGCCGGCGCGGTATCACTGCCCTCGCAGGATGTGAAGCTGCGCCCCCGAGGCGGTCTTACAGATCTCCGAAAAATCTCTGAAGATTCGCTTGACAGAGGTTCTTGATCTTGTATAATCGAACATATGTTCGCACAGCTCGCACAGGCGGAGGAGGCGATTCGTCTCGGGGCCGCGAGCCTTGACGCGTCCCTGCTGTCCGGTGCGGAGGCCTCGAGCCTCTTCTCGTGCGCCGTCCGTCTCGAGCGGCTGTTGGGGTTCGTCAAGCTCGCGTCGCTGGCGCGAGTCGTCGAGACGCGCCAGCACTTTGAAGAGGGTTCGGGGACGCCCGGCCGTTTCGTCTCGCGGCGTGGCTCATTGTTCGCACGGCGAAGGTGTACGGCTGTCCGAGACCGCCGAGCAGCTGCAGACGCTGCCTGATCTGACGGCGGCTCTCCGAAGGGGGGAGCTCGATCCCTCCTCGGCGCATCTTGTAGCGAGTGCCGCGGCTTCCGCGCCGGAGCGTGAGCACGAGCTCGTTCAGCTCGCCCGCTCCGGATCGTTCTCCGACCTGAAGCGGGCCTGTGCCAAGGAAGTGGCGTCGCGCGAGGGGGAAGACGACAAGCTCACTCGGGAGCGGACGATCCACGAGAACCGCTACCTTCGCACCTGGACAGGCCGGGACGGATCGGGCAAGGGAGAGTTCTCCCTGTCGCCCGCTGACTTCGCCCGCCTCCTCGCGTCTCTCGAGAAGGAGACCGACGAACTGATCGAGGAGGCGGCCAAGCGCTCAGACGAGGAGATCACGCTCGCCAACCTTCGGGCCGATGCTCTGATCGCGCTGGCCGGCCGGCCCAAGGGCGAAGGGGGAGGCGCGCGGCCCGTCTTCGTGCTCCGTGTCGACCTGGATGCGCTGAAGCGCGGTGCCACTCGGTCGGGCGAGACATGCGAGATACAGGGCGTGGGCGAGGTCTCGGTCACGACTGCCCGTTCGCTTCTCGGCGAGGCGACTTTGAAGCTCGTTGTCCGGAAGGGGAGGGACCCGCGCTCGATCACCAACCTCGGGAGGTACGTAGGACAAAGCATGACCACCGCCCTCTGGGAGCGCGACGGCGGGTGTGTGGTCTGTCGGACTACGCGCCACATCGAGCGCGACCACTGGCGGGTCGACTTTGTCGACTGCGGGAAGACCGAGTTGGCCAACCTCTGCCTGCTCTGCAAGTCCTGCCACAGGATGAAGACCCACCGAGGTTGGCGCCTCGAGGGCGGCCCCGGCAGGTGGCGTTGGTTACCGCCGCTCGACGACTTCGACTCGGAAGGCGACGGGCCCCTTGAAGGGTTCCGTCCGAGACCCGAGGCGATACCGGCCTGAGCCCGCCCTGGCGGGCCGCTCTGGCGCGCCTGCCGGACCTATAGGGAATGCAGTGGCCCCGCAGCAGCACCTATCGGAGGCGGTGAGAACTCCTTCTCGACGCCCCTGGGCACGTGAGCCGGACCTGATCAGAGTCACCCGCTCCGCCGGGCCCGATGGCAGCAGACCTTCGTTCCTTGACAACTGAATAGATCCGGCCGGCCGGCCGGCTCCCGCCAGGCATGACCCGAGCGCAGTGCCGCCGACGCTCAGCGCCGGAGGCTCTTGACGTATTCCTTGTGGCGGTGCTTGGTGATGTCGGCGATGGTGGAGAAGACGCCGACGATGATGGCGGCGACGAAGGCCCCTTTCACGCCGGTAGAGAGTCGTACGTAGGTCCCCTTCGGCAGGACGGTCAAGACGCCGATGATCGCGGCGTTGATGACGATGCTGAACAAGCCGAAGGTGAGGATCCGGAGCGGCAAGGTGAGGAGGCGGAGAATGGCGCCCATGGTCACGTTGAGGATCCCGAAGGCCACGGCGTCTATTGCGTAGGACTTCCACCCGCCCACCACGTGGAACGGCACGCCGACGTGGTTGAGGATCTTGGATGCGGCGGCGAACGCAAGGGCGGTCAGGATCAGCCGCGTGATGTGGGCGCGCATCGAACTAGAACCGTACTGTGACTGAGGCAAGCACGTCCGGGATTCTTGCTGCGGCCGAAGCCGGATGGACTGTGGAGCGGCGGACGGCGGCGGCCGAGGAGCTCGTTGGCCCGGCCGACGCGGCAGACCGGGGCAGGCGGCCGAGCCGGCCGCGCCGGCGAGCCGGCCGAGCCGGCCGTGGGCCGACTCTTCCGCTTCTTTGACGTCACGGCTCCTGCCGTCGTCCTTGGCAGCACGCAACCCGTCGAGCACGTATCGGAGAGCGAGGCGAAGCGGCTCGGCATCGCCATCTGCCGCAGGCGGGGCGGTGGCTCGGCGGTGTACGTGGCACCGGGCGAGCAACTCTGGATGGAGGCTTTCGTCCCCAGCGACGACGCGCTCGCGGATCACGACGTGTGTCATGCGGCCTGGTGGTTCGGCGACTGTGTGGCGGAGGCGCTGCGCGCGTTCAGCGCATCCGAGGATGCGGTGTTGGTTCACAAGGGGGCGATGGTCCGCACCATCTGGTCGGACAGGGTTTGCTTTGCCGGCCTTGGTCCGGGAGAGGTGACAGTTGGTGGCCGCAAGGTCTTCGGGCTGTCGCAGCGCCGCAACCGAGCCGGCGCCCACTTCTTCGGAGCGCTGCTCGTAGGCAACGAGCAGCAGCCGTTGTTCGAGCTGTTGGGCCTGCAGGAGACCGCCGCTCTGCACTTGTTGGTCGGCTCGATCCGACGTTCGGGGGCGGATCTGGAAGCAGCGGTCCTATCTCAGTTGGGCAGACTGTCGCCGCCCTCCGCACCTCTCTCGTCAACAATGGCCCGATGAAGATCGGGACGTCCCTTCGCAGCGCCTACGTGCCGAGCGATGTCCGCCTCGGCGGTCGCTGGATGGTGGAGCAGGCGGTCGCCGCCCGCGAGGCCGAGCTCGACTCGCTGTTCGTCGGCGACCATCACGTCACAGGGATCCCCTACTACCAGAACACGCCGATCCTCGGGCGGTTGCTGGCCGAGTGGCCCGACGTCCCCGTCGCCGGCGCACTCTTCCTGCTGCCGATGTGGCATCCGGTGCTCCTGGCCGAGCAGGTGGGCACACTCGCCTGCCTGACCAGGGGGAGGTTCGTCGTGCAGTGCGCCGTCGGAGACGGTGAGGCGGAGTTCAAGGGGATGGGCGAGCGGTTGTCGGAGCGGGCGCGGCGTTTCGAGGTATCGATCGACATCGTGCGCAAGCTCTTGGCGGGCGAACGTGTAACGACGGAGTCGAGGTCGCCGTGGGCGATCGAAGGCGCCGCCATCGGTCCGCAGCCGCCCGAGCCGGTTGAGTTCTGGATCGGAGGAACTGCCTCGAGAGCGATCGACCGAGCCGCAAGGCTGGGGGACGCATGGATCGCCGGACCCGAGCATCCGATGCCGATGGTCGAGGAGCTGCTCGAGCTCTACCGCGAACGCTGCGAGGAGCATGGGACATCGCCTCGAGCGATCGTCCGCCGCGACGTACATGTAGGTGCCGACGACGCGGATGCAGAGCGGGCAGCAGGATCAATTGTCGAGGGCGGCTATCGGGGCTTCCCGCCCGGAGCGACCATCCACGGTGGGCCGGAGGCGGTCGCCCGCAGGTTTGCAGAGATCCGGTCTCTCGGCGTCGAGCAGATCCTGGTACGCCACCTCGTCGACGACCAGGACGAGGTGCTCGCCTCCTTCGCCCGGCTCCCTGAGGTCAGGCGGCTGTTGGCTCCTTGACGCTCGCCACGTAGAGGATCCCCTTCTTGGGCACGAGCGTGAGGACGGCGGCAGGCGAGGTGAGGGTCATGCTCTCGACGGTCGTGCCGCGGACGTCGATCGAGATGTCGACGTCGTAAGCGTCGGACCAGGGGCTGGGGATCGGCACGTGTGGCAGGGCGATCGCGGCCCAGTCCTTGGAGTCCGCCCAGTTGGTCGCCCGGGCCGCAGCCGCATCCAGCTCGAATGCCTGGGCCGCGGCCGCCAGGGGGTCCGGCCCCTCGGCCCACGATGTCGCCGGGGAACCGGTCAGCTTCAGGTGGCCGACGAGGATCCCACCGTGCGCCAGATCGAGGCCATCGGCAGCGAGCGCCGGAGGGACGGCGATCTTGAAGCCGAGTGGGGAAGCGGAGGGAGCGTTCGAGCGAGGAGCCGCGTGTTCGGCGATCAACCTGGCGAGCACCACGAAGCGATCAGGCGTCCAGAACAATGCGTCCGGCGGCGAGCAGGTGATGAGGGCGATCTCTGCTCCGCCAGGAGGGTTCGGCAGCCGGCTGCCCGGCGTCGTGGTTTCCGTGGAGACGACTTGGAACTGGTACTGCTGGCAATCGTCGACCCATGAGATGGTGTCCCCCTTCTTGACAGCGCCAAGGTGGGAGAACCAGCTGACGTCGTGGGCAAGCAGCTCGCTCACCCCCGGCTGACCGGGCCAGGGCGTGCCGGGTTCGTGCCCGACGGCGACGTTCAGCACCGAGTCGGAGACGCCGTCCTCGACCGGCGCCTGCAGCCCTATCGCCGGCAGGTCGATGATCGCCGGCAACTGGAGCACCGGCGCGCCGGAGGAGGTCAGCGAGATGGTGCAACTGCCGACAAGTCGCGCCTGCCCCGTCTTGCCGGAGAGGCCTTCGCGGCCCCTTGCCTTGACGAGCAGGGCTTGGCCGCCGCTGTGCGAACGCTGCAACCACCAGATCGGGTAAGCGACGCCGACCGCGCAGACCCCGAGGAGCACGACCCCGAGTATCAGGAGGAATGGAGAGACGCGGCCCTCACGGCGCCCCTTGCGGTCCTGCCGGGCATGTCGTGGCGTCGAGCGCGTGGGCTACGACCTCCGGCGGCGCACCCGCACGGAACGCTCGATGGAGACGAGCCCGAGGACTCCGATGACGCTGATGAGCGCCCAGTAGGGCCAGCCGGCGAAGGGCTCACCGGTAGCGGTCGTCGGTACGGAAGACCCCGTGGTCGTGGTGGTGGAGCCGGAAGAGGCGGCGATCGGGATCACCACTGATGCGCCCGCCGGCAGGGTGGCCGGCGGCGTGCAATCGACGCTCACCTTGCTGGTTCCGACTGTCGCACTGATGTTGATGTCGCCAGGGCTGAGGGTGACCGAGCCACTGGTGCCCGCCGTGAAGGGCCCGACCGATGCGAGGGGGGCGGAGGGCGTGACGATCGTGACAGGCACGTTCTGCTGCGTGTTGTAGCTGAACGAGAAGGGGGTCGAAGCGGCGTTGACGGTCGAGGGAGAGGCGCCGTTGGCGTTGATGTCGAACGTCGTGACGGTTCCGCCGATCTTGCTCACCTTGAACGCACTCATGATCAAGCTCACGAGGCTGCCGGGCAGCGTCGTCTTGCTCTGGACGGCCGTGACGCTGAACGTCGCGCCGGGAGCAACAGAGGCGGGTGCCGTGTAGTAGACGCCGATCTGGATCGGCTGCCCCTTGATCAGAGGGAACACGCAGTTGTAGGTCATAACTGCGGTGCTCGAGGAAGCCCCTGCGGGGGCGCTCCCGGCGAGCGCCAGCCCACCAGCCATGCCGACGCCCATCAGGGCCGTCGAGGCAATCGTGGCAACCCGCATAGAAAAGCTTCTCTTAGCCATGAGTAACCCCCTGGTCTGAGCCTGGCGATCAGGCATCACCGGCGCTCGCACCGGGCCGGCGCCCACCACGATAGACGACGACGGCCTCGTACAAGTCATTATCTGCACTTTCGTCGCCGCGATCTGTGGCAAGAAGCCGGCGTTGACGACGCCGCCGAGGGCCGGGAAGACTCGACCATGGCCGCCCATTCCGCCCATTCCGCCCGTTCGGCCCATTCAGCCGGTCCAGCAGATCTCTTCTCGATCGAGGGCAAGACGGCGCTCGTGACCGGAGGGTCGAGAGGCATCGGTCTGATGATCGCCCGCGGCTTCGTGGAGGCCGGGGCGCGCGTCTACATCTCGTCTCGTAAGGCTGATGTCTGCGAGCAGGTGGCGAAGGAGCTGTCAGCAGTAGGCGAGTGCGTCGCGATCCCCGCCGACCTGTCCTCCGAGGCGGCCTGCAGGGAGCTGGCTGCTGCTCTCGCCGGGCGGGAGCCGAAGCTGGACGTCCTGGTCAACAATGCTGGTGCCACGTGGGGAGCTCCCCTCGCCGAATTCGACGAGGCTGCCTGGGAACGCGTGCTGGCGCTCAACGTCAAGGCGGTGTTCCACTTGACGAAGTTCCTGCTCCCGTTGCTCGAGTCGGCCGGGAGCAGCGAGGAACCTGCGAGGGTCATCAACATCGGGTCGATCGACGGGATCGCCGTCCCGGTCCTCGAGACCTACTCGTACTCGGCCGCCAAGGCGGCTGTGCATCAACTGACGCGGCACCTGGCAAAGCGGCTCGCCCCGACGATCACCGTGAACGCCATCGCTCCCGGCCCCTTCGAGTCGAAGATGATGGCCGCCACGCTCGCCGCCTTCGGTGATCAGATCGCCGCCAACGCTCCGCTCAAGCGGATCGGGCGCCCTGACGACATGGCGGGGACGGCCATCTTTCTCGCCTCCAGGGCAGGTGCCTACCTGACCGGCGCGGTCATCCCCGTCGACGGCGGCATCGCCACGCTGCGTTAACCGCCCGGATCCCTCGCGCCCTCCGGGGCCTCCCGTTCAACAGCCGCACACCCCCGTGGACGAACGCGGACGGGAGTTGTTGCGTCGGGGAGCTGTGGGGAGTACTTTGGGTCGATAGGGAGCGCAGGGGAGGGTTCGGTCGGCGCCATGACGAGAAAGGTGGCTGCTTCCAGTCGTGGGGTGGCTCTTCGGCAGGTTCGAGCATCAGCTCGACGAGAAAGGGCGGGTGATCCTGCCCTCGAAGATCCGCGCCCACTTCTCCGACATCGCCTTCCTCACGCCGCATCTGGAGGGGTGTCTCGGATTGTGGACGCCGGCGGAGTTCGAGCCGGAGATCGCGAAGCGGCGGCGGGACGAGGACGCCGGCCCGGCGGAGCGGAACCACTTGCGCGACTGGAGCTCGCAAGTCGCGGAGGTATCGCTGGACAAACAGGGTCGGATGGCGCTGTCGGGAGAGCTCCGCTCCTACGCTGGACTCGACAGGGAAGTGGTGATCGTCGGAATGATCGATCACGTGGAGTTGTGGTCTCCGGACCGCTGGGCCAGCCGCGACAGCGATGGGGGCACGGGTGGGCGATCCTCGACGACGCCCCCCTCGTCCCGCTCCGGCGCAGCCTCGAGCTGATCCCGGAGCTGGAACCGCGTCCGGATCTCGTCGCCGCAGGGCTGTCGTTCCCTCGGCCCCCGTCGGCTCCCGATCCGGACGTCGCCAGGAAGCACATCACGAACAGCAAGCAGAAGCACAGAAAGCACAGCAGGCACAGAAATACTACCAACCGACTCATTCGCAGCCTTCCGGCCGGAGCGCAGGATGATCTCCCTACCCTCTCCGCCGTCTCTCATCCGTGTGACCGGGTTGCTCGACCCGGACCGGCCGGAGGGCTCCGAATGAGCCGGGTCTTCTCACATCAACCGGTGATGCTCGACGAGGTCGTCCGCCTGTTCGGAACTGTCCCCGCCGGCGTGATCGTCGACGCCACGATCGGCGGGGGTGGGCACGCGGCGGTGATCCTCGAGGCGCGCCCCGACCTCATGCTGGTGGGAATCGACCGGGACGCGGACGCGGTTGCCGCTGCGACGGCGACGCTCGACCGCTTCGGGCGGCGTGCGGTGGTGCGGCGTGGGCGTTTCGATGGCGCGCGGGCGATGGTCGACGGTCTGAGGGCGTCCGGCGAGATCGAGGCCGAGGCGCCGGTGACTGGGGTGCTGTTCGACCTCGGTGTCAGCAGCGCTCAGCTGGACAGGCCCGAGCGGGGGTTCTCCTACCGTTTCGAGGGGCCGCTCGACATGCGGATGGATCCCGGTTCCGGGGGGCCGACGGCAGCGGATCTCGTCAACACGATGGACGAGGGCGACCTCGCCCGATTGTTCGAGGCGAACGGCGAGGGCCGGCTGGCACGGCGGATCGCCAGGACCATCGTGGCGGCTCGGCCGGTCGGGACAACCACCGCGCTGGCCGAGGCTGTCGCCGCTGCCGTTCCCGCTGCCGCCCGCCGCCGTGGGCACCCGGCAAAGCGCGTCTTCCAGGCGCTGCGGATCGCCGTCAACGACGAGCAGCAGGTCCTCGGTCCTGCTGTCGACGATGCCCTGGAGATGCTGGCCCCCGGTGGCCGCTGTGTCGTGCTGTCGTACCACTCAGGCGAGGACCGGGCGGTGAAGGCGCACTTCGTTGCGGCTGCGACAGGCGGTTGCACGTGCCCTCCTGGCCTGCCGTGCGTCTGCGGCGCGCGGCCGACCGTCCGCCTGCTGACCCGCGGCGCGGGCCTCCCTTCGAAAGCGGAGAAGGAATCCAACCCACGAGCAGAGAGCGCCCGCTTACGGGCGGTCGAGCGACTCGCCGATGAACCCGAGGAGGCGTGATGGCAAGCGAACGTGCAGCCACAGCCGGGGCACGCCCACTTCGATCGCCGGCTCCAGCCGGTGCCGGACGGGAGGCTCCCGAGCGCACCCCGCGGCCCGGATTCCGAGTCCTCTCGCAACAGGACCTCGGCCGCCGTCGTCAGCGGCGCTCGGCCCGCATCCTCGTCGGCATGTCCGCCGCCGCCGTCGCCGGGGCACTCGGACTGGTCGCCGCCTTCAACTCGCTGGTCGCCTCGGACCAGCTGCAGGCCGACAACGTGCAGGCGCAGGTGGCGCAAGCGATCTCGGCCAACCAGGCTCTGCAGCTGCAAAGGGCCGAACTGGAGGCGCCCTCGCGGATACTCGCCATCGCCGAGCACAAGCTCGGGATGGTGCAGCCCACGTCGGTGATCTACCTGAGCCCCGTTTCCTTGCACAGCGTCGGGACGAGAGCAGGCAGTAGCCCGACGGGCACTCGTCCGGGTGCCGGGGCCTCGCTCACGCTCGGGCACGTCAGTGCCCGCTCCAAGCCTTGACGGGGAGCCGCCCCGCCGCTCGGCGTCGACCGTCCGGGGTGAAGCAGCCTCATAGCTTGCAGGCGACGCCGATCAGGCGGTCCGCCACACGCCCTACGCAGGGTTCTTCGCGACAGTCGCCTCAGCCCGCGCGCCGATCGCCACCCGACGCACCGGTTGCTCGTGATCGTCGCCGTCGTGGGCGCGCTGTTGCTGGCGATGTGCGTGCGGCTGCTCTTCGTGCAGGGGGTGGACGCGGCGCAGTTCACCTCCTACGGTCCGGACGAGACCTTGCACAAGCTGAGCGTGCCCGCCATCCGAGGCGTGATCTACGACCGCAGCGGGAACATCGTGGCGATGTCGACCCAGGCCCAGGATGTCGTGGCCGACGACTTCCTGATCTCGGCTCCCGCCGCTGAGGCGAGGGTCCTGGCGCCCCTGCTCTCGCTGTCGGTCGGTGCCCTGCAGCGTCAGCTGTCCGAGCGCAGCGGGTACGTCGTGCTCGCCCGAATGGTCTCTCCCTCTACGGTCTCTTCGATCAGCGGGCTCGCCGAGCCGGGGATCTCGTTCCAGCCGGACGCTGCCCGCACGGATCCGGCAGGCAACCTGTTCTCTCCGGTGCTCGGCATCGTCGGTTTCGAGGGTCATGGCCTCTCGGGGCTCGAGTACCAGTACGACCGGCAGCTCTACGGGAGGCCGGGGAGCGAAGTCGTCCCGCTGTCACCGACCGCCCAGGCTCTGCCTGGATCAGCCTCAGACGTCGTCGCGGCGAGGCAGGGGACCGGCCTGGTCCTCACCCTCGACGAGCCGCTGCAGTGGGAGGTGACCCGGGACCTGGGCGCCCAGATCCTCGCCACTCATGCCGCGAGCGGGGTATGCGTCGTGACCGATCCGCGCACGGGGGCGATCCTGGCGATGGTGGACCTGGTGGTGGGCCCGCATCACACGGTCGTGCCGGCGGAGTCCAATCTCGCTTTGACGGCTGTCTACCAGCCGGGATCGGTGATGAAGCTCGTCACGGTGTCGGGCTCGATCCAGGAGGGGCTGATCACCCCGAAGACCGTCTTCACGGTCCCCTACACCACCTATCTCGGCGGGTGGCAGTTCGAAGACGCAGATTTCCACGCGACCGAGCGGATGCCGGTGAGCGAGATACTCGCCCAGTCCTCCAACGTCGGGACGATCGAGATCGCCCACCTGCTCGGGCCGCAGCGCCTCTACAGCTACCTGCGCGACTTCGGATACGGGCAGCCGACCGGCCTGGGCTGGCCGGGCGAGTCGGCGGGGATCCTCGGCAGCCCCTCGACCTGGTCGGGATCCTCGATGGGTTCCGTGCCGATAGGGACAGGTGAGGCGGTCACGGCCATGCAGATCCTGGATGCCTACAACGCCGTCGCCAACGGCGGGATGTTCGTGCCGCCGCGCCTTGTCGACGCCACGATCGGAGCCGACGGAAGCGAGCACGTGCTGCCGCGGGCCGCCGAGCACAGGATCCTGAGCGCTACGACGGCGTCCGAGGTGGTGCCGTTGCTGGAAGGCGTGGTCGCCGACGGAACCGGCACGGCCGCACAGATCCCCGGGTACACGGTTGCCGGCAAGACCGGAACGGCGCAGATCCCGAGCAGCACCGGTCCTGGTTACGTTCCCGGAGCGTGGAACGCCACGTTCGTCGGCTTCCTGCCCGCACAGGATCCCTCGCTGTCGGCGATTGTCGTCCTCAACCACCCCACCCCGATCTACGGTGGGACCGTGTCGGCGCCGGTGTTCTCGGAGATCATGAAGTACGCCCTCCGTCATTTCGACGTGGCACCCGTCGGCTCGACGACCCCCGGCGCGTGAGCGACGAGGGCGGCGTCGCCGTGCGGACCGTGCCGCTCTCCCAGCTCGTCCGCCGTCTGCCCGATGCACTGATCAAAGGAGAGGTGCGGGGGGTCTCGGTCTCGGGAGTCACGTTCGATTCCCGCCAGGTGGTACCGGGATCGCTTCACTGCTGCCTCACCGGCGGGCGCTTCGACGGGCACGAGTTCGCCGACGAGGCAAGGCGAGCCGGAGCGGTGGCATTCCTCTGCGAGCGGCCCCTGTTCGGGAACGGTGACGGGGGAACGCCCGAGATCCGCGTCCAGGCAGGCGCCGCCCGTCCGGCGATGGCCGTGCTCGCATCCGCCTTCGAGGGCGATCCCTGGCGGGCTCTGCGCACCGTCGGTGTCACCGGCACCAACGGGAAGACCACGGTCACCCACCTGGTGGCGTCGATCCTCGACTCGGCCGGCTGGCCCACGGCGGTGATCGGCACCCTCGGAGGATTGCGGACCACACCCGAGGCGCCCCATCTGCAGCGCGCCCTCAGGTCCTCGCTGGAACGGGGGAAGCTGGCGGTGGCGATGGAGGTGACCTCCCATGCGCTCGTCCAGCACCGCGTCGACACGATCCTCTTCGACGTGGCCGCCTTCACCAACCTGAGCCAGGATCACCTCGACTTCCACGGCACGATGGAGGCCTACTTCGAGGCCAAGGCCCGGCTCTTCACGCCCGCTTTCTCGACCGTCGGAGTGGTGAACGGGGACGATCCCTACGGCCGGCGGCTGCTCGAGGAGGCAAGCCGGCGCGGGTTGGTGCGTCTCAGGCCGTTCTTCCTCGCCGAGGCGGAGGACCTCACCGTCGGCGCCACGGCAAGCCGCTTCAGGCTGCGCGGCCATGAGGTCGAGCTGAGCCTGGGGGGCCCGTTCAACGTCGCCAACGCGCTTGCCGCCGCCGCCATCGCCGAGGAGCTCGGCTTGAGCCCGCAGGCGGTGGCAGCGGGTCTGGGGCGGGCGGTTGCGGTGCCGGGGCGTTTCGAGCCGGTCGAGAACGATCATGGGCTTGCTGTGGTCGTGGACTACGCCCACACCCCGAACGGCCTGGAGGAGGTGCTGAGGGCGGCCCGTGCCGGCCTGTCGGGCAAGATCCACGGGCGGCTGATCACGGTGTTCGGATGCGGCGGCGACCGTGACCACGGGAAGCGACCGCAGATGGGCCGCATCGCCACCAGCGAGGCCGATGTCGCCGTCCTCACCTCGGACAACCCGCGAAGCGAGGACCCGATGGCGATCATCGAGGAGGTGCGCGGCGGCGCTGTCGACGGGGCCCTGCTGCTGGTCGAGCCGGACCGGGAGAGCGCCATCCGCATCGCCCTCGGGCTGGCCACGCCGGACGACGTGGTGGTGATCGCCGGCAAGGGGCACGAGACGTACCAGGAGCTGGCAGACCGGACGATCCCGTTCGACGACCGGGAGACAGTGCGGCGCATCCTGGCGGAGCTCGTCACCCGATGATCGCCATCTTCACGTCAGCAGCCGTGGCCCTGCTGATCGCCGGCCTCGGCACGCCCGTGCTGATCCGCTGGTTCCTGGCGAGGGGGATCGGCCAGCACATCCGCGAGGACGGCCCGGCGGGGCATCTCGTCAAGGCCGGAACTCCGACTATGGGCGGCATCGCCATCGTCGGCGCCATCGACGCCGGTTACCTGCTCGGCCACGTCGCAGAGGGGGCGCCCTTCTCGCGGCAGGGCTTCCTGGTGGTGATCGCCACCTCGGCGGCGGCACTCGTCGGGTTCTCGGACGACTGGATCAAGATCAACCGCAAGCGCAACCTCGGCCTCAACAAGCGCTCCAAGTTCGGAGGTCTGCTGGTGATCGCGGTCGGATATTCGCTGGCCGGGATCTACTGGGGCGGGATCAACACCAACCTCTCGTTCACCCGCTACTCGGTGCCGGGGCTGTCGATGCCGCACTGGCTGTTCGTCATCTGGGCAGTGGCGATCATCGTCGGCAGCGCCAACGCCGTGAACCTCACCGACGGTCTCGACGGACTGTCGTCCGGATCGTCCGCCTTCGCCTTTTCCTGCCTCGCCCTCATCTCCTACTGGGAGTTCCGCCACAACACGATCTACCGCATCCCGAACGGGCTCGACCTGGCGCTGGTGGCCGTCGCGATGGCAGCCTCGTGCGTGGGGTTCCTCTGGTGGAACGCCGCCCCGGCCCGCATCATCATGGGCGACACGGGATCCCTCGCCCTCGGGACCGGGCTCGCCACGCTCGGGCTGTCTCTCAACCTTCAGCTCCTGATCCCGATAATCGGCGGCCTGTTCGTGCTGGAGACCCTCTCGGTCGTCGCCCAGGTGATCAGCTTCCGTGTCTTCAAGCGCCGGATCTTCCGGATCGCCCCGATCCACCATCACTTCGAGATCGGGGGCTGGCCGGAGACGACGGTGACCGTCAGGTTCTGGGTGATGTCGGCGCTCTGCTGCGCGCTCGGGCTGGGCCTGTTCTACGCCGACTTCCTCACCGTCGGGAGCTTCCGCAAGTGACGATCACCGGCAGGCCGCGCAGGGCGCAGACGGAGCCTGGGAGGCGCCCCGCACTGCGCCTCGTGGAGCCGGCCAAGGTCTCGACCGGCAAAGCCCGGCGGCCGCCGCGGCCGGGAGGGCTCGGGGCGGCGGAGCTTCGGGCCCAGGAGCTGGCGAGGGCCGAGGCTGCGGCGCGAGACGTCTCGGTGATGATCGGGATAACGGTCGCCCTCTGCTGCTTGGGCCTCGTGATGGTGCTCTCGGCGTCGGCCATAGCGTCGCTCTCGCAGTACGGCACCATCTGGGGCATCTTCGAACGGCAACTGATGTGGATGGGCATCGGGGCGGTGGCGCTGCTCGCCGGTAGCCGCCTCAACCCCCGTTTCTGGCGGAGGATGCACCTGCCGCTGATGGCGGTGTCTCTCTTCTTGCTCGTGGCCGTCCTGGTGAACGGGGTCGGGCAGGTGGCGGGCGGGAGCAGCCGCTGGATCGGCAGCGGCGAGTTCCGCATCCAGCCCTCCGAACTGATGAAGCTGGCGATGGCGGTGTATGCCGCCGACCTCGTCGCCAGGCGCCAGCGGCCCGGCGCAGGTGCGGGCCGGCAATGGCAGATGATGATGCGCCCGCTGCTGTTCGTGCTCGCGTCGGCGGTGATCCTGATCTACAAGCAGCCCGACCTCGGGACCGCCGTGGTTGTCTCCTGCATCGCCTTCTCGATCCTCTACGCGGGCGGCGTCCGCTTGCGGCTGCTGGCGGTCGTGGGCGGCTTGGCGGCTCTCGCCGGCACGATCGCGGTGGCCCTCAGCCCCTACCAGCGGAGCCGTCTGCTCGGGTTCACCAACCCGATCGCCCATGCGTCGGGCACCGGCTACCAGCTGGTGCAGGCGCTCGGCGCGCTCTCCGCCGGCAGCCTCACGGGCTCGGGCCCTGGAACCTCCACCGTCAAGTGGGGCTACCTCCCCAACGCCCACACCGACTTCATCTTCGCCGTCGTCGGGAACGAGCTGGGGGTCCTCGGCGCCGTGGCCGTGATCGTCCTCTTCGGCTTCTTCGCCTGGTTCGGGATGCGCATCGCCTCCCGCACGCGGGATCGTTTCGGGAGCCTGCTCGCCGTCGGCATCACCTGCTGGGTGCTGAGCGAGGCGGCGATCAACATCGGTGGCGTCATCGGGGTGCTGCCGGTGACGGGGATCCCGCTGCCGTTCGTCTCGTTCGGCGGCTCGTCGCTCGTCGTCGTGATGCTCGCCACCGGCATCCTGATCGGCATCGCTCGCCGGACGGAGTCCAAGGCGCGGCTCGAGGCATCGCGGCGGTGACCGATCGGACGTTCGCCGTGATCACGGGCGGCGGGACGACCGGGCACGTGGCGCCGGCTTTGGCGGTCGCCGCCGCCCTGGTCGAACGGGGCCATCCAGCCCACTCGATCCTGTTCGTGGGTGCCCGCCGCGGCATCGAGTCCCAGCTCGTGCCCGAGGCTGGGTACGAGTTGCTGGCGCTGCCGGTTCGGGGCATCGCCCGCAGGCTCGACCCGCTCACGACCGCTCGTAACGTTGCCGCCCTCGCGGCCCTCGTCTTCGCCTCGTTCGTGGCGCTCCGGCCAGCTCGCCCGCCGCCGGCCGCAGGTGCTTGTCACGGTGGGCGGCTACGCCTCGGTGCCGGCGACGCTTGCCGCCGCCGTGCTCGGGGTACCGGTGGTCGTCGTCAGCTACGACGCAGTGCCCGGTGCCGCCAGCCGCCTGGCCGGACGGATCGCCTCCGCCAGCGCTGTCGCCCTCCCGGGACCGAGCACTCTTCGCCGGCCCGTCGTCACCGGTGCACCGGTCCGGCCTGAGGTGCTCGCCGTCTCGCGGTCGGCCGAGGGGAGGAGGGCGGCGAGGGAGGCGCTGGGGTTGGGATCGGATCGCTTCGTGGTGGCTGTGACGAGCGGGTCGGGAGGCGCTCGCCGCGTCAACGACGCAGCGGTCGAGCTGAGCCGGGAGTGGGCGGACCGGGGGGACGTCGCCCTCTACCACGCCGTCGGCAAGCGCGATCACGAGGACGTGAAGGCGCGGGCACCCGAGGTCCGGGAGGGAGGCATCGACTACCGGGCGGTGGAATACGAGCACAGGCTGCCTGCACTCCTCGCCGCTTGCGACATCGCCATCGCCCGGGCGGGAGCGAGCACCGTCGCCGAGCTGACCGTGATCGGCACCCCCTCGATCCTCGTTCCGCTTCCGGGCGCGCCGGGAGATCACCAGACCAAGAACGCGGAGCGGCTGGCGGAAGCAGGCGCGGCGGTGCTGCTGCCCGATGCCAGATGCGATGCGCCGACGCTCGGGCGGATCATCGAGGAGCTGCGGGCGGAACCCGGCCGGCTGGAACAGATGGGCAAGAGCGCCGGATCCCTCGGCGTGCCCGACGCCTCGAAACGGATCGCAGAGCTGATCGAGCAGTCCGCCAAGGCGCCGGGGACGCGGCGGTGGTGGAGGGTCCGCCCGTGACTGCGCTCGACCTCTCCGCCGGCCGCCGTATCCACTGCGTCGGCATCGGCGGCGCCGGAATCTCGGCCATCGCCACCGTGCTCCACACGATGGGCCACCAGGTGAGCGGCAGCGATCTACGTGATTCGCTGACCGTCGAACGCCTGCGGTTGCTCGGCATCCGGGTCGAGATCGGGCATCGGGCGGAGAACCTCGGCGACGCCGACGGTCTTTGCATCTCGACCGCCATCGGCCCTGCCAACCCGGAGGTGGCCGCAGCCGCCGAGCGCGGAATCCCCGTGCACTCCCGGGCGGAGACGTTGCAGGCGATCGCGGGACTGAGGAGGACGATCGCCGTCTCTGGCACACACGGCAAGACCACGACCTCCTCGATGCTCGCCCTGATGCTGGTCGAGGCCGGGCTGGCGCCGTCGTTCGTGATCGGAGGCGACGTCAACCAGATCGGCACGAACGCAGTGTGGGACGAGGGCGACTGGTTCGTGGTCGAGGCCGACGAGAGCGACGGCACCTTCCTCGTACTCGGGCCGGAGATCGTGACGGTGACCAATGTCGAGCCCGATCACCTCGAGCACTACGGGAGCTTCGATGTGCTGAAGGATTCCTTCGCCGCCTTCATGTCGGGATCGCGGCTGCCGCCAGTGGTGTCCGCCGACGACCCCGTGAGTCGTGAGGTGGCGGGATCGCTCGACGTGCCGGTCGTCACCGTCGGGCAGGCGCCGTCAGCCGACTACAGGATCGAAGGGTTCACCGGCGACCGGAGCTCGTGCTCGTTCGAGCTGATCCACGGCACCGAATCGCTGGGGCGGTTCAACGTCCTCATGCCCGGGCTCTACAACGCCCGCAACGCCGCCGCAGCGGCCGCCACCGCCATCAGCATCGGGGTGGGGGCGGAGGACGTGAGGCGGGCACTGGCGCGCTTTGCGGGGGTGGGAAGGCGTTTCGAGTTCCGCGGCGAGTGGGAGGGCGTGACGCTCGTCGACGACTACGCCCACCTGCCGGGTGAGGTGGCTGCCGCCCTCGAAGTGGCCAGGCAGGGTGGCTGGGAACGAGTCGTGTGCTGCTTCCAGCCCCACCGCTACTCGCGCACGCAGAGCCTCTGGCGAGACTTCGCCGACGCCTTCGTGGACGCCGATGTGCTCGTCGTCACGGGCATCTACGCCTCCGGGGAGGAGCCACGGCCCGGCGTCTCCGGGCAGCTGATCGCAGACGCGGTGACCGCTGCCCACGAAGAGGCGGAGGTGCACTACCTGCCTGCGCGCCAAGAGGTGCTCGCCTTCCTGGCCGCCACGCTCAGGCCGGGGGACCTGCTGATCACGCTCGGGGCGGGCGACCTGACGACCCTGCCCTCGCAGATCGTGGCGGGCGCTCTCCGCCCGATGAGCGAAGAGCTCGAGCGATGATCGCATCCGCCGTCGAGCAGGCAGGCGAGATCCTCCAGGGTCGTGCGGTGAGGGATGCGCCGCTCGGCGCACTCACCACCTACCGGGTCGGCGGCACCGCCGCCCTCTTCCTCGAGATCGAGAGTCCGGCGGAGCTGGAGCTGGCAATAGAGGTGGTGTCTCGAACAGGGGCGCCGACGCTCGTCATCGGCAAGGGTTCGAACATGCTGGTGGCCGACATCGGCTTCGACGGGATGGCAATCCGGCTGTCCGACAACTACGCGGCGGTCGAGGTGGACGCCGCGGAGAGACTTGTCAAGGCGGGCGGAGCGGCCGCCTATCCGGTCGTCGCCCGGAGAGCTGCGGCAGCTTCGTTGACGGGGATGGAGTGGGCTGTCGGGATCCCCGGCTCGGTCGGCGGTGCTGTGCGGATGAACGCCGGGGGCCACGGGGCCGACACGGCCGGCAGCCTGCTCGAGGCCGAGATCGTGTCCCTTGCATCCGGAGAGTGGCGGCGCGACGACCGCGAGGCCCTGCAGTTCGCCTACCGGCGGTCAGCCGTCGGCCCCGACGACCTTGTGGTGTCGGCCACGTACCGCACCGAAGTGGGAGAGCGCGACGATGCGGAGGCACGCATCTCCGAGATCGTCGCCTGGCGGCGCGCCAACCAGCCCGGCGGGCAGAACGCCGGCTCCGTCTTCACCAATCCGCCGGGCGACTCGGCAGGCAGGTTGATCGAGGCGGCCGGCCTGAAGGGCTTCCGCATCGGCACCGCCGCCGTCTCCACCAAGCACGCCAACTTCATCCAAGCCGACCCCTCCGGGTCGGCCGACGACGTCCTGCGCCTCGTAGCGGAGGTTCGCCGGCGGGTGGAGCAGCGGACCGGAGTGACGCTCGTGCCCGAGCTCCGACTGGTGGGAGCGACGCTTTGAGCCCGGCCGATCGTCGCATCTGGGAGCGCCACGTCGAGGTGCAGCGGCAGGCCGGCCGTCGCCGGCGGCGGTGGCTGATGGCGGCCACAGCCGTGACCGCCCTGCTCGCCGGCGGATTGGCGGCGCTCCATTCCCCCCTCTTCGCGGCGACGAGCGTGACCATCCAGGGAGGCGCCGGCATCGCCCGTGCCGAGGTCCTCGACATTTCCGGCCTGCAGCGACGACCGCCGCTGATCGACGTGGACACGACGGTGATGGAGCGGCGCATCGAGCAGATCCCGCGCGTCGCCAGCGCCGTCGTCATGCTGCACTGGCCGACCGGCGTCCAGATAGTGCTCACCGAGCGGCAGCCGGTGGCGGTCGCCCCCCTGCCGGGCGGCCGAGGAGGCTTCGCCGTGCTGGACTCCTCCGGGCGGGTGCTCTCGACGTCCTTGTCCCGGCCGGCGGGATTGCCCGAGGTCGTCGGAGTGGGACCGGTGGGCATCCCGGGGACCTCGCTCCACGAGCAGGCAGGCGAGCTGCTGACGGCTGCCGCGTCCCTCACGGCCGAGCTGGTCCCCCAGGTCGACGAGGTCGGCCGCGACCAGGCCGGCGATCTCGTCCTTGCTCTGGCGAGCGGTCCGATTGCTCTTCTCGGCGACGACTCGGCCCTGCAACAGAAGCTGATATCGCTGGTGACGCTTCTTCAGAAAGCGGACTTGCACGGAATCGCAACAATCGACCTACGAGCGCCCGGGTCTCCGGTCTTGACCCCTCTCGGCGCCGGCCCTACTCTTCGAGTCGATCCTGGTGGCTGAATCATGGGAGGAGCACGAGCGGAAGGTGTTCCGCCGAAGCGAGCTCATGGTCCAGCCATCTTGAGCATAGAAATTCGTTTTAACTTGCACCCAGCTTTGGCCCTGTGTTGATCGTATTACGAGACTGTTATTTCGACGGTGCATAGAGCATCAGAGGATCGGGAGGTCTCGCCCGTGGGATCGTCCCAGTCGACGTGCTGCACTACCAAGGCTCCGTCCGTGTCGTCCGAGGGGAGGCAGTACCGCTCATGACCAGTCCAGGCCAGAGCTTCATCGCCGTGATCAAGGTCGTCGGCGTCGGAGGTGCCGGAGTCAATGCGATCAATCGCATGATCGACGCCGGGCTTCGTGGCGTCGAGTTCATCGCCGTCAACACCGACGCGCAAGCCCTCATCTCCAGCGAGGCCGACATCAAGCTGGACATCGGCCGCCAGCTCACCCGTGGCCTGGGGGCCGGCAGCGACCCAGAGGTCGGGCGAAGGGCGGCAGAGGAGCACCTCGAGGAGATCGAGGAGGTCTTGAAGGGCGCCGACATGGTGTTCATCACGGCCGGCAAGGGTGGAGGCACGGGTACAGGAGCCGCGCCGGTGATCGCCGAGACGGCCAAGGGGTTGGGCGCCCTCACCATCGGTGTCGTCACTCGGCCGTTCGCCTTCGAGGGACGCCGGCGGGCCGTGCAGGCGGACCAGGGGATCCAGCGGCTGAAGGAGAAGGTCGACACCCTGATCATCATCCCGAACGAGCGCCTGCTCACGGTCTCGGACCAGAAGACGACGATGGTGGACGCCTTCCGGATGGCCGACGAGGTGCTGCTGCAGGGTGTGCAGGGCATCACCGACCTGATCAACGTGCCGGGCCTGATCAACACAGACTTCGCCGACGTGAAGATGGTCATGCAGAACGCCGGTACGGCGATCATGGGAATCGGCGTCGGATCTGGCGAGGGACGGTCCGTCAACGCCGCTCGCCACGCCATCACGAGTCCGCTGCTCGAAGCCTCGATCGAGGGCGCTCGTGGCATCCTGCTGAACATCGCCGGAGGCAGCGCCCTCGGCCTGTTCGAGGTGAACGAGGCGGCCGAGATCATCCACGCGGTGGCGCACCCGGACGCCAACATCATCTTCGGCAGCGTCATCGACGACTCTCTGGGCGAGTCGGTGCGGGTGACGGTGATCGCCGCAGGTTTCGAACGTTGGGACGAGAAGGGCTCGATCATCGCCGACAGCCCCCGCCCCCGGGCCGCCGGATCAGCGCCTGGAGGCGCAGGTTCGGGCTCGTCGCTGACGAGTGAGATGGACCGGGCTCTGACAGGCCCGCCCGCTCCGGGAGCATCCCGGCCGGAGGGCGACGTGTTCGCCATCGGGGACGACGATCTCGACCTCGGCGACGACGACTTCGACGTCCCTTCATTCCTTCGCTGACGGACCGTCGCTGACGGGCACGCCGGACCTGCCGCCGGATGGCATCCATCGGGAGGCCGTCTCGGAGAGGCTGGAGCGCATCCGCGACCGGATCCGGGTCGCCGGCGGCGATCCTTCGGCCGTGACGGTCGTGGCCGTGACGAAGGGTCACGGTCCCGAGGCCGTTCTGGCGGCGCTCGATGTCGGCCTGACCGATATAGGCGAGAACTACGCGCAGGAGCTGCTGCAGAAGGCCGAACGCGTGGCGGGAGCCGCACCCGCAGCTCCCCGCTGGCACTACCTGGGGGCGGTGCAGAGGCGGAAGGTTCGCAGCCTGGCGCCGCTCGTCTCGCTTTGGCAAGGAGTCTCGCGGCTCGAGGAAGGTGCTGAGATCGGCCGCCACATCCCGGGCGCCGAGGTGCTGGTGGAGGTCGATGTCACCGGTACTCCCGGCAGGGGCGGAGTCTCGCTCGAGGCCGCCCCCGCGCTGGTGGCGGCCCTGCCGTCGACGGGGGTGGTCGTGAGGGGGCTGATGATCGTCGCACCCGCCGCCGCACCCGCCGCCGGCGGCGACCCCGCGCTGGCCGCCTTCAAGTCGGTGGGCGCGCTCGCCGACGAGCTGCGGCTGCCGGTCCGCTCGATGGGGATGAGCGGCGATATAGAGCAGGCTGTGCAGGCGGGATCGACGATGGTGAGGGTCGGGGAGGCCTTGTTCGGTCCTCGTCCCACGGGTGTCCCGCTGGCACAATAGAGTGCCCGGGAGGGAGGAACGCGATGGCCCAGTTCATGCGTAAGGCAATGGTGTACCTCGGTCTGCAGGATCCGGCCGAGGAGGACGAGTACGGCGACGAGCTCGAGGACGCGGTGCCGGCCCGGAGCCGGCAGCAGCTGGCGGCAGACCCGCCGCTGAACGGCACCGACAGCTTCCCGGCGACGGCGACAGTGCGCCCGTTGACGCGCGACGAGGCGCGGGAGACGCCGTCGACGATGGCGACGAGGGCGGCCGTCGTCCGTCCGCTCGTCCCTTCGAAGGCGCCCAAAGTGAACGTCGTGGCGCCCGTGCGGTTCTCCGACGCCCAGGAGATCGGCGACTTCGTCAAGGGCGGCAGCCCGGTGATCGTCAACCTGCAGGCGAGCGACCGCGACCTCGCCCGACGCATGATCGACTTCTGCTCAGGCGTCACCTACGCCATCGGTGGCTCCATGGAGAAGGTGGCAGACCAGGTGTTCCTGCTGACACCGTCGAACGTCGAGGTGTCAGCCGAGGAGCGCCAGCGCCTGCAGGAGCGCGGGCTCTACCGCCGCTGATCGCCGGGCGACCGGTATCGGCGACGGCCCCGCACTAGGGTCTCCGCCAACGTGTACTACGTCGTCCTTATCCTGCAGATCTACCTGTACGTGCTGATCGCGCGCATCATCCTCAGCTGGTTCCCGATCGGCATCGACTCCCCCTTCATGCCGGTCGTGCGGGTGCTCGGCGCTGTGACTGACCCCGTCCTGCGTCCAGTTCGGGCGCTCGTGCCGCCGCTGTCGGTCGGCAGCATGGGCGTGGACCTCTCACCGCTGATCGTCGTCGTGGTCCTGCAGATTCTCGTCAGCGTTCTCGCCTGATCGGCGAGCTGGCGGCGCGCCGCATCCGGGCCGGAAAGGATCCGCGGCTCGGGAACTGGCGACAGCTACTATCCGCAACCATGGACATCACCTCGAAAGAACTCCGCGAGGTCGAATTTCGCGAGCGGTTGCGGGGCTACGACACGGCGGAGGTGGACGAGTTCCTGGAGCGCGTAGCGGTGGCTGTCGACGAGCTGCACGCCCAGCTGCGCCTGGCGAACGACAAGGCCGATCAGGCGGACCAGAGAGCTCGAGAGCGCCCTGCCGGCGCGACCGACGACGAGGAGTCCCTTCGCCGCACGCTCGTGCTGGCGCAGCGAACCGCCGACATGGCGATCAAAGAGGCGCAGGAGGCCGCCGCCGAGATCCTCGAGAGCGCCCGCTCGGAGGCGGGGGACGCCCTCGCCCAGGCCGAGGAAACGGCGCGGAAGTTGACCAACGATGCCCACCAGGAGTTGCAGGCTGAGGTCGAGCGCTTGACGGCGCTGCGCGACCAGTTGCGCAGCGACGCACGCACGCTCTCGGACCTTCTCGACAACGAGCGGGAACGCCTTGCCGGCGCCCTCAACTCGGCGCTGCGCTGGGTCGATCGGGGGATGTCGCCGTCACCCGCGCTGGCGGCTCAGCGCAGTGCTCCGCTGTCGAGCGAGCGGGCAGACCCGGCCGACGGGGTGGAGACGCAGATCCAACAGGATGCGGACGCCGCCGCGCCGGCAGCTCCGCCTTCGACCGAATCGCCTTCGGCCGAATCGTCTTCGGCCGCTTCCTTCGAGGGCGCCGGTGGTCTCGCCGTCGACGCCGAGGTCGAAGCGGGCTACGCGAGCCCCGAGGCGCTCCCTCCGGACATTCGCCAGGGTCTCGGGATCGTTCGCGATGAACCGGGTCAACTTGCCCTCACCCCGACGGCGTTGGGTTCCACGTCCGACCCGTTGCAGGAGACCCAGTCCCGACGTCACATGAGCCGACGGGGTCAGGACGCCGGCTGGCCGGCCTGAAGCACCTCCCGTCCGGGACTGTCCCGCCGTCCGATGAGCCAGCCGGGCGAGCCCTAAGGTGGCCGGCATGAGCGACGACCTCTTTGACGTCATCGACGCGGGCGAGAGCGAGCCGGACACCGCCGGCAAGAGCGCCGCGGACACCGCCGGCAAGAGCGCAGCGGACACCGCGGGCGAGGTGGCTGGCGGCAAGGCCAAGGTCCGCCTGCGCGTCCACGTACGTCCCGGCGCAGGCCGCAGCGCCGTCGTCGGCCGCTACTCGGACGCGTTGCACCTGCGGGTGGCGGCTCCTCCGGTCGACGGGCGCGCCAACCACGCATGTGTCGAATTGTTGGCTGAGGTTCTCGGCGTGGCGGAAGGCGATCTGGCGCTGGCGCGGGGTGAGAAGAGCGCCGACAAGAGTTTCGAGATCGTCGGTGTGCACGTGGATGCGCTCAGGCGGCGCTTGGAGGAGCTGCTGGAGGACAGGGGGACCACGGCCGGGGGTGGCCGCCGGCGGGGAGGACGCCGCTAGTCTCACAGAGCTCACAGGCGGGGGTGATTGGCGCGACCTCGGGCATCGGATATCGTCTGTCACCTTTCGCGCGAGAGGAGATCCTGGACGCGATGCCTCGTACAGCGACGCCGGCGAAGAAGCAGCCAACTGCGAGCCCCCGTCCCGCTGGCGCTACCAGGCAGTCGAGCAAGTCGACTGGCCAAAGTGGTCAGGGAGGTCGGTCGAGCCGGGCGGCGGCCGCCGAGAAAGTGAAGCAGCCGGCTAAGGCAACGCCTGCTGCGGCGAGGGCGGCCAAGGTGGCCTCCCCCAAGTCGTCGCTTGTGAAGGGCACGGCGAGCGCCAGTACCGGCAAGAGCAAGGCCGCCACCGCGGTGAGGGAACGGACAGGGAAGGACGCGAGCAAGACCGTGAGCAAGCAGGCGGTGGCCCCGGCGGCTGCCAAGCAGCCATCGAAGACATCGACCCACCGGGACGGTGCGGCGAAGCCGAAGTCGGCGGTGAAGACGCACCCCAAGCCCGCAGCCGCGCCTTCCGCTAAGCCGGCAACCGCAAAAGCGGCCCCCGCCAAGACAGCGCCGCCTCCCAAGCCGGCCCCAGGCAAGGCAGGATCGGCAGCCAAGACGGCGCCGGCAGCCAAGACCGCGCCGGCAGCCAAGACCGCGCCGGCCAAGATCGTGCCGTCAAGCAAGAAGGCGGCGACCGGCCACCCCGATCAACCCAAAGTGGCGGCCAAGGCGGTCACCGCCGCACCTGTGGCACGGACCTCGCCGAACGGCCATGGCCATGCGGCCAAGGCTGCGGCCTCGAGCCCGGCGTCCGCTGCCCACGCGGCGACCGGTTCCGGGTCTGCCGGCGCAGGGGCGGCGACCAAGACCAAGCCGGTCCAGACCGCTACCCGCAAGTCGAGCGCCGGCTATGCCAGCGATCACAAGTTCCTCGACGCTCAGCGATCCTCCCTGCTCGGAGAACGGGCGACCTACATGGAGCAGGCCAAGAGCCTGCGCGCCGAGGCGGATTCGCTCGTCGAGGAGATGGAGCCGGGAGACATCCAGTTCGACGAGGAGTCCGGTGAGGGGGGCACCGTCACTGTCGATCGCGAACGCGACCTCGCTCTGTCGAACCAGGCCCTGCTGGCCGTAGAGGAGATCGACCACGCCCTCGCCAAGATCGAGCAGGGAACCTACGGGATCTGCGAGAGCTGCGGCTCGTTGATCCCGAAGAACCGGCTCGATGCTCTGCCGTACGCTCGCTTGTGCATCGCCTGCAAGAGCGGCGGGCTGTCGCGCCGCTGAGCGAGGGGGACGCCGGGCGGGCGAGTTCGGCGCGCCGCCGTCGCCTGTTCGCCATCGGGGGCGTGGCGGCGCTGGTGCTCGCCGCCGATCAGATCACCAAGTCGGTGGCCGTGGCCGACCTTCGCCACGGGCCGGTCCACGTGATCGGCCCCTTCTCGTTCGCCCTCACCTACAACACCGGGGCAGCCTTCTCGATGGGCGTCGGACTCACCGTGCCGATCGTGCTGATCGTGCTCGTGGTGATCGGCCTGCTCATCTGGTTCGGGCGCAGCGTCCCCTCGTACACGGCCGCGGTGGCGGTCGGGATGGTGCTCGGGGGAGCTCTCGGCAACCTCTCGGACAGGTTCCTTCGCGGGCATCACGGCGGAGTGGTCGACTTCGTCGCCTCGACGTTCTGGCCGACGTTCAATCTCGCAGACGCCTGCGTGGTGTGCGGGAGCATCCTGCTCGGCGCACATCTTGCGTTTCGTCGCCCCACCGATCGCCAGGCGGGGACTGTCGGCGACGGGGAGCACGTCCCGCACCCCGAGCACCAGCACCCCGAGCACCCCGAGCACCCCGAGCACTCCGAGTACCGTGGGGAGGCGGGCACCAGCTGATGGGCGAGCGTCTGGAGATCCCCGAGATGTTGGCAGGGACGCGCCTCGACCGTTTCGTCGCCCTTGTCACCGGCCGGCCCCGTTCGGAGGTGCGAGACCTCATCGAGTCAGGCGGGGTGAGCGTGGCGGCGACGGTGGCGCTCGCCGGCTCTCGCAAGCTGAAGGTCGGAGAGACCGTGGAGATCGACCTCGCCCTGCTCGGTCCGCCGCCAGCGGAGCGCCTGCCCGCTGCCAGCTCCGCAGTCCGCTTCGGTGTCGTCTACGCGGACGAGGACCTGATCGTCGTCGACAAGCCGGCTGGTCTCGTCGTTCATCCGGGCTCCGGGCACTTCGAAGGAACGCTCGTCTCAGGTCTGCTCGACAAGTTCCCCGACCTCGCCTCGCTGGCGGAGCGGTCCGGGCTGCAGGGTGCTCAAGGCTCCGGGGAAGATCGTCCGCCTGATCGGCAGCGACCGGGAATCGTCCACCGCCTCGACAAGGACACCTCCGGGTTGCTGGTGGTGGCGCGAACGCCTGTGGCGCTCCGCTCGCTCACGCGCCAGCTCGCCGACCGGTCGATGCAGCGGCGTTACGCCGCCCTCGCGTGCGGGGCGCTGGCCTCGACCGAGGGAGTAATAGACGCGCCGGTCGGTCGCTCCCGCAGGGACCCGACTCTGATGGCGGTATCGGCAGCAGGCAGGGAGGCGCGGACGCGTTATGAGGTGAGGCGCAGGTTCGAGTCTCCGATCGCGGCGACGGAGCTCTCCTTACGGCTGGAGACCGGCCGTACCCACCAGATCCGGGTGCACCTGAGCGCCATCGGTCACCCGGTGGTCGGCGACGCCCGCTACGGAGGGCGGCGGAAGGGGATCGACCTTGCCCGGCCGTTCCTTCACGCCGCCGAGCTCGGCCTGCGCCACCCGGTGAGCGGCGAAGAGCTCCACTTCGAGTCTCCGCTGGCGCCCGACCTGGAAGAGGCGCTGCGGCTGTTCACCTAGTGCCGCGTCGCCTCGGCTGTTCGCGCAGTGTCGCACCGCCTACGCGGCGTCGTTGAGGCCTTCCACCTCGGGCTGCTCCGCCAGGAAGCGGAGAGCTTCCGACTCGATCCGGCGCACGCGTCGCACCCCGATGCCGAGCTCCCGCGCAGTTGTCTCGAGCGAGGCCGGCTTGCCGCCCTTCAGCCCGAAACGCCGCTGGACCACCTCTCGCCCCAGATCCGGCAGCCGATCGACAGCCTCGTTCAGCTGACCGAGCGCCAGCGCCTCCGCGATGTCGTTCTCGAAGGAGTGCTCCTCGCCCGCCACCAGGTCGCCGAGGGTGGCGTTGCCGTCGGTGGAGACGGGCTGGTCGAGGCTGGCGACGACGCGGGGCAATGTGGACTGCTCGGGGTCGAGCTCCGCCTCGGCGGCGATCGCGTCCTCGGGCAGCCGGATGGCGCGGGCCTTGCTCTGCACCGCCCGCTGCAGCGACTGGCGGATCCACCAGGTGGCATAGGTCGAGAACCGGAAGCCCCTGCGGTAGTCGAACTTCTCGACCGCCCTCATCAGGCCGAACGTCCCTTCCTGGACCAGGTCGACGAGCTCGATGCCACGGCCCTGGTAGCGCCGCGCCCAGTGCACGACGAGCCGCAAGTTGGAGGCGATCATCTGCTGGCGCGCCTCTTCGTCGCCCTCGGCGATGCGCTTGGCGAGCTCGACCTGCTCGTCGGCGGTCAGCAGGGGATGCCGACCGAGGTCGTCGAGAAACAACCGCATCGCATCGGGAGCAGCCGTTCCGCGAGGCGACCGGGTCTCTAGTGTGTCTTCGGTGCTGGTGCGGGGGGGAATCGTCGGTCTCCCTTCACTGGTCCTCCGGTATTACCCAACAGGGAGGATCATGGATTCATTCCCTGTTGGGGCGGGGATTATGCGGATTGGGTCAATTTGGACAGGTCCGACCGTGCCAATCGAGCCGGCCGCCGGGCGAGCCTTGGGAGAGGAGCATCTTTGACGGCGATCCACCAGAGCAGAGTCGGCGACCGGGGACCCGAGATGCTGCCTCGGTCCGTCGTCCTGGTCCGCCACGGCTCGACAGCCTGGAGCAAATCCGGCCAGCACACCGGCCGGACGGACCTCGAGCTCCACGACGACGGGCGGGAGGAGGCGCGGGCGCTGGCGCGGCGTCTCGCCGGCACGAACCCGTTGGCGGTGTTCACCAGCCCGCTGCGCAGAGCCATCGACACCTGCAAGCTTTCCGGCTTCGGCGACGGTGCCGAGGTGCTCGACGACCTTGCGGAGTGGGACTACGGGGATCTGGAAGGGCGAACCACGGCGGAGATCCGCAGCGGCTGGCCCGGCTGGTCGCTCTGGGACGACGGCTGCCCGAACGGGGAGACGGCCGCAGATGTGGGTGCTCGTGCCGACCGGGCGCTGGCACGGATGAGGGAGGTGGCGGGCGACGGTTCGACCGCGCCGGTGCTCGTCTTCGCGCACGGTCATCTGCTTCGCGTGCTCGCCGCCCGCTGGCTGGAGCTCCCACCGAGGGACGGGCGCCTGCTGACGCTGACGCCGTCGAGCATCAGCCGGCTCGGATGGGAGCACGAGAGCGCTGTGATATCGGTCTGGAACAGTTGAAGCGGGCCGGCCGAAGGGATCGTTGGCGCGAAGGATCATTCGAACGGCTCGAGCGGTGGCGCGCCACCTCGCGCCCGCCCGACCATGTCCGCCAGCGTGAAGGCTTCCAGGTGGCCGCGCATGTGCTCGCCCACCTCCGCCCACACCTGCAGGAGCACGCACTGCCCCTCGTGGTCGCAGGCGCCGTTCTCGTGCGGTTGCCCGAAGTCCCCGACCGCTATCGGGCCGTCGACGGCGCTGACGATCTGCCCGAGCGTGATCTCGTCGGCGCGGCGGGCGAGCACGTAGCCTCCGCCTACGCCTCGTTTCGAACGGACGAGACCGGCGCCCTTCAGCGCGAGCAGGATCTGCTCGAGGTACGGCTGTGGCAGCCCGGTGCGCTCGGCGATGTCGCGCACCGAGGTCGGCTCCGAATCGCCGGCGCGCAGCGCCAGCGAGAGCAGGGCGCGGCTGGCGTAGTCGCCTCTCGTGGAGACCTTCACGATCTCCATCGTATGACCAGGAAGAACCGCTCCTTATGCTGTGGCCCGTGCCAGGGAGACTTCTGCCGTGACGGCCGCCGAGGCGCGCTCGCCCGTGCTCCCGGACTTCGGTGGTGCCTGCTTGACCGAGCTCGCCGGCGTGGTCCTCGGCCCTCTCGGGGGCGAGCCATCGCCACCGGCGGGCCGTTCGCTGCCCGCATGGGCGCCGGAGCCGCTACGGGCGGGGCGCCAGGTGGTGCTCCTCGTCCTCGACGGGCTCGGCCACCAGCAGCTCGCAGCTCATCTCGATCAGCTGCCGTCGCTCGCCTCGATGCGGGGAGGGCCGATCACGACGGTCGCCCCGAGCACGACCGCGACCGCCCTCACCTCGATCGTCACGGGCGCCCCACCTGCGCGCCACGGGGTGGTCGGCTACCGGATGCGGATGCCCGGCGACGCGGTGCTCAACGTCCTGCGATGGCGGGCCGGCGGTGAGGACGCCCGCCGCTCGATCCCGCCCGCGGGCGTGCAGCGCCTGCCGGCCTTCGGCGGCTTTCCCGCTCCTGTCGTCTCTCCCGCCTACTTCGCCGGATCCGGCTTCACCGAGGCGCATCTGCGGGGGACCGCCCACCATGGCTGGCACGTCCCGTCCAGCATCTGCGTCGAGGTGCGGCGGCTGCTCGGCGACGGCGCCCCGTTCGTCTACGCCTACTACGACGGGGTGGACCGCATCGCCCACGCCCACGGCCTCGGCGAGCACTACCGGTCCGAGCTGCTGACGGCCGACCGGCTGGTCGGCGATCTGCTGTCGGAGCTCCCCCGAGGGGCTGTGCTGCTGGTCACCGCCGACCACGGGCAGGTGGAGGTGCGGACGCCGCCGATCGCTCTTGCAGGCGACCTACGGGAGATGGTGACGATGATGTCGGGGGAGGGGCGGTGGCGATGGATGCACGCCCGCCACGGCAGCGTCGACGAGCTTGCCGCCGGAGCCTCGGAACGCTACGGCGACGTCGCCTGGGTCAGGACGCGCCGGCAGATGATCGACGAGGGCTGGTTCGGCGGGGTGCCCGATCCTGAGGTCGCCGAGCGGCTGGGCGATGTGGCGCTGGTGGCGAGGGCGGCCGTCTCGTTCGAGGATCCTGCCGATCCGGGGGAGGCTCGTCTCGCCAGCCGCCACGGGTCCCTCACCGCCGCCGAGATGCTCGTCCCACTCCTCGCCTGGACGCCGTAGCCGCCTTGGGAGAGCTCACGGGCGCGCCGGAGCGGGATCTGCGCCCCGAAGCTCCACGCCGGCCCGCTGCCGGCTGCTCAGATCGAGCGCTCCGGTGCCGGCCAGTGCGAAGATCCCGGCGACTACGAGAGCGAGGCCGGTGCACTCGCCGAGAAGCGCCAGGGCCCCTGCCCTCACCTGCTCACCGAGCGCCCCGACCCCGATCGCCACGCTCGTCAGCGGGTTCAAAGCGGTGAGGGCGGGAAGCGACCAGGCGAGCGGCCCGGACTGGAAGGCGCTCTGGACGAGGACCAGCACGCAGGCCGTGGAGGCGGCGAGGGCATACAGCTCCCAGCTCGAGAACAGGTGTCCGAGCACGGCAGCGGCGCCTTCGTGCCAACTGGCGCCGACGACTCTGGCGACACCCTTGGTGAACGCGGCCGAGAGGCCGTTGACGACTCCTCCACCGGCTGCCTGCAGGGCCGCCCGCAGAGGGCCGCCCGTCCTCGTCGAGAGAGCCACCAGCACCGCACTGGCGCCCAGCGCGCTTGCCACCACGACCGACCAGCCGACCGCACCCGCCGCGCCGCTCCCCTTGGAGGGATCGGCCACCACGAGGAAGAGGGCGAGCCCGGCGCAAACCGCCCCCGTCGCCCACCACTGCCGCCCGTGCAAGGGGCGCCGGCGGACCGCCAAGGCGTTGATCGGGAGGGCGAAGAGCAGACCACAGACGAGCAGCGGCTGCACGATCGTCAGCGAGCCGCGCCCGAGTGCCAACGTCTGCAGGATCAATCCCACGCCGCTGGCGGAGATCCCGGCGATCCACAGCGGGCGGCGGGCGAGACCCGTGACGAGTTTCAGTCGCAGGTTGTGCTCGGCCGGCGCGCCGGCTGCTGCGTGCTGCTGAAGGACCGAGGCGATGGCGTAGGCCAATGCAGCAGCCAGGCTCACCAGCACGACGATCATCGGACGAGCAGGTTAGGGGGCGACCCGGTGATACCGCCAGCACCATCTCGCTCCGGCCGGCCCGCCGGACGCGGCCCGGCAGCCCATGCGCGCGGCTGAGCTCGCTTCACGAACAGAATGGAGTGTCGTGGGACAAAGATCGTCGCCGTTCGCGACCAGGTACGGCGCGGCAGCCGCTCTAGCCGTCACGATGCTGGCGGGTCTGGCGGCGGGCTGCGGCAACGCCAAGCCGTCCGTATCGACGTCCGGCGACACCGACGGTGTCACCTCGTCGTCGATCACCGTAGGCAATGTCGCCTCACTGTCCGGCCCCATACCGGCCGACTTCTCCTCGGTGTCGACCGGCGTGCAGGCCTATCTCGACATGATCAACGCCAAGGGCGGCGTGAACGGCCGGAAGATCCTCTTCCCCTCGGGAGATCAGCTCGACGACCAGACCGACGGCTCGATCGACGTCAACGCCGTCCGCCTGCTCGTGCAACAGGACCACGTCTTCGCTCTCGTCGGCGTGGCGACGCCGGTCTTCTCGGGGTCGAGGTTCCTCGTCTCGCACGACGTGCCCGCCTTCGGCTACGCCATCAGCCCCGACTGGACGGTCGGCGACGACCTGTTCGGCGCCGAGGGGTCCTACGTCGACTTCCTGTCGCCGGGCCCGGAACCGGCCTATCTCGCGCAACAGGTGGGCGCTCACAGGGTGGGCCTGCTCGCCTACTCCGTGACCGAGTCGCAGCAGGCATGCACGGGCTTTGCCAGCGTGATGAGGCGTCACGGGCTCGCCATCGCCTACGAGGACCTCTCGATCCCGGCGCCGGCAGTCGACCTCACGACCGACGTGGTGCGGATGCGCCAGGCGGGCGTGCAGATGGTGGTCAGCTGCCTCGACGTCTCGGCCAATGTGCTCCTCTCCCAGACCCTCCAGCAGCACTCGATGGCGCACGTCACCCAGTACTGGCTGAACGGCTACGACGAGGCGACCCTGACACAGAACGAGACGGCGATGGAAGGCGTCTACTTCCTCATCGGGCACACACCGTTCGAGCTCCCGCCCTCCCAGTTGCCGCGCTACCCGGGCATGCAGCAATACCTCGCAGAGATGGCCCGCTACTTCCCGGACCAGCCGCCGAGCGAGGAGTCGCTGACGGGCTGGATCAACGCCGACCTGTTCGTCACGGGCCTCAGGATGATCGGGCGCGACGTCACCCGCTCGCGGCTCATCAGGGCCATCAACTCGCTCACCGCCTACACCGCCGACGGGCTCGTCACGCCGATCAAGTGGGGCGCCGAGCACGACGCCAACGGTCCTTACGATTGCAACGTGTTCGTGCAGGTCCGCCACGGGGCCTTCGTGCCGGTCTTCGGCTCACCGCCGAGCGTGTTCACCTGCTTCCAGTATCCGCAGACCACTGCAGTGACGGTCGACAAGATCCCCCCTCCGCCGCAGCTGCCGGGCGCCTGAGACCCGGCCGAGGATCTGTTGAGCGAGTTCCTCAGCTTCGCCATCGCCGGCGTCCCGTTCGGCTGCGTCTTTGCTCTGATGGCCGTCGGCCTGGTCCTCGCATACCAGACATCGGGCGTCTTCAACCTCGCCTTCGGCGCCCAGGCCTACGCCTCGGCCCTCATGTTCTACGAGGCCGTCGCCAACGGCTGGCCGAAGTGGGCAGCGTTCGTGGCGGCGGTGCTCGTGGTGTCGCCGGGGCTCGGGTTGATGATGGACCGGCTCTTGTTCCGGCACATCCGCTCGGCACCGGTGCTCGTGAAGCTCGTCTCGGGGATCGGGATGCTGATAACCATCCCGAGCGTCATCCAGCTGCTGTTCGGCAACGGCGGGCACCCGTCGCCGCCCGATCTTCTCCTCAGCCCGACGCAGGTCTACTTCCGCCTCGGCGGGGAACCGATCGACGGCACCCAGCTGTCAACCGTCGTCGTGACGGCGCTGGCGGTGCTGATCCTCGCCCTCGTCTTCCACTTCACCGTGTTCGGGCTGCGGATGCGGGCGATGGCCGAGAGCCCGCGGATGGTCCAGCTGACAGGCGCCAACGCCGAGAGGATCGGTGGCTTCACGTGGGCCCTTTCCTCGATGCTGGCCGGCCTCGCAGGGGTGCTGCTGGCGCCGGCGCTCGGGCAGGTGCAGTCCCTCGACTTCCTCGACCTTCTGGTCGCAGGCATCGCCGCCGCCGCCGTCGGCAGCCTCACCAGCCTTCCGCTCACCTTCGGCGGCGGCGTCGCCCTCGGCGTCGCCGAGGAGATCCTGGGCGGCTACCTGCCCTCCGGGAGCGTCCTCTCGTCGGGGCTGCGGTACGCCTTCCCGTTCGTGGCGCTCGTCGGGTTGCTGCTCTTCATGCCCGGCCTGAGGCGGCGCTGGGTGTCCGGCAGCGATCCGATGTCGGGCATCGACCCCCCACCTCCTCCGCTCGCCTCGACGATCAGGCCCCCCGGCCTCGAGCGCTTGATGACCAACGGGCTTCGCCTCCTGGTGGCCCTCTTCGTCGTGTCGTGCCTCACCGTCATGCCGGACAACTGGTTGATCGTGCTCACGCAGGGCCTGGCCTATTCGGTGATCTTCCTCTCGATCACCTTGCTGACGGGGATGAGCGGGCAGATCTCGCTCTGCCAGATGGCGTTCGCCGGCGCCGGAGCCTTCGCCGCCGGGCAGCTGGCGATGCACTTCAACATCTCGGTGCTGGCGGGCGTGATCCTCGGCGGCCTGGTGGCCGCCGCTCTCGGCGCGCTGGTGGCGATCCCGGCGCTCAGGCTGGGCGGCCTGGCGCTCGCCATCGCCACGCTCGCATTCGGCTTCCTGGCGGACAACATCGGGTTCCAGTACTCGTGGTCCGGCAACGGCCTGAGCGGCGTCCCCGTGCCGAGGCCGGCGCTCGCCGGCATCGACTTCACCAGCGACAAGTCCTACTTCCTGCTGGTGTTCGTCGTCCTGGTGCTGGCGGCGACCGTCGTGCACCTCGTGCGGCGCGGCACGACCGGTCGCTACCTGGCGGCGATGAGGGGGAGCGAGCTCGCCGCCGCCGCCGTCGGCATCAACCTCAACCGGTGGAAGGTCGTGGTGTTCGCTCTTTCGGCCGGCCTCGCCGGGGTGGGCGGGGCGCTCTACTCGTCGATCAACGGGAGCGCCGCCGCCTCCGACTACACGACCTTCCAGTCCCTCGTGTTCCTCGTCGTCGTGGTCACGACCGGAGTGAGGACCGTGGAGGGAGCGATCCAGGCCGGTCTCGGGTACGTGGTGATCGCAGAGCTGCTCACCTATCTGCACTCGCCTCGTTGGGCGAACCTCCTCGAGATCCTCTTCGGGCTCGGGGCCATCACCTACGCCCTCCATCCAGAAGGGATCGTGGAGCTGCAGAAGCGACGGTGGATCGAGCGGGTCGTCCGGCTGCGATCGACGACGGGCGCGGACCCGGACGGACCGGGCGGCGGCGGTGGAGGGGCGCGGGGTGGCTCCGGGGCTTCTGCCGCCGAGGCGGCGTCGCGGCTCCTCAGCGAGCGATTGGCCGGACCGGGGACCGGTGCGAGTGCTTGAGGACCGAGCCGCGCCTTCCGGCGAACTGCTCGGAGTGCGGGGGGTGGTGCGACGTTTCGGGGGGATCGTGGCCCTCCGGGGCGTCGATCTGCACGTCGACGCGAACGAGTGCGTGAGCCTCGTCGGGCCGAACGGCGCCGGCAAGACGACGTTGTTCGACTGTGTGAGCGGTGTCACGCGACCCGACGCCGGCGAGATCTTCTTCGACGGCCGGCGGATCGACCATCTGCCCGTCTACAGGCGCGCCCGCCTCGGCATCGGCAGGACGTTCCAGCGAGCAGAGCTGTTCGCCGGGTTGACGCCGCGCGAGCACCTGCTGACGGCCGAGCGCGCCCGCCGCGGCGACGGGCGGCTGTGGAAGGACCTCGTCAACCGCGGCACGCCACGAGCCGACGAGCACGAGCTCGTGGAAGTGGTCATCGACGAGCTCTCGCTGGGCGAGGTCGCCGACGCACCGATAGAGAGCCTGAGCCTCGGGCAAGGGCGACTCGTGGAGCTCGGCAGGGCGTTGATCGGCGAGCCGCGACTGCTCCTCCTCGACGAGCCCTCGTCGGGGCTCGACTCACGGGAGACCGTTGCCCTCGCCGCCGTCCTGAGCCAGGTGCGCGCCAGCCGCCGGCTGGCGATCCTGCTCGTGGAGCACGACCTGGAGCTGGTGCGGGCGCTCTCGGGAAGGGTCGTTGTGCTCGACTTCGGGCGTGTCATCGCCGAGGGATCGCTGGCCGACGTGTTGGCCGATGGGGCGGTCATCCGCTCCTATCTCGGGGAGGCCGCGAGTTGACGGCCACCGGGGGCAACGCGCCTCGAGGCAGCGTGTCCGAGGGAGGCGACCTCCACAGCGGAGGACCGGTCCCGATCCTCGAGCTGTCACACGTGTACGCCTCCTACGGGCGGTTCAAGGCCTTGTTCGACATCTCTCTCACCGTGCTGCCGGGGTCGGTGGTCGCCCTCGTCGGACCGAACGGCGCCGGCAAGACGACGATCGCCCGGGTCTGCACGGGACTGGTCCCCGTGACCGCCGGGAGCATCGTGGTGGGAGGGACCGACGTGACCGGCTGGGCGCCATGGCGAATAGCCCGGCTCGGTGTCGTCCACGCGCCCGAGGGCCGCTCGGTGTTCGCCACCTTGAACGTGGAGGACAACCTCCTGATGAGCTTCCGCAGCGGGAGCGGGAGGAAGGAGGCCGCCGAGACCCTCGCCGTCACCTACGAGAGGTTCCCGAAGTTGGCCGAGCGCCGCAGGCAGCTCGCCGGCACGCTGTCCGGCGGCGAGCAGCGCATCCTGACGCTCGCCCGGGTACTGGCGCGACCGCCGCGGATGCTCGTAGTAGACGAGCTGTCGCTCGGCTTGGCGCCGAAGATCGTCGACGAGGTCTTCGCCGCCCTTCGGCAGATCAGTGAGGCAGGGACGGCGATCCTGGTCGTCGAGCAGCAGATCCCGCGTGCGCTGCAACTGGCACAGCAGGTGGCGATCCTCCGCAAGGGCCGGATCGTGCACTCCGGTCCGGTTGCCGAGCTGGGCGACCTGGCCGAGTCGGTACTGCCGACAAGGGCCGCGACCGAGGGCTGACCGTCGGCCGCGGAGGTCCGGCTCAGCGACGCGCAGCAGCCCGTAGCTCAGCGGCGCTTGGCTCAGCAGCCCTTGGCGCCCGGTATGACGAGGCCGAGCAGGCCGCATATCGTCGCCTTGGCGACGAGCCAGTGGCCACCGCTGTAGAGGGCCCAGCCCGTGAACGGCTGCGACAGCAAGGGCTTGCCGGATTTGCCGGTCACCTGGTAGCTGACCGAGGCACAGGGGCTCGTCAGCTGTTCGGCGCCGCACTTGCTGCCCCGGTAGAGCTTGACCGAGAGCACCTTGGCACCGACGGCCTGCTTGGCGAGCGAAGTCTTCAGTGCCGACTGGAACAGGCCCTTCAGCTGTTGGCCGTTCTGCACGACAGCCAGCTTCGGCGCGATGGCCGGATCGGCGAGGTCGAAGAGCGTGGAGTAGGCGGCGTCGACCTCGGCCGCCGATTGCTGCTGCGACGGGATTGCCGTGGAGACAGTGGTGGAGGTGGTGGACGAGCTCCCGCTCGGGGAGGACCCGCAGGCCGCCAGCAGCAGACCGGCCGTCATCGTCACCGCGATCAGCCTGCGCTTCGTGCCCCGTCCGATTGCTCTGTCCATGCCGACGAATCTATGCCCGGCCACCGCTTGCCGACCACGGCGGATCCGAGCCCGTCCCGTAAGGGGACCGGAGCCTGTTCCGGATGGCAGGCGCAGGACCTAGATTGGGAGGCGCGTGAAGATCTACACCCGCAAGGGAGACGACGGGACTACCGGCCTGCTCTACGGGGGTCGCGTTCGCAAGGACAGCGATCAGATCGAGCTGAACGGGGCAGTCGACGAGGCGCAGTGCGCGCTCGGTCTGGCGAGAGCGTGGACGGCGAGAGGTGACGAGCTCGACCGCCTCGTCGTCAAGCTGGAGGGCGACCTGTGGGTGTTGATGGCCGAGGTGGCGACCGCTCCCGAGAACCGTCGCAAGCTCGTGGCCGGCAAGAGCCTCGTGACCGAGGAGATGGTGAGGTTCCTCGAGGAGCTGATCGACTCGCTCGAGGCGCGCTACGAGATGCCTACCGAGTTCGTGATCCCCGGCAGCAATCCGGTCTCAGCCGCGCTCGACGTGGCGCGCACCGTGGTGAGGCGCGCCGAGCGGCTGGCGTCCTCGCTCGGATGGCCCGAGGATTCGCAAGTGATGCCCTACCTCAATAGGTTGTCCGACGCCTGCTGGGCGCTGGCCAGATGGCAGGAGGACGAGCACCTGCTCTCACGAGCCACGCGCTGAACGGGCGCAGGCGGCTGAGCGCAGGACCCTCGAGACCGCACGAGCAAGACTGCACGAGCAACACGCACGGGCAACACGCACGAGCAAGACGAAACAGGATCGACGAGAAGGAACCCGAGATGCTCAACGAGATCACGCCCGCCACCGCTCTCCCCGACGGGCTGGACGCCGCAGGCGTCCTCGTGTTCGACGGCGGTGAAGAAGCGCCTCCCGTCAGCGAGGAGGAGGCAGCGCATTGGCGCAGGCGAGGCTTCAAGGCCAAGGCAGCCGAGACGCTCGTCCTCGACGCCGGTGAAGGCCGGTTGCAGGTCCTGGTCGGAGGCGGCGCCCGTTCGGCGTGCACCACCGACTCCGTCCGGCGCGCCGGCGGCGCGTTCCTCCGGGCGGTCGCCGATTGCGACTCGGCCGCGTTCGACCTGCGAGGAGTCGGAGCAGCCGGCATCCCGGCGGCGCAGGCGGCTCAGGCGTTTGCGGAGGGGGTGATGTTGGCGCAGCATCGTTTCGGGAGGTACAAGGCATCGCACGAGCCGGTGCAGCTGCAGTCGCTGACCCTGGTGGTCGACGACGCCGAGGAGGCGGGGCGTGCAGTGAGGCGGGGCGCGGTCGTGGCCAGAGCCGTCAACCTCGCCAGGGACCTGATCAACGAGCCGCCGACGTCGATGACCCCCACACGGATGGCCGAGGTGGCACGCGATGTCGCCGAGAAGGGGCGCCTCGAGATCACCGTCCTCGACGAGGATGCGATCGTCGCCGAGAGGCTCGGTGGCTTGCTCGGCGTGGCGCGTGGATCGGCCGAGCCGCCGCGCCTCGTGAAGCTGGAGTACGTGCCCGATCCCGCGGTAGCCGCGGCGGCAGGCGACCGGTTGCCGACCGTCGTCCTCGTGGGCAAGGGCATCACCTTCGACTCGGGCGGCCTCTCGCTGAAGACGGCGGACGGGATGACGACGATGAAGACCGACATGAGCGGCGCCGCGGCCGTGATCGCCACCCTCGGTGCGTGCGACGAGCTCGACGTACCGGTGCGGGTCGTGGGAATCGCACCGATCACCGAGAACATGCCGGGGGGCAGGGCGACCAAGCCCGGCGATGTCCTCACCATCCGCAACGGCAAGACGATCGAGGTCCTCAACACCGACGCCGAGGGGCGGCTGGTGCTTGCCGACGGGCTCTGCCTGGCATGCGAGGAGGAGCCGGACGCGATCGTCGACCTGGCGACGCTCACAGGCGCCTGCGTCGTCGCGCTCGGGCGCGAGATTGCCGGCTTGATCGGCAACGACGAGAGCCTGGTGAAGCAAGTCGGCGAGGCGTCGACGCGCGCCGGCGAGTCGCTCTGGCACCTCCCGCTTCCCGACGAGTACCGCAAGCACATCGACTCGGAGATCGCGGACATGAAGAACATCGGGTCGCCCGGGCAGGCGGGCGCGCTGGCGGCGGCGCTGCTGCTGGCAGAGTTCGTCGACGGCAAGCCCTGGGTGCACCTCGACATAGCCGGCCCCGCCCGCTCCGAGGAGGAGAGGGACTACCTGCACAAGGGTGGGACGGGCTTCGGCGTGAGGACCCTGATCGAGCTCGTCTCGACCTTCCGCCCGCCGATGCGCCATTCTGCTCCGGCGCCGGCCCGCACCTGATCGACACGGGGGGATCGACTTGAGCGCAACCAGTGGGGCGGCCCGCGGCGGAGCAGGTGGCAGGACCCGGGTGGTGCCTCCGGCCGCGCCAGCCCGCTCGTCGAGGTCGGCGTCGAGGTCGGCGGCGCGCCCGCCGCGTACCCTCGCCTTCGACGTCGGCGGGACGGGGCTGAAGGCGTCCGTGCTCGACGCAGAAGGCAAGATGCTGGCCGATCGCGTGCGGGTGCCGACGACTTATCCCTGCCCGCCGTCGACGATGGTCGAGAAGCTCGTGGCCCTCGCTGCCCCGTTGCCGGCGTTCGACCGCGTCTCGGTCGGCTTCCCTGGCGTGGTGCGAGAGGGCCGGATCCTCACGGCACCTCATTTCGTCACAGCCAAGGGCCCCGGCAGTCCGATCTCGAACGACCTACTGTCGGAATGGGCCAACTTCGACATGAAGCGGGCGCTCGAGACCGCCCTCGGCAAGCCCGTTCGCATCGCCAACGACGCCGATCTGCAGGGCCTGGACGTCATAGCGGGGGAGGGTTTGGAGCTCGTTGTCACCCTCGGCACCGGAGTCGGGACGGGACTCTTCCTGAACGGCAAGCTGGCGCCGCATCTGGAGCTAGCTCATCACCCGTTTCGCAAGGGCGAGACGTACAACGAGCAGATCGGCGACGCGGCGTTGAAGAGGATCGGCAACTCGAAGTGGCGCAAGCGTGTCGCCGAGGCGCTCGACAACTTCCGCCGGCTCCTCAATTTCGACCGCCTCTACCTCGGCGGCGGCAACTCGCGCCTGATGGCCGGTCACGTGGAAGACGATGTCGTGATCGTCGACAACCTGGCCGGCATCCTCGGCGGGATCAAGCTGTGGGAGGACGCTCCCTGAATCTTGCAGTCGAGAGCGCGGGGCAGCCGCCGGGCGCCGCGAGCACGGCCGGGACCTCTCGCGGTCGTGGTCGCTCGCTGATCCCCGAGGTCCCGGCGCTCGACGGCCTGCGGGGGATCGCCATCGCCCTCGTGCTCGTCTACCACGGCGGCTTCGGCTGGTCGAAGGGCGGCTTCCTCGGCGTAGAGGTGTTCTTCGTCCTCTCCGGCTTCCTGATCACCTCCCTGCTGGTCGGCGAGTGGCGGTCGACCGGGAGGATCAGGCTCGGGCACTTCTTCGAGCGACGTGCGCGGCGGCTTCTTCCCGCGCTGTTCCTCCTGTTGCTCGCCATCGGCTTGTACGCCGAGCTGATCGCGCCAGCCGGCTCGGGGGCCGCGATCCGCGGCGACGGCTTGGCGACGCTGTTCTACGTCGCAAACTGGCACCAGATGTTCGCCGACCAGGGCTACTTCACCCTCACCGCTTCGGCCATTTCGACACCATTGCTTCATACGTGGTCTCTGGCGATCGAGGAGCAGTTCTACATCGTGTGGCCGTTGCTGGTTCTGGTCCTCCTGCGGTGGCGGCGATCGCCGAGGATGGTGGCAGCGGTCAGCGCGGTCCTCGCAGCGGCCTCGGCCGTCGAGATGGCGCTCCTCGCAGACCCGCCCGCCTACAGCCGCGTGTACTACGGCACAGACACGAGAGCGCAAGCGTTGCTGATCGGTGCCGCATTGGGCGCCATCTGGGTCGGCGGTCGGCCGCTCGCCGGGAGGATCTCGACACGGTCGGGGACCGTGCTCGGCGCCGCCGGGCTGGCGGTGGTCGGCTGGGCCACGTTCGCCATCGGCTACCAGGACGGCTGGCTCTACAGGGGCGGCTTTCTCGCCATCGACCTGGCGGTGGCAGGGGTGATCGCGGCGGCCACCCTGGTCCGGTCCCCGCTCATCAGCGGGATCTTGTCGGTTCCCCCCCTGCGGGCGCTCGGCCGCATCTCCTACGGCCTTTACCTCTGGCACTACCCGATCTTCCTGGCGCTGACGCGCACCAGCCTCACCGGCAGCGGACTGTTCGCTGTGCAGGTGGCTGTGAGCCTTGCCGCCGCAACGGTCTCCTTCTACGTGATCGAGCAGCCTGTGAGACGTGGCCGTCTGCTGACGTCCGCCCGTCTCGTGGCGGGTGCCCCAGCGGCGGCATTAGCCGTCGCCGCCTCGCTCCTCGTCTCGACCTCGGTGGGAGCCGCCGCCGCTCCCGGTGCGCCGAGCCTCGCCAAGGCCATGCAGGCGCCGCCCCCGCCCGCCAAGGGCATCCGCGTCCTGCTCGCCGGCGACTCCATCGCGCTGACTCTGGGCTTCGGGCTCGCAGCCGAGGAGCGTCACTACGGGGTGACGATGTGGGACGTCGGCATGCTCGGGTGCAGCTACGACTCGGCCGGCGAGCTCGAGTACCTCGACTACCGGACCGACGAGCAAAGCAATTGCAGGAATGCCGTCCAAACCTGGTCGGCTGATGCGGCGAAGTTCCACGTGCAAGCGGTCGTGGTGGAGATGGGCTACTGGGATGCGGCCGATCGGACGTTCGACGGCGGATGGACCAGTGTCGGATCGGCGCTGTTTGATTCCTACCTCCAGTCACAGGTCGAGCATCTCATCCGGGTACTCGGAGCCGGCGGGGCAGCGGTCTTGTTGCTCACAGTCCCCGGCACCGACTCCGGATCGCAGCCGGACGGGCAGCCATTGCCCTACGACCTTGTCGCCCGGCACCAAGAGGTGAATGCTGTGCTCGCCCGTGCGGTCGCACGCTTCCCGGGTCGGGCATGGCTGGTCGACATCAACCCGGTGGTCTCGCCGGGGGGACGTTTCGTGTCGTCGGTCGGCGGCAAGACCATCCGGTACGACGGCGTTCACTTCACGACGCCGGGGGGCGAGATGCTGGCGCCATTGGTGTTCACCGCGGTCCGACGGATCGTCTGCGGCGCCTCGCCAGGGGCCGCCGGCTGCTGAGTGACGGTCGGACGTTCCGAGCGGCCGGTCAGCGCCCTCCAGGGCTCCCGAAGCCACCGCCACCGTTGTCACGGTCCTCGCCTCGCTCGCCCTCGGGCCGGTCCCCGTCTCCGAGCCAGCTCGGCGACTGCTCGAGCAGGAAGCGGCTCACGGCCAGAGAGCGGTCGAAGACGTCGCACAAGCAGCTCCTCGCCGGCGAGGACCCGCGCCAGCGAGACCCGCTGGCGGGCTACGATGGTGAGGCGGCGGACCGGGGGATCGGTGACCGAGCCGAACGAGTCGGTGGCCGAGATCTCGAGCGGGAGCTCGAGCCCCACCGATCCCGGCCAGGTCGATGGCGAGCCGGAGCAGGTCCGGGCCCGTCGGGAGCGGCGGCACGCCCCAGTTGAAGGTCAGCGGGAAGTGGAACTTGTCTGCCGGGTCGGCGTCCTCGGGCAGCGCGACGACGGCGTCCTCGAAGTCGAGGAGCACCCGAGGGTCGACCTCGAGGGCGAGGTGCAGGTCGATCGGGCCGCCGCAGCCCTCCTCGGGGTGCAGGTCGACCTCCCAGAACTGGCGCAGCGAGTACGTCTCGACGAAGTGCCGCTCGTCGTGCACGTGGAAGCCGTGATCCACGGCATGGTCCTTGAGCTCTGCCACATACCCAGCGACGTCGATGACTGCCATCGGAGGGCCAGCCTGTATGGGCGTCGGCGTCGTACGACCTGACGCTGCGATAGCGTCGCTCGCCAGCGGACGATCGATCGAGCTCCTCGACGTGCTCTGCACGAGGCGGCTGACGGCGGTCGCCGACTGCACTCGGTCAGGCCTGGGCGACTGGGGGCTTGGCAGGGACCCGGCCCGGCCAGTACCGCTCCGACCTGGCGCCGACGAGGCCGCCGTCGCGGTGCTCAGGAGGCGGGCCTCGGGCGTGCTGTCCGAGGAGTCGGGCGTTCACGACGGCGAGCCGAGCGGCCCTCGCTCGCCGTGGTCGATCCCGTCGACGGTTCGACCAACGCATCTCGGGGCCTGCCGTGGTACGGCACGAGCATCTGCGTCGCTCGACGAGGACGGACCCCGGGTCGCCGCGCTCGTGGTCAACCAGGCAAGCGGCGTCCGCTACGAGGCGGTGCGCGGGGGCGGGGCCAGACGGGACGGGCAGGCGATCCGGCCGTCGGCGTGCGACGGCGCTCGAGCGGGCGGTCGTCGGCCTCTCCGGGTACCCGCGGCGCTACCTCGGTTGGGGCCAGTTCCGGGCGCTCGGGGCCGCCGCGCTCGACCTGTGCGCCGTCGCCGACGGGACGCTGCGACGCCTACGTGGACTGCAGCGGCCGGGCGCTGCCCGAGTCGCTGCACGGCGGCTATCCGGAGGATGCCGGCGCTCACGGAGCCTGGGACTACATGGCGGCTCTGCTGGTCTGCCAGGAGGCCGGGGCGACCATTGTCGACGTCCTCGGCCGCGATCTCGTGACGCGGGACCCCGCTTCGCGGAGGATCCCGCTCGCCGCCGGCACCCGTCAGTTGGCCGACGAGCTGTGGGAGGCACGGCTGGGGAACGCCTGAGTGTGGTGAGGGGGCCGCTGCCGGCTGCCGGCGGGGAGCGCAGGTAGCGTGTCTGCCAATGGACGAGGGAGTGGCGGGCAGTGCCGGCGGCGAGGAGCCGGAGGGAGGCGACAGCCGGGCGGCGCTCGAACTGCTGCTCCGCGTGCAGGACCACGATCTCGAGATCGACCGCCTGCGTCACCGCAGGGAGTACCTTCCCGAGCGCGCACGCCTCGCCGAGATCCGCTCGGCCGTCAACGCACTCGACAAGCGTGCGGCCGTCCTGCGGGCAGAGCGGAGCGGTCCGGGTGCGCGCCAGGGCGAGTTGGAGGCCGAGATACGGGCCGCAACCGATCGCATCGGGCTCATCGACCTCCGCCTCTACAACGCGCAAGGTCTCGCCTATCGGGACCAGCAGGCGATGATGGATGAAGTCGCCCACCTGAAAAAGCGCATCACCTCGCTGGAAGACGAAGAGCTCGAGGTGATGGAGGCGCTCGAACCGCTCGACGCAGAGCTGGCGACGATCACCGTCGAGCGGGCGGCGCTCGTGGCCGAAGGTGATTCGTTGGCGCGGGTCATCGGCGAGCTGTCGGCAGATCTAGATCGGCAGGCTGAACAGGTGCAGGCGGAGCGCGAGAGCCTGGCGCCCGGGTTGCCGTCGGATCTGAGCAGTCGGTACGAGAGGTTGCGGGCAAAGCTCGGCGGCATCGGTGCCGCACGGCTCGAGCACGGCGCCTGCGGAGGGTGCCATCTCGACCTCTCGGCGATGGAGCTCGACCGGATCAGGCAGCTGCCGGCGGGAACCTTGGTCCAGTGCGAGCACTGCGGCCGGATCCTCGTGCCCTGAACGGGTCGTTCTGGGGCGCTGAGCCTGTACGCCTAGCCCGCCTCGCCGCCTTGCGGCGCCGGCGCCAGCGACCACGAGCTCCCGTCGAAACGCTCCACCAGCGGCGATCCCGGTGAGTCACCCTTCTTCGAGCGCCATCCGACCGCCAGGCAGAAGGCCCGACTGGTGCAGCTGATCCCGAGGATCTCGCCCGACAGGTCGAGCGCCGGACTGGCGGTGGGGAGCAGCGCCCAAGCGCTCGACGAGCTCTCGAGGAAGAGGGGCTTGGCGTTCCCGCTGATGTCTGCACCAGCCGCCATGCACCAGGCCGGAGCCCCGGCACAGGCGAGGTGGAACGTCGTGTAGAGGGCCGGGAATGACGGGCTGGCGCTCGCCATCTCCGTCCACTTGCCGTCCGACAGGCTCATGGCGAATGTGAGTGCGCCGCGTGATCCGAAGGCGAGACACTCCGCGGGGCGCTGGCACGAGATGTCGTCGAGCGAGCCGCCGGGGGAGGCGATGGTGTCCGGTAGGGCCGGTGTCGGCACGGCCTTCCAGGAGCCCGCCTGCAGAAGAGCGCGATCGGCAGGTTGCCGGGTGAGCGGGGCCGGTTGCCGACTGCGTAGCAGCTGTTCACCGAAGGGCACGAGACGCCGGTCAGGGTCGTTCCTGGCGCCGTCGGCCCCGACGAGTAGTCGTTCGCATCGATGGCCCAGGAGGTGCCCGAAAGCGTCTCTGTCAGCGCACCGCGGGAGTCGAGCCCGACCGCCTGGCACGAGCCGGCCGCGGGGCAGTCGACGCCGAGCAGGGATGCAGAACCGGATGCGGGGTTGCTCAGCAACGACCACGACGAGCCGCTCCAGCGCATAGCCAGGGCCTTTCCCTGATCACCGCCGACGGCGAGGCAATAGCTAGTCGACACGCAGCTGATCGCACTGATCGCAGCCCCCGCCGGACCCGCCCCTCCTCGCATCGGCCGCCACTTGGTGCCGTCGAAGAGATCTAGCGTGTCGGCGCTGGCCGGATTGCCGCCCTTGCTGGACACGCTTTGCGTGGCCGACACGCACCAGCTCTCCGAGACGCAGGCGACGGCGTCGGTGGTGGCGAAGTCGCTCGGGAGGGCCGTCGGGATGACGGTCGGGAAGGTGACGCTGGCCGAGCTGGAGCCCGGCTGGGTGGTCGAGGACGTCCGCGCCGGGCTGAACGTGCAACCTGCGGCTGTGATCAGGATCAGGCCGAGCCCGCCGATCGTGATCCGGGCGAGCCTGCCGGTACGTGGGCGGCAGACTCCGATCACGGCCGTGCGCACGGTTGGTCACGCTACCCGGCGGCCGGCGCTGGAATCGACCATGTGACAAGGAGGTCCAGCTGGGCGCGGTGGCCGTCCAGCTACGACCGATCGTCCGGCTACGGTCGGTCGGCGTGGCACGAGAGCCGGCTGGAGAGAGGGCCGAGCCGGCTGCACACCGAGCAGCGCCGTGGCGGTGTCCTGTCTGCCTGAGCATGTTGAGCCTTGCCGTCGACCGCAAGCGATGGACGTGCCCTGCAGGCCACAGTTTCGACATCGCCCGGGAGGGCTACGTCAACCTCCTACGGGCGGGCCCGAAGAAGAGCCGGCAGGCCGGCGACAACCGCGAGATGGTCGCCGCCCGGCGACGATTCCTGGCCACCGGCGCCTACGACCCGATCAGCGATGTCGTCGCCGCGGCCGTTGCCGGGAGCCGGCCATACCTGGCGCTCGACGTCGGCTGCGGGGAGGGCCGCTACACCCGCCGCCTGAGCGCTCCCTTGGTGTTGGGGATCGACGTCTCGAAGCCCGCCGTGGCAACTGCAGCCAAGGCTGACGGGGCGGGGTCCTATGCGGTCGCCAGCGCCTCCGATGTCCCGTTGCCGGACGGTCGCGTGGACACGATCGTGAGCGTGTTCGGGCCGGTGATGCCGGGGGAGTTGGCGCGCATCGTCCGTCCTGGCGGTGTGGTGATCGCTGCGCACCCGGGCAGGGCACACCTCGCCGAGCTGCGGCAGCTCGTCTACCCGGACGCACGGCCGCACGAGGAGAAGTCGCCGCTGCGTGGTGCCGGGGAGTGTTTCGTCGAGGAAGGTGCGGAGCGGGTGAGCTTCCCGATCGAGATCGAGGCGGCAGAGAACCTCCACGACCTCTTCGCGATGACCCCGTACCGGTGGCACGCGCCGGGAAACATCATCTCGAAACTGGCGGCGGCGTGTGCACCGAGGTTCTCGACCCGAGCGGACGTGCTCGTGACCACCTACAGACGAACCGCACAGCCGGCCCCTCGAGCCCGCCCCTAGAGCCGCACCTCGACCCGGCGGCGGCCGATGAGTTGAGGTGTGCGGAGTTCCAGGTCGCTGTGGGGTGGCGCTCGGCGTATTGGCGATCTAGGTCGGAATTGACAGCTGGACGGCTTGCACGATCCGGTCCTTCTTGAGCGCCGTCTCGAGTTGCTCGACCTGTGAGATCTGCGCGTCGCCGGAGAGGTAGAAGAGGACACGAAGCGGTGCCGAGGCGTTCCAGTCGGACCCGACGACTCCGGGCATCGTTCCAGCAGGTCCGCTGGCGAGTGAGGCCGCTCGGGAGTAAGAGGTCCCCGGTCGCAACAGGGCTACCACCTCGGCCCCCGACTGGTTCTGCCCAGACGACGAGCCGCTGGCCGAGTTCGAACTGGCACATCCTGCAAGTGCCAAGGCCGAGGCGAGAACGGCCAGATGAGAAAGCTGCCATCTACGGTTCGTTGGCCGCTTGGCGGCTTTCTTCAGCATTTGGCTCCCCATCCTGCTGCTCACCACCGTGCTGCTCCCGGCTCCGCAGGCTACCTCGGAGAGGGTGAGGTCGTCGGATCTGGCGTGTGAACCTACGCCCCGTGTACCTGGGCCGATCACTGGGGCCAGTATTGATAGCCGAGATCGATACAGGCCTTCTGAAGGTAGGCCTGCCACAGAGGGCTCGGGGACGCCACGTACTCGGCAAACGCCGCACTCGCGGGGAACGAGTTGCTCGTAGGCTCGAAGAGCGCGAGGCAGGCATGGCCGGTCATCCACGGCGGGTACGGCCGCTCCCTCCAGTCGTCACCGAGCCCAGTGCGAGGGAAGCGGAGCTTTGACGCGCTCCGCCGCAGGAGCCGTCGGCGCGCATGTAAGTGAATCCTGCAGGCGAAGTTGAGGACAGCCGCACCTGCGACGCCGCCGGAGACAACGAGCCAGTAACCACCGATCCGACATGGCGAGCACCGCCGAAGCGAAGCTCGCTGGTATCGTCACGAGCGGTGGAGGAGGTCGAGCCCCAGTCAGTGTCGCTGCACTCAGGGTGGCCCCGACTCGTGCGGATCGCCCTCGCGCTGGGCGGGGTCCTTGTCATGGCAATCGCGGCATCGGTCGCGGCAATACTGCTCGGCGGCGGCGCCCCCGTGCGGTCCGCTGCGGCTCGTCATGAAGTGGGGCGCGTAAAGTCGACCACGCCCTCCATTGCGAACCAGCTCGCCCAAGCAGCCGTCGACCTGGCGGCTGCCTCTGGGGACTCGAAGGTCAGCTCTGTCACTTGGGTGGTTTCGACTCGCGGCCGAGCCGCACTTGTTTTCGGAGGCGACGCGACGACAGATTCGTTACCAGTCTTTGTGCTTGAGATGTCGGGGCACTTCTACAGCCAAGGGTCGGTGCCAATCGGCGAATGGCCCGGCGCCTATCCCTACATGATCGTTGCTTTGGAGCAAAGCGACTTTGGCGTAACCGACGAGCGCTGGACCGGCGACTATCAGAACCTCGCGCTGCTCGGGAGCCCACAGATGGACACTCTGAAGGGACGCAGCCCCAATGGCAAGGGGCCCGTGCTGATTCCCTGACGACCAGAGAGGAGCCTGTGTATGGGCCGACTCAGCGCTCGGTCGAGACTCGACGCCCGCTCGAGCCTGAGTACTCATGCGGTCTGACCGGACGCGCCGTTTTGGGAGGCGCCGATCGAGCCAACGATTCGCCACACGATGGCACCCAGTTGAACGCTTCCGATTAGCCTCGGGTCCGGGCGATGGAAGGTCAGAGGGCCTTTAGTCGCTCTCGGAGGGCTTGGTACGGCGAGTCGGTCTGTATTCGGGAAACAGTTCGTTAGGTGGTCTGACCTGGGGCTTTGCCGCGAAAATGGAAGCTCGGTCCTCAGCTAGTCCTCAGCTCGTGGCGGTTCGAGGCCGCCGAAGTGAGTCCGCCGCCGCAGCCAGTCCGCGAACCACTCCTCGTCGACGTCGCGCCCGGCGACGGAGAGCATCGCCGCCTCCGCCTCGTCGACGTCAGGAGGATCGGGGTCCCAGCTGCCGCCGTTCAGGTCGATGAAGAGAAGCAGAGATGCCCAGGCGGCACGTTTGTTGCCGTCGAGCAGCGGGTGGTTCCACGCGAGCCTGCAGGTGACCACCGCGGCCTTGTCGACAATGTCCTGGTAGAACTCCTCGCCGCCGAAAGAGGCCTGCGGGGCGTGGAGCGCTGACTCCGCCAGCTCAATCCTCGATACTTTGGACAACGTGTCGGCGTCGACTCCCGTCACCTGCTCGGCCAGCCAGAAGTACTCGGCCAGCGTGATGTAGCGGGTCAACGAGCGAGGCGGTCGAGCAGTTCCCGATCACGCTCAAGGAGCTTGCGCGCGCGGCTCGTGAAGTCCTTGTCGGAACGGACGCGCTCGATCTCCGCCCGGAGCGAGTCGACGATCACCGTGTTGATGCTCGTACCTCGCACTCTCGCCACAGCCTCCGTCTCGTCGGCAAGTTCGTCCGGCAGCCTCACGGTGGTCTGTTTGGTCATGACAACATGATATCGCGGTAACAAGGGGCGGGCGCTGGTCCGGTCCATCTGAACACCCATGGCAGCCGGGCTACCCGACTGCCCTCCAGGCAAGCAGCGACCTCCGCGGGATCGAACCTCCCGAGCTTCGGGTTACCTTCAGGTACGGCAGGCGGCGCTCGGCGGTTAGGTGTCTCCTAGTTGGGTGGGTTGGTTATCGCGGGTCTCGTTTCCGTCGTTGCCGTACAGCCGTGGACAGGCCGCGGGCGGGACCGCACATGGAAGCCCGCCACCCCATTCCAGGTCCCACTCCAGCGAGGGCACGCATGCTCATGCGGCGACTACCGATGCGACGTTCGCTTGTGACACCGAAGCGCCTCAAACCTGGCTAGCGACCAGCGTTGCCGCGGCTTTCAAAGTATCGCTGGGGCAGTCCAAGCGTGGCGGGAAACGCGTCAATCTCGGTAGGTTCCGCAGTGGCCAGTGCTGAGCGCGTCCGAGGCTGCGGTTCCTACGGCCGGCTGCTACCTCAGCGGCAACTTCTCGGGAATTCCGTCTGCGTCGGGAGCCGATTCGAGCTATAGCGACATCATCGTCTTGGTGACGGAGACAACGGGCGATGAGCACCTCGACGCCGCTGCACCGACCCGGAACTGGCAATTCAGTGCGCCCAGCAGCTGATTCGGTGTATTTCATAATGGGTACAACAATTCACCAGGTCAGAGGGCATTTAGACGCTCTCGGAGGGCTTGTGTGCGGCGAGTCGGTCTGTAGGCGGGAAACAGCTCGTTAGGTGTTCTGACCTGGGGTTTTGCCTCGAAAGTGGAAGCTCGGTCCTCAGCTAGTCCTCAGCTCGTGGCGGTTCGAGGCCCCGAAGTGAGTCCTCGACCGGCTCGCTTGCGAGGCGACGGCCGACCCGTGGAGGGCGGGCGACCCGCACTTGGCACGGTACGCTTGCCACGTGGCGACCGACGTTCACCTCGATCCAGCTCTCGCTGCGGTCGTGGCTCGTGCGCGAGCTGCGCCGAGGCGAGCAAGGAACTTCGCAGCGCCGGATCCGGCGCGGGGTTCGTGTCGCCGCTCTCGCCAGAGGCCTGCCAAGCGATCGACGAGTGGGTCCGAAGTGGCGGGTACCGCGAAGCGGTGGCACGTGTGGTCGCCGACGATCCTGATCTCGCCGACGAGTAGCACCTTGTCTTCGTGACGGTCGTCGTCGACGATCACCTCTTGCTGCGCCTGCTCACGCGCACAGCGCCGGCGGCGGTGATGGAGGAATTGCACTCCGGTTCCGTGTACACCTCCGGGTGCTGGTACTACCGTCTCGCCGCGCGGTCTCGACGCCTGGTAGCGGCTCTATCTCTCAGCACCTCGCGGCATTCGATTCTCGTGAACAGGAACAGGTCCGTCGGGATCTCGAAGACTTGCCGCCGGAGGTTGGCCTCATCGGGTGGCGAACCGTCGTTCCGGTCATGGCCGCCCTCCGAGCCCGCCGTCAGCACAATCTCCTCAACGCGGAGGCGCTCGCTGTCGCGGTGCTCAGTTCGGCAGCTCTACTCGTCAGTACCGACTCTGCACTGTTGCGTTCCGGCGCCTCCGACCTCGGAGTCGACTACACCGTCGTGAGCTGACCGGATACAGCTCCGCCTCAGGGGAGCTTGTCGGCAATCGTGCGACCCGCTGCGACGTCCGCCTCGATCTCAGCGAGGAATGCCAGCACCTTCTCCTTGCTGTCGAGCCGACGGCCTCCAGGGTGATCGACACATCGTCGTCCGTCGGTGGCTGTCAGGAGTCGCGAACCGCAGCTGTCAACTCGGAAAAGCCAAGCCCGATGGGAGCACCGCCCACTCGCCTATTTACCTGGCAGACGGGCGAGCATCGATGGCGCACGCGGAGGTTTCGTCTGAGAGCCTGCTCCGGGCTGAAGCTGCAGCATCAGCCGGCGACCCTCGTGCGGTCCAGCCACTCGCTGATCTCCGCTGGGTCGAACCTCACGAACTTGCCGACCTTCAGATAGGGCAGGCGGCGCTCGGCGACGAGGCGGCGGACGTGGCGGGTGGTGACGTTCAGCTGCTCGGCCAGCTGGTCGATGTCGAGCAGCGTTGGCGGTTGACGCGATGGCCATGGTCTCTCCTTGTACGCGTATGGGTTCGATAGCGGCCCGGGAGGCGCCGACGAGTGCCGGAGCGACGCGAGACCGCCACCTATAGCGCGCTGGGAAGTCCACGCTATTGACCGCTCTGCGAGCCGACGCCTCTCCCAAGCACCACCACGCCACCCCACCACGCATCTATCTGCTCACCGCTCTTTACCTCTATCGGCCGCCACCTACCGATCCCAAAATACCCCCTTTACAAGCACTTTCAGCTGTCGTATAACACCAGCTCCCGATGAACACGATTGCAACCATCCGGTTGCGGGGAGCGGGCTGGCGTTGGCGTGGATGGCGATGATGGGGCGGGAGTCGGTCGCCTACCACGAGCACTCGGTGCTCGGCCGTGCCGACGATCCCGTCGCTGCGGCGGCCGCCTACTACTCGTCGCGGGGCGAGACGCCGATGGTCTGGGGCGGGACCGGACGTTCGCTCCTCGGGCTCGACGGAGAGGTCGAGCTGGCCGCCTATCGCGCCGTGTTCGCCACCGGGGGTGCGGGCCATCCCGTGACGGGCGAGCGGCTGGCGCGTTGCATGCGGCCCGGCATCGAGCTCGTGATCTCGCCCCACAAGTCGGTGGCCGAGCTCGGAGTGATCGGGCGGGCCGAGGACATGCACGCCATCGTCGACGCCGAGCGCGACGCCACCCTCGAGTACCTCGACCGGCTCGTCGTCGAGCGGGGCGGTCGGCGAGGACGGGGCCAGTTGCGGACGGCGACGGGTGGCCTGATCTGGGCCACCTCCCGGCATGCCACGACCCGAGCGGGCGACCCGCAGGTGCACGACCACGTGCTCGTCGCCAACGCCGTTTTCATGCTCGACGAGCGGGGCGGCTGGAAGGGGGCAGACACAGCGCTTCTCCGCGACCACCTGCACGCGGCGACCGCCGTCGGGCGGTTGGCCGCGGCACGCAAGGCCGTCGAGCTCGGCTACGGGATCGTCGCCGATCCCGGCCCCTCGGGCCGGCTCGGCGGATGGGCGATCGCCGGCATCCCAGAGGAGGTCTGCGCGTTCCACTCCAAGCGCTCGGCGCAGATCACCGAGGCGGTCGGTGACAACGCCTCCTACGCCTCGCGCTCGGTGGCGGCGCGGGCGACGCGTGACCACAAGGCGGACGTCCACGTCTCCGACCTCATGGCCAGCTGGCAGGCTGAGCTCGTCGCCGCCGGCCACCCGCCGGCGGAGCTCCTCGGGGCAGTCGAGGTCGCCGGCGCCACCTATGAACGCCACGAGGCCGACCTCGAATGCCTCGCCGGGGCGCTGCTGGCGCCGGGCGGACGGCTGGCGGGTGAGAAGACCTTCACCCGTGCCGACGTGATCGTCGCAACAGCGCCGCACCTGCACGGCCTGCCTGTCTCTTTGCTCGACGATGCGGTGATCGCCGTCCTCGACCATGCCGACGCGATCCGCCTGCCACTGGTCACAGGCAGCAGAGAGGAGGTGTGGGCGGCACGCTGCGTGCTCGAAGACGAGTCGCGCATCGCCGAGTTCGCCGACTCGCTTGCCGCCGGCGGGGGCGCGACAGTACCTGTCGAGGGGGCCCTGGCCGCCGTGACGTCGCTCGAAGCGGCTCTCGGTGGACCGCTCAGCGCCGGCCAGCGCCAGGTGGCGCTCGGCCTGTTGACGGCAGCCCACAGGTTCGATCTCGTCCTCGGTGTGGCGGGTGCGGGTAAGACGACCGTTCTCCGGGCGGTGCGCTCGGCCTTCGAGGCAGCCGGCTACGAGGTGATCGGGATCGCCACCTCCGGCCAAGCGGCGCGCAACCTCGGCGAGGGGGCAGAGATGGCGTCGCGGACGGTCGCCTCGCTCGTCTGCAGGCTCGAGCACGGATCGCTCAGGCTGTCGGACCGGCACGTGGTGGTCCTCGACGAGGGCGCGATGACGGCCGACACCGACATCGTCCGCCTCCTCGCCGCCGTCGAGCGGTCACGGGCGAAGCTGATCGTCCTCGGAGACGACCGTCAGCTCGGCGCCGTCGGACCGGGCGGTGGGCTGAGGGCGCTCGCCGAGCGCCACCCGAACCACGTCTTCACGCTCACCGAGAACCTCCGCCAGGCCGACCCCGAAGAGCGGGCGGTGCTCGCCGAGCTGCGCTCGGGGAGCGTGGCGAGGGCCGTCTCCTGGTATGCCCACAACGGCCGGGTGCACGCCGTCGCCGATCGCCGAGCTGCGGTGCAGGCGATGGTGAGGGCGTGGGCGAAAGACGTCGGCGCCGGCCGCGAGACCCTCCTGCTCGCATATCGGCGCGAGAACGTCGAGGCGCTCAACGCCGCTGCTCACCATCTCTTCGAGCGGGCGGGACTGCTCACGGGCCCCGAGCTCACGGCGCCTGGCGGCCGCACCTATCGCGCCGGCGACCGTGTGATCACCCTCGCCGCGGGTGCGAGAGGCGCCTGGGTCTCATCGGAACAGGCGGTGGTCACAGCGGTCGATCCGGAACTGCGGAGCCTGACAGCGGTCACGCCCGACGGCCGGCGGTTGGAGATGGGGCCAGAAGAGATCGGAGCGGAGCGTCTCGGCTACGGGTACGCCATCACGGCACATCGCTCACAGGGAACCACCATCGACGTCGCCCACGTCCTCGACGACGGCGGCGGGCGTGAGCTCGCCTACGTCGCCATGAGCCGGGCGCGCCACGAGAGCCACGTCTACACGCCCACCGCCGACCAGCGCGACGCTGCCGGCCGGCTCGCCTGGTCCTGGGACAGCGAGCGCCGCCAGCGCTGGGTGATCGACAGACACCGTGCGAAGCGGCGCATCGAGGAGCTGCGATCAGAGCGTCAGCGTCTCCTCTCGATGATCCCGCCCGACGTCTCGGCAGAGCTTGCTCGGGTCCGTCAGCTGCAGGCGGCAGTCGATCGGGACCTCGCCGAGCTGGCAAGCTGTAGCGGTCGCTGGCGCGAGACACCGGTCGGGCATGCGTACTACCGGCTCGTAAGTGCCGCGTCAACGCATCGCGAGGCACTGTGTCGCGCAGAGGCACCGAGCCAGGGAGTGCTCGGCCGGCACCGTGCTCGCCAAGAGGTTGAGATGAGCGCGGCGCGAATCGAGGCAGCGGAGGCTGCCTGGCAGGAGGCAACCGAGCCGCACGCCCACGAGCTTCGCCGACAACAGGTCGAGCTCGTCGAGGAGGTCCGTCGGCTGGAGTCTCGCCAACAAGCCAAGACCGCACTAGTCGAAGCCAATTCCGAGGTGATGGAGCGGATCAGGGTGCTTGGCAGGGCGATCGAGGCAGAACAGAGCCGGATCCGCTCGGATGCGCCAGCGCCCCGCCAGCGCCATCACCGTTCTCCCGCTGCGGCCTACGAGCCACAGGCTGGGGCGGAGCCGGCCATCAGCCAGGGTCCACGGATGTGAGCACAGGGCCGCCGGGGGGGCGCCGCTGCGCTGCTCGTTCTGCGATACCGCATAGCGAGCCGCGCGTGTCACGGCGAGCACGCAGTGATTTATGTTTTGACTTGACCATCATCCCGGTGAGAGAGCGCACAGATCACGCAGCCTAGCTTAGCTAGCAGACGTTCGCGATTCCAGTCACGTATTTCGGTGCGCTGGGGTTGCAGTTACATGAGTCGAGTATCTGGACGTAGAACACCATCTGCCAGACTCCGCTCGTTTCTTGTGCATAGTTTTGGCTGACCCAGTAGTCGTCAAAGCCATCCGCATATGTCTGCACCCACAAGCCATATGGCGTATTGGAGCAGTTAGAGTTGTTCCAGACATTCACCGTCAAGATATCGAGACAATTGTTTGACGTCCCGCAGGTGGACGTGATGTCTGCTGTATCGAACTTCGACCAGGTCGATACTGCCGCGGCAGGGGACACTGACCCAGCTAGAAGGGTACCTGAAACTGAAAAGACAAGCAAAGCTGCAAGAATGCTGACAGCACAGCGACGCCTGAGAGATATGCAGACCACGGATGTCGCTCCTAACGCATCAATCAGAGGGTTGACCGGCCGCTCTAAATATCACCGTGGGGTCTCCCTCAAAGCTGACGACGGTAAAGGCCAATGTGGCGGTTGCTTCGCCGTTGCCCAGGTTGTTGAGTTGCCACGCCTCGCCCGACAGGACCGCAGTACCCGTACCACCTATTGCGAAAGATCCACTGCTCGCGACAGGACTATATGCCAAAGCGAAGGGAGACGATGTATATTCGGATGTACCGGTCTGCGTAATTGTAAATGTTAACTCAGATGGGACTAGGGCCTCGTCGCCGGATGGAGGCGCATAGGGCGCCAGCGCTGGCGCCGCACCTACATCTAGCCCCACCGTCAAGTTGTCGTGGCGTTGCCGATTTGGTTGAATGCGCGAAGTCGGCGTACGTCTAAGTGCCGATGGATGCTTGACGCCAGCAACGTCTGCCGCGTCGTGGGCCGAGACAGACCCACAGGCAGTCACAGCAATGACCAATATCGCCGCCGCGATTCCGTGTACACGCCTGCGGTACTGCATGAAGCGGATGCTACGTCATAGATCTGAGGACGTCAAGGAAGGCTACTACAGGCACGAACTGGGGGTTAGGAGAAAAAGCTGCACGGCACTTGTGAATACTTGCCCCGCGGCTCGTCGATCCGTCCTCTTCATCCGACAGCGCCGAGCTTGCTCAGCACATGGTCGATGGCGTTCCGTGTCTCGTCGTCGCTGTCGGGCCAGAGGTGACCGTAGGTGTCGAGCGTCTCCATAGCCGACTGGTGTCCGAGGCGACTCTGCACCGCCTTCACCGAGCAGCCCCGGGCGATCAGGAGCGACGCGTAGAAGTGGCGAAGGTCGTGGAAGGTGGCCCACTCGGGCAGCACTGCCCGCCGGGCCGCTCGGTGCCACATGTCGCCAGCAGTGCTACGTGTGAGCGGGTTGCCTACTGAGTTCGTGAAGACGAGTTCGCTCGGGCCGGATCCGTAGCGCGCTAGGTGCTCGGCGAGCGTCGTGGCGACCACCTCCGGCATAGGCACCGTCCGGAAGCCTGCCTTGCTCTTGGGCGGCCCGAAGACGGGCAGGCCACCCCGCGAGGACGTCAGCTGGCGGTCGACCCTGACGAGCCGGCGGAGGAAATCGACACGATCGACGGTCAAGCCGAAGCATTCGCCCTGCCGAAGGCCCATCCCAGCGGCGAAAACCATCAGCGCCCGGTGTCGCTCGGGTACAGCGAGGGCCATGGACTCAACCTCGGCCACGCTGAGCGGCACCACCTCGCAGTCGCCCTTCTTCGGCAGGGCAATACGTACGCATGGCGAGACGGCGATCAGCCGGTCGCCGACCGCGGACTTGAAGATCGTCGCCACCCATCTGTAGACGACCTCGACCGAGCCCGGTGCCAGCCTCTCGCTCAGCGTCTTCACCCATGCCTGCACCTCACTGCGGCGTATTGAGCCGATCGGACGCTTGCCAAGGGTGGGGTAGGCGTGCAGGCGGAGGTAGCTCTCTGCCTGCGCACTGGTGCTCGGCCGGTGGACCTGGCACGCACGCCACTCCTCTGCGTAATCGCGGAACAGGGTCCGCCCACCAGCCGGGTCGACGTACACGCCGTGGGCTAGGTCACCACGGATGCCGTCGAGGAACCTCTGGGCGTCCGACCTGCGCTCGAAGTGACGCGTCTTCTGGGGGCCGCCCGGGTACTCGCGCCACCTCGTCCGGTACCGCCCGCCGGGCCTCTTGTCGATGCTCGCCATCAGACCTCCTGGAGCGCTCACGAGGCCCTGTCTCGGTCCTCAATTAGTCCTCAGGTCCTCAGAAAGTCCTCAGGTCTGAGGACTGTTTCGGTGTATTTCAGCCACCAGCGGTCAACAACGGGCAGCAACGATTCACCAGGTCAGAGGGCATTTTAGACGCTCTCGGAGGGCTTGTGTGCGGCGAGTCGGTCTGTAGGCGGGATTCTGTTCGTAACGCTCCCCGGGGGGATGGGGATTGCCACGTGGTGGTCATCCATCTCAGCGGCCCACCTGGGGACATAGGGCGGGCAGCCCGTCCCACGCTTGGCCTTGCTCCGGGTGGGGTTTACCTAGCCGGCCGAGTCACCCCGGTCGCTGGTGCGCTCTTACCGCACCGTTTCACCCTTGCCTGTGCGCTAGGCGCCATCGGCGGTCTGCTTTCTGTGGCACTGTCCTTCGGGTCGCCCCGACTGGCCGTTAGCCAGCACCCTGCCCTGCGGAGTCCCGACCTTCCTCGACCGGGTGCCCGATAGAGCCCCGGCCGCGACCACCCGACCGACTCGCCGCGCGTGCATTCTCGCGCGCCGTCGCCGCCCGCGCGTCTGCGTACCCCGCCGCGCCGCCGCACCCCCACCTCACGTGGGCGACGGCGATCGCGGCGCGCACCCCCGCACTAGCGTGGCTGCGATGCCCGGCGACTGGACAGTGCAGACGCTGAACTACCAACCGCCCGAGCCCGAGCCCGAGCCCGAGCCCGAGCCCGAGGCCGGGGCCGAGGCCGAGGATCGCCCCGAGCCCGAGCCGGGGCGTCCGGCGGGGTCCCTTGTCGGCGCCACCACCTCGGCGGCCACTGCGCCGCCCCTGCCCAGTCCGCCGCCAGGGACGGTCCCGGACCGGGCCCTAAGCGTTTCGGACCTCTACGCCCGCCTCCGGCTGGCGATGCGCGACGCCTTCCCGGCGGAGATCTGGGTGACAGGAGAGATCCGCAAGGTCTCTGAGTCGAGAGGCCACAGGTTCCTGGAGCTGTCGGACCACCAGCCGGCGCGCCCGGACGCCGTGCCGGCCGACGCGCACCGCTCCGGATCCGGCTACACGCCAGGCAACGGCTACGCCTATGGCTACACCGCTCCCGATCGGGCGCCTCAGTGCCTGGAGGTGGCCTGCTGGTCGCGAGATTGGCCGGCCATCAAGCGCCAACTCCGCGATGCCGGCATCGAGCTCACGCAGGGTCTCGTCGTCCGGGTGCGGGGGCGTCTGTCGGTCTGGGAAGGGGCCGGCAAGCTGCGTTTCGCGATGACGGCGATCGACATCGAGGCACTACTCGGAGGCATCGCGGCGGCTCGCAAGCGCCTGCTCAACGCTCTGGCCGGCGAGGGCCTGCTGGACAGGAACCGGAGACTGCCCTGCCCGCTGGTCCCGCTCAGAGTCGGCGTGGTGACGAGCGCCGGCTCGGAGGCGTACCGGGACTTCGTGGGGCAGCTGGAGCGCTCGGGTTTCGTCTTCGAGACTTTCCTGCAGCCTTCGTTGGTGCAAGGGCCGGACGCTCCCCGCCAGATCGCCCGGGCGCTCCGGCAGCTCGAGCAATCTGCGCCTGACGTGGTCGTGATCGTGCGCGGTGGAGGGGGCAGGGCAGACCTCGCCGCCTTCGACGACGAAGTGGTGGCCCGAGCAGTTGCGCTCGCTCCCTTCCCGGTCTGGACAGGTATCGGGCATACCGGCGACCGTTCCGTGACCGACGAGGTCGCCGCCCGTTCCTACATCACCCCCTCGGCGTGTGGCGAGGCCCTCGTCGACCGAGTCTGCGACTACTGGGAGCAGATCCGCCGGTCCGCCCAGCTCCTTGCCGCGCAGGCGCGGGGGCAGCTGGACGTGCGTGCCTCGCGCCTCACGGCATCGGCGCTTCACCTGCGGCGGGCGACAGAGGTGCACGTCGAGAGACACGAGCACCACGTGCACGTGCAAGCCGGCCGGGCGGTGAGCGCTGCCGGCTACGCGCTCGGGCGGGCCGAGTCGGCGCTCCACACGAGGTCCGGTCGAGTCTCTGACGGGAGCGCGCGCCTGATCGATGGCGGCGACCGCCGGCTCCGGTCGAGGGGCGACCTGCTGCGTGCCTACGACCCCAGGCGCCAGCTGGAAAGGGGCTGGACGCTGACCAGAGACGAGCGGGGGGCCATCCTCCGCTCGGCGCGGGATGTGGGGCGGGGTGCGGCCATCGTGACGAGTTTCGGTGACGGATCGGTCCGCTCGACAGTGACCGAGGTCGGCGCCGACGCGCCCGAGGTCGGCAATGATCGAGAACGTTGAGGACGAGATGGGTGAGATGGCCTCCGGCGACGAACCGGATCGAGGTCAGGCGGCAGCGGCGCAAGGCGCGGGCGGCACGAGGTGCCGGTCGGCGAGCTCGGCTACGCGGCGGCGTCGGTGGAGCTCGACGCCATCATCGGCGAGCTCGACCAGGGCGTGGTCGATGTGGACGTGCTCGACGTGCGCTTCCGCCGGGCTGTCGAGATCGTCGAGGAGCTGGATCGGCGCATCCGCGGCGCCCGCCAGCGGGTGAGCGCCCTCGCTCCGCGGCTCGAGGCCATCGGGGCGGAGCCGGCGGATACTGACAGGCGAAGCGGCGGACGGGGCCTAACCCGTCTCGCTCCCTCGGCCGCCGGTCCGCCAGATCCATCCTCCTGGTATCGGTGTCGGCGGCACGCCGATCGAAGCCGCCAGGTAGGCGAGCACGTCTGCGGACTGGGGGTGACCGGCCAGCACGAGCACCACGCCCACCCCAAGCCGGCGCATCTCGTCGTGGACGGCGGATTTCAGTAGTCGCGACGGCACCTGGTGCAAGGTCCCTAGCTCGGCGTTGACCATCACCAGGCCGATCGGGTCCGTCGGGGTGATGCCGGTGGGCTTGCCGTCGTAGCCGGGCACCAGCTCGTAGCCGCCTACGAGCCTGTAGGGCATCGCGCGCTCGGCCTGCCAGACCATCGCTTGAGCGTGGAAGTCGTCCGGCAGGGGATACTCGATCACCACGGCGTCCGCAGGTAAGGAGCGGATCGCTGCCGAGTCGAGGGCCGCCGGAGCCGGCTGGGGCGCCACCGCATAGGGACCGGGAGCGACGATAACGAGTGGCGCCAGCGCGAGCACAGCCAGCCCGCACACCTCGAGCGCCGCCCGCACCCGTGGCTCCCCCCTCTCGGCGCGGACCCCGTCGAGCGTGATTGCCAAGGCCAATCCGGCGAACAGGGCTGTGAAGCTCGCGAAACGGTACGGGAGGATGTCCTGGAGCACCGGCACCCGCTGCAGCAACCAGGCCGGCATCGGCACCCCGGTGCCGGCCGTGCCGGCATGGAGCTTGTCCCCGAGCGAGAGCACGAAGGAGGCGCCCGCCATGCCGGCCGCCCAGTGGAGGCGACGGTCGGAACGGCGGTAAACCAGCGCCGCCAGCACGAGGACGATCAGGGTCACTCCGAGGTAGGCGGTGTTGCCGCCGGCGACGTAGTGCACGGGAGCGGTGCGCTGTCCCGGGAGCACGGCGCCTCCGAGGGTCGAGGAGAGGTCTGCGATGTTCGACGAGTAGAGAGGGCCCGAGTAGTGCTGGGGGCCGTAGAGGAACTCGTAGGCGGGCCATGCCAGCAGGGCGATCCCGGTGATCGCCGCCACCGCGAAGAGCTACGGCACTGCGTTGCGGCAAGAGCTCGACGTGGTGCGGCGCGGCGTCCTCTCGCCGCACGCGGCGCAGGCGGCGCACAATCCAGCCGATCGCCGCCACCAGCACACCGATCGCCGCCAGCACGGCCGCCATCGCCAGCACCTCGGCCGAGACGAAGAACTCGGCCGCGATACACAGCCCGAGCGCCGCCCCGAGCAGCACGTCGCGCCAACAAGCTCGGCCATCCGGCTGCGCCCAGCCCCGGCGCAGGATCGCGTGGCCGGCGACGAGCATCAGGGGCACGAGAGGGAGGAAGGTGAGGTCCAGGTGGGCGAAGCGGAGCTCGTTGAGCAGGTCGGGAGAGAACCCGTAGACCAGGCCGCCGACGAAGCTGGGGAGGGGTGCCAACCGGAAGTGACGGCACGCCGCGTAGGCGGCGAGCGCCGAGGCAGCGGGGGCAAGGGTTGCTGCCACGATCTCCGTGAGGAGCGGACCGCCGAGCCAGGTGACGGGCGCCAGCAACCAGCCGAGCAGCAGCAGGCTCGTGTTGGACACCATGTTGACGCCACGGGGTGCATTGAGGAGCGTCGTGAAGAACGGGTTCTGCCCGTGGGCGAGGGCATAGGCGCCCCATCCGAGGTCCCAGGCCTCCTGCTGTGGGTCGACCGAGCCGGCGGGCAGGACGCCCCGCGGATCGGCCCAGGCGTGCTCCCAGAGGACGAGCGACAGCAGCAGGTAGACGGCACCGGCGAGGACCCAGGCAGGCGGGCGCCTCAGCACGGCGTCAGGCTACCGACTCCTCACGGCTGGGAGTGGAATGCGCCAGGCAGCGTCAGAGGCCGAAGACGACCGGCAGGTGCACCAGGCCGTGCAGCGTGATGCGGTTGCGCCATTCCGGCTGGTCCGTCGCCAGCTCGATGGAGCGGTACCTCTGGAGCAGCCGGTCGAAGACGACCTGGCCCTCGGCGCGGGCCAATGCTGCGCCGAGGCAGTAATGGATCCCGGCGCCGAAGCTGAGGGGCGGCCCCTCGTCGCGGCCGAGGTCGAGCCGGTCGGGATCGCTGAAGTGGTCGGGATCTCGGTTGGCGGCGCCGAGCAGCGTGACCACTTCCTGGCCGGCCCGCACGTTGACGCCGCCCACCTGCACGTCCTCGAAGGCGTGACGCCCGTCGATCTGGACCGGGCTGTCGAAGCGCAGCAGCTCCTCGACGGCAGAGCGCATCATCGTGCGGTCAGCACGCAGGCGTGCGAGCTCGTCCGGGTGCGTGAGCAGGGCGTGGAGACCGTTGCCGATGAGGTTGGTGGTCGTCTCGAAGCCGGCGCCGAAGAGCAGCACGGCGATCGAGATCAGCTCCCCCTCGCTCAGCCGATCGGATCCCTCCTCGACGGCGATCAGCTGGCTGATCAGGTCGTCGCGGGGTTCGGCCCTCCGTTCGGCGACGAGGTCGACGAAGTAGGCCTCCAGCTCGCGCTGCGCTTCGAACGCCGCCCCGAGCTCTTCGGGCGGGATCACCGGCTCCAGGAGGACGGTCACGGCTCTCATGACGGTCTGGAAGCGCGGCCAGTCGGCGGCGGGCACGCCGAGCATCCGCCCGATCACCGCCACGGGCAAGGGGAAGGCGAGCCTGTCGATCGCGTCCACCGGCTCGGCTATCGGCAGCTCGTCGAGCAGACCGTCCACCAGTGACTCGATCTCCGGGCGCAGCCTCTCGACCGTGCGTGGGGTGAAGGCTTTCGAGACGAGCCCCCGTAGCCGGGTGTGATCGGGAGGGTTCATGAACAGCAGCGAGCGGCGCTCCCTCAGGTACTCGATCTGTTCAGGGGTGACGATGTCGGTCCCGAAGCGCGCCGCCAGCAGGTCGGGCGGGAAGTCCTCCGAGTCGTCCTGGCGCTTGCCGAAGCGCGGGTCCCGCAGCACCAGCTGGCAATCCTCGAAACGGCTGGCGACCCACATCTCGAGCCCGCTCCAGTACATCGGCGCCTCGGCGCGGAGCCTGCCGTAGCGCGAGTAGGGGTCCGAGCGCCCCTCAGCGGTGCCGAAAAGCTCCAGCAACAGGCCGTCGAGATGGGGGGTCCCGGCAGGTGGGGAGTCATTGACTGATGTGTCAGTCACGTTTGGAGGCTAGCAACTGCGGGAGCGCGCTGGCAATGCGTTACCGTGACCGGCGATGCCGGGCGCCCTCCGCGAGGTCCTCGTTGTGGGCGGCGGCCTGGCCGGCCTGAGGGCGGTCGAGGAGCTCCGCCGCCTCGGCTACGACGGGTCCCTCACGATGGTGTGCGAGGAGGCCTTGCCCCCCTACGACAGGCCGCCGCTCTCGAAGCAGTACCTGGCCGGCAAATGGGACCTCGACCGGGTGACCCTGGTCCCGGACGGCAAGCTGCAGTCGCTCGACGTCGAGATGCGGCTCGGCACGAGGGCTTCGGGTCTTGATCTCGCCAACCGGAGGATCACGCTCCAGGACGGGACCACGCTTCCCTTCGACGGGTTGGTGATCGCCACGGGCGCCACCCCCCGCCAGTTGCCAGGGGTACCCGATTCGGAGCGCCTCTTCACGCTGCGCACCCTCGACGACTCGACACGCCTGCGCCGGGCGCTCGCCGAGCCGGGAGCGAGGGTCGTGGTGGTCGGCGCCGGGTTCATCGGATCGGAGGTCGCCTCGACTGCGTCCTCGTTGGGCGCCTCGGTCACAGTGCTCGAGGCACTGCCGGTCCCGCTGGCGCGGGTGCTCGGTGAAGAGATGGGCTCGGCATGCGCCGGGTTGCACGCCGACCACGGGGTGCGCCTCCGTACGGGGGTCGGCGTGCTCGGCATCCGCCGGCTCGGCGGGAGTGACGGGCCGCTGGCGGTAGACCTGGCCGATGGGAGCAGCATCGAGGCCGAGGCCGTAGTCGTCGGGATCGGCGTGCGGCCGGAGACGTCCTGGCTCGAGGGCTCGGGCTTGCAGCTTTCAGACGGCATTGTCTGCGACAGCTCATTACGGGCGGCGCCAGGGGTGGTCGTGGCGGGCGACGTCGCCCGCTGGCCCCACCCCCTGATCGGCCGGGAAGTGCGTCTCGAGCACTGGGAGAACGCCACCGAGCAGGGTCGTCATGCGGCGGCGAGCTTGCTATTGGGGGAGCAGGCGGAGCCCTTCGGGACCGTTCCGTACTTCTGGTCCGACCAGTACGGGGTGAAGATCCAGTTCGTCGGCGACGCGCAGCCGGGCGACGAGCTGCGGGTGGTGGACGGGTCGGTGGCAGAGCGGCGTTTCGTGGCTTGTTATGGCAGGGGAGGGAGGCTCGTCGGTGCGCTCGCCTTCGGCAGGCCCCGACTGCTTGATGGGGTACCGGCGCCTGCTGGCGGAGGGCTCGAGCTACGAGGATGCCGTCAACCGCGAGCCCTCTTGATGGCCCGCGCGAAACGGGAGACCTCCGCCGCTGCCGCCTCCCGCTCATCGGCAGCGGGCTGGTAGCCGCCGTAGGCGGTCCGCTCCAGCAACGCCACCGCCGACACGAGACCGGCCGGCGGTGAGCCCGCCAGCTTGCTCGTGTACGAGCGGAGCCCGTCGGCCGGCAGTCGTGGCGTTCCCGCCTTGGCGCCTGCGATCTCCAGGCGGCGCGCCACTCGCTCGGCCCAGCTGCGCGGCCGCCTGCGCCGCCAGCGCCGCAGCGACTCCTCACCCACGATGGCCGCAAGGAGGGGGGCGATGAGCTGCCAGGGAAGCCCGGCGGCCAGATGGCCGGCGTCGGCGAGCAGGACGGCACCCGGGTCGGGCGGCGCCAGCGGCACGTCGGCCGTGGGATCGAAGCTCTGCCATCCGACACCCGGGAACCAGACCTGCACCCAGGCGTGGGCGTCCTTGGCCTGCACCTCGTAGAGGTCGGTCAGGGGGTCGTAGGGGCCGGGCACGTAGCCGATCGCCTCGCGGGTCGGGATCCCGAGCGTGCGCAGCATCACGGCGAGCGCCGTCGAGATCTGCTCGCAGTAGCCGACCCTCGTCCCGAACAGGAACTGGTCGACGGCGTCCACTCCCGCCGGCAGGGGCGGGATGTCCGTCGAGTAGCGCACGTGTGCGGCCATCCAGTCCTCGAGGGCGATCACCTTCGCATAGGGGGTGCGCGAGCGGGCGGTGATCGACTCGGCGAGCGCCCGCACGCGGCCGTAGCGGTTGGCCGGCAGGGCCAGGTAGCTGGACATGCCGCTCCGGTCGACGGCGTCCGGCGCCGCCTCCATCTCCGCCGGTGTTGCCTGGTCGTCGGCAGACACCACCGTGTAGACCGCTCCCGGCGTCATAGCCACGCCGGTCCGGATCGACCCGTCGTCGCCGATGAAGAGCTGCTTGTCCGGGAACCACACCTGCGTCGGGTAGGCGGTGGCGAAGATCAGGTTCGCCATCGGCTGGGCGACGTAGAAGGTCTGCACGTCCTTGGCGCCTGCCGGTGACCCCGCCGGGAGCGGGATCGAGAAGGGCGCCCCACCGGTGAGGCGGGTCGCGCGCAGTCCGAGCGAGCTCTTCCAGCTCTGCCCGTCCCACTCGTCATAGGTGGTCCCCAGGAAGTAGCCGGGGAGGGTGGCGCGGACGCGGAAGACGACCTGGTCGCCGAGCGCGCCGCGGACCGCGAGGTCGAGCGGCCCGGCGAAGCCTTCGTAGCCGCCCACGCCGACACGCCCGCCCGGCGCGCCGGGGGAGGATGGCGAAGCCGGATTCGACCCACCCCCGGCGAAGCCGCCCGGATCGGGGAGGCTGAGGTAGCTGGTGAGGGCGTCGGGCAGGGTGAACACCCGCTCGGCCGTCGGCGCCGGCAACACCGTCACGACCATTGCGGCGAGCAGCGCCACGGCGAGCAGGCTGCCGCCGACGGTCGCAGCGGGCACCCGTCGCGGCGATCCGGCGATGCTCGTCCAGGAGAGCGACATCGCCAGCACGGCGCTCACGAGCCAGAGCCCCACGAACACCGCGAAACCCTCGTCGATCGCCTGCGCACCGGCTACGGCCATCAGCGCCGCCGAGGCGGCGAGCGAGAAGAGAAGATCACGCCTCGCCGGCACGTCCACCGAGTGCAGGACCTGCACCCACACGAAGAGCCCGGCGAGGGGCAACTCGACGGAGGTGAGGGTGCCCGCCTTCGCCTCGCTCGTCAGCCTCAGCACGTAGTCGGCGAAGACGACGAGGACCGCGATCGCCAGCAGCGGCTTCACCAGAGGCACCTGCCTGTTACGGGTGAGGTACGAGAAGGTCATCCCGAACCCGACGGCGACGATCGCAGCAACTGCCGGCAGCGGGCTCAGCTCGCCGACCGACTGGCAGGCGGCGATGCCGACGAAGACGGCGACGGCGGTGACGACACGCAGCGCCGGGGAGGTCTCGGGAGGTATCGGGGCGTTGGCCCGGCGGATCACCTCGACGACGCGGTGGCTCATCCCGCCACCGCCCTCGCGAGGCGGCGACCGGCATCCCGCCTGTCGACGACCGGGCGGCTGACTTCATGGACGGCCCCGCCGGCCGGATGACGGCGCGGGACACCGGCGGGCTCGCGGGTGATCAGCACCACGGGCGTGCCACGGCGGAGGAGGGCGTCCACCGTGGCGAGAACGGCTTCGGCCCGCCTCTCGCCGGCGGGCTCACCCGCCGGCAGGTCGGCTCGGAGGAGCACCGTCGCGCCGTGCTCGCGCTCGGTCTCGCGGACCATCAACCCTCCGGCATGGGCAGTCGCCGGCCAGTGAACCCGGCGCGGGCTGTCACCGACCTGGTAGGGACGCACGGAGCGGAGCTCGCCTGTGCCGGCAGGTGCCGGCCGGCCGCCGCCGCCCGTGAGCGCGTGCCGCTCGCTCGCAATCGCTCAGGGGGGTGCCGAGGCGCGGTGCGACATGCAGGAGATGGGGCAGCGGCACGACCACCCGCCTGCGCCACCAGAGCATCCCGAAGGGGTAGGCGGTGCCGAGGTCGAGGACCATGCCGGCGTGCACGCCACGACGGTCGGGGCGGAGCGTGAGCGTGACGTCTCCAACCCCAGCCACCTGAAGACGGTCGCCGGGCGGGGACACCGGATCGATGCGTACCGGGCGGCCCGAGGAGACCCTGACTTCGAGAGGCTTGCCTGCCTCCCCGTCGAGCGGGCTCGAGACGCAATGGACGGTCAGCCTGCGGGCGGCGAACGCCGGCACCAGCATGCCGACAGCGAGGCCGGCGCCGACCAGGGCCCCCAGTGCCTGCACCCATCCGGACCCGCTCTGGTGGGCCACCGCTCCCCAGGCGAGGACCACGAGGAGGGCCGACATGACCCGTGAAGGCGCCTGCTCGGGGCGGGGGACGGCCCGCCATCTCGGCACGCCCGCACCCGCACCAACACCCGCACCCGCACCAACACCAACACCTTCTCGAGGTCTCATCGCGCCGCTCGTCCGGGCCCCCACCCTGTGCCTCAAGGGCGCGGCGTCGGGACCTGCTCCAGCACGCCTGACACCGCGGCGGTCCCGGCGGCCAACGCGTCGGCGGGATCGGCAGCGGTCACCAGACGGTGAGCGAGGCACGGCACCGCCATCGCCTGCACGTCCTCCGGGGTGACGAACTCCCGGCCGTTGAGGACGGCATGCGCTCGGGCCGTCGCCACCAGCGCGATCGCCGCCCGCGGGCTCGCACCCAGCCGCACGTCGGGTGCCTGGCGGGTGGCACGCGCGACTGACACGGCGTAGCCGGCAACGGCGGGAGCGACGTATACCTGCGCCGTCGCCGCCTGCGCGGCGAGCAGCGCCTCGAGCGAGGCAATCTGTGGAAGGTCCGCCAATGCCGGCTGGGCGCCCCTCGCCAAGGCAAGTCGCACCTCGGTCTCGCCGTCGGGATACCCGAGGCGGGTGGCGAGGAGGAACCGGTCCATCTGGCTCTCCACCAGCGGGTAGGTGCCGGCATGCCCGACCGGGTTCTGCGTGGCGATCACGAAGTGTGGCGAGGGCAACGACCACGACTCGCCGTCGACCGTCACCTGGCGCTCCTCCATCGCCTCCAGGAGCGCCGCTTGGCTGCGCGGAGGTGTCCGGTTGAGCTCGTCGAAGAGCAGCACGTTGGCGAACACGGGGCCGGGGCGGAAGTCCCACGTGCCGGTGTCGGACTGGTAGACGGTGACGCCGGTGACGTCCGACGGCAACAGGTCGGGGTGCCCCTGGATGCGGGCCAGGCGGGCGCCGATCGAGGCGGCGATCGCCTTGGCGAGCATCGTCTTTCCCACCCCCGGCACGTCCTCGATGAGCAGGTGGCCGGCCGCCAGAGTGGCGACGACGGAGGCGTCGACGGCCGCCGGCGCGCCGAGGACGACCGAGCCGAGCGCTTGGCGCAGGTCGGCCGCCAGCGTGAAGGCCGTCGCCATGTCGAGCACGCCCGCCTCTGCCGCTGCCATCGTCTCCTCGGTGGTCACCGGCGTCTCGGAATCCTTCCCGCGCCGGTTCGGCGCCGGGCGATCAGTCGTGCACTGGGTGCGCTTTTGCCAGGTTACCAGGGGGGTTAGAAGGCTCGGAGGGCACTGGCGCCGATTTCGGACGGTGGCGGGGAGGATCAGAACTCGAGGGCCGACAGCTCCGGCACCTGCCGCATCGCCCGCCCGCGTGCCTCCAGCCAGCGGTCGCGCTCGGCGCGGCGCCGCGGCTCGACCACGTGCCTTGGCGAGGTGGTCGAGGTCGCTTCAGCCAGGTCGCTCCATACGCCGGCAGCGATGCCGGCGAGGAAGGCCGCACCGAGTGTCGTCGCCTCCGTCACGGGTGCGATCTCCACCGGGCGCTCGGTGGCGTCCGCCAGGGCTTGGGTGAAGGTGTGGTTGGCGCTCATCCCGCCGTCCACTCGCAAGGACGCGACTGCCGCCCCACCGTCTTGCTCGGCGGCGATCAGCAGGTCGGCCCCCCGGTGGGCGATGCCCTCCAGGACAGCCCTCACCAGGTGTGCTCGCGTCGACCCCCGCGTGAGGCCGAAGAACGCTCCGCGTGCGCCGAAGTCCCACACCGGTGTGCCGAGCCCGAGCAGGGCGGGGACGAACCACACCCCGCCGCTGTCCGGCACGCTCGCCGCCACCTCGTCTGACTCGGCGGAAGCCGAGATCAGCCCGAGATCGTCCCGCAACCACTCGATGCAGGATCCTGCAGACAGCATCACGGCCTCGATGCCCCATGTCAGGATCCCCCCCGCGCGCCAGGCCACGATCGGGAAGGTGCCGGCGTCACCTCTCTGCTCGAACGTGGGCCGCTGCCCGCCGAGGCAGAGGTCGAGCATCCCGCCCGTCCCGAACGTCGCCTTGGCGAGGCCGGGGCGGATGCAGCCCTGCCCGACGAGCGAGGCCTGCTGGTCGCCTGCGATCCCTGCGATGGGCGGTGAGCCCTCCAGCGCGCTCGCCACGCCGGCTATGCCGGTCGAGTCCACGATCCGCGGCAGCACGGCTTCGGGGATCCCGAGGGCGTCCAGGATCTGCGCGTCCCAGCCCCCGCCGTCTGCCGCGAGCAGCGCCGTGACCGCGGCATTGCTGGCGTCGGTGATGTGGGCGGAGCCCTCCGACAGCGTCCACGCCACCCAGCTGTCGACGGTGCCGAAGCACAGGTCTCGCTCTCGTCCGGGGTCGGCCATGTCGAGCAGGAAGGCGAGCTTGGTGGCGGAGGCGTTCGGCGCCACCCTGATGCCCTGCTCGCGGAGCATCAGGCAGCTCATCACCGTGCGCAGGTCCTGCCAGCCGATGCCGGGGCCGACGGGCCGGCCGGTGCGACGTTCCCAGACGATGGTCGACGCTCGCTGGTTGGCGATGCCGACCGCCCGCACGGGACCGGAGTCGGCCAGTGTCCGGCTAGCCACCTCCAGCACGGCGTCGGCCATCTCGACCGGGTCGAACTCGACGAAACCCTGATTGGGCGAGGACGGCAACACCTGCCGGTAGGTGACGTGGTCGACCTCTCCGTCGGTCCCCGACTGTCGCAGCCCGCACCCCGCTCGTGCCGACGTCGACCACGAGGACGCTCACGGGGAGCCCGTCACCAGGGGCGGTCGCCGAACGGCGAAGGCAGCCCGAGCTTGCCTGGGTTGAGGATCCCCTTCGGGTCGAGCTGGTCCTTCAGCCCCCGCAGCACCGAGTAGCCGGCGCCCAGGGCCTCTTCCAGGTACGGGCCCCGCACGAGGCCGATCCCGTGATGGTGGCTGATCGAGCCGCCATGTCTTCGCGTCACCTCCATCACCTTGGTCCAGCAGGCGCGGTAGAAGGACTCGGCGAAGACCTCGTCGTCGACGTCGGCGCTGCGCCCGGCGAACGTGAAGTAGATGCAGGCTCCGTCGAGGTAGGAGTGCGATTGGTGGGCGCTGGCGACCGACAGCCCGTCGACGTCGCCGAGGGCCGTCAGAACGTCGGCGTAGAGGGCGGCGAGGGCGGACCAGGGGGCGGCCACCTCGATCGTGTCGACGACGATCCCGTGCCGGACGACCGACGCCAGCGCCGAGACGTCGTTGCGGTGCCCGACCCAGCGGCCGACGATCTCGGGATCGAGCTCGGCTGCCGCCGCGCACTCCTCGGCGACGATCGTCCCCATGGCGCCGATGATCAGGTCGTCGCCCTCGTCGAGGACGATGAGCACGCAGCCGTCCTCGCTCTGGAAGTTGCGCTGCGATTCGGCACCGTCGTAGAGGCGGAGCACCGCCGGCGTGGCGCCGCGCCGAAGGATTCGCCGGCAGGCGTCGAGGCCATCGCCGAAGGTCTCGAATGCGTATGCGCATCGGCGCTCCGCCGGGGCGACAGGGTGGGCGCGGAGCACTGCGCTCGTGATCACGCCGAGAGTGCCCTCGCTGCCGACGAACAGCTGCGTCAGGTCCGGCCCGGTGGCCGCTCGCGGCCCGGCCCCCTGCAGCGCACCGGTGCGCAGGATCGTCCCGTCGGCGAGCACCACCTCGAGCCCGGCGACGATGTCCTCGATCTTGCCGTAGCGCGTCGAGTACTGGCCGGCGCCCCGGCAGGCGAGCCAGCCGCCGACGGTCGACAGGTCGATCGACTGCGGCCAGTGGCCGATCGTCAGGCTGTGGTCCTCGCGTAGCTCGCGCTCGAGGTCCGGCCCGAACGTGCCCGCCCCGGCGGTCACGAGCAGCGAGTCGACGTCGACGGCCGATATCCCGGCGAGGCCGCAGCAGTCGAGGCTGATCCCGCCGAAGGCAGGGATGGACGAGCCGCACACGCCGCTCCGTCCCGCCCCCGGCGTGACCGGGATCCCCTCGACGTTGCAGAGAGAGAGGACACCAGCAACCTCCTGAGCGGTGGTGGGCCTCGCCACCGCTGCCGGCCGCGCCGGTACCTGTCCGAGGAGGGCCCAGCGGATGGCGAGGGGCCACCAGTCGCGGCCCGCCTCGTCGAGCGACGCATCGTCGAGGTCGACGCTCTCGCAGACTTCCCGCAGGCGGCCGAGGAACGCCCCGCTCACCTCGACCCTCGGTCCCCGCAACCTCTCGGTCAGCGACCCGTGGTCCTTTCCGAAACCGATCGGCGGCGTCGGTTCAGTGCGCACCGTGCTCAAGGAGCCTCCTTTGCGACAAGTGTCGATCCGCCGACCCGCTCGGCCGCAGCCATCGTGCGCGCCGCCGCCGCTGCGAAAGCGTCCACCTGTGCCTCGACCTTGGCGTGGTCCCAAGCGAGCTCGGCCGCCATCAGCTCGGCGACACGTCGTGCGGCGCGGGCGGCACCCTCGGCTTGGCGCAGCAGCGCCCGGCTTCGCCGCGAGAGGAAGTCCTCCACGGTCACCGCCATCTCGTAACGAGCGGCGTAGACGACCTCGGCCGCCAGGTGAGGCAGCCCTTCCACCAGCGGCTCGAGCAGCGACGGCTCGTCCTCGGCAAGTGCCAGCACGGCCTTCGTCTCCCCCCCGTAACGCGAGAGGAGCGCGGCGTAGGCGTCGCCGTCGATGCCGGCTGCCCGGGCGTCGCTCCCGGCGTCCCTTTCGAGCGCGGCCAGGCCCTCGGCCCCTCGCAGCTTCATGCGGCGGGTAGGCGAGCGGCCCGAAGCGGTTGCCGGCCCCAGGCGCTTGGCCCCGCCGGAGGCTCGCCGATCGAGGACGCGGCAGACCTCGTCGACGGTGTCCTCGGCCATCTTGCGATAAGTCGTGAGCTTGCCGCCGGTGATCGTCACGAGCCCGCTCGCCGACGTGAGCACCTGGTGGCGACGGGAGAGGTCTGCCGTCCGTGCGTCAGGAGGGCGCTTCCGCCCCGCCTGCATCAGCAGCGGTCGCAGGCCTGCCCATGTTCCCGTCACGTCTCCCGCCGAGACAGGCTCGCTGACCACCGCGTTGACGGCGGCGAGGATGTACTCGACGTCCTCGGGCTCCACGGCCGGATCGTCGAGCGGACCCTCGTAGTCGGTGTCGGTGGTTCCGAGGTAGGTCTGGTCGCCCCACGGGATGATGAAGATCGAGCGGCTGTCCTTGCGCACCGGCACCACGGCTGCGATGTCGCAGGGGACCTTCGACTGGGGCACGGTGAGGTGGATCCCCTTGGCCGGCCGGATCGTGGGCGGGTGCGTCGACTCGTCCAGCGAGCGCAGCTCGTCCGACCACACCCCGGTGGCGTTCACCACGACCCCTGCGCGCACCCGGAACCGCGTCGGCGCCTCCGTCCCGTCCCCGGTGCCGGCGAGGTCCTCGACGAGCGCGCCGTCTACCCGCCCTCCGCTATGGGTGAGACCCACCACGGGCAGGTAGTTGGCGGCCACGGCGCCTTGATCGAGCACCGCTGTGCGGACTATCGACAATGTGAGGCGGGCATCGTCGGCGTGGGCGTCGTAATAGAGGAAGCCCGACACGAGGCGCTCGGTGCGGAGTGTGGGGAGGTGCGCCGTCACCTGTGCGGCGTCGACCTTCTTGTGGCGCTTGCCGATCTTCCAGCCACCGGACAGGTCGTAGAGCGTCAGGCGCGACCGAGAAGCTGCGCACGATCGCCTTGTCGACGACGCCGCCCTTGCCGAACAGCGGGATCAGGAAGGGGAGCGGCGTCACGAGATGGGGAGCGTTGTGCAGGAGCCGGTGCCGTTCGAGGAGGCTCTCGTGCACGAGCCCGAACTCGCGCTGCTGGAGGTACCTGAGGCCGCCATGGATGAGTTTCGAGGACTTGGAGGAGGTGCCCGAGGCGAAGTCGCCCCGCTCGACGAGCGCGGTGCGGTAGCCGCGTGCCGCCGCGTCGAGCGCCACGCCGGCGCCGGTCACCCCGCCGCCGACCACGAGCACGTCGAACTCCTCGGACGCCAGCCTGTCGAGGGCGAAAGCGCGGTCGAACGCCGTGTAGGGATGGTTGATTGCCGGCACCGCCGAGAGCCTGCCACAGCACACCGCTGATCCACACGTTCCGGCGACCATGCGCGCGAAACTTGAAGGGTGCCCTTTGCAGCCGCTCACCCGGCGAGCATCCCCGCCTCTGTCTGGGTCGCCCTCGGGCTGACCGTCGCCATCGCGGTCGGGATGGCGTACTACAGCGTGCTGCGGGCGCGCAGCCGCGCCCGCGGCCGCACGACGCCGAGCAGGTCCATTTCCTCTCGCGGCAAGGGCCTCACCCCTCAGCAGGCGGCCTTCCAGGAGGAGATGCGGGTCATGCTGCAGGCGCGCATGCTCACCCGAGAGGCGGAGAGGGAGCGGCCCGAGGGGCCCTCCGGGGGCCCGCCGCCCGCCGATATAGTGTAGAACCAGACCAAGTTTGGATCGATTCAAGCGAACCTGGTTCACAGACGATCGACGAGACCGCCGCGATGCTCGCCGGCGGGAAGGAGCTCCGGTGCCCGGGCTGAAGGATACGCAGACCGAGAAGAACCTCAAGGAGGCGTTCGCAGGCGAGAGCCAGGCGAACCGCCGCTACCTCTACTTCGCGCAGAAGGCGGACGTCGAGGGCTATCCGGACGTGGCGGCATTGTTCCGCTCGGTCGCCGAGGGCGAGACGGGTCATGCCTTCGGGCACTTCGACTTCCTGAAGGAGGCCGGAGACCCGGTCACCGGCGAGCCGGTCGGCAGCACGGCGGACAACCTGCGTTCGGCGATCGCCGGCGAGACCTACGAGTACACCGAGATGTATCCCGGGTTCGCCAAGACGGCGCGCGACGAGGGGCTCGAAGAAGTTGCCGAGTGGTTGGAGACGCTGGCCCGTGCCGAGAAGAGCCATGCCGGGCGCTTCGTCAAGGGGCTCGACTCGCTGGAGGACTGAGCCACTGTCGCCGCACCGCCTCGAGCTCGGCGACATAGCCGACCTGCGCGCCTACGAGCGCGAGCGGCCGCAGTACCGAAGCCGGATCATCGAGCTGAAGAAGATCCGTCGGGTGGCCATCGGCCCGATCGTGACGGTCATCTTCGAGAACCGTGACACCGTCCGCTTCCAGATCCAGGAGATGGCGCGGGCAGAGAGGATCGTCGACGACGCCAAGATCCAGGAGGAGCTCGACGTCTACAACCCCCTCGTGCCGGGTCCCGGCGAATGCTGCCTGACGCTGTTCGTCGAGTTGACGAGCGAGGAGCAGCTGCGGGAGTGGTTGCCGAAGCTCGTAGGGGTGGAGCGGGCCGTCGTGATGCGAATAGGTGACCCGGCGGCAGGCGACGGGCGGGTGGAGGTGCGGGCCGAGGTGGAACCGCAGCACGAGAAGCAGCTGACACGTGAGACCGTGACGGCCTCCGTGCACTACGTGCATCTCCGGCTGGGGTCCGAGGAGGTGGCGCGCTTCGCCGCCGAGCCCGTCTCGATCGGGATCGATCACCCGGCGTACGACCACGAGACGCCGCTCCCCGAGCCGACCAAGGAGTCGGTGCTGGCCGACTGGTCTGTTTGACGGGCTGACCTTGCCGGGCCGGCCGTATCGCGGTCCGGCTTCGAGGGCGGCTCCTCGATCGGCGACGGGGATGCCGGCATCATCGGGCTGTCTGACGCTATTCTGGTGTAGTTGGTGCACCCCCCCGGACACGTCCTGCTCAGGACGGTCTGGACATGTACCGCTTGTATGGGAAATAATGAGAGGCCCGATTGACGGCCCCGCGTCCTGATCCCAGATCGAGGGTGCGGGAGCGGAAGTCGATCGATCTCCTTCCAGAAGCTCCCTCCTGTGCGCACGCGCGGGGGAGGGACAGACAACCGATGACAAACGAGAGAGTGATCCGTCCGATGAATCCGACCTGGCGCCAGCACGCAGCCTGCCGGGGACTTGACCCAGACATCTTCTACCCGGCATCCGACGAAGAGGCCGAGGAGGCGAAGGTCGTCTGCGACCAGTGCCCGGTCCGCCAGCTCTGCCTCGAGCACGCGCTCTCTCATCGCGAGCGGGACGGGGTATGGGGCGGACTGACCGAGCGGGAGCGCCGTCGCATCATCCGTCAGCGCCGCAAGTCCGCCTGACGGGCTGCGGGACCGCCGGACCTCTATCGGCCGGACCTTTGTCGGCCCGGCCGGCACGTACGCCCTGTCAGGGCCTCTGCGATGGCTGGATTAGCCTTGCGGGCCATGGACTTCGACCTCCCGGAGGAGCTCGCTGAGCTCCAAGAGACCGTTCGTCGTATCGCCAAGGACAAGGTGCTGCCGCGCGCCCGCGAGATCGACGAGTCGGGGGAGTACCCGCAAGACCTGTTCGAGGTGTTTCGCGATGCAGGGCTTCTCGGGCTGTGCCTCCCGGAGGAGTACGGAGGCTCGGGGGCCGGGATCCTCGGCCTGACGATCGCCATCGAGGAGGTCGGGAAGTACTCCAACACGGCCGCCCTGATGCTGTTGCTCACGCGTCTGCCGACGGGGCCGGTGATGATCGCCGGCAGCGAGGAGCAGAAGAAGCGCTTGCTTCCCGGCATTGCCGACGGCAGCCTTCGCGCCGGGTTCGGGCTGTCGGAGTCCGGCGCAGGCAGCGACGTGGCGGGGATGCGGACACGTGCCACCGCCGATCCCGACAGGGACGGGGGATGGGTCCTCAACGGCGTCAAGTGCTGGATGTCGGGAGTCGTGCAGGCCGACTGGTACACCGTGTTCGCCAAGACCGGCGACCCGTCCAGCCGCAAGCACGACTCGATCACCTGCTTCATCGTCGAGCGCGACGCGCCTGGCGTGTCGATCGGCTCGATCGACCGGAAGATGGGGGTGCGTGGCGTCGACACGGGCGAGCTCGTGATGCAGGACGTGAAGGTCCCTGCGGAGAACGTGATCGGCGGGGTCGGCGGCTTCCGCCTGGCGATGCTCGGCCTCAACTCGATGCGCCCGATCGTGGCTGCCCGCGGCATCGGCCTGGCCGAGGGGGCCCTGATGTACGCCACCGAATATGTCAAGGAGCGTAAGGCCTTCGGAGGCACCATCTCCGACTTCCAGGGAATCCAATGGGAGATCGCCAAGATGGCGACCGAGATCGAGGCCGCCCGGCTGCTGACTTACCGAGCGGCATGGCTCGCCGACAAGGGGCGCTTCACCCGGGAATGGGTGCCCTTCCTCTCGATGGCCAAGTACTACGCCAGCGAGATCGCAGTCAAGGCGTCGGGGCTGGCGGTGCAGTTGCTGGGTGCCGCCGGCTACATGAAGGATCATCCGACCGAGCTCTGGTATCGCGACGCCCGCCAGCTGACGATCGTCGAAGGCACCTCGCAGGTGCAGCTGGGTCTGATCGCCCGCGGCGTCCTGGATCACCACCTGTGGTGGGACTGACAGCGCCCGCCGGCCAATCTCTCGGCGGCGCCGTCGGGTCCGCTGGCACCGCCGGGTCCGCTGGCATCGGGTCGCCGTTGCAGGGCCAGGAGTGGTCCGAGATCCTCAGCCGGCTGATCGCCGGACAGAACCTCTCGCTCGAGGAGGCCGGCGCAGCACTCGACGACATCCTCGAGGGATCGGTGCCGGATGCCGTCATCGCCGCCTTCGTCACCGCGCTTCGTGTCAAGGGTGAGACGACCGAAGAGATGACGGGCTTCGTGCGGGCGATGCGCGCAAGGGCTCTCCGGGTGCCGTTGGAAGGGGTGGTACACGACGACCTCGTCGACACCTGCGGCACCGGTGGCGACAGGAGCGGGAGCATCAACGTCTCGACGATCGCCGCATTTGTCGTTGCCGGCGCGGGCGTGCCGGTCTGCAAGCACGGCGGCCGTGCAGCGTCGTCGGTGGCCGGTTCGGCCGATGTGCTGGAGGCACTCGGTGTGCGCACGGATCTCTCCCCGGAGGGCGTGGCCACCTGCATCAGGCAGGCCGGCATCGGCTTCTGCCTGGCGCCGCTCTTCCATCCGGCGATGCGGCACGCCGTGCCGGTACGGAAGGCGCTCAAGGTGGCCACCGTGTTCAACTTCCTCGGCCCGCTGGCGAACCCCTCCCTTCTCCGTCGGCAAGTCGTAGGAGTGTCGGATCCCGCAATGGCGGACGTGATGATCGGCGTGCTGGAGGCGAACGGGGCGCTGCACGCGATGGTCGTCTACGGGCATGACGGCCTCGACGAGCTGTCGACCGGAGCACCTTCGACGATCGTGGAGACCCGCCTCGACGAGAGCGGGAGCGCGCACATCAGGCGGGTGTACGAGGTGGACGCCTCACAGCTCGGACTGCGGCGTGTCGACGCAGCGCAGCTTCGCGGTGGCACGGCGGAGCAGAACGCCGAGCACGCCAGGCGGGTGCTGGCGGGCGAGCACGGCCCGCACCGCGACATCGTGCAGCTCAATGCAGCCGCCGGCTTGGTGGTGGCCGGCCGTGCCTCAGATCTGGCGGAAGGCATCGAGCTGGCAGGGGCGGCGCTCGACAGCGGGTCCGCGGCCTCGTCGCTCGCGAGGCTCGTAGAGATCTCGGTTACCGCCACTCCTTAGTCGGCGGGTCGCCGGTGCGCGTCGGGCAGGTTGGCACTTGCCACAGCGCCCCGAGCTTTGGTGCCTCATGGCTCACATCTGACACGTCTCGCGGGAAAGGTCGACCGGCGACATGAGCGGACGGGTCTCGCTCGACCCGAGACCGAACCTCGCACGACCCGGGACCCGCAACACAAGCATCCACCGCCACCGCCCCGGGAGTATCGCGGTCCAGCTCCGCGAGTCGCCTGAAGACGGCGGCGGTGATGCGCGCATCCCCGAGAGCGCGGTGAGCGGGGCCCTCTTCGATCTGCAGGTACTTGGCGACGGTGCAGAGGCGGTGATCGGGGACGCTGTCGCCGAGGAGACGGCGGGCGAGCTCGACTGTGTCCACCGAGTCGTTGTCGAGTGACGGCAAGCCGGCCGCTCGCATCGCCGACGAGAGGAACTCGAGATCGAAGGCGACATTGTGCCCGACCACGACGGCGTCACGGAGGATCGCCCTCACGGCGGGCGCCACCTCGAACAGACGAGGCAGGCCAAGGACCATCTCGTCGGTGATCCCCGTCATCATCGAGACCTCGGCAGGAATCGACCGGCACGGGTCGACCAGCACCGACAACTCGGCCAGTGTCTGCTCCCCGCGGCGCAACAGCACCCCGATCTCTGTGACGGCGTCCGTGGCCGGCGAGAGGCCCGTCGTCTCTACGTCTATGAAGGCATGAAGCCTCGAGGTTCTCCCCATCCCGACGTGAATGTACCGACCGGGTGCGCGCCAACTCGTGCGCGCCAACTCCGCATCAGATCACGGGTTGCAGGTTGTCGGGTCCCAGGGCTCGGGGAGTGTCTGCGGCGTGTCGAACACGACGTTGCCCGACGGTGAAGTGGTGGTCGTCGCCGGCTGGCTCTGCGACGGTCCGGTCACGCCGTTGTAGGTGGAGCCGACGATGAGGTCGATCGTCTTACCCTGCAGGCTTGCGTCGGCGACCAGATGGGCTCCCCCTACCAGGTGTGCGGCCAGCACCTGAGCCTCCGCCCGCTCCGATGACGGGTACTCGATCTCGTTGGCGCTGTAGGTGAAGCTGGCGGCGTCGCCGGTGCCGGCGATCTTGAAGCCCGCGCCCTGCAGCGCGGTGGCGGCCGTTCCCGCGGCACCCGACAGCCCGTTGCCGTTGAGAACCTGGACGCTGATCTGCGAGGGCGGGATCGCCGGGACCGTCGTGGTGGTGGACGAGCTCGTCGCCGGCTTGGTGCCGAACGCAAGGAACTTGGCGATCATCTGCTGGTCGTAGGGCTGCGCCGGGAGCAGAACATCGGCCCCGTTGAGAACCTCCGGCTCGGTGGGAAGGACCTCCGTGTTGAGTGCCTTCTGCCCGAGCCCCCGGAAGTCGTTGGCCATCGAGAGCAGCGCCGACTCGCTGAGGGCCGAGTCGATCGTCACGTCCTTCACCGCAGCACCGATGAAGTTGTTCATCTCGATCGGGTCCGTGAAGCTGCCGTCGACCTTTGCCAGCACCGCATGGAAGAAGGCGTCCTGGCGGCGGATCCGGCTCCAGTCGCCCATCCCGTCGTAGTCCCACACACCTGGCGAAGGCGAGTAGTACTCGTCGCGGCTGCGCACGAGGGACAGGGCTTGCGGCCCGCTCAGCTTCTGGCAACCCGCCTGGGTGATGTTCAGGCCGGAGTTCTTGTCCTTCACCGGCATCTTGAAGTCGAGGTAGATCCCGCCGAGCGCGTCGACGATTCCGGCGAAGCCCGCGAAGTTGACGGCGAGGTAATGGTTGATCGGGATCCCGAAGTCCTTCTGGATCGTCTGCACCAACAGGTCGGGGCCGCTGTTGAAGGCGGCGTTGATGCGGTTCATGCCCGAGATGTAGGGGACTTTGCCCGGGATGTTGATCCACGTGTCGCGCGGGATCGACAGCATCATCACCTGGTGGAGCGCCGGCGCCACGCGGGCGATGATGATCACGTCACTGCGTTGGCCCGTCACGTTGTTGCCGAACTGGCTCTGCTGCTGCGACGTCTGCACGAAACTGCGAGAGTCCGACCCGACCAGCAACACGTCGAACGGTGGAGACGGCTGCTTGTTGGTCGGTTGGCTCTCGGGTGTCAGCGAGTGGATCGTGACCTTCGGGATCTGGTCGTAGCGGTAGCGGGCGTAGATCGCGGCGGTGACGCCGAGCAGCAGAGCCAGCACTATCACCGAACTGAAGCCGACGATGAGGATGCGTCGCCCCCGCCGGCGCGGCCGGCCAGCGCCATTGCGCGCCCCACCGCGCGAGCCACTCCGCGGGCCGTTGCGGCCGGCCGAGTGGGCGCCGCGGCCGCGGCGGCGAGAGCCCAGCCATCCGGAGCCGCTCGCAGGCGATGCGGAGGGCGCCCAGTCGTCGGCTGGCGCGGAAGGCGAGGACGGCGAATCAAAGGAATCGTCGGACACGGTGCAACAAGGATACTTCGGCACCGAGCTCGATCCTCGCCAGGCGGCCGCTTCCCCAGTTGATTCTCAGCCTTTTCCCGGGTTGCCGATGAGCCGGGGCGCGGTGCGCGTCGGGCCCCGCACCGCCGAGGATCGTTGACTTTGTCGTTGTGCCACAACTAAAAAGTCCGCATGCCAAGGGGGCCGCAGGCCTGGTCACGCGCCGTCGGCCCCGCTCGTTCGTCAGCAACTTCGCACCCCATTGCGGGTCGCGCAGGTGACGCGATCGATTCCTCGGGCGAGCCCCGGCTCGTCGACATGACGAGCGACATCTACGTCGAGACGACGGCCGACGGGGTCGTGCTCGACTGGAACGCCCGCGCCGAGCACCTGCTGGGCTGGTCCCGGGTCGAGGCGCTGGGGCATCGTTTCGACGACCTCGTGGTCGCAACAGAGGACGAGCCGGAACTGGGGGCGCTCCGCACCGTTCTTGTGGCCGAGTCGTACGCCAACGGCGCCCGCCGGGCCGTCCACGAGCGCCGCATCGAGGGCCTCACCCTTCGCCACCGCGACGGTCGGTTGCTCACCGTCGACGCGCTGACGTGGACGGTGAGGCGGCACGAAGGGGTGACATGGCGGTGTTTCGCCCATGATGTGACCGACCGGCGGGCCAACGAGGAGGCGCTCGCCAACGCCTACCTGCACGACCCGCTGACCGGACTGCCGAGCCGCACGATGTTCGCGTACCACCTCTCCTACGCCCTTGCCCGCCAGCGGGACAACTGCGGGGCCGTGGCGGTCGTCCTGCTCGACCTCGACAGGTTCCAGGCGATCAACGACGGTCTCGGGCACGACGTCGGGGACGAGGTGCTCGTGGAGATCGCCGGCCGGTTGGCGGGGTTGGGACGTGAGCGCGATGTGGTGGCGCGCTTCGGCGGGGACGAGTTCCTCGTACTGGTGGAGGGGGACGACGCCAAGGCGGCTGCCGGTGCGACGGCGGAGCGGATCGCTGAGGCACTCAGCGCGCCGATCGAGACCTGTGCAGCCCAGGTCTACGTCTCGTGCTCGATCGGGATCGCCGTGAGCGGGCAGTCGGGAGACGATGCTGCGTCGCTCATCAGCAACGCCGACGCCGCCATGTACCGCTCGAAGAGAAGTGGGGGAGCCCGCCACGAGGTCTTCCGCGAGTCGATGCGAGCTTCCGCGCTGGAGCGGATGCACACCGAGAGCTCGCTCCACCGCGCGGTCGCCCGCGACGAGCTGCGGGTCTTCTACCAACCAATCGTCGCCGTTCGCTCCCGGCGGGTCGTGGGGGCGGAAGCCTTGATCCGCTGGCAGCATCCCGAACGGGGCCTCGTGCTGCCGGTCGAGTTCATCAGGTCGGCCGAGGAGACCGGCCTCATCGCCGGCATCGACACCTGGGTGCTCGAGCAAGCCTGCCAACAGTTCATGGAGTGGCGCTCGCGACGGGCAGAGCTCGGCAGGACCGGCGGCATCTCGATCGTCGAGGTCAACCTCTCGGCCCGGCAAGTGAGCGACCCGAAGGTGATCGACACGGTCCGCGGGGTACTCGCACATTCCGGACTCGACCCCTCGTGCCTCGCGATCGAGATCACCGAGAGCGCCCTCATGGACGACCCGGAGGGCGCCCTCACGACCTTGCGGCAGCTGAAGAACCTCGGAGTTCGCCTGGCTGTCGACGACTTCGGCACCGGCTTCTCCTCGCTCTCGTACCTCAAGCGCTTCCCCCTCGACGTGCTGAAGATCGACAAGTCGTTCATCGAGGATCTGGTGACCAGCGCCGAGGCCTCGGTCATCGTGGCGGCCGTCGTCAACCTCGCTCATACCCTCGGGCTCGCCGTCGTCGCAGAGGGCGTCGAGACGCCGAACCAGCTGTCGGCGCTGGAGTCACTCGGCTGCGACCACTACCAAGGGTTTCTCTTCGCCGCCGCCATCCCGGCGGACGACTTCACTCGCCAGGTGATAGGCGCCCCCTCGGCGTGACATCCGGCGCCTGACCGCGGCCTGGCGCGACCTGATCACCAAGTCCTGACATCCGGCGCCTGAGCGCCGGCGCCATCACAGACTCCTCACTTCTTGCTCATCGCTGGAAGACACCTCTCACCGACACTGGCGTCATACCCCGCCGCGTGGGCGGGGTCGACCGAGGAGGTAGAAGGTGAGAAGGGACGTCAAGCTGGCAAGGCCGGCCGTCCTGGCGATCGGTGTAGCCCTTTTCGGGGCAGCGCTTGCAGCGTGCGGCAACAGCGACACGGTGCTGCCGGCGTCGCACGCCTCGGTGCAGGCAACCGCGACGACAGCTGCGGGAGCCGCTGGTTCGGGTCGATCGCCGGCATCGATGGGCGCCGGATCGTCGACTCCGACGACGTCGGCCGTCAACAGCGTCACCGGCACCACCATCCCCGCAACCCCTGTAACTCCTGCAACCTCCGGCACAGCCGGTAAAGCCGGGAGCGGAGGGAGCGCCGGCGCCGCGGTTCCGGAGGGGACAGGAGTCTCCGCTGCGACGGTTGCCGCCATCGACGCCGGGCTCGGTCAGCTCGACAACACGCTCACCCAGATCGACCGCGATCTCGCCAACCCACAAGGAGACAATTGAGATGAATAGGCCATTGCTCACCCGTTCGCTGATGGTCGGGGCGGTCGCCGCCGGCCTGGTCGTCGCCACCCCGCTTGCGGCGGGCGCCGCGGCGGGCGTTTCGACGACGCCTAAGAGCACGAGCAACACCTCCGGCAGCAACAACTCCGGCAGCAACAACTCCGGCGCCAGGTTCGACGTATTGCGCAGCATCCTCGAGGGGGCGCTGAGTCTCCGTCAGGCTCAGCTGTCGTCGCTCACCGGAGAGGTCAACGGGTCGATGACATTGACTGCGTCCGACAAGGCAGAGCTGCAGTCCGAGCTTGCCTCCGAGACGGCCGGTATCGACTCCTTGGCGAGCAAGGTCCCGAACGACACGACGTTCGCCGAGCTGAAGGCCGATTCGACGGCGATGGTGACCGACTACAGGGTGTTCGTGGTGATGTCTCCGAAGACGCACTGCACGCTGGCTGCCGACACCGAGACCGCGATCGCGCAGAGGATGCAGGGGTTGGAGCCACAGTTGCAGGCTGCGATCAACGAGGCACAGCAGCACGGCATCAACGTGACGGGCGCGCAGGCGGCCTATGACGCACTCGTGGGCGAGGTGTCGAGTGCCGGTTCGGCTGACTCGGGCGTCAGCTCGGCTTGCCTGGCGACGACTCCTGCTGGATGGCCGGGCGATGCCACGGTCTTCGTCGGCGCCAAGGGCAAGCTCGTGAGCGGCAGGGCGGATCTCGTGTCCGCCCGCAACGACATCGCGACGATCCTGAAGGACATCAGGTAGCAGTCCAGCGAGAGCGAGGCCGGTCCTGCCGCAAGTCGGCGGGCCGGGCGCTTTCGCGTCCTGAAGGCCGCTCAGTCCTCAGCGTCGCCGGGCGGCGGGTCGGTCTCGGTCACCGCTCCCTCAGGCGGCGGGGGCAGGAGCATCGGCTCTGAGGTGGGGGCCGGCGATGAAGCCATCGCCCTGCCGTGCCCGTCCGCCCCGGCGCGAGGTGCGACGCCCTCGGGCGACGGATACCCGCCGTCCGGCCATGGATATCCGCTCCCCGCACCTGACGCGCCCCCGGCAAGGGTCGCACGCTTCCGCCGCTGACGGTAGCGGGGCGGCGGCGCGTAGCAGAGGTAGATGAGCAGGATTATCCCGAGACCCGTCGCCGTGTAGCCGATGATGTCGGCGTGGCTGTAACCGTAGGAGAGGACAACGTGGTGCGAGGTGGGTACGACCACCATCAGGTTCGGCGTCGCCTCCCAGGGTCCCTCCGCCCCGGAAGCCTGCCAGTTGGGGAAGTAGGGGATCTTGACGACCACCGGCGCGCCCGTCCGCGCCACGTCGAAGGAGATCGAATGGTCCGTCATGACGATGTGGCTGACGGTCGTCGGGTCGATGGCGACGGCAGAGCGCGGCGCCACCACCGTGCCTGGCTTCGGATGGGGCCATGAGGCCGGCCCCCCGAGAGTGACCGGGACAGGCCAGTACTGCTCGCCCTGGTACCACTTGATGCCGAGGGAGAGCCACGCCGGAGCGCTCATCCCGGCCTCGACAACCGGCTCGTAGGCGAGAGGGGCGACGAGCGGCGCGTCCTTCACGTAGTAGAGCTTGAAAGGCGTCGCGTCGGTCACGGTCTTGTTGCCGACCGTGTTAGCAGTCGGCACGCCAGGTGCGGACCCGACGTAGATCAGGTTGGGGTCGTTGTCCGCCGCCAGCTCCGAGGTCTCGCTCTCGGCCAGGTAGTAATGCACCCCCATCAGCTGGCTGTGCAACACGCCGTCCGCGACGTTGTAAGTGCCATAGGGGAGACCCACGTCGGCCTGCGACGGGGCTGACGTGAACTCGGTCTGGTCGAGGAAGTGGAACGGGGTCGTCGTGGACGATTCGAAGTAGAGGCCCTCGGTCGGCTGGAAGCAGTCGTTGGTGTAGAGGGGCAGCGCCATGAAACCTTCGGTCGATCCCCACCAGTTGGTGCCCGCCGACGTGTACTCGTACTCGAGCCGCCCGCAGCCGTACTCCTTCTGTGCCTTGCCGAGCAGCTTCAGGATGTCCTGGTAGCTGGACCATCCCTGGCGAGACTGGAAGCCGGTGTAGTTCCAGGAGATCCATCCCGGCACGAAGCTGGTGGCGCCCGAGTTGAGGCCGAGCCTGCCAAGGCCGACGTCCGTGCCGACCCGCTGGAAGATCCCGAGCGGGACGCCGACCACGACGAGGGCGGCGGCGGCGTAGAGGAGCGAGCTGATCAGCTCGTGCCATCGATCGATCTCGAGCAGGTCGAGGATCAGCCGGGTCAGCTCGCCCAGCGCGTAGGCCGCCAGCAAGGCGGCGCAAAGGAACCAGAAGGGCAGCCAGCGCGCGTTGTAGATCTCTCCCGACGGCAGAAAGGTGAACCCGAGCCAGCTCGCTCCGGTCATCACCCCGAGGACGATCGCGAAACGATCCCTCAGCACGATCGCCAACACGCACCCCACCCCGGCCAGCACGAGCAGCCAGAGCTGGCTCACCGGGAACATCGACGAGAAGATGTTCGACACGCGCTGGTAGTTGAGGGACGAGCTGTAGCGGTTGTCCAAGGCGAACGGGACCAGCCAGAACCCTGCCAGCATCGCCCCGACGATGCCGACCGGCGCCAGGAACTTGATCCGCCGCCAGTCGAGGTAAGAGACCGTCAGCACGACCGCCCCGAAGGCGAAGAACAGGGCGGGGACGACGTGGCAGAGCACGGTCAGGGCGAACATCAAGGCGGCCAAGCCGCGCCGCCTGCCGTTCTCCAGGCCACCGGCCACCAAGCCGAGGAACACCAGCCCGAATGCGATGGAGAGGCTGAACGAGAACTCACCTGCCAAGGTGGAGGCCAGGTTGCCGCCGTCGATCGTGTAGGAGGTGTTGAAGAGGAAGGGCACCGTGGCCACGGCCATCAGCGCCGGGATCGGTCGGCGCAGGCGGGCGCACCTGCCGCAGAGGTAGGCGGCCCCCGGCAGGAGCACCGAACCTGCGACGGTCACCAGCTTGAACGCCTCGGCGTAGGGCATGACGGTGTTGAAGAGCGCCACGAGGAGCGCCGGGAGCGGGAAGTAGAAGACGTATAGCGGCATGCCGTCCAGCCAGCCCGGATACCAGCCCGTCACGCGACCTTGCGGCAGCAGGTTGTGGATCAAGAAGTAGGGGGCAGCGACGTGGCCGGCGTTGTCGCCACCGTCGTCCATGTTGCCGTTGAAGAGCAGAGCAAAGGGGTGGAGCTGCCAGATCACGAACAGCGTCGCCCCGAGCACGACGAGGACCGTTGCGGCGGCCGCCAGTGTGTCTGGCGTCAGCCGCCGCACCAAGGGATGATGCCGTGGGGGCACCTCGCCTGGACCACCGCCCGAGGGACCGCCGTCGCCCTCGCCCGGCTCCCCCGGACGCAAGAGCGCCCCGGGACCGAGGACCGTCTGCACGGGTAGGCATGCTACCGGGCGGCTCGACGCCCCCTGGGTCGCCCCGCCTCGTCAGGACGTACGCCCACCTAGCATGGCCGCGCATGCCGGCGTCCACGCCTCTCAGGAGCAACCCATGACGTTTCCCTACCAGGACCGCTACGAGGTCCATCGCTCCCTGCCCGAGAAGGGGACGCCACGCGACGACGTCCTGCAGGCGCTGCGGTCGATGGCCGAGGAGGAGGACGCCTTCTGGGAGACGGGCAAGTGCTCGGGGACCATGTACTGCGGCGACCACGACCACTACAGGTTCCTCACCGAAGCGATGGGACTGTTCGCCCACGTCAACGCGCTGCAGCGGGACATGTGCCCGAGCATGACCAAGTTCGAGGCGGAGATCATCGCCATGACCCTCGACCTGATGCACGCAGAGGCGATCGAGGGGACGACGGCCGGTGGGCTGGTCACGACCGGCGGGACCGGGTCGATCGCCCACGCCGTCCTCTCCTACCGCGAGCACACGGCGTCGCGCACAAAGGGGCGCCCGAACGTGATCAAGCCCGAGACGGCGCATCCCGCCTTCGACAAGGCATGCCACCTGTTCGGCGTCGAGCTGCGGGTGGCACCTGTCGATCCGGTGTCGACCAAGGTCGACGTCGACTGGGTCTCCGACCACATCGACGAGAGCACCATCGCCATCGTCGGTTCCGCCTGCAACTACGGGTACGGCACGATCGACCCGCTTGCCGAGCTGTCCGACCTGGCTCTACAAAGGGGGGTCGGGCTCCACGTCGACGGGTGCCTGGGTGGGTTCATCCTGCCGTTCGGGCAGGAGCTCGGTTACGAGGTCCCGGTGTTCGACTTCCGCCTGCCGGGGGTCACGACGATCTCCGCCGACACGCACAAGTACGGGTACGCGTTCAAGGGCACGTCGGTGCTTGCGTTTCGGGACAAGGAGGTTCGCAACTCTCAGTACTTCTTCCTCACCGATTGGTCCGGCGGCAAGTACTGCTCGCCCGGCATCGAGGGCTCCCGCTCGGGTGGGCTGCTGGCGGCCACCTGGGCTTCGATGGTGCAGCTCGGACGCGACGGTTACCGCCGCTACGCCAAGCAGATCTTCGAAACTTCGCGCACCATGCAAGCCGCCGTTCTCTCCCACCCGCAGCTGCGAATGATCGGCGAGCCGACCTTCCTCTTCTCGTTCACGTCGGACGAGTTCGACATCTACCACGTGAACGACTTCATGCGCCTCCGGGGCTGGAGGTTCAACGGGCAGCAGTACCCGAACGCCCTGCACATGGCCGTGACCCGGCCGCAGACGCAGGCGGGTGTGGCGGAGCGTTTCGCGGAGGATCTCGGCGAGGCCGTGGCGTACACGTTGGAGCACAAGGACTCGCCTGCGGGTTCGTCCGCCATCTACGGCGGAGTGGTCGGCGGGATGACGGGAGAGGCCGACGCCTTCATCAAGATGATGATGGCGGCGATGATGGACGCCCAGCAGGAGATACCGGCGTGACCTCTGGGACCGAGGGGAGGGGCGAGGGTCCCCGGGAGGATCGGTACGTCCTCTGCGTCGACCTCGGCACGGGGGGCCCGAAGGTGGGCCTCGTCTCACTGGTGGGGGAGATCGCCTGGAAGGACCATTTGGCGGTCGCCACGAGGCATCTCCCGGGAGGAGGAGTGGAGCAGGACGCCGAAGAGTGGTGGCAGGTGGTGTCGGGCGCCGCCAAGCGTGCGCTGTCCTCAGGCGTCGTGCGGGCCGAGCAGGTCGTCGCGGTCTCGTGCACCGGGCAGTGGGCGAGCACCGTGCCCGTCGACGAGGAGGGGATACCCGGTCGGCCCCTGCGTGATGTGGATGGACACCCGTGGTGGGCGCCACAGCCGGGCGGCGATCGGCGGGCCGGTCGTCGGATACTCGCCGACAGCGATCGGCAAGTGGGTCCGCAGGACGGGCGGTGCACCGTCGACCTCTGGCGCCGACCCGATCGGCCACATGCTGTACCTGGAGCACGAGGTGCCGTCGGTGGCCAAGGCTGCTCGCTGGTACCTGGAGCCTGTGGACTACCTCTCGATGCGTTTCAGCGGTTCGGCGAAGGCCTCGCCGGCATCGATGACGGCGGCTTGGCTGACCGACAACAGGGACCCTCATCGGCTGGAGTACGACGCCGAGCTGGCCTCTATCGTCGATGTCCCGCTCGAGAAGCTGGCGCCGCTCCGGCCGACCGGCTCGGTGATCGGGGTGGTGCAGCCGAAGGTGGCAGCAGAGCTCGGCCTCGGCGATTCCGTCTCGGTCGTGACCGGCGTGCCGGACCTCCACTCGGCGGCTTTCGGATCGGGCGCGGTGCAGCGACTTCAAGGCCCACATCGCCATCTCCACCACCTCCTGGACGAGCTGCCCGGTGCCCTTCAAGAAGACCGACCCGATCCGCCAGATCGCCTCCGTGCCGGGCATCACTCCGGGCGGCTACGTGGTGGCCGACAATCACGAGACCGCCGGGCTGTGCCTGCAATGGCTGCGGGACAACGTCTTCGGGGACGTCGGGTCGGAGGTCTCGTTCGAGTCGTTGACAGCCATGGCCGAGACGGTGCCGGCCGGCAGCGGTGACGTCATCTTCACGCCGTGGCTCATCGGTGAGCGGTCGCCGATCGACGATCGGGCGGCGCGGGGTGGCTTTCACAACGTGTCCCTCTCGACCACCCGTGCCCACATGGTGCGGGCGGTGATGGAAGGGGTTGCCTACAACAGCAGGTGGCTGCACGAGGCAGTGGAACGTTTCGTGCGGCGCAAGCTCGACCCGGTCAGGTTCGTCGGGGGCGGAGCGATCTCCGACCTCTGGTGCCAGATCCATGCCGACGTGATGAACCGGGTCGTCGAGCGCGTGGCGGAACCGATGCACGCCAACCTGCGGGGGGCGGGGCTGATGGCCTCCGTGGCACTGGGCGAGGTTGAAAGGGCCGAGATCAACGACCTCGTCAAGGTGGACCGCGTCTTCAAGCCCGACCTGATGCTGTCGTCGCCTACCAGCGGCTGTTCCGTGAGTTCCCCGGGCTCTACAAGGCGCAGAAATCGATGTTCTCGAGGTTGAACAAGCGCTAGGGAGGGGGCGTGTGCGATAGGCGAGGCCAAGGTGGGGTCGTGCTAGCCTCGTGCCCACGGGCCGTTGGCGCAGTTGGTAGCGCACTTGCATGACGCGCAAGGGGTCAGAGGTTCGAGTCCTCTACGGCCCACCCCCCCAAAACGGCAGTTCAGTGGTCCTGTCATGGATCCATCTTTGTCCCTGAGTTGGTCTGCGCGCGAATGTGCGCAGCGTTGGTTCATCTCCCGTCGCGCGAAAGAAGGATGGAGCCCATGTCGGCGCGGGTGCGCCCGACCGCGTCACACGGAGCCGGCGTCGGGGTAGGGCATGAGCTGTGGGAGCACCCCTATGGTTTCAGGACCAGATGTACTCCTCGGCGATGGCGCCGTCCTTCCAGCGGGCGACGGTCACCATTCGGCCGCCTCCCTCGAACTCGCCGATCACGCAGGTCCACTCGCCCGATCCGAACTTGATCGGGTGCGACGTGATCTGCGGTGGCGTTCCTCCCGCCGAGTCCACGTAGGCCTTCATGGCGGCGATGTGCTCTTCGATGCCGTGCGTTACCGGTTGGCCTTTCCAGTCCACGAGTACGTCGTCGGTGTGGTGAGCGGCGAATACGCCGTGCCAGTCGCCGCCGTTCCAGCCGGTGAAGTCGAGGTCGTCCATGCCCTGGAGGTTGGCTGATACCTGGTCATCGCTCATATGGTCACGCCTTTCAGGTTGGAGCGGCAGAATCTGCCGCTGATATTGGGTGACAGATCGGACGACTGTGCCGGCGATCACGGGGACAGGGTTGCCTCTGCTTCTATGTTGAGGGTGATGTCGTCGCCGATGCGAATGCTCCCTGCCTCCTCTTCCAGTTCGGCGACGATTCCGAACTCGCTTCTGGTCAGGGTGCCGGTTGCGGTGAACGCGGCGCGGGCCCTTCCCTGTGAGTCGGTGATGGAGCCGCCGAAGCGCACGGTGAGAGGGACGGGCTTGGTTACTCCTCGGACGGTGAGCTCGCCCAGGACCAGCCAGTCACCTCTTGGGCGCTCGGTAACGCTGGTGCTGCGGTAGGTCATGGTCGGGTGAGCATCACAGTCGAGGAAGCGGTCTGAGCGCAGGTCCTCGTCACGGGCTCCGAACATGGTGCTGATGCTGGCGGTCTCGACGGTGACCTCCAACGACGAGGCAGTCAGTTTCTCTTCGACGGTGACGGTGCCGGCGACGCGCTCGAAGCGGCCGCGGACCCGGCCGACCACGAGGTGTTGGGCCGAGAACGCCACGAACGTGTGCACAGGGTCGATGGCGTAAACCCCAGGGGAAGGGGCCAGCACATGGTTGACGATCCGACTGTGATCGCCTGCAGACCCGGCCGTCGGTGCTTCTGTCACGGCCGCAAGACTCGCTGTCGCTCGGTCGACCTTTGAGCAGCATCAGCCAACACACTCATGTCAGCCCTCCCGTGCCCAGCCGGAACGCTTTCGAGGCTAGTCCCATCTGAACCTTCGACAACTGTGCTGCTCGGTCAGGGGCCGGAGATGTCACAGGTTGGACTCGTCGGCCGGTACGTGCGGCAGGGGTGGTGCCTCTCCGGTTCCGCTGACGGCGATCTCGTTGCAACCGAGATGGAAGCATGTCATCGACAGCGAACCCATGGCATGACCGTCGACGAGGACTCGGGCGCTCTGTTGAGCGGCGCCGGCCAGGCCGGCGATGTAGAGCAGGGGGATGAAATGATCGGGTGTGGGAACGGCCAGCGAGTAGTCGCTGTCGTCAACAACCGAGAGGATGTCTCCGGGCGAGGAGGTCATGATCTCGGCGACCTTTCCGTCGAAGCGCCTCGCCCAGTCGTATGCCCCGTCCGGCTGGCTCCAGTCGACCCGGCGCAGGTTGTGCACCACGTTGCCGCTGCCCAGGATCAAGATGCCTTCATCGCGCAGAGGAGCCAGGCGGCGGCCCAGGTCGAGGTGGTACTCGAAAGGTTTGGTGGCGTTGATGGATAGCTGCACCACCGGGATGTCAGCCTCGGGGAAGACGTGGACCAGAACCGACCAGGTGCCGTGGTCGATACCCCAGCTGTCGCTGTCCTGGCCGACCCAGGTCGGCTCGAGCAGGTCGACGACCCTGGCGGCGAGGGCGGGGTGTCCTGGCGCCGGGTAGTCGACGGCGAACAGTCCGTCGGGGAAGCCGTAGAAGTCGTGGATGGTGCGAGGCCGGGCCTCCGAGGTCACCGCGGTGGCGTTCGTGTACCAGTGCGCCGAGATGCACAAGACCCCGGCCGGGCGGCCGACGCTGGCACCCAGCGCCCGCCACGCCTCGGTGTAACGGTTGTGGTCCAGGGCGTTCATGGGGTTGCCGTGACCCAAGAACGCGGCCGGCATCCGGGAAGTCTCAGTCACCGAAACCTCCAAGAAGCCGGGTCAGCAGGGGTTGTTGCCACGGCTGTAGCCACGATATGCGTCCTTGCGCGGACACGTACCCGTCACGGGTGTACACGATGATCCCCCTAGGTTCGGGCCCGAGCGGCTCGAACGGCTCGGATCCGTCCGCCGGCATCTCCTGATACGACACCAGCTTCCAAGCCCCGATCAGCTGGTCTCGCAGACTTCCGGCCATGGCTTCCTCCTGATCCCGCGGGTGGTTAGGGGCGCAGAGCGTCGAGGGCGGCGACGACCATGGTCTGTACGCCCGTCTCCAGGGTGGGGTGCAGCACGGGGGCGAACATCGGGTTGTGGTTCGTCGGGATGTCCTGCGCCACTCGGCCCGCAGCTTGGGCGGCCCGGTAGGTGTCGGGATCGGTTCCGCCGACGTACCAGAACACCGACGGGACGCCCCATTCGGTGCCGAACGAACCGAAGTCCTCGCTGGCCGAATACGGTGCAGGCAGCTCGCCGACGCGTTCGTCACCGAAATGGGCTCGCAGCGCGGCCGCCACCCGGCCGGTCCGCTCAGCGTCGTTCACGGTCAGGGGGTAGTGCTCGGTGGTGCTGATCTCCGGAGCCTTCGGCGCCCCCGACGCCTGGGCCTCGGCGTTGACGATGCGGGCAATGGCGTCCAGGGTGCGGCGCCTGACCGCCTCGTCGAAGCTGCGCACGTTGATCTTGAGGACCGCCTCGTCAGGGATGACGTTGTCCTTGGTCCCGGCCTGGAGGGCGCCGATGGTGACCACCACCGCCTGCGAAGCCGCCGTCTCACGCGACACGATGGTCTGCAGCCGCATGACCGCCGCCGCTGCCATGACCACCGGATCCACGCTGGACTCGGGCATCGACCCATGCGCGCCACGGCCGAACAGCCGGACCTGAAGGCTGTCAGCAGCCGCCTGGGTGGTCCCCGGCCGGTAGCCGACGTGGCCCGCGATGCCGGGCATGACGTGCTGGCCCAAGATGACCTCCGGTTTCGGAAACCGCTCGAACAGGCCGTCATCGATCATCGCCTGCGCCCCCTGGGCGGTCTCCTCCGCCGGCTGGAACACGGCTAAGACCGTGCCGTTCCATGACCCGGCCGCCTGAGCCAGGAGGCCGACCGTGCCGGCGAGCCAGGTGACGTGCATGTCGTGGCCGCAGGCGTGCATAACCGGAACCTGGTTGCCCTCGCTGTCGGCTGAGAACTCCACGCTGGCGTAGGGCAGTCCGGTGGCCTCCTTCACCGGCAGAGCGTCCATGTCCGCCCGCAGCATCACCGTCGGGCCCTCGCCGTTACGTAGCAGCCCCACCACTCCCGTGCCGCCCACGCCAGCGGTCACCTCGAAACCGGCCCGGCGTAATTGGTCGGCCGCTTTCTCCGAGGTGCGGTGCTCCTGCAGTGACAGCTCGGGATGGGCGTGGAGATCGCGGTAGAACGCCTCGAGAACCCACCGCGATGCCATCCAAGCCCGCAAGGACAGAGCGAATCTCGCTGTTATCGGACATGGTCACCTCCCCTGCGCAAGGATGCCACGCATGGTCCAGGGCTTCGACCCGACGCTGATCCTCTGGCTCAACCTCATCGGAACCTTCGTGTTCGGCCTCAGCGGTGGACTCGCCGCCATAAAAGCCCGCCTCGACCTCTTCGGCGTGCTCGTTCTCGCCCTGGTCGTCGCCCTCGCCGGCGGCATCATCCGAGACCTGCTGATCGGCACTCCACCGGCCACGTTCCGCGACTGGCGCTACCTGGCCGCCGCCGGAGCCGCCGGGCTGGTGACCTTCGCCGCCCGCCCCCTGCTGGAGCGGATCTGGAACGTCATCCAGGTCCTCGACGCCGCCGGTCTGGCCCTGTTCTGCGTCACCGGAGCAGCCAAAGCCCTCGAGTTCAGACTCGGGCCCGCCCAGGCCATCATCCTCGGCGCCATTACCGGAAGCGGCGGAGGCATGCTCCGCGACGTGCTCATCCGCCAAATCCCGACCGTGCTACAGCACGACCTCTACGCCGTCCCCGCCCTCGCCGGAGCAGCCGTCGTGGTCGGCGCCCACGGCGCCGGCACCACCAACGAGGCATTTCCGCTCATCGGCTTCGCCGTCTGCTTCGCCATCCGCATCGTCGGCCTTCGCTTCAACATCCAACTGCCAGTAGCACTCGGCGGGCGGGACGCCAAGAGCGGGGGCGGCGAGACGTCGCGCCGCGCCGATGATCGGAGCGACGACCGCAAACTCGACTAAACGGCGTGCCATCATCTGCCAATTACCGAACCTTCGCTAGTCGGGATGAGAATCCCGGAAGTTTCGACGGGACCACGAAGGTCGACTCGCTCGCTCTTGACAGCGGGCTTTAACGACGTCTAAAGTTACTGAATGGCGTCTAACACCGGGGCGGGGACGGACTGGCGGGAAGGTAGGCGGCGCTCGGCCCGGGCGACGATCGTCGAAGCGGCCTGGCTGCTGGTCCGCGAAGCGGGGCTGGCCGGCCTGTCGATGCGAGACCTCGCGGCCCGTGCGGGGATCACGACTCCCACGGTCTATGTCTATTTCGGATCGAAGAGCGATATCTACGACGCCATGTTCGGCGAGGCGGCCGCTGAGTTCGGCGCCTGCATGGCTGCCCCCTACGACACCGACGATCCGGTCGCGGTTCTGGTGGCTATGGCGCGGCGCTTCGTCCGGTTCTGCACCGAAGACGTGGCCCGCTACCAGCTGCTATTCCAGCGGACGATCCCAGGCTTCGAGCCCTCAGCCGAATCGTATGCCCATGCCTTGGAGGCGCTCGGGCAAGCCAAGCGCCGCTTGGCGGCCGTCGGCGTCACTGACCAGAAGTATGTCGACCTGTGGACGGCGCTGATCACGGGCCTGGTCGACCAGCAGGTGTCGAACGACCCGGGCGGAGACCGATGGGGCCGTCTGGTCGACGATGCGGTGACGATGTTTCTCTCCCACTGCCTGAGCCGCACCGACCATTCCTCGCAAGCCGCTCTTCGGACCTCACGACGAGCGCCGACATCAAAAGGAGCACGCAGATGACGACCAAGCTCGACGAGATCGGACCCGGGATCTACCGGCTGTCGACCTTCGCGCCGAACATCGGACCGTCCGGCCTCACCTTCAACCAGTTCCTTCTCGTCGACGACGAGCCGCTCCTGTTCCACACCGGGCACCGCTCGATGTTCGATTCGGTGCGCGAAGCAATCGAACGGGTCATCCCCGTCGATCGCTTGCGCTGGATTGCCTTCGGCCACGTCGAGTCCGACGAGTGCGGAGCGATGAACGAGTTCCTGGGCGCCGCTCCCGGGGCCCAGGTCGCGCACGGCGCCCTCGGCTGCATGGTTCAGGCTCGCCGAGATGGCGGATCGGCCGCCCCGACCACTCGCCGACGGGGAGGTGGTCGAGCTCGGAACCAAGCGGGTCCGCCACATCGACACCCCCCACGTTCCCCATGGGTGGGATGCCGGGGTCATGTTCGAGGAGACGACCAAGACTCTGCTCTGCGGGGACCTCTTCACCCATCTAGGTGACGGGCCGGCGTTGACCACAGGCGACATCGTCGGCCCAGCTGCAGCGGCCGAGGACCTTTTCGGGGCCAGCTGCCTGGCTCCGACGAGCGCCGGCACGGTGCAACGCCTCGCCGATCTCGGTGCCCAGCACGCTGGCCCTGATGCACGGCTCGTCCTTCACCGGCGGCGACTGCGCCGCAGCGCTGGGCGCCCTTGCCGACGACTACCGAAGGCGAATCGAAGCTGCCGCCTGAGGGCGGCTTGGACCAAGGAGAAGTCGAAGAATGGCGAGCGCCCGTCAAGGACAGGTCGAGATCCACATCGATGCAGCCCCCGACACCATCTGGTCCCTCGTGGCCAACCTGGACCGCATGGGGGAATGGAGCCCCGAGTGCTACCGCGTCAGCTGGCTCGACGGAGCGAGCGCGCCGGCAAAGGTCGGCGCTCGATTCAAAGGTCACAACCGGTGGGGACCGGTGCGCTGGTCAATGATCTGCGAGGTGAAGACGGCAGATCCGGCGAGGGAAATCTCCTGGTCCACGGTCAAAGGCGACCGGGACGTCGTGACCTGGCGCTACCGGTTCGAGCCAGAAGGCGCCGGTACGAAGGTCGTCGAGTCCTTCGAGGTTCACTCGGTGCCGCTGTCGGCGCGGATTTTCGAGGATGTCGTGATGGTCAACCGCGACATTCACCGACAAGCGGCCATGCGAGCGACTCTGGAGCGGATCAAGGCGGCCGCTGAACCGTCCGTGGGATCCGCCGGCTCCCGTTGACAGGGTCGCGCCTGGATACACGGCTCCCGGTGGCTCCGGGCGGCACTCGAGGCCAATCGAGAGCGCGAACTCACACGGCCGAGACCTCACCCCTCATGAGCGGGGGCTTCGAATCAGCGGACTATCTCGGTGGCGTACTTCGCCATGGTCCGGCCGACGTCGGCTGGGTCGAGCATCCCTTGCTCGTTGAGGGGGAGTTTGCTGAGGTCGCGGAAGTACTCGACATAGAGGTCGGGCGTGAGCGTGCAGATGAACTTGCCTGCTTCGCCGAAGGGATTGGAGAAGGTGTGCGGCGTCCCCGCGGGGACTGTGACGCAGGACCCTGCCTCGACGTCGACGGCTGTCGGCTCCGGAGGTGAACTTCAGCTTGCCCTCGGTCACGATGAAGGTCTCATCATGATCACGGTGGACGTGCTGCGGTGGGGCAGCAGGTCCGGGAGGCACTACAGCCTCGACGAGACCCAGCCGATGCTCGGTGTGCGAACCGTCTTCGATGATGCGTATTCGTATCGGACCACCGCCTGACGGCTCGCCGTCTTGGGGTCCCACGACCGTGATGGACATCATTCCTCCTTGAGGGCGAACTCGTAGGACGATCGGACCAGCCCCAGGACCACGTCCTGCTCGGCGAGGTCCCGCGGGGCATAGAGCATGACGATCGTTGCCGGTGCTCGTCCTATGCGCACGAAGAAGTGAGGCTCAGCCCATCCTTCACGCTCGGCGGCTTCGGCGAGTGGGAGAGGCAGGGCAGCGTGCAGGCTGAAGTCGCCTTGCGCGTGCACATGGCAGAACTCTCGGCCGACCATGAAGGCCTCCTTCGGCCCGCATGCCGTGCTCGCGTCCAGGCTGAGCGCCCGGGCGCCCTCCACCGAAACTGACGACGGGCCGCCGAGGACGGCCGGCCACGTCATCGCCTCGGCGAGAATGGCGTCTACGTGCCGGCTGTCGACGGGTTGCTGATCCAGTTGGCTGTGGGGGATCTCGCTGGTGGTGGTCGGCCGGGATCCCGTGCGCTTGGGGAGTTGGGTCTGGATCGACACCTCAGCCGCCGAACCAGAACAACTCGATTGCGATCCCATCGGGGTCGCGGAGTCCGACCATGGCGTGCGGCAACGGCTCGGCGGTCTCGAAGAGTGGATCGCGCTCGACCCCGAGGGCGTCGAGGCGGGAGCACCACGTGTCCAGGTCTTCCCGAGTGGCGACTCCGAGGGCCACGTGGTCGAGACCCGTGCGCAGCGGATCGAACATCTGCCGGTCGGCCTCGGGGTGGTGATCGAGTCCCAGGAAGAGGCCGGTGCCCGGACGAGTCATGACGACGGCATAGCCGTCGCCGGCCGAGTGCGGTTCCACGAAGGCGCGAACCAGGCCGAGAACCTTCGCGTACCACGCTTCGCTGACTGCGACGTCTCGGACCGTGACGCCCAGATGCTGGACCCCGGTCAAGGACGGCGCTGTCACGTCGGATTGGGATGCTGCGGCGGTAAGGGTCATGGCTGCCTTTCCTTCGGGAGTCAACGATTGGACGGGGTATCTCATCGTGAGATCTACTGTCTCAGAATGAGACTTCTGGTATCATGCGCCTCAGAGCCCGTCTTGTCAACCAGAAGGAGGACTGTGGACGGTCGAGGCAAAAAGCGAGAAGCGTCTGGTCCGAGGGAACGCACGATGCGTCTGTTGAGGGACGCTGCGCGGGAGCTGCTGCGCACTGGTCGGCCGCTCACTGTCCCGGCTGCGGCGGAGCTCGCGGGTGTGTCGCGAGCAACGGCCTACCGCTACTTTCCGAACAACGACGCCGTGGTCTTCAACGCCACCATGTCGCTGGCCGACAACCCACTCGCCGACACCGACTGGTCGCCATCGGAGGCTCCGACCGAGGGCGAGCTCGGCGCCAGGGCGGCAGCACTCGTGCGGTCGACGGGCGAGTGGGCGTTCGAGCATGAGACCGAGCTGCGCACATTCCTCCGCCTCTCGCTGGAACCTGCCAGGGAACACGAGAAGCCCCGTCGAGGAATGACGAGCCGCGATCGCTGGATCGCGGACCTCCTCCGAGGCTTGCCACGAGACACGCCGGCGGATGCACGCGAGCGCCTTGCGAAGGCGCTGGTCCCACTGTTTGGCTCGGACGCCATCGTCTGGACGACCGACATGGCCGAGTTGTCACGTGAGCAGGCGATCGATTTGCTGGTATGGATGGCGCAAGTCCTCATCAAGGCCACTCTGGCGGGGTGGTAGAAAGCCAACGCCCGGCTTCCGGCCGCCTCTTGGCCTGTTAGCAAATACCGCCCGTCGGGCTGCGGTGGGCCTTCTCGAGCTGTGGTGGGCTGCACATGAGAGGCTGGGCATGAATCGAGATGTCACCGAGATGACAGACGGCGATCTAGATAGGCCAGTCGAGCAACGTCCGTCGCGCTACGGGGACCAGGCCCTTGCAACCCGCGCCCTCGAAACGATCAACGCGGCCAGAGGCACCAAGTTCGAGATCGTTGAGCGCCTGCCGGGCGCTGGTAAGAACGCCGGCGTCTGGACCGTCAAGGAGCACCGGGAGACCTCCGTCCTCAAGTGGTCGGTTGGCGCCACAGACCCCGGTCCTCAGGAACGAGCGGCCGAGACTTGCGCCGTCCTCCGGCAAGTGGGCGCTCCGGTGCCTCGCTACCGGTACGTAGGCATGATCGACGGCGGTGCATATGCGGTGATGGACATGATGCACGGCAGGCCACCTGGCCCCGGCCACTTCACGAGCGCCCAGATGCAAGACCTCCTGAGGATCGTCGAGCTGCAGGCGGGGAGAGCGCTTGGCCCGAGCGGCTGGCCTGACGCCTTGATCGCCCGAATCCTCGAGAGTGACGGCGACTATTCCTTTCCGGAACTCATGCGCTCGTGGTCCCACCAGGCGGAGTCGCTGCTCGACCAAGCGACGGCCATCGCCCTCGAGTCTCGTGGCCTGGTGGTGAGGGCCGCCGACATCGTCCATCAGGACATGAATCCCAGCAACATCTTTGTCGAAGGTGACTTCATCAGCGCGATAGTCGATTGGGAGAACACGACCAGCGGAGATCGTGGATGGGATGTGACGGAGATCCTGTTCTGCTGCTGGGAGCATCCTGATTTGCGCCAAATGGTGTTGGAGCACCTCCGTCGCATCTCGAGCCCGCAGAGCATCGCTCTTTTCGCTGCCGACATGGCGGTTGGTTTCGCCAGCGGTGCCATGGCCCAAGGCTGGTCCGATTGGGCTGATCGCTGCGTAGGGGTCGGCATCGAGCTCTTGGATGCCGTCGGCGGTTGAGCCGCCGGCTGGGCTCGCACCGTCGAGTCCCGTGAGTTCGGCACGAGCTGATGAGGACGCCGCCCGCGACCCAAGATGACAGGAGTCGCGCGGCCGACGTACGCGTTCGGTCCCCTGCCCGACTTTGCAAGGCATGCGGAACTCGTCGGTTCGTCTATCGGCACTGCTCGGGATATTGCTCCTCGGGAGCGGCGCCGTGCTGGCCGCCTGTACCGGTGCTGGGGTGCGCCCGCAAGCGGGCACTCCCTCGACGTCCAGCGCCTCGACGTCCACCACGTCACAGACAACGACGACGACCGCCCTCCCGCCTCCGCCCCTGTCCCTTTGGGCCGCCAAAGGAGAGACGTCTCTGCCGAGAGGGCTCGTGCGGGACGGCCGTCTCGTGCGCGGCCTGCTGGTTGACGATGGTCGGCTCGTGATCGAGCCACTCCCGCTGGATGCCCGGTTGCCGATCACGCTCCAACGGGCCAAGGCGGTCGTGGCAGCTGCACAGTCCGGCGAGGGAGCCGGCTGGGAACCCGCCGAGCTGATCGCGGCCGGCGTGGTAACGATCGCTCCCGGGTTGACGAAGGGTCTTCCCGGCTACGAGAGCCGTCCGGCTTGGGTGGCGCTCGCCACCGCCTCGGATACGGTTCGCCTCGCCAACTCGGACTCACCCCAACCGTGGTTCGAGGTGATCGTGCTCGATGCCCGCACAGGCGGCGACGTCCTCGTTTACCGCAGTGAAGGGCTCAGCGTCTGCGGAGGCCCCTCTTCGGCGTGTGCCCCGACCTTGCACCAGCCGTCGGTGTCGGCTGCCAGGGAGCTCGTCTCCATCGCGTGGAACGCGGTCTCGCAGCGACCGGATCCTTATGGAGAAGGTTTTGTCGACTGGGTGATCTCCTACGCGCTGCCGCGCTGCGCGGCGATCTTCGACGGCCCAGGGATCTACTTCACGGGCAGCGAATATGGTCCCGCCACCCTCTATATCGAGGTGGAGATCCCGATGGTGCCGACGCGCTCGTGCTCGCCCTCGCGGCTGGCGTCGTCGGTCGTCGGGCCGGAACGGAGTCCGATCTCCGCGGTGCGGCACGCGGCGGTCGGCGTCGGGGTGTCGTTGTGAACCGCCGCCGGAGCTGAAGCGGTCAGATCCGCGCGTAGTCGATGATGTCCTGCTCGAACTCCTCGATCACGGTGGAGGTGAGAGTGGGGCGCGTGTCGCGGATCGCATCCAGCACGGTCGCCGTGTCGGCGGACGCCGATTGACCCGAGGGGTCGGCCAGGGTCCGCTCGAACACCGACTGAGCCGTCCGCCGCGCGGCGAACTCCACGTCGGCCGGCGTGTACATCGCCGAGCGGAGGACGACCTCGTCGATGTCGAGGCCGGCGTGGGGGATGTCGGCCAGGTAGCGCTCCCAGATGGCGCGCCGTGCCTCCTCGTCAGGGGGTCCCACCGGAAGGACATAATCAAAACGCCCGTGCCGCAGGAACGCCGGGTCCAGCGCCCGCACCGAGTTGGTGGCGCAGACGAGAAGGCGCCCCTCCCGCTCCCGCAGCACCGGGATGAGCTTCAGCAGCTCGTTGGTGACGCCATGGGTGGCGGAGGGGGTACGTCCCCGCAGGCTCGCGATCTCCTCGACCTCGTCGATGAACACCAGCACGTAGTCGAGCTCGGCCACCGACTCGAACGCCTCGCGAAGCGCACCGGCGAGGGTGCTCGACGAGTCACCGGCGAGGCGCGACGGGAACAGCTCCACGAATGGCCATCCCAGGCGGGAGGCGATGGCGCGGGCGAATGTGGTCTTGCCCGTCCCGGGCGGGCCGAACAGCACCACTGCCCGCGGCAGGACGAGCCCGGAGCGTTCGGCGATGTCGGGGTTGGCGAGCGGCAGGACGATGCGGTGCTCGATCAGCTCCTTCTCGCGCACCATCCCGCCCAGGCGCTGCCAGAGGTCCGATCGCAACATGCGGCCACCGAGCCGGCCGAGCAGTCCGATGTCGGCCGCCGGCACCTCGACCTTCTCGTAGAGCACGAGCCCCTGGCGGCGGCGGTAGCCGGAGTGCTCCAAGGCGGCCGCACCGATCTCGCCCTCAGCCGAGAGGATGCAGTCGATCCGGTGCACGCCTGCGCCCACCACACGGCTCTCGAGCGCGGCAAGCAGAGCGCTGCCGATCCCCCTCTGGCGCCAAGCCGGATGAAGGCTCAGCCGGAGCAACCAGGCGCGTCCCTGGTCGAGCTCGCTGACGGCGCAGCCGACGATCTCGTTGCCGACCACCGCGACCACCGCCGGTTCCCCCGCACGGACCGCCGCGATCAGCTCCGAGATCGAGAAGACCGGTTCGCTGTCGGAGGCCGAGGGGTCGTCCCAGAGGCGGATCGCCGCGTCCAGGTCGTCCGAGTGGAAGTCGCGCATGCGCCAGACCGGCATGGGGCGAGTCTTGCGCACCCGCAGCTCGTCAGCCCAGTGAGCCGAGGAGGCCTCGTCGGGAACGAGCTTTCCTGCGCGGCGTCAGATACGCGACGTTTCGCGGAGAACCTCCGCCCCCTCGAGGCAGGCGAGGCTTGCAAACCCTGACATGCCGAGTATGATACCCAGTATGCTACCGAGATCGAGGAGCGTCGGAGAAGTGGGAGCGACGAGGTCATGAGCGTCCGTCACGCACTGTTGGCCCTGCTCAGCGAGGGTCCGAAGTACGGTCTGCAGCTGCGCGAGGAGTTCGAGGATCGTACCGGCGACGTCTGGCCCCTCAACGTCGGCCAGGTGTACACGACCCTGCAGCGGCTGGAGCGCGACGGGCTCGTGGAGTCTGACGAAGCCGCCGACGAGGGTCCGCAGAAGGGGTTCCGGATCACCGCCGAGGGGACGCGCGAGCTCGACGAGTGGCTGCACACGCCGCCCGACCTGAGCTCGCCCCCGCGCGACGAGCTGGTGATCAAGGTCCTCGTGGCGATTCGGCTTCGTGACGTCGATGTGCACGACGTGATCCAAGTGCACCGCCGTTACGTGGTCGAGACGATGCAGCAGTGGACGCGCCTGAAGGAGGACGAGTCAGCGTTCGACCTGAACTTCGCCCTCGTGGTCGACGCCGAGCTCTACCGGCTGGACGCCGTCGTCAAGTGGCTCGACGCCGCCGACGGCCGGCTCAAGCGGGCGGCTCATGCGGCCGCCGAGGCTGCCGAGGCGGTAAGGGCCGCGGGGGCGGCTGATGGAGCCGGAGCAATGGAGGGATCGATGGGTTCTGGAGCGGCGGCGAGGCCCGAGTGGCCACTGCCGACCCGACCCGGCACAAGACGGAAGATCGGAGTGCGGAGATGAGCTATCTGGAGCTTCGTGGGGTTTCGAAGGTGTATGGGGAGGCCGCCGCAGAGGTGCACGCACTTCGAGACATAAGCCTGGAGGTCGAGGCCGGCTCGCTGGTGGCTGTGATGGGCCCCAGCGGGTCCGGCAAGAGCACGCTGCTCACGATCGCCGGCAGCCTCGAAGACCCGAGCGACGGAGAGGTAATTGTCGGCGGGCAGCACCTCGGCAGGCTCAACGCCAACGAGAAGGCTCGCTTGCGGCGCCGCTCGATCGGCTACGTCTTCCAGGACTTCAACCTCTTACCGGGATTGACCGCCGCCGAGAACGTGTCTCTGCCACTGGAGCTCGACGGCGTGGCGATGCGCAAAGCGCGTGCCGTCGCGATGCAGGCGCTCGAGGAGCTGGGCTTGCGCGATCGGGCGACCCACTTCCCCGATCAACTCTCGGGCGGGGAGCGCCAGCGAGTGGCGATCGGCAGGGCCGTCGTCGGCGACCGGCAGATGTTGCTCGCGGACGAGCCGTCGGGCGCCCTCGACTCGACCAACGGTGAGGCCGTGATGCGGCTGGTGCTCGCCGCCTGCCGGAGGGGCCTCGCCGCCGTCGTCGTGACGCACGACGCGCAGCTCGCCTCGTGGGCCGACCGGGTGGTGTTCATCCGCGACGGCCGGATCGTCGACCACACACTCCCGCCGGACAGCCCCGAGATGGTGCTCGAGCAGTCGGCGAAGCCATGACGCTGACCCTCGAGCGGCCTCCTGAGATGGCGGCGGCGCGTCCTGCCAGCGGCGGCGGCCCGGCGAGGAGAGCGGTGGTCCGCTGGGCCTGGCGGCTGTTTCGCCGGGAGTGGAAGCAGCAACTGCTGGTGCTGGCACTGGTGGCGGTCGCCGTAGCGGCTGCCTTCCTCGGTGGCACCGTTGCTGTCAACACCCCTACTCCCGCCAACGCCGGCTTCGGATCGGCGCAGGCCCTGGCTACCTACTCCGGCAACGATCCGCACCTGGCCGGCGAGATCGCCGCCATCCGTCACAAGTTCGGGACCGTCGACGTGATCGACAACCGGACCATCCAGGTCCCGGGCTCGATCAACACCTTCTCGCTGCGTGCCCAGGATCCGCACGGCGCCTTCGGCGGCCCGATGCTCTCGCTGGTGTCGGGGCGGCTGCCGAGCACTCGGGGAGAGGTGGCGCTGACGCAGGACGTCGCCAACGACTACACGGTCGGTGTTGGCGGCACGTGGCACGCCGCCGGCAGGGCGTGGCACGTCGTCGGCATCGTGCAGGACCCGCAGAACACGCTCGACGAGTTCGCCCTCGTACTTCCCGGCGAAGTGGTTGGGCCTTCGCAGGTCACTGTCCTGTTCGACACGCACGGCATCGACGTCTCCAACATGTCGAACGTGGAGACGCCCGGGTCGGTGAACGCCGGCAAGTTCAATCCGGCGTTCTTCACTTATGTCGTCTCGGCGCTCGGGCTGCTCCTGATCGCCCTGGTGTCGGTCGGGGCGTTCATGGTGATCGCGCAGAGGCGGTTGCGGGCGATCGGGATGCTGGCCGCCACCGGCGCCGCACCGCGTCACATCCGACTTGTGATCCGGGCGAACGGCTTCGTCGTGGGTGTGGCGGGAACCCTGATCGGAGCTGTCCTCGGCTTCGCGCTGTGGCTCGTCTACCGCCCGGCGGTAGAGGCCGGTTCCCACCACATCATCGGAGCGCTCGATGTCCCCTGGAGCGTGATCCTTCCGGCGATGGTGCTCGCCGTGGTCGCCACTTACCTCGCTGCCTCCCGGCCTGCCAAGGCGATCTCCAGGGTCCCGATCGTCACGGCGCTCTCAGGTCGGCCGGCGCCTCCTCGCCAGGTCCACCGGAGCGCCATCCCGGGCGTCGCCTTCCTCGTCCTCGCATTCGTGCTCGTCACGCTGGCAGGCGCTCACAGGTACGGAGGCGGCGGTGCGCTGCCGGAGGTGGTCCTCGGCTTCGTCGCCCTCGTGGTTGCGATCATCCTGCTCGCCCCGTTGCTGCTGTCGCTGGTGGCTTCGCGGGTCTCTTGGGCGCCGGTCTCGATGCGGATGGCGTTGCGCGACCTCGGAAGGTACAGGGCTCGGTCGGGCTCGGCGCTGTCGGCGATCAGCCTGGCGGTCGTCACGGCAGTGACCGTCTGCTTGGTGGCCAACGCCCGCTATTCGAACGTGCTCGACTACGTCGGATCGAACCTCGCCTCCAACCAGGTGGTGGTGTGGGCGAACACACCCCCGTTCCCTCCGGGCGCCAGTTGCATCAGCCCGAAGGGGAACGGCTGCGGCCCTGCGGGACCTCCGCTACCGCAGCAGAAGGCGAAGGCCTACTCGATCGCCTCGCAGCTCGGTGCCACCGACGTCGTCGAGCTCGATCAGGCATCGGTCCAGTTGAACCATGCGGCCCCCGGCCGCAACTGGGACGGGCAGATCTACGTCGCAACGCCCCAGTTGCTCGCCGCCTTCGGGATCAAACAGTCGCAGGTCGACCCGAACGCAGACATCTTGACGATGCGGCCCGGGCTGTCTGGCACGTCCCTGATGCAGCTCTTCTACGGCAACGGTGGACCGGGCGGCCCGGGTGGACCCGGCCCGAACGGTCCCGGGGGGGCCCACACCTGGCCGTGCCCACCGAACGACTGCATCGCCAACCCTGTGATCCAGGAGATGCCGGCTCTCCCGGGTGGCACGTCAGGGCCGAACACAGTCCTCACCGAACACGCCATCCAGACGCTCCATCTGGCCAACACCGTGTCTGTCCAGGGTTGGTTCATCCAGCTGCCGCAGCCGATCACGGCCACACAGATCACCAACTCCCGCGCCGCCGCAGCGAGCATCGGACTGCAGATCGAGACGAAGTCGGACGCCCCGACCTCTGCGGAGGTACTCAACTGGGCGACGGTCGCCGGCACGCTGCTGGCGCTGGCGATACTCGCGATGACCATCGGACTGATCCGCAGCGAGGCTGCCGCCGATCTGCGGACCTTGACGGCGACAGGCGCTAGTCGCCGTACTCGTCGCAGTCTGACGGCGACGACGGCGGGTGGTCTCGCGCTGCTCGGGGCGATCGTCGGCACCATCGCCGGCTACATCGTGGCGGTCGCCTTCTTCCGTGGAGCGGGGGACGGCGAGGGGCTCAGCGCGCTCACGGCGGTCCCATGGATGAACCTCGCCATCATCCTGCTGGCGATGCCGGCAGCAGCGGCGCTCGGCGGCTGGCTGTTCGCCGGACGGCAGCCGGCTGTCATCTCGCACCAGGCGATCGAGTAGCTCTGCAAAGGTTCAGCGGGCGGTGTGCCCGGCGAGCAGCGCCATCGACGGTTCAGCGGGCGAGGTGCCCGGCGAGGAACGCCAGCGACGGCGGCTCTTGCTGAAGGAAGAACTGGGCGGTGTGGCAGCCCGAGCCGAAGTCGACGACTGCGCCTGGAGGGAGCGCCTGCGCCAATGCCAGCACCCCCGGATGGAAGGGATCGTCATATCCGGACGCCACCCTCACCGGTATGCCTCGTAGGGCCCCGGCGTGCGATACCGCGTCGTAGTCGGCGAAATCCGACGCCGAGGTAAAAGCGGTTGGGTTGGCCGACTTCGCTTCGTCGTAGTTGGTCCAGATGGCGGGGCTGATCGAGGCGACTGCCGAGATCAGCGTCGGGTAGTGCTCGGCAAGGATCAAGGCACCATAGCCACCCATCGAGATTCCCATCGCGCCGATCCGCTGACCGTCTCTCCCTGCCCCGTGCGCGCTGCAGATCGGGATGAGCTCGTCGATCACCATCCGCAGCGGGTCGTCAGCGGGATGGGGATGCCAGTATCCATCGCCGCCGTCCACCGTGGCGAGCGCCATCGGAGCGAGGGTCCGTCCGCCGACCTGCAACGCGAGTGCCTGTGCGGGCGACATGCCAGAGAGGGCATTGGTGTGATCGCCGCCGAATCCGTGCAGCATCACCACCAGGGGCAACTCGTCACCGAGGCGGTGCCCGGGCGGCAGCGCCAACGTGTACCCGACCTGGCACCCGCGAGCTCGCGAGTAGAAGCTGCCGCTCCTCGATGGACCGAGCGGCGCGAACTCCAGCGATGGCTCGGCAACCGAGCAGCTTCCGTCGAGCTGTTCCAGCGCCTGTTTCCCCGGCAGGACGCCGTGTTGAACGAGCTCGAATGCCGAAGCGCAGCCGGCGGCAAGCGTCACTCCGCCTAGCCCCGCCAGCAGCTGGCGCCTGCTCAAGGTCCGGCCCCTGAGGCCAGCAGCGGTAGGACCTTCGCTCACACGCCGCTCGCCGGGGTCCCGCTCGTCCGTTGACCGAATTGGCTTAGGGAGCAACTCGCCGCCCGGAGCAGGACGACCACGGCGGTGACCATGACGCCGACATCGAGAGCATCGATCGCACCCATGCGGTACAGATCGCCGGGACCGGTGCTGCCGCCGAGCAGGCACGCGGCGCACCCCGAGATGAAGACCACCATCGAAACGGCGCCGGCGCAGACCAGGCCGGACATCAACTTGCAGGCCGAACGGCTCAGCTCGATCAGCTTGACGGCGCGGATCGCCCCCACGAGCGCCGCACAGAGCAACACGGGGCCGACCGCCATCCCCGCCAGCTCCGCCGAGGGGAAGTGGGAAAGGACAGCCGGGTGCGCCCAGTAGCTCGTCACGAACAGCGTGCTCGCCCAAGCAAAGGAAGCCAGCTGCGGCGGAACGAGGCCCTGACCGGCCCAGGGGTGCCCGGCGCTGCCCGGCCAAGCGGAGGAGAAATGAGCCGCGCCGGCCAGCAGAAGAGCGAGGGGGCAAACGAACAGCAAGACCGCCGACATCAGCGGTGCCCGCGGACCGCGAACGAAGATGGCGAAGCAGGAACAAACGACGGCGATCGCGGCGACGAGCATCACAGCCGCGAGGACGAGGAGGGCCACTGTCGTCAGCAGGACCCTCCCGACGTGGCACGTGTCTGCGGCGGCGACCATCGCCAGCTCGTAGCCAGCTGCGACCAGATCGCCAGCGCGAAGGTGGAGAAGAGGATCGCTGCCACGCAGACCGCCGCAAGACCGCGGTTGGCGAGGTCGCCGGCCCAGCTGACGGGCGGACCGAGCCCGATGTTGGTGAGGTGAGCACGCGCCGCGCCGCCTATGACGTCGAGGTCCCGTCTCAGCGAGCGGGGCTTGTCGGCGATCTCGTCGGCGAGCAGCGCGGAGAACTCATCGCCGTACCGGTCGCGCCAAGGTCGCGGGTAGAGGCGAACCGCCCATCTAACGCGAGAAGCGGGACTCATCAGTTCCCTTCGGCTCCTGCCAGACGGCGAAGCCCCAACTCGGCGACCTCCCGCTGTGACTGAAGATGCGATCGCAGAGCGGCTGCGCCGGCGGCGGTCAGGCGATACGGACGGCGCCGGTCGTCGCTCGGCAGGGGCTCGATCAGCCCTTGGCCCTCCAGCCGGGCCAGCGCTTCGTAAAGCGTCCCCGGGCTGAGCGTCAATCCGGCGAAGCCCTCGACGTCTCGCGTCAGGGCGTAGCCGTGCTTCGGCCCGCCGGCGAGACTCGACAGGATCAGCGTGGCCGGGCCGGCATAGCGTCCAAAACCTGACAGCCCGTCCTCGACCACCCGCTCACTCTACTACGGACGCCGATACATCGTCAACCGTTAGAGTCGACCGCTCAGGCAATCGAGTGTCAAGAAATATTGACGACCAGGGATCGTCAAGATAGATTTACGCCGATGGCAGCCCTGGCGGATGAGGGGGGAGAGGTGGGCGTCCACCGGGGCCTCGGCGACGCCGATCGGGATCTGGTCGGTGTGCTCCTCGTCGGGGCCGCTGAGCATGTCGCGTCGGTGCTCACAGAGGGGCCGGGGCCGGTGAGCTCCGCGCATCCTTCCCTGGCGGGATTGCGGGGGCTCCGGAGCCTGCACGCCTTGGCCGACGACGCGGCCCGGTTGCTCGTCGAGCAAGCAAGAGCTGCCGGATCCTCGTGGGCCGAGATCGGGAGCGCTCTCGGGGTGAGCCGGCAGGCTGTGTTCCAGAAGTACGGCGGCGCCGGTGCCGATGCCGCTGCTGCCTGGCAGGCGGAGCTCGGGGCCGCATCGCGGCTTGCTGCTCGCATCCTCAGGTGGTTCCGGGCCGGGGAGTTCGAGCGGATGCGGGATTGTTTCGCTGAGGAGATGATCGGCGCCTGCAGTGTTCCGCTGCTTCGCCGCGTGCGGAGGGAACTCGAGCGGCAGCCCGGGCCGATCGAGCGCATCGGGGCGCCAGCCGTCCGCCCGCTCGGCGATCTCCTGGTGGCCGATGGCCGGCTGACCTGCCGGGCGGGCGAGCGGATCGGGCGCGTGACGATCGACAGCGAGGGCAGGGTCGCCGGCTTTTTCATACTGAGGGCAGGAGAGTGACATGAGGGGTGGCGGGTGGCGACGGATCGGATTCATCGCTGTTGCGGCTCTCGCGATGGCAGCCTGTGCATCCTCCGGTCACGGCGCCGACAGCTCGACATCGGCCCCCGGACCGGCGCACGTCACCTGGGTCGACCAGCAGGTGACCTTCCAGTCGCAGGGCTTGACGATCTACGCCAGCTACCGCCATCCGGAGGGCGATGCAGCTCGAGTGCCTGCCGTCCTGCTGATCGCCGGCAGCGGCCCGACGGATCGAAACGGGAACTCGGCGCTGGAGCCCGGGCCGGTCAACACGCTGCATCAGCTGGCGATCTGGCTCTCGGAGGACGGCGTGGCGAGCCTTCGTTACGACAAGCTCGGCTCGGGCAAGACCGGAGTCGGGCCGTATGCCTCGAAACCTGCTGACATCGGGATCGGCGTGTTCGAGGCGGAGGCCATCGACGCCCTCAGGTTCCTCGCCTCGCAGCCGGGGGTCGACACCTCGCGGCTCGGGGTGTTCGGGCACAGCGAGGGAGGGCTCTTCGCGCTCCTTTGGCGGCGGGCGCTGCCGGTGCGACCCCGCCGATCCATGCTCTCGGCCTCATCGAGCCGCTCAGTGAGCGCTATCTGACCGTCATCTCGGCTCAGGTGCTTGTGCAAGTCGACGCGAGTTGAAGGCAGGGCGGATCACGGCCACGGTCGCCTCCGCTGTGAAGCGGGTCCTCTCGTCGGCGGTCACCTCCTTGCGCACCAGCGGCAAGGTTGCCGCCGGCCTGCCGTACGGGATCGGCAGCATCCTCAACCCGGCCACTGCCCGCTACCTCTCGCAGGCGGACAAGTTCGACCCTGGCGTTCTCGCAGCGCACCTCGGGCGGGACATGCCGGTGCTGGTAACCTGCAGCAACGCCGACATCCAGGTGACGTGCTCAGAGGTCGACAACATCGCTTATGGCTTGGGCAAAGCCGGTGCGCTCATCGACTTCGTCCACCTGACGGGGGTCGATCATGTCCTGAAGGTCGACTCCAGCGGGACGTCGGCGCACTACACCGATTCGCTCCCGTTCTCGCCGCAGCTCGCGACCGCACTTGCCGGCTTTGTGAGCAAGTACCTGGCGGCCTGAAGGGCCTTTGTCATCGCCGGCCGCCGAAGGTGCCATTGCTGATACCTGTCGGAGGAAAGCTCAGCGGGTCCCCGGGCGAGCCGTCAAGAGCCGACCGCCGCTCCGTAGGCCGCGAGCAGCTCGTCGCTCCGCGCCCTCGAGAAGGGAGCAGTTGGCAACCCCTGCAGCATGTTGCGTAGTTGGGCGAGACGGGTGTGCCAGAACGCCAGGGTCGCGGCGGCGTCCGACTGGCCGTGGAGGGTGTGGGTGAGCAGCAGGAGGCAGGTCTCTCCGGCGCCGATCAGCTGCCACTTGACGGTGCCATCGGGTTGATCGGCCGTCGTCCAGCTGTACTCGAGCACCGTCGGGCGCTCCAGGCGCGTGACAACTCCCCGCACCGTGTACTCCCTCGGGCTTGCAAGACGAAGCCCCACGGCCCCGCCCACAGCCTCCTCGAAGCTGGCCTCCGCAAGCCACGTGCCGAGCTAGCTCTGGATCGATGAGGGCCTGCCAAACATCGGCGGCCGGATGGCTCAGCACGCGCTCGAACCGGAGGGTGGCTTCGTCGTCGCCGTGCCGTGTGTAGGTCCCCGCAGAGCCGAGCTCCTCGGTGTACGCAGCCACGTAGGCGAGCCAACGATCCTCGATCTGCTCCCCGCTTCCGAGGGAGGCACCGAGCATGTCGAGGCAGACGCTCCATCCGGACCCGGAGCGAATGGCAGCGGCTCGGTTCTCGAAGGTGTAGGTGAAGATCAGCCGCGACTGCTCGCCTTCGGGGTGCAACTCGAAACGCAGCAGGTCCTCGCCCCAGGTGATCACGAACAACTTGGGCGGATCGATCTCTTGCACCGCCCCTGTCCGGTGAAGGAGATCCGGATCGATCTCGAAGTCGAAGTCTTCAGGGTCTTCGTAATGCGCATGGCCACCCACCTCGAGCTCGATTCTCGGCCTGCCCGGGAACCATCTGGCGAGCTCGTCAGCCTCCGTCACGGCACGCCACAGACGGGCCACGTTGCAAGGAAACTCCCTCTCGTATCGAAGCGCCCACCGTTCGCCATCCCGCAGCAGCTGTCCGTCCATGTCATCTCCTCCTTGGTGCCGTCTGTTTCGAGGTGTCGGATATGTGCGCTTCCAGCGAATCGAGGCTCTTGGACCAGAGCTCGCGGAAGGGAGCGATCCAGGCCTCGACCTCCGCGAGCGGCTCGGGACGCAGGCGATAGACACGTCGCTGCGCCTCGACACGCGCATCCACCAGCCCTGCCTCTCGCAACACCCGCAGATGCTTGGAAACCCCGGGCTGGCTGATCGAGAGGTCGCCGACGATCTCGTTCACGGAGCGCTCGCCCTCCCGTAGCAGGTCAAGGATTCGCCTGCGGGAAGGCTCGGCGAGCACGGCGAACGTCATCGATCGAGCATACCGGGAGGGGCATATAACCGTCAAGGCATGGAGGCCACTGCCGACTTGAACATGTACATCCGATGACGAAACGATTACGATCTACTACACGAGGAGGGGGCAGTGGCAGCTGCGCATCGTTCGGACGGCGTCATGAGGACCCGGCTGTCGATCGCCGGCTGTTTGTCGCTCGCTTTGCTGATCTCGGCATGCACGGCGTCGAGCGGCCCTGAGACGACCCGAACCACGGGTGCCATCCACACGGTCTCCAATCCCTGCCTGCCGTCCGCCAAGGCAACGCCGGGCGGGATGATCACCGTCGGGATCTCGCAACACCCGAACTTCATCTTCCCGATTGATCCCTTCGGGTATGACACGCCGAGCAACATCGGACAGTTCCAGCAGCTGATGTACCGACCGCTCTACTGGTTCGGGACGCCGGTGGGCAGCCAGGTCGAGCCGACGCTCAACGAGTGCTTGTCACTGGCGGAGCCTCCGACGTTCTCGCCGGACGACAGGACGGCGGTCGTCAAGTTGAAGCCGTACAAGTGGTCGGACGGCGAGCAGGTCACCGCCCAGGATGTCGTCTTCTTCATGAACCTGCTTCGCGCCGAGAAGCAGAACTGGGGTGGCTACTTTACGGGCGAGCTGCCGGACGACGTGAGCGATGTCGTTGCCGACAGCCCGACGGAGGTCCGGTTCACCTTCACGAGGAGCCTCAACCCCACCTGGGTTCTCTACAACCAGCTGTCGGCGATCACGCCACTGCCCTTGGCTTGGGACGTCACGAGGACCGGGGCAGCGCGAGGTTCCGGCGACTGCTCATCTGCCTCCTACGAAGCCATCTTGGTCGGCAAGGGACCCGGTTACCGACCTTTGTCCATGGCCGCCAGCGCATGCGCGGATGTGTATGACTACTTGGCATCGGCGGCTGGCTTCGATCCGTCACAGCCCAACTCGGTGAACTTCAAGGAAGGCACCTACGCCAGAAACCCGCTCTGGCAGATCGTTGACGGGCCTTGGCGGCTGCGTGCTTTCTCGGACGACGGCGAGACCGTCTTCCAGCCGAACTTGAAGTACTCCGGGCCTGTGCGACCCGCCGTGCGTGAATTCGTCGAGGCCTCCTTTGGGAACACGAAGCTCGAGGTGAGCGACGTCGGCTCGCCCGGCCTCCAAGCGGCCCTCGACGTTCAGCTGTCAGAGTGGACGGGTCAGAGCGCTGTCCGTGTGCCGGCGGGTGTTCAGACTGTGGCCAATCGGCCGTGGGCCACGAGCTACCTGTACTACAACTTCCGCTCGACGGGAGACGACGGCGAAGCCGGCGCCATCTTCAGCCAGCTCTACATCCGTCAGGCGATGCAGCTGCTCGTCGACCAGCCGGCACTGATCGCCAAGATCGACTTCGGGTACGCCGTGCCGGTTACGGGCCCGGTTCCGCTACAGCCATCGAGCCCCTTCGCAGATACGGCGGAGCAACAGCCGCCGTATCCCTACAATCCCGGCAGGGCCAAGCAGCTGCTCGCCGAGCACGGTTGGCGAGTTGTCCCTGGCGGGACGACCGTGTGCGTAAGCGCTGCGCTGTGCGGCGCCGGGATCAAGGCGGGGACGAAGCTGGCTTTCGTCCTGGATGCCCTCTTGGACTACCCCAACTGGCCGGTTGAGGTCGCCGAGACGCACTCATGGGCGCTCGCCGGTATTCAAGTATCGATTCAGCAGTTCATAAGCGGCATCCAGCTTCCGCAATGGCGATGCAGGTGCTCCTGGACGCTGCTCGACTATGGGGGAGGAGGCGGCTGGTTCCCAGGGATCGAGCCGACGGGCGAGCAGACGCTGAGCAGCGGCGTCCCGGGCAACCTCGGCAGCTACAGCGATCCTGTCGCAGACGCTGACATCGCCGCCGTAATCGACAGCTCGTCCAACCATGCCCTCGACACGTACGAGCACTACCTGGCCCAGCAGTTGCCCGTGATCTGGCAGCCGAATCCCGACACGTTGACTCTTGTGGGGAGCGCTGTGGGCGGCGTCCTGCCTGATGGCCCCAACGGCAACATCACGCCCGAGTACTGGTACCTGAAGAGCTAGCTCGTTGGCGGCGTCGCCTTCACAAGTGCCGGCTTCATCGCCGTGAGCACGGTGAGGAACTGCTCCCACTCGGACTCGTCGAGGGGGAAAGGCCCGGATACGGTGACGTTTCGGCCGGGCGACACGGGGACGGTGTAGGACGGACCAGCCTTGCCGCTCGCGTTCGCGCTCCCGGATGACCGATCCGGATCGGGCCTGGTCGGACCTGACTTCCACGCACGCCGCGCCCGCTGGCCGGCGAGCTGCGTAGCGACGGTGTCCCACACCTCTCTGGCCGCGTCGATCGCCTTGTCGAGGTCGACCGGCGGGTAGCCGGCTCCCCAGCCGGAGGACTCTTCCCGGTCCTCGTTGCTGTCGCGTCCCTGTCGGTCTTCGCTGTTGGTCACGCTGACATCGTCCCATCAGTAGGCACGTGGTGGTCCCTCACCTCGGGTCCTGCAGCAGTACGGCCCGATCCTGCAGTAGTACGACCCAAACGCGCAGGCTCCAAATGGTTGTTTAACAGCCATTTGACCACTGCGCGTTCGCGCGAGGGCCAGGAATCCGGCGCAAACCGGCGGGCAAGCCGGGAACGTGGGAGGAAAGCCGCGCGCGACGATCGTCTGGTGAACGAGTTCGACGATCTAGCCGAGAACTACGACCGAACCCGGGGCGGGGAGAGCCGGGGCGAGGAGTACGCCGCAGAGCTCGACGCACTGATGCCCCCGGGTGAAGGTCCGATCCTCGAGATCGGCGTCGGCACTGGCGTCGTTGCTCTCGGGCTTGCCCGGCGTGGGAGGCAGGTCATAGGTCTCGACATCTCGATGCCGATGATCAGGCGAGCACACGAGCGCCTCGGCGGCAGGGTGTTCCTGTCGGACGCCACCCGGCTGGCTCTGGCGGACGAATCCGTCGCACACGCCGTCTCGGTGTGGGTGGTGCACGCGGTCGCCGATCCGATCCGCTTGTTCGAGGAGGCCGCCAGGGTCATCCGGCCCGGCGGCAGGTATCTGGTGGCGACCACTCAGCGAGCTGCGCCGGATGACAGGCAGGGGATGATCCTGGAGGAGCTGACGGCCCGCGTCGACGAGGCCCGCCGGGCCCCTCGCCCGCGGCGGGTGAGCGGGGAGGAGGCGGGGGAATGGGCGAGGGGGGTTGGTTTCGAGGTGACACACCTCGAGAGGGCCCGGACGTGGTTCTCCCGGCCGGCCGAGGAGATCGAGGCGATCCGCCTACGGCAGTGGCCGGCCATGCGAGAGCTCGACGACGCGTCGCTCGAGGCGGTGACCCGCCCTTCGCTCGCAGCCCTCGCTGATCTTCCTGACGAGCCGACCCTGCGCAGGGCGATCGTCGACCTGCTCGTGCTGGAGCGCCCCGCCTGAAGACACCGCAGAACATTTCGGTGCCCACCGACATACCTCCGGGCCACAATGAACCCATGGAGGGAACCGGCGAGGCCAACGTCGCCAAGGTCGCCCGCTTGTTCGGCGACGAGACGCGGGCCTCGATGTGCATGGCGCTGCTCGACGGGCGCTACCTGACCGCCGGCGAGCTTGCCCGTGCGGCCCGGGTCGCGCCCTCGACCGCCAGCGAGCAGCTGTCGCAGCTCGTCGCCGGCGGGATCCTGCAGATGGCGGTGCAAGGACGTCGTCGCTACTTCACCCTCGCCGATCCAGAGGTTGCCGCCGCCCTCGAGGCGCTTGCGGTCGTAGCCCCCCGGCGCCAGGTGCGCTCGCTCGGTCAGGACCTCGCCTCCAAGGCACTGCAGGCCGGTCGCACCTGTTACGACCACCTGGCGGGGCGGCTCGGGATCTCGGTCACCGAGGCGCTCATCGAGCGCGGCGTGATCACCGATTCCTACGGTCTGGGAGACCTCTCACCGCTCGAGTCGTTGCAGCTGGACGTGCACCATTCCGCCCGGAGGCTGGCAGTCCGGCCGTGCCTTGACTGGACGGAGCGCCGCCACCACGCCGCCGGAGCGATGCCCGCCGCCCTCACCAGGCGCTTGTTCGAGCTGGGGTGGTTGGAGCGGACCTGCCACCCGCGCGCCGCCCGCATGACGCACGCCGGCTCCGAACGGCTGGGCGACCTGCTCGGCATGCCTCTCCAGCTCGCATGACCCCCACGCCTGAGATCCACCGGATCACGACCTACGACGGGGTCTGCCGCGCCCTCGGCGACGATCGCCTCGTGGTTGGCGGACCGGGGCCGTCGGGATCGGAGGGGACGGTGAGGTGGCTGCGGGGGATGGTGTCGCGTTTCGCGGAGGGGTTGGAGCACGAGGAGCGCCTGGTGGTCATCCGCGCACAGCTCGATCGGCTCGCGCCCGCCGCCCTCCTCAGCGAGGCGCATGACCGCTCCGCACGCCTGCTGGCGGGCGCCGGGCAGCCGGGCGACGAAGTCGACGTGATGAGACTCCTTGCACGGCCGGTGCCGCTGGCAAGCCTTGCCGGCGCCCTCGGGCTCGAGACTCCTGAGCGAGTTGCCTCCCTTGCGATGGAGCTCGCGCCCGGGTACTTCCCCGGCTCGCCGCCCGAGGCCGAGAAGGCGGCAGACGAGGCGCTTCCCGCCCTCACAGAGCTCTGCGGCGGCCCGGGCGATCTCGGTGTGGCGCGGATCACACTGCTCATCCAGACCTGTGACGCCACCGCCGCTCTGATCGGCACGGCTATCGAACTGCTCGTGGCAGGCGTCGCCGACAACGGCTTGCCCACCGAGGATGTCCTTCTGGAGGTGCTTCGGCACACGCCGCCCCTGCGGGCCATCAAACGGGTGGTTCGGGCGCCCATCACATCTGCTGGTGTCGAGCTGCTGCCAGGCGACGAAGTTCTCTGCGATCTCGAGGGGGCGAACCGGGACGAGGCGGTCTTCCAGCTACCGGAGCTCTTCCAGGCGGGCCGCCAGAGCGCCCCCAGCCTGACATTTGGGGCGGGGCGCCGGCCCTGCCCTGGGAGCGCGGCACGCGGTGGCGCTCGCGGCGGGCGTGGTCGAAGCTGTTCGCAGAGCCTGTGAGCTGCGCTCCGAGTCCAACATCCGGCCAGCTCAGGGGGCTCTCCGCCTCCCGCCGGAGATCCTGCTGCCACTCCGCTAAGTGGCGACCACGGCCCTTCCCCGCACGCCTTCCGCACGCCGACCGCACGCCGTCGGGACGACGGCGAGAAATTCTTGTATCAGGGAGCGGTCAGCGTGCTCTGTATAGGCGAGTTGGGGTGTGTTCGGCGCGCCATCGAGCGAGGAGACGGGAGCGACGGAGCAGATCCGGGGGCCGGACCGGCGAGGAACCCGATCTCGGCGCCGCGCCGCTGGATCGAGGCAGCTGCCTCGCACCGGCAAGATCGCCGTCCGGCTCATGGCGGCCGGGATCGCCCTCGTGCTGGCTCTGGTGGCCACGCTCGGCACGGCACAGGTCCTCGACGCCAGGAGCACGAATCGCACCCTCATCCTCTCGGGTGAGCAGAACGCAGCTCATCTGGCGAGCGCCGCCCTCGCAAGCGCGCTCTCCAGCCGGCTCGATCTGGTCAGCAATCTTGCCGGTCAGCCCCAGCTGGCCCCCTACTTCTCGGGAGCCGACGAGGCGAAGTTGTCGCAGCTGACGTCCGTGCTGCACCTGCTGTACCCGGGCTTCGCCAGCTTCTTCGCGCTGTCCGCCAGCGGCAGGGTGCTGGCCCGCTGGCCCTCCGACCCTTCGCTCATCGGTCAGGACATCGCCAGCAGCAACCTGTTCCGGGGGGTGACCAGGACGGGCAAGCCCTACCTATCGGTGGCTCAACAACAGACCGCGCCTCCCGAAGAGTTCGTGGTGGATCTCGCCGCCCCGGTCATGGGCAGCGCCCCGGTCGCAGGGGCCGGCGCCGGCACCGGCCCCACAGGCACCACCACCCCCACCGCCACCCCAACCGCAGGCTCCACCCCAGGCAAGACCCTGGGCTTCCTCGGCGCCACGCTCTCATTGAAGACGCTGGGGACGCTCGTCGGCGGCACATCACTGCTCTCGGGCGGCGAGATGCTGATCTTCGACCAGGCCGGCGATCTGGTGACCGGCCCCGCTGCCGGCGCCGGGCACAGCTACGCCCACGACGCATTTGTCAGTCAGGCCCTCCGCGGGACGAGCGGCTCGGGGGAGGGAGACGTCCCGTCCCTCACCGGCGAGCGCCTCGTCGGTTACGCCGCCGTCCCGTCCACCGGCTGGGCTGTCGTTGTCGAGCACCCCGTGGCCGAGCTGCAGAACCCTGTCGATGCGCTGACCGAGCGCCTCATCGCCATCGGGCTGATCGTGCTGGCTCTCGCCGTCGGCACCGCAGTTGTGGTTGGCCGCCTCGTCAGGCAGCTCGGGCGCGAGCACGAACGTGCGGGCGCCGTCTGGACGAGCGTCGGCGAGGGCGTCGCCCTGATCGGCCCGGACGGGCGCGTCCTCGGCATGAACCCTGCCCTGGCAACGCTGACAGGGCGCGACGGGACGGCGATGACGGGTCGGCACTGCACCGAGGTCATCCCCCTCTACGACGCCCACGGCCGGGCGCTCGAGTGGGGCGAAGGGATGATCAGCAAGGCGGCGGGGGAGCGGCGGGTGGTGGCCAGCAGTGGTTACGACCTCTACCTCGGCGCTGCCGGAGGTCGCCGTATCCCGATCGCCGTCACCGCCGCCCCCCTGCTCGTCGGGGACGAGCTGGAGGGTTCGGTGGCCGTCATCCGGGACATCTCGCACGAGCGGGAGGTCGACCAGCTCAAGTCCTCGCTCGTGTCGACCGTCTCGCACGAGCTCCGCACGCCCCTGACGATGATCCAGGGCTTCTCCGAGCTGTTGCTCGCCGACGGGCTCGATCATGCGCAGTCAAACGAGTCGATCGCCCAGATCCACTCGTCGGCGCGTCGTCTCGGCAGGTTGATCGACGATCTGCTGTCGGTCTCGCGCATCGAGTCGGGCAGGCTGAACGTGGACCTCGCGCCGGTCGAGATCGGGGATGTCGCCTCTGAGGTGCGGGCGAGTTTCGCCAACCAGGGTCTGGCGCGCTTGACGGTGACGGTCGACCCGGCCCTCGGCCCGCTGCTGGCCGACCGCGACAAGGTGGTGCAGATCGTCACCAACCTCGTCTCCAACGCCCTCAAATACTCCGGGCCGCAAGCGCCCGTCCGTCTCCTGGCGAGGCTGGTGGGCGACCATGCCGAAATCTCGGTGATCGACGAGGGGATCGGGATGAGCGAGGCCGAGGCCGAGCGCGTCTTCGAGAAGTTCGTCCGCGCCGACAACGCGCACGTGCGCCGGGTGAGCGGCAGCGGGCTCGGTCTCTACATCGCCAGGAGCCTGGTCGAGCTGCACCACGGCCAGTTGTGGGTGCGGAGCGAGGTCGGGAGCGGCAGCACGTTCACGTTCTCCTTGCCACTGGCCGAGGGCGACGAGGCGCTGGCTGCAAGCCCGCCGACGGGCGCCGGGATCGTGAGCTGAGATGAGCGCCGGCAAGAAGCTGATGGTGGTGGACGACGAGGACGGGATCAGGTCACTGGTGCGGCTCACGCTCGACTCAGGTGGCTACGAGATCATCGAGGCCTGCAGGGGAAGCGACGCCGTCGCGCTGGCCCACCAGCATCACCCCGATCTTCTCCTCCTCGACGTGATGCTTCCCGACTGCTCGGGCCTCGATGTCTGCCGGCAGTTGAGGAACGACCCCTCGATGGCGTCGACGACGATCGTGATGCTCACCGCCCGCGCCCAGACGCAGGACCTCGGAGACGCCGAGGAGGCCGGGGCGGACGGATACCTGACCAAGCCCTTCTCACCGATGGCGCTGCGAGCAGATGTGGCGGCGATGCTCGGTGGGGGCGGATGAGCGAGGCGTCCAGATGACCAGGAAGGTGCTGCTGATCGACGACCTCGACGAGATCGTGCCACTTGTCTCGATGTGCCTCCGGCCGCTGGGGGTGGAGGTGCTGCACGCCCGCAACCTCGGGGATGCACTGGCACTCGGACGCTCGGGCGAGATCGGGTTGGTACTGCTCGACCTTGCGCTGGGAGCCGAGGACGGGCTGCAGATCCTGCCTGCCGTTCGGGAGGCCGAGGGCCTGGAGGGGCTGCCGGTAGTGGTCCTGACGGCCCATCACAGCAGGAAGAAGCAGGCGTTCGAGGCGGGGGCCGAGTGCTTCATCGAGAGACCCTTCGGCGCCGCCGAGCTGCAGGGGACGGTGGACCTCCACCTGGTGAGGTGAGCAGCGACGGTCAGCCGAGCAGCTTCTGCCAGGCGATGCCGTTGCCCGCCAGCCGGTAGCCGAGCGCCTCGTTGACGGCGATCATCGGCCCGTTCTCCACAGCGTTTTCCGTATAGACCCGCTCCGTGGCGGGGGAGTGGGCCGCCAGCTGCCTGAGGTTGGCGATCTTCAGCAGCATCCCCAACCGGTGGCCGCGGTGCTCGTGCAGCACGATCGTGTCGCCGTGGTATGCGGTGCGGACGTCGAGACGGGGCAGGGACATCTCGCTGAAGCCGACCAGGGCCCCAGTGGAGCGCTCCACTGCGCCCGTAGCGACGAGGTCGCGGTTCATCGCCTCGGCGATCTGCTCATCGCGCCGGACCCGCGCCTCGTCCCACACCTCCTCCTCGTATGCGAGATCCCCCTTCGGCGCGTCCGTCGACATGGCCCTCGCCACCGCCGCCCTTCCCTCTACCAGCTCGGCCGGGCACGGCCCGATCCAGGCCCGGATCTCGTAGTCCCGGCCGTATGGCAGGCAATCACGCTCCAGGTCGTCGAGCGCGGCGAGCGAGTCCAGCCGCAGCAGCCGGCGCGCATCCATCCGTGCCGGCTCGTAGCCGGCAGCCTTCGCGAAACGCTGCGGTCGCGTCTCGCTACCCGCACCCACCGGCTCGTCGGTTCTTCCCATCAGGGTCGTCCGCCCGTCGCGGCGGGCGACGTCCTCCCCGTAGCGAGCCAGTGTCCGTCCGGCGCCCCTGCCCTCGTCTGCCGGCGCGACCGACACCCAGAGGTAAGCGAGGTGGAGGTTGTCGCTCCTCGGGAAGCTCACGTCCAACGAGCCGAGCACACGTCCGTCCTCGGCACGTGCCACCGCCAGCAGCGCCGTGAAGTCGTGCTGCTCCCTGTAGATGGCGCGCAGCTCGTGCTCCGCCCAGCCTGGCTCTTCCGGCCATTGGCCCTTCTCGGCAGCGTGGACCGGCACGAACCACTGCGAGAAGGCTTCGTCGTCGAACGGATCGATGACGTCGATGATCATGGAGGCATTCTCGCACCGTTCGGATGCGGCTCTTACGGTGTCGCCACCACCGCGCCGCCGGCCGGAACGACTCGTCCGCTATCAGCCTTGCTGGGCGTCCCCCCGGCCGAGGATGCGATCAGCCTGCTGGCGTGGCACCCATGGATGGCCGCGCAGGTGCTCCCACACGGTCTGGATGCGCACGCTCCAAGGATGTCGAGCCCCCTTCGAGTGGCGATGGGAGGGAGAGCGCTTGCGCACCCAGCTGGCGCTCGGGAGATCGGCGCGGTCATCCCCGAGCGCGCTGTCGATCTCAGGAGCGAGCTTCGCCAGTGCCGCCAGGTCTTCGCCGAGCAGGTCCTCCATCTCGCCGATGTGGTTCACGAACGACTGCGACCGCACCAACGGGATCGGCTCGCTCCCTCGCGACTCCTCGTACAGCTTGTCGACGAGGTCGCGGATCCGTGCCGTTCGCTCGGTGAGGCTGGAAGCCAGCTGTCCCTGCCCCGCATCCTCGAGAGCAGCGCCGATGAAGTCCTCTGCTGCCACCAGCATCGATCCGTGCTCGACGAACAACTTGCCGATGATCCCGTGGTCCCAGGCCGCGATCACATGATCTCGAGCCTCCTGGGGGTCGGTCTCCTCCCACTTGCGCATCAGCATCCGGAGCGCCGTCGACTCCTGGCAGAGCAGGTCGAGGGCGTCGCCGTTGGCCTCCCTGCCGGGGAAGACGCGGGTGTGACGTTCGGTCCGCATGTGCTAGAGGTACCCATGTGGCCTCGAGCGATACCACGCAAGTGACGGTCGAGGGCAGGGTGCTCAAGCTCTCCAACCTGTCCAAGATCCTCTATCCGGCGGCCGGCTTCACCAAGGGCGACGTGATCTCGTACTACACGAAGATCGCGCCCGTCCTGCTGCCACATCTCGCCGACCGGCCGGTGACGTTCGTGCGGTACCCCGACGGGGTCGACGGCCCCTCCTTCTTCGAGAAGCACGTCCGCAAGGGAGCGCCCTCCTGGCTGAGGACGATCAAGGTGCCCCGCACCCCCCGCGCCAAGCAGGGCGAGTACATCGAGCAGCCGGCGATCGACGATCTCGCGTCGCTCGTCTGGGCGGCCAACCTGGCGGCGCTCGAGCTTCACGTGCCGATGTGGCGGTCGACCCGCGATGGGCACTTCGGGCACTTCGACGCGATGGTCTTCGATCTCGACCCCGGGCCGCCGGCGGACATCGTGACCTGCTGCCGCGTGGCCTTGGTCTTGAGGGAGGAGCTGGACGCCAGGGATCTCGTCGCCTACCCGAAGACGAGCGGGTCGAAGGGGCTCCAGCTCTACGTTCCCCTCGAGCCGCCCCGAGCGGCGGACTCGGTGGGGCCTGTGGCCCTCGAGATCGCCCAGCGCGTCGAGGCGAAGCTTCCCGACCTGGTGGTCACGGTGATGGCGAAGGAGGTGCGGGCAGGCAAGGTGTTCATCGACTGGGGGCAGAACAACCCGGCCAAGACGACAGTGGCCCCGTATTCATTGCGCGCCCGCCAGCGCCCGACAGCGTCGGCGCCGATCGCCTGGGATGAGCTGAGCGATTGCGAGTCGTCCGGCGAGCCGATCTCCTACGAGGCCGAGGAGGTGCTCGACCGTGTCGCCGCCTCCGGGGACCTGTTCGGCGCGCTGAACAGGGCTGGTTAGGCCTTCAGCAGCTCGTAACCGGGAAGCGCCTGCACCTGCGCCGGCAGCTCGCTTCCGGCGAGCACCGCGAGCAGGGCCCGCACCTCGAGCGTGCCGAGCAGGTCGTGCGGCACGTGCAGCTCGCAGACCTCGGTCTGCCAGGCCCGAAACCCGAGCCCGTATGCCAGAGCCGCCGGCTCGCTCGCCACCCCGACGTCGGCGAGCCCTGCGGCGATGGCGGAGGCGACCATCAAGTGGCCGGTGCACGCCGTCCGGTATCCGGAGAGACGATTGCCGTCGGAGCCGAGAGCAGCCAGAGCCTCGTCGAGGAGGCGGCGTGCTTCTGACCCCGGTTCCCGGTTGGCGATGCGCAGGCCGAGAGCCAGCGCGTCCGCCAGTTCGCTCACCGAACCGGCGAACTGCGGCGCCACCACCAGTCCCTCCCGCCAAGACGCGAAACCAAGGACCTCCGCATTCGCCGGCCGCCTCCCGACCGTCCCACTCTGGCGATGGATGGCGGCGGCGTGGACCTTGTGCTCCTCGAGGAGCCGTCGAGCCTCGCTGTTGCTGCAGCTCCACCACACGAACCCGATGGGCGGTCGATGCCGCTGGAGCGGACCCGCCAGCAGGGCCAATGCCGGATCGCAGCCCGCCACGGCAAGTGTCGGTTCGGGGGAGACGAAGGGTCTGGCGGTCGTCGATCCCCTGTCTCCGCTACCTCCGCTCCCGTTCTCGGCCGCCTGCTGCTCACTGCTGGCGAGCGCCGGCCGGAAGCCCGGCACGAGCACGTTGTCGCCCGACAGCGGGTAGGCCACATAGCGGCGGTCGATCTCCGACAAGAGCACCCTGCTCGCCGACGACGGGCCCACTGCCTCAGCCTCGACGGGAGGGAACAGCGGATCAGTGCCGAAGAGCTGCTCGACCGTCGAGCCGAGCTCGGCGGCGAGAGCGAGTGCCACCTCCAGCGACGGCGACCACCTGCCGGACTCGATGCCGGAGATCGCCTGGCGGGAGACGCCCGCCGCCTCGGCCAGTGTCGCCTGCGAGAGGCCGCGGGCGAGACGGGCGAGCCGGAACCGCTCGTCGATCCGCCGGCCCTCCGCCGGCCGCTCGCTCTCCACGGCCTCAGGTTGCCACGAGGGGCGGATCGATGACCGAGAAACTGATCCGGTCGCCAACGAGCAGCGGTTCTTCCACCCGAGCAGCCAAGGTGATCCCGGCAGCGACCTCCACCAGGCAGTGGTAGCGGGGACCGTGCGCACGAGCTGACAACACCCGCCCTTCGAGCTGCAAGGTGCCGCTCACGACGCCGACCCGGACACGCTCGGGGTGGATCGCGTAGCAGCGCCCTGGCTCGCCGGCGGGGACGAAGCCCTCGTAGCCGACGAGCTCGGCGACCCGGCGGCTGACCGGTTCCAGCACCACCTCGTGGCTGCCGCCGAGCTGCAGCACCTTGCCTCCGTCCACCACCGCCAAACGCTCGGCGAACGCCTGCGCCTCGGCGAGGTCGTGGGTGACCATGAGCGCTGCCGCGCCGCGCCTCGCCGAGTACTCGATTGCCAGGTCTCGTAGCGCCGCCTTGGACGGCCCGTCGAGCGCCGACAGTGGCTCGTCGAGCAGCAGCACGCGATGGCTCACCGCCAGCGCCCTTCCGAGCGCCACTCGTTGCCGCTGGCCGCCCGAGAGGGCGGCGGCAGGCGCATGCTGGTAGTCGAGCAGGCCGAGGGTCTCGATGAGCGGGGGCACCTGCCGGCGATCTGCCGCTGTGCGTGCCCCGTAGGCCACGTTCTCGGCGGCAGTGAGGTGCGGGAAGAGCGTCGTCGGCTGGCGGACGAGGGCGACCCGGCGCGCTCTCGGGGGGAGGCGGCTGCCGCCCTTCGATGCCACCGTGGAGCCGTCGATCAGGACCGCGCCGGCGGAAGGCTCGGTGAGGCCGGCGATGCTCTCGAGGATCGTCGTCTTGCCGGCGCCGGAGGGCCCGAACAGGGCGAGGCGCTCCCCGGCGCACACCGTGAAGGCAGCGGTGACGTCGAACGATCGCCGTCGGACGGTCACGTCCACTCCCAGCAGCGGAGTTTCGCTCATGGGGCGGCGACCGCCGACCGGTGGAGGGCGCGGGCGCTCCAGAGGTACGCCAGCGCCGGCAACGGCAGGGAGGCGACCGCCAGCAAGAGCGCGTAGGGGAGGGCCCCCTGCAGCCCGTAGTCCTGCAGGCCCTCGAAGATCTGCAGGGGAAGGCTGGTCGGGTTGTAGGCGACGATGATCACGGCGCCGAAAGCTCCCATCGCCCGTGCCCAGGCGGTGGCGAGACCCATCGCCAGCCCGGGAGCCGCCAGCGGCAGGGTCACCCTTCGAAACGCTCCCCACGGCCCGTCCCCGAGCAGCATCGCGTCCTGCTCCAGGCGGCTGTCGACGGCGGCGAAGGCGGCGTGGGCGCCGAGGATGTAGAAGGGGGCCGACTCGTACAGCTCGGCGACGACAAGGGCGAAGAAGCTGTTGAAGCCGGTCAGGTGGAGGTGCGCGAGGACGCCTCCGAGGGTCCCCTGCGGGCCGATCAGGAACACCAGGAGCAGCCCGATGACGAGCGGCGGGAGCATGAGCGGCAGCAGGATCCCGAGCTCGACGATCCGCGGCAAGGGAAGCCGGCCGCGGGCGAGCAGGTAGGCGAGCGGGGTGCCGAGCACGATCACAACCGCCAGCGCTACGGCGCTGGCGCCGAGCGACACATAGAGCGGGTCGAGCGCGCCCGGCGCGCCGAGCGTCGCCCGTACCGCATGGGGAGACAGTCGCCCGACGAGCTCGGCGAGCGGACCGAGGAGTGCCAGCCAGATCACCAGTGAACCGGCGATGGCGAGGATCGTCGAGCCTCGTGCCACGGCGCGGCTGCTTGTCATGGCGTCTACGGGGCACCACCCAAGGCTGTGCCAGCCGACGTCGTGCCGCCCGAGGACTCGAAGGCGCTGCGAACGTCCGCCGGCAGGGCGCTGCTCGGCGTGTCCGAGCGGCTGGCGCCGGTGAACTGCGGCGGGACGACGTCGTAGCCTCCCGCCTTCAGGATCTGCCGCCCGGTGCTCGAGACCATGAAGGCGGCAAACGCGTCGTCGGCCGCGACGTCCGCCTGGGATGGCGCCGGCCCCGACGTCGGCGGCTGGACGAGGGTCTCGTCGAGCGTGATCGGTTCGCCGGTGTCGACGGTCCCGTTCTTCAGGGTCAGGCTCACCGTCGCGTAGCTCGCCGACTGCGAGGGGTCGGCGAAGTCGAGGCTGGCTGGTAAGGCGACGTAGGGCAGGTGGTACTGGATCGCCTGCGACAGGTAGGCGCTCGTGGCGTCGAAGTCGCCAGACTGAAGGTCCGAGACGAGGGCGGTCTCGTCGACGATCTGCGAGGGCTTGCCGAACGGCGCTGCCGGCGACACACCGAGCACGTCGGCCGCCGGGTCCTCCGAGAGACCGAGCACCTTCGGCGCCAGCTCCATCATCAACTCGAAGTAGACGCCCTGCGGGTCGGCGTTCGGATCGGTCCGTCCGAGGCGCAGCCCGGGCGTGGCGAGCAGCGTGAAGAGCCTGCCGATCGGCTGCTTCGCTGAAGCGATGGCGGCGAACTGGGATGCGTATTGACTCTTCGGGTTGTAAGCAACCACGAGTGGATCGGTGGCGAGCTGGATGACGAACTTCGACCGGTCCGGCCAGAGCATCTTGATCGCCTTCTTGCCGACCGACATGAAGACTCCGGGCGAGAGCTCGTTGCTCAGGATCTCCTGGGCGAGGGTGGTCGAGCCGGCGCCACGGCCTTGGAAGGTGTCGCCTGTCGCCGCCTCGAACTTAGGTCCGAGCACCGACGTGGCGAGGAGCTGCAGGGATCCGGCGTAGGCGACGCTCGCCGTGCCGTGCGTCCCGCCCGTCGCCGGCGACGAAGGCGTGGAGCCGCAGCCCGAGATCGCAAGCAGCGGTAGGGCCGTCGCGACGGCGCCGGCGGCTAGAGCTCGAAACGTCATCGGAAGCAAGTGTAACTGTCACCTTGTCAAGATTCACTCGCCGGAGTTCGCCCACGCTGGCCGATACTCACGGTGCCGGTCAGGGTGCGGTCGGGCGCCGCCGGTCCAGTTCCGGCACTCGCACCGGGAAGTAGGCAACGATTGGCGCCGTGAGCGACCCCGCCCCGGACCCCGTGGCGCTCGGCACAATCCTGCGGGAGTGGGGGCGGATCGGCTGCATCGGGTTCGGCGGCCCGCCCGCTCATATCAAGCTGCTCCACCGGATGTGCGTGGAGGAGCGGGAGTGGATGACCGCCGAGGAGTTCCAGGACGGGGTCGCCGCCACGGGCCTTCTGCCGGGACCGGCGTCCACGCAGATGGCGATTTATTGCGCTTGGCGCCTGCGGGGGGTCCCAGGTGCGCTCGTGGGCGGTGCAGCGTTCATCCTCCCCGGCTTGGTCGCGATCCTCGGCTTGGCTCGGCTGTTCCTGGAGGCGCACCCTCCGCGGTTGCTGGCGGGGGCGGCCGTCGGCGCCGCGGCCGCCGTTCCCGCCGTGGCGCTGGCGGCGGCATGGGCGCTGACGCCTGCCAGCTACAAGCGTGCCGGCGAGCGACACCAGACCGCCGCCCACATCCGCTGGGGCGTGGAGCTGGCAGCGGGGGCGGCGGCGGCGATGACGATCGGACGCTTGCTCGTCGCGGTGCTGCTCGCCTGCGGACTCGTGGAGGTCGCCCTCCGCCATCGCCCTTCGCCGTCCGATGACTCTCCCGAGCCCAAGCCTCGCCAGTACGGAGTGGGCTGGTTGCTCGGGGCGGCCCTCCCGGTGGTCGGTGGGATAGGTGCTCTGGTCTGGGTGGCGGTGGAGGTGGGTGCGCTGTCGTACGGCGGAGGTTTTGTCATCGTGCCGCTGATGCAGCACGATGCGGTGAACACCTATCACTGGATGACCGCCTCGCAGTTCCTCGACGCGGTGGCGCTCGGGCAGGTGACGCCGGGGCCGGTGGTGCAGACGGTGGCGGTCGTCGGCTACGCGGCCGCGGGTCTCGGTGGGGGGTTGCTGGCGTCGTTCGTGGCGTTCACTCCCTCGTTCTTCTTCATCCTCGTGGGGGCGCCGCACTTCGAGCGCCTCCGGCGCAGCGACACGGCGCAGGCGTTCCTCAACGGCGCCGGCCCGGCGGCGATCGGGGCCATTGCGGGGTCGTCGGTATTGCTCGGCCTGGCGCTGTCTCATCTGTGGCAGCTCGCGCTGTTGATCGTGGCGGTGGCCGTGCTGGCCCGTTGGCGGAGCGCCACCGTCTACGTGATCGTCGGCGCTGCCCTCATCGGCATGGCGGCAGCGGCCGTAGGAGCTCCGGTAACTCCCTAGAGCGTTAGTAATACATGTGCATCAATTCTGTCTCTGAGAATAGGTCGCCCGACACAGGTGGCGATCTACGGCGCCCTGCCTTTTGGACGCGACTACTCATCGTTCCTCGTGGTACTCGGAGGTGTGGACCTTCGGTGGGGCAAGACCGAACAGGCCGGCGAGCAGCAGCAGCAAGGCGGCGACGCGAGCCATCACCTCGCCTTCGATCATGTGACGGACGATCTCCTGCCCGTCGCCATGCCAAGCGACGAGCATCGAGAACAGGCCGGTGAGGGCAAGCCCGGCGAGGAGCCAAGCGTCGCGTCGCTTCCAGAGGCGTCTTACCAGCACCCCCGCCGCCCCCGCCAGACCGACGCCGAGCACCACGCCCCAAGCCGGATAGAGGACGTGGGCGATGCCGGGGGCCTCGTAGACACCGGCGCCATAGAGGGAGACGTCGCCGTCGAAGTCGTTGAAGGTGAGCTCCGGCCGGACGAAGGGGGCAGTCAGGTCGTAGCCCGGATGCGAGACGAGGAAGACCAGGTATTCCCCCTCGGCGTCGTCCGAGAACCAGATAGCCAACGGGTGCCAGGCGTGGGTGCCGAGGGCAGGGTAGACGAGCTTGCCGTAGCCGGGATTGGGTGCCGTGTGCTCGGACATCGTGTCGAGGTGCGCCGCCTCCGGCATCCCTCTGGCGGCGAACCAGGCGACCCTTCCCGGAAACGGAAAGATGCGTGCCGCGAATATGTTCTCGACGTTCACGACGTTGCGCCTCGAGACGAGAGCGGCGCTCTCGATGAGCCCCGCGGTCGCCAGGAGGGTGAGACCGAACATCGTGATCCGGGCCACCTGATGCCAGCGCTGCCGCCGCAGGCGGGCGGCGCCGTAGGCGGCGATGGCAGCGCCGAAGATGGCGATCGTGACGATGTTCTCGTCCCTGGAGCCGGCAAAGACGATCGCCGAGGCGAAGGTGCCGAGCATCAGCGCCTTGCTGTAGCCACGCGACAGCGCCAGCAGGCAAGCCATCAGCGCCGCCATCGCCGAGAGCGAGATCGACTCGGAGAGGATGGCGGAGTCCCACTGGGTCACCGGCCAGCAGCACGCCATCGCCAGGACGAGCGTGGATGCCACGAATGCCCGCCAGCCGGGGCGGATGAACCTCGCCACGCTCCACGCCAGCGCCGCCCAGCAGATCACGCCGATCACCGTCTGGGTCACGACGAAGTTCTCGTTGGAGCCGGTCAGCTTCCAGAGGAGGGGTGTGATCGGCGGGCGCGCCCCGGCCCACAGGAGCCGACTGAACCAGGAGTGTTGGGCGACGCCTTCGTAGTCGAAGGTGTCGTTCCAGACGATCGGGCCGCCGGACACGGCCCGCCAGATCCTGAAGGCTGCGAACACGGCTGTGAGCCCGCCGAGCGCCAGCACGCACCAATGGAGTCTGGCGTAACACAAGGTCCGGGCTACGGTCCTCAGGCGCCGGTCGCTGGCGCTGGCGGCAGCAGCACGCTCTGGCGGCGCGTCGAGGAGAGCCACACCTCGGCGCGCATCTGTCTGTTCGAGCGTCATACGGGGCGGTCTCCGAGGCTGGCCGATCGGACGACGGCCCCATTCTGGCCGACAGGGCGGATGCGATTACCTGCGGTCCACTCCGGCCCGCTCCTACCCGGTCGTCGTGGGCGGCGCCGTCGTCGTGGTCGGCGACGTTGTCGTGGTGCTGGCAGACGTTGTCGTGCTCGGCGAGGTGGTCGTGGGCGCGACCGTCGTGGTCGTTCCGGGCGAGGTAGTCGTCGGGGCAGGTGTCGTGCCGGTGTTGCCGGACGTCGTCGTCGTACCGCCCGACGTCACCGTCGTCGTGCTGTGATTCGGCCTCGTCGTCGGGGGCGCGTTCGCCGGCGCCAGCACACCGCCCCAGGGGCCGTGGTCGCCGCCGCCACGGGAGGGGACGTTGAAGGGATTCCCGGGCTGGCCCGAATGGCTGGCCCCGATGGCCATCAGGGCGGCGAAGAGGCCACCGAGCACTGTCGCCATCACACCGCCGAGCACGACGGGGCGCATCGCGACCGGAACACGCTCGCGGCGCCTCTCCGACCTGCGGCGGCGCTCCAGTTCCGGTGTGAGCTGGGCCCGCTGGTTGAGCACGGACATGAAGGGCGCCGTGGCGTAGACGGTGCCCTGCCAGGCGACGAGCGCCATGAGAAGAGCGGTCGGGCTGGCCATGATCCCGAGCAGGACGGCGGCCGTCCAGAGGGCGATGGCGAGGAGGGTCTCGCTCCGTGCCGCCCAGATGGCGGCCCAGAGGCGGTGCTCGTCAGATGTCTTCGGCGTGCGCAAGAAGACACCCTCCGAACGGGTGAGCCCCTGGATACAGGCCAGAGCGACTGTCCAGGAGAGGGACAGCCAATTGCAGAAGGCGAGAAGCGCCCGCTTGTAGGAGATGCGGGTGCGTTGGCGGAGCGCCCAGACGGCGCGCACCAACCCGGACATGAACAGGGCTGCCGGCAGCAGGAGTGCCGGACCCACGAGGGGCCTGATCGCCACGTGCTCGCCCGCCAGCAGCAGGCCCGCGACGACCGCCAGCACGATGGTGAAGCCGAGGTAGACGAGGTCGTTCAGCCACTGCAGGCCGCCGATCAGGTAGTCGATCCGCTGGCCGATGGAGAGGTGGTTCTCGGGCTCGTGGCTCCAAGGCATCAGGGTCCGCCAATGACGGCGAAGGATCTGCATCCCCCCGAAACACCACCTGAAGCGCTGGCTCTTCAACGAAGCGAAGGTCAGCGGCATGATGCCCTGGCCGAAGCTGCGAGAGATGAACAACCCTTCCCAGCCGGCCCGCAGCAGTCGCAAAGAGGTGTCGGCATCCTCGGTGATGCACCACTCGTCCCAGCCACCCACGCTCTCCAGGGCGCTCCGCCGCAGGAGGCCCATGGTGCCGGCGAAGATGATCGAGTTGCGCTCGTTGCGAGAGGGCATCGCCATCGCGAAGAAGTAGCGGTAGGCGTCGTAGCAGGCGGTGAAATAAGGGTCGCCGCCGTAGTCCCGGTAGTCCTGCGGAGTCTGCAGGAATGCGAGCCGTCCGTCGGCGAAGTAGCCGACTGTGCTCTTCAGGTAGTCGGGATCGACGAGGTAGTCGGCGTCGATCACGCCGACTATGTCGGCCCGGGGGTCGGTGTGGGTGGTGAGCGCCAGGTTGAGCGCCCCCGACTTGAAGCCCGGCCAAGGCGACACATGCACGAAACGCAACCTCGGCCGCCCCGCGCAGTACGCCTCCACCGGCCCGTAGACCGCCGGGTCCTCGGTGTTGTTGTCGATCACGACCACCTCGAAGTTGGGGTAGTCGATCGCCTCGGCTGCCTTCAGGGTCTCGATCAGCATGTCGGGCGGCTCGTTGTAGGCGGCGATGTGCAGCGACACCATCGGCACGAAGGACGGGTCGGGCTTCGGGAACTCCCTCGAGTGGCGTGTGCGGCACAGCACGTCGCACGTCTCGAAGGCGAACGAGGACGACAGGACGAAGGCGGAGAACTCGAGCACGCCGAGGGCGGCAGAGGCCAACGAACCGAGGACGGAGAGGTTGCCGAGGAAGGTGATGTCTGCGGCGAAGGCGAGATAGGTCAGGGCGGCGCCGACGTAGGAGGCGAAGAACAGCTGGCCGATGGCGTTCCAGTCCGGGCGCAGGACGATCACGACAGCGCCGAGAACGCCCAGCACGACCTCGGAGGCCTCAGCGGGTGCCGCTGGCAGCGACCAGATGTCGGAGGCGGCGACCGTGGCGACGAATCCGACCGCCAGCAGGAGGATCAGGGAGAAGAGCCCGGGGATGACGCGTGCCCGCCCTCGCGGCAGCCTGACTCGACGCCCGAGGGCGATGAGGAGAGCTGCAGCGAGCACCAACTGGACGAACGCGACGAGGAAGATCGAGAACAGCACGGTGACTGCATGGTTCCCATTCCCGCAGCGCTTCGAACCTCGCTGACACCGCTACGAGCCTCAGCCCGGGCTCAGTCGGCCCCGCGCGACCCGGATCGCTCCTGGAGGAGCCGGCCGATCAACTCGCACGCGGAGTCGACCTGAGCACTGGTCGCGCCGGCCGCAATCCGCACCAACCGCCATCCGAGAAGTTGGAGCTGGACGTCCCTGTGGCGGTCGGACCGCAGCCGCGTCGGGTCGGAGTGGTAGGCGAAGCCATCCACCTCCAGCGCCAGTCGAGCATGTGGCCATGCGAAGTCGAGCACCATCCCCCTCCCGTCGACGCGGCGCAGCGGGACCTGCTCATCGGGTAGTGGGATGCCTCGTGCCATGAGGGTCCTGAACACGTGGGCCTCCGCCACGCTCCCCATCGATGGTCGGAGGAGCCAGGGCGTCAGCACGGCGTTGAGCATGGCCGAGCCTGCGCGCCTGCCGGCCATCATCCGGCGGGCCTGATGCTCGAGAGCGCTGATCGACAGGCGCCTCAGGCTCAGCGCCGAGTCGATCGTCGCCCTGTAGTCGGGTTCCTCGATGTCGACCGCGAGCTCTGCCAGCGTCCGCTGGATGCTGGTCACCGGCACACCTCGCCGGACAGTGATGTCATCGGCGGACAGATCCAGCCTCTGTCGCAGGACCACGTCGGGCGCGCTGCCATCGAAGTGCCGGCGGTCGACCAGCACCACAACCCGGGCGCTTGGCGGGACCTCTAGGTCCCACAAGCGGGCAGCTGCAACGCTCGCTGACGGCGCACAGCGGGGCTCGCCCGATCGTGGCCGCCAGAGCTCGCTGCTCGAATGATGCCGGTGCCGCCGACGTCACGAAGACGCCCGGACGGACCCGTTGCAGGTCGCCGTTTCGAACCAATCGCTGCACGACCCGCCGGGAGCAGCCGGCGTCAGCCAGTTGAGCGCTGGTGATGAGCCTGTGCTGGCGTCGCGTCAGGGCATGGAAGGTGATCATGCTGCATGGGTTAGCATAGAATGATGTAGATGGCCGGCGAACGTTTCGCGGTTTTTGTTACCGAAACGGTGCCGAAACCCGCGAAACGTCTGGCCGCCCCGACCGGCTACCCGCCGCGGCGCCCACTCCCGTCACGGGTCCCTGGCGGCGAGGAGGTCACGACCTGCCATGCACGGTCCAATCCGGCGGCGAGGCAGCCCTCGACGACGGCGTCGTCCCCCAGAGCCGACACCCTGATCTCAGGGACGAAGGGCGCCATCGGCTCGAGCGCCTCACCGACGGCAGCGGCGAAACCGGGAGCACGACCGATGCCCCCGCCGAGGACGATCAACTCAGGGTCGACCACTGCCACGATCGAGGCCAGAGCTTTGGCGACCAGCACCGCCTCTGCGGCCACGACCTGTGCCGCGTTCTCGTCCCCCGCCTTCGCCGCCTCGAAGACACGCCTGGCGGACAAGCCCCCACCCCGCATGCCGGAGAGGCGAGCGGCCCGCACGACGCCAGAACCCGACGAAGCTGCCTCCAGCGTGCCGCGCCGGCGAGCCTCGGCAGGGTCCGCCCGGTCGTCGCCGAGCGGCAGGTAGGCGATCTCGCCCGCGGCACCGTGCGCACCCCGGTGTAGCGACCCGTGCACGATCAGCCCCATCCCGATCCCCGTACCGACCGAGACGAAGGCGAACGTCTCCACCCCCTTGCCGTGGCCGAAGTGCTGCTCGGCCAGGGCCGCCAGGTCGACATCGTTCTCGACCACGGCCCTCTTCCCGAACGCCTGCCGGATCTCCGTGAGCACCTCTGGGCGCTCCCATCCGGGGAGGTTGCGAGCCATGGTGAGGGCGCCTCGCTCGGGGTCGTAGACGCCGGGGCTCCCGAGCACGGCCTGGGTCACCTTCGCCCGCGTGATCCCGGCCGACAGGGCCAGGTCGTCAGCAAGGGTCGTGAGGTCGAAGACGCGGCTGTGGGCACTGGCCGCATGCGTTCGCCGCGCCGCCTTGGCCCGCACGTTTCCTGCAAGGTCCGCGATCGCCCCTCGTATGTACTCCCGCCCGACGTCGAGCCCGAGGACGTAGCCGGCTTCGGGTCGAACCTCGTAGAGGAGCGCGGCTGGTCCCCTCAGGCCGGTCCGGTGCCCCGCAACGCGGATCAGGCCGTCGCGTTCGAGGTCGGCGAGGGCCAGCGCGACTGTCGGCTTGGAGAGGCCGGAGATCCGCGCCAGGTCGGCTCGCGAGATGGGACCGGAACGGCGCACCTGCTCGAGCAGCAGCTGCTCGTTCATCGCACGCATCAGCTGCGGCCGAGCGGCCACAACGTTGTTGCCGTGGTTGTGCGTCCAGTGGTCGCCGCTGCGCGCGGGACGTCTCTCGTCGTCTATGGGCATCGGCCAAAGATCGTGGCAGATACCTTGCATCCGCGAAACGAGTAGGATACCTTCCTATTAACTCCTCGGCCAGCGCCACGCCGGCGCCGGCCGGGCAAGGCAGGAGAGTGATGGACCGTCCGGTCGTCGTAGGCTTCGATTTCGGTGGGACGAAGATCGCCGTCGCCGTCGCCGAGCCCAGCGGAGCACGCCTCGGAACGGCATCGGCATCCACCGATCCGGCAGTCGGGGCGCGGGCCAATCTCGGACGCGGCATCCAGGCGGCGAAGGATCTACTCAGCCGCGTTGCGAACGGCCGGCCGGTTGTGGCGTTAGGGGCCTGTACGTTCGGGATCCCGGCGGCTGACGGGATCGACCTTGCTCCGGCGATACCCGGCTGGGAGGAGTTGTCGCTCGCGGCAGAGCTGACGGAAGCCTTTCCTGGCACCTCTGTCCGTGTAGCAACCGACGTCAAAGCTGCGGCAGCGGCAGAGGCTGCAGGGGGCGCTCTTGCGGGCTTCGACCCGGCGATCTACGTGAACCTCGGCACGGGACTGGCTGTGGCGATCGTGGTCGGCGGGGAGGTGCTGGCAGGAGCCAACGGTGCCGCCGGCGAGATCGGCTACGCCCTCCGCCAGCCTTCCGATGTCGACGTGCCCCGCCGCCAGAGGCCCGTTCTCGAGGGAGTGGTGAGCGGGATGGCCCTCTCGGCACTCGGCACCCGGCTGCTCGGGCGGCCGGTCTCGGCGGCTGACGTCTTCACGCACGAGAGCAGCCCGGGCAGCCCCCTCGCCGGCGCCTTGGACGGGTTCATCCGCGAGCTCAGCTTCCAGCTCGTGAACCTGACGATCGCCATCGACCCGGCCCGCATCGCGGTGGGCGGCGGCATGGTCCGCTCCTGGCACCGGCTCGTCGGCCCGCTGCGAGCGGCGCTCGACACGAGCGTCCCGTACCCGCCGGAGCTCGTAGTGGGCGCCTTTCCGTACGACGCGGCGCTCGTCGGGGCACTTTCGATGGCGATCGAGGCCGGGGAGGCAGCCGGCGGTCTGCCTCCGGCGCGACAGCTGGGGGCGGGCCATGACGGCGGCCAGCCGACCCAAGCCGTCCTCGCGAGGGACGGCGCCAGCAACGCCACCAATGCCAGCAACGGCAAGGGCAACAGCAACATCGATATCGGCAACAGCGGTGCAGAAGATGGCAGTGGCGGAAACGAGGAAGTTGCAACTGTTTTGTCGGGCGAGACGCGGGACGTCCCCGGGCTCGCCCAAGTTCGAGGGAGAGAGATGCCATGAGCAAGTGGGGACGATCGGCACGCGTGATCTCCGGGCTGGCGCTGGCCGGCATGTTGGCGGCCGCCTGCGGGGGAGGGTCGTCGGGCAGCAACAACGGCCACAACGGCACTAACGGGGGCAACACCGGCGGAGGTGGTGAGGCAAGCGCTCGGGTGGGTGGCACAGTCACGATCTCCAACGAGAGCGGCAGCCTCTGGACGTGCGGGTTCAGCCCGTTCAATCCATCTGTCAACTCGTACGCGTTCGGTCCGGTGTACGAACCGCTCGTGTTCGTCGACACCCTGCAGAACGACAAGGCCACGCCCTGGCTCGCCACCTCATACGCCTGGAGCGACAACGACAGGACGCTGACGTTCACCATGCGGCCGGGCGTGAAGTGGACCGACGGGCAGCCCCTCACGGCGGCCGACGTCGTGTTCACCTTCAACCTCTTGAAGAAGTTCCCGGCACTCGACTTGAACTCGAACTGGTCGTACCTGACGAGCGTCTCTCAGCAGGGCTCGAACCAGGTCGTGGTGAAGTTCAACACGATCGGTGCGCCCTACTTCTTCTACGTCGCCGACCAGACGCCGATCGTTCCCCAGCACATCTGGGCGTCGATCAAGAACCCGGTCACGTACGTCGACTCGGCACCCATCGGCTCAGGGCCGTTCACGATGAGCAAGTGCACGGGCCAGAACATCCAGTACCAGCGGAACCCGCACTACTGGCAGCCAGGCCTGCCGAAGATCCAGACGGTCAACTACCCCGCCTTCACGTCCAACGACACCGCCAACGAGTACCTGGCCACCGGACAGGCCCAGTGGGGCAGCCAGTTCATCCCCAACATCAGCCGCTTCTACTCCTCACAGTCGGCCGACTACCACTACTGGTTCCCGCCCCTGACGAACGTCGACATCTTCCCCAACCTGAAGGTCGCCCCGCTCAACCAGCTGGCGGTGAGGGAGGCGATCTCGCTCGCCATCAACCGGAGCAAGGTGTCGAGCATCGGCGAGTACGGCTACGAGCCGCCCGCCAACCAGACCGGGATCGTCACGCCCACCTTCTCCTCCTGGTACGACGGCGCCGCCGCCCAGCAGCACGACTTCTCCTACAACCCGCAGAAGGCGGAGTCGGTGCTCGAGTCGGCGGGGTACAAGATGGTCAACGGCGTGATGCAGTCGGCGAGCGGGACGCCGCTGTCGCTGACGATCGTCAACATCGGCGACTACTCGGACTGGGTCGCCTCGCTGGAGCTGATCAAGCAGGAGCTGGCCGCCGTCGGCATCCAGCTGACCGTCGAGAACCTCTCCAGCACCGTCTACGACAACGACGTGCTGAACGGCCACTACCAGCTGGCCTACGACGCCGAGTCGGGCGGACCGTCGCCCTACTACGAGCTGAGGCAGATGCTCTTCTCCGGCAACTCCGCACCTGTCGGCCAGCAGGCTTCTTCCAACTGGGAGCGCTTCTACTCGACCCAGGCAGACAGCCTTCTGAACCAGTACGTGGCAACCGCCAACTCTTCGAGCCAGCACCAGATCATCGATCAGCTCGAGCAGATCATGCTCACGCAGGTGCCCGTGATCCCCGTGGTGGAGCAGGTCGACTGGTACGAGTACGACACGGCGAACATCGGCGGCTGGGTCACCCAGTCCGACCCGTACGCGCAGCCCGCCGCCTACTCGGTGCCGGACTTCGGCGTCGTGCTGCTCCACCTCTACGAGAAGTGAGGGACACTGAGCCGTGCTTGCGACCGTGAGGCCGAGGGGGTGAGGCGTTGAGGTTCGTGCTCCGCCGGATCGGGTTCTTCGTCCTGACCCTCTGGGCGGCGGTCACGCTCAACTTCCTCATCCCTCGCCTCATGCCGGGCAACCCCGCCGAGGCGATGATGGCGCAGTACCGGACGCACGGGATCAACCCCCTGGCGATCCATGCGCTCGAGATCGCCTTCGGGGTCAACGACAAGACCGGCTTCTTCCAGTCCTACGGCGAGTACCTTCGCAACTGCCTGACGGGGAACTTCGGCCTCTCGCTCACCCAGTTCCCGACGCCGGTCACCCAGCTCGTCAGGCAGGCGCTTCCGTGGACCCTCGGCCTGGTCGGCATGACCACCGTGATCGCCTTCGTCCTCGGGACGCTCGTCGGCGCCCTCGGCGCCTGGCGGCGGGGGACATGGCTCGACAACGTCCTGCCGCCGGTGTTCATCCTCACCTCAGCCTTCCCGTACTTCTGGGTGGGGATGCTCTCGCTGTGGCTGTTCGCCATCACCTTCCACTGGCTCCCCCTCGCACTCGGCTACGACTTGACGTCGTCCCCGGGGTGGAACTGGGGTTTCATCGCGCAAGTGCTCGATCACGCGGCGCTGCCCGCCCTGACGATCGTGGTGACGTCGATCGGCGGCTGGATACTCACGATGCGCAACACGATGGTCTCTGTCCTCGCCGACGACTACGTGAAGATGGCTCGCGCCAAGGGCCTCAGCTCGTGGCGGATCATGTGGCACTACGCCGGGAGGAACGCGATCCTCCCGAACCTGTCGGGCTTTGCAATGTCCCTCGGTTTCGTGGTTTCCGGGGCCATCCTGGTCGAATACGTCTTCGATTACCCGGGTGTGGGATTCATGCTGATCCAGGCCGTTGACGGGCAGGACTATCCGTTGATGCAGGCCCTGTTCCTGCTGATCACCGTCGCCGTGCTGGTTGCCGTGCTGATTGCCGACTTCGTCACGGCATGGCTCGACCCGCGCACGCGGGCGACCACCTGAGGGCTCGTGATGGCGATGCGCGCAGTCGTCACGGCACCCGCCGACTCTGGCACCATGCCCGAGGCGGGGATCGGGATCGGGGCGCCAGACACCGGCACGTCGACGAGGAGGCGAGGTGAGGGCCTGCGCCAGATCGGGCGCGCCTTCACGACGAGTCGCAAGGCGCTCTTCGGCGGGATCATCTTCCTGCTCTTCTGCGTGCTGGCGATCTTCCCGGGGCAGATCGCGCCCGACAACCCGAACCTCCAGACATACGCGATCGGCCTCGGTCCCTCCTGGCACCACCTGCTCGGGACGACCGCTCTCGGGCAGGACGTCTTCTCGCAGCTGATCTGGGGCACGCGCTGGTCGCTCGGCATCGCGCTTGCCGTGGGGGCGTTGTCGACGATCGTGTCGGTGCTCGTCGGCGTCACGGCGGCCTATGTCGGGGGGCTGGTCGACGACGTGCTCTCGCTGATCACCGATGTGCTGCTGGTGATCCCCACCTTTCCCCTGATCATCGTGATCACCGCCTACACCCACAACGCCGGGTTCTGGATGCTGACCGCAGTGCTCGTGGTGACCGGCTGGTCCTACGGCGCACGGCAGCTCCGGGCGCAGGCACTGTCGCTTCGCGGCCGGGAGTTCCTGGAGGCCGCCAGGGTTCGCGGCGAGAGGTCGATGTACATCGTCTGCGTCGAGATCCTGCCGACGATGACCTCGCTCATCGTCGCCAACTTCCTCGGAGCCGCCCTCTACGCGGTGCTGGCAGCGGCAGGCTTGCAGTTCATCGGTCTCGGGGACCCGAGCCAGTTGAGCTGGGGGACGATGCTCTACTGGGCGCAGAACAACGAGGCCCTGCATGTAGGCATGGCACTGTGGGCCCTGATGCCGGGGGTGGCGATCGCCCTCCTCGGTGCCGCATTCGCCTTCTTGAACTATGCGTTCGACGAGATCAGCAACCCTGCGCTCAGACCGGTACGCCGGTTGACGATCGCAGCTGTCGGCGGATACGTGGTCGACGTGAAGTCTCGGCTCGACACGTCGAAGGCTGATATCGCCGCTCTCGACACGGCACTGGGCCCGTCACCGCCGGCACGAAGACGAGCGTCGTCGACGAACGACCCGGCCGCCAAGCCGGGTGGGCGCTGGCACCTCAGTGGCAGAACGAAAGCAGGGCGATGAGCAGCACGATCCTCGACGTCCGCGACCTATCGGTCGCCTACTCCTCCGACCGGGGGCCGGTGGTCGCGGTAGAGCACGTCGACCTCACCCTCGGCGAGAGCGAGTTCCTCGCCATCGTCGGCGAGTCTGGCTGTGGCAAGTCGACGCTGCTGTTCGCGATCGCCCAGCTGCTGACCCCGCCGGCCGGGATCATCGGCGGCAGCGTGCTCTTCCGTGGGCGCGATCTGGCGGCGATGACCGACCGCGAGCTGCGCGAGATCCGCTGGAAGCAGCTGTCGGTCGTGATGCAGAGCGCGATGAACGCCCTCAACCCGGTACTGACCTTGGCGACGCAGATGCGTGACGCCTGCGAGGCGCATTCGGACATGACGCGCCAGGAGATCCGAGACCGCTCCTCGGAGGTCCTGCGCCTCGTCGGCATCGATCCGGTGCACCTCGACAGCTACCCGCATCAACTCTCGGGCGGCATGCGCCAGCGCTCGATGATCGCCATGGCCCTGCTGTTCGTCCCCGACCTCGTGATCATGGACGAACCCACCTCTGCGCTCGATGTGGTGGCGCAACGCTCCCTGATGGTGCAGATCAAGGAGCTGCAGCAGAAGCTCGGCTTCGCGGTGATCTTCGTGACCCACGACATGTCGCTGGTGAGCCACTTCTCCGACCACTTGGCGGTGATGTATGCCGGGCAGGTGGCCGAGATCGGCGCCACGCGCGAGGTGTTCGACAACCCGCGCCATCCTTACTCGGTGGGCCTTCTCGACGCCTTCCCCTCTATCAGGGGTCCGCTCGTGCGGCTGGCGGGGATCCCGGGCTCACCACCCGATCTGGCGCGCCCGCCCGCCGGGTGCCGGTTCAACCCGCGCTGCCCGCGGGTGATGGATGTCTGCCTGGAGGTCGAGCCCCCGCTGATCGATACGGAGGGGTCGAAGGTCCGCTGCCATCTCTACGGGGCGGGCGCCGACGGCGCGCCCGTCGGGAGCAAGGATGGCGAGGTCGTGACCGCCGATGCCTGAGCCCTTGTTGCAGACCCGCGGCCTCACCCGCCACTTCCGGATAGGCGGCTTCCTGTCCCGCAAGGTCCTGCATGCCGTGGACGAGGTGGACCTCGAGATCGGCGAGCGCGAGATAGTGGCACTGGTAGGCGAGAGCGGGAGCGGCAAGAGCACGATCGCCAGGCTGCTGGCTCGGATCTACTCGCCGACGGCGGGGGAGATCAGGTTCGGCGGCCGCCTGCTGTCGGACCTCAAGTCGCGCAAGGACTCGCTCGGCTATCGCAGCCAGGTGCCGATGGTCTTCCAGGATCCGTACAGCTCGCTCAACCCGGCGTTTCGTGTCTCCCACGGCATCGTGCGCGGCCTGAAGCTGCATCGTCCCGATCTGGACGCCGCAGGCCGCCAAGCCGAAGCCGAACGGGTGATGGAGGCTGTGGGACTGGTGCCGGCGGCCGAGATGCTGCGCAAGTACCCCTATGAGATGAGCGGGGGGCAGCGCCAGCGGGTCGGCTTCGCGCAGGCGCTGGCGTACCGCCCCAAGCTGATCCTGGCCGATGAGCCCGTCTCGATGCTCGACGTGTCGATCCGCGTCGGGCTGCTCAACCTGATGACCGAGCTGCGCGAGAAGGCGGGCGTGTCGTTCCTCTACATCACGCACGACATCGCCAGCGCCCGCTACGTCGCCGACCGGATCATCGTCCTCTACGCGGGAAGGATCGCCGAGCAGGGTCCCGTCGAGGAAGTGCTGCAATCTCCGAAACACCCCTACACGCAGCTCCTCCTCTCCGCCGTTCCCGATCCGAGGGCGCCCCTGTCGGTGACCGCCGACGTGGTGAAGGGCGAGCCGCCGAAGGTGGTGAATCCCGGGCCCGGGTGTCGTTTCGCACCTCGGTGCCCCTACGCCATCGACATATGCGCCACGGTCACCCCGCAGTTGCTCAGCATGCCCGGAGGGTCCGAGAGCCATCTGGCGGCCTGCCATGTGGCTGCCACCGGCGGGACCGACGTGGGCATCGAGCAGGCTGCTGCCCGCCGATGACGGTCCCTCCTCTCATCCCGCAGCCGGCGCACGTCGCCGAGCGGGAAGGACGGGTCACGATCGCCGACCGCTTGCGTATCGAGGCGGCTCCGGGCCTCGAAGGCGTCGCCCGCTGGTTCCGCCGAACCTTGGAGCCCGCCACCGGCTGGCGGATCGACGTCGCCGATGCCGCCGACGGTGCTGACTCGGTCGGCTCGGCCGGCTCGGGTCCCGCCGGCGCCGGCGCCCCGACGATCCGTCTCAGCCTCGCCGACGACCCGCGGCTTGCGCAGTCGAGCGAGAGCTACGTCCTCGAGATCGACAGTGCCGCCAATGAGGTGGAGATCGCCGCCCGCTCGGCAGCCGGCGCGTTCTACGGATTGCAGACCCTGCGCCAGATGCTGCCGGACAGCGCCTGGCGATCGGCGCCCCCTGCGGGCGGGCACCCGCCGATCGACCTGCAGGCCGTCGAGATCGTGGACGGGCCGGCGTACCGCTGGCGTGGCGTCCACCTCGACGTCTCCCGCCATTTCATGCCGAAGCCGTTCGTCTTGCGGTTGATCGACGCCATCGCCGCTCACAAGTGCAACGTCCTGCATCTGCACCTGACCGACGACCAGGGTTGGCGGGTGCCGATCAGCCGCTACCCGCGGCTGACCGAGATCGGCGCCTGGCGCCGCTGCTCGCCGGGGGAGCGAGAGCCCCACGGCGGCTTCTACACCGCGGAGGACCTCGGCGAGATCGTCGCCTACGCCGGCGAGCGCGCCGTCGAGGTCGTGCCGGAGATCGACATGCCGGGCCACATGTTGGCTGCGATAGCCGCCTATCCGGAGCTCGGCAACGACCCGCCCGGATCGCCCGCTCGGGAGGTGCACTGCGAGTGGGGCATCTCCGAGCACGTGCTCAACCTGGAAGAGCCGACGATCCGCTTCTGCACCGAGGTGCTGGACGAGATCGGCGAGATCTTCCCCTCCCGCTACGTGCACATCGGGGGCGACGAGTGCCCTGTGGAGGAGTGGCGGGCGTCGGCCCCGGCACAGCAGCTGATGCGCCAGCACGGCTTCACTACCGAGCGCCAGCTGCAGGGCTGGTTCACCGGCAGGATCGTCGAGCACCTGGCGGGACGGGGCAAGGTCGCGGTCGGATGGGACGAGATCCTCGAGGGCGGTGCGCCACCCCACGCCGTCGTGATGAGCTGGCGCAGCGAGGAGGGTGGGATCGAGGCGGCGGCGGCGGGACACGACGTCGTGATGGCGCCCCAGCAGTGGCTCTACTTCGACTGGGCGAGCGAGCACGGCGAGGAGGAGCCGCGGGCGATCTGGGCGGCCACGACCCTGGAACGGGTGTACTCCTACCGCCCGACGCCGTCTGAGATCCCCGAGGGGCAGGCCGATCACGTCCTCGGTGCTCAGTGCCAGCTCTGGACCGAGTACGTGAGGACGCCCGAGCACGCCGAGTACATGTACTTCCCGAGGGTCTGTGCCTTCAGCGAGGCAGTCTGGGCGCCCGTCGGCGAGGAGCGGGACTACGCCGGCTTCGAGCGCCGCCTCGAGGGACACCTCGGGCGTCTCGCAGCGATGGGACTGAACTACCGACCCCTCGCTGGGCCGACTCCCGGGCAGCAACGCCTCTGGCGCCCGCCCGTCGGGGCCCATGAGAGATGATCTCCGGCGGTGACAGCTGAGAAGATCGCCGACCACCTGAGGCTGCTCGGACCAGAACTGCAGTGGGCACGGCGGCTGGAGGCCTTCGCGCCACCCCCGGGCGGCCTCGAAACTCTCAGCCAGGCTCAGGTGGCCGACCGCCTGGCGGAGCTCGGCGTCGCCGGCGAGGACGCCGTTGAGATTGTCGCCACGACACCTTCACCCGTGAGCACGCCCGAGTGGTGGTGGCTGCTGGAGCGCTGTGCCGGTCGCCTCGTTGCGGCGATCGGCAAGCCGGAGGAGAGGCGAGGGTGGTGGCCCGACTGGGTCGGGCCGCGGTCGACGCCGGAGAGGCGGTGCTTCATGGCCCACGTCTACTTGGCAGTCGCACCGTTCACTGCCCGATGGCACCGGTCGCGGGGCATTGCGGACTCCGTCTCGAGAGACTCGTTCGCCGACCTCGCCCGCCACCTCGCCATCCACCGCCGCGTCTACGGGTGCACCGGCATCGACAACGCCTGGTGGTTGACGATGAGCCTGCGTGGCGAGGTGTTCGACCTCGGTCGGTTGCAGTTCAACTGGTTCACCTGGGGTACGCGCGAGCACGCACCCTTCTGGTACCCGTGGGAGGAGGCGGAGCTGCTCGGCGACGGGTTCCGCAAGGGTGACGGATGTCTCGGGGTCCACATCCCCGAGACCGGGGCGCTCGACCCGCGGGCCTGCGACGAGTCGGTGGCGGCGGCGGCGCACTTCTTCCGCGAACACTTCGCGGAGGGGTTCCCTGCGGGCAGGCGGAGGCTCGCCACCTGCCTCAGCTGGCTCCTCGACGACCAGCTCGCGGCCTTCCTTCCCGAGACGTCCAACATCATCGCCTTCCAGCGCCGTTTCGAGCGCCTCGAGGGCGGCTACGTGTCGGACCGGGAGGTGCTCGACTTCGTCTACCGCCTGCCGTTGGCCGACCCGCCGGCCGTCGTCACCGATCCGCATTCGGCCCTCTCCTGGCTGGACTGGCTCCAACCGGCGAGCACGCTCGAGAAGGCGGTCGTGGAGCACCTGCGGGCGGGCGGCCACTGGAGGGTGAGGATGGGATGGTTCGAGCTGTAGCTCGTGCTGGTTCAGGCGCTCGCGCTCATTGGTGCAGTCGGCGGGGCGCAGCGGGGCAGCCGTCGGGCTCGGCTGTGCTGGTCAGCGGGCGCTCGTCACGGTCAGCGCCAGCAACGCCAAGGCCATCGAGGCGGGAGCGGCGACGGCGCCTATCAGCGTCGCTCTCTTGATCGAGGGCTCGGCACCAACGCCGCGAGCCACCCGCAACCAGATCAGCCACGCCAGGGAGCCGGACACGAAGAGGTTCGGACCGAGGTCGAGCCCGACCAGGAGGGCGAACGGATGAACCGGCGGTCGAGCTGCCAGCAGCGAGGCGGCCGGGAGGTTGTTGATCAGCACGGAGGCGGCGGCAGCGATACCCGTCGTGCCCCATTCACCTGAGTGGGCAAGGGCGGCGGCCGGCCCGGACCATGCTCGTCCGGCAGTTCCGAGCGCCACGGCGAGCCCGAACAGGCCGCAGAGCACGGGCGCTCCCAGTACTTCGACGAGGCGGCGAGCGGCCACGCGCCGCTGGAGCAGGCGTATGCAGGCGGCGACCGCCGCCACCACCGCCACAGGCAGGGCCGGCGAACGAAGGACGACCACCAGCACGGCGGCAGCCACCACCGCCGCCAACCCGGTCCCGACGATCATCCGCGGATGGTCGTCGACGAGTTCGCCGCCGGCACGTAGTGCCCGCCGCTCGAACAGCGCCACCGTGAGCGCGGTCACGGCCAGAGCGACCAACCATGCCGGCCACAGCCGCGTCACGAACTGGCCCCCAGTCAGATGCGTCTGCCCGAGCACGATGAGGTTGGTGAGGTTCGAACCCGGGAGAAGGAGCGAGCCGGCATTGGAGAGGAGCACGCATCCGTAGAGGAGCGCTCCCGCCGGCAGCCGCCGGCTGCGGGCGGTGTAGACGAGGACGGGTGTGAGGAACGCCACCGAGGTGTCGAGGTTGAGCACCGCAGTCACGGCGGCTACGACCAGTGCCGAACCCGAGAACAGGACGGCGCCGCTCCGGGAGAGGCGGGCCAAGCGGTTGCCGGCGGCGGCGAAGAGCCCGTCACCATCGGCGACGAGCCCGATCACCAGCAACGCCGACACGAGCACGAAGGGGGGCCAGTCCTGACCGGCAGCGGCGCCCGCCGACGGCGGGTCCGCGGCGGCGGCGATCAGTGCCGCCAGCGCACCGGCGGCGGCGATGATGATCGCCGGGCGCAGCCATCCGGCCCGCCCCTCGCCGAGAGGGGCGCTAGGCGCGCCCGGGGTGCTCGGGGCGCTCGGGGTGCTCGGGACGGTGGCTTCTGTTTCGGGCACGACGAGCAGCATCCCGCATAGCCACGAGTGCGGGGGTGCGGTGCCGGCTCGGCGCGATACTGCTCGCATGCGCGAGCGCAATGTCCTCGGCGGCGACCTCGAGCCGTGCAGCGTCGACCCGATGACCGGCTTCTATCGGGACGGCTGCTGCAACACCGGCCCCGAGGACTTTGGCAGCCACACGATCTGCGCCGTGATGACACCCGAGTTCCTGGAGCACCAGCGGGGGATCGGCAATGACCTGCTGACGCCGATGCCGCAATATCGATTCCCCGGGCTTCGTCCGGGGGACCGGTGGTGCGTCACCGCTGCCAACTGGTTGCGGGCGCACTACGACGGTGCGGCTGCGTTCGTCGTGCTCGCCTCCACACACGAGCGGGCGCTCGAGATCGTGCCGTTGTCGGCGCTACGAGAGCATGCCGTGGATGTCCCGGAGAGCCCTTCCGACCTGGAGGGTCTCTAGCAGCAGGAGTTCCCTAGCCCGCGAACAGCCCGGCCGGATCCCACACCGGCCGCCCGCCGACGAGCGTGGCGGCCACCGACCAGTCGGGCTCCAGGATCACCAGATCGGCAGGCAGCCCGGGCGCCAGCTCGCCACGACGCTCGAGGCCGGCCGCACGCGCCGGAGTCGCCGCAGCGGCCGCGAGCACGCCTCGCGGCTGGAGGCGAGTCGACGACAGCATGTTGGCGACCGCACGCTCGATCGTGAGCACGCTGCCGGCGAGGGTCTCTGGATGGCCCGCCACGAACACACGGCTGCCCTGCAGCTCGACGCCCAGCCTGCCGAGCCGGTAGCCGCCGTCGTCGAGGCCGATGGCGGCGACCCCGTCGGACACGAGGCAGACACGCTCTCCGGCGACCCGGCCCACGAGGTCGAGCACCGCCGGGTGGACGTGCTCGAGGTCGGCGATCAGCTCCAGCGTCACCCGGTCGTCGAGCAAGGCGGCGGCGACAGGTCCCGGACGCCGGTGATGCAGGGGTGCCATGGCGTTGAAGAGGTGCGTGGCATGGCTGGCTCCCGCCTCGAACGCTGCCTGCACCTGCTCGTAGGTGGCGGCTGTGTGGCCGACGCTCGCCCTGATGCCGAGGGCGAGCGCTTCCCGCACCAGGTCGATGGCCCCCGGCAGCTCGGGCGCCAGGGTGACCATCCGGATGGCACCGCCGCTGATCTCCTGCAGCGACGCCAACTCCGCCGGATCGGGGAGCCGCACTGCCTCGGGATCCTGGGCGCCCACCTTGCTCGCTGCCAGAAAGGGGCCCTCCAAGTGGATCCCCTCGATCCGTGCCCCGTCCTCCCTCGGTGACGCGATCGCCGCCGCCAAGCCCCGCATCGCCTTACGCAGCCGCTCCGGAGACTCCGACACCGTGGTCGCAAGCAGCGACGTGGTGCCGTGGCGGGCGTGCAGGCGGGCGACGGCGTAGGCGGCCTCTGTCACCTCGTCCTCGCTGTCGCCGCTGAACTGGGCGCCGCCGCCTCCGTGCACGTGGACATCTATGAAGCCGGCCGCGACGACCCGACCAGCGAGGTGGACGACGCGATCGGCCGCTGGTCCTCCCGCCTGCTCTGATGGTCCGATCCGGCTGACTAGGCCATCTTCGAGCAGGACCTCGCCCGACCCGGCCATCCCCGCCGGTGTGGCGAGCGTGCACCCCGTCAACAGGACGCGGGCACCGGTGGTCACGTGATGGTGATCTTGGTCAGCCCGAGTGGCGCGTCCGGTATCGCGGCCCATCGCAAGTGTCAGTGCGAGCGCGAGCTGTTGCGCGCGCACGACGGCGAGCACCGGTGCCAAGGCTTCCGGGCATTGCGCCCAGCCGGCATCGGCGCCGGAGACAGGGCCGAGGAGACGGACCTCGGCACCTCGCGACCGAAGCTCTCCCACCAGATCGAGCACATCTTCTGCTGCCGGACCTGCATGGGCCATCGTCAGCACCGGGATCCCGGAGGAGGCGATGGCGATCGGGCCGTGACGGAGATCGGCGGCGGAGAAGGCCGTCGCCAGCATCGAGGTCGTCTCTTCCAGCTTGAGCGCGCACTCCGCGGCCGCCCCGTAGAGGAGACCCCGTGCCACCGTCGCCATGCGGTCCCTTCCGAGCAACCACGTGGCGAGGTCGTTCATCACTCCGGCATCATCGAGCAAGGCGCCGACCTGGCCGGGAAGAGCCTCCCAGTCGGCAGCGCCTATTCCGGGCTGTGCCGGCCGTGCGCTGCCAGTCGTGCGCGCCGCGCCGGCGATCTCGGAGATCAACGCGAACGCCACTATCTCGGCGGTCACCGTCTTGGTGGCCGGAACGGCCTTCTCGGAGCCGGCGTCCAAGGCGACGACGGCGTCGGCCACCTCCGCCAGCGGACTGTCGGCATCGTTGGTCACGGCGATCGTGCGGGCGCCCGACGACGAGGCCTTACGGAGAACCGAAGCGATCTCCGGCGTCCTGCCCGATTGGGACACCGCGATCACCACGTAGCCGGAGAAGTCGACCTCGGCGCCGTAGAGGAGGTGGACGCTCGGCGAGGCGGAAGCGACCGGCCTGCCTGTCGCCATCTCCAGCAGGTACCTGCCACAGGTCGCCGCGTGATCAGAGGACCCGCGGGCCACCACCACCGTGCCGGCCATCGCCCCTTCGAACAGCGGTGCCAGCGAGCGCTCGAGGGCTGGCCGGCGGGCGATCAGCGCGGCGAGCCTCTCGGGCTGCTCGTTCATCTCGAACTGCATGTGGTGACCGGGGTTCACCCCACTGAGGCTACTTGGTCGCCCGGATGGGACCACCGATCGTGGCGTGCATCCGGAGGCGCTCGGGGCCGCCGAACTCACCGCCAGACTTGCGGCGGAGCGAGCCGAACACATGTTCGATACGATCACGCACATGGACCTTGCTGCATGGGAAGTCGAACAGTTGCGGCGATCGATCGCGATGCTGCCGCCCGAGTGCCCTGCCGCTCTCGATCGGGAGAGGGCGCTCGAGCTCCTCGATCAGCTGGAGCGAGCGCTGCTCGTCATCGAGCGGGGTCCCGCCGGGGGAGAGCGACCGGTCAGGGGGTGAGGAGCACCTTGCCGAAGTTGCGGCCCTGCGCGAGCTGCTCGTGAGCGTCTCCCGCCCGCTCGAAGGAGAACGTCGAATCGATCACCGGGCTGATCTCGTCCCGCCCCCACATCTCCGACAGGGTCGCGAGTGTCGACTGCATCAGGCCTTCTTCGCCCCAAAGATGCCCCAGGTTGATGCCGAACACTCCCTTGTTGGCGTTCATCAGTTGCAGCGGGTGGAACATCGGGGTGAGCGCCAACGCCTTCGGCAAGGTGCGCCAAGCCTCCTTGCGGCTGGAGGCGTTGCCCGCCGCCATCCCGAAGCAGAAGAGGCGACCGAGGGGAGCGAGGCAGCGGTAGCTCTTGCGCATCGAGCTGCCGCCCTGAGCGTCGAGCGCCACGTCGACTCCACGACCGGCGGTGATGCGCATGACCTCCTTCTCGAAGTCCTGCGTCCGGTAGTCGATGGCGTGGTCGAGGCCCATCGACGTCAGCCGCTCGTGCTTGCGGGCGCTGGCCGTGCCGATCGTCACCGCCCCCAGCTGTCTTGCCAGCTGCAACGCAGCCACTCCGACACCGCCCCCGGCGGAATGGATCAGCACGGTGTCGCCCTGGCGCACAGAACCGAGGCGGTTCAACATGACGTAGGCAGTCAGGTACGTCACCGGGATGCCCGCCGCCTCCACGAGGTCCTTCCCCTCCGGGATCCTCACGACCCGGTGCTCGGGCACCACGACGGCATCGGCATAGCCCCCGAAACGTGTCAGCGCCATCACCTGATCACCCGCACGAACGCTGCTGCACGCCGCTCCCGACGGCGTCCACCTCGCCCGAGACTTCGTAGCCGACGACCATCGGCGGCGGCGGGGCGTCAGGGTAGAGGCCGGCACGGGCGGATAGGTCGGCGAAGTTGACGCCCGCCGCGCACACCCGGCACGCGCACCTCGCCCTCGCCCGGTTCGACGTCGGGGGCCGTGCGCACTTCCAGTACTTCCGGGCCGCCGTAGCGGGTGATCCAGATCTGTCTCATGGTGCTGTAGGACTTATCATCGGCGGCCGACACGGGGCAACACCGGCAACCGGCGGAGGCGCGGAGGCGCGGAGGTCGAGGCCCGCCGAACCCGCCAGCCCCGCGAGGGGTTCAGCGGATCCCCGCCCGCTGAACCACCGGTGCTACGGCGGCGCTGATGGCCGTGGCGGCCGTGGCAGAGCCGAGCGCCGTGGTCCACGCCACCGGCCCGAGCGGTGTGCAGCCGAAGAGTTGCGACATACCGGGCGTCTGCACGATGCCGGCAAGCAACACGGCGGAGCCCACTGCAGCTGCGATCGTCTGTGGATGCTTGTGGCTGGAGGTGATCGTCTGCCCGAGCTGGGTGGCTACCAGGGCAACGAGGGCAGTAGTGCTCGCCCGGTGCGGCCTGCCGGTTAGGGATGCGATCGTCCAGGCGCCGGTGGCACCTCCCGCCGTCGTCACCGCCCGCAACATGATCGCCTTGCGCAGCGGGCCGGCCAGCGACAGCTCCGGGCCCTCCGCCGCCAGCTGCTCGGGCGTGGCGTGGGCCGGCGGTCGCACGGCGACCGTCAGCGCCGGGGCTACGTCCGTCAGCAGGTTGACGAGCAACAGCTGGCGGGCGTTGAGCGGCGAGCGACCTGAGACGGCGGCCGCGCCGGCGGTGAAGACGATCTCGCCGATGTTGCCCCCGAGGAGGATCGCAACGGCGTCCCGCACCGCCGCCCAGAGCGCCCTTCCCTCGATGATCGCGTCGACGATCGTCTCGATCCGGTCGTCGGCGATCACCACGTCGGCGGCGTCCCTCGCCGCTGCGGTGCAGTGCTTGCCGATGGCGAGACCGACGTCCGCCAGGCGGATGGCAGGGGCGTCGTTGGCGCCGTCACCCGTCATGGCGACGGTGCGACCAGCCCGCCGGTAGGCGGTGACTATCCGCACCTTGTCCGACGGATCGACTCGTGCGAAGACGGAGATGTCCGGCAGCAGCTCGTCGAGCTCGGCGTCGCTCATCTGCGCTAGCTCGGCACCGGTGACGACCCGGTGACCATTGAGGAGACCGAGCTCGGCGGCGATTCCCTCGGCGGTGCTCGGATGGTCGCCGGTCACCATCACCACCCTCACGCCTGCGGCATGGATGCCGCGCACCGCCTCGGCGGCCGTGGTGCGCACCGGATCTGCGAGCGCTACGTAACCAAGGAAGTCGAGCTCCCTCACGTCCTCGTCCGCAATCTTCGACGGTGCCGGGTGGTCGCCGTCACCGGGGAACCGCCTTTCGGCGACTGCCAGCACGCGCAAGCCACGACGGGCGACCTCGTCGACCAGACGTGCCAGCCGCCGGCGAGCCGGGGCGTCGAGGGCCACTCGCCGGCCCGTGGGATCAAGCCTGCGCTTGCAACGCCGGAGGAGCTCCTCGGGCGCGCCTTTCACGGCGAGGACGACGGCTCCGTCACCGGCTCCGTCGCCGGCGTCGGCGTCGGCGTCGGCCTCGGGGGCTGCCGAACCAAGCGTGGCGTGATAGCCGCGGCTCGGCTCGAAGGGAAGCTCGTCGCGGCGGATCCAACCGCTCAGCCCGTCCCCTTCTTCCACGCCCAGCCGGCGACCGCCACGGACGATCGCCTCATCGGTCATGTGGGGGAGCGGACGGTGCCCGTTGCGTTGCGGGCTGGCGCGAAGGGCTCCTGCGAGGACCGAGCGCCGGGCGCTCGAACCGGGGTCGGATGAGCCGAGGCCGCCCGCTGCCGCAAGCAGATCGCGCACGTTCCGGCGGCTGTGGTGGTCGACGATGACTGCCTGCAGCTCGATGCGGCCGGCGGTGAGCGTCCCGGTCTTGTCGGCGCACAGCACCTCGACACGGCCGAGCGCCTCGAGGGCGCGGGGGTTGCGGACGACGGTGTCGTGTTTCGAAAGTCTGCGTGCTGCGGCCAGCTGGGCTGCGGTGGCCAGCACCGGCAACCCCTCGGGGATGGCGGCGACGGCGAGGCTCACCGCTGGGCCGAGCGTGGCGTTGAGCGGCTGCCCGCGCAGCATGCCGGCGCCGAGGACGGCAGCACCGCCGGCCGCTGCAAAGGGCAATGTCATCGCGGTGAGCTCTCGGAGCCGCATCTCGACGCCGGCAGAAGGCGCCGGTGGCGCCGCCCAGAGGGCGGAGCCGGCCTCGGTTGATCCGCCGGTCGCCACCACGACCGCGGCGGCCTCGCCGGCTGCGACGGTCGTGCCTTCGTAGAGCATCGAGCTGCGATCGGCGATCACCGGCGCGAACACGGGAAGCGTTCCCTTCGGGACAGGAGCGGCCTCACCCGTCACCGAGGACTCGTCCACCTCCAGATCCTGTGCCTCCAGGATCCGGCAATCTGCCGGCACGGCGTCGCCGGCCTCGAGCGTGATGACGTCTCCGACGACGAGGCGGCCGGCGTCGATCGTCTGAAGCTCCGCGCCCGGGCGCCGCACGCGGGCGCTCGGCGCGGTGCGTGACTCGAGCACGCTCACGGCCCGTTCGGCCTGGAAGCGCTGAACGCCGCCGATCACGGACCCGAGCCCCGCCACGCCGGCGACGATCGCCGCGTCGACAGTCGATCCCACCGCTGCAGAGAGCGCTGAGCCGGCCGCCAGCACCGGTGTGAGCGGGTTGGCGAGCTCCTGCAGGATGTTCCTGGACAGTTGCAGCGGCGCCGGTACGGGCTGGGCCTCGGGCTGCAGCCGCTGGCGGGCAACCTGTTCGGGCAGACCGTCCGCCGAGGCCGAGAGCGTGGCGAGCACCTCGTCGCTGCTCAACTCGTGCCAGCGGGGGGCGGTTGAACGGGGCTCGGGCCGCCCCGCCAGTGCCACACCAACCCGCGTGCCGTTGACGAGCGAGAGGAGGCTCGTGGCGTTCACCGCAGTGCTCGCCCGTGCAGCTGCCAGCATCGGAGGGCTCAACAAGGCGATCGTTGCGGCGACGCCCGACCCGGCGAAGGCGAGTGCGGCGCTCTGGCGGCTCGCCTCCTTGGCCATCGCAATTGCCGAGGCCACGAAGGCTGCATCAGCGAGCCCGTTCCGGCATATCAGATCGCTCGCCCAGGGCACGGGCTCGTCAGCGAGGACGATCCCGATCCCGCAATCGGCGGCCGCAAGGGCTTCCGAGGCATGCTCCCCGCCCGCCACGAGCGCGACCACGCAACCATCCTTCTGGAGGGTTCGGATCGAGCCGGCACAGTCCGCTCGGGAGGCGACCAGGAGGTGGGCGTCGAGCCGCCGCACGATCTCCATGTCGTCGCCGGCCACTGCGATCATCAATCCTGCCTGACGGGCGGTCTGCATCAGTTCTACGACCCCACCGGCGAGCTCGTCGGCGACGCTGAACAGCGCCAGGACCTCGCCTTCGCGAACAACTCCGTAGCGCGGCGAATCGCCGAGCTGCAGAACCAGACGCTTCACCTGTCTGGACTGCTCGGCGTCGAGCTTCTCGAGCGGGCCGACGGACCATCCCTTATGCCGCACCACTTCGCCGGGATGGCTGCCGTCGAACATCGTCGCCAGCCGGCGGTGGACGAGGACGTGGTCAGCGCCGTCTGCGAGCAGCACCCGGCGGATCTGCGAGCGCCCGGACAGGAGCAGGTCGGATTCGACGACGAGCGTGTCCACCCGGTCGAGACGGCGGAGCAGTCGCTGGTCGACTACGACGATGCGGCGCCGCGAGAAGGTCCGCCCGACTTGGGCCGCGAAGCCCTCTCGTCCGATGCGCGCCGCCTTCGGGTTGCCGGCCATCACCATCGCACTCGCCCGGCGCGGGTCGAGGGTGGCGGCCAGTACGGCGGCCATGCCCCCCATGGTGGCGAGCCCGGCGCGATCCGAATACCGCTCGACCGGCCCGCCCGGAATGGGCAGGGGCCGCGGCTCTCGGTGCACGGGCTCGTGGATGGCGCCGGGCTCGTGCAGCTCCTCGATCTGCTGCTCGTAGCAGCGTTCCTCGGCGCGCGACTCGGTGAGGGCGGTAGCCCGCTGCGCCATGTCGACCAGTAGTCCGAAGGGTCCGGCGCCGAGACCCTGTGCCACGGCATTGGTCGTGGCGAGGCCGATGTCGGTGATGGTCGGCCCGAGCCTCTCCTCGATCACACGGCGGAGCCGGGGGATCCCGTCGACGAGCGAAACGGCCGAGGCGACCTCCACCGGGATCGGGCTCCTCCGCAGGGCGGAGCCGGCGAAGCTGATGCCCAGGCCGCCGACGTCGGACACGAGCGCGAGGAGGGCTCTGCGTGATCCCACTCGGTCCGCAGGATGGTCCTCCCGATCGTGCCCGAAACGTTCCTCGTGGACGAGGTGCGCCTCCTCCACCTCCTGGACGATCTCGACCAGGCTGTCGGGGTTGATGCTGCCCTCATCGAAGGACACCACCACGCGGCCGAGGACGCCGTTGATCTCCGCCCAGTGGACGCCCTTGATCGACTGCAGCGTCGAGCGAAGATGGGCGTGCATCGCCCTCGAGGAGGGCCTTCGGCCGGCCTTCACCTCGATCTGCGCCAATCCCGGGTCGCAGCGGACCCGCCGGTGCCGGCGTCCCTCCAGACGCAGCGCGTCGTTCAAGGAGGTGAGCGGGTTGGGCACGCTACGAACGTACCCCGGACCCTTTCGGAGGTAGTCGGCGCCTCTCTCGATAGTCCGAGGCGGGGGCGCCGATATAGCCTGGACGGCGGGGCCGCCCACTGCCTAGGCTGACTGTATGTTCAATCAGACACTCCCGACGACCGCAGCCGCTGGCGACGCCGATGCGCCAGAGGTCGTCACTGCCGTCGCTCCGCTCGACTCCGGGCAGCTGAGCGCCTCCCTTCGCCCGTTCGGCAAGAGCAGGATGCTGCCGAGAGCTGCCTATACCAGCGCGGAGGTCTTCGCCTGGGAGCAGCGACATTTCTTCGCCGGTGGCTGGATGTGCGTCGGGTTGACGAGCGACATGCCTGACCCGGGCGATCAGCGCGCCGAATCGGTGGGCCATGCCGGCGTGTTCTTGATGCGGGATGCGGCGGGCAAGCTGCGAAGCTTCGCCAACGCCTGCCGCCACCGAGGGCACGAGCTGTTGCCGTGCGGTGAGACGGTCAACCGGCCGCTCGTGGTGTGCCCCTACCACGCGTGGTCCTACCGGCTCGACGGGACGCTGCGCAAGGCTCCCGGCTTCGAGGCTGGCGAGAACTTCGATCCCGACGCCAACGGCTTGGTCGAGCTTCCGTGCGAGGAGTGGCACGGCTACGTCTTCGTCGATGCGTCGGGGGGAGCGGGGGAGCTCGCTGAGCACCTGCGTGGTTTCGAGCAGTTGATCGCACCGTACGAGCCGGAGCGCCTGCGGGTCGGCGGTCGGCACGACTACGTCGTCGCCGCCAACTGGAAGGTGCTCAGCGAGAACTACCAGGAGTGCTACCACTGCCCCGTGATCCATCCGGAGCTGTGCGTGATCACACCTCCGACGAGTGGCGAGAACTACCTGCATCCCGGGCACGGGTCGTGGGTCGGGGGATGGATGGAGATCCGCGACGGCCTGGACACGATGTCACTCGACGGTCGTCGCCGAGGCACCGTGCTGCGGGGGATCAAGGGAGCGGCTGAGCGCCACATCCTCTACATCGGCGTCTTCCCGAACCTGCTCGTCAGCCTTCATCCGGACTACGTGATGTCGCACCGGCTGATCCCGCTGTCTGCCGACAGCACTCGCGTCCAGTGCAGTTGGGCGTTCTCGCCCGAGGACGTGGAGCGAGAGGACTTCGACCCCTCTTACGCCGTGGACATCTGGGACATCACCAACCGCCAGGACTGGATGGCCTGCGAGTCGGTGCAACGGGGTCTCTCCTCGGAGCATGCCGTTCCGGGCTGCCTCTCTCGCGACGAGGACGCCGTCTACCAGTACGTCACGATGGTCGCCAACGGCTATGCCGGCCGCCCGAGGGTGCCGCTCCCCACGGAGTAGCAGCGGCCCTTCCGGGGTGCAATGAGCAAAGCGTGTCATTCCGGTGAGCGCTGGCGCTCAGCGCGATGACACACTTCTCGCCCAGAGTCGGCCGTGGCGGCGCGAACTGTGTCACCTAACTGAGCGCTGGCGCTCAGCGCGATGACACACTTCGCCGCGCGACCAGGCGCCACGGCCCGAAACCGAGCCCTGGAGGGCCACCTCGACTACTTGCCGGGCCCCGAGGAACGGGACATCCCCATCGGGTGCTACTGGCGACCACATCAGGCCAGCGCACGCACCCCCCGCCGTGCGAGCTGGGCTGCGATGATCGTCCGCTGCACCTCGCTCGTGCCCTCCCAGATGCGCTCGACACGCAGTTCCCTGTAGAAGCGCTCGGCGACGTTCTCGCGCATATAGCCCCGACCACCGAAGATCTGCACCGCTCTGTCGGCCACGCGGTTGGCCATCTCGGAGGCGTAGAGCTTGATCATCGAGGCTTGGGCGTGCTGGATCTTGCGATCGCGCCCCTCGTCGACGCCGCGGGCCGCCTCGTACACGATCGAGCGCGCCGCGAACAGCTCGGTCACGCTGTCGGCGAGCATCGCTGCCACCAGCTGGAAGTCGATGATCGGCTGGCCGTACACGACGCGCCCCTTGGCGAAGTCGGTCGCCTCCTCGACGAGGCGCTCGGCAGCTCCCAGACACCTCGCCGCCACCATGAACCGCTCGAAACGGAACCACTCGTAAGCGAACTCCATCCCCCCACCCTCCTCTCCGACGAGGTGGGACGCCGGTACGCGTACGTCCTCGAAGGCGACGATCGGATGATGATGAGCGATCGTGTGGCTGTAGGCGGGCGTTCGCACGACTCGAACACCCGGCGTCGGGATATCGACGATGAACATCGCGTGGTCGCCTGCGTGGGGCTCTTCAGTGAGTTTCGCCTGGAAGAAGGCATAGGCGGCGTCGTTGTAGGACGTCACGTGCCACTTCACGCCGTTCAGCACGTACTCGTCGCCCTCCCGGCGGGCGGTCGACTCGATGGCGTCCACGTCCGAGCCTGCTCCCTCCTCGGTGATCGCGTAGCACTCGGACATCTCGCCTCGGATCGTCGGGATCACCCATCGCTCCATCTGGAAAGGCGTTGCCACGGCGGGCAGCCACTGCGGCGGCGTGGAGAGCACCCAGCCGAGGGCATTGGTCGCCCTGCCTACCTGCTCCTGCACGAGCACCTGCTGCAACATCGTGAACCCGCCGCCACCGAGGTGGGTGGGCATGTTGGTGGCGAGCAGCCCGAGCTCGGCCGCACGTCGTTGATGGGCCTTCGCCAGGCCTGGCGGCAGCTCCCCGCCGTTCAGCTCCGCTTCCGTCTCCAGAGGTATCAGCTCGTCGACAAACGAGCGAGCGCGCTGCTGGATCTCCAGGTCTTCGTCGGACAGCCCGTGCACCCTGCTCGCCTCCCCGGCCTTCGCCTTGCCACGACCTTGACTGAATGTTCAGTTTATGCGACTCTCGTCTCTTGCGCCCAGTGAACATCGAGCCCCGCGTGGAAGGCTGACCAGTGCTCGCAATCCGGAGGATGCCCGAGAGCGCCGACGCCGTGGTCGTCGGCGGAGGGACGGTTGGCGGGTGGTGCGCATACTTCCTTCGACGCAGCGGACTGGAGCGAGTCGTCCTCCTCGAACGCGACGCGCTGGGACGAGGTGCGTCGAGCCGAGCGGCCGGCATCGTCCGGTGCCAGGGCGGCACCCCAGCTGCCGTACGCCTCGGCATGTGGTCGCGGGACTTCTACCTCTCGCAGAGGTCAGAGATCGGCATCGACTCCGGGTTCGTGAGGCAGGGCTACTTCATGCCCGCCTTCGACGAGAACCAGGTCAAGGCCGGCTACGAGCGGATGCAGATGCAGCTGGACCTCGGGCTCGACGTGTGCTGGCTCGATCCGGACGAGGCGGCAGCCCGCAACCCGACATTCGCCCGCGGCGTACATCTCGGAGGCACGTATGCGCCGGGAGACGGCTACATCGACCCGCCGCGCAACGTCTCGGCCTACGCGGTGGCGCTGGCGCTCGCCGGTGTCGAGGTGCGGGAGCGGGTCAAGTTCGAGGGGTTGATCCTCGACGGCGGGAAGGGCGGAGAGGGTGGGGCGGTGGTGGGTGTCCGCACCTCGGCAGGGCGGGTGTCGTCGCCCCGCGTCGTCCTCACCGGCGGGCCCGGCATCGCCGACGTCGGGGCTCTGGCCGGCGTGCGCATCCCCGTCGGCGGGACTCGCCATCAGGTGTTCGTGACCGAGCCGCACCCCGACCTCGCACCGTCCCGGTTGCCGATGGTCTTCGACGTCCCGTCGGGCCTCTACTGGCGACCGGAGGAGGGCGGGATGCTGTTCGGGATGAGCAATCCCGCCGAGGCAGAAGGCGTGGCCACGGAGATCGACTGGCATCACCTGGCCCGCATGCGCGAGCGCCTGGCGAGCCTCGTGCCGGTGGTGGGCGACCTCCAGCTGAAGCGGTGCTGGGCGGCGACGATCGACTACACGCCCGACCACCTGCCGATCATCGGCCCTGCCCTCGTCGGCCCGCACGATGAACGGGTGCCGGTCGGCGGCGTCTTCGTCGCCAGCGCCGGCGGTCACGGGATGATGTGGGGGCCAGCCGTGGCACGTGCCGCCGCCGACCTGGCAACCACCGGGGCGACTGCCGTGGTGGACGTCGGGGAGCTCGGCCTGGGGCGTTTTGACGGGCTCGGGCGCAGCGCGCTCAGCCCGGATCCGATAGCACTTCCATTTCCCGAAAGGATCGGCTGATCATGACCGACACCGACGTAGGCACCGTAGGCACCACCGGCACTACCCCCGATGCCGTCCACTTCGGAGACGCCGGCGGCCGTCAAGACCTCGACGATTGGGGTCCTCTCGCCGAGGCCACAGGAGACCCGATGGCGACCACCGGGCTTACGCTGTGGGCCGGCGAGGGAGCCGACGAATCGGGCATCTGGACCTGCACTCCCGGCCCCTCGCGCTGGGAGCTCGAGACCAACGAGTTCGTCCACATCCTCGCCGGTCGGATGACGTGCACTCCCGACGATGGCGCACCGCTGAAGGTGCGCGCCGGTGACACTGTGGTGTTTCCGAAGGGGTGGAAGGGGACCTGGGACGTCCACGAGCCGATCCGCAAGCTCTATGTGATCTTCTAGCGGGGAGCAGCCCCGGACCCCGGAGCTGGGTGGCCGGGGACGCCGGTCAGCTACCGCCTATGTCGACGTACCAGCGGCCGCTGATGAACTGGCAGGGCACCGAGCTCCAGCCGTTGTTGCTGGCTGCCGCCTGTGAGTAGGCAGTCTGGAAGCTCTCACCGGGTCCGGGAAGCCCGAATGTCGGATCGCTGTTCGATTGACAGGGTGATCCCGTGCTGCCCACCGGCGAGCAGAGGTTGCCGACCATCGCAACCAGCGCCTCGTCGCCCTGTATGTCGACCTTCGTGACGTAGAGCGATCCCGTGATGTTCGTCCCGAAGGCGAACAAGGCAGTCCCCGCCAGGCAATTCTGCTGCTCGGATGGCAAGACGTAGGCGCAAATCCCGGTCATGTTCTGCACGGCGGCCCCGTCGAGCGCTCCTGCAACCGCGGCCTGGGGCGACGTGTAACCCGGCGAGGCGTTCGCGACCAGGCCCCTCCCGCCGGAGAAGGCCGCCACGCTGCCCGCAGTCACGCCGGTCACGACAGCGGCGGCTGCCACGACCGCAACGATCGGGTGGGCAGAGGCCGCCGCCAAGATTCGTGCCTTGTTCACCTTGTTCGCCCCGCGAGGCACGCGAGATGCGGTGCGCGGCCCTCTGAGCATGGGCGGCTGCTGATGCAGCGGCTGATGATCCGGCGCCGGTTGTCGCAGGCACCGCCGCCCCCGCTGCGCCTGCTGCACCCGCTGCACCCGCTGCACCCGCCGCACCCGCCGCACCCGCACCGGCCACACCAGCTGCACCCGCACCGGCCACACCAGCTGCACCCGCACCCGCCACGCCGCCGAAGACTCCTGCGCCGACGACACCACTCGCAGCCAGCACGGCGGCAACGGCGGCAGCCATGCCGGCGCGGCTCCGCCAGTCGGCGCCAAGGCCTTGCCCCGCCGCCTCCTCCAGACGCCCGGCGAATTCCTCGGCAGAGGCCGGGCGCCGGGAAGGATCCTTGTCCAGGGACGCGACCACCAGCTCGGCAACCGGCGCCGGGAGGTATGGCACGACGGAGCGGGGATCCGGCACGCTCTCGGACCGGTGCGCGTCGAGGACGGCCCTTGTGGTTTCCCTCGGGTATGGAGGCTGCCCCGTCAGGAGGTGGTACAACATCGCCCCGCAGGAGTAGACGTCGGAGGCGGCGGTCGCCTCACCCATCGCTTGCTCGGGGCTCATGTAGGCGGGCGAGCCAGCCATGCCGGCACTACCGCCGCCGCCGGCAGCCGGTCGTGCGAGGCCGAAATCTGTCAGCATCGAGCGCCCGCGGCTGTCGACGACGATGTTCGACGGCTTGACATCCCGGTGCACGATTCCGGCGCGATGAAGATCCGCCAGACCCTGCAGCGCCCCGTGCACCACGCCGACTGCCTGCTCGGGCGACAGGGCGCCCTGCTTGGCGAGCACGGCCTGCAAGGTCGCGCCCTCGACCAACTCCGACACGAGCCCGATCGCTCCCGGCTGGTTGATGAGCTCGATCATCCGCACGCAATGCTCGGACTGCACGTCCGCCATCAGGTGCGCCTCGGAAATGAACGCGGCGACGACGGCCGGCTGTGCGGCGAGACCGGGAGCCAGCACCTTGATCGCCACCCGCCTGCCGCTCCGCCCGTCGACGGCACGGTAGACGGTGCCCGACGTGCCTTGGCCGATGATTCCCTCCAGCGTGTAGTCGCCGAGCTGGGTCGTCGGGGTGATCGCTGTCATCGCTGCCTCCGTGGGCCGTACCTGGAGCATATGAGCAGCATGACTGATCGGGAAGGGCTGAAGCAGGGGGAAATCGGCCCATTGCCGGGAGAGCAGGGTGGGTAGTCCGGCTGGGGCGCCAGACGGACCAGACGCGCCCGACGCCCAGAGGCTCAGGCCCGGGCGCGTCATCAGCAGAACGTCGAGGGCCACAGCTCCGTCCGGGGCAGCTCGACACGAGAGCGGGTTCACGTCGAGGGCTTCTATGTGCTCGCCGAGCTCCAGCGCCACCTGCGACAGCGAGACGATGGCCTGCACGACCGCCTCGATGTCGGCGGCCGGTCGGCCGCGCACGCCGTCGAGCAGCTTGCGACACTTCAAGCGGCCGAGCATTGCGCCGGCAGCCGTGCTGTCGAGAGGAGGAAGCCCAACGGCGCGATCGGCGATCGTCTCCACGAGCACGCCGCCGGCACCGACCACCACCAGCGGCCCGAGGCCGGGGTCGCGGGTGATCCCGAGGGCAAGCTCGACTCCTGGCTCGCGCATCGGCATCACGCGGACGAGCGGTCCCAGTCGGCCCTCGATGTCGGCGTAGGCAGCTTTGAGCTCGGTGGGCGAGCCGATGCCGAGGCGGATGCCGTCTACGTCGGTCTTGTGGGCGATGCCGGGAGCCTCTGTTTTGAGAACCACCGGGTAGCCGATCTCCCTGGCCGCAGCCATCACCTCGACCAGGCATGCGCAGGACATCGACGGCAGCGTCCCGATCCCGTAGTCGGCGAGCAGGTCGAAGGCAATGGGTGCCACGTCTACGCCCGCCGCCAGCCGGCCTGTCCAGGCCCGAGCCCTCGCCGGGTCGATCGGTACGTCGGCCGCCGTCGGCGCCGGGGCCGCGGCGAGCGAGCACACCTGCATGTGGTGCCTGAGCGCGAGGAAGCCGGTCCTCGTCCCCTCGAGCACCGGGATCCCGGCACTGCGGAGGCGCGCCGCTTCCTCGTGATCGAGCGAGGAGTGGATGTTGGTGAGCACGGCAAACGGCACGTCCGTCGAGCGTTGTGTGGCAAGAGCCGCATCGACGTAAGCCGTATCGCCGTCAAGCTCGTGGACGAGATCGACGCAGAGGGCGACGGCGGACACGTTGTCGTCGTCGGCGAGCGCCGCCAGGGCGGTGGTGAACAGCTCCGTGGTGCCGGCCCCGGTTCCCCACACGTCGAGCGGGTTGGCGGGCTCGAGCCCCGGGTCGAGGACCTCTGCCAACCGCCGCCGGGTCTTGTCGCCGATCCCGGCGTACGGCACCCCGACTTCGGCAGCCACGTCGCACGCGTGCGCCCGCTCCGCACCCGAGTCGTGCACGGTGGCGATCCCCGTGCCCCGGCTGCCGGTGGCACCCGCCCGCCATCGGGGGCTCGAGAGGAGCTCCAGCGTGTCGACCATCTCGTCGAGAGTCGCCGACGCGGATGACACCGTAGGCGGCGAACAGCGCCTCCCAGGCTCCGTCCTCGCCTGCAAGCGCCCCTGAATGTGCTGCCACCATGGCGCGCCCGGCGGCCGAGCTGCCCACCGTCAGAGCCACGACCGGCACCCCGGCGGAGGCTGCGGAGGCGAGCGCCGCACGCAGCGCCCCTGGGGCTCTCATCGCCTCCAGCAGCAGCGCCACGACCTTGGTCCCCTCGAGGCTGAGCGCGTACTCGACGTAGGAAGCTGCCGGCGTCACCAGCTCCTGGCCGGACGAGACGGCGAGCGTGAACCCGAGCCCGCGGCGGGTGCGGAGCAGCGCCGAGAACGCAGAGCCGGAGTGCGTGACCCACGCCACAGGACCGGGCGGAAGCGGGAAGGGCTCGATGTAGCCGAGCGCCCGCAACCCGGCCACGTTGTTGACGAAGCCCATGCAGCCGGCACCGCAGAGCTGCATTCCTGCCTCGGCGGCGATGGCGACCAGGGCGCGGCGGAGGTCCTCGCCGGCCGCACTCCCGTACACGACGGCCGAGCGATCGCCTCTGCTCGCCGCCAGCTTCAGCGCGTCCTCCAGCGCGCCGTCCGGAACACCCAGCATCACCAGGTCGACCGGCTCGTCGATCGACCCCAAGGAGGGGACGCACGGGATCCCGCTGATCGTCTTGTAGCGGGGATTGACCAGGTGGACGGCCGGGCGCGAAGGGCTGCGCATCATCTCGACGACCATCCGCTCGCCGAAGCTGCCTTCTCGCTCGCTGGCGCCTACCACAGCCACCGAGCGGGCCTCCAGCATCGAGCGGAGGCCGGCTGCCGGTGTCACGCCCGCTTGAGCAGCCCGGCGGCGCGCTCCGAGAGCTGTTGCTTGCGTTCGGCTCTCCTCGTGTCGCTCAGCGCCGCCTTCGCCGCCTGCCAGCCAGGGATACCGCAGACGCCGCCTCCGGCATGGGTGGCCGAGCTGGCGTAGTAGAGGCCCTTGACGGGAGTCCGGTAATCAGCGAAACCTGGCGCCGGCCGCATGTGGAACAGCTGCTCGAGCGACAGCTCGCCGTGGAAGATGTTGCCTCCGACGAGCCCGTACTCGTGCTCCATCTCGTAGGGACCGACGACGTCCCGGTGCAGGATCGAGCTCTTGAAGCCGGGCGCCAGCTCCTCGTAGCAGTCCACCATCCTGTCGGCGTATGCCTCCAGCTCCTCGAGATGGGGCTGCTCGCTCCAGCTGGCGGGGCACCACTGGGTGAACAACGAGAAGATGTGGGTGCCGTCCGGGTTGAGCGTCCGGTCGAGGCAGGTGGGGATCACGCCGTCTGCGAACGGTCTGAGGGCAGGGCGTCCGGCGCGGGCGTCCTGGAAGGCCTGCTCGATGTACTCCACCGAGGGCGCCATCTCCACCGAGCCGGTGTGATGCTCCTGCAGCTCGTGGCCGGGGTCGGCGGTGAAGCTCGGCAGCTCCCCCAGCGCCAGGTTGATCTTCACGACGCCGCTTCGCGTCTTCCAGTGCTCGATGTCGCGGACGAAGTCGGCCGGCAGCTCGGCCGGCCCGATGTGATCGAGGAAAGCGGTCCTCGGGTGCAGGCTGGTGATCACGGTCGGCGCCTCGAGCTCCTCTCCGCTGGCGAGGACTGCTCCCGTCACCCGGCCGTTTCGGACGTTGAGGCGCGCCACCTTGGCATCGGTGCGGACCTCGGCTCCGAGGCTCTCGGCCGAGCGCCGGATCGCATCCGCCACCGCTCCCATCCCGCCTTCGGGGAAGCCCCAGTTGCCGAGGTGGCCGTCGCCCACGTCGCCGATCGAGTGGTGTGCCATCACGTAGGCGGTCCCCGGCTCGTAAGGTCCCGCCCAGGTGCCGATCACGCCGTTGACGGCCATCGCCGACTTCACCTGTGGCGACTCGAACCAATCGTCGAGGAGGTCGGCGATGCTCATCGTCATCAACCTCGTGACGTCGGCGATCGTGCGCACCTTCAAGCCCTTGTGGCGCCAGGCGAGGCGGAGGAGCTCCAGTACGTCGGCCGGCTTGCGTGAGCCGATGTTGGGAGGGACGGTGAGCAGCAGCGGCCCCAGCACCTCGGCCAGCCCGCCCAGCCAGGCGTCCCACTTCGGCATCGCCTCGGCATCGTTCTTGGACCAGCGGGCGATCTCCTCGTAGTTGCGCTTGGCGTCGTCGGCGAAGATCTTGATCGACCCGCCCTCCGGGAACGCCTGGTAGTAGGGCCCCATCGGGTGAACCTTGTAGCCGTGCCGCTCGAGGTCGAGCTCCCTGATGATCGTCGGCGGCATCAAGCTCATCACGTAGGAGAGCCTGGTGACCCGAAGATGCGGCGCCTCGGCCCAGGGCGCCTCGGTCGTCGCAGCTCCGCCGGTCTTGTGGCGGGACTCGAGGATCACCGTTCGCGCCCCCGACCGCGCCAGATAGGCGCCGGCCACCAGCCCGTTGTGACCGCCCCCGACGACGATGGCGTCGTAGCTCGATGACATGCCGATCCCTCCCGGCCCTTCACCCTGTGCCCGTCGGCCCGGGCGGCGCCCAAGCTCAGGACATTGACTGACTGTTCAGTCTAATCTCGTCGTTCCTGCAGCGGCAAGCTGAGTTTCGCCTACGGAATGACGCGCGGAATCCTGTACGATCAGTCAAACTTGGGGCATGGCAAGTGCCCCTCTTCGTACGGACATCGCCGCGCCCTCTGACGACCGGCGCGAGCAGATCCTCAAGGCGGCGCTCTCGGTGATTTCCGATAGAGGCTTCCCCGACACCCGGATCGCCGACGTCGCCGAGGCCGCTGGGGTGAGCCCGGCCCTGGTCATCTACTACTTCAAGACCAAGGACCGCCTGTTGACGGAGGCGATGCGCTACGCCGAGGACGTCTGGTACGCAGACGGCGCGAGCGGTATGGCGCGCCTCGCCACGGCGCGCCAGCGGCTCGAGCACCTCGTCCGCCTCAGCTCGCACGGAGACCCGGAGCACGGCTTGCAGGACTCGTGGGCGCTCTGGCTCGACCTGTGGGCGCAGGCGGTACGGAATCCGGAGGTGGCCAGGGTGCGTGAGGAGTTCGACGCCCACTGGAGGCTGGCCATCCGAGCAACCGTCGAGGAAGGGCAGGCGAGCGGCGAGTTCCACGTCACTGACGTCGAGAACTTCGTTCTCACCCTCTGCTCGCTGATGGACGGGCTGGCGGTGCAGATAGCGCTCGACGATCCGGACGTCGATGCGGACAAGGCGTTCGAGATAACGATGCGCTACGCGTCGGTGATGCTCGGCCTCGAATAGAACTCTTGCAGCGGCACCCCCGAATCCCTAGACTGACCGTTCAGTCAACCGAGCCGGAGGGGAAAGCATGCCGGGTGGCGAGGTAGAGCTGAGGGCCCTCACCAAGAGGTTCGGTGACAGCCTCGCGGTCGACGGCGTCGACATCCACGTGGCGAGAGGCGAGTTCTTCTCACTGCTCGGGCCGTCGGGATGTGGGAAGACGACGACGCTGCGGATGGTGGCTGGTTTCGAAGAGCCTACGAGCGGCCAGATACTGCTGGACAACCGGGACGTCTCGGGCCTCCCCCCGAACAAGCGCAACGTCAACACGGTGTTCCAGAGCTACGCCCTGTTCCCCTTCCTCTCGGTTTTCGACAACGTCGCCTTCGGGCTGCGTTACAAGGGGCTCTCGAAACAGGAGGCGAGGACCAAGGTCGGCGATGTCCTGGAGCTCGTCCGGCTGGGGGACCTTGCCAAACGGCGCCCCAGTCAGCTCTCGGGCGGCCAGCAGCAACGGGTGGCGCTGGCCCGCGCCCTCGTCCTCGAGCCGGCCGTGCTTCTTCTGGACGAGCCTCTCGGAGCCCTCGACGCGAAACTGCGCCGGGCGCTGCAGGTCGAGCTGAAAGCTCTGCAGGAGTCCGTCGGCATCACCTTCGTCTACGTGACCCACGACCAGGAAGAGGCGCTCACCATGTCGGACAGGCTGGCCGTCATGGCGAACGGCCGGGTTGCCCAGGTGGGCGCGCCGCAAGAGGTGTACGAGGAGCCGGCGGATGCCTACGTGGCGGACTTCCTCGGCGTCTCCAACCTGATGGAGGCGCAGCTGGGAGCAGGCGGCGAGCTGCGCGTGGGGGATTCGGTGCTCTCGCTGGCGCGCCCGCCGGGCGCAGCGGCCGGTTCGGTGAAGATCGCGGTGCGGCCGGAGCGGGTGCTCGTCAAAGACTTCGAGGCTGCGGGCGAGAACCGCATCCCGGCGATGATCGAGCGCCAGGTCTTCCTCGGATCCGCCACCCAGTTGTTCGTGCGCCTGCCGCAGGGCGAGTCACTGCAGGCCCTCGTCCACAACGACGGCGAGGCGATCCCGTGGAGCCAGGGGACTCCCGTCTCGGTGTTCTTGCCGCCCGATGCGATCCGTGTGCTGCCGGAGGGGATGGCACCTGCGCGGGAGCCCGACGAGACGATCCTTTCCGACTCCCGCCGCGCCCAGATGAAGGTCCGCCGGGCGGCCGCCAAGCCGCCCCGGGCGGGGGTCGGCAGCACCGGCTGAGCCGCGGCTGGGTCAGGCTGCACCCCGGCGGAGCCGCGGCGGGAGTGACCGGCGAGCGCAGCGAGCGACCGTCAGACCGGCGGCTGCCCGTAAGGCGTGAAGGCGTACAGGCTGCCGTCGGTGCCGGCCACGTATATCGCCCCGTTCACCAATGCCGGTGCACCTGCGAAGGCTGCTCCCACCTTGTACGACCAAAGCTTGAGGAACGTGTACGAGCGCGAGGCGCCGATGGTTCCCTTGGAGGTGTCGCAGACGACAAGGCCCTTGGCGGACCCGCACCCCTTCACGGCGCCGCCCATGTCGACCGTGAAGGACAGCTTCCCGCTCGACGCCACGAGGGCGTACAGCTTGCCGTTGTCAGCACCGATGAGCAGCGCGGGCGTCCGGGTAGCCGTCAGCTCGTCCATCACGACGCCGGTGTCTGCGACCGCCGAGCCGATCTTGTAGGACCAGAGCTTCTTGCCGGTCGACTCAGTCAGGGCGTAGACGCTCCCGTCGCTCGAACCGGCGTAGACCGTGCCACCCGAGATGTCGGGAGCGGCGTTGATCGCGCCGCCCGTCTTGAAGGTCCAGCGCTGCGCGCCGCTGGAGCCCGACAGCGCGACGATCGCGCCGTCGTTCTCGCCGACCACGAGGAGGTCCTTCGCGGGGTCGTATGCGGCAGGGGCGTTCGGCTTGGCGCCGAGCGTGACGTTCCACTTGAGGGCGCCGCTGGTCTCGGCGAGCTCGCTCAACGTGCCCGCAGCAGACGTGACGAAGACGAGTCCTCCGTCCAGGGCCGGGTCGAAGGCAGAGCCTCCCAGCTTCCTCGACCACACCTGCTTGCCCGTCGAGGTCGAGATGGCTGCCACCGTGCCGTCGCGAGCGCCGACGATCAACCAGTCCGGCCCGCGGGTCGACGGCCGGCGAGCCCGTGAGCGGCTGCTTGGAGGGAAGGGTCCAGGTCCACACGATCGAGCCGTTGTGCACGTCGATCGCGAGCAAGTCGCCCCGCGTGTCACCCACATATGCGATCCCGTCTGCGATGGCCGGTGAGGAGTCGAGGGGGGCCGGAGCGACATAATGCCAGGCCTCGTCGACGAACAACCCGCTGCCGGGGTGGATCAGGTTGTAGAAGGTCGGGTCGTTGGGCTCGAGGCCGGTTCGTGCCGAGTTCTGCCCGAATTGGGACCAGTCGTTGGATACGACGATCGTCGTCGCAGCGGATTCGCCGGAGGCGGCACCTTTGGCTATTAGGGCCGCCTGACCGAAGGGCGTCTTCCTCGGCACCTTGATCGACACTCTCGGCAGGTAACCGGTCGATGATGCAGTGGCAGTCCCGAGCACCGTGCCGTCGAGGGAGATCGTCACCTTCTCGTCGGCCTTGAACCCGGCGCCCTGCACGGATACGACCGAGTCGGGAGCGGCATAGGTCGGATGGGCGACCACGTGCGGCCCGCTCGTGCTGTAGAGCACCGTGAAGTCGGTGACGGCCCCGTGCAGGTCGGACTGGCCCGACGACGAGATGGCGTAGGCCGTGACCGCGTAGGTCCCGCCGCCGGTCGGCACCGGGTACGCGAGCTTCCAGGTCGTCGACGTGGCGCCACTCGATCCGAGGGTTGCCGGATTGTCCACCGGGCCCGGGCTCCACGACTTGGTGGCGGCGTCCCACCACGGCCCCTCCGGCCCGCCCGACTGGACCGCTACCTCGACGCCCGCCACCGCCCGCGGGTCGGTGGCGGTCCCCTTCAGTGTCAGGTCGCCGCCGGGGTTGGCGATGTTCGAACCGTCGGTGGGTGAGGCGACCCTGGTGGCGGGAAGGGTGACGTCGGCACCGCCACCCACCTCGAGGTCGTAGAGATGACCGTCGGTGGATGCGATGAGCGACGTTGCCGCCGGTGATCGCCGGCGAAGCTGTGATGTACCCGTTCGTCTGCAGCTGGTAGAGCTGCTTGCCCGTGCTGAGCGAGACGACGTCGATCGCCCCGCTCACGTCGCCGACGACGACGACCTCGCTCCCTCCCGCCCCGGCGATCGCCGGCGACGAGAGCGCCTCTGTTCCGGTCGGATCCTTGTAACGCCATATCAGAGTGCCCTTGACGGCGTCGATGTCGAACAGCCCCCCGTTGTACCCGAACACCAGGTTGTTCTTGCAGAGGGCGGCCGTGGAACGGCCACCTTCGGTGACGCCGGCGACCTTGTTGAAGGCGTAGCTCCAGATCTCCTTGCCGGTCGTCAGGTCGACGGCGTACATGATCCCGTACTTGGTCGGCACGTAGGCGACGCCATCGGCGAAGCCGTTGTTCCCGGGCGGCGAGATCGTGACGCCGGCACCGATGTCATAGACGCCGGGAGCGGGGTTGGCGACTGCGTAACGCCATACCAGAGCGCCTGTGACGGCGTCGAGCGCGTAGGCGGCGGCGTCCGGATCGGCGGTGCCGAACAGCACGAGCGGCTTGCCTTTGGCGTCGACGACGTAGGACGCAGCGTCCCATACGCCGGCCGCCTTGGGGTAGGAGGAGAACTGCCACTCGACGGCGCAGCTCTGTGCGTTCATCGCCACCAGCGGTCCCTGGACCGACTGCGAGTCGTTGGTGCCGATGTAGATCGTCGGTGAGCCGCCGGGGGGAGTGGCGGCGACCGGCGTGCCCTCGATGGGCATCGGCGCGTTCGCCGAGCACATCACGGCGCCGGTGGTGGCGTCGAGGCGGTAGATGCGAGGGCTGTCGAAGGTTCCGAGGTAGACCGATCCGAGGTACACGACAGGCGTCGAGCGGATGGGGCTGCCCAGAGATGCGCCCCAGACGATGCGGCCGGTAGAGACGTCGATCGCCAGCACGTCACCGGACTCGGTGCCGATGTAGGCGAGCATCTTCTTGAGGGTCGGGTTGAACGCCACGACGGGGGAGTCGAGGGCCGCCCCGTACAGATCGGTCGCCCAGTGGACGCCCAGCTTGTAGGCGGTGGAGTCGGACAACGGGCTGTTCTGGGCCCAACCGTCGAGAAGTGGTCCCTGGTGGAAGCCGGCCCAGTTGTCGGCGGCCGTCAAGGCCGTTGCCGTCATGCCCGTGATGCTCGGTGCCGCTATGTCCGGGCGAGAGGCGCCGGCGACTGCCGGGCCGACGACCAGAGCGGTCGCCGCCAAGAGGGCGGCTGCCAGGGCCGGCAGACGGGCAGGATTCAAGTACGAGCCGCGTTGCATCAGCGTTCTCCTCCAAAAATCGCGGAGAGCCCCCAGGCTCCGACTACGTGCGGACTGGCGCCAGTATCACAGAACCTGCGGCGAGCCGCTCGCCGACAGTTCGTCCGAGCGGCGGTCTGGTGGCGGGTCGCTTTGGCACCACCCTCCCGACGGTTCCTACCAGAGGGCGAGGCCAGAAGACACGTCACAGTGTTCCAGGCTTACCACGGGGCCCCAGGCTAAGGGAAAACCGATAGGTCGGGGTCCGGCCCTGGCAGACGCTCCACACGATCCCACACGAATATCAGGACCTTACGGAGGGGTTTCGCCACTTTCAATCTGTTCGAGAAGGGAATCAACCGTCCCTTCCGTCAGCTTTCTGCGGTGACTAGTCAGCTCACTAATGGTGAGATCCTGCGGCTGCGGCTGCGCTCTCAGAGGTTTCGGTCAGCGAGAAAATACAGCCCGCTCAGACAGTGTAAGGTTATCTCCTCTGGTCCGCGATCTCGTTCGGGGGAGTCATGCAACAAGTTGATCATAGCATGCAAGGAATTCGCCGGCGCCCTCCCCACCGATGGATCCGTGCCCTCGTGGGTGTGGCGGTGCTGGTGGGAGCCAGCCTCTGCAGTCAGCTCGCCGCGGGCACATTGGCTTCTGCCTCGCCCATCCACCATCAGACGTCTGTCCACGATCCGAGCCAGTTCGACTGGCCAGAGTTCCACTCGGGGCCGAGCTTGAACGGCTGGGCATCGAACAGTCCACTTTCGGCTGACAATGCTTCTGGTCTTGGGGTGACGTGGAGCAGCGATCTCTACGGCGCCGCCCTCGACTCGCCCGTGGTTGCGTACGACGCTGCCCTGCAGGAGACACTCGCCTACGTCGGCACGGAGACGGGCTACTTCTACGCAGTCAACGTTGCCAACGGGAGGACCGTGTGGAGCGACTGGCTGGGTGCTCCCGTTCGGAGTACCGCTGCTGTGAGCGGCAACACGGTCTATGTCGGTACGGCCATCACTCCACGCATCTACGCCCTGAACGCCACAACGGGATCGACCGTCTGCTCACTTCTTTCCGTGAATTCAATTGAGGCAAGCCCCGTCGTTGCGACCCCCCCTGGCGGGATCACGAGTGTGTACATCGGCGTCGAGGACGGCGGCAGCACGGCCGGTCCGGTCGTCGCCATGAACGCGAGCACGTGTGCGGTCGAGTGGCAATTCACCAGCTACCTTCAAGAGTCCGGGCCGTGGGACCCGCTCTCTTACACCGTTGACGCCACCGGGGAGCCTCTTGTCATGTTCGGGACGGCCGACCCGGATTCGACTGCCTATGCGATCGATGCCGTCACAGGCAAGCTCGTCTGGGACTTCTCCGCAACGAATCCGCCTCCTGGTGTCTCTGATATCGGAACCGGTCTCGTGGTGTCACCGCCAGGGGCAAACGGCTTCGCCGACGGGGTCGTGTACTTCACGACACGATATGGCGAGCTGTATGCCTTGGACCTCACGACGGGAGCCGAGATCTGGAGCTACATCTTCGACGTCGAGCCTGGCGCCGGCGAGACCGGCATCTCGACGGTCGCGCTCGACGGCACGAACGTCGTGTTCGGGTTGACCCGAGGCGTCGATGACGTGGACGCAGTCACGGGAACTCTCATATGGAGTTCACCAACGCCGTCGGGCTGTGATGTCGACTCCTCACCAGCCATCGCTGGCGCTGCCTCGACCGAGGTCGTTGCATTCGCCGATCTATGCGGCAAGTTCCGTGTTGTCTCGCTGGCTACCGGAGCGAGCCTCTACACCTATCAGACCGGTTCGTACGTCACCGCTTCACCCGCAGTCAGCGGCGGAAACGTGCTCATCGCCTCCGCCGACGGATTCCTCTACGACTTCGGGCTCGGTGGCGGGAACGAGTCTCCCCTTCCGTCCACGGTCGTGTCGTCGCCTGCCGATGGCAGCACCGTGCCGTATCCCGGTGGCCCGCTAACGATCGCTGGCACCGCGACTGACTCCACCGGACTGTGGGCCGTATATGTAGCTATCCAGTCGAGCGGGTCGGCCGGCCCCTGGTGGGATGCAGCGACCGCAAGCTGGGTGGCGGCGCCGGTCCCCAACCAGGCGACCCTCGCCTCGCCAGGAGCTCTCTCTAGCTCGTGGTCGATTACTCTCCCGGTGCCAACCGCTGGTGGCACGTTCAGGGCGGTCGCTGATGCCATCTCCGTGACGGGGCAGTCCGATGTTCGCGGGGCCAGCTCCCAATTCAGCGTCACATATATCAAGACGGGGCCACATCTCAATCTCTCGTCGTCCTACGCCGCGCCGGGGGCGACCATTTCGGTTCGCGGCGGAGGCTTCGCCAAGGGGGAGCACGTCGCGATCTCTCTGCTGGGCGTCACGCTCGCCACTGCGACCGCCTCCTCAACGAATGGCTCGTTCCCGAATACGAAGGTCAAGATCCCTTCGACGACGGCGTTCGGCACCCTGTCCCTCGTCGCCACTGGAGCGACCTCCGGAAAGTCGACGAGCCTACCTCTCTACGTCACGAACTCGTGGCAGCAATCCGGCGACGGCTCAACACATCTCGGCTTCGAGGGTAACGATGCCGTGCTACGTGACCTCGTTCACCCTGGCGCCAACATCTTCCTCGCCGACGCTTGGATGGTCAGCGCAGGCACGCCCGTGACGTCGCCAGTGGTGCTCGACGGCGTTGCCTATGTGGGCGACGGGGCGGGCCAGGTGCTCGCGATCGACACCAGGAATGGCGCCGTTCTCTGGACGTGGCAGGACGCCTCCGGCGCCGCCATCGATGATTCTCTCGCGGTGGACCCAGCATCTCATCTCGTGCTGGCGGGTGCCGCCGATGGCGACCTCTATGGGTTGTCGACCGCCAACGGGGCACTTGCCTGGTCCATGACAATCGGCGGGAATGTCGGCGCACCCGTCTACGGCGCGGGAACTGTGTTCGCAACGTCCTCGTCGGGCGCCGTCGACGCTGTCGCGGAGGCTACTGGCAAGCTGAAGTGGTCAGTCAGCCTTGGCAGCGCCGCCACCGCGCCTGCGCTGGACACCAGCAGGAAACTGCTCCTCGTCGGCGACTCGGCAGGAGCGGTTGTGGCGCTGTCCACGTCAGCCGGTGTCGCCGACTGGTCGTACGCACTGGGAGGAACCAGCGTCACGACTCCGCTTCTCTCAGGCGGTGACGTCTACGTAGGTGGCGCCGGCGTCGCCGACGCCCTGACCGAGTCGTCCGGATCGCTGGCCTGGTCAGTCGCTCTCTCGACCGGTGACACGGCCTCCGCTACGGCCGTGAACGGCAAGACGCTCATGGTCGGCACGACCAAGGGGCAACTGCACTTCCTCAGCCTTGCGACAGGCGCAGCCACGCTGAAGACGAATTACTACCCTCAGCCCGTCCTCGGGCTGGCAGCAACAGAGACCGTCGACATCGTCACGTTGTCTGGAGGCGCCGTCGATCTATTCCGTTCCTGGGGGAACCGGGACTTCCTCTGGAGCGACACGGTCAGCAGCGGGTCGTCTACCTCGCCTGTGGTGGTCAATGGCACGCTTTTCGTGGGCGCGCTAGATGGCGACTTTTATGCCTTCACGCCATCGGGAGATACTCCTCTTTGAGGGCCCCTGGAACCCATTCTGCTGGCTCACACGCTTGGTGTGCCCGGCTCACACCCCGGTGATCGTCGCCAGAGCCTGTTGGCGGCTCACCCGCTCGCCTCTCGTCATCAGCCGGTAGGCGACGTAGCCGAGAACGGCTACCACCAACGAGAACAGCAACATCAACGTGGCCAGGGCGTTCAGCGCCGGGCCGTTGTTGCCCCCGTGAGCCTGCGAGTAGATGAGCACCGACATCGGCTGTGTCCCTGCCGACGAGGAGAGCTGCTCGACGATCACGAAGTCGTCGATCACGCCCGCGAAGACGAGCACGGCGCTGGCGAAGATCGCCGGCATCAGCATCCGCATCAACACGCGTCTGAGCGCCTGCAGGCGTGATGCGCCTAGATCTGCCGCCGCATCCTCCAAAGTGCGCCCGATCGTCACGAGGCGGGCGCGCACGATGATCGCCGGCCAGCTGATGTTCCAGACGACGAGCGCCGCCACCTCGGCATCGGTGCCGAGATGGACGAAGTCGAACAGCTGGTTGAACACGAACAGCAGGGCGACGGCGAGGAGCAGCTCCGGCACGACGAACGAGAAGACCATCAAGAAGTTGAGGCCCGACGACGGCTTGCTCCGCCAGCGGTCGATGCCGATGGCGAAGGCAACACCGAGGGGGACGGTGATGATCGTCGTGAAGAAGGCGAGGCGGAGCGTCTGGATGACAGCCGCGTGCAGCTGCGCGTTGTGCCAGATGGAGTTGACAGGGTCGTGGATGTACCACTGCAGCGAGAAGCCCTGCCAGGTGCTCTGCGACTTGCCGTGGTTGAACGAGAACAGCACCGCCACGGCGATCGGCACGATCGACCAGATCAGGTAGAGCCACGTGAAGCTCTCCAGGAACCATGGCTTTCGCCACATCGCACGCCTGCCGTAGCGGGGCGGCCTTGCCACGATCTCGAGCCCGGCGACGGGTGCGTCCGCCGCCTGCGGTAATCGCCTCGCCCGGGGCAATCGTCATCAACGCGTTCTCCCGTGACGCCCTGGCCGTCGACCAGACGTAATAGATCATCGGTATCAGCAGCAAAGCCAGCAGCACCATCGAGAGAGCGGCGCCGGCTCCCTGCAGGTTCGTCACCCCGAGCTGGCCCTCGATCACGTTTCCGATCATCGTGGTGCCGGGCGAGCCTGACAACAGCTGGTTCGTGAAGTAGTCGCCGAGCATCGGCAGGACGGTGATGAACATCCCGGCGAGGAGGGTCTGGCGACTGAGCGGGAGCGTGACCCTGAAGAACGTGCGGACGCGGCCGAGGCCGAGGTCACGCGACGCCTCGATAAGGCTTCCGTCGATGCGATCGAGCCCGGCGTACAGGACGATGATCAGGTAGGGGATGTAGCCGTAGACGAGGCCGAGGATCACCGTCCACGGGTTGCCCCCGAGCCAGTTGACCGGGTTCGAGCGCGACTCGATCCCGATGTTCTCGAGGATCCGGTTGACGTAGCCGTTGGACTGCAGGAGGTCGATCCAGGCCAGCATCCGCATCATGTAGCTGACCCAGAACGGCGCCACCAGCAGAACCAGGAAGAGCGTCTTGCGCCGACCCGCGAAACGCGTCACGAAGTAGGCCACCGGGTACCCGATGAGGATCGAGATCACCGAGGCTGCCGCCGTGTACTCGAGCGTGCGCAGGAACGGCTGGCCGATGAACGAGCCGGCGCCGAACAGCTCGTGCCAGATGAGGATGAAGTTCGACCAGTTCCACTGCAGAGGGTTCCACACCGGTATCGGCGACTGGAAGATCGGGTCGAGGCGACCGCAGGCGATCGCCATCATCACGTAGAAGGGGATCAAGAAGAACATCGCCAGCCATGCCGAGCCTGGGCTCGCCAGCGCCGGCCACAGCCACCGCGGCCGCCATGGCGTGTCGGGGCCGCGGCGTGCGGCCGAGCGACGGCTGCGCCCGCTGGCCATCGGCCGCTCTGCTCCGGACGCCACGGCCATCGCTAGAGCCCTCCTCCGAACTCGGTCCACGCCTGCTCCCAGAGGTCGTTGGCCGATGGCGGCAACTCGAGCTCCATGATCCCCCGGTCGAAGTAGGAGGGGAGCACGACCGTCGAGAGCAGGCTCGGCGGCAGGATCTTCTCCTTCACCAGCCTCGCCGGCGTGACCCCCTCGATCGGCTGCATGTAGCCGTTGAAGCTGATGTTCTCGAGGACGTTCGGCAGATCCAGCATGTAGTCGATGAACAGATGGGCGAGCACAGGGTTCTGGCCCGAGTTGAGCACCGTGATCAGGTCGTTCGCCACAGGGCCACGGCCGTCTGTCGGGAACCAGTAGCCGACGACCTCGACCGGAACGCCGGACGGCATGTACGAGGCGGCAGCAGCCATGTCGCCAGACCATGCGTGGTGGATCCAGGCCTGGCCGTCGGGGATGTTGGTGAAGTCGTTGTTGTCGATCGACACCCCGACGAGGTCCTGCAGCCGTTGCAGGTCGGCAAGAGAGGTGGCGATCTGGCTCTGGTCGGTGGTGTTGAGGTCGTAGATGCCGTTCTTCAGCAGGCCGAGCGAGATGCCTTCCCGGTAGTCGTCGAGGATGGCCACCTTGCCGCGGTACTTCGGCTGCCACGGCATCGCCCAGGCGTTGGCCATCCTGTACGGGTCCTCGTGGACGAGGTCCTTCCGCCAGGCGATCCCGGTCGTGTAGATCGTGTACGGCACCGTGTAGCGCCAGTCCCTGTCATAGAAGGGGTTCCGGAACTCGGACCAGGCCTGGGTGATGTTGGGGATGTAGTCGTGGTTGAGGGGCTTGATCAGCTTTCCCTCGACGAGGGGGCCGAGCACGTCGATCGTCGGGAAGAAGATGTCGAAGTTCAGCTGGCCGGTCTGCAGCTTGGCCATCGCCTCGCTCATCGTGTTGAACGTGGTGATCTGCGCCTTGCACTTGTACTTCTTGCAGAACCCGTTGACGACCGACTGGTTGATGTAGGCGACCCAGTTGTAGATCTGGAGGGTCGCTCCCTCCTCCGGCTGGAGACCGGAGGCGAGCGGGGCGTTGTCGCCGAACGTCGGCCAGCGGACTGGGTTTCGCGGCCTGGCAAGTGGGATGTCCACCGAACCGGCACTCGCCGTCCCGCAGGCGCTCATCAGCCCGCCGGCGCCGGCCACGAGCGCACCCGCTCCGAGACCCTTGCCCAGCTTGGCGAGGAAGTCGCGCCTGGAGACGGACGGGTCCCTCGGCCGCCGGACGCCCGGCTCGATCCAGCCCTCCCTCGGATGCGCCGTCATCGTGCTCCCACCCCCCGAGCCACCTCCTCAGCCTCAGACTGCCCCGGCGAGACGCTTGAAGTTGCCGAGGAACCTATCCATATCCGACTCGTCGTGCTGGACCGAGATCAGCCACTGCTCGGTCTTGCCCCATGGCGGGAGGAAGACGCCGCCGTTGTGCTGGAAGAGCCAGTGCAGGTGGTTGAAACGGTCGTCGACCTTCAAGAAGTCCCGGTAATCACGGACGGGCGTGGGCGAGAACGTCACGCAGCCCTTGGCGCCGACGGACACGACGTGAGCCTGCAACCCTGCCGACTCGATCTGGTCGGTCAGCTCGGCGTCGACGTCCTTGCGCAGGCGGCCGATCCGCTCGTAGGCCTCCGGCACCGCCACGTGCTCGAGGACGGCGCGGGTGGCCGCCAGCGAGAGCGGGTTGCCGTTGAAGGTGCCGACCATCTCGTAGCCACCGTCGGCGACGAAGCCCATCACCTCGGTGGTGCCTCCGATGGCCGCAGTGACCAGCCCCCCGCCGACAGACTTGGCGAGGCAGACGATGTCGGGGGTGACGCCGTAGAGACCGGTGGCGCCCCCCGGCCCGACGGTGAGTCCCGTCTTCACCTCGTCGAAACACAACAGCGCGCCATGCGCCCGGAGCAGCCGCGAGAGCCCTGCCAGGTAGCCGTCGAACGGTTGCACGATTCCGGCGTTCATCATGATCGGCTCGAGGATCATCCCCGCTACCTCGCCCGGGTGGCGTTCGAGCACCCGCTCGACCTGGCCGAGGTCGTTGAAGGCGACGGGGATCGTGAGCGCCATGATCGACTGCGGGATGCCCGCGCTTGCCGGCACCTGGTTGGGCCTCTCGGCGGACCCGACCTCGTCCTCGTCGGGCTGCACAGAGACCTGCACGGAGTCGTGGTGGCCGTGGTAGCAGCCCTCGACCTTGATGATCAGGTCGCGGCCGGTGTACGCCCGCATCAGGTGGACAGCGTCCATCGTCGCCTCTGTCCCCGAATTGGCGAAACGCCACAACGGCAACCCGAACCGCCTACCCAGCTCCTCGGCGACCACCAGTGCGTCCTCGGTCGGCTGGGCGAAGTGCGTGCCGCGGCGGACCTGCCTGCTGACGGCCTCGACGATGGCCGGGTGCGCATGGCCCGCCAGACCTGCGCCATAGCCGCCGTGCAGGTCCACGTACTCGGTCCCGTCGACGTCGTAGATCTTCGACCCGGCACCGTGCGACAGCCACACCGCCTGCGGTCTGGTGATCTGCCAGCTGGAGGTGACCCCGCCGGCAAGGCAGGCGGCGGCCCTCGAGATCAACTGGCGTGAACGAGGTTGCCGTGCCATGAATGCACGCTCTTGAGCGGCGATCACCTCGTCCAGCGTCCGGGCTTCCTCGCCCATAGCGGCGGCTTGGGGGATGGTCACGGTTGATGCTCCGTCCGTTTCGAGGCTTTGACTGAACATTCAGTCTAGTGAACACGGACGGTCGTCACAAGGGTTGTTCTTCGGTACCGCTCGGGACGTCAGCCTCCGTTGCCGGCAGGTCGGTAGGTGCGGCACGGCTCACCGCGGAGGCTCGGGCACGCCGGCTGGGGATCGGGCGGCACGGCACCTGGGATCACCGACAACATCAGCCGAGAGGCACCGGCGCCGCCGAGCTGCACCGTGTCGGTCACCTTGCCATCGGTGGCCGGCGTGTCGAAAGCCCATGCCGGACGGTCGCCCCCCGGCGCCTGAATGGTCACCCGGATGCGTGAACCGGCACGGAACGAGTAGGCGAAGGCGGGGATCGGTATCCGCACCTCGGTGAAGTCGCCGGCCGGCAGCGGCTGCAGCGACAGGTAGGTGGGAGAGGCGACGAGAGCACTCGACCTGCTCGGGTCGAGCGCCCGGTAGCCCGCACGCAGCTGACCGGTCTGGATGAACAGCTCCTCCCCGTCGGGCCGCACCTCCGAGATGGTCACGGCGAGGTCGGTGTCGGCAACGGAAGACTTCAGCCAGAGGTCGAGACTGGCGGGGCCGATGACGGTGAGGTCGTGCTGAAGCGGCGGGCTGATGAACCCGAGGCCGTCACGACCAGTGACCGGCTTCCAGTCGTAGGGCGGCAGCGCGGACCAGACATTGCCGCCGGGTAGAAGGTCCGTTGCCGGCCTCGCAGCCGGATTCGGCTCGAAACTGGCTGCCGAACCGCCGGGCGCCCTCCCCTCCGACAGCGCACCGCCCACCGCCAGGTAGAAGGGCGTCGGCTGTGCCTGCGGAGGCGGCCACGACGAGAAGTCCTCCTCCCATACCGGCTGGAGCGCCCCGGGACCCGCCGAGCCGCCGCCGTTGTCGAGGAGGACCCGCACACGAGGGGTCGCCGACTCGAAGTCGGCGCGGGCGGCGGCAGCGTCGGGGGCGTTGGTGAAGCGGAGCGTGGGCAGGGGACCCGCCGGGGCATCGGACACCCGCTGGTAGAAGGGGCCGGCCAAGGTTTCGAACAAGGAGGGAGCGTGCGGAACTTCGTCCGCCACGAATATGTCGAGGAACTCGATCCAGCGGGTCAGGGTGCCGGGGCCGAGGGAATCGATGTGGGTCCCGTTGGTCATCGTGACGAACACGTCGGGATCGCCCTGCAGCGCTGGGATCATCGAGGTCCATTGGCCTCCGGTCTGCTCGTCCTGGAAGGCGCCGGACAGGAAGACAGGGATCTTGGTCTTGGCGGCCCAGCCAGTGGGCGAGCGGGGGTTGAAGATCGACGGCACCCTCGGTGACGACTTGCCGAGGAGGCTGTCGAGGCGTGGAGTTTGCAGGCGTAGGTCCTGGTTCGCCAGGCACTGACGGTCTCCCTGCTTGATCAGCGCGGCAGCGTAGGGCTCGCCGCCCTGTGGTGCCGGCTCGGCGTCCGATTGTCGCTGCTGGACCCAGCTGGCGGCGAAGCCGGAGTTGTAGATGCCACCCGGGTAACCGGTGGAATAGAGATCGTCCGTCACGCTGAGCGGAGCCACTGCCGCGAGGCCGGGAGGATTGGTCCCGGACACGAACAGCTGCGAGATGCCGGAGAACGAGATCCCGACAAGTCCCACCTTGTGGTGGAGCACCCACGGCTGCGCGGCGACGATCTGGACGGTGTCGTAGCCGTCATAGGTGGTCGACAGCCCGAAGAGGTCGAACGCACCGCCTGAGCAACCGCTGCCGCGCATCTGCACGCTGACGGTGGCGAAGCCGAGCAGCGGCGCGACGACCGAGCCCACGACCGTGGCCGTGTCGGGCAGCAGCGCCTTGTTGCCCTTGTAGGTCCCGAGCTCGGCGTCGATCAGGTTTCCGGGGGCGGCGATGGCGTAGCCGGAGTACTCGATGACGGTCGGGAAGGGGCCGTCCGCCATCGTCTTGCCGAAGGGGAGCCGCACTGTGGCGGCGAGCTCGATCCCGTCGCGCATCGTGATGTAGTTCAACCCGGCGTGCATCCGCTGGTTGCTGTAGAAGCTGGCGGGAGGCGTTGAAGAGGTCGAGAGCACTTCGAACGAGTGCGTCCCGTAGACGCTCTTGCCGGCGAGCTCTCGGAACGCGTAACCCGAGCCGGGCGTCACGTTCCACGCCTCGAAGCTCCCGAGGCGATCGACGCGCCCGCCGGCCACCTCGCGCCCGGACGAGTCGACGAGGACAATCGTGTCTCCCGGAGTCGCGTGCACGACGTAGGCAGCGTCGATGGAGCCACGGGACAAGAACGTCGCGGTTGCAGTCGCGGCGGGTGCCTGAGCTCCGACGTCCACCCGTTCGGTTGCGCCGACGCCGGTGCCGGCTCCCGAGCTGCACGATGCGAGCGTGATGGCGGCCACCGCTGCGAGCGATGCCGTGACGACGATGCGGAGTCTCCCCAGTCTCATGCCACATTGCATCCCGGGGCCGGCGTGGCGTCAAACTCGGCGCCGCCCGTGTCGGGCCGTCGGTCTGGACCGGTGGTCTGGCCGTCCGCCCGGCGGCGGGCGGTGGCTAACGTGGCTCGGCGTGACCCTTCCAGACATCCAACTGAAGACCCTGAGCGGCGAGGACACCTCTCTCGCCGAGTTCACGGACAAGGCCCTGTTGATCGTCAACGTCGCGTCGCGATGCGGCCTCACCCCCCAGTACACGCAACTGGAGAAGCTGCAGAAGGAGTACGAGGGGCGAGGTTTCGACGTGCTCGGGTTCCCCTGCAACCAGTTCGGGGAGCAGGAGCCCGGCTCGGCGGAGGAGATAGAGACCTTCTGCTCCACGACCTACGGGGTGACCTTCCCGATGTTCGAGAAGGTCGACGTGAACGGGTCCGGCCGGCACCCCTTGTACGAGCAGCTCACGAGCTTCCCGGACGCGGAGGGCGAAGCGGGCGACATCCAGTGGAACTTCGAGAAGTTCCTCGTCGCGCCCGGCGGCGAGATCGTGCGCCGGTTCCGGCCGATGACGACGCCGGACGACCCGACGGTGGTCGAAGCCATCGAGTCCGTCCTGCCGGCCTGACGGGGCAGCCACATGGCCACCCAGGTGCGCGGGCGGCGATCACCGATGGTCAAAAAGTGACCAATAGATGGTCGAAACCGACCATCCGTGCGAGTAGCGGCCGGTGCGAGTAGCGGCCGCAGCGGCGAGTAGCGGCCGCAGGCGGCCATCACCGATGGTCAAAAGTGACCAATAGATGGTCGATACCGACCATCGGTCCCGAGTAGCGGCCGCAGCGGCGATACTGGTTGGCCACACCCGCTGCCGGGGCGGGCAAGCGGTGCTGTCATACCGATGCAAGCTCCCGGCCTGCCAGAACGTCTGAGGGTCATGACCGCTCTTGAAAACGGCTCTACGAACGCGCCATCTGCACGCTCCCGGCAACGGCGGCGCGTAGGTGCAGCCGCCACCTGCGCCGCCGCCTGCGCCTTCGCCCTCGGCGCCTGCGCGTCGCCGTCGTCGAACCCTCCCGTCAAATCCGGAGACAGCGGCAAGGGCGGTGGGAGCACCACCACAAGCGTCGCAGTACCACCTTCTAGCTCGACGACGACGACGTTGCCCGGGGACGGCCTGCCGGCGCTGCCGCAGCCGACGGCTGCCAAGCCGTTCACGCTGCTCGAGATCGGCGACTCGATCGGCGAGGACCTCGGGATCGGCATGACCGACGTCTACTCCAGCGATCCTTTGATCAAGTATTGGGCGGACGCCGTGGGGGACACGGGGCTCTCTCGCCCGGACTACTACAACTGGCCCACCCACCTGCAGTCCGAACTGAACCAGTACCACCCGGAGGCGGTGGTCGTCCTCCTCGGTGCCAACGATGCACAGTCGATGACGGACGCGGGCAGCCAGCAAGCCGTCGCCGAGTACGGGAGCAGCGCCTGGTACACCAACTATGCCCAGCGGGTGGGCGCCCTGATGTCGGAGGCGACGGCTTCCGGTGCCCGGGTCCTCTGGGTGGGCGTGCCGATCATGCAGGATCCCGGCTTTGCAGGGGAGATGGCCAAGCTGAACACGATCTTCCAGCAGCAGGCGGCCACCCACAAGGGAGTCACCTACTTCTCCTCCTGGCACGTGTTCGCCAACGCCGCCGGACAGTACGTCTCGCAGATGCCGGGACCTGGGGGCCAGCAACTGCTGCTCCGCGACAGTGACGGGATTCATCTCGCCACTGCCGGGTGTGAGCGCATCGCCGAGGCGATCGTGCCGGCGATGGACAAGGCGTGGCAGATCAACCTCGGCCTCCCGCAGAGCCTGCCTCCTGCCTGAGCCCTACGTCACCTGCCGAGCTCCACGAGGAGCATGGCCGCGATCACCAGCGCACCCCCGACCGGTACGCGCCAGCTGATGCTCTCGCCTGCGAGGAAGGCGGTCAACCCGGCGAACACCGGCTCCATCGTGAGGACAATCGCGGTTCGTGTTGCCGACATCAGGCGTTGCGCCCATGTCTGGATCACGAAGGCGAGTGATGTCGCCAGCACCGCCGTGAAGGCCACCGCCAGCCAGACGTAGAGATCGGGCGGAGGGCCGAGGCCGCCCGTCGGAAGGGCCACCACCACGGTCAGCACGGCCACCACCAGCAGCTGCACGGTGGTGAGTGCGAAGGGATCGTGATCGGCAGCCCATTCGCCGAGCCCGACGAGCTGCAGGGCATAGGCGAAGGCGCAGACGAGCGTGAGTCCCACGCCGAGGCCGACGCCGAGCCCGTGGCCGGTGAGGCTGATCACGGCCAGTCCGGCTGCCGCCGCCACGACCGCCAGCCCCGTCCTGCCGCCGATGCGGTGGCGCAGCAAGAGCCCGCCGAGAATGGGCGTGAAGACGACGAACATGCCAGTGATGAACCCCGAGATGGCGGCCGAGGTGTAGCGCAGCCCGTAGGTCTGGGCGATGTACCCGCCGCCCAAGGCGAGTCCGAGGAGGGAGCCCCTCCACCAGCCTTGGCGCCCGAGCCCGAGCAAGGCACGAGGACGGATGACCATCATCACCGCGGTCGCCAGCACGAAACGCCACGCCAGGAAGTCCGCCACGGGCATCCGCGCCACCGCACGCTTGATCACGACGAAGGTCGAGCCCCAGAGCGCCGTGACGAGCAGGAGCGACCACACGGCGAGACGGGACCTGCCCGGCGCGGAGCGGATTCTGGCTGCTGCGCCCTGACGGCCCGGCCCTGACATCGCCGGCCCGTCATCACCCGCCCCATCGCCTGGACCCATCATCACCAAGGCCCCATCATCACCGAGGAAGGATTCCGGCCGGTACTCTGAACGGTGAGAGGGGGGTCAGGACCTCGACGAGGAGGAGACCATGACCGATTCGGGCACCGCGCCGGCCATTGAGCCGGCCATCATCGCCGTCGACTTGCCCCAGCCGACGGCGGAGGGCGATGTACAGGCGCTGCTGCAGCAACCGGGGTTCGGCCGCGTGTTCACTGACCACATGGTCACCGCCCGCTACTCGGATGCACGAGGCTGGCACGACGCTCAGCTGACCGCCCGGCGACCGTTGCTCTTCGACCCGGCGGCGATGGTCTTCCACTACGGGCAGGCGATCTTCGAGGGGCTGAAGGCCTACCGGCAGGCCGAAGGTGGAATCGCCATCTTTCGCGCCGGCGCCAATGCCGAGCGCTTCAACCGGTCGGCGAGGCGGATGGCGATGCCGGAACTGCCGCCAGCGCTGTTCGTCGAGGGCTTGAGGCGGTTGGTTGAGGCGGATCGGCGTTTTGTGCCTGGTGGGGAGGGGCAGAGCCTCTACCTCCGCCCGTTCATGGTGGCGACCGAGGCTGCGATCGGCATCCGCCCGGCCGACGAGTACCTCTTCGTGATCATCGCCTCCCCGGTGGACCCGATCTTCAGCGGCTCCGTACGCCCGGTGAAGGTGTGGATCAGCCGTGAATACGTGCGCGCCGCCCCTGGGGGCACCGGCGAGGCGAAGACCGCCGGCAACTACGCCGCCAGCCTCCTCGCCCAGCGCGAGGCCGCCGAGCAGGGCTGCGACCAGGTCGTCTGGCTCGACGCCATCGAGCGCCGCTACGTGGAGGAGATGGGCGGGATGAACCTCTGCTTCGTGATCGACGAGGGCGACGGCAGCGGTCCACGGCTCATCACGCCGGAGCTGACGGGCACGCTCCTCGCCGGGATCACCCGCGACACGCTGCTGAGCCTGGCCCCGGACCTCGGGATCGACGCATCCGAGGAGCGGATCGACGTGGAGGGCTGGGAGAAGGGATGCCGCGACGGTCGGATCACCGAGGTCTTCGCCTGCGGCACGGCCGCCGTCATCACGCCGGTCGGGAAGGTTGCCCACAGCGGCGGCGCCTTCCAGGTCGGAGACGGCGAGATGGGTCCCGTGACCGAGCGGCTTCGCGGGGCGCTGCTCGACATCCAGTACGGCCGGGCCGCCGACCCCCGTGGCTGGATGCTCAAAGTCTGCTGAATCCGCTCGCGATGGCCTCGCCCGCCCGTCCGAGCTCGAACCGCGGGTCGGATTGAGATGATCCCGATACCGGGCGGCCTCTTCGACTCGACCCGCAGGCCCCGCCGCCTCCAGGTCGTGTCGTTCGGCAACTGGTACCTGGCGGGACCCGGGCTTCTCGCCAAGGTCGGCTTCGGCGAGCTGTCGCTCGCCGACCTCGAGGCAGTGCACGCCGAACTCGGCGAGAGGGTGTTCCTCGCCCATCCGCAGGAACGGGCGATCGGCGCCTACCTGACCCGGGGGCCCTCGCCGGGCGAAGGTAGCCGACCGCGTTTCGGGTTCAGGCGCTTGTTGTCCGAGGACAACCGGGCGTTGATCGAATGGCCGAGCGTTGCGGCCGTCGCCAGGGGAGCACAGGTCGCGGTGCTCCCCGCCGAGGGGCCGGTGTGGGTGGACGACCAGCACCTCTTCAAGCCTCTGGAACGGATCCCGCTTCCCTGGACGGATCCTCCGGTCGAGATGACCGTGGTCCGCCCGAAGACGGTGATCGCGACGATGCGGCAGGTGATCGGGCCGGGCGGCCCGACGCACGTGACGCCTTCGGACTAGCGCGAGGAGACCCGTTACCGGCCGGGGCCTGCTTTGCTGCTTCGCGACCTGGTCTCCACGGCCCGACACTGCCCAACACGCGTGAACCGGATCGGCACAGGACGCCCTTCGAGGAACCGTCCTAGAGCTTTGTGGCAGACACGATCGCAAACGTCAGCAATTCTCCTCCGTCTGCCTCGAGCATCTCTATCGACGGTTGAGCTCCGGGTTCGCCATTCGCAAGGACGGCCCGCTCCCAACGGAGCCAATCTGACCAGCCGTCCGGCTGCAGGCGCGCCTTGATCGCCGTGACAAGCCCTCCGAGTCGCCACTGCTGCTCCCACCACTCGGCGCTGTGCCAGGCCAGCGCTTCCCAGCCAACGACCGCTCGAATGTGGTCGGGGATCTCATCCAGTTCGCGAGGATCGCGCCGCATCGCCGGCGTCGCCATCGCGATCCGACCACCCGGCCGCAGCACGCGATGCAGGGTCGGCAGGAGATGGTCGTCGGTGCCGAAGTACTCCCAGGCGTCAATGCTGATGATGACGTCGAAGAAGTCTTCGAAGGGAAGACTGCGAACATCCGCCTCGACAAGGTGGACCGCGTCCTCGACCGCGGCGTCCCGGAAGACCTTCTCCTTCTGCGCGCTGGTCGACCCAGGTGTCGACTGCCCACACCTCAACTCCGAACTCGCGCGCTAGGAACACAGAGGTCGCACCTCCGCCGCATCCGAGGTCGAGCACGCGCATGGAGCTCGTGAGCGGAACGTCGCGGAGGAGGTCCTCGAGGAGCCACAGCGGGTTCGGACCCATGTTCAACGACAGCAGCCACTCTGGGTCGTACGCAGAAGCACGAGGGTACGCGTCGTGGTGAAGGACGGACCCCACAGGTCCATTCTCGCCCCTAGATCTCTCCGTCGCGACCAAGAGATCTAGAAGACCGAGCTTGCCGCCCGCCCCGCCGCGGACGCTTCCTCGAGGCCGCGGCACTCACGGCAGACGCCCCGGAAGACCACGTCTACGGCGAGCACCTCGAAACCGTCCCGGTCCCTCTCCTCGAGGGCCAGCCCGGCGTCCCCGACCGGATGCACGTCGCGCAAGGCTCCGCAGCGGGTGCACACGAGGTGCTGGTGGGGCAGGTGCGCGTTGGGGTCGTACCGCTTCGGTCCTCCGCCCGCCGACACCTCCAGGACCTCACCCATGGCGACAAGCTCGTTGAGGGTGTTGTAGACGGTTGCCAGGCTGATCTCAGGGAGCGATTCCTGGGCCCGGGCGTGCACCACCTCCGCAGTGAGATGGACCTGCTCGCCCTTCAGGACGCCGGCCACGGCTCGCCGCTGCGGCGTCACCCGCCAGCCCCTCGCTCGCAGTCGATCGAGGAGATCGCTGCCGCTTCCTCGTTCTTCGCCCATCCGTGCGGCCTCCGGCTCCGGCCCCTAGGCCGCTCGTGCTTAGAACTATTCTAGCCAAGCGGAGTATGTTCCCAGCTCTGTGACTACTCGGGCGCACTACATCGAGGAGCTGGACGTACCCTCCGGCGGGTTGCGGCGTGGCGGTGAAGGACCTGCTCGACCTGGAGGGCCTGCCGACCACGGCCGGCTGCCGCGCCGTCGCCGCCGGCTCGTCGGCTGCTGAGGCCGACGCCGCTTGCCTGTCGGGCTTCCGCCGTGAGGGAGCGGCGATCACCGGCAAGACCAACCTGCACGAGCTGGCCTTCGGGGTCACGGGCGAGAACCCGTGGTACGGGACGCCGGTCAATCCCCTCGACAGGGAGCGCGTGCCGGGAGGATCGTCGAGCGGGTCGGCCGTCGCCGTCGCCTTGGGCGAAGCCGACGTCGCCATCGGCACCGACACCGGCGGGTCGATCCGGATCCCTGCCGCCTGCTGCGGCGTCGCCGGCCTGAAGACCACCGTCGGCCGCATCGCGACGGCGGGGGTGCGGCCGCTCGCACCGAGCTTCGACACCGTCGGGCCCGATGGCGCGCGACGTGGCTGGTCTCAGGACCGGGCTCAGGCTCCTGCTCGACACGGATCGTCTCGAGGTGCCGCCCGCGGATCTGGCGATCGGGCGGGTCCGCGGCCTGCCGGATGTCGACAGCGAGATCGACGGGGCGATCGACAGGCTGCTGGCGGAGAGCGAGTACCGGGTCGTGGACGTGACGCTGCCGGGATGGGACGCCGCCTTCGCCGCTCACCGGGTCGTCCTCGGCGCCGAGGCATGGGACTCGGACGGCTCGCTGCTCGCCGGTACCCATCAGGCGGGTGTCGGTGACGAGGCGAGGGCAAAACTCTTGCGGGGCTCGGCGATCACCTCTGCCGAGCTCGCATCTGCGCGTGCTGCTGGCGACGCATGGCGGGAGGAGATCGGCCTCGTGCTGGGACGGGTGCCGGTGCTGGCGCTGCCGACCATCCCGTGCCTCCCACCGTTGCTCGGAAGCGACTGGGGAAGGCTCGTGTGGCTCACCGCACCCATCAATCTCGCGCTGCTGCCGGCGGTCTCGCTTCCCGTTCCCCGCCGTGGTGGATTGCCGGCGAGCCTCCAACTGGTCGGTGCGGAGGGGTCCGAGGAGCTGTTGCTCGCAGTCGCCGAGCTGATGGAAGCAGCTGCCCTGTCCGGCGGCTGAGGGCCCCCCGCAGCCAGCCGCCCAGCCGGCCGCCGGCACGACCGGCGCTACCGCCGGCCAACCAGCTGCCGCGCTCAGCCGGCGAGGACCACACCGAGCACGAGAGCGGCGAGCGCCGACAGGCCGCTGATCCGCCCCATATGGCGAGGCCTCGCCTGCTCTTCGAGCGTTGGTGGAGGAAGGCGGCGAGCCCGCTCAGCACCACGACGGCAACCTTTGCCCCGAGGACCGCGTTCCAGACCTGGCCCTGCCGCGAAGGGTGCTCGGCGGCGATGTTCCAGATCCCGGTTGCCACCAGCACCGCGAAGGCGGGCCACTGGATGGCGCCGAAGGCGCGGGCGACCTTCTTCGGTGCGCTCCGGGCCCAGGCGGCGCAGCGTGGGCAGCAGGCCGGCGACGGTGAACTGGCCGCCGACCCAGATGGCCGCGGCCAGCACGTGGATCGAGAGGCGGACGGCGTCGAGGGCTGGGGCGGTCACGGCGTGCGAGTCTCACGCCGGCGACAGCACCGGGTCAAACTCCGGTCAGCTCCTGGCGGATGCCGCGCCACCGCGCCACCCGCTGCTGTCGGATGCCCCCCGGTCAACCCTGGCGGACGGTGCCGGCGGGAACCCAGGAGCCGTGGAACCCGAAAGGCACTCGGCGAGGCAGAGCAACGGTGGCGAGCGGGGCGCCGGTGAAGTCCTGCGCGTCGAGGACGATCAGGTCGCTCGCGTCCCGTCCCGCGTCGTAGACGACGCTCAGCACGTAGCCCTCGTCCTCCGCCGAGCCGGCCGATCCGGGCACGAAGACAGGCTCGCTGGCGTGAGACGCCTCTGGCAGCGCGTGGACCTGCACCGCTCCTGTCCGCATGTCGACCTTCTGCAGCCCGGACCGACCATCGTCGACGAGCGGCAACTGGGTCATGTACCCGTAGCGGTGCGGCAGCCCCGCCAGCCGGTCGTCGATCCGCGGGAACTCAGAAGGGATCTCAGAGACCCGCTCCTGGCGAACCTTGCGGGCCACCGGATCGATGTGCCAGCGCTCGAGGTACGGGGACGACCCGCCGACGCCGTGCCGATCGGCCGCGAACATGTGCTCGTAGCGGCAGACGTCGAGCACCACTTCTCCCCCCTCTTCGTCGTAGGCGTTGAGGACGTGGAAGACGTAGCAGGGCTCGATGTCGCACCAGACGACGTCTGCGTCGTGGCCCTGTCGCCCCATCACGCCGACCCGGGCCCCGTTGGCAGGGTCCCAGCGGAACGGCATGCCCCGGGAACCTGCGAGCTCGAGGTCGAAGACCACCGGCAGGTCCATGAAGACCACCCGGCTCTGCGTGATCGCGAAATCGTGCACCATGGTGGGCTTCGGGAGCGTGATGTCCTCGCTGCGCAACAGGTTCCCGGCGGCATCGGCCACGTGGTAGCGGAGGAACGGCGGCCCCATCACGTCGTAGCCGAAGAAGTGGAGCTCCCCGGAGGCGGGATCGGTCTTCGGATGAGCCGTCATGGGTGTGCGCAGCCGCCCGCCGAAGTCGAAGCGTCCAACCGTCGCCAGCCGGGAGTCGACCTCCGTCGGGAGCGCCACCTCGACGAGCGCCAGCAGCCGGCCGGCGTGGGGCACCACATGGGTGTTGGCCATGTTGAACTCGCCGAGGAGTGCGTCCTCGGGCTGGCCGGGAATCGGCTCCTCACCGAGAGCCCGGCAGGCGGCGTCCGTGCGGACCCAGCGATTCCTGTAGGAGGTTGCCCGGCCGCCCGAGATCTGCACCCCGTGCAGCATCCCGTCGCCGGTGAACCAGTGGTAGGTGGCAGGATCCGGCGGCTGGATCGGGTTCGGGCCGTTGCGTACCAGCAGCCCGTCCAGGCCATCCGGCAGCGTCCCCGTCACCGGCAGGTCCTCAGCCGTGATCTCGTCCGGGACTGGGGCGAAGTTGCCCTCCAGGTAGCGGTTGGCTGTCATCGCCGGCCTCCTGTTGCGCTGCGGGCACCGGCGGGTACGCTGGTGCGGACCTGTCATTATTGTCACCTCTGAACAGTCATGTCAATACTGACATGTTGATCGAAGGAAGCCCGAAACATGTCCCTCCGCCACGCCTTGCTCGGGCTCCTCGCCGAACGGCCGATGTCCGGCTGGGATCTCACGCGGATGTTCGACGTCTCCCTGGCCAACGTCTGGTCGGCCCGCCACAGCCAGATCTACCCTGAGCTCGCCAGGCTGCAGGAGGACGGGCTGATCGACCTGGTTGAGCAGGGCGCCCGCGGCCGGCGCGTCTATTCGGCCACCGACGCCGGGCGTCAGGCGGTGCTCGACTGGCTGCGCGGCCCGCAGCCCGCTCACACACTGCGAGACGAGGGTCTGCTACGGGGCTTCTTCGCCTGGATGCTGCCTGCGCAGGAGGCGGCGACTCTGTTCAGGCGGGACGCCGTCTCCTCCCGTGCGAAGCTGGCCGAGTACAACGAGCTGGCCGCCGGTCACGACTGGGATGCCTCGCCGGCGACGAGAGTTCAACGGGTGATGCTCGAATCGGGGATCCGCACGATGACTGTGCTCGCCGAGTGGGCGGAATGGGCGGCCGAGCAGTGCCTGGCGATGGAAGATGGCGACGATGGGGCTTGACGAAGTGGCCTATGAACTGGACGCCGACACGGCGATCGAGATGGTGGGGGAGGGGCGCTACCGGTGCACTTTGACCGACCGCTGGCACGTCGCCCTCGGCCTGAACGGGGGCTACATCGCGGCCGTCCTCCTGCGAGCCGCCGCCACTGGCAGCATCCATCCACATCCTGTCGCCATGAGCATCAGCTACCTCGAGCGTCCTGAGCCGGGCCCGTGCGAGCTCGACGTGGAGGTGCTGCGCGTCGGCAAGGGGCACTCGACCACACATGTGCGCATGCGCCAGGACGAGGGTCGGCTGCGGGCCGCCGCCTCGGTGACGTTCGGCTCGTGGCGAGAGCCCGCCCCCTACGACTTCCAGGCCCCGGCGCCCCTGCTGCCACCCGCCGCCGAGTGCATCAGGGCCGAGCGCCGGCTCCAGACGCCTCTCTTCGACAGGCTCGAGTACCGGGTCGACGACGCCGACGGGGAGTTCTTCCAGCAGGGTTCGCAAGCCGATCCCGGCCAGAGCGTCGTGATCGGGTGGATCCGCCTGGCGGACGGGAGACCCGCCGACGATCTCGCCATCCCGCTCTTCGCCGACTGCTGGCCCCCCGCCATCTTCGGCCGCCGGGACCTGCCGGTGGACGGCGGCGTGCCGACGATCGAGCTGACGGTCCAGTGGCGGGGACCGGCCGGCAAGGGCTGGCACCTGGCGCGGATGCGGACTCGCAATCTGAGCGGCGGCTACCTGGAGGAGGACGGGGAGATCTGGGACGACCGCGGTCGCCTGGTGGCGCTGAGCCGGCAGCTGGCGCTGTACCGGCCGCCGCGCGCGCTAGATCGTGCCGGACAGCTCGCCGCCGAGCTACTCGACGGCCCTCCTCACCGACCACTACGAGCTGACGATGCTCGACGCCGCCCTCCGCTCGGGCGTCGCCGAACGGCGGGCCGTCTTCGAGGTGTTCGCCCGCTCCCTGCCCCCGGGCAGGCGCTACGGGGTCGTCGGCGGGATCTCGCGGGTACTGGAGGAGGTTCCCCGGTTCCGTTTCGGGGAGGCGGAGATCGAAGCGGTGCGAAGGCAGTGCCGGCTCGCCGAGTCGACCGTCAAGTGGCTGGCGGATTACCGGTTCTCGGGATCGATCGACGCCTACCGCGAGGGCGAGCTCTACTTCCCCGGAAGCCCCATCTGCACGGTCGAGTCGACGTTCGGCGAGGCCGTGCTCCTCGAAACCCTCCTCCTGTCGATCCTCAACTTCGACACGGCGGTCGCCTCGGCTGCTTCGCGGATGGTGACCGCCGCGGGCGATCGCCCGATCATCGAGATGGGCAGCCGGCGCACGAACGAGAGGGCCGCCGTCGCGGCGGCGCGGGCCGCCTTCGTCGCCGGCTTCTCCTCCACCTCCAACCTGGAGGCCGGGCGCACCTACGGGATACCGACGGCCGGCACCGTCGCCCACGCCTTCGTGATGGCGCACGCCTCGGAGTCGGAAGCCTTCGCCTGGCAGCTCGACTCACTGGGGCTCGGCACGACGCTGCTCGTCGACACCTACGACATGCCGGAGGCAGTGCGCGAGGGCGTTCGCCTCGCTCGCCGCCGTGGCGCCGCCGGCCCGGGCGCCATCCGCATCGACTCGGGCGACCTGGCCGATCAGGCTCGCCTGGCGCGGGGACTGCTCGACGTGCTGGGCGCCCGCGACACTCGGATCGTCGCCACCTCCGATCTCGACGAGTTCTCGATCTCGGCTCTCGCCGGCGCTCCCGTCGACGTCTACGGCGTGGGGACGAGGGCTGTCACCGGATCTGGGTCGCCGACGGCCGGTTTCGTCTACAAGCTGGTGGCGATCGCCGACACGGATTCCCCGAGCGCCGCCCTCCGGCCGGTCGTCAAGCGCTCCTCTGCCAAGGCGTCGATCGGGGGCAGGAAAGCCGCCTGGCGCGAGCTCGACGAGCACGGGCGGGCGGTCGCCGAGCATGTGACAGTCGAGGGCGGAAGTCGAGGGAGGCGAGGCTGATCCCGCCGTCCTGCCTGACGGCGGCACCAGCGGGCGGCCGCTCGGGCGGCCGCTCGTGACCCGACTTCTCGAGGGCGGCGTCGCGCTCGTCCCTCCCGACGCCAACGCAGACCGGGAGCACCATCGTGCCGTGATGCCGCGAGCTGCCTCCTGCCGGCCTGTCTCTCGAGCCGGGCGAGCCGGCCGTGCCGACCCTGCTTCGGCGTCGATGCCGATCATGGGAAGGTCGCAAGCCGAGGCAACCCATGAGCGGCGCGCTCGAGGGGATCGTCGTGGCGGACTTCTCACGAGTGCTCGCCGGGCCCTTCGCCACGATGCTCCTCGGGGACTTCGGCGCCGAGGTGGTCAAGGTGGAGCGGCCGGGGGCCGGCGACGACACCCGCGGCTGGGGGCCCCCGTTCGTCGACGGCGAGGCCGCCTACTACCTGGCCGTCAATCGCAACAAGCGGAGCGTGACGATCGACCTCTCCAGCCCGGCCGGGCGCTCTTCGGCGCTGGCGTTGGCGATGCGGGCGGACGTCCTCGTCGAGAACTTCAAACCGGGCACGATGGAGAGGCTCGGCCTCGGCTACCAACAGCTTGCCGAGGCGAGGCCTGGCCTCGTCTACTGCTCGGTGTCGGGTTTCGGATCGGGGGAGGGAGCGGAGCTGCCCGGCTACGACTTTCTCGTGCAGGCGGTCGGAGGGTTGATGTCGATCACCGGCCAGCAGGGAGGTGAGCCGACCAAGGTGGGCGTCGCGGTGGTCGACGTGCTCACCGGCCTGTTCGCCACGACCGGCATCCTCGCCGCCCTCCACCATCGGTCGGAGACCGGCCGCGGGCAGAGGGTCGAGGTCAACCTGCTGTCGTCGCTGCTCGGCGCGCTCGTCAACCAGGCCTCCACGTATGTCACGACCGGGCGCGTGCCCCGCGCCCTCGGCAACCGGCACCCGAGCATCACCCCCTACGAGTCCCTGCAGGCGGCCGATCGCCAGCTGATCGTGGCCGTTGGCAACGACGGCCAGTTCGCCGCCTTCGCCTCGGCGGTGGGGGTGGACTGGATGGCGGGTGATGAACGTTTCGCGACCAATGCGGCACGAGTCGAGAACCGTGAGCAGATGGTCCTCGAGCTCGAGAGGGTGCTCCGCCGCCGGCCGGCCGCCGAATGGGTGGAGCAGCTGACAGCGGCCGGCATCCCGTGCGGGCTCGTCAACGACATCGCCGAGGCATTCGCTCTCGCCGAGCGCCTCGGCCTGCAGCCGATAGTCGAGATCGCCCGCCGCTCGGGCGGGCCAGCGGTCCGCCAGACCGCCAACCCGGTGTTGTTCGGGGAGACCCCTGTCAGCTACCGGCTCGCACCGCCTCGGCTCGGGGAGGACACGGGCGAGGTGCTCGGCGGCTGATCCTGCAGGATCAGATGCGGCTGGCCGCTTCTGTCAGCACCGTCCGCAGCACTCCCTCGATCTCGTCGAACTGCTCCGGCCCGCACACGAGCGGCGGGCTGAGCTGGATCACGGGATCCCCGCGATCGTCCGCCCGGCAGATCAGGCCGTGCTCGAACAAGGCCGGCGACAGGTAGCCGCGGAGCAGCGACTCCGCCTCGTCGTGCGAGAAGGTCTCCTTGGTCGCCTTGTCCTTCACCAGCTCGAGGGCGAAGAAGTAGCCGGCGCCGCGGACGTCGCCGACGATCGGGATGTCGCGCAGCGACTCGAGGCGCTGGCGAAACAGCGGCTCGTTCTTCTGCACGTGCTCGAGCAGCCCTTCCCTCTCGAAGATGTCGAGGTTCGCAAGGGCCACGGCGCACGAGACGGGGTGGCCCGCGAACGTGATGCCGTGCATGAACGTGGAGGAGCCTTCGCTGAACGGCTCGAACAGCTTCTCGCGGGCGAGCACGGCCCCGAGGGGCGAGTACCCGCTCGTGATCCCCTTGGCGCAGGTGATGATGTCGGGCAGGTAGCCGTAGCGCTCCGCCCCGAACATCGTGCCGAGGCGCCCGAAGGCGCAGATCACCTCGTCCGAGACGAGCAGCACGCCGTGCTTGTCGCAGATCTCGCGCACCCGCTCGAAGTAGCCGGGCGGGGGGGTGAAGCAACCGCCGCTGTTCTGCACCGGCTCCAGGTAGACAGCCGCCACCGACTCGGGACCTTCGAGCTCGATCGCCTGGTCGATGGCGTCCGCCGCCCAGGCGCCGAAGGCCTCCAAGTCGTCGGCGTAGTGGGCCGCCCGGTAGAAGTTCGTGTTCGGCACCTTGACCGCCCCCGGCATCAGAGGCTCGAAGGGCGCCCGGATGCTGGGAACCCCCGTGATCGACAGCGCCCCCATGGTCGTGCCGTGATACGAGATGTAGCGGCTGATGACCTTGTAGCGCGAGGGCTGACCGATCGCCTGGAAGTACTGGCGGGCGAGCTTCCAGGCCGACTCGACGGCCTCGCTCCCGCCGGTGGTGAAGAACACCCGGTCGATGTCTCCGGGCGCCATGTCTGCAAGCCGCTCGGCGAGGTTGATCGAGGTGGGGTGGGCGTAGGACCAGATCGGGAAGTAGGCGAGCTGGCTCGCTTGCTTGGAGGCCGCCTCGGCTAGCTCGTGGCGGCCGTGGCCGACCTGCACGACGAACAGCCCGGACAACCCGTCGAGGTAGCGGCGCCCGCGAGTCCCACACATACGGGCCCTCGCCCCGCTCGATGATCGGGACCTCGTGTTCCTCGCTGTACTGGCTCATCCGGGTGAAGTGCATCCAGAGGTGCCGCCGCGCCGACGGCCTGCAGGCGTGCTGCCTCCGGGTCGTCGTGCGTGGTCGTCGTCGTGACGTCTTGGCTGGTGGTGGTCATCGTGTTCCCCATGCGTAGGTCTGCTTGATAAGTCGCAGATAGATGAAGGTCTCGGTGTCGCGCACGCCCGGGATCGAGCGGACGGCGCCGTTGAGGAGCTCGAGCAGGTGCTCGTCGTCTTCGCAGACGAGCTCTGCCAGCAGGTCGAAGCGCCCCCCGCAGACGACGACGTACTCGAGCTCCGGCAGCTTGGCGAGCGACTGCGCGATCTCTCGGATGTCGCCGTCGGCGTGGATGCCGATCATCGCCTGGCGGGCGAAGCCCACCGTCTTCGGGTCCGTGATGGCGACGATCTGCATGACGCCGGAGTCGAGGAGACGCTGCACGCGCTGGCGGACGGCCGCCTCGGAAAGGCCTACCGACTTGGCGAGAGCGGCGTAGGAGCGGCGGCCGTCCCGTTGCAGCTCCTCGATGATCCTTTTCGAAACGTCGTCGAGCGCCACATGGCGCCCCCTCGATGAGTCATTGCGGGGGTCGAGCACAGGGCCAGGATTCCGCGTCAGGCGGCGTGGCGCCACCCGGCCCTGACGGATGCCGGCCGACGCACCGCCCGGCCGTGCCCTGGAGGCGCCGGCAGGCGTCGCGGGCGAGGCGGGCGAGGCGGTGCGGCTGGGCGACATCGTCCCAGATCCTCGCACCCGAGCGTACTTATTGTCAATGGAATCCGCACTTTTGCCGCCATCGAGCGACGGAATCATGCTCGCAATGTTGAGACCCATCGGATATCGTTACGCCGCTCGCGCGCCGTGGCGTGCAGGAAACCCTTGAGGTGAGAGAAGTTGAACAGCGAAGACGTGGTCCAGAAGCGCTCGATCGTCACCGAGATCCCGGGTCCCCGCTCCCGCGCCCTCGCAGAGCGACGAGCCGGTGCGGTTCCCGCCGGCGTCGGGGCCACGATGCCGGTGTTCGCCGCCAGGGCCGCCGGAGGGGTCCTCGTCGACGTCGACGGCAACACTTTCATCGACTTCGGGGGCGGGATCGCCGTGCTCACGGTCGGCTCCTCGTCACCGGCGGTCGTAGAGGCGGTGACCCGGCAGGTCGCCGACTTCACCCACACCTGCTTCCAGGTGACGCCGTACGAGGCGTACGTGGCGCTGGCCGAGCGGCTCAACGAGCTGACGCCGGGCACGCACGCCAAGCGCAGCTTCTTCGTTAACTCGGGTGCCGAGGCGGTCGAGAACGCGGTCAAGATCGCCAGGCGGCACACAGGCCGCTCGGCCGTGGTCGCATTCGACCACGCCTTCCACGGCCGCACCTTGATGGGGATGTCGCTCACGGCCAAGGCGAGTCCCTACAAGCTCGGCTTCGGGCCCTTCGCTCCCGAGGTCTACCGCCTGCCGTACAGCTATCCGTACCGGTGCCCGGCGGGGGCGAGCCCGAGCGGATGCGGCGAGGCATGCGCGGACGCCGCCGTCACGGCGATGACCAAGCAGATCGGCCCGGACCGCATCGCATGCCTCGTGATCGAACCGGTGCAAGGCGAGGGAGGGGTGATCATCCCGGGCGACGGATTCCTCGAGAGCCTGGAGGGCTTCTGCAGCGCGCACGGGATCGTCTTCGTGGCCGACGAGGTGCAGGCCGGCTTCGCAAGGACCGGGAGGTGGTTCTCCAGTGAGCACTCCGGCATCGTTCCCGACCTCGTGACCACTGCCAAGGGCCTCGGTGGAGGGCTGCCGATAGGGGGCGTCACCGGGCGCGCCACGGTCATGGACGCCGTGCACCCGGGCGGCTTGGGATCGACCTTCGGGGGCAACCCGGTGTCGTGCGCGGCGGCGCTCGGAGCGATCACGGAGGTCGAGAGGGGGAACCTGCTCGAGCGGGCACAGCGCCTCGGCAGGATCCTCGCCGAGCGGCTGGGCGCGATGGCCGAGCTGTCGTGTGTCGGCGACGTCCGGGTGATCGGCGCGATGGCGGCCATCGAGCTCGTAAGTGATCGCACCGCCAAGACGCCTGACCCGGAGGCTGTCGGCGAGGTGCTCGCCGCCTGTCACGCCGAGGGCCTGATCCTCTTGCGGGCCGGGACCTACGACAACGTGATCCGCATCCTGCCGCCGCTGGTGATCGGCGAGGATCTGCTGGAGGAGGGTTGCGAGATACTCGCTTCCGCACTGCGACGGGTGTGAGATAGAGCGCGTGAGATAGAGACGAGCCCCGCTCATTGCTTGTGACACTGGACCCTGCAACCAGCGCTCCGATGGGGGGGCGTCTGTGAGAGACACGAGGTGCCGCTGATGACCGCCACGGCCGTTCCGCAGTCGACGGAGCCGATCCACGACATACCTGCCGAGAAGGGGCTGAAGGGGGGTGCACTGGGCCTGATCTCGAGCGTGGTGATCGGGGTTGCGTCCACAGCACCGGCCTACAGCCTGGCGGCGACGCTCTTCTTCATCGTCGCCGCGGTCGGCCTGCAGTCGCCGATCGTGGCTGTCATCGCCTTCGTCCCGATGCTCCTGATCTCGATCGGCTACAAGGAGATGAACAGGGCCGACCCCGACTGCGGCACGACCTTCACCTGGGCGACGCCGCGCCTTCGGACCGAAGACCGGGTGGTGGGGTGGCTGGGGGATCGTCGCCGCCGACGTGCTCGTGATGGCGAGCCTGGCGCAGGTGGCGGGCCAGTACCTGTTCCTGCTCGTTTCGGCGAACGAGGCCTCGACCACCGTCCACGGGCATACGAGCGTCAGCATCTGGCAGCACTTCTTCGCGATCGGGCACAACGCTTCCTCCGGGTGGGTCCTGCTGCTCGGCATCCTGTGGATCGTCGCCATGACCTACATCTGCTACCGCGGCATCGAGATCTCGGCCAGGTTCCAGAAGGTCCTGCTGTCGATCGAGCTCGTGATGCTGGTGACGATGTCAGTCGTCGCCCTTGTCAAGGTCGGCACCGGTCACGCTCCGGCCGGACACCTGACGCCGGCGCTTGCATGGCTAAATCCCTTCCACATCCCCAAGTTCTCGAGCTTCGTGACCGGCTTCGTCTACATGCTGTTCATCTATTGGGGCTGGGACACCGCCGTGGCGGTGAACGAGGAGACGGCCAACGCCCGCAAGACGCCTGGCCAGGCCGCCGTCATCTCGACGATGCTGCTGCTGGCGACTTATGCCCTCGTGATCTTCGCCGCCCAATCATTCGCCGGAGTCGGCTCGACGGGTATCGGCCTGTCCAACTCGTCCAACCAGTTCGACGATCTCTCGGTCCTCGGCTCGGCGGTCTTCGGGACGTCGGGCTTCGGGACGTTCCTGGGGCGCATGCTCGTGCTGATGGTGCTGAGCTCGGCGGCAGCCTCGACGCAGACGACCATCCTGCCGACGGCGCGCACCACCCTCTCGATGGCCGTCTACCGGTCGATCCCGAAGGCGTTCGCCAGGGTGCACCGGCGCTATCTCACGCCGACCGTCTCGACCTTGGCCATGGGCGCCATCTCGATCGTGCTCTACGCCTGGTGGAACTACCAGTCCCCGAACGTCTACGTGATCCTCGACGCGTTCACGGGGCTCGGCGCCTGGATCGCCTTCTACTACGGCCTCACGGGCTTCGCCTGTGTCTGGTACTACCGCAAGACTTTGCGCCACAACGCCCGCAACCTTTGGATGCGTGGCATCCTCCCGCTCGCCGGAGCGCTGATCCTGTTCGCCATCATGATCTACAGCATCATCAACGACTGGCACCTCCCGACCGGGTACACCCAGTGGCGGATGCCGTTCTGGCCACATTGGGACATGGCCGGCCCGTTCGTGATCGCCGTCGGTTCGGGTCTCGTCGGCCTCGTGGCGTTCGTGCTCTGCTGGATCTTCCTGCCCGACTTCTTCAAGGGGAGGACGCTCAACAAGAACACCCCGACGCTTCTCAACGAGGACGGGATGATCGTCGGGCCGGTCGACCTGGCGACTGCCGCGCCACCTTCCCGGCCACTCACGTGCCGACGGCTCCTTCGACGATGCAGGACGGGCCGCCCGCCTAGGGGCGTGCTCTGCAAGGGAGGACGTTTCGCGGGTTTTGTACCCATTTCGGTAACAGAACCCGCGAAACGTCTCCGGCTTCCGCACCGGCATCCGCACCCGGCCCGATCATTCGGCCGCCACTCCGGCACCTATAGCATTGAGCGCGTTCTGCGCCGCGACATCCTCGGGTGATGGATGCGCCGGTATCCTGGCCGGTGCCGGGGCCGGCGGCGACCGCAGTGGCCAAGACCATCCAGGGAGACACCTAAGACATGGCAACGAAGAAGCGGCCTGCTCCTCGCAAGATCTCCGAGGCGCCTGGCGGGGGGGCGGCGGCAGGGTCGGCGGCCGCAGGGTCGGGACGCGCATCCAACGGGTCGGTCTCGCAGAAGGGTGGCCGCAACGGCGCCCGTCCGTCGGCTCCGATCCGCCCGGCAGCGGGCGCAAAGGGTGCCGCACCAGGCGCTGCAAGACCGCGTCCGGGTGCCCCTGCGGGTCCGCGGGGAAAGGCAACTGGCAGCATGCCGGTGCAGGTGCCACGCCGGGGCCCCTCCTCTCTCGTGGTCGGAGGTACGGCGGCCGGAGTGGTGATCGTCGTTCTGGTGGTCATCATCGTCATCGCCTTGACGGGCGGCGGTCCTCCCCCGAAGAAGCAGAACCCGGTCGCCCTGTCGGCACAGGCGATCCACCAGACGACGAACGTCCCGCCGGCGATCCTCGACCAGGTCGGTACGGGCGGGAACCCCATCTCGTCAAGTGGTGCGTCCAACGTGGTCAATGCCGTCAAGGGCAAGATCGCATCGAGCGGCGGGGTCCCGACCGTCGGCGGGAAGCCTCAGTTCTTCTATTACGGCGCCGAGTGGTGTCCCTATTGCGCGACGGAGCGGTGGTCGATGGTGATCGCGCTCAGTCGTTTCGGGACGTTCTCGGGCCTGACCGGCGTCAAGTCGTACTCGAGCGACGTGTACCCCAACACCAACACCTTCACCTTCTACGGCTCGCACTACACGAGTCCCTACATCGTCTTCGACCCCGTCGAGGGTGAGGACACCGCCAAGAACCCCCTCCAGGGCACGACCGCCTGGCAGACCAAGCTCCTGAACAGGTGGGACGTCGGACCCGGCGCGCCGGCGGGGGCGTGGTCGTTCCCCTTCATCGACATCGCGGGCAAGTACATCGGCGGCATCGCCCAGTGGGACAACCCGCAGCTGTTGCAGAACCTCACTTGGTCACAGATCGCCCAGACCCTGTCCGAGCCGAGCAACCCGGCCGGCCGGGAGCTGGATGCGGCGGCGAACTACCTCACCGCTGCCATCTGCAACGTGACCGGCCAGCAGCCCTCCAGCGTCTGCACCTCGGCGGGAGTCACAGCTGCCGCCAAGCAGCTGGCCAATGCGCCTGCGGCGGTACCGCTCGCCGGCTCCTGATCAGTCGCCCAGGAAGCGGCCCAGCGCCCGGCCGAGGCGTGACGGCCTGCCGGATCGGGCCTCGGCCCGGTCGGCGGCGGCTGTGATCGCCAGCCCGGCGTTGATCCCGAGCCAGCGGAGCGGTTCTGGCTCCCATGGCGGCGAGCGGTGTCCCACCCACGGCAACCTGGTGAGGTCGGAGTCCCGGCCGAGGATCAGGTCCGTGAGCGTGCGCCCGGCGAGGTTCGTGGTGGCGACCCCGTCACCCACGTAGCCGCCGGCCCAGGCGAGCCCGGTCGCCCTGTCGAGGCCGACCGACGACACCCAGTCGCGCGGCACACCGAGCGGGCCGCCCCAGCGGTGCGTGATGGCAGCGTTGCCGAGCACTGGGAAGAGATCGACGAGGGCGGCCCTGATTGCCTCGTGGACCCCGCCGTCACGGTCGAACGCGGGGCTGACCCGGGAACCGAAGTGGTACGGGGCGCCGCGGCCGCCGAAGGCCAGCCTGCCGTCCGACGTGCGCTGGCCGTAGATCACCATGTGCCGGTCGTCGGCGAAAGTGGGCCGGCCTCGGAGGCCGATCTGCTCCCAGGTCGCCTCGTCGAGCGGCTCGGTCGCCAGCATCAACGAATAGAGGGGCGCCAGGCTGCGGTGCTCGCCCGGGAGGCACACGGTGTAGCCCTCCGTGGCGCGCACCACCACCCCGGCCCGCACGGTGCCGTAGGGGGTGATGCAGCGTCCGGGTCGGATGGCCACGACCGGTGTCCGCTCATAGAGGTCGACGCCGGCCGAGCACAGCGCCTGCGCCAGGCCGCAGCGAGCCGGGCGGGGTGGATCGTGGCGCAGTGCGGCGTGAACGTCCCCCCGAAGACCGCCGTGGCGCCGACGGCCGCAGTCGCCTCCGACTGCGAGAGGAGCCGGATGTCCTCCTCCCCGAGCCCGAAACGCCTCGCCGCCTCCACCTCCTCCCTCAACCTCTCGAGCTGGGCCGGCGAACGCGCCAGGACGACCGTGCCGCCTTTGGTGAAGTGGCAGTCGATGCCGTCCTCGGCCGCTGACCGCCCGACCTCGTCGACCGTGGCTTGCATCGCATGCCTCATGTCGAGCGCCGCGGCCCGACCCGCGAGCCGCTCGAGCTTGGAGTCGGAGGCCGCGAACAGGGCAGAGCACCAGCCCCCGTTGCGGCCCGAAGCCCCGTAGCCGGCGACCTCCCTCTCCAGCACGGCGATGCGGAGCGCGGGGTCCGCCCTTCGGAGGTAGCGGGCGGTCCAGAGCCCGGTGAAGCCGGCTCCGACGACCGCCACGTCGACGTCCAGGTCGCCCGGCAACGGCGGGCGAGGCACGACCGGCTCGTCGAGGGAGTCGAACCAGAACGAGACGTGGCTGAAGGGGCCGGGCATCGCCCTATCGTTGCCGAGCGGGGACACTCAGTGCACGCACGATTCCGCGATCAACCGGGCACTTGACCACGGAATCACTTGTCAGGTGGCATGACGTCTGCCAGGATGGCGGCCGTCGCGGTCGCGCCGAGCGGCCGCCCCGATCCGATGGAGTGGCAGATGAGCGAGGGCTCGCCGGCAAGACTGAAGCACCTGCAGAACTTCGTGAACGGCGGCTACACCGCCACCAAGGAGGGCAGGACCGCTTCTCTCATCGACCCGTCCACGGGCGAAGCGTTCGCCGAGGCGCCGGTCTCGGACGCCGCAGATGTCGATGAAGCCTTCCAGGCGGCCGCCGCCGCCTTTCCGCGCCTGGCGGGACAAGACACCTGCCGAGCGCAGCCGCGCCCTCTACCTGATCGCCGACGCGCTGGAGGCCCGCGCCGACGATCTCGTCGCCGCCGAGTCGCAGAACACGGGAAAGCCGGTCGCACTGACGCTCTCGGAGGAGATACCTCCGATGATCGACCAGATCAGGTTCCTCGCCGGCGCCGCCCGCGTGCTCGAGGGTCGCTCTGCGGGCGAGTATATGGCGGACCACACCTCGATGATCAGACGGGAGCCGATCGGCGTCTGCGCCGCCGTCACTCCCTGGAACTACCCGATGATGATGGCGGTCTGGAAGTTCGCACCTGCCCTTGCGGCCGGCAACACCCTCGTCCTCAAGCCTTCGGACACGACGCCGGTGTCGACCCTCTTGATGGCCGAGATCATGAGCGAGCACCTGCCGGCCGGGGTGTTCAACGTCGTCTGCGGCGACCGCGACACCGGTCGCCGGCTCGTCGAGCACCCGACCCCGCAGATGGTCGCCATCACGGGCAGCGTGCGGGCGGGCATGGAGGTGGCGGGATCCGCCGCCAAGGATGTGAAGCGGGTCCATCTGGAGCTCGGCGGGAAAGCTCCTGTGATCGTCTTCGACGACGCCGACATCGAGGCGGCCTCTCAGACGATCGCCGGCGCTGGATACTTCAATGCCGGCCAGGACTGCACGGCCTCGACCCGTGTGGTGGCGGGTCCGCGGGTGCACGACGACATCGTGTCGGCCCTCGTCGAGCAGGCGAGGTCGACGACGACGGGCGGTCTCGACGATCCCTCGAGCCGCCTACGGCCCCCTCAACAACGCCGGCCAGCTGGCGAGGGTGGAGGGCTTCCTGGAGAGGGCGCCCGGTCACGCCGAGGTCCTCGCCGGCGGCAAGCGGGTTGGCGACAGGGGTTACCTGTTCGGGCCGACGGTGGTCGCCGGACTCCGCCAGGACGACGAGATGATCCAGCAGGAGGTGTTCGGGCCGGTCATCACGGTGCAGCGTTTTGATGATGAGGCACAGGCGCTCGAGTGGGCCAACGGCGTGCAGTACGGGCTGGCCTCCTCGGTGTGGACCAAGGACCACGGCCGGGCGATGCGGATGGCCAAGGGGCTCGACTTCGGCTGCGTGTGGATCAACACGCACATCCCCCTCGTCGCCGAGATGCCGCACGGCGGCTTCAAGCACTCCGGCTACGGCAAGGATCTCTCGATGTACGGGCTCGAGGACTACACCCGCATCAAGCACGTCATGAGCTACATCGGCCGTGAGGGTCCTCCTTGCAGGTGCAGGAGGTGTCGGCGAGGCGATAGCGGTCCTCCTCGGCCGGCGCGGCTTCGCAGAGCACGTCGTCGTCTGCGACGTCCGCCTCGACAGGGCGCGCTACGTCGCCTCGCGGGCGGCCGAGGGCGTCGACGCCGACGCCGCGCTGCTCGACGCCTCGGACCAGACCGCGATCGTCGATCTCGCCAAGCACCATCGCTGCGACATCCTGGTGAACGCCTGCGACCCGCGCTTCGTGCCGAGCCTCTTCAAAGGCGCCTTCGAGGCCGGCATCGATTACCTGGACATGGCGATGTCGTTGTCCCTTCCGCACCCGGGGCGCCCGCACGAGCAGGTGGGGGTGACCCTCGGCGAGATGCAGTTCGAGATGGCGCCGCGGTGGGAGGAGGCGGGCCGGCTGGCTCTTGTCGGGATGGGAGTGGAGCCAGGCCTGTCCGACGTGTTCGCCCGCTACGCGGCGGACCATCTCTTCAGCGAGATCGACGAAGCCGGCGTACGTGACGGCTCCGATCTAGTCGTCGAAGGCTATGAGTTCGCTCCCACGTTCAGCATCTGGACCACGATCGAGGAGTGTCTCAACCCGCCCGTGATCTACGAGAAGGACCGTGGTTGGTATACGACCGCCCCCTTCTCGGAGCCCGAGGTGTTCGACTTCCCGGAGGGCATCGGAGCCGTCACCTGCGTGAACGTCGAGCACGAGGAGGTGTTGCTGATACCCCGATGGGTGGACGTCAAGCGGGCAACCTTCAAGTACGGGCTCGGGGACGAGTTCATCGGGGTGTTGCGGACGCTGCACAAGCTCGCCCTCGACCGCACCGACCCGGTGACCGTGCGGGGGCTGCAGGTCTCGCCGCGGGACGTGGTAGCCGCGTGCCTGCCGGATCCGGCCACTCTTGGCGACAAGATGACGCGGCCGCACCTGCGCCGGTACCTGGATTACCGGCTCCGGCAAGGATGGGGCACCACGGCAGGTGTACCTCTACCACGTGTCCGACAACGAGGAGACGATGCGCCGGCACGGGTGCCAGGCAGTCGTCTGGCAGACCGCCATCGCCCCGGCGGCGGCGCTCGAGTTGATGGCACAGGGAGCCTGGGCGGGAGCAGGGGTGCTCGGACCGGAGGCGTTCGATGCGGTGCCGCTGCTCGACCTCCTGAAGGAGATGGGCGAGCCTTGGCAGATGCGAGAAGAGGCGCCGGTGGGCGCCTCCTGAGCGACAGTTGCGCCGGGCCTCGTGGCACGTAGGCGCCGCGGCATGCGCATATCATCGTGGGGGAGTTCAACGACGAACGATTCGGTGACGCATCCGGACCGAGTGCCCGGGGCGACCGACGAGCCCGGGGCAACCCGAAAGGGATGTGATAGGCCGTGACGGCCGAGAACGATCTGCTCTCACGCCATCGGGCAGTGATGCCCGCGTGGCTCTCCACCTACTACGAGTCGCCCCTCGAGATCGTGTCCGGCAGTGGCCGGCACGTGACCGCCTCCGACGGCACTCGGTACCTCGACTTCTTCGGTGGGATCCTCACCAACATGGTGGGCTACGCGATCCCGGAGATCACCGAGGCCCTCGAGCGCCAGCTGCGCACAGGGGTGCTTCACACCTCGACCCTCTATCTGATCCGCAAGCAGATCGAGCTCGCAGAACAGATCGCGGAGCTGTCCGGCATCCCCGGCGCCAAGGTCTTCTTCACCAACTCGGGTTCCGAGGCCAACGAGGCGGCTCTGCTGCTCGCCACGCAGTACCGGCGGTCGAACCAGGTGTTGGCGCTCCGCGGCGGCTACCACGGACGCACCTTCGGCACCATCGGCGTCACCGGGATCCGGAGCTGGTCGCCGTCGAGCCTCTCACCGCTCAACGTCCACTACGTCCACACCGGCTACCGCTATCGGAGCCCCTTCGCCCACCTCGATGACGAGGGCCTGATCGGCGCCTGCGCCGACGACCTGCGCCAGGTGATCGAGACGATGACGGGCGGCGACATCGCCTGCCTGCTCGCCGAGCCGATCCAGGGTGTGGGCGGTTTCGTCACTCCGCCGGACGGGATGTTCGCCGCCATGAAGGCAGTCTTGGAGGAGTACGGGGGGCTGTTCATCGCCGACGAGGTGCAGACGGGCTGGGGACGCACCGGCGAGAACTTCTGGGGCTTCCAGGCGCACGGCATCGTGCCTGACATGATCACCTTCGCCAAGGGCCTCGGGAACGGGCTTGCGATCGGAGGCCTCGTCGGGCGCCCGGAGATCGTCGACTGCCTGAATGCCAACTCCCTGTCCACCTTCGGGGGCAACCCCCTCGCCACGGCCGGAGCGAAGGCGACGCTCGACTACGTGCTGGAGCACGATCTGCAGGGCAACGCCTTGAAGACGCGGCGCCCGGCTGATGGCGGGGCTGCGCGCGGTGCAGGAGCGCCTCGGTGAAGGTGGTCCCGTGGCTGAGGTACGCGGCAAGGGCCTGATGGTCGGCGTCGAGCTCGTCGTCCCGGGGACGGCGCGACCCGACACGCAGATCACGACGAGGATCCAAGAGGAAGCCAAGTCGCGCCGGCTGCTGATCGGCAGGGGAGGGCTGTACGGAAACGTTCTCCGGATCGCGCCTCCCCTCACGGTCACCGACGAGGAGATCGACGAAGGTGTGTCGATCCTCGAGCAGTCGGTGCTGGCGGCCGCCGGCCAGTCCGCCCAGTAGGCGCCGAGTAGCGCCGAGTAGACGTCCCGTCCGCACCCCGCCACGGGGCGACCAAAGAGAGGCAGTTCGATGAGAGTCGGCGTACCGAAAGAGATCAAGGACAACGAGGGCAGGGTGGCGATCACGCCTGCCGGCGTGCAGGAGCTTGTCTCGAGAGGGCACACCGTGTTCATCGAGAGAGGAGCAGGCATCGGTTCGACGATCACGGACGACCAGTTCGTGAGCGCCGGTGCCACGATGCTCGACACGGCAGACGACGTGTGGGGCGAGGCCGACATGATCTGCAAGGTCAAGGAACCGATCGCCGCGGAGTACGGCCGGATGAAGGCGGACCAGGTGCTCTTCACCTACCTTCACCTGGCTGCCTCGAGGCCCTGTACGGACGCCTTGATCGCCTCCAAGACGACGGCCATCGCCTACGAGACGGTGCAGCTCGCAGATCTCTCGTTGCCGCTCCTCGCCCCGATGAGCGAGGTGGCCGGCCGGATGGCGCCACTCGTCGGCGCCCACCACATGCAGCAGCCGGGGGGCGGCGGGGGCGTGCTGATAAGCGGGGTCACCGGTGTCCACCACGCCAAGGTGGTGGTGATCGGTGCAGGGGTATCGGGCATGAACGCCGCCGCGCTGGCGCTCGGGATGATGGCCGAGGTGGTGGTGCTCGACCGCAACGTCGCCCGGCTGCGAGACATCGACCGCCAGTATTCGGGGCGGATGCAGACCATCGCCTCCAACAACTACGAGATCGAGAGGCACTGCCTCGACGCCGACCTGGTGATCGGGGCGGTCCTCGTCCCGGGGGCCAAGGCGCCGACGCTCGTCACGGACGAGCTCGTGAGCCGGATGCGGCCGGGGTCGGTGCTGGTGGACATCTCAGTCGACCAGGGAGGGTGCTTCGAGTCGACCCGTGCCACGACCCACTCGGACCCGACCTTCAAGGTCCACGATTCGGTCTTCTATTGCGTCGCCAACATGCCGGGCGCCGTCCCCCACACGTCCACATGGGCGCTGACCAACGTCACCCTGCCGTACACGCTGGAGATCGCCGACCGGGGCTGGGAGGCTGCCGTTCGAGATGACGAGGCGCTGGCGCTGGGGGTGAACGTCGTGGGCGGCCACGTCGTATACGAGCCTGTCGCCGAGGCGCACGGCATGGAGCACGTACCTCTGGAGGAAGTCGTCGGCTGAGTTGTTCCGAAGATTGTGTATTGGAAGCCGTCCGCGGCGCGCTTTTCGGCGCGCACAGCGCGTTCCACGACACATTCTTCAGAGCAACCCGCCTCGGTCGAGCGTCCTTATCGGCAGCGAGTAGTCGAGCCAATGGCTCCTCTCGGCACCGATGCCGTCGTAGAGGCGTTGGGCAGTGACGTTGTCGAGGGCTGTCTGCCAGCACAGCTCGGACGCGCCGTGCTCGGCGCATGCGTCCAGGCACGCCCCGATCAGCGCCCGGGCCACCCCGCGGCCACGGTGACCCTCCTCGACGAACAGGTCGTAGAGCGTGCCGATGCGGCAGGCGGCGAGTGTCGACCAGGACCAGTAGACGGTCGCGAAGCCGACCGCCCGATAATCGACACGCGCCAGCCACTGGCGCCCCTCGCGCTCTGGATCAGCCACGAGCGCCTTGGAGAGCTCGAGCAACGCAGCGTCGTCCGGCGCGACCCCGTAGAAGTCGCAGTAGGCACGGACCAGTGGGAGAAGCTCAGTCAGGTCTTCATAGCCGACGACGTCGATCTGCACCGCGCCGCCGGCGGGAGTCTCTCCCAGGTCTTGGTTGGGCACCTGGCTGGGCCAGCGGACGTCAGCTCGCCGAGCCCTCGGCTGAGTCCTCGCTGGCCTCCAGAGCTGACTCGTCCGTTGCCTCCGGTGCCTCATCGCCGGCGGCGGTCGACTGCAAGGGGTCGGCCCCGGGGATGAACGGAGCACCCGCCCCTGCGGGAGCCGCGCCTGCCATCGGTGCCGATTGCGCAACTGCAGCGGCCTGTTCCATGAACGTCGGGGCCGACGCCGGCGACGGCGACTGCTCAGCGGCTGGAGCGGAGGCTTCCGTCGCCCCCGGCACGAAGGCGGGGGCAGCTGCCGGGACGAACGCTGGCGCGCCCGCTGCGGGCGCAGCTCCGGGCACGAAGGCCGGCTGTGCTACAGGCGCCGGGGAGCCTCCGGGCACGAAGGCCGGCTGTGCGACGGGCGCCGGGGAGCCTCCGGGCACGAAGCCCGCCGGCTGGTCCTGAACCATCCCGCCGCCGCCCGGGATGAACCCACCTCCGCCCGGCATGTTCGGGTCGTAGGGCGCCGGCGGCGCCACGCCGGGCGACTCGGGCAGCAGGTTGATCTGGCCATGCGTCGACTCGTGCTGTTGCAGCATCGTCAGCACCGCCTGCGTCTGCGACGCGTTGTCGGAGTTCGCCCGGCCGGTCTGGCTGGCGTAGACGAGAGCGCCGAGGTCGCGCAGCAAGGCGTCGCCCTGCTTCTTGCCCTGCAGCTGATCGAGCTTTCCCTGGCCGGCCTTGAGCCCTTGGGTTGCGGTGTCCTTGACCTTGTCCATGAATCCCATGACCAGCTCCTTTTGCAATCAACCGAGAGGCTGAGCCTTCGTTTCGCGACATTAGCTGTGCGGGATTGTCGGCGACAGGGCGAATTCTCCGGCACTACGGCCAGAGCGGCTGCTGCACCGTGAAGCCGAGGTCACCCTCCCAGGAGTTGCGGCTGGCGACGTGATGAACTGGCTTGCGGGGAGCAACGCCCCAGCGGCCGGTCGGGTACCCGAACGAGACCATGCACGACTGGAGCCACCCGTCGTCGGGCACCCGCAGAAGGGCCGCCACCGCGTCGCGCTGGAAGATCCCGAGGACAACGGTCAGTGCGCTGCCGACGCCCTCTGCACGGGCAGCCAGTTGGGCGCTCCACACCGCCGGGAAGATCGAGCCGCCGGTACGGTCGTGGCGGGAGAAGGCGAACAGGTAGAGCGGGACCGTCTCGAAGTTGTCGGCGAGCCATTGCGCCGACTTCACGGTTCTGAGCAGCGTGACGCTGCGCGGGGAGGCGGGATCCGCCTCGCGCGTCGGCGATCCGATCGGCATAGATCGTCTTCCAGAGCTTCTCAATGCTGTCTCGGTAGAGGGGACCGAGCTGGGCCTTCAGCTCCGGTGAGTCGACGAGCACGAACCGCCACTCCTCCGCGTTGCCGCCGCTGGGTGCACGGATGGCGGCATCGAGGATCCGCTGCTGCACCTCCACCGGGACCGGATCGGGCCGCACTCGCCGCATCGCTCTGGTCGTGTACAGCGCTTCACGGATGTCCATCCGGGCCTCCTCAGCCAGGCGAGGAGCAGAGACTATTCGTCCTCGTCCTCGTCCGGCTCGTCCCCGTACGGTTCCGCGCTCCCATCGGCCGAGCGACTGCGGCGCAGCCAACTGCTGATCTGGTCGCCGACCTTCTGCACTCCGTCGCCGGACCAGCTCGGCCTCGACGGAGTCGGCCAGGGAATGGCTATGGCACCTCCTGTCACGGGGTTCGCACGACCGAGGTCTATCACCGGCCTGCCGACAGTCCCGGGTTCGGCCAGAGGGGCCGGGGTGTGCGTCAATTTTGTAGGCAGTCAAGATCATTTTCGGAGTGTGGCTGGTCACGCGGCGCCTGTCTGGTTGTGACGGTTGCGGCAGATGGCTTCCCACTGGCTGGAGGCCTCGCGGCAGCGCAAGGCGAGGATGGCGTCGGCGCCGGCGGTGGTCCAGTGCATGCCTGCCAGCTTCAGCCTTTGCCCGATGACGGCTTTGCAGCCGGCCTTGACGACACCGGAGCCGACGAACAGGCCGCGGGAGCGGAACCAGTGGTAGCGCATGCGGGGGGCGTTGTTCAGGAAGTAGCCGAGCTCCTTTTCGACTTCGTCTTTCCTGACTCCCTCCAGGGGGTTGGTGCGGACGGCGGCCTCGATGCCGTCGATGTCGCCGTAGTCGAGATCCTCCAGACGGGCTTCTAGCCACTCGTCCTTGTGGTCCAGCAGCATGAACTCCAGGGATCGGGTCAGGGAGTGCAGGTGCTCGCGGGCGTGGTAGAGGTCCACAATCTGGGTGGCTTCGGGGAACTTGCTGGTGGCGATGCCCCAGATCCAGGCGGCGCCGTCGCCGATGATGGTGAGCTGGCGGACGTGGTCCGCGCCGCGGCGGATGCCCTCGGCCTTCACCAGGCCGCCGAACGTGGCGGCGGGCTCGAAGGTGGCGATGTAGCTGGAGGAGGCCCGGTCCCGGACCGGGTAGCCCTTCGCGTCCAGCTTGTCCTGGGTGAAGAAGACGGCCATCTTGACCTCGCGGGTGCGGGCCCGGCCGTCCTCGCCCTTGCCCTCCCGGCCGGCGGTCTCCTTCGCCGTCACCGGGACGCCGGTGCCGTCGATCACCATGTAGAGCTTGTCCGGCAGCGGCTGTGGCGGCAGCGGGACCAGCTTGCGGGCGGCGATGAGCCCGGCCCTGGCCCGGGATGCGGTGGCCTGGGCAGCGCCGGATGCCTCGGCGGCCCGCTCGACCCGCTTGACGGTGAGCCGGACTCCGGCCAGGTCTTCCAGCAGACCAGCCGCCGGCGTGAACGGCACCGCGGCCGCGGCCTTGTCGCTCATCGCGGCCAGCCCCGGCGACATCGAGGCCCCGGCCACCCCCAGCTCGGCATCCCGGGGCGCAAGACCGTGCCCGCAGGCCGCGCAGTGATACCAGGCCCGGCGCAAGGTGACAGGGCCTAGCACCGTGTCGATGATCTTGTCCCGGTAGCCGGTGAACACCGCCTCGTGGCCGTGCCCACAGCCCACGCGCGGGCCGCGGTAGCCCGGATCGGCCGACAGCGCCTCCCCGAGCACCCCGCCGCCGAGCCTGAGCAGCCCCGCCCGCAGCACCGCCTCGGCGGCCGCCAGGCCGTTCCCGCAGCCCAGCGCCCTGGCAGCCTCGCCCGCTAGGCGGCCTATCTCGGCGGTCTTCTCCGCCGCGAGCGCCGCGCGGAGCCCCCTTTTTCCCCTCCCGCCCCGGAAGGGTCCCGCCCGGCGGCGCCACCCGCCGCCGGGCGGGCCTCGCAATCTCCCCGTTCACCTCGACGATCTGCTCCACGGTCGCGGTGAACTCTGCATGCCGGGCGATCTCGCGGCGCACCTTGTCCACCTCGCCCGCCGCGAGCTGCCGGCCGACCCGCTTGCGGCGGCCCTCAGAGCGGGTCCACAACACCCGCGGGCCGTGACCGCGATGACCCGGGGCCGCGCAGGCGCAGTTCGGTTTCCCGCACCTGCGCCAGTTCTCGGTCACCGACCCCCGCCGGAAGTCCCCGACCGCGCTGAGCTGCGCATACAGCCGGTCCTGTTCGGCCTCCAGCTCCGGAAGCGACGGCTCGGACATGAGCATCTCCCACCTGGTTGTAACCGTTACAACCAGACTCCCATCATAACCAGCCAGAACGTGGGACCCCTACGGACGCGTCGCACACCCG
>CAVXUB010000004.1:0-16600 GCA_963764805.1 uncultured Actinomycetota bacterium
GTTGCGCCGCTCGGCCGCAGGAAGGCCCATGGTAACTACCGCCCCGACCGCCGACCGAAGTTGGCCGACATCGGTCGACGCCACCACCGACCCGAGGTTCACCTCGCCCGGCGGGAGCAACGCCAGCATCGCCAGCGCCAGCAGCATGCCGCAGGCGGTCGCCAGCTCCAGGCCCAGTGCCTGCTGTCGACGGAGGCGCTGGGCACGGCTGAAGCCGTAGGCGACGATGGCACCGGTGAAGAACCCGCCGAGGTGCGCACGCCAGTCGATGCCCGGCACCTCGAAGCTGATCACGAGGTTGATCCCCAGCCACATCAGGACCCACTGCACGTTGGCGCGGTTCTGCCAGCCGATCACGAGCAGGGCTCCCAACAGCCCGAAGATGGCGCCGGAGGCACCGATCCCGGCCACGTTGAACGGGCTCAGCAGGTACGAGCAGACTTCGCCCCCGACGCCTGCGAGGAGGTACAGGGCGAGGAAGCGCAATCGACCGAGGTTCGCCTCCAGCATCGGTCCGATGAAGTAGAGGCTGAGCATGTTGCTGCCGATGTGCAGCCAACTCTCGTGCAGGAAGGTGGCAGTGAGCAGGCGGTACCACTGCCCGGCCCGGATCGCTCCCGGGATCATCGCGAATCGTCCCACGAACGCCGTATCCATGGCCTCGTGGCTGCCCAGGAACATCGCCAGGTTGAGAGCGATCAGCGCCGCCACAACTGGGGTGATCCCGCCGGTCGTCACCGCCCTCGGCCGGTAGCGGGTGTCGGTTCCCTTGCGTGACCAGCTGCGCACGCATCGGGCGCACTGCCAGCCGACGGGCGCCTGCACCATGCACTCCCAGCAGATCGGCTGCTCGCATCGGCGGCAGATCGCGGTCGACATGCGGTCGCCGTGCCTGTAGCAGGCTGGACGTGCCGGACCGGTCGGTGGGGCCTGATCCGGCAGGGTCACGCCCATATCCTGCCCGACGGGCCGCCTTGCCCCGTACGCGGGCGGGCGACATCCTTTGAATGTGGAGACCGCGCTGCGAGACCCCTCTGAGGAGGAGGACGATCCGGGTCCTCCGCTTGCTCCGGACGGCGTTCCTTTCAGGTCCGCCGAAGAGTTGCTGGCCGGCGTGGACGAGGTGTGCGGCTCACCGGACGACGGGGGCACGCTGGAACTGGTCGTCAGGCGCCCCTCCCCGGGCGAGCGGGAGTCGTTGCAGGAGGCGATCCTCGATCGGACCGTCGGGCTGGTCGGCGACAACTGGCTCACAAAGGGGAGCTCCTCGACGCCTGATCGCAAGTCGCATCCCGACAAGCAGGTCACCCTGATGAACTGCCGGGCGGCACAGCTCGTGTCCGGCAGCCCGGATCGTTGGGCTCTGGCCGGTGACCAGTTGTACGTCGACCTGGCGCTCGGCTACGCCAATCTGCCGCCCGGCACCCGCCTCGCCGTGGGCAGCGCCGTGGTGGAGGTGACGGAACCACCCCACAAGGGATGCGGGAAGTTCGTGGCGCGCTTCGGGAGGGAGGCGATGCGGTTGTTCAACTCACCCTTGGGCCGGGAGCTGAACATGAGGGGCATCAACGCCAGGGTGGTCGTTCCAGGGGTGGTCCGGCTGGGGGACGAGATCCGCAAAGTACTCCCTGCCGGAGACTGAGCAGCGGCTGAGTGGCGGCGGTGGTCGCCTGCGCGGGATAGTTTCGAGGTATCGAGACCGAGGTCGCCACACCTGTTCCAGCGCGCCCGAGGGCCGCCGGCGGGGGAGTGCTGACCGCCGCAGCGATCGGCTTCGCAGGCTCGCTCCTGGTGCTGGCTGGGTCGGCCCAAGGCCGCTCGCCGTTCGCCGTGAAGCTGGCCGGCGCCTGGTTCTTCGGCGACGGGCCGGGAGGTCCCGCTCGCTTGGCAGGCGCCGCTGCGGATCAGCGGATCGTGGGTGTGGCGCTCGTCTACGCCGGCGTCCTCGGGTTGGTCAGCGGTTGGCTGCTCATGCTCCGGCGCCCCGGCCGTCTGCGAACGATGAGGTTGGTGGGAGCAGCTTGGGCTCTTCCTCTCCTCGTGGGGCCGCCGCTGTTCAGCCGCGACGTCTACTCCTACGTCGCACAGGGCCGGATGTTGACGGAGGGGCTCAACCCCTACCGGCAAGGGCCGCAGAGCCTCGGCCCGGGACACGTGTTGTCGCTCGTCGATCCGCTCTGGCGGGGCGTGCACGCTCCTTACGGCCCGCTCTTCGAGCGGCTGTCACAGCTCGTGGTGACCCTTTCCGGCCACGATCCCGCGGTGGCTGCGGCCGGCTTCCGGTTGCTTGCCCTTGCCGGTGTCGTGCTCATCGCCTGGGCGGTGCCGTCGATCGCAGCGTCGATCGGCCGTGATCCGCGCAGCGCCTTCGCCCTCGCGGGGATGAACCCCTTGATATTGCTGACGTTCGTCGGGGGCGCTCACAACGACGCCCTGATGCTCGGCCTTCTTTAGTGGTGGCTGCGCCTTGGCGCTGCGCGGCCAGTGGCTGGCGGGAGTCGTCGCTTGCAGCTTGGCTGCGGAAGTGAAGGCGCCGGCACTGGTCGCCGTCGTGTTCATCGGCTGGTGGGCGGCTTCGGCTCGCAGCCCGGCGCGGCCGGCGCGGCCCCCACTCGCGTGGCGCGTGCTGGGGGCGCTCGCTGCGCTGGTGCTCGCATTGCTGCTGATCGCCGCCATGAGTGCGGTGGCCGGGCTCGGTTGGGGCTTTGTCGGGACGATGCTGGCGCCCGAGAGGGTGGTGTCGTGGCTCGACCCGGCAACGGCCGCCGGGCTTTCCCTGTCCCACCTCGTCTCGCTGCTCGGGCTCGGGGTCCATCGAGCCGGCCTCGTCGACGTGGCGCGGGTAGTCGGAATCTGCGCTGCCGCTGCCATCGGCGTCCTCCTTCTCCTTAGATCGGACAGGGAGACAGCCCCGGAGGCGCTCGGTTGGACGATGTTGGCGCTTGCCCTGCTCGGGCCGGTCGTGTGGCCCTGGTACGAGACTTGGGGGCTCGTCCTGCTGGGTAGTGCCGCTGTGACGGGCTGGCGGCGGGGGGTGCTCGTCGTCCTCTCGGGGATCGGATGCGTGGCCGATGTGCCGAGCTCGTCCTATCTCGTCGACGGGTCGCCCGTCCTCGTGGCCTTCTTGTGGGGCGTGCTCGCGGTGATGCTGGCCGGCACCGTCTCCGTCGCCCTTCGCTCACGCCCGGCTCGGCTCCTATGACCGCTCGACAGCTCGCCGTGCACTTTGTCTGGGGACTGGCTGGTGTCCGGTCTGTTGCGGAAGGCGAAGGGACGGTTGTCGTGGTGGACGTGCTGCGTTTCGCGACCGCCGTCGAGGCGGCCGTGACCCGTGGAGCGTTCGTCCACCCGGTGGCGTGGGAAAGCGGCTCGGCGCCGACCGGCACTCGCCTCGGCTCGTTGTCCCCGGTCGAGATGTTGGGGATGGAGGCGGGCGACCATGTCGCTCTCCGCTCGCCCAACGGGGCGACCTGCTCTGTCGAGGCCGGCCGCCGCTCCGGTGTCGTCGTGGCTGCCTGCCTTCGCAACCACGAACGCGTCGCCTCCTGGCTGATCGACGCCCCCGGGCCGATAACCGTGGTCTCCTGCGGTGAGCTCTGGGGCGACGGCTCGCTGCGGCCGAGCATCGAGGACCTGCTGGGAGCGGGCGCCGTGATCGAAGGCCTACGGCAGGCCGGTCTCACCTGTAGTGCGGAGGCGATGTCGGCGGCCGATTCGTGGCGGGGAGCTGAGAGCTCCTGGGCGGGCCGGGTGCGATCCAGCATGTCGGCTCTCGAGCTGCTCGAACGGGGCGCCGGAGCGGATCTCGAGTACGCCCTCGCCGACGCCCGCAGCGCCGTCGTGCCTGTCCTGCGCGACGGCGTGTTCGCGGCGGCACCTAGTGGCTCGACGGCCCCAGGTGTTCGATGAGGCGGTCGACGAACGGCACCTGTCCCTTCGACAGGCGGTTCCTCGCCACGGCGACGGAAGTCCACTCCGCCCGATCGACCTCCGGAAAGCTGCAGATCCGACCCGACTTCGGCGGCCATTCGAGCTCGAAGTGGTTGCTCTTCACGTCGCCGTCGCAGATCGATCCACCCTCGGCGGCAAAGATCCGCAGCCGCTTGCCGCTCGGCTGGCGGATCTCACCGAGATCGATGCGCTCGCCGTCCGGCGGGTCCTGCCCGAGCTCCTCGCGGAACTCGCGGTCAGCCGCGGCCGAAGGCTCCTCGTAGGGCTCGTACTCGCCTTTGGCGATCGACCACGCGCCCTCCTCCTTGTGAACCCAGAAAGGGCCGCCCGGATGCACGAGCAGCAGCTCCAGCTCGCCGCCCTCTTGTCTGCGGAAGGCGAGCAGCCCTGCGCTCAGCTTGACCATCGGCCCTACCGATGGGCAAGCGTGTAGACCGATAGCCCGATGACTGCGACGGCGAGGACGATCGCCACGGGAGCCATCCGCTCCCGCCGCCGGTTCGCACGCACGGCCATCAGCAAAGGCACGAAGCCGAAGATCACGAAGTGGGCGAGCAGGTCGATCGCCACATAAGCCAGCCCCACAGCGACCGCGATTGCACTCATCCGGTTCAGCGCCCAGAAGCCGCTACCGGCTGGCGGCCCTGCAAAGCGACTCGGGCTCGAGTAGGGCGGCGGGTTCCCCGACTGCGAGTAGCCGGCTTGCGGATAGCCCGCCTGCGGATAGCCGGCCTGCGAATACCCGGCTTGGCCGTAACCAGCTTGGCCGTATGGGGACGCGCTGCTCCCTGGTACCGGGTGCGTGTGCTCCGTCCACCTGGTCCCGTCCCACCAGCGCAGGCCGCTCGACGGGTTGCCCGGATCCGGGTGCCAGCCTGCAGGGGTGCCCGAATCGCTCATCTCACTACGACCTCTCCGCTGCTCGGACGCAGCTGTTCGACAGCCACGGTTTGTGCGCTGGACCCGCAAATCGTACGCCCTGTGGTCGACATGCTGAGTGCCATACCGACTCGAGGCACGGCGCCGCCGGGTCCCGATCCGCAGACGAGAGGCTCCGTGAATGTGACCTCCACGGCCGATGGCATCGCCAGGACTCAGATGTCGATGCTCAGCACCATCTCCAACACCGACGCCGCACTGTTCTCCAGCTCCAGCAGGGGTGCCGCCAACAGCATCTCGACCTGAGCCTCAGCAAACTGCTTGTCGGCACCATCGGCAATCGCAGTGGATGCCATCGCGTGCAGGAAGTTGAGCAGCGTGGCAAAACCCACCGAGAAGTCGGTGATTCCTTCGATGCCGAGGTCGTGTTTGCCGGTGGCAGCCACGTAGCCGCCGACGAACGCCTCCACGGCTGCGCGCGATTGCTCTGTCCCGTTGTGGCTCCAGAGGAGGAGCGCCGCCCCCAGCTCTCTTCCTGGCGCCATGGGGCCCGCATTCTCCCAGTCGAGGACCATCAGTCCGCCTGCTCCGGGCGGGCAGGACGTTCTCGGGCTGAAAGTCACGGTGGCAGATGATCGTGGGCTTCGGCCGGGCGGACGCCGTCAACCGAGCAAGCTCTCCCAGGACTACCGCCTGGTCGCGGAGGTTCGCTGCCCAGGCTCGGCCGGTCTGTCGAGCCGAGCCCGCCAGCTCCCGCCATTGGGTGGCGGTCGGTGCCGACAGGTACCACGGATCGACGAGCTCGGCGGTCGGCTCTCCGATGCGGTGCAGGGTGCCGAGGATCCTCCCGGCATCGGCGTGCGTGTCGACACCAATGGGCTGAACGTGCTCGGAGACGTCCGCCCACTCGTAGACCCGCAACCGCCGATCGCAGGCCTCGGTGACCACACGCCCGTCGGGAGCGACGATCGGGCAAGGGAGCGGTAATCCGGCCGCTGCCGCTTTCAGCTGGAACTCGACGTCGGCGGGCGTTGGAGGGGCCACCACCCAGTCGGCTAGCAGCTTCACCGCGAACCGACCGCCGGTTGTCTCGAGGCGATGGATCTCTCCCATCGCACCTCTGGCCACGAAGGTCAATGGCGCAACTGCAGATCCGATCCCATAGAGCTCGGCGATCGCCTGGGGGAGCTCATCCATCGGCCGGCCCTCGCAGGCGCGCCACGACCCCGCGGAGGTCACCGTCTTCGTCGTACCAGCTGTTCGCCTCCACGAAACCTGCCCGTTCCAACTCCATACGCACCGCCTGTTCCTGCCGTCCACCGACCTCGAGCAGAAGGGCACCCCCCAAGCGCAGCAACCGAGAAGACGCTGCGATGACCCTGCGCACGACCGCCAAGCCGTCATCCCCACCGTCGAGAGCATGGAGAGGCTCGTACCGAGTCACATCGGCAGGAAGGAACCGCATCTCGGCAGTCGGCACGTAAGGCGCCACGGCCGTGACCACGTCCACGCCGGGGTCGCCAGCCCGCAAGGGCCCGTCGAGATCGCCGACGATCACCCGAATGCCGTTGGACCGAGCGCAGCGTGCAGCCGTCAGGTCGAGATCGACGCCGAGCACGCGAGCCCCAGGCACGGTCGCCTGCATGTGGGCTGCGATCGCGCCCGCACCTGTGCAGAAGTCGATCGCACGGCCGCCGCGAGGAAGCAGAGCGGCAGCCCGCCCCGCCAGCTCCTCGCTCTGCAGGCGAGGCACATAGAGGCCGCGCCCGATTCGGAGGGTCTGGCCCGCAAAGACGATCCTTCCGGTGATCCAGGCAAGAGGCTCCCCTTGCTCACGGCGCACCAACCACTCGTCGAGCACGAGGTCGCTCGGTGCCGCAGCGACCAGCTCTTCTGCCTCTTCTCCGGCAGCCACGCATCCCGCCAGCGCGAGGCGCCGAGCAACCTTGCGGGAGATCCTGCCGTCATCACCCACGGGCTTGCCACTCCGAGGCCAGGATCGACATCAGATGAGCGTCGACCCACTCGCCGTCCCACCTGAGTGCCTGTCGTTTTGTTCCCTCGACCCTGAAGCCGACCTTCTCGTAGACGTGCCTGGCGCGGGGATTGAAGTCGTACACCTCGAGCTCGATCCGGTTCACGCCCACCGTCTCGAACGCGTACCCCAGCACCAGCCGTGTCGCCTCGGTACCCAGCCCCTTGCCGTAGAAGGAGGGCCGGGCGAGGAGGATCCTGAAGCCGCAGGACAGGTTATGAGTATCCAGATGGTTCAAGACCACCTCGCCCGCCCACAGTCCCGTCGAGCGCTCGATGATCGAGAGATCGATGCGGTCGTGCTCGTTCGCCCTCGTGGCGTACCACTCCTCGGCGCCTGCGAGCGTGCCGACGCCGAGATGCGACCCCGTCATGCGAAGAGTCTCGGGATCGAGCGTGGTCAATCCCACTGCATCGGTTCTATCCACGGGACGCAGGATCACGAGGTCGCCGAGGAGCGTCGGCTTCAGGGCGAACGAGATGGGAGTGGTCACGCCTCGATTCTTGTTGCCGGCGCTCCATACCGCGGTGCGTCGGATCGACGGGATTCTCAGTCTTCGGGCACGACCGGCGGAGTCGCGGGCGAAGTCGCCGGTGCACCCGCTTGCGGGGCTGCTGCCGGAGGGCGAGCCGTGCTCGGCGTCCACGAGCGTCCATCGAAGTACCGCAGTTGCACGTCTCCCGCCGGCCGGTCGGGGTCCTCGTACCATCCCGCCGGTCGCTGAACAGGTGGCGGGGGGACTGACGGGGGCGGCCAGTAGGACGGCGCGGCGTAGGGGGCCGGATACGCCGGAGCCGACGGATGCGCCGGATAGGCCGGATAGGGATACGTGGGCGGGTACGTGACACCCGGATACGGCGGCGGCCAGTTGGCCGGAGGATATCCGGGGTAGCCACCGTAGGGGGCTGGCCCGTAGCCGGCTGCACCCGGGACAGGAAATGGCCGTCCGTACGTCGCCGCCAACTGCTTGTTCCACTTGTTCCTCTTGACGTTCGCAAGGACGCACAGCCCGATTCCCGCCAGGAACAAGAAGATGAAGATCAGTGCCGATGCGAGGTTGAGTTGAGCCATCTGCGAGTATTCGGCGGAAGCAAGGTCCTGGAACGAAGTGGCGTCCGTCTGCCCGTTGAATGCCGTCATCGACACGAGCGCGACGACGGAGCCGCGGCTGAAGACAGCGAAGCGGTACTCGATCGGGACAGCGGTGCCGCCCAGCTGCTCCAAACCCTGCCAGAGGTAGCCGGTGCCTCCTGAGATTCCCGGGAGCGAGAACTGGGAGCCGCTCGTGAAGTTGTACGTGCCGTTATCGAGCGCCGCATAGTCGGCGTCCTTGGACTGAAGGTCGCTGACTGCCGTGGCGGCATCGGAGTTGTTGAGATGGCTCTGCAGGCAGACCGCGGCCGTGACCTGAGTGTTCGGGTCCCACCACACCTCCCAGAGCGCCGACTCCTTCGACCCGGTGCTGTTCACGACGGCGTTGGGAAGGTACAGGGTTGGTGTGACCGGCACGTAGCCGGAACCCTGCACCCCCGCCAGCTGTGATGTCGACAAGGTGTTGGTGGGTTGGGCGGCGCCATCGCCCGTGGCGGTGTGCACCATCCCGGGGGTGGCTGAACCGATCATCTGCTGGGGCAGGTGCGGGGCAGTGAGGGTGGCACCTGCTCCGATGGCGCCTGCCAAGCCGACGAGCACTCCCACCACGAACGGGAGACGCCACCTCCAGGCCCCTGGCGGCGGCATGGGAGCCCAAGGCGTGGCCCCCTCGCTGGCACGGCGGGCGTCGGCCACCTTGATGAGATCGGTTTCTCTCATCGAGGCGAACACCCGTACACGGGGAAAGCCTACGTTTCGAGGCGTTGCCGGGGCTTGGGTTGTCGCGAATGATCTCGCGCGCCCCTGCCGGGACCGGCAGGCTCAGCCCCCGCTCAGGCCCGGCTCAGGCTCCAGAGGGCATCGGGCCGCCGCTGCGCTCGGCCGAGGCGGCAACGGTGGGCAGCGAGAGCACGTTCGAGGACGCGGCCGCTGGGGACACGGCGATGGTCAAGGCGTCAGCGACCCGCGAACCGAGATACGCCTGGTCCGATGCTGCCACTACGAGCTCGATCCGGTCCCCCGCCGGGTACTCGTGGACGACGTCCGGCAGCGTGAGCGTGATCTCGCCCGTCCCGGGGATGCGTGCAGGCGCCACTAGCCGGTCGACGAGAGTCACCGAACCGCTCGGCGAGACGTCGTAGATCTTGGCGAACAGCTCCGGCTCAGTCGCCGGGTCGACGCTGGAGCCGTCGGCCGCGGTGATGGCAAGGTGCAGCACTGGGATCCCGACCGAATCGAGGGCGGCGCTGAGCGGTCCGGTCTCGAATGAGGCGAATGTGCCCGGCGGGTCGGTGGGCGGGATGCTGGAGAAGGGCGACTCGTCCTGCACGCCTGAGGTCTCGGAATAGCTTGCCGGCTCACCTGCGGCCGGGTTGAGGAACGACTGGCTGCCGGAAGTCACCCCGCCGGCCCTCGTCGCAAGCGTCCCAGCCTGCCCGGCACCGCCGCCGGAGAGGTAGAGGCTCTCGGCCCTGCCGACGGGCCAGGAGCCGGCGGTTCCGTAGGCGGGCTCGGCCGAACCGGTATAGGTGATCCAGGGGCGGAAGTACTCGATCGCCGGCCCCGTGGAGACGTCTTCGCCCTTCAGGTACTTGGCGAACCAGTCGAGGATCAGCACCGTCTCGTAGCCGTCGGCCGCAGAGGTGTAGCTGAGCTCGCCTGGAGCCGGGGTGAGGTCGCTGTGGCCCCAGCTCTGCAGCACGAGATGGACCGTGTCTCCGGCCGCCCGTAGCGCGTCGTAGTTGGCCACCGCCTCGTCGATGTTGAACAGGGAATCGTCCTCGCCCTGCATCAGCAGCACAGGCACGCGGATGCTGTGGATGTAGCTCCCCACCGAGTCCGACCACAGGAGGGAGACGACGTCGCTCGTCGGGTACCCCGCCGAGGCCGACTCCAGGAAGGCCGTGCAGACGGCAGGATCGAACCCGGGGCAGGACGATGGGGGGAAGGGGGTCGCAGTCGGGTTCTGGAACGGCTCGGAAAGTCCCTCTCCGAAGAAGAGCGATGTCCACTCCCACTTGAGCACGCCTGGCGCCGCCTTGTTCCAACGGAAGTCGGGCGACACGTTGTTGGGGGCGAGCGAGTAGGCGAGGTCGTTCCACGTGATCATCGGGACGATCGTGTCGACCCGGGGGTCGATGGCGGCGGTGGCGAACTGGACCTCGCCGCCGTAGGAACCGCCGATCATCCCGACCCGTGGATCGTCAGGTCCGTCCTTCAGCACCTCGGGCAGGTCGCCCAGGTACGACACCAGCTGCGAGGCGGCTTCACCGTCCCAGGCCCGGCTGTCGAGCTCGATGTCGCACCCGCTGCCGCCGAAACCGAGCCCTGAGTACGTCAAGACCACGTACCCGTACTGGACGGCCAGCTCCGCCAGGGCCACCTGGTCGGTGTAGGAGCCTCCGAAACCATTGGTGGTGAGGATTGCCGGTTCGGGGCTGGCGCTCGTCGCAGAGTTGGGCACGAACAGCTCGCCGACGATGTTGCAGGCCGTAGCGCGGCCGGGACCGGTGTCGACCACCCAGTGGTAGATGGTCGCCGTGAACCCCGACCCGGTGGCACCGGGCGCCGAAGAGACGACTTGTGCCGGCGGGGAAGGGACGAAACCTTTCGCCGGCCCAGCGGCCCTGGCACCGCGGGCGCCCCCAGCGGTACCGGCGGTACTAGCCCCCGAGCCTGCTGAAGTGGCCAGCACGGTGGAGGCGAGCACTGCGGAGATGCCGACCCCACGTAGGACCGGCCGGACGAGACGAGAGCGCATCTACCAACCCCTAGAGCGACGACGTGACGGTGCGCGGCACCGCGGCCGCATTACCCTGTTTCGCCGGTTCTAAACGTTCGGTCACTTACGGGTGCCCGCAGCGCCAGAAGCGGAGCCTTGGTAGGCCTCGGAGGGTCTCGAAACCGAGGACTGCTCGGGGGCTCAGGACTTGGTCACGAAGTAGGTGCAGTCCGTCAACTGGGGGACCTCTCGCCGCTCAACCCCGGCGAGCGTGCCTCCGCCGGCGCTGATCAGCTCGACGACCTCAGCCTCGGGAACCACGTACATCTCCATCGCCGCCGGCGGCTCTCCCACAGCGCCCTTGCTAGCCCGGGCGCTGCGCAGCCTGCGCAGAGGACCCGGCCGGTGAACGGTCACGGGGATTCGCAACGTGGGTGAACCGCGGTCGGCGAACCAGTTGATGCTCTCGTGCACCATGTCCAGTTCGAGCACGTACCTTCCGGGCTCCGCCGGGATGCTCACGTCGAGCGACAGCATGGCGCGGGCGCCTGCGTCGACCTCCGTCGACAGGTGCGCCCGCCCGTCGTCGAGCTGGAGCAGGGTGCCGTCGTCGCGGTACCAGTGATTGCCGACGCCTATACCTCGGTTCCATGTCGCCGGCGGCCAGGCATCTGTCCCCCGGTTGCGGACGGTGACTGCGATGCTGCGCCTGGTCCCAGCCTCCGCACGGATGCTGGTCTGACCGGTCGTCAGCTCGGCGCTGTATGCGCCATCGTCGAGGGCCAGGTTTCGCAGCGACGGCTGCAGTGCCTCATGAGCGACAGAGGGCAGCTGGAAGATCAGCACGCCACCCGGCCCGAGGATCCGCAGGAACTCGCTGATGTATCCCCGCGAGTAGCGGGGCTCCATATGTTGCAGGACGAGCAGGCAGAGCACGAACTCGAAGCTTCCGTCGTCGAACAGGCCGAGGTCGGCACTCGTGTTGACGAGGAAGCGGCACTTGTCGCGGTGGGCGTTCCACCGCTCCGCCTCAGCCACCATCGACTCCGCGATGTCCACTCCGACGACTGTCGCGAAGCTCTCTGCCAGAGCCTGGGTGAGCCGCCCCGCCCCACATCCGAAGTCCAGAGCGTCGCCCGCCGGCTTGGGCACCAGCCCGAACGACCTGGCCCTCTGTAACAGCTCGTCTACCTCGGTGACACCGCTGGCGAAGAACTCGGCGGGGTCCCACTTGCCGCCGACGAAGCGGGTGTCGGTGAGCACGGCCCACATCGGGTCTTCCGCGCCGAGCTTGGTCCAGACTCTCTGCAGTTCGGAGAGCTCCACTTGTGTCCTGTCAGGGTCTCGCTCGGCCTCGGCCGACGGGTGAGGAGTGTAGGCCACCGGTGGCCGTCCACCGGACCTGTCTTTGCCAGCGAGGGGTATCGCCGCCAGCTTCGTCAGGGCTGCCAGATGGCGTGGTCGTGGGCGAAGAGGACCCGGCGCGGGTCGAAGCGTTGCAGCCGGTCGATCCACGCCGGCGTCACCGGCAACGGGCCGGTGGGGCGTTCCTCCGACGCTCGCCATGCCAGGGCGTCGGCGCTGTAGGCCGAGGCGGTGTCGTGGCTCTGCCCGGCGACGACGATGGTCCCGTCGCCACAGCGCACGACGAGGGACTGGTGTCCCGCCGTGTGGCCCGGGGTGGGCACGATGAGCACATCGGACAGGATCTCAGCCTCGCCGTCGATCTGCTCGTAGAGCAGCCCGGGAGAGTCGACGAGCTCGGGGAGCGTGTAGTCGACACCGCGGGCGGCCTCGAGCTCCACGCGCTGGGTGAAGATCGGTCGCCCCGGTAGTTCGGGGTTGCCGCCGCAGTGGTCGAAGTGCAGGTGACAGTTCACCACCACCTTGACGTCCTCGGTGGTGACGCCGGCGTCGGCGAGAGCGGCGGTGAGCGGACGACGGGAGGGGCGGTAGTGCGCGTCGACGTCGGGGTCGCGGCCCATCCCGGTGTCGAGCAGCACCAGCCCGTCAGGGTGATCGACCAGGTAACCGAGGCACGGCTCCACTCGGGCCGATCCGGTGCCGGTCTCGTCGGCGGGGCGCACGAAGTACCCGAAGTCAACTCGTCGAACCGCGATGCTCGCCATCGCCACAGCATCCCATTCGGGCCGCGACGGCGGCGGGATCGCTCGGGCCGTTTCGTAGCGCCAAACGATTGAGTCCGAAACGCTTCGCCTCACAAGCCATACCGGCACTGATTGACGGCCGCCGAGCAGGGGAGAAAGTATGACGCAGATGTCGCTGCCCACGCCCACGCTGCGCACGGACCGCCTCCGACTGCGTCCCTTCGAGGATGCCGATGCGAACGATCTGTTCGCGCTGCACAGCAGCGCGCACGTACTGCGCTATTGGGACGCGCCGCCGTGGAGCGATCCGGTACGCGCCGAGAGGTTCATCACGGCCTGCCGGCAGATGGCAGAGGAAGGCACCGGGGCGCGGCTGGCCGTGGATCGTCTCGATGACGAGGCGTTCATCGGCTGGTGCAGCCTGAGCCGATGGAACCCGGAATACCGCAGCGCATCGCTTGGCTACTGCTTCGGCGATGCAGCATGGGGCCACGGGTACGCCACGGAGGCCGGGCGCGCCCTGCTTCGGTGGGCATTCGACACGCTCGACCTGAATCGCGTCCAGGCGGAGACCGATACGCGCAACGTGGCATCCGCCCGCGTGCTGGAGAAGCTCGGGTTCGTACGTGAAGGGACGCTACGGGAGAACTGCGTCGTGAGCGGCGAGGTCTCAGACTCGTGGATCTTCGGACTGATCAGGCGGGAGTGGCCTCCGGCTTGCGCCGCCCGGGGGTAGGTAGGAACTCAGTGGTTCATACGAGACACTGGTTCGTACGGCCACCGGAGGGCCGGCAACGGTCGAGCCCCTGGTCAAGGTCCCAAAGGGTCGCTGGTTCGTATGGATCCTCATCATCGGAGGTGATGCCTCCGCGACCGGATCCTCGCCCAGGCCCGCCTTGAAGATGTCGAACGCGAACGGCGGAAACGATCAACGCGGCCGTAGAGTCCGGGCTTTCCCCTACCCGCCTCGACTGGCACTGCCTTGGCGACGGTGGTCGCGAAGACATCTTCGACCTCGGACTGGCGCTACTTCTGGTGAAGGTAGGGGCGATGCTTCGTGACATATGCAGACGGCGGCCAAACCATGGCCCCCCTCGGTTACGTGACCCGTAGGCGGTTGAGGGCGGCTTCGTAGCGGCGTATCCGATCCGCGGTCCCCGGCGCGACAGGTGATCGTCGGTTGTTGGCCAGGTTCTCCTCGAGGTCCGCGATCTTGACCCGCCGCGCAACCGTGTTGCGGGCCACGCGGTCGACGTACTGCTCGTAAGACTCGTTCGTACGGTGAGTCAGGGCATCGATCGCGTCGACGATCTCTGGCGGATACCCGGCATCACGGAGGTCGCCGAGAGTGATCTCGGTGTCCTCAACGGCATCGTGCAGCACGGCGGCCATCTGACCCACCGGATCGCCGAAGCGAAGCATCACCCGCAGGGGGTGGAAGACGTAGGGTTCCGCCTCGGGAGACGGGTATCGGGCACCTCGGTGCAACCTTGCGGCCAACGCGATGGCATCCTCGACCGTCGGCTCAACCTCAGCCACGGCCGAGACGATACCCGAGAACGATCGCCGTTCTGCGGTGAGGTGATGCCGGACGAGAAGTCGAGTCCCCGCTCGATCAGGTCAGAGAGAAGCGCCGTCACCACGGTCTTGTTCTCGGTGTCGCCGAGCCAGAGTCCGACGGGGATCGTGGCGCCGTCTGTTCAGCCGGCGCCTCGTCGCTGGCGGGTCTTGAGCCTACGAACCGATCACGCCCTCGATGCCTTGGTGTCGATGGCTATCTGGACAAGAGGCGGCGGAGGCCTCTCTCGGCTCCAAAGGCGACCCGTTCGACAGCGCCCTTGACAAGTCGTGCCGCAACCGGGACTGACGTGGAGCGGGCTGGTGCCGGGTGATGGGCCCGACGGCGATGACGCTGCTGCTCTGCTGCGCAATCGTCGCCCGCAACGCACGCATCCTCAAGGCCTTCGAGGGCCGCCAGGCCGACGCCGAGCACAGGCGTCACGCCGGCGAGGACGAGGAAGAGCCGACGCACGCCGATGGCGGACCTGGCGCGAGGCAAGTTTCCGCCCTAGCGGCTCTCGGCAGCGGGCATCGCGTCGGGCGCCCGCAGCCTCGCGCGTTTGTAACGGAAAGCGGCTCAGGCTAACCCCGAGTGATACAGCCAAACGGGAAGATGTACAAGGCGAAACGTGAAGACGTTCGAGTGGAGGTGGGGGGAATCGAACCCCCGTCCTTCGGCTTCTTGATGGGACTTCTCCGAGCGCAGCCGGCGGTTGGGTGTCGGGACCCGCCTCGCCGCTGGCTCCGGCACGGGTCCCCATCCGGCTTAGATGTCCCTCACGGCCTGCCGGCTAGACCGCTGCGGTGAGCCCCACTAAATGACGCCCGGAACCGGTCCGTGGGGCTGGGACCGGGCGGACGTTGCCGTTATTTAGGCGGCAAGCGCGAGCTGAGGCTCGGCGTTTGTTTGTTTTTTCCGGCTCTTTAACGTGGCTCCGGAGACCACGGCTCGCTTCTCCCACCTCGACGACCAAAGTCGAAACCTGTCACCCCCTCGATGCCGCCGGTCTCCCGGCCAGCGCCCACCGGGACATCCGGCGGAGCATAGATTCTACCCCCTCGCTAGAGCCGTCTCGACACGTCCTTCAGCGCCCGCAGCGACTCACGATTCGCGTCGCGCTCGGCGATCGCATGCCGCTTGTCGTAGAGACGGCGTCCCTTGGCAAGGGCCAGGTCGACCTTGACGTGCCCGTCCTTCAGGTACACCGCCAGCGGAACGAGCGTCAGCGACTGCTGGCGCACCCGCCCGAAGATCTCGTCGATCTGCCGCCTGTGCAGGAGAAGCTTGCGGCGTCGGTCCGGATCGACGGCCCCGAAGCCCGTCGCGTAGACGTACGGTGCGATCGTCATCCCGTAGAGCCAGATCTCGCCGTCGTCCACCCTGGCATAGGAGTCCTGCAGAGCCACTTGGCCGGACCTCAGGGACTTGACCTCCCCGCCGTGGAGGGCGATCCCGCATTCGAAGGTCTCCAGGATGTCGTACTCGTGGCGGGCGCGCCGGTTCTGCGCCAGCCTGCGGTTGTTCGTACCCGTCCGGTCGCCGGCACGTGACCCGCCTCGCCCCCCGCCCTGCGTGCCAGGGCGCCCTGACTGGCCTTTGCCACTCGGGCTACGGGGGGATGCCGGCACGGCACGACACGGTAGCCTCGCCCGCCGATGGCAGATTCACAGCCCGAGGCTGCGCTGGTGGCGACGCCTGGGGAGACGCTCGAGGTCATGGCCGACGTGATCCACCAGATGGTGCGGCACTGCCTGGCGGCTCTCCCGGAGGAGGGATGCGGGCTGCTGGCGGCAGGGGCCGGCGGGGTGGCCACCCGTTGCTACCCGGCTCGCAACGCTGCCGCCTCGGCGAGAATCTACACACTCGACCCGCGCGACTTCCTGCGGGCGGACCTCGACGCCGAGGCCTCGGGGTTGCAGATAGTCGGCGTCTTCCACTCGCACACGCACACGGACCCCTACCCCTCGCCCACCGATGTGGGGCAGGCGCCCGACCCGCAGTGGCACTACGTGCTCGTATCGCTCCGCCACGAGGTGCCCGCGGTCCGCTCCTACCGGATCCGCGAAGGGAACATTCTGGAGGAGTCGGTTGTTGTGACTGGTCGTTATAATCCGACTAGCTAGGTCAACAATTCGACGGAGGCTTTCCCTCGTGGCTATCCAGGTCCGACTTCCCACCCTGCTCCGTGCGCACGCCGGTGGTCGCGCCTCGGTAGAGGTCGACGGCAGCACGATCGGCGAGCTGCTGGACGA
>CAVXUB010000005.1:0-425396 GCA_963764805.1 uncultured Actinomycetota bacterium
GTGCCGACCAGCGGGGCCTCGCTCCGCAGGAGCGGCACCGACTGGCGCTGCATGTTGGAGCCCATCAGGGCGCGGTTCGCGTCGTCGTGCTCGAGGAACGGGATCATGGCGGTGGCCACCGACACCATCTGGCGCGGCGACACGTCCATGTAGTCGACGTCATCCGGCGGGATGAGGTCCACCTCGCCGCCCTTGCGGCGGATCAGGATGCGGTCCTCGGTGAACGCCCCGTCGGCGCCCAGCGGCGTGTTGGCCTGGGCGATGACGTGCCGGTCCTCCTCGTCCGCGGTGAGGTAGTCGATCTGGCTGGTGACCTTGCCCGACTTGACCTTCCGGTAGGGGGTTCCACGAAGCCGAACGCATTGACCCGGCCGTAGGAGGACAGCGAGCCGATCAGGCCGATGTTCGGGCCTTCCGGCGTCTCGATCGGGCACATCCGGCCGTAGTGCGAGGAGTGCACGTCGCGGACCTCGAACCCGGCCCGCTCGCGGGACAGGCCGCCAGGCCCGAGCGCCGACAGCCGCCGCTTGTGCGTCAGGCCGGCCAGCGGGTTGGTCTGGTCCATGAACTGCGAGAGCTGGCTGGTGCCGAAGAACTCCTTGATGGAGGCGACGACCGGCCGGATGTTGATCAGGGTCTGCGGCGTGATCGCCTCGACGTCCTGGGTGGTCATCCGCTCCCTGACCACCCGCTCCATCCGGGCCAGCCCCAGCCGGACCTGGTTCTGGATGAGCTCGCCGACCGTGCGCAGCCGCCGGTTGCCGAAGTGGTCGATGTCGTCGGTCTCGACCGGGATCATGGCGTCGCCGGCCTTCATCTCGTCCTCGCCCGCGTGCAGCCGGACCAGGTACTCGATGGTGGAGACGATGTCCTCCTCGGTCAGCGTGCCCTGCGGATGGGCTGGGTGAGGCCGAGCTTCTTGTTGATCTTGTACCGGCCCACCTTGGCCAGGTCGTACGCTTCGGGTTGAAGTAGAGGTTCTCCAGCAGCGCCTGGGCGGACTCCCTGGTCGGCGGCTCGCCGGGGCGCAGCTTGCGGTAGATGTCGAGCAGGGCGTCATCCTGGTTCGTGGGTGTGGTCCTTCTCCAGGGTGGCGCGCATCGACTCGAATCCGCCGAACCGCTCCAGGATCCGCGCCTCGTCCCAGCCGAGCGCCTTGAGCAGCACGGTGACGCTCTGCTTGCGCTTGCGGTCGATCCGCACGCCGACACTGTCCCGCTTGTCGATCTCGAACTCGAGCCAGGCCCCGCGGGACGGGATCACCTTGCAGCTGAAGATGTCCTTGTCCGAGGTCTTGTCGACCTGGCGGTCGAAGTAGACGCCGGGCGAACGGACCAGCTGCGAGACCACGACCCGCTCGGTGCCGTTGATGATGAAGGTGCCCTTGGGCGTCATGAGCGGGAAGTCGCCCATGAAGACGGTCTGGCTCTTGATCTCGCCGGTGCTGTTGTTGACGAACTCCGCCGTCACGAACATGGGGGCGGAGTACGTCATGTCCTTGTCCTTGCACTCCTCCACGGAGTACTTGGGCGGCTCGAACCGGTGGTCGCGGAACGACAGGGACATGTTCCCGTGAAGTCCTCGATCGGCTGATCTCCTCGAAGATCTCCTCAAGGCCCGACTGCTCAGGGATGTCCTTGTCGCCCGCCTTATTCGCCGCCGCTACCCGCGCCTGCCAGCGCTCGTTGCCGAGCAGCCAGTCGAACGAATCGGTCTGCAGGGCCAGCAGGCCAGGGACCTCGAGTGGCTCGGTGAAGCGGGCGAAGGAGACGCGGCGGTTGGCGGGGCCGGTGGCTGAGGCGCTGCGCGATGCTGCCAACAGGGGTCCTTCCGAGCTTGTGGCGAACTTTCACCGCACGCACAAAACGCCCTGCGGCACGCCGCGAGGGGCTCGAGGTGGTCGAGGACGTTGAGAGTGCAGCGCAAATTTGCAGTGTAGCCGACGGCCACACCGCTGGTCAAGTGTATCGCACTATGAGGTTCACGGTTGCTCCGCAGCATGGCTGGTTCTCGGCGAAACGTCAAGTCCGCAGGGCCTGTCCAGCCCAACTCGGCACGTGACGAACGCCACAGCGTGCTTCAGGTGTGGGTCTCATGCCTCCTGGGTAAAGTACCAGTTCGCGGCTTTATTCCATGCGCTGCGGGACGGGGCAACGGTCCTGCCTGTTACGCCGGTTTCGCCAGCCCATCATGGCCGGGAAACAGGGTGCCCGGCCGGCTTCGCCGGCCGGGCACAGACCTCGTTGCCGGACCTTACTTGACGGTGACTGTCGCGCCAGCGCCCTCGAGCGCGGCCTTCGCCTTGTCCGCGGCCTCCTTGTTGACCTGCTCGAGCAGCGGCTTGGGCGCGCCGTCCACCAGGTCCTTGGCCTCCTTCAGGCCGAGGCTGGTCAGCGACCGGACCTCTTTGATGACCTGGATCTTCTTGTCGCCTGCCGCTTCGAGGACGACGTCGAACTCGTCCTTCTCCTCGGCCTCGGCCTCGGCGCGCGGCGCCGCCGCCGGCCGGCGCCGCGGCGGCCACCGCGACCGGTGCCGCGGCCTTGACGTCGAAGGTGTCCTCGAACTGCTTCACGAAGTCCGACAGCTCAAGGAGGGTCATCTCCTTGAAGGCGTCGAGCAGGTCGTCGGTGCTGAGCTTGGCCATGGTGGTCATTCCTCCGTTGGTCCGGTCTGTCGGCGGCGGCCGGCCAGCGGCCTCGTCGTGGGCGTCCGGTTGGGCTGTCTGCGGCTCGGGCCTGGCGCCGTGTCCGCTGGCGCCGTGTCGGCTGGCGCCTGTCGGCCTGCGTGCTGTCGGCCGCGCGCTGTCGGCGGCCGTGCCGCGCCGTGGCGCCGCGCTCGGCTTCCCGCTTCGCCTGAAGCGCCTCGGCCAGCTGGGCCATCTGCGACGGCAGCGCGGCCAGCGCGGCCGCCGCGTTCGTCATCGACGCCTTCATGGCGCCGGCCAGCATGGCCAGCAGGACCTCACGCGATTCGAGCTCGGCGAGCCGTTCGATCTCGGCCGGGCTCATCGACTTGCCGTCGATCACCCCGCCCTTGATCACCAGCGCCGGGTTGGCCCTGGCGAAATCGCGCAGTCCCTTGGCCGCCTCGACCACGTCGCCCTCGACAAACGCGATCGCCGACGGCCCGGTCAGCAGCGAGTCGAGCTCCGTGGCGATGCCTGCCTCGGCCGCCGCGATCTTGGTCAGGGTGTTCTTGACCACGCTGAACGTCGCCTGCTCGCCCAGCGTGCGGCGCAGCTCGGCGAGCTGGGCCACGGTCAGGCCGCGGTACTCGGCCAGCACGGCGCCGCTGGAGCTCTGGAACCGCTCGGTCAGCTCGGCGACCGCGGCCACCTTCTCGGCCCTCGCCATGGGCCTCCTTTCCTGGGCCGGTGCGGCCCCGGGTCCGGGACGTCGCCGGCCACGTCCGTCGCCGCGAAGGGGGCCCAGCAAGGCGAACGCCCCGGCGCGCGGCACCAGGGCGTGGACACCACCCGGCCCAGGATGGGCCAGAGCGCGGTTCAGCTCGGACGCCTGCGCAGGCCGCCCGCTTGCGCGGGGCCTTCGGTCGCCCCGTGCTGGCACGCGGCGACAACCGACGGTCTTTGGCTGAAACGAGTATACGCGGCCTACCGCAGCGCCGCCAAACCAGCCCGGGTTTGTGGTCGCAAGGTCGTCATCGCGGCCCTACAGCCCACGGACTCGGTCGGCTCCCCACGGCCGCGGGCTGGCGGCAGGCCGGGTGGCAGGGGGTCAGGTGGCGAGCGGGTCAGCTGGCGGCGGGCTCCAGATCCTCGGTCAGGCCGCGCGTCTTGCCGGGGTCAACCGGGATGCTCGGGCCCATGGTGGTGGTGATGGCGGCCTTCTTCAGGTACCGGCCCTTGGCCGCCGACGGCTTCAGCCGCAGGATCTCGTCGAGGGCGGCCGCGTAGTTCTCGCACCAGCGCGGAGTCGGTGAAGGACGCCTTGCCGATGATGAAGTGCAGGTTGCCGTGCCGGTCAACGCGGAACTCGATCTTGCCGCCCTTGATCTCGGTGACGGCCTTGCCCACGTCGGGGGTGACGGTGCCGGTCTTGGGGTTGGGCATGAGGCCGCGCGGGCCGAGGACCCGGCCGAGCCGGCCGACCTTGCCCATCAGGTCGGGGGTGGCGACGACCGCGTCGAAGTCGAGGAACCCGCCCTGGATGCGCTCGATGAGGTCGTCGGAGCCGACGAAGTCGGCGCCCGCCGCCCGCGCTTCCTCGGCCCGGTCGCCGGTGGCGAAGACGAGCACGCGGGCGGTCTTGCCGGTGCCGTTGGGCAGGTTCACGGTGCCGCGGACCATCTGGTCCGCCTTGCGCGGGTCCACGCCGAGCCGCAGCGCGACCTCGACGGTGGGGTCGAACTTGGTGGTGGAGGTCTTCCTGGCCAGCGCCACCGCCTCCGACGGGCTGTAGAGCCGGGTCCTGTCGATCTCGGCCTCGGCGGTGCGGTATGCCTTGCTGCGCTTCATGTTCTTGTCTCCTTAACGAATGGAGGTCGTGGTCCACGGGCCAAGCGCTGGCCCTGCCACGCGGGTCTGCCCGGATCTCATCAGTGGTTCAGTTCTGCCCTCACAGGGGCAGCAATACGAACGGCGTTCGTCCGGTTTAGTCCTGGACGGTGATCCCCATCGAGCGTGCGGTGCCCGCGATGATCTTCTCGGCCGCCTCGATCGTGTTCGCGTTGAGGTCGGGCATCTTGGTCTGCGCGATCTCGCGCACCTGCGCCGCGGTCACCGAGCCGACCTTGTCCGTGTGCGGCGTCCCGCTGCCCTTGTCCACGCCCGCCGCCTTCTTGATCAGCTCGGCGGCGGGGGGCGTCTTGGTGATGAACGAGAACGACCGGTCCTCGTAGATCGTGATCTCGACCGGGATGACGTTGCCCCGCTGGGACTCGGTCGCCGCGTTGTACTGCTTGCAGAAGTCCATGATGTTGACGCCGTGCGGGCCCAGCGCCGTGCCCACCGGCGGGGCCGGGGTGGCCGCGCCCGCGTTCAGCTGCACCTTGACGACCGCAGCGATCTTCTTCCTTCTCGGAGCCATCAGTTCCTGTTCCTATTCCTGTATCCGCGGCTTGGACGCGCCCGTGCTCAGATCTTGGAGACCTGGTCGAAGGAGAGCTCGACCGGGGTCTCCCGGCCGAAGATCGACACCAGCACCTTGAGCTTCTGGGTGTCGGGGTTGATCTCGTTCACGGTGGCCGGCAGCGTCGCGAACGGGCCGTCCATCACCGTAACCGATTCGCCGACCTCGTATTCCACGGCCATCCGGGTGACCTCGGCCTTCGCCGCCTTCTCCTCCGGTTCGGGGGCGAGCAGGGTGGCCACCTCGGTCAGGCTGAGCGGGGACGGGCTGCTCGACAGGCCGACGAAGCCGGTCACCCCCGGGGTGTTGCGCACCGCCGCCCACGACTCGTCGGTGAGGTCCATCCGGACCAGGATGTAGCCGGGCAGCACCTTCTCCGACACCTGCTGGCGCTTGCCGCCCTTGATCTCGGTCACCTGGTGGACGGGGACCTCGACCTGGAAGATGTAGTCCTCCATGTTCAGCGACTGGGTGCGGCTCTCCAGGTTGCCCTTGACCCGGTTCTCGTAGCCGGCGTAGGAGTGCACCACATACCAGTCGCCCGGCAGCAGCCGCAGCTCGGCGGTGTACCGCTCGACTGGGTCTCCTCGGCCTCGGCTTCGGCTGGCTCTTCCCCGGCCTCAGCCTCGGCTGGCCCAGCCTCCTCGACCTCGGCCTCGGCCGGCTCAGTCTCCTCAGCCCCGGCCGGCCAGTCTCCTCGACCTCGGCCTCAGCCCCGGCCGGCTCAGCCTCCTCGGGCCCGGCCCCGGCCGCGGCTCAGCCTCCTCGGCGACGGCCTCCTGGGCCTCAGCCTCTTCCGGCTCAGCCTCGGCGGCCTCAGCGGTCCCGGCTTGGGCCGCCTCGGCCTCGCCAGCTACCCCGGCAGCTTCCATCCCCGTCGCCGCCTCCACCCCGGCCGCCTCGGCGGGGCCGGACGGGTCAGCCTGGCCGTCCATGGCAGAAGCATCCGCTGGCTGATCATTGGCGTGCACTTGGGACTCGGACACGATAACTCTTTCTCTCCGCTCTTCGCTGGCGACACCGGCGCCGCGACTATCCGGCAGCACCTGACTCCGGGCATACGCCGTCACCGGGCCCGCGGGCCTCGCGCGCCCGGTTGGCCGGCTGGAGCCGAACGCCCAGAACACCAACTTGGTGAACCCGTAGTCCAGGCTGGTCACGATCACGACCATCACGAGCACGAACGTCAGCGCGACGATCGTGTACGTGCGCAGCTCCCGGCGGGTCGGCCAGATGACCTTGCGCAGTTCGGCGATGACCTGACGGACAAATAGCGCGGGGGTGGTACGGCCGCTCTTGGCCGGGCCACCTGACTTCGCCCGCTTCTGCGCGGGCTGGCCACGCGTCTGTGTCGCCATGTCCTCACCTGAATAACACTGATCGATCACTCATCGCCTGCCGTCGGCCGGCGGCCGTGCTCGCAGGGCAGGAGGGACTCGAACCCCCAACCACCGGTTTTGGAGACCGGGACTCTGGCCAATTGAGCTACTGCCCTCTGCCTGACGGCCTGACCAGGGGAAACCGGCCACGCCATCGGCTGCCGCCAGCTCACCCGTACGGCCGCCCGCAGCCCATGCGGGCATGCGTGGTCCGTGAAGTGAACCACCGCCAGTTGGTGAAGTCTACGTTGCCAGGTGCCCTGGCGTCGAACCGCAGCGCAGGCAACGATGCCCGGGCCTGCGGACGGGATGCCAAGATGGGGATATGACCTCAGCCCACCCTCGCGTCTCCGCGCGCGTGTCCGCGATCGCCGAGTCGGCCACCCTGGCCGTGGACTCGAAAGCGAAGGCCCTGCGGGCGGCGGGACGTCCCGTGATCGGCTTCGGCGCGGGAGAACCGGACTTCCCCACCCCCGGTTACATCGTCGAAGCGGCTGAACGGGCGTGCGCCGAGCCCGTTTCCACAAGTACACCCCTGCCGCCGGGCTGCCGGAACTGCGGGAGGCGGTCGCGGCCAAGGCCGCCCGCGACTCCGGGTACGCGATAAACGCGAGCCAGGTGCTGATCACCAACGGCGGCAAGCACGCGGTGTACGAGGCGTTCGCGACCCTGCTCGATCCCGGCGACGAGGTGCTGCTGCCGACTCCTTACTGGACCACCTATCCGGAGGCCATCGGGCTGGCCGGCGGCGTGCCGGTCCCAGTCATGACCGACGAGCGGTCCGGCTACCGCGCGTCAGCGGCCGATCTGGAAGCGGCCTGCACCAGCCGCACCAAGCTGCTGGTCTTCGTCTCCCCGTCCAACCCGACCGGGGCGGTCTACCCGCCCGGGCAGGTCGCCGAGCGCCCTTGGACATCCCGAGCTTCATACCGAGCGCGCCCAGCACCCAAGCGACAGCGGCTGTGGCGGGAAAGTCGGCGGGGGTCGGCAGGTAGACGAACAGCGGGATGCAGGCGAGGATGCCGATGATCGCCGCCAGCATGCCGAGGATCCCGCCGAAGAGGGCCTCGATGCCGGGGATGTCGTGGATCGACCGAACCGCCTCACGAACGCCTCGGCGCATCATCCGGCCCGCGATGCCGCCGGCGACATAGCCGATCAGGGCGCCGATCACTGCCCCGGTCAGATGGGCGGGAGAGGAGGCCTGCGAGCCGCCACCAGTCACCGCCAATCCGATGAACACGCCGGCCAGGACGATCAGGAGCCGAAACCCCTCCACGAAGACCATGCAGCAACCAAGCGTAATGACTCTGCGCCCGCGGGCGCCGCCGCTACCCGACCAAATCGTGCCATTAGCATCCGCCTCGGCCATGAGTACCGACCACGCGGCGGAGGCGAGCGCGACCGCCGGCGACATCCGCAAAGCGGGGCAAGCCCGTCGGCGGCGCCTCCGCAGGCGGCGGCTCGTCGCCCTCGGCACCCTCGCCTTGATCGTCGTGGTCATCGCTGCCGCGGGAGTCTCGCTCGGCTGGTCGAAGTTCGTCGACGCCACGACAACCACTCTCAGCCCCGGGCAGGTCCTGCAGAACAAGGAGGACAAGGCGGTCGCGGCGGCCATCAAGCGCCTCGGCGTGGCGCTGCCCGCACGGCCTACGGCCGCCATCCCTGCGCTTCCCGGCGGGGGCGGCGGGGAGAGGCTGGGGGCGCATCAGGTGTTCGGTTTCGTGCCCTACTGGGACCTCGCGAGCGCCTCGTCGATTCCGGTGCAGGACTTCACGACGATCGCCTACTTCGCCCTCGGCATCGCGCCAGACGGCTCGCTCGTGCAGTCGGGCAACGCCTGGTACGACCTCGGCGACAGCTCCTTCAACCACTTGATGCGAGCGGCCCATGCGGCCGGCGACCGGGTGCTGCTCACCGTCTCCTCCTCCGACCAGCCGACCCTCGACGCCATCTCGTCGTGCCCCGCCGCCTGCGCGGCCAAGCTGGCGCCGCAGCTCGAGTCGCTGGTGCGCCAGTTCCACTTCGACGGCGTGGACCTCGACCTGGAGGGGTTGGCGGCGGGAGATCGGCAAGGGTTCGCCGATTTCGCCGGCACGGTCGCCGACGACCTGCACGCAGCCGTCCCGGGCACGCAGATGGTGCTCGACACCTATCCCCAGTCGGCGGACGACCCCGGCGACTTCTACGACGTCGCGGCCCTGGCGCCGCATTTCGACCAGATCTTCATCATGGGCTACGACATGGAAGACCAGTCGGTGCCGTCCGCCAACGCTCCCCTGACCGGGGCTGCGATCAGCGACGTGGCGGCTCTTCAGGCCTACACCGCCATCGTCCCCCCATCCAAGCTGATCTTCGGAGACCCCTTCTACGGCGTCGACTGGACCGAGAACGGCCCTTCGGGAGACCCCGGCACGCTGTCGGCGCCCATCTCGCTCACATACGCCACCATCTCGGCCGGGCATCATGTCCCCCTCTGGGACCCGACGACCGAGACCGTCTGGTTCCAGTACACCTACGCCGGCAAGGCGCACATCGTCTGGTTCGACGACCCGTTGTCGCTGGCGCTGAAGGCGGCTCTCGCCAGCCAGTACCACCTGGCCGGCGACGGGATCTGGGCGCTCGGGATGCAGGGTGCGGCACCCGAGATGATCCAGGCGCTCGTCGGCGACGGCCCGGTCGTCAAGCTGCCGGCGACAGGTTGAGCGGCGGCCGACTACCGTCGGCTCCGATGAGGCTCGCTCGCTTCCTGCCGGCCGGTTCCAACGAGCCGCGTGTCGGCGTCGTGGACGGTCACCTGGTGCGGGCGCTCGGTGCCGACGCCGATCGTGCGTCGGAGCTCGGTCCGGGCGTGGTCGCCGCCATCGACTTCGCGGCGTCGCCCACGGCCGGCACGGAGTACGAGCTGGCGGCCGTCCAGCTGCTGGCCCCGATCGCCCGCCCTCCCAAGTTCCTCGCCATCGGGCTGAACTACGCCGCCCACGTCGCAGAGACGGGGCGCGAGAAGCCGGACTTCCCTGTCTTCTTCAACAAGCAGAGCACTTGTGTGGTCGGACACGGGCAGCCGATCGTGCTGCCGGCGGTCTCCGAGAAGGTCGACTACGAGGGAGAGCTGGGGGTCGTCATCGGCCGCCGCTGCCGCAACGTCAAGGCCGAGGATGCCTTGTCGGTGGTCGCCGGCTACTTGGCGGTCAACGATGTCTCGGCAAGGGACTGGCAGTACCGCTCGCCCACCTGGACCCTCGGCAAGTCCTTCGACACGCACGGCCCGATCGGCCCCTGGCTGGTGACGGCAGACGAGGTTCCCGACCCGCAGGCGCTCTCGCTCCTCACGTTCGTGAACGGCGAGCTGCGCCAGGAGACGCCCACCAGCGACATGGTGTTCAGCTGCGCCGAGCAGATCGCGCTGCTCTCGACCGTGTTCACCCTCGAGCCCGGCGACGTGATCGCCACCGGCACCCCCTCCGGCGTCGGGATGGCGAGGCAACCGCCCGAGTTCCTCAAGGCGGGGGACGTCGTGCGGATCGAGATCGACGGCATCGGCGCCCTCGAGAACCCGGTGGTGGCAGAGTCGGGTCGATGATCGTTGAGCCGGATCGGTTTCGTAGAATCCGGCAGTGGACGAGATCCGGTCGTTGGAGTTCTACTTCGACCCGATATGCCCGTGGGCGTACCAGGCGTCCCTCTGGATCCGCGAGGTTCGCCGGCAGCTGGGGATCGACATCAGTTGGCGGTTCTTCAGCCTGGAGGAGATCAACCACGAACCCGGGCGCAAGCACGCCTGGGAGCGCCCCTGGACCTATGGCTGGTCGCTGATGCGGGTGGCCGCCTACTTGCGGCGGGACGACCAGAACCTTGTCGACCGCTGGTACCTCGGCATCGGACGTGCCTTCCACGAGGAGGGACGGCAGGTCTTCCTGCGGCCAGAGGCCGAGGAGCTGGCAGCCGAGCTCGGACTGGCCGCCGGGATCGTGGAGAAGGCGATCAGCGACCCGAGCACTCACGAGGACGTGCGAGCGGACCACCGCCACGCAGTCGAGCGGCTGGGCGCGTTCGGCGTGCCCACTCTCTACATCGAGGGCCGGGAGCCGATATTCGGACCGGTCATCACGCCCGCGCCGACAGGTGAGCGGGCGGTCCGGCTGTGGGAGATCGTCTGCGGCTGGACCGAGTTCCCTCACCTCTACGAGCTCCGCACGCCGAAACGCGCCGGCGACTACGAGCACATCGCCCAGCAGTTCGAGCCCTACCTCGCAGCGCGCCGATGGGAGTCGGTGCAGAACCCGGTCGCCTGATCGCCGGTCCTCCCGCCTGAGTACGATCCCGCCATGACCGACGAGGGCGACAGCGCAATCACCGAGGGCGATCCGGTCGTAGAGCTGCTCGGGATCGTGTGGGGGTCGATCTCCGAGCTGTGCAGAGGCTTCAGCCAGGACGACTGGGCGAGGCCCACCGCCTGCCCCGGCTGGACCGTACAGGACCAGCTGTCGCACCTGGTCGGTCCCGAGTCCGCCTTTCTCGGTTATCCGCAGCCGACCCCGGCCAGCCTCGACCCGCCGCACGTGCGCAACGCCCTCGGCAAGGCCAACGAAGCGGCGGTGTCATGGCGGCGGAGCTGGCCGCCGTCCGAGGTGCTGGCCGAGTTCGAAAGCGTCACCGAGCAACGCCTCGAGGACCTCCGCGAGATGACAGAAGAGGACCTCGACGAGGAGAGCTGGACGCCGACGGGCCCCGGCAAGTACCGAGATCTGTTGGCGGTGCGCGTCTTCGACGCCTGGGTGCACGAGCAGGACATGCGAGACGCAGTGGGGCGCGCCGGTCACCTGAGCGGACCCGTCGCCGAGCACTCGCTCGGCCGCTGCTTCCTTGCCATGCCCTACGTGGTGGGCAAGAAGGCCGCCGCGCCGGACGGCTCCACCGTCGAACTGGTGGTGCAGGGCCCCACCTCGGGAAGGCTGCTCGTACACGTGGAGGGTGGGCGGGCAAAGACCGTCAGTTCGCAGGTGGGAGCGGAGGATCTGTCCCCGGCGCCCGCGCAGGGCGCGCAGGGCGAGGTCGGCGAGGGCGACAGGGTAGACGTGCGGGTGGTGGTCCCGTTCGAGGCATTCACGAGGCTCTGCTGCGGCCGCATCTCGGCTGCCGAGGCTCGCGAGGGGGAGGGCCGGGCGATCGTCGTGGAAGGGGACCAGGCACTCGGCGATGCGGTCGTCGACTCGTTGCCGTTCATGATCTAGGACGTCGAGCCGTACGGCGATCAATACTTCACGTAAGCACCTTCTCACGCTCAGTGGCCCGCGTAGACTCGTAGCGGCGGCGAGCAGGGAAGGTGAGAGTGAGGCTCGGTTCGGCCGAGGATTCGATGATCCCCGGTTTCGAGCTCATCGACGAGCTCGGCCGGGGGGCCGCTTCGGCGGTCTATCGCGCCCGCAAGGAGGGCGTCGACTACGCCCTGAAGGTGCGAGAAGTGCCTGACGGGGGCCCGGACGACGCGTCGAAGGGGTTCCGGCGGGAGGCCGCCTTCCTCGCCGCCATCCGCCACCCTTGCCTCGGCAGCGTCTACGAGGTGGGCGAGGTGGACGGCCGGGCCTTCATGGTGATGGAGCTGATCGGGGGCCGCACCCTCGCCGATCTCCTCGCCGAGGGTCCGATCTCCGAGAAGCTCGCCCTCGACGTGATCTCCGACGTTGCCTCGGCGCTCGCAGCAACCCACCGGGTCGGTGTCGTCCACCGGGACGTGAAGCCGCGCAACATCGTCGTCGGCAGCGATGGTCATGCCAAGGTCATCGACTTCGGGCTCGCTGCACCGACGGGCGTGACTCTGGAGGAATCGGTCGCCGGGACCGTCCTCTACTGCGCCCCGGAGCAGACCGGCATGGTACGGCGGCCGGTCGACGGTCGGGCAGATCTCTATGCCCTCGGCGTCGTCCTCTTCGAGTGCATCGCCGGCCGCCCTCCCTTCGAGGCGGCCGAGGCCGGGGAACTGGCGCGCCTTCACGCCGTCAGCCCGGCACCCGACCTCGGTCACCTCCGCCCTGGCATCTCCCCCGGCCTGGCGAGGATCGTGGGCCGCCTGCTGGCCAAGGACCCGGACGACCGCTACCAGAGCGCCGAGACACTGCTGGTGGACCTCGCAAGGCTGCAGCGAGGCGAGCTCGGCGAGGACAGCCCGTTGGCAGTCGCCGACGAACAGCCGGCGGCGTCGAGCGACTCCCCACTGATCGGCCGGCAGGCCGAGCTGTCGATCCTCATCGAGTCCCTCGCCGAGGCGAGGCGCGGTCAGGGTGGGGCGGTCTTCGTCGAGTCCGAGGCTGGAGGCGGCAAGAGCCGCCTCGCCGCCGAGATCATGCGTCTCGCCCGCTTCCAGCACGTGGCGGTGCTGGAGGCGCGCTGCCTCAGCGGCAGCCCGGTGCCGTTCGCCCCCTTGCGGCATGCGGTCGAGGGGTGGCTGCGCTCGCTCGAGCGCCGTGAGCGCCGGGAACGAAGCCGCCTCCACGAAGCGATGCGGCTGTCGGTGAGGCCGTTCGCCGATCTCCTGACGGGGTTCTCGCCCGCTCTCGACGACCTCATGGCGGGAGGCGAGGACGCCGGCGGGCCCGAGCCGCCGGAGACGACGGGAGCGGCGATCGCCCAGCTGCTGCTGACCATCGCCAGGATCAACCGCGGCGCGCTGCTCGTCGTCGACGGCGTCGAGCACGCCGACGACGCCACGCACAGGGTCCTGCAAAGGCTTGCAGGCGAGCTTGCCAGCTCGAAGCTGCTGCTCGTCGTGACCGCCCGCAACGATCCCCCGGAGAGGCCAGGGCTGGCACGGGCCACCGAGGCGCTGGCCGACGCCGTGCGGCGGCGGATCGAGCTGCCGAGGCTGCGTGACGAGGAGGTCGCCGAGATGCTGGCCGCCCATCTCGGCGGTGGCAGGCTCGACGAGACGCTTGCGCGCGAGCTCACGCTCCGCTCCAACGGGAACCCGGCGGCGGCGATCGAGTACCTGCGGGCGGCCCTCGACGCCGGGGTGATCCTTCCGTCATGGGGGAGCTTCGTGGTCGACCGCCGCGGCCTGGCCGGCCTCGACCTCCCCGGCGACCTGCTCGCACTCGAGCTCCGGCGCCTGGAGTCGATGTCCCCGCAGGACCGGGAGGTGTTGGCGGGCGCGGCTGTCGTCGGCACGCGTTTCGAGCTGGAGCTGCTGGGGGCGGTGACCGGAGCGGGTGCCGGCCGGGCGCGTGACGTCGTGAGCGAGGCCGTCCGGGCACGACTCGTCGGTGCCGCCGGGCACGATCGCTTCGCCTTCCTCCACGAAGGTGTCCGGCACGCCCTGCTGGAGGGCCTCGATGCGGCGACGACGCGCCAGCTGCACCAGCGGCTCGCCGAGGAGCTGTCCGTCTCGGAGGCACTCGAGGCGTCGCCGGAGCGTGTCTACGAGATCGCCTCCCACTACGCGGAGGGAGAGGTGGACGCCGACCCGGGGCGCGCCTTCGAGGCGAACGCCCGCGCCGCCCGCCTGGCGATCGCCAACGATGCGATCGACGAAGGCCTGCTCAGGTTCCAGACGGCGGCGAGGATCGCCGACGAGCACGGGATCGCTGTGGCGAGCGACTTCGACGAGGCGTTCGCCACCGCCTGCCTGCAGGCGCGCATGCTCGAGCTGGCAAAGCAACGGCTCGAGCGGGCGCTGTCGGTGGAAGCAGACCGCACCGTCCGCTCGCGCCTCTACGAGAAGCTGGGGCGCGTCCACTACGCCAGCGCCGACACGGACCGCGTGCTGGAGTGCGTGCAGCTCGCCCTCGGGGAGCTCGGCCTGCGCCTGCCGACCAACAGGCTGGCACGGGCGCTCGGCACGCTCTGGCGCTTCGTCGCCGGTGTCCTGATCGGGGTGACACGCCTCGGCTTCGGCAGGGCCCAGGGAGCACGGCGCGAGCGCTATCGCGCCGAGGTGCGCCTGCTCGACCTCGCCGGCCAGTCGGCTTTCCTCAACCTCGACAACCGCACGGTGCTGACCGCCGCCCTGCGGTCTCTGTACCCGGTCAACCGCATCGGCATCTCGCCCGAGTACGTGGGTCTCTACTCGAGCATCGGAACGCTTCTCGGCGTGATCGGGCTGCGGCCACTCGCCCGGCTGGTGGCGCATCACGTGCGGAAGGCGGCGGCTCGTTTCGGAGACAGGCAGCTGGAGCTGCATGTTCGCGTCAACGAAGCGATCAGCCTCGACTTCGAGGGGCGCCCGCTGGAGGCGTGCAGGCGCCTGGAGGAGATGCTGCGAAACGAGGGCCGGTGGCTGGACACCGTCGACTACCAGCTCGGCGCCGCCGTGCTGTGCATCGACCTCGGCCTGCGCGGCTACGTCTACGAGAGCAACGCCTGGTACGAAGACGCCGCCCGGAGGATGCGGATCGTGAGCGACGACGAGCACAACGCCAGCGCCGTCGCCTACATGGGCATCGCCGAGGCGGGGCTGCTCGGCCGCCCGACGGTCGGCTTGGAACGGGTGCGCAAGGTCGAGCGGATGATGGAGAAGCTCGGCCCCTCACGGAGCATGATCGCCGCCTACCACCACTCGATGGTGATGTTCCACTTCGCCCTCGGCGAGCGCGGCAAGCCGCTGGAGGATGCCATCGACGGCTTCACGTCGTCGAAGATCCGTCCCCTGACGGCGCCCCTCTATTACCGGGCGTTCTGGATCATCAAGGCGTATGCCCGCTTGTCTCAGCTGGCGACTGCGTCACCGGGGGAGCGGCACGATCGCCGCCGGTCCGCCCGGCGCGCCCTCCTGGAACTGCGCCTGGCCGGCCGGACGCCGATCGTGCATGGCCACTTCCTCGTCGCCCTCGCCCAGTACCAGCATTTGACGGGACACGACAAGCGCGCCCTGCGGGCACTCGAGAGGGCTTCGCGCTGGTCGCTCGGCCTGGATGCGCCGGCTCTGGAGATGGAGCAGGCGGCGGTCCGCAGCCTCGTGCTCGAGTCGCTCGGGCACACCACCGAGGCGAGGCGCTTGGGTGAGGCGGCTTACCGTTTCGCAGACCACCTCGGCGTGCTCGCCTTCGTGCGCTGGATCCTGCCGGCCCCGCCGTCGCCCGCTCCTTCGGCATCCGTCCTGCTGCCCCGGGCCGCCGAGATCGTCCGTCCGCCGGCCGCTCCCGGCGGCGCTTGGACCGCCGGATCGCACGACGAGACGGCGCCGGGCGCCAACCTCACCGCTGCAGCGGCCACGGGTCGGCGACAGCACCGCAGCCAACGCCAGTTGGCGGCGCTGCTGCAGGTGAGCGCGGCAGCGGTGCGCACGCTCGACCCGGACGACCTCGCCCGTGTTGCCCTCGACGAGACGGTGAAGATCCTCGGAGCGGAGAGGGCGCTGCTCTTCCTCGCACCCGAGGAGGCAAGGCACGTCGTCGTACACCTCGGGCGGGACGCCCACGGCAACGACCTGCAAGAGCTGGGTGGGTTCAGCTCGACGATCGTCGACAGGGTGCAGGCGACGCGCGAGACGATCATCATCACCGGCACCGAGGAGGGAGCGGCCTTCGGCTCGGAAAGCGTCGTGGCGCATGGCCTGCGCAGCATCCTCGTCGCCCCCGTGCAGCTGGAGGGGCGCCTCCTCGGGATCATCTACCTCGACAACCGGCTCGCCAAGGGTGTGTTCACCCGCGACGACCTGGAGATCCTCGTCGCCATCACCAACCACGTCGCCGTGGCGCTCGAGACTGCACGCCTTGCGCGGGTGGAGATGTCGGTCCAGGCAGAGCGCAACCAGCGCGAGCTCGCCGAGTCGCTGCGGGACTCGATGCACAAGATCTCGGGCACCCTCGAGCCGCAAGAAGTGCTGCGCAACCTCCTCTCACAAGCCTGCCTCGTCCTCAAGGCAGACACCGGCGCAGTGCTCATGTGGCGGGACGGGTTCTTGGAGGTCGTCGCCTCGATAACCGAAGGGGAAGAGCCGCCCGCCGCCTCGCGACCGGGCAGCCTTCTCGAACTGGCCGACGAGCCGGAGCTCGAGCAGGTCATCACAGAGCATGCGGTGCTGACCTCGAGCGAGCGCCCGGCGGGGGTGCGGACGCCGGCCGCCGAGGCGATCGGCGTGGCGGGATCGTGGGTGGCGGCGCCTCTCGTCGCACGCGAGGCGGCGATCGGGGCTCTGGTCGTAGCGACGAAAGCGCCCGCATCGTACGGATCGGCTCAGGGCGAGATCGCCGCCGCCATCGCCGGTCAAGGCGTGGTCGCCTACGAGAACGCGCAGCTGTTCAGCCAGGTTCAGACCCTGGCGCAGTTCGACGAGCTGTCCGGAGCAGCGACCCGCCGGCACTTTTTCGACCTCGGCGGCCGATCTTTCGCGATGGCCCGCCGCTACGGCCACGACCTGGCGACGCTGATGCTCGACATCGACCACTTCAAGTCGGTGAACGACCGCTACGGCCACGCCGCCGGCGACGACGTGATCAGAACGGTCGCCTCACGCATCAGCGCCAGCATCCGTGCCGGGGACATCATCGGCCGGCTCGGCGGGGAGGAGTTCGCCCTCGTCGTCCACGAGACCCTGGACGGGGCCGTCGGCTTGGCGGAGCGGCTCCGGGAGGCGGTGGCGAGCTCGCCCGTCACAACCTCGAGCGGTCCCGTCAGCGTCACGATCTCGGTCGGCGTCGCCGGCCTGAACGATGGCGACAGCAGCCTCTCCCGGCTGCTGCAACGCACAGACGTGGCTCTCTACGAGGCGAAACGATTGGGTCGCAACCGTGTCAGCCTCGCCGACGAGCGGCGGGCCTCCGCCTGAGCGGCTGCCGGAACAGGTCCAAGCGGCACCCGTAGGCCGCGCGCCTCGGCCTGAGCGGCGGGCGGCGTCGGCCCAAGCGGCAGCCGGTGGGCGTACGTTGGCCCGATGAGATTCGCCTTCAAGACATCGCCCCAGTACACCACCTGGCAGGACATGCTCGACGTCTGGCGGGCGGCGGACGACATCGAGCTGTTCGAGTCGGGGTGGACCTTCGACCACTTCTACCCCATCTTCTCCGACTCGACCGGGGACTGCCTGGAGGGCTGGATCACGCTGGCGGCTCTCGCGCAGGCGACCACCCGCCTCCGGCTGGGGACGATGGTGACCGGCGTCCATCATCGCCATCCGGCGGTGCTGGCCAACATGGCGGCCACCTTGGACATCGTCTCGGGCGGCAGGTTGGAGCTGGGGATAGGAGCGGGTTGGAACGAGGAGGAGTCAGGCGCCTACGGGATCGAGCTCGGGACGCTGCGAGAGCGCAGCGACAGGCTGGAGGAGGCCTGCGAGGTGATCGTGGGGCTGCTCGGCCAGGAGACGACGACCTTCAAGGGCCGCTTCTTCCAGCTGGAGGACGCCCGCTGCAACCCGAAACCCCTCCAGCGTCCCCATCCACCGATCTGCGTCGGAGGCGGCGGCGAGCGGAGGACCCTGCGGACGGCGGCGCGCTTTGCGCAGCACTCGAACCTCGCCGGCGGCTCTGTCGAGGAGTTCGCCCGCAAGCGGGACGTCCTGCTCGCCCACTGCGTCGACGTCGGCCGTGACCCGACCGAGATCATCCTGTCGGTGCAGGTCCGCTACTCGGGTGACCCGCAGGCGACGGCAGGCGCCGTTGCCGAGCTCGGCGAGGCCGGCGCCCAGCTGGCGATCGTCGTGCTCCCGGTCCCGCACACGGCAGCTGTGCTCGAGCCGCTCGCAGAAGCCCTCGCCGGGATCGGCTGACCGGACGCCCACACATGGCCGCCGGAGCGATCAGCTCCCGGGCCTACTCCTCGGTGAGGACAGGCATCACCTTGCGCATCAGGCGGGACTTGCGCCTGGCGGCCTGGTTGGGATGGATGACACCCTTGGCCGCCGCCTTGTCGATCCGCTTCACGGCCAGACGGAGGCGCTCAGCAGTGTCCTCGGCACCCTGCTCGGCGCCGACGACGGCGCGCTTGGTGCGGGTCTTCAGCTCCGAGCGCACGGACTTGTTCCGCTCGTGGCGTGCCTCGTTCTGCTTGATTCGCTTGATCTGACTCTTGATGTTCGCCATGAGATCCCTTGACGTGGCTGCGGGCCCGGGAGGGCCACCGCGAGCGGCAACGACGAAGCAGAGAGGATAGCAGGCCCCGAAGCTGGCACTTCCCGCGGTTTGCTGGCGTGGCGGCGTGGGGAGCCAAGGCGCGCCGCCGGGAGTTCCCCCGCCAGGTGGCAGCATGGACGTCACCGTGACGCCGACCGACAAGATCCGCAACTTCTCCATCATCAGCCACGTCGACCACGGCAAGTCGACGCTGTCCGACCGCATCCTCGAGCTGACCGGGGCGGTCGACCCCCGCGAGATGCGCGAGCAGTACCTCGACTCGATGGACATCGAGCGCGAGCGGGGCATCACGATCAAGGCGCAGAACGTGCGGGTCACCTGGCGAGGACCACATCCTCCACCTGATCGACACGCCCGGCCACGTCGACTTCGGCTACGAGGTCAGCCGCAGCCTCGCCGCCTGCGAAGGCGTGGTCCTGCTGGTCGACGCCTCGCAGGGGATCGAGGCCCAGACGCTCGCCAACTGCTACCAGGCCCTCGAGCACGACCTCGAGATCGTCGCCGCCCTCAACAAGATCGACCTGCCGGCAGCAGACCCGGAGCGCTACGCCGCCGAGATCGAGAACGTGCTCGGCATCGCGGCCGACGAGATCCTGCGCATCTCGGCCAAGACCGGCGAGGGCGTGCCCGAGCTGCTCGACGCGGTCGTGGAGCGGATCCCCGCCCCCGGCGGCGACCCGCAGGCGCCGCTGCGAGCGCTGATCTTCGACTCCTACTACGACCAGTACCGGGGCGTCGTCAGCGCGGTGCGGGTGTTCGACGGCACGCTGCGCTCGCAGGCCAAGGTGCGCTTCATCCAGGCCGGCGCCACGCACGAGCTCGAGGAGATCGGCGTGCCGCACCCCGGCGCAGACGCCGGTGGACGAGCTCGGTCCCGGCGAGGTCGGCTACCTCATCGCCGGGATCAAGGACGTCGGCGAGGCCCGCGTCGGCGAGACCGTCACCGACGGTGCGCCAGGCCGGCGCCCGAGCCGCTCGAGGGGTACCGCGACCCGAAGCCGATGGTCTTCTGCGGCCTCTACCCGGTCGACGGCGACGAGTTCGCCGGAGCTGCGCGAGGCGCTCGAGAAGCTGCAGCTGAACGACTCGAGCGTCACGCTACGAGCCGGAGACGTCGGCGGCGCTCGGTTTCGGGTTCCGGTGCGGGTTCCTCGGCCTGCTGCACATGGAGATCGTGCGCGAGCGGCTCGAGCGCGAGTTCGACCTCTCGCTCATCGCCACCGCGCCGTCGGTCGAGTACATCGCGCACCTCACCAACGGCGACGACGGCTGTCGTCGACAACCCGTCCGCGATGCCCGCCGCCGCAGAACATCGAGCACATCGAGGAGCCGATGCTTGCAGGTCACGATCCTCGCGCCCGCCGAGTACATCGGGCACGGTGATGGAGCTGTGCCAGACCCGGCGGGGCGAGCCTGGAGCGGATGGAGTACCTGTCGGCCGGAGCGTGTCGAGCTCGTCTACCGGATCCCGCTCGCCGAGGTCGTGGTCGACTTCTTCGACCAGCTGAAGAGCCGCACCAAGGGCTATGCCAGCCTCGACTACGAGCCGGCCGGGATACCAGGCGGCGAACCTGGTCAAGGTCGACGTCGCTGCTCAACGGCCAGCCGGTCGACGCCTTCTCGCACGATCGTCCACCGCGCCAAGGCCGACGACTACGGGCGGAAGATGACCGCCAAGCTGCGCGAGCTGATCCCCCGCCAGCTCTTCGACGTGCCGATCCAGGCTGCGATCGGCGGCCGGATCATCGCCCGCGAGACGGTCAAGGCAAAGCGCAAGGACGTGCTCGCCAAGTGCTACGGCGGCGACATCACCCGCAAGCGCAAGCTGCTCGAGAGGCAGAAGGAAGGCAAGAAGCGGATGAAGTCGATCGGCCGGGTGGAGGTCCCGCAGGAGGCGTTCGTCTCGGCGCTGCGCCTCGACGATTGACCAGGTAGGAGACTCGCGTACGCGAAGTTAGGCGCGGATTCACCTCACGTTCACCTTGTGTTGGCGATGGCACCACTTTGCGATGTAAAGGTGGATGTAGAGCGTACGCCGGCCCAAGGAGACCACCTTCTTGCTCGACTCGATCGCATTCGCACCAGCGACCAAGCCAGCCGTGAAAGCGTCGACCGTCGAGGCCCTTCTCGACGAGGCGCCCACCTCGCGCTTCCACCGGCGGGCGGTGATCATCTCCGGTGTCGGGTTCTTCACGGACGCCTACGACCTGTTCGTCATCAGCACCGTGGCGACACTGGTCAGCACGCAGTGGAGGCTCTCCACCACCCAGACCAGCTGGGTGAGCGGCGCTGCCGTCCTCGGCGCCTTCGTCGGGGCCTTCGCCTTCGGCCGGCTGGCCGACCTCATCGGCCGCAAGAAGGTCTACGTGGCGGTGGCGGTGGTGATGGTCGTCGGTGCGATCGCGTCGGCTGTCGCTCCGAGTTTCGGCTGGCTCGTCGCCACCAGGCTCGTGCTCGGGATCGGCATCGGCGGGGACTACCCCGTCTCGGCGGTGATGATGAGCGAGTACTCGAACCGATCGGATCGGGGGCGCCTCGTCGGCCTCGTCTTCTCGATGCAGGCGGCGGGCCTCATCGTCGGCCCCCTGGTTGCGCTCGGGCTGCTGGCATCCGGTCTCGGCCACGAGATGACCTGGCGCCTCCTGCTCGGGCTCGGAGCGGTCCCGGCCGGCGCCGTCATCTACCTGCGGTCGAAGATGCCGGAGTCGCCGCGCTACACGGCTCGGGTGGCGGGCAGGTCTGAGCAGGCGGCTCGCCAGGCGGTCGCCTTCTCCCGCGGCGAACTGTCGGCCGACGGGCTGCTGGCGTCCGATGCGTCTGGCGGCCCGGCGACGGACAGGGCCGCAGCCAGAGGACGCGATCGCAGCGTCGGGCTCGGCGCCTTCCTGCGCAATCCCCGCATGCTGCTGCTGCTCATCGGCACCAGCGGCGCCTGGTTCCTGTTCGACTACGCCTACTACGGCAACACGCTCTCGCTGCCGGTGATCCTCAAGGGACTGGACGGCCACGCCTCGATCGAGGCCAAGCTCGCCTGGACCCTCGGGATCTTCGTCGTCTTCGCAGTCCCCGGCTACCTGCTCGGCGTGCTGCGGATGGACAAGATCGGCCACCGCTACCTCCAGCTCCTCGGCTTCGCGGTGATGGCGGCGGCGTTCCTCGTCCTCGGCGCGGTGCCGCAGCTGACCACACCGTGCTGCCCTTCCTGGCGATATTCGGCGTCAGCTACTTCTTCGTCGAGTTCGGTCCGAACCTGACGACCTTCGTCCTTCCGTCGGAGGTGTTCCCCGTCAGCTTCCGCACCACGGGCCACGGGACGGCGGCCGGGATCGGCAAGCTGGGGGCGTTCGTCGGCGTGTTCCTGGTGCCGCAGTTCGAGAAGCACGTCGGGCTGCGGGGCATGCTCGTGGTGGCCGCCGCTGCCTCCGTAGCCGGCCTCCTGCTGACCCTCGTCCTCCCCGAGCCGGCCCGCCGCTCACTGGAGGACGTCTCCGCCGAGGAACGCCTGGCGGCCTGATAGGCGTCACGCGGCCGCTCGACAGCTTCCTACCCCCGCACCTCCCCGTGTTGGCGGCACGTAGCCGTCGCCCGCAGGGGCGTTATCAGCACCACGACGCGCCTGCCGCACAGCGGGCAGTAGCGGGGAGGGTCGAGCTCCCGGCGGCATCCACGGCACTCCGCCGAGGGCCGGCCGCAGGACGTGCAGTAGCTGCCGGCGGCGGCCATCGACGCGATGCTCAGATCGCCGCCGAGAGAGCTTTCACCGGCATCCGCAGGTCGGCGAGCATCTGCAGGTCCTCTGCCGGCGCGCGCCCGAGCGTCGTCAGGTAGTTCCCGACGATCAGGGCATTGATGCCGGCCGTGAGGCCGATCGACTGCAGCTCGCGGAGAGTCACCTCGCGCCCGCCGGCATAGCGGAGGATCGTCCTCGGCAGCCCGAGGCGGAACAGCGAGATCCATCTGATCGCCTCCAGGGGCTCGAGCAGCGGCCTCCCTCCGAAGGGCGTGCCCGGCCGCGGGTTCGAGGAAGTTCAGCGGCACCTCGTCCGGGTCGAGCTCGGCGAGCTGCCCGATCAGCTCCAGCCGCTGCTCGTCGCTCTCGCCCATCCCGAGCAGAGCCCCGCAGCAGAGCTCCATCCCGTGGCGTCGCACCATCTGGCACGTCGAAAACCGGTCCTCGAAGGAGTGCGTGGTGACGACCTGTGAGAAGAACGACCGCGCCGTCTCGAGGTTGTGGTTGTAACGGTGCACGCCCCCTTCGGCAAGGCGCGCCGCCTGCTCCTCGGTGAGGATGCCGGCCGAGATGGCGACGTTGAGCCCGGTCTCGCGCCGGATCAGCGGGACGAGCTCGAGGATCCGCTGCAGTGTCCGCTCGTCCGGGCCCGCGCACCGCGAGGACGATGCAGAACTCGCTCGCGCCGAGCGCGGCCGTCTCCCGGGCGGCTGCCAGCACCTCCTCTCGGTCCAGGAAAGGCGTCGCCTTGACCGGGCTCTCGAAACGCGACGACTGGCTGCAGAAATGGCAATCCTCCGGGCACCCGCCGGTCTTGGCCGAGAGGATCCCCTCGACCTCCACCTCGGCTCCGCACCAGGCGAGGCGCACGTCGTGCGCCGCTCCGGCGAGCGAGGGCACGAGCGCATCGGGAACCGCCGCCAGCTGCGCCAGCTCGCCGGGCGTGAGGCGCCTGCGTTCCGAGACGAGGGCCTCGGCCGCCGCGGCGATGAGGGAGCGATAGTTCGGCATGGGGGCAAGCTAGCCGCCACCGCCCGGGGCGGCGAGGCTGGCACCCGGTACAATCGAGTGCCAGGAGCGGACCGGCACGGCCGCCCGACCAGCTCGAACACGAGGACAACCGGACCGAGGTCCAACGGACAACACTCGACGAAGATGCTCGACGAACGCAAGACAGCGATATTGAAGACAGTCGTCACCGAGTACATCGAGACGGCGCAGCCCGTGGGATCGGCGCACGTCGTCGGTGAGCCGGGGATCGACGTTTCGCCTGCCACGGTCCGCTCCGAGATGGCGGCGCTCGAGCGGGAGGGCTACCTGAGCCACCCCCACACGAGCGCCGGGCGCATCCCGACCGACAAGGGTTACCGCTTCTTCGTGGACGAGTTCTGCGGCCAGGGGCGTCTCGGGGAGGCTGAGGAGCGACAGGTGCGCGACTTCTTCTCCAGTGCGCACGGCGAGCTGGAGCGGATGCTCCGCAGCACGTCCAACCTCCTCTCGGAGCTGACCAACTGCGCGGCGGTCGTCATCGCCCCCGACCACGAGGCGCTGCGGATCCGGTCGCTCGTGCTCGTCCGGTTGGCGCCGCGGCTCGCCCTGCTCGTGGTGGTCCTCTCCAACGGGTCGATCGAGAAGCACACGCTGGACCTGGAGGAGGACGATCCCGACCTCGCGATCGAGGCCGCCGCCGCCAAGCTCGCGCTCCACGCCACGGGCGCCCTGCTGGCAGAGGTCGAACCTTGTCCCCCGAGCGGGGACCCGAAAGTCGACCGCATCCTCGCCGCTGCGCTGGCGGGCCTCCGCGACATCACGGCCGCCGATCAGGACCAGGTGTTCGTGGGTGGCGCCTCGCGGATGGCGAGCGCCTTCGACGCCGTCGACACGGTGCGGGCCGTGCTCTCGATGCTCGAGAAGTCCTATCTCGTCGTGTCCCTGCTGAGCGATGCACTGACCGCAGGGCGGAACGTCTCGATCGGAGGTGAGCACGGCATCGGCCCGCTGGCCGAGTGCTCGGTCGTGGTCGCCCCGTACCTCGCCGACGACGAGGTCGTGGGCACTGTCGGCGTGCTCGGGCCGACGAGGATGAACTACCCGCAGGCGCTCGCCGCCGTCGCCCTCGTCGGGCAGCGCCTGTCACGCCAGCTGACGGGTGAGGGAAGATGACCGCCGTGGCAGAGGACTACTACGCCATCCTCGGTGTCAGCCGCAACGCAAGCGAGGACGAGATCAAGCGCGCCTACCGCCGGCTCGCCCGCCAGCACCATCCGGACACCAACGAGGGGGACGCCGACTCCGAGGCGCGCTTCAAGGAGATCGCACTCGCCTACGAGACGTTGCGCGACCCCGAGCGCCGCCGCCGCTACGACATGTTCGGCCCAGAAGGTGTGCGCGGCTCGGGTGCGGGAGGAGCTGGGGCGGGTGGCTTCCCGGGAGGGTTCACAGGCGGCTTCGGCGACATCTTCGACGCCTTCTTCGGAGGCGGCGGCGGCGGCTTCGGCGGGTTCGGCGGACGCGGTCGGCCCGCCGCGGGCGGCCGACGCCGAGGTTGTCATCGACCTGACCTTCGAGCAGGCGATCTTCGGTGGCGAGGTGGAAGTGCCTCTCCGACTGCCGGTCACGTGCGCCACCTGCTCGGGCAGCGGCGCCCGCCCGGGTACGACTCCAGTCTCGTGTCCCGATTGCGGCGGCGCCGGCGAGGTCCGCCGGGTGCGCCAGTCGATCCTCGGGCAGATGGTCACGTCCGCGCCGTGCGGGCGCTGCCGCGGCCGAGGCGAAGTGGTCTCCTCCCCCTGCCCGGATTGCCGTGGTGACGGTCTGCGTACGGAGGAGCGGACGATAGAGGTCGCAGTGCCGGCGGGCGTCGACAACGGCAACACCCTGCGTGTCGCCGGCCAGGGTCCCGCCGCCTCACGCGGCGGCATCTCGGGCGACTTGTTCGTCCACCTTCGCGTGGCCACTCACGAGCACTTCGAGCGGGCCGGCACGGACATCATCACGAACCTGCATCTGGCGATGACACAGGCGGCGCTCGGCGCCGAGGTGGCGCTGCCCACGCTGGAGGGGCCCGAGACGCTCACGATCCCGCCGGGGACCCAGACCGGGAAGGTCATCCGACTGCGCGGGCAGGGGTGTGCCCCATGTGAGGTCGCGGGGCCGTGGCGATCTGCTCGTACACGTCGTCGTGGACACCCCCTCCAAGCTCTCGCGGCGCGAGGAGGAGCTCCTCCGGCAGCTCGCCGAGCTGCGTGGCGAGGAGGTGTCTGCCGACGGAGGCATCCTCTCGAGGCTGCGCACCTCACGCAGCTGAGGTCGTGCCGGAACGGGCGGGCTCCCCCGCGCTCCCCCGTGCCAGCGCCCTCGTCTACGTCGACGACCTGAGCGCACCCGCCCCGAGCGACGAGGACGATCATCATCTGCGGGCGGTGCTCCGCCTGCGGGACGGCGAGGTCGTGATCGCCTGCGACGGCAGCGGCTCCTGGAGGCTCTGCGCCTTCGTCGCCGGCCGCCACTCGGCAGCGCTGCGTCCTACCGGCGACATGGAGCGGTGCGGGCGGGCGGAGCCGAGGCTGGCGGTGGGTTTCGCCGTGGTGAAGGGGGATCGGCCCGACTGGACGGTCCAAAAGCTCACCGAGATCGGCATCGACCTTCTCGTCCCGATGATCACGGAACGAACGGTGGTCCGGCTGGAGGGTGCGGCGGAAGAGCGGCGGACGGCCCGGCTGCGGAGGGTGGCGAGGGAGGCGGCGATGCAGAGCCGGCGTCCCTTCCTCCCGGAGGTCAGCGCCATCACGCGCCTGCCCGACCTCGCGGCACTGGTCACAGATGCGGCGTTGGCGGCCCCCGGCGGCGAGCCTCCCTCCCTCGCCACACCGAGCGTGCTCGTCGGCCCGGAGGGCGGTTGGAGCCCCTCCGAGCTGGGTATGTTCCGGCGGAAGATAGACCTCGGCCCCCTCACGCTCCGTAGCGAGACGGCGGCGGTGGCGGTCGCAGTGATCCTGGCATCTCTGCGAGCCGGACTGGTGGCCAGCCGGAGGGAGCACGAAGAGCCGTGTTGAGCTATTCGAGAAGTTGCAGCGGGGCTGCAGAGACATCCCCTTGATTTACCACGCTGCGTGAGCAAGACTTTGTGCGGTGACGGGTCGGCAAGGCGCCGGCCGCTGGATGAACAGGGATCGCCAGGGACAGCTCGACCAGGGAAGGTCCGGACCAACGATGGCATTGACCGAAGACACGGTTGACGATCGCTCAGCGCTCTATGCATCGGCGGTTGGGGCGAGGTTGAGGGCCGTGCGGCGGCAGAAGCGGCTTTCCCTGCAGGCGGTGGAGGCCAGTTCGGGCCAGGAGTTCAAGGCGTCCGTGCTGGGCGCGTACGAGCGAGGCGAGCGCTCCATCTCCGTACCGCGGCTGCAGCGCTTGGCACGCCTCTACGACGTGCCGGTCGACCAGCTGCTGCCGCAGAACGAGATCGCGCTCGGCGGCGAGCGCGGCGCCCCGCGGCCCTCGGGCGGGAGAGGTGGCGGGCGCGGCGGTTCGAAGGTGTCGATCGACCTCGTCAAGCTGAACGACTCACGCGGCCCCGAGCGCGACCTGCTCAGGCATTTCCTGGCCTCGGTGCAGGTGCAGCGCCAGGATTTCAACGGGCGTGTGATCACGATCAGGGGCGAGGACCTACGGGTGATGGCGTCGATGTTCGGCAAGACCATCGAGGAGATGATCGTCCGCCTGGAGGAACTGGCGCTGCTGCATCAGTCCTGACGGGCCCGATGTCCCCGATCGTCGGGCGCCGGCGGCGCGGCCGGGGAAGGCGGCCGGCGGCCGGACCGCCATTAGGCTCTTGCGGTGCCATTCGGCGTCTACGTGCATGTGCCGTTCTGCGCCCGGCGCTGCGACTACTGCGACTTCGCGACCTGGACCGATCGTCACCACCTGATGGCGGAGTACGTCGAGGCGTGCCTCCGCGAGCTCGAGCTCGCCTCGGCGGCGGGAGAACTCATGCCCGCCAGCTCGGTCTTCTTCGGCGGAGGAACGCCGTCGCTGCTTCCGGCGGGCCTGCTGTGCCGGATCCTCGAGGCGATCGAGCGCCAGCCGGGGGCCGAGGTGACCGTCGAGTGCAACCCGGATACCGTCACGGCCGAGCTGCTCGACGCCTACCTGGGGGCGGGCGTCAACAGGATCTCGATCGGCGCCCAGTCGATGCGGGCACACGTGCTGTCGGGGCTCGGGCGACAGCACGGGCCGACGGCGGTGACAGATTCGGTCCGGCTGCTCGGTCAGGCCGGCGTGCGGTCCTACAACCTCGACCTCATCTTCGGAGGGCCGGGAGAGACCGAGGAAGATTGGCGGGCGACCCTCGAGGAGGTGCTGGCCCTCGGCCCCCCGCCGCACATCAGCGCCTACGCGCTGACCCCGGAACCTGGCACTCCCCTCGGCCGCGACCCGCAGCCGCCATCCCGACGACGACGACCTCGCCGATAGATACGCGATCGCCGAGGAGGTGCTCTCGGGAGCAGGCCTCGCCTGGTACGAGATCTCGAACTGGGCGATGCCCCGGCTACGAGTGCCGGCACAATCTTCTCTATTGGCAACAGGGGGACTACCGCGGCATCGGCTGCGCCGCCCACAGCCATCTTTCGGGCAGGCGGTTCTGGAACGTGCGCACGCCGGACCGCTACATCTCACTGGTCGACAAGGCGTGGCACGCCACCTCTCCACCGGCGTCGATCGCGTCGATCACAGCAGGCGAGGAGCGGCTGCCCGAGGAGGAGCGACTCCGCGAGCGCCTCGAGCTGGCGCTGCGGACGAGGGAGGGGGTGCCTGACTGGAGCCTGCCGCCCGACGATCTGCTCGATCGGCTGGTCGTGCGGTCTTCGGGAAGAGCGGTTCTGAGCCTCGAGGGCAGGCTTCTCGCCAACGAAGTGGCAGTTAGATTGACGATGCCGGGCGGTGCCGGTTGCGGGCGGTGAAGCGGCCAATGCCGTGGCCGGTCGGGGCCTCTGAGGGAGCATCTCTCGTACTAACCACGAGAGATACTGACAGTGGCGTGCCAAACGCCTTCCGAGAGGATTTCTCGGCGAGGCACAATTAAATGTTATGAAACGGAAGATCGTGTCATACCCGAGGTGCTACCCTTCTATGCGATGAATACGTCCATTCGCTGGCTCAGTACCAAAGAGGCGTCGGAGTATCTGGGGGTCAACCTCCGGACTCTCTACCGGTTCATTGACGAGGGCGACCTGATCGCTTACAAGTTCGGCCGCGTCATCCGCCTGCAGGCCTCCGATGTGGACAGGTTCATCGAATCGTCGCGGATCGTCCCTGGCACTCTCGAGCACCTCCATCCCGAGCCAGTGAAGATCGAAGCAGGTTGAGCGGCTGCATCTTCTGCAGGATCGTCGCCGGCGAAGTCCCGTCGACCGAGGCGGGGTCGAGTGAGCACGCATACGCCTTCAGGGATCTGAATCCCGGCGCCCCTCTCCACGTGTTGGTCGTCCCGCGCCGGCACATCACCGATGCGGCCGCCATAGACGCTGGGCAGGCGGAGGTTCTGGCAGACATGCTCGTCCTGGCGCGGACGGTGGCTGCCGATGAGGGTCTCGCCGAGCGCGGGTACCGGCTGGTCTTCAACGTCGGCCCGGACAGCGGCAACTCGGTGCCTCACCTGCATCTGCACGTGCTCGGCGGCCGGCCGATGGGCTGGCCCCCCGGCTGACAGGCGCTACCCTCTTCACAGTCCCGATGTCGAGCCTCCCCACAAAGACCCTCGTCCCTGCCAACCACCTGATGGTCGGCCTGCTGGGCGAGCGAGACGAGTTGCTGAAGCTGATCGAGGAGGCGTTCCCGGGCACCCGCATCCATGTGCGGGGCAACGAGATCACGATCGAGGGCGTCGAAGCGGATCTTGTGGAGCGGCTGTTCGAGGAGCTGGTGCTGATCCTCCAGCAGGGGCACTGGCTCGACTCGGCGAACCTCGCCCGCACCATCGAGATGGTCAAGTCCGATGTGCGACCCTCCGAGGTGCTGACGGCAGAGTTGCTGCGGAGCGCACGCGGCCGCTGGGTGCGACCGAAGACCGCCGGCCAGAAGCGCTACACCGATGCCATCACGGCCAACACCATCACCTTCGGCATCGGCCCCGCCGGTACCGGCAAGTCGTACCTTGCGGTTGCCCTGGCCGTGCAGGCACTGCAGGCCAAGCAGGTCAACCGCATCATCCTCACGCGTCCGGCGGTGGAGGCCGGCGAGCGGCTCGGGTTCCTGCCGGGCGACCTGATGGCCAAGGTCGACCCGTACCTGCGCCCGCTGTACGACGCCCTCTACGACATGCTGGAGCCGGAGGGCACTCAGCGCCTTCTCGAGCGGGGCACGATCGAGATCGCGCCGCTGGCCTTCATGCGGGGGCGGACGCTCAACTCGAGCTTCGTGATCCTCGACGAGGCGCAGAACACGACGCCGGAGCAGATGAAGATGTTCCTGACCAGGATCGGCTTCGGGACCAAGGTGGTGGTGACGGGCGACGTCACCCAGATCGACGTGGCCGATGGCCGCTCCGGGCTGCTGCACCTGGAGACGCTGCTGAGCGGGATCGACGGCCTCGCCTTCGTCCATCTCGACCACCACGACGTGGTGCGGCACCGCATCGTGCGAGACATAGTTCGCGCCTACGACGCCGCCCCGCAGAGCAAGCCGCGCCGGTAGCGGGCAGCGCTCCACCGCCCCATGGGAGTCGACGTCTTCGTAGCCGACGAGCAGGCCGACCGTCCGGTCGAGGTCGCCCGCTGGGCGGCGCTCGCCGAGGCAGTGCTGCGGGCCGAGGGGGTGCGGGGAGAGGCGGAGCTCTCTGTGCTGTACGTCGACGAGTCGGCTATCGCCGCCCTCAACTCCCGGTTCCTCGGAAAGGACGGTCCGACCGACGTCCTGTCCTTCCCCATCGAGGACGAGGTGTCGGTGAGCGGCCGTTCCCCCGATTCGGGTGGGACGGGGCCCGGCTGGATGCCCCCCGAGGACGAGCCGGTCCCGACTCTGCTCGGCGACGTGGTGATCTGCCCGGAAGTGGCGTGGCGGCAGGCACCTGACCACGCCGGCGAGTACGACGACGAGATGGCACTCCTGCTGGTGCACGGCATCCTCCATCTGCTCGGGATGGACCATGAGGAGGAGCAGGAGGCCGTGGTGATGGAGCGGCGCGAGCAACAGCTGCTCGACAAGTTCCACCGACAGGGCGCCACGAACGGGACGAGCGGCCCGACCGCCGCAGGCGGGACGAGCGTGACGAGCGACCCCGGCGGGACGAGCGGGACGAGCGGGACGAGCGACCCCGGCGGGACGAGCGTGACGAGCGACCCGAGCGGCGCAAGCGGGACGCCGAGTCCGTGACTACCGCCGCCGTCACCAGGTTCTCCGTGGCGGACGGTGCGGTGCTGGCGGTGGTCGTCGTGCTCATCGCCGCTTCGGCCGTGTTCGCCCTGGCGGAGACGAGCCTCGTGCGCATGACCCGCGCACGCGCCAAGGCGCTCGAGGACGAGGGCCACCTGGGGGCGCGCTCGCTGCGCCGGCTGGCCGAGGACCCGGACAAGTTCCTCAACCCGATCCTGCTCCTCGTACTTCTGTGCCAACTGGTGGCGGCAACGTTGGTGGGCGTGGTCAGCGCCCAGCTGGTGGGTGCCTGGGGTGTCGCCGTCGCCACCGCCTTCGAGGTGATAGTGATCTTCATCTTCGGCGAGGCGGTCCCGAAGAACTGGGCCGTCCGCAATTCGGCGCGGGCGGCGCTGTTGGCGGCGCCGATGGTGACGGCGATCATCCGTTTTGCTCCAGTCCGCTGGCTGTCGACCGGGCTGGTGTGGATCTCGGGCGCCATCACCCCGAGGTCCAAGAGCGATCAGTCATCGGGCGACGTCACCGAGTCCGAGCTGCTGGCGATGGCCGATGTGGCGGTTGCGGACGAGGTGATCGAGACCGAGGAGCGGGCTCTCATCCATTCGATCATCGACTTCGGCGACACCATCGCCCGCGAGGTGATGGTCCCGCGCACGGACATCATCGGCGTCCCCGCCACCGCCAGCGTGGGGTCCGTGCTGGAGCGGGCGATCGCCGCCGGATACTCGCGGATCCCCGTCTACGGCACCGACATCGACGACATCGTCGGCATCGCCTACACCAAGGACCTGATGCGGGCGACCCGACTCGGGAGCGAGGAACAGGTTGTGTCGCAGCTGGCGCGGCCGGCCCACTTCGTGCCCGAGACCAAGCGCGTGGCCCCCCTGATGCGCGAGATGCAAGCCGAGCAGTTCCACATCGCGGTCGTGATCGACGAGTACGGCGGCACGGCCGGCATCGTGACGTTGGAGGACCTGATCGAGGAGCTGGTGGGCGAGATCGTCGACGAGTTCGATCGTGACGAGCCGCTGATCGAACCTCTGGGGGAGCACCAGTACCGCGTCTCCGGCCGGATGGCCATCGACGAGCTGAACGAGTTGCTGCACGCCGACCTGCCGGTCGGCGACTGGGACTCCGTCGGCGGCCTGCTGCTCGCCCTGCTCGGGCACGTTCCGTCCGAGGGCGAGTCGTCCGAGAGCGAGGGATATCTGCTGGTGGCCGAACGTGTGCAGGGGCGGCGGATCGCACGGGTACGGATCGAACGAGTGGACGGCGGCAGACGAGAGCGCCGCGAGCGAGAGCGCGAGCGGGACAGGGACCGCTTCCAGGAGGAGTGGGAGGCCGAGAGCCTGCGCACGCACGGTTCGGGAGGCGAGCGTTGAGCGACACCTTCAAGTCCGGCTTCGTGGCGATCGTCGGCCGCCCGAACGTCGGCAAGTCGACGCTCGTCAACCGGATGCTCGGGACCAAGGTCTCCATCATCTCGAGCACCCCGAACACCACCCGCACCCGCGTGCGGGGAGTCCTCGACCGCCCTGACGCCCAAGCGGTGATCGTCGATACGCCCGGGATCCACAAGCCGCGCACTGCCCTCGGAGAGCGGCTCAACAGCTCGGCCTCGGCTGCGCTCGAGGACGTCGACGTCTGCATCTTGGTGGTGGATGCCACGGCCGAGATAGGAACCGGCGACAAGCACGTGGCGCGCCTGGCGCCGAAAGACGCCGTGGTGGCGGTGAACAAGATCGACCGCGCCTCAACCGGCCAGGTGCTCGAGCACCTGAGCGCCGCCGCGGCCGGGCTCGAGCTTCCCGAAGCGGAGTACTTCCCGATCTCGGCCCGCACCGGCGACGGCGTCGCCGAGCTCGTCGACCACGTGATGGAGCGGCTGCCGCCAGGACCCCGTTACTACCCGGCGGGGATGGTCAAAGACGTACCGGAGGCGTTCTTCGTCGCAGAGCTGGTGCGCGAGCAGCTGTTGCGACACGCCCGGGAGGAGCTGCCGCACTCGATCGCCTGCCGCGTGACGGAGTGGGACTGGCCACTGATCCGCTGCGAGATCCTGGTCGAGCGCGACTCGCAGAAGGGGATCGTGATCGGGAAGGGCGGCCTCACGCTGAAGGAGGCAGGCATGGCGGTGCGTTCGCAGCTGCCGCCGGGCGCCTACCTGGAGCTCTTCGTCAAGGTCGAGAAGGACTGGCAGCGCCGCACCGACATCATCGAGCGGCTGGGTTATTGAGCGCCGCGTTTGAGGGGGCGCGGGGCGGGGCGGAGACGGCCGACTCCTCAGGGAGGCGCCTGGTAGTACTTCCGGCGTGAAACTCCCAGAGATGACGGCCGAGAGCCACGCCCGGTTCGTTGCGGCCATGCAGCTGGTGGAGACGTGCGCGCTCGATCTGGGTGCCGAGGTGGCGCTGACGGGGTCGGTCGCCCGCGGCACGGCCGATCGTCATTCCGACGTCGAGCTCGACTTCTGGGTCAGCGACCTACCTGGCAAGGATGCCGTGCAGTCGTGGCTCGCGGCCGTCGGCGCTACCGAGGTCTCCCCCGGCTCGTGGGACGAGGACCCAACCGGCTTCATCTGGATCGTCTGCAGATTCGCCGGCTTCTGGTTCGAGCTCGGTTGGGCACTCGACGAGCAGTTCGACGGCTTGGTGGGACGGCTGGCCCAAGGTGGCTACACCGACCATCTGCGGTTGCAGATGGGCCAGACGGTGCAAGAAGCGATTCCCCTCAGATCTCATGGGTTGCTCGAGAGGTGGAAGAACAAGCTGGATACTTACCCGGCCGGGCTGCGCGAGCGGATCGCGGCGGAGCAGACGGCGGTCTGGGGCGATCCACACGTGCCGGACGTGCGGTGGGGACTCGCGGCCAGGGAGCAGCGCCTCGGCCTCGCCCTTCGCTTCACCTGGGACATGGAGAACCTGCTGCGGTTGCTGTTCGCGTTGAACGAGGTGTGGGACCGCGACCTGAAGTGGACCGACGAGTCCACGCTCGGGCTTGCGATGCGTCCCGCTCAGCTGGTGCGGCGGATCGACGAGTCGTTCCGCTTCGAGGACCTTCGCAGGTCGGTCGAAGTCGAGCAGCGGCTCATCGTCGAGGCCCTGGAGTTGGCCGTCGACGCCGGGTTGCCGGTCGCAGCCGCCCTCGCGTCGATGCGGGCCGGCTTGCAACGAGGGCTTGGCCAGAGTTGCTAGCAGCACGCCACTGTCGCCGCCTGCCACGTGCATTGAAGCCGCCTAAGCCGGCTCCCGCAGTGCACGCAGGAACGCCTCCACCTCGGCCCGGTCGCGGGTGCGATGCATCGGCGGCAGCGCCCGGATCAGCACCCAGCGGTACGACGCCGACGCCAACCTCGGGTCGAGCACGGCTACCACGCCCTTGTCAGTCGCCGTCCGGATGAGGCGTCCGGCTCCCTGCGCCAGCAGCGTGGCCGCCCGCGGCAGGTCGATCAGGCGGAAGGCGTCGGCGCCCACACGCTCCCTGCGGGCCGACAGCAGTGGATCGTCGGGGCGCGGGAACGGGATGCGGTCGACGATCACGAGCGAGAGCGTGGGACCGGGGACGTCCACGCCCTGCCAGAAGCTCATCGTGGCGAACAGGCATGCGGACGGGTCGGCTGCGAACGACGTGACCAGCGCCGGCTTGGGCATCTCGCCCTGCGCAAGGATCGGGTAGGAGAGTCGATCGCGGATCGTTTCGACGGCCCGCTGCATCGCACGCCAGCTGGTGAACAGCGCCATGGTGCGCCCGCCTGCCGCTTCGATCAGTGCCGCCACCTCGTCGTCCAAAGCCTTGTCGAAGCTCTCGCCGTTGGCCGACCGGCGATCCGGCAGGTGCGTGGCGCAGTAGAGGATCCCGTGCTTCTCGTAGGGGAAAGGGCTGCCGACGTCGATGGCAACCACCTCTTCGGGATCGGCCCCGAGGCGCTCCGCCAGGCCGGCCGGCATGGTGGCCGTCGCAAGGACGACCGGCATCTGCTCGAAGACGAGCTGGCGGACCATCGGCGCCACGTCGATCGGCGCGACGCGGACCACCGGCGCACGCTCGCCGCCCTCGACCCAGGCGACGTGATCGTCGTCCAGGGCCAGCGTCGCCTCCAGCTGCCCGAAACACGACTCGAGCGCCAGCAGCGCACGGCCCGACGCCCCACCTGTAGCGCCGTCGGCTCCCTCGTCGTCCGTCGGCTTCTCGGCGCAGAGGGCCGCCAGGCGCCGCAGCCGGCCCGCTGCCAGCCGCAGCACGTCCTCCAGCTCGCCACCGATGCCGGTCGGCAGTCGCTCGTCCATCCGGGCGCGCAGCGCCGTCTCCAGACGGTCGCCGGCGGCCAGCACATCGTCGACAGCCGCCCCGGCCTCCTCGGAGCGTGGGGCCGAGAGTGCCGCCCGCGCCAAGTGGGCGAGCATCCGCATGCGGGCGCCACCGATCTCCCAACCGAGCGACGAGGCGAGGATGTCCTCCAGCTCGTGCGCCTCGTCGAACACGACAGCGTCGTGTTCGGGCAGCACCACGCCGCCGCTCGCCATGTGAGCTCCGTAGAGATGCATGTTGACGACGACGACGTCGGCCTCTGCCGCCTGCTGTCTCGCCCTCTCGGCGAGGCATTCCCCGCCCGACGAACACTTGCGCACGCCCGGGCACTGGTCGGCGGTGACGCTGACTCGCGCCCACGCCTGAGGGCTCGGCTCGAAGTCGAGCTCGGCACGGTCTCCCGCCTCGGTTCGGGAACGCCAGGCGACGAGCTGCTTCACCTCCTCCACCAGGCCGCTCGGGCGTGCGGCCCCTCCCCGCCGCGCTCGGGCTCCGCTCCGGCGTGTGCTGCCGTCCGCCTCCGGATCGTCGAGCATCAGCTGATCGCCCCCCACGATCGCCTCGGCGACCTTGGCGGCGCAGATGTAGTTCGACCGCCCCTTCAGCACGGCGAAACTGAAGTCCTTCCCCAATGCCTGCTGCAGGAACGGCAGGTCCTTGTTGGCGAGCTGGTCCTGCAAGGCCTTCGTCGCCGTCGCCACCACCACACGCTGACCCGACAGGATCGCCGGCACCAGGTAGGCGAGGCTCTTCCCGGTGCCGGTGCCTGCCCCGGCCATCAGCACCCCGCCGTCGCTGAGGGTCGTCGCCACGGCCTCCGCCATCTCGACCTGGCCGTGTCGAGGCTCTCCCCCGCCGGGCAATGCGGACACCACCTTCGCCAGCTTCTTCCGCACGTCCCTGGGAGCCATGAAGCAGTCAGCCTACTCCGTCTGGGGAGACACGAGATACATCGAGATGACTTATGTGGCTCTCGCTGTCCCGGCTCAGGCGCCGGACTGCCGCCACGTCCAGAGCAGTTGTGCCGACGACGCCCGCGTCCGCTTGGCCGATTGGGGCGGCCACAGCTTCTGCCCGAGGCCGGAGGCGCGGGCTACCGGTCTGGCAATCGCCTCTGTCAGTGCGCTCTCACTGGCGACCAGCGTCACCTTCGTCTTCGCCCTGGTGACGGCCGTGTAGAGGAGCTCCCTCGTGAGCACCGGCGAGGGCGGCGACGGCAGGCAGACGACGACCCGTTCGAACTCGGAACCCTGGCTCTTGTGGATGGTGGAGGCCCACCAAGTGGCGACGTCGCCGAGCTGCGACGTGCCGAACCTGCGAAGCGGGGTGCTGGCCGGGCCGCCGTTCGCCGGTGAACCTCCTACTCCCGGGAAGGCGACGGCGGCCCCCCGCTCGTCACGGACCACGACACCGGTGTCCCCGTTGAAGAGGTGATTGAGGTAGTCGTTCTCGGTGACCATCACGGGCCGCCCCACGTACCAGCGCAGTCGCCCCACATCCGACGAAGGCGAGAGGCGCGCCACCGCTGTCTCGATCTGGCGTGTCCAGTCCTCGACCCCGAGTGGGCCACGGCGGGTGGCGCAGAGCACCTTCGTGTCACCGGACAGCGCAAGTGCCTCCTCGGCAGCGCCCTCTCCCGCCGCTCGCAGGACGCCTGATCCGAGCTCGGCCAGCTGCCTGCGAAGGGCGTCCACGCCAGCGGTGTCGTCCGGGTCGACCCACGAGAGTGCCTCTGCGGCGTCGCCGGTCAGCAGCTGCACGGCCCTCGGCGCGTCCCCGACCCGAATGGCGTCGGCCAGATCCGCGATCGGCCCGGCGAAGCGATGGCGCCGCTCCAACATCACGATCCGCTGCGCCAGGAACCCCGCCGTCGTTGCCCCCGTAGCGGTTGCCCCCGCCGCGGTTGCCGCCGTCGCCGTTGTCCCCGTCGCTGCCGGGCCAACCACTTCACCGAGCACGGCGCCGGCCTCCACGCTCGCCAGCTGGAAGGGATCCCCGACGAGCACCAGCGACGCCGATGGCCGGACCGCGTCGATGAGGCGCGCCATGAGCGGCAACGAGACCATCGAAGTCTCGTCGACAACCACCAGATCGTGCGGGAGCGGGTTCGACCGGTCGTGGGCGAAATGCCCCCGTGAGTTGCCACCGAGCAGCCGGTGGATGGTCGTCGCTTCGGTAGCGGCCACTCGCTCCGCGACGGCTGCCGGCAGATCGGCCCCGTGCAGCGGGTCGGCGCCAGCTGCATGGCGCCTGCGCACCGCCTCGGTCATCCTCGCCGCCGCCTTGCCGGTCGGAGCCGCCAGCGCCACCTCGAGATCACGACCGGACTCCATCGCCAGGATGTGGGCGCCGGCGAGCAATCGCTCGACCGTAAAGGTCTTACCGGTCCCAGGTCCGCCGGCGATGACCGTCAGCTGGCCCGACAGGGCACACGCCACCGCCTCGCGCTGCCTGTCGGGCACCTCCTCCGGGTCGCCGGACTCCGCCCCACGCTCAGCGGCGAGCTCAGCCGTGCGCTCAGCGCCGCCGCGGACTGCGAAGAGCCGATCGAGCAGGCGCTGCAGGGCGACGTCTTCGGGTGCCAGCGCTCCGGTGCCCTCGGCCAGGCGGCGCAGGCCGTCAGCCGTCCGTTGCTCGTAGCGCCAGTAGCGGTCGAGGTAGAGGCGGGTGCCGTCGAAGACGAGGGGCAGGACCTCCTCACCCGGGGGATCCTCGGCAAGGCGCACCGCCGGGCTCGCCGACAGCGCCGCCCGCCACCCGGGCAGAGGCGGCCAGGGCAGGAGGCGGATCTGTGCCTCGCGCTCGTCGAGCCCCGGCTCGTCCACCACCACGGTGCCGGCGATCTGCGGGAGCTCCACGCAGACGTGACCGAAACGCGGCGCCCGGGCAGCAAGCGCGGCGCCGAGCAGCACCTCGAACTGCAGGCCGCCGCTGGCGCGGGCGACGGCGCCAGCGACGTGCACGGCAGATGCGTCGAGTACTCCTGCATCGACGAACGGGGCGAGCACCGTCAAGTCGCCGACGAGGAGCGGCTCTGCGGCGCTCATGCCGGCACCATCCGCAGGCGCCCGTCGAGCAGGTCGCTGAGCTCAGTGACAAGCGGGCTCGGGATCCTCCAGGGGAAAAGCCCGTACGGGTGCCCGTCCACGCACGGCGTCTCGGGCCCTGCCATCCCCCGCACGAACAGGTACGCCGCCCCACCGAGATGGACCGCCGGGTCGTAGCCGCGCACCCGCCAACGCAGGTAGCGGTGCAGGGCCACCGAGTAGAGCAGCGCCTGCAAGGGGTAATGGTGATGGGCCATCGCCTCCGCCAAGCGAACGGGGGCGTAGTCGGAGAAGCCCGGCTCGGCGCCGAGCGGCGTCAGCTTGTTCGTCTTGTAGTCGGCAAGGACGTAGCGATCAGGCTCCCCCTCAGCCTCGGAGCGGACGCGGGCCACGAGATCGATCGACCCCGTCAGATGGCCGGCCAGTTTGGCGTCGAACAGTCCCTGCGCCACCAGCTCCGCCCAGGGGACGAGCGGATCGCCGGGATCGAGGTGCCGGAGCACGAGAGCTCCCACCTGCCGCTCGGTTGCGGGCGTGCCACCCTCGCCGAGGCGCAGCTCGAAAGACAGCTCGTCGAGGCGATCGGCGCGGCTGAGGTCGCACAGCCGTCGGCCGCCGAAGAGCGGGCCGAGGGGAGTCCGAAGAGCCGAGCAGAGGCCGGCGACAAGCTCCTCGGTCTCGACCGCCACCGAGTCGAAGCGCAGCCGGTCGCCGACGCGCTCCCTCACCTCGGCCTCCAGCTCCGGGCTCGTGAAATCGACCAACTCGAGCACGTCGTGCACAAGAGTCCCAAAGCGCGTTCCGCCGAGTATCGACCCGAGCGGCAGGACCGGTGACGCCACCGCTCGGCGGCGCCGGGGAGCACCGGCGCCTCCGTCGAGTCCGACTGCGGCGCCGGTACTGGCAACTCCGGCAGCTGCACCGGCACCGGCACCTCCGTCGCCCGCAACAGCCTCGTCGCCGGCCGGATCCTCGTCCGCAGCCCCTGTGTCGCCCATGCTCTCGTCTTCCGGGTCGAGGTGCGCCTCGTGCGCGCGGTCGGCGATGGCGCTGAAGGACCACCTCCGGCGGAGACGAGCGAGCCGGCGTCCGAGGACCGCCACCGCCAGCTGCGCCGGCTCGGGCTCTTCTTGCTCCGCCGGACGGGGATCGACGCCTCGCCGCGGCCGACCTGTCACCCCTATCGACACCAGCCCGTCGGATGCGCCGAAGACCGACTCGAGGACCGCCTCGAACTGATCGTCGGGCGGCAACTTGACGTTCGAGGAGGAGAACGCCAGCGGCTCGATCGTCGGCCCGTGGCGCGCGAACAGGATCCGCGCCAGGCCGCTTCTGTCGCTATACCTCGCTCTCGACCACCAGAGCAAGGTCTGGTGCCGGGCCCGCGTCATGGCGACGTAGAGCAGCCTCAAGCTCTCACCGAGCGCCTCCGAGTCGGCCAGCGCCAGCCGTGACTTGGCCTCGGCATCCGTGGGCCAGCCGTCCGCGTTGGCGATGTCGAAGGTGCGCCGGCCAGTCACGGGGTCCTGGTAGACGGCGTCGCCGGCCGCCACCTGGCGCGCCTTCCACAGCGTGGGCACGCAGACGACGTCGAACTCGAGTCCCTTGGCATTGTGCACCGTCATGATCTGAACCGCCCGCTCGTCCGACTCCACGCGGCGCGCCGTGATGTCGTTCTCGGGGTCGACGGCTGCAGCATTGGCGAGCCGGTCGAGGATCCCGAGCAGTCCCGCAGGCGTGTGCCTCCTCCCCGCCGTTCCCGCCTGCAGCAGCTCCGAGATGTGGTCGAGGTCGGTGATGTGGCGGTCCCCCTCCACCATCCCGAGGACGCGGGCGGCCACTCCGCTCTCCGCCCAGATGCGCGTGCACAGCTCGGCTGTCCCCTGAACCTCCAGCACCCCCGACCATCGCGCCAGCGTCTCCTGGACGTCGCCCAGCTCCTCGTCGTCGGCGTCGGCGACGCGCTCCACCGGCCACCCGAAGAACCACGAGAGCGCCGCCGTACGCGCCCTGCGTGGGTCCGACGGCCGGTCGATCGCCGACAGCAGCCACCGCCAATGGAGCGCCGCCATCGACCTCATGACGCTCTCGCCGCGGGTCACGACGGCTGCTATCCCGTGCTCGGCGAGTGCCTGCTGGATAGGCGCCGCCTCGGCGTGACGGCCGATGAGCACGGCCACGTTCTCAGGCCGCAGCGGCCGCCGGCCAGGGGACGCCTCCCCGAGCGGAACCCACGCCGTGTCGAGCAGCCGCCGCACGTGTATCGCCAGGTCTGCGGCGACGGCGCGCTCCACATCTGCCGTCGCGTATTCGTGGAACTTCGTCTGCTTTATGTCCCCAAGCGCACCTCGCACGATGAGCGCGGGGAGCTCCTCGCCGCTCTCTCCGGCGAGCCGGCGGTGAGCGTTCTCCTCGCACGGCTGTACTTCGGCGTAGGCGATGCGTTCGTCCCCGAAGGTTGCCCCCCGCAGCAGGCGGCTGATCGCCCCCAGCAGTGCACCGTCCGAGCGGCGGTTGACCCCGAGGCTGTAGAGCGAGGTCCCGAGGCCGTTGACTGCTTCCAGGTAGGTGTGGACGTTGGCGCCGCGGAAGGCATAGATGGCCTGCTTCGGATCGCCGACGAGCACGAGCGCACCGCGCGGGTCTGCCCCATCACACCCGAAGAGGGTCTTGAAGAGCTCCCACTGGACAGGATCGGTGTCCTGGAACTCGTCCACCAGGGCGACCAGGTAACGGCGGCGGAGTGTCGTCACCGCCGCCGGGCTCTTGACGAGCGCCTCGTGCAGCCTGGTCAGCAGGTCGTCGAACGAGAGGGTGCCTTCGATCCGCCGCCGGCGGGCGACTTCGCAGATTGCCTTGTCAACGAGCCGGCGTCTCCGCAGCGAGCGTGCACCAGCTCGTTCGTCGTCGTGGTGTGGCACCAACTCGATCCCCGGATTGCCCATGACCCTGAGCACGCAGCCGAGGAGCTCCTTCAGGTCCGGGGGCGCTGCCGCCCATCCGGGGTTCTCGATCGCCTCGGCTCCCAGCACGTCGGCGCAGACAGCCCCCACGAGCTCGATCGTGTCGTCGGAGAGCACAGCGTCGAGGTCGGAGGGGCCACCCGATCCGAGAGTCGCCAGCACCTGTTGGGCAAAGCCGTGAATGGTGGTGATGGTGGCCGAGTCGAAGTCGGCGACCGCACGCTCGAGGCGGCGCAAGCGCTCCTCGACATCCTCGCGGCAGAGGTGAACAAGCAGCTCGTCGTCGGGATCTGCCGGTGACGCGCCGGAGATGGCGAGCCTCAGTGCCTCCGCCGCCTCATTTAGGCGGGCGCGGACGCGAGAGCGCAGCTCGGCGGCGGCCGCCCTCGTGAAGGTGACGACCAGCACCTGATCTATCGCCAGATCCCTTTCGGCGACGTAGCGCGCCACGAGGGTGGCCAGGGTGTAGGTCTTGCCTGTCCCGGCGCTCGCTTCGATAGCGACTCGCCCGGCAGGCAGCACGCCTGTCAGGTCGAAAGGGGCGGCGGGAAGTCGCGCCGTTGCCGAAGCGGCTGGCGAGGAGGAGGGTGAGGACGACGTCATCAGCTCTTCTCGGAGGTGTCTTCGACTGCACCCCAGAGGTAGTGGGCATACCGTTCAGCCCTGCTGCGGCCGTATCCGGGAGGATCCTCCCGTGTGGCCGGTATCGCCATCAGCTGGTCGAAGTCGATGTCGCCGAAGGCGATCCGGTGGGCGTCGTCGTCGCCATCGCCGAAGCCCTCATAGCTGCGCCAGTCGCTCGCCGTCGCCTCCTCACGGTGCAGGCGAAAAGAAAGCGAGTTGAACAACGGGATCGGTTCGCGCATCCCCCTGCGGTAGCAGTCGACGGCGACGCTCAGCGCCCGCAGGGCGTTCTCGTGACGCTCGGCCTGCGAGTCGCCGCTCACGACGAGCTGCATCACGGAGGCAGGTGAGGCGTTGCCGCCCCGACGGATTGTGACGCTGCGCCAGCGAGTCACCGGCTCGGAGGCGACGAGGGCGACCAGATCGATCCATGCTGCCACCCTCTGCTTGGGGGCGGACCGGCTGTAGGTCACCGATGCAGGACCCGGGGACGGGAGCGCCAAGCGGATGGGGACGGTACCGACGAGGCGTGTCCCGTCCGGCAATGCCAGATCGACGGCGCGCTGCTCGCCACGGCTCGGCCCCACGCCGAGCTCCACCGCGCACCTGATGAGGTCGTCGACGACGCTGCTCACTTTGCTCACCAGATCTTGCCCGAGGCCGCCCGGCGGCAAAGTCCCGAGCGCGCGCTCGTGCTTCTCCCAGTCGGACGTGGATCGTCCCTCCAGTCGCGCCTGGATCAACCGGTCGGCGACTCCCCACTCCTCCAGCGCGTTCAACTTCGTGGCAAGGTCGTCCGCCGGAGCCACCTCGTCGGTCGTGAGCCGCATTCGCAGCCGCTTCTGCAGGAAGGCTTTCACCGGGTTGTTGAGGAAGGAGCGAAGATCAGCGAGCTGCACCAGGCGCTCGTCGCCACCTCCCCCAGGAAGTGGACGAGCCAGGAAGGGCGCCGTCACACGATCATGGCGGGCTCGCGCCACCGCCCCCGCCAGCGCACCGGCGTCGAAGCTCCACGGTCCGGCCTACCCCGAGGGCACCCTCTTCGAAACACCGCCGGTCGAACGGCTGTCTCGGGTGCACGGTCTCGACCGGCAGCCCGCCGCCCGTGGCTCCGTCGTAGCCGCTGAGGGTCGCCCCGATCGTGTCGCACAGCTCGGCGAGGGCGACCGACATCGGCACCTCTCGGTTCGTCCGCACGTCGAAGCCCGTCCGTGTGATGACGAGCTTCTCCCCCGCGGCGAGGACGGCCTCCAGCAGGGCTTGGCGGCTCTCGGCACGCGAGTCGGAGTCGCCGATCCGAGGCGTGACCGCGGTGATGTCGTCGCCGTCGGTACGACCGCCGGAACCCATCGAGTCGTCGTCCAGCCCGAGGACGCATACGACGCGCGCCGGTAGCCACCGGAGAGGGGTCAGTGAGCTGATGGTGATCCCCCCGCGGAAGAAATCAGGTCGCCGGGGAACTCCGGCAAGCCGATCGGCCAACAGGCGGCGGACGTCGGCAAGCGTCAGCTCTACGTCCGCCGGCTTGCCGGCGACTGTCGCCTGGGACGAGATCTCCGTCAGGATCCGTCGCAACTGGTCGAGCTGCCACTGCTGATGCGACTCGACAGAGAAAAGCTGCTCGGCCGCGCCCCCGAGCGCCGCGCACCACGACTCGGCGGAACGCCGGACGGAGAGCTCCGCCTGCAGCCCTGCGAGCCGCTCCAGCAGGTCGGCCAGTCTGCCGGCGAGCGAGATGCCATCTCCCTCGACCCCGAACGGGGCGATTCCCCCGATGCTCAGGCCGAGATCCCCGTCGCTCACAGCCACGCCGATCAAGAGCCTGTCGAGGGCGGCACGCCAGGTGTTGGCCGTCAGGCTGGCGGGCAGCCCCCACGCCGAGCGGTGAGCGCCGTCGATACCCCAACGTACGTTGGTGTCGGCCACCCAATCGGCGACCGTCGACATCGCCTCCTCGTCGAGACCGAACCGCCTCCCGACCGGTGCGAGCGACATGAACTCGAGCAGCTCGGAAGCCGTGAAGCGGCCGCAGAGCAGCTCCAGCAAGGCATCCAGCGCCCCTAGCACGGGTGACGATTCGCGAATCGAGCGATCGGCCAGCCGGTAGAGCAGCCGCGGCGTCGCCGATGGAGCCTGATGCGGATGGTCGGCTCCCGCCCCAGGACCAGAGGCCGCTTCTGCCGACAGACCGAAGCCACCCTCGATCAATGGTGCGAAGCGCTCGATGGAAGGGCACAGCACGACGATCTCGTCCTCGCTCAGCGTCGGGTCGTCTGCCAGCTGATGAAGGATGGCGTCCCGCAACACCTCCACCTGGCGCGCGGGGCTGTGGCAGGAGTGGACGGCAATCGAGGTGTCTGTGGCAGCGAGATCGAAATCGCCGGTGGGGGCGCTGTCCGTCCTGATGTCGTGCTGGATCCGTTGGAGGAGGGTCTGTCCCGGCGGGGCCGGCACAGCTTCAGTACTCACCAGTACCTCCGGCGCTGGCACGCCGCGACGAGCAGCAGCCGCCAGCAAGAGGGTCCGCTCGCGGTAGGGGCGGCCCCAGGACCGAAGGAGCGGGTGGCGCACCAGCTCGCCGCTCCGATCGTCCTTGCGCTCGGGCGGCGGCTCCGGGAACCACGCGGTCGCCGCGTCCCCGGGCTCTCCGGCCGACAGCGGAGCCCGCGCCGACTCCGGGGCGGCAGCGGCGACCCGCTCCGTCATCGCAGGCGACGGATCGAGGATCAACAAACGGACGTCGCGGGTCGCCCCGAGGGCGGTGACGAGATCGAGGAAGGGAGACCCTCCCGGGATCGAGGTGATGCCGAACAGGGCGAGGCGCGGCGGCAGGTCCAACTGCAGCGTGCCGGCACGCAGCCGCTCGAGCAGGCTCGGCAGTCGTTCCGGCGGGCTCGGCGTCCCGATCCTCTCTCGTATCAGTCGCCAGAGATGCGGCTGCCACCGGTCTTCGGCGGCGAGAAGCTTGCCCGATGCGTCGGCATCTCGGCCCTGGCTCCACAGCAGGACGACGTCCGGGCGGCGGGTGGCGTAGCGGTCAAAGAGGTCCGCCAGCCTTCTCGCCCTGCCAAAGGCTGTCGCCCCTTCGGGCAATTGCCTCACCAGCCCGAGACGCTCGTCGTCGCGCCCCCTGTCGAGCACGTCCAGCACGGCCCAGACGAGATGTTCGACCCTCCAAGGATCGGTCTCACCTTCGGCCAGGTCCGCTTCGAGGACGATCTGACGAAGGGCGCCCGGGAAGGCGAACTCGATGTTGGCAGCTACCCCGTCGCCGCGCTCGCCGATGGCGCCTCCCCCGGCGACGTCTCCACTGCTCGCGCCGAGCACCCTCGCCAGCTCGAGCGCCAGCCAGCGCCGCATCCCAGTGGTGGGTACGGCCACCCACTCGGTCGCCATCGGGTCGTCGAGCGGCTCCACCAGCACGCCGGCGAGGGCCGCAGCAAGCGGCTCGACACGATCGGCGCTGCAGAGATAGAGCACGCTCGCACGTTACCGAGGCGCTGTGACAGCCGCGAAGGCCTCACGACCTATCTGATGGATCACCACCTCTCCGCCCTTCTCGCCGGTGTTGGCATGGCACCAGAAGCGCATGCCGAGGCGTTCCATGACGCGCCCTGACGAGACGTTCTCGGCGTTGTAGATGGAGATGACCCGTTGCAACCCGAGCTGCCCGAAGCCTGCCGCCAACGCCGCCCTGCCGCCTTCTGTGGCGTAGCCGTTGCCCCAATGAGCCTTCGCCAGGCGCCAGCCGACCTCGATCTCCCGCTCGAAACCTCCCAACCAGTCGGCACGATGAAGCCCTACATACCCCACGACCTCGCCGGTGACGGCGACCTCGGCGGCCCAGACCCCGAAGCCATCCTTCTCCCACCCGTCGAGCAACCGATCGAACCACCGGTTCGCCTGCGCGGAGTCGAAGCCTCCCCCGAACGGGTATCGCCAGAACTCCTCTTCCCCGCACAGCTCAACCACCCGCTCCCGATCGGACTCGCGCCACCGCCTGAGCAACAACCGGGCGGTCCGCACGTCCTGCAACTCGCTCTTCATCGAGCGACGACGCTAGTAGTCCGCACAACCGACCGACCCGATCGCGCGCCACCTGGTGACATACTCGATGGCCGTGCCCGCCACTGAGGTCGCCCCCAACCCGACGGTCGTACAACTCGGTCTTCCGATCGGGATCGGCGACATCGAGAGCATCGCCGACGGCTCAGCGCGCGCCATCATCGCGCCCGAGGCCTACGAGCGGATCGACGCTTCGCGGGCCGTGGTCGACAAGGCGCTGGCGGACAAGGCGGTTGTGTACGGAGTGACGACGGGTTTCGGGAGCCTGGCGAACGTCCACCTCGACCCGGAGCACGCCACCCGCCTGCAGCACAGCCTGCTGCGCAGCCACGCCGTGGCGGTCGGGCCGGAGCTGAGCGAGCCGGAGGTGCGGGCGATGCTCGCCCTGCGGGCCCACGTGCTGGCGCTCGGGTACTCGGGGGTACGGCGGGAGACGGCGGAGCGTTTCGTGGAGCTGCTGGACGCCGGCATCCTTCCAGTCGTACCGGAGCAGGGTTCGCTCGGAGCCTCGGGGGACCTCGCCCCGCTCGCCCATCTGGCGCTCGCCGCCACCGGAGAGGGTGAGGTGAAGCGGGACGGCGTGCGGATGCGGGCCGCCGACGCGCTGGCCGAAGCCGGCTTGAAGCCGCTCGTGCTCGGTGCCAAGGAGGGGCTGGCACTGATCAATGGCACGCAGGGGATGACCGCCATCGGTGTGCTGGCGGCCGCTCGCGCCCGGCGCCTGGCCAAGACCGCCGACATCGCCGCCGCTCTGACCATCGAGGCGATTCTCGGGACCGACCGCGCCTTCGATCCACGGGTGGTCGGCTTGCGGCCCCACGCCGGGCAGATGGCGTCGGCGCGGAACATGACCCGCCTCCTGGCGGGCTCTCCCCTCCTCGCCAGCCACCGCGACAGCGAGCACATCGTCCAGGACGCCTACTCGATCCGCTGCGCTCCGCAGGTCCACGGGGCCTTCCGCGACGTGCTGGCGTACGCGGTGGGTGTGCTCGAGGTGGAGATGGACTCTGTCTCGGACAACCCGATAGTTCTGCCCGACGACGGCGAGATCCGCTCCTGCGGCAACTTCCACGGCCAGCCGGTGTCTCACGCCCTCGACTCGCTTGCGGCTGCGGCTGTCTCGCTGGCCTCGATCTCCGAGCGTCGCCTCTACCGCCTGCTCGACCCCAAGACCTCGCAAGGTCTGCCCGACTTCCTCGTGCCGCAAGCCGGCGTCAACTCGGGGTTCATGGTCTGCCAGTACACGGCCGCTTCACTCGTCTCGGAGTCGAAGAGCCTCGCCCATCCGGCCGCCGTCGACTCCATCACCTCCTCGGCGGGCCAGGAGGATCACGTGTCGATGGGGATGATCGCTGCCCGCCACGCCCGCGCCTGCGTCACCAACGCCGAGGCCGTGGTGGCGATCGAACTGCTGGCTGCAGCCCAGGGATGCGAACTGCGGCGACCGTTGAGGCCTGCCGAGGGGACGGGGGCAGCGCTTGCCGCCGTCCGCTCGGTGGTACCGCATCTGGTGGAGGACAGGGAGCTCAAGCCCGACGTCGATGCGGCGATCGACATCGTCCGAAGTGGGTCGCTGCTGCGCGCGGTTGAGGACGTCGCGGGGCCGCTTGAATGAACGGTCAGGGAGAGACCGACGAAGGGATGAGCCGATGAGCGGACCGCGGCCTGTGCGGGCGCCGCACGGCAGCACGCTGAGCACCAAGGGCTGGGGCCAGGAGGCAGCCCTCCGGATGCTGATGAACAACCTCGATCCGGCCGTCGCCGAGCGGCCGGACGACCTCGTCGTCTACGGCGGAAGCGGTAAGGCCGCCCGCTCCTGGGACGCCTTCGACCGCATCGTGGCGACGCTCCGCCAGCTCGAGAACGACGAGACGCTGCTGATCCAGTCCGGCAAGCCGGTCGGTGTCTTCCGCACCCACGAGTGGTCGCCTCGCGTGCTCATCGCCAACTCGTTGCTGGTTCCAGACTGGGCGACGCCGGAGGAGTTCCGGCGGCTCGAGTCGGCGGGTCTCACCATGTACGGGCAGATGACCGCCGGCTCATGGATCTACATCGGCACCCAGGGGATCCTCCAGGGCACGTACGAGACCTTTGCCGCTGTCGGCCGGCAACGTTACGGCGGATCCCTGAGCGGGCGCATCGTGCTCACGGCGGGTCTCGGCGGCATGGGCGGGGCGCAGCCGCTCGCCGTGACGATGAACGGCGGCGTGGCTCTGTGCATCGAGGTCGACCGGACCCGTATCGAGCGCCGGATCGAGCAGCGCTACCTGGACGCCTGGACCGACGACGTCGACAAGGCGATCTCGATGGTCACCGAGGCTGCAGAGGCCGGCAATCCGCTCTCGGTCGGGCTATTGGGCAATGCCGCCGAGCTGGTGCCTGCGCTCGCGGCGCGTGACTTCCCGGCCGACATCGTCACAGACCAGACCTCGGCCCACGATCCGACCTCGTACGTGCCCGCCGGTTTCGGCATCGACGAGGCGACCGAGTTGCGGCAGCGGGACGTCGACGAGTACGTGAGGCGGAGCAAGGCCTCGATGGCCAGGCACGTAGAGGGGATGGTTGCCTTCCTCGACAAGGGGTCAGAGGTCTTCGACTACGGGAACGGCATCCGTGCCGAGGCGCGAGCGGAGGGCGTGGAGCGTGCCTTCGACTACCCGGGGTTCGTGCCGGCCTACATCAGGCCGCTCTTCTGCGAGGGCTCGGGACCCTTCCGGTGGGCCGCGCTGTCAGGCGACCCGGCTGACATCGGCGCCACCGACAAGGCGGTGATCACCACCTTCCCCGAGGCGGAGGACCTGCTTCGCTGGCTGCGGATGGCTGAGGACAAGGTGGCCTTCCAGGGCCTGCCGGCCCGCATCTGCTGGCTCGGCTACCGGGAGCGGGACAAGGCGGGGCTGGCCTTCAACGACCTCGTGGCATCGGGCGCGGTGTCGGCTCCCATCGTGATCGGGCGGGACCACCTCGACTCGGGGTCGGTCGCCTCCCCGTACCGCGAGACGGAGGGGATGGCCGACGGCTCGGACGCCATCGCCGACTGGCCGATCCTCAACGCCCTGCTGAACACCGCAAGTGGCGCCTCGTGGGTCTCGGTGCACCACGGCGGCGGGGTGGGGATAGGCCGGTCGATCCACTCAGGCGTCGTCGTGGTGGCCGACGGCACCCCGCTCGCCGCCGAGAAGCTCGAGCGCGTCTTGACCAACGACCCCGGGAGCGGGGTGATGCGCCATGCCGACGCCGGCTACGACATCGCCCGGCGAACTGCCCACGAGCGTGGACTCAACCTGCCTTCGGTCGAAGAGAACTGAGGGGCCGGGCCACCGCCGTGGCGAGTGAGGCAGGCGCCGGTGCAGCGCCCACGAGCGGCACGGACCGGACAACGCCCGCGGCGCGACGAGCGGCGCAGATTGGACAACGCCCGCAGGCACCAGTACCGGGAGCGCACCGCCGGCGGCCACCCGCACGCTGCTGGCGGAGCTTGCGTGGCTCGGCCGCGAGCAGGGGGTGGCGAGCGACGTCCTTATCCGCGTCGAGGGAGAGCGGATCACCGCTGTCGAGCCGGATACATCGAGCCCACCGCCCGGCACTTCCCGTCTCGCCGGCCTCACCATGCCCGGCGCCGTCAACGCTCATTCGCACGCCTTCCACCGTGTCTTGCGGGGGACGAGCGAGCAGGGCGCGGGAGACTTCTGGACCTGGCGGAGCTTGATGTACCAGGCGGCGGGGATGCTCGACCCGGACTCCTATCGCGAGCTGGCGACGGTCGTGTTCGCAGAGATGGCATTGGCGGGTATCACCGCCGTCGGCGAGTTCCACTACCTGCATCACCAACCGGGCGGAGCGCGCTACGACGACCCCAATGCCATGGGCTGGGCCCTCATCGAGGCGGCGGCGTCCGCCGGCATCCGCATCACCCTCCTCGACACCTGCTACCTGCAGGGCGGTGTGGACGGGAGGGCGCTGCAGGGCGCGCAGCTGCGATTCGGGGATGGAGACGGGGAGGCATGGGCGGCACGCGTCGAGCGCCTGGTCGCAGCGGTCGGGGCATCACGCTCCAGACTTGCTCGGGTCGGGGTGGCGGCCCACAGCGTCCGCGCGGTCCCCGCTGGCGCGCTCCGCACGGTCGGCGCCTTTGCCGCCTCCCGCCAGCTTCCTCTCCACGTCCACCTCTCCGAGCAGCTCCGCGAGAACGAGGAGTGCCTGCTGACGCACGGCTGCACTCCGACGGCTCTGCTCGACGCGAACGGAGCCATCTCGCGACGCACCACCGCCGTCCACGCCACGCACCTGCCAGCCGAGGGACGTCACGACGCTCGGGCTCGCCGGCACGGCGATCTGCGCCTGCCCGACGACCGAGCGCGATCTGGCTGACGGGGTCGGGCCCTTCGCCGACCTGCGGGACGCCGGTTCGCCGCTCTGCGTCGGCACGGACAGCCATGCGGTCGTCGATCCTTTCGAGGAGATCCGCGGCATCGAGACGAACGAGCGCCTGGTGACCGGCCGGCGCGGCTCGCACACCCCCGGCGAGCTGTTGGAGGCCGGCACATCCGGCGGCGCGGATTCGATCGGTTGGCCCGAATGCGGGCGCATCGCGGTGGGGGCGATGGCCGATCTGGTCACGGTGGGGCTGGAGGCGCGCCCACCTTGCCGGGGCGCGGGCGGCAAGACCCGACGCCCTTCCCGCTCACGTCGTCTTCGTGGCCACCGCCCGCGACGTCGCCAATGTGATCGTCGGCGGGGTCGACGTCGTCAGTGGCGGAGAGCACGTGGCCCTGCCCGACGTCGGGCAGCGGCTGGAGAAGTCGATCGCCGCCGTTCTGGCGGGCACCAATCCATGATCCTCCTGCGGCGGATCGGGCGGCTGTTCACGGCAACCGCGGCCGGCACCGTCCCCGAAGCCGCCGTCCTCGTGGACGGCGAGCGGATCGAATGGGTGGGGCCCGAGGCCCGGCTGCCCGCTCGAGCTCTCGACCTGGTCTCCGAGGAGATCGACTGCGAGGGCCGGCTAGTCACGCCGGGCCTCGTCGACGCCCACACCCATCCCGTCTATTCCGGCGACCGGATGGAGGAGATCGCCCTGCGGTCGGCCGGCGCGAGCTACGCCGAGGTCGGCGCCGCCGGAGGGGGCATCGTCGCGACGGTCGCCGCCACCCGTGCGACTCCGCCGGCGGAGCTGGCGGCTCGGGTCGAGCAGCTCCTCGCCCGCTGGCCCGCCGGAGGGGCCACCACCGTCGAGGCGAAGACCGGCTACCACCTCGACCGCGACGGTGAGACGGCGGCGGTCGCCCTGCTCGCCGAGCTGGCGGGGCGGCCGAATCCGCTGCCTCGGATCGAGGTCACCTACCTCGGGGCGCACGCCGTGCCCGGGGAGTACGGGGGTGACACCCAGGCGTACTCGGAGGCGGTGGCGGGCTGGGTCGGTGCTGCGCGGGCCGCCGGCGCCCGGCACTGCGACGTCTTCTGCGACGAGGGCTACTTCAGCGTCGAGCAGAGCCGGCTGATCCTGACGGCCGGCCGGGCGGCTGGCCTGTTGGCGCGCCTGCACGCCGACGAGCTGGCCCGCACCGGCGGCTCCCTGCTCGCCGCGGAGCTGCACGCAAGCTCGGCCGACCACCTGCTGCAGATGGCGGAGGAGGACGCCGAGGCGATGGCCGCTGCCGGTGTCGTCGCCACCCTCGCCCCGACCACAGCGCTTTCGATGGGCCACCCGCCGCCCGCCAAGATGATGCTCGCCAAGGGCGTGACCCTCGCTCTCGGCAGCGACCACAATCCGGGCACCTGCGGCACCACCGACATGAGCCTCGTCGTCGGGCTGGCCGTGACGGTTCTCGGGCTGTCCGTCGAGCAGGCACTCACTGCCGCCACGGCCGGTGGTGCCGCCTCCCTGCGCCTCGACGATCGCGGCAGCCTGCGGCAGGGGATGCTCGCCGACCTCGTCGTCTGGGAGGCCGAGCACGAGGGCGCATTCGCCTGGTCCTTCGGGCTGGAGCCGAACGAGGTGCTGATCGGGGGAGCGACCGTCAGCCGCTGACGCCGGATCCGACGGGCTGCTTGAGGGCGCCCGCGCAGCTCGGGACGAGCCCGTCTGCGGCATCCTCGAGCGCCAGGAGACGCTGATCGCCGTGGCCCTCAGTCGTCCTTCCAGACGGGTGCCCGGTCTGTCCCGCCGTACCAGAGAGCGTGCTCCTCGTAGTCGATGAAGAGCGGCCCGTCCGGATCGAGCTGGCGCTGCATCGTCTTGGCGGCGGTGCGCTTGTCGAGGGCGTCGAGCTTGACGAGCGCCTCGGGCGAATCGAGCGCCGCCAGCTCGAGCTCCGCCTCAACTCGCGCCATCGCCTGTTCGCCGGCCTCGGTCCTGACGAGCACGCTCGACCATCCGGCAGCGCTCCCGACCGATCCGACGCTGATGTCGGCGGCCCTCCCGAGGAAGTCGGCGCACTCGTCGCAGCCCTTCAGCGCCGCGTCGTGGAACTGCTTCACCGGCTCGTCGATGAGGGTGGCCCCGTCGCGGTCCTCCACCACCATCCGGCCGTGGACGACGTCGATCTTGCCTACCGCCTCGAGGTCCACGTGGCGTTGGTCACGGAGATCCCGGAGCATCAGCTTGCGGTAGTCGAAGCTCTTCGTGCAGAGAAGCGCGATCGAGAGCACCGACGACTCCGGGCGTGACCTGCCGCGCCGCCAGGCGCGCTGCTGGAGCGCCCGCAGGCCCTCGATCTCGCAGGGTGTGCCGACGACGGCGATGCGCGCGCCGCCGGCGAGCCCGGCTCTGTCGATGTCAAGGTTGGCGAGGGCCATCGTCTGGTTGTAGAAGGACCCGGCGGCGGCGAGGATCTCCTCGACCGAGGTCGCCAGCTGCGCCACACCCTTCCAGGACTCGGCCGGGTCCTCACGGGCCACCAGTGCGCCGTCGATGTCGCCCGCCTCCAAAGCGGCGGCGAGGATGGCCGAGACCACGCCCCCGTCCTGTGACGAGGCGGTCCTGAAGCGCGAGGTCGCGGCGACCCGTGCCGCTCGCTGCTCGCGCACGAGGCCCAATCCGGGGGCAGGGTCGGCACCCACGATCCGCCATGAGTCGTCGGCATGCTCGTCGGGTCGCAACCACGTCGCCTCGTAGCGCAGCCCTCCGCGCGGGCAGAAGTCCCAGCACAGCGAGCAGCCCGTGCACATCTTGACCAGCTCCGGCAACCCGTGGCGCCCGACGCCGATCGAGTCGGTCGGGCAGGCCGCGACGCAGGCGCCGCACTGCACGCAGCGGTCGGCGTCGATGACGGCGGCCGCCAGCTCGAAGAACCAGGTCTTGCCCGGCGCCTCCACGATCCCGTTCATCTCGTCCCGAATCCGGAACACGCCGGCGCTCACGCCGACGCCCTCCCGCTCGCCGCAGCCGACGGGGACCCCGCCCTCTCACGCAGCTCCTCGAGCGGCACGCGCCGCGCCCACTCGTGGAACCGCTCGGAGGGACGGTGCTCGGCGAGGAACCGTGCCATCAGCCGAGCCAGCACGTCCGGCACCTCGTCGACCGGCACCGCGCCGCGGACGAAGTCGGCGAAGCGGGCGTCGACACCGAGGCTCCCGCCGAGCGCGATGTCCACCGCCTCGACGATCTCCTCGCCGGCGTGCGCCGTGTCGCCCCTGAACCCGATGTCGGCGATCTGCGGCTGGGCGCAGGAAGCCGAGCACCCCGAGAAGTGCATCCGCACGACACCCTCGTCCCCGTGCTGCACCCGGCGCTGCTGCGCCGCGACCGACGACGGCGAAGCGATCGTCCATCTCCCTCGCCCACTCGACCGCACGCCTCTTCGTCTCGACGATCGCGAAACGGCAGAACTCGCTCCCCGTGCAAGCCACCACCCCCCGCTCGAACGGTCGCGGGAAGGGAGAGTGCCGCTGCAGCAGCGGCTCGCCGAGCAGCGCCTGCAGCCGGCCGTCGGGAACGCCGGTGAGGATCATGTTCTGGTCGGTGCTCAGCCTGATCTCGCCGTCGCCGTAGGTGTCAGCGAGACGAGCGGCCTCCATCAGGTCGACCCCGGCCAGCCGACCGACCGTGACGGAGCAGCCGACGTAGGACAGGCCGGGCTGGCGCTGGGCGTGCACGCCCACGTGGTCACCCCGGTAGCGACGAGTGAGCTGCTCCCCGGCCGGGGTGAGGGGGAAAGCGGAGCGCTTGGCGAGTTGCTCCCGGAAACCCTCCGGCCCCAGCTCCTGCACGAGGTAGCGCATCCGGGCGAGGCCACGGTTCTCCCGGTTGCCGAGCTCGCCGTAGAGCTGGGCGATCGCCCGCGTGATCTCCACCACCTGATCGGGCCGCACGAACACGTCGATGTCGCTCGCCATCCGGGGGCCGTCGGAGAGACCGCCGCCGACGAGGACGTTGAAGCCGACGTCGCCGCTGTCGCCCCTGGCGGGCCACATCCCGATGTCGTTGATCTCGGCCTGGGCGCAGTCCTCGAGGCAGCCGGTGATGCTCATCTTGAACTTGCGGGGGAGGTTGGCGTACTCGCGGTTGCCGGTGAAGAAGCGCGAGATCCTCTCGGCGTAGGGCAGAGCGTCGATCGCCTCGTCGGCGTCGAGTCCGGAAACCGGGCAGCAGAGGACGTTGCGGGCCGAGTCGCCGCACGCCTGGACGGTCGTCAGCCCCGTCTCCGCAAGGCGCCGCCAGACCTCGGGGATGTCGCCGATCCGCAGCCAGTGGAGCTGGATGTCCTGCCGGGTGGTGATGTCGCAGAAGCCCTCGCCCCACAGCTCGTTGACCTCGGGCCCCCGCGCCAGCTCGTCGGCGACCTCGCCTATCACCCGCGCCTGGGGTGCCGTGCAGCCGGCCACCCGGCACCTTGACCCGCAGCATGAAGGCGTCGCCGCCCTGGCGCTGGGGATAGATGCCCACCCACTTGAGCCGCTCCGCCTCCCCCGGGACCGCCTCGATGGCGCTGACGCCCTGAGAGGCGTAGGTGTCGGTGACGGCGGCGGCCACGTCGAGAGGGTGCCTCTCGAGCTTCCACAGCTCGACCTGGTTGAGCTGGACGCTCTTTCGAAACGGACGTAGGAACTGCATGAGCCGAGACTCCGATTCAGCTCTGCGGCCCGCCCGCGCTGGCGGCGCCGGTCGACGGGACTAGTGGTGACCAGAGGCCCTGACCGGCGCGGACGTCATCTCAGACGTGCAGCCCGCACTCGGTCTTCTCGCTCCCGGACCAGCGTCCGGCACGAGGTGATTCACCCTCCCCGACGGGCCTCGTCGTCGGCGCGCAGCCGATCGAGAGGTACCCCTTGGAGACGAGCGGGTGCTCCGGGAGGTCGTGCTCCTTGACGTAACGGCTGATGTCGTCGTCGGTCCAGGTGACGACAGGGTTGACCTTCACGAGCCCGCGGCCGGCGTCCCAGGCGACGACAGGGGCGTCCGCCCGCGTCGGCGAGTCGACCCGCTTCAGGCCGGTCACCCAGGCCTGCTTGCCGGCGAGGTGGCGGTCGAGCGGACGCACCTTGCGGCGCTCGCAGCACTTCTCCGACCCGCACGGCCAAGCCTCGGCGTCCGGACCCGGCCGGAGCCAGGTGATGTTCATGTCGAAGCGGGAGCGGCACGTCTCGACGAACTCGAGCGTCTCTGGGAAGTGGAACCCGGTATCCAGGAAGACGAACTCGATGTCGGGATCCGCGGCGACCGCCACGTCGATGAGCGCAGCGTCCTGGAACGAGCAGGCGACCGTCAAGCTCGTGCCGAAGCGCTCGGCGGCCCACCTCATCACGTCGACCGCCGGTGCGCCGTCCAGCTTCTCGTCCGCCTGGCGCAGCTCCTCCAGCAGAGCCTCATCAGGGGTCGCGGTCACGTCTTGCGTTGCGGCATCGTCGCTGCTCACGCTCGACTCACCTCCGCTCTTGTATTCGCAGGGCTCGGCCCGGCTACTCGTGCGTTCCTTGGAACGCCAGTCTCCCTGATGATGGGACCTACGGGAAGTATTCGAGTCACTTCTTTGCACTTGCTTGCCTTTTGTCCGGCTCCGGCGGGGCTCCTCGCCCCAGTTCCAGCCAGGCCCTGACCCGGCCCCGGCCGACCCGGCCGGTCTCCGGTGACAACGCCGTACTATACCTGAGTATTCCGATCGGAATTTACAAGAATCAAGGAGCCGCGTGACCTCCGAGATCCCCGTCTACCCGGCATCGCTGGTGCTCGAGGGGCGCCCGTGCCTGGTGGTCGGGGGCGGTCGGATCGCGGCCCGCAAGGTGGAAGGGCTGCTGGCGGCGGGAGCGGACGTGACGGTCGTCGCCCCCAGCATCGTGGACGCCATCCGATCTCTTCCCGTGCGCCGGGAGCAACGGCCCTACCGGCGTGGCGAGGCCGGCGGCTATCGACTCGTCATCACTGCCACCGGCGTCGCTGCGGTGGACCGGACGGTGTTCGCGGACGCTGAGCGATCGGGCGTGTTCGTCAACGCGGCGGACGACCCCGACGCCTGCTCTTTCCTCGTGCCGGCGATCGTGCGCCGCGGACCGGTCACGATCGCCGTGTCCACCGGCGGTGTCAGCCCGGCCCTGGCGGCCTGGCTGAAGGCCCGGGTCGCCGAGGCGGTCGGCCCGGACGTCGAGACGCTGGCGGCTCTGCTCGGTCGAGCACGCTCCTCGTTGCGCCGTCGAGGTGTGAGCACCGAGGGGCTCGACTGGGCGTCGTTGATCGCTCGGACGGCTGACCTGCTCGGCGCCGGCCGAGCGAGGAGGCCTCGGAGCTGCTGGACGCCTGGGTCGACTCGATCCTCGGGCGCCTGCCTGCTGCCGCTCACGACGCCGGACGCGGTACTGGCACGTGCCACGAAGGCGCTGGCCTCGCTTCGATGGAGGGGGCGCATCGGAACTAGCGTCCACGACATGGCCGTTCCCGGTGTCGACATGAGTCGCGTCCCGACACACGTCGCCTGCGTGATGGACGGAAACGGCCGCTGGGCTCGCAAGCGCGGGCTGCCGCGCACCGAGGGCCACGGCGCCGGCGAGGAGGCGCTGTTCGACGTCGTGGACGGGGCCCTCGACCTCGGCCTGCGCTGGCTCACGATGTACGCCTTCTCCACCGAGAACTGGCGGCGGCCGGCCGACGAAGTCCGCTACCTGATGCATTTCAACGAGGGGATCCTCACCCGGCACCGGGACGAGATGAACGAGAAGGGGGTGCGGATCCGTTTTGCGGGAAGGCGGGATTGGCGGGTGCCGCGCCGCGTCGCCCGCTCGATGGAGGAGTCGGCGGCGCTGACCGAGCACAACCGCCGCCTCACGCTCACCATCGCCTTCAACTACGGAGGACGCGCCGAGATCGTCGACGCCGTCCGGAGGATCGTCGAGGACGGCGTTCAGGCGTCGAAGATCGACGAGCGGACGCTGCACGCCCGCCTCTACTGGCCGGACATGCCGGACCCCGATCTCGTCGATCCGAACTTCCGGCGAGTTCCGCATCTCGAACTTCTTGCTGTGGGAGCTCGCCTACTCCGAGCTGCTGTTCTCCGACGTCCTCTGGCCGGACTTCCGCCGTGAGCACCTGTTCCAGGCCGTGCGGGACTACCAGCAACGCGACCGGCGCTACGGCACGGTCGGCGAGTGAGCTGGTCGGCGGAGCCGGCGATGACCGACGACCCGGGACCCGAGGACAGACGAGCGTGGGGGCAGGCTACGTGCCGGGCCGAGCACGGCAGCGGATCGGAATCATCACCGGGAAGATCCTCGTGCTGCTGGCAGCGCTGGCCGTGGTGGCGCTGGCGGTCGCCGGCTTCCGTCCGGCCCTCTACCTCATCGTGCTGCTCGTCGCCGGGGTGGTGCTCATCGTCGGAGGCGGCAAGATCCACCGCATGTGATCCTCGTGGAAGAAATTGATGTAGGTGCATGATTTTCTGTTTCGAAACATGCCACTGCCTCTCCAGGCATCCCCCCGGCTCGGCACTGCTGCCGTGAGCACCTACCGGGACGAGGGGGTCGTGCTGCGGACGATCCGGCTGGGCGAAGCGGACCGCATAGTCACGTTGGCCACGCCCGAGCACGGCAAGGTGCGAGCCGTCGCCAAGGGCGTGCGCAAGACCAAGAGCCGCCTCGGGGGGCGGGTCGAGCCGCTCAGCTACGTCAACATGATGTGCTGGCACGGGCGCGAGCTGGACACGATCACGCAGGTCGAGGTGATCGAGCACTTCCGGCCGATCCGCGAGGACCTCGAGCGGATGGGGCAGGCGATGCTGATGCTGGAGGTCGTCGATGTGGTGGCCGTCGAGCGGCACGCGATGCCGGAGGTGTTCCGGATGCTGGTGGCAGCCCTGCGGACGCTCGCCGCGGCAAGCGGCCCACCCTCGCCCCTCGTCGGCGCCGGCTTCGTCTGGAAGCTGCTCACCGTCGAGGGGATCGGCCCCGTGGCCGACCGGTGCGCCCGTTGCGGCGCCGACGCAGAGCTCGTCGCCTTCGATCCCGCATCTGACGGGTTCCTCTGCCGCAATTGCAGGAGTGGCAGGGCGGTCACGCCAGAAGCTGTCGACCTCGTGCGGCTGATCCTCGGCGGCGGACTGGCGCAGGCCCTCGCCGAGCCGGCGAGCGCCACGACCGACGAGGTGGAGCGCCTGGCGGTAGCCGCCGCCGAGTACGCGCTCGAACGGCGGCTGCGCGTGCCGCGCAGCCGGGCCGCCGGGGACCGCAGCCAGTTCAACTAGATTCTCCATATGGAGCACACGGATACGGCGGTGGAGGAGCGGCCCGGGGAGCGGCCCGGGGACCGGTCCGAGGGGCCGCGGGAGGGGTTGTTCGACCTGGTCGTCAACCTCTGCAAGCGCCGCGGCTTCGTCTTCCCGTCGGCCGAGATCTACGGCGGCATCCGCTCCACCTACGACTACGGTCCGCTCGGCGTGAACATGCTGCGGAACGTGAAGGACGCCTGGTGGCGGGCGATGGTGCAAGAACGCGACGACGTGGTCGGGCTGGATGCTGCGATCCTCACGAACCCGCGGGTGTGGGTCGCCTCGGGGCACGTGGCGGCCTTCAGCGACCCGCTCGTCGACTGCCGGAACTGCAAGGAGCGCTGGCGGGCCGACCACATCGACGGCACTTGCCCGAAGTGCGGCTCCACCGACCTCACCGAGGCTCGCCACTTCAACCTGATGTTCAAGACCCACGTCGGCCCGGTCGAGGACGACACCTCGGCGGCCTACCTGCGCCCGGAGACCGCGCAGGGGATGTTCGTCAACTTCGCCAACGTCGCCACGACGCTGCGCAAGAAGCCGCCCTTCGGCATCGCCCAGATCGGAAGGGCCTTCCGCAACGAGATCACGCCTGGCAACTTCGTCTTCCGCACCCGCGAGTTCGACCTGATGGAGGTCGAGTTCTTCGTGCCGCCCGGCGAGGACGACAAGTGGTACGAGTACTGGATCGGCGAGCGTCGCTCCTGGTACCAGCGCCATGGCATCGGGGAGTCGTGGCTGCGGGTGCGCCCCCACGACGCGGACGAGCTGTCGCACTATTCGTCCGGCACGTCCGACATCGAGTTCGCCTTCCCCTGGGGCTGGGGCGAGCTGGAAGGCATCGCCAAGCGCACCGACTACGACCTGAAGGCGCACATCGCGTGAGTCGGGCGCCGACCTCGAGCTACTTCGACCAGGCCTCGGGCGAGCGGTACGTGCCGCACGTGGTGGAGCCGGCAGCCGGCGCCACCCGCACGATGATGGCCTTCCTCCTCGCCGCCTACGACGAGGACGAGATCGGCGGCGAGAAGCGGACGGTGCTTCGACTGCACCCGAGGATCGCCCCCTACCAGGTGGCGGTGCTGCCCCTCTCGAAGAAGGAGACCCTCGTCCCGGTGGCGAGGGACGTGTTGCGGCGGTTGCAGCGGCGTTTCGTGTGCGAGTACGACGAGACTCAGGCGATCGGCCGCCGCTACCGACGGCAGGACGAGATCGGAACGCCCTATTGCGTGACGATCGACTTCGACTCCCTCGAGGACCACGCCGTGACGATCCGCGAACGGGACACGACCGCACAGGAGAGGGTGCCGATCGACGAGGTTGTCGCCCGCATCTCGGCGCGGATCGACCCGGACTGACCAGCAGCGGACGGAGCCAACGACCGTCCGACGAGAAAGAGCGCTAGGAAAAAGCCATGGCCTACGTGTACGACTTCGACCACGCCCACCCCCGCCCGCCCATGGAACTTAAGGGCCTTCTCGGGGGGAAGGGAGCCAACCTGGCCGAGATGACCTCGGTGCTCGGCCTGCCCGTGCCGCTCGGGTTCACGATCTCCACCGACGCCTGCCGCGCCTACATGGCGAGCGGATGGCCGGATGGCCTCAACGAGGAGGTGGCTTCTCACCTCGAGAGGCTCGAGGAGGGCATGGGGCGAAGGCTGGGTGACCCCGCCGACCCACTGCTCGTCTCGGTGCGCTCGGGCGCCAAGTTCTCGATGCCGGGGATGATGGACACCGTCCTCAACCTCGGCCTCAACGACGAATCGGTGGAGGGACTGGCCCGCCAGACGAGCGACGAGCGTTTCGCCTACGACTCCTACCGCCGCTTCGTCTCGATGTACGGGCGGATCGTGCTGGGAGTGCCCGGGGAGGCGTTCGACGAACGTTTCGAGGCGGCCAAGAAGGAGGCGGGAGCAGAGTCGGACGCCGGCATCCCGGCCGCCGCGCTGCGCAAGCTCGTCGTCGAGTTCCAGCAGGTGGTCGAGGCGCACACCGGCAGGCCCTTCCCGCAGGCGCCAACCGACCAGCTGCGGGGGGCGATCGAGGCCGTCTTCGCCTCGTGGAACGGCGCCCGGGCGATCGCCTACCGGGTGCGCGAGCGCATCCCGCACGATCTCGGCACAGCGGTCAACGTGCAGGCGATGGTGTTCGGCAACCGTGACGACAACTCGGGCACAGGAGTCGGGTTCACCCGCGATCCCGCCACGGGGGCACAGGGTGCCTACGGCGACTTTCTCGTCAACGCACAGGGCGAGGACGTGGTGGCCGGCATCCGCAACACGGAGTCGATCTCGGCCCTCGAGCAGCGGTTCCCGGCGATCTACTCGGAGCTGATGGCGATCTTCGGCCGCCTCGAGCAGCACTACCGGGACATGTGCGACACCGAGTTCACGATCGACCAGGGCAAGCTCTGGATGCTGCAGACCCGTGTCGGCAAGCGGACGGGGAGGGCGGCACTGCGGATGGCGGTCGACATGGTGGACGATCCGTCGATCCGCCTGACGCCGGCCGAAGCCGTCCAGCGGGTCACCGCCGAGCACGTCGACGGTGTCCTGCACCCGCAGTTCGCTGACTACTCGGCGCCCGCGCTCACCAAGGGCCTCGGGGCCTCGCCGGGTGCGGCCGTCGGCAAGGTGTACTTCACGGCCGACGAGGCCGCTGCCGCGCACGAGGCGGGCGAGTCCGTCATCCTGGTACGCAACGAGACCTCTCCCGAGGACGTCCACGGCATGCTCGCCTCCGAGGGCATCCTGACCGCCCGGGGAGGCCTGGTGTCGCATGCCGCCGTGGTCGCTCGTGGCTGGGGCAAGCCGGCGGTGGTGGGAGCTTCGGCGCTGCAGATCGAGGGGAAGCAGCTTCGAGTCGGGGACGTGGTCGTCAACGAGGGGGAGGTCATCTCGCTCGACGGGACTGCCGGCGTGGTCGTGGTCGGAGCGGTGGCACTGACCGCAGCGGAGCCGCCGCCGGAGCTGCAGAAGATCCTCGCTTGGGCGGACGAGATCCGGGGCGACCGACTGGGGGTCTGGGCCAATGCGGACAACGGTCCCGACGCCGACAACGCCCGCAATCTGGGGGCGGAGGGCATCGGGCTCTGCCGTACCGAGCACATGTTCCTCGGCGAGGACCGCCTCCCGATCGTCCGCCGGATGATCCTCGCCTCCAACGAGGCTGAGGAGACCGCTGCACTGGAGGAGCTCCGGGTCGCCCAGAAGGCAGACTTCGAGAAGATCCTGGAGGCGATGGACGGACTGCCGGTCACGGTCCGCCTGCTCGACCCACCCTTGCACGAGTTCCTGCCGAACGTGGAGGAGCTCGCCGTCAAGGAGGCGAGGGAGGGGCTCTCGGACGAAGAGCGGCGGATGTTCGAGGCGGCGAAACAGTGGCGGGAGGCGAACCCGATGCTCGGGACACGTGGCGTGCGCCTCGGCGTCATCAAGCCGGGTCTCTACGCGATGCAGGTGCGCGCCCTGATGGAGGCCGCCTCGGAGCGCGCCGCCGCGGGCGGTCACCCGCGTCCCGAGGTGATGATCCCGCTCACCATCTCGCGAGAGGAGCTGGCTCTCGCCCGGTCGTGGGTGGAATCGGCGATCGCCGAGGTGGAGGGTGCCTCCTCGTTCGAATCGACGGTGGGGACGATGATCGAGACCCCGCGGGCAGCCCTGCTGGCAGGCGAGATCGCCGAGGTCGCCGACTTCTTCTCCTTCGGCACCAACGACCTCACCCAGATGACGTTCGGCTTCTCCCGCGACGACGTGGAAGGCCGGATGATGTCCGCCTACCTGGAGAAGGGGTTGTTGCGACGGAACCCCTTCGAGACGATCGACGCGGCGGGCGTGGGAGAGCTGGTGCGGTCGGCCGTCGCTCGTGGCCGGGAGGCGAACCCGCATCTGAAGATCGGGATCTGCGGTGAGCACGGTGGCGATCCGGAGTCGATCGAGGTATTCGCCCGGGCGGGTCTCGACTACGTCTCCTGTTCGCCGTTCCGTGTCCCCATCGCCCGCTTGGCGGCCGCACAGGCCCTTCTGGCGATCGATGCCGAGGCCGCGGGCGGCGGCTCGGAGGGCGCCCCTACCGCCTGAGGCTCTGGGTGGGCCGGTTCTGGCCCGGGGATCAGGGAAGGCTGGGCACGAAGCCGGTGATCAGGGAAGGCTGGGCGCGAAGTCGGTCTTGGGGATGCCGACGATCGATGCGACCTGTTCGACGAAGGGGCCACCTGAGGCGAACCCAGGCTCACGATGGCCACCGGTCACCACGTCCACCTCCTGGCAACCCGTTTCCGATGCTGTCAGGACCGCCAGCACGGGCGAGGTCTTCGAGACTCGGAAGACGAGCTCCATGGAAGAGCCGAAGTCGGCCGGGCAATGGAACACACCGGGCGGGTAGGGCGGTAGCGCGTCGAAGGCGACCTCGATCTTGGAGATCTTCTCTGGGCTCGTGACAACGAATGCTCGAGCACGTCCGCCGGGCCCGAGCGGTCCGTTGAGCGTGATCGTCAGGTAGCGGGCGCCCGCCGGGACGACCTCACTGGTCGGCCTGGCCGGAATCCATGTGACCTGCGCGTCGGCGCGGATGGCAGTCTCGCCGCGCCCGAACGAGACGGCCTCGACAGTAAGGATGCGAGAGTCGACATCGCCTTTCCGACCGCTCCACTGGTATGCGAGGAACCAGCCCTCGGTGCCCTGCTCGTCCCCTTGTGTTCCACTGCTCTCGGTCGTAGAACCTGCAGGTAGGTGATCGCGGAACCAACCGATAATCGGCTGGGGCGCTCTCGGCATGACCCACCAGCCGTTCACGTCAACGAGGTCGGGCGTGCCGGGCACCGCCTCAGGCTGCGAGAGCCGCGAACCGGCACCGGGCGGCAGGTGCATATAGCGAGTCGCTCTGCCGGGGAGGCGAAGGAGTGCCAGGATGCGTTCCGCTTCTGCCAGTGCCTTCTGGCGGTCGGTTGCCGGTGGTGCGGTGTGGCTCTTCTGCCGGAGAGACTCGAGCTGAGGCGATTGCGATCCGCAGGCGCCGAGCGCAGCGATCCCCGCCAGTGCCACGGAAAGGCCGAGGCGCCGGACTGCCTTCCGATCTCGATTCGTGCTCTCCATTAGTCCGCCTCCGAGCCCGCCACCGACGGCGCCCTGCCGTCATCCCATTCAGACGTGTTAACAAGCTGAGGAGTTCCGGTGGATTCGAAGAAGCGATCCTGAAGCCGGGCAGGAGCCGCTACGGTGCCGAGGAGTGGCCATACCCGTCGAGGACATCGCCGCCGTCAGGGCAGCCACCGACATCGGTGCGCTGATCGGCGAATACGTGCCCCTCAAGCGGGTCGGCACCCGGCTGCAGGGATTGTGCCCGTTCCATCAGGAGAAGTCGCCCAGCTTCAGCGTGAACCCAGGTGAGGGCTTCTACCACTGTTTCGGCTGCGGGGTCTCGGGGGACGCGATCAGCTTCATCCGGGCGATGGATGCCCTCGACTTCGCCGAGGCGGTGGAGAGGCTGGGCGCCCGTGCAGGCATCTCTGTCCGCAACGACGCCCCCGGTGGCGCCTCGCGGGTCGACCGCGACCGGCGCCAGGCGCTCTACGGGGCGATGGAGGCCGCCGTCGACTTCTACCACCGGCGGTTGCTGGAGGCCGCCGACGCCGGGCCGGCACGCCAGTACCTGCGCAGCAGGGGCTACGACGGCGCCACGGTGCGCGAGTTCAAGATCGGCTGGGCGCCCGGCGGCTGGGATGAGCTGTGCCGCAAGCTGGCGCCGCCGGCCAAGCCGCTCATCGACACCGGCCTGGCTTTCGAGAACTCACGTGGGCGGCTGCAGGACTTCTTCCGGGGACGGGTGATCTTCCCGATCTTCGACACGTCCGGCAGGCCGATCGCCCTCGGTGCAAGGTCTCTGCCCGATGACCAGTCAGGGGGGCCGAAGTACCGCAACTCCCCCGAGACCGCCATCTACTCCAAGCGGCGAACCCTTTACGGGCTCAACTGGGCGAAGCAGGATCTGGTCCAGGCCGGCGAGGTCGTCGTCTGCGAGGGCTACACGGACGTGATCGGCTTCTTCACGGCTGGGGTGCCGCGCGCCGTCGCCACCTGCGGCACTGCGCTCACCGACGAGCACATGAGAGTCCTCGGCCACTACGCCAAGCGCCTGGTCCTCGCCTTCGACGCAGACGCCGCCGGGCAGTCGGCCGCGGCGCGGATCTACGAGGGCGAGCGCAAGCACGGCTTGGAGATCGCGGTGGCGGCGCTTCCGGCGGGGACGGATCCTGCCGAGCTGGCCCGCTCGGATCCAGGTGGTTTGGCCAAGGCGGTGAGCGATGCCAAGCCGTTCTTGGAGTTCCGCATCGACCGGGCGCTGGCGGCTGGAGACATGCGCACGGTCGAGGGGCGCGTGCGGGCGGCGGGGGCGGCGCTGAGGGCGATCGCCGAGCATCCCGACGACCTGGTGCGGGACCAGTACACGATGCTCGTCGCCGACCGGACGAGGCTTACCTTGGCGCAGGCCCGCGAGCAGATGGACCGGGCCCGCGCCGGAGGAGCCGCCATCGGTGGTGATCCGGCAGAGGCTCGGGCCGACGCGGCGACTCTTGCCACCCGGCCCACCGGCCTTGGCGGGAACGTCCGTGGGGGTGCCGAGAAGAACGCTCTCTACCTGGCGGTTCACCGACCAGAGGAGATGGCCGCCCATCTCGACGAGGTCCTGTTCAAGGACCCGGTTCACAAGGAGGCCTACCGGGTGCTGTGCTCGTCCTCAAGCCTGCACGACGCGGTCGATGCCGCGGATCCGGACGTGGCAGAGCTGCTCGGCGAGCTCGCCGTGCTCGACTGGGACGTGAGCGTCGACGCGACGGTGGCGGAGCTGGCGCTCGGGGCCGCCGACAGGCTGCTCGCCGAGCTGAAGGTCGACGCCCGCAACGCTCAAGCAGCCGGCGAGCCCGAGCGCATCGCCAGCATCGATGCCGACGTCAACTTCCTGCAGGGCACCGTGCACGACCTGCAAAGACAGGTTGGAGACGCCTATCCGGGAACAGAGGCCGGTGACCGGTTGGTAGCCTGGCTGGCGGAACGGTGCGGGGAGGGGTCTTGAACGGACGTGCCGAAGCAATCGACGGTGGGGATCAGCCGTCGGTGGACGCCGCCCCGGACGTCGTAGCTCCTTCGCCAGGACCGCCCGCCGCCAACGGCCAGGCACTACCGGCCAGCACCGCCGGCACTGCCAAGTCGCGGAGCAAGCGCCGCTCGTCCAGGGAGTCGATGAGCATCTCGGCGGCGCTCGACGGCAACGGTGGCGGTGACGGAGGCGCAGTGGCAGCGGCCGCCGGTGGCGCCATCACGTCGGGTCCGGATCCTGTTCGGGCGTACCTCAAGGAGATCGGGCGCGTCTCGCTGCTCTCGGGCGAGCTGGAGGTGCTCTGCGCCAAGCGCATCGAGGCGGGTCTGCTGGCGACGGCCAAGATCGAGCATTGGAAGGAACAAGGGGTCTTCGATTCGATCACCGAGGCGGAGCGGCGGCAGTGCGAGCTCGCCGTGCAGGAGGGCCACGAGGCGAGGGAGCTTTTGACGCAGGCGAACCTGCGCCTAGTCGTCTCGATCGCCAAGCGCTACCGCAACAGGGGGATGGCCTTCCTCGACCTGATCCAGGAAGGCAACATCGGGCTGATGCGAGCGGTCGAGAAGTTCGACTACACGAAGGGCTTCAAGTTCTCGACGTATGCGACGTGGTGGATCCGCCAGGCCATCACGCGGGCGCTCGCGGACCAGGCTCGCACCATCCGCATACCCGTGCACATGGTGGAGACCATGAACAAGATCCTGCGGGCGCAGCGCCAGCTCTCACAGGAGCTCGGGCGCGAGCCGACCGAGGAGGAGATCGCTGCGAAGTCGCAGCTGCCGGCCGAGCGCGTGCGAGCAGTGCAGCAGATGGTGCAGGACACCATCTCCCTCGAGCAGCCAGTCGGCGACGAGGAGGACTTCAGCCTCTCCGACCTGATCGAGGACAAGGGCGCCGAGGTGCCGGTCGACGCCGCCACCCGCAAGCTGCTGAACGAGGCGGTTCATCGGGCGCTGTCGGAGCTGAATCCACGTGAGCAGGAAGTCGTGCGGCTGCGTTTCGGGCTGGAGGACGGCAAGCTGCGGACGCTGGAGGAGGTCGGGCAGATCATGGGAGTGACCCGCGAGCGGATCCGCCAGATCGAGATGAAGACGCTGGCGAAGCTGCGCCACCCTCAGTTCTCGCGGCCCCTGCGGGACTACTTCGAGAACGACTGAGGCCTACAGCCCGTCGAAGAACTCGATCATCGCCGGGTTGACGACGTCCGGGGCCTCCATCGGGCCGGCATGCCCGGTGGCCCCTACGAGCAGGAACCGGCAACCAGGGATCGTGTCTGCGACTTCACGACCGAGGGGAGCCGGCGTGAGCACGTCGAGCTCGAAGGCGACCACCAGGCACGGCACCTGTATGCCCGCCAGCGCCTCGAGGCGGTCGTCGTAGTCACGGTCTGCCGTGTGCTGGCCGTGCTTGCCGGGGCCCTCCCACGGTGGGTTGGCCTTCGAGAACTCGAAATAGAGGTTGACCCGCTCGTCGTCGACGAGGGCGTGGGGCGAGAACAGCGACGGCATCGAGCTCGTGACGTCGAACTGGCGGGGCAGCGTGATGCCGCTCTCGTCGAGCTCGACCCATCCGGAGATGTTCGCCCTCGTCCAGGCGTTCTGGCGCCCGAAGGTGCCCATCATCACGGCACCTCGCACCAGGTCCGGTCGTGAGAGGGCGAGCTCCTGGGTGATGAAGGCGCCGAGCGACAGTCCCGCAACGTGGCATGGACCGATCCCGAGCGCCTCGATCAGGCCTGCGGCGTCCGCCGCCATGTCGAACACCGTGTACGGCGGCGGCGGGCAGTCGGAGGGCGGCATGCCCCGGTTGTCGAAGGTGACGACCTGGTATCCGGCCTCCACGAGTGCGGGCACTTGGAAGAACTGCCACGTGAAGGCGGACTGGCCGGTGCCGCAGATCAGCAGCACCGGCTCGCCCTCACCGATGATCTCGTAGGAGAGGCGCAGCCCGTTGGCGATTGTCTCTGGCATCGGAGCGACGCTACCCCGACGACGTCACGCTCATCGCCCTGGAGCGGCCCTACAGGTCCTAGCGCGGACCATCCGGCCGGCGCATCCTCTCGGGCACCGAGGCGATCACCCTGTGGGCGATCGAGGCGGCCAGCTCCTCCCCGAGCTTGACCGCCGCCCTCGCCTTGGCGGTCAGGCCGGAGCTGGAGGCGGCGGCCACCTCGCCACGCAGCTCCTCCGGCGACGCGCTCTGCAGGACGACCAGCTCAGGATCCGACCCGCTGCCGTTCAGCCGGCCGGCGCCCCGCTGCGCGCGACGGCGAGACCTAATCAACCATGCGGCTGCTCCACCGGCGAGGGCGCCCGCGATGATGCCCCCGATCGGTACTCCGAGGGCCGCTCGCATGGGGACTTCTTACCTCGCGCGCGGGCCTTGTGCACCTTGGCGGCCGCCGCCTGCATGCCGGCTGCTGCGGATTGGGCGAATAGCCCACCGCTGCTATCGTCGGTGACTCATTCCGGGGTAGCTCAATTGGCAGAGCACGCGGCTGTTAACCGTGTGGTTGAGAGTTCGAGTCTCTCCCCCGGAGCTCGGTTGCCGTCCCGGGGGAGCGCCGCGTGGGCAAGATCGCACTCGTCACAGGGGCATCGGCGGGGATCGGACGAGCGACCTGCTCGATGCTGGCCGCGTCCGGATGGACCGTCATCGGGGCGAGCCGCCGCGGCACGGCCGATCAGGGTTGGAGCGCCCTCGTGATGGACGTCGACGCCGACGAGTCCGTCGCCAGAGGTGTCGAGAAGGTTCTGTCCGAGCATGGACGGATAGACGTCCTCGTTGCGTGCGCCGGATGGGGGGTCGCCGGTGCCGCCGAGCTGACGCCGATGTCCGATGCACGGGCGCAGGTCGAGACCAACTTCTGGGGCTGCGTACGGGCGGTGCACGAGGTGCTGCCTGCGATGCGGTCGCAGAGATCCGGACGGATCGTCCTCGTGAGCTCGTTGGGCGGCGTGATCGCCCTCCCCTTCCAGGCCTTCTACTCGGCGAGCAAGTTCGCGCTCGAGGGTTTCGGGGAGGCGCTCGCCTACGAGGTGGCGCCTTTCGGCATCGACGTGACCCTCGTGCAGCCGGGGAACATCAAGACGGAGTTCACAGCCGCCCGCAGGGTGCTCGACGCCTCCGGGGCGAACGGGGCTTACAGGGCGGCGTCTGAGAAGGCGATCAAGCAGATGGAGCGGGACGAGCAGAACGGGGCTGGCGTCGAGAGCGCCGCCGCAGCGATCGTCCGCGTGATCCAAGCAAGACGTCCACCGAGGCGTGTGTCGGTTGGCAAGCTCGAGGAGCGAGCAGGGCTCCTGGGGAAGCGGCTCCTGCCCTACCGGCTGTTCGAGAAGGCCGCCAAGGGGCCGCTCGGGGTGTGAAGCCGTGCGCGGATTGCTGACGACTCTCAAAGAGGTCCGAGGACTCGCGTGAAGCCCAGCTGTTCGAAGCCGCGAGACACGGCTACGCCGACTTCTCCGCCTCGACTCGGCAAGACTTGGCACCAGCGGCTCTTCGCCACGCACCGGGGGTGGTAGGCGTGTATCTGTACTCGGGCTCGAGCATCGACTTCATCGCCGACGCGACGCGGGACGTGATCGCCGGCAAGCTGAAGGAGAGGTTCGAGCAGAGGTTCCGCTACAGCCCCGGCCAAGGAGAGGTCCGCTCCTGGCAGAACTCCCTCTCGCGGATGGCGACTGTGCTGCGCGACGCCGACCTCACCGACCACGGGGTGGTCGTGGAACTGCAGCTCCCCCTCTCCTCGAAACGTCTCGACTGCATGATCACCGGCCACGACCCCATAGGCCGGACCTCGGCGGTCATCGTCGAGCTGAAGCAGTGGGATCGGGTCACGCCATCCCCCATCGATGGCTGCGTGGAGACCTTTGTCGGGCATGGCCTGCGCGACGTGCTCCATCCGTCAGATCAGGCGGGCTCGTACCAGCGCTACCTGATCGACACGCATACCGCCTTCTCGGAGGGAGACGTTCGGCTGGAGGCGTGCGCCTGGCTGCACAACCTGACGATCGCCGACTCGGCGGTGCTGCGGGACAAGCAGTTCGAGTCGCTGATCAGGCTGAACCCGAGCTTCACCGGCGACACTGTTGCCGGTCTCGAGGACTTCCTCATCGCCAACCTGCGAGACGGGGACGGCATCCCCGTCCTGCAGAAGGTTCTCGGCGGCAGGTACCGGCCGAGCAAGAGACTCCTCGATCACGTCGCCCGCGTCATCAGGGCGGAGCCAACCTACGTCCTGCTCGACGAGCAGAAGGTCGCCTTCAACGACATCCTGGGGAGGGTCAGGTCGAGCCGTCTCGACGACGCGCGGACCGTGTTCCTGATCCGCGGGGGTCCGGGAACCGGCAAGTCCGTGATCGCCGTGAACCTCGTCGGTGAGCTGGCGCGACTCGGCTACACGGTCAACCACGCCACCGGTTCGAAAGCTTTCACAGAGACGATGCGCTCCGCAGTCGGCGTTCGCGCCGGCGCCGTCTTCACCTACTTCAACAGCTACGCCGCCACAGAACCCGATGCGCTGGAGGTGCTCGTGCTCGACGAGGCACACCGCGTGCGCGAGACGTCCAACAACCGCTTCACGAGGCGCAGCGATCGATCGGACAAGCGCCAGATCGATGAGATCGTGTCAGCAGCGCGGACGACGGTCTTCTTCATCGACGACAGGCAAGTCGTGCGGCCCGGTGAAGTGGGATCGAGCGGCGAGGTTCGGGCGGCCGCCGAGCGGGCGGGGCGCGGTTGGTCGAGCACGAGCTCGAGACGCAGTTTCGATGCGGTGGTTCGGAGCATTTCGTGAGCTGGGTCGCCAATCTTCTCGAGCTCGAGAGGACTCCCGATGTGATGTGGAACCCCGAGGAGGAGTTCGACTTCGATGTGGTCGACTCGCCGGCTGAGCTCCAGGCGCTGATCGATGCACGCCATGAGGAGGGCTTCACTGCCCGGCTCGCCGCCGGGTTCTGCTGGCCATGGTCGGACCCGCTCAAGGACGGGACCCTGGAACCCGACGTGCGCATCGGAGACTGGCAGATGCCGTGGAACGCCAAGCCGGATGCAGGGCGGCTGGCGAAGGGCATACCCAAGGCCGCCAGATGGGCGACTGATCCGAGCGGGGTGAATCAGGTCGGCTGCGTGTATACGGCACAGGGCTTCGAGTACGACTACGCCGGCGTGATCGTCGGTAGGGATCTCGTCTGGCGGGCGAGGAGCGGATGGATTGGGCAGCCCGAGTGGTCGAAGGACGAGGCGGTGACTCGCCGGCTCGGGTCCTCGGCGTACCCCTTCGTGGACCTCGTCAAGAACACCTACCGGGTCCTCCTCACGCGGGGCCTCAGAGGTTGCTACGTGTACATCGACGACCACCAGACGCGTGACTTCGTGCTGTCAAGGATCAGCACGCCACATGTGGTGGCGTGAGGGCGGCGTCCGTCTGATCGGCAGTCTTGCCACACCTAGAGTGGCGCCCGAGGGGCCGTAGCTCAGTGGTCAGAGCAGGGGACTCATAATCCCTTGGTCGCAGGTTCGATCCCTGCCGGCCCCACCAGACCGACCGACCGACCAACCGACCAACGACGTCGCACGCCCCCTCAGTGCGGCCTCCGCCCGCCCAGGGGACCACCTCGTGAGACGGGATACAGACCGCCCGTCGCGACCGTCGGTTAACGATCTTCGGCAGGCGGCAGGGCGATCACTTCGCTCACGAGCCGGCTCGCTTCCTCGACGAGCTTGTCGAGAGGGGCCTGCGCACCCGCCGCGTGGACCTGCTCATAGTCTTCAGGTCCGAGCACCCTACGCAACCCGGCCACGCAGTCGGCCCAGTGGCCCTCCTCAATCGGGGGAATCGGAGCGCCCAGCCAGTCGCGGACCGTCGCCGCTGCTCCCATCAGCCGCGCGGCAACCGAGGCTTCCTCGGGGAAGATGCGGATCGCCAGGGCTTCGAGAACGCTTGCCACTCGCCAGCGGTCACCGAGCTCGAAGTGGATCCGAAGAGCTTCCCCTAGCTCGGCCAACGCAACACGGGACTCGGCCGCCTGCCTCGTCAGGGCAAGGACGTTGCTCGCCCAGGCGATGCCCTCCTGGTAAGCAATCTCCCGAGAGATGGCAAGGGCCTCTTCGAGCATCTGCGCCGCCTCCTCGTCCTGGCCGAGGTAGTGAGTGGCCGCCGCGAGGTTGATCAGGGCGGCCGCCGTTTCCTGCTTACGTCCTCCCGAGCGCCAGTGTGCCAGCGCCGCGGCGGCCAGCTGGCACGCTTCGACCAGTTCGCCTGAGAGCCAGGCGGCAAAGCTCAGATAATCGAGGCAGCTCGCAACCCCGTCGCGGTCGTGAAGATCGTTGTAGATATCGAGGCTCGCCTGGTTGAGCGAGCGGGAGGCCTCGAAGCGCGCCTGCTCGCGGGCGATCGAGCCGAGCCGCAGGAGGATGCTCGCGACTCCTTTCTGGTTGCCGAGCTCTCTTTGAAGGACGAGGGCCTGTTCGAGCCTGTCCTTGGCAACCTCGTACTCGCACTGGAGGAACGCAAGGGTTCCCGAGCCCGTGAGCACGGCCGCTTGGGCCTCCTCGCTCATGCCCTCTGCCTTCGTGAGGGCCATCTCGAGCCACCGTCGGGCCTCGGGGTAGTAGCCGCGCCTGTACCAGAAGGGCCAGAGCCACCCGGCCAGCAGTCCACCGGCTTCTCGACCGGACGCGAGCTGGCGGCCGAGGGCTGCCCGCAGGTTGTCGAGCTCGGATTCGACCCGCTCGAGCCAACGGGACTGGTCAGGTCCTTCCAGACCGACCATCGCCTGCCGGGCAAGTTCGAGGTAGTAGCCGGCATGGGTTACCTCGGCTTCTTCCTCTTCACCGCTTTCGGCGAGCTTTTGTTGGTAATAGCGCCGGACCGAACCTAAGAGGCGGTACCGCCTCTCGCCCCCTCTGTCCTCTGCCTGCACGAGCGATTTGTCGACGAGGCGGCAGAGCACGTCGACCACGTCGTCTCGTGCCACCTCGCCGCAGGCGCCGACGGCCTCTGCGGCGGCGAGGTCGAAGCTGCCCTGGAAGGTGGCGAGCCGCCGCAGGAGGGCTTTCCCGGCTGCCTGGAGGAACTGGTCGCTCCAGTCAAGCGTGGAGCGAATGGTCCGATGGCGCTCCGGGACGCTCCCGCCCATGTGGCGCAACAAGCGCTCGTCGCTTCCGAGACGGTCGATTATCTCGTGCAGGCTCAGGGCGTTGAGCCGCGCCGCGGCGAGCTCGATGGCGAGCGGGAGGCCGTCCAGGAGAGAGCACAGCCGGTCGATCTCGGCCTCCTGGCCTTGAGCCGCGAAGGACGGGGAGACGCTTCGGGCCCGATCCAAGAGCAGCTCGGCGGCTTCGGAAGGCCTCTCCCCGCTGCCAATGGATTGGAGGGCCAGGCCCCCGAGGCGGAGGAGAACCTCTCCGGGAACGACGAGGGGCTGGCGCGACGTGGCGAGCACTGTGAGGTCAGGACTCGAGCGGAGCAGAATGGCTACGAGCTCGGCGCACTCCTGGGCGACGTTCTCGCAGTTGTCGAGCACGAGCAGCAGCCGCTGCCCTGCCAAGTAGCTCGACACGGACCGGACTAGACCCGACCCAGCCGTCTGGGGAACGCCGAGCGTCGTCGCCACGGTCTGAGCGACGAGGCCCGGTTCCTCCAGTCCGGCAAGCTCGACCCACCAGACTCCGCAGGGGTACTGGCCCTCCACCGCTCTGCCGACCGCGAGGGCCAGGCGGGTCTTGCCGCATCCACCGGTACCGACGACGGTGAGCAGGCGAGCCGTCTCGAGTCTGGCGACCGCCTGCGCCAACTCCTGGTGCCGACCCACCAGTTGGGTGAGAGGCGCCGGCAGATTGCCACGACCGAGGCCGACGTTCATCTCGTCGTGGCCGAGCGTGCCGGCGGGGAATAACCGCACCTCCGGGCGGCGGTCAAGCTCGGCAAGGTTCGCGGCGTGCGCCGCCCCGATACCGCCGGACGGCACCTGCCGGACCGGCCCCCCCTCACCGGCCGGACCGTTCGAGAGGTCGCTGCCGGCAACACGCCTGGCATCTGCCAAGACCGCCGCTGACAAAGCCGCCAACTCCTCCGGACTCAAGTTGAGCGCCCTGGCAATCTGGCGAACTGTCGTGAGGCGCGGTGCGTTCCGGCCCCGTTCGAGAGCCGCCACGGCCGTTGCGCTCATCGAGGCCCTCTCTGCAAGCGCTTCCTGAGTCAGGCTTGCCGCCAAACGGTGACGTCGGAGCAAGGACCCGAAAGACTCAGTCATCCCATGGACAAACTAGCTGTCTGGGGACGCCGCGAGAAGACTCAGCTGCCCCACAACCGCTGGCCGGCCCCGGCCCGGAGTGAGCTGGCCCCCGCGAGCCGAAACATCGGGTCACGATCTAACGGAGTGGGTAGGAAGAAAGTGGACCTCCGGAGAGCCTCCGGAGGAGCTCCGGAGTCGGCTCAGGGGATGATGGGAGGTGTTGCCATGTGGCAGTTATGGCGGCGGAGACGACGGGTAGATGGCGCGGGCTCTGACCGGGAGGTGATCGGCGCCGCTACCGACATCCTGCACGGCACGGTTCTGGATCGCTACGTGCTGTCGGGCCAGGAAGTGCCGCCCTGGGCCGTCCTCAATGCACTGGCGCACCGCCCCCTCGGCCGGGTCGGCGAGGTCGTCAAGCTGCTGACCGGGGGTAATGGCACAGATTGGGCCCCCACCGCTGCAGTGGTGGCAAGGGCGCTCCGTTCGGCGCGTCCCGAGAAGGCGGCGGAGATCCGCCAGATGCTCCTGTCGACCGAGCTCGAAGCCTTGGCCTCTGGACCGGCCCCGGGACACCGTGCACTGATGCGGGAGGTCCGGCGCCAGGTAGATCGCCTCGACAGCCCACCCACCAGAAGGGACGGCGCCCGTGACGGCAGGTCTTGAAGGCACGTTCTACCTGGGGAGCGACGGAGACCTGGGCCATCTGAGGGACAAGAAGGTGGCGGTCGTCGGTTACGGGAATCTCGGCCGCTCAGTGGCTCTGAACCTGCGAGACAGCGGCGTGTCGACTGTTGTCGGCAGCAGGCAGGATGACTCGGCGGACCTGGCGCGCGCGGACGGCTTTGCCGTACTGCCCATCGACGAGGCGGTCGCGGCGGCTGATGTCGTGTGGTTCCTGCTTCCCGACGAGGTGCTGCCTGAAGTTCTGGCCAGGCAGCCCGCCGCTGCCTGGAGGCCCGGCGCGCTCGCCTGCTTCTCGTCCGGCTACGTCCTCTCCTTCGGTCTCATCGACATCGCCGAGCTTCCGGTCGACGTGGTGCTGCTGGCGCCAAGGATGGTCGGAGCGGAAGTGCGCCGCTGCTATCTCGATCAGCACCCGTTCTTCGCTTACATAGGGGTGGAGCGAGAGGTCTCGGGTGCGGCGTCACTCGTGCTGCTGGCCCTCTGCCGTGCCGCCGGAGGGGACAAGATCCGGTTGTTGGCGATGCCTGCCCGCGAAGAGGCACGCCTCGACCTGTACATCGAGCAGAGCGTCGGGCCGATCCTCGGGATGGCCGTGCTGACCGCCTTCGAAGTGGGGCTCGATGCCGGACTTCCGGCGGAGGCCCTGGCAGCCGAGCTATACGCTTCCGGCGAGATGGCGCGCACGTGGCAGGCATTCGCCGACGACGGGTTCTTCCGAGCGGTCGAGCTGCACGGCGGCACCGCCAGGTACGGCGGCTACCTGCGCAGTGGGGATGTGGATGTGGCCGGGATGCGGCGGCGTTTCGTGAAGATCCTGGAGGAGATCAGCGACGGCACCTTCGCCCGCTGGTTCCAGGCCGAGGAGGCGGCGGGATGGCCGACCTTCCGGGCGATCGACGCATTCGCCGGTGATGACAACGCCCTGACGCTCGCCGAGCGGCGCCTGGCGGATGCCTTCGCCGGTCCCGATCATCCGGTGGTGCGGGACATCAGCCCGGCCGCACACTGGGATGGTCAGGCAGCCGCAGCCAGCTGAAGTGGTCGGCGTCGTCACCGACAGCGCGTCCTCGCTCGAGCCGGAGCTGTCGGCGCGCCTCGGGGTGGCCGTCGTGCCGATGCGGCTCATCCTCGACGGGACAGAGCTCGACGACTCATCCACGGAGGCCGCCGAACTGCTCGCACGAGCGGAGCAGGTCTCGACGGCAGGCCCGCCTCCAGGAGCGTTCGCCGAGGCTGTGCAGCGGACCGACGATGGGCAGGGCGTCATCGTCCTCACCTGCGCTCAGCGCTTCTCCAGCACGTATGACGCAGCTCGACTCGGCGCCTCGTTGGCCGGCTGCGACGTGGCCGTCCTCGACACGGGCACAGCGGCGGCGGCCGAAGGGCTGGTCGTCCAAGCAGCGGCCGCTGTCGCCCGCCGAGGCTCGGCCCTCCCCGAGGTGGTACGGCACGCCGATCAGGTGCGCAGCCTCGTGAGGCTCGTGGCGCAGCTGGGCGATCTGCGCCCGCTGGCGCGGCGCGGCCGGCTGCCGGCAGCGGTCGCCTCCCTGGCCGGCAGAGCCGGCGTCCATCCGGTGTTCGAACTGGCGAGCGGTCGGATCCGACTCCTGCGGCCGGCTTCAGGTGAGCGGGCGGCACTGGCAGTGGTGCTGGACGCATGGCGCCGATCGCGGCGCCGCGGCCACCGCTTGCACGTGGCCGGTATCGGCACCGGCGCGGCGACCTGCGACCTGCTGGAGACCGTCATCGGCGAGTGGCCGCCCGAGAGCTGCACCATGTCGTCCTGGAGCCCGGTGATGACGGTCCATACCGGCCTCGACGTCAGCGGCCTCGCCTGGTGGTGGGAGCCGCCAGGCGAGAGCGACGGCGCGAACACGCCCTCATGAGCCCGGGCCTGAAGCCGGTGCTCGTCGTCGGCACTTCCTACGTGGCCGGCGCCATCCCCGTGTCGAACATCGCGGCTCGCTGGCGTAGCGGCGTAGACCTCCGCGACGTCGGCGACGGCACCGTTTCGGGTACAGGTCTCTACCAGGCGGCTGGTGTGCGACCGCTGATGCTGGCCGGATGTGTGGAACTGGCCAAGGGCGCCGTCGGTCCGGTGCTCGCCGGTGACGACCAGTGGCTGGCGGCCGTGGCGGGCGCGGCCTCCATCGCCGGGCACAACTGGTCGCCCTTCCTCCGTGGCGCCGGCGGCCGCGGCATCTCGGTGGCGATCGGGTCGCTCCTGGCGATGGCGCCCGAGGGGGCCGTGGTGCTGCTCCTCGGCCTGGTCGGTGGCCGCGCAGGTGGAGAGACTGCACTCGGCTGCCTGATCGCCATGAGCGTCCTGCCGGCGGTGCTGGGCGCACGGCGCGGGCGGGTGGGTGCCGCTACGGCGGCCCTGTTGCTGGTGCCTCTGGTCGCCAAGCGCCTGGCGGGGAACCACCCGCCCCCACGATGGGGTCCGGATGCGTGCCTGAACCGCCTCCTCTTCGACAGGGACGCCTAAGCCCTACGCCGCCGAGTCGCCTTCCGCAACGAGCTCGAGTCCCGGCTCGGACCGCTCCCCGCCTGCAGTCCCGTAGGCGGGCACCCGTTCTGCTGCCGGCGGTCCTGCTCCCCGTCCGTGGCTCATCAAGAGCGCCACGAGGCTGCCGACCCCGGCCAGCGCCCAGAAGCTGATCACCCGGTAGACGAGGGTGGCGACAAGGGCGACACCGACAGGCGTGCCGGCAAGGCTGAAGGCGCCCACCAGCCCGCCCTCGACGACGCCGATGCCGGCGGGAAGCGGCACGACGCTGCCGGCGACCTGCGCCGCCGTGTAGGCGAAGAGAACTCCCGCCCACGGAACAGGCTCCCCCACGAACGCGAAACACGCCGCCAGGCAAAGACCGTCCCCGACCCAGTTGAGGATGCACCAGGCGAAGACCTCGGTCCCGCCGGCCCAGCCGGCACGACGGCGCACGAGGTTGGTCGTCCGGGTGGCGAGCTTGTGCACCAGACGCACTCCCCGGCGTGCGTGATGTCGGGAGAGGAAGCGCTCGACCCGATAGAGGTGGTGCACGGCGGCGACGAAGGCTGCCGAGCCCGCCACCAGCACCGCACCCGAGGCGACAAGGAGGACGGGGCGGTCCACTCCCGCCACGGCGGCCCCCACCAGCAGCAGAGCCAACAACGAGACCGCAGCGGCGAAGCCGCTCCCGAGGACCACCCAGAGCGAAAGCGAGTAGTCGACCGAGCGGCGGCGAAGCTGCATCACCAGCCATCCCCCCGAGGGCACCACCCCGGCGGGCACGAGCACCGCGATGCCGGTGGCGCCGAGTGCCAGCGCGAACGCGGAGCGGCGGCTGATGCGAGAACCTCCGGCGATCAGCAGGCGGCGCTGCGCCAGCCCGTAGCAGAAGAGCGAGGCGGCTTCTGCCAGTCCTGCTGCTCCGAGCCAGACGAGGCGGGAGGGTTGGAAGTGGGCGAAAGCCTTCTCGAAGTCCGCCTCCGCCGACGGGGCGCGGAGTGCCACCACGATCACGGCGAGCAGCGCCAGGACCGCCAGGGCGATCTTCGCCGTCGGCACGAAACGCCGCCATCCGGTCCGGGGACGGGGCGGGTCCACGCCTGGGTAGGCTTCTTGCATCAACTCCAGTCTTTCCCCCGCTCCGCCGCACCACGCCTCGGTCCCGAGCTCGCTGGCATCAGTCGACGACGGCATCCTGCATCTCGGCTCGATCCGCTCACACCTGCGCCATGCCCTGGTCCCGCTGATGGAGGGCGTGGCAGGACCCTTCGCGGTCTTCTATCTCGTGCTCGTGGTGGCGGGGTTCGCCGGCGCTTGCATTGCCGCCTTCGGATGGTCCCTGCTCGCTCTAGGGCGCCGCCTCCTCCGCCACCAGCGGGTGCCCGGGACCTTGGCGATCGGCACGTGCCTGACCGGGCTGCGCACCCTTACGGGGCTGATATCGCACAGCGCCTTCCTCTACTTCTTGCAGCCGACTGCCGGAACCTATCTCGTTGCTGCCGCTTTCCTGCTCTCTGCGCTGGTAAGACGCCCACTCACCGAGCGGCTGGCCCACGACTACTGCCCGATCGATCCGGAGCTCGCGACGCGGCCGTACGTGCGCCTCTTCTTCGTGCGCCTCTCGCTCCTGTGGGGAGCGGTGATGCTGGTCAACGCGAGTTTCGTGCTCTGGTTGCTGCTGACGTCGTCCCTGCGTGCATTCGTGGTCGAGCGGACGGCCGTCAGCTGGTTGCTCACCGGTGGCGGGATCGTGGTGTCGACCTTGTGGTTCCGGTGTGCGATGCGCCGGGAAGGCATCGCCGTGCGCTTCCGTAGGGCCGAACAACCGCTAACCGGTTGATCCGACGCCGACCGATGCCCTAGGGTCGGGGCGCCGAGTCGCACTGCGCCCCAAGAGCAGAAGCCGATCCCGCACCCCGCCCCCCTAGGACCCTCGCCAGTTCGCGTCGTCGAACAGTGCCCGTGGGCCACCGGCAAGGAGAGGTCCGTTGTCAACAGCGAAACCAGCCGCACTTCGCCGTGCGTGCGCATCCGTCGCCCACGTCTTCGCCGCTCTTCTCGTGGCTTGCGGGGTCATCTCCGCCGTGATGGTGACGCCCAGCCAGGCTGCGGTCGAGTACCCCGGCGGCGGCCTGTCCACCAACTACGACTGGGCGGCCCTGGTGCTGCACGACGGGGGCTGGCCTGCGTCGGGCAACAACATCACGGTGGTCACCCAGTGGATGTGCTCGGAAGAACCACCTACGGGCTGGTGGAACCGGGACAACCCGCTCAACAACGGGCTCGGGTCGGGCGGTGGCTCGGGTCTCGGCTCCTACCCCACCCTGATCGCCGCCGCCTACTACGTCGCCGCCAACCTCCAGAGCGGCTACGCCGGCTACCCCGCCGTCGCAGCTGATCTCGCCGCCTCGGCGCCATCGGGGACGACGGCACGAGCGATCTGGAACTCGAGCTGGGCGTCTTCGCACTACGGCCAGGGGTCCAGCTGGTGCGGCTACACCATCCCGAAGGTGGCGGCGCCGTCGTGGGCGTGGGGTCCCCAGCCGACAGCAGCGGCCCTTCCGAGGGAGAACCTGCTGGAATCGGCGAGTTTCGGCGACGGGAGCACGCAGGGATGGAACCTGACACCCCACGCCGCCTGGGCCACCTATCGCAACAGCACCGGTTACGACGGCGCTGCGTACTACCTGGAGATGAACACAGGATCCGCAGGTCGCGGGGCGTCCGTGTGGCAGGACGTTGCCTACAAGACGTCGCCGGGCCAGAGCTATTCCTTCTCGGCCTGGGTGCGGTCCGCGTCTGGGGCGGCCGCGAGCGCGTGCCTCGTCCTCTGGGGGCTCGGCGGCCAGCAGGAGTCCGCAGTCGACTGCACGACGCTCCACACGAGTGCGTGGACGTTGCTCACGGCACCGCTCGACACGCACCTCTCCTCACACGGCGCCCTCCGGGCGCAGATCTACATGGAGACGCCCGGCCTCAACTATGACGTCGACACCACCGCCCTCGTCCACGCCGGGTTGACGTCCGCCAGCTTCGGCGAAGGGAACCGCGGCGGCTGGAACCTCTCCCCGCATGCCGCCTGGGCCACCTACCGCAACGGCACGAGCTACCAGGGCGCCTCCTACTACCTCGAGATGAACACCGGCTCGGGGGGTGTCCCCGGCTCGCTCTGGCAGGACGTCGTTGTCAACACCACGCCAGGCCAGAGCTACTCGGTCTCCGCCTGGATGCGCTCTCCGTCTGGGACGCACGCCGAGGTCTGCCTGGTGCTCTGGGGTCTCGGCGGCCGGCAGGAATCGGCCGAGGACTGCACGACCCTGACGGGAACGCCCTGGACGCTGCTCACGGCGCCTCTCGACACCCACGTTTCGGCTCACAGCGTCTTGCGGGCTCAGATCTACATGTACACGGCGGGGGTGAACTATGACGTCGATGCCACGCAGCTCGTCCAGACGGGCCTGCAGTCGGCGAGCTTCGGGCAGGGGAGCAGGGCCGGCTGGAACCTCTCGTCAGGCGCGGCCTGGGCCGACTACCACAACGCCACCAGCTACGGCGGCGCCGCCTACTACCTCGAGATGAACGCCGGCAACGCCGGCTCGGGCGCATCGGTCTGGCAGGACATCACCGCCCGGACCGCGCCCGGCGAGAGTTACTCGTTCTCCGCCTGGATGCGTTCGCCTTCGGGCGCGTCGGCGAACGTCTGCCTGGTGCTGTGGGGACTCGGCGGCCGGCAGGAGTCGGCAGCCGACTGCACGACTCTGAGGAGCGACACCTGGACCCTGCTGACGGCGCCGCTCGACACGCATCTGTCGGCACACGACGGCCTGCGGGCGCAGATCTACATGGACACCACCGGCGTGAATTACGACGTGGATGCAACCTCGTTGGTCGTGGGGGTGGCGCAGCCTTCGCGCAGCAGGTAGCCGCGTGGCAGGGACCCGTTGATGGCACTCGTCACCGGCGCTCCCGTCAGGCGCCGAGTTCAGGGCGTGAGGGCAAGGCTGCCAAGTGAAGTCACCGTCACGGCGGCGAGCAACAGGGCGGAGAAGACGATCGCCACGGTGAACGCGTAGCGCCCCAGCCGGGCGCCCGCGAAGGCGATGAGCGGGAAGGCATGGAGTACGGGGCGCGGCAGGAAGCCGTGGCGAGGGGTGAGCAAGCAGATGAGGAACACAGCGAGGCCGTAGGCGAGCCACGTGCCTTGTACCCGCCCCCGCACGGCGCATGCCACGAGGAGCAGCGCTGCCAGCGCCCCGAATGCCATCGCCACATAGTTCGGGTACATGAACCCGTAGTGGAAGAAGTGGCGCAGTTGATCGGGAAGCGCGAGTACCGAGGCATGCTCCTGCCATCCGGTCCGCTCCACCTTGAACCACGTGAAAGGGCTCCCGTACTTGGCCCAGAGGTAGGCGAAGTAGGCGACGATCCCGGCCGGCGCCAGGACCGGAGCGAGGAGCGCCCACCAGTCGCGGCGCTTCTTGATCGCCATGGCGGCGGCCCAGATGCAGGGGACGACGATCGCTACCCCCGTCGGATCGGTCGCCGTGGTGCCTGCCGCCAGCAGCCCGGCCAACCACCACAAGCGGTGCCGGAGTGCGAGCAGTGTTCCCGCGGCGAGCGGGATGAGCAGGGTCTCCGAGTAGGTCATGCTCAGCACGTAGGCGCCTGGGAAGCAGAAGACGAGCGCCGTCGCACGATCTGCAGCGGCAGGTCCGTAAAGCTCGCGGACCAGCAGCCAGATCAGCACGGCGCCGGCGAGGCCGCCGATCAGCGCCGCCGCGTATGCCGACTTCACGTAGCCGAGCCCGGTCACCAGGTGCACCGCCTTGATGGCGACCGGGTAGCCGGGGAAGAAGGCGACCAGCACGGCCCACACGTGATGCGGCGCGGTGGGGGGCGGCAGGGCTCGCGGGTAGCCGAGCTCGGCGACCCGCACGTAGGACATCGAGTCCCACAGTCCGAGCAGCGCCTGGACGCTCTTGTGCTGAACGAGTGCGAGAGCGGAGACAACCAGCAGCACAGCGGCCCGGATCACCAGGTAGATCCCTATTGGCCGAAGAAGCTGGAGGGCCACCGCCTTGGCGCTCGGTCCCGCTTTCGCATCGAGCGGCCTGGTGGCAGACGGAGGTGCTTCCGGGGTGCCAGCAATCGTGCCCGCGTCGGCCCCCGTCACGGTCCCAGATCGTATTCCTGTCCCGGAGAACCCCCGGACCACGCTCCGATCGCGTCGAAGCGTGTCACCCCACCGATCGTTGGCGCTCACTCAGCTGACACACTTCGCGACGGGGGCCTCGAAAGGCGGTCGAAGTGAGTAGCCCCGCTGAGCGCGGGCACCCATTCAGGTGACACGGTTCGCCTGCAGCCGCCCAGGAAGCCCGTTGCAGGCTTCCGTCTCGTTCTGGGCCCCCCTGCTATCCGCTACAAAATCTTCGCGGCTGGGAAGAATTCCCCTCATATCGCCCCTTCCACTGCCGATACAAGATGGCAAGGGGGACGTTGAGATGAACGGACGAGATAGCAGCAGGCGACACGAGACAGCATCGATGCGGCCGCCCAAGGAGAGCCCTCGGGAGCGGCACGATCGGATGATCTCGGAGATCGACGCCTTTCTCGCCGACATCGACGCCGTACTGGCCGACAGTGACGGCTCCATCTCCGTCATCGCCTGAACCGATGCTGCTGCTGACGCGCTCACGACCGACCTGCTGCTGACGCGCTCACGTACGATCCTCGGATCGACCGCGATACGAGGGGGTCCAGGCTTGAAGGGTGCCGCAGTCGAGCTCATCCGCTCACCCGAACTCACTGACCGGGCTCCGTATGCCTACGCGGCTGTCGCCACCGAAGTCCGCCGGCTCGTGTTCACCGCCGGTGCATGCCCGCTCGACGAGGCGGGGGCGACAGTGTCGATCGGCGACATCCGCGGGCAAGCCGAACAGGTGATGCGCAACCTCGTGACGGCCCTGGCGGCGGCTGGAGCGAGCTTGGCCGACGTCGTGAAGACGACGGTCTACGTCGCCAGCCACGACCGGAAAGATCTGGTGGAGGCGTGGGAGGTGGTCAGCGGGACCTTCGGAGAGCACGACGTTCCGAGCACCCTGCTCGGAGTCGCCGTCCTGGGCTACCCGGAGCAGCTCGTCGAGGTGGAGGCGGTTGCGGCACTCCGTTGAGGCCGGCTGCGCTCACGACTTCCGCTTGCCCAGAGACTCCTCCAACATCGCAAGGATCCTCGAGCGCACTCCTTCCTCGGCGACGCCGAGCTCGGCTAGCGCTCTCGCCGCCACCGACACGGGGTCGCCGAACAACCCCAGCAGGATGTGCTCTGTGCCCACGTAGTTGTGCCGCAGCCTGAGAGCCTCGGCCACTGCCTGGCGCAGACACTCCATCGCCCGGTCGGTGTAGTTCGGCTCGCCTTCGGACTCAGATCCGCCGTCACCCGAACCTCGTCCCACCAGGCGGATCACGATGCCTTCCGCTGACTCCTTGGTGACCTGCATCTCGTCAAGGATGCGGGCGGCGATGGACTCGGGCGTCGCGAAGAGCCCGAGCAACAGATGCTCCGTGCCGACGTAGCCGTGCCCGAGCCGCCTTGCCTCGGTCGAGGCATCCTCCAGGACGATGTTGGCGCGTGGCGTGAAGCGGTCCAGCTTTGATGGTTGGGCGAGGGAGAAGCGTTTGTGAGCGGCTTGTTTGGTGACTCCGAGGGCACCACTGATCTCGGTCCAGGTGTATCCCTGGCTCCGGCAGCGGCCTACGAAGTGCTCCAGCAACTCGTCGCCGAGCTCGGCGAGCTCCGAAACGGTGGCGGAGGCCTGGGCGAGTTGTCTGAGCGCCTCCTGCGAACGGGCGTCACCTTCGACGGTAGCGATCAGCTCCTCCAAAGTTGTCGTTGGGGCCATGCGTCAACTTTACATTGACGATAGGATCTCGTCAACTCCAAGTTGACGGCATGTCTCGCGCAGCCCTTTCTCTGCCATCGCCAAATACCTTGTGTCCCAGCCGGCTCCGCTGAGCTCATAGAAAGGCAGGCGATGACAGCAGTCGACGAGATCCTCACGCGCAATGCCGCCTATGCGGAGGGGCATCTCGCGCGGCCCGTGATGGCGGAGCTGGGGCTGATCGTGGTGACTTGTTTCGATCCGAGAGTCGACCCGGCCCATGTGCTGGGGTTGAAGCCCGGCGACGCCTTCGTCATCCGCAGCGTCGGCGGCCGCATCACCCCTGCCGTGCTGCAGAACCTCTCCCTGCTGACCGGTGTGCTGACCGGTGTGCTGACGATGAACGCCGGCGACGCGTCCATGGGCGAGATGGAGATCGTGGTGATGCACCACACGAAGTGCGGCATCACTCGGTTGGCAGACCCTCCGCACCGCCAAGCCTTGGCGGAGGCGCTCGGAACGACCGCCGCCGACCTCGACGAGGGCTCTCTGCGCGATCCGTTCGAGGCGGTGCGCCTCGATCTCGCCACCCTCGCCAACAGCGACGTGGTCCCGGGCGAGATGTCAGCCACGGGTCTCGTGTTCGACATCGACACCGGGCGAGCCGAGCTCGTCGAGCGCCGGCGTCCCCTGCGGGTCCGCTTCGTCCCTGACGGCTTCGTACCGCCGCGCGGGTTGGTGAGCGACCGCTTCGTCCTCGAGCCGCTTGGCCCAGAGCACAACGAGTCGGACCTGGCGGCCTGGTCCTCGAGCATCGAGCACATCCGTGCCACGCCAGGTTTCGAAGGGAGGAAGTGGCCGGAGCGGGTGTATTCCCTCGAAGAGAACCTTGCCGACCTCGTCCAGCACCGGGTCGATTTCGAAACTGGGACAGGCTTCGCCTACACGGTCCTCGCGCCCGGCAGCCGACAGGTGGTCGGCTGCGTGTACCTCTACCCGCCGCGACGGCCCGGCTACGACGTCGACGTGCGCAGCTGGGTCCGCCAGGAGGATGCCCCGCTCGACAAGCCGCTCGCCGAGGCGATCAACGCATGGCTGGCCAGCGAGTGGCCCTGGCGGGCGCCCGACGTCGCTCCCCGCTAGAGGCTCGAGGCCATGCGCCGGAGGATCTCCTCGAGGATCTCCGGAGACGTTCCGAAGTTGAGCCTTACGAACCCCCTGCCGGCATCCCCGAACTCGTGACCGGGCACGAGCGCGAACGCGACCGCGCTCGAGGAAGCGGTCGGCCGGATGGTCCCCCAGCCCGAGCGGCCGGCAGTCGATCCAGGCGAGGAACGACGCCTCCGGGGCGTGCCACTCGGCTCCCGGCAGGTACTTCTGCACGAGCTCTGCCAGGCGAGCTCTGTTCTCGCTGAGCTGGCCGACCGCGGCGGCCAACCATCGGCCTCCCTGCTCGAAAGCGGCCGCCGTCCCGAAGACGCCGATGTGGGCGGCGAGGAGGGCCTCCCAGCGCTCGTCGAGGACCTGGCGACCGGCGGCGGTGCCGGCGATCGCCAGCCCGCACTTCAAGCCGGGGATGTTCCAGCCCTTGGTCGCCGACGTGAAGACGTACGCCTGCTCGGCCGCAGCGTCGCCGAGGGCAAGGACCGGTGTGAAGCGGCTGCCCGGCAGGGCGAGCGGTCCGTGGATCTCGTCGACCAGCAGGGCGACGTGACGGCGCGCGCACATCTCGGCCACGGTGGCGAGTTCGTCCGGCGACCAGATGCGGCCGACCGGGTTGTGCGGGCTGCACAGCAGGTATGCAGCGACACCGTCGGATGCCAGCGACCATTCCAGCGCTTCGAGGTCGAGCTCGTAACGGCCGTCGGCCGCCCGGGCAAGCGGCGCCTCCACCACCCGCCGGCCGATGAATCCGAGACGGAAGTAGTACGGGGAGTAGACCGGCGGGTTGATCACGACCCCGGAGCCGTTCGGCGTGACTGCCATCAACACCTCGGCAATGCCCGTCATCACGTCCGGGATCGTGTAGACCGCAGCCGGGTCGAGCGTCCAGCCGTGCGCCTGCGAGACGAAGGAGGCATAGGCGCCGCCGAGACCCTTCGGCGTCGCATAGCCGCAGTCGTCGCGGTCGAGCGCCTCCTTCACCGCCTCCTTTATCGGCGCGGCGATCTGGAAGTCCATCTCCGCCACGAAGGCCGGTAGCACATCAGGCGCGTAGCGGGTCCACTTGACGCTGCGGCGCTTGCGGAGGTCGTCGAGCGTGCACTTTCCGAGAAGGGCGTCCATCGACATCCGACCGTACCGGCTCCCTGCAGCTTCTGGTCCCGCCCCGCTGCTACCTTCGCCCGGTGACCAGCAACAGGCGCCCCGGCCGCCTCGACTCGTTGGGGACGTCGATCTTCACGGAGATGTCGATCCTCGCCGACCTGCACGGGGCAGTGAACCTCGGGCAGGGCTTCCCGGACGAGGACGGGCCGGCCGAGGTGCTGGAGGCCGCAGCAAGGGCGATCCGAGACGGGCACAACCAGTACCCGCCCGGCCGCGGCGTGGCGACCTTGATCGACGCCATCGCCGCCCACGAGAGCCGCTTCTTCGGGCTCGAGCTCGACCCAGGAAGGGAGATCCTCGTCACGGCGGGGGCCACGGAGGCCATCGCAGCCACTGTGCTCGCCCTCTGCGACGAGGGAGACGAGGTCGTGGTTTTCGAGCCCTACTACGACTCCTACGCGGCGACGATCGAGCTCGCCCGGGCGCGCCGGCGGGTGGTCCCGATGCGGCCACCGCTGTGGAGCGTCGATCCGACAGAGCTGGAGGCGGCGATCACGCCCCGCACCCGCTTGATGCTCGTCAACTCGCCGCACAACCCGACCGGCCACGTCCTCACGCCCGCCGAGCTGGGGGTGATCGCCGACGCATGCGTCCGGCACGACATCGTCGCCGTGACCGACGAGGTCTACGAGCATCTGCTCTTCGAGGGCGAGCACGTGCCTCTGGCAACGCTGCCCGGGATGCGGGAGCGCACGATCAAGATCTCGAGCGGCGGGAAGACGTTCTCCACGACGGGCTGGAAGATCGGTTGGGCCCTCGGCCCCGCGCACCTCATCGAGTCCGTGCGAGCGGTGAAGCAGTTCATCACCTTCGCATCGGGGACCGCCTTCCAGTACGGCATCGCCGCCGGGCTGCGCCTGCCCGACGAGTACTTCGACCGCTCGCGCGACGCCCTGTTCTCCAAGTGCCAGCGCCTCTGCGACGGGCTCTCGCAGCTTGGTTGGGAGGTCCTCCGCCCGCAGGCGACCTACTTCGCCACCGCCGATGTGAGCTCGTTCGGCGAGAAGGACGCGGACGCCTTCTGCCGCCGTCTGGTTGCCGATGCCGGCGTCGCGGCGGTGCCGGTGAGCGCCTTCTGCGACAGCGATCAAGGCGACCGGCTGGTGAGATTCGCCTTCTGCAAGCGACCGGAGGTCATCGACGAGGCGCTGCGCCGGCTCGCCCGCTTACCAGCGCCAGGCTGAGCGAACCCGGATGCGCTGCGCCTAGCCGCTGCGGTCCGGCCCCGCCCTCTCGATCTCGACGGCGATCAGGACCCGCTGCTCGCTCTCCATCGCCCGGCGGTACTCGTCCCAATCGGGGTGCTCGCCGGCAACTGAGCGGTAGTAGTCGATCAGGTGCTCCATCGCCTCCGGGAGAGAGATCACCTCCGCCCGGCCGTCGATCTGGATCCACGGCCCGTACCAGTCGTTGGTCACCACGCAGATCGAGACCCTCGGGTCGCGGCGTACGTTCTTCGTCTTGAAGGCGGTCTCGCGGCTCGACACGACAGCTCGTCCACGGTCGTCCACGCTGACGGCGATCGGCGACATCTGCGTGCTGCCGTCGCGCCGGTACGTCTGCAGGATCGCCCGGTGATGCCCGGCGAGGAACTGGCGAGCCTGTTCGGCGTCCATGAAGCGTGAGCCTACGCTGCTGTCTCGCCCGTCGAGCGGCATCTCGCCCGCGCCTCATTTATCGCCGGGTGCGGTCCCGTGGCGAGGCGGAGGGCGCGCAGCAGCGTCCAGACGGCCGGCCGGACGGCCGCCTGCTCCGCCTGTTCTGCGAGGAGCGGCCTCGCCAACCCGAGCGCCTCTCGCACCCAGCGGGGCACGACGCCGATCGCCGCCCGCACCACGAGGTCATAGGCGATCCGCCCGAGGATGTCCTCGCCGCTCGGCGGGACGGTCAGGAAGCGGACCGCCTCCCGCGCCTGCTCGCCGGCGCGCAGCTGCGGCCGGACGGCGCGGAAGTAGGAAGCGACCTCCCGCCGGCTGCGCGGGACGCCGGTGGCGCCCAGCTTCTCCGCCACGATCGCCACCTCGTCGTAGTAGCGGTCGAGCTCGTGGTTGGTAAGCACGCCGAACCCGTACGCCCGGTAAGCCCTCGCAAAACAAGCCACCCCCGCCACGTGCACCCACCTCAGCAGCTCCGGGTCCTCGGCTGTGTAGGGACGGCCGTCCGGCGCCGTGCCGACGATCCGCTTGTGCACTCCCCGCACGCTGCGGATCACGCTCTCGGCGACGGGCGTCGACCCGTAGGTGGTGGCGCCGATGAACGAGGCGGTCCGGCTGAGGCGCCGCAGCGGCGCCTCCCGGTAGTCGGAATGGTCTGCGACGCCCGCCATCACCAGGGGATGGAGCGTCTGCACCAAGAGCGCGGCGAACCCGCCGACGATCATGCTGCCGTCGGCGTGCACTCGCCAGGTGACGCTGCTGGGCCCGAACAGGCCGGGATCCCCCACTGGTTGGCTGTACTGCTCCTGCGGGAAGCGGCTGACCTCGAACATCGCTCGCATCCGGTCAGAAGTCGCCCGGCGGGGGTCCGGCAGGTTGACGGGAAGCTTGACCGGCAGTCCCGGGAGGACTGGCTGTGAACGGTCCATCACCTCAGGGTATTCGCCAGCTCAGCTGGCGCCCAAGATCTCCTCGGCTCGGGCGAGATCCTCGGGTGTGTCGATGTCGAGCGTCTCGTTGTCCTCCGCCGGCACCTGCACGAGCCTCAGCCCCTCCAGCAGCTCCCTCACCGAGCGATCGCCCAGCTCCGGACCGTGCCGCTCCACGGCTGCCGCCAAGCCGTGGCGGCTGTAGGCGGCCAGCAAGGTCTGCGGCCGCCCCTCGGCGTCGACGAGCACTGCCCCGGCTGCACTCCCCCGCTCGTTCGAGAGCGCTGCGAGGAGGCGGGGGACGGCCCCGGCTGCGAACGGGTAGTCCACCGCCAGCACCACCACGACCGGCTGGTCGATCAGCGGCAGCGCGGCGGCGATCGCGGCCGCCGGCCCTCCCCCTGGAGGCTCTTCGCGCGTCCAGAGGACCTCCGGGAGCGGGCCTTCGGGCAGCGCCACCTCGCCGCCCACCACGACCACCCTGCGGGCCCCTGAGAGCGCCTTTAGGGACATCGCCAGCAACGATCTGCCGGCCAGACTGAGCTCCGCCTTCGAGATGCCACCGAGCCGTCGCCCGGTACCGCCCGTCAGCACGATCCCGTCGTGGCCGTCCATTGCAGGGATGCTGGCACGGTTCTGCCGCCTCCGTGGTTGAATCGGTCCATGAGCCGGACTGGAACCTCCGTCCCCGTACGGGTGCGGGTCATCGACTCCGGCGAGGTGAGCAGCCGCCAGGACGCGCTGGCGGCGGAGGAGCCGCTCGAGGTTCGCCTCAGCCGGCCGTCCGGTGAGGACGCTGTCGCCGTCACCACCACGATGCGGACGCCTGGACATGACTTCGAGCTGGCGGCGGGATTCCTCCATGCAGAAGGGCTGCTCCCCGACAAGAGGGCTCTCCGCTCCGTCCGATATTGCGTCGACGCGGCATCGGACGGCGAGCAGCTCTACAACATCGTCACCGTGGACCTCGTGACTGCTCCGCAGCGATCGGCGCTGGCCGAGCTCGAACGGCGGGTGTCGGCCACCAGCGCATGTGGGCTGTGCGGCCGGGCCAGCGTCGACGAGCTGATGTCGGCCGACCTCCCCCCTGCCGAAGCGGGCTCGCCGCTCGTCTCGGCGGCGACGATCTGCTCGCTCCCGGCGGCGCTGCGCAAGGAGCAGTCCGTATTCGACAGGACGGGCGGACTCCACGCCGCCGGGTTGTTCGAGGCGTCCGGCGAGCTGCTCTGCGTCCGCGAGGACATCGGCCGCCACAATGCCGTCGACAAGCTCGTCGGTTGGGCCCTGCTCGCCGGCAGGCTGCCCCTCGGCGACCAGGTGCTGATGGTGAGCGGGAGAGCCGGCTACGAGATCGTGCAGAAGGCGGCGATGGCCGGGATCCCCGTCGTCGCCTCGGTCTCGGCCCCGAGCAGCCTGGCGGTCGCCGCCGCCGAGCGAGTGGGGATGACGCTGGTCGGCTTCGTCCGCGGCGACCGGCTCAACATCTACTGCGGCGAGGAGCGGGTGATACCGCCGTCGTGAACGGCCGTGAGAGGGGCCTGGCCGCGCCACCACCAGAGCTCGTGGAACGGCGCCGGCAAGAGTGCCGGCTGACGCCCGAAGCTGCCTTGCAGACGATCGACGAGGCGGCTGCATGGGTCGTGGAGCGGGGCCTCGTGACGAGGACTCCCGACACCGCTCTGCCGAGCTTGTTCGAGGCCTGCCACGAGGAGGCGTATGTGGCGGGAGGGAAGGGTTTCGCTGCGTGGCCGGCGACGAAGTGGTGGTGGGCGGGCGCCCTCGAGGCGCGCCACGACATCCACGTCCTGAAGATCCACCGCGGCAAGAACCTCTTCCTCAGCGAGGCGGCGCGCCGGCTCGCTGATCCTGTGCTGCGCTCGGAGCTGCACCGCATGGAGCACGCCGATCCCGAGTGGCGACGGCTGCTCGGCTACCTCGCACAGGTGGGGCCCACCGACCTCAAGACGGTGCAGGAGGAGCTCGGCCTGAAGCCGAAGGAGCTGAAGGCGATCCGGAGCCCTCTCGAGCGCTGCGGCGCGCTCGTGGCGACCTCGACCGTCGAGGAGGCGGAAGGAGACGAGGGCCACCTCCACACGAGCGTGCTGGCCCGCTACGACCAAGCCTTTCCAGAACCCGTGAAGACCGGCGGCGGCCTCGACGAGCTCGTGATCAGCCGGCGTGCGGGCGGCGGTGCTCGCCCCCGAAGCCGAGGTCGGGAAGTGGTTCAGCTGGAGCTGGCTGTTCGGTGCCGGGCTGCTGGAGGGGTTGGTGCGACAAGGAAGGCTGGTGCGTCCCGCCGACGGCTGGCTGGCCATGCCCCCCTCGTGATCAGCGGACGCCCGCCACGCGGTACTGGACGCTGATGCGAGCACCCGCCGCAGTCGCAGACTTCGGCACCGAATGCTCGAAGGTCCGCTGGCAGCTCCCTCCCATCACCAGCAGGTCCCCCTCGCCGAGCTCGAACCTCATCGAGGTGCCCCCGCCGCGGGGGCGGAGGAGGAACCGGCGGCGGTTGCCGAGCGAGACGATGGCGACCACGGTGTCCTCGCTCGAACCACGCCCGATCGTGTCGCCGTGCCACGCCACGCTGTCCCGCCCGTCCCGGTAGAGGCAGAGCCCCACCGTCACCAGCCCTTCGCCGAGCCCGGCCGCGTAGCGCTCGTTGAGAGCCACCTGCATCTCCCGCAGCGCCGGGTCGGGCCACTCGTCGTCGGCAGAGCAAAACGAGACCAGCCGCGGCACGTCGACCACCCGGTCGTACATCCGCCGCCTCTCCTCGCGCCAGGCGACTGCCACCTCCAACCGTTCGAAGAGGACGTCAGGCGCCGGCAGCCACCCGCTGCAGAGCTCGACCCATGCGCCGGATCCCAGCTCGATGTGCTCGAAACTGGATCCGTCCGCCGGACCTGCGCGCCCCGCGACAGCGAGCAGCGACGGCTGGACCACGGTCACGTCCACATTCTAATGCCCTGCCGGAACATGTGTTCGCCGCCCACAGGTGCCATAGTGACGGCGATGGATCACAAGCTCGTCCTCTACCGAGCCGCCGGCGGGGTGGCCACGATCACCCTCAACCGGCCGGAGCGGCTCAACTCGTGGACCGGCCGGATGAACCTGGAATACCGGGAAGCCGTCTCGGAGGCTGCCGCCGACAGCGGCGTGAGGGTGATCGTGGTCACCGGCGCCGGCCGGGGCTTCTGCTCCGGCGCCGACAGCGAGGCGCTCTCCGGGCACGCCGAGCGTGGCGCCTACGACAGCGGGATCCCCGAGGAGGCGCCGCTGCCGACTCCCGGGCTGCGGCCCGAGTTCGACGCCGAGCTGGTCTGGCACCTCGCGCTCGACAAGCCCGTTATCGCGGCGGTGAACGGGCCGGCCGCGGGCATCGGTTTCGCCCTGATGTGCTGGTGCGATCTGCGCTTCGCGGTGGAGGGGGCGAAGCTGACGTCGGCCCACGGCAGGCTCGGGCTGCCGGCCGAGTTCGGCCTCTCCTGGTTGCTCCCGAGGATCGTCGGTCTCACGCACGCCAACGACATCCTCCTCTCCAGCCGGATCTTCCTCGCCGAAGAGGCGCTTGCAATGGGGCTCCTGAACGGCGTGCTGCCCGCCGAGCGCCTGATGCCACACGTGATGGAATACGCCGGCCGGCTGGCAGAGAACGTCGCCCCCTCCTCGCTCCAGATGACCAAGAGCCAGATCTACCGAGACCTCCTCTCCTCGGACCCGGCTGCCTCGGTCCACGACAGCGTCGCCGCGCTGAGCCCGGCGATGGCCGGGCCTGACTACCGCGAGGGTGTAGCAGCCCTCCGCGAGAAGCGGCCGCCGCGCTTCCTCTAGGCCTCGGACGACCGACGACCGAAGATCAGCCGCTCTCCCGGCAGGTCGAACGTGAGCGGCTGCCTGCGGAGGAAGGCGTCTCCTACCAGGCCGTCGTGGATGATGTCCTGGAACATCACGTCCGGGTCGTCCTGACTGACGGCCGGCGCTTCCGCCGCCCTGAGGGTGCCGACCAGCGACGTGAAGTAGCGGACGAACTTGTTGCCCGTCTCGTCGGTCCCCTCCACCTTGCGCACGGCGGGTGCCTCCAAGTCGACGCCCAATCCGGCGGCGAGGCGGCAGTCGAGGATCAGCGAGTCGCTCCCCATGTCCACCTCGGCCGATATCCGGTTCCCGTCCGGAAGCTCCATCGGGAGGTAGACGCAGACCGACGCCGGACAGCTCTCGACCTCCACATCGACGGCTGCCCCCTCCCTCTCACGGGCAGCGAGAGAAGCGTCGTCCTCGATCACCACCGAGCGGGTGCTGTAGTCGACCGTGAAGGGGAGGTCGGTGAAGAACTTCAGGGACAAGAAGCCGTCCACGCCGTCCAGTCCCGCCATCTGGCCCATGTCCAGCACGCCAACCGGGAACGACTCCTTGCGGTGGTCCCCCACCGCCAACGCCGGCAGGCGCGAGATCGGCAGCGAGATCTCCTGCCCGGACATCCGCTTGCCGGCAAAGGAGGAGTCGGTCGGCTCGCACCGGACCCGCCGGGCGAGCGACTCCGAGACCAAGGTCAGCCCGATCCCGCTGTCGAGCACGAAACGTACTTCGTTCGCCCCCACCCTCACCGGCACCGTGACGAGGTGCGCCAGGTAATCGAAGGGAAGATGCGAGCTCAGGCTGGCCGTCCGCTCATAACGCAGGAACGCAGGAATCGGCTCGGTCCCGGCGGCGGACGAGGTCGACACCGGCGGCGCACTTCTCGACCACGGCGTCACCGTACCCGTTGGTCGGCGGCTCTGCCGAGTGCTACGAAGGTGAGCTCGACCGGCTGCTACGAGGGTGAGGTCGGCACGACGAGGCCCACCGGAAGGGGCTGTGAATGAACCACGGCCAGCCTTTGAGTGGCCCGCGTGAGGGCCACGTACAGGGCGTGCACGCCGCGGGGTGACCGGGCGATTATCTCGGCAGGCTCGACCACCACGACGCTGTCGAACTCGAGGCCCTTGGCCTGCTCGACGGTCAGCACACTGATCGGGGCGTCGAGCGCCTTGCGCCCGGCGGTGCCCACCGAGATCCCCCGCTCCTCCAAGCACTCGACGATCAATGCGAGGTGAGCCAGTGGCGAGATCACCCCGACGATCCCGGCGGCACCTTCCGGCGCACCAACCCTCTGGTCGCTCACCTCTGCCATCTCTTCGGCCGCGACCGCCACGACGCTGGCGGCCAGCTCATCGCCCGCCGCCGGCACGAGGCGCGGCTCGTTGCCCGAGCTGCGGACCGCCGCGGGTGCCCGCACGGCGGGAGCACCTGCAGCCAACACTGTGGCCGCCAGCTCCATGATCTCGCGGGGCGTCCGGTAGTTGACGGTGAGCTCGGTCTGCGAGAAGCCACGGCGAGCTCGCAGGTGCGCCACCACCTCCGACCAGCTCGCCGGCGCCCAGCTGCCCGTCACCTGCGCCAGGTCCCCGACGATGGTCATCGACCCCGACAGCGAGCGGCGGGCGAGCATCCGCAGCTGCATGGGCGAGAGATCTTGGGCCTCGTCCACCACGATGTGGCCGTACATCGTGGTCTCGCCTTCTTCGGCACCGGGCTGGACCGACGATGCACCTTCGTCCTGCCCAGCCGCACGGGCTCGCCGGCGCCGCGGCGGCCCGAGGATCTCACGAGCCTCGTCGAGAAGCGCGATGTCAGCGGTGCTCCAGGCGACCTCTGCCACCTCTGGCGACCTCGGCCTCCACAGCAACTCGATCTCCTCGGCCGAGAGCAGCCCGGACCCGCCCAGTTGCAGCAGCGGCCGCGCCCCGTACAGGTCGTGCAGGAGTTGCTCGGGCGTGAGCAACGGCCACATCCTGTCGAGCGCCGTCGCCACCTCCGGCAGCCGCCTCAGCTCCCGGCCGAGGTCGCTGATCGACATCCGCCCGCCGTCGGCCGACCCATCCGAGTCGATGCCTGCTGTCCCGGCCTCCTGCAGGTCGTCTTCTCCTGCCGCATGCCTGCTTCCCCTGTCGAGGTACGTGTTCAGCTGGCGGGAGAGCTCCTCGAAGAGCGCCGACTCGACCAGCCGCCGGCGCTGGTTGTGCGGCCCGGAACGGCGGCGGGCGAACTGGACGGCCGTCGACGAGATGGCCCTCGTGATCAACAGCACGGTGCCCCCGAACGGCACCTCGATCGTGCGGGGCAACGCCCGTTGCCGGTCTCTGACTGCCTTGGCGAGAACCGAGCTCATACGGACGTCGCCCTTCAGCCGCGCGATCTCCGGGCCTTCCTCCCCCACCGGCGCGGCGCGCGAGTACAGGGCCGAGATCGTGGAGAGCTCAACTCCCGATTCGCCCAGCGACGGCAGCACGTGCTCGATGTAGCGGAGGAAGGTCGGGTTGGGGCCGACAACGAGGAGACCCTGCCGCTCGAGCGGGAAGCGGTGGGTGTAGAGCAGGTATGCGGCCCGGTGGAGCGCCACCGCGGTCTTGCCGGTGCCGGGGCCGCCTTGCACCACGAGCACACCCGGCAGCGGCGCCCTGATGATCTCGTCCTGCTCGCGCTGAACAGTGGCGACGATGTCGCGCATGCGGCCCGTCCGCGAGCGGCTGAGCGCAGACAGCAGCACCTGCGGGCCGGAAAGACCGAGCGTCGCCGCCAGCTCGAGGTCGATCCCGGCTTCCGTGATCGGGGCCGTCGCGGGATCGGTCGACAGCGCCTCGCCACTGGCGAACAGCTCGTCCTCCAGGTCGACGACCTGCCTCCCCTCCATGAGCAGGTGGCGCCGGCGGCGCAGTCCCATCGGGTGCGCGCCGGTCGCCCGGTAGAAAGGCTCGGCGACAGGGGCCCGCCAGTCGACCACCAGTGGGTCGAGGTCGGCGTCGGCGATCGCCAGCCGACCGATGTGGTACGACTCCAGGCCCTCGCCACTGGCCTCCGGCCGCCTGTCGATGCGCCCGAAGACAAGCGCTTCGTCGCCGAGCTGCAGGTGCTCCAGGCGGCTGAGGCCGGATCGCACCCTGATGTCCCGCTCGGTGAAGGACTGGAAGGTCCCACCCCGCTCGGCCATCGCGTCCTCGACCATCTTCGCCACCGTCGACCTCATGACATCGAGGCGCACGTAGGCGCGATCGACGTGTTCCTGCTCGGCAACGATCTCCGGATTGCGCATAAGGGGCCATCCACAATGCGCACCCCCCGCTCCACTTGCAAACTTTCCTGGTCAGAGCCTCGGCCGATCGGCAGCTAATTAGGCTCGTAGGGCGCGATCATCTTTCATCGACCCTGACGCCGTGAGCCGGAGCAGTCCCCGACCATTCGCCTTCACAGGCGAAGGCGCCCTTGCGGGCTTGAGCGACGCGATACTCCGCGACACCCAGCTGGCCTTCCTCGTGCTGAGGCCCGACGGCACTGTCGTGTTCGTCAACGAGGCGATGGCGGAGTTGATCGGCAGACGGCCCGACGAATGCATCGGGCACAACGCGGTCGAGTGGATACATCCCGAGTCGGTGGAGCGGGCGGCCGCGCTCATGGAGCTGAGCCGGACCGAAGGCTCGCCACCGGGGATGAGCAGGTTCTTCGTCTCGCACAACGACGGCACCTGGATCCCGGTCGAGATCGCCGGTGCCGGCGTCAGCGCCGGGGGAGAGAGGCTGCTCGCGATCTACGCCCGAAACGGCAGGCCGCGCCTCGCCATCGAGCAGGTGATGGCGCTGCTGCTGCACGCGGTACCGCTGCCCGACGTCCTGCTCCACGTCTGCGACGTGATCGAGTGGAACAACTACGGCTCGCACGTGGCCATCTCCTGGAACCTGCACGGCGGATACGAGCAGGTGAGCACCGGAGTGCCGGACGAGTTGGGGGGAGGCGACGGCGACCCCCGCTCGCCGTGGGCGAGGTGCCGGGCGGACCGCCGCGGGATCCTCGGCAAGCTGGCCGACCTCGACGGGAGGCGCAGGCAGATCGCCGCCGATCACGACGTCACGGAGTTCTGGATCGAGCCCGTCGACTGGGACGAGTCCTACCCACCCGCGACCATCACCATCTGGACCACCGGCCTCGGCCGCGGACCCCGGGTCCACTCCTACGGCATGGAGGTCGCCCGAAACATGGTCGAGCTCATCATGCGCTGGTCCGCCCAGCAGACCTCGCTCGAGTCGGCGGCGCACATCGACCCCCTGACGGGGCTCGCCAACAGGCGCGTATTCTTCGAGGCCCTGAGCGGCCAGACGGCGGGCGGGGCCGTCCTCTACTGCGACCTCGACCGTTTCAAGCCGGTCAACGACGCGCTCGGCCACGCTGCGGGCGACGAACTGCTGCGGGGTGTCGCCCAGCGGATCGCCGGCTCGGTCCGCTCCGACGACCTCATCGCGAGGATCGGCGGCGACGAGTTCGCCGTCATCTGCAGGGGGGCCTCCGTAGAGGTCGCCATGGAGGTGGCGGTGCGCATCGAGCGGGCGCTCGAGGACCCGTTCGAGGTGCGGGGGGAACTGGTGAAGCTCGGAGTCAGCATCGGCATCGCCCACAGCGCGGACGGGATCACAGAGGCACTCGTCGACGCCGCCGACCGGGCGCTCGTCGAGGCGAAGGCGGCGGGGCGGTCGACGCACCGGGTGGCGGATCGCTAGCGGCGGTTCGACCTGGGGGAGCCTTGCGCGGCCTTCGGGGCCTGGGCCGACCAAGAAATGCGCCCGAACGCGAAAGAGCGGTTACGACGACCGCCCGGGCCTAACTCACCGGGCGGATCGTCGTAACCATCCACTGCACCCCTACAGGCAGCGTACCCGGGTTCCGCGGGACCCAAACATCGCGATCCTCCCTGCTCAGAGGATGTCTCCGAGGATCTCCCGCTCGAGGCGTCCCTCCACTCCGCCGCCGCCCATGCCGCCCATTGCGCCGCCCATGCCGCCCATTCCACGCGAGAAGCCGCCGCCGAGGAACCGCTCGAGGGTGCCGGCGGGCGAGGCGCCGGGCATCGGGCTGCCCATCGGTTGCTGGCCGTAGCCGTACCCCTGGCCGTACTGCTGGCCGTACGGTGCCGTACTGCTGGCCGTACTGCTGGCCGTACTGCTGGCCGTACTGCTGGCCGTACTGCTGGCCGTTGCCGCCGTACTGATTGCCGTAGCCGGGCTGCGGGGAGCCTCCGTAAACAGGTTGGCCGTACTCGTCATACTGGTTGCCGTAGCCGGGCTGCGGCGACCCTCCGTAGACCTGTGACGTCTGGCTGGCGACCGGCAGCGCGTTGCCGCTCACGCCGACGGGGGCGCCGGGATCGCCGGCGACGGTCGGGCCGGGAACGGCGGCGGCGCCCGAGAAGGGAGCCCCTCCCGCGACGGCCTGGACGTGCTGTTGCAGCGTGCTCACCGTGAACGAGTGCATCGCCTGCAGGAGCGTTTGCACCTGGGTCTGCTCCTGCGCCGCCAGGATGGCTATTTCGCGCAGGTCCTCCAGCCACGCGGTCGCATTGGCGTCGCCGGCGGCCGAAGCCGCCTGCAGCTTGGCGGCAAAGGCGTTGATGGCCGAGCTCTGTTGGTCGACCTCCTGCTGCAGCTTGCCGTACTCCGCATCGATCATGTCCGGGTCCATAGGAGTTCTCCCTCCCCTGCGGCGCCGGCGCTCCGAGCCGGCGCGTCGCCCCGTAGCGTACCGACTGGCAATCTCAAAGGCACGGGACAAACGGCAGGAGAACGGCCCCGCCTGCCGGCACCGGCAGGGTCGGTTGCCGACCCGCAGCGGCTTCGGCGGCCCCGATCGGCGTGCCGACTCGGTCACCCGATGTCGATGATGATCGTCACGGGACCGTCATTGCCGAGCTCGACCGCCATCTCCGCACCGAAACGCCCCGTGGCAACCTCGGCACCCTTCACCCGCAGTGCCGTCACGACTGCCTCGACCAGCGGCTCGGCGACCGCTCCTGGCGCCGCGTCGATCCATGACGGCCTGCGGCCCTTGGAGGTGTCGCCGTAAAGGGTGAACTGGCTGACCACGAGCAGCGGGCGGCCGAGCTCCGCGCACGAGCGGTTCATCCGCCCTTCGTCATCGGCGAGGATCCTCAGGTTCCAGAGCGTGTCCGCCATCCTGGCTGCCGTCGCCCCATCGTCGGAATGGGTGACGCCGACCAGTACGACGAGACCCGGCGAGGGCAGCTCGCCCACGACCTCGCCTCCGACGCTGACCCTCCCCCAGGCGGCGCGTTCGGACGACAGCACGCAATCGAGCGCGATCCTGATGGCCCTCGCCGCCGAGCTCAGCCCTGCGGCGACTCTGTCGGCCGTGGCGGCAGCGGCGGCGCCGCCCTGGAGGGGCGGGTCGCGGGATCGGGCGGGCGCGCCACGGGCTCGCTCTCCAGCGCGGCCATGATCATCTCGAGAGCCTTGTCGAGCTGTGGGTCCCGGCCCGCCGCCCAATCCTGGGGAGCGATGGGTACCTCCACATCGGGATCGACGCCGTAGTTCTCGACGCCCCAGCCAACCTGGTCGTAGAACCAGAACGAGTACGCCGGCTGCGTGACCATGCTGCGGTCGACGAGGTTGTAACGCCCGTCGATCCCGATCACGCCCCCCCATGTCCTCGTCCCCACCACCGGGCCAAGCCCTCGTTGCTTGAACCCGGCTGTGACGATGTCACCGTCCGAGCCCGCCTGCTCGTTCGTGATCAGGATCCTCGGTCCTCGGGGCGCGTCCGACGGGTATGCGACCGGGCTCTGGTAGCGGTTCAAGTCCCAACCCCTCACGACCCGCTCGATCTTCTCCAGCACGAGCTCGGAGACGTGCCCGCCGCGGTTGTCGCGGACGTCGACGATCAGGCCGTCCCGGGAAACCTCCATCCGAAGGTCACGATGAAGCTGCGCCCATCCGAGGCCCATCATGTCGGGGACGTGCAGGTAGCCGACGCGCCCGTCGGTGGCCCGGTGAACGGTCGCCCGCTTCCCGGCAACCCAGGCGTGATAGCGAAGCGTCGTCTGTTCGGGCAACGGCTGCACCAGCACCCGTCGAGCGTCGCCGCCGCCGGCAGGTACGACCGCCAGCTCCACCGGCTTGTTGGCCGTTCCGGCGAGCGATGCCGGCGGCCCGAACTCCGGGTCGACCGGGCGTCCGTCGACGGCGACGATGGCGTCACCGGGCCGGACCGACACTGCCGGCGCCAGCAGAGGTGACCGGGCAGTCGGTACCGAGCTCTCGCCGGGGACCACTGCCCGCACCAGCCAGTTGCCGTCCGAGCTCCGCTCGAGGTCGGCGCCCAGGAAGCCGAGCTTCCGCTCGGCATCGACGGGCCGTTCCGGTGGCTGCTCGTAGGCGTGCGACGAGCCGAGCTCCCCATGCATCTCCCAGATCAGGTCGGACAGGTCGTCGCGGGTGGCGATCCGGTCGATGAAAGGCCTGTACCGCTCGGTCGCAGCCGGCCAGTCGACGCCGGCCATGTCCTCGACCCAGTACAGGTCTCGCATGAGCCTCGCCGCCTCGTCGTACATCTGACGCCACTCGACCGGCGGATCGATCTCCACACGGATCCGGCTGAGATCGACCTGCGCCTCGCTGTCAGGATCGGGCTTGTCCTCACCTGGATGGGTCTCCACGTCTGCCGCCTTCACGAGGAATCTCTCCCCGTCGCGAAGGACGATCGACTTCCCGTCGCCGGCGACCTCGAACGAGTCGGCGGAGGCGGCGATCTCCACCTCCCGTCGTTTCGTGAAGTCATAGCGGACGATGCGAGCACGTGCCTTCTCGTCCGAGGGCTGCGCCCGCTCCTCGCCGAGCACCCCGAGCAGCGGCTCGGACAGCCAGAGCGCACCGCCGGCGGCTGCCCGTAGCCGTGAGTACCGGCCGGCGGCGACCGGGAAGGCAACCACGCGGTCGCCCATCCCGTCGACGTCGAGCCGGACCGGCGGGAGCGTCTCGGCGACTGCAGGATCCCCCTCGACGCCGGCTGCCGCGCCGGCACCGCCGTCTTGCGGCCGCTTGCCTTCGGCCTCCTTGACTCCCTCTCGCGGCCTGCCTGCGAGCTCGGGGTCGAAGGGCGACGGCGTGTCGGCCGCCAGGGTCACGAGATACGGACGTGTCGCCGCCACGAAGGACATGTCGAAGACCTGGTTGTCGTAGACGGGGTCGAAGGTGCGCGCCGAGAGGAAGAAGAGGTACTTCCCGTCCGGCGAGAACGCCGGGTCGTGGTCGTTGAACCGGAGTGGTGTCACTTCGACCACGGCCGGTGCGGCGGCGGCGGCGGCCTCGGTGATCCCTGCCAGCTTGATGTTTCGAAGGTTCGACGGGCCCGCCGCCGACCATGCCAGCCACTTCGAGTCGGGTGCGAACGTCAAGCCGGTCGCGTCGCCGAACGAGGACGAGTCGACCGTCCGCAACTCCCCGCTCTCGATCTCCACCAGGATCACTGCGCCGTGGTGCGAGGCGATCGCCACCAGCTTGCCGTCGGGGGAGATGGCGAGCTCGAGGACCCTGCCAAGCTGCCCGGTTCCTATCCGGCGCCGCTCACTGCCCGGAACTGCGCTGATCGCCGCCACCTCCAGCGAGTCGTCTCCCTCGGCGTCCGTGGCGAACACGACCCGCGCCTGTTCGCCGGCACCCGTCACACGCGGCACCCTCGCCCGAACACCGTCGCCGCCACCGAGCAGCGGCGCAGGGCCGTCCTTGTGGGTCAACCAGAAGACCGCCCCGCGGGCCTCGACCGCGCTAGCCCGCGCCGAGTGGTCGGGCGAGTAGTCGCCGAGCTCCTCGGCCGCCTTGAGGAATCTCCTGGCTCGCCCGCTGCGGGGCGATCCCAGCCGGATCTCGAGCCTGGACGGCTCTGAATCGGCGGCCGTGCCGTCGAGGCGCCATATCTCGCCCGCTCGTTGGTAGACGACGGTGGCGCCGTCCGAGGAGGCGGCACGGACGTAGTAGTCCGCTGAATCGGTGTGTCGGCGGAGGTCTGAGCCATCCGGCAGAACTGAGTAGACGTTCCCGAAGCCCTCGTGATCCGAGACGAAGACCAACCGTTCGCCGACGAAGGTCGGATCCTCCAGCTGCCCGTCCAGTTCGGCTAGGAGGGGCACGAACTCGCCTGATCCTCGCCGGTCGATCCAGAGCTTTCCCGCTGTGCCGCCTCGGTAACGCTTCCAGGCGGCGCCCCGGCGCACGCTCTGGTTGACACCCACCACCACGGCGCCGCCAGGGCCATGGGCGATCCCGCTGATCGGGCCGTAAGGGAGCCGATCGACCTCACTGCCGTCCAGTGAGATCGCGTATGCCCAGGTTCGGCTCGAGAAGGGTTGGTCAGTCGCCGAGATGGCGATGACGTTGCCTTCCGCCGTCCAACCGATCACCCGCGTCCTGAGGTCCCCCCAGTAGGTCAGGCGCCGAACCTCCCCGCCATCTGTCGCCACCACGTAGACCTCGGGTTGACCGTCCCGCCGGCCGGTGTAGGCGACGTGCTGCCCGTCCGGGGACAGCCTCGTGTCGCTGGCTGGAGCGTGATCGCTCGTCAGCCTGTTGGCGATCCCGCCCCCCGAAGGAGCCAGCCAGACGTCGTCGTCGGCGACGAGCGCCAGCCGCTCACCGCTGATGGATGGGAACCGGAGATAAGGGCCTTCGATCACGGACCCGACCGTAGTGGCAGGGTGCGCGCCCGTGTCAACGCTCGCCCGGCAACAGGAGCACCTTCACGGCACCGGTCTTGCGAGCCGATGCCAGTGTGAGGACGGCCTCGTCCCACTTTGACAATGGGAAGCGGTGGGTGACGAGGGCGCTCAGGTCGAGTCCCTCGGCGACGAGGTCGAAGTAGTGCTCGAAAGAATGCTTGCGGACTCCCCGCAGCTCCTCGATCCCGAAACCGTTGGAGCCGATCAGGTGCAACTCCTTGAAGTAGAGCAACGTCCACTCGAAACGACCCGGCGGTTCCACTCCGCTGATCACCAGGGTCCCGCCGGTGTGGAGGATGCGCAGGGAGGTCTCGACTGTTTCGAGGCTGCCAATAGTGTCGTAGACGACAGAGGGCCCTTCCTGAAGCCAATCCTTGCGGCTCCAGGGAACGAGCGGGCGCACGCCGGTCCGGCGCGCCACTTCCCTGACGAGGGTGTCGGGGTCGGGAGGCAGGACTGCATGCGCGCCCAAGGAGCGGGCGATCTCGGAGCGGCGGCCCGGTCGGGTCACCGCCCACACCTCGACGTCGGGGTACAGGTGCCTCAGCAGCGCCACTGCGGCGAAGGCGAGGGTGCCCGATCCGTAGACCAGCGCCGGCCGGCCGGTCTGCGGCGGCGAGAGGAGGATGGATCTCAAGGAGACGCTGACCGGATCGGCGAGCACCGCCTGCTCGTCGCTCATCGAGTCGGGCACCGAGAAAAGCTGGCCGACATGGGCGGCAAAGCGCTCCGCGTGCGCCCCGGCGGCACCCGCGCAGTTCCCGAGGTGGATCGCGGTCGGCACGCTGCCGCTGGCGAAGTTCCGGCACCAAGGGAAGCGGCCCTCTGCACAGGCGACGCAGGGGGGGTTTATTCCTCTCGGGCCGCAAGACAGCCAGGGATTGAGGACTACCCGCTCACCCGTGTCGGTCCGCCGGGCAACAGCTTCGTGACCGAGGATGTGGGGAAAGCTGACGAGAGCAGTGAGGGGGTTGTCGCGGGCGCCGTTGAGGAAGATCTGCTTGGCGTCCGAGCCGCAGATCCCGGTGAGGATCGTCTCGCAGACCACCCAGTCGGCGGCGGGGGGAACGGGATCCGGGACGTCCTCCAGAGAAACCGGGGCCAGCCGCCCGACGAAGGCTCGCTTGTCGAGGCGGCCACCGAGCGTCGCCGCGGCCTCGCGGGCCAGGTTGTGCCGGAACACCAGCGCCTTCAAGGAACTTTCCTCCCTCCCTGGCCTGAGAAGCTAGCTGGTCGGTGCCGGTTCCCCGACTCCTTCGATCAGTGGGCCGTATCAGTTGCCTTGCCAGCACGCCATGATGTCGGTGGCAATCGCGTAGGTGACGTCCGCCCGCGTGTCGCGGGTCGGGCCGACGCGAGGAGGCAGTTGTGCTCCGTCGACCCACAACGTCATGTTGTCCTTCAGGAACACGACGTTGCCGTCTGCATTCTCGAATGCCGGCAATCCGAGGCTCGCGATTCCGCCGAGCTGAGTCGTCGGCCCGAGTCGATCTCGCAAGGACAGGAAATAGCCTCTGGCAGTGGCGTCGTCGGGGGACTGCTCCACGGAGAGAACGAGGACGCCAGGTTCGAGTCGATATGTGCACGTGTAACGGGCGTGCGCCCACGTCACCTCTGGCACCGGCGCCGACGGGAGCCCGATCAGCTCTTGCACGTTGCGGATCGTCTCGGCGCTGCAGATCATCTGGGCAGATCGCGTCGGTTTGCCTGCAGCTCGCGTCGGGCGCAGCGCCGGGCGCAGCGCCGGGCGCAGCGCCGGGCCCGACATCGTCATCCCTGAGGCCATCTGCCCCCCTGTCATTGAGCCCGCACTCATCGCGCCGGGACGTCCGTTCGGCGAGGTGGACGCCACGCCGCCCTCCGCCGGACCGATGAGTGCCGTACATCCGCCGAGGGCGAGTGGAAGCATCAGCAGCGGGATGCTTCTCGCGGGAGGGGAAGCGCCGGCGTCCCCTGTCACCATCACGCTGCCCGAGCTGTGTCAGCTGCTCGGCATGGCTCGAGAGCATGGGCGCCCGCAGATCCGCTGTGGCGCGACCGAACAGCGCGTAGGCGAAGATCACGAGCAGTGGCCCCGAACTCGGGTCGGTGCCCTCCCCGCTCGTGATCATCCCCAAGCTCTCGCCGAAGACCCAGATCAGAAGCCCGACGACGACGCCAACGACCGCGGCCGCCCGTCGAACCTCTGACTTCGGCCATATGCCGGCGATTCCGATGGCTGCAAACAGGCACACGAACGCCACCACGCCAGCCTGACCGGCGTTGGCCAGTCCCGATGCAATGGCGCGATCTGTGGCCTCGAGCCAGCCACCCGGGCTCATTCCAGCACTGCCGCGCACGGCGCCCGCCAGGGCTGCGGCGCTGCGCTCCGCGGGCAACATTTGCAGAAGTGCCCCGCCCAGCCAGAGCAGGAGCCATATCCCGGCGACGCGTGGTGAGGGACTGACCGTGTCGTCTCCGGTCTTCCTCAGAGTGGCTCCACGAGGCCAGGCGATCATGGCGAGCACGGCGTAGAGGATGACGGCGCCGGGTGCGCCGGTGAGGACAGTCGCTTGCCCGCTGGCGATCCCGCCGAGGCCCTCGCCGAAGTACCAGACGCCGATCGCCCATCCCACCGATGCGAGCAAGCCGAAACGGGCAAGGCGCCGGCTGAGGAGAGCCAACGAGATCAGCAGCTGAACGAGAGCGAACAGCACATTCGTAAGAGCGGGAGCGGCTGCCATCACGCCGGCAGCCCACAGCACGCCGGCCGATACCCATGCGGGCTGGCCGGCCGCGGCGCCAGCAATGGTCTGTCGGGCGAAGGAGCCGCTGAACATGTACGGCTGCAACTGAAGCGCTGCATCTACCAGCCAGAGCGCGCCCAGCACGACCTGCAGATTGCGCCGAGTAACCCCTGCCGGTCGCGGAAAGGTCGTCGGCACTCGTCGCCGCACGCAGATGGGCGCGTGTCCTCGTCTTCATGTCGTTGCGCCGCTTAGCTGGCCGAACGCCACCACGTTCGACTCGTAGTGACGGGTGGAGTAGTCGAATGACCCTCCGCAGGTGATGAGACGGATGGTCGGGACTGCAGTCGGGCCATAGACAGCAAGCGTCGGGAACTGGTCCTTCGGGTACTCCCGGACGCCCGTGATCGTGAACGTCAAGAGGCGGTCGTCACTGCAGCGGACTATGACCGAGTCCCTTGGACGGAGCGAGCCGAGGTCGAAGAACACGGCGGGCCCCCGGTAAGAGTCCACGTGACCGAGGAACACGGCCGGTCCTGCATCGCCGCAAGGCGCGCTGCGGTCGTACCAGCCGGCCTGCGCGTACGTACCTGGGACCTCGACTGTTCCGTCAGGGTTCAGGCCGAGCCGGACCAAGGTGCGAGTCGACGCCGATCGCCGGGATCTCGAGGCTGACCGGGGGCGATGGCGGGGGTGCCGAGCCGGAGCGTGGTTCTTGCCCGGCGACGGCCGTCGCACGGCGGTTTGGCCATGCACATGCAAGGGAGCGGTTGGTCGGGGCTCTATGCGTCCGGCCGCCGCCGGCGAGGGCGCGGGTGCGTGCACCTGCGCCCTCGCCGATGTGACCAGCACGGCAACACCGCCAGCGGCCAGGCCGACGGAAGCCACCGCGGCGAGGAGCCGGATACGCCCGACTCGCCCGCCTGGCCGCTGCGACCGTGCGGACATGCTCAGCCAACCACTGTCCCGATGCCGCGCCGGCGGTATGCCGCCAGGGCGAAAGCACCAGAGCCGAGCAACATACCGCCACCGAGCACCATGAACCCGGCGTCTTGCAGGCCCGCCGTGCCGCCAGCACCAGTCTGGGCAGCCCCAGCCGGCATCGCTTCGAGCACGCCGCAGATCGCCGGCGCGGTCGCGGCCATCGGCAGCGAGCTAGTGCCCGGCAACTCGCTCTTCTGCGTGACGGCGGCCTTCGGCGCTGTAGCCGGGTCGAGGCCGTGCACGACGATCACCGCGTTGCCCGCCTGAATGGAGCTCAGCGTCGCTTGATCGAGCGTGATCGTGCGGTCATAGGTGTAGCTCGAGCCCGAGGGTGCGACTGCGATGTTCGTGCCGTCTGCTGGGGTGGTGCCGCCGGGAGCAACCGACAGGGTGGTCAGGATCGAGCCGTACTCCGGCGCCCCATCCGTGGTGTCGATCACCCCGTCGTGGTCGGGGTCGTCGGCGGCGGTCGGGCATTGCCCCATCGCACCGCCGTGGATGTGCTGGACATGCGGATAGGGCTTGCCCATGAACGTGGCTGCAAGTCCAGTGACCTGCTCATGGATCGTCGCGGTGCTTCCGTTCAGCGTCAGCGTCAGCGTGCCCGATGCGCTGTTCTGCCCGTTCAAGGGAACCGGGGTCATATTGGCGGCATACGTCTGCGCCCCACCCTGCGCCGAGGCGATCCCGGCAGAACCGAGGGCGAAGAGCGTCATCGATCCGGCGAATAGTGCGGCCGAGCTTGACGCTCGCAGGAGAGCTCCGCCCGCCATCGGACTCCGCTCGTGACCTGTCGGTGCTCGGGACTTCCTGAATTCTGCGTAGGACATGTGACTGTTCCTTTCTGTCATCTGGCAGGGTCGGGCGGCGCGCTGCATGCCGTCGCCCAGTGCTGGTACTTCGTAGCGGTGGCTCCGCCTGGATGAAGGAGGTCAGCAGCGATCAGGTATCCGGCACGCCGCTTACGGCAGATCTCGTCTGAGAGCGGAGCCGGGACGTGGTGAGAAGCGGCCGCGAGTCAGCCGAAAAGGCCCGAGCGGTCGCCCACCAGCCTCGCCGCATGGGGCGACCGCACACCGAGCAGGACACTGCCCGGCGGCAATATCGGGAGCATGGCCATGGCACCCATAGGGCCTGACTGCAACCGACCGGTGCCGCTTCGTCAATAGCGGCGGCGCCGGCGATACCTCAGCCTCCGAAGACCTCCTGCCGGAAGCGATCCATCACGTCGAGACGTTGCTGAAGGGATGCACCGAGAGATCTGTCCGGCACGATCAGCTCGTCGAGGCCGATCTCCCGGTAGCGGGCCACGATCTCGGCGAGTTCGCCCGCAGTACCGATCACCGCCGGCATCGGCATCTCTTGTGCTCGCAGCTCCTCGGCGGCGGCGGGCGTGTCGACGAGGTGGACGAGCACCTGGGCGGAGCGCTCGATGGTGGAGGGGTCGCGGCCGTAGTTGTCGCAGTGTTTCGAGAGGATTTGCGACTTGTGAGCGATCAGCTCCGGCAGTCCCCACGTGTTCCACTGGTCGGCGTAACGCGCCGCGATCCGCAACGTCACCCGCTCCCCCCCGCCGCCGACGAGCAGGGGGATGCCGAGGCCGCCGGGGAAGCCTTTTGGCTCGCAGGGCGCCTCCAGCAGCTGGTAGTGCCTGCCATGGAAGGTGGTGCGCTGCTCCGTGAGGAGCGACTTGATCACGGCGCAAGCCTCCTCCAGGCGGTCGAGTCGCTCAGGCACCGACGGCAACTCGATCCCGTACGCATCGTGCTCGTTCTCCTGCCAGCCGCTCCCGATGCCGAGCACGTGCCGGCCCTCGCTGATGCTGTCGACGGTTGCGGCCATCTTGGCGAGGATCGCCGGATGGCGGTAGGTGTTGCCCGAGACGAGCACGCCGAGTCTCAGGTTGTTCGTGAGGGCGGCGATGCCGGCCAGCCCTGTCCATGCCTCCAACCTCGGCACGAGGGGGCGCTCGTGGCGAGGCGCGTTGTTCATGAAGTGGTCGGCGAGCCAGAGCCCGTGCCAGCCGGTCGCCTCGGCATGCTGCGCCGTCGCCACCAGCTCGTCCCAGGGATGCTCGGTTCCCGGCCAGATGCTCAGTCGCACGCACGCCTCCTTCGGCTAGTGCGAATGACCGTACTCCCCGATCAACGGCACGAAACGCGCCTCGCAGAGCTGGCCCACGCTCACTATCCCCTCTTCCTCACGACGGTAGATCTGGACGGCGTCACTGCGCTCGTTGGTCACGGGTTGTACGAGACGGCGGCCGGGCAGGAGCTGATCGACGAGTGGCGGAGGGACCGAACCGAACGCCGCAGCGACCACGATCCCACCGAAGGGAGCATGGTGCGGCGCCCCGAGGGTGCCGTCGCCGGCGAGCACGGAGACGTTCGTGATGCCGGCACGTTCGAGGTTCCCGGCGGCAACCTCTGCCAGCTCGGGGATCCTCTCGATCGTGACGACTCGGTCGACAAGCTGTGCCAGCACGGCCGCTTGGTAGCCGTAGCCGGTGCCCACCTCCAGCACCACGTCCGCCTGGTTCACGCCGAGCGCTTCGATCATCATCGCCACGAGCGAAGGCTGGGAGGTGGTCTGGCCGTAGCCGATGGGGATCGGGCCGTTGAAGGCCGCCTCGGACCTGAACCCGTCGGGGACGAACTGCTCGCGGGCAACGGCGCCCATGGCGTCGAGGATCCTGGGATTCGTCACGCCCGCATCGACCGCCTGACGAATCAGGGCCGCCGAGGAGGGCGAGGCATCGCTCACATCATCCGTCCGTTGAGTACTCGTTGGTTTGTGGTGGGGGTGGCGGTGGTGGGGGTGGCGGTGGCGGTGGCGGCGGTGGCGGTGGCGGCGGCGGCGGCGGCGGCGGTGGCGGCGGCGGCGGTGGGGTGGTGGTGGTGGTGGTGGTGGTGGTGGTGGTGGTGGTGGTGGTGGTGGCGTGTACCGACTCGGCGTGGGAGGTGGTGGCGGAGGCGGATAGCCACTGCCATATGGAGGTGGCGGATAGTGAGCCCCATAATCCACTCGGGGGCCAGCGCCAGAGCTTCCGCAAATCGGGCAACGCGCCCGCCTCGAGACAATCGGGTGCCCATTCGGGCAGTACGCCACTTCCTTTCCCTCGAGCGGATTGGCGAACTGCTGCCGGAGATCGGCCGGTCGCTCCACTTCCCCTTGCGGCAGAACCTGATCGGTCTCGGGAACGGTCTCGTCGAGGCGCTGATCGGCGGCCGACGCATGGTCGACTGCGGAGGTTTGCGCTGCTGCAGCAGCCTGTGCAGCGGTCGCTACAGGCAGACTTGTGGGTGGATACCACCTTCCGTCAGAGGCGAGCCACCAGTCGGGACCCTGCGATACCTCGCTCACGCGTGGCTCCAGTCGACATCGTGATCTCTTCTCGCGACAACGTAGCACCAGCCCGTATGCCGACTTGGTCCTGCTAATGCAGCTCAACGGAAGTCCCGGGACCTCCCGATGGCCATTGCCAGATCGAGCTCTTCCAGCTTGTCTGCAACGATGTTGATCGCTCCTTCCGCGCGCTCCAGCACCCCGCGAACGATCAATGCCGGAGCGCTCCTTGCGGCGGTTCGGTAATGGGTCCAGACCCCCTTCGAGCAGATCACGTTGATCAGACCTGTCTCGTCCTCCAAGTTCATGAAGGTCGTTCCGCCCGCAGTCGAGGGTCGTTGTCGATGGGTGACGATCCCGCCGACACTGACCCTGCTCCCGTGCGGGATCTCCGAGAGCTTCGCCGCCGTCACCACTCCCCGCTGTTCCAGGTCGCTCCTGGCGAACTCGAGGGGCGATGTGCTGGGCGACATCCCGAGCATGGCCATATCTGCGGACGTCTCCTCGACAGTGTCCATCTGCGGTAGCTCGGGGGGTACGGCTCCGCGAGACGCCGCCAATCCCGGCAGTCTCCCAGGGCGGGCTGCTTCTGCGACGGCGCCTGCCGCCCACAGCGACTTCCTCCTTGACATCCCGAACACCTGCAGTGCCCCCGCCGTCGCCAGAGCCTCCAGTTGCCCCCTGCTCAAACCGGCCCTCGAAGCAAGATCCTCCATGTCTTCGTAGGGCCTGCCTGCATCGATCTTCTCGGCCAGCTCTTCGCCGATGCCGCGTACCGAGCCGATCCCCATCCGCACCGCCGGCTGCTGTGTCCTCCCATCGGCCGGCCATTCGAGGACCGCCTCGGCGGCACTGGCGTTGACGTCCGGGCCGAGCACCGTCACTCCGTGCCGGCGAGCATCCGCCGAGAGGGTCTGCGGCGACCAGAAGCCCATCGGTTGCGAGTTCAAGAGCGCGGCCAGAAAGGCTGCCGGGTAGTGGAGCTTGAACCAGGAGCTGGCATAGACCAGATAGGCGAACGAGACCGAATGGCTTTCCGGGAAGCCGAAATTGGCGAATGCCGCCAACTTGTCGTAGATCTGGTCGGCGACCTCGCCCATGATGCCCCTCTCGGCCATGCCGGAGTAGAAGCGGGAGCGGAGGCGTTCCATGCGTTGTGCGGAGCGTTTCGAGCCCATTGCTTGGCGGAGCTGGTCAGCCTCGGAAGCGGTAAACCCGGCGACGTCGATCGCCATCTGCATCAGCTGCTCCTGGAACAGCGGGATCCCGAGGGTCTTGCGCAAGCTCGGCTCGAGCAATGGATGGAGGTAGGTGATCGGTTCCTGTCCGTTACGTCTCCGGATGTAGGGATGCACCGAGCCGCCTTGGATCGGGCCGGGGCGGATCAGCGCCACCTCCACCACGAGGTCGTAGAAGCAGCGGGGTCGCAGCCGCGGCAAGGTCGCCATCTGCGCCCGGCTCTCCACCTGGAACACGCCGACCGAATCGGCCCTGCAGAGCATCTCGTAGACAGCGGGCTCCTGCGGGATGGTCGCCATGTCGACCTCGACGCCCTGGTACTTGTCGACCAAGTCGACCATCCGGTGCAGAGCCTCCAGCATCCCGAGCCCGAGGAGGTCGAACTTGACCAGCCCCACCACCGCACAGTCATCCTTGTCCCACTGCAACACCGTCCTCCCGGGCATGCGCGCCCATTCGACGGGGCACACCTCGACGACCGGCCGGTCGCAGATGACCATCCCTCCGGAGTGGATCCCGAGGTGGCGGGGTGCGCCCTCCAGTTCGGCGGCGAAGGTGACCACCCGCTCAGGGATGCCGATCCCGTCGGCTGGTCCGCCTCCGATCGAGGACGCGTAAGGGCCTCGGCCGTCTTCGCCGGCAGGCTCGGTCGTTGCCGCCAATGACCCCCATCGCTCGATCTGCCGGCACCAGGCGTCGACCTGGCCGGGCGGGTGGCCGAACGCCTTGGCGACATCACGGATCGCCGAGCGTGAGCGGTAGGTGATCACGTTGGCGACCTGCGCCGCCCGCTCCCGGCCATAACGTTCGTAGACGTACTGGATCGCCTCCTCCCGGCGGCCCGACTCGATGTCGATGTCGATGTCGGGTGGCCCGTCCCGTTCCGGAGAGAGGAATCGCTCGAAGAGCAGGCCGAGAGACACGGCGTCAGCGTTGGTGATCCCGAGCACGTAACAGACAGCCGAATTGGCCGCAGATCCTCTGCCCTGGCAGAAGATCCCCTGCTTCCGGCAGAACTCGACGATGTCCCAGACCGTGAGGAAATAGCCAGCAAAGCCGAGCGCTTCGATCATCGCCAACTCGTGATCGATCTGGCTCCAAGCTCCCTGCACCCGCTCGTCCGACCGCAGCCCGTACCGACGCCTGGCGCCCTCGTCGACGAGGATGCGGAGATAGGACATCTCGGTCTCACCGTCGGGGACCGGGAAGTCGGGCAGCTGAGGCGCCACCAGCCGGAGATCGAAGGCGCAGGCGCGCCCGATCTCTGCTGCCCGTTCGACGGCTCCGGGATAGCGAGCGAGACGTCGCATCTGCTCCCATCCCGAGCGCAGGTGGGCCGCTCCAGCCGCCGGCAACCAACCGTCGATCTCGTCCAAGGAGCGGCGCGAACGGACTCCCGCCATGACTGCCGCCAGACGTCGCCGCGTAGGGGTGGCGAAATGGACGGCATTGGTGGCAACGACATCAACACCGTGACGTACGGCGAGAACTGCCAGTGCATCGTTACGAGCACCGTCGATCGGATCGCCATGATCGAACAGCTCGACCGCCACGTTCTCCCGCCCGAACACCTCCACCAGACGGGCGAGTTCCCTCGCCCCCGCAGCCGGTCCGGCTTCGACGACAGCGCTCGGTACAGCGCCCTTGCGACATCCGGTGAGGACGACGAAGTGCGAGCCCGCCAACTCCCCCACCCGCTCGAGTGAGAATTGCGGCTCACCTTTGGCGCCGCCTTCCAGCTGCGCCTCGCTTATGGCACGAGCCAGCCTGGCATACCCCTCAGGGTCCCGTGCCAGCACAACCAGATGTGTCCCCGTTGGGTCTGGCTGCGGGCCGCCGTGCTTGCCACCCCCCGCTCGCGGGCTCGCCCTGCCGCCGCCGAGAGGACCCATCGTCAGCTCGGCGCCGAAAACAGCCGGAACCCCGAGCGCCGCCGCCGCCTCGGCAAAACGCACCACACCATACAGACCGTCATGATCCGTCAGAGCCAGCGCCTCCAGTCCCAGCCTGGCCGCCTCCTCCACGAGGTCCTCCGGGTGCGATGCCCCATCGAGGAAGCTGAAGTTGGAATGGCAGTGCAGCTCTGCGTAGGGGACGGTGGCTCGCGCACCGGCATCAGAGAGCACCGCCGGCATGTGCGGCACGTAGGGCGGCCGATGACGAGACCAGGCTGGGCTGTCGTTGCCGTCGCCGAGCGGCTGGCCATCAAGTGTTCCGCGCCCGGACAGGCGGCGTTCGAACTCCGACCACGGGACAGGTGGGTTGCCGTAAGGCACAGTCCCGAGGATACAGAACACATGTTCGGTCGACACCGCCCTCTGTGGCTGATGTGGCGGTTGATGCAGAAGTGCCAAATGGGATAGATCAGTGAGGGACGAGTGCCGAAGCGTGTCACTTCAGTTAGCGCCAGCGCTCAGTAGATCTACACACTTCGACCAGCAGAGGTGCTCAGTCGCCTCAAGGTGTGTCATCCCGCATAGCGCTGGCGCTACATGGGATGACACGGTTCCTCCCTTGGCCGCTTCAAGCCGATTGAGGTGGAGATCCAGCTCGCGGCGGCTGTCACACCCCGGATGCCACAATCGGCCGCCATGGACGAACACAGCCGAACCAGATTGGCCGGACTGGCCCGCCAACAACATGGCCTCGTCACCCGTGCCCAGCTCGTCGAGTGCGGCGTCGCAGCCTCCACCATCGACCGCAGGTTGCGGACGTCGGAATGGGAGAGGATCGAGAGGGGGATCTACAGGGTCGCTCCCACAGGCGACTCATGGCAACAGCGAGCGCACGCCGCCTGCTTGGGCACAGGGCACGAAGCAGCGCTCTCGCACTACTCCGCGGGGCGCCTGCTGGAGCTGGACGTGCGCAAGGTGCGCTGGATCGACATCACGATCCCGATCGCTGCCGGTCACCGGGTGCCCACCTCGACGGTGAGGGTTCACCGCACTCGCCGGATGCCACGCTCCGAGATCACGTGGATCGACGGGATCGCCGTCACCTCCCTGCGCAGGACGATGGTCGACCTGGCAGGCGAGCTGACAGCTGCGGAACTTGAGCGGCTAGTGGACCAGGTCATGGCTGATGCACTTCTAGAAAGGACGGACCTGGAGGAGCTGCTGTACGTGAAACGTCAAGGAAGGCGGGGGACGAGGGCGCTCCGGGAAGCCGGCCGGCCCTGGACCGAGAGTGGCGTGGAAAGCTACGCCGAGATGAGGGCCGTCCGGTTGTTCGACGAGGCCGGCATCCCTTCCCCCGTCCGCCAACTGCGGATCATGCATGGGGAGCGTCTTGTGGCAAGGGTCGACTTCGCGTGGCCCGCTCACAGGGTGGTCCTGGAGGTGGACGGCTATCGGTACCACTCGAGCCGGCGTGACTTCGAGAACGACCGGGCACGGGACCGGACGCTGACCCAGCTCGGCTGGCGTGTCATTCGCTGCTCAGCGACCGAGCTGGAGACGAGCCCCTACGAGCTGCTCGAAGCGCTTGCCAATGTTCTCGCAGCCTGAGCTGGCGGAACAGAAGGTCGAACCATGTCAGGTGCGCAGGGCTCGATGGGCGCGGGCCAGGGCGGCTGGCGGATCTCCGGCATGGAAGACCCGCTCCGAAGGCTCGATTGCGTCGAGGAACCGCTGGTAGAGCACCGCTGATCGCAGCTCTGCCAGCGGGTGGACCAACCTCCAAGCCCGCTCTAGATCCGAACGCGGGAAGTGCCGCCTCCACAGCTCGAGCCACGGCCCCAGCAGATCGGCCCATGTTCCGTCGCGCCCCAGCACCGCAAGCTCCAGAAGGGGGTGGCCGATGAAGGAGTCACCCCAGTCGAACCAGATCGGTGGATCGGTGGCAACCCGTAGGTTGCCCGGATGCGCGTCCCCGTGGACGAGCACATCAGGCAATCCCACTGAGGAGATCTCCTGCACGCGCTCTTGCCATCCTGCCAGCAGGTCGGCGAGATCCTCATCGTCCGGGCGATAGAGGGCTACCACTCGTTCGGCCGCCGGTCTCAACGCGCCCCATCGACAGTCCGGCACGCCGGCGGCGAGATAGCCGTCGATCCCGTCCGCGCTTGCCGCCTGCATGTCCACGAGCAGACTGAGACCCTTCAGGTACTCGTCCGGCGTCGCCTCGTACCCGTCGCGTCCCGGTAAGTCCTGCAGGAGCATGCGGTGCCCTTCGGCTGCGAGCAACCGGGGCACAGGCCCTCCTCGTAGGGCATCGATGACGTGGGCCTCGTGCGAGAAGAACGGGGGCACGCACTTCAGCCACACGTTCCCGCCCGATCACCGGGAGCGACCAGATGGAGGAGAGGTTCCAGGCACGATGCTGGACTGCGGGACCGACCGGCTTCACCCAGCGCTCTGCCCATGCCAGATCTTCTGCCGGTCCGCCGGGGCGCGCCCATGGCATCCGTAGAGGGTGGTCCTCGAGCTCGCCCGACCATGGACGGAGTCCTGCCGGCCGCAGCCCGACGGCTTCGACCAGATATACGGTCTCGCCACCGGCTGGGTGGCCGGGCGCTGCTACCGCCGACAGCAGGCGAAGTACGACGATTCCGGGCACCCGCTCGTGAATCGACGACAACTCTTGCCACCAGGGAATTCCGACTTCGAACGGCTCCAGCGACCCGAGGACAGTTCCGGCACCGTCCACCACCACCAACGTGATGCGGCGTGTAGGCAGGGGGCCGTCGCTCAAGTGGGCTCGAAGAACGAGCCCTGCATGGGTGCACTGGCCGGTGTCGGCGTAGCGGCCGACACCGGTTGACCACCCCTCGGCGACTTGCCGCGCCGCCGCTTCTTCAACGGCTGCACCTGCTCGGGGCGGAACGAGCGGGGCCGGGTGAACCTGGTCGGGCTGTCGGGCGCCTCCGCCTCCGGGTCGACCGGCCCGCTTCCCCTTCTCCTGCTGGCGGCAACCACTTCTGCCACCTCTACCCAGCTGGCGCCGTTGCTGGTGTTGGTCACGAACGCTTGGAACAACCAGAGGCCGCCGCGATGACCGGTGATGCGGACCGGGTCGCCCGCCTCCAGCCCCTCCCATGACTCCAACCGCTCAAAACGCGCCAGCCGGAGCGCAGCCTCCTCTTCCCTCACCTTCTTGTCTCTCGCCGTCAGAGCCATTGCGAGGCGAGCGTAGTCAGCGGGTGCGCGGCGAGCGGGGATGGCGGAAGGATGTGCCGATGAGCAGAGAGCAGAGTCATCCCGATCCGTATACGGAGCGCAGCTACCTCACCGAGAAGCAGTACGCCGACGACGGCAACCTGGCGGCGCGGCAGTCGCTCTATGCGTATCAGGTCGAGCCGCTGGACATCTATGGCTTTGCTCTCGACCTGCTGGAGCTCGGCGGGGATGAGCGTGTGGTGGACGTCGGCTGCGGCAACGGCCGCTACCTCTCGGCTCTGCGGCGGCGGGGTCATCGGGGAACGATCGTCGGTGTCGATCTCTCGCCCGGGATGCTCGCAGCCGCGAAGACCGAGTCAGGCGGCGAGGCTGCCTTCCTCAACGGCGACGCGCAGGCGATCCCTCTCGCCAGCAGCGTGGCCGACATCGCCCTCTCGATGCACATGCTGTACCACGTGCCGGACCGCAGCCTGGCGATCCGGGAGCTGCGCAGAATCGTCCGCTCAGGCGGAACGGTGCTGGTGATGACGAACGCCGCCGGCCACCTGCGGCAGCTGAGGTCTCTCGTGGCGCTGGCCGAGGCGGACGTGATGGGCATCTTCGATGCCAAAAGGTTCTCGGCCGACTCGAGCTTCATGCTCGAAACAGGTACCGCCGAGCTCCGCCAGGTGTTCGACGACGTCACCGTCCACCGCGCCGAGCGAGTCCTGCAGGTACCGGAGGTGGAGCCGATCGTGGCCTACTCGAAGAGCATCCGGCAGATGCATTCCCACGACCCGGGAGCGGCAGACGCGGTGCTCGATCGGGTCGCTGTACGAGCGCAGTCGATGATCGACTCCGGGGGACATGTCGAGATATCGACTGCGATCGGGTGTTGCATCTGCCACTAGTCGTAGGAAGCCTCCACGTACCAATGGCCGTCCTCGAGGGCGAGCAGGCGAGCTGAGCCGTCCGCCAGCATCACCTGCATCCGTGCCCGCCGCCGGTGGGCGCCCGAGTCCCACCAGCGTTCGTCAATCGGCCAGGGCCCCGCCCAGCCGCTCACCTCTCGGCTGCCACAGACGGCGGGCTCGGCACTCAACTGCCCCCGCCCAGAAACCCTTACCAGCTCGCCCTCGGCATCTCTCAACGCCACCTCGACAGCTGGAGCAGAACTGTCGAGCACCACCGCCGGTGCCGGCCCGATCAACCGACCCGGCCAAGGAGGACCGGGGGGCGCCGGCTTCGGCTTGACCCGGCGCCGTGAACCACCAGCCGGCGTATCGCTCCCATCAACGGCTCCCCGCGGGTCCCCCCAGGGCACGAGCCGGTACTGCTCGGCAAAGGAGCGGCCGCCCGAAGCCACGGCGGTCACCACGGCTTCATGGCCGAGCAGGCCCTGGATCCGTACGAGCCCACGCTCGGCCCGCAAATCAGCCTCGGAGGCCTCACCCCAGAAACCGATCTGCCGCCCCGTGTATCGGATCACCTCGTCGGCGACCAATCCGAGCACGGCGATGGCGCCCGTCGGCTCCTGCACGTCGTGCTGAGAAGCAACGCTCCCTGACACGGAGGCGGTCAGCCAACCCTCCAGCTGCCACCGCACCCGGTCGACCATCGTCCTGGCGGTGAAAGGTCGATCGGCACGCCAGAGCCGTGACAGCGTCTCCCCGTGCTCCGTCTCTGCCTCCACCCGCAGGCGGGTGCAAGCCAGCTCGAGCGCGGAGAGCCGTGAGCAGAGCTCCTCCGCCAAGCCTGCGGCGAAGAAGGCGGCGGTGTCTACCCGGTCCGCCAGGCCCTCGAGCTCACGGCGCACCGACAGATCTGGCGGGGGATCGGACAGCACGAGAGCCCGGTCGTCCATCCCCTGCGACAGGTGCCACGCCCGCGCCCCATCGCTCCCAAAACGCTCCGTCACCGCCCCCTCACCCAACCCCCCGAGATCGCCGAGCGTGCGGATCCCGAGCCGGTTCAACAGGTCGGCCATCTCGGGCATCCCGAGCACCGACACCGGCAGAGGCGCCAGGAATTCGGCGGTGCGGCCGTGCTCGACGATCACACCCCTCTCGGCGGCCCGGACGGCGGCGAACGGCCCATCGGCGATGCCGATCCGGCAGCTGACAGGCGCCACCGCCTGGCGGATGAGGGATGCCAGAGCCTGCTCCCCACCGAAATACCGGGCGGGACCTCTGGTCGGGAACGCACAGACACCGGGAACGAGCACCTCGACCCGCGGGGTGAAGGCTGCTACGGCAGCCACCACCTTCTCGAACACCCTGGCGTCCCGAGCTTCGTCACGAGGGATCACCGCCAGGTCGCCGCACAATCCCTCCGCCTCACGCCGCCGCTGGCCGGCTCGAACCCCTTCCCGGCGGGCGGCCGCCGAGCAAACCAGGACCCGCCCCGCATGCACGCACGCCGAAGGCACCTCCGAGAGGCCTGCCGCCACCAAAGGCCAGTCCGGGCAGAGCACCCCCATCGTGCGCGTAGAGGGGCGCCTCACCCGGCAACCTCGGCAACGTCGACAACATCGACAACGCCGACTGCGCCGACTGCGCCGGTTGCGCCAGCTGCGCCGGCGACCTCGACGACATCGGCGGCAACCCCGGTATCGACGACCTTCACCCGCCCGTCCTCACCAGGCAGCCACAGGGAACTCCGCCGCGGACGCGCTGCCGCACCCCGCCCGCTCGCTTCCACCTCCACCAGCCGAGCTCGCAACAGACCGTGACCCCGGTCAAGCCCTTGCCATTCGGCATGCAACGGCACCAGCCGAAGGTCCGGCGGCTCCGGCCAAGCCGCCCTGGACCGCGCTCCCGCCCCAGTCCCAGCTCCCGCTCCCGCTCCGGCTCCCACTCCCGGACAGATAACGAGTACCGAGCCTCGCTCCCTAGCCCTTGCCACAAGCCTGCGGGCATCGCCGGTCTTGATCGCCACAGGCGGCGACATCAGCACTACGTCGACGGCATCCAGCATGGCGGCCGCTACCCGTGCCCATTCGGCACCGGGTGAAGGGATCAGTGCGAGTCTGGAGAGGTCCACCCCGAGACCGGCCGCCGCCGCCAGTCCCAGTTGCCCAAGCCCGATAGCGGCGGCCCAGGAGCCGGCACCGGTTGCTCCTGCCAACAAAGCCAAGGCAAGGCTGGTACCTCCTCGGCCGCAGCCTGCGGACGGGTCGACCACGACGGTCGAGCCACGACGCAGACCGTCATCAGGGAAGAGCCCGGCAAGCTCCGGCAGCACCGCCACGATCCGCTCTCCCGCCAGTGAGACGGGCCGGGCACGTTCGGCGACCAGCCTGGGGACACCACCGTCCCGGGCCGGCCGGAACCGGGACGACACGTCGAGCAGGGACCGAGAGGCCACCCCTGGATTATACGAACAAATGTTCTGCCTGTCTCGCGGCTTCAGCGCCTGCCGCCGGCACCGGGCCGACCTGCCGTAATAATTCTCCAGATCATGGACCCCACCGAGACGACCGACTCGATCGAGAGGAGCGGAGCGGCCGCCATCATGCGGGTGCGTCCCGCCGTCGCAGCCGACGGACGCGCCATAGCCGAAGTCAACGCCCGGGGCTGGCAGGTCGGATATTCGCATATCTTCTCGGCGACCTACCTCCACGAGATGGGTCGAGCAATCGACGAGCGGGCGGCGCGGGTCGTACGTGCCATCGCCGAGCCAGTCCCGCCTGGCTCACGCATCCTCGTGGCGGAGTGGGAAAGCCTCGTAATCGGTTACACCGACTTCGGGCCCGCCCGGCCGGACGACAGCCCTCCTCCGGGCCGGCGCGCACAGCAGTCGCCTCCCGCCGAGATCTATGCCTTCTACGTCGACCCGAGCGTGTGGAGGAGAGGCGCCGGCACCTTGTTGATGGCAGGTGCGATCGAGGACCTTCGCCGCATGGGCTACCGAGAGGCCGTCCTCTGGGTGCTGGAGGCGAACGCCCGCGCCCGAGCCTTCTACGAATCGACTGGCTGGCAGGGCGACAGCGGGCGCCAGATCTTCTCCCGCAGAGGCGAGGAGGCCTGGGAGGTACGCTACCGCCGAGCTCTTGATTAATACAGGAGCATCAATTTTCGCGAAATCGATTGATAGCACGGGTACTCCCCGAGCGAGACCAGTCCCACCTCAGCCCGATTTGACGGGGCCGTCGCCGCTCACGAGCCGCGAGGCTCACGAGATCACGCGAGCGAGATCAGGTCGCCGAGCTCCTCGTTCCAGAAGTCCTCGACCCCGTCCGGCATCAGGAGCACCCGCTCCGGCGACAGCGCTTCAACGGCACCGGGATCGTGGGTCACGAGCACGATGGCGCCCTTGAAGGTACGCAGCGCGTCGAGCACCTCGGCCCGGCTCGCAGGATCGAGGTTGTTGGTCGGCTCGTCGAGCAGCAGCACGTTGGCGGATGACACTACGAGCGTCGCCAGCGCCAGCCGGGTCTTCTCGCCCCCCGACAGGGTGCCGGCCGTCTGCTCGATCCTCTCGCCGCCGAAGAGGAAGGCGCCGAGGATGCGCCGCAGTTCGACGTCGGTCACCTCGGGCGGCGCGACGGAGCGCACGTTCTCGAACACCGACCGGTCGCGATCCAGTGTCTCGTGCTCTTGGGCGTAGTAGCCGAGCTTCAGCCCGTGCCCCGGGATCACAGTCCCGGTGTCGGGCGGATCAACCCCTGCCAGGATGCGCAGGAGAGTCGTCTTTCCGGCTCCGTTCAGCCCGAGCACGACCACCCGGCTGCCCCGGTCGATGGCGAGGTCGACGTCCGTGAAGACCTCCAACGACCCGTACCAGCGGGACAGCCCCGACGCCACCAAGGGGGTGCGCCCACATGGTGCCGGCTCCGGGAAGCGGAGCTTGGCGACCTTGTCGGCGCGCCGGACTTCCTCGAGGCCGGAGGACAGGCGAGCCGCCCGCCTGTCGAGGTTGTGTGCCATCCGGGCCTTGGTCGCCTTGGCGCGCATGCGATCTGCCTGGTCCTTCAGGGCCACGATCTTGCGCTCGGCGTTGGCTCGCTCGCGGTGGCGACGACGCTCGTCGGTCTCGCGCTGGTGCACGTACTCCTTCCAGCCGACCCGGTAGACGTCGAGCACGCAGCGCGTGGCGTCGAGGGAGAAGACCTTGTTGACGGTCGCCTCCAGTAGCTCGACATCGTGGCTGATGACCACGAAACCCCCCTGGTGCGTCTTCAAGAACCCCCTCAACCAGTTGATGGAATCGGCGTCCAGGTGGTTGGTCGGCTCGTCGAGCAGCAGCGTCGGGGAACCCGAATAGAGCACCCGGGCAAGTTCGACCCGGCGACGCTGACCGCCGGACAACGTGCGCAGGCTCTGCCCGAACACCCGCTCGGGGAGGCCGAGGCTCGAGGCGATCGAGGCTGCCTCAGCCTCGGCCGCGTACCCGCCAAGTGACTGGAATCGCTCCTCTAGGCGCCCGTAGCGGCGCATCGCCTTGTCCCGCTCCTCGCCGGCGGTCGCACCCATCATCCGCTCGGCGTCCCGCATGTCCCGGATCACCTTGTCCAGCCCCCGGGCGGAGAGGATGCGGTCACGGGCGACGACCTCGAGGTCCCCCGTGCGCGGGTCCTGCGGGAGGTAGGCGACCGGCGCCGATCTGTGTACCGAGCCGCCGGCAGGCAGACCCTCGCCGGCGAGGACGCGGGCGAGAGTGGTCTTTCCGGCGCCGTTTCGCCCCACGAGCCCGACCCGGTCTCCGGGCGCGACCTGGAAGGAGACCGGTTCCATCAGGACCCGGCCCCCGACGCTCAGCTCGAGGTCGGTGGCGGTGATCATCCCCGCAAGCGGAAGGCGTGGACCTCGCAGGAGTATGAGAGGTCGACAGTCCTCTCCTCGTCTTGCACCAGGTCTGCCACCCGCTCCAGCAGCTGGGTCCGCTCCTCGTCAGGCAGCTCGGCGATGAAGCTCGTCGAGGCGACACGATCGACGAGTGCTTCGCGATCCAGCGAATGCACGAAGTGCACCCGGGTCTCGTCGACCAGCTCGAACAGGGCCGAGGCATCGATCACCTGCCGCCAGCGCCCGGAACCGTGCGAAGGCGTGTCGTGACGGTGCTCCGCCACGATGCGGCCGATCTCCTCCTGCAGGGGCTGGTCGAGATCGCGGCGGTTCCACATCAGCACCAGTGATCCGGCCGGCACCAGGACCCGGGCGATCTCGGCCAGGGCGGTGTCGGTGGAGAACCAGTGAAAGGCTTGAGCGACGGTCACGCAATCGGCGGAGCCGCTTCGAAGAGGCATGTTCTCGGCTGTCCCGTCGAGTGCCTCGACAGTCGGAAGGCTCGCTGCGAGTCTCGCCCGCATGGCGGCCACCGGCTCGACGGCGATGACCCGCGCCCCCGACGCGACAAGCGCGCTGGTGAGCTTGCCCGTGCCGGCCGCCAGGTCCACGACCGTCGTGCCGGGCCCGAGCCCTGCGACCTTCACGATCCAGTCGACAGCCTGTGAAGGGTATCCCGGCCGGCCGCGATCGTAGGCGTCCGCAGACTTCCCGAAACCAGCCACCGCCTCGTGCACACCCATGTCCCGCATCCTACGGCCAGTGCTGCGACACCCCAGTAGGACAGGGGTTCGCGCGCAGCCAGCCGTTAACGTCGGGACGGTGACCTTCGTCGTCGAGCAGGTGGACCCCTCCCGCACCTACCCGTTACGCCGCAAGGTGCTCCGGCCGCACCAGTCGGAGGCCGAGATGGCGTTCCCCGGCGAGAAGGCGGCACTGTCAGCGGCCTTCGCCGCCCTCGATCCTGCCACCGGTGTGGTCGTCTCGACGGCCGCGGTGCAACCCGAGGACCCACCATGGCAACCCGGCTCCCCCACCTACGAGGCGCATCGCGGCCATGCGCCGTTCGAGGTTCCCGAAGCGACTCGGGAGGCCGCCGAAGCAGGTGTCGGTGAAGCCAGCATCTGGCGCCTTCGTGGCATGGCCTCCGAAGAGGGCCTGCGCGGGCAGGGCCTCGGCCGCATGGTCCTCGACGCCGCCATCGCCTACATCGCCCGCAAAGGCGGCGGTCTCCTCTGGTGCAACGCCCGCATCCGGGCGATCCCCTTCTACGAGCGGGCTGGATTCTCCGGCCTCGGCGAGCTGTTCGACGAGCCGTTGATCGGCCAGCACCTCGTGATGTGGCGAGCCGTCGAGCCGGCTCCGGGCGAACAGGGTTCGTGATGCCTACCCAGCCGGGAGAGGTGACGGAGCTGCTGCAGGCTCTGATCCGCAATGCCTGCGTGAATGACGGCTCCCCCTCGTCCGGTGAGGAGACGCGCAGCGCCGGGACGCTCGCGGCGTACCTGGAGGGGGTCGACGTGCAGCGTTTCGAGCCGACGGCGGGGCGGACGTCGTTGGTCGCGCGAATACTCGGCTCCGACCCGGCGGCTCCCTCACTTCTGTACATGGGCCACACCGACGTCGTTCCGGCGAACGCCGAGGCGTGGTCGCGCGACCCGTTCGGCGGTGAGCTCGTCCACGGCGAGGTGTGGGGTCGCGGGGCTGTCGACATGTTGAACATCACGAGCTCGATGGCCGTCGCCTTCTTGCGGCTGGCGTCGAGCGGGTTCCGCCCCGCGGCACGCTCACCTATCTGGCGGTCGCCGACGAGGAGGCGCTCGGGGCGCACGGTGCCGGCTGGCTCGTCGAGCACGCTCGCGACGAAGTCGCAGCCGACTACGTGATCACCGAGTCAGGCGGCATCCCGTTGCGGACGGCGGCGGGACCGCGGCTACCGGTCGTAGTCGGCGAGAAGGGTTGCTACTGGTGCGTTCTCAGGGTGCACGGGACGGCGGGCCACGCCTCCACGCCCCTGCGCACCGACAACGCGCTCGTCACCGCTGCCGAGGTCGTCCGGCGCGTCGGCAACTACGCAGGAGAGGCTGTGATCTCCGACACCTGGAGGCGGTTCGTCGAGGGAATGGCGATGCCGGCCGAGATCACCGAGTTGCTGCTCGATCCCGACCAGATCGATCCCCTGGTCGAGTCGCTCCCGCAACTCGGGCTCGCCCGCCAGGCGCATGCGTGCACGCACACGACCTTCGCTCCGACGATCATGCGCGCCGGCTCCAAGGCCAACGTCATCCCCGACACCGCCGACCTGCAGATCGACATCCGCACGCTGCCGGCACACGGGCGCGAGGAGGTCGAGTCGATGCTCGCAGAGATCCTCGGCGACTTGGCGCCGCGAGTCGAAGTGCTCGATGTCACCCACGAGGCGGCCAGCGAATCACCCATCGACACGCCGCTGTGGGACACCCTGTCGCGGGTCTCGACGGCGTTCCATGCAGGCGCCGCGACCATTCCCTTCCTCACCCCCGGTGCCACCGATGCCCGCTTCTTCCGCCGGCTGGGCGCGACCGCCTACGGGTTCGGGATGTTCTCGGAGAGAATGGACTTCGACCGCTTCGTCTCGATGTTCCATGGCGCGGACGAACGCGTCGACGTGGAGTCGCTCGAGATGTCCGCCGCGATGTTCGAGGCGGTGGCGCGAGACTTCCTGGCATGAGTCGTTCGATCCCGGGGATCGACTTCCTCCTGGCGTCGGACGAGCCCGCAATCCGGTACCTGGCACGTCGCGACCTGCTCGGCGTCGAGCGGAAGTCGGACAAGCGAGCGATCGTGGAGGGCCCGAAGGTGCGGGCATTGCTCAGCGGGCAGGCTCCCACGGCGGAGTTCAACCCGGGTCCCGGTTGGCGCAGGTCGCCGGGGGCTGAGCTCGGCTTCGGCGTCAACCCGTACCGCAAATGGACGGGCGGGCACTGGCGGCTCGTGTCGCTCGCCGAGCTGGAGGCACCGGGCGACGACCCCCGTGTCGTGCGGGCGATCGATCACGTACTCGGTTGGCGGGCTCGTCCCGCCAGCCTGAGGTCGTCGAGCGTCGTCGACGGCCTGCCGCGCCGTTGCGCCTCGATCGACGGCAATGTCGTGCTCGCCTGCAGCAAGCTGGGGGCGGCAGGCGACGAGCGAGTGGCACGTGTAGCCAAGGCGATCGTCGGCTGGCAATGGCCCGACGGTGGCTGGAACTGCGACCTCAAGGCGACCGGTTACCGCTCGTCGTTCCACGAGTCACTGATACCGGCGCTCGGCTTGTGGGAGTACGGCACCGCCGTCGGCGACGACGAGGCTCTGGCAGCGGCAGGCAGGGCGGCCGAGCTGTTCTTGTCGCACCGCCTGTTCCGCAAGACGTCGGACGGGACACCGATCAGGCGTGAGTGGCTCGTGCCGCACTACCCGCCCTACTGGCACTACGACGTGCTTCACGCCCTGCATGCTCTGTGCCGGATGGGCTACGGAGGCGACCCGAGGCTCGACGACGGGGTTGAGCTGATGCTCGAACGGAGGCTTCCCGACGGGACGTGGGCAGCCGGAGCGTTCTGGTGGAAACCGCTCGGGACCGGTCGGGACTCCGACCGTGGCCTCAAGGCCGGAAGCGTCGAAGTCGTCGACTGGGGCCGCGACGGCCCGAACGAGATGATCACGCTCAACATGCTGCGCGTCCTGAAGGCGACCGGCCGGCTGTCCTGAAGCGGCCGGAGGTCCGCTCGGTCAGCGACCTCGCCCTCGCGGCTCCATCGTCGTCGGGCCGACGTTGGCGTCGAGCCAGGAGCAGACCGGCCGCGAGTCGAGGAAGAACTGCCTCACCCTGTCCTTGCATCCGGACGTCCCGAGCCACTTGGCGACCGGCCAGGCCTTCCACGTGATGAGGCCCTTCTGCCGGAGCAGGTCGGCGCGGGGGTGGTCCTTCGGGTACCCGCGAGGGATCGTCTTCAGGACGTCGTGCGCCGAGACCTCGATCCCCTTCTTCTTGGCAGCAGGCCACGAGGCCGGCTATCTCGGTCCCCGTCTTCTCGTCGTCGACAGCTTGGCGGTAGCGCTCGAGCTGGTCGCTCATCAGCATGTAGTAGCCCGCGCCGGCGCCGAGGCCGTTGGCCCCGAGCGAGATGTAGCCGCCCTTCTCCAGCGTGGCGGCGACCTGCGTCTTGTAAGGCGACTTGTTGGCGCTGAAGCGAACGTCGCGGTACGGCCGGAAGATGTGGCCGCCTCCGAACTCCGGCGCCAGCTCCTCGAGCAGCACCTGCATCGGCGCCAGCACCTTCTCCTCGTAGACGGCCTTGTTGGCCTGCCAGTACGTCTTCGAGTTGTCGGCTTCCAGCCCCTCGTAGAACTCGATCGCCTCCGGCCCCCATCCGCGAAACCCCATGCACGACAACCTACCCGCCCCACGCCCTCGCTTACATGGCCGCCCAGGAGCGCTCGACCGGCCGTCTCCCGGCCGATCTGGTGAGCAGCAACACACGCTGCACGTCCACTACTGCACAACGGACCCTCGCAGGACGGCAGGTACGATCGTCTCGTGATGACCACGAGGACGCCGGCGGCCGCGGCAGCCGAGTTGGCGCTCCATCGCGAGGTGGCCCTGCGGCTGGCTATGTTCGACCAGCGCTACACGAGGAATCGGCGTGCCCTGGTGGAGGCGCTGCTGGAGGCGGACCGGCCGTCCACCATCGGCGAGCTGCTGGAGCTGGCCCCGGCGGTTCCCAAGAGCACCGCCTACCGCACCCTGACGCTCCTCGGCGAAGTGGGCGTGGTGCGGAGGGTCTCCGGGGCCGACGACTTCGGTCGTTTCGAGTTGTCGGAGGAGCTGAGCGGGCACCATCATCATCACGTCGTCTGCGGCACCTGCGGGCTGGTGATGGACGTCACCGCGTCCCCACACCTGGAGCAGGCGCTGGAGGAGACCGCCCGGGCGATCGCCGTGGCCAATGGTTTCGCGATCGAGGAGCACCGGCTGGAGCTGCTCGGCACCTGCTCGGGTTGCCGCTGAGGGTTCGCTTCGACGAGCCCGCCCGCTCAGCAGTTCGAGGGTGCAGCAGTTCGAGCCCGTCCAGCAGTTCGAGCTTGCTCAGCAGGACTTGGGGTGCCAGACGGCAGCCGTGGTGTCGACGGCCGCCGGTGGCGGGGCCGGTAGGGGCTTCCCGGCGAGGAACTGGCTGACCGCCTGCTGGTCGGCGCTCGCCATCGGCGCCAGGCCGAAGGCGGTCTCCGTCGCCGGCAGCACGGCGACGCGCAGTATTTGAGCCCGCGGCGCCCCCCAGCACCCCGGCGAGCGCCTTCAGCCCCGACGAGCTCCACGTGCTGTCGATGGCGAGGTGTCCCGACACGGTCCCGATGAACCCGTTCAGCGAGAGCGGGTTGCCGACATGTCCGTGCGCCTGCCGCAGCGCCCCGAGCAGGAGGGCTGCCTCGTCCGCCAGCCGCCCGGCGACCACGTCGTGATCCTGGTGCCACGACCCGCCCGCGTAGTAGTAGGGCGCGGTCATCGCCAGCAGGCCGAGCGCCTGCGAGCCGGTCACCTTCTGGCAGCCGGCGCTGGCGATCCGAAAGCCCGTCCCGGCGTCGTCGAGCGGTGCGGGGAAGTCGATGCTCAGTCCTCCGAACGTGTCGACGAGGCCGGAGAATCCCGACCCGCTCACGGCGACGACGTGGTTGATGGGGATCCCCAGCCGGTGGTCGAGGTAGGAGACGAGGGTGGCGGGCCCGGACTCGTAGAGCGCGCCGACCCTCATCGCGGGAGCTCCCTTCCTCACAGCCGGGACGATCATCGAAGCGGGCACCTCCAACGCCGACAACCTGTTGCCCGCCGGATCGACCCGCGCCACCACCACCGCAGCGGCGATGTCGGTGCCGGCGCTCCCTGCCGGTATGCCGAGTCCCGCCGGCGGGGACGTTGCCGGCACCGTCGCCACCAGCAGCACGTCATAGGGCTGTCCGGGCCTCACCGGTTGCAGTGCGGAGGCCGGGACTGCGAGACGGGGGATGTGGCTCAGCCGGTAGTTGAAATACTCGTAGCCGCCGAAGAGCACTACCCCCACGATGACTGCAAGCCCGACGACGATGATCGCGATCGGCTTCAGCCAGCGCAGGTAGGGCCTCGAGCGGTAGTGGCCACCGCGTGGGCCACGCCCACGCCCGGGATGACGAGAGCCGCGCCACAAGCGGCGGCGCTTCGGCCCGAATGTCGGGACTGGCCCGGTCGAGCCGATCCTGAACGACCCTCCCTTGCGCCTGCTGCGGCCTGCAAGCTTGAGGGCCCGCTCTTCCCGCCTCGTCACAGCGAGATGACGGCGGCGGTCACGGCCGCGTCACCTTGCTGACGAGGAGATCGTCCCCACTCACCACCGTCTGCATGTCGACGTAGGACGAGCAGATCGTGACGCCGGCTGCGGCGACGCTCGCTCGGCATCATGCCGGTCGCGCCAGGCGTGCCCTGCCCCGTCGCTCCAGGCGTGCCCTGCCCGGTCGCTCCAGGCGTGCCCTGCCCCGTCTCGCTTGGTCGCGTCTCGTCCATCAGCCTGGTCCCGTAATCGCCCCTCGGTGAGCCGGCATTTCGCCGACAGCACCGGCCGGCCGCCGCCGTAAGCATAGGGCGACGCCGCGCCCGACTTGCGAGCGCCCGCCACCTGCGGGTCCAGGTATACGTACGATGAGCGGCCGGAGAACGGCGCGAGGAGGTCGAGATGCGTTTTGTGATGTTCGAGGAACAGGGCGGGAGTGCCCGCGCCGGCGTGCTGTCAACCGACGGGATCTGCGCTCTGGCCCCCGGCACCTCCCTTCTCGACCTGCTGGGAGACGACGGCGAGCGCCTCGCCGGTGAAGGGGAACGGGCGCTCCGCGGAGATTTCGGCGACCCGGTGCCAGAAGGCGAGGTGCGACTGCTCGCCCCGATCGCCGAGCCGCCGACGATCCGCGACTTCTACGCCTTCGAGCAGCATGTGGCGACCGCTCGCCGCAACCGGGGCCTCGACATGGACCCAGACTGGTACGAGCTCCCGGTCTTCTACTTCTCCAACCCGTATGCGGTGGTTGGTCCCGACGACGTCGTGGCGGCGGCCCCCGGCACAGAGCGCCTCGACTACGAGCTGGAGGTGGCGGCCGTGGTGGGTCGTGGTGGGGCGAACCTGTCGCCGGAGGAGGCCGTCGGCCACATCGCCGGCTTCACGGTGATGAACGACTGGAGCGCCCGCGACGTCCAGATGCGCGAGATGCGCCTCTCGATGGGCCCGGTCAAGGGAAAGGACTTCGCCACCTCCCTCGGCCCGTGGCTGGTGACGCCGGACGAGATCGCCGACGCCGCCAAGGGACGGGCCTTCGACCTGCAGATGACCGCCTCGGTGAACGGGCAGGAGTACTCGAGGGCATCTTTGGCGGACATCTGGTGGAGTTTCGAGGAGATGCTGTCATACGCGTCACGGGGAACGCGGATAAAGGCAGGCGACGTGATCGGGTCGGGCACCTGCGGCACCGGCTGCATCCTCGAGCTGTCGCTCACCCACGGGTCCGACGCATACCCGTGGCTCCGCACCGGTGACGTCGTCGAGCTCGCGGTCGAGAGGCTCGGGACTCTCCGCAACACCGTTGGACCAGCGCCGACGCTTCATCAGCTGCGGCCCCCCGCCGAGCAGAGCGAGCTCGAGGGGGCGCTCCAGTGACCGGCTCGACCATCACCCCCTACGCCGATTTCCTGGGCCGGTTGGAGGAGGTCGACAAGGGGCTGCGGCAGGCCGCCTCCGCAGGGCGCCTGACCGGACTGACGACCGCCGACCCGAAGACCGGGGAGCGCTGGGACACCGGCCAGATCTGGGCACATCTGGCGGAGTTCGTCCCTTACTGGATCGAGCAGGCGCGGATGGTGCTCGGGGGGGACGGCAGCGAGCCGGTGCCTTTCGGCCGGGTCAAGTCGGACCCCGCCCGGGTCGCCGCCATCGCCGAGCGCCGGCAGGAGCCGGTCAGCGTGCTGGCCGCCAAGACGGCCGCCGACATCCGGCAGCTTTCGACATTCCTGCTCGAGATCGATCGGCAGCGGGGCTGGGACAAGCCCGGCGTGCACGCGACCCTCGGCGTGATGAGCATCGAGCGGATCGTGCAGGAGTTCCTCGTCGGACATCTCGAGGAGCACCTCGAGCAGCTCACGACGCTCCGCTGAGGACGACGTCCCCGCATCAGCCGCCCGATGTGGCAGCGTCGCCGGGTCCGAGCGCATCAAGCGGGGACTTCGCGCTAGCCTGGGCTGTACGCACAGTCCATCCGCGCAACTCCTGGCAATCGGGGTTGCATCCTCACCGGGGAGGGCTCCAAATGTCAGTTGATCAGTCGGAAGCTATGCAAAGTGATCCATTGGCACTCGGCGGCATCGACCACGTCGAGCTCTGGGTCGGCAACGCCCGCCAAGCCAAGTACTTCTACGAGTGGGGCTACGGGTTCACCAACTCGGCGTATTCCGGCCCCGAGACGGGCGTGCGCGATCGCGCCTCCTATGTGATGGAACAGGGTGAGGCGCGGATCGTGCTCACCTCGGCTCTCGGCGCCGACTCACCGATCTCCGAGCACGTGCGCCGCCATGGCGACGGCGTGCACGACATAGCCCTCCAGGTGCGGGACGCGGCGGGGGCGTTCGAGGCTGCCGTCTCGAGGGGTGCGACCCCGGTCGTCGAACCCTACGAGTCCGAAGACGGGTCGGGGATCATCCGGCGGGCGACGATTGCCACCTACGGCGAGACCGTCCACACGTTCGTGAGCCGCGACGACTACTCGGGGCCGTTCGCACCCGGCTTCGAGGCGGCCGAGCCGGGAGTCCACTGCCCGCTGCCGAGCCCCGACCTGCTGTCGATCGACCACGTCGTTGGCAACGTCGAGCTCGGCAAGATGGACGAATGGGTGGAGTTCTACGAGCGGGTGCTCGGGTTCTCGCAGCTCGCCCACTTCACCGACGAGGCGATCTCCACCGAGTACTCAGCCCTGATGTCGAAGGTCGTGTGGGACGGAGTCGGCAGGGTCAAGTTCCCGCTCAACGAGCCGGCCAAGGGCAAGCGCAAGTCGCAGATCGACGAGTACCTGCAGTTCTACGGCGGCCCCGGCGTGCAGCACATCGCCATAGCCACCGCCGACGTGGTGCACTCTGTGGCTGCGATGGAGGCCCGCGGTGTGAAGTTCATGACCACGCCTGACTCCTACTACGAGGACCTACGGATTCGTTTTGCCGACATGGACCTCGACATCGACAAGCTGCGCGAGCACATGGTGCTTGCGGACCGGGACGACGAGGGTTACCTGCTGCAGATCTTCAGCCGCATGGTGCAGGACCGGCCGACGGTCTTCTTCGAGCTGATCGAGCGGCACGGCTCGCGGGGCTTCGGGGAGGGCAACTTCAAGGCGCTGTTCGTGGCCATCGAGCGTGAGCAGGAGCGCCGCGGCAACCTCTGACCGGCAGACTGCCTCAGATGTGGCAGGCGGCCTCGCCGCCCTTCTCGATGTAGCGCTGGTGGTACTCCTCGGCAGGCCAGAACGTGCTCGCCGGCTCCACCTCGGTGACGATCCGCCGGGCGTAGCTGCCCTGCCATTCCGTCACCGCGGCGCGGGCGACCGCCTCCTGCTCGGGTGAATGGAAGAAGATCGCCGACCGGTACTGCGCCCCGACGTCGGGACCCTGCCGATTGATCGTCGTCGGGTCGTGGATCTCGAAGAAGCGGTCCACGAGCGCCCGGTAGCTGACGACCGACGGGTCGTACTCGACGAGCACCGCCTCGGCGTGCCCGGTCGAATGGCCGCACACCTCTTCGTAGGTGGGATCGTCCTTGTGGCCGCCGGTGTAGCCGGACGTCACCTCCTTCACGCCTGGCAACTGCCGGAACGAGTGCTCGACTCCCCAGAAGCAGCCGGCTGCGAAGGTGGCCCTCTCGGTGCTCATCTGCTCGACGCTACCGGCGTCAGAGCACCGCCGTCCGCCGCCGAGCGGTAGAGCGCAGCCACCACCCGGTGCGCTGCGAGCGCCTCCTCCACGCCGGGCGCCGGAGCTGCGCCCGACAGCACCGCCTCCACGAACCCACGGTCGGCCATCGCGTAGCTGCGCACGGCGAGCCCGATGCGATTGCCGGCGAGTGGGAGGTCCTGCACCCATCCCGGGAGCGGCGTCTCACGGATCTCGCACCCCTCCGAAGTCTGGACGGTCAGCGGGCCGACGACGTCGTCTTCGAGCCAGGCCATCCCCCGCTCGCAGATCACCTCCAGCCGCCGCGTAGAGCCACGGGTCATGATCTGGTGCCAGACGCTCGCCAGCGTGATCGTCGCTCCGGTGGCGGCTGTGAGCAGGGCGGCGGCGGCGTCCTCGATCCCGTCGTATCCGGCGTGGCTGGCGGTGCGGCAGGACACCGACTCGATCGGGCCGAAGATCCATTGCAGGACGTCGACGTCGTGGATCGAGTGCTCGATGAGGGCCCCTCCGCCGGCGACGGCGACATCGGCCCGCCACTTCGAGGGGTAGTTGCCCTGGATGGGGAAGTACTGGTCATCCCGGAGCACCGCTGCCATCGGCCGCCCGATCTCGCCGCTCTGCACGAGCGAGGCGAGCTCGCAGAAGACCGGGATCGACCGCAGGACAAGCCCCACCTGTGCCGGCACTCCTGAACCGGCGACTGCCCCTGCCAGCGCCTCCGCTTCCGCGAGACCGCTGGCGAGCGGCTTCTCGCAGAAGACGGCCCGACCCGAGGCGGCAGCGAGCTCGACGTACTGACGGTGCCAGGCGGTGGGCGTGCACACGTAGAGGGCGTCCGCCTCCGCCAGCAGGTCCTCGGCAGAATCGACCGCCACTCCCCCGCACATCTCCGCGAAACCCTGCGCCTTCTCCCGGTCCACATCCACACAGCTCACGATCTCGGTGGGGACCACGCCGGCCTCGGCCATCGCCCGCAGCGCCAAGGCGTGCGCCCAGGCGATGAGTCCGGTCCCGGCGAAGGCGAGGCGAAGCGGCGAAGGCACCGGCGGATTCTGGCACGATCGGCTTCGGGCAGCCGGGTCTGGTCATACGGACGCGGCCGCGGCTCCGTACAAAGAGGCGTGAACTTCGACATCGAGGCATACAGCCGGAGGACCCAGCGCCTCGACCTGTCCGGGATCGAGCTCGGCGACTTCGGGTCACGCCCGCTGCCGGCGGACGCGCTCCGCTGCCTGCGCTACATGCACGACGTCGAGCACCACACCATCTGCTACCTGCGCGACCTGCTCGTGACGCGTGCCCATCGTGAGCCCGAGATCACCACCTTCCTCACGCTCTGGAGCTACGAGGAGCACTGGCACGGCGAAGCGCTCGGCTTGGTGCTCGAGGCTCACGGAGAGCCCGGCAATACCGCCCGGGTCTCAGCGCTCCGGCACCGTCTAGGCGTGCGCGACCACCTGCAACCGCTGCTCTCGCAACTCGGCTCCGGCCTCACCCGGCACTTCACCGCTGTGCACATGACGTGGGGGGCGGTCAACGAGTGGACCACGCAGGCCGGCTACGCGCGCTTGGCCAAGCTCGCCGGTCACCCCACCTTGACCGAGCTGCTGAGACGCATCATGAAGCAGGAGGGCCGGCACATCGATTTCTACGCCACGCAGGCGCGCACCAGGCTGGCGGCCAGCCATGCGGCGCAGCGGCTGACCCGGGCGGCGCTGGGGCGCTACTGGGGACCTGTCGGTTCGGGCATCATGGCCCAGTCGGAGGTGCGGTTCCTCGCCCGCTACCTGTTCGGCGGCCTGGAAGGTCGAGCCGCCGCCGACCGTATCGACCGCCAGATCGACCGCCTGCCGGGTCTCGACGGTATGGCATTGCTCAGCAGCTCCGTCCGTCAGCTCGCTGCCTGAATTGGGCATCGCGGCGGGGTGCCCCGCCGGATCGGCGGGTCGGCTACCTGAAGTTGACCGGCGCTTGCACCAATACCTGCGTCGTCGGCTGCGGCGTGCCACCGGTCGGCTCGGCCGTGACCATCAGGGCTGTCATCGTCGTCTGCACGTGGAACGTCCAGACGTTGCTGGAGCTCGCACCCTGGGACCCTGCCACCCCGAGAGACACCGGCTTCCCCCGCACCAGTCCCCAGAGCTGGTACGTCTCCGTCGCCGGCAGTCGCGGCATGTCCGAGCTGACGACAAATGCCTGCCCGCCAGGTGTGATGACGGCCTCGGCCCGCAGCGGCGAAACCGCTGAGGTCAGCTCCACCGAAGTATGAGCGCCGCTCATGGCTGCGAGAGCGGCGTTGTTCATCGAGGTCGAGCTGAGGGCTGAGACGGTCTGGCGCAGGTTGCTCACCTGGTTGTCGAGGTGGACGATCTCGGCGGTGCCGAGCGCGACGACGGCGGCCGCGGCGGCTGCGGCGGCGGCGGTCCAGACGGCGGGAGTCTTTCGGCCGCGTGGACGGCGGGAGCCGTAAGGGGTTGTGGGTTCGGACGATGCCTCTGCTCTGCGGCGGGCCTCGCCCAGGGCCACCACGTGCCCCCGCGCCTGCAACTCACCGTCGGCCGCCGGTTCTCCAGTCTCCAGCTTGTCGGCGATCTTGTCCCAGAGCGCCAAAGGGGCCTCGCCGCCCGAGTTGCCGAGCAGCGCGGCGACCTCGCGGTGGCCTGCCACCTCGGCACGACAGCGCGGGCATTGGAGGAGGTGCCGCTCGATCTCCTCGGCCTCTGTTGCCTCCACGGCATCCAGGGCGTAAGCGCCGAGAAGCTCCTCGATCTCGTCGTGTCTCATCATTCGTCGCCCCTCAAGGACGCCCCCGCCGGCGCCAACTCGGCCTGCATCCTTCGTAGGCCGGCCCTGATCCGGCTCTTGACTGTTCCCTCCGGCTGGTCGAGCAGCGTCGCCACCTCACGGTAGGTGTGGCCGCCGAAGTAGGCGAGCTCGATCGCTTTGCGTTCGTCGCCTGGAAGCTTGGCGACAGCTGCCCGCACCTGCTCGCCGACGGTGAGGTCGTAGACCTCGTGCTCGAGGTCGTAGCCACTGCCAGCCGTCTGGCGGGCGTCGCGTTCCTCCCGCAGGCGTCGAGCGCCCTCCGACCTCAACAGGTCCACGGAGCGGCCGTGGGTGTGGGAGAGCAGGAACGATCGCAACGAACCGCGGTCGGGGTCGTACCTCTCAGGTTGGTTCCAGAGCCGCAGGAACACCTCCTGCACGATCTCCTCGGCCATCGCACGGTCTCGCAAGACGCGGCGGGCGAGACCGGCCACGGCGCCCGCGTGCCTGCGGTATATCTCCGCCAAGGCCTCCTGGTGGTAGCGGGCGACGAACATCACAAGGTTGGCGTCGCTCGCCGCATGTAGGTCGGTCCCCATCTCGACCTCTATACGGAGCCGGCTGCGTCTTGGATGACCGAGCACTGCGGGAGAAGCTAGCTGCGAGCCGGCATCATCCCCTATCCGGTCTCTGTGCAAGCCGGATGGCCGTCCCGTCCGTATACCCGGCATGGAAGCAGCGAGGGCTCCCGGAGGCCCGGGACCGACACTCGTCCCGGCTACCCACCCGAATGGCCGGCCCGGCCGCCGGACGGGCCGCCGGACCGGTCGCCTGCCGGTCAGCGTCACGTTGGCACTCGAGGTAGCAGGAGCCGGCCTGCTGCTCGCAAGCGGCGGAATGCATCTCGATCTCTACCTGACGGGCTACAGGGAGATCCCGACCGTCGGCGATCTGTTCCTGGTGCAGGTGATCGCCGCCTTCGCGATGGCACTGGCCGTGCTGGCCCTCCGCCGTCGTCTTGTCGACGCAGCGGGGTCGTTGCTGAGCATCGGGACTTTGGCCGGCTATGTGGCGTTTCGGATGTGGACGATCTTCGGGTTCCGCGAGGTGGGGACGGAGGCCGGCACGACCGCCGGGATCATCGAGATCGCCGCCTTCGTCGTGCTGGCGACGAGTGCCCTTCTTGGCTCGGCACGCTCGGCCACGCGTTGAGAGACTCTGCACTGAGGAGGGACAAGCCCATGTCGAAGCTCTGGCGTAGCACCGCCGCTGCACTTGCCGTCGTCGGCTCAGCCTTGCTGCTCGCCGCCTGCAGCTCGACCCCCTCCGGCTCGGGCGGAGGCGCCACCACCGCGACCTCCGGCGGCGGCTCGGCCGGAGCGACCATCACGATCCAGAACTTCGCCTTCAGCCCCGTGACCCTCACGGTCCGTCCGGGCGAGATCGTGACCGTCGTCAACAAGGACGGTGTAGCCCACACCCTCACCTCGACGACGGGAGCGTTCGACACCGGCGACATCGCCGCCGGCGGGAGCACCACCTTCAAGGCCCCCACGACGCCTGGGACCTACAGGTACCACTGCAAGATTCACGTGACGATGCCGACGGACACCTTGATCGTCAGCTGAGCGGCGGTACCGGCTGGGGAGGCGGCGGGCCGATGTAGCGGGAGCTCGGCCGGATGATGCGGTTGTCGGCGGCCTGCTCGAGGATGTGGGTGCACCAGCCGACCACACGGCTGGTGGCGAAAGTCGGGGTGAACATCTCTCGCGGCAGGCCTGACAGCTCCATCACCACTCCGGCGTAGAACTCGACGTTGGCGTACAGCTGGCGCCCCGGCTTGAGCTCCGCGAGCGCCTCGACCACGGTCCCCTCGACCTGGACGGCGAAATCGACAAGCGGGCCGCCGAGACCCTCCGCCACCCGGCGCATCAGGAGCGACCGCGGGTCCTCCGTCTTGTAGACGCGATGCCCGAAACCCATCATCCGCTCGCCTCGCTCGACCACGCCCCTCACCCATGCAGCCGTCCGGTCGGGGCTCCCGATGGCGTCGAGAGTGTCCAGTGCGCGGCTCGGGGCGCCTCCGTGCAGCGGCCCAGAGAGAGCGCCGACGGCGGCCACCACTGCCGACGCGACATCGGCACCGGTCGAGGAGACCACCCGGGCAGTGAAGGTCGACGCGTTGAAGCCGTGATCGATCGTCGAGATCATGTACTGCTCGACAGCTCGGCGGTGCGCCGGGTCCGGCACGGCCCCTGTCAGCATCCACAGGTAGTTGGCGGCGTAGCCAAGGTCGCCCCTCGGTGGGATCGGCTGCAGATCCTGTTGCAGTCGGTGGACGGCCGTCACCACCGTCGGCAGGAGGGCGCAGATGCGGACAGCATCCTTGCGAAGCGTCTGGTGGTCGATGTCGAGCCAAGGACGCATCCCGTCCACCGCGCCGACGAGCGAGAGCACCGTGCGGAGCGCGGCCAGTGGGCCGGAGCCGCGGTGCATGGCAGCAACGGCGGGCAGCGCCTCCAGAACCGCAGCCGGGAGACGGCGCGCCCCGTCGATCTCCTCCGCAAACGCCTCCCGCTCCCCGGCAGTCGGCAGTTCCCCTTCGAACAGCAGGTACCAGACGTCCTCGAACGAACGCTTCTCGGCCAGCTCGATCGCCGAGTACTGGCGGTAGTGATAGAAGCCTTCGAGCCCGCGAACTGCGCCCGTCGAGGTCTCCGCCACGACGACACCCTCGAGTCCCTTCGGCACGTCCTGGTAGCTCGTCTCCACGGGGCGGATCTGTGCCAGGCGCGTCAGGTCTCGCAACGAGACCACACCCTTCACCTCGTCGCCTGCGACGACCGGGAAGTGGCGGTACCCATGAACCGCCAGGCTCCGCCACGCCTCGGTGATCTCCGTGTCGGGGCTGACGCAATCGGGAGCGCGCGTCATCAGCTCTCCGACCGTCAGCTCGGCCGGCGATCGACCAGACGCTGCCGCCCTCACCAGATCCCGCTCAGTGAGGATGCCGATCGGCCGATTGTCCTCGACCACCAGCACGGAGCCGACCTTGTGGCGGTGCATGCGTTCGCCAGCCACCTCCAGAGTCTCAGCCGGCTGGGCGGTGATGGCCGGGCTGGTCATCACATCCGCCACCGTCCGCGGGTTGGTCGTAGTCGACATGAACCGAGTATCGATCTGCGGTGACAATATTGTCAATGTTGATTGCATCAATATAAAGTGAGTAGATGACAGCGGTCACGACAATCGGTGACGACCGCCGCTGGCTGACGACGGCCCAGGCCGCCACCCGTCTCCGGGTGCAGCCGGCCACCCTCTACGCCTACGTCAGCAGGGGAATGATCGACAGCCATCGTCGGCCTGGGGGACGGGGAAGCCTCTTCGACGCGGCTGACGTGGCGCGTTTGGCGGCACGCGCACGGGCGGGCGGCCGGGCGGCTGCCCTGGAGATCGTCGTCGGCACGCAGCTGACTCTGCTCGACCCTGCGGGGCACCTGTATTACCGGGGATGGGACGTCGTCGAGGGTGCAGCCGAAGCCGAATTCGAGGAGGTGGCGGAATGGCTGTGGAGCGGCCGGGTGGTCCCAGGCTCTGCGAGGGAGGGCTCTGCGAGGGAGGGCTCGGCGAGGGGCGGCTCGACTGACAAGGGCTCGGCGATGAAGCCGCCGCGCTGGCGCCCACGAGATGAGTCGCTGGCAGTCGCTCGAGCCGTCTCGGCTTGCCTCGGTGATGACGCCGAGCCTGTCGACGTGATCCGCACCGCCGTCGCCGCCGTCGCCGCCACGGATCCGCTCAGGCACGACCGCAGACCCGAGGCGGTCGTCACCACGGGCCGTTCACTGATCGCCACCCTCGTCGACTGTCTTCCGGGCGAGCAGGCGGTGGGGCGCCGGCTGGCAGACCGGCTGTGGCCGAAGCTCACGACCGAGAGGGCCAACGCGGGCAAGTGCAAAGCTCTCAATGCCGCCATGGTGCTGCTGGCCGATCACGAGCTCGCCGCATCGACGCTCGCCGCCCGCGTGGCGGCGTCGGCCTGGGCTGATCCCTATCTGGTGGTGAGTGCCGGACTCGGAGTGATCGGTGGCATCCTGCACGGAGGGGCTTCCAAGGCGGCATCGGAGCTGCTCGGCCGGGCCACACCGTCAAGTCGTGGGACGAGTCCGAGACGTGCCGCCGAGCAGGCGATCGGCGAGGTGCTGGCAAGGGGCGAGCTGGTCCCCGGCTTCGGCCACAAGGTCTACCTGGACGCGGACCCGCGGGCCGGGGCGCTGGCCGCTCTGGTGCGCGAGGCGTGGCCGCGTCACCCGGTGCTGCGCACGGCTGAGGCGATGGCGGCGGTGATGGCTGAACGCGGCGGCCCGGCGGCGAACATCGACTTCGCGCTTGCGCAGCTGACGAGCGCCGCAGGGATGCGGACCGGTGCCGGCGAGGCGATTTTCGCCATCGCCCGGATCGCCGGCTGGCTTGCCCACGCCATCGAGGAGTACCCGCACCGGCTGCGATACCGACCGCGGGCCGCCTACGAGGGCCCGCTCCCCCTCACCTGAGCGGCAGCAGGAACTCGTGTGCAGCAGTGCACGCTCTACGTCTGTTGCTGCACGCGAGTTTCGGGCGGCCCCCCTCGAAGTCCCGAAACTGGAACGTGTTCAAAGGTAGGGTCGCTGCCAAGCAGGCGCGCCGAGGGCAGCGCGAGAACGCCGGCACGAGAAGGGAGCGTGATGGGGGACCTCGGGTTCTGGGCGATTGCGACTGAGAATCCGTCGTGGGTGGCGGTGGTCGAGCCGGACGGTAGCGAGGTCACCGCTGGCGAGCTGCTGGCACGTTGCAACCGTCTGGTGCACGGCCTGCGGGGCCTCGGCCTCCAGCATGGAGATGCTGTGTCGACGGTGCTTCCGAACGGGACTGACTTCCTCGCCATCTACCTCGCCTGCACGCAGGCCGGCTGGTACCTGGTGCCGATCAACCACCATCTCGTGGGGCCCGAGATCGCCTACATCGTTGGCGACTGCGAGGCCAAGGCATTCGTGGGCCACGAGCGGTTCGCGGACGTCTGCGGCGAAGCCGCCAATGAGGCCGGTCTCGCCCTCGAGCGCTGCTTCGCGGTCGGCGAGATCCCGGGCTTCCGGCCGCTCTCGGAACTCGAGGCGGATCAGCCGGACACCGCCCCCGACGACCGGAGCGTCGGAGCCGTGATGAACTACACGTCGGGCACCACCGGGCGGCCGAAGGGGATCAGGCGATCGCTGCCCCAGATCAGTCCGGAGGCGGCCGCATTCGGGTTCGGCGGGCTGCTGTTCCTGTTCGGGTTGCAACCTTTCGACGACAACGTGCACCTCGTCGGGTCGCCGCTGTACCACACCGCGGTCCTCGTCTTCGGGGGCGGAGCCCTTCACATCGGCCACAAGCTCGTCGTGATGGACAAGTGGACGCCCGACGGGATGCTGGAGCGGATCGAGCGCTACAGGGTCACGAACTCGCACCTGGTGCCGACGCAGTTTCGGCGGATGCTGGCGCTGCCCGAGTCGAGGCGCAAGTCGTACGACCTCAGCTCGATGCGCCACATGATCCACGCTGCGGCCCCCTGCCCGCCTGCGATCAAGCGACAGATGATCGAGTGGTGGGGCCCGGTCGTCGACGAGTACTACGCAGCATCCGAAGGCGGAGGGACGATCGTCACCTCGGCAGAGTGGCTGACCAAGCCGGGCACCCTCGGCAAGCCATGGCCGATCTCGGAGATCGCGATCTTCGACGACGATGCGAAACAGCTGCCACCGGGTGAGGTCGGGACCGTCTACATGGCGATGAGCTCGGTGGACTTCAAGTACCACAAGGACGAGGCGAAGACGATGGCGAACCGGATCGGCAGGTACTTCACGGTCGGCGACGTCGGCTACCTCGACGAGGATGGTTGGCTGTTCCTCTGCGACCGCAAGATCGACATGATCATCTCGGGCGGTGCCAACATCTACCCGGCCGAGATAGAGGCTGAGCTCGTGTCCCACCCGAAGGTCATCGACGCCGCCGTCTTCGGAGTGCCGGACGATGACTGGGGCGAAGCCGTCAAGGCGGTCGTCGAGCTCGTCGACGACTACGTGCCGAGCCCGGCGATGGAGGACGAGCTTCTCTCGTACCTGGCCGCCCGCCTCGCCAGGTTCAAGCTTCCCCGATCTGTGGACTTCGTAGGTGAGCTTCCCCGAGACCCCAACGGAAAGCTGCTCAAACGGCGCCTGCGCGACCCCTACTGGGCCGGGCGGGAGCGGGTCATCTGACCGCCTGGCCGATCATGGAACCGGTCGAGCAGGGTCTCCGAGCGGGCTCTTGGCGGTGAGCGGAAGTTCGACAGGCGCGATGCCCCCGTTGTCGGCGAGAATGCACCTTGCCATGGCTAACGGGATCGACGCCGCCAACGAGTTCAGCGCCCGCTGGGCCCGGCTTCGTGGGCCACGGCCATTCGTGTACTCGGGGGCGGCGGTGTGGCCACTGCTGGCGGCGCTCGCATCCGGCGCGGCAGGCGCCGCACGTCACGAGCTCGAGGAAGCCATCGGGGCGGGTGCGAGCGAAGCGGCCGAGGCGGCCCTCGAGGTGTTCGACGCGCTGCAGGCGATAAGAGGTGTCCACGCCGCTCTTGGGCTCTGGATCAGCGAGTCGGCCTTCCCGCTCGACAAGCGGTGGGTCGATTGGGTGGCCGACGACATGCTCGGGGTCCTGAGCGGGGACGAGGTGCTCGACCAGCAGGCCGTCGACGAGTGGGTGAGCAAGCGGGTCGATCCGCAGGCAGAGCGTCTGGTGTTGGCGGGAGAGGCAGAGGACTCGATCTCCCTCCTCAGCTCCGTCCTCGTCCGGACCTGGTGGGACCTGCCCTTCGACGAGTGGCGTCTGCAGCCGGAGTCCGGGCCATGGGCGGGAGGCTGGATCCGCACGCTCGACCTCAACACGGCTGACCTCGACCGCATCGCCGTAGTCGAGACGCCGCTCGGATACGTCACGTTCTTCAAGTCGGTCGGGGTCGACGACATCGACGTCTACCTGTTCCTCGCCGAGGAGACCTTCGCCGGCGGCGAAGTCGTGGCTGCTGCGATCAATGCCTGCATGGGAGAACACACCGTGCATCCCGGGTCGCAACTCGACGGGACCGAGAAGGCGCCCGGCCTCAGCTTCGGCGAGATCGCCGGCTCTGACGCGGCCGGCCCCCACCTCGTCGTGACGGTGCCGAGCTTCGAAGTGACCTCCCGCCACGATCTTCTGACCATTCCTCACCTGCTCGGTCTCGATCCCGCCACCGATCGCAATCACGGCCACTTCCCTGGCATATCGGACGAGCGTCTCGTCGTAGGCGGGGCGACGCAGCTGGCCCGGGCGTCCTTCGACGCCGTGGGGTTCGAGCAGGCCGCCGTGACTCTGATCGAGGCCGCCTCGGGTGGCGCACCGACCACGAAGGTCCCGCTCGTCCAGGTGACGATCGACCGCCCGTTCGGGTTCATGGCGATGGACAAGGAGTCCGGATTGGTCGTGCTCGCCGGATGGGTCGACGAGCCGCAGTGGGTGGAGGCACCCGCCTGGGCTCCCCGATCATCCTGACCTCTACCGGAGCCCCTTGACCGCCTAGGACACATAGTCTCCACCGATGATGCATGAGGCGCTGACCCCGCTTGCTGGGCTGCTCGGTACATGGGAGGGCGTGTCGCTAGGTCTGTGGAATCCCGACGCGCCGATCGCGTTTCGGGAGACCGTCACCTACGACCACGTCGGCAAGCCATACCTCCGATACCGCCAGCAGACCTGGCGAGAGGATGGCCTCGCCTCGCACGGGGAGCTCGGGTACCTCATCCCGGAGGGTGGCGTGCGGTGGCAACTCATCTTGGCGCAGCCGTCAGCAATCACCGAGATCGATGCAGGCATACTCACCGGTGGCCGGCTCGAGCTCCGTTCGCTCACGATCGGCCGTGCTCCCGGCGCGAAGAACGTGACAGCGGTGGCGCGGATGATCGAGTTCGGCGTGAGCGACCTTCGCTACGAGCTTTGGATCGGGATGAACGACCAGGCTCCGGCACAGCACATCCGGGGTGACCTTCGCCGCGTCGAGCCGCTTCAGCCCGAGGTGACCACCGACTCCACCTGAAGGACCCGCAGGCCTTGCGCGTCCTTGGTCGTCGAATCGGGGAAGGTGCCCTCTCCACCGACCATTCCCGTAGGCCCGCTGATCGCCCAGCTGACCTTCCAGACGATCGTTGCGCTCAGGGGCACCCACTTCCCGAAGGTCGCCTGGGTGAACGTGGTTCCGCAGTCAGGGGAGGGCTGCGATGGCGGCACGGACGGGGTGTAGGCCGTCCCCGGGCCATCGCACGCAAGCTGAAGGCTGGTCGGGGCCTGGTTCACGGATCGTTCCGGGTCCTGCGATGGAGAGGTGAAGTCCCAGGACGCCTGCCACTGGACAGAAGTGGGTGTCGCCCACACCGTCGCCGTCACGCCGTCGCCGGACGCAGTCGCCACGACGTTCCTCCACGCAGCCGGATCGATCCAGAACCACGTTGGGAAGTTCACGACCGTCGCTTCTGGGATGCCCTCCACGCTCGAGGGCGACATCTCGAGCACCGGCGCAGGAAGCTGCATCTCGTTGAACGCCTTACCAACCACCGGCGGCAAGGCGTTCGGGGGCGGATCGGGGACCGTGTCCCACATCACCCAGATGTAGACCGGCGGTCCGGATGGCGGTTGGGCGATCGGGAAGTAAGTGAAGAAGTCAGAGCTCGGGGTGGGTACGAGGTCGAGCGCCGGGCAGGCGACTATGTCGAAGTGGTCTGTCGGCTTCGCCCCCTGGATCACTCCCACCGACCAATACTCGAGCCTGTAGATCCCGACGTTCCAGCCGCTCCGGTGGTGCGGAAAGAATGACTGTGGCAAGCCGACCGAACCTATCGCGGTGATCAGCTGCAGCACTGTTGTACCAACGTCGGTCCAGGAACAGACCGGAGCGCCGGCGCCTGCCGCCGGGTGGCGGGATGTACGGTCCTGGACCGGCCGGATTGCCATTCCACCAGGCATCAGACCAGATTGATCCCCCTGCCGCGCCGGTCCCGCCGCCGTTCTGCGCTCCGGCGCGCCCTGGGACGAGCAGGACGACGGCGGTCAATAGATACGATCAGCGTCACGAGCGGCGCAATGCGCCGACTCAAGCGAAGCCCTCGCACGGTCCGGCCTCCTTCGTAGATGTCGGAGCGGACACATGAGTGCTGTCCAACAGCCACCTGCCCGCTGCTCTCCTGCATTTGGGAGACGTAGGCGGTGAAGCCCGCCCCTCCTCCAAGAGACGCCGGGGCTTGCGCACCCGTCGACCGATAGTGGCTACCAGGATCCCAGGAGCAACCCTCGACTACCGCGCTACCAGCGCCGTAACTCACCACTTTGGCGTTGCCGATTCGCCAAGTAGAAGGGCCGACCACGCCGTACAGCTCTTGCGCCGAGATGTACCCGGTCTCTTGCTTGAGCTCGGGCCCGTCTGGGACCAGGGTCGAGTCGAGACGCGAGAAATCCTCAGTCGACGGAGCGCTCGCTTCGTAGAAGTCGTTGATCGACGTCTCCCACGCCTTGGTGATCTCGGCGTACAGCGCCGCCCGCGGGTTCTGCGTGGTGGTAGTGGTCGCGTGGGTCGTGGGCGGGGCCGTGGAGTCGGAGGACGTACTCGAGGCGGAACTTGCCGTCGTGGCGGTAGAGGGAGACGGGCCGTCGGCGGGCGACGACGAGCAAGCGCCGGCGGTGGCGGCGAGTAGCAGCGCCGCTGCAGCGCCCGCACGACGGGTCGTCTGGGAGCGGGTGCATGAACGAAACAAGTGTGCCGGCACGTCCTACAGCGTCGACGGGCCTGTTACCGGTCCACCTACCGTTTCGGTCTGCACAAACGGGAGTGCATGCGTGGCGGCGACCGCTGCCGGTCTGGGAACCTGTAGCCGTGCCCGTCGACCCATCTGTACTTGCCGCCGTCGAGGGGGCCGTGAGCGCTGACCCAGCCAACTCGGCCCTACGTGCTCATTTTGCATCTCTCCTGTTGCAGGCCGGCGAGGCGGAGCGGGCGCTGACCGAAGCCCAGACTGCGTTGGCGGCGACTCCCGACTGCTTGGATGCGCTCGAGGTCGCGGCGGCGGCTGCAAGAGAGGTTGGTGAGGTGGGGCGAGCGGCCGGTTTCGAGCGGTTGTCGAAGGCGCTCATGGGCGCCACTCCCGATCACATACCAGACGTGCCAGCCCCGCCAGCCGCGCCGGACGTACCAGTCGCGCCAGCCGCTGCCCGAGGCGCCAGATGCGCCCGACGCGCCAGAGCAGCCAGCGGCGCCGGAACCACGGGATCCGGTCAGGGCTACCCCACAACGAGAGGCGCTCGAGGCGGAGGACGGCCTGCAGTTCGAGACCGAGCTCGACGCCTTCCTCGACGACCTGCTCGACGACCCCGGTCAGCGGCCGATCACACTCGCCGACGTGGGGGGCCTCGAGGACGTCAAGCACCGTCTTCAGATGTCGTTCCTGGAGCCGATGCGCAATCCGCAGCTGCGCAAGATGTTCGGCAAGTCGCTGCGTGGCGGGCTCCTCCTCTACGGGCCGCCGGGCTGCGGCAAGACGTTCCTGGCCCGGGCGGTCGCCGGCGAGCTCGCTGCCCACTTCATCAACGTTGGGTTGCACGACGTGCTCGACATGTGGATCGGCAACTCCGAGAAGAACATCCACGGCCTGTTCGAACGCGCCCGCCGGCGCGCGCCGTGCGTTCTCTTCCTCGACGAGATCGATGCCCTCGGCCGCAAGCGCAGCCAGCTGAGCAGCGGCGCCGGTCGCAACGTCGTCGTCCAGTTCCTCGACGAGCTGGACTCGACCCGCGACGACAACGAAGGTGTCTTCGTTCTCGGCGCCACCAACCAGCCGTGGGACATCGACGCCGCGCTGCGCCGACCGGGACGGCTCGACCGGATGCTCCTCGTCCTTCCTCCCGACGAGGCGGCGAGGCTGGCGATCCTCGAGCTCCACCTGCGCGACAGACCGGTCGGCCATGTCGATCTTCCCCAGCTGGCGCGCCACACGCAGGGCTACTCGGGCGCCGACCTGCGACTCCTCTGCGAAACGGCGACTGAGGCGGCGCTCTGGGACTCGATCCGGGCCGGAAGTCCTCGCCAGATCAGTGTGGCCGACTTCCAGAAGGCGCTCTCGGAGATACGGCCCAGCACCCGCCCGTGGTTCGAGACCGCCTACAACTACGCCCTTTTCGCCAACGAGGGCGGCTCCTACGACGATCTTCTCGCCTACATCCGCAAGCACCGCCTGGCGTGAGACGGGCGTGAGAACCTCGAATCGGCCGTGAGCGTGAGCGCCAGCCAACCCCGCCCGGACCCGTCGGCCGATCCGGGCAAGGTGGCGATAATCAGGGCGAGCGCGCTGATCGACAACGGGCGCCCGCGAGACGCCCTACCGATCCTGCACCGGGCGATCGCCTCCTCTCCCGAGAATGCGGCGCTCTATCGTCTGGCGTCACTCGCGCATATCAGGCTTGGTGAGTACTGGCAGGCGAGGGACGCCGCGTATGCCGCCATCGGAAGGGACGCATCGAGCGAGGCGGCGTGGCGTTTCGCCGGGTTTGCTTGCATCGGGATGAAGATGCTGCCAGAAGCGCGTTCGGCGCTCGACCGGGCACTCGCTCTCGCTCCCAACTCCTACCAGGCGCATCTGGCGATGGCCGAGTTGTTCCTCGCCGAAGGCCGGCCGCAGCTGGCAGTCTCGCCGGCCGAGCGTGCCCGCCAGCTGGCCCCGTCCGCTGCGACCGTCCACGTCACGCTGGCACGCATCGCGCTCGGCCGGAAGAAGTGGGACTCGCGCCGAGAAGCACTGCCGAGAGGGTCTGCGTCTCGACCCGGAGAACGCGTCAGCGCTCAACCTTCTCGGCGCCGTCTTCCTCAAGACCGGGCGACGACGGCAGGCGATCACCCTCTTCGCCCAAGCCTCGAGACTCAATCCGATCGACAGCGCACCCCGCAAGAACGCGATCCGTTTCGCCGGGCCGAGCACTGTCGGCGCGGCGATCCTGCTCTACATGCTGGTTGCCGCCGACATCGGCGGGTCCTTCGGGATCGCCGGACTGGTCGCCGGGATCGTCGCCGTCGAGGCTGTCTTCTACAGGCTGCATCCGGGGCCGCTGTGGCGTGTGATCCACTGGCGTCGGCCGGCGGACGGTGTCGTGCCGGCTTCTCGCAAGCTTCGCCACGAGCTCGTGAAGAGCCGCCAGCCCGGCGACCATCCGGCCTACCGCCCGTGGTGGATGGGACCGCGCCAGTGAACGACGAGATTCACGAAACCGAATACACAGTCGGGATCGGCGGTAGGCGGGCGTCTTGGGAAGAGCTGCCGGCCGAGCTGCGCCAGTGGGTGGAGACAAGATGCGGCGACACCGTCATCGCCGCCTCCAGCGAGCCGGGCGGGTTCTCGCCAGGTGTCGCCTCCCGACTCGAGCTGGCGAACGGCGGGTCGATGTTCTTCAAGGCCGTCTCCGCCCTCGCTAACCCCGATTCGCCCGGGCCACCATCGCCAAGAGGTCGTGATCACGACCGCGCTGCCCGCCGGGGCCCCGGCCCCGCAATTCGTGGGCTCCTATGACGACGGGACGTGGGTCGGCCTCCTGTTCCGCGCCGTCGACGGCCGTCCGCCTCGGATCCCCTGGCAGCCAGCAGAGCTCGAGCAGGTGCTGGCAACCCTTGCCGGCTACCACCGGCTGGCCACACCCAACCCGGTGGCCACCGCACCGACCGTCGCCGACAAGCTGGGGGATGCCCTGTCCGGGTGGCGGACGCTTGCCGGGGCGTCCAGCCCGGACCCGCGTCTCGACGAGTGGTCGCTGGAGCACCTCGAAGAGCTCGCAGAGCTGGAGTCACCGATCCTCCAGGCGTCCGCCGGTGACACGCTCTTGCACTGCGACCTGCGCCACGACAACATCCTCGTCACGTCGGACAGCGTGGTGTTCGTGGACTGGCCGTGGGCGTGCCAGGGTGCGGCGGTATTCGACGTAATCGGGTTCGCCCCTTCTGTTTCGCTGCAGGGGGGTCCTGACCCGGCGACGACCCTCGCCATGTATCCGGCGGAGCATGGAACCGACGAGGATGCGATCACTGTGATGGTCGCCGCCCTGGCGGGTCTGTTCACGGCTGCCTCGCTTCGCCCGGACCCACCGGGACTGCCGACCCTGCGGAGTTTTCAGGCGGCTCAAGCAGGGGCGGCTCGACGCTGGCTGGCGGGGCGAACACGCTGGCGCTGACGGCGACAGAGGGACGTCCGCCGGCGCAGCAAGTGCATGCAGCAAGCTCGGCCGGACGATCCGCACGACCACCAGCACGGTCGCCAGAGCCGCGGCCATCACGCCGGTCGACCAGGCGAGCCCGACACGATCTGCAAGAGGCCCCTGCAGCAGGGAGCCGATCGGGTAGGACACGCCGAGTGCCACCATGTAGAGGCTGAGGACCCGCCCCCGGTACTCGCGGGGTGCCCGCAGTTGCACCACAGTCGACAGCCCCGACAGCACGCCGATGTAGACGACACCGACGACGAGCAGAGTCGCGGCGGCCCATGTCCGAGAGCTGGAGGTGCCGTATGCGACGAGGGCCGGCGGCAACAACGCAAGGCTCGCCATCAACAGCTTCTGCCTCCCGAAACGCAGCGCCAGCGGTGCCACCATCAGTGCCCCCGTCACGGCTCCGACGCCCTGCATCGTCGTCAGCAGTCCGGTCACCGCGGCGATCGCCCTTGCTCCTCCACCATGCGTCACGTGCCGGGCCATCGCCGGGACCAGTGCGATGAAGGGCGAGGCGAGGAGGCCGACCACGGCTATCGAGATGATCGCTGCCCGGCATCCAGGCTCTTGCCGGGCTGCCTGCACCCCGTCCCGCAGTGCCGCCAGCAGCGGCGCCCGGTCGTCCCGCCCTGGCGGAGGGCTGAGACTCACGAAGGCGAGCGCCACCACGACCGCCAGGAACGAGATGGCGTTGGCGACGAAGGCAGTGGGGTAGCCGAAGGCAGCGATGGTGGCGCCGGCCAGCGCCGGTCCGACCACCCGTCCGAGGTTGAACTGCGCCGAGTTGAGCGAGGCGGCCGCCAGGAACTCCTCCCGAGGCACGAGATCCGGCAGGATCGCCTGCAGGAAGGGACTGATCAGGGCACTGACACACCCCTGCACCGTGACGAGGAGTATGAGGACCGGCGGACTGTCGTCTCCCGCCGCCACCAGCAAGCCGATGACGAGGGCCACCACGCCAGCCGCCAGGTTGCCGGCAACGAGCGCCGCCCGCCGGGGGATGCGGTCCGCAAGCGCGCCCCCGATCGGAGACAGCAAGCCGATCGGCAGGAACGCACCGGCCGCCACCAGCACGGCCCAGGTCGCCGATCCTGTGCGAGAGATGACGAGTGCTCCGACCGCCACCGTCTGCATCCACGATCCGATGATCGAGACCAGCCCCCCTGACCAGAGGACGGCGAAGTTCTTGTGACGGAGCGGGCGCAGGGACGCTAGGCCACGGGTCCGGCGCGGAGACATCGTGCGAACGGTACCGCCGCTGGCCCCGGCGCCAGTCGCTCATCTCGTCGATCTGGGTCAGCGGATCGGCACGGCTCTCCAGCTCGAGCCGCCGTCGTCCGACTCGTAGAGGGTCCCGCCCGCCGGCGTCGACACGATGGCGTACGCCCGAGCGGGATCGGCATAGCCGGCCCAGTGCACGGTCGAGCCATTGCTCGAAGCGTTCATGACGACCCGATACGACTGGCCGCCGTTCGAGGTGACCGCCAAGGATTGCGCACCGCCCTCTGGCCATGCCAGCGCCACGAGTGAGGATGCCACGGTCACGTGCAGGGAGTTGGGGAACGCTCCACCCGAAGCCAGACGCCAGGTGGAGCCGCCGTTAGTCGACTCGAGGGCCTGGGCCATGGTGCCGGTCGGGCAGGCCGCCCATACCGTCGCGCTCCCATCGGCAGCTGTGGCGAGCGAGCCGCCGAGCCCGGCCCGGCAGGGGTTCGTGATGACGTGGAAGTTGGCGCCACTGTCGGTCGACTTGAGCAGACCGGGGTCTTGCGACCCGAGCATCAGGTAGACGCTCGAATGACTGAGAGCGAACTGCGACCCGAAGGAGACCGCCATCGGCAGCTGGACGGGACGGAAGGCGGAAGAGCCGGTTGCTGCCCGCAGCAGCTCCATCTGCTGGCAACCGGCGGCCTGACCCTGGCAGCTGAGGGCAAAGACGTAGCCGCCCGTCGCCTCCAGCTCGTCGACTGGACCAGGCACTGCCACTCGCGACCAGCGACTGCCGCCGTCCGTCGTCATCCAGAGCTGCGGGTCGAAGGCGTAGCCGTCGAGAGAACCGGCAAAACGAAGCTGCGTCACCGACGCCGCCCCCACCGGCGGCCCCGGGATCCCCTTCCAGGTGGCACCGCCGTTGGTCGTGCGGACGATCGCCCCGCACGTGCCGGCCCCTGTCAAGCAGTGGGCAGTGCCGTAGAGCCACCACTCGTCCAGGCTGATCGAGGTGAACGAGAGCGGGTCGAATCCGGCTGGGACCCGACCGCCCTGAGGTCCCGAAGGTCCGGGGGGTCCGGTGTTCCCCGACCCCGGGCTCGACGTTCCCGTCACCGTTCCGGACGGCGCCGACGTCGTAGTGCTTCCTGTCCCACTGGTACCGGAACTCCCGCCCGTCGTAGTGGGTGTCCCCGACGCGGAGTGGGTACCGCCGTGCAGCACGGTCGGACCGCCGCAGCCTGCGGACAGGGCCGCCAACAGTCCCGCCATGCAGGCGAGCAGCAACAGCCGCCTCATGGCTTGCAGATACCCCCTTCGCAGCACCCTCACCCGACCGACCAACCTAGCGGCCCTACCAGTCCTACCCGGTGTCAGGTACCAGGTGCTTCGTGAGGTGCCGGGCGCAGGCAGTCGCCTGGCTTCATGGGGTATGCAGGGCACGTGGACAAGGCAACCTTCGCAGCTCCAACTGAGCCTGTTCGAGTACCTGCGCTCCGCCAGCGATGGGACTCGATCACGTTCATCCACTGGCGCTTCCCGCCAGACCGGGTGAAGCGGCTCCTTCCAGACGAGTTGGAGGTCGAGGAATGGGACGGCTCTGCTTGGGTCGGCCTCACGCCCTTCGTCGCAAAGCGGACGAGGATGAACGGGCTACCGCCGCTCCCGTTCGGCTCCGACTTCCCCGAGACCAACTGCCGCACGTATGTCCGCACCCGGCAGGGCGAGAGCGCGATCTGGTTCTTCTCGCTGGAGGCCGACAATCCGGCAGTCGTGCTGGCGGCCAACTCGCTGCTCGGCGTCCCCTATCGCTCGGCATCCATGACCGCGACCACCGATGGAGCGCGACACCTCTACCGCAGCCGTCGTCGTGGCCGTTCGAACGTGGGGCACTCGATCGAGGTGGAGGTGGGGCAAGCACTGCCGGCCGACAACGTTCCTGAGCTGGCGCATTGGCTGACCGCCAGGTGGCGAGCCGTCGTTCCGCGCGGGGATGCCGTCTCGTCGTGCCGGTCCGGCACGCGCCTTGGCCCCTTCATGACGCGGCGATTGTGAGCCTCGAGGAGACCCTGCTCTCTGCAGCCGGGCTCGGGCAACCGGACGAAAGTCCCGCCTCAGTGCTGTGGAGCCCCGGAGTCGAAGCACTGCTCGGGCTGCCGGAGCGCTCCTAACAAGGGCGTGTTCAACCGCCAGGACGAGGGCATGATCGCCCAAGCTTTGAACGGCACGTGGCCCGAATCGCAAGACGAGAAGTGTCGACCATAGATGTATGTTCTCGTGTCGCGATTGCGGGGGAGGCCCCAGCGCCAGCGAAGCTACCCAGTCCGCTGACCAAGGACGTCATCCGCAGATACGCGCGCGACCCGCGCCAACGTCAGAGGGACCGGGCGAGCATCGCCCATGCACTGTCTGGAGTCGACCCCCACCTCCAGCCAACGTACGACCATCGGCCCGGCCATGGTGAGCCACTTCTGTGGGCAGCCGACGCCATCTGCTGGGCGGTCGGTGCCGGTGGCGACTGGCGAAGGCGCGTCGCGGGCGTGGTCGCCATCCGCGAGATCAAGCCCTGACGCGCGACACCCGGCTACTCACCGTCCGGAGAGCACGCCGGGTGCACTCCCCGCCGCTACTGCGGCGAGCACCCTCATTCTATCCGCTGCCTCCCCCGCCGCGTGGTCGAGATGGCGGAAGCGTGACTCATCAGCACCGGGCCAAGCAGCTTGCAGTAGGGACGCGCTACGGATGTGGACGCTGGAGAGAGGTTCGATCCGCCTCCCGCGTAATACAAGTGAGAACGGAGCGCGTTCAAGCGTGATTTAAAGAGCGCGGCCCCCGAGAGGGACGCCACCCCCTCTCCGCGATGTCGTAGCTCGTTAGGCTGCCTGGCACTGTAGTCACATCATCCCAACAGGCGCTTGGCGATCACGACCCGCTGCACCTGGTTGGTGCCCTCGTAGATCTGGGTGATCTTGGCGTCGCGCATGAAACGCTCCGCCGGGAAGTCCTTGGTGTACCCGTATCCGCCGAGTAGCTGCACTGCATCGGTGGTCACGCTCATCGCCACATCGGACGCGAAACACTTCGCCATCGCCCCGATCATCGACAACTCACCTTCGGGATCGCCGCTGTCGATCAGCGAGCACGCCCGATAGACCAGCGTGCGTGCCGCTTCGGTGCGCATCGCCATGTCGGCGAGCATGAACTGCAGCCCCTGGAACTCGGCGATCGCCCTGCCGAACTGCTTGCGCTCCTTCACGTACCTCGTCGCCAGGTCGATGGCTCCCTGGGCGATGCCGACGGCCTGGGCGCCGATGGTCGGCCGGCTGCGGTCGAGGGTGTGCATGGCGATGTAGAAGCCCTGCCCCTCCTCGCCGATCCGGTTCTCGACCGGGACACGCACGTCCTCGAGCAAGACCTCGCCCGTCGGGCTCCCGCGGAGCCCCATCTTGTGCTCCAGCTTGGCGATCTTCACACCCCATTCCGCCTCCACGAGGAAGCACGAGATACCCCGATGCCGGGCGTCCGGGTCCGTCTTGGCGAACACCGTGTAGGTGTCGGAGATGCCGGCGTTGGTGATCCAGTACTTGGTTCCCGTGAGCACGTAATGATCGCCGTCCCTCACAGCACGCGTCTTCATCGCGGCCACGTCCGATCCCGCGTCGGGCTCGGAGAGGCAGTAGCTCGCCTGGCCCTCGCCTGACGCCACCCTCGGCAGGTACTTGCCCTTCAGTTCCTCGGAGCCCCAGTTGATGACGGGGATCATCCCGAGCTTGGAGATCAGAAGCGTGACACTGGTAGAGGCGCAGACCCTCGCCAGCTCCTCGACCATGATCGCCTGCGTCACATGATCGGCACCGGCGCCCCCATATCCGGCGGGCACACCAAGCGCCGGCAGCTCCATCGAGACGCAGTCCTTGAAGTTCTCCCAGGAGTACTCCTCGCGCTCGTCGATGACTGCCGCCCGTGGCGCGATCTTCTCCTCACAGAACTGACGGAGGACGGAGCGATACTCGCGCTGGGCGTCGGTGAGGGCTGTGTCTGGCATGGGGATAGTTTCGCGCCGGGGCGCGGTGCTCCAGATCACGGGTACGGTGGCGCGACCGGCGCGAGCCGCCCCGGTGCGCGGCCCGGAAATCAGACGATCAGCTGGGGCTGCTGATGTTGATGATCGCCTTGGCGAGCGAGCTCGAGGGTTCGTCACCGGATTGGCTAGCGCCGAGGTAGAGCACCACGAAGTACTTGCCCGGGTCGAGCCTGGACGTGCAGTGGATCATCAGATTGCGGGTGGTCCCCGGCTTCACGGTCGTGCCGCAGAGGATCGGGCCCGGCGTGCCGTTGGCGTCGAGGGCCAGCCCCACGTTGGCGGAGTTGGCGGCGACCTCTGTGCCCACGGGACGCGAGGTCCAGGTCACCGACTCCACCTTGACGCTGTAGCCAGAGCTCGCCTGGTCGGCGGCTTTCAACGACGGGGCTGCGCCGTCCGAGAGGTTCTGCTGGCGCTGGCCGTTCTTCGCCGATACCACCGACTTGTTGCTCGGAGATGCCGACGGGCTCGAGCACGCCGCCAAGCCGCCAGCCATAGTCACTGCGACGCCTCCGGACAGGAGAATCTTGCACACCCTATTCATGACCCCGCCGATACCCTTTCGGCTGGCGGCCTAATCGCGCCGTGCCCGATCCCAGAGCCCGCTCCTCCGCCGGCGCCGGCGCCGGCGGGCGGCGGGCGGCGGGCGGCGGGCGGCGGGCGGCTACGAGATGATCCGCTTCACCACCGTGGCGATGTAGTCAGCCAGGTAGATGCTGCCGGCGACGTTCAGGTGCACACCGTCCAGGCGCACGGGTGTCAGGTGTCCGTCGATCACGAGAGAGCCCTCGTACTGGCCGTTCTTCCCGTTCAGGACGACACCGGGGTTGAGCCAGGTCACTCCCGGGTGTCTTGCAGCCTCGGCGGCGCACACCTCGTCGACCGCGGCCATGGCTGCGTTCAGGCTCGGGTCTTGCATGGCGGGTTCACCGATCCAGAGGACCTTCGAACCTTCCGCGGTCAGCTGCGACATCACCGATCCGACGATCTGCCCGTAGGCGGCACGCCAGCCCGATGACCCAGGCGCTTCGTCCTGACCTCGCACCGACAGGTCCTGCGCGTCGTTGGCGCTGCCCATGTAGATCACGAGCTTCGGCCTTCGCTCGGCGACCAGTGCCAGCAGATGTCTCGGCCAGTCGAAGTAGCCAGGCACCACCATGCTCGAGCCGACTTGGTACTCGGCGAGCGTGGCAAGGGCCGGCGAGCTCACGTGGTAGGTGTCCCATGCCCACTCGGGTCCCGCGGCGGTCGAGTCCCCCGTGAAGAGGATCGGTGGTCCGGCAGGTCCGGCCGGCGGCAAGCCGATCGGCCCGACCGGCACGGGATGCGCGAGGACGTCACGCGCCAGAGCGACCAGCTGCGCTTCGTGCAGCTCGGAGAAGTCACCCACCTGCTGCCAGAGGAGATAGTAGGAAGTGCCGCCGGCCGAGAAGTAGAGGTACCGGTTGTTGCCGATCAGAGCTTGCTGACCCAGCCCGGGGATCTTCTGCAGAGGCACGACCCACTGGGTGTCCTCGGCGAACGACATGTGCGGGAAGACGGCGAGCGCCAGGAATGCGTTGCTCCCGACCAACCACTGGCAGTACGGGTAGGTGGGTGTCGGCATGCCCACCGGGCCGCCGAACTGACCCTGGATTTGAAGCCTTGTCAGCAACTGGCAGGCGAGCCGCGTCGGCCGGTCCCCGAGCGAGCCGTCGTCGATCCGGGGAGGTTGGGCGCGCGATCTGATCTTCGGCGTCGTCGTCGTCGTCGAGCTGGCGGGGGTGGCGGTCGTCGACGAGCCGGCGGAGCTGACGGCGGTGGTACGTGAGGTGCGTGACGGCGGGGCAGCGCTAGCCGTGCAGGCTGCGAGGGCCAATGCCAACACCGCCGTCAACACTGCCGCGAGCGCTGGGACGCGCCAGAGATCGGGTCGAACAGTGTCCTTCGCCACCACGGCGAACGAGGCTACAACTTGGAGTCGGTGGCCCCGCCGCGGCCAGGCGCCCTCCGCCTCGCCCGAGCTATCGGAGCTACCCGAGCTACTCGATCTCCTCGATCGCGTACTCGGGGCAGTTGGCGATCGCCAGGCGGGCCTTCTCCTGCAGTTCTAGCGGTACCGATCCGTCGCCGCGGACCGAGGAGAGCCCGTAGTCGTCGACGTCGAACAGTTCGGGCGCGAGGGCGTAGCAGCGGGCATGGCCCTGGCACTTTTCGGGGTCGACCCTGATCTTCACGGGAACACCACCGGGAGGACACGCGGGCCGCGTACCTGGCCGCCCGCCCATGTGACTTGCGCCTGGTCGGCCAGACGGTACTCGGGGATCCGCCGCAGCCACTCCTCCAGCGCCACCCGCAGCTCCATCCGCGCCAGGTTCGAGCCGGCGCAGCGGTGGATGCCCGAGCCGAAGGCGACATGACGGTTGTGCTGGCGGTCGAGGACGACCTTGTCGGGATCCTCGAAGACCTCGGGGTCGCGGTTGGCGCCCGGGAAGTTCATGAGGATCTTGTCGCCTGCCCTCATCGGGCAGCCCGCGTACTCGACGTCGCTCGTGACGACCCGTGCCATGGTCACAGGCGAGTACGCACGCAGCAGCTCCTCGATGGCGAGAGGCAACAGCTCGGGCTCTGCAACCAGCCGCCGCCGGTCCGCCTCGTGAGTCGCCAGGTGCCAGAGCGCGGACCCGATGGCGCTCCAGGTGGTGTCGATCCCTGCGATCAGGATCAGGGCAGCGGCTCCGAGCACGACGCTCTGCTCCAGCCGGGCGCCGTCGACCTCTGCGGTCAGCAGGAAGCTCATGAGGTCGTCGCCGGGGCTCTCCTGACGCCTCTCGACCTCGGCCAGGAAGTAGTTGATGAGCGCTTCCATGCCTCGGAAGCGCCGGTCGGGGTCGTCGGCGAACTCGAGGACGTCGCGCACCCACCCGGTGAATGTGTCTGCCAGCTCCGGCTGCACGCCGAGGATGTGGGCGATCACCCGTACCGGGATCTGCTGGGCGTAGTCGGCCGCCGCATCGGCCCCGCCCGCGTCGATGAAGCCGTCGATCAGCCCCACGCAGAGCCCACGGGTCAACTCCTCGTAGGCGTCGACCCGCTTGTGCGAGAACCACGGCAGCAGGAGCCGCCGAGTCCAGGTGTGCAGCGGTGGGTCGGCCGAGATGGGCGGCAGCCCGTAGGGGAGAACAGGTTCGTCCGGCTCCTCCCCCTCGAACGGGATCACGGCCACCTCGAGCGAGCTGAAGTGCTCGATGTCGTGGGCCATGGCCGTGACGTCCTCGTAGCGGGTCGGCAGCCAGTTGCGGCCTCGCCGGTTGGTGAGGGCGATCGGGCACGTCTTGCGCAGCTCGTCCCAGATCGTGAAGGGATCGTCGACATAGGCGGGGTCGAGCACGTCGAAGTCGCTCGCCCAGTCCTTCACCGGTGCCGTCTCGGCCATGCCCGTCTCCTTCTCGTCGCCTATCGCTCGTCTCCGAAACTGGCAGGACCAATTGGCACGATCACTGCCAGCTTAGGCGGATCGGCGCCAATAGGCTCGGGTTGTGCGCGATGAACATCCGTCCGCTCGCCAGGCGGCCCGGCTCCGCGAAGGGTACGGCGCAGTGGCGCGCGATTACGCCGCCAAGTTCGAGGGTGAGCTGGAGTACAAGCCGTTCGATCGTTTCGTGCTCGTTTCGATCGTGCAGCGTGTGGCGGGCATGGGGGGCGGGCGCATCGCCGACATCGGCTGCGGGCCCGGACATGTGACCCGCTATCTCGCCGAGCGAGGAGCGGCGGCGATCGGCGTCGACGTTGCACCGGCGATGGTCGAGCTGGCGCGTTCCTCGAACCCGGATGTGGAGTACCGCGTCGGGGACATGCTCGACCTGCCGCTCGAATCCGACTCCTGCGGGGGGGTGGTGGCTCTCTACTCGATCATCCATCTCGACCGCTCGGAGATGTCCCGCGCCTTCTCCGAGTTCGCCCGCGTCCTGCAGCCTGGTGGTGTGCTCCTCGTGTCGTTCCATTCAGGCACGGGCAGCCGCCACCTCGACGAGTGGCTGGGTCACAAGGTGTCCCTCGACTTCCACTTCCTGACGGCGAGCGACGTCATGGGCAACATGGCCAGGGCCGGTTTCGAGGTCGAGATGTCCCTCGAGCGGGCGCCGTACGAGGCAGTTGAAGGAGCGACCCGTCGCTGCTACCTCCTCGCCCGGCTGGTCGAGGTCCCGGACCCGCCGCCCGATCGAGCACCAGGAGGACGAGCACCAGGCCGCCCAGCACCAGGAGGACGAGCACCAGGCCGACGATCCGATCCTCCGCCGCATCGCCGCCGATGCCGGGGTGGCGGACCTGGCGGGGGTGCTGGCCGACCGCATCCCGCCGTCCGACCTCAACTCACTGTGGATGGGCGTCTCCCGCCGGCGGGCGGCGAAGGTCACGCCGGCACGCCTGTTGGCGCGCTATGCCGCCGATCGCTACTCGCGCCCGAGCAACGTCTCGCCGAGCACCATGTCGCGGCTCGACGTGCTGGCATGGTCGCTGCTGCCCGAAGGTTGGAGCGCGCTCGACCTCTCGCCCGTGGCGCCCCTCGGGACGGTCTCGGCGATCGGGCCGATCGACCAGAACAAGGTCCTCTCGACGGGGAGGCCGCTGGAGGTGGTCGCCGACTCCACCAACGTCCTCGCCCTCGAAGCGGCTCTCCACCGGCAGGCGCTGCTGCGGGCCGATCCGCGGTCCGGTGAGCGGGTGCGGCTCGCCTCGTCGCACCGGCTGCTCAGGATGCAGCCCTTCGACCCCCCTGCAACGCAGCACTTCCGCCTCTTCGGGATGGTGGACGCCGGGCGGGACGTGGGCGGGCTGAGTTTCGAGATCGACGCCACCCGCGAGCAGATCGACTTCTACCTGCGGCTGCTGGCAGGCGCGGCCGAGATCGGGATCGAGGTCGGCGAGCCGACGGTTGTGGTGCTCGACCTCGGCAACCGCCGCCCATTGCTGGAGGAGTCCTTCAACGGCGCCCGGGTCGAGGCAGCACCGCCGGACGCGTACTACACCGACATCCGCTTCCAGATCTACGCCGCCGGGATGATGCTGGTGGACGGCGGATCGACCGCCTTCACGAGGCGACTGCTTTCCAACGACAAGGAGCGGATCGTGACGAGCGGGCTCGGGAGCGAGCGGCTCTGCACCCTCGCCGCTCAGCCTGCCGCGGGGAGCCCCCAAAGCTCTCGCCAGCGGCCGATCGAATCGGCGACCTGACCCGGCATCATCCGCAGCGTCGACTCTGGCACGCCGAGACCAAGCTCGCGAACGGCCCAGTCGTCGTGGGAGGCGCCCCTGAACCTCTCGCATCGCCACTCCACGAGATCCTGCGGCGGGTCGCCGAGGTAGCCGGCGAGGGTGAAGCCGAGCCCCAGATCGTGCAGCACGGGGGCGCGGCCGAACACGGCGGCACGCCGCAACGCCACGAGGAGGATGCTGGCCACGGCGTCATCGGGAGACTCACCCTCGGCGGTCCGGAACTTCCCCACGAAACGCCTTGCCAGCAGCAGCGCATATCCCTGATCCGGACCGGCCGTCCCGACTCCTCGCAGCCGCGGAGGCGAGCCCGGGCGGAAGTCGGCCGGGCGTCCCGGCACCCACGGACGCGGCGTCTGCAGGTGGTATGCCTCTCGGACCTGGTCCTCGGCCTGGATCGGGGCGAACTTGGGCTGTGTCATCGCTGGGCCGCCAGGCTACCGGTTGAGGCCGCCGCCGCACGAACGAGGCCGAGCACGAGCAGGACTCGCGTGGACGTGTGCATGCATCAGGCGACCCTCCTCGCGATCGCGTCGCCGATCTCGGCGGTGCTCGGGCGATCGTCTGCCGTGGGAGGGCGAGGGGCCCGCTGCTCGTCCAGCACGGCTGTCGTGATGCGCCGCGCCGCCTCCACCTCCCCCAGGTGCTCCAGCATCATGGCGGCGCTTCGTATGGCGGCGAGCGGGTTGGCCCGCCCTGTGCCGGCGATGTCGTGGGCCGCACCGTGAACGGGCTCGAACATCGATGGTCCGCTGCGCGCCGGGTTGAGGTTGGCGGAGGCTGCGAACCCGATGCCGCCGGCGACGGCGCCGGCGAGGTCGGTGAGGATGTCGCCGAAGAGGTTGTCCGTGACGATCACGTCGTAGCGGTGAGCGTCCTCGACGAGGTAGATGCAGGCGGCGTCGACGTGGTTGTAGGCGGTCTCCACGGCGGGGAAGGCGGCGGCGACCTCGTCGAAGGCCCGCTGCCAGAGATCACCGGCGAAGGTGAGCACGTTGGTCTTGTGGACGAGTGTGACGTGCCTGCGGCGCTGGCCGGCGAGCTCGAAGGCGAAACGGATGCAGCGCTCCACTCCGAAGCGGGTGTTCAGCGACCCCTGGGTCGCCACCTCGTGAGCGGTGCCTCGCCGGAGGATCCCGCCCTCGCCCGCGTAGGGGCCTTCGGTGTTCTCCCGGACCACGGCGAGGCTGGCACCGGCGGCCACCGAGCCGGGCACCGCTTCGAAGGGCCGCAGGTTCACGTAGAGATCCAGTTCGAACCGGAGCCGCAGCAACAACCCCCGCTCCAGCGTCCCCGGCGGCACGTCCACAGAGCCGATCGGGGGGCCGACGGCACCGAGCAGGATCGCGTCGTGCTGGCGCAGCTCGTCGAGCACGCTGTCGGGCAGCACATCACCGGTCCGCAAGTAGCGGTCGGCGCCGAGGTCGTAGGACGTCGTGGCGAACTCCACACCTGCCGCGGTGACGACCTTCAGCGCCTCGGCCACCACCTCCGGGCCGATTCCGTCGCCTGCGATCACTGCAACCCTGTGCCTTGCCATTCGCTGCTCCTTCGGGGCCTCAGTGGAGGGATCCGGATGCGGCCGAACCTCATCCGGGAAGCAGAAAGGCCGCCCACCCGAGTGGACGGCCGACCATGCGCAAGTGTGGACGGTGCGCTGCTCGCCGGTCAAACGGAGCCGGCGTGCGACGGCGGTCATGGTGCGTGGGCAGAGGGCTGCCCGATGGGCGATAATCGAGTCATGGCTTCCGGACAGTTCAAGCAGCTGCGGTGCTCGGATGCCGACAGGGAGCAGCTCGTCGACGAGCTGCGTCGTCACGCCGGCGACGGACGATTGACCCTCACCGAGCTCGACGAGCGGATCGAGCAGGCCTACGCCGCCAAGACCTTCTCCGATCTCGAGATCCTGGTCCGCGACCTCCCGAGCGCTACGCCCCTGGCGGCTCCGATGCCCCAGATCGTCAAGCCGAAGAACGCCAAGTACGTGCGCCCGCTGGGCTACCGCCTCCTCAACTACGTGGCGATCGACATCGCCTGCGTGGTCGTCTGGGCGATGACCCACCTGCTCAACGGGAACTGGTCGTTGAACGACTTCTGGCCGGCCTGGGTGATCGGGGCCACTTTCATAATGTTCATGTTCAAGGTCGTCGGGACCGTCGAGCGCCGCCACCGCGCCGAGGCCCGGGCCGCCGAGCTCGGCCGCGGCAGCGATCCCTTCGGACGCCGCCTGCGCCCGTGAGGTTGGCCTTCGGCGTCCACGCCCCCAACTTCTCGACGCCGGGCCGTCTGTTAAGTCTGGCGCTGACGGCGGAAGGGGCTGGCTGGGACGGGTTCTTCCTTTGGGATCACGTTCATATCGAGGGGATCCCGCACCCGACGTCTCCGACTGCTGGACCACGCTTGGCGCTATCGCCGCCCGGACCCAGCGGATCCGGCTGGGCAGCTGGATAACACCGCTTCCACGCCGCCGCCCCCAGGTGGTGGCACGGCAGGTGGCGACTGTCGATCACCTCTCGGATGGCCGGGTCGTCTTCGGCGTCGGTCTCGGATGGGCGGGGGCGGGCGGAGGGCTGGCGGCGCGCTGGGGGATCCGGATCCCAAGCGGCGGGGTGTGTTGCTCGACGAGGGCCTGCAAGCTGTCACGGGCCTCTGGGCGGGCGAGCCGTTCACGTTCGAGGGCTCGCTGGTGACAGTGAAGGAAGCCACCTTCCGGCCACCACCGAAGCAATCGCCCAGGCCACCGATCTGGGTCGCCTGTGAATGGCCGCATCGGCGGCCGCTCGATCGGGCCGCCCGATATGACGGGGTTGTCCCGATAAAGATCGTCGGCGGCCAGTACCACTTCATGCGGCCGGCAGATGTCTCCGAGCTGGCTGGCGAGATCGCGGCACGGCGAGCGAGTGAAGCAGGACCCTTCGACATCGCCGTGGTTCCCGGCCCACCGCCGGCGCCGAGCCCGGCCGAATATGAGGCCGCCGGAGCAACTTGGTGGCTGGCCGGCACCGACGGAGGCCCCGGCTGGGAGGACGACCTCGAGACGATCCTCTCCCACGGCCCGCCGGAGTACGACTCACCACTGCGTGGTAGTTCCGTGCGCCGCGACCGCTTAATCCAATCGCCGCCGGACACCGCCCGACAACCGCCGATTCGCGCCGGTCAGAGGCTCGCGCCGCACGCATTACCCTCGTAACCCGTGAGCGAGACGCATCTCACCCCGGAGACCTACCAGAGACTGACTGCCGAGCTGCAGGATCTGACCACGCACGGCCGTGTCGAGATCGCCCGCGCCATCGAGGCCGCCCGGGCTCTCGGCGACCTCTCCGAGAACGGCGACTACCACGCCGCCAAGGACACGCAGGGGAAGATGGAGGCGAGGATCCGGCAGCTGCAGGCGATGCTCGCCTCGGCTGTGATCCTCGAGCCCGATACGTCGGCGGCGGGAGGGCCGATCGCCGCCGGTGCCATCGTCGAGATCCGCTATGAGGGAGACGCCGAGACCGAGCGCTATCTGGTCGGCTCGATCGAGGAGAAGCGGGACGACGTGTCGGTGATCTCGCCCGGGTCGCCGCTGGGACAGGCCCTCCTCGGGAAGAAGGCCGGCGAGACCGTGTCCTACCAGGCGCCCAACGGCACCCTGTCGGTAGAGATCGTGTCGGTCGGGGGCTGACAGCCGGTCGGGGCTAGCCGGTCGGGCGATAGCCGGTCGGGGCTAGATAGCCGGTCGGAGTTGCGACTCGAAGACCTGGTGTAGGACCATCGTCGATGGGCCGAACGCTCCCCGAGAAGATCTGGGACGCGCACCTCGTGCGCCGCGGCAACTCCCCGTCCGAGCCGGACCTGCTGTTCGTCGACCTCCACCTCGTTCACGAGGTCACTTCCCCGCAGGCCTTCGAAGGACTGCGCTTGTCCGGCCGGAGAGTCCGCCGTCCCGACCTCACCCTTGCCACGGCAGATCACAACGTGCCCACCGCCGACCTCGACAAGCCTGTCGCCGATCCGGTGTCGGCCCGTCAGTTGCAGGCGCTCACCGACAACTGCCGCCAGTTCGGCGTGACGGAGTACCAGATGGGTCATCCCGATCAGGGCATCGTGCACGTGATCGGGCCGGAGCAGGGCCTCACCCAGCCCGGCATGACGATCGTCTGTGGTGACAGCCATACGTCCACCCACGGTGCATTCGGCGCCCTCGCCTTCGGCATCGGGACGAGCGAGGTCGAGCACGTGCTGGCGACGCAGACGCTGCCGCAGGTGCGCCCGAAGACGATGGCCGTGTCGGTGGAGGGCGACGCTCCGCGAGGCGTGAGCGCCAAGGACATCGTGCTGGCGATCGTCGGCCGCCTCGGCACGGGGGGTGGCATCGGGCACGTCATCGAGTACCGCGGGTCGGCGATCAGAGCCCTTTCCATGGAAGGGCGGATGACCGTCTGCAACATGTCGATCGAAGCCGGAGCGCGAGCCGGCCTGGTAGCGCCTGACGACACGACCTTCGCCTACCTCGAGGGTCGCCGGCACGCCCCCCGGGGCAAGGCCCGGGTGACAGCTCTCGAGGCCTGGCGAGCTCTTGCCACCGACGCCGACGCGACCTTCGACAGCGAGGTGCTGGTCGATGCCGCCGGCCTGCGCCCGCACGTGACGTGGGGCACGAATCCCGGCCAGGTGGTCCCGATCGACGGATCGGTGCCGTACCCCGACAGCTTCGAGACCCCTGGCGAGCGGGAGGCGGCGGCGAGGGCACTCGCCTACATGGGGCTGGCTGCCGGTACGCCGATGCGTGAGGTCGCGATCGACACGGTCTTCATCGGGTCGTGCACCAACGCTCGCATCGAGGACCTGCGCCTGGCCGCTTCGGTGCTGGAGGGTCGGCGGGTCCGTGCCGGGCTGCGGGCGCTCGTCGTGCCGGGGTCCCGGCGGGTCAAGGCGGAGGCGGAGGCGGAGGGGTTGGACGAGGTGTTCAGGGCGGCAGGTTTCGAGTGGAGGGAGGCAGGCTGCTCGATGTGCCTCGGGATGAACCCGGACGTCCTTTCGCCGGGGGAGCGCTGCGCCTCGACCTCCAACCGCAACTTCGAGGGGCGGCAGGGCCGCGGCGGGCGCACGCACCTCGTGAGCCCGGCGGTGGCGGCCGCCACGGCGGTGCTGGGGCGTCTGGCCGAGCCGGCGGAGCTGTGATGGGACCCGTGCGGATCGTCACTGGGCGGGCGGTGGCGCTCGACCGCAGCGATGTCGACACCGACCAGATCATCCCGAGCGAATGGTTGAAGAGGATCGAACGCACGGGCTTCGGGGCCGGTCTCTTCGCCGAGTGGCGCGACGACCCGGGGTTCGTCCTCAACCAACCAGAGCACGCCGGCGCCTCGATCCTCGTCACCGGCCCCAACTTCGGCATCGGGTCGTCTCGTGAGCACGCCGTCTGGGCGCTCGTCGACTACGGGTTCCGTGCCGTGGTCAGCTCGCGGATCGCCGACATCTTCCGCAACAACTCGACACGCTCGGGCCTCGTCCCGGCCGAGGTGCCGCCCGACGGAGCGGCCGCTCTGGCCGAGGTCGTGCGAGCCGATGCGGGTCTCGAGGTCACCATCGACGTCGAGCGGCGACTGGTCGAGGTGCCGTCAGCCGGGCTGGAGATCCCGTTCTCGCTCGACGACGCAGCCCGGGACCGGCTGCTGCGCGGCCTCGACGACATCGGCGTCACGCTCCAGTACGTGACCGACATCGACGCCTTCGAGGCCAAGCGGCCGGAATGGATGCCGACGACGGGCTAGTCCCGTGCCCGGCGCAGCGCCGCTGCGACGGACTCCACCAGCTCCCTGTCGTGCTCGTAGCTGAGCACTTTCGCCGCCTCGCCCAACCCCACGAAACGCATCTCGTCCACCTCCGCCCCCGCCACGAACTCGCCCTGCAGCGGCTGCATCAGCCAGTAGCGGACCACCTTCGGCCGGTCTCGGGCGTCCCGGTAGGAGATCTCGCCCACGAACCTCCCGAGCTGGCAACGCAGCCCCGTCTCCTCCTCCACCTCGCGCAGGGCGCAGGACTCGTCCGACTCGCCGGGATCGCGTTTGCCCTTCGGCAGCGTCCAGTCGTCGTGCGCGGGGCGGTGCACGATCACCACCTCCCAGCCGCCGTTCGCCGACGCCCGCACGACGATCCCGCCGGCGGCGTGGACGAGGGGCGTGGTCTCCACGCTCCCGACACTATTGGTCGGGCGCCGGACGCAAGTAGCGTTGTGCCCGTGGGTGATCCGGTCGGGCGGGAAGAGGTGGAAGTCGAATGGCAGCTGGATGCTCTCGACCTGCGGCCGGTCGAGCGCTGGCTGGCGCAGCGTGCGCCCGGCATCAACCTCGGCACCCCGGCCGCAGCGGACGAGGGTGAGCCCTCGATCGTCGCCAGCCCCCGGCCGGCGGCGCGGCTCCTCGACGTCTACTTCGACACCGTGGATTGGCGGGTTGGCCGGTCTGGCTTCGTGCTGCGCTGCAGGCGCAAGGGGCGCGGGCGGGAAGCCACGCTGAAGGAGCTGTCGGCGGCGAACGAGGGGCTGCGCAAGCGTCTCGAAGCCACCGAGCCGCTCGATCCCGAGGGTGATGGCCGCCTCGACCTGGATCCCGACGGTCCCGTCGGCCGGCGCGTCCGCTCGCTCGCAGGAGCCCGCCAGCTCGTCCCCGTGCTGGAGGTGCGCACCCGCAGGCGGCCCTTCGACCTGACGATGGACGGCCGGCACGTGGGGGAGGTGGCGCTCGACGAGACGGCGATCACCGTCGGCGGCGATGCGACGCGCCTCAACCTCCGCCGCGTCGAGGTGGAGGTGGGCGCCGCCTACGTCGACGCCCTCTCGCCGCTCGTCGAGCAGCTGCGGCGCGACTGTGGGCTCCACCCGGCGATGCTCTCCAAGTTCGAGGCCGGCCTGATGGCTGCCGGTCTCTCGATACCCAACCATGCTCCCCCCGCCGAGGCCCCGATCACGGCGGACACGACCGCTCTCGACCTCGCACTGGCGGTGCTTCGTCGAGACGCTGCGGCGATGCTCCAGCACGAAGCGGAGACTCGTCTCGGGGACGATCCCGAGGAGCTGCACCAGATGCGGGTGGCGACGCGGCGTCAGCGTGCCGCCCTCTCGTTGTTCGCCGACCTCCTGCCGGCACGTGCTGCCGCTGTCAGCGAGGAGCTGAGGTGGCTCGCCGACCTGCTCGGCACCGTCCGTGATCTCGACGTGCAGATGGACAAGCTGGTCGAGTGGACGGCCGGGCTTCCTCCCGAGCACCAGCCGGCACTGGAGCAGCTCGCGTCGTTGCTCTCCAGGCACAGGGCTGCAGGAAGGCAGGAGTTGTTGGCGGCTCTCGAGTCGCGGCGCTACGAGCGGCTGGTCGTCGCACTGCGCGCACTGGTGGATCGTCCGGGCCGGCCGACGATGCTGGCCCGGCAGCCGGCGGTGGTCGTCGTGCCGGACCTGATCGCCGGGCGCCACCGCAAGGCGGTGAAGGCGGCGAAGAGGGCGGAGAAGTCGCGCCTCCCCGGCGACTTCCACCAGTTGCGGATCCGGTGCAAGCGGCTGCGCTACGCCGTCGAGTTCGCGGCGCCTCTTTACGGCCCCGAATCGAAGCGCTTGTCGAAACGGATCGCCGGCCTGCAGGACGAGCTCGGCCAGCTCCAGGATGCCGAGGCCGCCGCACAGTTCCTGAAGGAACTGGCGGTCGGATCGGGCGCAGTCGGGGGGGCGCGGTCGGGGCGGCGATCGGGGCGAGCGCGGTCGGGGCGGCGATCGGGGCGAGCGCGGTCGGCGACGACGCCCCTCCCCCGGCGACGATCTTCGCCATGGGGATGGTCGCCGAGCGCTGCCAAGCGGATGCGACCCGGCGGTTGCAGGCTCTTGGCGGCACGAAGTCGATATTGAAGGGCGCCGAATGGAAGGCGGCGGTTCGGGCGATGGAGGACAGCAGGGCCGATGCCGCATCTCGGTCGCTGGCAGCGGCCCGGCCGGCTCCGCGGGTGCGGCCGCACCTCGCACCAATCTCGGGCAACGGCGGCGGCGGGGGTGACAGCAGCGAGGGCGATCGGGGCGAATGCGACGCGGGCGAAGCGGAGCGAGCCCCTTAGAGGTTGGCGACCTCCCAATGGTCTCCGCCGTCCGGCGACCTCCAGAGCTGGCCGATCTGTGCCGAGGATTCCTCGTACGGGGCGTAGACGACCCAGGCGGTGCTCGCGCTCGAGTAGACGATGTCGTTCCAGCCAAGGCCGCCGTCAGTCCGGTTGACGACCGTCGTCCAGTTCTTGGCCCGGCCGGGATCGGCGAAGAGATAGGACTGCTCGCCGACCGAGGCGAGGACGAGGGCTCCGCTCGTCGAGACCGCCAGGTCGGCGGTGGTTCCCTCCTCCGGAAGGGCACCGACGGCGCGGGTGGTGGCGCCCCGGTCGTCCGACCTGAAGACCTGCTTCTCGCCCCTCAGCTCGCCCAACGGTCCGACGCACGCCAGATAGACCGCGCTCGCCGACACGGGCACCGCCTGCACCAGGGAGACGAAGTTCGAGGTGTCGCACGGGTCGGGACGGCTGGTGAAATGGACTCCGTCGGCACTGGCGTAGAACGGGTCCGGCCCAGGCTGGTTCTCGACGGTCGAGTCGAGGACGTAGACGGTAGACCCGAGTGCGGCGATGTCGGCATGCGTCGACGCAGGCAGGTGGAGCACCAAGTCCCAGGTATCGCTCGTGAGCGAAGAGCTTCGCCAGAAGGTGAACGGGTGCGAGCAGAGCCCTTCGAACCAGCCGCACCGCGACACGACGACATACGCGTGCTGGGGGGTCGCAGCGAAGGCCATCGCATTCACGCCGCTACCCGGAAGCGACGAGTTTCGACCAGGTCTTGCCACCGTCCGCGGTGCGCCATAGGTCTGGCCCGTAGGCGAACCCGACCTTTGCCGTCGCGAAACGGATCTCGCTTACACCCGTAGCGCCCGACTGCTGCGGAGCCGGCAGGCCACCGGCGATCGACCCGACGAGATGCCAGCTAGACCCGGCGTCGGTGGTGCCGAGCACATCCGCGCAGGTGCCTGCCGAGCATGGAGCTGCTCCGAGGACCCAGCCCTGAGTCGGCGAGATCCAGCTGATGGCATTGGCGATGAAGCCGTGGGGAGCTGGCGTGGTGCCAGGTATCGCCCCGGCCGTCGGCACGGTTGCCAGGGCTAAGGCTGCCAGCGAGCCAGCCATCGCAAGCGCAGCCATCCTGCGGATGATGGTCATCGCCGCACCTCCGGTGCCAGTGCCGTCGTCACGGCGACCGTGGCGCCGAGCGCCGTGTCGCCGACCGCCCAGCAGTCCGTCGCCGTGGCGCATTCGACGCCGTTGAGCGACTCGGCGTTGCCGGGAGCGACTGCAGGGTTCCATGTAGTTCCGCCGTCCGTCGTGGCGAAGATGAGAGCCGACCCCGAAGCGCCGAAGCCCGCTGCCACGCACTCCAAGGCGGCAGCGCAGGAGACTCCGTAGAGCAGGCCGGTGGGGTTGCCCGGCAACGCCTGGAACTTCCAGCTGCCGCCCCCGTCGGTGCTCACGAGGCTGATGGCGATTATCTTGCCGGACCCCTGGACGACTATCAGGTTGGAGCCGACCGCGTAGCACCTGGTCGCCGAGGCGCAGGTGACGGCGCTGAGCTCGCTCAGCGTCGAGAAACCTGCCGGCAGGGATGCCTTCCGCCACGTCCGGCCGCCGTCCGACGTCACGATCGCCGTCGCCAGGAACGAGCTGTCGACGCCGACGGCGAGGCAGTGCAGCGATGTCGGGCAGACGACGGAGTCCAGGTAGCTCACGGTGGGCGGTACGGCGAGCGCCTGCGAACGCCAGGTGACGCCGCCGTCGGTCGTCACCATCACCTCTCCCTGGCTCGTTTCGGTCTGGCCGACGGCGAAACACAGCGATGCGTCGGCACAGGCCACTCCATAGAAGTAGGCGGCGCCCGGCGGCACCCTCCGGGTCGACCAGCTCGCGCCACCGTCTGAGGAGGTGAGGATGACGCCGTTCTCGATCGTGTACCCGCCGCCTCCGCCGCCGCTTCCCCCGCCGTTGGCTACTCCGCTCACGAAGGTCGTGGTGTAGCCGGCCGCCAGGCACTCCGAGTCGGACGGGCAGGTGACGGCGTCCAGCGTCAAGCTCTCGGCGCCCAACCAGTACGTCCCGCCCGACCAGGTTGCTCCGCCGTCATCAGTCACCTCGATCGCCCCGCCACCGCCGCTCGTATCGCCCACGCTCACGCACCGGGTGCTCGATGGGCAGGCGACGGCTGCAAGATGGTCGATGCGTGCCGGCAACGGCTGCGACGGCCAGGTGGCGCCGCCGTCGGTCGTGGCGAGAACCATCCCGAGCGTCTCGCCTCTGGAGCTGTTGAGGCTCAGGTTGCCTACGGCGAAACAAGACTTGGCGGTCGGACACGAGACGTCGCTGAACAGGTTGGCCGTGCCCATGCTGCTGTTGTCGGACTGGCTCCAGCTGGCACCGCCGTCACGGGTGACGATCACCGCCACCTCGTATCCGGCGCCGCCGACGGCGACGCACGAGGACGCCGCCGAGCACGAGATGCCCGACAGCGATGTGATTCCCGCCGGTGGGACCTGCGACGACCAAGCCGACCCGCCGTCCGCCGTGGCGACCAACGCCGCCGATCCGGACGATGTTGCGCCGGCGACGAGACAGACGTCGGCCGTTGGGCAGGAGACCGAATCGAGCCCGGCGAGACCCGCCGGCAGTGCCTGCTCGCTCCAGCTCGCGCCCTGGTCGCTCGATCTGATCGCCGACCCGCCGCCATCGGTCGTCTGGCCGACCGCCACGCAGTCGTGCGTGGTGCAGGCGACTCCCGACAGCGGGCCGACTCCAGCCGGCACCGGTCGGCGCGACCAGGTGGAGCCGAAGTCCGAAGTGGTGAGCACGGCGCCGGCCTGTGACTTCGTCGACCCGGCGACGGCGCAGGCAGTCGCAGAGGAGCACGACACCGCGCTCAGAAGGGAGACTCCCGACGGGACCTTCAACGTCTTCCAAGACCTGCCGTCCGAGGTCGTGGCGATCAAGGTCGGCGAGTCGGAGGTGGTGTAGCCGGCGGCAAGGCAGACGCCGAGCGCCGGACAGGAGACCGCGTCGAGGTAGGCGACGGCGCCCGGGAGGCCGCTCGTACTCCAGCTCGTACCGTCCTCGGTGACGACCGCCCGCGCACGCCCGGCAGCCGAGACGCCGACCGCCACGCAGAATCGCGGCGTCGGGCAGGAGACGCCGTTCAGCGTCTCGACGATGGCCGGGAAGGTGTGGCCGAGGCGCCACGACCCGGCGGCCGAGGCGCTGAGCGAGCCTGCCGGAAGGGCGGCCGGTAGAGCAGCGGCCAGTGGCAGCGTGGCGGCGAGCGCCAGGCAGCCGGACAGCTTTGCGATCGTCATCGGTCTCATCGCCTGGCACCACCGAGCTGCTTGACGAGCGCCGGCACGAGATTCCCGACCTGGGGCGTGCCCCAGCCGGTGACCAGGTCGAAGCCGGTCAGGGTCTCGTAGCCGCCGACGCCGGCGATGATGTTGTCGCCGATGGTGATGTCATGGAACAGCTTGGGGTACGAAGGGCCCTCGGCAAGCTGGTAGAGCGCTGTGTTGAGCAGCCCGAGACGCTTGCCGGCGTATTGGTCGGCCACCGCCGCCAGCGCGGCCCAAGCAGGCGAGCCGGCACTCGTGCCACCGATGTCGAAGAACGACCCGGGGCCAGAGGACGAGGAACCGAAGGCAATGATCACGCCGCCCTGCACCCCGGCGTTGTACGCCACGTCGGGGACGAGCCGGGCGGGGGCGCCGAGGCCCAGCTGGTAAGGAGGCGGCACGTAGATGGTGCTGATCCCTCCACCGCTCATCCCGTAGCCGTCGTCCCACGCCGTCTCACCCGTCCAGTGGCCACCGGTGTCGAGGAACAGGTTGGTCCCGCCGACGCTGAGGACGTTCGGGTCGACCGCCGGGCTCCCGACAGCGAGCACCGGTGCCACCACCCCGCAGGCGTTCTGCGATGCGCCGGCGTCGCCCGACGCGGCCACGAGCGTGATCCCCTCGGCGACGGCATGATCGAACAGCCGGTGCTGCTCAGCGAGAAGGGCCGGAGGCACGCAGGCCTCGTTCAGGCCGAAACTCATCGAGATCACCGCGCCCAAGTTGTTGTCGATCGCGAACTTGGTCGCCGCCAGCAGGTCGGCGGGGGAGTCCGTCTTGGCGAGGTCGAGGACTATCCGGGCCTCGGGCGCGTAGGCGTGCACCGACTCGACGTCGAGGGCGATCTCCGTGCCCCAATTGACCATGTCCGAATTGCCGGAGTTGAACGGCGTCAGGCCCTGCGGCGCCACGATCGACAACCTGGCAGCGGGGATCGCGAACGTCGAGTCCTCGAGCGCAACGTCGTCGAGCAGTGTCGGGTCCTGGAAGGCGTCCACGACCACCACCGCCTCGCCCTGCCCCCGGTGGGCGAGCGAATCCCACCCGTATGCCCGAGCCAGCTGCCCCGGTGCGTAGCAGCGTGGAACTGCGGTGGGCGACTCGCATCGGAACTTCGTCTGGCCAGCGGCCCCGATGCGGACCTCCAGCGGTCGGGCACCGATGGCCGGGATCATGTGCCGCCCGCCCGGCGCGGCGGGGCCCGCCTTGGTGGCTTGACCGGAGGCCGCCATCGCCGGAGCGGCCAGGGTCAGCGCCGCCAGCCCTAGCCCGGCCATCCCCAGCCTGGCGAGGGCGGGCCTGATTGACGGTCCCATCGAACGGCCTCCCTCCGCACCTGCGTCGCAGCAGACGTTACGGCCTCGGCGGCGTCACGGCCAGGGATTTTTGCTGCGCTAGTGAAAATAGTATTGGCCGAGTGTCAGCGGTTGCTGTCGCCAAGGAAGTGCAGAAGCAGGCGGCGTTCGGGATTGTCCACGTTCGGGTCGACGAGGACGACCGACTGCCAGGTTCCGAGGACCGGCCGGCCGTCGCGCACGGCCAGCACCAGCGACGGTGAGACGAAGGCCGGCAGGAGGTGGTCAGCGCCATGTCCAGGCGAACCGTGGCTGTGGCGGTAGCGGTGCTGGCGGGGCAGCAGCCTCTCGAGGGCTTCTGCAAGATCGGACTCGGATCCCGAGCCAGTTTCGATCAGCGCCAGGCCGGCTGTGGCATGAGGTGCGAAGACGTGGCAGAGCCCATCTCCCCTCCCGCGGCAGAAGCCGGCCACTTCGCTCGACACGTCGACGACCAGCCGGGACCCGGTACGCACCACGATCTCTTCACCGTCCATCCCGCCAGCATCGCGGGTGCAGGCCGGATCTCGTGTGCAGCTGTGCACGTAGTACGTGGGTTGCTGCACACGAGACGTGGGCCCGGAGTCCTGGGCCGGCGAACGCAGCGCGGCTTTTGTAACCGAAACGGTGCCGAAATGCGTAAAACGTTCTTCCCTCCCCGCTGGCCGGCCCGCCGCACCGCCCTCCAGGGCCGGCACCGACCCCCAGTCAGTCAGCCGTTATCGACCATCAGCGCAGGCTGCGGGCCGACCACACGACCGGTGCGGGCACGGACGCGAAGGACCCGGTTGACGGCGGCGAGGTAGGCGCGAGCGGACGCCTCGACGACGTCGGTGGAGACGCCGCGACCGCTGACCCTGACGCCGTCGCTGGCGACCTGGATCACGACGTCGCCGAGCGCGTCCACCCCACCTCCTACCGACGAGACGTTGAAGTCCGTGAGGCGCGCCTCGATACCGGTGGCGGCGCGGATCGCCTGGCATGCGGCGTCGATCATCCCGTCGCCCTCGCGTGCCGCCTCCGTCTTGCGGCCGTCGCGTACCACCACTACCCGCGCCCTCGGCACCGAGGCATTCCCTCCGGACACTTCCAGCAGCTCCAGATGGAAGGCGGCCTCGAGCTCGCTCCCGAGCTCCTCCGCCACGATCGCCTCCAGGTCTGCCTCGCTGATCTCGACCTTGCGGTCGGCGAGCTCCTTGAAGCGGGAGAAGGCGGAGTTCAGGGCGTCGCCGCGGATGGTGAGCCCGATGCGGGCGAGCGTCTCGGCGAAGGCGTGACGGCCCGAGTGCTTGCCGAGCACGATCTGGCTGCCCACCTGCCCGACAGATGCGGCGTCGATGATCTCGTAGGTGCTGCGATCCTCCAGCACCCCGTGCTGGTGGATGCCCGACTCGTGCGTGAAGGCATTGCGGCCGACGACTGCCTTGTTGTACTGCAAGGGGTAACCGGTGAGGCGCGAGACCAGGCGGCTGGTGCGGGCGATCTCCTCGGTCCGCACGCTGCTCGACAGGTTGGTCCGCGCCCCCGGGAACTGGTCCGGCCGCACGGCCAGCGCCATCACGACCTCCTCCAGCGCCGCGTTCCCCGCACGCTCACCGAGCCCGTTCACGCAGACCTCCACCTGGCGGGCACCCGCCCGCACCGCCGCGAGCGAGTTGGCGACCGCCAGCCCGAGGTCGTTGTGGCAGTGGGTGGAGAGCACGTAGTCGCCCGGGATCTGCTGGCGTACGTAGGCCATCATGTCGCCGTAGTCCCAGGGGATGCCGTAGCCGACGGTGTCAGGGACGTTGAGAGTGGTAGCTCCCGCCTCCACGGACGCGGCGAGCACCTCGAGCATGAAATCGAGCGGGGTGCGGGTGGCGTCCTGGGGCGAGAACTCGACATCCTCGGTGTGCTGGCAGGCCCGCGACACGCCTTGTCGAGCCGCCTCCAGCACCTGCTTCCTGTCCATCCGGAGCATGTGCTCCATGTGCTGCGGGCTGGTCGAGATGAACACGTGGATCCGACTGCGCTCGGCGTCCGCCAAGGCGGCGTAGCAGCGGTCGACGTCGGCTGGGTGGGTGCGGGAGAGTCCGGCGATCACAGGACCTTCGACCGTGCGTGCGATCGCCTGCACGGCTTCGAAGTCGCCCTCGCTCGCGACGGGAAAGCCGGCCTCGATGCAATCGACACCGAGGCGGCCCAGTTGCTCGGCGATCTCCAGCTTCTCCCCGGGGTCGAGCGAGATGCCGGGCGACTGCTCGCCGTCCCGCAACGTCGTGTCGAAGATGATCACCTTGTCAGCGGTGTCCATGTCCATCCTTGCTCGTGGTAGGTGGGTGTCGCGGAGCCGTTTCGGGCCAACAAAAAACCTCCCGGCCCTGAGGCACGGGAGGCGTCGGCGAGCGCGGCGGTGCGCTCGCCGTCAGGTGAGGAGGAGGCTGGTGGTGAGGAGCAACTTCCGCATGGGTGCCCGATTGTCCAGTAGCGGGGTCAGGATTGTCAAGCGGGCGTTGTTATCGTTCTGCCGACACGTACTCGAAGGAGGGTCAAGTGGCGAACCGGGTCTGGCGCGCCGGCGTGAAGATCGGCCTGTTGGCGGCGCTGAGCGCGGCGGTGGCCTCTGCGATCGCGAGCGTCAAGGCCACGCGGGAAGAACGGCACCGCCGCTACCTGGAAGAGCGCCGGGACCTCTGGCCACCGGTGCCGACCAAGCAGGCGAGCGAGGCACGCATCGACGGCGCCTTGGCGGCCGATGCGGCGGAGAACGCGGCGGAGAATCCCTAGCCGACCGCAGGACCTCGACAGCAGGCACAGATTCAGCCGGCCGGCACCTCGACGTCGTGCACCTCGAGCACGCCCGCCGCGCCCCGCAGCCGGTCGAGAACCTCGGGCGGTGTCTTGCTGTCGGTGGAGAGGATCATCAGCGCCGTCCTCTCGCCGCCTCTCGTCTGCCCCACCGCCATGTCCGAGATGCTCACGCCGGCGTCGCCGAGCGCCGTGCCGACGCGGCCGATCACCCCTGGCCGGTCGTCGTTGCGCACGACGAGCATGTGGCGGGCGGGCGGCACCTCGACCGGGTGGTCGTCGACCATCACGATGCGTGGTGCGCCGTTGATGCCGGCCAGCGTGCCGGCGACCGAATGGGTCGAGGAGCGCAGCGACACCAGGCTCACGTAGTCGTGCGTGGTCGAGGTCTGGCTCTCGTGCACCTCCAGCCCCCGCATCTCGGCCAGCTGCGGGGCGTTGACATAGGAGACATGCTCCTCGAAGCTCGCCGAGAGCACTCCCTTCAGGGCCGAGAGGGTGAGGATGCGGGTGTCCTCGGAGGCGAGCGCTCCCTGGTACACGGCCTCGAGCCGATCGGGCAGCGCGTCGTGCAAGGAGGCGAACACAGCGCCCAGCACCTCCACCAGCGAGATGAAGGGCCGCACCGCTTCCGACGCCTCGGCGGCGGCGACGTTGACGGCGAAAGGCACGAAATCGCCTCGAAGGGCGAGCACGACCATCTCCGCGATCGTCTGGCCGGCCTTGTCCTGGGCCTCCTGCGTGCTGGCACCGAGGTGCGGGGTGGCGACCACGCTCGCCAGCTCGAACAGCGGCGAGGAGGTGCAGGGTTCGGTGGCGAAGACGTCGAGGGCGGCCCCCTGCACCTGGCCCGAGCGGATCGCCTCGGCCAGCGCCTCCTCGTCGACTATCCCGCCCCTCGCTGCGTTGACGATGCGAATCCCCGGCTTGCACTTGGTGAGGAGGTCCTTGCCGATCAGCCCGGCAGTCTCGGAGGTCTTCGGCAGGTGAACTGTCAGGAAATCCGCCTCCGCCACGAGCCCCTCGAGGCTCATCATCTCTACGCCCATGTGACGGGCCCGGTCGCTCGAGATGTAGGGGTCGTAGGCGCAGACCCGCATCCCGAAGGCGTTGGCTCGCTGGGCGACGAGGGCGCCGATGCGACCGAGGCCGACCACACCGAGGGTCTTGCCGTGCAGCTCGACCCCCTCCCACTTGGACCGCTCCCAGCGGCCGGCGACGAGGGCGGCGTGCGACTGGGGAACGTTTCGTGCCTGGGCGAGGAGGAGGGCCATCGTGTGCTCGGCCGCAGACAGGATGTTCGACTGAGGTGCGTTCACCACCATCACGCCGCGACCGGTGGCAGCCGCCACGTCGACGTTGTCGAGCCCGATGCCGGCGCGCCCGACGACGACCAGGTCGCCGCCCGCCTCCAGCACCTCGGCGGTGACCTTCGTCGCCGAGCGGATGACGAGGGCGTGCACCCCCCGGACGGCGCTCAGCAGCTCCTCGGGCGTCAGTGCGAGCTGGACGCGGACCTCGTGTCCGGCGGAGCGCATCGCCTCGATGCCCGACTCGGCCAGCTCCTCGGTGACCAGGATCGTGCCCACGCCTCAGTCCTCGGTGGACAGGAGAGCGCCCAGCCTCTTCACGCCCTCCACCAGATCGGCGTCGGAGAGGGCGTAGGAGAAACGGCCGAAGCCCGGTGCCCCGAAGGCCTCCCCCGGGACGAAGGCCACCTTGGCCTGCTCCAGGACGATCTCGGCCAGCTCCAAAGTGTCGACCGGGCGCCTCCCCCGGTGGGACCAGCCCGCCTCGAAGACCCCTTCGAACGACGGGAAGGCGTAGAACGCTCCCTGCGGCTCGAAACAAGAGACTCCCGGTATCGAACCGAGCATCTGCTGGATCGTCCTCCGGCGCCGATCGAACGCCTCGCGCATCATCTGGACGGCCCCGAGGTCGCCTGACACCGCCGCCAGGGCCGCCCTCTGCGAGACGTCGGCGACGTTGGAGGTGGCGTGCGACTGGAGGTTGGTCGCCGCCTCCACGAGGTCCGGGGGGCCGATCAGCCAGCCGACACGCCAGCCGGTCATGGCGTAGGTCTTGGCGACGCCGTTCACGACCACGCAGCGGTCGCGGATCTCGGGGACCACGACCGGCATCGAGTGGTGCTCGTGCCCCTCGTAGACGAGGTGCTCGTAGATCTCGTCGGTGAGCACCCACAACTCCCTCTCCGCCGCGAAACGCCCGATCGCCTCGATCGCCGCCCTCGGGTACACGGCTCCCGTCGGGTTGGAGGGAGAGACGAATAGGAGCACCTTGGTGCGTTCGGTGAGTGCCGCCTCGAGTTGCTCCACGGTCACCTGGAACCCGGTCGCATCGGTCGTCGGCAGGATGACGGGGACGCCGCCGGCGAGCCTCACCGCCTCCGGGTAGGTGGTCCAGTAGGGAGCCGGCAGCAGCACCTCGTCCCCCGGGTCGAGAAGAGCGGCGAAGGCGTTGTAGATCGCCTGCTTGCCGCCGTTCGTGACCAGCACCGCCGAGGCCGGCACCTCGTAGCCCGAGTCGCGCTTCGTCTTGACGGCAATCGCCTCCCGCAGCTCCGGCAGCCCCGACGTGGGCGTGTAGCGGTGGTTCTTCGGGTCGCGGCAGGCCGCTGCAGCCGCCTCGACGATCTCGGCTGGGGTCGGAAAGTCGGGCTCACCTGCGCCGAAGCCGACGACGTCGATGCCGGCCGCCTTCATCGCCTTCGCCTTGGCGTCGATGGCGAGCGTCGCCGAAGGCTCGACTGCGGCTATCCGTCGGGAGATCCGTGCCATGCCGCAATGCTTGCACAGCCGCCTGAGGGGGACGATTCGCCGTGCTTGGCGGTTCGGGACAGACTGGATCGGTGACGATCGAGATCCCGCGGGAGCTGCTCCCCGCCGACGGGCGCTTCGGTTCGGGCCCTTCCAAGGTGCGGCCGGAGGTGGGCCAGGTGCTCGCCGCTGCGACACCCCGTCTTCTCGGCACGAGCCACCGGCAGGCGCCCGTACGCGACGTGGTCAAGCGGGTCCGCCAGGGCGTGACCGACCTGCTCGGCCTGCCCGACGGCTACGAGGTGATGCTCGGCAACGGCGGCACCACAGCCTTCTGGGACGCCGCCGTGTTCGGCCTGGTGGAGCGCAAGAGCCAGCACCTCAGCTTCGGCGAGTTCTCCGCCAAGTTCGCCAACTGTGCGGCAAGTGCGCCCTTCCTGGAGGAGCCGGTGGTGATCAGGGCCGACCCGGGGACGCGGCCCGAGACTGTCGCCGACGACGAGATCGATCTCTACGCCCTCACCCACAACGAGACCTCGACCGGTGTACAGGCGCCGGTCCGCCGACCGCGGGCGGACGACGGCACTGCCGCTTCCGGGCTGGTGGCGGTGGACGCCACCTCCGGTGCCGGGGGTCTCACCGTCGAGCCGGCCGAGTTCGACGTCTACTACTTCGCTCCCCAGAAGTGTTTCGCCTCCGATGGGGGGCTGTGGCTGGCTGCCGTCTCACCGGCGGCAGTGGCGCGGATCGAGCGGGTGGCGTCCTCGGGCCGCCACATCCCGGCCTTCCTCAGCCTCTCGGTGGCGCTCGAGAACTCACGCCTCGAGCAGACCTACAACACGCCGGCGCTGGCGACGCTCGTGATGCTCGCCGACCAGGTCGAGTGGATGAACTCAGCAGGCGGTCTCCCCTGGACCTCGGCGCGCTGCGACCGGTCCGCCGAGATCCTCTACGGCTGGGCCGAGCGGTCTGCGTTCGCGTCGCCGTTCGTGGCCAAGCCGGACGAGCGGTCACACGTGGTGGGGACCATCGACTTCGCCGAGGGCGTAGATGCGGCGGCGATCGCCAAGACGCTCCGCGCCAACGGGATCGTGGACACCGAGCCCTACCGCAAGCTCGGGCGCAACCAGCTGCGGGTCGCCATGTTCCCCGCCATCGACCCCGACGACGTGGCGGCGCTGACGAGCTGCATCGACTACGTGGTGGAACGGCTGGGCTGAGCCGGCAGATCGCCGGTCGGCGCGGGCCCCGCGCTGTCGGCGACGTCGGACCGGTCGTAGAACCGGCGTACCCGTAGTCGCCAGGCGAGGGCCACCGTGTCGAGCAGCATCGTCCAGGCGGCCGATCCAGAGATGCTGCTGCGGAAGCGTTCCCTGATCGTGACCGGAACCTCGACGACCCGCCCGTAGCCGAGTCGGCGGCCGACTGCCAGCAGCTCGAGGTCCAGAGCGAAACCCTGCTCGACGAGCAACGGCAGGACCCGCCGCATGACGTCGCGCCTCACGAGCTTGAGTCCCGTCTGCGTGTCCGAGATGTCCAAGCCGACGAGAGCCCGAACCAACAGGAGGTAGCCGGTGGAGTAGATGCGGCGTATCCACGGGTAGACGACCTGCGACTGCGGATGGAGCTTGCTCCCTATCACGAAGTGGGGGGACCCGGTGCCGCCGGCGTCCACCAGCGCTGGCAGGCAGGCGGCCGGGATGTCACCGTCGCCGTCCACGAAGGCGATGGCGGCGCCCCGCGAGGCGGCGAAGCCGGTGCGGAGTGCACAGCCCTTGCCCATGTTTCGCGGCAGACGGATCAGCACGATGTCCGGTAGTGCATCCTCCAGCTCCTGATCGCTGCCGTCGGTGGAGCCGTCCGACACCGCAACGATCTCGCTGCTCCCCCCGATCTCCGAGAGCACCTCCCGAATCGAGCGGATGTGCGGCAGCAGCTGCCTCCCGGGATTGAAGAAGGGCACCACAACGCTCAGATCGACTTCCGCCTCCTCGGCCATCTGGGCGGGGGTGAGAGAGGTGGAGAGCCCCTGCCCTGCCCCGTCCGGCGCGGCGGCGGCGGTCGGTGCAGCGCTGGCGATCGCCGGCAGCCCCATCACCGCCGTCACGGCCGCCGCCACCACCAGCATCACGACAGCAAGGCCGGGAGCGGTGGGCCTTGCCAGTTCGATGGCCACTATCGCCGCCACAGAACCCACCCACGGCAGGAAGGCGAGCGGGGAGCGGCGCGCCAGGTGGTAGTAGGTGAAGAGGCTGACCAGGCCGAGGAGCGCTCCCTCGAAGCCGAGCACCCGCAGCTCGGGCGAAGCTCCGGCGAAGGCGCCGCCGAAGATCGCCCTTGCGATCTGCCCCGGGATCAGAGCCATCACGATCGCCACCGCGAGGCCTATGCCACCGATGATCCCGGCCGAGAGCACGAGGTCGCGCCTCGCGTTGGCGTTGTCCTTCTGCCGGAGGAAGCGTGGAAAGGCAAGGACGGTTGCGGCCGCCGGCAGGAAGAAGGCGATGCTCCCAGCCGTCGCCGCGGCCGCGTACTCGCCGGCCGTCCGGTGGGCAAGCGTGTGCCTGGCCAGCACCGTGTCGACCCCGAGCAGCGCCGAATAGCCGAAGAGGGCGACGATCGTGGGCCAGGCAGCGGCCTCTGCGACGGGAAGCCCAACCCCCTCGGTCCGCCGCACCACGCCAGGGCGGGCAGCCACGAACAGGGCGAGGAAGGTGAATGCGGCTCCTGCGACGGTGCCGATGATGGGCGCCGCGACACCCTTGTCGACCGCGTCGATGGCGATCGTGGACACCAGCCTCAACACGCCGCCGCCGATCACTGCCACAGCGAAGGCGGTGGCCCGTGCTCGTCCGAGGAGTGTGCCGGCGAGAACCGGCGAGCTGATCGAGGGGAGCAGCCAGGCGGCGAGGACTAGAACCGGCACGATCGAACCGAGCACGAGGAAGCCCTCGAGGAGTGGCGAGAAGGCAAGCAGCAGGGCGGTCAGGAGGGCACCCACCGCGAGGGTCGTCGCCAACGCCCGGCGGAGCGCCAGCGACGACTGCCCAGCCGCCGCCACCGCCTGCACCACTGCCGCCTGCAGCGCCACCAGCGGGATCGAGACCACCGTGACGACGTTGAGCAGTGCGGCGGCCGCCCCGTAGTCGGCCGGGCCGAGCTGGCGGCTGATGACGACGTGGAAGGCAAGGTTGAGGACGTTGACGATGGCGGTCGCCAGCACGTAGGCGAGGCCACCCCGACCCCCGACATGGAAGCGTGCCGCGTCTCCCTCCGCTCCTCCCTCGACTTGCGCCTCGACACCCGGCGCGGCAGTCACCTCCTCCATGCACCCATCCTTGCCGCACCCACACGAGCCGAGGCAACAGCCCGGGGAACTGGTGAAGCCGCTGGTAGTGTCGTCGCGTGCCGATGCTCAGCAGCGGTGGCGGGGGCGCCGTCCGCGTCGTCATCTGCGGCCAGGGCTACGTGGGGCTGCCGCTGGCGATGGAGGCCGTGCGTGCCGGCCACGACGTGGTCGGTGTCGACCTCGACCTGGAGAAGGTCAAGTCCCTGCGCCACGGGCGCTCCTACATCGAGGACGTCTCCGACGAGCAGCTTGTCGCGGCGCTCGACAGCGGCCGGTACCTGCCGACCTCGGACGCCACCGACGCGGCCGGCTTCGACGTGGCGGTGATCTCGGTGCCGACCCCGCTCCGGGACGGCGCGCCAGATCTCTCGTTCATCGAGCGTGCGGCGAGGGACCTCGGTCCTCTCGTCACCGCAGGATCGGCCGTCGTGCTCGAGTCGACCACCTACCCGGGCACCACCGAGGAGCTCGTCCGCCCGATCCTGGAGGAGGGATCGGGCCTGCGGGCCGGTCCCGACTTCCACCTCGGCTACAGCCCCGAGCGCCTCGACCCGGGCAACCCTCACCACGGCCTTCGCGATGTGCCGAAGATCGTGTCGGGCATCGACGAGCCGTCTCTGCAGCGTGTCAAGGCCTTCTTCGACACGATCGTCGACAAGACCGTGCCGGTGTCGAGCACCCGCGTGGCGGAGATGGCCAAGCTGCTCGAGAACACCTTCCGCCACGTGAACATCGCGCTCGTCAACGAGCTCGCGATGTTCGCCGACCAGATGCGGGTGGACGTGTGGGAGGCGATCTCGGCCGCCGCGCACGAAGCCCTATGGCTTCATGCCCTTCGTGCCGGGCCCGGGGGTCGGTGGTCATTGCCTGCCCGTCGATCCCTCGTACCTCTCGTGGAGGGTGAAGCGGTCGTTCGGGAACTCGTTTCGATTCATCGAGCTCGCCAACGACATCAACGACCAGATGCCCGACTACGTCATCCGCCGCGTCGTCCGCCTGCTCAACTCCAGGTGCAAAGCGGTGAACGGCTCCCGGGTGCTGGTTATCGGGCTCGCCTACAAGCGCAACACGGGCGATCCGCGAGTCGCCCGGGCCGATGATCTGCAACAGGCTGTGCGATCTCGGAGCAGAGGTGCGGGCGGTCGACCCGCACGTGCGCGACGTCGACTTCCCGGCCTCGGCGCGGCGAGCCGAGCTGACGCCCGAAGAGCTCGCGGCAAGCGACCTGGTGATCGTCGCCACGGACCACGACGCCTTCGACTGGGCGCTGGTGGCGGACTGCTCCCCTCTGGTGTTCGACGCGCGCCACCGGCTTGCTCGGGCGCCTCACGTCGAGCACCTCTGAGGGCCTCAAGTGAGGCGAGTGCGGTACCAGGCAACGGTTCTCTCGAGCGCCTCTCGAAACGGCACCGGATCGATGTCACCGAACAGCGACCGCAGAAGCGACTGATCGGCCTGGCTGTCGTGGACATCGCCCGCCCTCGGGGAGGTGTGGCGGCGCCGGACGGCGTGCCCGAGGATCGACTCGAGCTCGCCGATCACCTCCAGCAGGCTCGTCCTCGTGCCGAACGCCGAGTTGACGGGTCCGTCGTGGCCGATACCGTCCGTGAGCGCCCTCGCCATCACCTCGGTCACCGAGTCGACGAAGGTGAAGTCCCGCGTCTGCGTGCCGTCCCCGTGCACATCGATCTCCTTGCCCTCCAGCGCGGCGGAGACGAACGCCGGTATCACTGCGGCGTAGGCGTGGCCCGCCGCCTGCAAGGGGCCGAACACGTTGAAGAGGCGGAGTACCAGCACGTTGATCCCGTAGCTCCTCCCCCATGCCAACGCGTAGGCCTCGGTGGCCAGCTTTGTCGCCGCGTAGGGGCTCACCGGTTCGGGCACGAGCGACTCGTGCTTGGGCATCACCTCACTGGCGCCGTAGACCGAGGACGAGGAGGCGACGAGGAGGTGGCCGACGCCCGCCTGACGGGCGGCCTCCAGCACGTAGGCGGTGCCGGTGGCATTGGCGGCGTGAGAGGCGAGCGGCTCCTCCAGGGATCGAGGTACCGAGGGGCGGGCGGCGAGATGGACGACGGCGGAGGCGCCGGTGATCGTCTCGCCCAGCAACTCCCGGTCGAGGATGCTGCCGACGACGAGGCGGGCTCCGGTGCCGTCGAGGTTGCCGGCGACGCCGCTGGAGAGGTCGTCGAGCGCCACGACCTCGCCGACCGCCGAGGAGGCCAGGCGCCGGCAGAGGTTGGCGCCGATGAAGCCGGCGCCGCCGGTGACGACGACGCGGCTCGTCCGAGACGGCAAGCCGGTGGTCACGCGGGGACCCGCCCTAGCCGCCTGAGACCTCCTCCAGCCGCTGCCGGCCGGCTGACACGAACGGCATCATCGCCCGCAGCTCCGTGCCCACCTTCTCGATCGGGTGGCTGCGGCCCTCGTCGCGCAGCTGGTTGAAGCGTGGCCGGCCGGCCCTGTTCTCTGCCAGCCACTCCGCCGCGAAACGCCCGTCACGGATCTCCTCCAGGATCGCCCTCATCTCTGCCCGCACGTGATCGTCGACGATCCGCGGGCCGCGGGTCATGTCCCCGTACTCGGCGGTGTCCGAGACCGAGAAGCGCATTCCCGAGATCCCCTGCTCGTACATCAGGTCGACGATCAGCTTGAGCTCGTGGAGGCACTCGAAGTAGGCCGACTCGGGCTGGTACCCGGCTTGCACCAGAGTGTTGAAGGCGGAGGTGACGAGCGCCGTGACGCCGCCGCACAGGACGACCTGCTCCCCGAACAGGTCGGTCTCGGTCTCCTCCTCGAACGTCGTCTCCAGCACCCCGGCCCGCGTCGCCCCGAGTGCATGGGCATAGGACAGGGCGAGGTCCATCGCCTTCCCCGACGCATCCGAGGCGACGGCGATCAGCGAGGGGACACCGCCGCCCTCGGTGAAGGTGCGCCGCACGAGGTGCCCCGGCCCCTTCGGCGCCACCATCCCTACGTCTACGCCCGCCGGCGGCGTGATCAGCCCGAAACGGATGTTGAACCCGTGCGCAAAGAACAACGCGTCACCCTCGTGCAGGTGCTCGGCGATCTCGGCCTCGTAGACGGCGGCCTGCTCGGTGTCGGGGAGCAGCATCATCACGAGATCGGCCTCGGACGCAGCCTCTCCCACCGTGGTGACCAGCAGGCCCGCAGCTTCAGCCTTGGGCCACGAGGGAGAACCGGGCCGTAGACCCACCCGAACGTCGACTCCCGACTCGCTCAGGTTCAGCGCGTGGGCATGTCCCTGCGACCCGTAGCCGATGATGGCGACCTTGCGGGAGCCGATCAGCGACGCGTCGGCGTCCTGCTCGTAGTACAGCTTGGCCATCCTCATCCTCTCTAGGCGATCTGCCCGCTCATCTGATGTGCAGGAGTCCACGTACAACGTGGATTACTGCGCGCCACATCGCGCCCTTCCGTCGTTCATGCCCCTCCGTTGCCCAGGCGGGGCAAAGCGACCCGCCCGGTCCTCTGCAAGCCTCTGATCCCGTACGGCCGCATCAGCTCCTCGAAGTCGTCGAGGACCCCCGGAACGCCGGCGATCATGATCGTCAGAGCGTCAGAGCCGACGTCGACGATGCGCCCGCCGAAGACCCCCACGAGCTGGATCAGCTGCGGGCGCCGCTCAGGATCGGCGTCGACGGTGACCAGCAGCAGCTCGGCCTCACGTGCCTCGTTCGGGTCCAGCTCTTGTATCTCCACGACGTTGATGAGCTTGTCGAGCTGGTGCACGATCTGCTCCAAGGGAGCGGACTCGACGTCGACCACGATGGTGATGCGGGACAGGCGGGGGTCGTCGGTCGGCGCGACGGCAAGCGAGAAAATGTTGTACCCACGCCTGGAGAAGAGGCCGGCCACGCGGGCCAAGACCCCGGCCTTGTTCTCGACGAGCACAGACAGCAGGTGGTGCCGGAGTTTCGGATCCCTCGACAGCTGGCGGAGGGGGAGCACGTTGCTCATCGGTCCGCACCGCCGGCCGGGCGTCTCTGGGAGGGGTGCACGACTATCTCGTCGTTCGAGGAGCCCGCGGGGACCATCGGGAAGACCTGTTCCATCGAGTCCGTCCGGAAGTCGACCACGACCGGCTGGTCGTCGATCGAGTTCGCCTTCTCGATCGCGGCCGGCACCTCGTCGGGCGAGTCGACACGGATCCCGACGCAGCCCATCGCCTCGGCCCACTTCACGTAGTCGGGCAGGTCCGGCGAGAGGTAGACCTCCGAATAGCGCTCCTCGTAGAACATGTGCTGCCACTGGCGCACCATCCCGAGATAGGCGTTGTTGAGGATCGCCACCTTCACCGGGATGCGCTCCGAGGACGCGGTCACCAGCTCCTGAGCGGTCATCTGGAAGCAGCCGTCGCCGTCTATCGCCCAAACCAGGCGGTCGGGTCGCCCGACCTTGGCGCCGATGGCGGCTGGCACGGCGAAGCCCATCGTGCCGAGGCCGCCCGAGTTGACCCACGTATAGGGATGATCGAAACGCCAGAACTGCGATGCCCACATCTGGTGCTGCCCGACACCCGAGACGACGATGGTGTCGTCGGGCGTCGCATCGCGCAGAGCCTCCACCACGAACTGGGGCTTGAGACGATCGATCTCGCCGCCCCCGCCCTCGTAGGTGAGCGGGAAGCGGCGCTGCCACTCGTTGACCCGCGAGATCCAGGGCTGCAGCCGCTGCGGGTCGGACGGGCTCCCGGCGGAGCTCATCCACCATCGCCTCGGTCGCACGCCGGCAGTCTGCGACGATCGCCACGTCCGGCCGGCGCACCTTTCCCATCTCCGCCCGGTCGATGTCGACGTGCACGATCTTCGCTTCAGGGGCAAACGAGGCGACCTTGCCGGTCACCCGATCGTCGAAGCGCGACCCCAACGCCACCAACAGGTCGGCCCTCTGCATGGCCATCACCGCCGCGTAGTTGCCGTGCATGCCGGGCATGCCGAGGCAGAGCGGATGGCTGTCGGGAAAGGCGCCACGCGCCATCAGCGTCGTGACGACGGGCGCCCCGGTCAGCTCGGCCAGGACGCGCAATGCCTCCGCACCGCGAGCCTTGAGGACGCCTCCCCCGACATAGAGGACGGGGCGCTCCGACCGGCGGATGAGCTCGGCGGCGGCCGCTATCGCTTGGGGATCGGCCTCGTAAGCGGGAAGATAGCCGGGCAGGTCGACCTCGCCCGGGTCGTACCAGTCCATGAGCGAGTTGGAGACGTCCTTCGGAACGTCGACGAGCACCGGCCCCGGCCGCCCGGTTGTCGCCACATGAAAGGCCTCGTGGATCACCTGAGGAATGTCGTCGGGCGAGGTGACGAGCCAGTTGTGTTTCGTGACGCCCATCGTGATGCCCGTCGTGTCGCACTCCTGGAACGAGTCGGTCCCGATCGATGTCCTCGCCACCTGTCCCGTGATGACGACCAACGGGATCGAGTCCATGTAGGCGTCGGCGAGCGGCGTGACGATGTTCGTGGCACCCGGCCCGCTCGTCACCATCGCCACCCCCGGCCGCCCGGTCACGTGGGCATAACCCTCCGCTGCATGGCCCGCCCCCTGCTCGTGGCGGACGAGGATGTGACGGATCGGCGAGTCGAGGATCGGGTCGTAGACGGGGAGGATGGCGCCGCCGGGGAGGCCGAAGATCACCTCCACTCCTTCGGCTTCCAGGCTCCTTATGAGGGCCTGAGCCCCGGTGTACTGCATTGCGTCCTCCCGAGATCGGTGGTCGCTCGATTGGCTTTGCTTGGGTCGCGCGGGCTTGGATCGCCGGGCGCCCTTGCCCCTCCGATCCGGACTGTGGCGGGCCATAGGCCCCGTCCGGGAACCGGCAACACCGCCTCCCGGAACCAAAACGACCTCCCGAGAGGGGAGGTCGAGAGCGCACGGACGACGGAGAGCCGCGTGCGCTACATGAGAATTACTACGAGGTCCGTGCGGGTCATTGCATGCCAGTGTGGCAGAGGTACCTCGCTGCTGGCAACCTGTTGACGCCCGCGGTCGTTCTGCCCGTCAGTCCGAATTCTCATCGGCGCCCGGCATCACGCAGAACTCGTTCCCCTCCGGGTCGGCCATCACTGTCCACGGCGTGTCCCTCTGCCCCACGTCGGCTGGTAGGGCACCGAGGGCCGTGAGCCGCTCCACCTCCTCCTCCTTGGTGGCTCCCACTGGTGTGACGTCGATGTGCACCCGGTTCTTGGTCGTCTTCGCCTCGGGAACGAGCACGAAGGCGACGGCAGGAGGCTGCGGAGCCGCCACCAAGGCTTCCTCGGTCAACTCATCGGCCGGCCAGCGGATGGCGATCCAGCCCTCACCCGACGCTGCCTTCTCGTAGCCGAGTACCGCGCACCAGAAGTCGGTCATCCTGTCGAGGTCGTGACAATCGACGATTACTTCCGTCAGGCGCGAGGTCATGGCGCCAAGCTAACCGCCGTGCTTGGTCCGGGCCGCGAGACCCGATCGAGCTTTCCGGCGAAATGTGTCAGAAATGAGCCGTAACGCAAGAAACCTCGGGCCCGCAGGCTGGACCAGCCGGCAGCCCTACGGCTCTGTGACCGCCCCGCGTTCTGCCCCCGTCACCAGCTTGGCGTACTTGGCAAGGAACCCACTGGTGTAGCGAGGCGCCGGGGGTTCCCACTCGGCTCGTCGCCGATCGACCTCACGGTCGTCGACGAGCAGGTCCAACCGGCCCTCCTCGGCGTCGAGGACGATCGTGTCGCCGTCCCGCACAAGAGCGATCGGTCCGCCGACGGCCGCCTCCGGCGCCACGTGGCCGACGCAGAAACCGTGCGTCCCGCCGGAGAAGCGGCCATCTGTGACGAGCGCGCAGTCACCACCGCGACCCGCGCCCGACATCGCCCCCGTGACCGCCAGCATCTCCCGCATCCCAGGGCCGCCCTTAGGTCCTTCGTAGCGGATCACCACCACCGTTCCGGGCTCGACCGATCCGGCGATGATCGCCTCCATCGCCGCATCCTCGCCGTCGAACACCCGCGCCGTCCCCTCGAAGCGCAGCCGGTCCATGCCCGCCACCTTCACCACCGCACCTTGTGGCGCAAGCGATCCCCGTAGCACGGCTATACCGCCCTGCTCGTGGAGCGGGTCGTTCAGCCGGCGCACCACCACCCCGTCCGGCGGCGGAGCCGACCCCGAGCCGGCGAGCGCCGTCAGGTTCTCCTCGATCGTGCGCCCGGTGATGGTCATGCACGAGCCGTCGACCAGGCCGGCCGAGAGCAGCTCTGCCATCACCACCGGCACCCCTCCGATGCGATCGAGGTCGACCATGTGGAAACGCCCGTGAGGCTTCATGTCTGCCAGGTGCGGTGTGCGCCGGCCGATGCGGTTGAAGTCGTCGATGTGGAGGTCCACCCGCGCCTCCCTCGCGATGGCGAGTAGGTGCAGCACGGCATTGGTGGAGCCACCGAGCGCCATCGTGACGGCGATGGCGTTCTCGAAGGCCGCCTTGGTGAGGATCCGCCGCGGCGTGATCCCGGACTCCAGCATCCGCACCACGGCCTCACCGCTCTCGAAGGCGCCATCCTGTCGGCGACTGTCGACGGCCGGAGCCGACGCTCCCGCCGGCAGCGCCATCCCCAGCGCTTCGGCGACGGAAGCCATCGTGTTGGCGGTGAACATCCCGGCGCACGAGCCGATCGTCGGGCATGCGCGGCGCTCGATCTCACCGAGCTCGTCCTCACTCATCTCCCCTGCAGCGCAGGCGCCCACCGCCTCGAACACCGAGACGATGTCGAGCGCCCGCTCGCCGATGTGCCCCGGCAGGATCGACCCCCCGTAGACGAACGCCATCGGCAGGTCCAGACGTGCTGCCGCCATCAACATCCCGGGCAGCGACTTGTCACATCCCGCCAACCCGACGAACCCGTCGAAACGCTCAGCGTGCATCATGCACTCCACCGAATCGGCGATCAGCTCGCGGCTGACAAGCGAAGCTCGCATGCCCTCGTGCCCCATCGAGATGCCGTCCGAGACGGCGATCGTGACGAACTCGACGGGAAAGCCTCCGGCCCTGCGAACTCCCTCCTTCGCCCGATCGGCCAGCAAGTCCAAGCCCATGTTGCAGGGCGTGACCTCGTTCCAGGACGAGGCGATCCCGATCTGCGGCTTGGCGAAATCGTCGTCGCCCATCCCGACTGCTCGCAGCATCGCCCGCGCCGGGGCCCGCCGGAAGCCGTCGGTCACGTCCCGGCTGCGGATCTTCAGATCTCGTGGCGGGATCGGATGGGACGCGGTCGGCATCCTTGGAGGCTACGACTTGCATGTCTCGCCGATCCAGGGTCGGGACCAACCTCCCCACCCGCTCACCGAGCGGGTCGGGAGTCCGCTGGAGCTGCTGACCGCATGCCACTGCGTTGATCGTTACAGTGCAAGATGTCCGTTTGACTTGTGAGGTGATCGTGATACACGCAGGTGAGGCGAGAGTGAGTGGACGAGGACAGATGGCCCTCCCAGCTCAGACACGGCACCGTTGGGGCCTGGACGGTGGCGGAACGATCGGCTGGATAGACCTAGGCGACTCGATTCTCGTGGTCCGCGGGGGCATCAGCGATGCAAGGCGTGAACTCCTTGAGCACGCAGATTGGGCATCAGCCCAAGCGGGCTTCGGCGATCCAGAACTCGCCAACCAGTGGGGTTACCACTGACCATCCTCGCCGACGACCAGACTGTGGGGGGGCTTCTCGTCGGCAAGGTGCCATGGCCCGAGGAGGCGGTATATACCACCGGCCTCTGGTACCTGCGGCTCTGCCAGGCCGTCGTCCGCGGCACGGGTGGCCAGCTGTCCGGACCAGTGCTCTCCTTGCCGGCCGGGCAACGTGAGCGAGCCATCGCGGCCATTCTGGAGCTGCCGGATCGCATCGGCATCTTGGAGTGGAAGACGATTGCACCAGTGATGGCTTCCCAGGTCGAGGGACCCGGGCGCGGGTTGAACTTGCTGTCTCGCGAAGCGCTCGCGGCCGCTACAGTCCTGCGCGCTCAGGTCGTGATGGCGTCCGGCAATGAGATCCCCATGCTTCGAGACGCCTGCAACAAGCGGGGTTGAGCTAGACGAAGGCGGCGCCGTTGTGAGCGGAGTCCGCTGGGAACGTCTTCAGGAACGCCGAGACGCCAACGCCTCCGCCACCAGCTTGCCGTTGGCCTTTCCCTTCGTGGCCCTCATCACCTGACCGAGCAGGAACTGGGCGACCTTGTCGTCCCCCTCCAGATAGCGCTGCCACTCGGAGGGGTTCGCCTCGACGACCTGCGAGACCACCCCGTCCAGCGCGTCCGCGCCGAGCCCCTCGAAGCCCAGCCGGTGAGCGATCTCCTCCGGCGCCTCATCCGAGCCACCGAGCATCTCGGCCAGCACGGTCTTCGACTGGGTGGCGCTCAGCTTCCCATCCGACTCCAGCACCAGCAGCGCCGCTAGCCGGCTCGGCTCGAGCCTCGCCGCCGCCTCGGGCTGCGCCGCCGCCTCGTTCGCCGCCCGTGCGAGCGCCAGGCGCGCCTCGGCACCGAGTGCCACCGCGCCCACGACCAGCTCGTCGAGCCCTAAGGCCACAGCGGTCACTATCTGATCGCCGAGGGCGCTTCCGGCCGGCGGTACGTCGGCAGTCGTGGCGACCTCCGTCCCGAGGACCAGGGCGGCAAGGCGGCGCCGGCGCTCAGCGGGCAGCATCCCGACAGCAGCCGCCGCCTCGGCCACCCACTCCTCCTCAGGAACCAGCGGAACCAGATCGGGCTCGGCGAAGTAGCGGTAGTCGTACGCCTCCTCCTTGGAACGGAGCGAGGACGTGCGTCCTTCCTCTTCGTTCCAGTGGCGGGTCTCCTGCACCACCCTCTCACCCGCTTCCAGCAAGCTGATCTGGCGCGAGGTCTCGTGCTCGATCGCCCGTCCGAGCGAGCGCAGCGAGTTCATGTTCTTGACCTCGCAACGCGTGCCGAGCTCCTCGGACCCCCGGCGGCGCACCGAGACGTTGGCGTCGACCCGCAGCGAGCCCTCCTCCATACGTCCGTCGGACGCACCGGCGGCGATGAGGATCGAGCGCAGCTCGCCGACGTACATCCGCGCCTGCTCGGCGCTCGTGATGTCGGGTGCGCTGACGATCTCCACGAGCGGCACGCCGGCGCGGTTGTAGTCGACGAGGGCGTGCTCGGCGTCGTGGATGCGCCCACCCCCGCCCACGTGCGTCGTCTTGCCTGTGTCCTCCTCGATGTGCGCCCGCTCGATGCGCACCCGCGAGCCGTCGGCGAGGTCGATGTGCCCGTCGACGTTGATCGGCTCGTCGTACTGGCTGACCTGATAGTCCTTGGGCATGTCCGGGTAGAAGTAGTTCTTCCTGTGGAAGATCGACGGCTTGATCTCGCAATGCAGGGCGGTGCCGATACGCATCGCCAGTTCGACGGCCTTGCGGTTGAGCACCGGCAACGAGCCCGGCAGACCGAGGCACACCGGGCAGATGTTCGTGTTCGGCTCGTCGCCGAAGGCGTTGCGGCAGGAGCAGAAGAGCTTCGTTTCGGTCTTGAGCTCGCAGTGCACCTCGAGCCCGACCACGGTTTCCCAGCCGTTCTCCCCGGCGCTCATCGCGCGTCCTGTGCGGTGGCGAGCTTCACGGGCCCGCGGGCAGCGGGGTCGGCAGCCCGCTCGACGGCGGCGGCGACCCGGAACATCAGCTGCTCGGCCAGCGCAGGCGCCAGCACCTGCACGCCGATCGGCATGCGGGGAGCCTCGCTGGAGTCCGGCGCCAGCGAGAACGGCACGCTGACAGCGGGATGACCGGAGAGGTTGGAGGGGATGGTGCAGAGGTCGGACATGTACATCGCCAGCGGGTCCGCCGTCTTCTCCCCGAAACGGAACGCAGCCGACGGAGTGGTAGGCGTCAGCAGCACGTCGAACTGCTCGTAGGCGCGCTCGAACGCCTGCACGATCAACGTCCGCACCCGCTGCGCCTGCCCGTAGTAGGCGTCGTAGTAGCCGGCGGACAAGGCGTAGGTGCCGAGCATGATGCGCCGCTTCACCTCCGGGCCGAACCCCTCCTCGCGCGTGCGAGCGTTCATCGCCGCCACGTCCGGCGCGTCGACCCGCAGCCCGTAGCGGACGCCGTCGTAGCGGGCGAGATTGGAGGACGCCTCCGCCGGAGCGATCAGGTAGTACGCCGGCAGGGCGTGCATGAACTCGGGGATCTCGACCTCGGCGCACTTGGCACCGGCCGCTTCCAGTGCCGCCGCGGCCTGCTCTGCCGCCTCGAACTCGTAGCCGGCGACATGCGGCTTGACGGTGGTCACGAGCCCGATCCGCAGCCCCTCGACCCCGTCGTCGAGCACGGCAGAAAGCGGAGGAACCTCGACAGGGAGCGAAGTCGAATCGGCCGGGTCGTGCCCCCCGATCACCTCCAGCAAGAGGGCGGCGTCGGCCACCGTGCAAGTGAGCGGCCCGATCTGGTCCAGCGAGCTGGCAAAGGCGATCAGCCCGTAGCGTGAGACCAGTCCATAGGTGGGCTTCAGTCCGACGATGCCGGAGAAGGCGGCCGGCTGCCGGATCGACCCACCTGTGTCCGATCCGAGGCCGAGCGGTACAAGGCCGGCTGCCACGGCGGCGGCGCTTCCACCGCTCGATCCGCCCGGGACGCGGCTCGTGTCCCACGGGTTGCGGGTCGGGCCGAAGGCCGAGTTCTCCGTCGAGGAGCCCATGGCGAACTCGTCGAGGTTGGTCTTGCCGATCGCCACCGCGCCGGCGGCCGCCAGGCGCGACACGACGGTGGCGTCGTAAGGGGGCCGCCACCCTTGCAGGATCTTCGACGAGCAGGTGGTCGGCACGCCCCGCGTGCAGAGGTTGTCCTTGAGGGCGATGGGGACGCCGGCGAGCGGCCCGGGGTCGTCGCCGGCTGCGAGGGTGGCGTCGATACCGTCTGCCGCCGCCAGCGCCCTGTCGGTCATCAGGCAGTTGAAGGCGTGCAGCTCCGGCTCGGCAGCTTCGGCGGCTGCAAGGGCCTCTTCGACGACCGCACGTGCCGAACGCCCACCCGTCCGGACAGCAGCTGCGATCTCGACCGCCGTCTCGCCGCTCACGGCGCCTCCCCGAGGATGCGCGGGACGCGGAAACGATCGTCCTCGGCGGCGGGTGCCGCTGCCAGCACCTCGTCCCTGTCGAGACCGGGGCGCGGTATGTCGTCGCGCAACACGTTTCGCACCGGAAGTGGGTGCGCCATCGGGGCGACGCCCGAGGTGTCGAGGCGCCGCAGGGCGTCGGCATGCTCGAGTACCGCCCCCAGCTGGGTCGTGAACAGCTCGATCTCCTCGTCGGTGAGCTGCAGCCGGGCGAGCTGGGCCACGTGTGCCACGTCGGCCCGACTTATCGCATCGCTCATCAGCCGGCCACCACCTTGGTGGCGAAGGAGACAGCCCGCTCTTCCAGCTCGGCCTGGTCGTTGTCGAGCGTGGCCACGTGGTAGCTGTCCTCCAGCCAAACGCGCTCGATCGGCCCGGCCACGGCAGCGGCGAGCATGTCTCCGGACTCCGACGGAACCACGTGGTCCGTCCGGCTCGAGAGCAGCAGGACCGGGCAGCGGATCTGGTCGAGCTGGCCGGCGAGATCGCCGCAGGCCTCGAACAGCGAGAGGGCGGCGCGCACCGGCGTGCCGTCGTAGCCGTGCTCGACCGCACCTGGCTTGGAGATGTCGGAGCCGATGCCCGGTGCCACCTCGACGCCCTGATCGAGAGCGCCCTCCAGGATCTGGCGGAAGCTCTCGGCCGGTGCCTTGACGAGGGGGTTGACCACGATTATCCCGGCGATCTCCGGATAACGGGCGGCCAGCCAGCAGGTGAGCGTCCCGCCCATCGAGAGGCCTGCGACGACCACCCGGTCGCTGCGCGCCGCCAGGGACAGGTACGCCTCCTCGGCGGCGGCGGCCCACTCGTCCCAGCGGCGGGTGATCAAGTCGTCGATCTTCGTCCCGTGACCGGGCAAGAGAGGTAGCTCGACGCTGAAGCCGGCGTCGGCGAACGCCTCAGCGAGGGGCCGCATCGATTGCGGGCAGCCGGTGAACCCGTGCAGCACGAGGACGCCGTGGGGGCCGTTGGACGAGGAGAAGGGCTCGGCGCCTTCGAGAAGGTCTGCGGGCAACTCAGCTGGCGCCTCTGCCGGCAACTTTGCTGGCGCCGCGGGGCGTACTTCTCCTGGCATGGCCCGTACTCTAACGACCCTCCGAAACACCCCCTGAATCCACCCTCGCCGGGGCGCCCACCACGCCCCGTACTAAGGTCACGTGCCGCAACTGACTGCACGACAAGCCCAAGGAGCAAATGATGGTTCAGTACCCCTTCCTCAGCCCGGAGTGGACCGAGGCGGCTCACAAGATCCAGGCGGAGTTCGCCGGACAAGGCGCGCCGCCGGCGCAGAGCATGAGGATGAACCTGGTCATCACCGACACTCCGTTCGATTCCGGCCCCGTCGACGCTCACCTCGACACCTCCAGCGGCACCACCGAGCTCGGTCTCGGGCATCTCGAGCAGCAGGACGTGAAGGTCACGCTCGACTACGCGACGGCCAAGGCGATCCTCGTCGAGAACAACCCGAGCGTCGGCATGCAGGCCTTCATGGCCGGCAAGATCAAGGTGGAGGGCGACATGAGCAAGCTGCTCGCCTTGCAGTCCGCGCCCGCCGATCCCGTCGCTCAGCAGGTCGCCACCAAGATGCGCGAGATCACCGCCGACTAGCTGCGGGTTTCCGCCAGGCGTCTACTGGACGCCGGACGCGATCGTCGGGGACGTGGGGGGCGGCGGCACCGGCAGCGGCTGGGGACGCTACCTCGGCTACGCCGCCCCCCACGGCCCCGACGTCTAGGATATTAGCAGGATTCCGATCGATTTGAACGCGATTTCCGGCCGGAATCGCCGATCAGGCTGTCACCTTCTTCCGGACCACGATGTCCGGTAATACCCCTCACAAGCTGGGACGCTCGACGCTGAGCGCTGCCTCTCGCCCGGGCAGCGGACGCACACTATCCATACTGCGTGACGGCTGCAACGGCCCCTTTCACCGACTGGTGCGGAGCAGTATAACACGACATGACGCAGAGCAACACGGATTAACTAGAAGGCTCGTAAACATCTCTGCCGCACCCGCAGGCACCCGCAGGCACCGCCAGCGCCGCTCCGCCCGCCTCCACCTGCCGCCGGGCGGCAACGGCGCTCAATCGAGCAGCGCCTTCATCTCCTGCTCGAGCTCGCTGACGGTCCAGCGGGCCTCCTTGTCGATCGATTCCTTCAGCGTCCAGCTCTGGAACAGCTGTACCTTGCCGCCCTGCACGAAGAAGACCTTGCCGGTGGCCGGGCAGCCGGCTGTGGACAGGTAGGCGACGAGGGGGAGACGTTGGCGGGATCCCAGGAATCGAAGATCGATGGGTCGCTCGGTTGCTGAACGAGGTCCGAGAGCCCGGGAGTCGATTCCGTCATCCGTGTGCGGGCCGCCGGCGCGATGGCGTTGACGCGCACGCCGTAACGGCTGAGCTCCTGGGCGGCGATCACCGTGAAGGCGGCGATGCCGGCCTTGGCGGCGCCGTAGTTCGTCTGCCCGGGGTTGCCGAGCAGGCCCGACGTGGACGAGGTGTTCACCACGGCGGCGTTCACCTGCTCGCCCGCCTTGGTCTTCTCCCGCCAGTAGGCCGCCGCCCAGCGCGTCGGCACGAAATGTCCCTTCAGGTGCACGTGGATGACGGCATCCCACTCCTGCTCGGTCATGTTGACGAGCACCCGGTCGCGGAGGATCCCGGCGTTGTTGACGAGCACGTGGAGGTCGCCGAAGGCCTCGACGGCGGCGTTGATCAGCCGCTGACCACCCTCCCAGTCCGACACGTCGTCGGCATTGGCGATCGCCTCGCCACCCATCTGGTGGATCTCGTCGACCACCTGCTCGGCCGGCGAGCGGTCGTCGCCCGAGCCGTCGACGGCACCGCCGAGGTCGTTCACGACCACCTTGGCGCCCTCGCTCGCGAACAGCAGTGCGTGCTCGCGGCCGATGCCGCGGCCGGCGCCCGTGATGATCGCCACACGTCCGTCGAGTGCACCCATCCTGCTGTCTCCTCCTCGGGTCTAGGCCGGTCCTCGCCGAGGCGGCGCGGGATGCCGCGGAGCTCTCCAGCTCGTCGTCGCATTCACGTTCGCAGCCTGCGCCCCGGAGGTCAAACCGTACGGACGAACCAGGCGCGGCAGCTCCAGGAGCGCCTAGCCGAACAAGAAGGACGTGTAGATGGCGACGGGAGTCCCCACCTTGACGCTCGTCCCGGGCACCGGGTCGGTGATGAACACGGTCCCCCCGGTCGGCGGGTACGGGCCTTCGGGGACGAGGCCGATGCTCCTCAGCAGTCGCTCGGCCTGCGATACCGGCATGCCTTGGATGTCGTAAGGGATGGTGACGTACTGAGGGCCGAGGGAGACGACCACGGTCACGGTCGAACCGCGGGGCGTCGTCTGGCCGAGCGGCGGGTAGGTGGCCATCACCTCGCCCTTCGGCCAGCTGTTCGAGTACTTCTGGGTCTCCACAGGGACCAGCTGCTCGCCTGCGAGCACAGACGCCGCATTGCCGAAGCTCTTCCCCGCCAGGTCGGTCGGTATCAGCCGCGGATGTGGGCCCATCGACAGCGTGACCTTGACGGTCGTGCCGGGCTTTACCTCGATGCCGTCCGGCGACCAGCCGATCACGTTGCCCGCCTTCACGTTCTCGTTGTACTGAGCTGGCGCCGCCGCGTACTTCAGGCCGTCATGGGCAAGAGCCTGGCGGGCCTCGCCTGCGGTGTCCCCGAGCAGGCTCGGGATGGCCACGGGGGCGACGCCTTCGGACAGCGTCACCTTGATCATCGACCCACCCGCCTCGACCGAACCCGGGCGGGGGGTCTGGTTGACGATCTCTCCAGCGGGAAGCGGACTGTAGCTGTGGCCAACAACGACGATCTGCAGATCCTCCTGCGACGCCAGCTTCTGTGCCAGCACCGTCGTGAACCCCTTCACCTCCGGCACCGCGTGGCCTTTCGCCAGCGAGCTCCGGTAAGAGATCACGCCGAGGGCGGAACCGACCAGGGCGAGGCAGACGAGCACCACCACCAACGAAACAGCGACGAGTGCCGCGACCCTTCGGCGGCGCCGTTTGGGCTGGCGTGGCAGCGCAGGCTGTGCCGGCGCCTTCGCTTGGCGAGCGGGCTTTGGCCGGCGCGGCGGCTTAGCTCGGCCACCGTGCCTGCCCGGTTGGACAGGCTCGGGAGATAGCGCAGGACGGAACGGCGCCGTCGGCGCCGAGATCGCCGACAGGGAGGCGGCAAGCTGGCGCGGGTCGACTGCCTGCGTCGGCTGGTCGCCAGAGGGCGTGCCGGCGGGCCGGCCGCCAGCCGGGATGCCGGAAGGAGCGAGGGCCGCGCTCGTCGCCGCAGTTGCAGCGGCGGCCAGTGCCGCAGCGCCGTCGAGGTTGGCGGAGTGGGAGGCACCGTTGCTGCGGCGCGCCCGGTCGGAGTCGCCCACCATCGTCGGGTCCCGGTCGCCCGCCGGTGCACCTCCGATGCCCACGACAGGGACCGGCGCAGGGGGAGGCAGCTCGCGGCAGGCAAGCTCGAGATCGATGGCGAGGGCGGCGGCGTCGAGCCGGGCGAGCGGTTGCGGGATGGCGGCCTGCGCCAGCACCGGGCCGAGCAGCCCGAGCGATGGCAGCACCGGGAGATGGGCATTGAGGCGGGCCATCAATGTCGCCACCGTCGTATCGGCAGTGAAGGGGACCCACCCCGTGATCGACTCGAACAGGACCAGCGCCAACGAGTAGACGTCGGTCTTCTCGTTGACGACTTTGCCCTCGGCCTGCTCGGGCGAGGCGTAGCGGGCGGTGCCGAGGACGGCGCCGATCGGTTCTGTCCAGGCTGCCTCCGCCAGCGCCCGCGCCAACCCGAAGTCGCCCACGCGCAACGAGCCCTCGTCGTCGAACAGGATGTTCGCCGGCTTGATGTCCCGATGCACGAAACCGCGACGGTGGGCGTATGCAAGCCCATGTGCCGCCTGCGCCCCCAGCGCTGCAGCCTGCGAGACCGTGAGGAGATGCCCGGCGTCCAGGAGGTCGCGCAGGCTCCCCCCGCCCAGGTACTCGAGGACGAGGAACGGTCCGTCACGGTCCTCGCCCCAGTCGAAGACCCGCATCACGTGCGGGTGGTTGAGCGATGCCGCAGCCTGGGCCTCTGCACGGAACCGCCGCAGGAATCCCTGGTCACCCGCCAGGGCCGGATGCAGCACCTTGACAGCCACCCGCCGCGAGAGGATCGTGTCGTCCGCCGCGTAGACGTGCGCGGACGCACCCGTGCCTATAGGGGCGACGAGTCGATAGCGGCCCGCAAGGACGCGGCCGAGCTGATCGGTGACGGACGACATCGGCTCGCGCCAGGCTACCGGCCGCCGAGGGCCGTCAGGTGGACGCCCCTTGTGAGCGTGCCTCGTCTGCCCCGCGCCGCTTCCGGCAATCCCTCGGCTTCCCTAGGACGACACCTTCTTCCAGTGCACTGCGTCGGTCGTCTGCCAGACGCCGATCCCGTATGCCAGCGCCCAACCGTCGTGGATCAAGCCGTCGTCGGTGCGGATGAACGTGACCCCGACCGGGGATGAAGGAGACGCCGCCTGGCCGGCAGGCGGCAGGACGACGCCGTCCACCGACCGCCATGTCGCACCTCCGTCCGTCGTCTCGATGACCCCGACGCCGCCTAGGCCGAGCCACGCAATCTTGGGGTCGACAGTCGCCAGCTGCGAGACATCCCCCTGATAGGGAATGTGCCCGACTGGCTGCAGCGCGCCGGGGGCGAGCCCGGTGGAGGCCTCCAGTGTCCACTGGGATCCTCCGTCGCTCGATCGGTAGACCGACTTCGGCTGCCCCAACGGGGTGGGGGCGGCGCCGCAGATCAGCCACAGCTGGCCACCCCCGATCGCGGCCATGTCCTGCATGCCGAAGCTCGCCGTATCACTGCCGCCTCCCGCGCCGGCACCCGCGCAGGGGTCCCGCACGGGCCGCCAGCTCGCTCCGTTGTCCCGGGTCACCGCCAGCCCGCTGAGGGGAGCCCCCCACGTGAGCAGGTAGCCCGAGTCGGTGCCGACCCGCGCCAGCACGGCGCCCCCGAGCGCCGACTCCTCGACGGGAGGCGGCGACTTCGTCTCGTGCCAGCTGCGCCCGTCGGTCGAGACGAAGACCGATACCGGGCAGGGCGGGTTGCTGCCGGGGACACCCTCGCAATGGTTGAGGATCGCCCAGGTGTCGCCACCCGGGATCGGGATCACCCTCTGCACCTCGCCGGCGAGCGGCGCCTGCCTCCAGGTGCGCCCTCCGTCGCCGGTCTCCATCAGCCCGGCCGGCCCGAACACGTAGCCGGTCCTGAGTGACGTGAAGAGGATGGTCGTGAACTGGCCCTCGACCGGGAAGGACGAGCCCGCCACCCGCCATGTGGCACCACCGTCTTGCGAGAGGACCAGCCGCTCGGCCAGCGTCCCGCCGCTCATGGTGTGCGCGAGCGCATACCCGTCATCCGGGTCGAGGAACACAGGATCGGAATACAGAGCAGTGGCGGCGACCACAGCACCGACTGCAGGCGGTGGCTGCCGACCCGGCTGGGTCGTCTGCCCCGGTTGGTTCACCACGACTGTGCCGGAGTGCGCGGTGATGCGAGCTATCACCACCACCGCAGTGGTCGCCACGGCCACAGCGACAAGAGCCGCCGCTCCCGTCAGCACCCAGCGCCTGCGTCGCTGCTGCAGTACCAGGGCCGGATCGGGGATCACCGCCTCCGGCGCCGTCAGCGAGGCCGACCTCGGCATCAGCCGCAGTCGCCGAGCGTCACGGCAACTTTCCCTCCTCCAACAGCTTGACGAAACCCTCCTCGTCGAGGATCGGGATCCCCAGCTCCTGCGCCTTGTTGAGCTTGGCGGCGCCAGGATCCTCACCGAGCACGACGGCCGTCGTCTTGGCAGACACCGAGCCTGGGGACTTGCCACCGCGGGCCTTGATCGCCTCCTCCGCTTCCTCCCTGGTGAATCCCTGGAGGGTGCCCGTGACCACGATCGACATCCCGCCGAGGATCGGCGGGAGCGAGTCCGAGGCGGGCGGACCTTGGAAGTTGACCCCCGCCCTCCCGAGCCGCTCGACGAGCGCCCGGTTCGATTCCGAGGCGAAGAAGGCGTGGATGCTGGCGGCGATCGTCGGGCCGATCCCTTCGATCGCCCCCAACTGCTCCTCGGATGCTCCCACGATCCGATCCATGTGCCCGAAGGCGCGGGCAAGGATGGGTGCGAGCGTGCCTCCGCAGTGCCGGATCCCGAGGGCGACGAGCAAGTTGGCAAGGGGCCGCTGCCGGGAGGCGTCGATCGCCGAGACCAGATTGCGCGCCGACAGCTCGCCGAAGCCTTCCAAGGTCTGCAACCTCTCGACCGTCAGCCCGTAGAGGTCGGAGGGGTCGGTGACCCCGAGCTTCTCGATCAGCAACGCCACCCGCTGCTCGCCGAGACCATCGATGTCCATGGCGCCACGGGAGGCGAAGTGGGCGATGCGCTGCACGCGCTGACCCGGGCAGTCGACGTTCGTGCAATAGGTGTCCGCCTCACCCTCCAGGCGCACCAGGGGCTCCCTGCATACCGGGCAGGCGCTCGGGAACTGCCACGGCGGCAGGTCGGCCGGGCGGAGCGTGAGGACCGGGCCAACCACCTCCGGGATCACGTCACCGGCCTTGCGGACGATGACGGTGTCACCGGGCCGGACGTCCTTCAGGCGGACCTGGTCCTCATTGTGCAAGGTGGCGAGCCCGACAGTGGAACCGCCTACGAAGACCGGCTCCAGGCGCGCGAAAGGCGTGGCGCGACCGCTGCGGCCGATCGAGACCATGATGTCGCGGAGAAGAGTCGTCTTCTCCTCCGGCGGGAACTTGAAGGCGACCGCCCAGCGCGGCGCGTGAGACGTGGCACCGAGAGCACGCTGCAGCGCGATCTCGTCGACCTTCACGACCACGCCGTCGATCTCGTAGTCGAGGTCGTGGCGGCGGGCTTCCCACTCCTCGCAGAAGGCGTGCACCTCGGCCAGGTCGTGGACGATGCGGATCTCGGGATTGACCGGCAACCCGGCCCGCCTCATCAGGTCGAGCGACTCGTGGTGGTAGGACAACATCGTCGGCGACGCATCACCCTCGCTCCCCGGCGCCGGCTCGGCGATCTGGTGCGACCAGAACGACAGGTCGCGCCCGGCCGTCACCTGCGGGTCCTTCTGGCGCAGGGAACCGGCGGCGGAGTTCCGCGGGTTGGCGAACATCGGCAGGCCCGCTTCGGCCTGCCGCCTGTTCAGCTCGGCGAAGGAGGCGATCGGCATGTACAGCTCGCCGCGCACCTCGATCACCGGCGGGATCTCGGAGGGTTCGAGCCGGAGCTCCTCAGGGATCGCCCGAACGGTGCGCACGTTGGCGGTCACGTCCTCGCCCACGTAGCCGTCGCCGCGGGTGGCGGCCCGCACCAGCCGCCCGCGCTCGTAGCGAAGAGACAGCGACAGCCCGTCGATCTTCAGCTCGCACACCAACCCGGTCTCTGGCGTCACTCCGGCGTTCGCCAGCCTCTTGCCCCACGCCTCCAGATCCTCCAGCGAGAAGACCTTGTCGAGGCTGAGCATCGGCCGGCTGTGCGGGATGCGGGCGAACAGACCGGAAGGAGCGGCACCGACCATCTGCGTGGGTGAATCTGCGACGAGAAGCTCGGGGTGCTGCTCCTCGATCGACTGCAGCTCGACGAGGAGGGCGTCGAACTCGGCGTCCGAGATCTCGGGAGCGTCCTTCTGGTGGTAGAGGTCGTTGTGGTAGGCGATCAGACGCCTCAGCTCGTCGGCGCGTGCTGCCGCCGGTTCGGGCTGTTCCACTTGCTCCATGAACCGACAGGCTATTGCGCGGGTGCGCGTCGGCGGGTGGGAGTTGGTGGGCGGTTGGGGTGAGTTTCGAGCGGATTGCCCTAACGCGCAGGGGTCAAATGGCTGTTAAACAACCATCTGGTCACTGCGCGTCCGCCCGACGAGGTCAGGCGGCGATGCCGGAACCGACCACGATGTCGCCTTGGTAGAGGGCGACGGTCTGGCCGGCGGCCACGCGCCGGATCTGCCGTTCGAGCCTTACGCCACTTGAAGTCACGAACCCGGCGACGGCCGGAGCGTGCGCCGAGCACTGGATCAGGACGGGTGTCCCCTCGGCAAGAGGGACGTGAACCCAGGTGCGATCCGAGAGCGTGATCTCTGCCGCCGCCAGCGCCTCGGGAGGGCCGACCACGACACGGCGGCCGGCAGTGTCGACCTCCAGCACGTAGCGCCGTGTCGCCGCACCTCCCGCGCCTACGCCCCGGCGCTGGCCGATCGTCACCAGCTCCACGGCCGGCACGCTTCCCAGCACCTCACCGCTGTCCGACTCCACCACCACTCCCTCGTGCAGCACCGTCCGCTCGGCGAGGAAGGCAGCTCGTCCGGCACCGTTGCCGTGGGCGGGGATGAAGCACACCTCCTGGCTGTCCGGCTTGCCCGCCGTACGCAGGCCCAGCTCGCCGGCGAGGCGGCGGACCTCAGCCTTGCGCAGCTCGCCCACCGGCAGCATCAACCGCCTCAGCTCCCGCTCGGTGAGCATCGACAGCACGTACGACTGATCCTTGGCGACGTCGAGGCCCCGCCGCAGCGACGGACGGCCATCGCTTCCGAGGCGCGCATGATGGCCGGTGGCGACGGCATCGAAACCAAGCCTCGCCGCCCTGTCGAGCAGCACCCCGAACTTGATGTGCCGGTTGCACTCGATGCAGGGGTTGGGGGTGCGGCCCGCTGCGTGGGCGCTGACGTAGGGAGCGACGACGGCCGCCCCGAACTCCTCGGCGAAGTTGAACACGAGATGGTCGATGCCGAGCTTGTGGGCGACGTTGCGGGCATCGGCAACATCGGCGGCCGAGCAGCATCCGGTGTCCGAGCGGCCACCCCAGAGCTTCAACGTGACACCCGTCACCTCGTGGCCGGCGCGCTGGACGAGCGCAGCGGCTACCGAGGAGTCGACCCCTCCCGACATGGCGACGAGGACCTTCACGCCGTCCATTGTCGCAGCCGTGGCCGGATGCTCAGGCCCGCAGTGCCGCCACGACCTCGCGAACTGCCCGCAACGCCAGGTCGACGTCGTCGTCCGTCGTCGTCCGGCCGAGGGAGAAACGCACTGCAGAGCGGGCTCGCTCGTCGCTCATCCCCATCGCCCTCAGCACGTGACTGGGATGCATGGCGCCGCTGGCACACGCTGATCCGGCCGAGGCCATCACCCCTCGCTGGTCGAGGGCGACGAGCACCTCCTCTCCCTGCAACCCTTCGAAACACACGTGGCAGCTCCCGGCGACCCTCCCCTCCCTCACCCCCGTCTCGACGGCGCCGAGTGCCACCAGCCCATCGGCGAGCCGGTCGCGCAGCTCGCCAACCCGCTTCACGATGTCGCTGCGTTGCTCTACGGTCGCCTCGGCAGCTGCTGCCATTCCGACGATTCCCGCCACGTTCTCGGTTCCCGGCCTGAGATCGCCCTCTTGGCCGCCGCCGAGCGAGCCGGCCGCCAATCGCCCTCGGGCGCCGGCACGGACGAGGAGGGCGCCAACGCCCTGCGGACCGCCGAACTTGTGGGCGCTCACCGACACGAGGTCGGCGACCTGCGCCACCTCGGCGACGTCGAGCCAGGAGAAGGCGTGGACTGCGTCGGTGTGGACGAGCGCCGACGGGGCCAGCTGCCGGACCAGAGCGGCGATCTCGGCCAGCGGCTGGATCTGGCCGGTCTCGTTGTTGGCGAGCATGACCGAAACGAGAGCCGGTACCTCCGCCGACTCGACAGCCTCTCGCAGCATCCGCCCGAGCACGTCAAGGTCCACCACGCCATCCGTTCCCACTGGGATCGTGGACCCGCCGGTCGCCAGCGTCGGAAGCAACACGGCCTCGTGCTCCACCGCGCTGCAGAGCACCGCGGCACCTCCCGCCGCGCGGCTGGCTCCGGTCACCGCCAGGTTGTCGGCCTCGGTGCCCCCGCTGGTGAAGATCACCTCACCCGGCTCGCCGCCGAGAGCGGAGGCGACGAGCTCCCTCGCCTCGTCGACCGCACGCCTCGCAGCGCGGGCAACCGAGTGCAGCCCCGAAGCGTTCCCGAAGGTCCCCTCCCACCATGGCTTCATCGCCTCTGCCGCCTCGAACCGGAGAGGCGTGGTGGCGGCGTGGTCGAAGTAGGCAGGCATCGGCGTCTAGGTGGGCAAGGTCGTCGACGTGGGCGCGGGCGTGGACGTGGTCGTGGCGCCTGCCGGCGGGCCTGCGAAAGCGAGCGCGCAGGGATCCTCGGGTGTCCCGGGGTTGTACGTCCAGGTCGGCGTGACCGCCGCCAGCGCCGGCGCTGGCCCTCCGGCCTGGATCGACGACGCAGCCGTCGTCCCCGCAGCGAGCATCTCGCTCGGCGTCGCCGACCCGTGATGGAGCTCGCTCTCCAGGAAGGCTGTCGTGACGGCGGCAACAACCTGCTCGTAGCTTCCCTGCTGCGTGTAGGGCACGAGGTGGGTGGCGCCCTTCAAGGTGAGGAAGTACTTGCTCGCAGCGGTCGGGAGGTCGCCGTAGAGGGTCGTCGAGTTCTGCGGGTTGTTGCAGGCGTCCGCCGTGCTCTGGGCGACGAGCACCGGCGCCTGTGGGCTGCTGGAACCGAACCAGGTCCCGCTGTAGTACGCCGACTGCTGGCCCGAGAGCAGCAGGACGGCCTGCGGCTCGATAGACGTCCCACAGGCCGGGCACGAGTTGTAGAGCAGCCCGGCGATCGTCGACGCGCCGTCGGACTGCCCGGCGAGTGCGATCTCGGAGGGGTCGAAGAGCTTGTACAAAAAGGAGAAGGGCCCTCCAGCTTGCGACTTGTCGTCCTGGACGAGCTGCGAGAGCACGTAGGAGACGTCTCGAGGCTGGTTCAGCATGTCGTTCTCGGGATTGGCGTCCTGCCCCCCAGGGAACTGTCCGTGGCTGTCGAAGTACTCGAGCACCGGCGTCACTGCGTCGGTGTTGGTATCAGGAAATACCGGCGCCGCCACTACGAAGCCCTTCTCGACCCAGGCGTCGATCAACGGTTGGTAGTCGCTGGGCAACAGGTCGTAGCCGGCGGCGAACACTACGAGCGGCGAGGAGCTGTCCTCGGGGGCGGGAGATGTCGAGGATCCGAGGGTTGGGTACCAGACATCGGTCGTGAGCTTGCGCCCTTGTGTCTGGCCGCCTTTGAGGTAGTCGACGGTGGCGCAGGCAGCACAGTCGTCGACGAACGGAGCGCTCTGCATCGGGCTCACCGAGAAGGTGGTGGGAACCGCTGTCGTGAGCGTGGTCGTCCCCACTCCGCCGCCACCGCTCGTCGACCCCGGTGGCGAGCCGCCCTTCGATGAGCCGAGCGTCACCCACGCAATGACGATCAGCAAGGCGAGCAGCACGGCGACGGCCCCGCCTGCGGCTGCTTGCCTTCTCCTTCGCAAGACGGCTGCGCTCGGGCGGCCGGGAGGACCTCCATTCCCTGCGCGGCCGGGCGCCCTGCGCCGCGGCGGCTGTCCCTGCGCGTGCTGCGCGTGCTGCCGCGTGCTGCCGGGCGGTGGGCTGGTGGCGACCTCGCGGCGCCACTCGTTGCGAGGCAGGAGGCCTCGGCCGTTGCGAGCCGGCGGCACTGTTGCCCGCTGCGGCGTACCCGCCGAGCTTCCACGCGGGCGCGTTCGGTGCGCCGAATGCGTCGCTCGTGGGGTCCACGGGCCAGATGGTACCGGTGCGAGCAGGGCTCGAATCCCGCGGGTGCGCTACACATGACAGAACCTGAACGCCACCGACGGCCCTCGAATGGCCCGGGCTGGCACGCGGGCGGCGCCTGCTGGCGGCGGGCTGGGTACCTTATTAGGACATTGATGTCACAAAACGGTACCCAGCTGCCCACCAGCGCGTTGCTCAGGGGGCACCTGGTACCGCTGACGACGGCGGCGCGCCCAGCTGCCGCTCATCAAGGCCCGCTTCAGTGGGGCTGGGTGACCATCACCACGATGCATGCCACGAAGAGCAGGGTCATCACAGCGCTCGAGCGGGCCGCCAGCGTGCACGCCCGCATCAGGTCGGCGGCGTCGCCCGCCGGGCCGAACCCGGCGCGGATCGCCTTCTCGGCCGGCCAGTGCACCGCGACCGCGAGCACGAGCGCCAGCACCCACATCCCGAACGCGAGCCAGGGCCACAGCAGGCCGATATCGTCGAAGTGGTGCAACGCCTCGACTCCAGCACCGAACAGAGGTATGAGTATCAACGACCGTGAGGCCCAGTTTGGCCCGCCGCCGAAGTACCGCCGGAGTGGTTGCGAGAGTTGGAGTGGTTGCGAGAGTTGCGAGGAAGCGGGGGTGCCGGTGGATGAGCGTCCGGACCGGCCGAGAAGGTGCGCCGCCACGCCGGTGGCGACGACGGCCAGCGGCCCGATGACCGACGTCAGCACATGCAGTACGACTAGGACCGCCACGGCGATCTTTGTCATGCGGCTCCACCCACGGCCGTCCGGATGGCGCTACCGTGAGAGACGATGCGCGAGGTGCGGAAAGTGGCGACGGAGGTGAACCGAGGAGAGTGAATCAGCTCCGCCTCGATCCCCTTTCTGGTCGCTGGGTCACGGTCTCCACGGACCGGATCGAGCGAGGTCCGTTGTTCAACCCCCGAGAGCCGGGGGCCGACAGCATCGACGGACGCCCCTGCCCCTTCTGCCCCGGCAACGAGGAGTCGACCCTGCCGGCGCTCGAGACCTACGGGCCGTCGGGCGGCTGGCTGGTGAGAGTGGTACCGAACCTCTATCCGGCCTTCGAGGGCGACGAGCCCTTCGTCGTCAACCACCGCGGCCCCGTCTTCACAGAGGCGCCGGCTAGTGGCATCCACGAGGTGCTGATCCTCTCTCCCGACCACAAGACGAGCTGGCAGTCGCTGTCCGACGAGCAGTGCAACCTCGTCATGGCGGCTATCCGCGACCGGGCGGAGGAGCACCAGAACACGCCGGGGCTGCGGTACAGCCAGGCGATCGTCAACAACGGCCGTCAAGCCGGTGCGTCCATCGAGCATCCGCATGCCCAGCTCCTCGGGATCCCGTTCGTGCCGAGGGAACTGGTGGACGAGCAGGCCGGTTTCGTGCGCTTTGCCGGGGGATGCCTGCTCTGCACTGCGGCCACCTCGGAGGAGCGCGTCGGGTACCGCATCGTGCACGAGAGCGAGCAGGCGATCACCTGGTGCCCGTTCTGGAGCGGCACCCCCTACGAGATGCTCGTGGTACCGCGCAACCATGGTGCGCATCTGCACCGCAGCCCGACGAGCGACCTGCTCGGCGTCGGCCACGAGATCCGCCGTGCCCTGCAGACGCTGAACACGCTGCTCGGTGATGTCGCCTACAACCTCGTCTTCCATTCGGCTCCCTACCGGGCGAGCGGGATCTACCACTGGCACGTCCACGTCCTGCCCAAGCTCAGCACGAGAGCGGGTTTCGAGCTTGGGACCGGGGTGCTCATCAACATCGTCTCCCCCGAGAAGGCGGCCGAGGACCTGCGCACGGCCATCGCCCACGTCGAGCGCGGGGCGACCACGGCGGGTATCGCCTCCTAGCGCAGGCAGCGAGGCCGATCAGCCTCTCCCTGCCCGGCTCACCCGGAGCAACTCGAGGGCGGCCACCAGGTCGGCGAGGTCCTCCCTCGGCGGGTTCAACCCCTCCAGCCGGTTGGAGGACAGGTAACCCTCGAGGAAGGCGTCGCCATTGCGCTCCACCCAGGCGACCGCCAGCAGTGAGGCTTCGCCAGGATCCTCCGGATGGTGGGTGCTCAGTGCCTCGTCCGCCACCGCCCTGATCGCCAGCAGCATGTCGGCGATGTCGTCGGCAGGCAGACCGTCGAGCGCGCCCCGACCTTCCGGGCCCAACCTCGCGTAACGCGACGGGTCGTCCCCGAAACCGGCCACCAGCCACCCCATGTCGGACCTCATCACCCGCCGCAGGTGGTAGTCGCCCTGCACCCGGATCGCCGCTCCCGGATCCTCCATCGCCCGCAGCCTGGCAGCCAGCTGAGCGCCTCCAGCCGGATCGGCCCGCTGCAGCGCGTCGGCGATCGGCACCAGGTCGGCACGCCGGGATCCGTATGCCTTGGCCAACGCCTCGTGCATCCGGGCTGTGGTGTCGCCGAGACGCCGCATCTCGGCCGCCATGTCGCCACCGGCACGGGCAGCTCGCTCGGCAGGATCGGTGCCGGCCTCACCGGGCTGGGTCCCGAACAGGTCGCGCAGCGATGTCAGGGCGAGGGTCCGGCCCTCGGTCGCCTCGCCGTAGAACTCGCGGATCAACGCGAGGTCGTAACCGTTCCCGCGCCACAGGGCCACCGGGGCGACGATGTTGTTGAAGCCGACCTCGTCGAGGTTGAGCATGATGTCGACCTCGGGACGCGGCGCCGGCTCCAGCACGCGGTAGATCTTCATGAACAGCCGCTCGTCGTAGACCACCGATGCATGCGACGTGAGGGACTCGACGATGCGGGCACGGCGCGCCGTCTCCTTGCCCTCGGTGGCGGCCGAGAGGATGGCAAGGAGCATCTCCTCGTCGGCGAGTGCGTCGTAGACGAGCACGTCGCCCGCAGAGCCGATGCTCGCCTCCTCGTTGAACGCGCTCGCCGGCAGTGCCCCGAGGATCGCCGACTCGCGGCCGCGCAGCACTCCTGCGGCAGCGGTCGCCTCCCTCCAGCCGATCAGCACCTGCAGGGCACACTCCCCCGCCTGCACGAGCAACCGGGCAAGTCCGGCGGGACTGGCCGGGCCGCTCGCCGGCTGCGGCGGCTCCGGCGGCGGTGCAAGGACCTCCATCACCGTGAGCGAGAGGTCCACTGCGACCGCTTCTGCGGCCTCGCCTTCGGCTCCCGAGGCGCTCGTCGGTGCCGGCTCGGTCGCCGCTGCCGGCTGGCGCAGTGCGCAGGCCGACCAGTACCAGGACTGGCGGCCGAGGTACGGCCCGAGAAGCGAGGCGATGCGGTCCGAGGGTCGTTCGTCTGTCAAGGCCGCGGTACCTCCAGCTCGAACCAGTAGTACCCGCGCGGTCCGATCGACAGGGCATAGGGCTGCGATCCAACAGCTGGGAAGGGGACACGGCCCAGCATCTCCACGGGCACGGCGCCCTCCCACTGCGCCAGGTTGAGCGTCGCCGGCTGCGCGAAACGACTCAGGTTGTTCACGCACAGCACCGATCTGCCTCCCTCCTCGCCGTCCCTGGGCGAGCGCACGAACGCCAGCACGGACGGGTTGTCGACGCTCAGCACCTCGAAGGTGCCCGTCGCGAAGACGCTGAATTGGCGGCGCACGCTCAAGCGGTGCCGCAGCCAGTGCAAGAAGGACGACTTGTCGCGCATCTCCGCCTCGACGCTGAGCGCCTGGTAACCGTAGACAGGGTCCATCAGCGGCGAGAGGTAGAGGCGCTCGAAATCCGCCCGGGAGAATCCCCCGTTGCGATCGGGGGTCCACTGCATCGGCGTGCGTACGCCGTCACGGTCCCCGAGGTAGATGTTGTCTCCCATCAGCAGCTCGTCCCCGTAGTAGAGCACCGGGCTGCCCGGGAGCGAGAGGAGAAGGACGTGCAGCAACTCGGCGAGGCCCCGGTCGTTGTCGACGAGCGGGGCCAGCCGGCGCCGGATGCCTAGGTTGCGCCGCATGCGCGGGTCCTGGGCGTACTCGGCGTACATGTAGTCCCGCTCCTCGTCGGAAACCATCTCCAGGGTCAGCTCGTCGTGGTTGCGAAGGAAGATCCCCCAATGGCACCCGTCCGGAATGGGAGGCGTCTGCGCCAGGATCTCGGTGATCGGGAAGCGCTGCTCGCGGCGAGCCGCCATGAACATGCGCGGCATTAGCGGGAAGTGGAAGCACATGTGGCACTCGTCGCCGTCGCCGAAGTAGTCGACCACGTCGGCCGGCCACTGGTTCACCTCCGCCAGCAGCACCCGTCCGGGGTAGCGGGTGTCGACCTCGTGCCTGACACGGCGCAGGAACTCGTGCGTCTTCGGGAGGTTCTCGCAGTTCGTCCCCTCCTCCTCGAACAGATACGGCACGGCGTCGAGACGGAACCCGTCGAGGCCGAGCTCCAGCCAGAACCTGACCACCTCCAACATGGCGTCGGTGACGGCCGGGTTCTCGTAGTTGAGGTCGGGCTGGTGGGAGAAGAAGCGGTGCCAGTAGTACTGCTGGCGCTCCTCGTCGAAGGTCCAGTTGGACCGTTCGGTGTCACAGAAGATGATCCTCGCCTCGCGGTAGCCCTTGTCGTCGTCGGCCCATACGTACCAGTCGGCCCTCGGGTTGCTCCTCGACGAGCGCGACTCGACGAACCACGGGTGCTGGTCGCTGGTGTGGTTCATCACGAGGTCGGTGAGGACCCGGATCCCCTTTGCGTGTGCGGTGTCGAGGAGCCTGACCATGTCGTCCAAGGTGCCGTACTCCGGCGACACGGAGCAGAAGTCGCTGATGTCGTAACCGCCGTCCCGCAAGGGCGATGGGTAGATGGGCAGCATCCAGATGCAGTCGATCCCCAGCCACTGCAAGTAGTCGAGCTTCTCGGTGAGACCAGCGATGTCGCCCGATCCGTCGCCGTTGGCGTCGTAGAAGCCGCGCACCAGCGCCTCGTAGAAGACCGCCCGCTGGTACCACCGCGGGTCGGCGTCGAGACCCCCCGTCGGTGCGAGCCGCGCCCGCTCTCCGTCAACGGCCGACAAAACGTGCCTTGCCCGGTCCGTTCTCGAGGAACGATCGCACCCCGATGGCGGCGTCCTCGGTGCCGGCGACTTCGGCGAACAGCTCCCGCTCGAGCGACATGCCGGCGGCGCCGTCGGGGGCGGACGCCGCATCGATCGCCCGCTTGGCCATGCCCTGCGCCACGACCGCACCGGATGCGAACGAGCGTGCCCACTCGAGCGCCGACGCCAAGAGCTCTGCGGCCGGAACGGTGCGGTCGACCAACCCGATCCGCAGGGCCTCCTCGACCTCGATCATCCGCCCGCTGAAGATGATCTCCTTCGACCGGGCCGGCCCGACGAGGCGAGTCAGGCGCTGCGTCCCACCGCCGCCCGGGATGATTCCGAGCAGCACCTCCGGCTGGCCGAGTCGGGCGTTGTCCGCCGCGATGCGAAAGTCGCAGGCCATCGCGAGCTCGCAACCGCCACCGAGCGCGTAGCCGGAGATGGCGGCGATGGTTGCTCGAGGGATGGCGGCAACTGCATCCAGGGCCTCGTGGAACGATGCGGCCACTGCCGCCGCCTCCTCCGGGCCGCCGAACTCGGTGATGTCCGCTCCGGCCGCGAAGATCCGCTCGCCTCCCCAGAAGACCACCGCGCCAGGCGGATCCTGGCTCAAGCCCTCCGCCACGTCACGCAGCTGGCCCAGCAGCTGGCGGGAGAGGGCATTCATCTTCGGCCGGTCCAACCGCACCAGGGCGACCCCCTGGTCACCCTGCAACCACTCGACACCGACGAATGTTTCGCTGCTGTCCACGTCGCTCATGCCGCCATCACCCCTGGCGGCAACCTAGTCGCCCTCGGCGCCCGCGCCCGCCACCAACTCGGCGACGGCATGGAGGAGCTGCGATGCGACCTCGTAGGGGTGCGTCCGGTGTTCCAGCAGCGCGGCATGCAGGTTGGCGTATTCGCCGCTGCCGGCCAGCCGTCGCAGCGCCTCGTCGATGCGGCCGCCGATGATCCGGCGGACCTCCTCGTCGAGCCGCGCCACGCGCCGCTTCTCCAGCAGGCCGCCCTCCTGCAGGTGCGTGCGATGAGTGCCGACGGCATCCCAGAGCTCGACGACCCCCTCGCCGGTGGTCGATGTGGTCGCCACGATCGGAGGCATCCAGGAGGAGGTGTCGGACATCTGCAGCATCTGCTTGAGGTCGCGGCGCGCCTCGCGAAGTCCCGGACGGTCGGCCTTGTTGATCACGAAGACGTCGGCGACCTCCAGCAACCCCGCCTTGTTTGCCTGCACCGAGTCACCCCAGCCGGGGTTGAGGACCACGACCGTCGTGTCGCACGTGCCCGCCACCTCGACCTCGACCTGGCCGACACCCACCGTCTCGACGATCACGATCGGCCACCCCGTGGCGTCGAGGACACGGATCGCCTCCGGCACCGCCAGGGCGAGGCCGCCGAGGTGACCGCGCGTCGCCATCGAGCGGATGAAGACTCCTTCGTCGAGCGCGTGGTCCTGCATGCGGACCCTGTCACCGAGGATCGCTCCCCCCGAGAAGGGCGACGAGGGATCGATCGCCACCACTGCCACCGGCAGCTGCCGCCCCCGCAGCTCGCCGATCAGGCGGCTCGTGAGCGTCGACTTGCCGGCACCTGGGGCCCCGGTGATCCCGATCGTGTAGGCGTTGCCGCTCCTCGGGTAGGTCAGCTCCGAGACCTTGCGGCCGACGGCCCCGCCCTGCTCCACGTAGGAGAGCAACCTGGCGAGGGCGCGGCGGTCTCCCCCTGTCGCTGCGTCCACCAAGCCGGCCGGGTCCCGCAGGCGCCCGTGCGTCTGCACGTCGGTCACGGGGCAGGATCCTCGTCGCGGGCAGAGCGGCGCGTCACATCGGCACCGAGCGAGCGAAGCTTGCGATCGAGCGCCACGTAGCCGCGGTCGACGTGCTCGGCGCCGCCCACCACGGTCTCCCCCTCAGCCGCCAGGCCGGCGAGCACGAGGGCGGCCCCCGCCCGCAGGTCCATCGCCCTCACCTTGGCCCCCGAGAGCCTGCGGACGCCCCGCACCACCGCGTGGTGGCCCTCGGTGCTGATGTCGGCACCCATCCGCCGCAGCTCGTCGACGTACCTGAACCTTCCCCGGAAGAGGTTCTCGCTCACGATGGCCACGCCCGAGGCCAACGACAGCATCGTGACGACGAGGGGCTTGTAGTCGGTGGCCACCCCCGGATAGGGCAGGGTCGCCACGTCCACCGCCTTCAACCTTCCTTCGAAACGCGCTCTGATCCCGCCGCCGTCCACCCCCAGCTCGAGCCCCATCACGCTCAGCTTCTCGAGCAGCATGTCCATGGTCTCGGCGCGCGCGCCTTCCACCTGGACCTCTCCGCCGGCGATCCCCACTGCGGCGAGGAAGGTCGCGGCCTCCAGGCGATCGGTGATCACGGTGTGCGTCGCCGGCTGCAGCGAGTCCACGCCCTCGATCTCGATACGCGAGGTGCCGGCCCCTTCCACCTGGGCACCCATCGCCTGCAAGAAGGCGGCCAGGTCCGCCACCTCCGGTTCGCGGGCGGCGTTCTCGATGACGGTCGTCCCCTTCGCCAGCACGGCGGCCATCAGGATGTTGTCTGTCGTCGTGTGGCTCGGGAACTCGAGGACGATCCTGGCTCCCACCAGCCGCTCGCAGCGCCCCTCCACGTACCCGTGCTCGACGTTGAACTCGGCGCCCATCGCCTCGAGTGCCCGCAGGTGGAAGTCGATCGGCCGGTGCCCGAAGTCGTCCCCGCCTGGCAGCGACACTCTGACCGACCCCTGCCGGGCGAGGAGGGGCCCGAGCACGACGATCGAGGCCCTCATCCTCTCCACCAGGGCATAGGGGGCAAATGGCTGCAAGGTCTCCTCGACGTCGACCTGCATCGTGTCGTCGTCGCTCCAGCGCACGGCTGCGCCGACTGCGCCGAGCAGCTCGCTCATCGTCGCCACGTCGTCGATGCGCGGCATGCCCCGAAGCTCGTGGCTGCCGGGCGCCAGCAGGCACGCCGCCATCAGCTTGAGCGCCGAGTTCTTGGCACCGGAGACCGCCACGGTTCCCGACAGCGGCGCGCCGGGGCGGACGACGAATTCATCCATCCGCCCAGTATGGTCCGCCCGCGGCGACCAGCAGAGCGGACCCGGCCCCTGCCACAGCGAGCTGCTGGCCCGGGTATCGTCGGCGCGTGCCTCACGACCTGCCCGGTTCGAGCAGCTCCCGACGCCAGGAGCGCCACGCCCCCGATCGCAACCTGGCCATGGAGATGGTGAGGGTGACCGAGGCGGCAGCCCTGGCGGCGGGTCGCTGGATGGGCCGCGGCGACAAGCTGGGCGCCGACGCGGCGGCGGTCGACGCCATGCGCATCGTCCTGCAGACGGTCCAGATGAGCGGCGTCGTCGTCATCGGCGAGGGTGAGAAGGACGAGGCGCCGATGCTCTACAACGGCGAGACGATCGGGGACGGCAGCCCGCCGCCGACCGACATCGCGGTCGACCCGATCGATGGCACGACTGCCACCTCGCTCGGGCGCGACGGTGCCGTTTCGGTGATCGCAGTCGCCGAGCGGCACACGATGTTCAATCCGGGACCCTGCTTCTACATGGACAAGATCGCCGTCGGGCCGGAGGCGGCCGGGCGCATCGACATCAACGCCTCGGTGGCAGAGAACGTCGAAGCGGTGGCCAAGGCCAAGGGGATCGCCGTCCGCGACGTCACCGCCGTGATCCTCGACCGCCCGCGGCACGAGGAGCTGATCGGCGAGGTGCGCCAGACGGGGGCGCGGATCCGCCTCATCACCGACGGCGACATCGCAGCGGCGATCTCGACCGGGATCCCCGAATCGGGGGGTGACATCCTGCTCGGCGTCGGCGGGACGCCCGAGGGCGTGATCGCGGCAGCTGCCCTCAAGTGCATGGGGGGCGAGATCCAGGGCAAGCTGTGGCCGCGCAACGACGAGGAGCGCCAAGCCGCCGTCGACGCGGGCTACGACCTCGAGCAGGTGCTCGCCACCGACGACCTCGTACAGGGCGACAACTGCTTCTTCGCCGCCACCGGGATCACCGACGGGGAGCTGTTGCGGGGCGTCCGCTACCACAGCCACGGCGCCTCCACCCAGTCTCTCGTGATGCGGTCGAAGTCCGGCACCGTGCGCAGGATCGATGCCACGCACCGGCTGCACAAGCTGCAGCAGTACAGCCTGATCGAGTTCGGCTGAGGGTCACGCCAGCAGCTTCTCCATCACCACGAAGTCGAGGCCGCCCCGCCACTCCGGGAGGGTCGCCGTCACCTGGTAGCCGTGGCTGGTGTAGAAGTCGGCGGCACGGCCGCCGGCGATCGTCCGCAGGCGAACCCTGCGGCAACCGGCCGCTGAAGCGGACTGCTCGGCCCGCTTGAGGAGCTGAGCGCCGATCCCCTGCGAGCGCACGGCTTGGGCGACGATCAGACGCGACAGCTCGGCCACGTCGCCCAGCAGCTCCAGCTTGGCGACGCCCGCGATCTGGCCCTCGCGCCTGGCAACGAGGGTGACGGGCTCGTCAGGGCGCCAGTCCGGTCCGTAGCGCGCCTGCCCGTAGGTCCGCCATTCGTTCTCGAACCACTGTCGGCTCTCCCTGTCGGGCGTCCCCGAGATGGTGGTCGTGACGGGCAGGCCGCCGGTACCGGTCACGGACGGCCGGCCGAGGTGCACGTCGGCGACCGGGTCCCAGCGCCGGCCGTCGCAGAGCTCGAGCAGCGTGAGCCGCTCGAAGACATAGGTCTGCCGGTAGTCCTGTAGCGCCTCCAGTCCGGCATGGAGGCGTCGGTCGGACATCCCGACCTCCAGCGTGACATGCGGCACGAAGGGTCGTTCCGTCCGTGTGCGAGGACCTACCAACGGCTCCTGCAGCAGGTCGAGCCGGAGCCGCTCCATCCTCTGCAGATCTTCCGCCTCGCCGGTGACCGCCAGGTAGAGCACCGGGTTGTGCGGCCAGAACGTGGCCACAGGCCCAAGATCGAGCTCGATCGGACCGCTGGCAGCGGCCGACTCACGCATGAGGGCGCCGACGTGAGCGTCGTCCTCCAGACGGACGTTCACCGGCGGCACGAGCGTGATGTGGGGAGGGATGCGCTCGATCGTCCGGGTCCCGAGCGCCCGCCTCAGTCCATCGATCTCGGTCGCCGGCCGTCCCCGGACGACCAGTGCAAGCGAGTACCTGCGACGTCCGGGGCGGTCGGTCATGGCTTGACTATCGAAGGGGGGAGTTTCGTGGCCGGTTGGCGGGGTGGTGGCGGCGGCGTTGGCAGGCAGCGTTGGCAGGCAGCGTTGGTACGGATGGTCAATTCTGACCGCATAGATGGTCGAAACCGACCATCGGTAACTCCAGCATCGGCCGAACCGGACCCGAAACGTGCGAAAGCGCCCTCCGAAGAGGGCGCTCACGCACGGCATGAACGGGATCCGGTCGCGGGGGAAGCTGCAGGCGCCCGTTCATGCCCTGCACCGTTCGACTACCCGGGCCCCCGATCCGCTAAACACGCGATCCGAAAGATTTTCTCTCAGACCGTCGCGCCTGCTCCAGCGGCCTCCAGACGGACCCTGGCGCGGGCCACGGCCGCCGCATCCGAGGTCGGATCGAGGAAGGCACCACTGACTCCACCCCCCGAAGCCTCGACCTCCTCGGCCGATCCCGAGGCCAGCCGCCCCTCGGCAGCCTCCAGCGCTCGGCGCGCCCGGGCGACGTCGATCTCGTCGCCCATCTCGGCTGCTCCGGCGAGAATCGTCACCCTGTTGGCGTCGACGTGGACGAACCCACCATGGGCGGCGGCAAGCAGGACCCCCGACGACACCTCCTCATCGGAGCCCGTGGCGCCAGAGGAGCCGGTCGAGCCCGAGGAGCCCGTCGAGCTCGAGGAGCCTGTCGAGCCGGCGACGCCGCCCTCGATCTTCACGACGGTGATGTCCAGGGCGGCGATGTAGGCCTCGTGGTTGGCGAGGAAGGTGATCTCGCCTTCCTCGCTCCGCATCGAGACCGCCTGCGCCTGGCCGGACCAGAGCACCTTCTCGGGCGTGACGAGCTGCAGCTCGAATGACGCCATCGCCGACGATCAGCCCTTCTCGATCTGCTTCGCCTTGGCGAGCACGCTCTCGACCCCACCGACGTTGAAGAACGCCTGCTCAGGGATGTCGTCGAGCTCGCCGTTGACGAGCGCCTCGAAGGACTCGACGGTCTCTTCGATCGGCACGTAGATGCCCTCGAGGCCGGTGAACACCTTGCCGACGAAGAACGGCTGCGAGAGGAAGCGCTGGATCTTGCGGGCCCGGTAGACCGTGATGCGGTCCTCCTCGGAGAGCTCGTCCAGGCCGAGGATGGCGATGATGTCCTGCAGCTCCTTGTAGCGCTGCAACACCTCCTGGACGCGGCGGGCGCAGTTGTAGTGGCGGTCGCCGACGACCTCGGGTGCGAGGATCGTGCTCGTCGAGGCCAGCGGGTCGACAGCCGGGTAGATCCCGAGTGCGGCGATCTGGCGCTCCAGGTTTGTGGTGGCGTCGAGGTGCGTGAAGGTGGTGAACGGCGCCGGGTCGGTGTAGTCGTCGGCCGGCACGTACACGGCCTGCAGCGAGGTGATCGAGTGTCCCCGGGTGGAGGTGATCCGCTCCTGCAGCTCGCCCATCTCGTCGGCGAGGGTCGGCTGGTAGCCCACGGCCGAAGGCATGCGACCGAGCAGCGTGGACACCTCCGACCCTGCCTGCACGAAACGGAAGATGTTGTCCACGAACAGCAACACGTCCTGGTTCTTCACGTCCCGGAAGTACTCGGCCATCGTCAGCGCCGACAACGCCACCCGCAGCCTGACCCCGGGCGGCTCGTCCATCTGGCCGTAGACCAGTGCCGCCTTCTCGATGACGCCGGTCTCCTGCATCTCTATCCAGAGGTCGGTGCCCTCCCGGGTGCGCTCACCGACGCCGGCGAACACCGACACACCTTCGTGCTGCTTGGCGACCCGGTTGATCATCTCCATGATCAGGATCGTCTTGCCGACACCTGCACCTCCGAAGAGGCCGATCTTGCCGCCCTGCACGTAAGGCTCGAGGAGGTCGATGACCTTGATGCCGGTCTCGAACATCTGCCGGCGGGGCTCGAGGGTGTCGAACTCAGGAGCATCACGGTGGATCTCCCAGCTGCCCTCGATGGTCCCGATGTCGTCGGTGTCGAGAGGTTCGCCGAGGACGTTGAACACGTGGCCGAGTACCGCGTCGCCGACCGGCACGGCGATCCCTCGCCCGAGGTTCCGCACTGCGGCGCCGCGGATCATCCCGTCAGTCGGCTTGAAGCAGATGCAGCGCACGCGCCCGTCGCCGATCTGCTGAGCGACCTCTGCCGTGACGGTGATCGTCTCGCCTTCCAGCGTGATGTCGACCTCGACCGCTCCGTTGATCGGTGGCAGGGCGTTCGGCGGGAACTCGACGTCGATCACGGGCCCGGCGATGGCGACGACGCGCCCGTCCTGCAACTCCTTGCCGGAGGTGGTGGGGCTCTCGATGGTGGTGGTCATGCGATCTGCTCCTCGGGTGGCGTCAGTTCTCGCTCTGGGGGTCCGTTGTCTTCGTGCTGGCTCTGGCGCAGCGCCTCGGCACCACCGACGATCTCCATGATCTCGGTGGTGATCGACTCCTGCCGGGCCCTGTTCATCGTGCGGGTGAGCGTCTTGATCAGCTCGTCCGCGTTCTCGGTGGCGGCCGACATCGCCCGCTGGCGTGCGGTGTGCTCGGAGGCGGAGGCCTCCAGCAACGCGCCGAACAGTGCGGCCTCGGCGTAGCGGGGCACGATCAGCGGCATCAGGTCCTGGGCGTCCGGCTCGAACTCGAAGAAGCCGGCGCGCTGGGCGGGCGCCGCGGCGAGCAGCTCAGTGGCACCGTCCGCCTGGCCCCCCACCGCCTCTGCGGGGAGGATCGGGAGCAGCTGCCGGGTCTCGACCACCTGCGTCCCAGCCGAGACGAAGCGCGTCGAAACCACCTGCACCAGCTCCACTTCTTCCTCCAGGAACGGCGGAACCACGGCGGCCGCCAGGCGCTGGGCGTCCTCGTAACGAGGGCGGTCGGTCATGCCGCGGAAGGAGTGCTCGAGCGGTTGCTTGCGGAAGCGGAAGTAGCCCTCGGCCTTGCGGCCGACCGTGAACACCCTGTACTCGCGCCCCTCGCGGCGGCCTGCCGCCATCATCCGCTCGGCAGCCCGGAGGACGAAGTTGTTGTAGCCGCCGCAGAGCCCCCGGTCCGAGACGATCACGACGGCGAGGACCTTCGTCGGCGACTCGGGCACGCCGAGCAGGCGCGACTGCGGGCTGTCCGCAGCGGTCTCACGAACAACCGTCTCGATCCCGTGCAGGTAGGGCCGCGAGCCGGCGATGCGGCTCGTGGCACGCACGATCTGCGACGCCGAGATGAGCTCCATCGCCCGGGTGATCTTCTTGGTCGACTGGATGCTCGAGATGCGGCGGCGCAGGACGCGCTCCTGACCTCCTGCCATCGCTAGGCCCCCGTGGCGGCGGCGACCGCCGGCTCAGCCTCGTCGACCGCGGTTGCAGCCGAGGAATCGTCGTCCGTCGTGGTCGAACGGGCGAAACCCTGCTTGAACTCCTCGATGGCGGCCACGAGCGCACCTTCGTCGGGCATGTTGCCGTCGCTGCGGATCGTTTCGAGCAGGTCGTCGTCGGCGCGCCCGCATGTACGTGCGCAGCTCGGCCTCGAAACGCTGCACATCCTCCACAGGGATGTCGTCCACATGCCCACGCACCCCGCAGTAGATGACGACGACTTGCTCCTCGACCGGCATCGGCACGTTCAGACCCTGCTTGAGCAGCTCACGCAGCCGGTAGCCGCGATCGAGCTGGGCCTGCGAGGCCCTGTCCAGCTCGGAGCCGAAGGCCGCGAACGCCTCCAGCTCGCGAAACTGAGCCAGGTCGATCTTGAGCGTTCCCGACGTCGAGCGCATCGCCTTGATCTGGGCCGAGCCGCCGACGCGGGACACCGAGTTGCCGACGTTCATCGCCGGGCGGATGCCGGAGTAGAAGAGGTCGGTCTCGAGGAAGATCTGGCCGTCGGTGATCGAGATGACGTTGGTCGGGATGTAGGCGGAGATGTCGCCGGCCTTCGTCTCGATGATCGGAAGAGCGGTCAGCGAGCCGCCCCCGAGCTCGTTGGAGAGCTTGGCGGCCCGCTCGAGCAGACGGGAGTGGAGGTAGAAGACGTCGCCCGGGTAGGCCTCCCGGCCGGGCGGACGCCGCAGCAACAGCGACAGCTGGCGGTAGGCGTCGGCCTGCTTGGACAGGTCGTCGTAGACGATCAGCGCGTGCTCGCCGTTCTCCATCCAGTGCTGCCCCATCGCGCATCCGGTGTAGGGCGCGATGTACTTGAACGGTGCGGACTCCGACGCAGGCGCGGCCACGACCACCGTGTACTCCATCGCCCCGTGGTCGGCGAGTGTGGCGACCGTCTGGGCGACCGTCGAACCCTTCTGGCCGATGGCGACGTAGATGCACTTCACGCCCTGGCCCTTCTGGTTGATGATCGTGTCGATGGCGATCGTCGTCTTGCCGGTCTTGCGGTCTCCGATGATCAGCTCCCGCTGACCGCGGCCGATCGGGGTCATCGCATCGATGACCTTGATCCCGGTCTGCAACGGCTCCTTCACGGGCTGGCGCTTGACGATGCCGGGGGCCTGGATCTCGACACGACGTTCGACGGACTCTCCGAGCGGCCCCTTGCCGTCGATGGGGTTGCCGAGCGGATCGACGACGCGGCCGAGCAGGCCCTCCCCGACCGGCACCTCCAGGATGCGACCCGTCGCACGGACGATCTGGTCCTCCTCGATCCCGGCGTCCGACCCGAGGATCACGACGCCGATCGAGTCCTCGTCGAGGTTGAGCGCCAAGCCGATCGTGCCGTCCTGGAACTCGAGTAGCTCGTTGACGGAGGCGTCCGGCAGCCCGCTGACACGGGCGATGCCGTCGCCGACGACAGCCACCCGCCCCACCTGTTCGGCGGCGACACCTGCCGTGAATCCGCTGACATTGCGCTGCAGAGACTCTGCGATGTCGTCGGCGTTGATCGTGAACTCAGCCATCGGTCCCGGTCCTCTTCGTGTCGTGTGTCTGATACTCGATCTGGTTAATTGCGTCTTGTTCGTCCAGCACGTTCACGCCTCTCGGGCCTCTCGGGCCTTTCACGCCGTCGCTTCACGCCGTTCACGCCCTTCATGCCGCCGGCGAGCCCAGTGCCCCGAGCGCGCCGCTGGCCCCTGGCGCAGTCAGCGCCTCCCGCAGCATGTCGAGGCGGTGGCGAACGGTGCCGTCGATGACCATGTCGCCGATGCTCACCACCATCCCGCCGATCAGCTCGCTGTCGGTGACCACTCGCACCTCCACGGGGCGCCCGACGGAGCGGGTGAGCGCCGCCGCCAGCTGCTCGCGCTGGGAGCTGTCCAGGTCCGAGATCGACCGCACCTCGGCCACCCGCCTCCCTCTCTCGGCCGCCGCCATCTCGACCAGCCAGTCGAGGAGGCTGACGAGGTCGCGGATGTGGCCCGCTCGCAGCACGTAGGAGAGCATCCGCTCCGTCTCGGGTCGTGTGCGTCCCTTCAGGACGTCGCCGAGCACCGCCGTGCGGACGGCCAGCGGGAGCCCGGGGTCGATGAGGGAGCGGCGCAGCTCGGGATGAGCCTCGACGGCGCGGGCGAAGCCGAACAGCTCGTCTTCGATGGCATCTACCTGCGTCAGGTCGGTGATCTCGGCCAGCACACGGTCGGCGTAGCCGCCGATCCTCGACCTCACCGCGCTCCGGGTGCCGGGAGGCTCCGCCGGCGAAGGACCCTTGCTCCCGGCTCGGGCACGCGCCTCCGCGGCCAGGAGCCGCACGTGCCCGAGGGCGTTCTCCACCTCGCCTGCTCGCTCGGAACCGACGACGAAGGCGGCCAGATCGGCCGCTTCGGCGACCGCCTTGCCCTTCATCAGGTCGGCCACCACCGCCCGCCGCTGGAAGGCCGGCACCGACGGATCCGTGAGCACCCGGCGCAACACGTCGGACTGGTTGAGAGCGGTGATGAGCACGCCGAGATCGGTCTCGACCGAGTCGAGGTGACCGTTGCGCTCAGCCGTCTCGAGAGTGGCGGCGGCGTAGCCGCGCACCAGCTCCCTCATCGGACTGCGCTCCTTCCGGCGGCCCCCGTGCTCTCGGCGGCGGCGATGGTCTCCTCGACGAGTGACCGCTGCCGGGGCGCGTCCACCTCGCCCCTCACGAGGCGCTCGGCGGCGTCCACCACGATCTCGCCGGCCATCGCTGCGATCTCCTCCACCGCCCGCGCCCTGCGCAACGCGATCTCGGCCTCCGCGGCGTCGGCGACACGGCGGCGCTCCTCCTCGCCGCGGCGGGACCCGTCCTGGCGGATCTGCTCCGCCGTCTCGCCGGCCCGCTCGGCGATCAGCTGTGCCTCGCGGCGGGCCTCGTCCAGCAGTTGCAGGCGCCTCTGGAGCTCCTGCTGCGCTGTCTCGCGAACCTCGGCGGCGCCCCTGATCGACGACTCGATGGACTGCTGGCGCTGGTTCATCAGACGGCGAAGCGGTGGAGCTATCTTCCAAACGATCACGGCGATCACCAGCAAGAACCCGATGATCTCCGCCAGATAGGCGCCGTTCATCGCCCGTCCCCCGCGCCGGTCGTACCGCCGCCTGTAGTCGTATGCCGGTAGTGCCGGTGCCGTCGCCGGAACGTGCAGCCGCATCGCCGGCGTGCACCGTCTCCCATTCCGTCAGCGCCTCGTCGACCAGTCCCGGGTACTTGCCGAGATCCACGGTCGCGCCGATCACCCGCTCGGCGGCCGCCGTGACCAGTGTCGGCAGGGACTGCACGACCCCGTCCCGTGCCTGCCTCCGCTGTCGCTCGATCTCCGGCTCCGCCGCGCTGATCCGCTCCTCGAACTCCTCCTGACCCTGTCGCCGGCCCTCGGCCCGAGTGCTCTCCGCATCTCGGTTCGCCTGATCCACGATCGAACGGGCAGCCGCCCGCGCCTCCGCGAGGGTCTGCCTGCGCTCGGCCGACGCCTGCTCGGCGCGCGGAGCGCGCCTGCTCGGCCGCCTCGATGTCGGAGCGGATCCGCAACTTCCTCTGCTCCAGCACGTGCTGGATCGGCGGAAGGATGAACTTGGCCGTCACCCCGGTGACGATCAGGAAGATCACCAGCTCGAAGATGATCGTCGCATTGGGAATGAGGAAGTTGCTCGTGGCGATAAGCATCGTCGTGAGTGGCTCGTCTCGGGAGGGCTGTTGGCGGCTCTACCTGGTTCTGTCTGAGCTCGGCTACTTGCCGAGCGAGAAGATGAAAAGCGCGGTGAAGGCGAGGTTGATGAAGTACATGGCCTCGACCAGACCCACGATCAGGAACATGATCGTGAACAGGCGCCCCTGTGCCTCCGGCTGCCGGGCGACGCCGGCGATCGTCTGGCTCCCGGCGAGGCCGTCGCCGACCGCAGCACCGATGGCACCGCCACCGAGCGCCAGGCCGCCGCCGATGAGGGCGCCGGCCATCTGGATTCCGTTTCCGGTCTCGATCACTGCCATTTCGGTGGATGCTCCCTTTGTCAGGTGTTAGCTGCTGGTCGATGGATCCTGCGGGTGAGCCTGCTGGTGATGGGTCCTGGTGATGGATCTTCGGGTCGTGGGGGTCGTGTCCAGGTTGGTCTGCTGTCGCCTGCCGCCTTGGGCTCGGCGCTCAGAGCTCGCCGGCCAGGGCGGGCTGAGGCGGCGGCGCGTGGTGGGCGTGAGCGGGTTCCTTGCCGTGGTCGTCGTGGGTGGTCATCGCCGTCTCGAAGTAGAGGATCGTCAGCAAGGAGAAGATGAATGCCTGGATCGGTCCCACGAACAACCCGTCGAAGAGCTTCCAGACGACGTCGGGCACCGGGATGATGTACGGCGGGAAGAGGCTGGCGAAGAGGACCAGCATCAGCCCTCCGGCGAAGATGTTGCCGAAGAGCCGGAGAGCGAGCGTGACAGGCTTGGCGATCTCCTCGATCACATTGATCGGGAACAGGTACCAGTAGGGCTGGAAGTAGTGCTTCACGTAGCCGGCCGGCCCGCGCGTCCCGAGCGAGGCGGCGTGCACGAGAACGATGACGAGCAGAGCCAAGGCGAACGTCATGTTCACGTCGCCGGTGGGCGCAGGCAGATACTGCGTCCCGCCGTCCTTCGGCTGGGTAGGGATCATCTCCAGCCAGTTGGCGATCAGGATGAAGAAGAAAAGCGAGACGACGAGCGGGACGATGCGCCGCGAGCGGGGGCCGATCGTCTGCTCGGCCTGCCGCGAGACGGCGTCCACCACCGCCTCGAAAGCCAGCTGCAGCTTGCCAGGCTTGTCGACGCTCAGCCTCGTCCGCAGGTAGAGCCCGACGGCGATGACGATCACGCCGGCGGCTGCGCAACCGATCAGGTCGTCGAGGTTGACAGTCAGGCCACCGATCTTTCCGGTCCAGTGGTTGCCGATGGTGATGCTGCTGGCGAGAACCATCGGAGCCGTCATGCTCGGATCCCGGAGGTCGGCTTGCTCGGGGAGGTCGGCGCCGAGCCGGCGAAGAGCGCGCGCATCACGTTGCCGATGAAGACGAAATAGAAGACGGCGATGCCGCCGAGAGCGCCGAGCCCGAGGGGGCGCACCGTGAAGGCGAGCCCGAACACGATCAAGGTCGTGACCGCCAGGCGCAGCATCGTGTTGCCGGCGATCGGCTTCTTCACCTTCTCACGCCCCGAGGCGCCGATGCGGGCGACCGACGACATCACCAACCGCACGTTGGCGAACCCGAGCACCATGCCGATCAACGCGCCGATCCCGACGAGCAGCGCGCCGAGCAGCCCGAACAGCACGAGCGCGGCAGCCGCGAGCGCGAGGCCCGTGATCGCCGTGCGGCGGAGGATCCGCGTGATCTCCGGCAGAGTGAATTGTTCGAACAGGTCACCTAGGCGGTTCATGCCCTCGTCTCGTGGCTTTCGGCTCGCCAGCAGGGCATCGTCGTCCCTGGCCGGCGGCGCTGCAGGCTCCTCAGAGGTACTTCTTGATCTGGAGGTACGTCGCCGCTACGGCGGCGAGCACCCCAATAACGAGTCCGGCGAAGGTTAGCGCCGGCCCGGTATGGAAGCGTCCGTCCAGCCAGTACCCGCCACCGAGGCCGGCGGCGATGCACAGTGCCGTCGTGACTCCCATCCCGACGAGCTCGAAGGCGCTCGGGGTCGGCTTGTTGCTCACCTACGGCACCTATCCTCGCATCCCACCGTTCTTGCGAGCAAAACGCGGCCCTTCCGACCCCGTCCCCTCCACATGCCCCGTCCCGATGGCGGACGTGCGGGCCTCCACGGCACGCTTCAGCGAACCGGGCCGGAAGGCGGTGTAGAGGATCACGGCCCCGAGCGCCAGGCCGAAGACGAGGGCCGGCCGGCCGAGCCGGGAGCTCGGGTAGAAGCTCGGGTAGAGAACGAAGCCGGACATGATCGCCGTCCAGGCCCAGAGGATCACGACGGCTCGCCGCTGGCCGTGGCCGAGACGCATCAAGCGGTGATGGAGGTGGCCGCGGTCCGGGTGGGTGAGGCTGACGCGACGTACGGTGCGGCGGACGATGGCGAAGGCCGTGTCGAGGATCGGCACGCCGAGGACGAAAAGCGGGATGAAGATCGGGGCGAAGAAGAAATAGGCCGCTCCGGAGGTGTCGGGCATCCGGCCGCCGACGAGCATCGTCGAGCACGCCATCAGCAGGCCGAGGAAGAGGGCTCCGGCGTCGCCCATGAAGATCTTCGCCGGGTTGAAGTTGTGCGGCAGGAAGCCGAGGCAGACCCCGCAGGCGATCACCGCGACCAAGGGGCCGAGGGAGGAGGGGTCGAGGAAATGAAGGCTCTCGAGGCGTAGCGCGTAGATGGCGAGTGCCCCGGCGGCGATTGCCACGATGCCGGCGGCGAGCCCGTCGAGGCCATCGATCAGGTTGACGGCGTTGGTCATCCCGATGACCCAGATCGCCGTCACCAGCGGCAGGATCGACGGTGAGAGCACGATCAGCCCGGCAACGAAGGGGAACTTGAAGGTGTACATGGTCACGCCGAGCTGGAAGAGGATCATCGCAGCCAGCACCTCGCCGGCGACCTTGGCCGGCGCCGACATGTCCCGCAGGTCGTCGATGAGGCCGACCCCGAAGATCGCGGCCGCTCCGAGCACGACGCCGAGAGGCTCCCAGGGCTCGGCGTTGCCTCCCTGGTGGAAGATGCCGGCCAGCCCCGGCAGGCGCGAGGCGACGACCATCGACAGCAGGAAGGCGAGGAACATCGACGAGCCGCCGATCATGGGCGTCGGCCTGGTGTGCACCCGGCGCTCGTCAGGGTTGACGACGGCGCCGATCCTGACGGCGAACCAACGAACCGGGAACGTCAGGACGAAGGTCCCGACGGCCGCCACTGCCAGGACGACGAGGTAATCAGCCACTCGACCGCGGTGTCGCCTATGCCCCGCGGTGGTGGCAACCCCGCGCTCGGAGATCCCCGCCACTTCCTCGGGGTAGGGGTCGAAGGCGCCGCACAGCTCACGCACCTCGTGGCGGATCTTGTCGAGCTCGGACTCGTCCTCCCGGTTGCGCAGCACCCGCCGATAAGGCGCCGCAACGTGGCGCATCTCCGCCGTCCCCATGCCGGCGGTGGTCTCGGCCGCAGAGCCGAGGCGAAGGCCACTCGTGATGAACGGCGACCGAGGATCGTCGGGGATCTGGTTGCGGTTACAGGTGATCCCGGCTCGATCGAGCGCCTCCTGGGCCACCTTTCCCGTCAGCTCGGCGTCGAAAGTACGCAGGTCCAAGATGACCTGATGGTTCTCTGTGCCGCCGGCAGACGAGCCGAAAGCCCTCCTCGGCAGCGAATTGGCGAGCGCCGCCGCGTTCTCGACGACACGCTTCGCGTACGTCCGAGAACTCCGGCTGCGCCGCTTCGGCGAAGGCAACGGCCTTGGCGGCGATGACATGGTCGAGCGGACCGCCTTGAAGGCCGGGGAAGACGGCGGCGTCGATCGCCCTCGCTAGGTCTTCGCCGCACAGAACGGCGCCACCACGCGGCCCCCGCAGCGTCTTGTGGGTGGTGAAGGTCACCACGTCGGCGATGCCGACCGGGCTCGGGTGCACGCCGCCGGCGATGAGCCCGGCGGGGTGCGCAGCGTCGAACATGAAGCGGGCGCTCACCTCGTCGGCAATCTGACGGAAAGGCAGCGGATCGATGATGCGGGCATACGCCGTGGTGCCGGCCACGATGAGCTTGCGGCCGCTCGCGCAGCGCCAGGTCACGCACCTGGTCGAGGTCGATCCGCTCGCCGGTGCCGTCGCTCCCGGCCGGCGTCACCCCGTACGAGACAAAACGGTAGATCTTCCCCGTCAAGCTCACCGGTGACCCGTGCGTCAGGTGCCCGCCCTGGTCGAGGCGCATGGCGAGGATCGTGTCGCCAGGCTCGACGAGCGCGAGGTACGCCGCCAGATTGGCCGGGGCGCCGGCATGGGGCTGAACGTTGGCGTGGTCGGCACCGAACAGGGACTTGGCTCGCTGGCGCGCCATCTCCTCGGCCTCGTCGGCGTAGGTGTTGCCGCCGTAGTATCGCCGGTGCGGGTACCCCTCTGAGTACTTGTTGGTGAGCTCGGAGGCGGTGGCGGCCATCACTGCCCGGGACGTGAAGTTCTCCGAGGCGATGAGCTGGATGGTCCGGCGCTGGCGCTCCAGCTCTCGGGCCAGCACCTCCCTGATCTCAGGGTCGCTGTCGAGAGCGGCGGGCAGCACCATGGGCCGAGCGTACATCGCAGTAGTCGATCGCCCGGCCCGGATCAGGCTCCGGCCGACGGGCGTCGGAGCCGATCGTGGCGGTCATGCCCCCGGCTCTGGCAGCGGGACCGGGCCGTGGCGGAGGACCCGCCAGCCTTCCTTTGTCCAGCGGGCGACCGTGGACGGCTGCCCGTCGCACCGCCCCCCGTCGATGACGAGCGGGATGTTGCCTGCAAAGGCCGCCCGCACCGCCCCGGCCGTGTGGAGGGGTGGGGCGCCGTGGACGTTGGCGCTCGAGACCGCCAGCGGGCCGGCCATCTCCAGCAGCGCCAGCGTTCCTTGGTGCGCCGGGCAGCGAAGACCGATCGTCGCCGGATCCCCGCCCAGCTCCCAGTCGGCGACCGACGGCGACCGGTCCAGCACGACGGTCAGCGGCCCGGGCCACCAACGAGCGAGGAGGTCCTCCACCTCGGCCGGCACCTCGGCGGCCAAGGCAATGGCTGCGGCTCGAGAGTGCGCGAGCACGGGCAGGGCCACGGCGTCAGGTCGTCCCTTGAGGGCGAAGATCCGGGCGGCGGCGCCGGGCACGCGCGGGTCGGCCGCCAATCCGTAGACGGTTTCGGTCGGGATCGCTATCACCTCGCCGGCGGCCAACAGATCGACGGCCGCCCGCATCACGTCGGCGGTCACCGGTGCGCCACCAACACCCGATCGCGCCCGCTGAGGTCGGGCTCGACGCGGACAGCTGAAAAGCCGGCCGTGCGTGCGAGGGTGGCAACCGCATCGCCCTGAGTCGAGCCGATCTCGAGCGCCAGCACACCGTCCGCGGCCATCCATTGCGGTGCCCGGCCGATGATCAAGGCGATCGCCTCGAGACCTGACGGCCCCGGCACCAGGGCCTCGTAAGGGTCGTGCAAGCGCACGACATCGTCGAGCTCTGTCCACTCTTGCTGCGAGACGTACGGCGGGTTGGAGATCAAGAGGTCCACCTGCCCCGCCAGCTCGTCCGGGAGTGCGGCGAACCAGTCGCCCTCCAGGAGGTGGACCCTTGCAGCCACAGGTCGACCGACCGACGCGCAGTTGGCGCTCGCCAACCGGAGGGCAGGAGCGAAGCAGTCGGTCGCCCACACCTCGGCGCCCTCCTCCTCGCTGGCGACCGAGAGGGCGATAGCACCGGTGCCGGTGCCTAGCTCGACCACTACGGGCCGTGACCCGTCAGGCCCTCGCGCACGGCTGAACGCGGCGAAGCTCCGCCAGTGCAACCTCCACGACGATCTCCGTCTCAGGGCGAGGTATCAGGGCGCCCGGGCCGACGGCGAGATCGAGATCCCTGAAGCCCCAATGGCCGAGCACATGCTGCAGCGGCTCGCCCGCCTGCAGGCGAGCGACCGCAGAACGCATCCGGGAGGTGGCGGCACCCGTGGCAGGCTCATCGGCACGCAGCATGAGCTCGAGGCCGTCGAGACCGGATACCTCCTCCACCAGACGCCGGGCAGTCATCTCGTCACCGAGAGAGCTGCGGGCGTGGCTCCACAGGTCGCGCCACGTCCGACCGCCTGATCCGGCAGCCGTGGGCTGGGTCACCCCGCGATGGCGCCCGCGAGCTGCCTGGCGCGCTCGTCGGCGAGGAGCGCATCAGCTATCTCGTCGAGGTCTCCCATCAAGATCCGGTCGAGCTTGTAGAGCGTCAGCTGGATCCGGTGATCGGTGACTCGGTTCTCCTTGAAGTTGTAGGTACGGATCTTCTCGGAGCGACCTCCAGATCCCACCTGGGCGCGCTTGGCGCTCGACAGCTCTGCCGCCTGCCGGTCCTGCTCCGCCTTCAGCAGACGGGAGCGCAGGACGACCAGCGCCCGGGCTCGGTTCTGGATCTGGGACTTCTCGTCCTGCATGGCCACCACGATCCCGGTCGGCAGGTGAGTGATGCGCACCGCCGAGTCCGTGGTGTTGACGGACTGGCCACCCGGCCCCGTGGAACGGTAGACGTCGATGCGCAGCTCCGCCGGATCGATCTCGATATCGATCTCGTCCGCCTCAGGTAGCACCGTCACCGCGGCCGAGGACGTGTGGACCCGTCCCTGGGACTCGGTGACGGGGACCCGTTGCACGCGGTGTGGGCCGCCCTCGTGCTTCAGCCTCGCCCATGCGTCCTCGCCCTTCACCAAGAGCGTCGCCTCGTCGATCCCGCCTAGATCCGTGAAGGTCAGGCCGAGCGCCTCCACCTTCCAACCACGCCTGTCGGCATACCGGAGGTACATGTCGTAGAGGTCCTTGGCGAACAGCGCCGCCTCCTCGCCGCCCTCAGCGCCCCGGATCGTGACGACGACGTTGCGGCCGTCGTTCGGATCGCGCGGGAGGAGTAGGTGCTTGAGCGCTTCCTCGGCGGCGGCAACTCGCTCAGCAGCAAGCTCGACCTCTTGGCGGGCGAACTCCTTGTCGCTTCCTTCCGACTCCGCGAGCAGCTCGGAGGCCGTCTCGGCGTCGGATCGAGCGCTTGCGAGCTCCCGCATCGCGCGGACGATCGCCTCCAACTCCTTGTGCCGGCGCGACACGGACCGCATCGCCTTCTGGTCAGAGAGCAGCGAAGGATCCGAGAGGCGCGCCAGCGTCTCCTCGTACTCCCGCTCGATCTCAGCCTGGCGTTCGAGCATCGGCACAGGCTACTGACGGCTCCGGCCGCTCATGGACGGGCTTCCGCACGAGGATACCGGCGAAGATTGTGTATCGGAATGGTCCGTCAGCGCGCGTTTGCGCGCCAAATCGGCACTCCAATACACAATCCTCTGACGAATCTACGGCGCCGGCAGGCGGTCAGCGCTTGGCGGGCCGCTTGCCGTAGCGGCGCTCGAAACGCTCCACCCGGCCGCCAGTGTCCACAAGCTTCTGCTTGCCGGTGAAGAAGGGATGGCACTCGTTGCAGAGCTCGACGTGCAGCTCGCTCTTCGTGGAGTGGGTCGTGAAGGTGTTGCCGCACGAGCAGTGGACGGTGGCCTGTACGTAATTGGGGTGGATGTCGGTTTTCATCGGGCTTCCATTCTAGGCGCCGATCGGCGGAGGCTCGTCGGTGAGGCTTCGGACGACTCGCGGACGATCGTCACACTGTCGGGGTAGGGGCTTTGGCGATCTCAGCCAGGAACTCGGCATTCGAGCGGGTGGTGCGGATCTTGTCCATCAGCAGCTCGATGCCGGCTGCGGCGCTGCCGCCGTCGGCGGCAAGGGCGTTCAACACACGGCGCAGCTTCCATACCTGCTGCAGCTGCCCCCGATCGAAGAGGAGCTCCTCGTGCCGGGTCGAGCTGGCGTTGACATCGATGGCCGGGTAGATCCGCCGCTCCGACAGCTTGCGGTCGAGCCGCAGCTCCATGTTGCCTGTGCCCTTGAACTCCTCGAAGATCACCTCGTCCATCCGCGACCCGGTCTCGACGAGCGCCGTCGCCAGGATCGTGAGCGATCCCCCCTCTTCGATGTTGCGGGCTGCGCCGAAGAACTTCTTCGGGGGATAGAGAGCGCCCGAGTCGACACCTCCGGACATGATCCGCCCGGTGGCCGGCTGACCCAGGTTGTAGGCACGCGCCAACCGTGTGATGCCGTCGAGGATGATAACGACGTCGTGCCCGAGCTCTACGAGCCGCTTCGCACGCTCGATGGCGAGCTCGGAAACCACCAAGTGCTCCTCCGCCGGACGGTCGAAGGTGGAGGAGATGACCTCACCCTTCACCGATCGACGCATGTCGGTGACCTCTTCCGGCCGCTCGTCGACGAGCAGCACCATCAGATGGACATCCGGGTTGTTCTGCTCGATCGAATGCGCGATCTGCTTGATGACGGTCGTCTTCCCGACCTTCGGCGGCGAGACGATGAGACCGCGCTGCCCCTTACCGATGGGCGAGATCAAGTCGACGATGCGGGCCGTCATGTTGGCCGAATCGCCGGGAAGCTCGAGCGCCAGCCTGTCATCTGGGAACAGCGGCGTGAGATCCTCGAACCTCGGCCGGTTCCGGGCGTCGTCGACGCTCATCCCGCAGACGGAGTCGATGCGGATCAGGGCGGGGTACTTCTCGCTCGGACCGGCAGGCCGGCAGGCACCCTCGATGGCATCGCCGCGCCGAAGCGCAAAACGCCTCGCCTGGCTGACCGAGATGTACACGTCCTTCTGGCTCGGCAGGTAGCCCGCCGTGCGAAGGAAGCCATAGCCCTCCTCCCGCAGGTCGAGCAGGCCCTTGACCGGCACGAGCTCGCCCTGCCAGGTCTGTTCCGGGCCACTTTGGGGCTCTTGGCCGCCCGTCCCCACACGGTCCCTCTCGCGGCCACGGCGCCGTCGGCCACGGCGGTTCCCGGCGTCACCCTGGCTTTGGTGGACCTGGTTGCCGGGTCCGGCCTGCGCGCCGCCACCCCCGCCGCCCTGTCCCTGCTGCCGCTGTCCCTGCCTCTGCCCTTGGCCGCTCTGACCACCCTGGCCACCCTGGCGCTGGAAAGATTGCGCCCCCTGCGGCGAGTCACCGTGGCTCGGGCCATGCCCCGACTGCCCCTGCGTTGACGGATCCAGCGCCTGACTCGACTGATCCTGCCCATCCTCCACCCGCTGCTCGGCGGCCGCCGCGCCGTTGGCGGCGACGACCGTACCGGCCCCATCGGCCGAGCTGGGGGCGGAGCTCCGGGAGCCGTTGCCCTGCGAGCCCTCGATCCTCATGTCGGAAGTGGGGCCTGTCCTGTCGCCCTCATGGGAGCGGGCATCGCCGCTTCCGGCCTCGGCCGCCGCGGCCGCCGCAGTCCCGTGAGCCTCCGGGCCCTCGACTGGATCGGCAGTCTTCTTGGCGGTGCTCTTACGGGTGCGCTTGGCCTTCACCGGCGCCCCCTCCGCGGGTTCGGCACTCGGGCCATCGACCGCAGCTGAAGAGCCCGCCGCAGAGCCGGCGCCCGCCGCCGCTGACGAAGAACCGGCATCAGCAAAGAGCTGGCCGGCAGCGCCGGCATCGCTCGCAGCGCCGTCGCTCGTGGCGCCGTCGCTCGTGGCGTGGTCGCCGGCGGCGTCCACCGCGGCGCCGTTCTTGGCTGCATTCGCCGACGAGCGCGCTCGTGACGTGGTGCTTGCTCGCCTGCCCGTCGTGGTCGCACCGGCGGAGCCGGCATCGTGGCCGTTGCCAGCAGCAGCCGTGCTCTCGATCCCCGTCGCCTGCAGGATCTGGTCGATGATGTCCGCCTTCTTGGACCTCGCCGCGGGTTTGAGCGACATGGCCTCTGCGATGGCGTGGAGTTCGTCCCTCTCCTTGCGCTCGAGGATCGAGCGCTCGAGATGCTCTCCGCTCATCAATTACCTCTCTTGTCTGTCGTACTGCTCGAAGTTGGAGTCGTCGCCTGGTCATCGGGCCCCGGCGCTGCAAGGCGACGAGATGGCGGGGGGCCCTTCCGTCTCACCGTCCCGACACAACCGGGCACGGACGAGACTCATCGACACGCCGGCGCTGAGGCCCTCGCATCGGGTTCACGGCTGGCCGCAGGCGGTTCGAGCGCGAGCCGATCCGAAGGTGTACAACACCAGGAAAGTGTCTGCGATTCCCCCTCCGCCCGCGTCCGCATACTCGGGCCGAAGTTGCTGCCCCATGGCCGCACATGACTGCCGCAGCAACGGGCGAAGTTGAGTAGATCTTAGCGCCCCGCGAGACGCGACAGCAACATGGTGCGGGACCCGCGCCGGAAAGTGCTGAGCCATGCGCCGGCCAGCCGCAGGATTGGGCGGCGGGATGCCTCAGAGGTCGAGCGCAGCGAGGACCGATCCCAGATCGGCGTCCACGGCCTCGGGAACCGACGTCTGCCCTACGGCGAGGTCCGGATCCTTCAAACCATGCCCCGTAAGCACGCATACCACCCTCGATCCCGGCTCGACACCTCGCGCCAACAGCCCCGCCACGGACGCTGCCGAGGCCGCCTCACAGAACACCGACTCCTCCACTGCCAGCAATCGGTACGCCTGCAGGATCTGAGCATCGGTGACCGCCTCGATACTGCCCCCCGATTCGGCGGCGGCGGCCGCTGCTCCATACCACGAGGCGGGATTACCGATCCGGATGGCGGTGGCGACCGTCTCAGGCTCGGCGACCGGGCGACCCTCGACGATCGGGGCGGCGCCCGCTGCCTGGAACCCGAGCATCCGCGGCAGTCGCGAGGATTTACCAGCTGCCCTGTACTCCAGATAACCCTTCCAGTAGGCGGTGATATTCCCGGCATTGCCCACCGGTATGCAGTGGTAGTCGGGGGCATCACCGAGCACGTCGACGATCTCGAAGGCCCCCGTCTTCTGGCCCTCGATCCGGTAGGGGTTGATCGAGTTGACGACGACGACCGGTGCCTCCTGGCCGAGCCGCCGGACGATCGCCAGCGCCTGGTCGAAGTTGCCGCGGACCTGGAGGACCTTGGCGCCGTGCATCAGAGCCTGGGCGAGCTTCCCGAGCGCGATCTGGCCGTCGGGGATCAGGACCACGCAGCGCAGCCCGGCCCGCGCCGCATACGCCGCCGCCGAGGCCGAGGTGTTGCCGGTCGAGGCGCAGACGACCGCCTCGGCTCCCTCCTCGAGTGCCTTGGAGATCGCCACCGTCATGCCACGGTCCTTGAACGATCCCGTCGGGTTGGCCCCCTCCAGCTTCAGGTAGACGTCCGCCTGCAGGCGCTCGGACAGCCGCGGAGCCGGCAGCAGGGGCGTGTTGCCTTCGTAGAGGGTGACGATCGGGGTGGCCTCCCCGACGGGAAGGAGCTCTCGGTAGCGCTCGATGAGCCCGCGCCACGGTGCCCGGGCCGCTGCCGTTGCCGCCTGCTCTGCCGCCGCCGTTGCCGCCAACTCTGCCGCCGGCTCTCCGGCCGGATCACGCGAGAGCTCGCCACCAGGTCTGCCCTCGCCGGGGCGCAACTGTCAGCGCTCCGGGCCGATGACGCGGAGCAGCGAACCGATCCTCTCGACTGCGTCGAGGTTGCGGAGCCCCGCCAGCGTCGCCTGCACGTCGGCCTCGAGGGCGGTGTGGGTGATGAAGACGAGACGCGCCTCGGCACCGAGACCGATCTGCTCCATCGAGCGGATCGAAACGTTGTGCGCGCCGAACACCGTGGCCACCGACGCGAGCACCCCGGGCCGGTCGGCGACGTCGACCGTCAGGTAGTACTGCGTGCGCAGCTCGTCGATCGGCCTGATCTCGCAGGCGACGCGCCGGCTCGGGCGACCGCGCACCCCCGTCTGCAGGTTGTGGGCGGCGTCGATGACGTCCCCCAGGACTGCGCTCGCCGTCGGCTTGCCGCCCGCGCCCCGGCCGTAGAGCATCAGCTCTCCGGCTGCCGCCCCCTCTATGAACACGGCGTTGAAGGCGCCCCGAACCCCCGCCAGCGGGTGTTCCAGCGGGACCATCGCGGGGTGCACCCGGACGGTGATGGCCGTGGACGAACCATCCGGATCCTCGGACACGTCTTCAGCGACTGCGAGCAGCTTCACCACGTAGCCCAGGCGGCGGGCGAACTCGATGTCGTCCGCCTCGATTCCCGAGATCCCCTCGCAGTAGACGTCTCCCGCCACGACTGAGGCGCTGAAGGCGATCCCGGCGAGGATCGCAGCCTTGGCCGAGGCGTCGTGACCTTCCACGTCGGCCGTCGGGTCCCGCTCCGCGTATCCGAGCTTCTGCGCCTCGGCGAGTGCATCCGCGTAGCTCGATGCCTCCTCGGTCATGCGGGTGAGGATGTAGTTGGTAGTGCCGTTGACGATCCCCATCACACGCGTGATGCGTTCCCCGGCGAGCGACTCGGCGAGCGGACGCACGAGCGGGATTGCGCCGGCCACGGAGGCCTCGTAGAGGAGGTCCACCCCTACCTGCTCGGCGGCGGCGATCAGCTCGTCACCGACGTTTGCCAGTAGCTCCTTGTTGGCTGTGACGACCGGCTTGCCAGCCTTCAGCGCCTCGAGGACGAGCGCCCGCGCCGGCTCGACTCCGCCGATCAGCTCGACCACGAGGTCGACTTCCGGATCCGTCACGACCGAATGGGCGTCGTGCGTGAGACGTTCGGGGGAGGGGGACGAGTGCAGATGGCGGCTGACGTTTTGAACTGCGATGCGGGCTGATCTCGATGTCGACGCCGGCGCGCCTTGCGATCTCCTGGCGGCCCCGGTCGATCAGCTCGACGAGGGCGCCGCCGACGTTCCCGCAGCCGAGAAGGCCGATCCGCACTGGCATCGACACACGATAGGCGACGCCGCCGGCCGCTAACCCGGTCATCCAGCGCGCAGAAACCTACGCTCTACGTGCACAGGCGCAATACGGATGAGGGTGCGCCTCAGGGCTCGAGCCGGAGGAGGTCCTCTGCCGTCTCGCGGCGTACCACGACCCGAGCCTCGCCGTCGCGCACGAAGACCACCGGAGGTCTGCCGATGCGGTTGTAGTTCGAAGCCATCGAGTGGCCATATGCGCCTGTCACGGGGGTGCAAAGGATGTCGCCCACGACAAGGTCCGCCGGCAGCCGCCCGTTCTCGACCACGATGTCGCCCGATTCGCAATGCTTGCCGACGATGCGGACCGGCAGGGGCCGCGAGGCATCTGCGGTCCGGGGCAGGAAGGCCTCGTATCCGCTGCCGTACAGAACCGGGCGAGGGTTGTCCGACATGCCGCCGTCGACCGACACATAACGGCGGATACCTGGCAGCTCCTTCACCGTCCCCACCCGGTAGAGGGTGAGGCCGGCGGTTGCGACGATCGCCCGCCCGGGCTCAGCAGTCACCTTCACCCCCGGCGGGAGGCCGGCGGCCGCACACGCCGAGCGGACGGTGGCCGCCCAATCGACCATCGTCGGTGCCACCTCGTCGTTGAGGTAGGCAACCCCGAGACCCCCGCCGACGCACAGCTCCCCGACGCCCGCCTCGGCGACGAAAGGCGCCAGGGCAGCCGCCGAGCGGGCGAACGAGTCGGTCCGGAAGATCTGGCTCCCGATGTGCGAGTGAATGCCGGCGACTTCCAGTTGCGGATCGCGCGCAGCTTCTTCACGGCTTCCGCTGCCGCCCCGGACTCCAGGCTGAACCCGAACTTGGAGTCGTCCTGCCCGGTCATCACGTACTCATGAGTGTGCGCCTCGACACCGGGCGTGACCCGCACCAGCACCTGCTGCGGCTCGCCCTGGGCCCCGCCCCAGCGGCCGTGCCGGCTGACAAGGCGGTCCAGCCGCTCGATCTCGTCGAAAGAGTCCACCACGATCCGGCCGAGACCGGCAGTGATCGCAGTCTCCAGCTCGTCCTCCGACTTGTTGGACCCGTGCAGAACGAGCCTCTCGGGGGGCACGCCGGCGGCCAACACCATCGTCGTCTCGCCACCGCTGGCGACGTCGAGCAGCAGCCCCTCCTCGTGCGCCAGGGCCGCCATCGCCTTGCACAAGAAGGCCTTCGTGGCGTAGGCGACGCCGTGGCCGAAGGCGGCGAGGGCTTCCCGGCACCGGACCCGCAGGTGCTCCTCGTCGTAGACGAACACGGGAGTGCCGAGGTCCTCCGCCAGATCGAGGAGGTCCACCCCGCCGATGCGGAGCCGCCCTGCCGGGTCCCTGGCAGCCGTCAGAGGCAGCAGGTGCTTGGCGATCGGCGCCTCGCTCGGAAGCACTCTCTCGATCATCGTCCGCCCGTCACATCGCGTCCGGCGCGGACACGCCGAGCAACGAGAGCCCGATCGCCAGCCCGATGCGGGCCCCTTCCACGAGCCACAGCCTTGCCTGGGTCAACTCCGGCGAGATCCCTTCGCCCAGCACCCAGCAGTCGTGGTAGAAGCCGTGGAACTCGCCGGCCAAGCGGCGGACCCAGTTCGTGACCTTGTAGGGCGCACGTTCGGTCGTCGCCTCGATCACGATCTCGGGCAGGTCGATCAGGCAGCGGATGACGTCGAGCTCACGGGGGTGGGTGAGCAGCCCGAGGTCTGTGCCGGCGATCGCCCGGCGAGCGATGCCCCGGTCGGTCCGGACCCGCTCGATGGAGGCGATGCGGGCGTGGGCGTACTGCACGTAATAGACGGGGTTCTCGGCGGAATGTCGCTTGACGACCTCGAGGTCGAGCGTCGATGCCTGGTCGATGGAGGCGGTGAGGGAGAGCAGGCGGGTGGCGTCAGGGCCGAGCAGATCGAGGAGGGTGTCGAGTGCGATCACGTTCCCGGCTCGTTTTGACATGCGGGCGCCGACGAGCGAGATCATCTGCCCGATCTTGATCTCGAGGCGTTGCGGGTCGATGCCGAGCGCCGCCATGCCCGCCCGCATGCTGGCCACCTGCCCGTGGTGGTCGGCCCCCCACACGTCGATCACCCTCTCGAAACCCCGCACCAGGAACTTGTCGCGGTGATAGGCCAAGTCTCCGGCGATGTACGTCGGGGTCTTGTCAGAGCGGACGAGCACACGGTCTCTCTTGTCGCCGAAGTCGGTCGTCCGCAGCCAGACCGCATCGCCCTGCTCGTAGATGGAGCCGCGCTGCTTGAGGATCTCGATCGTGGTGGAGACCGCCCCCGACTCCTCGACCGCCCCTTGGCTGTACCAGACGTCGAAATGGATGCCGAGGCGGCTCAGCGTGTTGCGGATCGACTCCAGGTTCCTGTCCGCCGCGTACCGACCCGCCGCCGCCACATCTTCCGGCCCGTCGTAAACGGCCGCCAGCTCGGCCATGTACTCACCCTGGTAGCCCCCCTCGGGAGGAGGCTCTCCGCGCCGCAGCGCCAGCAGGCTCTCGCCGAGGCGGCGGATCTGACCCCCGGTGTCGTTGACGTAGTACTCGCGGGTCACGTCGTGGCCCGTCCACTCGAGAAGCCGGGCGAGCGCGTCGCCGTACGAAGCGAACCAGCCGTTGCCGACGTGCAATGGCCCCGTGGGGTTGGCGCTGACGAACTCGATCTGCACCCTCTCGCCACGACCGAGAACGGGCTTGGCGTAGCGGTGCACACCCTTCTCGACCACGTGCACGAGCTCCTCGTGCAGCCAGCTCGCGCTCGAGGTAGAAGTTCACGAAACCAGGCCCCGCGACCTCCACCTTCGTCACGTGTACCGGCGGATCTGCGTTCAACTGCTCGGCCAGCTGCTGGGCGAGCTCGCGAGGCGTTCGCCCGGCGGGCTTGGAATGGACGAGGGCAACGTTGCTCGACCAGTCGCCGTGCTCGGCTCGTGCGGGTCGCTCGAGGTGGATCTCCGAGGCCGGCACCTCGGTCGCCGGAACGGCCGCTCGCAGCGCGCCGGCAAGCGCCTCGGCAAGCATGGCCCGGACCGTCATCGCAATCTGAGGATTGCCGATCACCGGCTACGATGCAACCGGATAGCGGCATCGTCTCGGTTGACGGGGGATGGGCTGCCGATCGGCCGCTTCACCATCCCGCCCTCGTAGCTCAGGGGATAGAGCACCGGCCTCCGGAGCCGGGTGCGTAGGTTCGAATCCTACCGAGGGCGCTCTACCGAGGGCGCTCTACCGAGGGCGCACTACCGAGGGCGCACTACCGAGGGCGCCCCTGGCAGCGGGCCGGTACGAGCGTCGCGTTGGGCACCTGTCGGTCCAGCCGTCCCGGGACTTCCGTCTAGCTTGAGGCGATGGACGTAGAGGACGTCAAGCGACAGGTCTCTGAGCTCGACTGGTGCCACAGCATCGATCTCGGAGGCGGTGTCGTCACTCCGGGGCCTGTCGAACGTCCAGCCGCTGTCGGACTCGGAGCTGCCCAGCTTCGCCGGGAAGTCCGTGCTCGATGTGGGTGCTTGGGACGGTTTGTACTCGTTTCGGGCTGAGCGGGCCGGGGCTCGCAGCGTCGTCGCGCTGGATCACTACGCATGGGGGGTGCGGATAGGTGAGCGCCAGGCGTTCTGGGAGCAGTGCGCGGCAGCGGGCGTCCTTCCCGATCACGATCGCGACCTGACCGACTTCTGGGATCCCAACCTCCCCGGCAAGCGTGGTTTCGACCTCGCAAGCAGGGTTCTCGGAAGCTCCGTCAAGCCGGTCGTGGGCGACTTCATGCAGATGGACGTGTCGACTCTCGGCACATTCGACGTCGTCCTCTACCTCGGCGTGCTCTACCACATGATGGAACCGTTGACCGCCCTCCGCCGCCTGCGCGCCGTCACATCCGGGGTGGCCGTCATCGAGACGGTGGCGGTGCGGGTACTCGGGCAGAGCGAGGCAAGCTTGCTCGCCTTCTTTCCCGGCAACGAGCTCGGCGGCTCCGATTTCGGCAACTGGTACGCGCCCACCGAACGTGCGCTCGTCAGCCTCTGCCGGGCGGCCGGCTTCGCCCGCGCCAAGGTCGTGCGAGGCGCCCCTCCCGTGCCGCGATGGCGAGACACCATTCGGCGCGATCCGCGGCGGGCGATGATCGAATACCGCGCAGTCGTCCACGCCCAGGTCTGATGGTCCCGTATACCATCGCCCGGTGAACGAGCGCCTCGACACCGGAGACCTGTGGCGGCGAGGCGCCCGGGCCATGGAGCTCGCCTCCGGGTGGCTCTCGGGGGCAGACGCGGAGGATGGGCGTGCGATCGGGCGGAGCGGGATCTTCGGGAGCGCCCGGCCACGATGCCATTACAGGGCACGGCGCCCACACCCGCTACGGATGGGCGCCACAAACCGAACAGGACGCTCGCCTCGAGATCATCGACTCCGAGGACAAGGAGTTCTTCGAGGAAAGCGGGCGCCGGGACGCAGAGCGGCTTCTTCCCTTCCTCGAGCCCGGCTTTGCGGTCCTCGACCTCGGCTGTGGGATCGGACGCATTGCCATGTACATGGCTCCCCATTGCCAGACCTTGTGGGCCGTCGACGCTTCACCCCGGATGCTCGAGATGGCCGGCACCCGTCTCGCCGGTCTCTCCAACGTCAAGTACGCGCAGTGTCTCGACACGAAGGTCCCCGAGGTGGTCGACGAGTCGATAGACCTCGTGTACTCGATCATCGTGCTGCAACATCTCGAGAAGGAGGACGCCTTTCTCCTCACGGAGGATGTCGTTCGGATGCTCCGGCCAGGCGGGCTCGCCTTCCTGACGTGGCCGAACCTGCTCGACGAAGCCAATCTCGAAGCCTTCGTGCAGGGCGCGCGCCGTGGAGAGGCGACGAACAACTACCGCGCCCGCCTCTACACCACCCACGAGCTCGAGCTCCTGCTGCCGCGCGCCGGATTCTCGTCGGTCGAGATCCGCGACGAGCCGAACATCGTCACGATCTGCCGTCGCTGAGGGACGGGGATCCACAAGGGGTGCGGGGACTTGTTTCGAGACTGGTTCCGGGCGCTTCAGCGGCTCTGGACTCAGGCGCTAGGCGACCCGGTACGGTCTAGGCGATGACCTCAGCGAACGACATCAGCACGAGTCCCGAATGGCGCCGCCTTGCAGCCCACGCCGCCGATATCGGGGGCACCTCCATCCGGCAACTGTTCGCATCCGAGCCGGGCCGTACCGAAGCCATGACGGTCGAGGCCGGTGACCTGCTGCTCGACTTCTCGAAACACCTCACCACCTCCGACACCATCCCCCTGCTCCTCGACCTCGCCCGCGTCGCCGGCGTCGCAGAGCGGCGCGACGCGATGTTCGCCGGCAAGCACATCAACTCGACCGAGGATCGGGCGGTGCTGCACGTTGCTCTCCGGATGCCCGCCGACGGCCACCTGGTCGCCGACGGACGCGACGTGGTAGCCGAGGTGCACGCGGTGCTCGACCGGATGGGCGAGATCTCGGACAGCATCCGGGACGGGTCGTGGCGCGGTCACAGCGGCGAGCGGGTGCGGGCGATCGTCAACATCGGCATCGGAGGCTCCGACCTCGGCCCGGCCATGGCCTACGAGGCGCTGAAGGATTACGCGGGCCCCGAGATCACCTGCCGTTTCGTCTCCAATGTCGACCCGGTAGATCTGTACGAGGAGACGCGGGATCTCGATCCTGCAACGACCCTGTTCGTGGTCAGCTCGAAGACCTTCACCACGATAGAGACGTTGACCAATGCGGCCGCAGCCCGGGACTGGTTGCTGGGCGGGCTCGGCGCCGGCGAGGAGGCCATCGCCAAGCACTTCATCGCCGTGTCCACCAACGAGAAGGCTGTCACTGCCTTCGGCATCGCGCCCGAGAACATGCTCGGGTTCTGGGACTGGGTCGGGGGCCGCTACTCGTACATGTCGGCGATCGGGTTCTCGCTGATGGTGGCGATCGGCAGGGAGCAGTTCGGCGAGATGCTGGCCGGCGCGCATGCCATCGACCGCCATTTCGCCGAGATGCCGTTCGAGCGCAACATGCCTGTGCTGCAGGGGCTCCTCAACGTCTGGTACGACAACTTCCTCGGCGCCCAGTCGCACGCGGTGCTCCCTTACAGCCAGCGACTGGCGCGCTTCCCGGCGTATCTACAGCAATTGACGATGGAGTCGAACGGCAAGGGCGTGCGGCTCGACGGGTCGAGAGTCGACTACCAGACCGGCGAGATCTTCTGGGGCGAACCGGGGACCAACGGCCAGCACGCCTTCTACCAACTGCTCCACCAAGGTACGAAGCTCGTTCCTGCAGACTTGATCGCCTTCGCCGAGCCGACGAACGGGGCGGTGGACCAGCATGACCTGCTCGTCGCCAACTGCCTGGCGCAGAGCGCCGTGCTGGCGTTCGGTCGCACCGCCGAGGAGGTGGCCGCCGACGGTACGCCTCCCGAGGTCGTCCCGCACAAGGTGATGCCGGGGAACAGGCCCAACTCCGTGGTTCTGGCTCCGAAGCTGACTCCGTCGGTTCTCGGGCAGCTGGTCGCGCTGTACGAGCACATCGTCTTCACCGAAGGCGCCATCTGGGGGATCGACTCGTTCGACCAGTGGGGCGTAGAGCTCGGCAAGGTGATGGCGAAGAAGCTGGAGCCGGCGCTGGCGGCGGCCTCGGCGCCGGATCTCGCCGACACCGACCCTTCCACGGCCGCACTTGTTCGCCGCTACCGCCAATTGAGGGGCCGGCCGGTCTGAGGGCCGAATCTGGCTTGCGGCTATCGGCGTGCGACCCGAGGCGCTCCTCGGCGGTACCGTCGAGCCATGCCCCGCCCCGAGGACCTACATACCCCTGGCGGTATCGAGGTTCCGAGCTCCGCGCTCTCGTGGCGCTTCAGCCGTGCGGGGGGTCCGGGGGGCCAGCACGTCAACACGGCGGACTCGCGTGTCGAGTTGCTCTGCGACCTGTCGCAACTGGCAGTCGACGACGACCTGAGGGAGAGGCTTGTCGCCGCGCTGGGGGACCAGGTGCGTATCGTGGCCGCCTCCGAGCGATCCCAGTGGCGGAACCGGCAGAAGGCATTGGAGAGGCTGGCAACCCGCATCGACCGAGCGAGCCACCGCCCGCCTGTCCGGCGCGCCACGAAGGTGTCGCGGCGCGCCGCCGAGCAGCGGCTCCAAGAGAAGCGCCAGCTGTCCGAGCGCAAGCAGGCGCGGCGGTGGGCGCCGGACGAGTGATGGCAGGGGCGGGTTTCGAAGAGTTGTTCGACCGCAGGCCAGACGGGATATGGCGTGCCCCGGGCCGCGTCAACCTGATCGGCGAGCACACCGACTACAACGACGGCCTCGTGCTGCCATTCGCCATCTCCCTGTCGACGAGGGCTCATGTTGCGCTGCGTGACGACGGGCGGGTGAGGGTCGCCACCGCGGCCGCATCCCTTGCCGGCCCCGATCCCTGCGTGTCGGCCAGCTTCGCCGAGCTGGCGCCAGGAGCGATCAACGGCTGGGCCCGCTACCCACTCGGCGTCGTCTGGTCCCTCGGCGCGCCTGCCGCCGGCGGCGCCGACATCCTCGTCGAGAGCAACGTCCCGGTCGGAGCGGGCCTCGCGTCGTCGGCTGCCCTCGAGTGCGCCATCGCGGTGGCGCTCGACGAGCTGCTGGTACTGGGTCTGACCCGGGAGGAACTGGTGCGGATCTGCAGGCGCGCGGAGAACGAGTTCGTCGGCATCCCGAGCGGTGCGCTCGACCAGTCGGCTTCGCTGCTCGGCCGCTCCGGACATGCGCTCTTCCTCGACACTCGCAGCCTGACCTACCGGCACGTCCCCTTCGAACCGGCGGCGTCAGCGATGGCCGTGCTCGTCGTCGACACCGGCGTGCAGCACGAGCTGGCGGGATCGGAGTACGAGGTGCGCCAGCGGCAGTGCCGGGCGGCTGCGGAGGTCCTCGGTGTCGCGTCGCTCAGCGACCTCGACCCCGACCAGCTTCCCGATGCCCTCGCAAGGCTGGAGTCGGAACCGCTGCTGGCACGCCGGGTACGTCATGTCGTGACCGAGAATGCACGTGTGAGGCAGATGGCCGAGGCTCTCGATCGTGGAGATCTGAATGCGTGCGGACCGATCCTCAGCGAGGCACACTCCTCCCTGAGGGACGACTACGAGGTGTCCTGTCGCTGAGCTCGATCTCGTCGTCGACACCGCCCTGGCGGCAGGGGCAGCGGGATCGCGCATGATCGGCGGTGGCTTCGGAGGGTCCGTCGTGGCGCTGGTGCCGGAGGGTCGCTGCGAGGATCTGTGTGAAGCCGTGGAAGGGCTCGCGCTGCCAGGGGCTCGGGTGTACTCGGTCGAGCCCGCCGAGGGCGCCGGGAGAGTGGCATGAGCGAGGGCAACTGGCGGCTGGTGCTCGCCTCGGCGTCGACAGCAAGGTTGGGAATATTGAGAGGCGCCGGTTTCGAGGCGGAGGTGGTCGTCACCGGCGTCGACGAGCAGACAGATGCGCCGAGCACCGAGGCCGCCGTCGCGGAGCTGGCGCGCCGCAAGGGCCAGGCGGCGCTGCGGATGTTGGAGGCGAGATCGGGCGAGCCCCGCACTCTCGTCATCGCCTGCGACTCGCTGCTCGACGTCGAGGGCGAGGCGATCGGCAAGCCGGCCGACGCTGACGCTGCGGCTGAGCTCTGCCGCCGCCTTTCCGGCACCACGGGGACCCTGTACACCGGTCATTGGCTCGCCGAGACGAGCAGCGGGCGTGCAGTGGAGCGCGTGGGTGCGACTCGGGTCCACATGGGCAGCTTCTCCCCTCGGGAGATCGACGCCTACGTCGCCACCGGGGAACCGATGACGATGGCGGGCGGGTTCAGCCTCGATGGGCGTGGAGGACCCTTCGTCGACGGCGTCGAGGGAGACCCCTCGAACGTCATCGGCTTGTCCCTCCCGCTCTTCCGCCAGATGCTGGGCGACTTCGGGATCTCGGTGGCCGAGCTCTGGCGATGAGCGCCGGGGTCAAGCCAGGCTCAGCCGGCGACGGCCTCGATCCAAGCGTGCGCCTGGCGCCCGTCGTCGGTCTCCAGCGGCAGTCCGTCCCGCTCCAGCGAGCCCGCCTGCACCTTCACGGCGAGCACCTCCTGCCCGACATCGCCGAACCAAGGCTCAAGATCGTCGAGACCGGACAGCCACACCTGGATGCGGTCCTCCACGGCCAGTCCCGTGGCCCGCCGGAGCTCCTGCACCTGGCGGATCACGTCACGCACAAGGCCTCGCCTGCGGAGGTCGTCGTCGAGCGTCAGGTCCAGAGCCACCGCTTCGGTCCCCTCCCTCGATACGGCGAAACCTTCTCTGCCCCGGACACGAACCTCCACCTCGGCCGGCGAGAGGGCTACCTCCCCCACCGACAGCACGACCTTCAGCTCACCCTCACGCTCGAGCTCGTCGACGGCCGAGGCAGGGTCCAGGGCGGCGAGCGCCGGCCGTACCTCCTTGACCGCCTCACCCAGCCTTGGCCCGAGGAGACGGAAGCTCGGAACGAGCTCGAATGCCAGCACGTCTGCGATGTCGTCGGCGGCGACCAGCTCGTCGACGTTCAGCTCGTCCCGGATGAGATCGTCGAACAGGTGGACGAAGGCTGAGCTCCCGCCCGGCACGACCACGAGCGCCCGCCGCAACGGCTGGCGCACCTTCACCCCCGACTGGGCGCGAGCTGCGCGCCCGATCGAGACGAGACGGCGGGCCATCTCCATCTGCCGCTCCAGCTCCTCGTCGAGGGACCCCGACTCGACCTCCGGCCAATCCTGCAGGTGGACAGAGTCGGCCTCGTCCGCCCCCGCCAACGACCTCCAGATCGTCTCGGCGTAGAAGGGGCAGGCGGGCGCCAGAAGACGGGCGACCGTCAACAGGCTCGTGTGCAAGGTGGCGTAGGCGGCGAGGGAGTCCGAAGGATCAGCTCCGGGGTCAGTGCGCCAGAAGCGACGCCTGCTGCGCCGCACGAACCAGTTGGAGAGGTCGTCGACGAAGGCCGCCAGGACGTTGGCAGCCTGCAGCGGCTGGTAATCGTCCAACGCCGCCGTCACCGACCTGGTGGTCGAAGCCAGGCGCGACAGGGCCCACCTGTCGAGCGGCGAGCGCTCGGCGGCGGGTGGGATGGATGGATCTTCCGGGTCGAACTCCGACAGCAGCGCGTACTGCGTGAAGAAGCTCCACGTGTTCCAGAGCGTCATCAGCGTGTCGGACGTCGACGCGTCGATCGCCGCCATGCTGGTGCGGGTCGCGGTCCAGGGCGAGCCCTGGTGGTACATCCACCAGCGCAACGGATCGGCGCCGCGTGTGTCGAAGATCTCCCAGGGATCGATCACGTTGCCGATGCTCTTCGACATCTTGCGACCGTCGGCGTCGACGATGTGGCCGAGGCAGAGGACGGTCTTGTACGGCGCCCGCCCGTGCACGAGCTGGTTCACGGCCAGGAGCGAGTAGAACCAGCCGCGGGTCTGGTCGACGGCCTCTGCGATGAACTCAGCCGGCAGCACGAAATCCTCGGCGGAGCCCGCCACGGCCGGGTACCCCCACTCGGCCGCCGGCATGGAGCCGGAGTCGAACCAGGCATCGATCACCGGCTCCACCCGCCGCGCCTCGCCGCCGCAGTCCGGACAGCGCAGGACCACTTCGTCGATCGCCGGCCGATGCGGGTCGAGATCGCCAACCTCACGTCCCGCCAGCTCCGACAGCTCGGCGAGGGAGGCGACGCAACGAGCGTGACCCTCGGCGCAGCGCCAGATCGGCAGGGGGGTGCCCCAGTAGCGGTCGCGGGACAGCGCCCAGTCCACGTTGTTCTCCAGCCACTCCCCGAAACGCCCCCGTTTCACGCTCTCAGGCCGCCACCTCACCGTCTCGTTGGCGTCGATCAGCTCGCCCTTGCGGGACGAGGTGGCCACGTACCACGAGGGCTTGCCCCAGTAGATGAGGGCCGTGCGGCAGCGCCAGCAATGGGGGTAGGAGTGGATGTACCTCTCCTGCCGGATCAAGAGCCCGGACTCGGCGAGCGCATCGATGATGTCGGGATCGGCCTCCTTCACGCCGCGGCCCGCCAGCCACCCCGCCTGCGGGAGGAACCTTCCGTCCGGCCCGACGGGGTTGAGGATCGGCAGGCCCTCCGCCTTGCCGACCGCCCAGTCCTCGGCGCCGAAGGCCGGCGCCTGGTGGACGAGCCCGGTGCCGTCCTCGGCTGTCACGTAGTTGGCCGCCACCACACGCCATCCGTCTGCGCCCGCCGGCACCTCGACGAGCTCGAACGGCCGCCGGTAGCGGAGGCCGACGAGATCGCTCCCGCGCACCCGCGCCGTCGCCCGCGCCATCGAACCATCGCCGAGCACCGCGTCGACCCTGGCCGCGGCCAGCACCAAGCCGTCGACCACGACGTACTCGAGGTCCGGGTGGACCGCCACCGCTGTATTCGAGACGAGCGTCCAGGGAGTGGTCGTCCACACTGCCAGCGCTTCGGCACCGACCGGCGGCACAGTTCCGCCGCTCGACGCTCTGTCGAGCGGGAAGCGGACATAGACGGACGGATCCTCCACCTCCCGGTAGACCTCCGGCTGACCAAGCTCGTGACTCGACAGGCCCGTGCCGCAGCGTGGGCAGTACGGCATCACCTTCAGGTCTTCGAAGAGCAGCCCCTTGTCCCAGAGCTGGCGGAGATGCCACCACACGGACTGGACGTAGGCGGGATCGAGCGTCCAGTAGGCGTCGGACATGTCGACCCAGTAGCCCATCCGCTCCGTCAGCCGCTCCCACTCGGTCACGTAGGTGAGGACGGACTCCCGGCAGCGCTGGACGAACTCGGCGACGCCGTAGTGCTCGATCTGGTCCTTCCCCGTCAGACCGAGCATCTTCTCCACCTCCACCTCGACCGCCAGGCCGTGCGAGTCCCAGCCGGCGCGGCGAACCACGCGATGGCCGCGCATCGTCAGGTAACGGCAGAAGAGGTCCTTGAAGAAGCGAGCCCATACGTGATGGACGCCCGGCAAAGCGTTTGCCGTCGGCGGCCCCTCGTAGAAGATCGCCACCCTGTCCTGGGGGCGCTCTTCTACCGATCGGCGGAAGATCTCGTGCCGCGCCCAGTGCTCGAGCACTGCAGCCTCGAGCGCCGGGAAATCGGCGTTCGCTGGCACTGGGGTGAACATCGATCCTCCTCGACTCGGGTGGGGGCGGCCGTCAAGAACTGGCAAGGGCTCCCTCTGTACCTGCCGAACAGCTGGTCAGGAGGCGCAGCGGGTAGCGGTTCAGCCTACTTGCCCGGCAGAACTCCTCCGGCAGCCCGGCAGCCCGGCATCCCCAAAGGGGCGCTTGGACCGCAGGGCGGCCTGGCCTTAACCTTGAGGGTCGTGACGACGACGCCGGCAACCGCAGCCGTCCCCCGCCGACGTACGTCGCCGCGGAAGCCGGCGGTCAGGCGCAGCTCCGCCGACCTGGCGGCGCGCCGGCTCCTTCGCATTCCTGATACCGCGCCCCACTCCGGCGAGGGTCGTGCCCAGCGCACTTTCAGCGTGGCGATGGTCCTGTCGGGACTGCGTTGCCTTCTCAGCTACGTGATCTTCCCGTTCGTACTGCCTGCCCTGGGGCTGGCGTCGGCGATAGGGCCGGCCATCGGCATACCCGTCGGGCTGCTGGCACTGGTTTTCGACGCCCTCGGGATCCGCCGCTTCTTCGCTGCCGATCACAGATGGCGGTGGCAGATGGCGGCGATCTACCTGACGGTGATGGTGCTCGTCGCGTATCTCGTCGTTCACGACGCGATCTCGCTGGTCCACTGAGGGCCGCCCTGAGGGTCGCCCTGCTCTGCTGGCAGCCGGCGGGACCGAGGTCCTCAGCCGATGGCTGCGGGTACCGAGATGCCGACCCCGCCTCGGGTCTGACCGCCGTAGCGACCCTTCTCCTTGCCGATGTCGAGCGGCCGGATCCCCTTCCGCCCCGATAGCGCCTCGTCGTCGAGCAAGGCTGCCGGGACCACCCACGCCACCTCGAACTCGAGTCCGTCGGGATCCCTGGCGTAGAGCGACTTCGTAGTGGAGTGATCGGAGGCACCGACCAACGAGCCCGCCTCTGCCAGGACGCCGGCCAGGCGCTCCAACTCGTCGAGGGTGTCGACCTCCCATGCAAGGTGGTAAAGGCCGACCGTGCGTGACCCGGCGAGCGAGTCGCCTGCCTCTGCGCCGACCTCGAACAGGCCTATGTCGTGGTCGTTGGTCGATGCCGGCGCCTGCAGGAAGGCGGCACCTCTCGCCTGGCCCATCCCGACGGCGCGAAACCCAAGCACCTCGGTGTAGAACTTGACGCTTCGCTCCACGTCTCGAACGTAGAGCACGGCATGGTTGAGTCTCTGGATCGGCATGGATCCTCCTTCGTCGCGTGCTCGATAAGTCTCGTCTGCCCACGCATCGCTTGCACCGGCGGCCCAGCGAGCGGGTGGCGGCTGGGCCATGCCGCTGTGCCCGGGTCTGGCGGCCGATCTCGGACGCCGAGACGTAACCCTGTCGGTCGAGCGAACACCCTGGCACACCGGCTTCCAGGCGCTCCCAGCCAAAGTGTGTCGATTTACTGAGCGCCAGCGCTCAGCAGAGTGACACAGTTCGGTGGCAACTTGCGCTTTGGCCGGCCAAAGTGTGTCACCAAACGAAGCGCAGACGCTCTGTCCGATGACACACTTCGCATCAGGCGCTATGTCAGGCGGGGTCCGCCTCCTCGCGGACCGCCTCGACCTCCACCTCCAGCTTGACCCGCTTGCCGATGACCACGCCGCCCGCCTCGAGGGCTGCGTTGTAGGTCAGGCCGAACTCCTCACGGTCCACCTCGGTGGACGCGGTGAACCCGATTCGCTGCTTGCCCCACGGGTCGTTGACGACGCCAAGCTGCTCGACCTCGAGCGCTACAGGGCGGGTGACCCCGTGGATGGTCAGGTCGCCGACGAGCTCGAACCGCTCGTCGCCCTTCGGCACCAACCGGGAGCTCTCGAAGGTGATCTTCGGGTACTTCTCGATCTCGAAGAAGTCACTCGTGCGCAGGTGGTCGTCGCGCATCGCCTCGCCGGTGTCGATGCTCGCGGTGTCGATCTCGACCTTGACGGAACTCGTCGCCAGGCTGTCCCCGACGACGATCTTGCCGTTGAAGCTCTTGAACGAGCCGCGCACCTTCGACACCATCATGTGCCGCACCCCGAAGCCGATATGAGTGTGACTGGGGTCTATGGCGAACGAGCCTGGCGCCGGGAAGTCCAACCCGTCGATGTGCCTGAGGGTCGTCTCACCCGGGCTCTGCGTGGGGGTCGCTGTGTCGGACATCGCCTTTGCCTCCGTGTGTTAGAGAAGATCTTTGCTTGTACAACTAACCGTACTCAGGTTTTATTTCCTGCGCAACTAAATTCTTTCGGCAGCTACACTGACTACGTGACTGACGGCGATCCCTGCGACCGGGTGACGTTGATCGGCCTCCTCTTCGAGACCGCCGCCGGCGTCCGCCGGTCCCTCGAGCCATCCCTGGCCTGCGTGGCAGGAGCGGGAGCTCCGTGGTTCGACGTCCTCATCCGGCTGCGGCGTTCACCGGGGAACCGCCTTCGCATGACGGATCTCGCCTCGCAGACGACTCTCACTCCGAGCGGGCTCACCCGTGCCGTCGACCGGCTCGCCCAGCTCGGCCTCGTGGTGCGGGAGGCGTGTCCCGCCGATCGCCGCGGTGCCTACGCCGCCCTGACGCCGGAAGGCGAACGAGTGATGAACGAGGCCCTGCCACGGCACGCTTCTGCCTTGGAGGTCCTACTGGGCGGCGTGCTCGAGCCTGCCGAGGAGCGAGAGCTGGCATCGCTCCTGCGCAAGCTGCGTGACCACGTCAGCCCGGGCGCCGCTGCGATCTCGTTCGACTGAGCCTCAACTGTCGTCGCTCCATGGGCAGGCACCCTCTGCGGACGCGGGACTCGGAGGAAGAGGCGCGCCCTGCGGACCCATGTTGGCGCCGCAGATAGTTTCTTCTACAGAGACGAGCCGGAGGAGACGGTATGGGTGCGTCGGGCAATAGTTTCGGGGCCAGGGGCAAGCTGGTCGTCGGCGAGGACGAGTTCGAGATCTACCGCCTCCCCGCCCTCGAGTCGGCAGGGCTCGACGTCGGCGGCCTGCCGTACTCCCTGAAGGTCCTCCTCGAGAACCTGCTCCGCAACGAGGACGGGATCTCGGTGTCCCCCGACGACATAGCCGCCGTGGCGCGCGCTGGAACTCCCGAAGCTACGAAGGACAAGGAGATCGCGTTCTCGCCGGCTCGCATCCTGCTGCAGGACTTCACGGGGGTCCCGGTCGTGGTCGACCTCGCCGCCCTTCGGGACGCGGTGCAGGCCCTCGGTGGCGATCCTTCCGCAGTCAACCCACTCGTCCCGGTCGACCTCGTGATCGACCACTCCGTGATCGTCGACGTCTACGGCAACTCGCAGGCGTTCGCCAGGAACGCCGAGCTCGAGCTGGCGCGCAATAGCGAGCGCTACCGCTTCCTGCGCTGGGGGCAGCAGGCGTTCTCCAACTTCCGGGTCGTCCCACCCGACACCGGCATCGTGCACCAGGTGAACCTCGAATACCTGGCCCGGGTCGTCTTCACCAGGGATGGGCTCGCCTTCCCCGATACCGTCGTCGGCACCGACTCGCACACCACGATGGTCAACGGTCTCGGCGTCGTCGGCTGGGGCGTCGGCGGGATCGAGGCGGAAGCGGCGATGCTCGGCCAGCCGATCTCGATGCTCATCCCGAAGGTGGTCGGCTTCAAGCTCTCCGGCGAGCTGGCGACGGGCGTCACCGCCACCGATCTCGTGCTCACGGTGACCGAGCTGCTCCGCCAGCACGGGGTGGTCGGCAAGTTCGTCGAGTTCTACGGGCCCGGCTGCGCAAACGTGCCGGTCGAGAACAGGGCGACGATCGGCAACATGTCTCCCGAGTACGGCTCGACGATCACGATCTTCCCGATCGATCAGGCGACGCTGCGCTACATGCAGATGACAGGACGGGCGGCGGCGGAGATCGCCCTCGTCGAGGCATACGCCAAGGAACAGGGCCTCTGGCTCGATCCGGCCGCTGCTCCTCGCTTCAACGAACTGCTGGAGCTCGACCTGTCGACGGTGCGGCCCTCGCTGGCCGGGCCCTCCCGACCCGAGGACAGGGTCCCGCTCGACCGTGCCAAGGTCGCCTTCAGCGAGGCGTTGGCGAAGTCGCTCCCTGGCGGCGCGGACGCCTCCGCCGCGGCCGCCGGGAAGGTGGGGGTGGAGCTGGCTGATGGGAGGAGTTTTGAGATCGGGCACGGGAACGTGGTGGTGGCGGCCATCACGAGCTGCACGAACACCTCCAATCCACAGGTGATGATCGCCGCCGGCCTGCTCGCCAGGAACGCCGTCGAACGAGGCCTGACGAGCAAGCCTTGGGTGAAGACCTCGTTGGCTCCCGGGTCCCGGGTGGTGATGGACTACTACGCCGCCGCCGGGCTGACGCCGTACCTCGAGAAGATCGGTTTCGGCCTCGTCGGCTTCGGCTGCACGACGTGCATCGGCAACTCGGGGCCGCTGTTGCCCGAGATCTCGGCAGCGATCAACGACAACGGCCTGGCCGCGGTCAGCGTCCTCTCCGGCAACCGCAACTTCGAGGGCCGGATACACCAGGACGTCCGCATGAACTACCTCGCCTCGCCACCTCTAGTCGTGGCCTACGCCCTCGCCGGAACGATGGACATCGACCTCTACAACGAGCCCCTCGGCGAGGACCAGCAGGGCGAGCCCGTGTTCATGCGGGACATCTGGCCGTCCGACGAGGAGGTGCGGGAGGTGATGGCGAGCGCCGTGCAGGCCTCGATGTTCAGCCGCGCCTATGCCGATGTGTTCGCAGGCGACGAGCGTTGGACGGGCCTAGACGTGCCGACAGGCGACCATTACGCCTGGGACGAAGTGTCGACCTACGTGCGCAAGCCTCCCTTCTTCGACGGCATGGGGCAGGAGCCGGCGCCGCTGTCGGACATCGTCGGTGCGCGCGTGCTGGCGATCTTCGGCGACAGCGTCACCACCGACCACATCTCTCCTGCCGGCTCGATCCGGACGAGCAGCCCGGCCGGCAAGTGGCTGATCGAGCAGGGCGTGGGGGCCGCCGACTTCAACAGCTACGGCTCCCGCCGCGGCAACCACGAGGTGATGATCCGCGGCACGTTCGCCAACACCCGCATCCGCAACAAGATGTTGCCCGGGACCGAGGGCGGCGTGACCCGCCACCTGCCGTCGGGCGAGCAGATGACGATCTTCGAGGCGGCGGAGCGGTACGTGGCGGACGGTGTGCCGACGGTCGTGTTCGCCGGCAGGGGCTACGGCTCCGGCTCGTCCCGCGACTGGGCAGCCAAGGGCCCGGCGCTGCAGGGGGTGCGAGCTGTGGTGGCGGCGAGTTTCGAGAGGATCCATCGGTCGAACCTGATCGGCATGGGAATCCTGCCGCTGCAGCTAGCCGAGGCGGCCGCCGCTCCACTCGAGCTCACGGGCGACGAGACGATCGCCGTCGAAGGCCTGGCCGGCCTCTCGGCCGAGCAGCTGATCGGGCGCCAGATGGTCGTGAGCGCGGACGGCCGGGAGATCCCGGTCGTCGTCCGCATCGACACCCTGACCGAGGCCGAGTACTACCGCCACGGCGGGATCCTCCAGTACGTGGCGCGCAAGCTGGCGGGCGCCCGCTAGCCCTCAACCCATCGGGACGGAGTCCTGCCAGCGGGGAGCGAGCGAGGAGCCAAGCGCCAGCTCCCGCTCCACCGCGTAGGCGAGCCGCACGAGGTCCCAGTCAGACCAGGCGAGCCCGTACAACGAGAGCCCCGCCGGCAGCCCGCGCACCTTGCCGATCGGCACGTTGATGCCGGGGTAGCCCGCCACCGCCGCCGGGCCGTAGCTGGAACCTCCCACGGCGTCGAAGTTGACGTGGTCGATGAACCACGCCGGCGCCATGGTCGGCGACACCAGCACGTCGAGCCGCTCGTCCCGAAACACCGCCTCCAGCCCTCGCTCACGCACCCTCTCCAGGTTGCGCCTCCGGGCCTCCTGGTAGGCCGCCCCCTCCACTCCCTCCGATTCCGCCGCCATCACCAAGATCTCGTGGCCGAACACCGCCAGCTCCCGGTCGGCGTGGGCGTTGTCGAACTCGATCAGCTCGGCCATCGTGCGGGGGCAGGCATCGGGCGGTCCCGGCCGGGCCGCCAGGTAAGCCTCCAGCCCGCTCTTGAACTCGTGGACGAGGACGGTCATCTCGTCCCCGCTCTCGGCGAGCTCTTCGGCGGTGGGCAGGAGCACGGGATCGACGACCTCGGCTCCGGCTAGCTTGATCGCCTCCAGTGCCTCCTTCACCAGCACCTCGACCTGGGGGCTGTGACCCGAGTATCGGCCCCGCAGCACGCCGACGCGGGCTCCCCGCAACGTGGCGCCGGCCAGCCACGCCGAAAGCTGCTCGCGATCGTCGGCACTCCCTTCGCCCGACGCGGCCACCGGAACCCAATCTCCCGGTTCCCCGGGCGGTCCGCCAGATCCGATACCGCCCTCGTCCCGGCAGGTGCGCGCCATCGTCAGCAGCATCAGCGCCGCATCCTCGACGCTCCTTGCCATCGGACCTACCGTGTCCTGGCTCTTGGAGATCGGCACCACTCCTCGCCGGGAGGTGAGCCCGACCGTCGGCTTGATCCCCACGACGCCGCAGACGGCTGCAGGACAGAGGATCGATCCGTCGGTCTCGGTCCCGACGGCGAGTGGCGCCATGCCGGCGGCCACGGCGGCGCCCGAACCGGAGCTCGAGCCACCGGGGCTGCGGTCGAGCGAGTGAGGGTTGCGGCACTGCCCTCCCACCGCACTCCAGCCGGAGACCGACTTGCGGGCGCGAAAGTTCGCCCATTCGGAGAGGTTCGCCTTGCCGAGGATGATCGCACCGGATGCGCGCAGTGCCGCCACCACGGGTGAGTCGCGCTCGGGCTGGCTCTCGGGCGCGGCAAGCGCCAGGGAACCGGCGGTCGTCGGCAGTCCGGCGGTGTCGAGGTTGTCCTTCACGAGCACCGGGAGGCCGTGGAGCGGGCCGCGCAGATGCCCCGCCTGCCGCTCCTTGTCGAGCTCCGCAGCTCGCTCGATCACCGTCTCGTCTATGCCGATCACGGCTCGCAGCCCCGGGCCGTCCCTGTCGGCGTCTGCGACACGCTGCAACAGATCGGACACCAGCTCGGCCGAGGTGATCTCACCTTTGTCGAGCATCGTCGACACCGCCGCTGCCCCGAGGAAGGCGATGGAGGAGGTCGATGGGCTCGGGTCCCGAGACTCTGCTACGTCATCCACCCTTCCTATCGTTACCGCATTCGGGACCCAGTGCTTGCCCATTTTGCAAGAACTTCCCTCGCACATCGTCGAATGCTTGCTTCGAGTGCCCGGGGTTGGCAGTCTGCGTGTGATGGCTCTCAGCGCTAGCGACCGCCGGCTGCTCGATTTCGAGCGCTCCTGGTGGCAATCGGCGACGAGCAAGCAGGATGCCATCCGCTCGTCGCTCGGGATCTCGCCCACGTCCTATTACCTGTCATTGCGCCGTCTTCAGCGGAGCCACGAGGCACTCGCCTACGACCCGCTCGTGGTGCGGCGCCTCCGCAGGCGCGAGTCCGAGCGTCGCCGTGCCCGCTACGTGAGCGACCCGGGCCTGCGCTGGCGGCCGCACTGATCTGCCGCCACCGGTGAGGCCATCGTCGTCCCGGTGGTGACCCCGATCGTTGCCGCCATCGGGCCTGCCGCCGGTGCACTGCGGACCGCCCCGGCGAGATGATCGACGCCCGTGTCTCGGAGCTGCTGGCACCGCTCCGCCAGAGCCCTTCGACGGCGGGGATCCTCACCGACTTCGACGGCACGATCTCGAAGATCGTCCCGGACGCGTCCGATGCCACGCCTGTCCCCGGGGCAGTCGAGTTGCTGCACGAGCTGGCGCATCGTTATGGCGTGGTGGCCGTTGTTTCGGGGCGGCCGGCATCATTCCTCTCCGCGACGCTGCAAATGGCCCTGCACGGATCCCCGCTGCGGGCGATCGGCCTGTACGGGATGGAGGAGGTAGGCCCGGACGGCAGGTCGCTCGTCCCCCCGGAGTTCGAGCGCTGGCGGCCCGTGGTCGCCAGGGTGGCCGACGAAGCCGAGGCCTCCTTGCCGGCGGCAGTCGACGTCGAGCGCAAGGGGCTCGGCGCCACCATCCACTGGAGGCGGGCGCCGGAGCACGAGGCAGAAGCCCAGAAGGTCGCCGCTGCGCTGGCCACGGCTCATGGGTTGTCGCTGCGCCACGGGCGGATGGCGGTCGAGATGACGGCACCGGGCGAGATCGACAAGGGCGGGGTGGTGGCCCGCCTCTGCGAGGACCTGCGAGCCGCGACCTACCTGGGGGACGACACAGGCGACATCGTCGCCTTCGAAACCCTGACGCAGCTCCACCGCCGACGGGGGCTCCACGCAGTCAAGCTGGCGGTCGCCGACGCCGAGACGCCGGCAGATCTCGTCGCCGCCGCCGACTTCGTCCTCGGCGGTCCGATGGAGGCACTCGAAGCCCTGCGTTGGCTGAACCAGCCGTGAGCCTCAGCAGCCGGGCGACGGCTCCTTCTCAGGCGCGAGGGGCGGTCGGCCGGCGCGCATGCCCGGCCAGGTCAGCCAGCCAGGAGGAGGGGGTCGCCGCGGTGGCGAGGACGCGGAGCTCATCCGCCCTCCGCCGGCGCTCGGCGGCATCCATCGACAGGCCCGCCGCCAGCACCTCTCCCGTGCTCTCGATGTCGTAGGGGTGCACCGGGAGGACCGCGTCCTTCAATTCCGAGTAGGCGCCGGCTTCCCGCGACAAAGCGAGGACGCCGGCGCGGTCGTTGACGATCGGGCCTTCCTTGGCGACGAGGTTGAGCCCGTCACGGATCGGGTTCACGAGCAGCAGGTCGTAACGCGTGAGGGCGGCGACCGAGGAGGGGTAGTCGTCGACGACCTCGAGAACGATCGGGTCCCAGCCGGGGCGGGCCCAGCGCTCGTTGACCCGCTCGACGACCAGCTCCACCTCCGCCCGGTACTGGAGGTACTCCGCCAGCCCTTCTCGCGAGCCGTAGGCATGGGCGACGAAGACGACGCGGCTGGCGCCACTCAGGATGCTGCTCCAGCATCGAGTCGTAGGCCAGGAAGCCACGGACGAGATTCTTGGAGAGCTCGATCCGATCGCTGCGCAGCACCAGCCGCCGGTCCCCGAGGCTCTCGTCCAGCTCTCGCCGGCGGCGACCGCAGGCGTCCGATGCTGCCACCTCCATGATGCGGCCGGCATCGGTTCCGAGTGCCGCTGCGAAGGTTGGCGGAGCCACGATCCCGAGCTCCTCCACACACGACTCGAAACTCTCCGCCCACCGCCCCGTGTGGAACCCGCACGCCCCGAACGACGACATCCCCTCCAGCAGGTCCCGCCGGGCGTCGTCGGGCAATACCGAGAGCTCGGCCGGCGAGCACCAAGGGGTGTGGGTGAAATGGGCCGTGCGCAGGTCGGGTCGCAGCTCGGCCAGCAGCCGGCCGGAGAGGGAGAGGTGGTAGTCGTGCACGAGGACGGTGGCGCCCTCTGGTGCCGCCTCGGCGATCGCCACCGCGAAGAGGTCGTTGTATTGCCGGTAGCAGTCCCACGCCTCACGCCACCGGCGATCGAACACTGGCCGGCGGGCGAGCTCCAGCAGCCCGTGCTGCACGAACCACAGAGTCCCGTTGGCGACGACGTTGTAGGCCGCCTGCTGCACGTCGGCGGGTACGTCGACGAGCCGCAGGTCTATCCCCTCGACCTGCTCAGGCGGTCCGCCGGTCGCCGCCAGCTTGCGATCCTCGTCGGAAAGGGGGGCAGCGATCCAGATCGCCCCCGAACCGGTGAGCGCGCTGACGAGGCTCGGCGCGAGGCCTCCGGCCGCCTGCTTGACGACGGTCTTGCCGGAGGCGTCCGACCCGTAGCTCACCGGCCCCCGGTTGGAGGCCACCACCAGCTCGCTCATCGGCTGCTCATCGGCTGCGGGCCGGGCCACGGTCAGAGGGCCGCCGGGCCGAGCACGGAGCGAGACACGCCAGCACGATCGAGCATTACCCCGAGCACCTCGTCGGCTTGCGGAGCCAGCTCCTCGAGCGGGCGATTGCGGTGGATCCTCGAGCCGAGGTCGACTTGGGCGATGGCGGCACCGCCGTAGCGCTCGACCACGTCGATGAGAAGGCCGATCTCGACTCCGTAGCCGCCGGCGAGGGCGATGCCCTCGATGGCCCCCCGGCGGATCGCGGTCTCCCCCGCCAGCGGCTGCGACACCCCGACGAGCGCCGGGAACAGGCGGCGTATCAGCGGCCGCGCCACCAGCTCGGTGACCCGTCCGCCGCCGCTCGGCATGCCGCCGACGGGCCGCTCGTAGCAGCCTTTGACCAGCATCAACCGGGCATCGACGAGAAGCGGTCCTACCAGCCCGACCACGAAGTGCTCGGCGAAGTTCTCCACGTCGCCGTCGAGGAAGACGACGATGCTGCCGGTCGTGAAGGACAGCCCTGCCGCCATCGCCTGCCCCTTGCCATGGGCCCTCGGCGACCCCGGGCCGCAGATCGCCTGCACCGCGGCCGCCGGCTCTGCGGTCGCCTGCACCACGGCGGACTGCACCACGGCGGACTGCACCACGGCGGACTGCACTACGGCGGCGCCGGCTGCGGCGGCGATCGACGCCGTGGCGTCCTTCGAGCCGTCGTCGACCACCACCAGCTCGTCCACCAGGGGGACGCGGTCGACGAGCACGGTGCGGATCGCCGCCACGATCGGCCCGATGGTGGCGGCCTCGTCGCGGGCGGGGATGCACACCGACACCCGTTCGGCCCCCTTGCACTCGAGGAGCAGGTCGAGCGGGAACTCTCGATGGTCGAAGGTGGCGACGCCGGCCGCTTGCATTGTCCCGACGATATTCGCCCAACGTGCTCGCCCGGTCCCGGGCCGCGCGCTTTGACGGTCGGCGACCGATCGTCCACACTGGAGCCAATCATCCAGAGCGGCTGAGGGACGGGCCCTGTGACGCCGCGGCAACCAGTGCAGGCGACCGGCATGACCGGATCGCACCGTGCACCAGGTGCCAATGCCCGACCGATGAGGAGGAGATCTGTGGGTCACGTCCAAGGTCTGCGATGCCGGGAATGCGAGCGCACGTACCCGGCGGAGGCTTTGCATGTCTGCGACTGGTGTTTCGGGCCGCTCGAGGTGGCGTACGACTACGACGGCATCGCCGCCACCGTCAGCCGGCAGCGGATCGCCGCCGGCCCCTCCACGATCTGGAGATATGCCGATCTCCTCCCCGCCGCCGCCGAGGATCCCGTCGATCTCGGTGCGGGGATGACGCCCCTCGTGCGGGCGGAGCGGCTCGGCGCCGAGCTCGGCCTGCCCGACCTGTGGGTGAAGGACGACACCCGCAACCCGACCGGCTCGTTCAAGGACCGCGTCGTCTCGGTGGCACTGACCAAGGCCCGCCAGTTCGGCTACAAGGTCGCCGCCTGCGCCTCGACGGGGAACCTCGCCAATGCGGTTGCCGCGCACGCCGCCCACGCGGGGATCGACTCGTACGTCTTCGTGCCACGCGACCTCGAGAGGGCCAAGGTCCTTACCACGGCCGTCTTCGGCGGCAATGTGATCGCCGTCGACGGGACCTACGACGACGTCAACCGTCTCTGCGCCGAGCTGGCGAGCGAGCGTCCGGACTGGGCGTTCGTCAACGTCAACGTCCGCACGTATTACGCCGAAGGCTCGAAGACCCTCGCCTTCGAAGTTGCCGAGCAGCTCGGATGGCGGGCCCCCGACCATGTGGTCGTGCCGATCGCCTCCGGCAGCCAGCTGGTCAAGATCCACAAGGGGTTCAAGGAGTTGGCGCGCGTCGGGCTGCTGGAGGGGGGGACGGAGGCGCCACTGCCCAGGATCTCCGGCGCCCAGGCGGCCGGCTGCTCCCCGGTCGCCACGGCCTTCGCAAGCGGCACCGACACCATCAAGCCCGTCCGTCCCGACACGATCGCCAAGTCGCTCGCCATCGGCGATCCCGCAGACGGCTGGTACGCGCTGAAGACGGTTCGCGAGACCGGCGGCTCGATCGCCGCCGTGAGCGACGACGAGATCGTCGAAGGGATCCGCCTGCTCGCCCGCACCGAGGGGATCTTCGCCGAGACTGCCGGCGGCGTCACCATCGCCACCCTCGCCAAGCTGGCGGCCTCGGGGGTCATACGGCGGGACGAGCGGGTAGTCGCCTACGTGACCGGCAACGGGCTGAAGACGGTCGAGGCGTTGGCGGGCCGCCTGGGGGTGACGGCGACGATCGAGCCGACACTGCGGGGCTTCGAGAGATGGGAGAGCAACTGATGAGCGTCAACGTCCGCATCCCGAGCCAGCTGCGCACTCTTACGGGTGGCGCCGGCGAGGTCTCCGCCGAGGGGTCGAGCGTGCGGGAGGTGTTGAAGGCCCTGGAGGCAGGGCACCCCGGGATCGAGGGGCGGGTGCTGGACTCGGGAGGCGCCCTGCGGCGTTTCGTCAACTTGTTCGTGGCCGACGAGGACGTGCGCTTCCTGGACGGGCTCGACACGGAGGTGGCCGACGGCCAGACGCTCTCGATCGTGCCGGCGGTGGCGGGAGGCTGATCCGGACCAGCCCGCTTGCAACTGTACTCTGTGCGTGCTTTGCTGTTAGCACTCGACTGATGAGAGTGCTAACGCTCCCTCTGCTGCGGAGCTACAGGAGGACACAGATACATGCCGAAGTTGATTTCTTTCGACGAGCAGGCCCGACGCTCGCTCGAGAACGGGATGAACCAGCTCGTCGACGCGGTGCGGGTCACCCTCGGGCCCAAGGGTCGGAACGTCGTCCTGGAGAAGAAGTGGGGCGCTCCCACGATCACCAACGACGGTGTCTCGATCGCCAAGGAGATCGAACTCGAGGACCCCTTCGAGAAGGTCGGTGCCGAGCTGGTCAAGGAAGTTGCCAAGAAGACCGACGATGTCGCAGGTGACGGTACGACGACGGCGACGGTGCTCGCCTGGGCGATGGTCCACGAGGGCCTGCGCAACGTGGCCGCCGGCGCCAACCCGATGGGTCTCAAGCGGGGCATCGAGCTGGCCGTCGAGACGGCCGTCGCCCGCCTGAAGGAGCTCTCCCGGGAGACCGAGACCAAGGAGCAGATCTCGCAGGTGGCGTCCATCTCGGCCGCCGACCCGGAGATCGGGTCGATGATCGCAGAGGCGATCGACAAGGTCGGCAAGGACGGCGTCATCACCGTCGAGGAGTCGCAGACCTTCGGGATGGAGATGGACCTGGTCGAAGGGATGCGCTTCGACAAGGGCTACATCTCGCCGTACTTCGTGACCGACCCGGAGCGGATGGAGGCCGTCCTCGAGGACCCCTACATCCTGCTCGTCGGCTCCAAGATCTCGGCCGTGCGCGACATGCTGCCGGTCCTCGAGAAGGTCATGCAGACCGGTAAGCCGCTCGTGATCATCGCCGAGGACGTGGAGGGCGAGGCCCTCGCCACCCTCGTGGTGAACAAGATCCGCGGCACGTTCAAGTCGGCCGCCGTCAAGGCGCCCGGTTTCGGCGAGCGCCGCAAGGCGATGCTGCAGGACATGGCGATCCTCGCCGGTGGCCAGGTCGTCACCGAGGAGGTCGGCCTGAAGCTCGAGAACGTCACCCTCGACCTGCTCGGCCGTGCCGGCAAGGTGATCATCACCAAGGACGAGACGACGATCGTCGAGGGCGCCGGCGAGGACGCCGACATCAAGGGCCGCATCAACCAGATCAAGACCGAGATCGAGAACACCGACTCCGACTACGACAGGGAGAAGCTGCAGGAGCGGCTCGCCAAGCTGTCGGGCGGTGTCGCCGTGATCAAGGTCGGCGCGGCCACCGAGGTCGAGCTGAAGGAGAAGAAGCATCGCATCGAGGACGCCGTCTCCACCACGAAGGCGGCCATCGAGGAGGGTGTCGTGCCGGGCGGCGGCGTCGCCCTGCTGCGCACCCAGCGGAGCATCCTCGACAGCCTCGAGAAGCTCGAGGGGGACGAGGCGACCGGTGCTCGGATCGTGGCCCGCGCCGCCGAGGAGCCGCTGAAGCAGATCGCCACGAACGCCGGCCTGGAGGGCGGGGTCGTGGTCGAGAAGGTGCGCTCGCTGGAGAAGCTGTCCGAGGGCCTGAACGCGGCGACCGGTGATTACGAGGACCTCTTCGAGGCCGGCATCATCGACGCCGCCAAGGTCACCCGGTCGGCGCTGCAGAACGCTGCCTCGATCGCTGCTCTCTTCCTCACGGTCGAGGCGGTCATCGTCGACAAGCCGGAGGACAAGGCTCCCGCCATGCCCGGTGGAGGCATGGAGGACTACTGATCCTCTCCGCTAGTGTCTGTGGAGGTGGGGCGCCGGCGGGCGCCCCACTTTCGCGTCCGGGTTTCCGGGGGGTCGAGGTCCCGGGCGGGGTGGGCGACGTTTCGCGGCTTTTGGCACCGTATCGGTAACAGAACCCGCGAAACGTTGCCCCTTCCCCAGCTACCTAGACTGCACCCGTGACCGAGCCGATCTCACCCTCCACCGGGTGGGGAGTCCTCCACCTCTTCTACAGGGCGACAGCGTCGGCCGACGCCGAGGCCATCGCCACCGCCGTCAAGTCGGCACGCGACGGCGAGCACCAGGTCGTCACGGCATCGATCCTCGGGCACAAGGCCGATCTCTGCTTCCTGGCGATCGGACCCGACCTGCGGCGCCTCCGCCAGCTGCAGTCGGAGCTTGATCGGGCGGGCCTCGACAGGAGCAGCTCGTACGTCTCCCTGACCGAGGTCTCCGAATACGCGGCGGGCCTGCCCGAGCAGATGCTCGAGGCGCGGCTGCACCCGAGGCTGCCCCCCGACGGGATGTCCGCCTTCTGCTTCTACCCGATGTCGAAACGCCGCCAAGCCGCCGACAACTGGTACACCCTGCCGTACGACGAGCGCCTGCGCCTGATGCACGGGCACGGCTCCGTGGGGCGGGAGTTCCGTGGGCGGGTGCTGCAGTTGATCACCGGCTCCACTGGTCTCGACGACTACGAGTGGGGCGTCACGCTGTTCGGGGTCAGGCCGGACGACTTGAAGGAATGTGTGTACCGGATGCGTTTTGACGAGGCTTCGGCCAGGTACGCCGAGTTCGGGCCGTTCTACACCGGGATCGTCGGCGACTTGGAGCAGGTGCTCACCGACACAGGCGTCCGTTGAGCACCGAGCTGGCCAAGCTCGACGATCTCCGGTCGAGGCTGGCGGAGGCCGGGCGCCTCGTGGTCGCCTTCTCGGGTGGTGCCGACTCGGCCCTCCTCGCCTACGTCGCGCAGGAGACGCTCGGAGGCGATGGTGTGGTCGCCGTGACGGCGGTCTCCAAATCGCTGGCGCCCGAGGAGCGGGAGGACTGCGCACGGCTTGCGGCCGAGTGGGGACTCGATTGGCGCCAGGTGGAGACCGACGAGCTGGAGCGGGCCGCTTACCGGGCCAATGGCAAGGATCGTTGCTACCACTGCAAGACGGCGCTGATGGACCTGCTGGAGCCGATCGCCCGAGGAGCGGGCGCCAAGGTGGCGCTCGGCGTGAATCTCGACGACCTCGGCGATCACCGGCCCGGTCAGCGGGCCGCCGCGGAGCGGGGAGCGCTCTTCCCGCTCGTCGAGGCCGGCCTCACGAAGGCCGAGGTGCGGGCGCTCTCGCACAGCTTGGGCCTGCGCACCTGGGACAAGCCGGCCGCCGCCTGCCTGGCCTCGAGGGTTCCCTACGGGACGCCGGTGACCCTCGGCGTGCTCGACCGGGTGGCCAAGGCGGAGTCGGCGTTGAGGCGCATGGGGTACGCGGGGTTCCGGGTCCGGCACTACGGCGACCTCGCCCGCATCGAGTTGGACCTCGCCGACATGGGACGGGCCCTGGAGGAACGAGAGGCGATCGTCGCAGGGCTGCGCGCCAGCGGCTACACCTACGTGACGCTCGACCTGGAGGGATTCCGCTCGGGCAACTTGAACACCGCCTAGCGAGGGTTGTCCTCGCCTGGCCTGACCACCTGCCAGCCGGTGCTCGACGTGCTCCGTGACTCGAAGAAGACGCAGTGCTCGGGGCAGCTGAACGGGAGCACCTCGTTCGCCTCCAGCCGGCAACGCTCGATCTTCTCTCCCGAGGGCACCGTCTTCATGATGTAGTGGCGGCACTCGGCGCGTACGCCCATGCTCCATGATCGCGCGGCTCCCTACCCGGATAGCCGTCACTGCGGGCTCGAGTTCCGGCTTGGGCTCGGGCCGCGGGCAGCTTTGCGGCATCGGCTGTAGCGTCGCGGGCCGTGGAGGGCGAGACCGACCAGGGGCCGCCGGCGGCGTCGCTGCGGGACCTGCTTCGCTGGAGCGAGAGCCTTTCGGCGATCGCCAGGACCGGGCTCGGGTTCACGAGCAGCTTGTACGAGCGGGAGCGTTTCGAAGAGGTGCTGCGCATCGCCGCCGACATCCGGTCTGTGGCGGGGGCGCAGCTTGCCGATACGGCCCGTTCGGGCGAGCCCGAGGACGCCGAGGGCTTCGTGCAGGAGTGGCTCGCATCGGTAGGCGAGGGCGTGCCTGGTTACGTGACGCCGAAGATCGCCATCGGCGCCGCGGTGGGCAACGAGCAGGGCGAGCTCCTGCTGATCAAGCGCGCCGATTCCGGCGTCTGGCTCTACCCGACAGGATGGGCGGACGTCGGCTACTCGGCGTCGGAGGTGGCGGCCAAGGAGGTGCTCGAGGAGACCGGGCTGGAAGTCGAGCCGGTGAGGCTGATCATGGTCCTCGACGGCCTGAGGCTCGGCTTCACCCACGTGCCGCTGTACTCGCTCGTGTTCCTCTGCCGGCCGCTCGGCGGCCAGCTGCAGGCGCATCCGCTGGAGTGCGCAGATCTCGGGTGGTTCGCCGAGGACGCTCTGCCGTCGCCGCTCGCCGGTGCCGGCGCATGGGCGTCGCACGTGTTCGCGGCGCTTCGCGACGAGCCGTTCGACGTCTACTTCGACCTTCCCCGGATCCCGACGTGGCGGACGGGATGATCAGGAGCTCGCCCGCCTAGTGGTGGCGGTGGTCGCGCAGGAAGCGCTCGATCTCCGCAGCGAGCTCGTGTCCGCCCGGATCATGGGACAGCAGTTCGGCCGCATCCAGCTCTGATTCGCCAGAGGCCCCCGAGGTGCCGGAGGCGCCGGCTTCGTGCAGCCTCGCCACGTAGGCGGCGACGTCTTCGTCCCCTGCCACGAGTTCGTCCACTTCCAGCTCGTACTGGCGAGAGGCGGCCTCCAGCTCGACCGTGTCGATGCCGGTCCCGATCAGCTCGTCGGCCCGCGAGACAAGCGCCAGAGCCGCTTTGGCCGAGCTCACCTGGGGTACGTAGAAGGGAACCGAGGCCCAGAGGGCCAATGACGGGATCCCCGCCTCGTGCAGCTCGGAGTGAAGGACGCCGATGATCCCCGTCGGTCCCTCGTACCTCGGGCGCGAGACCCCCGGCAGGTCGATCAGGCCCGGCGAGGTCGAACTGGTGGAGACCCCCACCGGGCTCGAATGTGCCACCTCTGCCAGCAGCGCACCGAGGGTGAGGACCTTCTCCACCTTCAGGGAGCGGGCGAGCGAGACGAGGAGCGAGGTGTAGGTCTTCCAGTGGACGTGGGGCTCATAGCCGCGGACGATCACCAGGTCGGGCCCGGCGAGGAGCGAGGCGTGCGAGATCACCGTCGAGGGCCAGGCGATCCTGCGCGACCGTGAGTCGGACTCGCGCACCTCCGGCCGGTGCTCGGTGAAGTCCACGAACTCCTCTGGATCGATCTCGGCGAAGGGGTTCGCCCGCCAGGCGCGGGCCATGTAAGCGGTCGCCACGGAAGCGCTGTCGGCGGCGTCGTTCCAACCCTGGAAGGAGGCCACCATGACGGGCCGGTTCATGTGCGGTACACGACCGACACGGAGAGACCGGCCGGCAAGGCGCGAGGTTCGTGATAGCCAACCCATGATCGTCGTCTTCGTCGTTATGCCACAGGGCTGAGGAGAGATGCCATGCCCGACCCAGATTACGGGATCGGTGCGCGTCGTAGGCTCGGCCCCATGGCAGAACCGACGCAGGATCGCCCGCATGCAGGGACCGTCGAAGTCGAGAGAGCTCGGCGGGCTACGCCTGAGCTGGTGGAGGCGATGGCGTCTCTGGTGCCCCAGTTGTCGAAGTCGTCGCCACCGCCGTCCCTGGAGGAGCTGGAGGCGCTGATCGGGTCCGACGCTTCGATCCTGCTGATGGCCGTCGATGGGGAGCGGGTCGTGGGCACTTTGACGTTGGTGGTGTTTCGGGTCCCTACCGGGGTGCGGGCGTGGATCGAGGACGTCGTCGTGGACGACGCGGCGCGGGGCCGCGGCGTGGGCTCGGCCCTGGTCCGGGCGGCCCTGCGTGAGGCGGCGGAGCTGGGCGCCAAATCGGTCGACCTGACCTCGCGGCCCGCACGTGAGGCTGCCAACCGCCTCTACCAGTCGCTTGGCTTTGTGCGCCGGGAGTCGAACCTCTACCGCTACGAGGGCCCGGCAGCGAGCAGCTGAGGTTCCTCTAGGAGGTCTTGGCCCACGGTGGCGGCTGCAGCCACGGGGGCACGTCCGAATCTTCTGCTGCAGCTGCCGTCTTGGCCTTGGCGGGTGCCGCCGCTTTGGCGTGAGGAGGTGCTGGCTCGGGCGCTGGCGCTGTCGCCGGCGCCGCTTGTGCCGTCGGTGCCGCCGGCTGGGCCGGCTGGTCCGGCTGGTCGATGACGGCCGCGCCGTTCTCGGCAGAGCGGTTTGCCTCGGCTTGGCCTGCCACCTCCAGCGGTTCCGACTTCGGTGCCGCTGCTAGAGCCGGAGACGGTGCAGGAGCGGGAGGAGGTGCAGGGGCTGGAGCGGGAGGCGCGGGAGGCGGAGGCGGTGGTGGAGGCGCGGCCGACGACGAACCGGCGAAGAACTCGTCGTGGATGGCCGAGCCTGCGTAGCTCATGGCGCTGGCGGGCGGCTGGAGAGGCTGTGCCTGGATTGGGGCGGGGGCCGCCGGAGAAGCGTGCATGGCGGGAGGCTGCATCGGCGGGGCGGCCTGGGCGCCACTCATCACCGGCCCTGGCGGTGGGGTGGGAGCGGCCGGCGGACGGGTGACGGCGTGGCCGCCCGCACTGAACATGCCCTTCTTCTGCAAGGCGACACGGAGGTCGTGTGGACTGGTGGCAGCCGCCATCGCGGAGCGAAGGTCGATCTGCTCGCTGACGAGAAGGCCGACGAGTGACTGGTCGAAGGTCTGCATGCCGTACGAGTCGCCGTCGGCGATGATCTGGGAGATGTCGTTGGTCTTCTCCGACTCGGCGATGCACTGCCGGATCCGTCCGTTGACGACCATGATCTCGAGCGCGGGTACGCGCCCCTTCTCGCCGGTTGCCTGCACCAGGCGCTGGCAGATCGTGCCCTTCAGGGATCCGGCGAGGCTCGTCCGAGCCTGATGCTGCTGGCTCGGCGGGAAGAAGTCGACGATCCGGTTGACCGTCTCCACCGAGTCGATCGTGTGCAGGGTGGACAGCACGAGGTGACCGGTCTCGGCGGCGGAGAGGGCGGTCTCCACGGTCTCGAGATCGCGCATCTCGCCGACCAGGATCACGTCCGGGTCCTCGCGCATCGCCGCCCGCAAGGCGGTGGCGAAGCTCAAGGTGTCGAAACCCACCTCGCGCTGGTTCACGACCGACGTCTGATCGTGGTGGAGGATCTCGATCGGGTCCTCGATCGTGATGATGTGCCGCTTCTTGGTCTTGTTGATGTGGTCGATCATGGCGGCGAGGGTTGTCGTCTTGCCCGAGCCGGTGGGTCCGGTGACGAGGATCAGACCCCGCTCCTCCTCGGCCAGCGTGCGGCACGCTTCGGGGAGCCCGAGCGAGTCGAAGGAGCTGGCACCTTGGCGGACGCGGCGGAACACGAGGCCCACCGATCCCCGGCCCCAGAAGCCGTTGACACGGAACCTTCCCAGGCCCGACACCGAGTAGGCGAAGTCGGCCTCACGCTTCTCGTGGAACCGGTCCCACGTGGCGTCGCCCATGATCGCCTTGGCGGCTGACTCGGTGTCTGACGGCCTGAGATCGGGCTTGTCGAGAGCTTGCAGGTCGCCGTTGACGCGGATGTGCGGAGGTGAACCGACCTTCAGGTGGAGGTCGGAGCCGTCCGCCGCGTCGAGGATGCGGAGGAGCTCGTCGAGACCGGTTTGGTCCATCTTTTGAGAGTACGACGAAGGTGCGCTGCGCCGCACCCGGTTATAGGCGTTGATTCACTTGCGAGCGTGCTGCAGGTCCGGATCCGATCCCCGATGCCGCGGTTGCCCCGCGGTCGTAGGATGGACTGCCGGACCATGGGCCCGAGCAGCCCGCATGCTGGGGACCTAGGAGAGGAAGGCGCACGAGGTGGCAGAGAGCGTCACGATCATCGACAACCGGAGCGGTCAGCAGGTCGAGATCCCGATCGTCAACGGCGGCGTCTCGGCAGCAGAGTGGTCCAAGCTGCTGCCAGGTGTCTGGTTCTACGACCCCGGGTTCATCTCGACAGCGGCCTGCGAGAGCGCCATCACGTACATCGACGGCGACGCCGGCATCCTGCGCTACCGGGGTTACCCGATCGAGCAGCTGGCCGAGAAGTCCTCCTACCTCGAAGTGGCTTACCTGCTGCTGCACGGTGAGCTGCCGACCGCGGACGAGCTGGCGACGTGGCAGCACGAGATCACCCACCACACCTTCATCCACGAGAACGTGCGGAAGCGCTTCCTGGAGGGCTTCCACTACGACGCCCACCCGATGGGCATGCTGGTCTCCGCCGTCGCCGCCTTGTCGACCTTCTACCTCGAGGCGAAGGACATCTTCGATCCCGAGGCTCGCTACAAGCAGATCATCCGCCTCATCGCCAAGATGCCGACCTTGGCGGCGGCTGCTCACCGCTTCAGTGTCGGGATGCCGTTCGTGTACCCGGACAACTCGCTCACCTTCGCCGAGAACTTCCTCTCGATGATGTGGAAGACGGCGGAGCCGAGGTTCGTCGCCGACCCGGCGCTCGCCAGGGCGATCGAGATCCTCTTCATCCTTCACGCGGACCACGAGCAGAACTGCTCGACGACGGCGATGCGGCTCGTCGGCTCCGCCCACGCCGACCCCTACTCCGCCTGCGCGGCAGCCACCGCCGCCCTCTACGGGCCGCGCCACGGCGGGGCGAACGAGGCGGTGATCAGGATGCTGACGACGATCGGGACCGTGGACAACGTGCCCGACTTCGTGAAGGCGGTCAAGGAGGGGAAGGGCCGCCTGCAGGGCTTCGGGCACCGGGTGTACAAGAACTACGACCCCCGGGCGAAGATCGTGCGCCAGGCCGCCTACGAGGTCTTCGAGGTCACCGGCAAGAACCCGTTGCTGGACATCGCCCTGAAGCTCGAGGAGGTGGCGCTCGCCGACGAGTACTTCGTCTCCCGCAAGCTCTACCCCAACGTCGACTTCTTCACCGGGCTCATCTATCAGGCGATGGGCTTCCCGATGGAGATGTTCCCGGTCCTGTTCGCCATCCCCCGTACCGCCGGCTGGCTCGCCCACTGGGTGGAGATGCTCGACCAGGACACCAAGATCGCCAGGCCCCGCCAGCTGTACATCGGTTCCGAGCCTCGCGACTACGTGGAAGTCGGGGAGCGGGGCTGAGCGAGGATCCGGCAGGGCCTAACCTGGCTCACCGTCACCCGTAGCGCCCCCCCGGGCTCCCGATGCCCGCCGCCGGGCCACCTCGAAACAGGCGACCGCTCCCGCAGCGCTCACGTTCAACGAGTCGAGCTCGCCGAACATCGGGATGCTGGCGACGACGTCGCAGCGCTCCTTGGTGAGCCGTTTCAGGCCCTTGCCTTCCGACCCGAACACCAACGCGATCGGCGAGGTGGCGACTACGAGGTCGAGGTCGAACAGCGAACGGTCGGCGTCGGCGTCCAGCGCCACATTCCAGACGCCGAGCGCCGAAAGCTCCTGCAGAGCGCTCGGGATCCCGGCGACACTCGACATCGGCAGGCGCTCGATGGCGCCTGCGGCCGCCTTCGCCGCGGTCGGGGTGACGTGGACAGCATGATGACGACCGAGCACCGCCCCTGTCGCTCCGGCGCATTCGGCCGTCCGCAAAAGCGCCCCGAGGTTGTGCGGGTCGGTGATCCCGTCGAGCACCACCAGGAACGGCAGCCGGTCGGCGGCGGCCGACGCGTCGCCGCCTAGCACCAGCTCCTCCAGAGTGTGATCGCGCAGCTCCTCCGCGAAGGCAACGACGCCCTGTGGCGCATCCGTACGAGCGGTGGCCTGAAGGCGTGCCTCGCCGACCATCCTGATCGGGACGCCGGCGGCACGGGCGAGGTCCTCGATGTCCTCGAGGATGGCTGCAGGATCCCGTCCCTCCGACACCCAGATCTCGCGCACCTCGCGACGGCCTGCCAGCAGCAGCTCCTTGACGGCGCGGCGACCCTCGATCTGGTCGCCCCCGAGCGAATCGTCCCGCCTGCGATGGCGGTTGAAGGGTTCCGCCGATTCCGGTCTGCCTGTTTGTCGGCGGCCCGGCTGACCGCCCGCTCGCGGAGAGGCAGCCCGCACCCCTGGCCGTGGCTGGCCACTCCGGAGATGCCCACCGGCTGGCTGCCCGGCGCGAGCCTGCCCGGTTCGAGCCTGTCCGGTGCGGGACTGCCCTGTGCGAGCCTGCCCCGTGCCGCCCTGCCGGGCCTGTCCGGTGCGAGCCTGCCCTGTGCGGGACTGCCCTGCGCGAGCCTGCCCCGTGCCGCCTTGCCTCGCTTGCCCTGTGCGAGCCTGCGCGGCCTCCGCGGGGCGGCCCTTCCGGGGCTGCGCGCTGCGGGGTTGCACCGCGCGGCCGCCGCCAGCCGAGCTCTTCGGGCCCCCTCGGCTTCCCTCTACAGGACTCATCCTTGCTCCTCGTCGTGGTTGGTGATCCGCTCCCCCAAAGCCCGCTCCACCAGTGCCACCGCCATGCAGGCGATGCCCTCCGCCCGGCCGAGCGCGCCCAACCCCTCCGGGCGGGTGGCCTTCACGTGAACCGGGGCGCCGGCAGCGCCCGACATGGCGGCCACCATCTGCTCGCGGATGGGGCCCACCTTCGGTTGCTCGGCGATGACCGTGCAATCTACGTTCACCAGGCGCCAACCCGCCTCTGCTGCACGGGCGACCGCAGCCGCCAGAAGCACCAGGCTGTCCGCGCCATCCCAGGCCGGATCGGTGTCCGGGAAGTGCAGACCGATGTCGCCGAGACCGGCGGCACCGAGCACCGAGTCGGCCACCGCGTGGGCGACGACGTCAGCGTCGCTGTGGCCTTCGAGGCCGCGTGCGCCGTCGACAAGGACCCCGCCCAGCACGCAACGACGGGCGGCATCCGCCGAGAAGGCGTGCACGTCGAAGCCGAGCCCGACCCGTGTCGCGGGGCAAGTCGAGCTGCCGGACCCCTTCCCGGTCCCGCCGGTCCCGCCGGTCCCGCCGGTCTCGCCGGTGCCGCCGGGCCCCGCGGAATCGCCAGTCGTGACGGTCACGCCGGCGGCGTCCAGGCCTCGAGGATGGTGAGATCTTCGGGAGAGGTGAGCTTCAGGTTGCGCGCTTCGCCAGGCACTACGACGACGGTCGCTCCCAGCGCCTCGACCAGTGAGGCGTCGTCAGTGGCCACACCTCCACCCTCGTGGGCCTTGCGCAGCAGCGCCAGCCTGAAGGCCTGAGGGGTCTGAACGGCCACCAGGTCCTTGCGGTCGAGCGTCTCCAGCACCTTGCCGCCGCTCACCCTCTTGACGGTGTCCGGGACGGGCACGCCGGGGATCGCCGCGTCAGCGCCGCGTTCGACGGCCGCCACCACCGCCCTGAAAAGCTCGCCCGAGGCCAGCGGCCTGGCGGCGTCGTGCACGACGACGATCTCGGCCTCCTCGCAGACCCCGCCCAACCCTGCACGTACCGAAGCGGAGCGGCTCGCACCCCCCGCGACTACGAGATCGGCGGCAGCACGGAGGGAGGGATCCTGCATCGCCTCTCGCGGTACGACGAGCACGACCTGCTGTGCCACAACGCGGGCCGCCTCGACCGACCAGTCGAGAACTCGCCGGCCACGGACGAGCGCGTATTGCTTGGGCCTCCCGAACCGGCTGCCCTCCCCGCCGGCGAGGACGATCGCCGCCACGCGCACCGTCACGACCGTGCCGGGACCGCACCCCGGCGAAAGCTCAAGACCGACCCCCGTGATGCGCTCTTCGATCAGGGAAGCTCGGCGTTGAGCCTCGACTCCGCCTCTTCCTCGCTGACGCCGATGGCGAAAGTGAGCTCGGAGACGAGGATCCGGCGCGCATTGGTGAGCATCCGCTTCTCGCCCGCCGAGAGGCCCTTGTCCTTGTCGCGGATCGAGAGGTTCCGCACCACCTCGGCGACCTGGTAGATGTCGCCCGACTTCAGCTTCTCCACGTGGTTCTTGTACCGCCGCGACCAGTTGGCGGGCATGCGCGCCTCCTTCTTGCGAAGGACGGCGAACACCTCCTCGACCTCCTCGTCATTGATCACCTCACGCAGACCCACCTCGTCGGTGTTGTCGGCGGGAACCTTCAAGGTCAGGTCGCCATACGCCAGGCGCAACACCAGGTACTCGCGACGGGCTCCGTGGAAATCCTCACGCTCTTCTCGGCTCACCACCACCGCCGCGCCGTGGTGGGGGTAGACGACCTTGTCTCCGACGTCGAACAATGCTGCAACTCCTGGCTTTTCGGTCTCGAGAACGCGCTCGGGTGTTCCTAAGGGTACGGGTAAGAGTCCGGTCGCTCAACTCCGGCGCCTGCCGATCAACTCACTGCGGCTACCTCTCAGTCGCCTACTTGGCGGCCGGCTGCCCCACGAGCACCTCGGCGATCGCCTCGTGCAACGAACTGACGCGAACGAGATCCAGGCCAGAGGGGCCGTCGGGAGAGGAGGCCGCCACCACGGCGCACCTATATCCTAGCCGCTGCGCCTCGACCAGCCGGCGGTGGCTGTGGCCCACCTGCCGGACCTCGGCGCCGAGGCCGATCTCCCCGAAGGCGACCGTGCCTTCCGGGATCGGAACCCCCGCCGTGGCTGACGCAAGCGCCAGCGCCAGGCCGAGGTCGGCAGCAGGCTCGGACACCTTGATGCCACCCACGACCGAGGCGAACACGTCATCCTTGGCGAACGACACGCCGAGCGCCTTCTCGACGACCGCCACCACCATCGCCAGACGGCCCGTCTGCAGGCCCTGCACCGACCGCCGCGGCGGCCCACCATGACCCGTTTGCGCCACCAATGCCTGCACCTCCACCAGGATCGGACGCTTGCCCTCGGCGACGGGCACGATCGCCGAGCCCGGAATCCCCGGCCGGCGGTCGCTCAACAGGAACCCGCTTGCGTCGACCACCCCCTTCAGGCCGGTCTCGGTCATCTCGAATATCCCGAGCTCCCCCGTGGAGCCGAACCGGTGCTTGCAGGCCGACAGCAGCCGCAGGCCGTGATGGCGATCGCCTTCGAAGCTCAAGACGGTGTCGACGACGTGCTCGAGCGCACGAGGCCCGGCAAGCGTCCCGTCCTTGGTGACGTGCCCGACGAGGATCGTGGCCATCCCGGTCGACTTGGCGAGCTGCACGAGCGAGGCGGCGCACTGCCGCACCTGGGCAATAGTGCCGGCAGCCGAGCCGAGCGCGGGATCGGCGATCGTCTGGATCGAGTCGACGACAAGGATCGACGGCGCGCAGTCGGCAACCGCCTGGTAGAGCGCCATGAGGTCGGTGGTGGCCACTATGCGCACGCCCTCGAACCCGGTCGCCAGCCGCTCCGCCCTGCGCCGCACCTGCTGCGGCGACTCCTCCGCAGCCACGATCAGGGACGTGATCCCCCGGCCGGCAGCGGCGGCGGCGCATTCGAGCAGCAGGGTCGACTTGCCGATCCCCGGTTCCCCCCCGAGGAGCGAGACGGAGCCGGGGACCAGCCCTCCACCGAGCACCCGGTCGAATTCGGGAACCCCCAACTCGATCGGCTCGTCACCAGCCAGGTCAACCTCTGCCAGCAGGACCGGACCGTCGCACGGCAGCACGTGTGCCCGGAGGCCAACCTGCGCGCCCGCAGGGAGGCCGCGGCAGCCATCGCTGCCGCCTGCGCCGGCCCGATGCCGTCAACGTCCGAGAGTCCAGACAGCGGGGGTCCCGGCTCCTCCAGCTCCTCGACCAGCGTGTTCCACTCGCCGCAGGCCACGCATCGTCCCGCCCAACGGGGGAAGGCACTGCCGCAGTCGCTGCACCGGTGGATGGTCCGAGTCCTCGCCATGAGCGCCGAGGATAGGAAGCCGGTGTGACAGTCAAAGGACCGGGCGCAAGCCCGGTCCTTCAAGTCCTGTCAACGGATCAGGGGCCGTCAGCTGTCGGCGCCTGCTCCGGCCAGCTCGACGGGCGGGGGTTCCAGACCCTCGATCTTGCGGAACACGATGTCCTGCGTGTCCCCGTCGATGTCGACGATGATCGTCTCGCCCACCCGGAACTCCTTCCAGAGGATCTTCTCGGAGAGCGGGTCCTCGATCAGGTTCTGGATGGCGCGGCGCAGCGGCCGGGCGCCCAGAGTCGGGTCGAAACCCTTCTGGGCGACGAACTGCTTCGCCTCTCTCGTCAGCTCCAAACCGATGCCCGTCCCGTCGAGCTGCTCGCGCACCCGGCGGATCAGCAGGTCGACGATCTCGACCACCTCGTCGAGTGCGAGCTCGTGGAAGACGATCACCTCGTCGATGCGGTTCAGGAACTCCGGCCGGAAGTGGGCCTTCAGCGCCTCCTGCACCTTGCTGCTCATCCGGTCGTAGGTGACGGACTCGCTCGTCTTGGAGAAACCGACAGCCGCCTTGCGAAGGTCGGCGGTCCCGAGGTTGGAGGTCATGATCAGCACGGTGTTCTTGAAGTCCACCGTTCGACCCTGGGCGTCGGTCAGGCGACCGTCCTCAAGGATCTGCAGCAGCGTGTTGAAGACGTCGGTGTGAGCCTTCTCCACCTCGTCGAAGAGCACCACCGCAAAGGGCTTGCGGCGAACCGCCTCGGTCAGCTGGCCGCCCTCCTCGTAGCCGACGTAGCCGGGAGGTGAACCGACCAGCCGGGACACGGTGTGCTTCTCCATGTACTCGCTCATGTCGAGCTGGATCAGAGCGTCCTCGTCCCCGAACAGCAGCTCGGCCAGGGCCTTGGCGAGCTCGGTCTTGCCGACACCGGTCGGGCCGAGGAAGATGAACGAGCCGCTCGGCCGCTTCGGGTCCTTCAATCCGGCCCTCGTGCGGCGGATCGCCCGTGACGAGCGCCTTGATCGCGTCGTGCTGCCCGATGATCCGCTTGTGCAGCTCGTCCTCCATGCGGAGCAGCTTGGCGGTCTCCTCCTCGGTCAACTTGTAGACCGGGATCCCGGTCCAGTTGGCGAGGACCTCGGCGATGACCTCCTCGTCGACCACGTCGAACAGGTCGACGCCGTCGGCCCGCCACTCGGACTCCATCACCTTCTTGCGGTCCTCGAGCTCGGTGATCTGCTCGGTGAGCTTCTTCGCCCGCTCGAAGTTCGGACCGCTCGACTGCGGCGTCCTTCTCGTGGCGCATGCGGGAGAGGTCTTCCTCCAGCTTGCGGTAATCCGGCGGAGTCGCCATGCGGCGGATCCGCAGCCGGCTGCCGGCCTCGTCGATCAGGTCGATCGCCTTGTCGGGGAGGAAGCGGTCGGAGATGTAGCGGTCGGCCAGGTTCGCCGCCGCCACCAGCGCCTGGTCCGTGATGGTGACCTGATGGTGCGACTCGTACCGGTCGCGGAGCCCCTTCAGGATCTCGATCGTATGGGCGAGCGAGGGCTCTTCCACCTTGATCGGCTGGAAGCGGCGCTCGAGGGCGGCGTCCTTCTCCAGATGCTTGCGATATTCGTCGAGCGTGGTGGCACCGATCGTCTGCAGCTCGCCACGGGCGAGCATCGGCTTCAGGATCGAAGCGGCGTCGATCGCCCCCTCTGCGGCACCGGCGCCCACGAGGGTGTGCAGCTCGTCGATGAACAGGATGATGTCGCCCCGCGTGCGGATCTCCTTCAGCACCTTCTTCAAGCGCTCCTCGAAGTCGCCCCGGTAGCGGGAGCCGGCGACGAGCGCACCGAGATCGAGGGTGTAGAGCTGCTTGCCCTTCAGCGTCTCGGGCACGTCGTTGGCGACGATCTGCTGGGAGAGGCCCTCGACGATGGCGGTCTTGCCGACGCCGGGCTCGCCGATCAGGACCGGATTGTTCTTCGTCCGGCGGGACAGCACCTGCATCAGCCGCTCGATCTCGCGATCGCGGCCGATCACAGGGTCGAGCTTGTGCTCGCGCGCCAGCTGGGTCAGGTTCCGGCCGAACTGGTCGAGCACCGGCGACCCGCTGGGGGTGTCGCCTGAGGAGCCGGCGCCGCTCGGCGCGTTGGCGGCGTCCTTGCCCTGGTAGCCGGACAGGAGCTGGATCACCTGCTGGCGCACGCGCGACAGGTCCGCTCCGAGCTGCACGAGGACCTGCGCGGCTACACCCTCGCCCTCGCGCACGAGGCCCAGGAGCATGTGCTCGGTGCCGATGTAATTGTGGCCGAGCTGGAGCGCCTCACGAAGCGAGAGCTCGAGGACCTTCTTGGCCCGTGGTGTAAAGGGGGGCGAGCCGGTCGGAGCAGTGCCGGCAGGTCCGATGGTCTCCTCCACCTTCTCCCGCACTGCCTCCAGGGAGATGCCGAGCGACTCGAGCGCCTTGGCGGCGAGCCCCTCGCCTTCGTGGATCAACCCGAGCAGGATGTGCTCAGTGCCGATGAAGCTGTGGTTCAGCAGGCGCGCCTCCTCCTGCGCCAGCACCAGCACCCTTCGTGCCCGATCCGTGAATCGCTCGAACAATTCCTGACTCCCTTGCCGGTCGTCTTTCTGAGGGTCAGTGTATCGGCCCGGCTGTCTCATTTGACGTCTGGCCGGCACTCCTGTCGCCGCCCTGAACCCTCGACACCCCGCTACTAGAAGGGTTGCTGCGAGGGCTCTGGCTCGGCAGGGCGAATCGGATGTGACGGCCTCTCGCCGAATCTATCGGCATGTGCTCCTGCCAACTAGAGCGGTGAAGGGGCTCTCCGCGGGAGGACGGTGTACGGGACCGGGAGAGGCGGAGCGCGCTGCATGCTCGGGACCTACCCAGCAGAGCGACTCCACCACCAGGTTCTAGGGGCACGCGGCATCCGACCCCCCATTGTCGGGACCGGGGGCGGGTGGCGTAGCCTGGGCCTCTCGTGACCTCGACCGATCTGTTCGCCCTGCCTGTCCCGACCGGCGACTTGGCGCGCCTCGAGGAGGCTCTGCGGCAGTCCGTCGTCGGCGACGACCCTTTCCTCAACGAGGTCGCCAGCCACCTGGTCGACGCCGGAGGCAAGAGGCTGCGGCCGGCGCTGACTCTGGCCGCCGCCGCCCTCGGCGGCGCCGAGGCCAGTGAGGACACCCTCCTCGGGGGGGTCTCGGTCGAGCTTGTGCACCTCGCCTCCCTCTATCACGACGACGTGATGGACGAGGCTTCGCAGCGGCGGGGTGTCCCGAGCGTGAACGCCCGCTGGGGGAACCTGGTGGCAATCGTTGCCGGTGACTTCCTGCTCGCCCGTTCAGCTGAGATCGCCGCCGGGCTGGGTACCGAGATCGCCGGCCTGCTCGCCGCCACCCTCGCCCGCCTCTGCCAGGGCCAGGTGGCGGAGGTCCGCTCCGCCTTCCAGCTCGACAGGGAGGAGAAGGACTACCTGAACGCGATCGCCAACAAGACCGCCGCCCTGATGTCGACCGCCTGCAGGATCGGCGCCCTCACCGCCGGGCTGGACCGGGGGGTGGTGGAGACTGTGACCCGGTACGGGGAGTGTTTCGGGATGGTCTTCCAGATCCGCGACGACATCATGGACGTCGTCGCCTCGGAGGCACAGCTGGGCAAGCAGCCGGGACAGGATCTCGTCGAGGGCATCTACACCTTGCCGGTGCTGCGGGCGCTGGCGGACGACCGCCTAGGCGGAGAGTTGCGGAACCTGCTCGGGCGCCGCCTGGACACCGCCGGCCGGGATCGGGCGCGGGAGATTGTGGCGGCATCGTCCGGCATCGCCGAGGCCGAGGAGGTGGCGCAACGCTACGCCGTCGAGGCCGCCGAGATGGCCGGGTCGCTCGGTCCGGGCGAGATCCCGGAGGCCCTCGCCCGCCTCGGGTCTGCCCTCATCGAGGCGCTCTAGCCCGGCGACGACGGGCCGGCGACGACGGGCTGACGGGTGCCGGCGCGGCCCGCCACCGCCGCTAAGCCTGAGGCGCCGTCGAGACAGAGAGGGGGGCCACGGCAGGCGTCGGCTCCGGTGCGATCACACGGCGAGGCAGGCGCACGGGCTTGGCCGGCAGCGAGAACAGCGACTCGATCACGAAGGCCCTCCGCAGCATCGTGAACGGCCACCAGGTGATCAGCCAGGGGATCCGGTGCACCAGCCGGTGCCGGAAGCAGAGCAGGATCATGGCGGTGTAGGTCGGGATGTTGGAGACCACGTACGTGCCGACGATCGCCAGGATCACCGACCTCGACTTCGGTTGCATCACCGCCAGCGCCACGACCGATGCCAGCACGCACGGCCGGGCGATCGAGGTCAGCCGCATCGTCAGCACACGGGTGGAGGTGAGCCAGATGCGGGGGCCGGCCATGCCGCTCGTGAAGGGCGAATGCCTGGCGTAGCACTGCGTTCCCGCCCGGTTCCAACGGATCCTCTGCTCTCGAAACTCAGGCAGCGTCGGAGGCACGTCCTCGTAGATCACGATCCGCGGGTCGATGGCGATCTTGTAGCCGAGGCGGGCCAGCTGGTACGTGAGATCGGAGTCCTCGCCGTTCATGCCGCTCACGAAGCCACCCATCGCCTGCGCCGGCTCGCGCCGGAAGGCGGTGTAGGTACCCGGGATGCAGATCACTGCGTCGACCCGGGCAAGGGCCTGGCGGGTGAACCCGTAAGCGACCAGGCACTCGAACATCCGCATCTTGTGGAACCACGAGTGGCCGTCCTGGCGCGGGTAGGCCATGCTGCCCACCGAACCCACTGCGGGGTCCTTGAACCAGCAGGGCAACGGGATGAAGGCGTCCTCGTGGATGATGATGTCGGCGTCGATCCGCACGAGGATGCTCGCCTCGCAGTAGGACATGGCGGTGTTCAGCGCCATCGCCTTGCCGAGGTGCGGGCCGGGCACGACTATGCCGGTGGCCGCCTTGAAGTTGGCCATCTCGGCCCGCGCCAGGTCTCCCGTCCCGTCGGTCGAGCCGTCGTCGGCCAGCACCACCCTGACCGGCCCTCCGTAGCGAGCAGCGGCCCGGTCGATCGATCGAAGGGTGAGATGGATGCCGGCCGTCTCGTTGTAGGCGGGGATGATCACCTCGATCGGGGGCCGATCGCTGATCAACTTGGGCAGCCCGCCGCTCGAGCCGACGAGGAACAGTCCGAGGAAGATCGCCAACCAGACGCAGGGGTAGGCGACGTGGTCGGCCAGCGACACCCAGCCGGGCGAGGCGAAGGCGTGGACGACGGCGAGCGTGGCGAGCGCGAACCCGATCGAGCCGCACAGCACGAAGAACGCGACGAGACCGTCCGAGCTCCACCTCTGCCTCAGCAACGGCACCGCTGTCGGCCTCGGCAGCTCGAAGGAGGAGAAGATCACCCGCACCATGACGAAGGTTCCGACGAGGATGTTGACGATCACGCCGACGACGGTGCGGGGGCCGATCTGGGCTCCGGACGCGTTCCATGCGAGCAGCAGCACCGCGTCGATGGTCCCGCAGAGCAAGGGGATGGCGACGGCGTTGAAGGCGACCGTCAACCGCCTGCCGATCGGAGCCGTGATCACACAGGCAAAGAGGATGACGTCCTCCGCGGCGAGGATCGGTACGAGCGCGATCACTGACTCCGACCAGCTCCGCTTGTAGTCCGGCCGGTGCGTGATGCCGGTGGCGAGGTCGGCGACCAGCGAGCTGTAGACGTGGGCGACCCTCGCCCGGACGGCGACGGTCAGCACCGCCGCGACGACCACGACGAAGTAGAAGAAGATCGTCCGCCGCGCCTTGACCTTGGTGGGCGGCGAGATCTTCACCACGCCGAGGCCGTCGCCCTTGTCCTCGTCGCCCCGCCGGAAGAAGGGAACGACGACCCACGCGACGAGCAGGACGATATCGAGGGCTAGAAGTACGATTCCACCGTTCATGGTCTACGTCCGAGTGAGGCGGTGAGAGAGGCGTGGGCCGAGGTGCGGGCGGGCTCATTATCCCGCGCAGCGGAGGGTCCCGCGGACGCCGACCGGCCACGGTGCTCGTGCTGCTTGCCGTCGCACTGGCCTGCCTCGTGGATGGCTGCGGAGGGACGACTGTGACCCCACCTGCGTCGACGGTGGTCAGCGCGCCCAAGCTCTCTGCCGACGGGCTCGTCTGGTTGATGACTCGCTCCGCTCTCGCCAAGGTCGTCGCCGACCCCGGGGTCGCCGCCGTCCTCGCCAAGGGACACGTCTACGAGTTGATGGGTCCGAACCAGAAGCCCGTTTCGGGAGTACCGGCGACGCTCGTCCAGTCGTTCACCAGCTACGCCGCACTGCAGACAGCTCTCGCCGGCGGCGGCCTCACCGCCGGAGTCACCGCCGTCCTCTACGACAGCGAGCACTGGTCCTTCACACCTCTCCACGAGCAGCAGGACTTCTCCGGAGCGATGCGTCAGGTCGCCCAGCTCGTCAATTCGCACGGACTCACGCTGATCGCCGCCCCGGCGCTGACTCTGACGACAGTGCTGGCGCCCGGCGCGAGGAGCGCATACGAGGGTTACCTGCAGGCGGGACTCGGCAAGGATGCCGCCCTCGCCGACATCGTCGACGTCCAGGCGCAGCGAGCCGAGCGCGACGCGGGCACGTACGCCGGCTTCGTTCGCGCCGCCGCAGCGCAGATCCGAGCGGCCAATCCTTCGGCGGTCGTCATCGCCGGGCTCTCGACTAACCCGACCGGCGCCCCCGTCACCGCCGACCAGTTGGTCGCCGCCATGCGGGCGGTCGCCGGGCAGGTCCAGGGCTTCTGGCTGAACATCCCGACGCCAGGACCGAAGTGCCCCAACTGCAACCCACCGAACCCGTCGATCGGGATCGAAGCTATCAACGCGGTCTACGGCTGACGGCCCGAATAGGCGGGAGGAACCGGTGGCCGGTGACGAGTGTCCCGGCGCCAGCGCCCGGGCTGCGTGACGACCCGGCGCTGCCATACGAATGCTCCCGATGCTCAGAGTTCTCATGTACATGAGTTGACGCGAACAGCCGCCAGGTCCGCGACCACTAGCCGCAGACCTGGCAGCCGTCCAGCAAGACTCAGCCGATCTTGACGTTCGCCGTCATGCCGTCCTTGACGGCAGCCGGCCAGCTGACACCGTTCGGCGCCGAGACGTAGACGTCGTAGTACACGGCGCCGCCGCTGTTGATCGGCTGCTCGCCGATCGAGGTGACGACGCCCTTGAGGGTCGAGCCACCGAGAGCGTTGATCGTCACCGTGGCCGCCTCACCGATGTGGATCGAGCTGATGTGCGCCTCAGGAACCTGGGCGACGGCCTCGGTGCCGACGTTGATCTCGATGAGCGGTGCGATGCCGGACGGCGTGACTGCGGTGGTGGCAGCCGAAGGGCTGGTAGACGAGCCGTTGGTGCCGCTGCTCCCGCCGTTGGTGCCGTTCGGGTTCGATCGCACCCCGCTGCCACCCGCGAGCTTCCCCTGCACCCCGTTGACGGCCACCACTTGGCCGGCATCGTCGGCGAAGAGGTCGTCGGATGCCATGGCAGCCTGGTCAGCGGCCAACTTCGTCTGGTCCTCGGTAACGGCGTCGCCGGCGAGACGGATGTCGTTCTCCAACGTCGGTGTCCCGCTCGCAGCGGCCTGCTTGGCGAGGTTCTCCTCGCTGGAGGTCAGCGATCCCAATTGCCCCGCCAGCCCGTCGGCGGCGTTGAGGGCTGCCTGGTCGCTGCTGATCTTCGCCTGGTCCTGCTGGATGACTCCGGCATCATGCGTCAGATCACGCTGCAGGGTGGCGCAGTGCTGGGTCGAGGCAGACGCCGTGCAGTCCGAGGTGTAGGCGTCCTGATCGGTGGTCTGCTGGTTCTGGGCGACCTGCAGGGCGGCGTCGGCGTTGTTGAGCACGTTGGTGGCGGCTGCGACGCGAGCGGCAGCCTGCTGCTGCTGCTGAACGGTCTGCTGGTTGGCCTTGTCGAGGATCTGCTGGGCCTGTGCGGCTTCGGTCTTGCCGGAAGCACCGAGCAGGGCGGCCAAGCCCTGGTTGTCGGAGGCGAGCTGGATCTCATCGGTGTTCACCTGCTGGGCGATGACGTGGTTGTCGATGGTCGCCAGCAGTTGCCCCGCCTGGACCCACTGCCCCGGCTGCACGTCGATGCTCGTGATCGTGCCTGTCGTCGGGAAGTTGAGGCCGACGATGGTGTCCGGGGCGATGGCGGCCGAGAAGTTGGTGGCCGAGGCAGCCGAGAGGAGGTTCGCCGTGATGACGGCGGCAGCCACCATGGCGGCGGCGACGAGCAGGCCGAGGACGACCCGCGTACGTGAGCGGAGGCCGCGGTAGGTCCAGTTGCCGGGACGGACGATGCGCTCCCCGAGCGCCGTCCGCCGCTCCCGCTGGGGCGCGTAGGCGTGCAAGCCGTCCCCCGCCGGGACCGCCGGGGTGGTGAACGGAGCGGCAGGAGACTGCGTCGGCGCCGGTGAAGCCTGAGTCGCCGGACGGGGCGGCCAGGTCAACGGCGGGCGGCGGGTTGACGCCGGGGAGGATGCGCGGTCGTGTGTGGCAGGTTCAGCGGTCGCGTTGGCGCCGCCGAGCATGCCGTCGATCAGCGAATCCACTCGGCGCTCGCGGTCGTACCCTCTCGGGGCAACCCGCGGTTGGCCGGTTGTCGAATAAGACGCCGGCCGGTAGCTCGTGTTGCCGTTGCCCGCGTCCGTGCTCGGAACCGGCGGGGCACCGTGCTTGTGATCGGATCTCCGGATGGCGTCTTCGCCCTGAGGCTCAGCCATGATTGCCCTCCTCCCGACCGGCCGTGCCGGCCGAGGTCGTGTGTCGCCTTGGTCTATTCGTGCCAGCTCACGATGCGAGCGGGCCTGGCCCTGACGTCCCTCCCCCAAAGGCACGACACGCACAAGCTTGTGCCCACTCGCCCCGGCCGGGTCGGACCGGGTCGGCGGCTACTCCCCAGCGTGTGCGAGCAGCGAAAGGGTACCGGACAGTGGACGACAATCACAAGCCCGGAGGAGCCTGTTTTCCGCCTGGGGACTGGGAAATCTGCCGGAACGCACTGTCCGTGGTTGTTTCATCACTAGTGGTGGTAGTCCCGCCGAATGCCATCTTGAACCGAACGCGCCGGCTTGCATCCAAACAGACAGATCGCCCTCCAGACAGCTCGAGCGGCGCTCCGGCTCTCAATGCGGCGGATCCGGACCCTCGTCGCCCTCGTCCATCACCCGCTCCGGCGGCAGCGCCCTGAGCGCCGGGAAGAGCAGCACCTCGCGGATGTGCGAAGCGTCGGCGAGCAGCATCACCAGGCGGTCGATCCCGAGCCCGAGCCCCCCGGTCGGCGGCAGGCCGTGCTGCAGGGCGCGCAGGTACTCCCAGTCGACGAGCATCGCCTCCTCGTCGCCGGCGGCATGCCGCTCCGCCTGGGCCAGGAAACGCTCCCGCTGGTCGTCGGGGTCGATCAGCTCGGAGAAGGCGTTGCCGAGCTCCCGCCCCGCCACCACGGGCTCGAAACGCTCCACGAATCCCGGTCGTTCCCGATGCACCCGAGCCAGCGGCGACACCTCCTGCGGGTAATCGCAGACGAACACCGGGTCCCAGATGTTCGGCTCGGCGGTCTTCTCGTAGATCTCCATCAACACGTTGCCAGGCCCGTCTTGCGGCTCCACCGGCACGTCGAGCTCGGCGGCGACCTTGCGCAGTCGCTCGATCCCCATCTCGAGGGTCGCCTCCACCCCGGTGTGCTCGTAGACGACTTCCTCCATGGTGGCTCGCCGCCACGGCGCGGTCAGGTCGAGCGGGCGCCCCTGATAGGTGAGCCGGGTCGTGCCTCTCACCTCGTCGGCGATCGCGCTCACCAGCTCCTCGGTCAGCGACATCATGTCGGTGTAGTCGGCGTAGGCCTGGTAGAGCTCGAGCATCGTGAACTCAGGGTTGTGGCGGGGCGAGGTGCCTTCGTTGCGGAAGGTGCGCCCGACCTCGTAGACCTTCTCGATCCCTCCCACCACCAACCGCTTGAGGTAGAGCTCGGTGGCGATGCGGAGGTAGACGTCGGCGTGCATGGCGTTGTAGTGCGTCACGAAGGGCTTGGCGGTGGCGCCACCGGCGATCGGGTGCAGGATCGGGGTCTCCACCTCCACGAACCCCTTGGCGTCGAGGCGCCGCCGCAACGAGGCGACGACGCGCGACCGCATCAGGAACAGCTCCCGTGACCCCTCGTTGGCCCAGAGGTCGACCTCCCGTTGCCGGTACCGCAGGTCCGGGTCGTTGATCCCGCGCCACTTGTCGCCGAACGAGCGCCGCGCCTCGGCCAGCAGCTGCCACGTGTGGACCTGCACCGAGAGCTCGCCGCGCTTGGTCCGCACGACCTCGCCTCGCACGCCGATCCAGTCGCCGAGCGACAGCCGCACGAGATCCGCGAAACCCTCCGTCAGCGCCTCGGTCGCGAAGAGCTGGATCGAGCCGGTCCAGTCGCGAAGCTCTGCGAAGGCGATCCGCCCCTGCGGTCGCGAGAGCATGACACGCCCCGCTACCGAGACGATCTGGCCCGAGCCCTCGCCCGGCGCCAGCTCCGGGTGCAGCGAAGCCACTTCCCCGCACCCGTGGGTCGTCTCGTAACGATAGGCAGTCACCACCTCAGGCCACCCCCGAAGGGCGCGGGGGGTGGGGGCTGTCGCGGCGAGGCTCACGGGGAGGGTCGCGGGGGGCGTCACGGGGAACGTTTCGCTCGTACACGAGGCGGAGCCCGTGCAGGGTCAGCCAAGGCTCGTGGTGCTCGATCGCCTCCGAGAGGGGGGCGATCACGCCGGCAAGACCGCCCGTCGCCAACACGGTGCACTTGCCCAGCTCGTCCTCGATCCTCCGGCAGAGCCCGTCCACTAGCGCCACGTACCCGTAGATCGCCCCTGACTGGATCGACTCGACCGTCGACTTGCCGATCACGTGCCGCGGCTCCACCAGCTCCACCCGGCGGAGGGCCGCGGCGTGAGCGAACAGGGCATCCATCGAGATCTCGATGCCAGGGGTGATGGCGCCGCCCATGTACTCGCCAGCCGCCGAGATGACGTCGAAGGTGGTGGCGGTCCCGAGGTCGACGACGATCGTCGGGCCCTCGTAGAGATCTATCGCTCCGACGGCGTTGGCGATGCGATCGGCGCCGACCTCCTTCGGGTTGTCGTAGAGGATCGGCATACCCGTCTTCACGCCGGGCTCGATCACCACCAGCGGCACGCGGAACCAGCGGTGCGCCATCTCCCGCATCGTCGCCGTCACTGAGGGGACCGACGACGACACCGCCAAACCGTCTATCCGCCGATCGCCCTCGTTGTCGCCGAAGCTCAGCCCCACGAGCGCCAGCAGGTTCGTGAGCAGCAGGGCGTGCTCATCGGCGGTGCGGTCGGCGATCGTGGCGATACGCCAGTGGTAACGAAGCTCGGGCATGTCGCGCCCCGGCTTGCCGCCCGGCTGTGGCTCCTCGGCGGCGGAAGCTGGCCCGTCACGGTCGGCGAAGACACCGATCACGGTCTGGGTGTTGCCGACGTCGACGGCGATGAGCACGGCCTAACGGTCTAGTGCATCGCCATCGGGGCCGAGGTTGCTGTCGAGGTCGACAGCGATGTCGAGGCCGATGTCCAGGATCGGCGCCGAATGCGTCATCGCACCAACCGAGATCAGGTCGGCACCGGCCGCTGCATAGCCGGCGATGTTGGTCAGATCGATCCCCCCCGAGGCCTCGACGAGGACCTGGGTCGAGGCGTTCTGGCGCCGCACCAGCTCGACGGCAGCCTCGACCTCGGCGGGTGACATGTTGTCGCACATCACGATCGTGGCGCCGGCCGCCACCGCCTCCCCGACCTGGTCCAGGCGGTCGCACTCGACCTCGACCATCCTGCCGGGCCAGCGGCGACGTGCCGTACGGACCGCCTCACTGATCGAGATCCCTGCCAGATGGTTGTCCTTGACAAGCACTCCTTCGGACAGGTTGCCGCGGTGGTTGACCGCTCCGCCGGCACGGACTGCGGCCTTCTCCAACGCCCGCAGTCCCGGCGTCGTCTTGCGGGTGTCCCAGACCCTGGCGTCCGGATGGCCCTTGCGCGCCTCCTCGACGTGGCGGCTGGTCGACGTCGCCACTCCCGAGAGGTGGCAGAGGAAGTTGAGCGCGGTGCGCTCTGCCGTGAGGATCGATCGGAGGCGGCCCTCCACGACACCGATCACTTCTCCGGGCGCCAGGAGGTGACCGTCGGAGAGCCGCCAGTCAAGCGTGAGGCTGGCGTCGACCTCCGCAAGGGTCTGGACGACGCAGGCCGAGCCGGCCAGCACGCCCCGATCCCGCGCCACGAAGGCGGCAGAGGCCCGCTGCTCCTCGGGCACCAGCGAGGCCGTGATGTCGCCGGCCGGCAGGAGGTCCTCATCGAGAGCCATGCGCACCGCCGTTCGCACCGCGGTCATCGGCGGGTCGAAGTCGCTCATCTGCGCAGACGCTCCCGCGCCGCCTCGCTGTCGCCGACGACCAGTCGCACCCGGAACGCCTCGTCCTGCTGCGGGTAGTCGCTGCGAGAGTGGGCCCCACGGCTCTCTCGCCGCTCGACGGCCGCAGCCAACAGGGCGCCGCCGACAGTCAACAGGTCCTGCAGCTCCCCCTCGGCCCGCGACGCCGGCGCTCCGGCTGGAACTGCGGGGGCGAGCCGGTCGAGCTCCGCCCCGGTCCGCGCCAGCGACTCGGCCGTGCGGAGCACGCCCGCGCCCTCAGTCATCGACCGTTGCAGCATCTCCCGCGTCTTGTCGAGGTCTGCGGGTGGGCTGCGGTGCGCGGCCGTGGACGTTTCGCGGGTTCCGTTACCGAAACGGTGCTCAAACCCGCGAAACGTCGCGCGCAACCGTCGCCCGCAGATCGCCCCCTCACGACCCTCGCCGAGCACGGCGGCACCGAGCGCACCGAGCGCAGTCGGCCGGCGCACGCCCGCCTCGATGGCATCTACCGCCCGTGCGGCGAAGACCAGGCCTTCCAGCAACGAGTTCGAGGCGAGACGGTTGGCCCCGTGCACGCCGCTGCAGGCGACCTCGCCTGCCGCCCAGAGACCTGGTAGGGCTGTCGCCCCGGACAGGTCGGTCAGGATCCCCCCACAGAGATGGTGTGCGGCCGGGGCGACGGGGAGCAGGTCGCGGGACGGGTCGAGGCCCGCCTCGCGCAGCGCCGAGGCGATGTTCGGGAACCTGGAGGCGAAGTCCTCGAGCCCGGTAGCATCGAGCCAGAGATGGCTGACGCCATGCTCGGCCATTCGGGCCGCCATCGCGCGGCTGACCACGTCCCGCGGCGCAAGCTCGTCGACGAAACGCTCCCCTTCGTCGTCGCGCAGCAGCGCCCCATGTCCTCGCAGCGCCTCGGAGATCAGGGCTCGCGGCATCGAAGGATGGTGCAGAGCCGTGGGGTGGAACTGCACGAACTCGACGTCGGCGACCGGCACCCCCGCCCGCAGCGCCATCGCCACACCGTCACCGCACGCCTCCGCCGGATTGGTCGTCACGTCGAACAGCTGCCCGGCACCCCCCGAGGCGAGCAGCACGTGCGGCGCCCGCAGAGCGACCAGCCGGCCCTCCGGGTCCAGTGCCGTCACGCCCGCGCAGCCTTCCTCGTCGACGAGCAGGTCGACGGCGAACCAGCCCTCGAGGATGGCGGCGGCGCTCTCCTCGACGGCTTCCACGAGCGTGCGCTCCACTTCGGCGCCGGTAGCAGTGCCGCCGGCGTGCACCACCCGCGCCATCGAGTGACCACCTTCGCGGGCCAGCTGGAAGCCGCCGCCAGGAAGCCGGTCGAACACCGCTCCGAGCGAGATCAGCTCCAGCACCCGCGAGGGCCCTTCGTCGACGAGCACTCGCACCGCGTCGCGGTCGCAGAGGCCGGCACCGGCGCGCAGCGTGTCCGCCAGATGGAGGTCGGTCGAGTCCTCGTCCCCCGCCAGCACGGCCGCCACGCCCCCCTGGGCGAAGCGCGTCGTCGACTGCTCGAGCTCCCCCTTGGTCAGGACGCCCACTCGCAGCCCGGAACGTGCAGCGAGGCGGACGGCAGCAGTGAGTCCGGCCACCCCGCTCCCGACGACTATCACGTCGAGGGCGGCCGGCGGCGTCATGACGCGGGCCCCACCGCGACATGGCCGGTGGGCCCCTCCGGCCCAGTCGTCCCATTGACGGCGCGCACCGCGTTCGGGCGGTCGAGGTGCACGACCGGCGGCACGTACGCCTCCAGCTCGGCCTCGTTGTAGTCGGCGTAGGAGATGACGATGACGGTATCGCCCGGCGACACAAGACGCTCCATCAATCGAGGGCCGAGGCTGATCGAGCCGATGTAGCCGGGGCCGACGTAGCCGGGGCCGACGTAGCCGGGGTCGGCGTCGCGGACGGCGGCCCGGTGGACTTCGACTTCATCATGCGGCGCAGCACTTGCCAGCTCCCCTTCGCTCTTGGCGGCAGCCCCAGCTGCCGCCATCAGGCCCTCGCAGTGCAGTTGTCTATCAGCCGCACCGGCCCGACCCGGGCGGCAACGAGAAGGCGGAGATCGCCCGACAGTTCCGGGCGGCGCTCCAGCGTCGTTGCCTGCACCACCGTGGCGTAGTCGGGCTCCACACCCTCGGCGGCGGACAGCACCTTTTGCATCGTCTGCTCCACGTCGTCGGCGACGCGGGAAGCTTCCTGCTCGATCGCGCGCCGGCCTGCCTCGAGCGCCCGGAAGAGGGCTGTCGCCTGCTCGAGCTGCTCAGGCGACAGGCGCTTGTTGCGGCTGGACAGGGCGAGACCGCTCGGCTCGCGCACGATCGGGCAGCCGACGATGTCCGCCTGCAGCGAGAGGTCGGCGACCATCCGGCGCACCAGTACCAACTGCTGGAAGTCCTTCTCGCCGAAGTAGGCGCGGCAGGGCCCGGCGAGAGACAGGAGCTTGGTGACCACGGTCGCCACGCCGTCGAAGTGGCCCGGCCGGGATGCCCCCTCGAGCGCGGTGCTGATACGCGACACCGACACACTGGTCAGCGGGCTGCCCCCGGGGTACATCTCGTCGATGGTGGGAACGAAGAGGATGTCCACGCCTGCCGCGGCGGCAACCTGCGAATCGCGCTCCTCGTCCCGAGGGTAGGCGGCGAAGTCCTCGCTCTCGCCGAACTGCAGCGGGTTGACGAAGATCGTCGCCGCCACCGTGTCGCAGTCTCGTCGCGCAGCCTCGAGGAGCGAGACATGGCCGGCGTGCAACGCCCCCATCGTCGGAACCAATCCGAGGCTGCGGCCGCCCGAGCGGGCGGCGGCGGCGCTTGCGACGAGCCCGGCCCGCTCTCTGATCAGCTTCATCTGTCCGGGGGAGCTCAGGAGAAGGGGCGGCTGCTCGGGTCAGCCGATCTGCGAGGCAGCCCGTCCGTCAACTGGCGGGGTAGCGGGCGGGGTGGACGGCGCGAGGCGACGGGTCCCAACTGGTGCCGTTCGCTGGACACTTCTGTCCGGTAATCGGAGCCAGAACGTCCTCCTCGACCAGTCGTCGTGCGAGCGCCGTGCCCGCGTCGTAGCCGGCGAGCTCGGCCTCCCCGAGCAGGGACCTGATCGCCAGCCGATGGGCGTCGACCGTCGCCTCGTCCCCCCTGCGCGCAGGCCCGGTCAGTGCCCGCTCGGGGCCGACCAGCGTGACGTCGTCGAGCGCTCCGCGGGCCAGGCCGAGGAAGGCCTCGAGCGGGAGCCCGGCGGCCGCCGCCACCCGTTGCACCTGCCCGAGCAGCGCCACGATGTGATTGGCGGCGATGCAAGCGGCGGCGTGGTAGGTGGTACGGGCTCCGTCGGCGACAACGATCGGTTGGCCCCCGAGGGCGAGAGCGAGGTCGGTCGCCGCCGGATCGCCGGCGACGGCGAAGAAACCGCCGCTGCGCAGCCGGGCGCCGCCGATGACCGGGTCGGGAAGCGTGACGAGCGGGTGCAGGGAGCCTCGCCTGGCGTGCCGGGCCAGCACGTCGAGGCTGAGCGCACCGGAACAGTGCAGTACCGCCGTAGTCGGGACCGGCTGCACCGCCCGGCTCACCCCGGCAACGACTCCGTCGGGAGTGGCGATGATCAGCACGTCGACACCCTCGGCGGCGAAGGTGACGTCGTCCTCCCTGCCAAGGATCGGTTCGACGTGGAAGCCACAAGCGGTGAGCGCTGTGGCGAGCGATCGGCCGGCCCGGCCCGGCCCGATGATGCGGATCCTCAAAGCAGCCCTCCTCGTTCCGGCCCCGCCGTGCGGGTGCCGTTCGTGTCAGCTGATGTCGCCTTCCAGACTACCAACCCGTCGAGCGAGCTCGCTCAGCACGGCCTCCCCGCCGAGCCGCTCCCGCCATCCGGCCGGCACCCGGTCCGGTGCCAGCTCCTCCAGCGGCAACAGCACGAACGCCCTCTCAGCGAAACGCGGATGGGGAACCGTGAGATCCGGCTCGTCGACCCGCTCGTCGCCGATGAGAAGGATGTCGACGTCGAGCGTGCGCGGCCCGTCCTTGACCGTGCGGGCTCGCCCGGCCTTGGCCTCCAGCCGCCCGGCTTCCGCCAACAGCTCGCCGGCACCGAGAGAGGTCCGCAGCCGTACGACGCAGTTGAGGTATGGCCCCTGCCCGGGTGGCCCACCCACGGGAGCTGTCTCGTAGACGCCCGAGACAACGAGGTCGGAGTCGAGACCTCGCAACCCCTCCACAGCCGCCGACAGGTGTGCCCGGCGGTCGCCGAGGTTGGAGCCGAGCGCCAGGTAGACGTCTCGGCGTGGGTCCCGGCTCAACGCCTCTCGGCCCGGTCGCCCTCAGCCCCCCCGCCCTCGGCCCCGGCCGAGTCCTGCACGAGGTCCCTCGCGTCACGCCTGATCCGCACCCCGACCGAGGCGAGGTCGGCGGCTATCGGGGGATGGAGCTTGCGCACCCCGACGGTGACCGCGCCGACGCGCTCCATACCGAGCAGGGCCTCGGCGGCGGCTGTGGCAAGTGCTTCGAGCAGCTGGAAGCGGTTGTCGGTGATGACATCGCTCACGGTATGCACGACAGCCGCGTAGTCGAGCGTGTCGGCGAGGTCGTCGGAGACGCCCGACCGGCGCATGTCGAGATCGACGTCGACGTCGACCTCGAACAGCTGGGCACGGTCCTGCTCTCCCGCGAGCGCGCCGTGCTGCGCGAGGACGCGCAAGCCGCGCACCTCGATTCTGTCGGACGGCCCGCTCAACTCGCAGGATCCGGGGCGCCGGACGCTGCCGCCGGAGCCGCGCCAGCCGGCTGTGCCGCCCCAGCCGCGCCAGCCGCGCCACTCGCCTGCGCCCTCCCCGCGGTGCCAGCCCTCCCGGTGCTATCTGCGGATGCCTCCCCGAGATGGTGGTCGACCTTCTCGGCAGGCGGGGCCGGCGGCAGGTCGTCGACGGCGGCGACGATGCCGCGGCCGACGGTGCCCATCTGCTTGCGGACGATCAGCTCGACCGCCGTGATCGCGCGGGGCCCTTCCGGCAGCAATCCAGCCCAGCGCAAGTAACCGGCCATCACGCCCATCAGGCGGTCGCCCAGCTCCTCCTGGTGAACGAGCACCTTCTCGCCTGCCCGCAACCACGTGATCAGGTCGGGGTACAAGTCCGCCAGCACCTCGCGCACGTCGGCGCCAGGTGCGATCGGGTAATGCGACCAGGTGACCTTGAACTCGTCGTAAGCGTGCAGGTTGTGGGTGGACCCCAGGAGCGACACGACCCGCGTGAACCCCTGCGCCCGCAGCCAGAGGATCTCCTCCTGGCGCCGGACGCGCCTGTGGTTGGGGGCATAGCCACCGGGGCGCTCGCTCACCGCCAGTTGGTCGCGGATGATCCAGTTGAAGTTGCGGGGAACGATTCCAGCCGCCCAGCGTCCGCGCATCAGGCCACCTCCTCACCGACAAGGCGCGCCGCCTGCACCGTCTCGCTCACGTCGTGCACCCGCACCATCTGTGCTCCCGCCTGCATCGAGTAGACGGCGGTGGCGATCGACGCCTCCAGGCGCTCTGACGCCGGCGCGTCCCCCGTCCCTGAGATGCGGCCGAGGAAGCTCTTGCGGCTGGTCCCGACCACGACCGGCCAGCCGAGGGCGACCACTTCATCGAGATGTCGGAGCAGCGCGAGATTGTGCTGCAGCGTCTTGCCGAACCCGATCCCGGGGTCCACCCACACTTCGCCCACCCCTGCCGCGACGGCTTCGAGGGCCCTCGACCGGAGGAAGTCGCAGACCTCCGCCACGACGTCTCGATATACCGGGTCCACTTGCATGTCCGCAGGCGTGCCCCGCATGTGCATCGCTATGTAGCCAGTGCCCGTCTCGGCGGCCACCTCGGCCAGGGCCAACTGCGCCGAGACGTCGTTGATCAGCGTGGCGCCGGCCGCCACGGCCAGCCGGGCGACCCTCTGCTTGCTGGTGTCGATCGACAGCCTCACCCTCCCTGCCAGCGCCTCGATCACGGGCATCACCCTTCTCAGCTCCTCGTCCTCGGGTACGACCGCGGCCCCGGGTCGCGTCGACTCCCCCCCGATGTCGACGACATCGGCACCCTCGGCGATCATCTCCTCGCCCCGGGCGATGGCGGCAGCTGGATCGAGGAACAGGCCCCCGTCGTAGAAGGAATCGGGCGTGACGTTCAGAACGCCCATGACCAGGGGTCGCACGCGCACAGCCTACTGCCCGCCCGGGCGCTGCCGGAGGGCCGGATCGGGCGTCTGCGGCGAGTCGACAGGGAGGCGTACGGAGCGTCAGCCGCGGCCGCGGCCGTGCACGAACGCCATCGCCTCGGCACGTGTTGCCGTCTCGGACCTGAACAGACCTCGCACCGCAGAGGTGATCGTGACGGTGCCCGGCTTCTTGACACCCCGCATCGACATGCAGAGGTGCTCGGCCTCCACCACCACCAGCACGCCACGTGGCTGCAGCGCCTGTTCCAGCGAATCGGCGATCTGAGTAGTCATCCGCTCCTGCACCTGCAGGCGCCTGGCGTAGGCGTCGACCAGCCGTGCGAGCTTCGAGAGCCCGGTAATGCGCCCCTCCTTGTTGGGGATGTAGGCAACGTGCGCCTTGCCGATGAACGGCACCAAGTGGTGCTCGCAGAGCGAAGCGAACGGGATGTCGCGCACCATCACCATCTCGTCGTGATCGGCTTCGAACGTCACCGTCAGGTAGCTCTCGGGATCCGCCTGCAGCCCCGAGAAGAGCTCGGCGTACATGGCTGCCACCCGCCTCGGCGTCGCCGCCAGTCCCTCGCGCTCGGGGTCCTCGCCGATGGCCGAGAGAAGCTCGCGCACCGCGGACTCGATCCGGTCCGAGGTCGATCGACTCGGCCGGCCCGACGCCGGTCACGACTCCTCGCCGAGGTAGATGCGGATGTCGGGGAGGTTCCTGTACCGCTCGGCCACGTCCAGCCCGTAGCCCACCACGAAACGCGGCTCGATCTCGAAGCCCACGTACGGGATCTCGAACCTCGTGCGCTGCTGACCCTTCTTGAGCAGCAGCGTGCAGATCTCGAGGCTGGCCGGATGGCGCGAGAGGAGGTTCTTGCGAAGATACGACAGGGTCAACCCGCTGTCGACGATGTCCTCGACGATCAGCACATGCCGCCCGGAGAGGTCGGTGTCGAGGTCCTTCACGATGCGCACGACGCCGCTCGTCTTCGTTGCGGTCCCGTAGGAGGAGACGGCCATGAAGTCCATGTCGAGCGGCAGCCTGATGGCGCGGGCGATGTCCGCCATGAACATCACCGCTCCTTTGAGCACCCCGACCAGCAACGGCGGCCGGCCGGCGTAGTCGGCCGTGATGCGGGCACCGAGCGACTCGACCTTGGCGGCGATGTCCGCCTCGGAGATGATGCGCTCGCCGAGCAGCTTGTCGTGCCCGACCAGCTCTCGATCCAGGTCGTCGTCAGCCGTCACGGCCGCCGACGATAGTGGCTGGGCGGCAGGGCACCGGGTGGCCGCCTCCGCCCGACAGCCGCCTTAGGCTCTAGGCATGGACGAGACACTGTTCACCGACGAACCACCACGCTGGCGAGGGATCAACCACCTCGCCCTGGTGACCAGCGACATGGATGCCACCGTGCGCTTCTACCACGGTGTGCTCGGGGCCAGGCTGGTGGCCACCATCGGCACGCCTGCCTTCCGCCACTACTTCTTCGACTTCGGCCCGCAGAACACCGTGGCCTTCTTCGAGTACACGGATCAGGAGCTCGACTCCTTCGCCAAGCCGGCCGGCATACCCGACCGTCGGGCGTCACAGTTCGATCACCTCTCGTTCAACCTCCCCGACGAAGAGGCTCTGCTGGCCCTCGCGCGACCGCTTGAAGAGAGCCGGCTGTGAGGTCACCGACGTCGTGGACCACGGCTTCATCCGCTCCATCTACTTCACCGACCCGGGCGGCATCGCCTTGGAGGCCTCCTGCTGGGTGGTCGATGCCACCGGCCGACCGGCCGACTACGGCGACGAGTCGCTCTTCGCCGACTCGGACCCCGTGTCAGCCGTTCGTGAGCTGCGGGAGGCCGGCAGGTTGAAGTCGGTGCCGCAGACGCGCCTCGTGTGAGGGGCGGAGGGGGGAGTTTCGAAGAGGAGGTGAGGCGGGCGCTGCTGGCCCTCCGCCCGGGGGAGGTCGTCAGCTACGGCGAGGTGGCACGTGAGGCGGGCTTCCCCGGGGCGGCGCGTGCAGTCGGCGCCCTGTTGTCCCGCAGTGACGGCGACCTGCCGTGGTGGCGTGTCGTCACGTCGAACGGACGGCTGGTACCGGGCCACGAGCACGAGCAGTCACGCCGGCTTCGTCTCGAGGGCGTGCAGATCCGCTCCGGCCGAGCGGCCAGGGGGGTGGCCACCGCGAGGCGGCGAGCAGTCACGTCCTGAGGGGTTCGTCGGCGCCGCTCTCCACCGGCTCGGTCCGCTCGAGACGCAGCCGCCCCTTCGATCGGCTGACCCGCCTGCCGCCACCGATCTCGCAGGCGAGGACCTCTCCTCTGGCCACCGCCAGCACCCGTTCGATCGCCGCCGAGGACGGCGGGTAGCCCTGCGGTGACGCCCCTCGCAGCCAGATCCGCAGGGTGCGGCGCGGCGAGCGCGGCGGGCGCCCGCGCCACCGCCTGCGCGTCGCAAGGATCGATCTGGGACGCCAGGGCGTTCAGGAGATCGGCGTCGTCCTTCAGCATCGCCGCCTGGCGAGCGATTATCGGCAGCACGTCCCTGGCGAAGATGCGGTTGGCGATCGGGATGAGGTCTTGGCGGATGGAGTTGCGGCGAATGGCCGGATCGGAGTTGGAGGGGTCGCAGGCAGGCTCCAGCCCCACCGCCTCCACCAGGCCACGCACCTCGGTCCGCCTGAGCGCCAGGATCGGATGATGAGGGCCGAGGCGCATCGCCGACAGACCGTCCAGCCCTGATCCCCGCATCAGGTTCAGGAGCACCGTCTCGGCCTGGTCGTCGGCCGTGTGGCCGGTGGCCGCCTGCAGCGGCAGCGCACCGAGGCGCGCCTCGCGGGCGCGGGCCTCCAGGTTCGGTCCGGCGGGCACGTCCACCTTCACCGCTTCGAAACGCGCCCCGAGGCGCTCGGCGGCGTCCCTCACCACATCCGCCTCCCCCGCCGACCCCGGCCGCAAGCCATGGTCGACATGCCAAGCCGTCACCTTGCAGCCGGCGGCAGCAGCCAGCACCATCATGCCCAGCGAGTCGGGCCCGCCGGACACGGCGCAGTCCAGGTGCTCTCCGGCGGGCGGGAAGGCGCAGCGGAGGAGTAGCTCGGCGGCGTTGCCAGGCAATGGGAAAAGCCTGCGCATCGCGTGCATCGCCCTAGGCGGTGCTGATCGCCGGCGGGCTGGCGCGCTGAATCCAGCGCTCGGGGGAGCGGATCTCGTCGAGGCTCGGGAGCATCGTCGTGCCCTCCCAGACCCGGGCCAGCAGCGGCGGCCCGCCGACCTTCTCGACCTGCTCGACGAAATGCTCGCCTTCGGCGTACTGGCGCATCTTCGCCTCGAGCCCGACGAGCTGCTGGAGGAAGCGTGCCACCCCTCGCATCTCGCTGCGCCTGGCGCGGAGCACCTTGGAGAACCGGGGGGCACCCGGTACGAGACCCTCTCCGGCGCGATCCATCGTGACGTCGCCGTGACCCTCGAGCAGGCTCATCAGCGCCTGCACCTCGTGCAGCGTTGCCAGCTGCTCGGGGGCCGCTATGACGCCGACGATGCCGGAATCGGCGAGGGGATTGCGACCCGCCCGGATGTCGTCGGCGGCCCGCCTGAGCGACGCCAGCAGCTGCTTCGGGTCGGGCGTGGCGATCTCCAGCCCTCGCTCGACGAGCCCCAGGAAGTGCGGCCGCAGCCACGGCACCCCTGTGAACTGGGCGCGGTGGGTGACCTCGTGGAGGGCGATCCAGAGGCGGAACTCGCGGGGCGGGAAGTCGTGCTTGCGCTCGAGAGCGAGCACGTTCGGGCCCACGTAGTAGACGATGTCCTGGTCCTCGGGGTGGTCGTCCTCGGTGAGCAGCAGGTCGTACTGGCCGAGCACGCGGCCGGACATCCAGCCGAGGATGAGGCCGATCTGGGTGCCGGTGACCGCCCGCGAGATCGGTGCGACGGCGGCAGGCATCGCCGCCTGCTCGAGCTTGGCGGTGAGCGGCGCCACCAGCCGGCGGAACGAGGCGATGTTGGCGGCAACCCAGCCGTTGCGGTCGGTGACGCGCCCACGGGCCGAGCCGGACAGGGACCTCAGCCCGGTGGCCTCCGCCACGAGGCCTTCAGCCAGCTCGGTGAACTCGTCGAAGTCACGCTGCAGGCCGCGCATCGAGTCGGGGTCGATCGCCGAGCCGCGCCTCGCCACCTGTGCGGCGACGCGTCGCGCAAGCTCCCAGGAAACCGTCTCGGCCGGCTGCGGCATAGGGGCATGCTACGCCGAGCGCCCTGTGGCGGCTGCGCGTGGCTCTGCGGCCGTTGCTGCGGGTTGCTGCGACCGGCTGCCGCGACCGGCTGCCGCGACCGGCCACGACCGGCCACGAGGCGCGGCGGCGACCGTCAGCCCTCGGAGCCAGTCTCCTTGGCGGCTCCGGCGGCGAGGCGCTCGTGGTCGATGGCGGCGGCGATGCGCTCCTTCAGGTGGTCGGGCACGGTGTCACGGCAGCAGCTGGCCACCAAGGAGCGGAGCTCGCTCTCGAAGTCGAACGCCCGCAGGCAGGGGGAGCATTCGTCGAGGTGCTGCTTGATCTCGAGCTTGCGAGTGGCCGTCAGCTCACCGTCGAGGTAGTGGTAGAGCCGGTGGACGGTCTCCCGGCAGTCGAGCCCAGCCCAGCTGAAGTCGTCGCCGGTGTTGTCGGTGTCGTCCATCTCTACCTGCCGTCGGCCTCTCGGCTCTTGTCGTCCACGCGCCTCATCCCGGCTTCGCCGATACGAGCCCTCGTTCGAGCCCATAATCCAACAACGCTTTTTGGAGCGCTCTTCTTCCCCTGTGCAACCTGCTCATCACGGTTCCGACCGGCACGCCGGTGATCTCGGCGATCTCCCGGTACGAGAAGCCCTCCACGTCCGCCAGGAGCACCGTCATCCGGAAGGTCTCTGGCAGCGACTCGACGGCCGCCTTCACCTCGTCGTCGGTGAAGTGCTCGAGCACCTCGTCCTCGGCGCTCTGTCCGGACACGGCGCTGTCATTGCCGCGCAGGCGGCGGTAGAGGTAGAGGTCCTCCACGTCCTCGATGTCGGTCTCCTCGGGGTGCCGCTGCTTGGACCTGTAGGAGTTGATGTACGAGTTCGTGAGGATCTTGTACAGCCACGCCCGCAGGTTGGAGCCCTCTTCGAAACCACCGAAGCCCCGGTAAGCCTTCAGGTAGGTCTCCTGGACCAGATCCTCGGCATCGGACACGTTGCGGGTCATGCGAAGCGCCGCCGAGTACAGCGATGGCATGAACTCCATCGCCTGCTCGGCGAAGTGCGCCTGGTCTGCCATCGGACGAACCCTAACGGCTCATTCGCCGAGGCGGTTCGGCGCCGATCCGCTCGGCGTGTAGCTCTCGCGGGGGTCGAAGGTCGCGAGGATCCTCGCCACAGGTTTCGCGCTCTTGCGGGCGGCGGAGACCACCCGTCCCGATGCCGCCACCGCCCGATCGGCGACGTCCGCCGCCGGCACCACCGAGGCGTAGGTGGCGACGGTCGTGGCGCGTGCGAGCCGGACCAGGTCGTCCGACTCGTTGGGCGGCAGCACCCCCGTAGACCTGGCGCGGCTCGCCACCTCGGTGAAAGTCTCCGAGCGCCATTGGTGGATGCCGACCAGCGCCAGCGCGTTGGCAGCGTCCGCCCAGGCGTTGAGGATGCGGCTCGACGGATCGGTGTAGCGGCGGCGGCGGTAGAAGCGCGCAGTCGGCGCGAAGGCGGCGAAGACGAGGACGGCGAAGGCGAGCACCAGCCAGAACCAGGGGATGGACGTGCCGGTCGCCGAACCTGAGCGTGCCGGATGGTGGGCCGCCGCCGGCGTGTTCGGGTTGGTCGCACCTGTCGGGCCCTTCCGGAAGTGGTTGTTGTTGACGACCGGATGGGTCCCCTTGCCGGAGCCGGCGCCGCCCTTGGTGGGAGGCTTCGTGCCGCTCAGCGCCGGCGATACGGGAGCCCTCGGCAGGTCGGCTCCGGGGGTCGGTTCGAAGCTCCACCAGCCGACGGAAGGCCCCAGCCACACCTGCGGCCAGGCGTGCGCCTGCGTCCCCGTGACCTCGTAGACGTCGGGGCGGATCTCGGGTCCCATCTGGTAACCGACGGCGACTCGTGTCGGCAGGCCGTCGATCCGGGCGAGCAGGCCGTAGGCGGTGGCGTACTGCTGGCAGAAGCCGCTGCGGACCTTCTTCAAGAACTGGACGATGTCCTGCAGGCCTTGCGCTCCGGTCGTGACCTGGTCACCGGAGATGTTCTTGGGAAGGCTGTAGGTGAAGCCCCCGAGCTGGAAGTACTGCTGGAGGGCGAGCGCCTTCTCGTAGGGCGTTGTGGCATGGGCCGAGGTGACGATCTGGTGCGCCAGCTGGGTCAGGTAAGCGGGGATGCCGCTCGGCTTCTGCAGGTCCTGGGCGATGTTGATCGGGGCGTTCGAGAGGCCGAGCGGCTTGTTGTCCGGATCTGTCTCGGTGACGACCGACTGGATCGAGAAGACCATCCCGGTCGACAAGCCCGACGGCGAGTGCAGCTCGTCCGAGCTGTTGTTCAAGAGGACCGAGCCGGAGCCCGCGGGAGGTGTCACTGCAATCGCATTGGGGATCGACGGCACCTGGTCGCCCCCCAGCTCCTGCACGTTGACGGTGGCGACGAACTGCTCCGACGTGTCGCCTGGCAGCTGCTCGGTGCCGTGGATGCCCGTCGCGTCCGGCAGGGCGAAGACAGGGGTCGTCTGGTCGTAGCTGGACGTCGTCCACGTGTCCCCGTCGAACTGATCGAGGGTCGTGGCGATCAGGTAGCTCTCCACCGGGCTCTGAACCGTGAACAGGTCGACCTTCGATTGGAGGATCTCCTGGCTGGCGAACGCCACCAGCGGGTTGACGGCGGTGGGGCCGTTGGTCGATCCCGAGGAGCCCGGCGAGGACTTGCCTCCATTGAGCGAGGACGAGTTGCGAAGTGACAGCAGCGCGGCGTCCACGGCTCCCGGCAGCCTCGGCCCGACAAGCGCGGAGAAGACGGCGGCGCTGACGATCAGCCCCGCCGCCGAACGCCCGGCGATCATCCGGGTGGGACGATGGACCACCGTCGCAGGGGCCGGGTGAGCTTCCACGCGTGCGATGTAGACCCCTCGGGTCCGCCGTGCGGCCCGGGCGACCACGGCGTACCAGCCGAGGGCGATCACTTCGGCGGCGATGGCGGCTCCCCGCCACTGCGGGGTACCGAGGGCGGCGGTGAAGACGAAGACGGCCGTGGGCGGTGCCGCCACCCATAGCGGAGTGTCCCCTCCTGCTGCTGCCCATCCGGCCAGCAGTGCCGCGCCGCCAGTCGCCCAGCCGCAGACGATCGCGAAGCCCGGCAGCTCCGGTACGGGCGCCCTGAAGATGTTGAAGGCGGACCACGCCTGCGACAGGTCCCCGCCCACGACGTGCCCGGTGGTGAAGGTCGGGATGCCGATCTTGGTGGCACCCCCGCACACGAGCCAGATCGGTAGCAGGCCGACCAGGGCGACCCCGCATCCGGCGACGACGAAGGCGGCGAGCCGGTGTCGCGGCGCCAGGATCGTCGCCGTGATGACCGTCGCCTGGGCGACGACGACTGCCGCCACGGCGACGAAGAGCTCGCCGGGACCGGTGAAGCAACGAGCGAGGGAGACGGCCGCCACGAGCGACACCAGCAGCAGCGCGACCTCGATGCGGAGCGTCTCGTGCTCGTCGAACAGTCGCCTCACGCGCCCGCTCAGGCTCTCTGTCGTCAGGCTCTCGGTCGCCCGGCTCTCCGTCGTGGGTCTGCCGATCATCGTGCCCCCGCCTTCCACGACTCGATATCTCCCTGTTGCCGGGGTGGTTCCTCGGCGCCGAGGAGCGAGCGGCGGGAGACCGCCTCGCGCATCTGCGCCTGGCGTGCCTCGCCCGACCAACCCCGGAGCCTCTCCGCCGCCGACCCGTCCTTGCGGGCGGCCTCCAACCCACGGCTCCAGGCGTCGAAGAGCGCCTCCCCCGGGCGGACCCGCACGAGCGGCACATCGGCCGGCACGGTTCGAGCAGAGCCGGCAGGCGAGTCGCCGATCATGACGACGAGCACGGGACCGAGCTGTCCCGACATCAGGTCTGCCATGTCGTCGCCGTGACGGGCGCCCGTGACGACGACGAGGATCCCGGGCAGGTCGTCGGCCGCCAGAGCCCGCCTTGCGCGGCGCAGTCCCTCGTCCCGCTCTGTCTCCACCGAGGCGAGCGCCACCAGCGTCTCCTCCAGGTGCCATGGATCACGTCCCGCTCGGATGTCCGCCCCGGCGCTGGTGACGAGACGGACGGCGGACCCGATCAGGAAGCCGCTGACGAGAGAGCTGGCAGCCGCGCTCACCGCCTCTTCGAAACCCTCCCCCTCGTAGACCCCCTGCCTGGTGTCGAGCAGGACGGTCGTCGAGCGCGTCTCGGGAGCCTCCGGGTCGCCACCCTCGCGGACCATCAGCTCGCCGACGCGGGCCGACGTCTTCCAGTGCACGAGGCGGAGGTCGTCGCCCTCGTCGTAGCGCCGGAAGGACGAGTATCCGGTGCCGAGGTGGATCGCCGTCGACCGCGTCGACTCGAGCCGCGGGTTGAACCCCAGGAACGGGGCGAGGTCTTGCAGCGACACGACCTTCGGGAGCACCGTGAGGCGCACTTCGCCGCCGACCCGGTTTCGCCGGCAGATCAACCCGACGGGGTCCTCCACCACGGCCTCCAGGCGGGGAGACTCGAACACCCCACGATGCGACGTATCCACCGGCAGATCGGCCCGCGCCACCTCGCCGGGCTCGAGGACCGGGATCGCCATGCCGGCGAGCTGCAGCTCAGCGCTCGTCTGGCGACGCGCCCGCCGCTGGTGAAGGAGCATCGGCGGGCTCGTGCGGAGCCCGATGTTGGTCACCTCCACCTCGACATGGGCTGACTCGCCGGCGTGCACCACGCCCGGCACGGCATGACAGGCAACGCGCAGCGAGTCCCGCCGCTGGCCGACGTAGATGCGAGCACCGAGGAGCATCACCACAGCCGCCATCGCAAGCGCGAACAGCTCGGTGATGCCGAGCACGCGGCCTGTGATCGTGAGAGCCAGAGCCGCGATCAGCAGCCCCCAGCCGCGGACCGTCACGAGATCGATCCGACAGTCACCGGCCCCACCGCCATCTCGTTCTCTTGGCTACACGTGGCTGCGCGAGGCGATGGGGACGGGCAGGCGGGAGAGGATCTCGTCGAGGACCTCGTCCACCCCCCTACCTGCTCCACGCCCGGCTCGCTGGATCTCCAGGCGGTGGGCGAGCACCGGGTGGGCCAGCAGCTTGAGATCGTCGGGGATGACGAACTCGCGGCCGTGCACCGCCGCCCATGCACGGGCCGCCCGCTGCAGAGCGAGGCCCGCACGGGGCGACATGCCGAGGGCGACCAGCCCGTGCGCCCGGGTGGCGCTCGCGATGTCGACGATGTAGCCCTGCAGCAGCGGCGAGATGTAGACGGAGCGGGCGCGCTCGATCAGCCCGAGCACGTCCGCCGGGGAAGCCACCGGCTGCAAGGTGTCGAGAGGCTCGACCGTGCCGTGGCGATCGAGCATCTCGACCTCCGAGGACCGCTCCGGGTAGCCGATGCGGATGCGAAACAGGAACCGGTCCAGCTCGCTCGTCGGCAACGGGTAGGTGCCCTCGTGCTCGATCGGGTTCTGGGTGGCGATCACCATGAAAGGAAGGGGAAGCCGGTGTGTCATCGTGTCGACTGTCACCTGCCGCTCTTCCATCGCTTCGAGCAACGCCGACTGGGTCTTCGGCGGGGTCCTGTTGATCTCGTCGCCAAGCACGATGTTGGCGAAGATCGGTCCCTGCCTGAACTCGAAGTGCGATGTCACCCGGTTGAACACGCTCGTGCCGATCACGTCCGAGGGGAGCAGGTCGGAGGTGAACTGGACGCGCCGGTGGCTGCAGTCGACGGACTGGGCGAGCGCCTTGCCGAGGCTCGTCTTGCCGACGCCGGGCACGTCCTCGATCAGCAGGTGACCCTCGGCGACGAGGCACACCGCCGCCATGCGGATGGCGTCGGTGTTGCCCTGCACCACCTTGGCGACGTTGCCGACGAGCCGCTCGAAGATGTCGGCCGCCGCCTCGGCCCCGAGCGTGCCGCCGGGGGCACTGCCGCCGGTGGAGGCACCGGCCCCTGCTGCGGCGGCGGGATGGCCCACGGCGGGAGGCTGATCGTCCCCTCGTGACGTCGCTGTCACGAGGCCCGCGCCGGACTCTGTTGGGGATGGCATCCAATCATCATCCCAGCTTCATCGCCTGCTGTGCCGGTCGGCCGGGGAACTTCCAGGACAGGCAGCGAGCCGGCGCCGAAACACGCGTATCCCGCCGCCGCCACGTACGCCAGCGCCTTCGGGTCGCGCTCGGCGAGGCCCTGCAGATCGAGCCCGTCGCCGATCGCCTCGGCCTGCGCGGATGCGAGGGCCGCCGCCGCCGGCATCCCGGTCACGAGCCGGCGGTGGAAGATCGTCATGAAGGTGGCTGCGCCCTCGTCGGGGACGGGCACCACGCTGGCGACGAGCGTGCGCGTCCCCCTCGCCAGCAGCACCGCCGCCGCCCCCATCGGCTCGCCCCCACCGCCGCTCCCGTCATAGCCCGACAGCCCGGCATCGCATGCCGAGAGCACGAGGCAACGCGGCGGGGTGCTGACGTCCTCCAGCTCGTAGAGGGTCAGCGGACCGTTCGCCAGGCGCAGAGTCGAGAAGAACGGGTTGTCCGCCCGGAACTCCCCGTGGCACGCCACGTGCACGAGGCATGCGCCGTCCAACGCCGCCAGGACACGCTCGGCCGTGGCGTCGCCGCCGGCGAGCGTCTCGGCGCCGGGGTAGAAGTCGCGGCCGATCGTCGCCACCTCGCTCTGCGCTCCCTCCAGCCCGGGCCCGGCGACGAGCACGACCCGCTCGCCTTTTGGGTGCGCGCCGGCATGGCGGGACCCTGCGAGCGAATCGAGCCAGGCGCGCGCCGACGGCGCCACGGTGATGCTGCGGCCGCTGAGAGAGGGCAGCAGCGCCCACGCCGAAGCATGCAAGGAACCTGCCGGCACGAGCACCAGAGGCGTCTCGTCACCTACGGCCTCGCGCAACGGGGATATCAGCATCTCGTCGAGACGCTCGGCGGCCGTCGCCAAGGAAGCGGCGGCTGCGGCCAGGCTCGCCAACCTCGCCTCGGCAGTTCCACCACCGGGGCGGGCGAGGCGGCCGAGCGCGAACAGCACCGAGCCGCGCTCACGCTCGATCTCGGCAAGTGGGGCGAGCCGGACGAGAGCGGAACGCCGTGCGCCGACGACCACCGCCCCCACGTCGCGCCCCCTGACGACCATCTCGACGAGCGCGGCACCCTCGAGGTGCGCCCGCACTGCGGAGATGAGGTGACGGTCGGCAGGGCTGTTTCCCGTGCGGCCTTGGCCGGGGGCGGCGGTGGCGATGTGGCTGCGCCTGGATACGGCGGCCTCGAGCGTTGCCTGCCGCCGCAGCGCTGCCCCTGTCGGCTCCCCCGCCAGCGCCGCTCCTTCGGCCCGCGCCGCCGCCTCACGGAGAAGGCCGAGCAGGCGAGCCATCTCTGGATCCGCCGGTGGCCGCGCCTCGGGCGCCCCCAGCCGCCGTGCCCGCAGTGCGTCCGCCCAGGCCAGCACGGCGGCGGCGTCACCAGAGTCGATGGCCAACGTCAGTCCGAGCTCGGCGATCTCGCCGGCCGCTCCGGCGGCTCTGATCTGCAGCTCGGTGGCGCCGAGAGTCGAGCGATGTTCCTCGGCCACCCGCAAGCCGGCCCTCGCCGCCGCTATCGCCGCCGGCCGCCGGCCCTCCGCCAGCCTGAGCAGGGCCTCGGCGTGCCACGACCTCACTCGAAGCGACGCCGGCCCGCCGCGCCGCCGGGCGGGGGCGGCTGCGTCCAAGGCCCGCCGGGCGGCGGCCAGCCTGCCCTGCTCGATGGCGGCACGTGCCGCCAAGAGCCGGCACTCGAGCGCCTGTACCACCCAGCCGGCGACCTCGAGGCGCGCCGCCACCTTGAGCGCTCGCTTCTCCAGCGAGCGGCGGTCACCGCCGTCCACCCAGGCGATCTCGGTGGCCACGAACTCGGCGAGCACCTCGAAGATCGTCCTGTTCTGGGCGGCGAAGGCAGCGCCAGCCGCTGCTGCCGCAGCCGCAGCCGCTTCGATGTCGCCGCCGAGAAGGCAGACCCTGGCCAGCATCAGGCGCGCCTCGGCTGCGTCGGTCGATCGGCCTGCCGCCTCGATGGCCCCCACCGCTGCCTCTATCGCCAGTCGCGCCTCGCTCAACAGGCGCACCGCGATCAGCGCCTCGCAGCGATCGACAAGGCCCTCGTGGCGGGCCAACCCGGCGGCCGCGAAAGCGTCCGCTGCCTCGTCGAAGTGGGCGAGCGCTCGCGGGAAGTCGCCTTGGCGGGCCAGCAGGAACCCAAGATTGTGGATGACCTCGGCGACGGCGACGCCGGCACCCGCCTCCCTGTGGAGCTCGAGGGCGGCGGTGAGATCCCGCTCGGCGGCGTCGAACTCGGCCCGGTAGACCTCGGCCACCCCGCGATTGGAGAGTGCCCGCGCTTCGGTCCAGCGATCCCCGTCGCGGCGCGCCAGCTCGAGTGCCTCGCCGAACACTGCCACGGCCTCGTCGAGGCGACCGAGTCCCTGCAGGATCAGCGCCCGGTTGTTGGCGAGGGTTGGCAGATCGCCTCCCGGCAAACGGGCAGCCGTGCTCGCCTGCCGTAAGGCGGCGCGAGCGTCGCCACTGCGCATGAGGGCGGACGCCAAGGTCGACCGCGCTTCGACCTCCCGCTGCGCCGACCCCGCCGCCCGCGCATGCCGGACCGCCTCCTCCAGGTGCGATATCGCCTGCGGCATGCGGCCGAGATCACGGCTCAGCAGTCCGATCGCCCGCTCGGCGACAGAGCGCGCCTCTTCGGAGGTGTCCGGATCGGCGATCAGCGAGCGCGCAAGGTCCCTCGCCCTTATCGGATCGGCTTCGACCAGACCAAGAGCCTGCTCGGCCTCGGCGATCCCGCTGACGGCGAGCGCGATCCCGCTCACCGTGGGGTCACCCGCCCCGTTCTCTCATGGTGTTGCCTAGGCCAAGATCGGCGCCCGGGCCGTGGGGTCAGAGCCTCGACCAGTCCGTTGCCAGCCGGCGGCCGGTCTCAGAGGTGAAGCGCAGGCACATCAGGCCCTTTGGGGCCGGAGACACATCAAAGCGTCCCATCTCGTCGACCTCGACGTGCACCGAGCCATCGAGATGCCGGACCTCCATGTGGCCCGGTTGCGGCGGCACGATCTGTCCGACGATCGAAGGTCGGCCGGCACCGCCGACCTCCACCTCGATCGTGATCCCCGCCCTCTCGAAGGTCAGCTGCCGCGCCGATCCCGCCGACCTGACTCCGGCCAGCACGAGCTGGTCCGCGGAGTCGTAGACGAGGGCCGCCAACTCGTCGTCGACGGTCCGCCAGGCGAAACTCGCCCGCGCTGCCTCGACCACGCTCACCGGGACCGCGTCCCTCGCCACCACGACGGCGGCCAGGCGACGATAGAAACCATCTTGCTCGAGCTCGCTCACGATGCTCTCCGTTTCACAGTGACGCCTTGCGGCGTGCGCACTCCCATACCCGCTTCGCTCCCACGTCTTGCTACAGCACTCCTGAACACACCGCTCCGGGTCACGCAGGCCCGCAGCCGATCCAGGCAACGTGCCCTCGTCGGCCCGATGCTGCCGACGGGCATCTCGAACGCCTCGCTGACGTCCTGATAGCTGGGCGCCGGATCGGACATCAAGATCCGCAGCAACGCCTTGCACGGACCCGAGAGGGCCTCGAACGCCCGCCACAGCTGCTCGTCCCCCTCAGAGCCGACAACTTCGTCGTCGACGCAGAAGCCGGTCGAGATGTCGAGGCACGAGTCGACGAGCACTTGGCGGGACGAACGCCTGAGCGTCCTCAACGACTCACGTCTTGCAGTGGTCACGAGCCAGGCGCAGACCTTGTCGGGCGAGTGGATGTCACGCAGGTGCTCAGCGAGGCGCAGCCACGTCGTCTGGCTGACGTCCGCCGCGTCGGCGTGAGAGAGCCCGTGCCCGCGGGCCACGGACCAGACGATCTCGGAGTAGCGCTCGACGAGAGACCCCCAGGCATCCTCGTCGCCAGCCGCGGCGCGAAGCACCAGCTCAGCTGCATCTACGTCGCCCACGCTACCCAGTGTAGAGCCAGCTAGGCGGATCATGCGGAGGTTGCCACTGGCAGACACACGTTTGTCACCTTAATGTGACGACAGTGCATGAGATGGAACCAGTTAGCGACAGTAGTGCCGTGGTCATCGCAGGGGCCTTCGGGCTACCTCAAATTCCGCATCGCATCTTGTATCAGGCGGCCCCTGTCGCGCTCTGTTCTGTGGGAACTGCGCACGCCCACTGCCCAGTAACCATGTCTCGAGCCGCAGTCCGTACCGAACAGCACCGAACAGCCAACACGAGCAGCACGTGAGGAGACCAGCAATGGCCAGCAAGATCCGTTCGAGCAAGACATTCCGGGCGATTGCCGCCACCGCCACCTTGGGCGCCATGTGGTTGGCCGCCGCCGCCCCGTACTGGCAGGGGACGATCCCCGTCCACCACTGATAGATAGCTCCCGCCCCCGGGGGGCGGCGGGGAGTGATCATTAGCGCATGCTCCTCTTCCCTCTGGCGCTGGCCACAGGAGTCGTGGCCGGCTTTGCCCTCGGCGGGCGGATCGGAGCGCTCGCCGAGCTCAAGCTGAGGGCCGTCTGGCTCGTCTTCGCGGCCGTCGCCGCGCAGATCGTCGACGGAGGACTCCCGGCAGTGCGGCGGGCGGGCACAGTCGGCCAGCTGCTGCTGTTGGCGAGCTACCTGGCAGTGGGAGCGTTCCTGGCGTGGAACCTGCGCGGGCGGCGCGGCGCGCTCAGGGCGGGGTTCGGGCTGGCCGCCATCGGCTGGCTCGCGAACATGATCGTGATCGCGGCGAACGGTGCGATGCCCGTCTCGGTCGGCGCCTTGTCGCAGCTTCACGTGCGGCCCGCCGACCTGGCATCCGGAGGTCCCTTCGGCAAGCACCTCGTAGGTCACGGCGCGAGTCTCGGGTTCCTGGGCGACGACATCGCCCTGCCCGCCTTGCGGGCTGCCATCAGCGCGGGTGACATCGTGATGATGAGCGGGATCGTCATCGCGGTGGCGGCGGCGATGACGTCAGGCCGCCGCCGGGAGAGGGCGGGGCCGGTTGAGGAGGCGACGCCGGAGAGGGCCGCCTGACCGGCGGTCCGGGAGAAGGGCCCGGGAGCGGCCGTCGGCCGACACCGGCGTCCAGCCCGTACGCTCGCTCCTGAAGGAGGTGCCCGTGCAGGGGGTGGTGCGGTCGAGGCGCGAGCCGAGTCAGTTTGCCAGCGAGCTCTTCAGCGGCCTGCCCGCTCGTTACGACCTTCTCGGCTACCTCCTCTCGTTCGGCCAGGACCGCCGCTGGCGGCGCGCCACTGTCGACCGGGTGCGAGTCGGCCCGGATGCGCTGGTGCTCGACGTCGCCACGGGGCCGGGCGGGATCGGCTTCGCCGTCCGCCGGGCGACCGGTGCCACCGTGGTCGGTCTCGATCTGACGGGGCCGATGTTGGCCCGTGCCCGCCGCAACATTGCCCGCCGCGCCGACACCCGATTCCACCTGGTGCAAGGGGACGGGCAGCGGCTGCCGTTCGCTGATGGTTGTTTCGATGCGGTGACCTTCTCCTACCTGCTGCGCTACGTGGCAGACCCGCAAGCCACGCTGGCCGAGCTGGCCCGCGTGCTGAAGCCCGGCGGAACGCTCGCCTCCCTCGAGTTCGCGGTCCCGCCGTCACGCCGCTGGCGAGCGCCCTGGTGGCTCTACACGCGCCTCGTGCTGCCGGTCGCCGGTGGGCTTCTCGGCGGGCGGCAGTGGTTCGAGGTTGGCAGGTTTCTCGGACCGAGCATCTCCCGCCACTACGGCACTTACCCGGTCGAGTGGACAGAAAATGCATGGCGGCAAGCGGGCTGCCGGGCGGTGGGCTCTCGCTTCATGTCCGTCGGCGGGGGTCTCGTGATGTGGGGCGTACGCGCCTCGCCTGGAGGGGCTGGGCATGGCTCGGCGAGCGGCTGAGCCCGAGCGCGTCGAGGACGAGGCTCCGGTCGGCACGCTTAGCGCGTCTCCTGCCGAGCCCGCCTTCTACGTCAAGGGTCGAGGTCGCTGGAGGGACATCAAGGCTCTCCTGCATCCGCCGTACACGGCCTGGCACCTCTCCTACGTCGCCGTCGGTGCCGTGAGCGGCCCCCGCTTCAGCTGGCTGGTGCTGGCGGGAACCCTGCTCTCGTTCTTCCTCGCCGTCGGGATCGCCTCCCATTCACTCGACGAGTTGCACGGCAGGCCGCTTCGCACGGCCCTCTCCTCGAGAGCACTGGCGGTGGCGACCGGGGTTTCGCTGGCGGGAGCCGTCGCCATCGGAGCTGTCGGGATGGCCACTCGGGTAGGGCCCGGCCTCGCGATCTTCATCGCCGTCGGAGCGTTCCTCGTCGCCGGCTACAGCCTGGAGCTGTTCTCCGGCCGCCTGCACACCGATCTGGCCTTCGCGCTTGCCTGGGGATCGTTCCCGGTGCTCACCGCCGCCTACGCCGAGAACAAGGCGCTGCCCCTGGCGGCGATCCCGCTGGCGGCGGCGGCCGGGCTGCTGTCGGCGGCGCAGAGGTCCCTCTCCACGCCGGCTCGTATCCTGCGCCGGCAGGTGATCTCCGTCGAGGGCCAGATCACCTCCGGAGACGGAGCGGTCCGTCCCCTCGATCGCCAGCAGCTGCTCGCCCCGCTGGAGAAGTCGCTGCGGCTGCTGTCGTTCGCCATGGTCCTCTTGGCCGTCGGACTGGTGGTCGCCCGCACCGTCCACTGGCGCTGGTAGCGGTGCGCCGCGGCGCCCTCTGAACCGTTGACGGATTGTTGACGGCGCAGGCGCCCACGTTCACGTCGTCTTTATTTTGCTTCCGGCAGTATCGAAGGCATGGATGACGCCCTGGTCGTGATCGGCATCGTGGTCTTCGTGGCGGCGATGCTGGCGATGATCTGGGCGTTGGAGCGGGTGTGACCGTAACCCAGGGGATCCTGCTGGCGGTCTCGATCTTGGTCTTCTTGTACCTCGGGATCGCCATGTTTCGAGCTGAGCGGTTCTGATGCACTACACGCTCTGGATCGTCGTGATGGTGGGGGCGCTTGCCGTTGCCTGGCGGTACCTCGGCTCGTACATGGTCGCCGTCTACAACGGGCGCTTGCAGTTCATGGGTTGGCTGGAGCGGCCGACCTACAGGATTCTCGGCGTCGACCCCGATCGGGAGCAGACCTGGCAGCGCTACGCCGCCTCGCTCGTCGTCTACTCGGGCGTGGCGGTGGGAGTTACCTACCTGATCATCCGCGTGCAGGGTCACCTGCCGCTCAACCCGCAGCATCTCGGCGGCGTGACCCCGGCGCTCGGCTTCAACACGGCAGTCTCGTTCGTGACCAACACCAACTGGCAGAACTACTCGGGCGAGTCGACGATGTCCTACCTCTCGCAGATGGGCTCGCTGACGGTGCAACAGTTCGTCAGCGCCTCGGCCGGTCTCGCGGTGATGATCGCCCTCATCCGCGGCTTCGCCCGCAAGCCTTCCGCTCCCGCCAGGGACGCCACGGCCAAAGGGACTACCACCATCGGCAACTTCTGGGTCGACCTGATCCGCGGCGTGTACTACATCCTGCTGCCGATCGCGCTCGTAGCGGGGGTCGTGTTCGTGGCCCAGGGGGCGGTGCAGACATTTGCCGGCCCCGTGGCGGTCCGCGACGTCCTCAACGGGTTCACGCAGATCATCCCTCGCGGTCCCGTCGCTTCGATGGAGGTGATCAAGCAGCTCGGCAACAACGGAGGCGGCTTCTTCAACGCAAACGGAGCCCATCCCTTCGAGGACCCCACAGCACTCACGATGTTCCTGTCGGTATTCCTGTTGCTGCTGATCCCGGTCGCCAGCACCTACACGTTCGGCAAGATGGTCGGCAGCGTCCGCCAGGGAATCGCCGTCTTGGCGACGATGATGGTCCTCTTCGGCTCCTGGCTGGCCTTCGCCAATTACGCCGAGCACGTCGGGAATCCCGCCGTGGCCGCTGCGGGCATCGCGCATCAGCCGGAAGGGAACATGGTGGGGCACGAGGTGCGGTTCGGCGGTCCGGAGACGACCTTCTACGACGTGGCCTCCACTCAGACCTCGACAGGCTCGGTGGCTGCCAACAACGACTCCTTCACCGCCATCGGCGGCATGTCGTTGCTCACCGGCATGATGCTCGGCGAGGTCTCACCGGGGGGCGCGGGGGCCGGGATGTACACGATCCTTGCCTTCGCCGTCATCGCCGTGTTCATCGGCGGCCTGATGGTCGGCCGAACACCGGAGTATCTCGGGAAGAAGATCCAGTCGCGGGAGATCAAGCTCTCGGCTCTCCTCGTGCTGGTGATGCCGATGCTGGTGCTGATCATGACCGGCATCTCGATCGCCATTCATGCCGGCTATTCGTCAATAGACAACGCCGGCCCACACGGCTTCAGCGAGGTGCTGTACTCCTTCACGTCACAGGCCAACAACAACGGTTCGGGGTTCGCCGGCCTCGCCAGCAACACGCCCTACTACAACGTGATGGGGGCGATCGCCATGTGGGTAGGGCGGATGGCCCAGATGGTGCCCGCACTGGCGCTCGCCGGCGTGCTAGCGCAGAAGCAGGTGGTGCCTGAAGGTGCGGGCACGTTCCGCACCGACACGCCGCTGTTCGTGGGCCTGTTCGTAGGGACGATCGTGATCGTCGGCGCCCTCACCTTCTTCCCCGCTGTCGCTCTCGGCCCGATCGTCGAGCAGCTCCTCCACCACAGGTTCTTCTGATGACAGCTCCGCTGACCATCGTCGCCCCCGCCGCTCCAGACGTTCAGCCGGCGAGCTCGCCACGGGGAGTCGCACGGTCGCGCAGCCTCTTCGACCCGGAGATCCTGCGGCAGGCTCTCTCCGACTCCTTCAAGAAGCTCGACCCTCGGGTGCAAATCAGGAACCCGGTGATGTTCGTCGTGCTGATCGGCACCGTTGTGACCCTCATCGAGTCGATCAACTCGCCGACGGTCTTCGATTGGTCGATCACTTCCTGGCTGTTTCTCACCGTGATCTTCGCCAACTTCGCGGAGGCGATGGCCGAGGGGCGTGGCAAGGCGCAGGCCGAGACCCTGCGGCGTATGCGCACCACCACCGAGGCGCGGCGGCTGAAGGTGGACGGGAGCGAGGAGCGCATCGCCGCTGCCGAGCTCGGCAAGGGAGACGTGGTCGTCTGCGAGGCGGGGGACCTGGTCCCTTCGGACGGCGAGATCGTCGAGGGCATCGCTTCGGTGGACGAGTCGGCGATCACCGGCGAGTCCGCACCTGTGATCCGGGAATCGGGTGGCGACCGCTCGGCTGTGACCGGCGGCACGAAGGTCCTCTCGGACCGGATAGTGGTGCGGATCACCGCAGACCCCGGGCAGACGTTCCTCGACCGAATGATCTCGCTCGTCGAAGGGGCCAACCGTCAGAAGACGCCGAACGAGATCGCCCTCACGATCCTGCTGGCAGCGTTGACGATCATCTTCCTCCCGGTCGTGGTGGTTCTGCAGCCCTTCGGCAAGCATGCCGGCACGAACACCTCGGTGGTGGTCTTGATCTCGCTCCTCGTGTGCCTGATACCGACCACGATCGGCGCCCTGCTCTCGGCCATCGGCATCGCCGGCATGGACCGGCTCGTTCAAAAGAACGTGCTGGCGCTCAGCGGCCGTGCCGTTGAGGCCGCCGGTGATACGCAGACGCTCCTGCTCGACAAGACCGGCACGATCACCCTTGGCAACCGGATGGCATCGGCCTTCTTCCGGGTCGGCGGTCACAGCGAGGCGGACGTGGCGGAGGCGTCGCAGTTGGCCTCGCTCGCGGACGAGACGCCAGAGGGCCGCTCGATCGTCGTGCTCGCCAAGGAACGCTTCAACATCCGCGAGCGCGAGCTCGGCTCCGACCACACCTTCGTCCCGTTCACAGCAGTCACGCGGATGTCAGGGCTCGACGTGGACGGCCGCCAGATCCGCAAGGGCGCGGCCGAGTCGGTGAAGAGCTGGGTGGTCGCCCAGGGTGGCAGCGTTCCGGAGGAGCTCGACTCGATAGTCGAGCGCATTTCGCGTGGCGGTTCGACACCGCTGGCGGTTGCCGACGGCTCTTGCATCCTCGGCGTCATCGAGCTGAAGGATGTGGTGAAGCAGGGCATCCGGGAGCGTTTCGACGAGATGCGCGCACTGGGGATACGCACAGTGATGATCACCGGCGACAACCCCCTCACGGCCGCCGCCATCGCCGAGGAAGCGGGGGTTGACGACTTCCTCGCCGAAGCCACTCCCGAGAACAAGTTGGCGCTGATCCGAACCGAGCAGGAGGGCGGGAAGCTTGTGGCGATGACCGGTGACGGCACTAACGACGCGCCTGCGTTGGCGCAGGCCGACGTCGGGGTGGCGATGAACACCGGCACGACGGCCGCCAAGGAGGCCGGCAACATGGTCGACCTCGATTCCAATCCGACCAAGCTGCTCGACATCGTCGAGATCGGCAAGCAGCTACTGATCACCCGTGGGGCGTTGACGACCTTCTCCATCGCCAACGACGTCGCCAAGTACTTCGCCATCATCCCGGCCCTGTTTGCCGGTGCATACGCGGCGGCGGGCAGCGGCGCTTCCAAGCCGCTCGAGACGCTCAACATCATGAGGCTGCACAGCCCGACAAGCGCAGTGCTTTCTGCGGTCATCTTCAACGCCCTCGTGATCGTGGCTCTCATCCCGCTCGCCCTTAGGGGCGTCAAGTTCCGGCCGTCGACGGCCACGCAGATCCTTCGCCGCAACGTCCTCATCTACGGCGTCGGCGGCGTGATCGTGCCATTCATCTTCATCAAGCTGATCGACCTCTTCCTGACTGCTGCGGGGTGGTACTGATGGTCACCCACCTGCGACGGGCTCTTCTCGTCTCGGTGATCTTCTTCGTCGTCTGTGGCCTCGCCTATCCGGCGCTCGAGACCGGCATCGCACAGGTTTTCTTCCGGCATCAGGCGAACGGGTCCTTGACCGCCAATGGTTCCACCCTGCTCGGACAGCGATGGGCGGGACCGAAGTGGTTCCAGGGTCGGCCGGACTCGGACAACGCCCTGTCCTCGGCGGCCAACTGCCAGACGCCGAGCTTCGAGCCGACCAGTGCCTGCCCGGATCCTGCCATCGCCAACATGTACGGACCCACCTCAGCGGGGCTCGTGGCTGCTGCACGCCACTACGTAGTGATGTACGAGGCGGAGGGGATCAGCCCGACCAACGACCTCGTCACGCCTTCGGGCAGCTCGCTCGACCCGGACCTGCTTCCAGCCGACGCCTACGCCGAGGCCCACGCAGTGGCCAGCGCGAACGGGCTCCCATTGGCCGAGGTCGACCACTTGATCGCCACCCACACCCAGGGCCGCCAACTCGGCTTTCTGGGTGAGCCCGTCGTGAACGTGTTGGAGCTCAACGAGGCGTTGGCAGCACTGGTGAAATAGGGCGGCGTTGGGAACCTGTTCGCGTCCGCTCGGCCCGGCGCCCCCGTACGTGCTGGGGACGAAACGAGGACGCAAGTCTCACCAGAGGGCGCCCGGTAGCTCGCTAGTCGGGCAAGCCTCGACCCTCGAGGGCAATGCCGGCGTCAGGATCGAGCACCAGGCGGTAGCCGACGCCGGGATCGGTGTGCAGCATCTGCTCACCCTCGGGACCGAGCTTGCGGCGCAGCCGGTGCATGTAGACACGCAAGTAGTGCGCCTCGTTGCCGTAGCCAGGGCCCCACACCTCGCGCAGGATCATCCGATGGGTGCAGATCTTCCCGGCGTGGCGGGCCAGGAAGGCGAGCAGCTCGAACTCCCGGCTCGTCAGATCCAGCTCTCGGCCGTCGAGGTATGCGGTCGGGTGCACGAGGTCGACGTGGAGGCGGCCCGCATCGAGCGCGGCCGCGGCCGCAGGGACGGGGGAGGCCTGATGCCTGAGCGCCACCCGCAGGCGGGCGTCCAGCTCTGCCATCCCGAAAGGCTTCGTGACGTAGTCGTCGGCACCCGAGTCGAGAGCCAGTACCTTGCTCGACTCGGCGCCCGCCGCCGAGAGCACGATGACCGGCACCTCGCTCCACTGGCGCAGCCGCCGGCAGACCTCGATCCCGTCGATGCCCGGGAGGCCGAGGTCGAGCACGATCACTTCCGGCGTCGTCAGCGCCGCCTGCGCCAGGCCGTCCTCACCATCTCGCGCGAGGGCTACCTCGTGGCCGCGTGCGGAAAGCCCGATGCGAAGTGCTCTCAACAACGCCGGGTCGTCGTCGACGACGAGGATCTTCGCCATCGTTCAGGCCACCTCCCCCTCGGAGGCTTGCAGCACCGCCGGCAGGCTGAACACGAAGCGCGCCCCTCCGCCGACCTCGTCCTCCACCCTGATCGTCTGGCCGTGCGCCTCCACGAAGGCCTTGACGATCGCCAAACCGAGCCCGGCACGACCGCCCCCGCTGACCCTGTTGAACATCTGGAAGACCCGGTCCCGCTCGGCGACGGGCACACCTGGTCCACGGTCGGACACGGCAACCTCGACCGCGCCCGATCCACCGGAGCGAGCCGAGACCACCACGCACGCCTCCGCTGGAGAGTGGCGGGCAGCGTTGTCCAGCAGATTGGCAAGCACCTCGACAACGAGGACGTGGTCGACCTCCACCATCGGCAAGTCGGCTGGAAGCTCACGCCTCACCGGCACCTCGCCGAGCGAGCCTGCAAGGCCGCCGATCGCAGCGTCCAGCAGCTCAAGGACCGTGACCTGCGTCCGGCGGAGTGTCAGCGTCCCGGACTGGATGCGCGTCATGTCGAGCAAGTTGGTCACGAGCCGCGAGAGCCGGTCCGTCTGTGCGTCCACGAGCTCGAGCAGCTCCGCTGCGTCGGCGTCGTTCAAGACCACGTGCGGGTCTCGCAAGTCCGAGACAGAGGCCTTGATCGAAGCGAGCGGAGTCCGCAGGTCGTGCGACACCGCTCCCATCAGAGCCTGTCGCCAGCGATCGACCTCCTCGAGCACCCCGGTCTTCATCGCCTGCTCCTGGAGCTGCCCGCGTTCGACGACAAGGGCGGCGTGGTTGACGTAAGTCTCGCAGCAGGTCCCTCTCGTGCCGGCTCATGTGTGCGCCGCGCATGGCAAGCAGGCCGATCGGCCGCCCGGCGGCGCTGAGCGACGCCACCACAAGACCGGACTTCGGACTGGTGGCCGTGCGCGGCGGTTCAGGGCCGGTGGACCGAAGGCTCACGGCCTCACCCGGTGCGATGGACCCCAGGTCGGCCGCATCGAGGGTGCTCCCCGCCATCGCCGCCACTCGCATTCCTCGTCCGTCGGGCAGCAGCAGCGCGACCGAGGCCAAGCCGAAGTTCTCGTAGACCGCCGAGACGATCTCCTGCAGCAGGTCGGACACTGGTCGCGTAGCGAGCAGACGGTCGGACAGGTCGAGCAGCTGCAGCGCGTCCCGCTCGCGCTGGCGGGCAAGTGTGCGTGCAACATCAAGGTTGGCAACGACCCGGGAGACCACGATCGTCACGATCACGTAGACACAGAGCGCCGCCCACCCCTGGGCCGAGCCGACCGACAGGGTGCCGAAGGGCTTGATGAAGAAGATGTCGTATGTGAGGAAGCCACCTATCGAGCCCACGAGACCGGCGCGGGAGCCGCCGACGACGGAGGCAGCCACGATCGGGATGATCAGCACGAGGCCCGGGGTGGCGGGCCCCAGCTGGGCCCGCAACGGCATCATCGCCAAAGCAGAGAGCGCTTCCAGTGCGAGCGCCGTTCCGATCCCGAGCGCTGCCTGCCGTGAGATCCTCATCGGCCACCTCGGGTCGAGCTTGTCGGTCGGGTCGTAGTCGCCGCGCCGCCGATCTCGGGTCCGGCAGGTCCCAAGGAAGTGCGACGAACGGGCAAGGACAAGTCTAGGAAGGCGGCGATGATCCGATGACGGGCGAGGAAGACCTCGACCTCCAGAAGGAACTGGAGGAGGCAGCGTCGCAGCCGGTAGCGCCCACGGGTCGCTTCCGGATCTACCTCGGAGCTGCCGCGGGTGTCGGCAAGACGTGCGCCATGCTCGATGAGGGGTGGCGGCGGGCACAACGTGGCGCGGAGGTCGTCGTCGGCTTCGTGGAGACGCACGGCAGGGCACACACGAGCGAACTGTTCCGCGACGTCGAGATAGTGCCTCGTCGACAGGTCGAGTACAGGGGCGCCGTGTTCGAGGAGATGGATCTCGACGCCGTGCTTGGTCGCAAGCCGGGCGTCGCCCTGGTCGACGAGCTTGCCCACACCAACCTCCCCGGGTCGGGGCGCCACGAGAAGCGATGGGAGGACGTGCTCGAGCTGCTGGACTCCGGCATCGGCGTGATCTCGACGGTCAACATCCAGCACCTGGAGAGCATCGCTGACGCCGTCGAGCGGATCGTGGGGGTGCCGGTCCGCGAGCGGGTACCGGACTGGGTGGTTCGACGGGCGAACCAGATCGAACTCATCGACTCATCGCCCGAGCAGCTACGCCGCCGCATGCTGCACGGCAACATCTATCCGCCCGAGAAGGTCGCGGGCGCGTTGTCCAGCTTCTTCCGCACGGAGAACCTGGTGGCTCTGCGGGAGTTGGCGCTGCGTTTCGTGGCGGACGAGACCGAGGACGAGCTGCTCGCCTTCCTTCGCACCGCCGCCCCCGGAGGGATCTGGGATACCGCGGAACGGATCCTCGTCACAGTGGCGCCGACCGTGGGCACTGACGCCGTCATCAGACGGGGGGCGAGGATCGCCAACCGTGCCAAGGCTGAGCTGCACGTGCTCTATGTGGACTCGGGAGACGACCCGCCCGGGAAGGGCCTGCACAGCATCGAGTCGCTCCGCAAGCTCGCTCGCGACGTCGCCGCCGAGTGGCACGAGGTACCGGCGCGACGACGTCCCGGAGGCGATCGTCGACGTTGCCCGAGAGCTGCAGATCACCCAGATCGTTCTCGGCTCCACACGGCGCACGAGGCTGCAGGAGATCTCGAGAGGCTCGATCGTGCGGCAGGTGATCCGCCTGGCCGGCGTCTCCAACATCGACGTGCACGTCATCGCCCGCCACCACAACGACGATCCTGGTGCTAGTTGAGCGGGTAGCGCCCGACCTTGCTGGCCCCGCCGAGGGTCTGGACGCTCACAGTCACCGATGGCGCCCGCTCGCCCGGCACCGTGATCTTGATCTCGTCGGCGCTGTCGGGCGTTACTCCTGAACCAAGCGTTACCCCTGCACCAGCCTGAGGACCGGCTTGCCTCTCCGCGCCCGCGCCACCGCGTCAGCAGCCTCTTGCGCTGCGAGCGACGGTTTCCAAGTCCGGGCTCGTTTTGCAACCTCGTAGATCCGCTCGACCGCCATGCCGTCGAGGACCTGTGGCTTTGCGAGCAACCAGCGCCGGAGCTGCGCACGCTGCACCACGGCGACGTCGGGACGCTCGCCATACCTGAAGGAGCGGTTGCTGGCGGGGACGAGGACGCCGGTCGCCTCCAGCCTTCCGGCCCCGCACGCATAGAGCCTGGTGGCCACTCGCGTCGCCTCACGGCGGCTGTTACGGCGTTGCTTGGTGTGCAGGCAGAAGACTCCGGCCGGACCGATCACCAGATGGTCGATCTCGCCGTTGCTGGGCCCTTGCGGGATGGCGTGGATCACCCGCCAACCATGACCAAGCCGTGCCAGCTCCCTCGCCACGATCCGCTCGCCGCGCTCTTCCGCCCGAAACGACCTCTCCTCGGTGAGAGCCTCCCCCACCCGCCTCAGCCAGGACCTCGCCGCCGTGGCCGCTGCTGTGGTGGTCGCCGTGGTCGTCGCCGGGACCAGGGCAGGCTCGACGGCCGCCACGATTCTGGTCCCGTTCACGGGCGAAAGCGTGGAAGGGTGGCAACTGCGCTCGGCGGCGGAGTGCAGGCGGAGGAGCGGCGAAGCGGATCCCGCTACTGCGGCGCTCGATTCTCCGCTCCCGTCGCTGTGGGCTGTCGTCAGATCTTTCATCGGGTCCTCCGCGGCTTGCCGTGTATGCATCGGCAATCAACCGGGAGGACCTGAGCGGTTCTGATATCGCGAGTGGAGAAGTGACATCCATAGATGCATCTTCTCCCCTTGCGATTGACCTCCGGTCGGCAGGGCCCCGGGATGGGCAGCCGTTAAGGTCCCCGGGATGGACAAGAAGTGGTGGACCCTGCTGGCCGTCTGCGCGGGGACCTTCATGCTCCTGCTCGACGTGACGATCGTCGTGGTCGCGCTCCCCGAGATCCAGACCGCCCTTCACGCCACCTTCGCCGACGTGCAGTGGGTCGTCGACGCCTACGCCCTCACGCTCGCCGCGCTGCTGCTGACGACAGGGGTTCTCGCCGACCGCTACGGGCGGCGACTGCTCTTCGCAATCGGCCTCGTGATCTTCACCCTCGGCTCGCTCACCTGCGGGCTCGCCCAGTCATCCGCGATGCTCATCATCTCGCGCAGCGCCCAGGGGACAGGTGGGGCGATCGTCTTCGCCACCTCGCTCGCGCTGCTCGGGCAGAGCTTCCGTGGCAAGGACAGGGGGATCGCCTTCGCCGTGTGGGGGGCGATCACCGGCGTAGCGGTGTCGCTCGGCCCGATCCTCGGCGGCGCGATCACCACGGGCATCAGCTGGCGAGGGATCTTCCTGGTGAACGTCCCCGTGGGGGTGGCCGCCGTGGCGATCACGCTCTGGAAGGTGGAGGAGTCGAGGGCGGCACATCCGGGTTCTCCCGACTGGGGCGGTTTCGCGTTGTTGACGGGGGGGCTCGTGAGCCTCGTCTACGGGCTCATCCGGGCAAGTGAGGCGACCTGGAGCGACACCGGCGTGATCATCTGCCTGGTGCTCGCCGCCGTCCTGCTCTCCGGCTTCGTGGCGCTCGAGTTCCGGCTCGAGAACCCGATGTTCGATCTGAGCCTGTTCCGCACCCCCACTTTCGTCGGCGGCCTGGTCGCCGCCTTCACGATGAACGGCTCACTGTTCGCAATGATCCTCTACCTCGTGCTCTACCTGCAGGACGTGCTCGGTTACTCGGCCATGGGTACAGGGCTGCGGCTGCTCACGTCGACGGGGGCGATGTTCTTCGCCGCCGCCGCCAGCGGCCGGCTGAGCGAGCGGATGCCGGTCCGTTGGCTGATCGGCCCCGGCCTGGCACTCGTCGGCATAGGTCTGCTGCTGATGGCCGGCCTCAACGGGCAGAGCGGCTGGACACACCTGTTGCCAGGGCTCATCGTGTCGGGGGTGGGGTCGGGGCTCGTCAACCCGGCGCTGGCCTCCACGGCCATCGGCGTGGTGGAGCCGATGCGGGCCGGCATGGCGTCGGGCGTGAACTCGACCTTCAGGCAGATCGGCTTCGCCATGAGCATCGCCGCACTCGGCTCGATATTCGCCAGCCTGCTTCGTCACAACCTGGAGGGGGCGCTGGGGCCCATCCGCCCGCTCGCCTCCCGTTTGCCTTCCATCGTCGCCGGGATCCGTCAGGGCAACCCGGCCCAGGTGATCGGCAGTGCTCCGGCCGCGGTCCGCGGCCAGCTGGCCGAGGCGATCCGCTCGAGCTTCGCGAGCGGAGTAGGCAACCTGGCGACAATCGCCGGGATCGTGGCGCTCGTAGGTTCGGTGGCGTCTTTCCTGCTCATCCGCAACAAGGACTTCAAGCCGCGCCAGGAAGCGGACTCCGCCGAGCGCGAACCGGCCGTCCACCACGCCGTGGCCTGAGAGGCACCCTCGAGCCGCTTCAGGCGACGACCGGAACCCCGAGCTCGAACCAGACGGTCTTGCCCCCGCCAGCCCCTCGCCGATCCACGCCCCAGCGGTCGGAGAGGGAAGCCACCAGCTGCAGCCCGCGCCCGTGCTCGTCGAACTTCGAGGGGCGGCCGAGGCGCGGCTCGCCGGCGGAGACGTCCGCTACGCCGATCCTCAGCCGCTCAGGGGTGCTGTACATGTCGAGCGTCACCTCGAACTCGTCTGCCGAGTAGAGCAACGCATTCGTCGCCAGCTCGGACACCAACAGCTTGGCCGTCTCACGGACGTCCCTCGGGAGACGAGCCAGCAACCCCCCGACGTAGCGTCGAGATGCCGGCACCGAGGAGGCCACGTTCGCGAAACGGCGCGAAGTCGAGGTCATCAGGGCTCCAACCCGAAGCGCTCTAACAGGCCGAGGGCGGCCAAGGCGCGCCGGACGATCGGGCGCGGATCGTGGACCTCGACGTGCTGGAAGTGGTTGGCGAGCTGTATCAGCAGTGCTACGCCGGACGTGTCCATGAAGGTCAGCTCTGACAGGTCCACGACCAGTGATCCCTTCGGCGACTGGAGCAATTCATCGACCTGCGGCGCCAGCGTCTCGATGCTGGCGATGTCGTACTCGCCGATCATCCGAACCTCGACGCTGTCGCCAGGGCTTTCGACCACCTCCAGCATTGCCTGCCCCTCTAGCTCTGCCATCGCAGCCCCAGCACCACGACGTCGTCCGTGCCGCCGGTCGGCAGCAGTCCGGTCACCAGCTGATCCACCATCTCCTTGACGCTTCCCTCCGCTCGTGCCGCCTGTTCGCGGAACCGTTCCAGACCTGTGTCCAGGTGCTCGTGCCGGCGCTCGACGAGGCCGTCCGTAATCGCGAGGAGCGTTCCGGCCGACGGGATGGCGACCGTCGCCGTCGCCCCCCGCCGCACACCGAGGCCGACCGGCGGGCTAAGGGGCACCTCGACGAACGATGCCGTCCCCTCGGCGACTAGAAGCGGAGGCAGGTGCCCGGCACTGGCGAGCATGAGCCTGCCCTTGCGAGTGTCGATCTCGCCGATCAGCACCGTGGCGAACTGCTGGTCCGTCTCGAAGTCGATCAGCGAGTCGAGCTTCGTGAGGATCGTGTCGGGATCGTCGCCCTCGGCCACGTAGGCCCTCGTCGCGAAACGCAGGAAGGCCATCGTCGCCGCCGCCCTCAACCCCCTTCCCGAGACGTCGCCGACAGCGAACACGCACACGTCGTCGGACCGGCAGATGACGTCGTACCAGTCGCCCCCCACTTCGATACCAGCCACACCAGGTTCGTAGCGAGCAGCGATCTCCAGGTTCTCGACTTCTGGAACGGTCGGCAGCAGTGCGTGCTGGAGGTCGCGGGCGATGTCGCGCTGCTCGACGTAGAGCCGCTCGTTCTCGGTCGCCAGCAACTCGGCGAACTGCCTCCGGCGCGCCACGTATTCGACGATGACGGCTGCGGTCAACGTGAGGGCCGCCCCGAGGAGGAGCACGATCCAGGAGAGGTTGGTGGAGATCCCTCCGGTGAGAGAAGAGGTGGCGGTGGCGACGAGGAGGATGCTGATGTCGCCGAAGGGGACGGTCGCAGACGCGTTCGGCTGCGGGATGGGAGGGAGCTCGGTCGCCACGAGGAGCTCGGCGAACTGCGGCTGGCTGCCGAGGTAGAGAGCGAAGTTGAGATCTTTGAACGCCGAGGAGGGCGGGATGATCAGCCGGCGGTCCTTGGGGAGGTTCGACTCCGCATAGACGATGTATCCGCCCTTCCCAGGGGCGGTCACCGCGTACCCGAGGCGCGCAGGAGACCCGCGCAGGATCGGGGTGACCTGCAGCGTCGTCGTCGGGCGGAGATGGAGTAGGAAGGCTGAGGCGATCCCGTCGACGAGGAGCATCGGCTTGGCGCCGACGACGTCCTGCAGCGTCAGGACCCCCCTGGCGCTGTCCTGCCACAGCGAGATGCTGACGAAGCCCGTGGCAGCGGAGACCTTCTGGCTGGTGAATCGCTCGAAGGCGGTCAGCGAGTGCGTGTCGGTGACGACCTGCAGCGCATCGGCGAGCTGTGACTGCACCGAGGGGAGGCTGGCGGTGATGGTCGAGGCCGCCTGCTCGACCTGAAGCTTGAGCAGACGCTGCTGGTTCTCGCCGTTGGCGCTCGACGCCGTCCAGGCGAGGCCCGCCGTCAAGGCGATACCGCACAGGAGGATCGCCATGGTCCCGAGCCGGATCCTGCCTCCGGCCCTGGGTGTTGGATGTGCCGCCGCGCCCCTGCTCACTGGGCAAAGGGTGCGTAGGCCACTGCGGACAATGTATCGACGGGCACCTGCCAGCGCCATGATCCGGTCCGACGTGGCGAGTTCACAGAACCGGCGTGAGCTGCCAAATGCGCGTCGCCGGAGCGATTCTTCGCCCTGCTCTCTTGCCAAACCCGATTCCAAGCATTGAGATGGAGGGGCTGCCGGGCTCGAGAGTGCGGGGCCTAGCGGGGGACGATGCGCTCCGAGGAGGACCGAGATGAGAAGCAACGTCATTCGCCTGGAGACGGGTGCGCAGTTGGAGGACGAGGCGATGCGCACCGCCGAGCAGGCTCGGGACGAGGCACTGCTGGCCGCCGAGGAGGCATCGAGTGCCGAGATGACCCGCGCCCAGCTGGTCCATAAGGCGACGGTGGCGCGCGCCGACATCATCCGGGCGGCGACGGTGGCCCGTGCCGAGGCGCTGAAGAACCTGACGCAGCGGCACGACGAGCAGCTGCGCGCAGCCGAAGCTGCGCGCGCCGCCGCCTTCCGCTCCGCCGAGGAGCGCTACGGCTCCTCGCTCCAGCGCGCCGAGGATGTCGCTGCCCGCTCGGTCGAGCAGGCCTACCAGGAGGAGCTGACCAACGCCCAGAAGGCTCACGAGGAGGCGCTACGGGCGGCCGACGTGGCATCCCGCAGCGCAATGGAGCGTGCTCAGGCGATCAAGCAAGCGGGACAACTGCGAGCCGAGTCGATCTACCGCGCCGGCGTCGACCGCGCCAACTCGTTGAGAGCGGCGGTCGACGCATACGAGGCGGCGGTCACCGAGGCGTCGCACGAGCGGGCCGAGCAGTTGCAGAATGCGCTGCACGACCACGACGAGGCGATGACCGAGGCGACAGAGGTCTTCGAGGCCTCCTTCCGCCAGGCGGATGCCTTGAGCCCGATGAGCTTCGGCGACGGTGCTGGCGAGGGCAGTTCGGGTGCCGCCGAGGTTGGCGAGGTGGACGAGCTGGACGATGACGAGGACCTCGTCGCCGCCGAGAAGGAGATAGCCGAGCAGGGCTAGCAGTGTCCAGTCTGCGGCTTGGCGGGGCTGCGACGGGGGTAGGTTGCGCGGTATGAGCCAACTGCCCGTGAAGATCGATCGCCAGACCGCACGCAAGGTGGCCACGGCTCTCGCCTACCTCCGCGCCGGCTTCGGCATCGGCGCCATCCTGCTGCCAAAGCTCGTGATGCGGCCCTGGATCGGCGTCGGATGCCGGCTCGAACGGGGCCAAGTTGGCGGGGCGAGCGCTCGGCGGTCGTGACCTCGCCTTGGCGGCGGGGCCTTTGCTGGCGATGAAGCATGACGTCCCGGTCCGGGGATGGATCGAGGGCGGGATGCTCTCCGACGCGTGCGACTCGTTGGCGACCCTGCTCGCCTTTCGCAAGCTGCCGCGGGCGACCCGCTGGCTGGTGCTGGCGGCGTGCGTGGGGGCGGCTGCCGTTGGTTTCGTGATCTCGTCGGGTGTTGACGGCGAGAGCGGGGCCGGCGACTAGGCCTCACGCGTTGCGGTGGGGTGGGACGGAGGCCGGTCGCCGGCGGGCGGCGCGGGCGGACGGGGGCGGCCGGAGGGCGGGCGGATGCGTCGAAGCGTGTCACATCAGTGAGCGCTGACGCTCAGCGGCGTGACACGCTTTGCTCACGGAACTTCCGTTCTGGGACGATCAGCATGACCAACCCTGAGGTCGGCGGCCGGATCCGGCGAGTGCGTAGCGGGTGCACATACGCAAACCACTCTTCAATGCCGCCGTCCCGACCGAGTCAGGTCAGATGCCCGATGGGATGGATGGGATGGAGCCCGAGATGGGATTTGAACCCATGACCTACGCATTACGAGTGCGTTGCTCTACCACTGAGCTACCCGGGCGGGCCAGGAGATCATACAGGGCCTGTCTGGAGGCTCTGGTGAGGCTCTGACCTGGGGAAACGAGACTCAGCGAAGATCGTGGACCGACCCGCCAACCAGCACCCAGGCGGGGAGACCAAGAGCGAGTCAGCCGCCCCGAGACGGATTGCTCACGCGCTAGAACTCGTCCATGTTGGCCGACGTCCCGAGCATCTACCCCGCCGAGCTGAAGGGCGAGCGGCTGCGGCTCCGGGAGCTGGAGCTCGCCGATCTCGACGCGGTGTGGACATGGGGATCACAGGCGATCTTCTTCCGCTACCTCCCTGTTTCGCCTCCGACCTACAAGGAGGAGGAGCAATGGCTGCAGGCGCTGGTCGACGTTGCTCACTCCGATCCCCGTCCCGAATACAGCCTCGGGATCGAGCTGCTCGCCACGAGCGAGCTCGTCGGCGCCATCAGGCTCGGCATCGAAGACCGGCGGAGCCGCAGCGCCAGCCTCGGCTATGGCGTCCACCCGGCCCACCAGGGTCAGGGCATCGGAGGGGAGGCGGCGGGGTTGATGGTCCGCTTTGGTTTCGAGCGGCTGCGGCTCCACCGCATATGGGCGACGCACCATCCCGACAACGTCGCATCGGGGCGGATCATGGCGCGGCTTGGCTTCGTTGAGGAAGGTCGACGGAGGGAGGAACGGCTCTATGACGGCGTCTTCGCAGACTCAATAGTTCGCTCGATCCTCGAGCATGAATGGCGCGCCGCCCATCGCGTTGGCAACGGCTAGCCGGGTCCGCCGCCTCGTTCCTCCAGCATCGTCGCCATAGTCGTCCTCTGAAGCTCGAGGGCTTCGGCGACGATCTGGGACTGGTCGTCGTCGAACGAGCTCCAGTCACCATGCCGCTGAGCTTCCGGGTCCTCGAAGACATCAGGTGCCACGAAGACTGGCGCCCCGCATACCAGGGCCAGGTTGAGGGCGTCGCTCGGCCGGGAGTCGACCATAACCGTCCCGGTGGGCCCCTCGACGAGGACTTCGGCGAAGAATGTGTGGTCGACCAACCTCGAGATGCGCACCATCTTCACGGTCCCGCCGCTCGCCGCCACGAGAGACGATGCCAGCTGGTAGGTCATCGGCCGCGGCATCTCCGCCGCTTCGAGGCTGAACGCAAGCGACTGCGCCTCCGACGATCCTAAATAGATCGGCAACTGACCTTTGCCGCCTCGCTCCGCTAGCACGACAGCATGCAGTCGCCGCCTCGGGTCATCCGCCGCCGACCTTCGGACCTCGACGACCTCCACCTCCACCCAGTCGCCTCTGCTCGAAACAGGCATCACAGGACCTCCTTCCGATCCCACGTAGTCACTCAGTCGTGGTCGCAGCGCGACCCTCGCCTGATGTAGCCGAGCCTTGACGGCAGCGCTGCTCACATGCAGCTCCTCGGCCGCCTCGGCATGCGTCAGCCCCCGCCAGTAGAAGGCCAAGACCGCCTCACGTTGACCTGGTGCGAGCTCGCTCACAGCCGTCCGCACCCGCTCGGCCACCTCCAACGACTCGACCAGCTCGCCCGGTCCAGGAGCGTCGTCGACGAGCTCCGCCGGCAGTTCATCGAGACGGGCGCCCGAGCGCAGCCACCTGCGCCCGATGTTGAGGACGATCCCCGAGTACCAAGCCCCGAAACGCTCCCCCGACCGCAGTCTCCCGATCCCTACCATCGCCGCCAATGTCGCCTCCTGCACGGCCTCGGCCGCGATCTGTGGGTCGCGCAGGAGGCGGCGCGCCAAGGCGGTCACCGTCGCCCGGTGCTTCAAGACAAGCGCCACAAAGGCTTGTCGTTCCCCGGCTCGTGCCGCGGCGACGAGCTCGGAGTCAGTCGACCCCTCGTAGGACAACGCGGCCACACCCAATAGTGCCGTCGCCGGAGGCGGGGTTAGCGCTGACCGACAGATATTCGGAACTTTCTCGCCTCGATCCGCAATCATCTGGTTGTGAAGCGGGACCCCGACGCCGACAGCGAGGCGGTCGTGGCGTCGTCACGTGACGGGCAATGCTTTGCCGAGGTGTTCGAGCGGCGCGCTCCCGAGATCTGGCGCTTCCTGGCCAGCCGGCTGGGAAAGGAAGCTGCCGACGAGCTGCTGTCGGAGGTGTTCACCCGTGCTTTCGCCGCTCGTGGCACCTTCGATCCCACACGGGCGTCGGCCCGGACCTGGCTCTACGGCATCGCCACCAATGTGTGCCGAGAGCAATCCCGCCGGATGCCGCCCGGCGCATTTGAGCAGGCGGATCGAGAGCTCTCGGTAGCGGACGAGAGTGAGCGGGTGGCGGAGCGAGCCAGCATCACGGAGGCGTTTCGACGGCTGCCGGCAGAGTGGCAGGAGGTCGTGCTTCTCGTCGGCGCCGTCGGGCTCTCATACCGGGACACCGCTTCGGTGCTGGCAGTTCCGGTGGGGACCGTCAGGTCTCGCTTCTTCAGGGCCCGGCGGAAGCTGCGCCGGTTGCTCACCGAGCAGGAACTCGAAAGGAGGCCGACCTATGGTCGCCAAGTCATTGCCTGATCTCGAGGATTGGTGGGGCGCCTTGGGCGATCCTGGCGAGGAGGTGCTCGCCCAAGCACGCCTCGACCTGTCGAGGGCGATTGCCGACGGACCGCTCCTTGTCCAGATCGGCACGACACCCCGCCGCCATCGCCAACCCTTGCGAGCAGCGGCGGCCCTCTCCTTCGTAGCTCTCGTCGTCCTCGCTCTCGTCCTCGCGCTGCCCGGTCGCGGCACCCGGAACGTCTCCCTGTCTCCTCTCGTCGATACCGCCGCGACGCCGAAGGGTTGGGTCCCGGTCGACTTCAACCAGGTCCAGGTCTCTGTCCCGGCCAACTGGGTTGTGAACCAGGACGCCGGACGTGGTCCTACAGCTCGGTCTGGGCGGCGATGGCGCTGTCGACAGGTCCATCTTCTATTCGTTGCGCCCCGCGACGTCGTCATGAGGCTCATTGTCGCCGATGGCGAGCAACCCACAAACGCCCTAGCTACTCGAGCGCCTCCAGCGCCTGCCCGAAGTCGGCGACCAGGTCCTCGGTGTCCTCCAGCCCGACGCTGACCCGCACAAACCCATCCGAGAGGCCGGCTGCCACCAAAGCCTCCGGCGAGAGCTGCCGGTGCGTGGTCGAGCCGGGGTGCGTAACGAGGGTGTGAGCGCCTCCGAGGCTCGCTCCGAGCCAAGCGACGCGCAGCCGCTCGCAGACGGCGGACACTGCCTCGACCCCTTCCGACAGCTCGAAAGCGAGCATCCCGCCGTAACAGCCAGCACGCAGCAGGCGCTCGGCAACCCGGTGTTGGGCGTGCGCATGGAGTCCCGGGTAATGGACCGCGGCCACCCGCGCATCGGCAGCCAGTGACGAAGCCACCGCAGCCGCAGAGTCGCAGTGGCGCTCCATCCGAAGCGACAGCGTCTGCAAGCCGCGGATGCAGAGCCAGGCCTCGAACGGCGCCATGGCACCGCCGGTGTCGAGGGCCACGGCCCGCAAGCGCGCCCGGTCCTCCACGGAGCAGCAGACCACGCCGCCGATCAGGTCGGAGTGGCCGCCCACGTACTTGGTCGCCGAATGCACGACGAAGTCGAAGCCGAGAGCGGCGGGATTGCAGAGGTACGGCGATGCGAACGTGTTGTCGACGACCGCAGGCACTCCCGCCTCCCGGCACAAAGACCCGAGAGCGGCGAGGTCGGCAACGGAGCACTTGGGGTTGGCGATCGTTTCGACATAGAAGAGCGCAGCTCCCTCGAGCCGCTCACCGACAGCCTGCGGATCGTGCGGGTCGACGTACTCGACGGTGACTCCGCGGCCGGGCAGCACGTGCTCGAACAAGCCGACCGTGCCGCCGTAGAGCTCCCGGCTGGCGACGACCCGATCGCCCTCATGGGTGAGAGCCGACACCACCCCGTGGATGGCGGACATACCGGACGAGTACGCGTAGGCGGCCTCGGTCCCCTCCAAGGACGCCATCACCTTCTCGAAGGCAGCGACCGTCGGGTTGCCGTAGCCGCGGCCGTAGACGAAGCCGCCTTCGCCCGTCTCGAGAACCTCCGCATACTCCTTCGAGCTCTCGAAACGCCACGTTGACGCCGCATAGATGGGCACGCTCGACGCCTCTTGCAACACGGCCGGAGGCACTGCGTCGTGCACCGCCCGCGTCGAGAATCCCTGCCCCGGCATCCCGTCTGATGCCACCGTCATGACCCACCTCCAGGGCTCGCCTCGCCGGCCGGCGCCAGCACGTCGTCGCGGAGCTCTCGCTTCAGCACCTTGCCGGCCGGATTGCGGGGCAATGGCTCGTCGCGGAACCAGACGTGCGACGGGACCTTGAAGGCGGCGATGCGCTCGGCGACGTGCGACCGCAACTCGTCGGCCTCGAGCGCGAAGCCGGGCTTCAGCACCACCACCGCACCGACCTCCTCACCGAGGACGGGATGCGGGACTCCGATCACGGCTGCATCGGCGATCGCCGGGTGCTCGAAGATCGCCGACTCCACCTCCACGGAGTAGACGTTCTCGCCACCCCGGATCAGCATGTCCTTCGCCCGGTCGACGATGTAGACGAAACCCTCCTCGTCGAGCCGCGCCACGTCCCCGGTGTGCAGCCACCCCTCGGTGAACGCCTTCGCCGTCTCCTCCGGCTTGTTCCAGTAGCCGCGCACCACGTTCGGTCCCTTGATCCAGAGCTCCCCTGTCTCGCCGGCCGGGACGTCGGACCCGTCCTCGTCGACGATCTTCACTTCGCACACCGGAACTGGCGGTCCGACGCTGTTGGGCTTGCGGACGTAGTCGGCCCCGCTGTTCATGGTCGTGACGGACGATGTCTCCGTCAGCCCGTAGCCATTGGAAGGCTGGCCCCCGGGGAAATGCTCCTTGATCCGCCGCACCAGCTCCGGCGGTGCCGGCGCCCCGCCGTAGGCCACCGACTTCACCGATGACGTGTCGCGGCTCGCGAACTCAGGGGAGTCGAGGACCTGCCAGGCCATCGTCGGCACGCCGCCGAAGATCGTGATCCGCTCCCGCTCGATCAGCTCCAGCGCCCGCTCCGGGTTCCAGCGCCTCATCATCACGAGCTTGCCGCCGGCAGCGGTGTTGGCGACGAGTATCGAGTGACATCCTGTGGCGTGGAAGAGAGGCACGGAGAGCAGGTAGGCGTTCTGCGTGCCGCTCGCCGACGGACCAGCCTCGAGCACGGGCTTCTGTGTGTCCGTGGCGAGCAGCGCGCCGCGGGCCGCGTTGAAGGCGAGACTGATGAGGTTCGTGCAGATGTTTCGCTGGGTGCCGACGGCCCCCTTGGGCCGTCCGGTGGTGCCCGAGGTGTAGAAGATCGTGGCGTCGTCGTCGGGAGCGATCGTCGCAGTGGGCAGCTCGCCCGGGTCGCCGTATGAACCGTCGAGCGGGCGCCGCCCGCGTCCGATCACCTCCTCGAACTGCTCCCAGCCGACCGGATCTCCTTCCTCGACGGGGCTCTCCTGGCGCGCCACGACCACGTGCTGCAGCGCGCCGGCACGCAGGTCTTCCAGGTGCGGCGCCAACCTCTCCAGGCGCTCCCCGTCGAGGAAGACCACCGACGATCCCGAGTCCTCCAACCCATAGGCGAGCTCGGGCCCGGTCCACCAGGCGTTGAGAGGGACGATCACAGCGCCGACAGCCGCCGCCGCCCAGAAGGAGATCACCCACTCGGGCAGATTGCGCATGGCGATCGAGACCCGGTCGCCGGGGCGCACCCCGAGCTCGCCGGTGAGCACCCGGGCGAGTGCCGCCACATCTCTGAAGTGCTCGCCGAAGGTGATCCGCTCGTCCTCGTAGACGAGGAAGGTGGCATCGCCGTAGCGGGCTGACAGCTCGAGGATCGAACGCAGCGATGGAGGGCACGACTTCCAGATCCTGGTCCGGACTCCCCGGATCACTTCCTCGCCGACCTCGAACATCGGGTTGGTGGCGACCAGCTGGTCGGTGGCCTCGGCGAGCGACATCGGCATGGCGGCGATGGTATCGCCGGCTCAGGCCGTCACTCCTCCCGCTCGCCCTCCCCGTCCTCCGTCTCGTCCTCCTCGTAGAGCGCCTCGCCCCGCCGCAGCCGAGTAGCGATGCGGACGACCTGGGCGAGCTCCCGGCGGGTCGGCGTGTGGGCGGCGAGGAACCTGGCCGCACCGGTCATCACGAGCGCCACCTCCTGAGACCCTTCCGGCCATGCCTGGGACTGGCGGACCGCCGCCTCATACGTCTGGTACCAGTGGAAGCCGGCGTCCTCGGCGACGAGGGCGTGCCCGAGAGCCGCCACCACCTCGGCGAGCGAACCGCCTCCCCTGAGGAAGCGATAGACGATCCCGCCGGCCTCGTCGACGCATCCTTCCTTCTCGAAACACTCCACCAGTCCCGACAATCCCTCCCCCTCACCTTCCGCCGGGATGCGTGCCGCCGGCACGTTGAGGAACCGGTCGAGGAAGACCTTGAGGCCGGCGTGGTAGACGCCCCGAACCAACTCCGGCGAAGGCGCCCGCACGCACGACTGATGGACGGCGTTGGCGTGGGTGAAGCCGTGGTGGACCACGTCCCAGTCGCCGTGGTCGGAGCTGGTGTGGAAGCGGACGATGCGGAGCGAGGCGGCGAAGGCCACGCCGCGGGCGAGCTCCTCGACGGTGGCACCGGCAGCGAGCGCCTCGTCGAGCGCCGCCACCACCGCCGACGGGTCTTCAGCCGCGATAACCCTGTCGGCCAGCTGCCGCACGGCCGCATGGCCGGCACCCTGGCCCTCGATCGAAGGTCGCCGGCTGCTCAGGTCGCGCACGATGCCGGCGATGTCGTAAGGGTGACGCCAGGCGGACGTCTCCTCGTGCCGCGTTGCGCGGACAGTCTGGTGCACCAGCGTCGGCAGCACCGTCCCCGCCTGCTCCGGCCCTACGTGCTCCAGCAACTCGAACGCCTTGTTGGTGAAGTCGAGCGTGTGGCCCTCGTCGAGGTAGGCGTGGTCCGTGGCGGCGGTCGTCATCGCCCGCTCGACGTCCTGCAGCGGGGCCTTGCCGGCGATCAGCGTGGCGAGCGTCCGCTCGGCGGCGTCGCCCGATCTCGTCTCGACGAAGCGCCGGTACCACTCCGCCAACCGCTCGGCCGGCGCCAGTGAGTCTTCCAGCGGGGCAAGCGCAAACCGTGGGCGGTTGCCCAGCGTGTCGTTCGACACGAACATCAGCCCGTGCACGAGCGCCAGTGCCCGGTCACCCGGATCGAGCATCGGCAGCACGTTCGCCATCGCAGTCAGCACCGTCAACCCGGAGCCGAATCCGGACTCCTTGTACGTGCAGCCGAAAGCTGCCCCTGCGTCGAGGATCTGTGCCACCCGGTCGGCACCGCCGCTCTCCAGCAGGCCGAGCACGGACTTGGCGAGGACGAGGGTGATCCCTTCCTCGAGACCTTCGTTCAGCCGCCGAAGCAGGTATTCCGGCGAGCGGGCGATCTGCTCCACCGTGACGAGCACGCGGCCGCCGTCCACCTCGACCGGATAGGAGCGGGCGTCGTCGGCGAACGGGTCGAGCGTCCCCCCGGAAGCCAGATCGAAACGAGCATGATGCCAGTGACAGGTCACCAACCCGCTCTCGACGGATCCGCGGTGCAACGGAAAGCCGAGGTGTGGGCACCTGTCGTCGAGGGCGAAGGCGCAGCCCTCGTGCCAGAAGACGCAGACCGGCTGCGCCCCGGCCTTGCCGGTGAGGAAGCCCCGCGACTGGAGCTCCTCCAAGGATCCGACGTCGATCCGCATCTCCCCGAGGCTAGCGAGCCGCCCTCGTCGCCTTCGCCGCTGCGCGCGCCGCCGACCGACCGCGGCCGAACAGCCGGAAGGGACGGGCCATGCGCCGCGCCTCGTCGACCCGCTCCCTGGAGATATCTCTTACCTGGAAAATCGGCGTTGCGTTCATCATGCCCTCGATTATACATATTCCGCACAGTTGAACAAGTAGATACTGGTCTAAGTAGGTTGCGACAGCCTTAGACGGCACCGTCCGCCGGCTGTCGGGTTGGGCGGAGTCTTGCCCCCGGTAGCATGTCGTCCGTGCCAACAGGGCAGGTGCCTGTAGTAGGGCCGGCTCCGACCACGGGGCTGGACAGCATGCCGTCAGCCCGCCGCGCCATCCTCAAGTCGCTCAAGATGCGGGGCGACGCCCGTGCCGAGGAGTTGGCTGCCGATCTCGGCGTCACCGTTTCGGCGATGCGGCAGCACCTGGCCGGGCTGTCGAGCGACGGGCTGGTCGCCCACAAGGAGTTGCGTGACGGCCGCGGCCGCCCTCGTCACATCTACTTCGTCACCGACCGCGGCGATGCGATGTTCCCGCGCAACTACCCAGACGTCGCCAACGAGCTTCTCGGCTACATCGACGACTCCGACCACGAGCTGGTCGAGAAGGCGTTCCGCCGGCGCCGTGACCGCCGCATCCGGCAGGCGAACGTGCGGCTGGCAGGCAAGCCCTTCGAAGAGAGGGTCGCCGAGCTGGCGAGGATCCTCGACGAGGACGGATACCTCGCCACCGTCGAGGACGCCGGCGAGGGTGGCTACCGGATCGTCGAGCACAATTGCGCCATCCTCGGCATCGCCGAGCGCTACGGCCAGGCCTGTTCGAGCGAGATCGAGTTCATCCGCTCGGTCCTGCCCGACGCCGAGGTGAACCGTGTCTCGCACATCGTCTCCGGGCAGAGGCATTGCGCCTACCTGGTGACACCGAGGCAGCGGCGGGCGCCGGCCTGGGCCTGAACCCTGGAACTGGCGATCAGGCCCTTCGGGGCAAACGCAAGAGGACCGGGGCAAACGCAAGAGGAGAAGTGTCGACCCCGCTTGTAGTTTCTCCCCTAACGATTGCGGTGGACCCTCGCAACTTGCGACCGCCCGCCGCCACCCGGCGATCCTGCCACCACCCGCTCAGGTTGCCGGCGAGACGCTGCTCATGTTGAAGTCGGGGATCCGCAGCGCCGGCATCACGGTGCGGTTCTCCCACTCGTTCCACTCCCGCGACAAGGCACGCACGGCACGGCCGGCCTCGGTCGCCCGCCCCAGCAGGTCGACCGGGCCCTCGTTGAACCGGAAGTTGTTGACGGCGCCGACCACCTCCCCGCCCTCCACGAGGTACACGCCGTCGCGGGTCAGGCCGGTCAGCAGGTGCGTGACCGGGTCGACCTCGCGGATGTACCAGAGGCAGGTGAGCAGCAAGCCGCGCCCGGTGCGGGACACCATCTCGTCGATGGTCGACTCGGCGCCCGGCAGCTCGAGGGCGATGTTGTCGCAAGGCGGGGCCGCTTCGACGCCCGAGCGGGCGGCGCCGGCGCGGTGGTAGCGCAGCCGGCGCAGCTTGCCCTCGGAGATCCAGTCGGTGCAGCCGATCGGCAGCCCGTTGTCGAACACCGAGACGGACGAGTCGGAGGCGGAGGTGACGAGGAAGGGAGTGCACTCGACGCCTGCGAGAGAAGGGTCGCTCCACAGCCGGAAAGGCTTCTCCGAGAGCGCCTCTCCCACCCGGGTTCCCCCGCCCGGGGCCGAGAAGACACTGCTCCCGTCCTCTGCGTCACGGCCGCTCATGGCAGCTGTGAGCTCCACGAAGAAGTCCGCCACCGCGTCCGGAGGCAGGAGCGTCTCGTAGCGGCCGGCCGGAAGGTCGATCCGTCGCCGGGCCCAGCTCAAGCGCTCCGTCAATCGGGCGTCCATCGCGCCGAGGTCGACGTCGGCGAAGGTTGGGCTGCCCGCACCGGCCCAGGCTGACGCTGAGCCGTCGGCGGCCCGAGCGACGAGCTCCATCTTCCCGGTCGGCTGCACGTGGCGAAGCCGCAGGCCCGTCGAGGTGCCGACGTAGGAGGTGGCGCTGTGGTGCTCGGCGAAGCCGGCCAGCACCCTGCCGGCCGGCCGCGCCCGCTCGAAGGCGTCGCCCAGCTCGGCGAGGACCCCGCCGAACACCGCCAGGCTGGTCGGCACCGGCGCCTCCCGGAAGTCAGCTGCGGCCGGCCCCTCGACCAGAGGGAAGGCGTCCTCGGCGGGAGGTGCGGAGGCTGCGTCGGCCATGGCAGCCGCCACCAGCTCGGCTGCATCACCCGCACCGCTCCGGCTGGCGACGCCGGCGGCACCGGAACGTATCGCCACGACCGTCACCGTCCGCCCCCGCCGCAGGCCGTTGGTCGTCGTCGTGTTGTTCGCGAAACGAAGCTCGGCCTCGCTCGACTCCGACACCACCACCACCGCGTCGTCGGCCCCGTCGGCGGCCGCCTGCTCCAACGCCCGCTCGACGACCTCGTGAGCCGGCGCCAGCTTGATCGCGGTGTCGCTCATCGACCGGACTCCGTTTTGGCGTTGAGCACGTTCACACCGCGGAACAGGGCGGCCGGGCAGCCGTGACTGACGGGCGCCACCTGCCCGGGCTGTCCCTTGCCGCAGTTGAAGGCGCCGCCGAGCAACCACGTCTGCTCGCCGCCGACGGCCTCCATCGAGCCCCAGAAGTCGGTCGTCTGCGCCTGGTAGGCGACGTCCCGCAGCTGCCCGGCCAACCGACCTCCCTCGATGCGGTAGAAGCGCTGACCGGTGAACTGGAAGTTGTAGCGCTGCATGTCGATCGACCAGCTCTTGTCGCCGAGGATGTAGATCCCCCGGTCCACGCCGCCGATCAGGTCCTCGAGCGAGGGACCCGAGGGTCCGGCGTGCCCGAGCGAGACGTTGGCCATCCGCTGGATCGGCGTGTAGAGAGCCGACATCGCGAAGGCGCAGCCGTTCGAGCGGCCGAGCCCGTTCTCCTTGGCCATCCGGCGGTCGAGCTGGTACCCGACGAGCAGCCCGTCGCGCACGATGTCGAACGACTGTCCTTCGACGCCTTCGTCGTCGTAGCCGATCGTTGCCAGGCCGTAGGGGATCGTCCGGTCGCCGGTCACCTGCATCACCGGCGACCCGTACTTCAGCGAGCCGAGCTTGTCGAAGGTGGCGAAGGACGTGCCGGCGTAGGCGGCCTCGTACCCGAGCGCCCTGTCGAGCTCGGTGGCGTGGCCGATCGACTCGTGGATCGTCAGCCAGAGGTTGGTCGGGTCGATCACGAGGTCGTAGGTCCCCGGCTCGACCGAGGGCGCCCCGCACTTCTCGGCCAGCTGCTCCGGCATCGAGCCGAGCTCCTCGTCCCAATCCCAGCCGCTCCCCGTCATGTACTCCCAGCCCCGGCCGACGGGCGGCGCCAGCGTGCGCAACGACTCGAAGCCGCCCCCGTCCTCCAGCACCGATACCGCCTCGATCGACGGGTACATGCGGACCCTCCGCTGCAGCGTCTCGGTGCCCGAGAGGTCGGCGAAGTATTTCTCCTCCGACACTGCCATCACCCACGACGTGACGTGGTCCACCCCATCGGCGGCCATCAACCGACCGCTCCAGTCCTCCAGCAGGGCAAGCTTCTCCGCCATCGGCACCGCCGTCGGGTCGATCTCGTAAGGGGCGATCCAGGTGACCTTGCCGTGCGCCGGCTCAGGCGCCAGCTCCACCCGAACGGCAAGGGCCGGGGCGGCCGCCCGCGCCACCTCCACCGCCTGCCTGGCCAGATCGGCGGCCGCCTCTGCCCCGAGCTCCACCGACGCCGCGAAACCCAACGAGCCTTCGCGCACCACCCTCACCCCGACGCCGATGTCGGTGTCGTCGACGGAGGTCTCGAGCTTGCCGTCACGGAGCGAGACGAGCTGTGTGCGGATCCGCTCCAGACGTACCTCGGCATGCTCGCAACCGAGCGCCGACGCAGCCTCCAGGGCCGCCCCCCGCACCTCTTCGAGCGGGATGCCGTCAAGCGGGATGCCGTTGTGCGGGCGGTGCGTGCCTGGGGATGGTTTCGAAACTGTGGCCATGGTCGGCCCAACCTAGTTCGGCAGCGAGGGAGCACCACCGGCGCTGCCACCGCCACCGGCGCTGCCACCGCCGGCGCCCCGGTCACCCCCACCGCCACCCAGCTCGCGGACGAGCTGCTGGAGGCCGACCGCCCCGAGCTCGAAGGCGCGCTTGTGGAAGTGCTTCAGGTCGAAGTCCTCGCCCAAACGTTGCTCGGCCTGCCGGCGCGCCTCCAGCCAAGAGGCCTCCCCGACTTTGTAGGCGATCGCCTGGCCCGGCCATCCGAGGTAACGCTCGACCTCGCTCTCGGCGAAGGAGACCGGCCGTCCTGCCGCCGCAGCGATGAAGGGCACCGCCAGCTCGGCCGTCCACGTCTCGCCGGGATGGTAGGTCTCGTCTTCTGGGATCGCGAAGCCGTGATGCATGCCGATGTCGACGATCACCCTCGCCGCCCTGAAGGCGTGCGCCGCCAGCATCCCCAGCCGGTAGTCGGGGTTCGGCATGTAGCCGAGCTCGTCCATCAGGCGCTCGGCGTAGAGCGCCCAACCCTCCCCGTGGCCGGAGATGAAGATCTCGCTCTGGAATGGAGGGAGCCGCTCGCCGAGCCAGCGCGTCGTCGCCACCTGCAGGTGATGGCCCGGCAACCCCTCGTGGTAGCAGGTCGACACCTCCACCCACAGCGGGAAGCGATCCCGACCCTGCGTCGGGTACCAGGTCCTGCCGGGCCGGCGGAAGTCCCGCGACGGGCCGGTGTAGTACATCGCAGCCGCACCGCCGGGTGGTGCCAGCATCGCCTCCACCCGGCGGACGGGCGGGGCGATGTCGAAGTGCTTGCCGTCGAGCAGCTCCACCGTCTCGTCGAGCAGATCCTGGTTCCAGGCAAGGAAGTTCTCGGCACCGATGATCGCCCGGTCGGGGTCCTGCTCGAGGAGCTCGACCACCTCGTCGAGGGATGCGCCGGGAAGGATCTCGGCTGCCGTCGCCGCCATCTCCTGCTCGATGCGGTGCAGCTCGTGGTATCCCCACTCGTAGGTTGCCTCCGGGTCGACCTCGATGCCGTTCATCTGGCGCGCCCCGAGGCCGTAGCGCTCACGGCCGACACCGTCCTCCTCCGTCGCCGCCGGGGCGTAGGTGTCCTGCAGGAACTCGGCGACGGCCGCGTACGCCCCATCGGCGGCGCGGGCTGCAGCCTCGAGCGCCCCGGCCAAGGCGGTGTCGGCGCCTTCGTAGCTGGCGACCAGCCGGCTGAAGTAACCGGGATCGTCGCCACCGCCGCCCGAAAAGGCACGGGCTTGGCGGGCGCAGGCGAGAGCCTGCCGGCGCGCGGCGGTCACTCCCGCCTCCATCCCGACGCGGAGCGTCTCCTGCAGGCCGGCGAGCGTGCCGGGAACCTTGCGCAAGCGCTCCCCGACGAGCGCCCAGTCCTGCTCGGTCTCCCGCTGCATCCCGTCGAAGATCATGCGGGTGGTCTGGATCGGGCTGCCGATCACACGCAGCGGCCTCATCCACTCGCCCGTCTCGTGCAGCTCCACGAGCACCTGCAAGCGCTCGCACATCATCTCCAGCGCGATCCGGTCCCTGTCGCCCTCGACGGGGGCAGCCTTGGCAGCGGCGAGGGTCGTGCGCGCCAGGTCCGCACGTGCCGCCACGGCGTCTGGCGACTGGGCGGTGAGCTCGGTCTCGTGGTCGAGCCGGCCGACCTGCGTCGCCCATACCGGATCGAGCGCGGCCAGCCGGTCCAGGTGGTCAGAAGCGATGCGGTCGAGCTCGGTCATGCGAGCGTCCCCTCTGCTCTCGATCACGTGCCGGCGCAGAACGCGGCCACGGGGTCATGGGTTTTACATAATGTCAGTGACGTGGCAACCCGGGTCCAGACGACGAAGAGCAGCGTAAGTCCCGCCGGCGGCCGAGCGGCCGCAGACCTCCTCCGGCCTCTGTGGAGGGTGGTGCTCGGCGGCCGTTCCCCCGTGAGGATCGAGCTCTGGGACGGGAGCGCGGTCGGGCCGCCCGATGGGCCGGGGGTCGTGAAGGTGAAGACGCCGGACGCGTTGCGCCGCATCCTCTGGTCGCCCAACGAGCTCGGCATCGGGCGCGCCTACGTAGCGGGCGACATCGAGATCGAAGGCGACGTGCACGCGATGGTGGGGGCCCTCTCCAAAGTCACGTCTCGGCGCCTGCGCCGGGGGTGGAGGGCCGTGCCCGCCGCGCTGCGCTCTGCCTACGAGGTGGGAGCGATCGGGCCACCCCTGCCGCCGCCCCCTGAGGAGGCACGCCCACGCGGGCTGCGCCACTCGTTGCGCAGGGACGCCCAGGTGATCACCTACCACTACGACGTCAGCAACGAGTTCTACCGGCTGGTGCTGGGGCCGAGCATGACGTACTCGTGCGCTCGTTTCGTAGAGCCGTCCATGAGCCTCGAGTCCGCCCAGTCCTCGAAACACGACCTCATCTGCAGGAAGCTCGGCCTCCACCTCCCACCCCCCGACGGAGCACCCACCGACGGAGCCCGCCCCGATGGAGCACCGCCCGAGGGAGCACGGCTTCTCGACGTCGGCTGCGGCTGGGGCTCGATGGCGATCCATGCCGCAAGCCATTACGGCACCCGAGTCGTCGGCATCACGCTCAGCCACGAGCAGGCGGCTCTGGCCCGCAAGCGGGTAGCCGAGGCCGGCGTCGGCGACAAGGTCGAGATCCGGGTGCAGGACTATCGCAAGCTCCGGGACGAGAAGTTCGCGGCCATCTCGTCGGTCGGGATGTTCGAGCACGTCGGGCGGGCCCGGGCGCCTCAGTACTTCGAGACGATGCGCTCGCTGCTGGTGCCGAGAGGCCGATTGCTCAACCACGCCATCTCGCGTGCCGGCGGGTCCCGTCTCGACGGCCGCACCTTCATCGGCCGCTACGTCTTCCCGGACGGCGAGCTGATCGACGTCGGCGACGTGGTGCTCTGGATGGAGGGGGCCGGTTTCGAGGTACGCGACGTCGAGTCGCTGCGCGAGCACTATGCAAGGACGCTCCGCGCCTGGGTGGCCAACCTGGAAGAGCACTGGGAGCAAGCAGTCGCGCTCGTCGGGCTGCCACGGGCGAAGGTGTGGAGGTTGTACATGGCCGCGTCGGCGGTCGGTTTCGAGGATGGCGGGATCGGCATCCACCAGGTCCTCGGGGTGATCCCCGACGAGGAGGGTGGCAGCGGCATGCCGCGCACACGGACGGATTGGAGGTAGGCCCGCCGGTAACCTGCCGCATGGACCGCCTCATCCTCTGGGACATCGACGGGACGCTGCTCAGCACAGGCCCTCTCGGACGGCGCGCCCTCGAGGACGCCGTCGCCGAGGTGGCAGGGGTGCACGTGGTACCGCAGGTGTCGATGGGCGGGAAGACCGACCCGCAGATCGTCCGCGAGATCATGGCCGCCGCCGGGCTCGGCGCCGCCGAGATCGATCGCCTGCTCCCGCAGGCGCTGGAGGCGGTGCGGGACAACCTCGCCGCCGGCGAGCAGCAGATAGTGCAGGAGGGCCACGTCAAACCCGGCGTCGACGCGCTGCTGGCCGCCCTGCACGACACCCCCGGCGTGCTCCAGAGCCTGCTGACGGGCAACCTGCAGGCGAACGCCCGCATCAAGGTCAGCGCCTTCGGGCTCGCCAAGTGGCTCGACATGGAAGTGGGCGCCTACGGGAGCGATCACCATGACCGCACCTGCCTGGTGCCTGTGGCGGTCGGCAGGGCTCGAGAGCTCCGGCAGCGGACGTTCGCCCCCGAAGATGTCTGGGTGATCGGCGACACCGACAACGACCTCGCCTGTGCCCGAGCGGCGGGAGCCCACTGCATCTTGGTCGGCACCGGCGCGGCCGGGCCTTCGGCCATCGCGGAGCTGGCGGCGGACGCAGTGTTCGAGGACTTGAGCGACACCGAGGCTGTGCTGGCGACACTCGGCCTCTGAGAGTGGCTCGTCTCGACCGGTGGCCGCATCAGCTCGATCAGCTCGCCCGAAACTAAGAGGTTCTTGCGGGCCGCCCGGGGGTAGACCCGTATCGTGCCGCCGAGGAAGCGCAGCCCGGGCAGGCTGCGGCCCGCCCATCTGCTGCGCTCCGGCGCGCTCGCAAGCGTCGGTGCGCGTGCGGCGACCCAATTGGTCCCGAGCGTCCTCGTGCTCGGTCAATGGTGGCCGGCACGTCTGCCGGATCCGGGGGGAGTACCCGGCGTGGGGCGTTGGGCGGTGCCCGGCTCGGCCGATGCGGTGGCACTCACCTTCGACGACGGTCCTGACCCGCACACCACGCCCGCAGTGCTCGACCTGCTCGACGAGCTTCACCTTCGCGGCACCTACTTCTGCCTCGGCCAGCAGGCCGAGGCGCACCCCGGCCTGGTGAAGGAGATCGCCTCCAGGGGCCACGAGATCGGACTGCACGGCTACCGCCACGAGAGGCACCTCCTCCGGTCGGCAGCCTGGGTGAGGGCTGACGTGGAGCGGGCGGTGGAGGTCCTGGCAGACCTGGCGGGACAGCCCGTGAGGTTCTTCAGGCCCCCCTACGGCCAGGTGTCGGGCGGTTCGGTCCTCGCAGCAAGGCGACTGCACCTCGACCTCGTCCTCTGGTCGGCGTGGGGTCGGGAGTGGGCGGATCGGGACGCCGCGTCGGTTGCCGGGCGGGTGTCGAGGCGGCTCCGCCCCGGCGCCATCGTCCTGCTGCACGACAGCGACACGACGGCACCCGCCGGCACCGCCGATGTGATGGCACGCGCACTGCCGCGGATCGGCGCCGAGTTGGCCGACCGGGGACTGCGGCCGGTGGGGCTGTCAGAGCTCGTGGACGGCTACCGATGATGACTGGGCCCCAGGCGATGGTCTTGTCGGGCTCCATCGGCAAGGGCCACGACGTCGTCGCCGCGGTCTGTTCGGAGGCGCTCGCCAGCGCCGGTTTGACGCCCTCGACCTACGACTGCATGGAACTCCTCGGGCACTGGGAGAGGCGTCTGGCGGACGTCGGGTTCAGGTGGTTGCTCTCGCGGCCGGCGCTCTACGACGGCTTCCACTTCTCGTACCTGCGCGGGGCGGCGGCAGTGTCCGACAGAGGTGACCGGGCGGCCTGCGGGCGGATCGCCGACGCTCTGGAGCGCGACCTCGGCGAGCAGACGGAACTGGTGCTGGCGGTGTTCGCCAGCGGTGTCGCCGCCGCGGGAGAGCTGGCACGACGCCATCCCGGCCTGAAGACCGCCGTCTTCTGCACCGATGCCACCGTCCACAAGATGTGGGTCCACGAAGGGATCGATCTGTTCGTCGCCACCTGCGAGCTCGCCGCCTGCACGGTCCGCCAGTACCGGCCGGCGGCGGAGGTGAGCGTCATCCCGCCACCGGTACGAGCTCCCTTCTACACGGCGCCGGAGCGAGGCCAGGCCCGAGACGGCCTCGGGGTTCGCGAATCGGACCCGTGCGTGCTGCTGGTGGCCGGCGGGTGGGGGATCGCACCGCTGGCGGACTTCGCCGCCAGGTTGGTGCGCTCGGGCTACGCAGTGCTCGCCGCCGCCGGCTCCAATCGCAAGCTGCTCCGTCAACTGGAGGCGCTCGCTGCCGACCACCCCGGGCTCCGCGCCTTCGGGCACACGGACCGGATGCCGGAGCTGATGTCCGCCTCGGACGTCGTCGTCACCGGCTCAGGGCAGACGTGCCACGAGGTGAGGGTCGTCGGGCGCCCGATGGTGCTCGTGGACGTGGTGCCCGGGCACGGGCGGGAGAACCTGTTGCACGAGCTGTGCCGAGGGGGAGCCCTCGCCTGCCCGCCCGAACCGGACCGAGTTCTCGGCGCGGTGCAACAAGCGCTCAAGCAACCTCCTCCTGAACCATGGCCGATCAACTCGGTGGAACAGTGGCAACAGCACTTCCTCGCCGCCTTGCAGCCGCTCGGCCTGCCTTCTTGACATAGCGACTCCTTGCGCGTGAGCGCCCGGCGGCCCATGATCGGGCGAGGTCGCCGGCGGCGGGGGGAAACGAGCAGAGTCGATGCCACAGGGAGCAGCGCAGGTTGTCGTCGACCTCGCCCTGGCCTGTGCCGTGTTCCTCCTGCCGGCGATGTCGGGCCTGCTGGTGGCGGTGTCGCTCGGCATCGAGTCGCGCGTTGCCCAATGCATCTATGCGCTTGCGACGCCGTGCGCTGCTGCCTACCTGGCGAGCGGCTTCTACCTGATCACCCCATCTGCCGGGCAATGGGCGGAGGTCATCGCCTACGCGAGCCTGGTGGCCGCCGGGATGGTCGTCGGCGTCCGCCGCCCGGGGCCGTCGCTGGCTGCCTTGCGGTGGTGGGCTTGGCCGGCGGTGATGGTGGCCGGCGCCGCTGGCGTGGGACTCGGCCTCGGCTTCCTCCACGGTGGCACCCAGTTCCCGCTCAAGCTGGAGGAGATCCGCTACATCCACCGGCTGGCCAACGACAACGTGCTGCCGCGCGCATTCGCCAGGCAGCTGCTGGCAACGCAGCGGCCCCTCGACCATTACGTGTCGGCGCCGTGGTTGTCGAGCGATCGGCCGCCGATGGAGACCTCGGTCTATTTGATGTTTCGCGCCGTCGTGCCCATGGCCGACCCCAACGCCCTCATCTTCCAGGCAGTCGGGACGCTGCTGCAGAGCTTCTGGGCGGTCGCCTTCTGGCTGTTGCTGCGGGCTGGCGGTCTGCGCCGCTCGGCGATGGTGATCGGGCTGGCGGCCGTGACGCTCTCGGGGTTCGTCGTCTTCAACAGCTTCTACGTCTGGCCGAAACTCTTCGCCGGCTCCTTCGTAGCCCTCCTCACCGCTCTCGTTCTCGGCACGGACTGGGACGAGGTGCGTGCCAAGATCCCCGTCGCAGTCGCATGCGGACTGGCAGGGGGTGTCGGGATGCTCGGTCACGAGGGCAGCGCACTCGGCTTGGTCCCGCTGGCGGTCGTCGCCCTCTGGCGACGGGCGCGCCGGCCCCGTCTAGGCGGCGCACTGGCGGTTCTCGGTACCGGCGTGGCGTTGCTGATCCCGTGGTTCTTGTACCAGCAGTTCTATGACCCTCCGGGCAACGATCTCACCAAGTTGCAGCTCGCCGGGCCGGGCTGGCAGTACACCAACCAGAGCCTGATCTCGTCGGTGATGCACGCTTACGGCAGGCTCGGCATCTCCCGCCTGGTCTCGTTCAAGTGGTCCAACCTCAACACCCCCTTCATCCACGAGGGCGCGCAGATGACGTGGTTGGCTCGGCTCGTGCTCCACCTGGTCGCCTCCTCAGGTCCTTCGCTCTCCGCCCGGGACGCCGCAGTCCAACAGCTTCGGGATCTCTCGTACGAGTACCTGCTGCCGACACTCGGCCTGCTCGTGCTCGGCCTCCCGGCGTACGCCTGGGTGAGAACGCGGAGCAGCATCCGCCAGCGCGCCGACAGCTCCACCTCTGACCGGTCATTCCTGGACCGGCTATGGGTCTTCATGGTCGTGGCGATCGTGTTCTGGGCGCTGGTGCTCTTCGGGCCGAGCGCCACGAACAACGAGCAGGGCAGCTACGGAGTGGTTCTCGTCGCCTTCGCCGCCTGCTTCATCAGCCTCTGGCGCTTGTCGCCACGCCTGGCGACTCTGCTCGGGTCCCTCCAGGTGCTGCTAGGGGTCGTCGTGTACGCGCTGTTCGATCCGCTCCACCCCTACATGGTGCCTGCACCGACCGCTGCTGACCCGGGGGAGATCGCCCTGGCCTGCGCCGGCTTCGCCATGTTGATGTCCGGAGCGTGGTGTGCGGCACGCGAGGCACGTGAGGCGGCGTTTGATCCGCCTTTGCCGGGAACTGTGTCACCTGAGTGAGCGCTGGCGCGCAGTGGGATGACACACTTCCATGGTCTGGACCGCCCCAGATGCCCGAGGCGTGTCACCAAAGTGAGCGCTGGCGCTCACTCACATGACACGGTTCGATGTCGAGACGTAGCGGACCGGGACGAGGGCGCAGGGCACGGCCGGGGGAGCGCAGGGCGGATGGCGGAGGGAGGGGGATTCGAACCCCCGGGGCTTGTGGCCCGCCGGTTTTCAAGACCGGTGCAATCGTCCGCTCTGCCATCCCTCCCGGTCGGCGGCGTTCGACCGAGGGTACCAACAGCGCTCAGCGCACCTTCACCAGAGCAGTTCGGCCCGCAGCAAACCTCCAACTTGACTCAGAGGTTTGCTAGCTCTACAATCTGAGCAAGACAACTCTCAGCCACTGTCCAGTATGAAAGGAGCAAGCGAGATGCTGATGCGTACGGACCCCTTCCGTGAGCTCGACCGCCTTGCGCAGCAGATGGTCGGGACTCCGGCTCGTCCTGCCGCTATGCCGATCGACGCCTACCGTCACGGCGACACCTTCGTCGTCGAGTTCGACCTCCCGGGCGTGAAGGCCGAGGACGTCGACATCACGGTGGAGCGGAACGTCCTCACGGTCCACGCCAAGCGCGAGCGCAGCCAGAATGCCGGCGAGTTCGTGATCTCCGAGCGGTCGGTCGGCTCGTTCAGCCGCCAGCTGTTCCTCGGTGAGACCCTCGATACCGACAGCCTGGTCGCCTCCTACGTCGACGGCGTGCTCACCCTCCGCGTCCCGGTCGCTGAGAAGGCAAAGCCGCGCAAGATCGAGATCGCCGCGGAGAACAAGCAGCCTGCCGCCATCGACGTATAGAGCGCAGAGACAGACGAAGCTGTACGTCATGGGACGGATGCCGGGGCCGCGGCGAGAGCCGCGGCCCCTCCCGCGTGAAGAAACCGAGATCCAGCTCGACGCTCCGGCACTGCGGGTTGCAGCGCCGATATCGCTACGCATCGATGACGCGGCGGCACCTATCTACAGCGTCGGTCAGGTGAGCGAGCTGCTGGGAGTGCAGGTGGCATTCCTCCGCCGGCTCGACAGCGAGCAGCTCGTCAGTCCCTCCCGCTCGGAGGGCGGCCAGCGCCGTTACTCGCGAGAGGAGATTGAACGCGTCTGGCGTGTGGCAGGCCTCGCCGGAGAAGGGATCACGCTGACGGGGATCAAACGCATCTTCGAGCTGGAGGGGGAGGTGTCGGAGCTGCGGCGCGAGATCGGCCGCCTGCGTGCCCACGACGGCGAGGAGGCGGGGCGCAGCGAGGACCCCGAGGACCGGGAGCAGGCGGAGGACCGCGCCTCCCGCGGCGACTGATTCAGGCGCGCATCCCGCGGATCTGCCCCAGCCACTTGTCGGCGGCATGCCGAGCCTCGGTGAGCTCCCTGCGCCGCGCCGGGCCGTGCTCGCCGGCGGCCGGGTAGGAGCCGAGGAACTTCACCTCGGCGAGATCCACGTGCAGCTCACGCAGGCAGTCGCCGATCACCTCGTCCTCGACGTGGCCATCCATGTCGATGATGAAGCAGTACTCGCCGAGGCCCCTTTTGGTGGGCCGCGATTCGATCTTGCTGAGGTTGATGCTGCGCGCCGCGAACTGGCCGAGGATCTGGTGCAGGCTGCCGGGCCGGTCGGAACGCTGGAAGCAGACGATGCTGGTGCGGTCGTGTCCGCTGGGCGCGGGCAGCCTTTCCCGCTCCACCAACACGAAGCGCGTCTGGTTGTCCGCATGATCCTCGACCGCCTCCGCCAGCACCTCCAGGCCGTAGAGCCGCGCCGCCAGCAGGGGGGCCAGGGCCGCAGTCTCCTGCGGGCGCTCCTCGCCGACGATTCGGGCGGCCTCGGCGGTCGAGTTGGAGGCGACCACCTCCACTCCCGGCAGCTCTCGCTGCAGGAAGGACCGGCACTGGGCGCTGGCGTGCGGGTACGACACGATCCGCCGCAGTTCTCGAAACGCCGTCCCCGGCGAGCCCATCAGATGAAGGTGGATGTCGAGCACGACCTCCCGCTGGATCAGCAGATCGGAGTCGAAGATCAGATGATCGATGGTTGCGCTCACTGTGCCCTCGATCGAGTTCTCGATCGGGACGAAGCCGGCGTCCACCTCCCCGTCGTGCGTGGCGGTGAGCACGTCGCCGATCGTCGCCATCGCCACGGGCTCGATCGACGCCACGTCGTGCTGACCCAGCAGGGCCTCCTCGGTGAAGGTGCCGGGCGGGCCCAGGAAGGCGACTCGCCGCGAGTGCTCGCCTCCTCGGGTGGGCACGCTACCTGACATGCGGGCAGGATAGAGGGCCTTATGGACGACGGCGATCTGGCCCAACTGATCGAGGACGTGCGCTCGGGCGCCTGCTCGTCCGAGGACGCACTGCGGCGGTTGAGGCGGTTGCCGTTCGCGGATCTCGGTTTCGCGAAGGTGGACCACCACCGGCCGCTGCGCCAGGGACAGCCTGAGGCGGTGTACGGACCCGGCAAGGAGCCCGCCCACTGCGCCGAGATCGTCGCCGAGCTTCTGGCCGGCGGATCCGGGCCGGTGATCCTGACGCGGGCGGACGCCGAGCAGGTGAGCGCAGCCTTGGCGCGCAGCCCGGGCGGCACGACGACACCCGCCCTCGGCGGGGCCGAGAGCAGCAACCGCCTACGGACCGTCGTCTGGCGGCCCGCCGAGCGCCGCCCGTGCCGCGTGCTGCTGGTGACCGCCGGCACCGCCGACCTGCCGGTGGCCGCCGAATGCCAGGCGACCCTCAACGCTTACGGCTTGGTGCCGACCGCGCTCAACGACTGCGGGGTGGCGGGAGTTCATCGCATCCTCGCCTCTGTCGATGAGCTGGCGGAGGCGGACGTCGTGATCGTCGTGGCGGGGATGGAAGGGGCACTCGCCAGCCTCGTGGCGGGCCTCACTCCCGCCCCCGTGGTGGCGGTGCCGACGAGCGTCGGTTACGGAGCCTCGCTGGAGGGTGTCACCGCCCTCCTCGCAATGCACGCCTCCTGCTCTCCCGGTATCACCGTCGTCGGGATCGACAATGGCTACGGGGCGGCGTGCGCGGTGGCGCGCATCCTGCGATGAATGCTCCGATGGTCACAGGCCGCACTGCTTGGTTCCATTGCTTCGCCGGGATAGCCGGCGACATGGCGCTCGGCAGCTTGATCGACGCCGGCGCGGACTTCGGCGAGTTGCTCCGCCTGCTGGAGCGGCTGCCCATCGGAGGCTGGTCACTCGACGTGCGGACGGTGATGCGCGGCGGGATCTCGGCCACGCAGGCCCTCGTCGGTGCCAAGGGCAGCACGGTGGTGCGGACGTACACCCACATCCTCGGAGTCCTCGAGGAGGCGCGGCTACCTGACCGGGTGCGCGACCGCGCAGTCGCCTCCTTCTCGGCCTTGGCGGAGGTGGAGGGAAAGCTGCACCGGCGTCCTCCGGCGCAGGTCCACTTCCACGAGGTCGGAGGCCACGACACGATCATCGACATAGTCGGCACGGCGGCGGCACTGGAGATCCTCGAGGTGGGGACCATCTGCGCCAGCCCTGTGGCGACGGGGACCGGGGTCGTCCGCACGAGCCACGGGATCCTGCCCAATCCGGCTCCGGCAGTGGTCCGCTTGCTGTCGGGGGCTCCACTGGTCGGGCGTGACATCAACGTCGAGCTGACGACGCCCACGGGGGCGGCGATCCTGGCGGGGATGGGGTCTGGTTTCGGGCCGTTGCCGCGGATGGTCGTGGAGTCGACCGGTTTCGGGGCGGGGAGCCGGGAACTGGAGGAGCTGCCCAACTGCACTCAGGTCGTGGTGGGTGCGGCGATGACGCCGGGCGGCGCCGCCGACGACTCTGACGGGGCGCAGCCCTTGATGCTGTTGGAGACCAATATCGACGACGCCACCGGCGAGACGTTGGCGCATGCCGTCGCCGCCCTGCTGGAGGCCGGCGCACAGGACGCCTGGCTGACGCCGGTGGTGATGAAGAAGGGACGCCCCGGCTACGTGCTGAGCGTGCTCTCGGACCTGGCGCTCGGGCCGGCGCTGCGGGCGGTGCTGATGGCCGAGACGGGAACGCTCGGGGTGAGGAGCAACCCCGTCGACCGGCTGCCGGTGAGGCGCGACCAGGAGCAGGTCGACGTCGCCGGCCTGCCCGTGAGGGTGAAGGTGAGCCCGGGGAGGGTCAAGGCCGAGTACGTGGACGCCTCACGAGTCGCCAGGCGCACGGGGATGCCGTTGCGCGAGGTGATTTCGCGGGCGGAGGAGGCCTGGCGACAGCGGGTCGAGCAGGCGGTGGCGGTCGATGCAGCGGGGCCGCCAGAGGACGGCGGCGACGGAGCGGAACCACCGGAAGCCGGCTGAGGATCAGCCGATCTTCACCGTGAAGGTATCGGTCGCCGAGTCGGCAAGGCGCGAGAGGTCACCGGATGCATTGCTGCCCGCCGTGACGACGACGACGTAGGTAGCCCCTACCGTGACCTTGAAGGCCGGCATCGACACGAAACGAGATTCCGCAGGTTGCATTGTCCCGAGCGCGTCGGTCACGACCGTTGCGGGGCCGGTGGCGGCACGACCCCGTCGTCCCTTGACCGGAATGACCTCGGCCAGGCGGGCGACGATCACGACGGCAGGTTCTGCGCCGGCTCCGGCGTCGGACACCACCACGACCACTGTCACCGATGCCGTCGGCGGCAGTATCGAGACCGCGCCCTGAGGCAACGTCTGCAGGGTCGTCGTAGTTGGGGCGATCGTCGTGGTGGTGCTGCGAGGTGGGTGGGTGGTGGTGACGAACGACGAGGTCGTCGGGCCACCCGGGAGCGAGGTGCTCGTCGTGGAGGTCGAGCTCGTCGTCGTGGCCGGTGGGATCGTCGTCGTCGTGGCGGGCGGGATCGTGGTCGTGGGGACGCCTGCGAAGCCGATCGCCGGCGGCTCGATCGAGACCGCAACGAGCGCGATGGCACTCCTGCTACGCAGGCGTGGCGATGCGTGCAACGTGGCCGCCCAGGCTGCGATCGGCTGCTGCGCCCAGGCGGAGGTGTCGCCGATCCAGCGGGAGGACGGGGGGAGCTTGCCCCGCCCGTCGGTCGGCTTCAATGCCGCGCGCAACTGCAGGTAGGCGGCATCGGCGTGCCGAAACAGACCCCCCGCTCGCGTGATGGCCGCTGTCGCTGCCACCGGCGCCTCTGGCCCGATGGCGGCGTTGACTCCTCCGATCAGCTCTTTCACGCCCTGCAGGCGGTCGTCGAGCACCTCGCCCAGCAGACCGCCGACCTTGCGCGAGGGCGCTTCTAGGCCGAGCGTCGACAGCGAGTTGGTGCTCGTCTCACAGCCGTCGAGGAGGGCGGCAAGGTCCGCCTCGAGGCGGGATCGTCCGTAGGTGGCCCCCCGCTCGCGAACGGCCGTCAACGTCGCGGCGAGAGCGGTCGAGTTCTGGATGATCGGCGCCACCCCTGTAGCCCACGTGTTGTCGGCGATCTCCGAGGCGGGACCGGCCGAATCGACGACCTGGGCCGTGACCTCGCCGACCAGCAGGACGGCGAGGAGGACGAGGATCACCCAGGCGACGAGGTGTCTCGGTAGGCCCTCGCGCCCCGAGATCCTGAACCGAGTCGAGCTTCTGTCCGCCGGGCGCCGAGGTGTCCTCGTTGTCCTCGTGGTCCTCGGGCGAAGGTCCGGCTGGCGCCGGCGGCGGCTGGCCGGCCGCCCCGTCGCACCCGACCACGTCCTGCTTCTGCGGCGGCGGCGCATCAGGCGAGTGCCGAGGCGGGCCGTCGCTGCATCGAGTGTGCGAGCAATAGTTCCTGTTCGGCGGGTAGCCTGGGGCGGCTCTGGCGATCAGTCAGGGCAGTCATTCATCGGAGGTCGGCGGCCGTTGGGCTCGTGGGATTCGGGACTTTTTCTCGACGTCAATCGTGTCGCCCAGAGCAGCGGCTGGGCTCATGGCGTCGTGCGAGCGTACGCGGAGTACGCGGGCCTGGCCATTCTTGCATTCCTGGTAGTGCTCGCCGTATGGCGGGGGCGAGGCGGTATCTACGGGGGTGGCAGCACCGAGGCGATATCCGACGGGCTGTGGGCGGGCCTGGCGGGGCTGATCTCCCTGTTGGTCTGCGTGCCCCTGGTCCACGCGGTCGGGCGGCCTCGGCCGTACGCGGGCATCCATCAGTCCGTGCTGGTGCTCGTTCCTCGAGCCGGTGGCTTCGCCTTTCCCAACATCCACTCCGCAATAGCGGGAGCTGTCATCACCGGGCTCTGGTTCAGCCGCAGCCGGTTGATCGCCTTCGCCGCCACTCTGGCGGGGCTGTTGCTGGCGTTCTCGTGGGTCTACGTCGGTGCGGCGTACCCGCTCGACGTGCTGGTCGGCCTGCTGCTGGGCGTGCTGGTGGCGGCCGGGCTGCGGAAGCTGATCGTGCCTGTCCTCGAGGGTGGTCTCGAGTGGTTGGCCAAGGCTCCCCCACTCCGTGCGGTCCTCGGGGTGCCGGACCCCAGCCGTTCTTTGGTCGGTGGCCCGGCGCTGAGGCCGGCTGGGGCCGGCAACCTCTCCGCTGCCGTGCGGATACTGGAGCCGGATGCCCGCATGGTGCCGGCCGGCACCGCCTCGGCGGCTTCTTTGGCCGCGGCAAACCAGCACGTGCCAGCTCGGATGCACGTGCGTCCGAAGGGAGGTCCCGCTGTCGCTGTGGGCCCGACGAGAGCAGCGCTCACGGGTCCTGGTGAGCCTTCCAGTGCGGTCGATTCGCCAGAAGAACCCGTTGAGCTCGGTGGGACGAGCCAGGGAGAGGGCTCGGCGGCCGGCTGAGGCGGTTGGCGTTTCGGGCACCGCGGCTCGGCTCAGCCGGTTGGCGTTTCGGGCGCCGCGGCTCAGCCCAGCCGGTTAGCGTTCGGGCGCCGCGGACTCGGTGAGTCGGTTGGCATTCGGGTGCGGCGGGTTGTCGTCAGGGACGGGCTCTGCCGAGTGGCAAGCTCTGTTCTCTGGAGCGTCCGAGGGGGACGTCCGGCCGGCGTGGCGCAGCTGGTAGCGCAGGCGACTTGTAATCGTCAGGTCGTGGGTTCGAGTCCCACCGCCGGCTCAAAGAATTCCCTGGTAGCAGCGTTGTAGAATATGGTGGATGCTCCGAGCGGGGTCCTTGCGGTCATACCGCAGGCCTAGAAGCAGGCTCTTGACATGTGCGGACCCGCCTGATACTTGACACCGTGACACCGGTACCTGGTTGACACTTTCGGGACGCGGCCCCGGTTCCTAGGCGACACTGTCCCGGTTCCTGCCCGACACTCGAGGTATCCACCAATCTGCCGGTGCCTCCTTCTTCGCTGTGGGTGTTCACGCTCACAGGTCCGAAGGAGGCATCTCCAATGTTGCAGGAGTTGTCGGTGGTGGAGCAGCGCTATCAGGCGGTGCTGGAAGTGCTGGCGGGTGCGACGGTGGTCGATGTAGCCACGAGGTTCGGGGTGACCCGCCAGACGGTGCACGTGTGGTTGGGCCGTTATGCCGCCCACGGGTTGTCGGGGCTGGCGGACAAGAGCTGCAAGCCGCTCTCGTGCCCGCACCAGATGGCCGCCGTGCTGGAGGCGCGGGTCGTCGAGATGCGCCGGGAGCATCCGAGCTGGGGGCCGCGGACGATCCTCTATTGGCTCGGCAAGGAGGGTGTCTACCCGCTGCCCGGGCGGACGAGCGTCGAGCGCTGCCTGATCCGTCACGGGCTGGTGGAGCCGAGGAGGCGAAAGCGCAGCCGCTCGGACTACAGGCGCTGGGAGCGGTCCCGCTCGATGGAGCTGTGGCAGATGGACATAGTCGGTGGCGTGCGCATCGTCGACCCGACGACGGGCGAGCTGACCGAAGCCAAGATCGTGACCGGGATCGACGACCACTCCCGCTTCGTGGTCTGCGCACGTGTGGTGGCACGAGCGACCGCCCGGCCGGTGTGCGAGGCGCTCGAGTGGTCCCTCTCGCGCTATGGCTGTCCCGCCCAGATCCTCACCGACAACGGCAAGGTCTTCACCAATCGCTTCGGCAAGGGCAACGGCCGAGTGCTGTTCGACAGGATCTGCACCAACAACGACATCGGCCACATCCTGACCAAGCCGCACTCGCCGACGACGACGGGCAAGGTGGAGCGCTTCCACAAGACCCTGCGCGGCGAGTTCTTGAATGGCAAGTTCTTCTCGTCCGTCGAGGACGCCCAGGCAGCCCTCGACATCTGGATCGACGAGTACAACCATCGCCGGCCGCATCAGGCGATCGGCAAGGTTCCCCCTTATCAACGCTTCCAACTGGCCGAACCGAAGCCAGGACCGGTCGAGGCCACGCCACCAGACCCGGCTCTCGATGCAGGCCCGATCACCCTGCGGCGGGTCGGCGCGGCCGGGACGATCAGCTTTGCCACCGCCCGCTACAAGGCCGGGGGTCGGTGGCTGGCCGGCCAGACCGTGGAGGTCGTCTGCGAGGGCGGCCTGGTGCAGATCTTGCACCGCGGGGTGCTCGTCGCCACCCACGCCCGCCGACACCCGCTCGACAAGCAGAGCGCCGGCATCGCACGGGGGCGGAGGCTTCGGTCCTCGCGGCCGTCGGCGACTGCGGCGTCAGTGACTCGCAAGGTCGACTCCTCCGGCAACGTCTGCTTTGCGGGGACCTCCTATCGAGTCGGATCCACTTACCGCCGCCGCCAGGTGCAGGTGGCCGTGGTAGGCGAGACCGTCGAGATCTCGATCGGCACCGAGCTCATCCGGTCCCACAGGGTCCGCCACGACCGCACCCGCGAGCACGGCGCTCTGGCCAATCCCGGCGGCGCCCTCATCGGATCAACGCCAGCTGACAGGTTTGAAGTGTCAGGTACCTACCGGGGTCGAAATGTCCGGCGGGTACCGGGTCTTGACAGCAGGCTCTTGACACAGGCTCGGCACAGGCTCGGCTGGTTGGCCGACCGTCCACATGGCTCGCCATTACACCGACTGGTGGGCGAGCTTGACCGCTGCGCCACGGACGCCTCCTGGACGCGTCGGACGCACCACCTGCGATGACCTGACCGGTCGGACCGTCCTCGGTGGAACGCAGAGGACGGCCGTCGATGAGGCGCTCTACCGAGCGCCTCGCGATCCGCAACCGGCCATTGATCGTGAACACGGGAATGGAGAAGTCGCCGCGGCGGATGGATGCGTATATGACCTCTCGGCGCTCACCGAGGAGGATGGCACGTCGTCGACGCTGAGAAGCGGCTTGTCCCATGAAGCACCTCGCTGAGTCCTCATCGGGTCGGCTCCGGTTCGACGTAGCGGGTGACTTCCCCATCTGCGTCCTCCGCCGGCGTAACCGGGATCCCGTCACCTTCGCCGGCGATCTCACTGGCGGCCACTGGGCCCGGCTTCGGAAGCCGGCTCACGACGCCACCCCGAAACGTCCTTCGAGCCGCAGGGACCCGGAGCCGACTCCAACAGCTGCGACCGCTGATGTGGGTACTCTGCGGGCCGTCCAACTAGCCTGTGCAATTGTGGCGGCGGCGGTGAAGAGTCGGAGCCGAGCACCGGCCACCCTGGCGTGTGGGCTCATGTGCTGGTCGGCCGAGACCGGAGTGGGACGATATTCCGGGCCGGCCGAACCTCGCCGAGCTGTCAACCGAACGAGCTCGTGAATCGTTAGTTGGTTAGTGAGAGTGAGCGACGAGCCGGCCGTACGGCCTGACAACTTGGCGAATCTGGCCTTCGAAGACTTCTTCCTTATTGCCTTTCCGCGAGCGCAGGCCTGTGCACGTCGCCTCGGATGCAAGCAGGAGGACGCCGAAGATGCCGCGATTACGGCCCTGGCTCGAGCCTATGCCCGGTGGGAATCCCTCTCATCTGCCACGTACCGCCTTGCCTGGACCCTTCGCGTGGCATCCAATCTCGGCATTGATCTTGTACGTCGGTCATCACGCCGCAGCAACCTCGTCGACGCGAAGGTCCAGTCGAAGGACCCCACCGGGCAGGTGGTTGTGCAAGCTTCGCTGCTTCCGGCCATGAACCGACTGTCGAAGCGACAGCGAGAAGTACTGATACTCCACTACTTCGACGACTGCAGCTTCGAACAGATCGCAGCGGCTATCGGGTGTTCCGTTGGTACAGCCAAGCAGCACGCCCACAGAGCGATCGGGCGTCTTCGTACAGAGATTGACACCTCGGTGATCGATGAGTTGCAACGAGGAGGCATGGATGGTTGACAACCGAGCGATCCACGAAGCGGGCCTCACCGAGCAGTTCGAGCGGACGTTGGTCGCCGGCGCGACCCTGCGACGAGCGGCTGATCGACGTCGGCAGCTGAGTTCCCTGCTGCGTCGAGGTGTCGTGGCCACCGTCGTGTTGTCTGCCCTCGTCGCCGGCGTGATTCTTGGCGTGAAGTCCCGTGGCCACCACCTGACTACGTCAATCACGTCGCCGACCTCCGAGAGGCCCCACCCTTCGACCACCGTTCCGGCCACGACCGCGACCATTCCCCCAGCCAAGATCGTTGGCACCGGTGAGGGCGGTCTGCCCTTCTACTCGGTTCCGAACCTGGTCGGAAAGACCGAGAACGAGTACTTGTTCGCAAACCCGATGCCCGGCGTAAATGTCTATTGGACCGACGAGGCGGATGGCGGCCTGCCCGAGGGCACGATTCTGGCTCAGAGCGTGCAGCCGGGCAAGTTCCTCGAGGGCGGCGGTAGCACTGAGATCGGCTTCACGATCGCTGGCAACGGGCATGAAGTGCTGATGCCAAATCTTTACGGGGTCAGCGAGTCGGAAGCGGCCGGCAGGCTTCGCGGCCTCGGATTCCGAAGGATCATCATCCCGCAAATTGGCTGTTCGTTCGTATCTTCGATGCCCGATGGCGTCGTCTACTTCCAGGAACCTCCCGCAGGAGTGGGGACGGATCCCTTGAGGTCAACCGTTACGTTGATGATCAACCAGTGTCATGGCTAGCCCCTAGGTCTATCTGTGGCCGACCGATACGCGTCAGCCAGTGATGCAGTCCGCCCGTATTGAACGGGACGATCAGAGCGTGCGCGCGGGCTTCCAGACGGCCAGTCTCTTCCTCCGCCCCTCGGGGGATCTCGTTGATCGCGTGCAACGAGGTCTGGCGAGGTGTCGTCGGTCGGACCAACTTGAGTAATCCAAGGCGATCGAACACCCGTGAGTTCGAGATTGTGTCGAACGGCCCTGGTATGGCTACTGCAGGGATGCCGTGACTGGAGATCTCGCGAAGCGTTCCTGCGCCCGCGTGGTGCACTGCACCCAGAGGCACCGACACTCTGAACACTGAAGCCAGGGGCACGTAACGCCGTGCCTGATGATCAGCGTCGTCGGCGACCATCTGCGTCGAGGATGTACCGAGCGTCAGCGTACGGAGGCCGCTTCTGTCGGCCGCACGCTGGATCTCCCCGATAAAGTGCCGTCCGCGAGCGACTCAGCAGCGAGCCGAAGCAAATGAGAATCCATGGCGCGGGTGACAATAGCCAGGCCCGGAGCTCAGGGTCCGGGCCTATGTTGATCCCCGACCCGCAATACTTTCTGCCGACCGGATCGATCCCGGTGCGCCAGATGCCGTCGCCGCCGAAGAACGGCGCGTTGTCGTGGAAGCGATCGAGGCTGGTGGGAACGAGCGCGGCTGGCTGGGTGCTGACCATGACCCACTGCGCACCGAAAATGGCTATCAGCCGTGCTGCCGCGGCTGATGAATAGTGCTGCAGGTGGATGACCACTCGGTTGTCACCGGGATTCGGTCCCCACTGACCAAGCAGTATTCCCTCGCTACGAAGCTGACTCACGTTCGAAGCGATCGAGTTCGTGAGCCGCAGCAAGGCCTCGTAGCTGTGTTGCACGAAGATCGGGAACCAACGGGCTCCTTCCGTCTCGGCGATCGGTCTCGGGAGGTGGCTGAGAAACGTGGACGCTCGCCCCTCTACGACGAAAACTTCCAACCGCCCGTCGGCCGCCTGCCGCATGCCGCCATAGGAGTCGGGCGCTGCCGCACCGGCTGCCGCAATGGCGTCTTCGAGTGCGACGACAGCGGGCTCCGCATCGGGTCGATTCACCGAAAGGTTCACCGCGCGTTGCGTCCCACGAGACGCCCCCGCCCCGTTAACGGCGGCAGCCAACCCGACGACGACGAGGATCCCGGCCGCTGAGAGCCCGAGGAGAGGATGAGCAACACGACGGCACCGCTCGGAGAATTGCATTGCCTCCCCCTCACTTTTCGGCACACACAATGAGCGTATTAGACCTAGGCTTACGGGGGCTAACGGCGGCGCGCCATCGAAAGTGTTGAGGATCCGTAGGTCTCCCCACTCTTGATCAGCAGCCGCTGGCAGTGCCGGTGCCCGGGGCGCTCACGAGATGCTCTCCAGTGCGTAGTGCGACGTCGGACGCTTGAGAGCGGTCGGTATGTCGATGCTCACAGCCTGGCCGGACGGGACCGACCGGTGGGCGCGGCGCCGGCCCCCGATGATCGAGCGGACGTCTGCGGCGCGGAACCGTGAGAACACGATCGCCCTCTCGAGTGCCAACACGAGCCCTTGGTCACCGTTGCCGGCACGCAGCGCTGCGATCTCAGTGGGACCATGCCCTCAGCCGCTGCGGTGGACGGCCCCCCTTTGAGCTGAGTCCGCGGATGCCGCAGGTGCGGGCGGAGTTCGTCTCCGGTTACGAAGTCATCCCGCAGGCGCCTGGGATCCTCGGCGACCTAGCCGGTCAGGATCGCCATGGAAAGAACTCGACGGACTCAGCTCGATCGACTGGCTGCACTCAAGTCCGCTGTGGCAAGGCGTATGCAGGAGCGGTGACCGAATCGTCACGAACGGTCCGAGCCGGGTCGCTATAGCGAACCACCTTGCGAGGTGCGTGCGGTCTCGGCCCATCAGGGAGGCTGTCAGTTTGACCAGCTGCGGGGACCGCCGCCGCCTGTGTCGCTTGCGGACACCGCCGGCGGGTCCCCGACGCTGCTTGACGCCCACTGGTTCGGAGAACGTCGGTCCAACATTCTGTTCCAACCTTTCCGTGAAACGGTGCGCGCATCTGTGCGGCGCGACTCTGCCGACCCCTGGTCGCACCAGCTTTGACCAGGTCTTCAACCACCGGAACGCACAACGAAGATCACCACCGCACACCCGTTCGGCCTCTTGTAATCGTCAGGTCGTGGGTTCGAGTCCCATTGCCGGCTCAAAGAATTCCCTGCCAGTGGCGTTCAGAGGAAGCGACGGCATCATCACCTGCGCGTTCGGTCCCGATCCGATGGAGTTACCAGCGCAGCCCCAAGCCGCATGCTCGTCGCCCGCTGTCTCGAGGGCCGCACGCGCATGGCCACCGTCAATGGGAACCGCATCTTCGTCTTCCCGGGCGGGCTTGCGGGCTGCACGTCACCGCGGCTCACCTCATGACCCGCCTCAACGTCCTCGGCATCAGCAAGCTCGAGCGGCGAGGAGCGCTCACTCATCTCCTCGACGAAGTCCCGGCGACAGTACTCGCGCTCGTCACCGACTACTCACGCGAGCTGACTTCGGCAGGATCGGCACAGGCAGGATCGGATTGGGCAACTACGTCGCGCTGACACCCTCAAGATCAAAGGTGAGCCGCTTCCGTCAGGATTAAGCGGGCGGACGATCACGCGTCGCTACCGGTAATCGGCTCCGGCGAGCCTTTACGACTCGCAAGACGCGGGGTCTACCCTGCCTTCAGGCTCTCCTTCTTGGCAATGCGGCCCCTCCACGCTCCCGTCTCCTCGCCGCGTAGCTCGACGAAGTGCTTGAACAGCCTGAGGTCTCGCCGCGCCCTGCGGCGCTGTACCCGCAGGACGTTGCCGACATGCTCGACCAAGCCCTGCGGGTCGTACTCCATCTGAACGAGGATTCGGGTGAGCGCCTCGTCGAGCGAGTGGAAGGTGACGGCGCCGGACAGCTGGAGGCCGCCCGTACTCTTCCATACGATCCGCTCGTCGGGAACCTGCTCGATGATCTCGGCCTGCCAGGATCTGCGAGACGGGCCGATCTTGCTCGTCCATCCGATCTTGTTGCGGCCGTCCTGTTGAACGCTCTCAGCTCCCTTCATGATAGATGGGAACGCCTCGAACTGTGTCCACTGGTCGTAGGCAACCTGTCGAGGCACGGCCACCTCGGTGTGCGCTTCGATCAGGTGGGAAAGCCTTGGCGCGCCACCTGCGCCGCTCAGCTTGGATATTTCCCGCACCCCCGAAACGACCTTGCCGACCGACGACGAGTGCCTGCCGATCTCCTCGGCGACCTTTTGGGCCTTTTCAGCAACGTCAACAACCTGACGACCCTTCCCGGCTGCCGCCTTGCTCTTGCCGATGAGGTCTCCACCTCGACGAGCCAAGGCAAAAGCTGGCACGACCAAGCCGGCACCGGCCACCATTGCTTTGGGTAGGTTGCTCGACTGCTTCTTGCCGACCGGCAGTCCGAGCACCTTCTTACGTTTTGCCATCGGGTCTCCTAGCTGGCCTTGCGCCGAGGCGCCTTCGCCGGCTGCCTGCGTTCCTTGCCGCTCAATCTCTCGTCAATCTCCCCAGCCAGGCCCTTGCCACGAACTCGCCCCGCACCTGGGCCTGTCGGTTCGCCACGCAGCTCCATGAAGTGCTTGTAGAGCCGAAGGTCCTTGCGCACCCGCCTGCGCTGCATGCGGAAGAAATTGCCGACCGTCTCGATCGCGCCTCGCGGGTGATACTCCATCTCTACCATCACCCTGGTCAGCCGGTCGTCCAGGCTGTGGAAGGTGATCACCCCCATGTTCTGCGAGCCACCCACACTCCGCCAAGCGATAAGACGTGGTGGCTGCTGGTCGACGACGTCGGCGTCCCAGTGACGAGTCGAGGGCCCGATCTTGGACGTGAACGAGACGCGATCCTCGCGCTTGGGCTCCGCAGACTCCTTTTTTGAGAACTTGGGCAACTCTCGATACTCGGTCCACTGGGCGAAGGCATCCTCCCTCGCAACGCCTACGTCGACATGTTCCTCGATGATGTGGGAGCTCTTGATCGGGCTGCCAGAAGCACCCTTCGACTGCCCGCCCGGCACGTCTTCCGAGGACTCGGAGCGCCTCTTGGTCGAGGTGCGGGGTTCCTTCCCGGGGTTGCCGTTTTTCGAAGTGTTCTGGCGCACAGGCCGTTTACCTCCCTTCGGCGATCCGAGCGCACTGAGTTCGCGCTCGTGTCAGCGCGTAGTTCCGCTACGCGTGGTATCACGGCGGCTCCGGGACCACGGGACCGTGCCGCGGACTCGCGGTACCCACCGTGACCGGCACGGAAACGGTGGTCACGTTGAGGATCGCTGTAACACCGGGTAGAGGGGCACGGACGCGAGGGCGTCTCGGCCGATAGAGATCGCCTCGCGGCCAAGGGGTCAGGCTTTCCCCTCAGTCCCCTCGAGCCAGCGTCGCAGCAATTGCGCCCCCGGGGGGCACCGCTATGGACCAACCGTTGCGCTCGATGCCCCCTCCCTTGTGCAACATCTGTCCAACTTCTGTGGGCATCTGCGCCTTGCAGTGCGGGGCCGCGGCCGATTCGCTGCACGGGAGGGCCTGTGACCAGGTTCTATGCTGCCGCGCTCTGTCCACCTAGGCGTTACACGATCCTTCGACATCCTGCGCGATGGGCCAACGGGCGCGCTCCGGCAACTGGCGGCAGCACCCCCGCACCGTGCCGGCGCGCCGTACCGGTGGGCAGTGGGGCTTACGGGTGATGAGAGCTAGTTGGAGCCGTTGACCTGATCGGTCGTCACCCCCGCGATGCCGGTGATCGGGGCGTCCGAGCTGCTGAAGTCGCTCTTGAGGAACCTGGCGTCACCGAATGGGTAGACGGTGCCGTTCGCTCCTGCCATCCAGTAGCCGCCGTCATCAGATGTGAGAGCGATCCCGACGATGTCGGTGACCGCCACCCCCTCGCCCGGCAGCGATCCGTGGAACGGCACCCCGTGGCCGAAGATGAAGGCGCCTCCGTCGGCGCCCACGAGGATGTACCCGGTGCCTGCCGATGCCGGCAGGATGCCGCGGATGTCATTCACCTTCACGCCAATGCCCGGCAGCGACCCGTAGAAGTGTGCCGCCCCGAAGGCAAACACGCCGCCATCCGAGCCGACGATCAGGTAGCCGCTGCCTCCCGCTGTGGTCGCCATGCCGGCGACGTTGGAGACGTGGATGCCGAGGCCTGGCAACGACCCGTAGAAGTGAGCCGTCCCGAAGGCGAATATGCCGCCGTCGGCCCCGATCAGCCAGTATCCGCCGCCATCGGTGGTCGGGGCGATGGCCACGATGTCGCTGACCTTCACGGGTGACGACAGCGACGTCAGGTCGCCACGGAACACCGCATCGCCCTCCACGTAGACGGCGCCGGTGTTGCTGGCGGCGAAATAGCCCTTACCATCCGGCGTCGCCGCCACCCCGACGATGCTGCCCTGCAGGCCATGCACGCTCGGCAACGCCGGCGCGTCGCCGGCGGCCACCACAGCACCGTTCTTGCCGGTCAGGTAGTAGCCCTGGCTCGGCGCGGGCCCGCAAGTGTTGTCGTAGATCTTGCCCTCGAACTCGGGGTAGCCGATGAGCGGGAACTGGTTGGCGCCGTACTGGGCGTCCTTGCCAAAGTCGTTCACGCCTGCGCCGGAGCCCACATTCCCGAACTCGAGTGTGCAGGTTCCGGAGGTGTTGACCTCGCTCCAGTACGGGTAGAACGCCGTATGTCCCGGTTGGTCGACGTCGGCTCCGCTCGGCGGCACCGTGCAACCCGAGAGCGAGGTCGCCGTGCAGGTTGCTCTCGCTCAACGCGACGTCTGTCTGCAAGTACCACTGCGGATACTGCGCCCCGTGAGTGGTCGGCAGGGACTCCACGAAGCTTGATGGGTAAAGGCTTGTTGGCGCCGGGCCAGTCGGCCACTCGGTCCGGTACGGCGTCCCGTCGAAGTCGAGATCGCCGTTCTGTTGCACGTTGTCCTGGCAGTTGGCGATCGGTGCTCCGGCGGCCGTCGTGCCCGTGCCGTTCCACCCGGCGTGATTGTCGTTGGCGGGATAGCAGATCTCGTCCGAGGTCTCTCCCCCTCGCTGTCGGCGCCCTCGTAGGCTCCGGTGCACGTGGTGTACGAGCCCCCAGTGTCGTTGGGATCGAACGGGTTCGTCACAGAGCCGGATACCGATGAGCATGGCACGAAGTGGCCCGTCTCGTACTCGGTGCTGATGTTGGTCTGGAGCGCCGCCCAAGGGACGATGTTGCTGGTGGCGGCCGTGTTGTACTCGGGCTGCCAGTTGGCGTTGGCGGTGTTGCAGTTCATATCGATGTACTGGAAGCCGTTCTGCGCCGACGCCTGCATGAAGCCCGACGTGTGTTGCGTCAGGTCATCGATGGCGACCTCAAAGGCACTTGTAGCCCCGAACTCATCCTTCGGTGCCGGCGCGTCGAACATGTGGACGGTGATCTTGTCGCCCGGCTTCATGAGCAGCGTGTACTTGTTCGGCACGCTCGTGTCGAAGTCCGAGTCCCCGGGGCCGGCGGGACCCGTCGGAACCCCGTTCGTCTGGATCCAGGCGAAGTTGATCGGTTCTTCGCACTTCGTCTGGCAAGTGTCATAGAGGTTCGTGCACTCGAGGCTGTCGATGGTGATCGCTGCGCACCAATCGGTGCCGTTGCAGCTCTCGTTGTCGACAAAGGGCGCATTGCCCGGGGGGTAGAACTGCATCTCCATCACCGCTGAGCCGGCGCCTGGATAGGCGTTCGTTGCACACGTGAACGCGGTCGTGCAGGCGGGGGCGTTCGTATCCGACAGGGGCGTGCAGGGCAGCTGCGGATACGAGTAACTGTCGCACATCGCCATCGAGAACCACGGGGCAGGCGACAGCTCGTACCAGTCGGCGATGTCCTTGCCCGGCGTCGACACGCCAGGCGTCCCCGTCGGATCGACGGGCAGAGTCTCGTCCCAGGTGACGTTGTTGCCGGAGCCGGCCTGGTGGGACAGGAACGTCATGTCCGGCTCGTCGTGCCCTATGTAGACGCCGTTGTCGTAGAACTTGCCGCCCCAGGTGTTGGCATTGTCGATCCCGTTGAAGCCGCGGATGTCCGTACAGATCCCGTGGAAGGCGGGTGCCTCGACAGGGCTGAACCCGTTGCAGTCGAACTGGCCCCGGGCGGGGATCCGGACCGCCTTGGGCGTCTTGGTCGCATGGGGCATCGCCACCAGGCGCGGGTGGATGGCCGTTGCGGCGGCGGCAGTGGTGGCACCCACTCCGGCTCCGGCGCCTGCGATGCCGATCAGCCCAAGCCCCATCATCAATCCGACGGCCATCAGGGCCTTCAGGGCGGTACTGCGACCTGAGGCGCTTTTCGTTCTCATCGGCTCCCCTCCGTAAGCAACTCGCCCGATCAGCCAGAAGGAACGGACGCTACCCGTAAGCTGCCGGTCTCGCTTGGCCACTCGGCCGAACTCGCTTGGCAACCTGGCCGAGGCTAGGAGCAGGACTGCTCGTCGTCAATGATCGCCGGGCGGGAACCGATGTCGAGTGCGTGCTTCGTCATCTGGCTGAACGGTTGCTAGATGGAATGGCTCCACCCCCCGTCGGCTAGGTCGGCATATAGGCGTCGGCGTACCACCTGACGCCGCCTCTCGATCCGCCGAGCAGGCTGACGGTCAGGATCGCCCACCTGAGCACCTTCTCGAACGGCTCGTCTGCGGGGACTCGGACGACAAGGCCCCTTCGCGGATGGTCTTGTTCGACTCGCCAGCCGGCCGGGATCACAGCGGCCCCAGCCTGCAACTCCGTCAGGACGCGGCGTCCCTGGTTGTGGGTGATGCCGAGGCTTGGCGACGACGTCGCCATGAGTTTTGAGGCTCCCGGGCACCCACGTGCACATCGTCACGCCGATGCTCCCCCCGCCGAACATCGCCGAGAACCCCAGCCGTGGCGGCGCTGCCTGTTCGTCGTCGCCAACAGGTATCAGGTTGATCCAACCGTCCTCGGAGGCGGCCATCTGCTCCATCCGTGCCACTATCGGAGCCAAATCGTCCGGCATGAAGGGAACGCGCTCCACATTCCGTCGGCGAGTCACCGGACGAGTATCCCAGCTGACCAACGGGGTCCCGACCGTGGGCGGCGAGAGCATGAGACCGATGGTGGATGTCCGCTAGGGTCGCCTGCGGTGGGAGAGGCGAATGCGGCGCCGGCATTGGTGGTGGAGCACCTGACGAAGCGTTTCGGGGAGCGCGTCGCCTTCGACGACGTGTCCTTCGAAGTGCCCAGCGGCGAGGTGTTCGGCTTCCTCGGCCCCAACGGAGCGGGAAAGACCACCACAGTGCGGGCGCTCGGGACCCTGATCTCCCCCACTTCGGGTTCGGCGATCGTCGCCGGCATCCCACTCAGCCCTGAGAACGGGCCGGCGATCAGGTCGAAGATCTCGATCATGCCTGAGTCGCCGGGTCTTTACCTGAGGCTGAGCGTGGGCGAGAACTTGCAGTGTTTTGCTGGGCTCTACGGTTTGGATGATGTGAGGGGCCGCATCGAGCGGGCGCTCAGGGCCGTCAACCTTCTCGACCGGGCGGGAGACCGCTGCGGATCGCTCTCCAAGGGCCTGCGGCAGCGGGTGGCGCTAGCACGCGCGCTCCTCAACGACCCGACGGTGCTGTTCCTCGACGAGCCCACGTCCGGACTCGACCCGGTCGCGTCACGAGAGGTGCACGAGCTGATCGGGGCGCTGAGAGAGCGCGGCGTGACCATCTTCCTCACCACGCACCGGCTCGAGGAAGCCGAGCGGCTGTGCCATCGCGTGGCGATCCTCAACACGACGCTAAGGCTCGTCGGGCGCCCCGATGCGCTGCGCGCCCAGCTGTTCACCAGCCGGCTCGAGGTCCGTACCCGCAGTCCTCTCCCCTCACCGGACAAGCTGTTCGGTCCGCTGGCGGGTGTCAGCAACTGGGTGGCCGACGGGATGGGCGCCTATCTGCTCACGGTGGGCGACCCGGACGTCGCAGCTCCCGAGGTCGCCCGGGTACTGGTCGGTGCCGGCGCAGACATCCTGTCGCTCGGCGAGGCCAGACATTCACTGGAGGACGTCTACCTCGAGCTCATCGACGAGGACGTCGAGGCCCGCAAGCGATGAGCTTCAGCTGGACACGAGTCGGCGCAATCTTCGTGAAGGAGCTGCGCGACTACCGCCGCAACCGTTTCGTGGTCGTCTTCACGATGGCAGTGCTGCCGCTGATCTTCGTCACGCTGCCGATCGTCCAGCTGTTCACGATCGCCACGACCGTGCCGACCAGCAAGCTCGACACCCGGGTCGGCATCTCTCTGCTCTACATGCTCCTCATACCTGCGATCGTGCCGTCCGCCCTGGCGGCATATTCGGTCGTCGGCGAGCGTGAGCAGGGGACCCTCGAGCCTGTGCTCATCACGCCGATCCGGCCAGAGGAGTTCTTGATCGGCAAGGCGATAGCTATTCTCGCTCCGACCCTCGCTGTGGCGTACGTGATCTTCGGTCTGTTCATCGGAACGGCCGAGCTCTTCGCCCATCCGGCAGTGCTCACGGCAATCCTTCAGCGCTCACATGTGTTGGTTCAGTTGCTGTTCACGCCGCTACTCGCAGGCTGGTCGATCTGGGTCGGGATCGCCATCTCCGCTCGCATGTCGGACGTGAGGGCAGCCCAGCAGCTGGGGATGTTCAGCAGCCTCCCGCCGCTCGTGATCGTCGCCCTCATCTCGTTCAACGTCATACCGGCCTCGGTCGGCGTGGCGCTGGGCCTCGCCGCCGCCCTGCTGCTGATCGACGGGCTCGGGTGGAGGGCGGTGGCAACGATGTTCGATCGCGAGCGCCTCGTGACCGGTAACCGCAAGTGAAAGGAGAGGTCCGATGTCGGGAACGCTCGTGATGAGAAGACAGGCCGTAGGAATCGAGTTGCGGCGGGGCACCTTCGAGGTCGTGCTCGACGGGCGGGCCGTGGGGACGATCGAGCGAGATGAGACGCTCGAAGTGGACGTCGAGCCGGGTTCGCACAGCCTGCTGGTTCGCGCCGGTAAGTACAAGAGCCAGGTTCGCCCGTTCGACCTCGCAGACGGCAGCGCCGTCAACTTCCGGTGCCATGGGGCGATGTTGTGGCCCCGCTACGTCGCCTCTATCTTCAAGCCTGATCTGGCGATCTCGCTGCGCCAGCAGTAGGTCGACGGGGTCGCTGGGCGTCGTCGCTGCTGGCGTCGCTTCTAGCCAACCCCAACGGGAGCGACGCCTTTGTCCTCGCGGTCCTCCTTGTCGTCCGCGTAGGCACGCTCCTCGTGAAGGCTTATGTCGAGGCCGGCAACCTGTTCTTCCGGTGACACACGGAGGCCGACGGTCTTGTCGGTGATCCAGAGGACTACGAACGTCATCACGAATGGCCACACAAGGGCCGCCCCCGCGAGCACGAGCTGTCGACCGAATTGGGTGAGGCCGCCGGACGCCCCGAAGGCGTTCACAGCCAGGCTGGCGAATACGCCAGTGAGGATGACGCCGACGGCACCGCCCACCATGTGCACGCCCACGACGTCAAGGGTGTCGTCGTACTTGAAGACACTCTTCAGCTGTACCGCTCCATAGCAGAGCAGCCCCGCCGCAGCCCCGATCACCAGCGACGCCCAGACGGGGACATAGCCGGATGCCGGCGTGATGGCGGCGAGGCCGGCGACAGCGCCCGAGGCGATGCCGACACCGGAGGGCTTGCGGCGGCGGATCCACTCGACGGCCATCCATGCGATCATCGCCGCGCTCGCACCCAGCTGAGTGTTGACGAGAGCAGTGGTGGCGACCGTCCCCGCGCTGGAGGCGCTGCCGGCGTTGAAGCCGAACCAGCCGAACCACAAGATGCCTGCACCGAGTAGGACGAGCGGGATGTTGTGCGGATGATCGAGCCGCCGCGCCCGCGGGCCGAGGTAGATGACAGAGGCAAGCGCGGCGGCGCCGGCCAACTCATGGACGACGGATCCGCCGGCGAAGTCGATCGCGTGCAGCCCGCCGCCGCCGAGGAATCCGCCCCCCACTCCCAGTGGGCGAACGGCACGTACACGATCAGCGACCAGAGGCCGATGAACACCAGGTAGCCCCGGAAGTGCATCCTCTCGGCGAATGCACCGGCTATCAGCGCCGGCGTGATCACTGCGAACTTCATCTGGAACGCCATATAGAGGAGCGCTGGGATCGTCGGGGCGTAGGAGTTCGGCGCGTTGCCGACTCCGCGCATCATGACGTTGGCGAGGCTCCCGATGACCCGGGAATGATCCGCGCCGAACACCAGCCCGTAGCCCACGACGACCCACAGGATGCTGATGATCCCGATCGCCACGAAGGACTGGACCATCACGTTGATGACGTTCTTGGTCCCCACAAGCCCTCCGTAGAAGAGGGCGAGCCCCGGCATCATGAAAAGGACGAGTGCTGTCGAGACCAGCATCCAGGCGGTGTCACCGCTGTTCAGGTGCACGTTCAACACCTCCGGGAGTAGAGGCGGCGACGGTTGCAGGCCGCGGACGAATCCCTGCCGGGTGTGTCTTTAGCACGTTCTCCGGCCGCGGACACGGTGCGTTCCAACCGCGGCGGGCGGCATTAGGTCTCAGGCGATCGCCGGGCTCGTGCTCGCTTTCATGCCTAACCGCCACGAGCCGAACGAGGGGGCACCGCCCGCCCCGATCGTCCAAAGATCGCCGCTGTCAGCTTGGAAGGCGACGAGGTAGCCGCCAGTCCACCGGGTGATGCTGGGACTGGCGCCGCTCATCATGGCGAGTTTCCAGTTCCCGACCGTGGGTGCACCTCCCACTCCGACCGACCACAGGTCGCCGTCGCTGCCCTGGAATGCCGACACGTAGCCGCCGTTGACAGAGCTGATGGCGGGGCTCGTGCCAGCCATCATTGCGTCCTTGGATGAACCGCCGCTCGGGGCGCCGCCCGCGCCGACCGTCCACAGCTGTCCGGTGTTGGCCTGGAAGGCGATCTCGTATGCCGTGCCTGACGCAGTGATGCTCGGGCTCGTGCCCGCCTTCATTCCCAGCTTCCAGTTCCCGATCGTCGGAGCCCCGGCGACGCCGAGGCTCCATAGGCTGCCGGTGCTCGATTGGAGGGCGACCTCGTAGCCGGCGCCGAGAGCCACCACAGCCGGACTGGTGCCGTGCAGCATGGCGATACCGGAGGACCGGCCGTAGGGAGCGCCACCGCTGCCCACCGTCCATAGCTGACCGGTATTCGCCTGGAACGCGATCTCGTAGCCGGTGCCGGCGGACGCGATGCTCGGGCTGGTGCCGGCCATCATCCCGAGGTGCCAGTCCCCGATCGTCGGCGCCCCTCCCACGCCCAGGGTCCAGAGATCGCCATCGCTTGCCTGGAAGGCCACCTCGTACCCGCCGTCGAGCGCCACCACGCTCGGGCTCGTCCCGCTCATCATCGCCACATTGGAGGAGTTGTCGCTCGGTGCGCCGTCGGCTCCGTGGGTCCAGAGCTGGCCCGTGTTCGCTTGGAAGGCGAACTCGTAGCCGGGGGACGGCGGTGGCGTCGAGGCAGGGTTGTGCAGCCAGCCGGAAACGGTGTCCCCCACCGTCCAAGCCGACACGGGCAGGGTGTCCCAGCCGTTGCTTCCGACGCCCGCGTTCTGCTCGATGACCGTCACGGTGCCGTTGCCAGCCGCGTTCACAGCGCTGGAAGTCACGACGGAGGTGTGCACCATGCTGTAGCTGAGCACGTCTCCCGGCTCCGGAGCCTTCCCGGCGGTGCCGTTGGCGATGTACTGAAGGGCCGGCCCGTTGGGGTTGTACGTGGACTTGTAGATCGCGTAGTTGGCGGCAACCCCGTCACCGTTGGCGGGATAGGGGTGCACCCCCCAGGCGAGGTACATCCACCTCATCGATAGCTCGACGCACTCCCATTCGAACTGTCCCCACGCCCCCGTGAAGAAGCGGACGAGATGGTCGGTGCCACCCTGGGTGGGCCCCGGGCCACAGGCCACCAGCCCGTCCCACGAGGCGCCAAGCGGGTGAGACCCAGGGTAGTTGCCAGTGTCACAGGTGCCCTTCCACCAACTCGGCGTCGGAAGGGTGGCGAGGGGGCCGCTTGCGGCACGAGGCGCCACAGGCGCCGCCAATACGGTCGGTGCCACGGCGGCCGGTGCCGATGCCCCTCCTGCCGGTGCCGATGCCCCGGCGATCGCGGGTGGCGTCAAGGCGCATCCGATCAGGGTCGCCGCAGAGACGAGGGCCGGCAACCACCAGAACTGCCGCGTTCCTGATTCCCTGCGCACGCTGTACCTCCGGCCGCCCTTGTGATCGGCCCCGCGATGGTAGGCAGGGCATCCCCTCAGGAGCCATGAGTTACCGGCATTTCACATATTGCGGCTCCCCCGCCTCCCTCCGAAACCTTGCAGGCAAGGGCGCGGCATCATTCCCCCGGGCCGGTCGTTTGACAGCGCTGGTTCGCATTTCTTAGCATCATGGGCGACCGTCCTCGGCGGTCAGTAGTTGTAGTGCAGTTGCGGCTGTACGTGAACTGGGGTGAGTACGGCCGAAGTCGTAGAGCCGGGCCACAACGCAGTGGTTGCCGCACGCCTGGCGCCAGATCCGGTGAAGTCGAGCCCCGCGGCAGCGCCGCAGGCTCGGGTTTCCGGTAGGGCGCTCAAGTCGTCAGGCACCCGCTCGCGGCGTGGGACCATATGGGGGCACCGGTGTCGTATCGCACCCCTTTCAAGACCCAAGAAGGAGTCACGCGAGTGCGGATTCTCATCCTCGGTGGAGACGGCTTCTGCGGCTGGCCCACCTCGCTGCACCTCTCCCAGCAGGGGCACGAGGTGGTCATCGTCGACAACCTCTCCCGCCGGAACATCGACAACGAGCTCGAGGTGTCGTCGCTGACACCGATCGCTCCGATCGGCACCCGGCTGAGGGCCTGGAAGGAGCACACGGGCAAGGAGATCCCCTTCGTCCGGATGAACGTCGCCCACGAGTACGACCGGCTCCTCGACCTGATCAAGGACTTCCGTCCGGACTCGATCGTGCATTTCGCCGAGCAGCGGGCTGCGCCGTACTCGATGAAGTCCTCGGTCCACAAGCGCTACACCGTGGACAACAACCTCAATGCGACGCACAACCTGTTGGCCGCCATCGTCGAGAGTGGCGAGGACATCCATATCGCCCACCTCGGGACGATGGGCGTCTACGGCTACGGCACCGCCGGCATGAAGATCCCGGAGGGCTACCTCCCGGTGAAGGTCATCACCGACACCGGCGAGACGATCGAGCAGGAGATCCTCTATCCGGCCAACCCCGGCAGCGTCTATCACCTCACCAAGACGCAGGACCAGCTCTTCTTCGCCTATTACGCCAAGAACGACGGGCTCAGGATCACGGACCTGCACCAGGGCATCGTCTGGGGGACCCAGACGCCGGAGACGGAGCTCGACGAGAGGCTGATCAATCGTTTCGATTACGACGGTGACTACGGGACAGTGCTGAACCGGTTCCTGATGCAGGCTGCCGTCGGCTACCCGCTGACCGTGCACGGCACGGGTGGCCAGACGCGTGCCTTCATCCACATCCGCGACACCGTGCGCTGCATCGAGATCGCCGTCAGCAACCCGCCGAAGAACGGTGACCGCCCGCTCATCCTCAACCAGATGACCGAATGCCATCGTCTGCGTGACCTGGCCAAGCTCGTCTCTGGCCTCACCGGGGCGGAGATCGACTACGTCGAGAACCCGCGCAACGAGGCTGCCGAGAACGAGCTCGACGTCGAGAACAAGCAGTTCCTCGAGCTCGGCCTCAACCCGACCACTCTCGCCGACGGTCTGATGCAGGAAGTCACCGAGATCGCCCAGAAGTACTCGAGCAGGTGCGACCTGGACAAGGTGCCGGCACGCTCGCAGTGGCTGAAGCGGCCGGTCGCCGACACGCAGCCGATCAGCTGAGCGGAGAATCCTGGCGACGGCCGCCGGTCGGCTCTTAGGGGAGCTGGCCGGCGGCCGTTTCGCGCCGGCCGTTCGGCAATCTGATGTGCAGCCATCCACGTACCACGTCGGTTGCTGCGCATCAGATCGGGCGGGCGCCTCTGTACACTCGCAGGTCAGGAGCGGGGGCTCCCACAGGAGACGGGACCGTTGGCAACCACCTCGATCGAATATCAAGAGACCGTGGAAGTCGTGCCGACCAGGTGGCGCCCGGTAGCGACCTTCGTCCTCTCGCTGGTGGCGCTCGGCGTCTCCGCCTACCTGACGTACCTGCACTACTGGGGAGGCTCGTCGCCAGCCCTGTGTTCCAAGGGCGGAGTCGTCAACTGCACCAAGGTCCTCACCAGCAGCCAGTCGATGATCTTCGGCGTGATCCCTGTGGCGGTGGCGGGGCTCGCCTACTGGGTGGTGGTGACCGCAGTGAACTCACCCTGGGGGTGGCGGTCCACCTGGGCACGGATGCCCCTGGTGCGCCTCGGCCTGCTGGCAGCCGGCATGGGCATGGTGCTCTACCTCGTCTCGGCGGAGTTCGCCATCGGCTCGCTCTGCGAGTACTGCACCAGCGTGCACGTGCTGACCTTCGCCACGTTCGTGATCGTCGCCAGCGGCTGGTACGACATGCAAGCGCACGTCGCCGCCGCCGCGGCGAACAATGAGTTCGCGTCTACGTCGGCGCAGGACGCTCGCATCTACCCGGCCGCAGGAAAAATCGGTCAATCCGGAGAGGTTGTGTATGTTCCCCCGCCGACCAACGGGTTCGCGATCGCGTCGCTCGTGCTCGGGATAATCGGCGGTTCGCTCCTAGCCTTGATATTTGGGTACGTCGCGCTGGCCCAAATTCGCCGCAGCTATGGAACACAAGGGGGGCGTGGTATCGCCCTCGCCGGCGTGGTTCTCGGATGGATCGGCATCGTGGTAATAGCAGCGGCCATCATCCTTGTCGCCGTGGGTGGGGTCTCCGGGCAGAGTCAGCCGCAGCCCGTTGGCTAGCTCACGTAAGCGCGAGCCTGACCGCCTGGATCAGCGGTAGTCGCGGGGGATCCGGAAGACGCCCTGCGTCCCCTTGTGCGTCTCGGACTGGACGACCACCGGAACGGCCTCACCGGGGCCCTCGCCGTCCCCGTCGCCGTCGCCGTCTCCCCAGGCACCGTCCCCGAACGCCGAGCCCAGCCCGTCGCCGTTGCCGAGCGGCGACATCGTGACTACAGGCGCCGGCCGGGTGGCCACGTAGGCGACGGCGTCGGCCTGCTCACGGTCCATGTCGATGTGCTCGAGATCGATCGGCGGATGCGTGATCACCTCGTCGCCGGGACGCACCTCGGTTGGCACCGCCATGTAGGCGCCGCTGGCGGTGCGCAGCATGATGTTCGCCCGCTTGCGCTTGCCGGCATCGGGTACCGCCTGCAACTCCTTGCAGATCTTGTACGCGACGGGCCCGACGATGATCGGCACGACGATGCAGAGGATGCGGAACCACTGCAGCACGTTGTTGAGCGAGATGTCCAGGTAATTGGCGAGGACGTCGGTCGCGCTGGCGCCGAACAGGACCAGGTAGAAGGCGAGCACCGTGGCGCCGATCGCCGTGCGCACCGGGCGGTCCCGAGGCCGGTCGAGCACATGGTGCTCCGCCCTGTCCTTGGTGAACTTCGCCTCCAGCCACGGCCAGACGAAGATCAGGTTGAACGTGATGCCCGGCAACAGCACGCCGGGGAAGAAGGCGTTCGGGATCATGTGGCCGTTGCCCCAGAAGGGGAAGACGATCTCCCACGCAGGCATCACCCGCAGAGCACCGTCCAGCCACCCCATGTACCAGTCGGGCTGGACGGCGTAGGTGACGTTGTAGGGGACGTACTGGCCGTAGAGCCAGATCGGGTTGATCTGGACGAAGGCGGCGAGGAGTGCGGTGATGCCGGTCGTGAGGAAGAAGAAGCCACCCGTCTTGGCGGCGAAGGTCGGCCACATCGGCGAGCCGACGACGTTCTCGTCCGTGGCGCCGGCCCCCTTGAAGTGCGTGTGCTTGTGGCGCATCAAGAGACCCAGGTGGGCGCCGATCAGGCCGAGGATGATCAGCGGCAGCACGAGGACGTGCAGGATGAAGAACCTCGGGATGATCGCCGTCGTCGCCCCGTAGTTGCCACCGAACAGGAAGAACGCCAGGTACGAACCGACCAGCGGGACCGACAGCAGCACCGAGAAGGCGATCCGGAGGCCCGTGCCGGACACGAGGTCGTCGGGCAGCGAATAACCCAGGAAGCCGTTGAAGATGGCGAGGATCAGCAGCGTGGCGCCGATCACCCAGTTGATCTCACGCGGGCGGCGGAACGCGCCCGTGAAGAAGATGCGGATCATGTGCACCACGATCGAGCCGACGAAGATGTTGGCTCCCCAGTGGTGCATCTGGCGCATCACGAGCCCGAAGCGCACGTCGAACGACAGGTTGATCGTCGACTGGTACGCCTCCGACACGGTCTGACCGCGCAACGGCGCATAGGACCCGTGGTACACGACGAGCTGGCCGGAGGGGACGAAATAGAGCGTGAGGAAGATGCCCGTGAGGACGAGCATGATGAACGAGTAGAGGGCGATCTCGCCCAACATGAAGGACCAGTGGTCGGGGAAGATCTTGTTGATCAGGCTGCGGCCGCTGCCCGAGATGCCGAGGCGGACGTCCAGCCAGTCGAAGACCTGCTCGATCTTGTTGGGCTTGGTGTTCGCCGGCGGTCGTGGGAAGGGCGCCCGGGGGCGTGTCGGCGGGGCGGTGCTCGGGCGGGGCGGGGCGATCGTCGCCGCCGGCTTGGCGGCGGTGTCAGCCATTGCTGTTACCCCGCTCCCAGAATCCCGGTCCGACGGCCTCGTCGTAACCCCTTTGCGCGCACAGGTATCCCTCGCTGTCTATGAACAAGGGTAGCTGCGGCAGCGGCCGAGGTGCAGGCCCGAAGACCGGGATCGCTCCGTCCAGGACGTCGAACAGCGACTGGTGACAGGGGCACAGCAACTGCTGCGTCTCCCGCTGGTAGAGGGCGACAGGGCAGCCGGCATGCGTGCAGACCCTCGAGTACGCGATGTAGCCCTGAGGCGACCAGCTCTCGCGGCCCGGCTGGAGGATCATGTCTGTCGAGTTCGGCCCGAGATACAAGAGGTTGGTCTGTGACATCGCGCCCCCGACGTCGTCGGGGGGGAAGACGGTCACCAGGGAGCCGGGGGTGACCTCACCGACCTTGACCGGGGTGTTGTCGATCCGCGTCAGGCGGGCGCCCTTCTTCCACGATGACTGGAAGAGCGTGCCCTCCGGCAGCGGACCGAGCGAGCGGAGCAGGGGGAAGGCGGCCACGATGCCGAGGATCCCGGAGGCGGCCCCGAGCAGCTTGGCGAGCATCTTGCGTCGTCCCTGTATCGCGATCAGGCCGCGGCTCGAGAAGTCGCCGAGGAAGTTCTCCCGCTCCTCGGGAGTCGGCACGAGACGGTGCCTTGGCTCCTCGAATGGTCCCTTCGGCATCAGGTACTTGCCCCACACGACCATTGCCGCGCCTGTGGCCAACATCCCTCCGCCGAGGGTCGCGCCGAGCCAGATGGAGGGAGCGTTCTGCCAATAGGCGGCACCGAAGCCGGCGAAACCTGCCATACCGAGCAGGAAGCACAGTGCCGCAGCTTGCTCTGCCCGGGCCGGGTGCCTGGCGGCGGGCCTGAACTGTGGCGCGTTCAGCGACAGCGTCTCGAGCGTGCTGTCGCCACGGCCGCCTGCACCCTCGTCGGAATGTGTGTGGGCGCTGCTGCGAGCGCCTTCGTGCCCGGCGTGCGAAAGATGCCCGCCCTCGTGTCCCTCGCCGTCACCGGCTCCGCCCGTACCGCCGCCGGCAGGTCCGTGCCCGATCTCGTCAGGCATGAGCCATCTCCCCCGAACCGAGAGCCTCCGGGCCGCCCCCGTGGCCGGGGCCTCCCGAACTCCCCTGCCCTTCGGGGCCCTCGTGCTCCGCCTCCTCTTCACGCTCCGTTCGGTCGCCGACCCAGAACGCCACGAGCACGCAGGCGCCGACTCCTGCCAACAGCCCGACGAAACCCTCCGCCACCGGGCCGACACCCCCGAGGCTCAGGCCGCCCGGCGAGGCTGGATGCTGGATCGAGTTGATCACGTAGTCGGCGACGTCGTTGATCTCCGCCGGAGTGAAGTTCCCCTTCAGGTCGGGCATGTTCCCGGGCCCGGTCTCGATCGCCTCCGCCACCATCACGGCCGTGACGCCGTGCAGCGAAGGTGCGTGGTAGCCCTCGGCGATGGCGTCGCCGAATCCCGTGATCGTATGGCAGCCGGCGCAGTTCAACGAGAAGAGCTGGAAGCCGGTGGCGATGTCGGCGTTCTTCAGGTTCACCGTCGGGACGGCGACGCCCCCGGGCGACAGCGAGGTGATGTAGGCGACGATCTGGGAGATCTCGTGCTGGTTGAACCGCGGCGGCTTGTTCTCAGGTTGCAGAGTCGGCTCGGCGAGCGGCATCCACCCCGACTGCAGGAAGAGCGAGATGATGGCGCCGCCGACGCCGAGGAGGCTGGGGCCACGTTTCGGACCGTTGCCTCCCACGCCCGCCGCATCCGGCCCGTGGCAGGACGAGCAGTTGCTGGCGAAGAGCGCCTGGCCGGCGATCTCGTCGGGCGTCATCGAAGGCGATGCCGGCACCATCCCCGCCGTCCGGACAGCGGGAGCAGCAGCCGTCGGCGAGCCGGTCGAGGCTCCGGCGGGTGGCCCGCCGAGCACGAAGATCCCGATCAGGGCGGCGAGTGCCGCCAATGCCAAGGGAGCGAGGAGGCGACGCATTCTCATGAGAACAGGAAGAGGGCGCTGAAGAGCCCGATCCAGACGATATCCACGAAGTGCCAGTAATAGCTGACGGCCTGGAACACCGACGTCTCGCCGGGGTCCCCGACCGGACCTTTGATGCGTCCGAACAGGGCGATCATCGCTACGAGGCCGAGCAGCACGTGGAGGCCGTGGAGACCGGACATGATGAAGAAGAGCGACCCGTAGGCGCCGGCGCCGGTGCTCGGGCTGAAGGGAAGCGTGATCCACTCGTAACCTTGGTTGCCGAGGAACATCGCCCCGAGGAAGAAGCTGATACCCAGCCAGATCTTCGCCTTCAGCTTGTGTCCTTGCTCCTGGGCCCAGACCGCCACCTGCATCGTCGGGCTGGAGACCAGCAGCACGGCGCTGAAGATGAGCGCCTGGTAGGTGTCGAGGTGCGGGTTGGCGGGCGGCCATACCGGCGCATGGGCCCGGATCGTGAAAAAGGCGGCGAAGAGGCTCGAGAAGAACATGAACTCCGAGCCGAGCCAGATCATCACGCCGACCGCCAGCAGCTGCGGCCGCTCGCCGGGCGCGTGGCCGCGAAGCTGCGCGCGTTGGAGGGCGAGAGCGTCACTCACGGCCCTACTTCTTAGTCCAACCCCGAGGGCGCCGGCCAACTCCGGAGCGGCGCCCGTGACCTCGTCCGCAGCCTCGGTAGCCTCGTGTCAGTGACCGCCCCGGGACCGATCCCAATGCCAATCGCAGACGGGCGATTCCTGCGCGCGTGCCGCCGCCAGCCAGTCGACCGCGTTCCCGTCTGGTTCATGCGCCAGGCGGGGCGCTCGCTTCCCGAGTACAGGGCGCTCCGGGGTAGCGGGTCGATCCTCGATGCGATCTGCGACCCCGGGCTGGCCGCTGAGATCACGATGCAGCCCGTCCGGCGGTACGGCGTGGACGCCGCCATCCTCTTCTCCGACATCGTCGTGCCGGTTTCCGCCCTCGGCGTCGGGGTGGAGGTCGTGGCGGGGGTTGGTCCGGTCGTGGAGGAGCCGTTTCGGAGGGCCGAGGATCTGGGGAGGCTGCGTCCCCTCGATCCCGAGAGCGACACGCCCTACGTGCTGGAGACCATCAAGGCGCTGGTCGGCGAGCTGGAGGTGCCGTTGATCGGCTTTGCCGGCGGCCCTTTCACCGTGGCGAGCTACCTGGTGGAGGGAGGGCCGTCGCGCACCTTCGCCCGTACCAAGGCTCTGATGCACGGGGACCCTGTGACGTGGCGGGGGTTGCTCGACTCGCTGGCGGAGACTTGCGTCGCCTTCCTGCGGGCGCAGGTCGAAGCCGGCGCCAGCGCTGTGCAGCTGTTCGACAGCTGGGCGGGGGCTCTCTCCCGGCTCGAGTACGAGCGCTTCGTGCTGCCGGCGACGCGCCGTGTGCTGGAAGGGGTGGGCGATCTCGGGGTGCCGCGGATCCACTTCGGCGTCGGGACCTCTGAGCTGCTCGACCTGATGACCTCCGGCGGCGCCGACGTGGTCGGCGTCGATTGGAGGGTGTCGCTGACCGAAGCCAGCCGCCGGGCGGCACGCAGCGGGCGCACCGTCGCCGTGCAGGGGAACATGGACCCGGCGATGGTCTTCGCCCCGCTCCCCGTGGTGGAAGCGGAGGTAGCGCGCGTGCTGCAGGACGGCGCCGGTGCCCCAGCCCACATCTTCAACCTCGGGCACGGGGTCCTGCCGGAGACGGATCCGGGCGTCCTGGCGCACGTGGTCGAGCTGGTTCACAGCTGGCAACCGCCGATGGAGCAATCGTGAGCACCCCCGCCACCGGCGTAGTCGTCATGTCCTACGGCACACCCTCCGGGCCGGAGGACGTCGAGGCGTTCTACACCGACGTCCGCCGTGGCAGGCCGCCGAGCGATGAGCAGCTTGCCGACTTGCAACGTCGCTACGGTGCGATCGGCGGGGTCTCGCCGCTCGCCGCCCGCACGCGATCGCAGGTCGACGCCATCCAGCGAGCCCTCGATGCCATCGCACCCGAGCAGTACCGAGCAGCCCTCGCTACAAAACACAGCCATCCCCGCATCGAGGACGCCGTCTCCCAGCTTGCGGCCCTCGGCACGAAGCGGGTGGTCGGCCTGGTACTGGCGCCTCACTATTCCTCACTCAGCGTCGGCGAGTACGCCGCCCGCCTGCAGCAGTCTGCAGCCGACCACGAGATGGACTCGACCTGCATCAGATCGTGGGCCACGATGCCCGCACTCGTGGAGGTGCTCGCCGAGCGAGTGGAGGCGGCGCTCGGCAGCCTCGCTCAGATGCTCCGGCCGGACGACCCGGTGGAGGTGCTGTTCACGGCCCACAGCCTGCCGGCGCGGATCCGCCAGATGGGCGATCCCTACGAGCAGGAGCTGACCGATACGGCGAGGGCTGTGGCGGCCGTCGTGAAGCTGGGTGAGCCGGGGAGGCCGGCGTACCGGACCGGCTGGCAGAGCGCGGGGCGCACCGGAGAGCCCTGGCTCGGCCCGGACCTTCTCGACAGCGTGCGCCAGCGCGCCGAGGACGGCATCAAGGGCCTCGTCGTGTGTCCTGCCGGGTTCACCTCCGACCACCTGGAGGTGCTCTATGACGTCGACATCGACGCTGCCCGGGTGGCGGACGGGTGCGGCGTGGCGTTGGTGCGTACGGCGTCGCTGAACGACGAGCCGCGGGTGTGCGAGGGGTTGGCGCGCCTTGTCGTCGAGGCCTGGCCGGAGCTCGCGGGGGCTGTTTCGTGACTGGGGGGCGCCCGCGGCTGGTAGTGGTCGGGGGCGGGATCAGCGGGCTGGCGGCCGCCTGGTCGCTGGCACAGCAGAGCGGCGCCGAGGTGATCCTTCTCGAGGCCGCCGACAGGCTCGGTGGCCGCATCGAGACGGAGACCTTCGCCGGTTGCCCGGTGGACACGGGAGCCGACGCCTTCATCACCCGAACGGCCGCCGCCGAGCAGCTCTGCCGGGACCTCGGCCTCGGGGACGAGCTGGAGGCGCCTGCCACGGCAGAAGCCTCGATCCTGGCCGGCGGCAGCCTGAGGCCGATCCCCAAGGGCCTCGTGATGGGTGTCCCGACGGACTTCGCCCAGCTCCTCCGGGCGCGCTTGCTGACGCCGGGGGGCATGGCACGCGCTGCCGCCGACCTCGTGCTGCCGCGCCGGCAGGGGACGTGCGACGACCCGTCTGTTGCTCAGGCCCTCGCACCGAGGCTCGGGCGGCAGGTCGTGGAACGGCTCGTCGAGCCTCTCGTCGGCGGGATCAACGCCGGCCAGGCGGATCGGCTCTCGCTCGCCTCGACCGCACCGCAGCTGGCGGCGATGATTGGCGGCCACCGGAGCGTGATCCTCGCCCTCCGCAAAGGCCGCTCGGCCTTGGCGTCAGATGGGGCGGCGGGTGAGGCGGCGGCAGGGATACCTCGGCCCCTGTTCCTCGGCCTGAGACGGGGTCTGGAGAGCCTCGTGGGCGCACTGGCCGAGGCGATCGCCGGCAGGGGCGCGACGATCCGGCTCGGCATGCGGGTCGAGTCGCTGGAGCGGGCCGGAGACAGGTACGTGCTCTCCGTGAAGCCGGTGAGCGGCGCGGCGGAACGGCTGGAGGCGGATGCCGTGATCATCGCCACTCCCTCCTACGAGGCGGCGAGGATGCTGGAGCACCTCGTGCCGGCGGCGGCCGCCGAGCTCGCCGCCATCCATTACGCCTCGGTCGCACTGGTGATGCTCAGCTGGCCGGTGACGGCGCTCCCGTACCGCCCAGCAGGATCTCCGGCGAGCGGTCCCCATCGCGCAGGCGGGCAGGTGCTGCCGGGGAGCGGGTTCCTGGTCCCGAGGACCGGTCGCTACCTGATCACCGCCGCCACTTTCACGTCCTCGAAGTGGCCCCGCTCCTCGGTCCCCGGCCGAGTGGTGATCCGAGCCTCGACGGGCCACTACGGCGACGATCGTCACGAGCGGCTGACGGACGCCGAGCTTGTTGCAAGGGTCCGTGAGGAGCTGGCGTCGATCCTCGGGATAACGGGCCCCCCACTGGCTCACCTGGTGCGGCGGCACCCGCGGTCCTTCCCGCAGTACGAGCCAGGGCACCGCGCCCGCGTGGAGAGGATCCGCAAGGCTCTGTCGGGACTTCCCGGGCTGTGCGTAGCAGGCGCTGCCTACGACGGGATCGGGATCCCCTCCTGCATCCTCTCGGGTCAGCAGGCGGCAGGGTCCGTCACGGCCGCGCCGGTGGGCACAGGTCCGGGACGGTGACGGTCACGGTCGACCCGGTGGTGGCGCAGGCACCAGCCGCGGCGCCCCATCCCGCGGCTCGACAGCGGGTCGTGCTGGTGGTGGTGCCGACGCTCGCGGGAGCGCTCGTCGCCTTCTCCCTGCCGCCGTTCGGGCTGTGGCCGCTGGCGATCGCGGGCGTGGCGCTGCTCTTGCGTCACCTCGACGGCCGGACGCTCTGGCAGCGGTCGCTGGCCGGGCTGCTTGCCGGGCTCGGGCAGTTCGCCATCGGGTTGGCATGGGCCTTCCAGTTCAACGTAGGTGGATATGCCGCGCTGGTGGTCGCCGAGTCGCTCTTCCTCGCCGTCGCCTGCGCCCTCGTTCCAGGCGGACGCGGCCGGCTACCCGCCGCCATCGGGTTGCTCGTGCTCGCCGAGGCGGGCCGGCAGAGGTGGCCGTTCGGGGGCCTGCCGCTTGGTGGCATCTCCCTCGGGCAGGCCGGAGGACCATTGCTCGGCATCGCCCGCCTCGGCGGGGACCTGCTCCTCACGGGAATGGTGTTCGTCGCCGGCGCCGGCCTCGGCGAGTTGATCCGCTGGGTCCCCTTCCCGAGGGAGCCGCACTCGCCCGACCCGGCCGCCGCTGCTCGCGCTCGGGCTGCTGGTGCTGGTTGTGGCGGTTGCCATCGCCGGCGCGACGGCTCCCGCCGGCGGGCCGCCGCTGAGAGAGATCCGGGTGGCCATCGTCCAGGGCGGCGGTTCGCGAGGCCTCAACCAGCTGCAGGTCCCGCCGGGCACCGTCTTCCGGGCCGCCGTCGCCCCCACCGAGAGCCTGCGCGGGCACCTCGATCTGGTTCTCTGGCCGGAGGACGTCGTCTCGCTCGACGGCCCCTTGTCCGGCTCGGATGCGGAGGTCCTGCTCGCCAGCCTGGCCCGCCGCCTGCACACGACGCTGGCGGTAGGTGTGACAGAGCCCGTCGGGAGCACCCTGTTCCGCAACGAGATCGTGGCCTTCGCGCCCGACGGCCGGGTGGCCGCCACCTTCGAGAAGGTCCACCGGGTGCCGTTCGGCGAGTACGTGCCGTTCCGCTCGTTCTTCTCTCACCTCGCCAATCTGAACGACGTTCCCCGGGACGCGATACCCGGGAGCGGCAGCGGGATGATCGCTACGCCTGCGGGGCGTTTCGCCGTGCTCGTCTCGTACGAGGTGTTCTTCGCCGAGCGAGCGCGCTCGGGGGTCCACGCCGGCGGCGAGATGATCCTCGTGCCGACGAACACCTCCTCCTACTCGAGCAGCCAGGCACCCTCGCAGGAGATCGCCGCCTCCCGGCTTCGTGCAGTCGAGGAGGGCCGCGACCTGCTGCAAGCGGCGCCGACCGGGTACAGCGCCGTGGTCACCCCGCAGGGCCAGGTGATCGACCAGTCGCCGCTCGGGAGCCGCTACGTGATCGAGGCGACGGTGCCCCTGCGGGACGGCTCAACCCTCTACGAGCAGCTCGGCGATCTCCCGCTGGTCATCCTGGCGGCGTTGCTCGCCATCGTCGGCTGGGTGCTCGGACTGCAGGCGCCGCCCCGCAGGTCACGCCTGCGAAGGAAGACGCGCCAAGGTTCAGCGGGCTGAGGGTTCAGCGGGCTGAGGCTTCGGCGACGTACGACGGGCTCTCGTGCTCCTCCTGCTCGGTGGCGAGCTCGTCGGCAAGCGCTTCGGCAGCGCCCGCGTGGGCATGCTCGTGCGTCTGCTCGTGCTTGAAGAGCACCTTGTTGTAGAGGGTGAAGCGGCCGATCCAGATGCACCCGTAGGTGAAGATGTTGGCGAAGTTGACGAGCAGCGCCTTGTCCAGCCGGGAGTGGGTGAGGTGGCCCGCATTGTCCGCGGTGAACGCCGCTGCCAGCGACGAGAGCACCAGGCTGACCGCGGCGATCACCCAGAAGGGCACGACCTCCTTCCAGAGGTGTGAGCGGCCGCGCTTCCCCCACGTCCAGTTGCGGTTCAGGTAGTAGGCCGGGACCGTCGTGATGCCCGTGGCGAGCGCGTTGCAGACGAGCGCCGAGAAGAGCGCGAAGACGTAGAAGAACAGGAAGAGGAGGACGTTGGTGATCACCGTCGAGATCACCGAGACGCTCCCGTACTTGAGGAGTCTGAGAACCTTCGGCTGGCGCGCGAACGAAAGCCCGCGATCTATGAGGGAGCGCACGAGCTGACAGTTTAACGGGTGGTCGTTTCGAGGACGAGGCACCCTCGCGCCGGTGACAGTATGGACCGATGTCGCCCCAGCTGGATGCCCTCGTCGCGCTGCTCGACCTGGAACAGATCGAGGTCAACATCTTCCGCGGCCGGAGTCCCGACGAAACGCGGCAGCGGGTCTTCGGTGGCCAGGTCGCCGCTCAGGCGCTGGTGGCGGCCGGCCGTACCGTCTCCGAGGGAAGGGTCCACTCGCTGCACTCGTACTTCCTCCGGCCGGGCGACCCGACGGTTCCGATCCTCTACGACGTGGACCGGATCCGTGATGGTCGCTCGTTCTCGACCAGGCGGGTGGTGGCCATCCAGCACGGCAGGGCGATCTTCAACCTCGCCGCCTCCTTCCACATCCCAGAGGAGGGGCTCGAGCACCAGATCGAGATGCCCTCCGACGTGCCACCCCGGAGACGATCCCCACCGTGCGCCAGCGCCTCCTCGAGCACGACGACGAGCTGGCCGAGCTGCTCAAGCGCCCCAACCCGATCGACCAGCGCTTCATAGGCGACCTGCCGTGGCGACGAACCTCCGAGCGCGAACCCCGCCAGCGGCTCTGGATGAGGGCTGACGGGAAGCTCGACGACGACCCGCTGCTGCACGCGGCGGTCGTCACCTACGCCTCCGACATGACGCTCTTCGACTCGATCCTCAACCCGCACAAGATCCGCTGGGAGGATGACGTGTTCATGGGCGCCAGTCTCGACCACTGCATGTGGTTCCACCGCGATCTGCGCGCCGACGAGTGGCTGCTGTTCGACCAGCAGTCGCCGACCGCCCATGGGGCCCGGGGCTTGGCGCAGGGGACGATCTTCTCCTCTGACGGGCGGCTGGTCGTGACCGTGGTGCAAGAGGGCCTGGTCAGGATCAACCGGCGGTGATCGGCCTGGCCCTGTACAAGCAGGCGGGGCATTCCGCTGCGGGGACCTGGGCCTACGTGGTGTTCGCCCTGTTCGTGGTGGCGATGCTCGTGCTGGCCGTCTTCGTGGTGCGGTTCTCGGTGCAGATCAATCGCAGGGCGAGAGCCGACTTCGAGGCGCGGCGCAGGGCCGCGGAGGACGCCTCGGCTGACGACAGCGGAGTTGAGGGTGGGAGCGGGACGGCTTAGACGAGCCCGCCGCGGCGGCTCTCGACGACGACCCCGATGACCGCCGAGATCGCCAGCGCGAAACCCACCACCGCCGACCAGAACCCGAACACCAGCGCAATCGCCACGAGCGCAGCAGCCAGCCCGAGCACGAAGGGCCACACGCTCGAGCTCGGGAACGAGCCGACCACCCCTGCGCCGTCCTCGAGCGTGGCCTCGTCCCGGTCCTCCGGCCGCGGCCGCATCCGGCGCGACCACCACAGGAAGTACCCGCCCGGAAGCAGGCCGAGCAGCGCAGTGGCGATCAACATCGCCGTGCCCGACTGCTCGGGACCGGGGTTGCGGGGACCGATCGACATCCCCCACCCGACGTACCAGTAGATCGCCGAAGCGATGGCGAAGAAGCCGGCGATGATCAGCATGACTTTCGCTTCGATGCGCATCGGTCAGCTCCCGCTGTACTCCGGCTCGACGTCCTGCCGCCGGCCCTTCCGCTCCGAGCGCTCCTTGTGGTGGTCGACCGCCAGGTACTCCGGATGGTTGTGGTCCCAGAGCGGTCGCTCCGAGCGAATCGGCGGCAGGGCCACGAAGTTGTGGTGCGGCGGCGGCGAGGTCGTGGCCCACTCCAGGGTGTGGGCGTCCCAGGGGTTGTCGCCGGCCGGTATCGGCTTGCGCCACGACACCCAGAGGTTGACGAGCATCACCACCACCGAGAGGAACAAGAAGATGGCCCCCACCGACGAGATGGCGTTCAACGTGTCGAAGCCCGAGGAGGCGGCGTACTCGGCGATCCGTCTCGGCATCCCGCGCAGGCCCAGCAGGTACTGGGGCAGGAACGTCATGTTGAAGCCGATGAACATCAGCCAGAAGCTCGTCTTGCCGAGGCTCTCGCGCGTCATCCGCCCGGTGAACTTGGGATACCAGTAGTAAAGGCCGGCAAAGCCTGCGAACACGGCTGTCCCGAAGAGCACGTTGTGGAAGTGGGCGACCACGAAGTAGGTGTCGTGGGTGGCGAAGTCGACCGGGGGCGAGGCCAGGAAGATGCCGGTGACACCTCCGAAGAGGAACACCACCAAGAACCCGACGGCGAAGAGCATCGGCGTGTCGAACTTCAGCGAGCCGCGCCACATCGTGCCGATCCAGTTGAAGAACTTGATCCCGGTCGGCACTGCGATCAGGTACGACATCAGGCTGAAGAAGGGGAGCAAGACGACGCCGGTGGTGAACATGTGGTGCGCCCAGACGCTCGTCGACAGGGCGGCGATCGAGATCGTGGCGTAGACCATCCCCTTGTAGCCGAACACCGGCTTGCGGGAGAAAACCGGGAAGATCTCGGTGACGATGCCGAAGTAGGGCAGGGCGAGGATGTACACCTCGGGGTGCCCGAAGAACCAGAAGAGGTTCTGCCAGAGGACGGGCACGCCGCCGCCGGACACCTCGTAGATGTGCGTACCGAGGTGGCGGTCGCACCACAGCATCACGAGCGCCCCGGTGAGGACAGGGAAGGCGATCAGGATCAGGATGCCCGTGACCACCATGTTCCAGGTGAATATCGGCACCCGGAACATCGTCATCCCCGGCGCTCTCAAGTAGAACACCGTGGCGATGATGTTGACGCCGGTGAAGATCGCCGAGAAGCCGGTGAGGATGAGGCTGATGATCCACATGTCGGGACCGGAGCCGGGCGTGTTGATCGAGTTGCTGAGGGGCGTATAGGCGACCCAGCCGAAGTCGGCGGCCCCACCGGTGGTGAGGAAGCCGCTGATCATCATCGTGCCGCCCCCGAGGTACAGCCAGTACGAGAGGGCGTTGAGGCGCGGGAACGCCATGTCGGGCGCCCCGACCTGCAATGGCACGATGAAGTTGGCCAGCCCGCCGAAGGCGAAGGGGCCGGCGAAGAGGTAGAGCATCAGGCTGCCGTGCATCGTGAACAGCTCGTTGAAGGCGTGCTGGCTCACGAAGGTGTTGTCCGGCTGCGACAGCTGGATCCGCATCAGCATCGCCATCGCGCCGGCGAGCAGGAAGAAGATGAACGAGGTGATCGTGTAGCTCTTCCCGATCACCTTGTGATCGGTCGAGGTGATCCACTTCAGGAAGCCGCTCGGGCCCTCTTCGTGCTCGGGCTCGTGCGGTTCCCCTACGAGGGGCGGGCGGTCGAGAACCTGTGTCATGAGTGGTTCGACCCCTTCGACGCGTAAGGGCCCCCGTTCGGCAGCTGCGGCAGGTTCGAGTTCAGGCCATGGTTCCGCTGGAGCCACTGCTGGAATTGCTGAGGCGTCACGACCTTGACATTGAACAACATCTCGCCGTGGTAGAGCCCGCAGTACTGGTTGCAGCGACCGGCGTAGACGCCGAGGTGCGTGGGCGTGAAGTCGAAGTGGTTGACGTTGCCCGGCAGAGCCATCTGGCTGTAGTTGAAGGCGGGGATCCAGAGGCTGTGGGCGACGTCGTTGGAGCTGAGGTTGACCTGCGTGGTCTGCCCGAGCGGCAGCTCGAACGTCGGGTAGACGGGGTTGGTCGGGTCCTGGGCCAGCTCGGCGAGGGCACCCTGCTCATGGGTGATCACAGTCACGTCGTGATTCTCGTACTGGAACTCCCAGCCCCACTGGAAGCCCTGGATGTCGACCACGTAGTCCGGATGTGCGACCAGGTTGGTGATGTTGTTCTCGGTTAGGACCGTGAAGTAGAAGATCCCGAACACGATGACGAAGGGGATGATCGTGTAGACGATCTCGAGCGGGATGTGCTCGGAGAACTGGCGGGGAATGCCGTCCTTCTCACGCCGGCGTTTCCTGATCCCAGTGCCGACGGACCAGAAGATCAGCAGCCACACAATGCCGGCGACGACGAGTCCGGCGATGAACATCCCGACCCACAGCTTGAACTCGTCCTGGCCCTGCTTCGTCGCGCCCCTGAACTCGCCGAACGAGGGGGCGTTGCAGCTGGTCAGTAGCAGTGCGGCGAGCAGCACTCCCACGGGTGCCACGAGGCGGCGCAGCTGCCGGGGGAGTCCCCGCACGCGTTCTCCCGACGTGGCTCGCTCTGCCGTCACGGGTGCGACATTAGCCACGCGCCCGAGGGGGTGGCCAACCGGCCATGGGGGTAGACGAAACGGCACGAGACTCCATTACCCCGCCTGCTCGCGGCGCAACGTAAGGGCAGAAGATACATCTATGGCTGTCACTTCTCCCCTTACGATTGGGCTGCCGGCTGTGGGCGAGACGGATCGGCGAGGAGGGCCGCCTCGGGGATCAGCCCTCGTTCTCCTGCCGGTCCTGCCGGTCCCTGATCAGCCGCCGCGCTGTCCCGGCGGCCCGGCCGAGATTGCGCGCCCCCTTGGCGGCGGCGGGACCGGAGCGTGATCTGGCCGCCTCGGTCGCCCGGCCAGTAGCCCGCCCCGCAGCTCTGGCGGCCGTGCCGACACGCGGCGAGAGCGCGCTGTCCGCGGGGAGCGGTACCGGAGGAGCCCCGTCCGGCGCCACGGCTGGCACCTCACGAACGGTCCAGAGCGTCATCCGCACGAAGATCAGGGCGACGGCCTCGGCGACGCCCACCGCGATCCAGTCCAGATGATGGCGGACCTCGATCGGCGACAGCGCAAGGGCGGCGGCGAGCAGCAGGTCGAGGACCTCGTGCAGTCGCCGCCCGATCACCTTGACGATGGCCAGCCGCGCCCTGGTGAGCAGCCCGAGCAGTACCCATAGCCCACCGGACCCTTCGAGCACGTACGACATGCGGCCGGAGGAGTGGAACCCGAGCACGATCAGGCCAGCGCCGAGGATGTACTCGGCGAGCTCGTGGGCGGGATAGGGGATGAACCGCGGCTGCCGACTCCCTCGGCCACCGAGCCGCCGGCGCGGTCGCTCGCCCTCAGCCATGGTCGGCCGGGACGAGCGTCAGTCTACGGAGCAGATCGCGGAGCGGATCAGGGCTCGGATCAGGACTCGTTGGTGGCAGTCGGCTCAGTGGTTGTGGTGGTGGTCGTGGTGGGCGACTTGTCGCCCTCTTCCATTCCCTTGCGAAACTCGTGCGACGCGCTCCCCAAGCCGCGCGCCAGCTTCGGCAGCTTCGAGCCGCCGAAGAGCAGAACGATGGCGACGACGACGATGACGATGATGCCGTCGGTACCGATGATGTCAGCGAGCACAGGGCCCTCCTTTCATGAGGACAGCTACCAGGCTAGTTCCGGTCGTGCCGGAGCGAGATGCGCCCCGTTATCAGAGCCGTCAGGCGTCGGTCCCGTCAGGCGTCGGTCCCGTCAGGCGCCGGTCCCGTCAGGCGCTGGTCCAGTCTCGCGCTGGTCCAGCCAGGCGCTCGCCCAGTCAGGCGCTCGTCCAGTTGGGCGGCCGCCGCTCGATGAAGGCGATCGAGCCTTCCATTGCGTCCGGGTGGGCGAAGATCGCCGGCACGACGCTGTTGCTCAGCTTCCACGCCTCCTCCTCGGACAGGTCGAGCGAGCGCCGCATCACTTCCTTCGAGGTCCGCACCGCCAGCGGAGCGTTGGCGCAGACGGCCTCGGCGAGGGCGATGGCGGTGGGTAGCACGTCGGCGGCCGGCACGACCCGATTGACGAGCCCGAGCTCGAAGGCCCGTGTCGCTCCGATCGTCTCGCCCGTCAGTGCCAGCTCGAGGGCGACCGAGTACGGCAGTCGCTTCGCCAGGCGGATCAGCCCTCCGCCCGCCGCCACCAGCCCGCGCTTGACTTCCGGGATGCCGAACACAGCATGCTCGGCCGCCACCACGAGGTCGCACGAGAGCACTATCTCGCACCCGCCGGCGAGCGCCGGGCCGTTGACGGCGGCGATCAACGGCTTCGGGAAGTTGCGCGAGGCGATGCCGGCGAAACCTCCCCGCGCCGAGAGGATGTCGGACATCTGGCCGGAGGCGAACGCCTTCAGGTCCATCCCGGCACAGAACGCCCTCTCGCCCGTGCCCGTCAGAACCACCGCCCAGACGTCGCTGTCCTGTGTCAGCTCGTCGAAGGTGTCGGCCATCATCTTGCTGGTCGGGCCGTCGATGGCGTTGCGAGACCGCTCGCGGTTGAGGCGCACCACCTCCACCTTGCCGTGACGCTCCCTGACGACCGGCGGCTCGGCGGCCGCCGCGACCTCGTCGGACACTGATCTCCTCCTCGCTCGGGCGTGCTTGGGCGTGGCTTGTGCGTGGCTTGTGCGTGTCTACTCGACCCGGTAGCGAGGAGGCGACCCCGCCAGAAGGATGGAGAGGCCTGCAGGCGAGGTTCCCGCCAGGGCGGCCAGCTCCTCCGGCTCGGCGCTCGCCACCACGCGCCTGCCGCCCTCCAGTTCGGCGAACACCGGCGCCGAGGTGACCTCGCCCTCGCTGCCGTAGATGACCGTGCCGGCGATTACCCTCGCTCGCTGGCGTTCGACCTGTTCCCCCCTCGGCACGACGTCCACGGCTGTGGCGTCGATCTCCGCCTGCGCGTCGCTCATGTCCACGGCCCGAAACCCTCCCGGGGGCGGGGTTGCCGAGTAGACGCCGATGGCATGTTTCGTGATGTACCAGCCGAGGGCGGTGACCAGGGCGTGCCCTCCGTGCTCGCGCAGCAGCTCGAGAGCTGTGGCGATGGCGTGGGTCGTGTAGTTGTTGCCGGGACCGCCGAAGTAGGGCAGCCCACCGGTCAGGGTCAGGCCGCGCCGGTCGTCGAGGGCCAACCCGAGCGCCTCGGCGCCGAGCTGTACTGCCGAGGGGAAGCAGGAGTAGAGGTCCACGAAGTCGATCTCGTCCAGCCCGACCGCGCCAGCGTCGAGCGCCGCTCGCCCGGCAGCGCGGATGGCGGGTGAGGTCGCAAGGTCTGGCCTCGCCGACGGGAACCAGACGTCGTCGGCCATGGCCGACGAGCGCACGAACATGGCCCCGTCGTCGACACCGAGGCTCCTGGCCACCGCCAGCGACGTCACGGCCAGCGCCGCGCCTTGGCTGCCTCCGAGGAAGGCGGTCATCAGCTTCGTGTAGGGCTCGGCGACGAGCCGGTTGCCCGGCGACGGCGTTGCTATCTCGGCCGGAGTGCGAGCCGTCTGGAACCAGGCGTTCGGGTTCTTGGCGGCGACCGCCGCGAGGCGGGACATGAAGGCGCCGATGAACGCCCGTTGCTGCTCGGGGCGGCGTCCGTCGCGGAGGGCGAGGGCGTTCTCGATGACCGGGTAGACGTAGACCGGCACGAAGAGGCCGGCATCGATCTCCGCCTCGGAGCAGCCGAGCCGGTCGGTGCCGATCACCGTGTCGGGAGGGAGCTGTTCGGCGGCCGGCGGCTGGTCTTCACCCGGCACCGGAGCGGGATCCGCCCTGGGCGAGTGGAGGCGCCCGGACCTGACGGCTTCGGCGCCCGTGATCAGGGTCGCCGAGATGCGGCCGGCGGCGATGTCGGCGGCGGCCCGCTGGACCAGCCACTGCGGGGTGCTCCCGCTGACCGTGGTCGTTTCGCAGGTGATACCGGTGAGGCCGAGCCGGGTGGCGACGGTCGAAGCGGGGGCCAGGCCGGCGGCGCGGCTCAGGATGTTGACCACTGTCAGGCGCTCGATGGCTGAACGAAGCCGGGCGGCGGTCGACAGCACCTGCTCGGCCGCCGCGGTGGCGAGGTCGATGGCGCCGAGCGATCGGTCGCGGCTCGAGGCCTGGCCGGCGGCAACGACGACGGGAGTGCGCTCGGGGTCCATCTGCGGTGGCGTGCGTGCCTGCGCTGCGGAGCGGTTCAGCCCACGGCTGGCCGCCGTGCTGCGGGGCGGCCATCGGCCGGCCGCGGCAGGAGGCCGTTCAGCAGCAGCGACACGAGGAAGTCGGCGACCACCGCCGCCGGCAGCCCGTCGTCGTCGACCAGTCGGCGGTGGGCGATCTGCCCAACCAGCGCGGCTATGGCGAAGGCGATCATCCGGGGTGGGCCCTCCACCACCACTCCCTTGCGCTGGGCAGCGGCGACGAGAGCTTCGGTCTTGCCGATGAAGCCCTCGTAGATCTCGGACAGATGCTGCTCGAAACGCTCCCCCAGCGCGTACGCATCCCTGAACAGCAGCTTCACGAGTGCCTTGTCGGCGTCGTAGAACTCGAACGTCGCCCGCACGGCGGCACGGAACTGGGCGTCGGGCTGCTGTGCCACTTCCGCCGCGGCGGCATGCACGGCGGCGTCGATGTGCTCCTGCAGAGCGGTTGCCTCGGCCGCCATCAGCTCGTGGAAGAGCACCTCCTTCGAGTCGTAGTACCAGTAGATCGAGCCGTAGGAGAGGCCGGCTGCGCGGGCGATGTCGGCGATCGTGGTGGCGTGGTAGCCCTTGTCGGCGAAGACCTGTTTGGCCGCCATCAGGATGTCCTGCCGGCGCTCCGCCTTGTCCTGATCGCTGACGGCTCGGCGTAGGGAGCGCGAGCGACCCGTCTCGCTCAGTTGCGCCGGATCGTTGACCACGGTGCGCCCTTGTCGACCTCAGGCTCCCGGGGGAGGCCGAGGATCCGCTCCGCGATCTGGCTGCGGAGGATCTCCGACGTCCCTCCCTCGATGGTGTTGGCTCGCGTCCGCAAGAAGACCGTCGCCCGCGAGGCAGCATCGGCGTCATCCGGCATCCACGCGATCGCCGAGATGCCGGCGGCGTCCATCGCCACGTCGGCGCGGTACTGGTTGAGCTCGGCGTTGAAGATCTTCCCGATCCCGCCCTCCGGCCCGGGCTGGTCCCCCCGCATGCGGGCGAAGGCCGCCCGGAAGGAGGTGATGTCCTTCACCTCCTGGGCGATGTAGACGCGCGCCAGGTGCTGGCGGACCGCGGGGTCCGTCCGATCGGGGACGGCGTCGAGGTACTTCTGCCAGGGGTCCCTGCGCACGCCGCCGGTCAGCGAGACCGGGTCGATGGAGAGCCCGGAGAGCGTCACCCGCTCGTTCATCAGGGTGGTGCGTGCCGCGCGCCAACCGTCCCCGACGGCGCCGACCCGGTTGGCGCCGGGGATCCGGACGTCTGTGAAGAACACCTCGTTGAAGTCCGCCGAGCCGGTCAGTTGCACGAGCGGGCGGATCTCGACACCCGGCGACTTCATGTCGAGGATGAAGTAGGTGAGCCCCGCGTGCTTGGGGACGTCGGGGTCCGTGCGGGCGACGAGCATCCCGAAGCGGGCGTACTGGGCGAGGCTGGTCCAGACCTTCTGCCCGTTCACCACCCACTCGTCGCCGTCGCGAACCGCCCGGGTGGCGAGCGAGGCGAGATCGGAGCCGGCGCCGGGCTCGCTGAACAGCTGGCACCAGATCTCCTCGCCGGTGAGGATCTTGGGGAGGTAGCGGGCCTTTTGCTGATCGTCCCCGTGCTCGATGATCGTCGGCCCGGCAAGGCCTACCCCGAGCAGGTTGATGCCGTAGATCGGGAGCCGCCAGTGGGCGAGCTCCTCACGGATCACGGTCAACATCCAGGGCTCGCCGGAGAGGCCGCCGTACTCCTTCGGCCAGAGCGGGGCGGCGTAGCCGGACTCGCCGATCACCCGCATCCATTCGAAGATGTCAAAACCTTCCCTGGCGGCGGCAAACGCATCGTCGTCCTGGCGCTCGAGCGCTTCCATCCAGCCTGCCGGCACGACGCCGCGTAGCCATCCCCGGAACTCCGCTCGGAACGCCGCTCGCTCCGGCGTGTCCTCCACCTTCAGGCGCATCTCGGATCCTCCGGGTGCAGTACTAGACTGACTCGTCAGTCAGCTTAGTGGCGGGCGGATGCGCTGTCAGGATGCTCGTCGCTGCGGTAGTCGGAGAGCCGCGCCAGCGCCGCCAGGGCCATCTCGGCCTCCTGCACGAAGACCCGGACGAGCTCGGCCGCCGGAACCAGCTCCTGGATCGCGCCGAGCCCCTGGCCCGCCGGGTAGCACTCCCGTGCCGGGTCGATCCCCTCGGCATCCGCGCCGAGCCCGAGATGGAAGGCGCCGTCGTTGATCGACCGCCCGATCTGGGCGGGGAAGGGCTGCAGCTCGGCGGTGTTGCGCTCGAAGAAGTCGGTGTAGTCGTTGCGCACCACGCGCATCGTCTTGCCCGAGTAGGCCCGCGAGATCACCGTGCCATCCTCCGGCGAGGCGATGAGCGCCTCCTTGTAGCCGGGGACGGCTCTGGCCTCGGGCGTGGCGATGAAACGGGTGCCCACCCAGACGCCGTCGGCGCCGAGGGCGAGCGCCGCCGCCAGTCCCCGCCCGTCGAAGATCCCGCCGGCGGCCACGACCGGCACTCGCGAACCGACGGCGTCCACGATCTGCGGGACCAGCGGCATCGTGGCCACCTGCCCGGTGTGCCCGCCCGCCTCGGTGCCCTGCGCCACCACGATGTCGCACCCCGCCTCCACCGCTCTCAGCGCGTGTGCCACCTTGCCGCACATGTTGATCACCAGCAGCCCCGCCTCGTGGCACAGGCGGATGACCGCCTCCGGCACCCCGAGGCCGGCCACGAAGACCGAAGCGCCTCCGTCGATGATCTTCTGCACCTGGCTCTCGAGGTCCCCCGGCATCGCAGTCAGGAGGTCGACGCCGAAGGGCTTGGAGGTGGCCGAACGCACCGCCGCCATCTCCGCCACCATCTTGTCCGGCCCCATCGTCGACGCTCCCAGGCACCCGAAACCCCCCGCCTCAGAGACCGCCGCCACCAGCCCGGAGTACGAGACCCCGCCCATCCCGGCCAGCATCACCGGGTACTCGATCCGGAGCATCTCGGTCAGCCTCGTCCGCATCGGCGGTACCTCCTCTTCGTGTAGCCCGGTGGTCAGTATTCTTGATGAGGGGCCGCCTGCGGTGAGGCACTTAGAGGTGCCGCCCGCCGCCTTCGCAGCCGCACAGATCGCCACTACGAGGACAAGGGAGTCCAGGGCATGCCGGCAGTTTCGAACAGCGCCATGAGGAGCACTCGATGACGAAGGCCGGCAAGGACCACTTCAAGGGCTATCACCACAAGGAACTGATAGAGGATTTCCGCCTGGCGTGCCTCTCCCGGGCGCTCGACGACCGCGAGATCACGCTCCAGAAGCAGAGCCGGGTCTACTTCCAGATCTCGGGGGCAGGCCACGAGATCGTGCTGCTGGCGCTCGCCCGCTCGCTGCGGCCCGCCTACGACTGGTTCTTCCCGTACTACCGCGACCAGGCGCTGTGCCTCGGGCTCGGGGTCGCGCCGAAGGACATCCTGCTGCAGGCAGTGGGATCCGCCGACGATCCCAACTCGGGTGGCCGGCAGATGCCCTCGCACTGGGGTTCGAAGGCGCTCAACATCGTGTCGCAGACCTCGCCCACAGGGTCGCAGTGCCTGCCGGCGGTCGGCTGCGCCGAGGCCTCGCGGTATATCGCTCCGCGGTCCCTGCCGGGCTGCACCGCCTACGGAGACGAGGTCACGTACGTGTCGCTCGGTGAGGGCGCCACCTCAGAAGGTGAGTTCTGGGAGAGCTTGAACACCGCCTGCAGGCTGCACTTGCCCGTCGTCTTCCTGGTCGCCGACAACGGCTACGCCATCTCGGTCCGAGCCTCGGACCAGGCACCGGCTCCCATATCCGAGCTCGTGCGCGGCTACCGCGGCCTCGCCATCACCAAGATCGACGGGTGCGACTACTTCGCCTCCCGCGCCCACGGCGCCAAGGCCATCGCCCGGGTGCGGGCCGGTGAGGGTCCCGGCCTGATCCACGCCACCGTGACCCGGCCCTATTCGCACTCGTCCCAGGACACCCAGTCCAAGTACCGGCTTGCAGAAGACCTTGCCGAGGAGGCCGGTCACGACCCGATCCTCCGCCTCGAGCAGGAACTGGTCGCAGCAGGCGTGATGAGCGAGGAGCAGGCTCGGACGATCCGCTTGGAGGCCCGAGACCTCGTGGCGGCCTTGGCGCAGGAGGCGCTGGCGGCCCCGCTTCCGGATCCCGCCACGGTGACGGAGCACGTGCTGGCGATCCCCTCGATTCCCGATCCCGCAGCTGATGCGGCGCCGGCCGCGGCTGATGCGGCGCCGGCTCAGCCGCCGGCTGAAGTCTCGTCCAAGGTCTCGGACGACCCTCTGGCACCGGCCATTCCGGCGGGGCCGATCGGGATGGGGGACGCCATCCGCCTCGTGCTGCACGAGCAGATGGCCGTGGACGAGCGGATCCGCGTGTTCGGCGAGGACGTCGCCGACGCCGCCGAGGACCTCATCGACAAGGTCGAGGGCAAGGGTGGTGTGTTCGGGACGACGCAGGGGCTGCAGCGACGTTTTGGGATCGGGCGCTGTTACAACACGCCCCTCGCCGAGGCGAACATCGTCGGCCGCGGCATCGGTCAGGCCCTGCGCGGGTTGCGTCCGTGCCCGGAGATCCAGTTCTTCGATTACATCTGGCCGGCGATGCACCAGATCCGTGCAGAGGCCGCCACGACCCGCTGGCGCTCCTGCGGGCGCTTCACGGTTCCGATGGTGGTGCGAGTCGCCATCGGCGGCTACGTCACCGGCGGCGCGCTGTGGCACTCGCAGTGCGGCGAGTCGATCTTCGCCCACATCCCCGGTCTCATCGTCGTGTTCCCATCACGGGCGGCTGATGCGGCGGGACTGCTGCGCACGGCCTTCAGATGCGAGGACCCGGTGCTGTTCCTCGAGCACAAGCACCTGCTGCGTCAGAAGTATGCGATGGACGTCTTTCCCTCGTCGGACTACCTCATCCCGCTCGGCAAGGGCCGGCGGGTCCAGCAGGGCGACAGCCTGACCATCGTCACCTGGGGCGCCACCGTGCAGAAGTCGATCCTCGCAGCCGAGCAGCTGGCAGGCGACGGCGTCACGGCCGACATCATCGACCTCCGCACGTTGATCCCCTGGGACCGCGAGATCGTGGCGGAGTCGGTAGCTCGCACTTCGAGAGTGCTGGTGGTGCACGAGGACGTCATGACAGCAGGCTTCGGAGCCGAGGTGGCCTCGTTCGTGGCATCCGACTGCTTCGAGTCGCTCGATGCCCCCGTGCGGCGCGTGGCCGCTGCCGACACCTTCGTCCCCTACGAGCCGGGTCTCGCCAGGGCCGTGCTGCCGCAGGTCGACGACATCGCGCTGGCGGCCAAGGAACTGCTCGCCTACTGAGGTCCTCGGTAGGCCCCCCGGGACTTCAGCTGCCCGCACGTTCCGGTGAGTGCCGCTGAGTAACTCGCACGACGACCCGGCCGAGCAACAGCAACACAAGAACCATCACCACCAAGATCAACGCCGCCTCGTAGGAGAGGCCCACAACCTTGGGCTGGGGATCGTCGTAGAAGGTCCACACCGCATAGGCGAGGTAGGCGATCGGGTTGTGGGTGAGTCCGGGCGAGGGCATCGAGTTGGAGAAGCCGGCCGTGTAGAGCAGCGGCGCCGTCTCGCCGACAGCGATCGCCAGCGCGATGACCACGCCGGTGACCATCCCCGGTACCGCCGCCTTCAACACCACCCGTCGAAGCGCATGTGAAGTGCTCATGCCGAGACCCGCGGCACCCTCCCGGTATCCGGTCGGGACTTGCGCAATGGCGAGCTCAGTCGATTTGGCGACGTAGGGAACGACGAGCAGCGACATCACGATAAGCACGGCGCCGAGCGAGTAGCCCCAGTGAAAGTAGATCACCAGCGACACGTAGCCGACGTAGCCGAGGACGATCGAGGGGACGCCCGCCAGGACCTCAGACGCCCCTCGCAACACGGCGGCCGGTCGAGGCGGACAGATCTCGGCGAGGAACACCCCCGTCCCGATGCCGGCGATGCCGGCCAGGAAGCCGACACCGCCAGTGATCACGAGCGTCCCGACGATCGTGTTCGACAGACCGCCTCCGACGCCCGTCGTCTCCTGCGTCAAGACGCTCCAGCTCCAGACCGAGACCGCTCTCGACACGACCCCCCAGAGGATCCACACCACGGGACCGGCGATGGCGACCAGGGCCATTGAGCACGACCCCCAGAGCGACCAGTTCCACGCACGCCGTCTGAGGCGAGCGGCGCGGCCTCCACGAGCCCGAACCGTCGAAGCGACTGCCGCGGACGCCATCAGAAGCCGACTCCCACCGGCAGCACCGTCCACTTGGCGAAGCGCCGCACCAGCAACCGCGCCGCGACATTCACGACCAGGGTGATCAGCAGCAATACGAGTGCCGCCAGCGCCAGCGCCTTGACGGAGAACAGCGTCGGGTCGCCCTCGGCGGAGTCGAGGTAGGAGACGATGGTGGCAGCGATGGAGGTCGTCCCGCCGTAGATGTTGGGTGCCGAGGCGATGACGCTGCCGCTGACGATGGCGACGGCGATCGTCTCGCCGAGGGCGCGGCCGAGGCCGAGGATGGCTGCCCCCACCACACCGCCACGGATCCACCGCAGCTGCACCGCTCGAAACGCCTCGGCGTCCGTCATCCCGAGAGCCACGGCTCCCTCGCTGGTCCCCCTCGGTACCTGCTTGAGGAGATCCCGAGTCGTGGCGGCGATGATCGGTACGATCATTATCGCCAATACGATGCCGGCGGTGAGGAGACCCTGCCCGCCACCGACCGGACCGTGGAAGATGTTCAGCACCGGCACGTTTGGAAGGTGCTGGAGCGCCGGATAGATGTGGTGGGCGAGGAAAGGCCCGAGGATCAGCAACCCCCATAGGCCGAAGATCACGCTCGGGATCCCGGCCAGCACCTCGAGCACCAGGCCCACCGCCGAGCTCGCCCGCCGAGGCAGCTTCTCGACGACGAGGATCGCCCCCCCGACCGCTATCGGCAGGCCGATGACGATCGCGATTGCCGATGTCTCGATCGTGCCGAGGATCAGGTCGAGCGCCCCGAACGAGGCACCGGGCATGTGCTGCACGCCATTGGTGGTGATCGGGGTCCCGTACAGGTTCCCCTGGTTCCACTGGCTCCCGGTGAAGAAGTGAGCGCCCTCGAGCCGGAGAGCGGGCCATGCTTCCAGCGCGAGCACGAGCACGATCAACACCAGACCCACGAGCGGTACGGCCGCCAATGAGCCGGTGACGAGGCGGATGCTCCACTCCTGCAGGCGCCGGCGGCCGACCAGCTTCTCCGGCATCTCCGGCATGGGCTCAGCTGATTTTCTCGAGCAGCGCCACGCTCACAGCCAATGCAGCACTCGGCAGCGGCTGGAAGTTGACCGCCGAGAGCTCGGACGCAGCCGACCCTCCGTCTGGATCCATGGCCCACGCCAGCACCGACACGATGGCCTTTGCATTCGCGGCGGAGGACTGGTTCGACATGACGATGGCGTACTCGTAGTTGATGATCGGGTAGCCGGCCGGCGCCGGGCCATAGATCATCGAGATCGAGCCGTTGGCGGGCACGCTCGGGAAGCTCGCCGCGGCGGCAGAGATAGAGGCTGACGTGGGCAGCTCGTAGTTGCCAGCCTTGTTCTCGAGCATCGCCTGGCCGAGGCCGGCGGCTGAGGTCTTCGAGGCATAGCTGATCCCGGTATAGGTGATGCAGCCGGGGTTGGCCGAGCAGACCTGGATCATTCCCGAGTTCTTCGCGCCCGACAGCTCGTTGGAGATGGTCGGCCAGCTGATGATCTGGTCGTAGCCGAGCGTCCAAGCCGACGGGGCCGAGTCCGACAGGTACGTGGTGAACAGGAAGGTGTCGCCGCTGCCGTCCGAACGATGCACCGGCTTGACGGCCAGGTTCGGCAGCTTGACGCCGGGGTTGACGTTGGCGATCGCCGGATCGTCCCAGTTCGTGATCTTGCCGGTGTACATCTCGGCGAGGATCGTCCCGTTCAGCTTGAGGTGCGCAGAGGCGGGAACGGTCGGAAGGTTGTAGTTGATCTGCTGGGCCGAGATGGCGAGCGGGATGTTCTCGATACCGGCGTACTTGGTGAAGTCGGCAGGAGGCAGGTAGGCGTCGGAGGCACCAATGTCAGCCGTACCCGTGGCGGCGTCAGAGATGCCGGTGCTCGACCCGGTTGCCGCTGTCGTGATCGACACGTTGGGCCACTTTGCCTTGTAGCCCTGAGCCCACGCGGAGAAAAGGGGGTAGAGCAACGATGAGCCCGTCTCGGAAACCGAGAGGCTCCCTGCGGGAGCGGCCTCGAGGGCCGAGAGCTGCGACGTCGGGTCTCCACCGCCACTCGGAGCGGAGGTGCTTGTATGGCTCGTCGTAGTGGTGCTGCCCGCATTGCCGGCGCCGGCGTTGTTCGAACCGCAGGCACCGAGTAGCAGGGCGAGCGCCCCCGCGAGCACGCCGACGGTTGCCATCTTCCGGATCGGGTTCAGACTCTTGCTTCTGGTCACTCGTCTCCTTTTTCCCGCGTCGAAGTAAAGGGTGAGTACTCATGCGTCTCACTACATCTGTCGGGCGCCGCGGCGGCGCTCTCAGGTCAGCCCACGAGGCCGCCGAAATAGCGGGCCGTCTCGGGCCGCTCGGGTGCTGAGAACATCGGGGCTGTGGGGCCGCTCTCGACAAGGCGCCCCTGGTAGAAGAAGATCGTGTCGTGCGAGAGGCGCTTGGCCTGCGCCAGATTGTGAGTGATCACCACGACCGTGATGCCAGGGGTCAGCCTGGCGAGCAGCTCCTCGACCGCCTCCGTCGAGACAGGATCGAGTGACGAGGTCGGTTCGTCGAGCAGCAGCACCTCCGGCTCCACCGCCAGCGCCCTGGCGAGACACAGAAGCTGTTGCTGACCACCCGACAGCCGGAATGGCGAGTCCTTCAAGCGATCCGCCACCGCAGACCACAGCCCGACCTCGGCGAGGTAGGTCTCCGCGATGTCGTGCAGTTCGGAGCGCTTGGCCATGCGGTGGGCACGAACGCCTGCGACCACGTTCTGCTCGATCGACATCGGGAAGGGATTCGGCCTTTGGAAGACCATCCCGACACGACGCCGCAGGTCGAGTAGGTCCATCGAGGGGTCGTGCACGTTGGCAGAGTCGAAGTAGACAGCGCCCCGTTTCCAGTGGCCGCGCACTCGATCGTTCATTCGGTTGAGCGTGCGGAGGAAGGTTGTCTTGCCCGAGCCGGTGGGGCCCACGAGAGCCGTGATCGACCCCTTGGCGATGCCGACGGTGACGTCCTCCAGGATCGTGCTGGACCCGAACCCCAGCGAGAGGTGCGAGGCGGTGAGCACCGCGTCACTGGTGGCGGATCGTGCGGCACGCTCCCTTTGCGCAGCTGGGGAGGCCGTGCCTGAGTGTTCCCGGAGGATATTTGCCATCGGGAGGCACGTTATATGGGCGATCTGAAGCAACCGCCAACCGCGCGTTGCCGTCCAATGATCCTTACGGGAATTCCTGGTTGCCTCCGGATATCAACAGGGTGAACGCCGACAACCTGGGCGGCGCGGCGCAGGGGAATCGAGAGCCGCCTCCTTCAAGAAGGCGAAGGTGAAGTGCCTAGGTTTCCACCTCACTTCATGTCCTGTTCACCATCGTGAGGCAGGCCCTTAAGGCCACCGCGCAACGATCACAATCAAGGCAATGATGGGACACGAGACCTTGCACCACACCAGTTCGATCGCCAGCACCCACGCCGGCGCAGGCGTTCCGAACCGGCCCACCGTCCTCGTGGTGGAGGACGACGAGTCGCACGCGATGGCGGTGAGGGTGGGGTTGGAACGGGAAGGTTTTGATGTGGTGTCCGTGGGGGAGGCGGGGTCAGCGTTCAGCGCCCTTTCGGCCTCGCCTCCAGATGTCGTGCTCCTCGACGTCATGCTGCCCGGCGTATCAGGCATCGACCTCTGCCGGAGGATCCGGGAGTCAGGCCTGTCGATACCCGTGATCATGGTCAGCGCCCGTACGGAGGAGCTGGACGTGGTCGTGGCGATGGAGATCGGTGCCGACGATTATGTCGCCAAGCCGTACCGCATGCGCGAGTTGGTCGCTCGTATCCGTGCGGTGCTGCGACGGGGACACATTCGCTCGGCCGAGCCGGCGATGTTCGCCCTGGTACGCCCGTCGTCAGGCGCCCTCGAGGTCGGCGATGTGGTCCTCGACGCCGATCGGCACGAGGTTCACGTGCGGGGCGAGCTGGTGGAGGTGCCGCTGCGCGAGTTCCGCCTGCTCGAGGAGCTGCTACGCAATGCAGGACTGCTCATGACCCGGGAGACGCTGCTGGAGCGGGTGTGGGGCTACGAGTTCGAAGGTGACCCGAAGATCCTCTCCACGCTCGTCAACCGGCTGAGGGCGCGAATCGAGGAGGAGCCGGAGCGACCGGTTCGAATCGTCACGATCCGGGGCCTCGGGTACCGCTACGAGAATGCGGGACGACCTCGGCCCCCACGCGGGACGGCAGGAACATCAGGTATCGGCTGATCCTCGCCAGTCCCTGGCCCTCAGGCAGGGGCGCCAGCCGGCACGTCTCCAGATTCCGAGTGATGGATGGCACCGGGCTCGCCGAGCTCGACGTCGAGAGCGAGCGTGAGGCAACGGCAGCCGCCGCCGGCCTTCAAGAACTCGCCGACAGGCGCCACGGAGATCTCGTAGCCCCACGACTCGAGGATCCGACCCACCCGCACCGGGCACGAGGGCATCACGATGTTGGAGCCGATGACCACCGAGTTGGCGACGAACGCCTCGGCCTCCTCGTCCTCCAGCAGCAACGGCTCCGGCACAAGCTCCTTCAGCACCGCCAAGCCGTAGGTGTCGAGCCCCAGAGGGGCGACGATGGCATGTCGGTCGTCGAGCGGGCAGAACGTGAGATCGAGGTGGTACAACCGCTCGTCGACGAGCTCGACCGAGAGCACCGGAGCCCCGACCAGCTGCGACAGCGGCGCGTGCGAGGCGAAGTCGGAACGGAAGCGGTAGCCGGAGACGAGCACCATCCCGGCCGGGTCCCCCTTGCCGTCCGGGACCTGGAAGGGAAGAGCGTCGCCGGCACCCTCGTGGCAGAGTCCCGCCGGCAACCGCGAGAGCGACCAGCCGTGGGACTGGAACCACTCCTCGTCGTGCGGCGTCTCGCCCTGGCGCTCGGCATGGCGGAACGACGCGGGGACGAACTGGCGCCCGTTCACGATCCCTGCGTTGGCAGTGAACACGAGGTCCGGCAGCCCGGGGACCGAGGGCTGGAACTCGAGCTCGGCGCCGGCCGCCCGCAACGCCGTCACGAGGCCCTCGAACTGACCGATCGCTTTCTCGGTGTCAGGCTTCACCGCAGCGTGCATCCAGGGGTTGATCTCGTAGAAGACGTCGAAGTTGTCGGGCCGGCACATCAGGTACCTGCGGCCCCACGGGAGTTGGGTCATGACGAACCTCCTGGCTGGTCTCCATTGACGCAGAGGATCTCGGCGAGCTCGCCGAGGAAGAGGCCGACGTCGGTCACGATTCCGAGGGCCTGGTGGCTGCCGCGGTCGGTGAGCTTGGTGACGACGGCCGGGTTGATGTCGATGCAATAGGTGGACACTCCGGCCGGGAGGATGTTCCCGACGGCGATCGCATGCAGTGTCGACGCCAGCATCAGTGCCACGCTCACCCCGCCGACCTGCTCCCGCATGGCGTCGGCGGCGCGCACGACGTCGGTCATCACGTCTGGCAGCGGCCCGTCGTCGCGCACCGAGCCTCCGAGGACGAACGGCACCTTGCGGCGGACGCATTCGTACATCACGCCGCTGCGCAGCACGCCGGCGTCGACGGCGGCGGCGATCGAGCCGTAGCGGCGGATCTCGTTGATCGTCCGCAGGTGGTTGGCATGCCCGTGCTCGCTGCGCGTCCCCTTGCCGAGCGAGACGCCGAGCGAAGTGCCGTGCGTGTTCGACTCGATGTCATGCGTCGCGAAACCGTTCCCCGCGAACAGCACGTCCACCCACCCTGCCCGGATCAGCCGTGCGAGCGCCGGGGCAGCGCCGGTGTGCACCACGGCCGGACCGCAGACGGCGAGGACCTTGCCCGGAGTGACTACCCCGAGCTGAGCGAGGCCGTCGTCGGCGGAATCGTCCCCACCGCTCTGGCCCGACCCGGACATGCCGTGCGCCTGCCGGAGGCGGGCGGCGACCTGCGAGACGATGAGGCGTTTCGGCTTCTCGGAGGAGACATCCGAGTTCATGAAGGTGAAGGCGCCGGCGTCGCGTGGCCGAGGAGGGGTCTCGACCCGCACGCCGTCGGTGCCCACCACGACGGCGTCGCCCGCACGCACCTTGTGCATCGGCACCGTGCGTGCCGACGCCACCCCTCCCTCGCGCCTGCGGATCACGATCCCGCAGTCCATCTCGGGGTTCTCGACCAACACCCACTGGCCGTCGACGCGGACCGAGGTGGGCAGGTTGGTGGTGGCGTAGAAATCTGCCGGGAAGACGCCGTCGAGATCGGCAGGCTCGACCTCCGCGTCGCCGATGTCCTCGGTGCGGTTGGCGCCGTAGACCTGAAGCTCGGCGAGGAGCTCCCGCAGCATCTCCTCGCTGGCGGCCGTCACCCGCAGCCGGGCGCGGGAGACGTCGAGGGCGGTGCGGCCGACGATGATGTCGAGCATCTCGTAGTCGCTGCCCGTGCCGACGATCTTGTCGAGCACCTTCGCCAGTACCAGCGAGTCGATCAGATGCCCTTGCAACTCGACTATCTCTGTGGCGCTCAACTGCCCCTCACAGCCCTCACGCGCGTCACGTGCCGTCACGTGCCGCTGGCGGCCGTGGGGCCGCCCGGAGTCACGGGCGAGGCGGCGGAGGCCGGTGCGAAGCCCTGCCGCAACGTGTTCTCCGTGACCACCCTTGGGTTCAGGAACTGCAGGAGATAGTCCGGGCCGCCGGCCTTGGAACCCACGCCGGACATGGCGTAGCCGCCGAACGGCTGGCGGCCGACGACAGCGCCGGTGGTCGTGCGGTTCACGTAGATGTTGCCGCCGCGCAGCTCCTCGGCCGCACGCTCGATGTGCACCGGTGAACGGCTGATCACCCCGGCCGTGAGGGCGTAGTCGATGTCGTTGGCCATGGAGATCGCCTGCGAGAAGTCGTCGGCGTGCAGGATCGCCACCACCGGACCGAAGATCTCCTCCTGAGCGATAGCCGCGCGAGGATCGACGCCCGCCACCACGGTAGGACCCACGAAGTAGCCCTTCGACGGAAGGTCCTCCCGTTGGATCAGCACCCTCCCGAAGCTCTCCGCGCGCTCCTGCCACCCGCGGATGCGCTTCACCGAGTCCTCGTCGATCACCGGCCCCATCTCCGTCCCCATCTCGCGGGGGTGGCCGATGGCGAGCGCACGCGTCGCCTCGACGAAACGCTCGCAGAAGGCCTCGTGCACGCTCCCCACGAGGATGATGCGGCTCGCCGCCGAGCACTTCTGGCCGGCGAAGCCGAAGGCGGACGCCAGCGCCGCCGGCACCGCCTCGTCGAGATCGGCGTCGGAGTCGACGATCAGGGCGTTCTTCCCGCCCATCTCTGCCACCACTCGCTTCACGTCCCGCTGGCCGGGCTGGGTCCGGGCAGCGCTCTCGTTGATCGCCAGCCCTACCGCCTTGGAACCGGTGAACGTGATGAACGACACGCCCGGATGGCTGACGAGGTGCGCTCCGACCTCCTCACCAAGCCCCGGCAGGAAGGCGAGCACCCCGTCCGGCAGCCCGGCATCGCGCAGGGCTTCGACGAGCTGCCAGGCGATCGCAGGCGTCTGCTCGGCCGGCTTGAACAGCACCGGGTTGCCGGTCACGAGGGCCGCCGCCACCATCCCGGTCGGGATGGCGAGAGGGAAGTTCCACGGCGCGATGACGAGCCCGACGCCCTTGCCCCTGTAGCCGAGACGGTTCTCCTCGCCGGGCGGGGACTGCACGGCGCCCCCGGCGTCGAGGCGGATCATCTCCCGGCCGTAGTACTCGAGGAAGTCGATCGCCTCGGTGACGTCGCCGTCGGCCTCGGCCCAGCCCTTGCCGGCTTCGAACACCTCCAGGGCTGCCAGGTCGAAGCGCCGCCGGCGCATCCAGTCGGCGGCGCCGAACAGGACAGCTGACCGCTCGGCGGCCGGCGCGTGCGCGACCACCGCTCGAAAGCACGCTCGGCAGCCTCGACGGCGCGGTCTCCGTCTGCCGCGGTACAGGACGCCGACACTGCGACAACCCTGGCCGGGTCGGACGGGTCGACCGAGACGATGGTGTGCTCTGTCGCAAACGTCCGCCCGTCGATCAGCGCCGGCACCTCGTAGCCGAGCTTGCTCTCCAGCGCCGAGATGGCGCTCCCCATCGCCCGCCGCTCCTCGGACCGCCACCATGCCGCCGGCGGCTCGGGGTGGTAGGGGGATGGCTTGGAGGCGTCGGTCGGGGGGACGACGAGAAGCTGCGGCGGCCCGGGCAGCTCCGGACCGCCCGCCGTCACCGGCACCTTCGGAGGCTCCAGCAGCTTGTCGAGCGACTGACCCTCGGCGAAGCGCAGCCTCACGAAGCTGTCGTTGGAGGTGTTCTCGAGGAGGCGACGGACGAGATACGCCATGCCCGGCACGAGCTCGCCCATCGGCGCGTAGACACGAAGCCGGAGCCCCATCCGGCGCACGGCCTCGTGGACCGGCTCCGCCATCCCGTAGAGGAGCTGCACCTCGTAGCCATGGTCAGGAATCCCTGCGCGGCGGGCGGAGGCGACCGCGTAGGCGAGCGAGCGGAGATTGTGAGATCCGAATGCGGCACGAACCTTGCCGTGGTTGGCGTGCAGCAGTCGCACGCACCTCTCGAAGGAGAGATCGCTCTGCGGCTTCTCCGACCAGACCGGGATGTCCCAGCCCGCCGCCTCGGCGATGATCGTCTCGGTGTCCCAGTAGGCGCCCTTCACGAGCCGCACCGAGACGGGCAACCGGCCCGCCGCCACACGCTCGGCCGACCAGTCGATCACTGACCTGAGGTCCTCGAAGGAGTCCCGGAGATATGCCTGCACCACGATCCCTGCGTGAAGGCCCGCCAGCCCGGGCTCGTCGAGCAGCTCACGGAACAGCCGGTGGGTCAGGTGCTTGATGTTGTAGCGCTCCATGTCGAACCACACCTCGGCGCCACGGCTGGCTGCCATGGCGAGGATCGGCCGGAGGCGGCGGGCAGCGGAGGCGATGCCGGCGTCCTCGGTGAGCGCGGTGTAGTCGGGTGCCAGGGCGGTCGGCTTGATCGCCACGGCGACCCGAGGCACCCGGCCGAGGTCGTCCTGCTCGAGCAGCTCGCTCCCCGGCCAGCGCTCGGAAGCGTCGAGGAGGGCCTTCACGAGCTCCTCCATCCTCTCGGCGTAGGCATCGGCCTCGGCGTGGGAGTGGGTGTGCTCGCCGAGAAGGTCGATCGTCGCCGCGGTGCCACCGCGCCAGAGGTCGCCGAGCGCTCCCACCACCCCTGCCGGGTCCTCGCCGATGATGAACTGACCCGCCATCTTGGCGATGTTCTTGCGGGCGGCGGCGGCGGCGATGCGCGAGCCGCCGGGAACCTTCTCCGACAGCGCCACCGCCTTCAGGATCGGCGCCGGGATCCCGGCTCCCGTGAAGTACTCCTGGATGTGGCGCTCGACGTCGGCATTGCCCGACATCGCCGGGAAAGCATCGACAAATCGGAACAGCTGCGTCTGGAAGGCCGGGTACGCCATCGCCCAGCGCATCATCCGCTCCGTGACGAACGACATCTTGAACGTGCCGCCGCGCGCCTTCCCGCCGAGAGAGGCGATCTGCTTGGCAATGGCCTTCACCTCGGTCTCGGGAGGGCGGACAGCCTCCAGCCGAGCGCCGAGTTCCGGGCTCAATCCAAGCGATGCTGCCATTTGCACATCATCGGGAGCGGCGTTGGTACCAGATGACGAACGGCGGCCGGGCACGCTGCACCAAGCTACCTTTCCGGGGGCGCCGCGTGGACACGACCGAGCCCCTACCGGGCTCTTTTCGTGGTCGGCGTCCGGAACGCCACGAGATGCCATCGGCTCGACGAAGAGCGGCTGTACGGTGGGCTCGGTGCTCTGGACGACCACGCCACAGATCGAGGACATAGACAGGCGAGTGATCCAGTTGTTCGCGCTGGTCGGCGAGGCGGTGGCCGGCGCCACCCACGCCCTCCTCGTCGGTGACCGGGAGGCCGCCAAGGCGCTCGTGGTGCGCGACGCCGAGGTGGACGCCCGGTACAAAGAGGTGGAGGGGATGGCACTCGCCCGGCTCGATGCCGGCACCGACTCCGGCCCCCAGATCCGTTACCTGATCGGGATCCTGCGCATGCTCCCCGAGATCGAGCGGAGCGGGGACCTCGCCGAGCACATCGCCAGCCGGGCGACCCGGGGGCTCGGGATCGAGATCTCGGCCCGGGCACGGGGGCTGGTGGAGCGGATGGGCGAGGTGGCCTGCCGGATGTGGCGCATGGCGGCCGATGCCTACGGCGACCACGCCGTCGACGCAGCCGATCGCATCGACACGCTCGACGACGAGATGGACGACCTGCACGTGACCCTCACCGCCGAGATCGTGGCGGGTGGCATGGCCCTGCCGGTGGCGGTCGAGCTGGCGATGATCGGTCGCTTCTACGAGCGGCTCGGCGACCACGCGGTCAACCTGGCGCGGCGGGTCCGCTCCTGGTCGCTGGCGGCGGAAGGTCCGGCGCCGGGGCCGAGGTAGGTCGCCGCCCGCCCTCTATCCTCGGCGCCCATGGCCGACGCCCCCTGGACGGACGATGCGTGCTCCCTCGTCGACGCCTTCAGGCGGGGGGATCTGACCCCCCTCGAGGCACTGGACGCCACTGAGGCGGCGGTCAAGTCCTCGGACCTGAACGCCGTCAGCTACACGGACTTCGAGCGGGCACGAGAGGTCGCCCGCTGTGCCGACGTGTCGCTACCGTTCGGCGGGGTGCCGATCGGCGTCAAGGAGCTCGACCGCGTCCTCGGCTGGCCCAACAACCACGCATCGCTGGTGTTCGAGGGCGAGGTGTCGGCGGAGGACCAGACCGTGATCAGCCGCTTGCGGGCGGCAGGAGCCGTGCTCGCCGTGCAGACGACCGCCAGCGAGTTCGGCGGTATCAACTGCACCAACACCCGGCTGCACGGCGCCACCGGCAACCCGTGGAACCCGCAGCGGACGCCGGGGGGATCTTCGGGCGGTTCGGCCGCCCTGGTCGCCGGCGGGGTGCTTCCCCTGGCGACGGGAGGAGACGGGGGTGGCTCGATACGCATCCCCGCCGGGTTCTGCGGCCTCTTCGGGCTCAAGGTCACCTACGGCCGGATCCCGAAAGGCCCGCACACCGACTTCGGACCTTTGACTGCGGTGCTCGGGTGCCTCAGCCGCTCCGTTCGCGACACCGCTCGCCATCTCGACGTGACGAACGGCTACGACACGCACGACCCGCAGAGCCTGCCGCGGGTCGAGGGCTACGAGGCGGGCCTGGGGTCCCTCGACCTCGCGGGGTTGAAGGTCGCCCTGTTGCCGGACCTCGGCGGCTCGGCGCGGGTGCGCGCAGACGTCGCCGCGCTGGTGACCGAAGCAGCCGAGGACGTGTGCCAGGGGGCCGGGATGAAGCTGGTCGACGTGGCCGTCGAGATCCCGCTCGGCAGCAGCGAGTGGGCCCTCGCCAACATGGCGGGACTGCTAGCCGATCTGGACGGTCGCTATCCCGACTGCGAGCCGCTGCTGACCCCCGAGATGATGTTCGGCCTCAACGTCGCCTACCACCAGTTCGATCTCAGGTTGGCAGCAAGCGTCGAGACGTTCCGGCGCCGCGTGAACGAGGCCTTCGCCGAGCTGTTCGACGCCGTGGACGTCGTGATCGCCTCGACCAATCCCGACATCGCCTTCGGTGCGGCCGGCCCGCTGCCGACGCAGGTGGACGGGGTCGACTTGCTCGAGGAGCTTGGTTTCGAGAGGGCGATGATGAACAACGGGGCGCTGACGATCCCCTCCAACCTCGTCGGCAACCCGGCGGCGAGCATTCCCGTCGGCCTGGTGGACGGGCTCCCGGTCGGCCTGCAGGCGATCGCCGCCCACCACCGTGAGGACCTCCTGCTCGACTTGGCTCTGGAGTTCGAGCGCCGCCGGCCCTGGCCGAAGGTCGCTCCGTCCTAGGGGCTGGAGCGGCTGGAAGTGGGGGAACGTTTCGCGGCTTTTGTAACCGGTTCGGTGCTATTTCCCGCGAAACGTCGAGGCGCCGGCCCTCACCCTCTCCCCGAGCTCCCGATCCTCGAACCACGGCCGCAGGTTGAGTCGGACCGGAGGCAGGTGGCCGTAGATGAGAACGCCCTGGCCGGGCGCGATCCGGCGAAGTGAGGCGGCCGGGGCGAGCGGCCGGGTGATCGGCGAGTCGGTCCGTGATCGACGCCCCTCGGCGTCGACAGTGGTGGAGGGCATCCACAGCTCCTCGTCACCCGCCAGCCGGCTGACATGCTCCAGCGTTGCGGGGTCGGAGATGCCCGAGAGGACGACCTTCGCCCGGTGGTTGTTCACGACGGTCCCTGCCCGGTGGCCGTAGCGCGCCTCGATCTGCGCCATGTCCTGGAAGACGGTGACGAGCTGGATGCCGTGGCCGGCGGCGGTGGACGCCAGCTTGTCGAGGTCCGTGACCGGAGCCACGTTGGCGGCCTCGTCGAGCACGACCAGCAGCGGCGGATCGAGAGGGCGTCCGGCCGCCGCCGACTTGGCGAACGCCTCCTCCAGCATCTGGCGCACCACGGTGACGAAGACAGGTTGCAACCTCTCCTGCTCGTGCGCTGGAGCGCACAGGTACAGGCTGTGGCGCCCGCCGTCGAGGAGCCGGCCGGCCGTGATGTCGTGCGAGCACGCCGAGGCCGAGACCGACGGGTCGGCGAATGCCTCGATCACCGACTCGGCGGTGGCGTATATGGATCCCTTCTGGCGCTCCTCCCGACCGAAGCTCGCCGCCGCGGCTCGGATCGCTTCCGGTACCCCGGCGAGCTGCAGCGCCAGTTCGACCTCGACCACCTCCTCGGCATCGATCCAGCGCACCACGTCCGCCATCGAGGCGCCCGCCGTCGACGCAGCCAGCAGCATCGGCGCCAGCAGCTTCTCCGCCATCGCGTACCAGAAGGTGCTGTCCTCCATGCCGGAGGAGCGGGAGCGAGCGACGGAGCAGAGCCCGGCAGCGACCCGGCGGGCCCCCGCCCAGGTCGACGATGCCGCCAGCGGCGACCATCCGGCTGCTGGCAGGCCCGTCGCACCCGCCGGGTCGTAGACGAGCACGTCGCCGATCGTCCTCCGCCACTCCATCGTGTCCCGCACGAGATCTGTCTTGACCGACGTGGCGAGCACCGGGCCGTCCCATTCGAGGATCGCCGGGATGGCGATCCCCGACGTCTTCTTCGACTGCGAGGGGCCGATCACGATCACCGACTGCGACGGCTCGGCGGCGATCAGCTGGCGACCGGTCCTGCCGAGCACCAGCCGTCCTCTGTCGGGGCCCTGGACCCGCAACGGCCGCAGGTCCGAGGGGGCGGCCCAATGAGCGCCGCGGTGCCGGAGAGGCTGCCGCCAATGCGAGCGGCTCGGCAGGCGCGGGCCGCCCCGCCGGGCCAACCAGCCGCCCAGGCCGAGAGCTACAGCGCAGGCGAAGGCGATGACCGCCACGAGGAGCCAACCGTGACCGAGCGATGCGCCAGCACGCACGAGCGCGGCGAGGACCAGGATCCCAAGACCGAGGATCTCCGTGCGGTGCGAGCTGTCGACGGCCCCCCTCACAACGCCTGCGTCCCGGCCATCCGGCCGTCGGTGTAGACGAGCCGTCGCTCGTCGGGCGCCAGCAGGTGCCGCACCAGGTAGGACCGGCCCGCCACTCGCCAGAGCGCCACTCCCCGCTGCAGCGAAGCCAGCAGTCCCTCCTCGGTGGTCGAAATCCCGAGCAACGACCGGGCGGTCGCCAGCTCCGCCGTCGGTTGCCCGTACAGGACGAGCGTCTCGGAGTCGGCGAGCAGCCCCTCCGCCAGCTGCGACTCCTCGCTGCCCGCGGCGCCGGCGGCCTTCAGGTCCGAGACCCTGTGCACGACGGCCACGTTGGCGATGCCCCTTGCCCGCGAGAGCTTCCACGAGGACTGCAGCCAGCGTGCGACGTGCGGCTCGGCGAGGATCGCCCAGGCCTCGTCGACGACGAGGATCGTCTTGGCGTCTCTCGAAGCGGTGGCGACGCCCTGCAGCCAAGCAGCGGCGCACGTCATCAGCGCCCCGAGCGCCGGCGAGTGGTAGACGGCGGAGAGGTCGAGCACGACGATGCGGCCCTCGGGGTCGAGCCCGGGGGAGGTCGGGCCGTCGAACATCCCTCGCAGATCGCCCGTGACGAGACGCCTCAGCTCCAGCGCCACCTGCCTCCCGTCCGCCCGCAGCTCGCCGATGGTCGTGCCGATCTCGAGGGCCGCTTCGGCCGTAGGGGCCAGCATCGCCGCCACCACGTCGGGGATCGTGGGGGTGGCCGCTCCCGCTCTGGCCTGGCGCCGTATCGCTTCGGCCAGGGCCAGTTCGATGGCGGCCCGTTCGGCGGGCGCCAGCCGTCGCCCGAGGCAAGCGGTTGCCACGGCGCCCAGCAGCTCGAGGCGGCTGCGGGAAAGGGAATCGTCCGTCGCACCGGTGGCGGCGCCGGCCTGCAAAGGGTTGACCCGCAAGCGCCCTCCCGGCCGCAGCGAGATCGGCTCGCAACCGAGCGCCGAGGCGAGCGGCCCGTACTCGCCCTTCGGGTCGATCACGAACGCACGGCGGCCGAAGGCAGCCTGCCTCCACAGCCACGTCTTGACGAAGGCGCTCTTGCCTCTGCCGATCTGCCCGAAGACGATCGTGTTGGGATTGGTGAGGGCGCCCCGGCCGTACAGCTCGAAGGGATCGAAACAAAATGCACCGCCGAACAGATCCCTCCCCACCAGCAGCCCGTACGAAAGGTTGCCGCCGGCCGCGAAGGGATAGGCGGCGCCGAGATGGGCGGTCGTCGTCTCGTGGGCGGGGAGCCTCACAGCTCTCCTCCGGATGGGCCGCTCACGAGAGACCGCGGCCGAGCGGGAGAGTGGCGAGCCTGCCCTCGTCCTGAGCGCCGTAGAGGCGGCGCAGCTCGAGATGAGCGAGCGCCGCCGCCCGCTCGACCGCCTCGCAGGAAGCCTCCAGCTCGTCGGTCCGGACGGCTGACACGGTGACGAAGCCGGAGAACCGGTACGAGGCGTGTCCTTCGGCGAGCTCGGCCTCCCGGCGTGTCACGGCGGCCTGATCACGGGCGGCCCGTGCGGTGACCGCGAACCCGTGCTTCTCGCGCAGCGCCGCGTCGGCGGCGCCCGAGACGCGGGCACGCTCGGCCGAGCGGGTGGCGTCGAGCGGCGCGAGAGGAGCCATCGTCATCGACAGCGTCCGCCGCATGCTGGCTCCGGTTACGAGCGGGAGCAGGAACTCGGCGCCCACGTCGACCCTTGGCCACTCGGCGATCCAGTACGTGGCGTGCCAAGCGCCGTCGGCTCGGAACGAGGACCATGCAGCCTCACACCCGAGCGGCCATGCGGAGGCCCGCGCCCCGCCCGGGCGGAGGGTGAGCTCCTCCGACATCAGGCGACGCAGCCCGTCGGCTCCCAACACGCCTTCAACGACGAGCTCGGCTTGCCCGAGGGCGCGCTCCAGGGCGTCGATCTCGCGGGCCAACCGGTCCGTCGCCGCGGTGCGGATGGCGGGGTCGCCCCGCATGCGGAGGCGCTGGGACTCCTTGATGCAGACCGCCAGGTAGAGCTCGTGGCGCCAGCCGCCGGACTGGGCGGTCTCCAGGAGCCGCCGGTAGGACACCTGCTCGGGCGCCGTCTGCGGCGTCCCGGTCGTGGTCACCGCCTCGCGATAGGCGCGGGGGCCGGCGAGGTCGTCCGGCACGCACCGCTCCACCCATTGCAAGCGGTGCAACACGCTGCCGTCCCTGGCGAGTGTCGCCAGCACCCGCGCCCATCCCGAGACTCGGTCGTCGCGGTCCTCGTTCCCGAGCAGGGCGAAGCCGGCACCCGACACCGCCAGCACGGCCGTCAGCGTCTGGCAGCGGCGATCCCGTACCAGGCCGAAAGCCTGACCCTCGAAGCCGAGTTGGCCGGAGTCCTCGACCGACAAGCCGGCGAACGGACCACGATCGGGAAGGAGCCCGCGGGTGCGGTTGGCGGCGGCGCTCCCGAGCCAGGGAACGCTGCTCCTCCAGCGGAGGGCACCGCGGGTCCACCGGGCGGCGTGCCGGGCGACGACCGGTACCCACTCGTCGGCGCTCCGACCGCGCACCGGCCAGCAGGCAAGCCCGACTCCGGCGAGCACGGCCAGCAGGGCCAGCACACCGCCGAGCACGCCCGGCGCCAGGCGCACGAGCAGCACGGCCGTCGCCAAACCGGCCGCCACCGCACCCACCTGGCCACCGCGCCACCCTGCCAGCAGGCCACGCTTCTCCCGCCCTCCGAGCTGGTAGCCCGAAGCCGGCCTCTCTCTGTCAGTTGCCACCATCGTCCCCCGAGGCCGACGCGCCGGCGCTTGGCCAGTTCGGATGCGGCTTCAACGTCCGTGCCCTCGCCGCCACGTCCTCTCGAAACGTCTCCGGCGGCGGTGTCCCCGCCATGAACCCGACACTGCCCGGTGTGCTGGCGGCGGCGGCACCCGGGTCGCCGATCCCCGCATCCCCGCCGTCGCCGACGTCTCCGAAGCCGCCCGCGGGCATCCCGCCGCGCCGCGGCCCGGCTCCCTGTTGACCCCCGGCGGAGGTCCCCCCTGCACCGCCCCCGCCAAACGAACCGGCGTGCGCGAGCAACCAGGACGACCCCGTACGGGCCGCCTCCCCACCGATCATCGAGGCCGGGCTCATCGGGCGGCGGGCGAGGCCCTCCAAGTGGCTGATCGCCCCCGACTCCATCAGCGGCACGAGCTTGAACAGCGCGTACGGCGCAAGCGTGGCCAGCAACAGCAGCGCCACGCCGGTGACGACGGCGTCGAGCCCCGAGAAGGAGCCCAGCTGGGCCACCGACAGCGCCAACACTGCGACGATCGCCAGCTTTGACACGACGAGCGCCGCCAGCACCTCCCCGAGGCGCCTTGCCCAGTGGGAGGTAACGGGCCAGATCAGGCCGACCATGACGATCGGCAGGAAGAGCGTCGCGATCTCGATGGACGCCGATCGCAGAGCCAGCTCCAGCCACAAGACGAAGGCGACCACGATCACCATGCCTCCGACGGCAGCGGCGACGGCGCTCCCGATCGCCCCCGTGATGTGAGGCAGGCCGGCGACGAAGTGGGCGAGATGGCTCAGACCCTCCGACGACGACACACCGGCGGCGTGCCACATGGCGCCGCACACGCTGTCGACGGCCGCCAACGAGAGCTGGATCAACTGCACGATGCAGCCGGTGAACAGCAGTGACGTCGGGAGCTTCACCAGCACCATCCGCACGAGAAGCGAGCCATCGTGCTGCACCACCGCTTGGATGGTGGTGACGAGCACCAGCGGGAGGGCGATCGCTCCCCCGACGACCGCCATCACGGCCAGCTGGCGAGCGTAGAAAGGCGCCCCGATCTGCGGCGTCGTGGTGCTCGAGATGGCGTTCCCGAGCTCCCGCAGGAGGTATGTGGCTCCACCGACCAACCAGTTGCACAAGACGTCGAAGATGGTGCTGGCGATACCGTTCGTCGAGAAGGCATGCGTCAGGAGGGTGGCAAGCCCGGCGGTCGTCTCGGCGACGCCCTTCAGGACGTCCGTCAGCGAAGACGAGTGGAGGGTGATGTGGTGTGGCGCCGGCGGATGGTGGGCCGGGTGCAGCGGATGAGGTGCCGGGTGCGGTAGGTGGCGGGCGGAGTGCAGCGGACGGCGGGCGGAGTGCAGCGGACGGCGGGCGGGGTGCAGGGCACGACGGGTGGCCCGCATCAGCCGATGTGCTGTCCGGTCGAGAAGAAGAAGTTGATCAGCTCAGGCGCCGCCCCGATGACGAGGGCGGCGAGAGCCGAGACCACGACTGCCCGCCGGCCGGTCATCGAGAACTGGTAGTTGTTCGAATGGGCCCCCACCGCCCACGTGGCCGCTCCGACCACCAGCCCTGAGAAGGGACAAGAGCAGCGCCCACCAGCCGATGCCGTCGGCGATACGGCTGATCGAGCTCGCTCCGGGCAGCCCGCCCGGGTCGGGGCTCAAGTTGACCACCCCCGAAAGCGCGAGCGGGGCAAGGCGCGGTGCGGCGCCCATCAGAGAGACGATCGACACGAGCTGCTCCTCCTTCGTCCTCGGCCACGGGTGCGGCCGGCGGTCCCAAGGGCGCGTTGCGCGAGGGGAGGCGGGGTACGCGAGGCGCGAGCGGAGGCGGGCTACGCGAGGCAGCAGGAGAGAGGGCGTCGCTCCGGCCGGGTGGAAGAGGTTAGGTGATATCCGGTGTCATTTCAAGAGGTCCTGCGCGCCGGCCATGAATCGGGGGCCTTGCGGCAGGGAGGCTCAGCAGGAGCGGGTGATAGTCTCGGCAACGAGGTGCTGCTAGCGGGATATCGAGAGGCGATGACCGGTTCGATCGTCATCCATCAACCGGCGGTCGCCATCGCAATCATCGGCGGAGCAGCGGTTCTCCTCGTCCTGCTGGCGTTCGCTGCCGGCAGCATCCGTGGCCGCCGCCCGATGCGCCAGCGCCTGCTGGCACTCTCTGCCCGCCTCGGGGCCGACGACCCGGACGTCGAGCCCAAGAAGGTGGACGAGGCGCTGACCGCCGTCGAGCGTGCCACGGACCGAGCCGCCGAGGCGGTGGCCGAATCCAGCTCCGACGCGATCCGCCTGCGCCGTGCTCTCGACACCTTGCCGCAGGCCGTGATCATCTCCGACGAGCACGGGGACCTCGCCTTCCGCAACGCCAGGGCGATCTCGTTGATGGCCAGCCGGCACGGAGACGCCTTGGCGGCGCAGGCCGTCGACGACCTGATGACCACCACGGCCCAGGGCTCCTCCGACGAACGCACCCTGGAGCTGTACGGGCCGCCGCGCCGCACCCTCTCGGTGCGCACGCAGAGCATCGACAACGGGCAGCGTGCGCTCGGGATCATCGCCGTCATCGAGGACGTCTCCGACCGCCGACGGCTGGAAGAGGTGCGCAGGGACTTCGTCGCCAACGTCAGCCACGAGCTGAAGACGCCGATGGGGGCGCTGGGGCTGCTTGCCGAGACGCTGCTCAGCGAGACGGAGCCGGCGGTCGCCGAGAGGTTGGCGCAGAGGATCCACGCGGAGGCGTTTCGGGTGTCGAGGATCATCGACGACCTGCTCGACCTGTCGCGCATCGAGAGCGAAGAGTCCCCGCCGCGCGAGCCCGTCCTCGTGAACCTGGTGATGGCCGAGGCGAGCGAGCGCATCCGTGCGGCCGCCGAGCAACGGCGGGTGAAGATCATGCTCGACGAGCCCGATCCGCCAGTGGCCGTCATGGGTGACCGCAGGCAACTGACCTCGGCCCTCTACAACCTGCTCGAGAACGCAGTGAAGTTCTCCTACGAGGACTCGACCGTCGACATCGTCGGCCGCGTAGAGGACGGCCACGAGGTGGTGATCGACGTCCGCGACCGCGGCATCGGGATCCCGGCGCGCGAGCTCGACCGCATCTTCGAGCGCTTCTACCGGGTCGACCATGGCCGTGGACGCTCCACGGGCGGGACTGGCCTCGGGCTCTCGATCGTTCGCCACGTGGCCAGCAACCACCACGGGAGCGTGCATGTCGAGTCCCGCGAAGGTGAGGGCTCGACCTTCACGCTCCGCATCCCGTTGCAACCGCAGAGGGCCGAGGCATGAGCGTCGAGGACCTGCCGGCGCAGGGGCGGCCCGAGGAGGACCTGCCGGCGCAGGGGCGGCCCGAGGAGGATCTGCCGGCGCAGGCACGGCCCGAGGGTGCCCAGGGGCGGCCCGAAGGGACGAAGGTGCTCGTAGTCGAGGACGAGGAGTCGTTCCTGGAGGCGTTGCTGATCGGCCTTGAGCGGGAGGGTTTCGCTCCGACGGTGGCGCGTGACGGGGCCGAGGCGATCGCCAAGTTCGACGAATCGCGACCTGAGGTCGTGCTGCTCGACGTGATGCTGCCGAAGATGTCGGGCATCGACGTCTGCCGTGCGATCAGGGCACGTTCCAACGTCCCGATCATCATGGTCTCCGCCAAGTCGACCGAGATCGACACGGTCGTCGGCCTCGAGGTGGGAGCGGACGACTACGTCACCAAGCCTTACCGGCTGCGCGAGCTCGCATCCCGGATGCGTGCTGTGCTCAGGCGCTCCGACTCCCGTGACAGCCAAGGTGGTGATGCCGCCGAGACCTCCACCTCGGCGGGCCGCCGATGAGGACGGCTCGGAGGTGCTCGAGGTCGCTGGCGTACGCCTCGATCCCGACCGCCACGAGGTGACGGTGCGGGGCAACGAGGTGCGCCTGACCCGCAAGGAGTTCGAGGTCCTGGAGCTGCTCCTGCAGCACGCCGGCAGGCTCGTGACCCGCGACACCCTCATAGACAGGGTGTGGGGTGCCGATTACGTAGGGGACACCAAGACCCTCGACGTGCACATCAAGCGCTTGCGGGCGCACGTGGAGGAGGACCCCTCCCGGCCGACGCTGATCACGACCATCCGAGGGCTCGGCTACCGGCTAGAGCGTCCGCGCACGAGCTGAGGCTCCGGCATTGCTTCCAGGGCAGTCGGACGACCGCGCCGCGGTTGGCGAAGTCACAGCTCTTCCGGCTGCGGTGTCGGTGGAGGGTCTAGTCGTTCGCTATGGGCACCGGGTAGCGGTGGACGGCATCAGTTTCGAGGCACGCGCAGGCGAGGTGACGGCACTGCTCGGTCCCAACGGTGCGGGAAAGACCACCACCGTCGAGACTCTCGAGGGGTACCGGCGGCCCGACTCGGGACGGGTACGGGTGCTGGGACTCGATCCGGTCGCCGATCAGCGGCGCTTGGTGCCGCGGCTCGGCGTGATGCTGCAGGGTGGAGGCCTCTACCCGGCGATGGGTGCCGCCGAGATGCTGCGACTGTTTGCCAGCTACTACGACGATCCCGTGCCTCCGGCCGAGCTGCTCTGCCTCCTCGGATTGGAGGACGTGGCGCGAACCCCGGCTCGGAGGCTGTCCGGCGGCGAGCGCCAACGTCTGGCACTCGCCCTCGCCCTGGTCGGCAACCCGTCCGTGTTGTTCCTCGACGAGCCGACGGCCGGGGTCGACCCGAACGGGCGCGTCGTCGTGCGGGGCGTCATCGAGGGCCTGCGCGAGCGGGGAGCCTGCGTCGTGCTCACGACTCACGAACTGGCAGAGGCTGAGCGTCTGGCCGACCGGGTGGTGATCGTCGATCACGGGCGGATCGTCGCCGAAGGGACACCCGGAGAGCTGACAGGTGGCGCGGCATCTATTCGTTTTGCTGCTCCTGCGGGGCTGGAGGTCACGGAGATGTCGGCGGCACTGGGGGCAGCGGTGCGGGAGCTGTCGCGGGGCGAGTATGAGGTCGACGCATCACCCAGCCCGGCGACCGTGGCCGCCCTCACCTCCTGGCTGGCCGAGCGTGAGATCCAGATCGGCGACCTGCGTGCGGGGCGCCACCGGCTGGAGGACGTGTTCATGAGGCTCACCACCGACGCGGCGGAACCATCCGCCTCTGGCAGGCGGCGGCGGTGAGGTCGCAGGCGCTGGCCGCCCAGACCGCCGCCGAAGCGAGGCTCACCCTCAAGCGGGGCGAGACCCTGCTGGTCACGCTCGGGATACCGGTGATGCTGCTGGTGTTCTTCTCACTGGTGCACGTCCTGCCGACCGGTACGGGACATCCGGTCGACTTCCTGGCGCCCAGCGTGCTGGCGCTGGCGGTGCTGTCGACGGCGATGGTCAGCCTCGGGATCGCCACCGGCTTCGAGCGTTCCTACGGGGTCCTCAAGCGCCTCGGCACGACCCCTCTCGGCCGGGGCAGTCTCGTCGCCGCCAAGATCCTGGCCGTGCTCGCTGTCGAGGTGGTGCAGGTCGTCGTGCTGGTGGCGATCGCGTTCGCGCTCGGTTGGCGCCCGCATGCGGGAGCGCCGCTCGCGGTCGGCGTGGAGCTGTTGGGAACGGTGGCCTTTGCCGGGCTGGGGCTGCTGATGGCCGGCGGCGCTGAGAGCGGAGCTGACGCTCGCCGTCGCCAACGGTGTCTACGTCGTGCTGCTTCTCGTCGGGGGGATCGTGTTCCCGTTGTCCAAGTTGGGGGCGCTCACTCCGGCCGCCCGCCTCCTTCCCGCCGCCGCCCTCTCCGACGCGCTGCACGCCGCCCTCGGCAGTGGTCAGCCCGTGCGTCTGGAGGACTGGCTGGTGCTGGCAGTCTGGGCGGTGGCGGCGCCCGTGGCGGCGGCGGCGACGTTCCGCTGGGAGTGAGCCCGCCGGCTCAGTGGAAGCGGACGACGACGTCCACGAGCATGGCCGCGAAGAGGATCGTCACGTACGTGATCGAGTAGCGAAACAACCTCATCGCGCTCCCCGCCGTCTGCTCCTTCTGCAGCCTGAAGGCGTGCACCATGTAGCCGGCGCCGGAGAGAAGCGCCGCGATGGTGTAGATCCAGCCCATCCTCGCCACGACAGCAAAGGCGAGCGAGACCCCGAACAGGAGGGCCGAGTAGATCACGATCTGGCGGGCCACCTGGCCAATGGTCACGACTGCCGGCAGCATCGGGACGTGAGCGGCGCCGTAGTCCTCGCGATAGCGGACGGCCAGCGCCCAGAAATGCGATGGAGTCCAGACGAAGATCAGAGCGAAGAGCACCACCGGCGCCCACCCGAGGCGATCGGTGACGGCGGACCAGCCGATGAGTACCGGCACGGCACCGGCGGCACCGCCGATGACGATGTTCTGGGTCGAGCTGCGCTTCAGCCAGAGCGTGTAGACGAAGACGTAGAACAGCGTCGCCGAGATGGCGAGCGCCGCCGAGAGGAAGTTCACCCAGACCCACAGCTCGACGAAGGCCGCCACCTCGAGCGCGAGAGCGAAGACGAGGCCCTGGCGCGGCGTCACGACTCCCGTCACGAGAGGGCGCTTGCGGGTGCGGTGCATCACGGCATCGATGTCGCGGTCGACGTACATGTTGATGGCGTTGGCACCACCGGCCGCCAAGGTGCCGCCGATGAGAGTGGCGAGGATCAGCCAGCCCGACGGGACGCCCCGGCGTGCCACGAACATCGTCGGAATGGTGGTGATGAGGAGGAGCTCGATGATGCGCGGCTTGGTGAGGGCGACGAAGCCGAGCAGGCGGTCAGCAAAGCCGATCCGGTTTGCCCCGGACGCCACGATCGGGCTGGGTGCGGGGGCGTGGGCCGAGGCCGGCACCCCAGCCGACAGGTCCGATGAGGCGAGCGGTACCTCGTAGGGGGACTCCATTGCAGCGCACACGCTACCGCGGCCGAGCACCGCTTTGGCGAAACGCGACCGGTACGCGCCAGAACTTCGCGCTCCCTCGGAGCGTCGCCGTCTCCTGGCACCTTGCGCCTGACGGCGACCTAGCATGGGCGGCAGTGGCAGCAACGAGCACGACCTCCGCCCGCACAGGCCTGCGTGTGAGCCCGGCGACGTTTCGCCGGATCGCCGATGCCACGACCTTCGCATTCGCGGCGATCATCGTCACGGGCGGCGCCGTGCGGCTAACCGGCTCCGGCCTCGGTTGCCCCGACTGGCCCGGCTGCTACCAGCATCATGCGGTGGCGGTCCTGTCGGTCCACCCGATGGTGGAGTTCGGCAACCGGTGCGTCACGATCGCGGTCGGCATCCTCACCGGTGCCACGATCGTGGCGGCATGGCTCCGCCAACCCCGCCGGCGAGAGCTTCTGTGGTTGTCGGTGGCGCTGCTCGGCGGCATCGTCGCCCAAGCGATCATGGGCGGCATCGTCGTCCTCACGAAGCTCAACCCCTACTTCGTCATGACCCACTTCCTCCTCTCGCTCGCAGTCGTGGCGACAGCGGTCTACCTCAGCCACAGAGCGCGCGTCCCCGATGGGCTCGCCTCGGCGCCGGCCGTCCCGGTCGTCGACCGGCCGCTCGTCTGGCTCGCCCGCCTGCTCCTCGGCGCGCTCTGCGTCGTGGTCACCGTGGGCACGGCGGTGTCCGGGGCGGGACCGCACACAGGGGACCCGAGCGTCTCGGTCTCACGTGTGCCGCTGGCCTTCCAGGAGGTGGCCGAGCTGCATTCCACGCTGGCGCTGTTCCTGATCGGGTTGACGCTGGCGTCCCTGTTCGCCTTCCGCCAGGCGCGGGCGCCCGAGCGCGTGCAGGCGCGGGGCCGGGTTCTCCTGGAGGTGATGGCGGTGCAGGGCGCACTTGGCTACACGCAGTACTTCCTGCACGACAACCCGCTCGTCGTCGGGATCCACATGCTCGGCGCGACGGGGCTGTTCGTGGCATCCGTCTGGTTCTACCTGTCGCTGTTCGAGCGGCGCGAGGCGAAGGCGACGCCGATCACGAGAGCTGCCGCGGCCGGAGCCGACGCAGCCAAGCCAAGGCGTCCGGTCGAGACAGCACCCGCGAACGCCTGAACGCGATGCCCGCGACTGGCCGGTATCGCCGGATCGGCTCGGGCCGCACCGATGGTGGCTCCCCTCGAGGTCGAGGAGATAGAGACCGGCGAGGTCGTGGTCCCGGATCGGCCTTGGCTGGTGATCGTCTGGAACGATCCCGTAAACCTCATGTCCTACGTCACCTTCGTCTTCCAGAAGCTCTTCGGGTACTCGTTCGCCAAGGCTGAGAGGCTGATGCTCGACGTCCACCAGAAAGGACGCGCGGTGGTATCGAGCGGACCCAAGGAACGAGCGGAGTACGACGTCATGCGCCTGCACGAGCACGGCCTCTGGGCGACGATGGAGCGGACGTCGTGAGCTCGATGTTCCGACGGCGCCGGTTCCAGCGTCGCTCGGGAGGCGGATACGGGTTGCGGCTGGCGCCAAGCGAGAGGGCGCTGCTCAGGTCCTTGCCTGCCCAGATCGAGGAGCTGCTCGCGATGCCGGAGCCGCCCCCCAACCTCGGCAGGTTGTTTCCGCCCGCGTATCCGGACGATCCTGCGGCGGAACGTGGTTACCGTGACCTGATGCGTCGGGAGCTGCTCGAGCATCACCGGGGGGCGTTTCGCGCCCTTGCGGAGTCGGTCGACGCCCAGTCGCTGACCGAGGACCAGGCGGCCGGTTGGATGACGGCGTTCAACGACGTCCGGCTGATCCTCGGAACCACGCTCGCCGTAACCGACGATTGGGAGCCGGACTTCGACGACCCCGCTACCCGTGACGTGTCGGTTCTCTACCTCTTTCTCGCCGAGCTGCAGAGCGATCTGATCGAGGCGATGTCGGCGGGTCTGCCCGATCTGCCGGGCGAGGAGGCGGAGTTCCTGGCAGACCCGTGGGGTGATCCTCCCGCGGGTATGCGCTGGGCGCCTCCAGGCGCACCTCCTGTGGCCGACGCGACCCAAGCCCCCACCTATCGTGGCCCGCAGGGGGGAACCACGCCTCCGCCAGGTACGGACGAGAGGGGCGGGGATTGAGCTCCCGCCCACGGATGCTCACCATCATGGGCTCCGGCGAAACGAGCCCGACGATGGTCAAGGTGCACCGCGCCATCCTCGGGCGGCTTGGCCCGCCACCCGTCGACGCGGTGCTGCTCGACACCCCGTTCGGCTTCCAGGAGAACGCGAAAGAGATAGCGGCTCGAGCGATCGCCTACTTCGACGAGAGCTTGCAGACCAAGATCGAGGTGGCATCGGGCGACGCCGAGGCGCGCCTTGGCACTGGGCACGGCACCGGATCACGCTTCGCCGAGGAGCACATGGTTGCCAAGGTTCGGTCGGCTCGCTACGTGTTCGCCGGGCCCGGCAGCCCGAGTTATGCGCTGCGGATGTGGCGGGCATCAGCCGTCCCCCAGCTGCTCGATGAGAAGCTGGCAGACTTCGGCGGGGTCACCTTCGCCAGTGCGGCCGCCCTCACGCTCGGGATTGCCACGCTCCCCGTCTATGAGATCTACAAGGTCGGCGAGGACCCGCGCTGGCTGGAAGGGCTCGACATACTCGGCCACGCCTGCGGGCTCTCGGCGGCGGTTCTGCCCCACTACAACAACGCCGAGGGGGGCACTCACGACACGCGCTTCTGCTACCTCGGCGAGCGTCGTCTGGCACCGCTCGAGCGGGAGCTGCCGCCGGGATCGTTCGTCCTCGGGATCGACGAGCACACGTCGTTGTCGATCGATCTTGGTGAGATGACAGCCACCGTGGCTGGGATCGGGGTCGTGACAGTCCGTAGCGGCGGCCGGTCGGCAACGTTCCCGGCCGGCTCCGTCCTGGAGGTCGACGACATCCAGCGGGCGGCACGAGAGCTTGCAATGGGAGGCGGGTCAGAACTGGCAGGCCCAGGGGAGCTCGAGAGTCCCGGCGCGGGCGCTGGCGAAGGCGCGGTCGAGGGCGTCGGGAGCACCGCCGGGGGTCAGGCGGGGGGCCCTTTGCCGGCTTCGGCCCCGATCACGGCTCTGGTGCGTGAGCACGAGAGGGCCTTCGCCGATGCTCTGGAGGCGCGGGACGCCGATGCGGCCGTGGAGGCGATCCTCGCCCTCGAGTCCGACATCTACGCGTGGTCGGCCGACATCCCGGGCAGCGACGAGCTCAGCCGTGCCCGTTCTCGAATGCGATCGATGGTGGTCGAGCTCGGGACGCTGGCCAAGGTGGGCGCCCGCGACCCCGCCGAAGTGGTCGGCCCCTTCGTCGAGGCGATGCTCGGGATGCGCCGTTCGGCCCGGGAAGCAAGGCGTTTCGAAGATTCCGACGCCATTAGGGACCAGTTGGTGAGTCTCGGCATCGAGGTCAAGGACACCCGTGACGGTGTCCTCTGGACCCTGCGGGAGGACGGCGCCGGCTGAGCGTTCGTGGCACTCGACATCGACCGTGCCCAGGGCTGTCCAGCGGTGTCAAGGCGTCAGAGGGCGATTGGTAGGCTCTTCGGGCCCGACCGGGACCTTCGGTCACCCGCCCCCATCGTCCAGCGGCCCAGGACATCGCCCTTTCAAGGCGGAAACACGGGTTCGAATCCCGTTGGGGGTGCCGTCTGGGGGTGCCGTTGGGGGTGCCGTTGGGGGTGCCGTTGGGGGTGCCGGCTAAAGTGGTAGTGCAGAGGCCATGGCGCCTCCCCCCTCCGAGTGCCTGATACACCCAATTGGAAATCTGAATTGGTTATCACGGGCCGAACAACGGGCCGAAACGCCCGGCTCGGACAGGGAGGGCGGCGATGGCGGGTCACGTGGTGAAGCGGGGCGCCAACTCTTGGCGGCTCCACGCGTTCGTCGGGCTGGATGCGAGGGGCCGCCGGCGCGGGGACGCGACCAAGACCGTCCACGGGACGAAGCGGGAGGCCGACCGGGCGCTCGCCGCGTTCGTGAACGAGGTGAGCCGGGACCGGACGGCGACGGCGGCCGCTGAGCCGGTCACGGTCATGGAGGTGCTCAACGAGCTGGCTCGACGTCAAGGCGCCGACGCTCGCGCCGGCTACGGTCGACCGCTACAAGACCGCCTTCAAGCACATCGAGCCGGCAATCGGGTCGATGAAGGTCGCCCGGCTCCGGCCTGCCGACGCCGAGGACCTCTACTCGTCGATGCTGGCCAAGGGCCAGTCAGGCGCTTCGATCCGCAAGGCGGCCCACTGGGCGCTCCGCCAGTCGCTGGCCTGGGCGCACCGGCGCGGCTACAGGCGATGATCGCCACCGACAGCGTCGGGCTTCCCCCGCTCAACGAGCGCAAGGTCGAGCCGCCGGCGTCCCTCACGCCCGGGTCTACGACCTCCGCCACCACTCGGCGACAACCCTGCTGAAGAACGGCGCAAGCGTCGGAGAAGTCATGGACCGACACGGCTGGCGATCCGTCCAGATGGTCAACCGCTACCGCCACCTGCTCGACGCCCAGGACCACCAAGCCGCCATCACGCTCGAAAACGCGTAGTCCTAGCGTCATTGATGAATATGCTAATTCGCGGTCCGATTAGCATGATTAGCGGAAGGTTGGTCAGTTGCGGAGCTTCGTCGACCTCGAACGGCTCATAGGCGCTGTTCCCGCCGGCATCGTCACGCGTCGCAGCACCGTAGACGCCGGACGCGGCTCGGAGGCGCTCTACGCAGGCCAGCTTCCCGGGCTGTTGAAGGAGCTCGCCGACGCGGCCCGTGTCGAGTCCGTCGTGGCGTCTTCGGCGATCGAGGGCGTCGTGGTCGAGCAGGGCCGCGCCGAGCGGATCATCCAGGGCGCCGACCAGCGGCTCAGAAAGCGCAACGAGCAGGAGCTGGCCGGCTACCGCGATGCGCTCGACTACCTCTTCCAGGACGAGCCGGGTGCGTTGGCAATCGGCCTCGTCCTGCACCTGCACCGTCTGCTGTTCGGGCGAACAGGAGGCGGCGGCGGCCAGTTCAAGACCGTGGACAACCTCGTCGTCGACCGGCACCCGGACGGCACCAGCTCGGTGCGCTTCATGCCAGTCAGCGCGGTGGACACCCCCTTCTACGTCACCGAGCTGATCGAGAGGTACCTGGCAGCCGTCGGAGGCGATCACCACCCGGTCCTCCTCGACGGCCTATTCATGCTCGACTTCCTCACCATCCACCCGTTCGTCGACGGGAACGGACGCGTATCCCGCCTCCTGACCACCAGGCTCCTGTCGGAGACGGGGTACGGCGTCGGGCGCTACATCTCGATCGAAGGTCTGGTCTACGTGTGGCGGGACGATTACTACGACGCACTGGCGGCGTCGACGGCGAGGTGGCACGAAGGGTCGCACGACCCCTGGCCCTGGCTGCGGTTCTTCGTCGGGGTGTGGCGGACGCCTACCAGCAGTTCGCCGACCGAGCCGACGACCGTCGGTCAGGCGAGACGAAACAGGAACGAGTGCGACGCTTCGTTCTCGAGCACGCAGCCCGGTCCGTCGGGATGGCGGACATCAGGCGGGCCGTCCCGGGTGTCAGCGACCAGACGGTGCGCCTGGTCTTGCGGCAGCTGAAGGACGCCGGCCTCATCAGGCCGACGGGTGCGGGCCGCGGAGCCGGTGGGTACGCACATGAGGTTGCCAACGCCCTGATTGCGCACTCCGTGGGTAGGTCCACCACCTCGACTTGACTTGTCCACACCCGTACGCGAGCGGCGCCTATCCGAGGGAATATTGTCAGGCCGGCAAATCGTCGATCACGGCGGCGGCCGTACGGGCCAGTCGGATCGAAAGGTATCCGGCGGCCCGACTGTGACGTGTACGCCCTACTGCTTGACCGTGCGTGGCTCGGAACGATGGCCGGCCGCTAGACCCCCTGCGAGGTCGAGTACTCGCAGGTCCCAGCGCACCTCTCCGTCGTCCAGCTGGTGCAATTCGACAACCTCACCGAGGGCGGAAAAACCACTCGGAAGTGTCCTCGGCGCTTCCGTCTGTGAACGGGTGCTGTGCGTACGCGAAGAGCTCAAGCGCTGCTTGTCGATTCCTGTCCCCGCTGTGGATCTCGGTTACACCCCTCGGCGACGATGCTGACGGCCTGCCGAGCATGGATGCCACCAGCAGCAAGCGCGAACACGGCGGCCGCCAGGAGCGGCCCCGTGTCGACGATCAGCACTCAGTCGTGCCCGAAGCCCTCGGCCAACAGCTCGTCCGCCTCGGCAGCGCCACGGGTCGATCCTGACGATCCGATGGCCGCGAAGGCAAGATGTCGGTGAGCCGGCGGTACCTCGTCGGTGGCGGCCGGCAGGTGTGAAGAGATGGTATCGATCGCCACTTGCTCGGGGCTTACATGGCACGCTTCGGCCACCTCGGTCACCCGGCGGGCGAGATCCTCGGGAAGGTGGACGGTGAGTGCCACACGACAAGCGTAGGCGCTAGCAGCCGACCTGCCTCGCACACCTCGGGGCCGGCCCGGGCGGATGCACATCTATGAGAATGGGCACGTCTCCCCGTCCGGCAACGCCATCGTGACCCGTCGCCGAAGCCCTCGACGCCTCCTGCGACTTCCTGCTCGTCGACGGCGCCCCCCGCCGAGACCCGACCGAGCCTGACCTATTGACCGACTGAGGTTGCAGATCGCTGCTTGCGTAATCTCGCGGGGATGCCGGGCGACGTCGGCGAGAGCAAGCGATCGATCGCAAGGGATGCGGAGCGATCCTTTGTCCCGGCCAGCGCGCTACTCGTCTCCGAAGTCGAACGGCTCCGAGAGGAGTTAGCGCGGCGAGAACCGAAATCGGCCGGCTCATGGAGGAGAACGCGCACCTCCGATCGATCGGGCAGCGGCCGGCAGAACCCGAACGGGCTACGAATGTCCACCTTGCACAGCGGATCCCGAGCCTCTTCGCAGCCGCTCGCGGCCCAAATGCCACAGTCGACGGCGACTCGCCGGCGGAGGACAAGGTCCGCTTGTTCAGGTCACTGTTTGAAGGGCGCGACGACGTCTACGCCCAGCGCTGGGAGAACCCTCGCACCAAGAAGTCCGGTTGGTCGCCGGTCACCCTCGACGGACATCGATCCCCAGCTCGACGCTATGTGCCGATGGACGACGACGTCGTGCGGTCACACCTCTCTGGTCGGATCACAGCGGGCGTGTACCCGCTGGTCGACGGCGACCGGTGCCTTTTCCTCGCTTGCGACTTCGACAAGGCTTCGTGGGCTCGACGCCCTGGCACTCCTGGAAGTGTGCGTCGATGTCGGTGTTCCCGCGTGCCTGGAGCGGTCACGCTCCGGAAACGGAGCGCACGTCTGGACCTTCTTCGACGAACCCGTCGAGGCCGCCGTCGCCCGCCGGCTCGGCACGGGACTGCTCCGCGAGACGATGAGCCTCCGCGCCGAAGTCGACCTCGGTAGTTACGACAGGCTCTTCCCGGCGCAGGACTTCGTGCCACAGAAGGGTTTCGGGAACCTGATCGCCTTGCCGCTGCAAGGCGCCTCACGGAAGAAGGGCAACACCCTGTTTCTGGAACCGGCAACGATGGAGCCGTGGCCCGACCAGTGGGCGTTCCTCTCCTCGGTCCGCAGGCTGTCGGCGGCAGAAGCCAAGAGCATCGGTGACGCCATACACGTTGATGCCGGTCCGGGCTCCGCCGGGTCGAGGAATCATGCGCGTCCCCGGGCGTCCAGACCCCTCGCCTCCGCCATTGGTGCATGCCACCCTCGGCGCGATGGTGGGAATCGACCGGATAGGGCTCCCGCCCGGGCTCGTCGCCTCGCTGAAGCACCTGGCTTCCATACACAATCCCGACTTCTACGAGAAGGAGCGGCAACGGCGCTCGACCCGCAACTTGCCGAGGATGCTCCGCTTCTACGAGGAGGATCTCGACACGCTCTACCTCCCCGCGGTCTGCAGGAGGAGGCCACCAAGCTCTTG
>CAVXUB010000006.1:0-465291 GCA_963764805.1 uncultured Actinomycetota bacterium
TACTGTGCATCTTACTGGTTCCAGTTGCGTCTTTGCTATCATTGACAGCCGAATGAAGCCCGCCTGCTCTTCGCAGTGGTCAGCCTGCGCTTCAACGCGTCTAGTGGATCGAGTCCCGCAGCAGCGATCCGCTGCTTCGGCCTGTCCGAGCGTCTCACCTTTCCGGAGGGCGGCAAGGCCGACCTCGCTGGCAACCACGGTGCCGAGCTGTGACATTTGGCGGGAGTCGGAGATGACAGCCTCGTGGTCCTCATCCCCGAATACCCACTGGAGAACCTCCGTGAGTTCGCGGCTTTTGTGTCGGGGATAGGATCTTCGCCCACCACAAGCCGAGATCCGAGCGGCGCGTCGATGTGCTCACGAATCTTCGTGCTGCTCAAAGCGACGGTAAGGAGTGAAAACGCCGCCTCCGCATGCGAAACAACGACGCCGGCGCGCTCCGCTTGCGCGAGGACGGCTTGGTCACGATAGGGTCGAGCGGCACTGCTCTTGGGAACACCGATCAGGTCCGCAACTTGCTGAATGGTCCGTCCTTCAGCCACTCTGGCCGCAATATATTTCGCTTGCATGAGGGGCCGCCACTGGAGCTTGCCGACGATGTGAACCCTGGCGATCTCAGCGTGAGTCGTGTCGCGAGTCTCATGGACGACGACCGGGACGATCATGTCCATCGAAATCGCCCGCTTGGCGGCTGATGTTCCCACTTCGCCGGGTAGGGAACTCAGCTCTGACCGCCGGATCCGCGAGGCCAAGCAGCGCTGTCAGGCGGCGGTTGCCTCGACAACAACCCAGGCGTCGGGGTCCGCCGCGTCAGGATCACGATCAGCGGCTCGCGTAGAAGTAGCCAGTTCAGCGATCGATTGCGCTACGGGATAGGCGTCAAAGCCGATTTCAAAGAGCACTGCCAGATCGGGGGTAAGATCACTCCGGTTCCTCTCCGGTATCCGCGGGTTCTCGGGATCGAGCCTTAGCGAGCGGAGCAGCACTTCCCTCGGACGCCCCGAGCTTGCTGGTACGGCCTCAGTCAACTATATACCTCCGGACGATCGACCCGCTGCCCAGATAAAACGCCAGCGCAAGTAGCTCGCCGTCCCGCTCATGGTCACGCCGCAGGACACGATGAGCCTGGATCACCACCTGGCCCGGCTGCTCATCGATCCCGAGCACGTTCCGATCGCCGGGATAGTACGCACCGTCTGGCTGTCGGCGGTCGTCCCCTGAAACAGGTTGATGAAGCCGATCCCATCCTCCCACTTTCGGGTGCGGGGCCGCCTGCGTCCTCCATGAGCATGAGCGTGACAGAGAACCATGCTCGAGCTGCGGCCGAGCGCCTCGACGAACTCGTCGTGCAGCCAGCCAGGGCTGTAGTCCGACCGCCGCCAGAGCGACAAGAGTTCAATAGTTCGCTCGACATCGCTCAGCTGATGGTGCGGAACTTCAGTCGGCCGTGGTATTTGTCCCGCGCACAGAGCAGGCCGATCTCCTTGAGAAGGTTTAGGTTGTGCTGCGTGTCTCCAGGGAGAGTGACGGCATCCGTTGGAATGCCAGCCAAGCGCTTGCGTGGCGAGAGCGGGTGACGCTCGAGCGAGTTGGGATCATTCCATCTGGAAGCAGTAGCCCGATCTCGGCCGACCATGTGCGAACCGAACCTCCATCCTCGATATGATCGCGGAGTCGGGCACGAAGATCCTCTTCGGTATGAACGGTTTCGGTGAGCGATCGGATCGTACGTTTGCTTCCGAAGAATTGGCAGTACGGCAAGAGGTCGCCTCGGTAGCCGAAAGCACGGGCTCGCTGCTCGAGGGTGTCCCACTTGCGGACTAGCCGGCCGGTTCATATAGGTTACTGTTAGGCCCTCAACTGTGAATCCCCGGTCGAGTTTGTTCCCGCCGACAAGTATGTGGATTGGTGCTACATTCCAATCGACGCGGTTGACATCCGCGGCACTGTTGACGAGCCATACGGTCGATTCTCTGAGCACTTCACCGAGCTTCGCTAGGAAAGCGTGGTCGCTTACGTTCCCGATCCCGTGCCCGACAAGCCGGTCCCGCTCGAGTCGAATAAGCTCCCGGGACCTTCGAGTCGGCTGCGAAAGAAGGGATTCCTTCCAGTGGGCGATCTGCCGCTTGAGCAAAAACTCATAGCGCGCTTGGACGTCGTTCCACGCAGTCGAGTGGACGAGCATGCTGATTGGCGGGCTGGATTGCTCGTGGATGAGCAGGAGCGCCGCACCAGCGAGGAAGGACGCAAGCGCTTGTAGGAGGCTCGCCTGCAGTTCGATTGGCGGCGTTTCGAGGCCTGCTCCTCTAGGAGCGGCACGTTTCGTACGACGGTTGCTGCATTGTCGATGAAGAATTCTTTACCGCCGGTGTACCTAGCGCCAGGGGTCAGGAATTCGACGAACTGTGGGCTCAAAAATGTCTGCGGCATCAAGTAATAGCGGAGCGTACGGAGTCGCGGTGTATTGAATGTAGGAGAGGTCGCTAGGTACCGCGGCCGCAGATCTTTGATAGCGGTATACGTGCTACTCTCTGAGTCTCGGCTGGTGTTCAACGATGCCTGGTCGGCCTCGTCGTCGATGATTAGGACCTTGACATGTCGTGGAACCTTCGACAGTTGTCTCGCAACGGCTCGAATCCGGCCGCCGTTTTTAGCACAGGGACGAGGCAGACTCGTCCTCGCTCGATGAAGTCCTCAAGACGCCTACCCGCCGACTCTGTTACAGGATTGGTCTCGCTGATCCAGACGTGATCTGCCGTGTCCCGATGCCGAGGAGTCTCTCCGTCGGACTTATTCTGATCAAGCAGAAGGTTCGTTGAACCGAGCAACGCAACGATGAGCTGGTAGCCCGCATCGGCGGCCGCAGCCGGCCGGTGCTGTAATCGAAGTAGTCTTGCCGGACTGAATAAAGCCGAGGGCGAGGCCGGTGTTGAGATCAGCGTCTCCCAGCGCTACGTCATGGGCTCAGGATCGCCCTCGCCGACGACCAGATGCGTCCGCTCTGGATCACCAATCTGAACCGCTAAGATCCTGTCGAGCCGAGTGTGCTCAGTCATTGGTGGTGTTTCGCGGTCGCAGTGCGAGGCGCTTCACGTACGTCCAGGTACCGAAGCGGTTGCGGAGTGTTCCGACCGAAGGTGCGTCGGGTGCCGTTTCTCGCCTCCAGTCGCCGAAGCGATGCGCAGAATTTGGCCATCCTGGGTCTAGGAAGTAGTCGCGGGCATAGGCGAGTAGTTCGCCGTCGTCCCATCGCGATTCGTAATCAAGGCGCATGGACTGGCCATGCTCTACCCCGGCATTGTCGCACACGGCGGCCCATCCGCCGAACCTCTGGTAAATGCGAGGTAACGACGGCCCGTGCACCTGCCCGATGCTCACGAGGTCACTGTAGTCCGTTGCAGTGAGCGGGAACCGCAGGTCGCTCTCGGATGACCGTGAGAATGTCCTCGTCACTCCACGTCTGATCGGCGCGACCCACCACGGAGATCCGTAAGTGATCGAGGTCGTCTGGCCGATACGCGTTGAGGTCGGTTTCGGTGATGTCGAGTGCCGAAGAGGCTTCTTGGACCGTGATGGCTCCCATTGCTTGGAGTAGCGGCCGAAGACGCCTCTCGACTTCGAGTCTACGTTCGAGCGCTAGTGCGCGCCCCGGCGGACCTTGCTGCTTGAAGGGCCGCCCGGCTCGGCCCACCCGCATCCAGAAGAATCTGTTGCACCCGCTGACGACTCACGCCGAATTCAATGCCTATGGCGGCGAGCGTCGCGCCCTGCACCCGCATCCGAATTATCAATTGCTCCACGCGTGGCCGCCTCGGACCGACCGTCTTCTTGTACCGGTTGAATCACGGACTCCCGAAGGTCCTGAGTCGGGCGCTCTTGCGTGCAAGGCCGTTCACCGAGAAGTGTGGCGCCACCTCCATCGGGGGGGGGCCAGCCGCGCTTGGCCTCGAATGGAACTGCCTCTCATCACCGGTATCTGGATACCTGGACCGCGAGGTTCCGATGGAACCACACCTGCCTCGGCTACAAGAGGAAGGAGCTGAGGCTGGAAGGCGTAGAGGGTCTCGTGCGCATCGCTTGTATGGACAGCTAGGCCAGTCGCCGCGGCCGCCGGAGGGCCCGGCGAGAGATGAAGATCGACGCCCGAGTCGTCCGCCCAGACCGTCGTTCGGGATCGGCGGAGACGAGCACCGGAGACGGGACGCCGACATATTCCTCCTCCTGCTCCCAGAGGCCTAGGAGGAGGGCGAATCGACCCGGATCGAGGAGGATCGGTCGGTTGCTTCCGGGATTTTGGAAGCGGCGCTCGACGTCGTCGCGACGCCGACTCGACTTGGTGATCGGCGCCGCGTAGACGGACACGGGCACCCAGGCGTCCTGGACCAGCAGCTCGACATGGGCTGGCCAACCATCCGCGCCTCCTCGAGCACGAGGACATGGTGCCCTACCAGGTCAACGATGCGCTTAATGACGGACGCACGTCGTGTGGCCATCAGCGAGCAATCAGCGTGGTCAACGAGCGAACTCTACAGATAGCTGTCACTGGCCTCTCGCGCCGCTCGATGCACGTGCGTCCACACGCGAACAACTTCGTGGCCCCCTACCCTGTCCATAGCTTATCGACTATATCTGCCTGGGTCGCGAGCGAGACGATGTGGCCCGCTCGGTTTCCTCTTGGGCTTCGGCGCCGCAGCGAGCGGAAGCTTGGGTGCAGCGCTCGAACGTGTGGACTGGTGTCCGCACGTAACGCCATGGGGTCTCCATTCCAGCAGGAGTCGATGTCCGATGTCGCGACCGGTTCCCACGCAAGAGGAAGGTGTCATGGTTGGCCATTCCTCGATCTCTGCCGGGAAAGTCATCACAGCTTGCTGACCTGCGTGTTCGCGTGGAGGAGAGGCGAAGGCGGCCCGACGGAGGAGCGGCCGCTCCCGCCGCCCAAGTCCTGCCCGTGGAGAAAGGAGAGCTGCATACGGGAGAAACCCGGAACTCGGGGTCAGACCTTTCATTCTGCCGTGACGAACACGAGCGGCTTCTTCACGATGAACAGAGCTGGCCTGACGGCTGCAGAGGAACAGTCCGTGCCGGCGGTCGAGGCATGGTCGGCGCCCGGTCATGGGCCGGCGAGGGAAGACGTTTTGGGGAGCTTGTGCTGCGATACGACGCCCACGGGCGTGGCCGAAGAATACCGTACGGCTGCAAAGCCAGCACCGAGCGATAGCTCCTCCGGCGAAGCGCCAGCGCGAGCTGGCCAAGACCGAGGATGTGCGGGGCGAGGGTCGCTCTCCGACAGCGACCCCGCCGCGCTTCTCGTCTCGGACCCTGTCCGGCGGTGGACCGCCATTCCGGTCGCACTGGACCTTGGCAGCGTCCGACTCGGCACGATGGCGTTCGTCGACCCCGATGGTCGCATTGATGAGCATCTCCGACTCCTGGCCGAGGGCAGCAACGGCCTGCCTCGTCAGCAGACCGCGTCCCGTTATGAGCGCTGTCCTTCGACCTCTGAACCGAGCCGGCACCCGCACTTCCGCCGCTTGACCAAATCTTGACCAAATCCTTCAGCCACAGAGGGCCTACGGCGACCAACTCGGCCGACGGTCGCAGCCACTCTGACCTGCGGGAACGGATTCGAGCCGACAGGAGCCGACAGGCCTGGTCACCCTCTCAAGGTGGAGGCACGGGTTCGAATCCCGTTGGGACTGCTCCGTTGGGACTGCTCGTTGGGGGTCCTTCGTTCGGACTGCTCGGCTCATACCGTCGAGTGTCGATGCCCCGAGCGTATGCGGCAGCTCCTAACGAACCTGATCGCGCGACTGCCGTCAGTCGATGCCCTTGTGGACTATCGCCTCGAAGCGCGCCAGCGTCGACCCGTCCCCGTTGGTCGTGATCTCGCCGAGTGACGGCCGGCTCCACAGCCAGCAGTCGAGATCGCCGGCAGTGCCTGCAACTTCAGCCGCCACTTCGCCTTCATGATCATCGAGGACCTTCGGCACATCCTCGGTGTATTGCGTGCCGTCATCCGGATCGGTGCCCTGGAACACCCCGAGCTGAGCAAGCCAGACGTCTCCGGTGTCGGTGCAGTGGAGGCGTACCGTGGCGCCGGGCGTCGGGTCGAAGGTTCCCCAGTCCGGAAGGTCGCCTCCGAACATCACGCGCAAGACCTCGTCGACTCCGTCCGCGCTCAGTTTCGGATCGAGGGGAGTTTGGCCCGTCGAGACAAGCTCGGCATCGACTCGGTGGATGAGGGCCTCATGCGCTTGCCGGCGGCGTACGAAGCCGACCGTCTTGTCATCAGACCATGTCCACACCGGCATCTCGGGAGCGGGCTGCGTTAGCGCGTCCACAAGCGCGCGCGCTCACTTCGTGGAAGAACTCGACCAGCGCCGCACGATCCGTGGGCCGTGCGGGTCGCTCAACTTCGTCTATCTCGGAACGGTCGAGAGATCCGGAGATGACCACCGTCCCCCAGAACCACTGCACCTCGGCGAGGTGCCAAAGCAGGTCGTCCGCGGTCCAGTCCGGGCACGTCGGGACCCTCGCCGCGGGCGTGCCCCTGACGACGGCAGTGGCGAAACGGTCTGACTCTTCGCGGATGCTCCCCAAATAATCGAGACCTACGGGCACGGCGCCGACGCTACAGCAGCGCGTGGGCACGCTCCTGGGCCTCCCGGAACGGTCAGGACCCCGCCACGGCTCCTGCGTCGCTGATCTGGAATCCCGGCGCCCAGGCGATCTCCCACCTGTTGCCCTCGGGGTCGGAGATGTATCCCGACCGCCCTCCCCACTCGCGGTCTTGTGGTGTAGCGACGGGATGTGCCCCAGCGGCCACCGCCGCGTCGAACACCTCATCGACCTCGTCACGGCCGTCGACGTTCATGGCGAGCGTGATGCCGTTCCACATGCCATCCACCGGCAGCATCAAGTCAGCGGCCGCCTCTGCCTGGAGGAGCTCCCGTGGATACATGGCGAGGATGACGCCGCCTAGGTGAAACGTCGTGAACTCATCGTTCGAGCCCGGCCGGCTGCTCCAACCCATCCCCTCGTAGAACGCTCTGAGCCGCGGGATGTCCCGGGCTCCGAGCGTGACCACAGTGAGTCGTTCAGGGATCATCAACGTGCAGTCTTGCCTGGGAGGGGTCGCCTGAGCTCGCAAAGGACGCTTAGAAGGCCCGAGCTGGTTGCCCGGCGGTCAGTCGACCGGCGGTCAGTCGACCGGCGTCGCCGGCGATGCCTCCTTCCCGAGGTAGGTCGCCAGGCCGTCGAGCATCTCCTCCGTCCCCTCCCGGCGCAGGCTGGGCGCCTCGGCACCGTCGATGCCATCGAACCACGCCCCTTGTTCCGTGTAGGTCAACGCCGTCCTCCCGGATGCTTCGATGAGCTCGATGGTCGTCAACGAGACAGACATGCGGACGTCGTCGGCGTACATCTCGTATGCGTAAACGATGCGACGGTCTTGGACGATGTCGTAGTAAAGAGCGTCGTATCGGAGGGTAGTTGCGTCCATCCGGATACTGAAGCGCTCTCGGCCGCCGGGGCGGAAGTCGAACTCCTCGGTGCCGGCATCCGCCCGCCAGCGGCTCGAAGTCGCCCGTGTCTCCCCAGGCGGTCTTGGCCTCGGATGAGGCGAACGCCGCGAACACGCGGGCCGCTGCCACGGGGTAGGTCCGCTCGATGACGAAGGTGTCGTGGATCACGGAGCTGTCAGCCATCACTGGTCCTCTTTCTGTCGGGGTGTTCTTCGAGGCTCCTTGCGCGGCGCATCCTCCTGCTTCGGAGCGGTGCTGGTAAGCGTCGTCCTGGGTGAGGTACGCGCCGAGCTTGTCGAGCTTCTTCTCCCAGAGCGCCCTGCGCCGCGACAGCCAGTACTCGGCGGAGCGGAGGGTCTCGGCTTGGAGGCGGCACGTGCGCTGCCGCCCGACCTTCTGCGAGCGAATGAGGCCGCTGGCCTCCAGCACCTGCACGTGCTGGACGACTGCTGCGAGCGTCATGTCGAGCGGCCGACCCAGCTCGCTGACAGTCGCAGGGGCTCGGCTGAGGCGCTCCAACATGGCGCGCCGTCCTGGGTCCGACAGGGCGTGGAAGACGCGATCCAGGTCGGCGGGTTGGTCAAGCATGTGCTTGAGTTTTGCCGAGGATCACGCGTATAGTCAAGTACTCGCTTGACTGTAGCCTCAGGGATTAGTCGGGCGGCTCGAACGTCCAGACCGTGCCGTCGCCGAGGTCCTCGCTCCATCCCCGGGCGAGGCTCGGCGTCAGCCGGAAGATGCCCTTGGCCGTCGCATCTGGCACCAACATGCCGTATTTCTCGTCCCAGCTCGCGGCGATCTTCTTTCCAAGATCCTCGTCCGTGCGCTCGAGATCTTCGGCTTCGCCCTCGACGATGACGACATGATCCGCGCTCTCCAGATGGATGCTGACACGCGGGTCGCGGGTGAGGTTCCGAGCCCACCCGGTGCGAGGGTGCCCATCGAAGTAGAAGTGCCCATCAACCCACACGCCCCAGATCGGCCGGACACGTGGCGTCCCGTCGGCGTTCGCTGTCGCGAGCCAGTAGAAGCGAGCATCTTTCATCCGCCGTTCCACGTCGTCCCAGTCGAGCAGCGCCTCGTCGCCGGTCGGAAACGCGTAGCCCTTCGGCGCTCGCTCAGGTCTCGCGGTCGGCTTCATCTTCCCCATGCTCCTCGAAGCGTCTAGTCCCAGTCACCAGCCGACGGCACCGTCGACGAGCTCGCGGATCAGGTCAGCGTGCCCGTTGTGGCGTGCGTACTCCTCGATCATGTGGACGTAGATCCATCGGAGTGAGCACTCGGCCACCGGTGCGGCTGATACCGGCATCGTCGAGGCTGAACCGCGGCTGCCGCCTGCCGGCTGGCGTCACACTCCGCCTGCCACGCCGCCAGATCCGCCACCCAGTCAGCCTCATCGAGAGGGTAGAGGTCACTGTCCTCGACTGCTGGGTCGTAACAGATATACGGGGCGTCCCGCTCCCGTAGCAGCGTGCGTCGGAACCAGGACCGCTCTACCTCGGCCATGTGGCGGACGAGGCCGTGAATCGAGAGTGCCGAGGAGACGATGGGCCGGGCTTTGCGGGCCTCGTCGTCCAATCCCTCTGTCTTCAGCAGCAGGGTGGCGCGGTGGAACTCGAGCCATGCCTCGAGCATTTCCCGCTCGCCGAGACCGGTCATCGACGGCTCGGTGCGGCGCGGATCTTCCAAGTCCTGAACCACGGCTCCCGACTGTACGCCGGAGGGCAGGGATCGGCCGATCTCGCGCGCAGTCATCCACGTCCTACGTAGGCAGCTGCACACGAAATCGGTCGCTCTAGGATGTCGGTGTGGCGAAGGCCGAAGACACCAGCCAGCGCATCCGCAGCATTTGCCTGGCCCTGCCCGGTGTCACGGAACGCCCAAGCCATGGCGCACCCGCCTTCTTCGCCAAGTCTCAGTTCCTGCAGTTGTGGGCAAATGGGCATCACGACCACGACTTCCCCCATCTGTGGTGTGCGGCGCCGCCGGGCGCGCAGGCCGAGATGATCGAGCGCGACGGTGATCGGTACTTCCGCCCGCCGTATGTGGGCGGCCGCGGTTGGATCGGCTTGCGCCTGGATCGCGGGATCGACTGGGGCGAGGTCGAGACTCTCTGCGAGGACGCCTACCGGGTGGTGGCGCCGAAGTCCTTGATCAAGCAGCTCGAGGCCGATTAGGCCGCTGCCTCGAACCTCGAACCTCAGCGGCGAACCGACCTCTCGGTACCGGATGACCCGGTTGTCACCGGCGACGTCGCGCTCCAGTGCGCCTTCCGACGGAAGCGTGGCATGCGTGCGGCCGGCGTGCCTCCGGTGGAGCGCCGCGTGAGAATCTGAGGCATGTCGAGCGTCGTACTGCCTGGTTTCGTCGATCATCATGCCCACCTCCTGCGTCTGTCGACGGCGCAGCCCGCCGAATGGGCGGCCGGTGGGGTGCGCCAGTTCCACGAACACTGTGCGGAGGCCGGGTACAGCCCGATCGACGCGCCGGTGGCCGCTCCTGATAGGCAGGGCTTGGCCTCCAAGCTTCTGGCGGGACTGGAGGGTGCCGCCAGCGTCGGCATCGTCGAGATCTGGGAGGCGGGGATGGCCGACTGGGTCTATCTCGAGGCGCTGAAGGAGCTGCGCGACCGGGGCGACCTGCGACTGCGCGTACGGCTACTCGTGGCGGCGGCTCTCGCCGAGAAAGGGATGCCAGCACGTCTCGGCGACAGCCGGCTGGAGATCGCCGGTGTCAAGTTCTACGCCGACGGCTGGCTCGGCCCGCGCACCTGCGCCGTCTCCCGTCCTTTCCTCGACGAGCCGTGGAACACCGGGATCCTCTTCGAGGGGGCAGCCCACCTGGCTGCCCGCGTCGCGCCCCTCGCCGAGCAGGGCTGGTCGATCGCCACCCATGCCATCGGCGACAGGGCGATCGAATCCGTGATCGACGCCTACGAGCTCGTCTACGGCTCAGATTGCCGGGAGCAGGCACCACGGATCGAGCACGTGCAGCTGGCGCGCCCGGACCTGATCTCGCGGATGGCGGAGATGGGGGTGGTGGCGTGCGTCCAGCCCGGTTTCGGGCTGGATGACGGGGAGCACCTGCGGCGGGCACTCGGGACCAACGCGCCCGCCGCCTACCGCACGCAGGCGCTGCTGGATGCGGGAGTCCGCGTCGTGACAGGGAGCGATTACCCGATCGACTCGCTGGCGCCCTTGAGCGGGCTGTGGAAGTTCCTCTCCAACCCGCTCGACTCGCTCGATGCCGCCACCGCCCTCGGATTGATGACCGACGCCGCGGCCGGGACGGTGCGGCTATCCGAGGACCCCACCGCGGTGGCGGTGGACGAGATCCTCCGCATCGCCGTCGAAGGGACGTCGGTCAATTGAGGCGCCGCCGGAACTACAGCGGTAGAGCCAACGTCGAACTGGATGTGAGGCGAATAGCTGGGCTCGCTCTGGTCGTGTTGGCAGCCGTTGGCGCGTCGTGCGGGAGCACGACCGGCGCGACGAGCACGACGACGAGCACGACGACCAGACCGACGGGGATCATGCCGGGGAGTGGGTGGCGCCGCGGCGTCGTCGTCGTGACCCAGGCCACACGTGGCACCACGACGGTCAACAAGGGCGACCTCGTCGAGCTGGAGCTGACGAGCACGGCCCACCGCCGCAGCGGCAGCCTGGTGCCGTGGGGCTCGCCGGTGCTGTCGTCTGCAGTCCTCGCAAAGGTGGGGCGGCCAAACGGCTTCACCTGCCCGACGGGGGCCACCTGCTCGTTCTTCTCCGCGAGGCAGCCCGGCACCACCGTCATCCGGGTGCCGGCCCCCTCGGGGATCATCTGCCACGCCAACAGCATGGATTGCGTGGCGGTGACGGCGATGCTCTACACGTTCACGGTGAAGGTCGCCGCCTGAGCTTGCATCCCGGCGGGGCTAAGGTCCGCCGATGGCGCCGCCCACCGATGCCGGCTTCCGAGCTCGAGAGCCTTCACGGGCGACTGTCCAACTGGGGACGCTGGGGCGCCGACGACCAACTGGGCGCGCTCAACTTCGTGAAACCCGAGATGACGGCTGCGGCCGCGGCGAGCGTCCGATCCGGACGCACTGTCTCCTGCGCCCGACCACTCCCCACCAAAGCCTCCGTCGACAACCCGTTCCCGGTCGCCCACCACATGATCGCCACGGCGACGGAAGGCTACGGAGGCGACTACTTCGCCCTGGCTCCCCACGGCTACGCGACGAGCCACATCGACGCCCTCTGCCACATCTTCCGGGGAGACCAGCTCTACAACGGCTTCCCGATCGAGATGGTGACCGCTCACGGCGCCCGCCGTCTCGCCATCCACCAGCTGCGGCGAGGGGTCGTGACCCGCGGCATCCTGCTCGACATCCCTCCGGTGCGAGGGGTCGAAGCGCTGGAACCTGGCGAGCCGATATATCCCGAAGACCTGGAGGCGGCGGAGCGCGAGGCAGGTATGCAGGTCGCCACCGGCGACGCGCTGCTGGTTCGGACCGGCCGGTGGAAGTGGCGCGGCCGAGCACGGGCCATGGCCGCCGGAGGACGGGATGGCAGGCCTCGATGCGTCATGCCTGCCGTGGCTGCACGAGCGGGAGGTGGCTCTGCTCGGCTGTGACGGCGTGTCGGACGTCTACCCGTCCCGGATCGAGGGCGAGCCGATGCCGATCCACCGCATCGCCATCGTCACCCTCGGGCTGCACCTGCTCGACAACCTCGACCTCGACGACCTCGCCGAGGCGTGCTCCGACGAACGCCGATGGTCGTTCATGCTGGCCGTGGCACCGCTCGTGCTGATCCGCGGCACCGCCTCGCCGGTGAACCCGATCGCCGTCTTCTGACGCGGGCTCCAGCCGTGCCACGATCATCCGATGCCCGACGCCTTCGATTGGCATCCTGAGCCAGAGCTTCTCGACTTCCGGCTGGCGGGGGCCCGGGACGCCCTCCGCCACCTCGGCGACGAGACCTGGGCACTCGCCCTCGACTACCTCTACGACGAGGCGCTGATCCGCCCCGTCGGCCCAGACTCGTATCTCGAGCTCCGGCAGAAGATCCTCGGCGACAGCAACCGGCCCGCTGCGGCCCCCTCGCAGCCGTCCACCGCCGCCGAGATCCTCGACGAGGTACGCCGCCGGGTGCTGCCGTACACGTTCAACTCCCAGCACCCGTCCTCGTTCAGCTACTTCACCCCGCCACCGCTTGCGATGTCGATCGTCGGCGAGGTGATCGCCCAGTGGCTGCACCAGGGCGCCGACGTCTTCCATGCCGGGCCGATCGCCGCACTCGTCGAGGAGGAGGTGACGACGTGGCTTCGAGATCTCGTCGGCGTCGGCGGCGACGGCTGGGGCGTGCTCACGTCGGGCGGCGTGATGTCCAACATCATGGCGTTGACGATCGCCCGCGACCGCCACCTCCCCCGACTGCTCGGCACCAACGGGCCGCCCCGCGGCGCCGCCCTCGAAACGGCGCGCGTCTACACCTCCGACCAGTCCCACTTCTCGATCGCCAGGGCCCTCGACATCCTCGGCTTTCCGGCCGAGTCGCTGCGGGTGCTTGAGAGCGACGAGAGGTTCAGGCTGCAGGCGGGCCCGGTGAGGGAGGCGATCGAGTCCGACCGTGCCGACGGGCTGGTGCCCTTCTGCATCGCCGCCGTCAGCGGGTCGACGAACACCGGCTCCGTAGACGACGTGCCTGGACTCGCCGAGCTCGCCGAGCGCCAGAACCTGTGGCTCCACGTCGACGCCGCCTACGGCGGCGCCGCCAGGCTCTCGGCGCGCGATGCCGGGTCGCGTGCCGGCGATCGAGCGCGCCGACTCGATCACCGTCGATCCGCACAAGTGGTTCTTCCAGGCTTACGACATCGGTGGGCTGGTGGTGAGGCGGCGGGAGGATCTCCACTCCACCTTCACCCGCAGCCCCGAGTACTACCGGGCGGCCGACCCGACGGGCGAGCCGCTCAACTGGCTCGAGTACTCACTCGAGGGGACGAGACGGTTCCGAGCGCTGAAGCTGTGGCTGTCGTGGAAGCACCTCGGCAGCGACGGCTTGGGCCGGCTGGTCGAGATGAACAACGACATGGCGGCGTTGCTGGCGGGGCTGATCCGCGACTCGGACGACTTCGACGCTATGCCCATCGAGCCTGAGCTCGGGGTCGTCTGCTTCCGTCACCTGCCCGGCGGCCGCGCCGCAGCGCAGGCAATCGATCCTGCCGCCCTCGATCGTCACCAGGACCTGCTGCAGCGGCGGCTGGAGGTCTCGGGCGAGGCCTGGGTCTCGACGACGCGTCTCAGGGGCCGCACCTACCTGAGGGCCGGCGTCATGAACCCGATGAGCGGACCTTCCGAGATAGAGGGGCTCCTGCGATCGCTGAGAGGGCTCGGCGCCGAGGTGGCGGCTGCTGGTTGACCGGCCCGCCGCCAGGGGTATCGCTCTTGCATGCCATCACGAAAGGTCGCAGTAGTCACAGGTGCCTCCGCCGGCGTGGGCCGGGCGACTGCCCGGGAGCTGGCCGAGCGGGGTTTCGATGTGGGGTTGATCGCGAGAGGCGAGGCGGGCCTCGAGGCGGCTCTCAAGGATGTCGAGGCGGCGGGTGGGCGTGGCCTCGCCGTGCCGACCGATGTGGCCTCCTACGAGGAGGTGGAGCGGGCGGCGGTGCAGATCGAGCAGGAGCTCGGTCCGATCGACGTATGGATCAACGACGCGATGACCACGATCTTCGCCCCGTTCACGGACGTCGAGCCGGAGGACTTCAAGCGGGCGGTCGAGGTGACCTTCCTCGGGCAGGTCTGGGGGACCAAGGCTGCGCTGCGGCGGATGAAGCCGCGCGACAGCGGGACCATCGTCAACGTCGGGTCCGCGCTGGCCTTCATGGGGATCCCCTTGCAGTCGGCGTACTGCGCTTCCAAGTTCGCCTGCCGCGGGTTCTTCGAGGCGACCCGTGCCGAGCTGCTGCACGAGGGGAGCAACGTGCGGATGGGGATGGTCCACCTCCCTGCGGTCAACACGCCTCAGTTCGGCTGGTGCAAGACCAGCCTGCGCAAGCATCCGCAGCCGGTGCCCCCGATCTACCAGCCGGAGGTGCCTGCCAAGGCCATCGTCGACGTGGCGCTCGACGGGCGCCGGTCGAAGATCGTCGGCTCGTGGAACAAGCTGCTCGTGGCCGCCGGCTCGGTGTTCCCCGGATACGCCAACCAGTACGCCTCGATCGCCGCATGGGACAGCCAGCTCACCGACCAGCCGATCAGCCCCGACCGCGCGAACAACCTCGGCCGGCCCGTCGACGCCAGTGGCTGACTCGGGATCGCACGGCATCTTCGACGACAAGGCTCGCGGCTTCAAGGACCCCTCGTTCCTCAAGTCCCTGCCGCAGACGGCCGCCTACGCCGTCACCGCCCTGGGGCGGACGCTGGCGGACCGCAAGAAAGTGGTAGCGGAGGCTCGAGCAGGGCAGAACTAGTTCAACGCTGAATAATCAGCCGCTAAACTATCTGCCATGTCCGATCCGCAGTGGTTAGCGCCTGACGAGCTGCGAGTGTTCCGGGCGCTCGTGCGCTCGACGAGAGCGCTCTACGTCCAGTTCGACCGCGACCTTCAGCGCGAGGCCGGGATGCCGAGGACCTACTTCGAGATCCTCTGGCTGCTGCACAAGGAGCCGAGCCGCTCGCTCCGGATGAGCGACCTCGCCGAGATGACCGGCTCGCAGGCGAGCAGGATCACCCATGCCGTCGGCAGGCTGGAGGAGTCGGGGTATGTCGAGCGGACGAACTGCCCGGAGGATCGCAGAGGGTGGTACGCGGTGCTCACCGATGCCGGCTTCGAGATGCTGAGCGTGGCGGCGCCCGTGTACGCCGCATCCGTCCGTCGCCATCTGCTCGACCCGCTCTCGCCGCGCCAGCTCGAGCAGCTGACACGGATCGGCGAGACGATCCTCAGCGACCTCGCCCTGCCGGGGTTCTCCAGCGACCTCTCCGAGCCGGCACGGACGGCCGGGGCCGACTCGGTGGGGGCGCGATGAGCACGATGAGCACGATGAGCACGATGAGCACGACCGAGGCGCAGTCGCCGGCGATCCCCTCCAACTACAAGTGGATCGCCCTCTCGAACACGACGCTCGGGATACTGATGGCGACGGTCAACTCGTCGATCATCCTGATCGCCCTGCCGGACATCTTCCGCGGCATCAAGCTCAACCCTCTGGCGCCGGGCAACACCAGCTACCTGCTGTGGATGCTGATGGGCTTCATGGTCTGCACCGCGGTCCTGCTCGTCAGCTTCGGGCGGCTCGGCGACATGTTCGGGCGGGTCAAGATGTACACGGTCGGTTTCGCGGTCTTCTCGCTCTTCTCGATCCTGCTCTCGGTCACCTGGATGTCGGGCTCGCCGGGTGCCTTGTGGCTGATCCTGATGCGTGTCGGCCAGGGGATCGGGGGCGCCTTCCTCTTCGCCAACTCCGCCCCGATCCTCACCGACGCCTTCCCCCCCAACCAGCGCGGGCTGGCCCTCGGGATCAACAGCGTCGCCGCCATCAGCGGTGCCTTCATCGGGCTCGTGCTCGGTGGCGTGCTGGCACCGGTCGAGTGGCGCCTCGTGTTCCTGGTGTCGGTGCCGTTCGGCGTCTTCGGCACGGTGTGGGCACGCCTGAAGCTGCGCGAGCAGTCCGTGCGGCACCGCACCACCATCGACTGGTGGGGCAACGTCACCTTTGCGATCGGGCTCGTAGCCCTGCTGGTCGCCATCACCTACGGGATCGAGCCCTACGGCGGTCACACGATGGGCTGGACCAACCCGAAGGTGATGGCCGGGCTGGTAGGCGGCCTCGCTCTTCTCGTCGCCTTCGTGGTGATCGAGCGCCACGTGGAGAGGCCGATGTTCAACATGGCGCTGTTTCGGATCAGGGCGTTCTCGGCCGGCAACGTCGCCACCCTGCTGGCGGCCATAGGTCGCGGCGGCCTGATGTTCATCCTCATCATCTGGCTGCAGGGCATCTGGCTCCCGCAGCACGGCTACTCGTTCGCGGTCACGCCCTTGTGGGCCGGCATCTACATGCTCCCGCTGACGGTCGGGTTCCTGATCGCCGGGCCGATCTCGGGGATCCTGTCGGACCGTTTCGGTGCTCGGCCCTTCGCCACCGCCGGGATGTTGCTGACCGCCCTCAGCTTCGGTCTCCTGGAAGAGCTGCCGGTGAACTTCTCCTACATCTGGTTCGCCCTGCTGCTGCTCTTGATGGGCACGGCGATGGGGATCTTCTCCTCGCCCAACCTGGCGGGGATCATGAACAGCCTGCCTGCCAACCAGCGCGGTGCCGGAGCGGGGATGGTCACCACCTTCCAGAACTCGGCGCAGGTCCTGTCGATCGGCGTCTTCTTCACGCTCATCATCCTCGGCCTGGCGAACTCGCTCCCGCACACGCTCTACAGCGGGCTGGTGGCGCAAGGCGTCTCGCCAAGCGCCGCTCACAAGGCGGCGAACCTGCCGCCGGTGGCGAGCCTGTTCGCGGCCTTCCTCGGCTACAACCCGATCCACACGCTGCTCGGCCCCTCACTCGCCCACCTGCCGGCGGCCAAGGTGAACTACCTGACGGGGCGGGCGTTCTTCCCGCAGCTGATCTCGCGCCCCTTCGAGTCCGGTCTGGCCGAGGCGTTCACCTTCGCCGTAGGTGCCTGCCTCGTGGCCGCCGCCGCCTCGTGGCTGCGGGGTGCCAAGTACCACCACACGGACGACGAGACCGAGAGCCCCGCACACGCCGAGCCGGTGCCGGAGACGCCGGCGGGCCTTGTCGGGACGCCCGGTGCGGAGGACGGCGAGGAGACGGGGTCGGAGTCGGCGAGGGCGCTGGCTCGGCGGACGTAACGCGGGTTTCGTTACCGAAACGGCGCCGAAATGCGCGAAACGTCGCGCCGACCATCAGGCCGGCCGACGGCCTGTCGCATTCCTCAGTCGCATGCCGCTGAACTCGACGGTGGAGCCGACGACCTGGTCCCAGAAGGCCCATAGGGACGGAGTGATCCGTAGTTCGATGCCGGCTTCGGCGTGGCGGCCGAGGAGGTCGTCGACGGTTACCCGGTCATCTGGCTCGACCCGGGCTTCCGAGATCCAGTAGCCACCCACATCGTGGGGCCGGAAGCTCTCAGTCGGAAGGCGGTAGGCGAACAGTGTGCAACCGGCTATCGCCCGCAGCCATGCCCCTTCCACTACGTGGATCCTGCCGGCAGCGGTCTGGTCGAAGAACCGCTGCCGGTCATCGGGCGAGGTTCTCGAGGTCGCCCAGATGCAGCCGCGTGGGCAGTCGCGAGGGAACCAGTAGAGCGGGGCGTGCCTGGTGTCCACCGCCCAGACGAGCGGCCGGCTTTCGGGGGCGGTAACCGGAACGTGCGGTTCGAAGGCGGAGAGGCGAGAGTCCTCGCTGAAATGCCAGAGCGCGAAAGAGCCCTCGCCGGCATATGGCGGCGGGGGCTCCCGTGCGAGCAAGTCCTGCGGGTAATCGGCCACGCCGCCCAAGGGTGGCACAGTGCGGGCCTCGGCGGCGGCGCCTCAGGCAGCAGGCTCCAGCGTCGCCATCTCGAGCCCTGCCGGTTCCGAGACCCCGGACCTGCTCGGGCTCAGCCGCAGCGCCACGAAGGCAGCGGCGGCCGCCACCATCGCCACGACGGCGGCAGTTCGCATCCCGGTCGCCATGCCGTCCACGAAGGCCCTGTGGGCTGCCAGCACCAGCTCCTGGCCGTGACTCCCGCCAAGCACCTTGCCGGTGGCGTCGGCGGCGGCGATTGACCCGCTCGCCATCTGGATCACGAACGACGGAGCTTGATGCGAGGCGAGAACCGGCACCAGGTGAGAGCGGTAGACGGACTGCCCGATGCTGCCGATGACCGCCACGCCGAGGGCCCCGCCGACCTCGCGGATCGTGTCGTTGACGGCGCTGCCGGCGCCCGCCTGACTGGCAGGCAGGGCGGCCATGATCGTGGTGCTCGCCGGCGCCATGACGAGCCCCATGCCGGCGCCCATGATCGCCACGGCGAGGGCGATCGGCGGGTAGGCCGTGGAGATGCCGGAGGACGCCAGGTCGAGAAGCCCGAGCCCCATCACCGCGATGCCGGTGGCAACAACCAACCTCGTGCCGGCGCGCCTTGCCAGGATCGGCGACACGCCTGAGGTGATGCCCATCGCCAGGGCGAACGGTAGGGCGCGCACTCCCGCTCCGAGCGGGGTGTAGCCCAGCACCAGCTGCAGGTACTGGGTGAGCACGAACAGGCCGCCCATCAGTGCGAAGAAGACGACCATCACCGAAGCGGCGGAGGCGGTGAATGCCCGGTTGGCGAAGATCCTGAGGTCGATCAGGGGGTTGTCGATCCTCAGCTCCCAGACCACGAAGCCGGCGAGCACGACCAGACCGGCGGCCAGCTCGCCCAGAGTGCTCGGGGCGGTCCAGCCGCGCCCTGGCGCCTCGATGACCGAGTCGACGATGCCGACGAGCGCCGCTGCCACGAGGACGGTGCCGAAGATGTCGAGCCGGCGGCTTGACGGCTCCGCAGTCTCGGGAACGATCGCCACCACGCCCGCCAGCGCCAGGGCGACGAGCGGCACGTTGACCAGGAACACGCTGCCCCACCAGAAGTGCGCGAGCAGCAGGCCGCCGAGGGAGGGGCCGATCACGATCCCGACGCCGGCGACTGCCGACCAGGCGGCGATCGCCTGCGGGCGCTCGGCCGGCGGGAACACGGCGTTGAGGATCGACAGCGTGGCCGGCATCACGAAGGCGCCGCCCAGACCCATCACCACGCGGGCGGCGATCAGGGCGCCGGTCCCGCCCGACTCGGCGGCAGCGACACTGGCGATGGCGAACACGACCAGCCCGCCGATCAGCGCCGACCTGCGACCGAAGCGGTCACCGATCGCTCCTGCCGGGATCAGCAAGGCAGCGAAACACAGCGTGTATGCATCCGTGATCCACTGCAGGCCACTCGTACCCGTGTGCAGCAGGCGGGCGAGCGTGGGGAGCGCCGTGTTGAGGACGGTGTTGTCGATCACGACGACCAGCAGGCTGAGGCAGAGGACCAGGAGGATCCTCTTGCGGGCCGGGTGCCCGGCCTCGTTCTGGATGGCTGTCTGGGTCATCTTCATCGCTTGCCTCGCAGTTGACGGATTACGAACGTTCACTTACGGTCGTAAGTATAATCACATCAACTAACGGGTGTAAAGTGAGAATGTGGAAGATTCCCGACAGGCTGCACCGTCCCGCAGGCGGAACCGGCGCGGGGAGGGCGCGAGGCTCAGCGAGGAGATCGTCGAGGGCGCCCTTGCGCTGATCGACGGCAACGGCACCGATGAAGCGGTGACGCTGCGGGCGGTGGCGCGGCAGGTGGGGATCGCCGCTCCTTCGATCTATGCACGCTTTGCGGATCGGGACGAGATCATCGTGGCCGTCGTGCTGCGGGTCTTCGAGGAGCTGACGGCTGAGATCAAGTCGGCGATGGCGGACGGTGCCGAGGAGCCGGTCGAGATGCTCGTACGCGGCTGCTTGGCATACGTCCGCTACGGCCTCGATCATGCTGCCCGTTACGGCGTGCTGTTCTCCGAGCGGCGCCTGTCGGTGCTCGACCGCTGCAGCCCCATCGCCGTCGGCAAGGACGGTCTTCCCGTGCTCGAGTTCGGCGCAGAGGCGTTCGCCCTGCTCGTGGAGGGCGTAGAGACGTGCGTCCGCTCGGGAGCATCTGCGAGCGAGGACGTGCTGGCCGACGCCATCTCCATCTGGGTCGCGATGCACGGCACCGTCCAGCTCCGCACCTCGTTGCCGGACTTTCCCTGGCCCGATACGGAGAGATTCGTCCGCACGTTCGTGTTGTCGCTGGCGCACATCGCCGGCCCCGCTCCGCCGGGACCTGAGGGATGAGCACCTACACGTCCCTCACTCTTTAGCAGAAATAATGCAGCCTGATTAGAGCCAATCACGGTACATTACTCCCGTGCGAGTGACGGCAGGAGAGGTGACTCGGACGGCGATCCTCGATGCCGCCGAGGTGAAGATGGTCGAGCGGGGCGTGCGCGGGGCGTCCCTGCGCGAGATCACGCTGTTCGCCGGGCAACTGAACACCAGCGCCGTCCATTACCACTTCGCAAACAGGGAGGGTCTGCTGGGGGCGGTCGTCCTGCGTCACGTGTCCGAGATCGAGAAGCGGCGAGCCGAACTGGTGCGCGAGCTGCGCGAGTCGGACGGAGCGGAGCTCGATGTACGGGCATTCGCACAGCTGCTCGTCCTGCCGCTGGCGGCCGAGCTGGAGAGCGAGAGCGGCAGGCGCTACCTGCAGATCATCGACGAGCTGAGCAGCCTGTCGTGGCCGGGTTGGTCTCCGGACAGCCTGGCCCCGATCAGCAAGGGTCTCGCCGAGGTGTTCGCGGCTCTCGTCCCGCTGCAGGCCGGCCTCTCGCAGCCGGTGCGGCAGCTGCGCGCCCGCCAGGCGACACGCCTCCTGCTGGGTTCCCTCGCCGAACGGGCGCGCCAGCTCGGTCGTCAAGGCTCGGCGACCTCCGCCCATCCGGCACGGCGACGGGCCACCACCCCGGCAGGGGCGGACGGGCGGACAGGCGAGCTCTTGATCGAGAACCTCGTCGACGTGCTGGCTGTCGTCCTCACGTCGCCATCCTCGCCTCACGCCGAGGCGGCGGCTGCGGCGATGCCCGGCTCCTGAAAGGGGTAGCCCGGTCAGGAGCGGGTCGGACCGTCCACTTCGTAGCCGGCCTCGGAGACGGCCGCCCGCAGCTGCTCGTCGGTGGCGTCGCCTGTGACCGTCAGCGTCCGCGCCTCGATCTCGACCTCGGCGGCGGTGACGCCGGGGACCTTCCACACCTCAGCCTCGATGGCGCTCTTGCAATGACCGCAGCTGATCCCCGGCACGTCGTAGGTGCGAGTGGTCACGAGGGGCTCCTTGTCTCCAGGGCGGTGTTTCGATGAGGCGAAGCCGCCAGCGAGTGTCGCGGATGAACAGTAACGAGCGCTCCGCCCCAGGAAGAGCGCATGCCGGGCCAGACAGAGGCTCTGCGGGCGCGGGCTAACCTGCCCTACTCGTGACCGACACGTCTTCCACGAGAACCCCCTTGCAGGTGACGGTGACCGGTGCCGCCGGTCAAGTCGCCTACGCGATGCTCTTCCGGATCGCCTCCGGAGCCGTATTCGGGCCGGACCAGCCGGTGGTGCTGAGGCTGCTCGAGATCGAACCGGCGATGAAGGCGCTGGAGGGCGTCGTCATGGAGCTCGACGACTGCGCCTTCCCGCTGCTGGCTTCGGTGGAGCCCACCGCCGACCTGAAGACTGCCTTCGACGGCGCCTCCTTCGCGCTGCTCGTGGGCTCCGTGCCGCGCAAGGCCGGGATGGAGCGCAAGGACCTGCTGACGATCAACGGCGGACTGTTCAAGCCGCAGGGGCGTGCGATCGCCGACCATGCCGCCTCGGACGTGCGGGTGCTCGTCGTCGGCAACCCGTGCAACACGAACTGCCTCATCGCCAGGTCGAACGCACCGGAGGTGCCCGCCGAGCGGTGGTTCGCGATGACCCGCCTCGACCAGAACAGGGCGCTGACCCAGCTCGCCAAGAAGGCAGACGTCCCGGTGGCCGAGGTGCGCAAGCTCGCCATCTGGGGGAACCATTCCGCCACGCAGTTCCCCGACTTCACCAATGCCGAGATCGGAGGGCTCCCGGTCAGCCAAGCCATCTCCGACCGCGCCTGGCTGGAGGGCGAGTTCATCACGACCGTGCAGAAGCGGGGGGCGGCGATCATCGAGGCCCGCGGCTCCTCCTCCGCCGCATCCGCCGCCAGCGCCGCCATCGACTCCGTCCGCAGCATCGTCGAGCCAACGCCGGAAGGAGACTGGGTCTCGCTCGCGGTCGCCTCCCGAGGTGAATACGGGATCCCGGAGGGACTCCAGTTCTCGTATCCCGTGGTCTCGGACGGCTCCGGCTGGCACGTCGTCGAAGGGCTCAGCCACGACGACTTCGCGCTCGAGCGCATCCGCATCACGACCGACGAGTTGCTGGCCGAGAAGGCCGACGTGGAGGACCTGCTCGCCTGAGCGCGGTTGCCGGTCGTGAAGGCGCTGACGCGAACCGCGCCTAGCGAGAGATGCGCCGAGCAGCAGACGGCCGAGGACCGATTTGATTCGGTACTCTAATGATGTGAACCTCGAAGTATCTCTGCTTGGACGAACCGCGGCCCGGCTCGCCCGCCAGGTCGAGGCCGGATTGGCCTCGCTCGACCTGTCGCTGCCGCAGTACAGGATCCTGACGCTCCTCGGCGAGGGTTCCGCGGCCGCCTCCGCACTTGCGGACCGGCTGGCCGTCACCAGACCGAGCGTGACAGCCGTCGTCGACGGCCTGGTGTCGAGGGGCCTCGTGGAGCGGCGCGCCGACCCGGAGGACCGGCGCCGCGTCCGCCATTCGTTGACCGAGCTCGGGCAGAGCATCCTCGAGCGAGCGGACGGCGCCGTCGACGCCCGGTTGCACGAGATCCTCGGGCTCCTCGGCGACGGCAAGGCCGCGCAGGAGGCCTTCAGGGGTCTCGACCGCTGGCGCCAAGCGCTCGATGCGCTCAGGGAGTCGCACGAGGCGGCTCACTCGGGCGGGGGGGTGGTGGGATGAGCACGTTGGAGGAGCAGCGGTCGCGTTTCGTGCCGGAGCCGGAGGCGGCACGGTTCAAGCGGCCGCGGGCGACGATCGACCCGGACATATCGAAGAAGTGGATCAAGCGCGCCTGGCCGGTCCTCCGCTCCCACAAGGCGACGCTGACGACTGCGCTCGTCCTCTCGTTCGCCGGCCTCGTGATCCAGGTCGGCATCCCCGAGATACTCCAGAGCGCCTTCAACAACTCCGTGCCGTTCGAACGGCACGGAGTCGCGGTGCATCAGCACCTCGTACCGATCTCCCACTACGTCTGGATCTTGGTGGTGCTGGCGGCGGTGAGCGCGGCGTCGGCCTACGTGGCGCGGCTCTACCTCCTGCGCACCGCCTACGCCCTGGAGTTCGACTTCAGGAACATCATCTACGAGCACCTGACCAAGATGTCGTTCCCGTTCTACGACAGGGTGCAGTCGGGGCAGCTGATCTCGCGGGCGAACTCGGACATCCGATCCGTCCAGATGTACCTGACCTTCGGGCCGTCGATCCTCGTCCAGTGCGCCACCGCCCTCGTGGCCTTCGGCTTCATGCTCTCGGTCAACGTCTGGCTGGCGCTGGTGGCGATGGTCACGATCCCGTTCGTCTACCTGCTCAGCGTGTCGATGCGGAACGCACTCTTCCCGGTCTCCTGGCTGATCCAGTCGCGGCTCGCCGAGGTGGCGACCATCGTCGACGAGAACATCAACGGCGTCCGGGTCGTCAAGTCCTTCGCTGCCGAGCAGCGCGAGCTGGAGACGCTCGCCAAAGCCGCCACGCGGCTGCAGTGGGCCTACGTCAAGGACGCCGATCTGCGGGCACGGTTCACGCCCGCCGTGCAGAACCTCTCCCAGGTCGGCCTCGCCGCCGTGCTGCTCGTCGGCGGCTACCAGGTGTTGCACGGGGGGCTGCAGCTCGGCGCGATCGTCTCGTTCAGCTACTGGATCGTCCTCATGCAGCTTCCGTTCCAGATGCTCGGGATGCTGGTGATGATGGGGCAGAGGGCGGCAGCGTCGGCGGCGCGGATCTACGAGATCCTCGACGAGAAGCCGACCGTCGTCGACCGACCGGATGCGTTGGAGCTCGAGAACTGCCGGGGCGAGGTGAGCTTCGAGGACGTCTCGTTCGCCTACCCGACACGAGCGCCGGGGGACCCTCCTCGCGTGCTCGAGGGGTTCAACCTGCACCTGTCCCCCGGTGAGACCGTGGCGATGGTGGGCCGTACCGGGACGGGCAAGTCGACCATCGCCCGGCTGCTCGCACGCTTCTACGACGTGGACGGCGGGGCGGTCAGGCTCGACGGCCACGATGTCCGCACCCTCACGCAGCAAAGCGTGCGCGGCAACGTCGGCATCGTCCTCGACGAGCCCTTCCTGTTCAGCGCCTCCCTCCGCGAGAACATCGCCTACGCCCGGCCGGACGCGGACATGGCCGACATCGAGGCGGCTGCCCGTGCGGCCGGCGCGGCGGAGTTCGTCGGCGAGCTAGAGAACGGCTACGAGACGATCGTCGGCGAGCGCGGCTACACGCTGTCGGGAGGCCAGCGCCAGCGGGTGGCGATCGCCAGGACGTTGCTCGCCAACCCCCCGGTCCTCGTCCTCGACGACGCCACGAGCGCCGTGGACGTGAAGACCGAGCAGGGGATCCACGAGGCGTTGCGGACGTTGATGTCCGGACGCACGACCCTGATCATCGCCCACCGGCTCTCGACGATCGGCCTTGCGGACCGTGTGGTGCTGGTCGACGACGGGCGGATCGTCGCCGACGGCACCCATTCGGAGCTGCTGGCAACCGTGCCCCTCTACGCCGCCGTGCTCGCCCACGAGGCGGACGAGGCGATCCTCGAGCAGGGGGTGGGCTGATGTTCGGAGGAGGAGTTGGAGGTGGGGGGATGTTCGGCGGGGGCCCACGCAGCGCCGCCAACCCGGGCGGGGGCCTGCCTTTCGCCGGCGTGCCGTCGGAGATGCAGGCGGGGATCGACAAGCTCGTGGTGAGCGAGCCCGAGCATCCCGAACCTGATGTCTCGTTCACCTACAAGGGATCGGCGCCTGGGTCCGAGCGCCTGACGCTGCGCGGGCTGTTGTTTCGCCACTGGCAGCTCGGGCTGCTCGCCGTCTTCTACGTGGCGATCGTCAGCGTCGTGAACCAGGCCGGTCCGCAGCTGATCGGCATCGGCATCGACCGGGGCATCGAGGGCCGCGGCGGGATGCACGTGATCGTGGTCGTGTCCATCTTGTACCTGCTGGCGATCCTCATCACCGCCGCCGCTCAGCGCTCGCAGGCGCGGGTGACGGGCCGGCTGGCGGCTTGGGTGATGAACGACCTGCGGGTGAAGATCTTCGCCAAGCTCCAGCAGCTCGGCCTCGACTTCTTCACCGAGGAGAAGGCGGGCGTGATCATGACCCGCATGACGAGCGACATCGAGAACCTGCAGCAGCTGCTGCAGGACGGGCTCGCCTCCTTCGCCGTGCAGGGCCTGACGATGGTGGTCGTGACGATCCTGCTGTTCACCAAGAACGTCGAGCTGACGCTGATCAGCCTCGGGATCGTGGTGCCACCGCTGGTCGTGCTCTCGCTCTGGTTCCGCAACGCCTCGGAGAACGCCTACAACAAGGTCCGCGACGGGATCGCCAACGTGCTGGCGGATCTCGCTGAGAACCTGCACGGGATCCGCGTCGTCGTCGCCCTCAACAGGCAGAGGCGCAACGTCGTCCACCACCGAAACGTGGTCGGCGACTACCGCCGGGCCAACGACCGCACGGCCCAGATCACGGCCACCTATACGGTCGGCAGCCAGCTGCTCGGCTACCTGAGCCAGGCGATCCTCCTCGCCATCGGCGGCGACATGGTCGTCCATCACCATCTGTCGGCCGGTGACCTGACGGCGTTCTTCCTCTATCTCAACCGCTTCTTCGCCCCCATCCAGCTGCTCGTGCAGCAGTACAACACCTACCAGCAGGGGCGGGCGTCGATCACCAAGCTGCAATCGGTGCTCGACGAGACCCCGAACGTGGTGGAGGAGAGCGATGCTGTCGAGCTCCCGCCGATCACGGGCGCCATCGACTTCGAGCACGTCAGCTTCGGCTACGACCCCGAGATCCCGGTCATCCGGGACGTGACGATCTCGATCCGGCCGGGCGAGACGGTGGCCTTCGTCGGTGCCACAGGCGCCGGCAAGTCGACGATGGCCAAGCTCGTGACGCGCTTCTACGACCCGACGTCCGGCACGGTGCGGATCGACGGTTTCGACCTCAGGCAGCTGGCGGTCGATTCGCTCCGCCGCCAGCTCGGAGTGGTTCCACAGGAGCCGTTCCTGTTCGCCGGCACGCTCCGCGACAACATCGCATTCGCCTGCCCTACCGCCTCGGAGGAGCAGGTGGCCGAGGCGATCCGAGTGGTGGGCCTGGAGGAGCTCGTCGGACGGCTGCCGCGGGGGCTCGAGACCGTCGTCCACGAACGCGGCCAGACCCTCTCTTCGGGCGAGCGGCAGCTGATCGCCCTGGCCCGGGCGTTCCTGGCGCACCCGCGCGTGCTCGTGCTGGACGAGGCGACCTCGAATCTCGACCTCAAGTCGGAGGGGCTCGTCGAGCAGGCGCTCGACCACCTGCTGGAAGGTCGCACGGCGATCCTCATCGCCCACCGTCTGACGACGGCGATGAAGGCGGACCGCATCGTGGTGGTGCACGAGGGAAGGGTTGCAGAGGTCGGCTCGCATGCCGAGCTGGTGGAGGCAGGGGGGCTGTATGCCGACATGTTCGAGACCTGGATGAGCCACCAAGAGGCGGCATGACGTCCACGCTCGGCCCGTTCGTGAGCGGTCGATCGCCGCTCTGAGCAGCGGCTGACGGAAGCGTTTTCGCACGTCGACCCCGTATTCGGACAGCGTTTGTCGGTTCGAGGGCGCGGGTAGCAACTTGCCATGACTGGCGAGGCGCTCGCACCTCTTGACCCGTCCGGCGAGCGCCCGGACTTCGTGGAGGCCATCACGGCCGACCATCGCAAGATCCGGCAGATGTTCGAGAGGGTGCGCCAGGGACGTGCAGACGACCCCGCGCTGCTCTCGGAGCTGGCAGTGGAGGTGGCGACGCACCTCCGCTCCGAGGAGCTGGTGCTCTTCAGCACCCTCACCGCCAGGGAGGCCGCGCGGGTGCTCCCCACGAAGCGGATCTGGTCAGAGAGCGTCCTCGGCGAGTGGGCGCGGCTCTACCTTCGCAACCAGCAGATGCGCGAGGCCCTGATGTTCCCGCTCGACGAGAGGGAGCGGAGCTTCCTCGTCCACTGCTCGTTCTGCGAGAGCCGCGTGCTGCCGCAGCTCGCCAGGCACGAAGCTGCCGTTCGGGCCGACCTCGGGCGGCGCTATGTCTCGACTGTGCTCGAGTCGCGTGCCGAGGCGAAGCGCGAGCTCGTGGGGCTGAGGGTATGGAACGAGCACGCTGCTTGCGAGAGCCCGGTCGTCTATCCCTCGCTACCCGACACCGGCGCGATGGTGGTGGAGCAAGCTACCGAGCAAGCTTCCGTGGCGGTGCCACCAGTGATGCTAGGAGTGATCACGTGAATCTCTCCCGAAGCAATGTCACCCGCCGTCTCGAGGCCAAGGGGAAGGACCTGCGCGGCAAGGCCAAGCAGTTGCTCGGCAAGTCGACGGACGACCGCTCGCTCCAAGTGAAGGGCAGGGCGGAGCAGGCGAAGGCTGCGGTGCACGACGTCGCCGCCAAGGCCGGCTCGACGGCGACGAAGGCACTTCATCGGATCAAGGAATCTGCCCCTCGCCCTTGATCTCGGCGCCGGTCTCCGCCATCTCCTCGTAGTGGCGGGCGACCTCGGGATCCGGGCTCAGCTCCTCGGCAAGCTCCTCTTCCTCCGGGCTCGGCGCTCGGTCGGGCTGGTGCGGGCTTCGCGCGTCTTCTGATTCGGCCTGCCTTGTCTGCTCGTCAGGTTCGGTGCGGTCGGTCATCGGATCCTCCTCCTGTCGGTGCTCTGTCCGCCGCCTCCGCCTCCCCGCGAACGTTGTGGCGGCCCGGGGCGATGCGAGGAACGCCTGGCAGTACCCCGTGGTGCAGGCGCCGCAAACCGGGGGCAGGGGCGCGGTGGCGCGCGGTGCCGCGCGGGGCATGGCGCTGCGTCACGGCCCAGCGTCACGGCCCAGCGAGCCTTTAGGAGGGCACCGATCGTTTCAGCGGGGGCCGGCGCTGGGAAGAGTCCTCGCATGGACGAATTCGTGAGCGACCTGCAGAAGATCCGTGAGAACGCCCGCCAGCACATCGACCAGGGGCCGATCACCGACGCCTACGGCGCCGACATCAAGAGGGTGATCAACGTCCTCAACGAAGTGCTGGCCACCGAGCTCGTCTGCGTGCTCAGGTACAAGCGCCACTACTACATGGCCCAGGGCATCAACTCGGGGCCGGTCGCGCAAGAGTTCCTGCAGCATGCGAACGAGGAGCAGGGCCATGCCGACGCGGTGGCAGAGAGGATCGTGCAGCTGCAGGGAGAGCCGGATTTCAACCCGGCCACCCTGGTCACGCGGAGCCACGCCGAGTACGTCGCGGGCAACTCGCTGACCGAGATGATCACCGAGGACCTGGTCGCTGAGAGGATCGCGATCGCCTCATACCAGGAGATCGTTCGCTGGCTCGGCGACGGCGACCCGACGACGCGCCGGGTGATGGAGCAGCTCCTGGCGGTCGAGGAGGAGCATGCCGACGACCTCTCCACCCTGCTCGAGCAGATGCGCTGAACCGGACGAACGCCGGAAGAGCGCCGGACGAGCGACGGGAGGAGCGGCGGACGCGAAGAAGGGCCGACCCGAGGTCGGCCCTTCTGCATCCCCGTCAGGGCGACAGATGTCACCCTCACGCTTCACCACCGGTACCAGCGGCGTCCTTCCCCGGCACGGATCCCGAAACCGAGTATCCATCCGATGAACAGGATTACCGCGATGATCCAGAGGGCGTGAATGGCCAGCCCTAAGCCGCCGAACAGCAAGGCCAGAATAAGTACAAGAAGCATTAGACCCATTGCCGATCTCCTTGGTCGATAGGGAGTCGCACCACCTTGGGTGCGCATAGCTTCGGGACTCACCTACCCGACCGCTAAATGTTGCAAACGAAGTGGCCCTGTGCAGGACGCGGGGGCTGGCTGCGGAGGCAGTTTCGTGAACTGCTTCCAGGGGTAACAAGGTCACCGAGCGTGCTTCCCGGTGCGCCGCTCGTGCCATCGGATTGGCAGGATGCGTGCCTTGGCGATGTGGCAGCCGGGATTGCCCCTCGATACATAGTCCGGTTCGAGTCCTTATTCGGCTCGATGCACGGCTAGCAGGTCGTCGACATGGCTTGGACGACGAGATTCGCAGGACCGCACGCAGGTGAGTTGCAGGACTCTGAAAGGAGCAGGCGATGACCAACAGGCGCGCTGCAGACGTGGAGCTGATCGTCGAGAAGGAGCACGGCATCGAAGGCTCCGAGAGCGTCGTCGAGGACAAGGGCGACGAGGTCGGCAAGGACGCGGAGCTGGCGGACGAGGAGCGCACGGCGGCCCCGTCCGATGTGGCGATCATGTCGCACGAGCTGGCCCCCGAGGACCAGGCCGCGGCGCGCGCCGAGGCCGAACGGTCACCCGGCGGCGGTACGGGCCGGGAAGACGAGAGGGACCGCTAGCGGGCCCAGCGAGCGGGAGGCGGTGAGGGGCGCCTTCACCTGAAGGTGCCGGGGCACCAGGCGTTGCCCTGGCTGTTCAGATCCCGAGCGCAGTGCGTAGGAACTGGAGCTGCAACAGGAGAAGGTTCTCCGCCACGTCCTCCTGGGACGCCATGTGGGTGACGCCGGAGAGGGGCAGGACCTGGTGCGGCTTACCGGCCGCCAGCAGCCGCGCCGACAGCTGCAGGGTGTGGGCCACCACCACGTTGTCGTCGGCCAGCCCGTGCACCAGCAGGAGCGGCCGCTCCAGCTTGTCGGCGTCGCCCAGCAGCCAAGAGCGGTCGTAGTTCTCGGGCTCGTCGTCCGGGTGCCCGAGGTAGCGCTCGGTGTAGTGGGTGTCGTAGAGGTGCCAGTCAGTCGGAGGCGCCCCCGCCACCGCCGCATGAAACACGTCCGGCCGCCGCATGACGGCGAGGGCGGCCAGGAACCCGCCGAAGGACCAGCCCCTGATCGCCACCTTCGACAGGTCGAGGTCGCCGATCTGGTCCGCCGCACCGTGCAGGATCGCCACCTGGTCTTCGAGCACCGGCCCCGCCAGGTCGCCGCGCACGGCCCGCTCGAACGCCGGGCCGCGTCCCGGCGTGCCACGCCCGTCACCGACGATCACCGCGAAGCCCTGGTCGGCGAACCACTGCGACGCCAGGAACATCTGGTCGGAGGCGATCACCCGCTGGAACCCGGGTCCGCCGTAAGGGTCCATCAGGACGGGGAGCCGCCGCGAGCCGGGTTCGTGCCCGGTGGGGAAGAGCACCGCCGTTCGCAGCTCCAGGCTCGAAGCCCGCAGCAGCTTGAGGTTGGGCTTCAGCACCGGGATCTCGGCGAGGGAGGCGACCTCGGTCACCACCCGGTCGCCGGTGATCACATGGGTCTTGCTACCGGTGCGGCCGAGCCCCGACGAAGTCAGGACGGTGACACCGCCGGCGCGGGTGGCGGTGGCGGATCCGCTGCGCCCCTCGGCGCGTTCGCTGTCGGGCGCCACGACCGGGGCCAGTCCGGGCTCTTGCGACCAGGTCCACACGTCGATCTCCGTCGGTTCGGTGCAGGCGGTGAATACCACTGTCGGTCCGTCGACGGCCAGCACCCCTCGCAGCTGCATCCCGATCGGCGTGACGGCGACTCCGTCGACCAGCAGTCGCCTGGTGTCTCCGTCGTCGGTCGAGGAGATGTAGGCGCCGTCGCCTCCGAACCGGGGCAAGCCGTTCACGAGGTCGACCCAGTGCTCGTCGGTCTGCTCCTCCTTCACGCTGGTGCGCCCTGTCGCCGGATCGACGGTGAGGACCCGCAGGATCCGCTGGTCCCTCGACTGCACGACGACGAGAAGCCCATGGCGTGACCAGTCGGCCTTGGCCACATACTCGAAACGATCCCGCTCCCACTCGACCTCCACCCTGTCCCCGGAGAGCCCGACGACGAAGAGCCGGACGTCGGCATTGGTCGTGCCGGCCCGGGGGTACGCCACCTCGACCGGACTCGCCTCCGGACGCGAGGGGTCGGAGATGTGCCAGTGCTGCACCGGCCGCTCGTCGACGCGGGCGACGAGCAACCGGTCACCCTCTGGCGCCCACCAGTAGCCCTCCTCCCGGTCCATCTCCTCGGCGGCGACGAACTCCGCCAAGCCATAGGTGATGCCCGGCTCCTCAGGGGCGGCCAGCGGGACCGGATCGTCGTTGCCCTCCGCGCCGATCTTCGCCACGTGCAGGGCGCCTCCTGCCACGAACCCAAGATGCTCGCCCGTCGGGCTGAGCCTCGCATCGACGGCGGCCCCGGGCGCCTCGACCGTGTGGACCACCCCGTCCCCGATGTCGAACCAGCAGAGGTGACCGGACAGATCGAAGGCGATCCTCCGCACCTCGCGATCGGTGGTGTAGCGCACCACCCCGCCCGACTGCTCGCGGGCGCGCTCTCGCCTCGCTCGCTCCTCTGGAGGCAGGTCGTCGTCGGCTCCGGCGACCGCATTCTGCGGGTCGACGAGCAGCTCTTCCTTGCCGCTCTGCACGTCGAGCATCCAGACGCAGGCGACCGGGTCGGTGCCTCCCCGGGACCGCAGGAAGACCACCCTCTCGCCGTCCGGGCTGACGGTGAAGTTACGGGGGGCGCCGAGGGTGAAGCGTCGGGTGCGAGCTTGTTGGCGAGGAAAGCTGAGTTCGGTCACGTCACATACTGCCGCTCCCGGCGCTCGGCCACCTGCCACGGGCGGCGAGGAATAACGCCGCTCCCAATTTGTTGTACGAGCAAACAGTTGCGCGCCCACCAGGGCCACAACCTCGAGCGACGAGCACTGCGGTAGAGGAGATCATTGATGGCGGAGAACGAGCTGACGCTTCCACTGCTGGCGCTGACGACCGGGGTCGTGCTGCCGGGAATGGTGCTGACGATGGGGCTCGAGACAGAAGAGGCGCGCGCCGCCGCCGATGCGGCCGGGGCAGCTGGGAGCGATGGATCCCCCGGCGGGCGGATGGTGCTGGTCCCGCGGAGCGGTGGGCGTTATGCCACGGTCGGGACAGTTGCCGAGATCGTCGAGTCCGGCGAGCTGCCTGGCGGATTGCGAGCCGTGGTGCTGCAGGGCATGCAGCGCGCCCGCATCGGGACGGGTGTTGCAGGGACAGGTGCTGCCGTCTGGGTGCAGGTGGAGCCGCTCGACGAGCTGCCGCCGAGCGAGACCGAGATCGAGCTGGGGCGCGAGTACAGGGCGGTGCTCGAGAACATCCTTCTCACCCGCGGCGCCCGGCAGATCGCCGAGCGGCTGCGTGACGTGACCGAGCCGAGCCGCATCGCCGACATCTCGGGCTACTCACCCGACCTCTCGCTCGACCAGAAGATCCAGGTGCTGGAGACCACCGACGTCGAGTCCCGTCTCCGGCTCGTGCTCGGCTGGGCGCGCGAGGTACTGGCGGACCTCTCGCTGCGCCAGCAGATCAAGAACGACGTCGAGGAGGGGATGGAGAAGACGCAACGCGAGTTCCTCCTCCGCCGCCAGCTCGAGGCGATCCGCAAGGAGCTGGGTGAGCTGGACGGGTCGAGCGCCGCCGGCTCCCCCGACGGCTACCGCGGCCGCCTGGACGAGCTTGATCTCCCCGAAGGGGCGCGCACGGCCGTCGAGCGGGAGCTCGACAAGCTGGACAGGACGAGCGAGCAGAGCCCCGAGCACGGGTGGATCAGGACCTGGCTCGACACGGTGCTGGAGCTGCCCTGGGGCAACGAGTCAGAGGACGTCCTCGAGATCACAGAGGCGGCCAGGGTGCTCGACGAGGACCACGACGGGCTGACCGACGTGAAGGAGCGGATCCTCGAGCACCTGGCCGTGCGGAAGCTGCGCACCGAGCGCGGGATAGCACCGGCAGTGGGCCGTGGCGCCGGGGCGATCCTGGCGCTCGTCGGGCCGCCCGGAGTCGGCAAGACCAGCCTCGGGGAATCGGTGGCTCGGGCGATGGGGAGGCGTTTTGTGAGGGTTGCTCTCGGTGGGGTGCGGGACGAAGCCGAGATCCGTGGCCACCGCCGGACATATGTCGGCGCGCAACCGGGCCGCCTCGTACGGGCGCTGCGCGAGGCAGGGACGATGAACCCCGTCGTCCTCCTCGACGAGGTCGACAAGCTTGGGGCCGATTTCAGGGGCGATCCTGCCTCGGCGTTGCTGGAGGTGCTCGACCCCGCCCAGAACCACACATTCAGGGATCACTACCTGGAGATCGAGCTCGATCTCTCGAAGGTGCTGTTCCTGGCGACCGCCAACGTGGTCGACGCCATCCCCGGACCATTGCTCGACCGGATGGAAGTGATCCGCCTCGACGGGTACACCGAAGACGAGAAGGTGGCGATAGCACGCCATCACCTCATCGGACGCCAGTTGGAAAGGGCCGGCCTGGCTGCCTCGGAGCTCGTGATCACCGACGAGGCCGTCTCGCTCGTCGTCTCCGACTACACGAGGGAGGCCGGCGTCCGTGGCCTGGAGCGCGAGCTGGCGCGCCTGGCGCGCAAGGTCGCTCGCGGCATAGCGGCCGGTTCTGTCGTTCCGCCGCTGACGGTCGATGTCGAAGACGTCCGCAAGTGGTTGGGGCGCCCGAAGTTCTTCTTCGAGCCGGCTGACCGCACGGGCGTCCCCGGCGTCGCCACTGGCTTGGCGGTCACGGGAGCGGGCGGCGACGTCTTGTACGTCGAGGCCACCTCCATCGAGGGAGGCGACGGGCTGACCCTCACCGGCCAGCTCGGCGACGTGATGAAGGAGTCTGCGGAGATCGCTCTCTCCTATGTCCGATCGCACACGGCAGAGCTCGGCATCGAGCCTGTTGCGCTGGAGGGCCGTCGATTCCACATCCACGTTCCGGCGGGCGCTGTGCCCAAGGACGGCCCGTCCGCGGGAGTGACGATGGCGACTGCGCTTGTCAGCCTGCTCCGCAACCAGCCGGTGCGCGGCGTGGTCGGGATGACCGGCGAGCTCACTCTCCAGGGCAGGGTGCTGCCGATCGGCGGGGTGCGGCAGAAGGTTCTGGCCGCCCATCGCGCCGGCCTCACCGAAGTGGTGCTGCCCGAGCGCAACGGACCCGATCTCGAGGATCTTCCCGACAGTGTCCGGGACGTGATGACGTTCCACACGGCAGCAGACTTCGCCTCGGTGGTGGCCGCTGCTCTCGGCGAGCAGGCGGGCACCGGCTCGGAGGAAAGCCCGGCGGCTGCCGCCTGAGGCTTGTGCTTGGCCGGCGCCGATCGTGCGGCCCGACCATGTCCGAAACGAGCGCGAGACTGTTCTCCCGGTACTCCAGGGAGGAACATGGCAAGTCGCGGCGAGGGTCCCGAGGTCGGTGACGAGCCTCGGGCGCTGCTCGGCGGATCCGCCGGATGGTGAGGCGCGTCGCGGCGGGTGTCACCTTCTTGGGGGCCGTGCTGGCGCTCGGCGCCTGCGGGGTGGCTGCGGTGCGACCTCCGACTGGCGCGACCTCGACAGCGCTCGCGCCAGCTTCGACCAACGGACCTGGTTCGACCACTGCAACGTCGGTCGCGAACACGATCGCGAACACGATCGCGAGCACGGTTACGAGCGCGTCCGGCCCGCCGGCGCAACTCGCGTTCGTGGGCACGAGTCAGCCTGTGACCGCCGCCGCTCTCCGCTACACCTGGCACCCGGGCTGCCCCGTCGGACCTTCGCAGCTGCGGATGCTGACGATGTCCTATTGGGGCTTTGACGGCCGCAGGCACTCGGGAACCATGGTCGTGAACAGCCTCGTGGTGCCACAGGTGCTGCAGGTGTTCAGGAGCCTGTATCACGAGCATTTCCCGATCCGTTCGATGGTGCCGGAGGATGCGTTCGGCGGCCACGACCCGCTCTCCATGGCCGCCGACAACACATCGGGGTTCAACTGCCGCTACGCGGTGACGGTGCCGCCCTCGCGCGACTGGTCAGAGCACGCCTACGGCCTGGCGATCGACGTCAACCCGGTGGAGAACCCTTATCTCGAGGGCAGCGTGTGGCAGCCCGCTGCCGGTGCCGCCTTCAGCGACCGGTCGGACGTCCGCCCGGGGATGGCCGTAGCCGGCGGGCCGCTGGTCGAGGCCTTCGCCGCAGTCGGCTGGTACTGGGGCGGGAGGTGGACGGCGAGCCCTGATTACCAACATTTCTCCGAGAACGGGAACTGACCGCGTGATCCCCTAGATCCTGCCGGATGCCTTTGTCATCCCGGCTGATCCCGAGAAATGCCTGGCAGGGGGGGTAGAATGTGGGCAACCAGAAAGGGGGGTTGAGAAGGTGCCACGGCGTTCGTCCAAATCGCCGTCGGGCCCCGTGGCCCCCGGCGCGACAACGATACGACCCGCCGACGACCTGTTCGATCGGCACGGACCTGTCGGCCACCTGCTGCCCTTCGGAATCCTCGCAGTGCTCGCCGCATTGAGCGTGCTGCTCCCCCCCGGCCCCTCCAACCGCCTCGAGTATCTCGTCAGCCTCGGACTGATGATCGTGGCGGGGGCTCTCGTCATCCCCCTCGAGCGTGGGGCCGGATCGCTTCGTGTGATCCCGCCAGTCGTGCTGGCAGTCTCGCTCGCTCTGATGACCGCCGCCGGCAACGGCAATCGCGGCCTCGACGCGGCGTTGTTGCTGCCGGTCGTCTGGGTCGCCCTGTACGCGCGGCGGTGGGACGTTGCCGTGGTGATCTGCTCGCTCCTCGCCGCCCTGTTGGGAGCGGGACTGGCGGTGCATAGCACCACAGACACCAGGACGTTGCTCGCCGGGCGCATCGTCCTCGTAGGTGCGGCCGGCTCGCTGATCGCATGGTGCCTGTACGGCCTGCGCGGAAGGATCTCCCGCCATCAGGCAGACGCGCTCGACTCCGCCCGGCGGGTCGTCGTGATGCAGTCGGCCGCCCGCGAGCTGAGCTCGATCCAGTCGGCTGCGGTAGTCAGCGAAGCGGCCGTACGCATCTGCGGAGAGCTGCTCTACGCCTCCGATGCGAGGCCGAGACGAGCTGAGTTCCTCCGTCTGATCGGCAAGACCGTCCATATCGGTTCTCAGTTCGACCCTTCGGGATTGCTGCTGGAAGAGCCGTATCCATTGAGCGAGCACCCCTACCTGCGCCGTGCGGTCGAGACCGGCGATTCGTTCCGGTCGACGATCGATTTGGCGGCGGTCGGTCCCTCGATCGGCAGCGAGATGGACAAGGCGGGCGTGACGCATGGTGCCTGGATCCCGATCCAGCCCGGGAGGACGGTCGTCGGCGTGATCGCCATCTCCTCCAGGGGTACTGCCGTGCCGATCGACTTGTTCGAGATGTGCGTCACCATCGGGCGGATCGCCGAGCTGGCCCTTGCGAGCGCCCTTGCCTCCGACGACACCCAGACCAAGGCGACCACGGACGAGTTGACGGGCTTGGCGAACTATCTCGGTTTCGAGCTGTTCCTCGACCACCGGCCGCACGACAGGCCCTACGTCCTGATGGCCCTCGACATCGACGGGCTGCGCCTGATCAACGAAGGGCACGGCAGGGAGGTCGGCGACGAGGTGCTCGTCGAGACCGCCAACGCGCTGCGGTCGGTCTTGCGGCGAGGAGACCTCCTGGCGCGCCTCGATGGGGACCAGTTCGCCGCCTACCTGGCTTCGTCGCAGCTCGACGACGGGCGCCTGGTGGCCGGCAGGATGGAAGAGGCGATCGCCATCCTCGACGCCGCCAGTCCGGTCTCGATCAGCATCGGCATCGCCTGCGGAGGGCCGGAGAGCGATTATCAGGCGGTCAACGAGGGTGCGGTGGCGGCAATGGGCATCGCCAAACAATCGGGCGGGGGCCGCTACGCCGTGCTCGACGGTGACAGGTACTTCGTCTCGGAGCCTGGCGAGGCGCCGGTCGACGGGGACACGCCAGCTGAGTCAGCAGCCGGGGTTTCACGAGAGGATTCAGCGGGGGCCGGTGCCGGCCTCTGGACCGGCCTGGACCTGCTCGAAGGAGCTGAGGAGCCGCTGGTGGGCTCCGCCGAGGTCGGCACTGCCGAGGTCGGCGCTGCCGAGGTAGGCGCGGAAGGCGTCGGGTCGGCAACAGGAGCGTTCAACGGCGCGGTCGCAAATGGCAACGGGTCCAACCGCTACGGGTCGAACGGCCGCGACCCTCGCCCCGCCGAGACGGATCCTGTCCAGGCGCTGATCGATTCGATCCTCAGCGATCCGGCGCTGTTCGATCGCCCGGTTTCTTCGGTTCCCTCGGTTCGCGCAGTTCCTCCGGCAGCCGGCAACCGGTATCGGTGATCCGGCCTCTCCGCACGTCGCTTCGGCTCTAGCGCCGAGCGCCGCGGCACTTCACCGGGCGTGCGCCTCACTCCTGCTCGGGACTCCCGCTCGGCAGCGTCCGCGGCAGCGTCAGACGCTTGCCCGACCCCGCAGGACCGCGAGGGCCTCGTCGGCGTGCTTGTCCATGCTGAACTCAGAGCTGATCGTCGCCAGCAGGCGCCGGTCTGTGTCGATGACGAAGGTCGCGCGCTTGTTGAACAAGGGACCTGGTCTCTTGACCCCGTACTGGGAGGCGACGGAGCGATCGGGGTCCGACAGAAGGCGGAAGCCGAAGGCATGCTTGGCGGCGAACTGCTGCTGGCGGGCGACAGGATCGGCACTGATGCCGATGCGTTGCCCACCCACGGCAGCGAACTCGCCCGCCAGGTCGCGGAAGTGGCAGCTCTCGGCGGTGCAGCCGGCCGTCATGGCACGGGGGTAGAAGAAGAGGACGATCGGTCCCTTGGCGAGCTCGTCCGAGAGCTTGACCGTGCTGCCGTCATCGGCCGGCAGCTCGAAGTCCGGAGCCGTATCTCCCTTTTGCATGCTGGGAGCTTAAGCCCGCGCTCCTGTCCGAGGACATTTCAGCCGAGCGGCGTGCCCTCGATGAAGTCAGCCACCACCCGGGCGAGCTCCCGCCCGCGATCCTCCTGCAGGAAGTGGCCGCCACCGGCGATGGTGGTGTGCGGCTGCCCCTGCGCTCCCGGTACGACCTCTCGGAACCGGCGATCAGCTCCCCTGGTGATCGGGTCGCCATCTGAGAAGGCGGTGAGGAACGGTCGCTCGAACGACGCCAGCACCTCCCAGGCTCGCTTGTTGATGACGACGGCTGGGTCGGCGTCGCTCGTCGGCACGAGGGCGGGGAAGATGCGCGCACCTTCCTTGTAAGACTCATCCGGGAAGGGCGCGTCGTAGGCGGCGATCACCTCCTCGCTGAGACCGGTGGCGCACCCTCCGGCGACGATCCTGCCGACAGGAAACAGGTCCGTCTCTGCGGCGAACCTCTGCCAGGCCAAGAACGCGTCGCTGATCGTTCCGCCGTCGGGAAGGCCCGTATTTGCAACCACCACCCGGGCGAAGCGCTGCGGCGCGTCCGCCAGCAGCCGCAGGCCGATCAGGCCTCCCCAGTCCTGGCAGACGAGGGTCACGTCAGCCAGGTCCAGGCGGTCGAAAAGCGCCTCACGCATCCACTCGACGTGGCGGGAATAGGAGTAGTCGGATCGGGATGCAGGCTTGTCGGACCGCCCGAAGCCGACGAGATCGGGTGCAATGCAGCGGTAGCCGGCCGATGCCAGCTCTCCAATCATGTGGCGGTAGAGGAAGCACCATGACGGTTCCCCGTGCATCAACAGCACGACCTGACCATCGGCCGGTCCCTCGTCCAGGTGGTGAACCCGGATCAGCGACTCTCCATCGGGATCGGCGTCGCCGGACGCGACCTCGACGTAATAGGGCTCGAACGGAAAGTCAGGAAGGCCTTCGAAACGCGCCTCAGGGGTGCGAAGGAGCCTCACCGGGAAAGTGCTACGACGGGCCGTCGCCGCAGGTGACAGCGAGCAGGGCGGCGAGCGTCAGCTCCATGGCGGCCGCCGCCCGCGCCGAGGGCAGTCTCTGGTCGGCGCGCAGCGCTTCCCATGCAGACCAGCTGACCGCCACGTCGAGCGCCTCCGCGAGGTCCCGCCGCCGGCGCGTCGGCAGGGACTCGAGCTCGACCGCGAAGGTCGCCTCCATCTGCTGTCTGAGCACCAGGTGCAACCGGTCGAGGCCGGACCTGAGGGCAGCGTGGAACGGCGCATGGCGGAGAGCCGCCCGGCGTACCGGCGTTATCTCCTCGTAGAGGACGGCGCGCCGGCGCACGAGCTCGTTGATCCGCTTGCTGCGGACGCCCTTGGTCAGAGGCCTGTCGAGCAGCGCAGCGATACGACGAGCTTGATGCTCGGCAGCGGCCACGAAGAGCTGGTCGAGGTCCTCGAAGTGACGGAAGACCGTCCGCTCCGAGACGCCTGCCCTGGTTGCCACTTCGTACGCGGAGGGCCGCATGTTTCCCTCGCGCAGAAGGTCGAGGATCGCATCCACGACAAGATCCCTGCTGCGGGCACTGCGCAGGTGACGCCCGTCGACTCGCTTCAGGTCGACGGAGGGCGCCGGAGGTTGCTGCGCTGTCCGCGTCTCGGTTTCCGTCCGCCGACGGCGCCTGGCGGTGGTCGAGCGTGGTGCAGGTTGGACGGCCTTGCCGGTATTGGAGGCGACCGCCGCACGGTTGCCGTTCGTTCCGGGCGCGCCGCCATGTGATCCGTTGGCGCTCGCGCCGGAGCCACTCGCGGCACGCTTCTTAGGCGTGTAGGGCGACGAACGAGCGACGCGAGGAGCGGCGGGCATGCGGCGAGGGTACAACTTCGTCAGCTGACTGTCAATGGATTATGACAGCAGATCTGCCTATATCACGGCGGATTGTGCTGCTACCGCGCATTCCGGACGCACGCCGTCCCGGAACGTTGTGCAAGCTCTCGGCAGGCGACATGCCGTGCGGCGGGGGCATGGCTACGTTGGGGTCTCGATGCTCCCCAAGACTCCGTGGTGGAAGCGGCCCAAGCCGCTCGGTTGGACCGCCGCCGCCGTATTCGTGGTGGCGGCTCTGGTCACTGCGGTGCTCACGGTCTCGCCCTCCTCGAGCCCTTCCGACACCCCTGCGCAGCACTCGCTGGAGCAAGCGCTGGAAGCGGTGTCGGCCTACTACACACGGCAGGTGGCAGGCAGCTTCCAAGGGCTCGACGCAAAGACGTTCGATCACCTGGCGCCCCGACTGCAGGCAGTCTCCGCCTCCTCGGGCGCGGACGGCTCACGCCAGGTGAGCCTGGACGTGGTGAACCCGACGACGGTCGTGATGACCTCTCGGGACATCGGCGGTACGTGCTGGGGGATCCTCGTTTCGAGAAGGCCATTGAACAATCCCTATTTCGCTTCCGTCCCGCAGACCGAGGCCGCCGGCACCTTCTACTTCCGAGCCGCCGCCTCAGGTTCGGCGCCGTGCGCGGCGTCGACAGCGCGGCTGGCCTCGGAAGGTACAACGGATGTTTCGGCGTCCGGCTTCTCCGCCTTGAGCTCGAGTTGAGGGATCAGGCCTGGCCGATCTCCCACGGGCTCGTCATCCAGTTGTCGCGGCGCGCAGGATCGGGAAGGATCGGCGGCAGAGGCATCAACAGGCGCACCGAGAGTGCCTCGACGTACGGCTCGTAAGCCGCCCGCAGCCTTTCGAAACGCTCCTCGTTCACCTGGTGCACGTCCATCCCGATCCCGGACCGCCTGAGCTCGGCGGCGACCTGCGCGAGCGTCACGCCGGTGCGGCCGGCCACCCCGTCCGGCGGCGAGGATCCGTGAGCCGGGCGGCGCTGCCGGCCGTTCCCGGTCGCCTGGCCCGGGTTCTCGGTGTGCGAGGGGGACGCGTTCAGCACCTGGCTGAGATCCACGGCCGCATGGCGGGCCATGGCGAACGTGCGGCGTGCCTGGGACGTCGGGATCCCGCGCACCCCGACGAGCGAGAGCGCCGCCGTGTCGAGAACGGCGGTGAGCGCAGCGAGCCAGGACTGGTTGTCGTGCTGCGACCGGAAGTAGGCGAGGACCGGGAAGGAGATGTGGCTCTCGAGTATCTCGGCCGCCCAGTGCTCCCACTGCGCCAGCACTGCGGTGATCTCCTCCAGCGAGCCGTACTGGCCCGCCCGACGCAGCATCTCGACGGCGGTCGGAGGCGTACCGGCCCACTCGTCGAGCATGGAGATGTCGAGCTCGCGATGCGAGAAGGACTGATAGAGCACCGGCAGGTAGGAGATCACGAGGGCGAGGAACACGAGGCCCGTCGCGCACTCGGCGACGATGCTGACGCGAGCCGCCGGAGTGGTCGGCACGACGTCGCCCAGCCCGAGCGTGAAGATCGTCGTGCCGCTCACGTAGACGTCCATCCAGAAGCCTTGCGCGCCGGGTGGGTGCTGGAAAGCGTTGCCGAGCCCCGCGTCGATCACCGCGAAGCCGAGCAGCACGAGCGCCGCCCAGGCGGCGAAGAGCATCAGCAGCCCGAGCACCGCGTAGAGCCCGAGGAAGCTCTCCCGCCGCCCCATCCCCTTGAACGGCTTGCCGATCGCGCACCAGGCTATCCAGAGGATCTCCAGGAAGAAGGCGGACAGGCGCAGCCGCCGCGAGACACGCCTCGGCAGGAGCATCGTCGCAAAGGCGTCCCACGCCACCGAGGCGACGATCACGATCCCGCCGACGATCTCGAGGATGTGCACGCGCTCTTCTCAGGCCTGCAGGTAGATGGTGCCGCCCACCTCGACGACCGGCACCGAGGGCAGGGGAAGCGGTGCCGGCCCGGAGAGAACCTGTCCTGTCGCCGCGTCGTAGACGGAGCCGTGGCAGGGGCACTGGAACTGCTCTGCCGATTGGACGAAGTTGACGGTGCACGCTTCGTGGGTGCAGATCCGGCTGAAGGCGACGAAATGGCCCGCCTTCGGTTGCAGGAGGTAGCAGGGGCCGCCGGCGGCGGCGTCGGTGAAGGTCGCCGCGCCCCCGACCGGGACCGCGGACGCCGGTCCGAGGGCGGGGCCTCTGTGGGGAGCGCCGGAAGCGGTGGTCGTGGTGGTGGAGCTCCCGGATCCCGTGTTGCCGCCCCCACCGAGCGAGGGCACGGTGCCGCTGGTGGGAACCCTGCTCGCCGGCGTCACTACGCGCCCCACCACTGCAGCGACGGCACCCAGGACGAGGGCCCCGATGCCGAGCAGAGCAGCCGAGCCACCCTTGGCTACGAGCACGCGTCGCTCGATCGTCTCGCCCTGCAAGGCCTCCCGCCGCCTGGCTGCCGGAAGTGTGCGGGCTTCCTCCACCGCACACGCCCGGACGCGCTCTGCCACAAAGGCATCGATCGTGAACGGCCCGCCACCCCCGATCAGGATCGGCGTCCAGGCGAAGAAGAACACGATGTCCGGACCGTAGTAGTAGGGAGCCGCGTTCCAGCTGACGGTGAGGAAGAAGACGAGCGACAGCGCCATGCCCCCGGCGGCAGCGAGACGCGGGAAGATCCCGAAGATGGTGCCCAGGCCGACGGCCAGCTCTCCCGCCGCGATCACGATCCCGAAGAGCACGGGCGCCTGCTGTGCCAGCACGACCAGGAAGTGGAAGGGGGTGTGGGAGGCCGCCAGCTGCTGCTGCATCGAGCCCACCGCGTTCTGCTCGAAGAAGCCGCTGTTGGTCAATTTCTGCAGGCCGGCGAACGTGTAGGTGAACCCGAGGAAGGCGCGCAGCAGGAGGACGCTGGCGCCCGGAAGCGAGGCGATCCTCTTGTGATAGGCGCCCCAGCGCGACTGGCTCACCGGCTGCATTGCACGAAAGTATGCGATGCCTGGTCGCCCGCGCCGGTCGCCCAGGCGGCCGCGCCGCGGCCTGGCGATGCGCTCGAACGGCCGTCCAGAGGTCTCAGCGCAAACCCGCGGCGTCGATGGCTGCCAGCAAGCGATCAAGAGCGGCCGGGTCGGCCATGGCGTCGGCGGAGAGCACCTTGGCGGGCTCGGCACCGAGCAGTATGCGCCGCACTGGCACCTCGACCTTCTTCCCGCTCAGGGTGCGGGGGAGGGCGGACACGAAGAGCACCGTGTCGGGAACGTGGCGGGGCGACAGTTCCCTTCTGATCGCGCCTCGTATCTCCGCCACCAGCTCGTCGTCGCCCGAAGTGCCCGCCTTGACGACGAAGAGGATCAGCTTGCCCACCACGCCGAGCTGGGTCGTATCGACCACGAGCGAGTCGGCTACTCCGGGCAGCGTCTCGACGACCCGGTAGAACTCCGACGTCCCCATACGGACACCACCGCGGTTGAGCGTGGCGTCGGACCTGCCGTAGACGATGCAGGTGCCGCGGTCGGTGATCTTCACCCAGTCGCCGTGGCGCCAGACCCCGGGATAGGACTCGAAGTAGCTCGCCCTCAACCTGGCGCCGTCGTCGTCCCCCCAGAACAAGAGCGGCATCGAGGGCATCGGTTCGCTGATCACCAGCTCACCTACTTCGCCTACCACCGCCTGCCCGTCCTCGTCGTAGGCCTCAACACTGGCGCCGAGCATGCGGCACTGCAGCTCCCCGGCGTAGACCGGGAGCAGCGGGCAGGAGCCGATGAAGGCCGTGCAGAGGTCCGTGCCGCCCGACACCGAGGCCACCTGGACGTCGTCGCCGATCTCCCGGCTCGCCCAGGCGAAGCCCTCCGGCGAGAGCGGCGCACCGGTCGAGCCGACCACCTTCACCCGCGAGAGGTCTGCGACAGCCCGCGGGGCCAGGCCCGCCCGGCGGCAGGAGTCGATGAACGGGGCGCTCGTCCCGAAGACGTTGATCCCCTCTGTTGCCGCCACCTCCCACAGCCGGTTCTGGTCGGGCCACACCGGGCTGCCGTCGTAGCAGACGATCGTGGCGCCCACGAGCAGCCCGCCGACGAGGAAGTTCCACATCATCCAGCCGGTCGTGCTGAACCAGAAGAGCCTCGTGCCGGGCCCGACGTCAGTGTGCAGCCCGAGCACCTTCAAGTGCTCGAGGAGGATCCCGCCGTGGCCCTGCATTATGGGCTTGGGGAGGCCGGTGGTGCCTGACGAGTAGAGGATCCAGAGCGGGTGCTCGAAGTCGACCCGCTCGGGCCGGGGCGAGTCGCCGTCTGCACTTCCGAGCAGCGCGTCCCACGAGAGGATCGCCTCTGCAGCGGGGCCGGCTGGGCCGGCGAGGGCGGGAACCAGGACCGTGGCCTGCAGCGAGGGCAGCGAGCGGCGCAGCACGTCACACTTGTCCGCCAGATCGAAACTCTTGCCCCCGTACCGGTACCCGTCCACGACGATCAGCACCTTCGGCGCGATCTGCCGGAACCGATCGACCATGCTCGCCGCCCCGAACTCCGGCGCGCAGCTGGACCAGATGGCTCCGAGGCTGGCCGTGGCGAGGAAGGCCACGACGGCGTGGGCGCCGTTCGGAAGCACCGCCGCCACGCGGTCCCCCGGGCCGACCCCGAGCCCGGCGAGGCCCCGGCGTGCTCGGGCGACGAGCTGGCCCAGTTCCCCGTAGGTGATCTCGCGCCTGTCCCCGGACTCGTCGAGGGCGACGAGCGCCACGTCCTCGGCGGGATGGTCGAGGGCGTGCTCGACGTAGGAGAGGCGAGCCCCCGGGAACCAGTGTGCGCCGGCGACCCCGCCGCCTTCTGCTCTCGCCAGCACTGTGCCGTCGCCACCCTCGAAGCGGACGGCGAAGTAGTCGGCGATCGACTGCCAGAACTCATCGATGTTGCCGACCGACCAGCGCCAGAGGGCGTCGTAGTCGATCGATGCGGCGCCGTCCAAGCGCTTGTCCGACTCCAGCCAGGCCATGTAGGCGGCCATCCGGCTGGACCGGACGCGCTCGGGGGACGGCGTGAAAAGCAGATCTCCCTCTCGCACGGTTGATTCGGCCGCAGACGTCACGGCGCTCACGATAGGCGTGGCCCATAGCCGCCGTGAGCGCAAGACTTGGTGCCATGAGGGAGATCCGGGACTCGGTGGTGCAGTGGCTGGAGGCAGGAGAGGAGGTGGCGCTGGCCCGGGTCGTGGCGCTCGAAGGCGCGGGCGGGCGCCGGGAGGGAGAGACACTGGCGCTCGGCCCGGAGGGATCGCGGGCGGGATCGATCCTCGGAGGGATCGCCGATCCGGTGATCATCGGAGCCGCGCAGGAGCTGGAGGGGGCCTCGTACATCGAGATCGAGGTCGGCGACAAGGATGCGATCTCTGCCGGTCTTGCTTGTGGTGGTTTAGCCCGTGTGCTGGTGCAGCGGGCCGATCTCGTCCCATCGCAGCTCTGGGCAGCGTTGGCTGGTCGTGGCCCGGTCTGCCTGGCGACGGTGGTGACGAGCGGCGGCGGCCCCCCTGAGGCTCCCCAGCCGGGCGAATCATTGGTCACGCAAGCCACGGAACATGCAGGACGGATCGGAGGCGACCCGGCGTTCATCACCACGGTGCTCGACGAGGCCGGCCGCCTGTTGGGTCAGGGCCGGGCCGCCAGATCGTGGGTGGAGACCGAGGAGGCGAGCGTCCTCGTCGAGGCCTTCGTGCCCCCCACGCGGCTGATCGTCGTCGGCGACGGGTCGCTTGTCGGGGCGCTGGCCAGGCAGTGCCGGCTCCTCGGGTGGGAGAGCGGAGCCGCCGATGGAGCGGCAGATGCGTCGGCGGCTGTGGGGGAGCTTGGCACGGCCGACGCGGTGGTCGTGCTCTCTCACGACCACGAGCTGGCGACTCCGGTCTTGCGGCAGGCACTCGAGATCGGCTGTTACGTCGGCGCTCTCGGCTCCCGGCACACACAGGCCGAGCGCCGCCACCGGCTTCTGGCGGATGGGCTGGAGGAGAGCGAGGTGGCCCGGCTGCACGGGCCGGTCGGTCTCGATCTCGGCTCGCGGACTCCCGAGGAGACAGCTCTGGCGATCTGCGCCGAGATCCTGGCTCACCGCTCCGGCCGGGATGCCGCCAGTCTGCGTGCGTCGAGCGGGCCGATCAACGGCTGAGGTGGTATCGCCTCCTCACCTGCAGACGAGCACGATCTTGCCGAGCTTGCCCCCGCCGGCGAAACACGCGTAGGCGCCGCCGGCCTCTTCAAGCCGCGAACGTCGCCTCGATGGGGACCTTGACGCGACCTGCCTCGACCAGTGGCATTACCTCGGCGGCTGCCACGGTGACGGCCTGTCCCTTCTCTTCCAGGGAGCGAGCACGGAGGGTTGAGCCGGAGATGAACGCCCTGCGCCCCATCAGCGCGCGGAGGTCAATCTCGGTCCGGGCGCCGCCTCCGACGCCGATCACCGCGATCCTTCCCTTTGGCGCCAAGCCCTCCAGATCACCTGCCAGATTGGGCCCTCCGACCAGCTCCAGAACGACGTCGAAGGGACCGTGTGCCATTGCATCCTCGGGCGCCACCGCCGTGCACCCGAAGTTCGCCACCGACGGGCGAAGGGCCGCCGATCTGACACTTGCCACCACTTCTGCGCCCCGTGCGGCGGCGATCTGCACTCCCGCCAGCCCGACGCCTCCGGCGGCGCCGTTCACCAGGACACGCTCGCCGGCCGCAACGTGGCACTGGGTCACCAGCGCGTCGTGTGCGGTGGTGAACGCCTCGGCGTAGCCACCCGCCTCCGGCCACCCCATGCCTTCCAGAACCCGGACCGCCACGGGAGCCGGCAGCAAGGCGAGCTCAGCCTGGGCGCCGCCGCCGACGATCCCCATCACACGATCGCCCGCCCGGAACGCGTCCACCTCGGCCCCGACGGACTCGACCACCCCTGCCAGCTCGATGCCGGGAATGTCCGCCGGGACTCCGGAGGGAGCCGGGTAGAACCCGGCCTTCTGCAGGAGGTCGGCATTGTTCAGCCCTGCTGCCTCGACACGGACGAGCAGCTCACCAGGCCCAGGGACAGGGTCGGCTCGCTCCTCGACGACGATCTCACCGTCCTTGATCACCGCGGCACGCATGACCAGCCAGCGTATGTGTTGCGGGTGGCGGGGGCTTTGGGTCGTCGACCGCCGCCCGCCCGTGCCGCCGCCGAGATCGCCCACCGCCGCCCCCCTGTTTCGAAACGGCTCCATCTGCCCGACAATTCCAGCCAGTAAAGGAGCCAGAAGCCGACCGAGATCTCCGTCGGCGCCGCCGAGGATCGACGATGGGGACCACGCGGGTGTCTCGACCGTGGCAGGCTCGGCCCTCTACGGCGCAAGCGTCGCCAAGTGGCGCCACGAGATCGGGGGAAGCGACGGATGGGCATGCTCGAGGGACTGGAGGGAAAAGTCGCCCTGGTCACCGGGGGAGCCTCCGGCATAGGGCGGGCGACCGCCCGCCGACTGCACGCCGCCGGTGCCGGCGTAGTGGTGTTCGATCTGCCCGGGTCCGAAGGGAAGCAGGTTGCTGATGAGTTGGCGGGCTCTTTCGTGGCGGGTGACGTGGCGGTTCCGGCCGACTGGGAGCGGCTGACAGCCGCCGTCCGTGCGGATCATGGGGGCCTCGACATCGCCCACCTCAACGCAGGTGTGGTGACCAGCACCGCCGCCATCGCCGAGTTGAGCCCGGAGCAGTACGAGCACGTCCGCCGGGTGAACCTGGATGGCGTGGTGCTCGGGCTGCACACCGTTGTCCCGCTGATCGGCGCTCGGGGCGGCGGCGCGATCGTCGCAACCGCGTCGCTGGCCGGCCTGATCGGCTTCTCGCCGGATCCCATCTACGGCGCCACGAAGGCAGCGGTTGTCGCTCTGGTGAGGGCGCTGGCGCCGCAGCTCGAGCCGATGGGTATCACAATCAACGCCATCTGCCCCGGCATGGTGGACACGCCGATGGCAAGTCCCGAGGTGCGTGAAGCGCTGGCGGCCGCCAACTTCCCGCTCATCGACCCGGAGGACATCGCCGAGGCGGTGTACCAGCGCGTCATCGGGACCGATACCGGCCGCGCCTGGATCTGTCAGGCAGGCAGGGAACCGATCGCCTACAAGCCCGCCGGAGTCCCCGGCCCAGGCGGGGACAACGCCGGCCGCACGCCCCCGGCGGGCATCGCTGCGGCTGATCAGCTACGTCCTTAAGTCTCGGCTCACTCCGAGATCGGGCCTGGCAGCCAGCTAGGGCCGGCCGGCTCCGTAGTAGCCCGGCCAGATGGGCGTGATCGAGATGACCGTGCCGGTCTGCTCCGCCTGGATCACCTCGCCGTTCCCGATGTACATCACCACGTGGTACAGGTAGCCGGAGTCGCCATAGAAGATGAGGTCACCCGGCTCCAGATACTGGGTGGGGTCGCCTGAGGGCATCGGGATGTGCTGGATGGCGTAGTACTGGTCAGTGGCCCCGTGGGAGAGGCTGACCCCCGCTTGCGACCACGCCCACATCGTGAGCCCGGAGCAGTCGAAACCAACGCCCGGCGTAGCCCCGCCCCACACGTAAGGCACGCCCAGCTGCGACTCGGCAGCGTGTACTGCGATCACTCCTGCGCTGCCTCCTGTCACGGGCGGCGGCGGCGGGTTGCTCGGCGGTGGCGGGGGAGGAGGTTGTTGTTGCTGCGCTTGTTGTGCAGCTTTCGCTGCAGCCGCCCGCGCTGCGGCCTGCGCCGCCTGGGCTGCCTGCGCCGCCTGGGCTGCTTGTTCTGCTTGGAGCGCCCGCTCCTCGGCCAGTTGCTGTGCCCGAACCGCCGCCGCCAGCTGCCCCTTCACCTGGGAGAGCAGCGACTGCAGTTGGGCGGTGACCTGGCGGGCCTGGTCGGCGTCGGAGGCGAGGGTGGCGGCATTGTGCTTGGCGGCCGCCTCGGTGGCGCCCAGCTGTCGCTCGCGCGCCTGCAGCCCCCGCTCGGAGAGCTGGACCCCGTTGATCGCCTCGGTGAGCGATCCGGAGGCCGCCTGCAGATAGACCTGCTGCAGCGGCATGTCGTTCTCGCTGCCCGTGAGGACCGTCGACGCGCCGGCGTCGGACCCGTTCTCGACATAGGCCAGGATCGCTTCCTGCTCGAGACTCTGTGATGCGCGGCGGACGGTGCCCTGGGCGGCGACAATGGCTGCCTGTTCCTGCGCCACCTGAGTCTTCAGCTCGCCGACCCTGATCTCCGCCTGGTCGTACTCCTCGCTGAGGACGTTGATGTGGACGCCCTCCGCCTGGATCTCGCTCACGATCTGCGCTGCCCGCTGCTTCAGCGACGCGATCGGCGACGCCGCCGCCGGTGCTTGGGATCCGGCGAGCACGGGTATCGATGCGCCGACGGCGAGGAGGGCTGCGAAGCCAGCTGGCGCGACACGGAGGGCGCCGTACCGGAGCTTCCTCTTCGCACCGGTCAAGAAACGGGGGCGGACGCCGGACAGTCGTCGGCCCGCGCGGGTTCCCTCGGCAGGTATCACAATTCGGAGGACCCTAGACAAGGCGGGCGCGGACCCGCAAGCGTTTCGCGCCCTATGCGCGCTGACCAGGTGGTCTTACGGTGTGTGAACCGGACCGGGCGGACGGCGCCGGGACCGCTGCACGGCCGCCATTGGATCCCCGCAGCTCAGGGCCCTCCGCATGTCCATCCCGAAACACCGCCCGATGGCGGTACCGTGGTTCCGTGATCGCCGACACGCCGCAAGAAGACCCCTCCACCAGCGCTTCTTCCTATCGGGTCGAGCACGATTCGATGGGCGAGGTGAATGTCCCCGCCCAGGCCAAGTGGGGGGCACAGACTCAGCGAGCCGTCGAGAACTTCCCGATATCCGGTAGACCTGTCGAGAAGCCGCTGATCGCTGCCCTGGCGATGATCAAGGGCATGGCGGCTGCGGTGAACGCCGAGCTCGGGCTAATAGACGCCGACATCGCGCAGGCTCTCCAGGTTGCCGCCGATGAGATCGCCGGGGGCCGGCACGACGCCGAATTCCCGATCGACGTCTTCCAGACCGGCTCTGGGACCTCGACCAACATGAACATGAACGAGGTGCTCGCTCACATCGCGGGCGAGCGTCTCGGCCGGGAGATACGTCCCAACGACGAGCCCAACACCTCCCAGTCCTCGAACGACGACTTCCCCTCGGCGATCCACTTGGCGGCTGCGCTCGAGATCGCCGGGCGGCTCGTGCCCGCCCTGGAGCATCTGGCCGGACGGCTTGGCGAGAAGGCAAACGCCTTTGCCGAGATCGTGAAGAGCGGCCGCACTCACCTGATGGACGCCACCCCCGTGACGCTCGGGCAGGAGTTCGGCGGCTACGCGGCGGCGATCGAGCACGGCGTCGAGCGGTTGCACGCGGCGCTACCGAGAATTGCGGAGCTGCCGCTCGGGGGCACTGCGGTGGGGACTGGGCTCAACGCACCGGAAGGTTTTGCTCGGGAGGTGATCGCCAGGCTGGCGGCGAGCAGCGGACTCCCGCTCACCGAGGCCCGGGACCACTTCGAGGCACAGGGCGCCCGCGACGCGCTGGTTGAGGCCTCCGGGGTGCTGCGGACGATCGCCGTGTCGCTCTACAAGATCGCCAACGACCTTCGCTTGATGTCGTCAGGGCCGCGCTGCGGGCTCGGCGAGATCCATCTGCCCGATCTCCAGCCAGGCTCCTCGATCATGCCCGGCAAGGTGAACCCGGTTGTCCCAGAAGCCGTCTGCCAGGTCGTCGCCCAGGTGATCGGCAACGACGCCGCCGTTGCGTTCGCGGGCGCCGCCGGCAACTTCGAGCTCAACGTGATGCTCCCGGTGATCGGCCGCAATCTGATCGAGTCGATCACGCTGCTTACGTCGGTGTCCCGCGCCCTCGCAGACAAGTGCGTCGCCGGCATCGAGGCCGACGAGGAACGCTGCCGGACCTATGCGCTCTCGTCGCCTTCGATCGTGACCTCCCTCAACCCCTACATCGGCTACGAAGCGGCCGCCAAGGTCGTGAAGAAGATGATCGCCGAGCACAAGGACGCTCGCACCGTCGTGCTCGAGATGGGCCTGATGGAGCCCGCCGAGCTCGACAAGGCACTCGACGTCCTGTCCATGACCAGGGGGGGCATCGTCGGCCGCTAAGTGGTCGGCGCCGCACATTCGCTTCGGCGCGCCGGAGTCCGCGAGGCATACCGGCACCAGCTCGACGTGCTCCCGCCTTTTCCCGAGCGTCTCGTCGAATCCCCTCAGGGCGGTAGGGTCGGCGCGGATGCACCCGATCGAGGTTCTTCGGCACGTCGCCCGCAGCGATCCAGGCGACGTGGCCCTTGTCGCCAGCGAGGCTGCACAGGCCCTCGCTTGGATGGCGGACGAGCCTGAGGAGATGCTGACCGCGATCCGTCGCCTGATCGACTTCCATCCCGCCTGCGGGCCGCTCTGGTGGGTCGGCGCCCGGGTTCTCGTCGCCACGGATCCGCAAGAGGTGGCTGAGGAGGCGCTGCAGGCGCTCGCCGAAGACCGCACGGGCACGATCCTTGCCCGAGGCGCTGGAGGGGATCGGCCGCAGCGGGGGGCGTCCCGGCAGCAGAGACGCCGAGCGGCCGCTGCTGACGGTGGTTGCGCTCGGTGGCGGGGAGAACCTTGCTATTGGCGTGGGTCGCTGCCGACGCCGGTGCGCAGTGCGCGTGGTCGGAGACCGCCGCAACGTCCGCAGGCAGGTCGCCGCTTTCGGCACGGCTCTCGCCAACGTCACCGGCTTCGGGCACGACGAGGTCGCGCAGGCGCTGCAGGGCGCCGATCTGGTGTTGATCGAGGCACTGGCGCTCGGGCAGGCAGAGGTCGTGGCGGCGGGAGGATCGATTCGCCTGGCGGAGCTGGCCGCCGCAGAGCGGGTGCCGGTCTGGGTCGTCGGCGGTGTCGGACGGCAGCTTCCACCGCCGCTGTTCGGGGCCCTGGTCGACCGGCTCCAAGCGGGAGCGGGATCGGGAGCTGGAGCGAAGCGTCATGGCGGTGCGCCGAGCTTCTGGACCGCCCACGCCGATCTCGAGCATGGACGCACCGGGCATGAGGACTGGGGGAGTCGCTCGGATCACGAAGTCGTTCCGGCTTCGCTCGTGCAGCTGGTGATCGGCCCGGGAGGCGCTTTTGACGACATGGCGGCCGTCGCAGCTGACTGCCCGGTGCCGCCCGAGCTGTTGAAGGCCGCCCACTGAGGGAGCTGATCGGCACCGCTGGGACACTGCAAGCGAGCGCCGGCGAGTTGACAACGACGAGCGGACGACGTTCGACTCGCGAGCATGAGCCGACGAGACCAGATACGCATGAGCAACGAGGAGATCGACGCCTTCCTCGCCGGCCGCCACACGATGAACGTCGCCACCATCGGCCCGACCGGTCACCCGCACCTGGTGGCCATGTGGTACGGCTTCTACGAGGAGGACGCCGCCTTCTGGACATACGCGAAGTCGCAGAAGATCGCCAACCTGCGCCGCGACCCGAAGGTCACCTGCCTGGTGGAGGAGGGTGACACCTACGAGACCCTGCAGGGGGTCGAGATCGTCGGGACCGGAGAGATCCTCGAGGACCGCGACACCGTCCTCGAGATCGGGGCGGCCGTCTACGAGCGGTACTTCGGCGAGCTCGACGACGCCGCGCTGGAGGCGGTCAAGGTGATGGGAGCCAAGCGCCTCGCCGTGCGTATCCGTCCAGAGCGCGTCGTCTCGTGGGACCACGCCAAATTGGGAGGCGTGTATTAGCGTCCCGTCCATGGGAGAGATGATCGAGTTCGCCAGCAACGGGGGCACAGGACAGGGCTATCTCGCCACCCCTGAGGGCGGCGCCGGACCGGGTCTCGTGGTCATCCAGGAGTGGTGGGGACTGGTGCCGCACATCAAGGACGTCTGCGAGCGTTTCGCGGCGGCGGGGTTCATGGCGCTGGCACCCGACCTCTACCACGGCGAGGCCACGACCGAACCGGACGAGGCCGGCAAGCTGATGATGGGGCTGCGCCTCGAGCAGGCGATCAAGGACATGAGCGGGACAGTGGACGCGCTGCTGGAGCGCTCGTCCGGTGACCGGGTCGGCGTCGTCGGGTTCTGCATGGGGGGCGGCCTGGCGCTGATCCTCGCCACCCGCCGGCCGCAGGCGGTGGCCGCCTGCGCCTCCTTCTACGGCGTCATCCCGTGGGAGGGGGCCGAGCCGGACTGGTCGACGCTGCCGGCCGGGGTGCAGCTGCACGTGGGCGACCAGGACAGCATGGCGAAGGCGTACGTCGACCAGTTGCGCCAGAAGCTCGGGAGTCTCGGCAAGGAGTACGAGGCCTTCGTGTACCCCGGCTGCGACCACGCGTTCTTCAACGACGAGCGTCCTGAGGTCTACGACGCCGAGGCTGCCGGCCTCGCCTGGAACCGGATGATCCGGCTCTTCAACGATCGGCTCGGCTGAGCTCGGGGAGCCGCGGGCCGGGTGGCGATGCCGAGAGGCCGGCCCGTAGCATCGAGCCATGTCATCCCGTAGCCGCAGCCTGCCGCGTCGATCCTGCCTGTCGGTCCCCGGTTCGAGCGAGCGCTTCCTGGAGAAGGCCCCGAACGTCCCGGCGGACATGACGTTCCTCGACCTCGAGGACTCGGTGGCGCCGCTCGAGAAGGAGGCGGCCCGTGCCAAGGTGGTCGACGCCGTCCGCACCCTCGACTGGGACGACCGGGTGCTGTGCGTGCGGGTCAACGCCTGGGACACCCGCTGGACCTACGGCGACGTGATCGAGGTGGTGGGCGGCGCCGGCACCAGGCTGGACGAGGTGATGCTGCCCAAGGTGCAGTCGGCCGCCGAGGTCGTGGCGCTCGACCTCCTGCTCACCCAGGTGGAGCAGAACGTCGGCCTGCCCGTCGGCCACATCGGCATCGAGGCGCAGATCGAGACCGCCCGCGGCCTCATCAACGTCGAGGAGATCTGCGCCGCCTCGCAGCGGCTGGAGACCATCATCTTCGGGCCGGCGGACTTCGCCGCCTCGATGGAGATGCCGGTGCTGACGGGAGGTGTGCAGATCCCCGACTACCCAGGGGACCACTTCCACTACGTGTTCTCGAAGATCCTCATGGCCGGCCGCGCCAACGGCCTGCAGGTGATCGACGGGCCGTTCCTGAAGGTGCGGGAGCCGGAGGCCTTCCGCGACTTCTGCAAGCGCACCCGCATCCTCGGCTACGACGGCAAGTGGGCGCTGCACCCCGACCAGGTCACCATCCTCAACGAGATCTTCTCGCCAACGCAGGAGCAGTTCGACCACGCCTGGTCGATCCTCGACGCCTACAAGGAGGCGACCGAGTCCGAGCGCAAGGGCGCCGTCATGTTCGGGGACGAGATGATCGACGAGGCGAGCCGCAAGATGGCGCTCAAGTTCGTCTCCCGGGGCGAGCGTGCCGGCCTGAAGCGGTCCACGAGCCCCGAGGGGTAGTTGGACCGGAAGTGGGAGGCGGGGACGCTCAGCCTCCGGCCGGATCGCTGGCAGCCCGCTCGACGAGGCGGCGGGCGATGACCTTCAAGCACAGGGTCTCGTCTGCCCCCTCGAAGATCGAGAGCACGCGGGCGTCGACGAAGTAGCGGCTGACCGGGAACTCCTCGGCGTAGCCCATCCCGCCGTGGATCTGCATCGCCTCGCGGGTCACCCATTCCGCCGCCCGGCAGACGTAGGCCTTGACCATCGAGGCTTCCATGGAGCCCTCGCCGGCGGCCATCAGCGACGAGACGCGGTAGGTGAAGTGCCGGCTGGCCTGGATGATCGCCGCCATCCTGCCGAGCTTGGCGCCGGTCAGCTGGTACTCGCAGATCGGGCTCCCGAAGACCTTGCGGGATCCCGCGTACTCGACGGCGGCCTCGTAGGCAGCCTGCATCACGCCGAGAGCCCGCGCAGCCGTCTGCAGCCGCCCATTCTCGAAACCTGCCATCTGCAGGTAGAACCCCCGGCCCACGCCCTCGTCCCCGCCGATCAGGCAGCTGTCGGGGACCCACCAGTTCTCGATGGCGAGCTCGTAAGAGTGCATGCCGCGGTATCCGAGGGTGTCGATCGGGCGTCCCTCCATGCGGCCCGCCGGCACCGACTCCGGGCGACCGCCGGCACCGGTCGGCTGCTCGAACTGGAACCCGTGCCCGTCGCCCTGCGGCTTCTCGACGACGAACAGCGAGAGGCCGCGGTGTCCCCGAGAGCGGTCGGGGTCCGTCCTGGCCAGCAGCATCAGGGCGTCCGCCCGGGCGGCGAAGGTGCACCAGGTCTTGACGCCGTTGATGACGTAGCCACCCTCCGGGTGGTGGGGTGCCGACACGGTCAGGTTCGCCACGTCCGAGCCGAAGTCCGGCTCGGTGACGGCGACCGCGATCATCACCTCGGCCGAGGCGATGCGCGGCAGCCACTCCCGCTTCTGCTCCTCGGTGCCCCCGTTGACGAGGGCGCGGGTGAGGATCTCGGGCCGGGTGATGAGCGAGCCGCCGACGCCGAGCGATCCGCGGGACAGCTCCTCGGTGGCGACCACCATGCCCAGGTAGTCGTGCTCGCCGCCGGAGGCGAAGCCGCCGAACTCCTCCGGCACGGAGAGGCCGAAGCCGCCGATCTCGGCCAGGCCGCCGATCACCTCCTCGGGGATGTCGCTGTTGGTGCGGTGCACGTGCTCTGCGTGCGGCCTGATCCTCTCCTCGGCAAAACGCCTGAAGGTCTCCCTCACGAGCTCGAAGTCCTCGTCGAGGTGGCGGGGCGCTTCCCGGCCGGCCAGTCCGGCGAGCACCGCCGGATCCCGGTAGAGGGTGAGGAACTCGGCTAGCGGAGCCTGCCACCCGGCCTGGATCCCCCAGCTCTCCTCGCGCCCCGCCGTTCGCGACAGCACGTCGACGATCACGTCGGCGGCAAAGACGCAGGCGATGGTCGCCTCCAGGTCCCCGAGCCGGCCGTAATCGAGCGCCGACCTGGCGATCTCGACACCTGCCGTGGAATGCGCCAGGTCGTACGCCAGCACCTGGTGATCGTCGAGCCGCTTGCCCCCGTCGCTCGCCTGGGCGAGGGCCCTGGCGCCGGCGCCGACTACGGCGGAGACCGCTTCGACAGCCTCACGAGCCTTGTTCAGATCGGGACCCTCGGACATGCAGGCACGCTACCGTGAGACCCCGTGCGAGCCACCATTCTTCTCTGCGACTCGGCTCAGATCGCCGACGACAAGATCTACGTGCTGGGTTGGGGATGGAGCCTGACCGGGCCGGATCCGACTCCGCATGCGCTGGCGGTGCGTTTCGAGGTGTCATGGAACGAGATGGACCAGAGCCATCACTGGGAGCTGTTCCTCGTCGACGAGGACGGGCGGCCGGTGATGGTCCAGGGCCCGGACGGGACTTCGCAGGCGATCGAGGTGCGGGGCGACTTCCAGGTGCGGCGGCCGCCTGAGCTGCCACCAGGCTCGTCGTTCGGGGTCCCGGCCGCGTTCCAGCTGCCTCCGCTGCCGTTGAAGCCCGCCTCCCGGTTCACCTGGCAGCTGATCGTCGACGGGGAGAGCAAGGAGGACTGGAGGGTGTCGTTCTCGACACGCCCTCCACGAGAGGCGCCCGCCGAGGAGACCTGACGCCGAGCCGCCGGCCCCGGGGCCGCAGCGGACGCCATGGGGCGGACGCCGGCGGACGGGCGACGCCGGCGGACGGGCGGCTCCAGCGGTCACCGTGGTAGTACTGGCGCGTTATGACGAGCCACGAGCGGCCCTTCGGTCGCGCCCTGGAGGACTTCGTCGTCGGCGACGTCTACCGCCACTGGCCCGGCAAGACGATCACCGAGTACGACGACCATCTCTTCTGCATGATCACGATGAACCACCACCCGCTGCACACCAACGAGTGGTTCGCCGAGTCAGAGACCGTGCACGGCAGGAACGTCGTGGTCGGCAACCTGGTGTACTCGCTGGCGCTCGGCATGAGCGTCCCCGACGTGTCAGGCGCGGCGATCGCCAACCTCGAGGTGGAGACGCTGCAGCACAAGTTCCCCACGTTCCATGGCGACACGATCTACGCCGAGACGCGGGTCCTCGACGTGGCGCCGTCGAAGTCAAAGCCTGACAGAGGGATCGTCACCGTAGAGACGAAGGCCTTCAACCAGCGGGGCCAGGAGGTCTGCTACTTCCGCCGCAAGGTGATGGTCTGGAAGCGGGCGAACCTGCCGGCGCGGCACCGCCCCTACGACGAGACGGTCTGGTCGGAGGAGGACTAAACCTCCGCCAGGAAGTCGAGGATCAGCGAGCCCACGAGCTCGGGGCGGTCGAGGTGGGAGAAGTGGCCGGCCCTGTCGATCAGCTCGAGGCGCGATCGCGGCCCGAGGTACGCCAGCACGCCCTCGTCCACCAGCTCGGCGCCGAGCGCCCCGTCCTCGGTCCCGTGGATGTAGAGGGTGGGTTGAGGGGTGGGTGCCAGCGCCGCCGCCTGCTCGGCGGCGTAGCGGTCCGAGTGCAGCGACGGGTCGAGCATCGCCCTGTAGTAGCCGACGGCGGCAGCACGGTTCTCCGGCGTGGCGAGCGCCTTCTTCAGTTCGACCAGGTCGAAGGTGGCGTCGTAGCCGGGCGACCAGTCCGCCCAGAGCCCGTCGATGAACGACATCTCGTCCTGTGTCAGGGCGATCTCGGCCAACGGTGTCTGGAAGACGAAGATGTAGAACGACCGCTTCAGCTGCCGGAACGAGAAGAAGCCCGACAGCAGGGCGGGGAGAGGTGGGACCGCCGAGGTGACGACCCGCCGCCAGCGGTCGGGGGCGAAGGCGGCAGCTCCGTAGGCGGCCGCGGCGCCCCAGTCGTGACCGATCAGCACAGCCTCCTCCCCGCCGCCGAGCGCCTCGTGCAGAGCCAACGCGTCGGCGGCAAGAGCACCGGTCTGGTAGCAGCCGTCGGCGGGGATCGAGGTCGGCAGGTAACCGCGCATGAACGGCGCCACGACGTGATAGCCGGCGCCGGCCAGCTCCGGCATCAGATGCCGCCAGGTCCACGCCGTGTCGGGGAAGCCGTGGAGGCACAGCGCCAAGGGCCCGCTCCGCGGTCCCGACTCGAGCACGCCGAACTCGATGTCGGCGGTGCCGACCGTGCGCTGCTCGATCTCGTTGCTCATCCGCCCGACGGTACTAACCTTCGGCGCCACGTGGCAGTTCCCCGCCGTACGCAAGCGGGCCCGCCGGTAGGCGGCCGGAGGTCGGCGGGCCGGTGAGGGGCAGCGTGAGAGGGGCACGGCTCTGCGAGTGACGTTCTACGGGGTGCGGGGGTCCTGCCCGTGCTCGGGCGAGTCGATCCGCCGCTACGGCGGCGCCACCTCCTGCGTGGCCGTTGCCGGCGACGAACCCGGCGCTCTGCCGATCATCCTCGATCTCGGCACCGGATGCCGCCGGCTCGGCGAGGACCTCGCTGCCGGGCGGGTGATCGGGCGCGCAACGGCGGGCTCGGAGCCCCTCGCCCTCACCGCCGTAACCACCCACCTCCACTTCGACCACGTGCAGGGCCTTCCCTTCTTCCGGCCGGCGCTGCTGCCAGACACTCAGCTCGACATCTACGGACCCCCATCGCCCGAGGGGACTCTCGAGGAGATGTTCGCCGGGTTCGTGCGGCCGCCCTACTTCCCGGTGCCCCTCGATCAGCTGCCGGCGAAGATCCGCTTCCACGAGGCCGTCGACGGTGAGATCGAGGTGGCCGATTCGGCCCGCCTCGTGATACGCACGCTTCCTCATGTCGGCCTCACGTGCGGCTACCGGGTGGAGATCGGCGGCGCCAGCGTCGCATTCGTCAGCGATCATCAGGCGCCCCATGAGCTCGACCGGGTCGCCGACTCGGTGCTCGAGCTGTGCGACGGTGCCGATCTGTTGATCCATGACGCCCAGTACACCGACGACGAGTTCCGCCAGAAGGAGGAGTGGGGGCACTCGACGGTCGGCTACGCCGTGCTCGTGGCTCGAGAGGCGGGAGTGCGTCGTTTGGCCCTCTACCATCACGATCCCACTCACGACGACGAGCAGCTGGACGCCTTCGGGGAGCTGGCGGCGGCGCTCGCCGAGGGAAGCGGCATGGACCAGGTGGTGGTCGCCTCCGAGGGGATGGAGCTGCGGATCCCAGGGCACACGACCGGGGCCATGTGACGCACGACGGCGTCTCGACGGATCCGTTCGTCTTCAGGCGGGTGCTCGGGCACTTCGCCACCGGCGTCACGGTGGTCACCGGCATGGAGAACGGCGAGCCGGCGGGCTTCACCTGCCAGGCCTTCTCGGCGCTGTCGCTCGATCCGGCGATGATCGTCATCGCCCCCGCTCTGGCCTCGACGAGCTGGCCCCGTATCCAGCCGAGCGGCGTGTTCTGCGTCAACGTGCTGGCCGCCGGCGAGGGGGCGCTGGCGCGGCGCTTCGCAGCAAGGGGGGGACGCAAGTTCGACGGCGTCTTGTGGCAGCCTTCCATGTCGGGCTGCCCGGTGCTGTCGGGTGCGCTCGCCTACGTCGACTGCAGGCTCGACGCCGTCTACCCCGGAGGCGATCACGTGCTCGCCGTCGGGACGGTGCTCGACCTGGCAGTGGGCGAGGGCGCCGAGAGGGGGCCATTGCTCTTCTACAGAGGCGGTTTCGGCCACTTCGCCGAGGATTAGGCCGGCGCAGAGACCGGCCGGAGAGGATTCGGAAGATGCCGACCATCAGCGGGTCGAACGTCATCAGCGACGTCGTGATCGTCAGCCCGGACGTCCACGGGGACGAACGCGGCCGATTTGTCGAGAGCTACAGGCGCTCATGGTTCCCGCTCGGCCGCGAGATGGTCCAGGGGAACCGGTCGGATCGCCAGGCGGGATCGGTCGTCGGCCTGCACTACCACCTGCACCAGGCCGACTACTGGTACGTCACGCGCGGCCGGGCGCGAGTCGTGCTGCATGATCTGCGAGAAGGCTCGCCGACCGACGGCGCCACGCTCGTCGTAGAGATAGGCGACGGCGACGAGCAGGGGATCTTCATACCTCCCGGCGTGGCCCACGGGTTCGCCGCCCTCGCCGACCTGACGCTCACCTATCTCGTCGACTCCTATTACAACCCGAGCGACGAGCTCGGCGTGGCCTGGGACGATCCCGACATCGGCGCCGATTGGGGAGTCGAGGACCCGGTGCTCTCGGCACGCGATCGAGCCAACCCGCGCCGCAAGGACATCGAGCCGGCGCTGATGCCGCGGCTTGTGATGCGCACCTGAGATTGCCCCCCGGGGGCGCGCTGATGACGCGGCGCAGATGGGCTTCAATGGGTCGTTGTGGAACTTGAGCGCGGGCGGGTGATCGTATGAGCACGGCAGCGATCGTTCTCGGAATACTGCTTCTGGTCTCGGCCGTCGTGATCTGGCGACGGGTCGCAGAAGCGCGCGCGCCGACCGGCATTCGATCACCAGCTACGAACACGCCCTGGGGGTCCTCGGTGAGGTGACCCGGCGCACGGACCCGACCGGTTCGGTGCGCGCGGTGTCCCGCCGCGAGGAGCCGGGCGGTTCCCTGCCGGAGATGCATCCGGTCCGTCACGAGCCCCGCCTCGACCCCCTCCGCGGCCGCGAGATAACACCGCCGGTGCCGCCTATGGAGGTGGTGCGGGCGCTCGCGCATACCGAGCCGCATCCACCCGGGCGGCCAGAGGCCGAGGCCCTGCCGGCAGCCCTGCCGGCGGCAGCGCAGTCGACGCAGCAGCCGGTACAGCAGCCGGCACAGTCCGAGCCCCGGCGTGCTGAGCCGCTGCTCGGGCGCTCGCAGTTGCCGAGGCGCGCTCTGACGGGAGCACTCTCGGCGGCTGTGGTGGCGGCCATCGCCCTCGTGATGGTCCAACTCGCCGGCCACCACCACGCGGCACCGGTCGCCAGCAGGCTGGGGAGCACGTCACTGCACGTCAGCACCACCGCGCCGCCGCCCGTCACGCACACGAGCGGACCACCGCCCACGACGTTGCCTCCCCGCATCTCTCCGCAGACGGCATCGACGAGCGACGTCTCCTACGTCACACCGGCTCACAGCTACACGATCTCGCTGGCGGCGACCGGGTCCTGTTGGGTCGGCATCGAGAAGGCGGTCAACGGGGGCTACGTGTGGATGGAGACCCTGGCGGCGGGCCAGTCGGCCACCTACCAGGCAACCGGGACCACGGTTGTCCGCGTGGGGGCGCCGCAGGTGCTGCGCGTCTCGATCGATGGCATCACCGTGGTCCTGCCTCCCAGCAACACCCAGCCCTACGATCTGATCTTCAATCCCGAGACGACCAGCTAGCCTGTACAGATGTCACCCGGACTGACAGAACGTCGGCCAGTCCGACCGCTGCTGGAACACCTCGGAACCCCTGCGGGCGAAGCCGGACGCACTCCCGTCGCTTCCCGTCCGGGTCCCCGAGCGGTCCTCCGGAGCGAGTCGAGGCCAGGGCTCACGCTCCTTGTCGCCTGGCTGTCCGCGGCGTCGGTCGCCGTGGCCGACATCCTGACGGGATCGCACACGATCTTCGTAGGGCTCCTCGGAGTCGCACCGGTACTGGCATCTCGCCAGAGCTCGCGCCGGGCCACCGCATTGATCGCCGCCGTGGTGACGATCGTCGCCTTCGGTCTGGGCCTCGCCGACAAGAACCTCCTGACCGCCCAGCACGGGATCGACACTGTCCTCGTCGCTGCCATCGGGCTCCTCTCGATCAGCGTCTCCGGCTTCCGCGGTGACCTCGAGCGGTCGCTCGAGCGGGCCGAGGTCCGTTCCCGCCACGACTCTCTGACCTCCTTGCTGGCACGTCACGAGGTGATAGATCGGGCCGAGGGATTGATGCAGCTCCGTACCGGCACGAGGCCGGCGATCGCTCTCTTGATGCTGGACGTCGACCGCTTCAAGGACGTCAACGACGAGCACGGGCACCTGGCGGGTGATCGGGTGCTGGCAGAGGTGGCGCGGCGGGTGGACGGGGCATTGCGCGCGGACGACATGGTCGGCCGCTACGGCGGCGACGAGTTCTTGGCGGTGCTCGTCGGCGGGGCACCGGAAGAGGCCTTCGGGGTCACCGAGCGCGTGCGTGCGGCGGTGGCAGAGCGTCCGGTCGCGACTCCCTTCGGCACGATCCAGGTGTCGGTCTCAGCGGGGGTCGCATCCGCACGGGACGGCGAGGCCTTCGACTCGGTGCTCGCTCGTGCCGATGCGGCCCTCTACAAGGCGAAGACGGCGGGCCGCGACCGTTCGATGGTCAGCTGAGGCCGCTCCCGCCGTCACCCGTTTCCCTCCTCGAAACGCTCCGTCGCGCCCCTCCTCCCCCCTAGTCTGAACCCATGTCTGCAACTCGGGGTGGAGGCGTCGCGCCCGGACTCGAGTTGCCGACCGCGACTCGCCGCCCCGGCGTTCGCCCGGGTGCGCCCGGCCGCTCTGCCCGCGCCGCCCCCTCTCCTCGCTCTGGCCGCCCTGCCCGCGAAACGATGCGCGCCGAGCGGGCCGGTGCCCGCATCGGCTGGTCCCTGTTGTTGCGGACCGTTGCCGCACAACGTCGCTTGCTCTTTCCGGCGGTGGGGGCCGCCCTGTTGTGGACGGCGGCCCGCATCTCGGTGCCCTTGCTCGTGCAGCAGGCGATCGACACCGGGATCGAGCGCCGCCGCTTGGGCGAGGTGCTCGCCTGGGCGGGCGCCATCGCGGCGGTCGGCGTGGTGCAGGGACTGGCGGGCGGCCAGCGCCGCTACCTTGCGATGAGCATCGCCTACCGGGTCGAGACGGATCTCCGACATCGGTTGTTCGCCCACCTGCAACGCCTGCACCTCGCGTTCCACGACCGCTCCCAGACGGGGCAGCTGATGTCCCGCTCGGCGAGCGACCTGCAGCAGGTGTCCGACCTGCTGGCGAACGGACCGATCTCGGTCGCCAGCGTCGTCACGGTGATCTCGGTGGGAGTGATCCTGCTCGTGACGTCGCCTCTGCTGGCACTGATCGCAATGCTCCCGATGCTTGCGCTGCTCGTGCTTGTGCGTCGCTTCTCGAGGAGGATGCATCCTGCGTCGATGGCTCTTCAGCGAGAGCTCGGGGAGTTGGCGACCGTTGCCGAGGAGACGATCACTGGCGCCCGGGCCGTGAAGGGCTTCGGTGCCGAGGCGACTGTGATCGGTGAGATGAAACGGCGTGCCGGTCGCGTCTACGAGCGGGCACTGCGGACGATCTGGCTGCGAGCCGGCTTCGCTCCTCTGCTCACCCTCGCGCCCGGCCTGGGACTGGCCGGCGCGCTTTGGTACGGGGGTCATCTCGTCATCGATCACCGCCTGGCGGTCGGCCAGCTCGTGGCGGTCTGCGCCTACGTCAACATGCTCGTCGGCCCCCTGACGACGCTCGGCTACGTGGCGGCGCAGTCGGGGCGGGCGGTTGCCTCCTGTGAGCGCGTCGACGAGATCCTCTCCCTTGCGCCTGTCATAACGGACCCACCTCAGCCTCTACCGCTGCCGGAGTCGGGGAGCGAAGTGAGGCTGCAGGGGGTTCGTTTTGCCTATGGCGTGGACGGAGGTGCGGGGCGGCCGGACCACGGAAAGCTCGTCCTCGACGGCCTCGACCTGGTGGCCCGTGACGGGGAGTCTGTGGCACTCGTCGGAGCGACGGGCAGCGGCAAGACGACGATCGCCAGGCTCATCTCCCGCTTCTACGACTGCGACGGAGGCGGGGTGACGATCGCCGGCGTCGACGTCCGGCGCCTGCGGCTCTCCCAGCTGCGCAGGGCGGTTGGGATCGTGTTCGAGGAGACATTCCTGTTCAGCGAGACGATCCGGGCGAACATCGCGTTCGCCGAACCGGACGCGCCACTGGAGAGGGTGCGGGCGGCGGCTCGTGCGGCCGGCGCCGACGAGTTCATCCTCTCGCTGCCCGACGGCTACGACACCCTCCTCGGCGAGCGGGGCTTCACGCTGTCGGGCGGCCAGCGGCAGCGGGTGGCGCTGGCTCGTGCGATCCTCGGCGACCCTCGGGTCCTGATCCTCGACGACGCCACCTCCTCGGTGGACCCCGAGAAGGAGCGCGAGATCACCGACGCGCTGCGGGCGGTGATGCAGGGTCGCACCACGATCGTGATCGCCCACCGGGCGGCGACGATCGCACTCGCCGATCGTGTCGCTTTCATCGATCGGGGACGGGTCGTCGCCGAAGGCACCCATGACGAGCTGCTCTCCAGTAACGAGGCTTACCGGCAGGTGGTCGCTCGCCTTGCGCCGGCGGGGGAATCCGGTGAGGTCGAAGAGGGCGAGGGCGTGCCAGGCGGCCTTCCTGCCGGTACTGCGCGGCGGCTGCCCGGCGAGCGGATCAGCGGGCCGCCTACCGGAGGGATCAGGGTTCGATGAGCGGCGGCAACGGCGTCGGTGCGGGCGTCTGGAGGCAGTGCGCGCTGCGGATCCGGCCCTACAGGGGGCGTGTGGCCCTGGCGGTCGTCACGTTGTTCGCCTCCACGGCGGCAACGGTGGCAGGGCCGGCGCTCGTCGGCTACGGCATCGACCATGGGATCCAGGGGGGCCACGGGAGGACGCTCGACGTGGTGGCAGCGATCTTCGTCGCCACCTCGACCACTGCCTTCCTGCTCGGCCGCCAGCAGATCAAGATGGTCGGCTGGCTCGGAGAACGGTTCTGCTTCGACCTTCGCCAGGAGGTCTTCAACCACCTCCAGAAGCTGTCGCTGGACTTCTACGACTCCGAGCGCACCGGTCGCCTCGTGACGCGCATGACAGCCGACTTCGATGCGACCGAGAGCCTGGTGCAGCAGGGCCTCATCGTGCTCGTCATGAACCTGCTGCTGTTCTGTTTCGCCATCGTCGTGCTCCTGGTGCTCTCCTGGCAGCTGTTCCTCGTCACGCTGGTCGCCGCGCCGGTCCTGTTCTTCGCCAGTCGCCGCTTCCACCGCCGATCGCAGGCTGCATACCAGCGAGTCCGCGACAGCATCGGACAGACCCTGGTCACGGTCCAGGAGGGGCTCACGGGAGTGCGGGTGATCCAGGCGTTCGCCCGGGAAGAGGCGCAGGTGAACCGGTTCGACCTCTACAACAAGGCCCAGCTGGACGCCAACATCGACGCCGTGCGAGTGGGGGTCCGCTACTTCCCGGTGGTGGAGATGTCGGCCGTGGTGACCACCGCCGGCATGGTGGGGCTCGGTGGGCTGCTGGTGCACGAGCAGCTGGTGGCGCTCGGCACCGTGGTCGCCTTCGTGCTCTATGTCAACTCGTTGTTCGACCCGGTGCAGCAGATGAGTCAGCTGTTCAACCAGCTGCAGTCCTCGGGCGCGGCGCTGCGCAAGCTGTTCGGCATCCTCGCCACGCAGCCCTCCATCGTCGAGTCCGAGGGCGCCGTCGAGCTGCCCTCCGGCGCTGAGCTGACCCTGCGCGGGGTGTCGTTCACCTATGCCGGGTCTGCCGGCCCCCCGGTGCTCTCGGGCGTCGACCTCACCGTGCCCCCCGGGCAGAAGCTCGCCCTCGTCGGTCCCACCGGGGCCGGCAAGTCGACGCTCGCCAAGTTGATCGCCCGCCTCTACGACCCCACCTCGGGGTCCGTGGCACTGGGAGGCGTGGACCTGCGCCGAGCCACCCTCGCCTCACTCAGGCGGCGGATCGTGATGGTGCCGCAGGAGGGGTTCCTCTTCCGGGGCACGGTCCTCGACAATGTGCGCATCGGGCGCGGCGGCGCCAGCGACGAGGAGGCGCGGGAGGCGTTGCGGTCGATCGGGGTGCTGGCGCGCTTCGAGGCCATGGCGGGAGCGCTGGAAGGCATCGTCGAGGGGCGCGGTTCGACGATGTCGGCAGGTGAGAGGCAGCTCGTCTCCCTCGCTCGGGCCGCCCTCGCCAACCCGGACGTGCTGATCCTCGACGAGGCGACCTCCAGCTTGGACCCCGGCACGGAGGCGGACGTGGAGGCGGCGTTCGCCGCCGTCAGCAGGGGGCGCACGACGATCGTGATCGCCCACAGGCTGCAGACGGCCGCCGCGGCCGATCGGATCGCGGTTGTCGACGCCGGTGGGATCTCCGAGCTCGGCACGCACGACGAGCTGATCGCGCTCGGTGGGCGCTACGCCGCGCTGTACGCGGCCTGGGGGCCGGCGGGGGCTGCCGGGGCTGCGGAGGTGGCGGAGGTCGGCTCTTCTCGCGCGCAGTAATCAACATCCCACGTGTGCAGCTGCACACGAGATTCGCGACTCGAGCAGTCGCCAGAGCGCGGCCATCGCCCGGTCGGGATTCGTCTCGAGCTCCTGGGGCGTCGTCCTGGCGATCAGCCATCCTCTCGCCAGCAGCTCATTCGCACGTTGTTGGTCTCGCTCGTAGGCAGCAGGCGTGCCGTGCCAGCGGCGACCATCCACCTCCCAGATCACCTTTGCCTCCGGCCACACGTAGTCGGGGCGGGCAAGGAACCGCCCCTCCTCGTCGAGGATCCGCATCTGGGCGACCGGCTCCGGTAGACCTCGCTGGCGGATGAGCCGGAGTGCCCACATCTCGGGAGGACTCTCAGCCTTCCGGTTGCTGTCCCACGGTCCGAGGACGGCCCGGAGGCTCCCGACACCGGCACGGCAGTGGCCGATGCGGTCGAGGACCCGGCGGACCGTGATCGGAGATGCCAGGCCGCGGACGAACGCCGAGTCCACGGCTCGCGCCAGCTCGTCCGGCTCGACCTGGGATGCCATGTCGACGAGAGTGCGTGCCGGGATCGTGACGGCGAAACCCTTCTGGACCACGACGTGAGACGCAGGGAGACGGGGACGGTGCACCTTCAACGATCCGACATCCCTCCCGGCGCCCGAAGACGGCGGAGCAGCCACATGCACCACCGTGGTCCACGGGGCGTCGATCTCCCAGACCTGAGCGGCGCTCACGCCATAGAGAGCGGACCGGGGGCCCGCCACGAGCAGGCCGAACATCGCATCCTGCTGCCAGGACCAGGGATGAGAGGACAGGCCGTAGATCCCTCGTCGCCTTCGTACCCACAGCCCTTGCGACACCTTCCAACTGCGGGCGCTGCCGGTCATCCCACATCGGTCGAGCTGCTCGCAGCTGATCAGGCCGAACTGGGCAGATAGAAGGCGGTTCACGGCGATCTCGATGACTGATCTATGAGATGGCATGAAATGACATTAGACGTCCCGCGCCAGCTGCGGATCTTCTGCGCAGCAAGCAACGCTGTGCGTGGATTGCCGCACACCGGATTCCGCCGCGTGTTCGTCAGGAGTGGGTTGTTACTATCTGCATAGGGGTAATTCGCCTCCTTGGGCCAGTCGCCGGCCCACAAGACGGGAGATGATCGACCAGATGGCCACCACCGGGATCGACCTCGGGCCTTACAAGCTCGGGTGGAGCGACGTGGAGGACTACGTCTTCAAGCCGAAGAAGGGCCTCTCGGAAGAGATCGTGCGCGAGATGTCGGCGATGAAGCGTGAGCCGGAGTGGATGCTCAACTTCCGGCTGAAGGCGCTCACCCGCTTCTACGCCAAGCCGATGGCGCCGTGGTTCGCGGTCAACATGCCAGACCTCGACTTCGACGACATCTACTACTACATCAAGCCGACCAACCAGCAGGTAGATGCCTGGGACGAGCTTCCGGAGTCGGTGAAGCAGACCTACGAGAAGCTCGGCATTCCCGAGGCGGAGCGCAAGTACCTGGCGGGCGTCACAGCACAGTACGAATGCCTCCGTGGGTCCACCCTCGTGTGGACGACATCGGGCATGAGGCCCATCAAGGAGGTCGTGGCCGGGGACACCGTCTTCTCCCTGGACGAGACGTCCCGCAAGATCGTTCCCGCTCGAGTCGTCGGCAGCGCCTGTTCCGGCGAGAAGGACGTCTTCGAGATCAAGACGCGTGGCGGGACCATCGGCGCCTCCGCCAACCATCCATTCTTGGCGCTCCGCGACGTGCGGTCGCCGGGGGCAGCGCGGGCGCGACATCGTTGCGAGTGGGTGCAGGTGTCGGACCTGCGTCCCGGAGACCTCATCGCCGTTGCGACCGACCTGCCCGACTGGGGCGAGCCGGCAACCTTGATGCTCCCCGAAGGGACGGACGGGGAAAGCTTCCCCCGGACGTCTTCCGAGGACCTCGCCTGGTGGGCAGGCGTCTACCTCAGCGGCGGCTACATCAACAGGCGTGGACAGCACCTCTCTGTGGAGATCGCCGCCGACTCGACGGACGAGGTGCTGACCAGCGAGATCCGGCGTGTGTCGAAGGAGTTGTTCGGGCTCGAGTACGTGCTCGCCCCCGACCGCGAGCATCTCGTCGCCGGCCGCTCCGCCGGCCTAGCGGAGTTCGTCATCCTGAACGGCCTTGGCGGGGATGCCGACACCAAGCGCATCCCTGATTGGGTCTTCGGGCTTCCTCAATCAGAGCGGCTCGCCTTCCTCGCCGGGTACCTCGACGCCGACGGATCCGTCAGACTCGAGAAGACGGACCGTGGGCCCGTTCTGACGAGTTCCAGCCCGGCACTGCTGGGCGACGCCCGGGAGCTTGCCTTCCTGAGCGGGATGCGGGGCGACCGCGTGACCCGAGTGACGAACAGGCACCTGGTCGCCCCGGAGCGGAGGCCGGCCGCGTACCAGCTGCACCTGAATGGACGGTTCGACCGGCTGCCGTGCAGGTCTCCCCGCCGAGCCGATCAGGTGCAACAGCGGCGGCACTCGCAGAGCTACCGCTCGGCGAAGGGCACGACGATCCGCGGCCACACGAGCGAGATGCTCGGCTTTGCCCGCGTCAAGAGCATCGAGCCGGTCGGGACCGAGTTGACCTACGACATCGAGGTCGCCGGCCATCACAACTTCGTCGCCGAGGGATACGTGGTCCACAACTCGGAGGTGGTCTACCACCGCAACCGCGACGATCTCGCTGCCCAGGGCGTCCTGTTCTGCGACATGGACACCGCGGTGCGCGATTACCCCGACGTCGTGCGGCGCTACTTCGGCAAGGTGATCCCGCCCAACGACAACAAGTTCGCCGCCCTCAACTCGGCGGTGTGGTCGGGAGGCTCGTTCATCTACGTGCCACCCGGCGTGTCGGTGGAGATGCCGCTGCAGGCCTACTTCCGCATCAACGCCGAGAACATGGGCCAGTTCGAGCGCACGCTGATCATCGCCGACGAGGGAGCCCAGGTTCACTACATCGAAGGTTGCTCGGCTCCCGTCTACTCGACCGACTCGCTGCACTCGGCCGTCGTAGAGCTGGTGGCCCTGCAGGGCAGCCGGATCACCTACACGACGATCCAGAACTGGTCGAACAACGTCTACAACCTGGTGACCAAGCGCGCCCGAGCGGAGGCGGAGGCGCACGTCGAGTGGATCGACGGCAACATCGGCTCACGCCTCACGATGAAGTACCCGTCCGTTTACCTGATGGGTCCGAAGGCGTCGGGAGAGGTGCTCTCGGTGGCTTATGCCGGGGCCGGCCAGCATCAGGACGCCGGCGCCAAGATGTTCCACGTCGCACCCGAGACGACCTCGACCATCATCTCCAAGTCGATCTCCAAGGACGGCGGCCAGACGACCTACCGGGGAAAGGTGCACGTCGACGAGGGGGCGCGCCGCTCCAAGTCCTTCGTCCGCTGCGATGCGCTGTTGCTCGACGAGCGGTCGGTGTCGGAGACCAAGCCGTACATCGAGGTGGGTGAGCGCGACGCCGGAGATAGGGCACGAGGCGACAGTCTCCAAGATCGGCGACGACCAGCTCTTCTACCTGATGTCACGGGGCCTCTCGGAGCAGCAGGCGATGGGGATGATCGTCAACGGGTTCATCGAGCCGATCACCCGGACGCTCCCGATGGAGTACGCCGTGGAGTGGAGCCGGCTCATCGAGCTGCAGATGGAAGGCGCCGTAGGCTGACCCTCGGAGGCAGGGCCCTGCCTCCGTCGAAAGGACGACGCCATGCCGATGCGAGAGGAGTGCAAGCACTTCCAGTCGCGCACCTACGCCTCTGGCGAGGTTGCACGTTTCTGCGTCCTCGACCTCGCGCCCGAAGCACCGTGGAGATGTCCCTCCGACTGCGCCGCTTACGAGCGGCGGCTGGCCGACGCCAGCTGGACCCACGGCTCCCTTGTGGAACCGCCCGTCGAGGACGAGCCTGACGTGCCCCCGGCAGAAGCGGCCTCGGTGCTCGACGAGGCCGAGGACATAGTGAACGCGGTGACCGGCGAAGCGCTGGCAGAGGCGCGGGCGGCCGAGCGCCGAGCCGGCCGGGGCGGGTCGTGGTTGAAGAGGTGGCGCGGCAAAGACTGAAGGGGTCAGCGGCCCTCGAAGCGGGGCGTTCGCTTCTCCAGGAAGGCGGTCACCGCCTCGCTGAGGTCGTGCGACCGCAACTGCCCCGCGTTCCAAGCGGCCACGTAACGCAGCCCCTCGTCCACAGCGCCCTCTCGTCGCCTGGGCCAGCACTGCTTTGGTGCCCTGAACGGCCAAGGGCGGGTTGGCGGCGATCTCGGCGGCGATCCTCTGAGCGCCCTCCAGCGCCTGCTCCGCGTTCGGGAAGACGTGGTTGACGAGGCCCATCTGTTGCGCCCGATCGGCGCCGAAATCCTTGCCCGTGTAGGCGAGCTCGGCGACGTGTCCGGCCGGGATTATGAGCGGCAACCTCTGCAGGGTCCCGAGATCGGCGACCATCGCCATCTTCGTCTCGCGGATCGAGAAGATGGCGTCGGCGGAGGTGACACGGATGTCGCAGGCGGTGATCAGGTCGACGCCGCCGCCGATGCAGTACCCGTGAACGGCGGCGATGACGGGCTTGGAGCATTCCGCCACTGCCGTGATGGCGGCCTGCAGCCTCAGCACCTCGGCGTGGGTGCGGGCGGCCTGCTCGGCTGCGGAGCGGGTCGCAGCCGGCCCGGGCTCCGTGCCGGCTTCGGCGCCTCGATCGCCGGCTGTCTCGTCTGTCCCGGCTATCCCCGCTAGCTCGAACAGGTCGAGCCCGACGGTGAAGTGAGGGCCGCGGGCGGCTATGACAACGGCGCGCACCTTGGGATCCCGCGAGAGGGCTCCCATTGCCATCGGCAGCTCCGCCCATAGGGCGGTGCCCATCGCATTGCGCTTCTCCGGACGGTCCAGGAACAGGGTCGCCACGTGCCCGTCCTGCACGAGCTCGAGGACGGTGTAGTGCCGCCCCGTGGCTTCCGACGGCTTAGGGTCGGCGTCGATGGACATGCCGGGAAGCGTACGGGAGAAGGTGGGCGGCTGCGACCTGTGCGAGGCGGCTCCGATGACCGAGTGGTTCCACGATGACGAGGTCTGCTGGATCGCCGACTGCGAGGTGTGCGGGGTCCCGATGGTGGTGTGGCGCTGGCACGGAAAGGATCCACCGGAAGCTGAGCAGGCGCACATGATGGAGGAGCTGGAGCGGGTGGCGGCTCAGCGTTTCGGGGCGGATGGCTATACGGTGGACCGTGTGATGCGCCAGATCCCCGACCACTTCCACGCCCATGCCCGGGACCCCGGCTGGTGGTGGCGGCGGTTCGGGCGCTGACCAGGGGACAGTAGGCTGCACCGCGGTAGAGGTGGACCCGCAGGGCTTCTCCGACAGGAATTGAAGCAAGCGCCTTAATTCCTTCGGCAGTCTTTGACCAGGTGCCTATTCCTGCCCGCAACGACTGCACTGACCACTGACCGCGATGACCGCACCGCCCGCACTTAGGAGCCCGACGCCCTGAGCAACGACGACAACTTGCTGACTGCCGCGGCGGTGGAAGCGCTGCCCGGGCCCGACTGGCTCGCCGAAAGACGAGCCGCGGCCTTCGAGACGTATACCGCGACGCCATTCCCGACGGATGCCGAGGAGATCTGGCGCTACTCGCGGATCGGTGACCTCAAGCTCGCGGACTACTCGCCGGCGACAGTCGGTGCGCCCGCGCCGCAGAGCCTGCCGCCGCTGGCCGAGCGGCTGCTGGAAGCGATCGGCCCGCGTTCTGCCCTGATCGTGACGCATCAAGGAGCTGTCGTGCGTCTCGAAGCCGACGAGCCAGATGCGGTCATCGTGGGCGGCGTGGGGCACCCGATGGCACGTGAGCTGCTGGCTGCGACAGCGGGCCCGAGCGACGCCATCGGGGCCTTGGCTCTCGCCTTCGCGCTCGACGCTGCCGTGGTGACGGCAGAAGCGCCTGTCGAACTACCGGTCGTCGTGGTCCACGTCGTCGGCGGAGCGTCCGCGGGAACGGGAGGGCTCAAGCCTGCGGTCTTCCCGAGGACGGTCGTCCGTGCCGGATCGAGGGCCGAGCTGACAGTGATCGAGTGCGTCGTCTCGTACGGCTCTTCGGCTTTCGTGGCCCCCGTAAGCGAGCTCCAGGTCGCGGACGGCGGACGGCTGCGATTCCTGTCGGCCCAGCACCTCGGGAGGGAAGTCTTCGAGACTGCTCACCAGGCGAGCGTCGTCGGGCGGGACGCTCGCCTGACGTCGTTCACCGCGTCGCTCGGCGGCTCATACGCCAGGTCGCGCAACGACTCCCGGCTCGTCGGCCCGGGCGGCGAGACCGAGCTCCTCGCAGCCTTCTTCGGGGACGGCGAGCAGATGCACGACTTCCGCACGCTTCAAGAGCACGCTGCGCCGCGGACGACCAGTGACCTGCTCTTCAAGGGAGCCGTTGCCGGCAAGGCGCGCTCTGTGTACAGCGGCCTGATCCGCATCGAGCCTGGAGCAAAGGGCTCCAACGCCTTCCAGACGAACAGGAACCTCGTTCTCTCGGAGGGAGCACACGCCGACTCGGTGCCGAACCTCGACATCAAGGAGAACGACGTGCGCTGCAGCCACGCATCGGCGGTCGGACCGATCGATCCCGACCAACGTTTCTACCTGGAGTCACGGGGCGTTCCGGCACCTGTCGCCGAGCGCCTGATCCTGCTCGGGTTCTTCGACGACCTCTTCGCCCGCCTTCTGGCGCCTGGACTTCGCGCCCACCTGGCGGCAGAGATCGCTGCGCGTCTCGAACTGGCGGGAGAACGCGCCTGATGCCCGGTAAATACAGGGTCTGCTCGGAGGGGGAGCTGGAGCTGGGGGCAGTGAGGCGTGTGGAGGTGGAAGGGAAGGCGATCGCCGTCGTGCGCTGCGCGGGCGGCGTACGGGCGGTTTCCGACGTCTGCAGCCACGAGGACTACTCGCTCTCGGAGGGCGAGGTCGACGCGGAGGCGTGCGAGATCGAGTGCTGGAAGCACGGCAGCATGTTCTCGCTCGAGACGGGGGAGCCGCTCACGTTGCCGGCGACACTCGCCATCAAGGTCTTCGAGGTGGTCGAGGACGGCGACGACATCTGGGTGGTGCTGCCATGAGCTTGCTCGAGATCTCCGGCCTGCGCGCCGGTGTGGCAGGGCGGGAGATCCTGCAGGGGATCGACCTTCGGGTCCGAAGTGGCGAGGTCCATGTGGTCATGGGGCCGAACGGGTCGGGCAAGAGCACCCTCGGCCACGTGCTGATGGGGCGCGGCGGCTACGACATCCTGGGGGGTTCGGTCACTCTCGACGGGGTAGAGCTGCTCGGGCTGGAGGTTGCCGAGCGTGCACGGTCCGGGCTCTTCCTGGCACTTCAATACCCGATCGAGGTGCCGGGCGTGACCCTCTTCTCGGTGCTCGCCGCGGGCCTGGAGGCGTCCGGACGCTCGGCGGAGGCCGACCCAGTCGTGCTGAGCGGCATCGTTGCGGCGGAGGCCGAAGCGATCGGTTTCGCCTCGCAGTTCGTCGAGAGGCCGCTCAACGTCGACCTCTCCGGCGGCGAGCGCAAGAGGAACGAGACGCTTCAGCTGGCGGTCCTCAAGCCCCGCATCGCGGTCCTCGACGAGATCGACTCAGGCCTCGACGTCGATGCCTTGCGTGCCGTCGCCCGCAGGATCGAGGCGGCGACGAGCGGATGGGGCGGTAGCCAAGGCGCACGGTCAGAGCCGTCGGATCCGCTGGGCGTGCTCGCCATCACCCACTACAGCAACCTGCTGCGGGAGCTGAGGGCCGATGTCGTGCACATCATGATCAGCGGACGGATCGTGGCGAGCGGCGGCCCGGAGCTGGCGACAGAGCTCGAGCAGAGCGGATACCGGCCCTACGGGGTCGACGAGGAGGCCACTGCGTAGCCGAACAATCCGGCGCAAACCATCCGCAGGCGGCGCCTCTACAGCCACAATGGATCTCATGACCGGCGTGGGAGAAGCCGGCTCGGATCTCTCCGAGCGCCGACCGGCGAAGGTGGGCTCGTCGAGTGCGACCGCGCTGTGGGTGGTTGCCGCGATCGTCGTCGGCGGGCTCACGGCGATGATCGCCGGCTCCGTGATCTCGCCCTGGTTGGGTGTCCTGATAGTCGTAGGCTTCGCGATCCTCCTCCGCCTCGCCTTCCGCCTCCGCAAGGGACTCGCCAATCGGATGGTCGCCGGCCTGACCCAGTTGCCGTCCCCGGGGATGGAGAGTCGCCGCGCCAACGAGCGCGGCATCCGGGCAGGAGCCGTCGGCAGAGGGGCCGGCCCCAGCCTCCCGGCTACCGGGGCTGCTCGAGACGGCCAGGCTCGTTGGCGTGCCCCTGACGGGCAACTGGCAGCCGTTCGTGGCTGCCCTTTCCCGGACGATCCAGATCTGCCTCCCTCCCGAGGTCTCGCTGTTCGAGGACGGGCAGCGTCTGGTGATGACGGCTCCGGACGAGGTCCGGGCCAGCGACCTCGGCCGCATCCTCGACGAGAGCTCCGTTGATCCGGTGGACCGAGCCGTCGATGCGGCGCGCCACGCCCTTGCAGACGTACAGGACTTCGTGGTGCGAGCGAGCGCCTGCCCGTGGCCCGGACATGGCGTGGCCGAGCCTGGGGCGCGGGCGCTCAACTCGCTGATCTACCTCTGGTATGGAGACGAGGACTTCCCCGTGCTGAGACTGGAGCCGATCCCCTACTCGACCGAGGAGAGGCCAAGGCGGGCCATCACCTGAGGTCGCACGTCAAGTCGTGCCGCTCGGGCCGGCCGCCGCTCGGGCCGGCCGCAAGTCGCTCAGAGGTGCACGACAGGGCAGGTGAGCGTCCTTGTGATCCCCTCGATCAGCTGCACCCGGCTCACGACCATCCGTCCCAGGTCGTCCACCGATTCGGCCTCCGCCTGGACGATGACGTCGTAGGGACCCGTCACATCGTCGGCGGTGATGACGCCTGGGATCTCGCCGACCTTGCTGGCAACGGACGCGGCCTTACCGACCTCGGTCTGGATCAGCACATAAGCCCTGACAGCCACGGAAGTCCCTCCTCAGGGTTGCGGGTCGGCTCGCATCGTAGCCAGCGATCTCGGGGATTCGCATCCCTGCCTTCGAGCGCGCACCTACGATGGCTGCGTGGACAGGAAAGGGCGGCTCCAGAGGGTCACCCACATAGTCCGTAGCGCCCTCAAGGACCTCTTCGACCAGTCACGGCCGTTCGGCAGGCTGGCACTCGTCCACACCCTCGTCAGCGCCGCCTCGACCGTGGTGGCCGTGGGTCTCGCCGATTCGGTCTTCTTCTCGTGTCGCCGAAGGCGGCCGAAGGCAAGGTTCTCCTCTACCTCCTGATCACGGTGGCGCCCTTCGCGATCGTGGCGCCGGCGCTGAGCCCGCTTCTCGATCTCGGCCGCCAGGTGAGGCGGACGGCGGTGACGCTGTCGTGCATCGTCAGTGCCCTGTTCTGCGTGGCGATGGCCCGCGATGCCCACAGCGCCTTGCTCTACCCCGAGGCGCTCGGCGTGCTGGTGCTGTCGAAGGTGTACCTCGTCACGAAGGCCGCCCTCGTGCCCTCGGTGACAGCTTCGACCGACGACTTGGCAAGCGACAACGCGAAACTTGCCGTCTTGGCTGCTCTTGCCGGTTTCGCAGTCTCGCCCCTGGCGGTTCTCTTCTTGCAGATCGGCGCCACGGCCGTGATGATCCTCGGGGCGGTCGTTTTCGTGGCTGCCACCTTCGCCGCCGTACGGCTGCCGCGACCCAGCGACGCGGCGACCGTGCCTCCCTCCGCCGGATCGGTGGCCGAACGCGATCCTCAAGGGCGCCCCGTCTATGGACCGGCCCTGCCTGCTACGGCGACGGGCGCCGGACCGGCTCTCGCTGTCGGCATGGCCAGTCCTGCAACTGGTCCCGCGGTCGGCCCCGGAGCGCCCGGGGTGACCCGCCCGGCCGGTCGTCGAACCGGCCAACCGGGTGCCCCACGCGATGCCTTCGCCCTCCACTCCGTGAGGCGGCGCTTGCGGCTTCCTCCCATCGCCCCCGAGGTGCTGGTGGCGTTGACCGCGATGTGCGTGATCCGGGGCTCGGTCGGCTTCGTGACCTTCTTCTTGGCGTTCGCTCTGAAACGGCAGGCTGCCGCAACGTGGCTCTACGGCGTCGTCGTGCTGACGAGCGGCCTCGGCGGCTTGGCCGGCTCGACGCTCGTGCCGAGGCTGCGGCGATCGCTCTCGGAGCAGATGATCATCTTCAGCTCGCTCGTCCTCGCGGCCTGCACCGGTGTCGCCACGGCTCTAGTTGGCGGCCTTTGGGCGCAGCCGTTGCTGACGTTCATCATCGGGCTCACGGGGACCACTGCCAAGCCTTCCTTCGACTCGTTGGTGCAGCGCCACGTGCCGGCGCTTGCGCAGGGGAGGGCCTTCGCACGTTTCGAGGCCAGGTTGCAGCTGGTGTGGGTGGTTGCGGCGGTGATCGCCGTGCTCGTGGCGTTCAGTTTCGTGGATGGTGACGTAGTGGTGGCGGTCGCATGCGGGATCGCCGCCGTCTTCTACGCCTCCATGCGCCATACGGCCCAGCATCATGAACCGGTGGCGGGCCCCGAGTTCTACGGGGACGTGCGGAGCGTGCCTTGAGCCTGCCTGCGAAGGGACAGGTCAGCACGATGGCCGGCATGAACCGTCAACACGAGCGCGAGATCAGGGTTGCCTTCGTGGGGACGGATGCCAGCCGCACCGGCGCCCCGATCGCTTTGTTGCGGATCGTCAGGGAGCTCGTCGAGCGTCAGGCGATCATCCCCACCTTCGTGCTCCGCGACGGAGGTGAGCTGCTCGGCGATTATCGAGCGCTCGGCGACGTGGAGATCTTCCCGGGGCGTCGGGACCGCAGCGTGCCACCGCTCATGCGAAAGGTGCTGAGGAACGCCAGCGGAGGCACAGCCTTGGGCGCGTATTGGGCAGGCATGGGCGCCCTCCTCAGGCGGCGCCTGCGCGCCTGGGGGACGGAGGTCGTCTACGCCAATACGTGTCACCATGGGCGCCTGCTGACTGCTGTCAGGAGCAGCGGCCTCCCGCTCATTTGCCATATCCACGAGATGGAACGGCACATGCGAAGGAACGTTCCGGAGGCCGAGATGGCTCTCCTGCAACGGGCAGTCGACCATTGGGTGACTCCGTCGGCCGGAGTCGGCGGTCAGCTGCAGAGCCGGGGGATCTCCGCAGCGAGGATCTCGCTGGCGCCGGGGCCAGTGCCGGCCGACTGCCACCTCCCCGACAGGCTCGAGAGGGAGCGGATCCGTGGCGAGGCCTACGGGGTGGGTGAGGGTGCCTTTGCCGTAGTCGGGTGCGGCAGCCCCTCGTGGAGGAAAGGGACCGACATCTTCATCGAAATGTCAATGGTTCTCACCCGCGCCGCGACCGAGCTGGGCATCGATGTGCGGGTCGCATGGCTCGGCGGCGATCACACCTTCGACAGCCTGTTGATGCAGGAGGACATCGAGCTCGCGGGCCTCAGCGATCGCGTGCGATTGCTGGGGAGCGTGCCCGACGCATTCACATTCCTGGCTGCGGCCGACGTCGTCGTGAGCACCTCGCGAGAGGACACGATGCCGCTTGTTCTTCTGGAAGCGGCGATGGCTGGGAGGCCGATCGTCTGTTTCGCCGGCAGTGGCGGCGCTGCCGAGATCGTCGATGCGGGCGGTGGTGTGGCAGTCGACTACCTTGACGTCGACGCCATGTCAGTCGCCATCCTCGAGCTGCTTACCGAACCCGTAAGAGCTGGAGCGATGGGTGAGGCGGGCCGAGCCTTCGCCATCACTCGCAGCACCCCAGAGGTGGTGGGCGGCACCGTCCTCGCGGTCCTCGAGAGGGCGGCGGCCGGCCCAAGGGCAAGAGGTCGCCCTACGAGCTCCTTCGGGAGCATCATGAACCGGTGCAGCACCCGATCTCTACGGCGGCACCCGCCCCGTGCCTCGGAGGACGCCTGCGGATGAGCGGATCAGGACGGCGGCCATAGAGCCTCTCAAGGAGATGAAGAGGACCACCGTGGTGTTCGTGGGTGGGGACGCACACCGTACTGGTGCCCCTACCGCATTGCTGCGGATCGCCAGGGAGCTCGTCGAGCGCCAGGCGATCGTCCCGATATTCGTGCTGCGCGACGGCGGAGAGCTCCTCGGCGAGTTCCAAAAGCTGGGCCATGTGGAGATGGTTCCCATACGTCGGGACCAGAGCGCCCCGCGGTGGCTGCAGAAGGTCCTCCCGAGGAACAGGGAGGACATCGCTGTTGCGGCCTACTGGTCGGCTGTCGGCGCCTACCTCCGGAGACGTCTAGCGGCCTGGGACGCAGAAGTCATCTATGCCAACACCTGCCACCACGGACGCCTCCTCGCCGCAATCAAGAGCAGCGGCCTTCCGATCGTGTGTCACATCCACGAGATGGACCGCCATGTCCGGCGCAACGTTCCGGAGGCGGACATGGCCCTTCTACTGCGGGCCGTCGACTTGTGGGTCGCGCCGTCCGCCGCCGCGGCGGCTCAGCTGCAGCATCGAGGTGTCGCCCCCGAGGTCATCACGCTGGCACCGGGTCCGACCTCGGCCGGGCCGCAAGGACTGGATGAGTGCGAGAGGCAGCGAATCCGAAGCGATTCCTACGGCTTGGACAAGGGTGCTTTCGTCGTGGTCGGCTGCGGCAATCCTTCGTGGACCAAGGGCACGGACATCTTCGTGGACATGGCGATGGTGCTCACCCGGGACGCAGCCGCGCGTGGCCTCGATGTGCACGTGGCGTGGCTGGGCGCAGACCACACCTACGACTGCTTGATGATGCGCGAGGACATCGAGCTCGCCAGGTTGGGGGAGAAGGTCCGGTTGCTGGAAAGCGTGCCGGACGCCCTACCCTTCTTGGCTGCCGTCGACATCGTCGTGAGCACTTCACGAGAGGACACGATGCCGCTCGTGCTGCTGGAGGCGGCGATGGCTCATCGGCCGATCGTGTGCTTTGCCGACAGTGGCGGCGCCACCGAGATCGTCGATGCGGGTGGTGGGCTGGCGGTTCCCTACCTCGACGTGCGGGCGATGTCGCTCGCGGTCCTCGACCTCTTGGAAGATCCGGCAAGAGCGGCAGCCATGGGTGAAGCGGCGCATCTCTTCGCCAGCACCCGCAGCACCTGCGAGGTCATTGGCGACACGATTCTCGGTGTCATCGAGGCTGCAATGCAGCGACGGCGCGTGCCTCGGTGACATGATTAGGCGTGTCCTTGCGAGCGGGCGTGATCGGCATGGGGAGTATGGGGAAGCGGCACGCCCGGGTGCTCTCGGCGACGGAGGGAGTAGAACTCGTATGGACAGCGGATCCTGTCGCGGCGGGGGTCAGCGGAGTCCCACACTTCGTCTCTGCCCGAGAGGCGGCGGCAAAGGGAGCTGACGTCGTCGTCGTGGCGACTCCGACGCGGACCCATGCGGAGGTGGCCCAAGAACTCCTAGAAGCGGACATCTCGGTCCTCGTCGAGAAGCCGCTCGCGCATACGGTTGAGCACGCACGCCGTCTCGCAGATCTTGCTCGAGAACGGTCGGTGCTCCTCGCGGTAGGTCACGTCGAGCGGTTCAACCCTGCGGTCGCCGCGGTCGAGAACCTGCTGCGCGCCGGATCGGTCGGTGAGCCGCTGGCGCTCGTGTTCCGGCGCGTCGGGCTTCCACCGGCTTTTCCGCCGGACGTCGACGTCTTGCTGGACCTTGCTGTGCACGATCTGGACGTATGCGCGCTGTTGCTCGGGCGCCCTTTAGGCCTCGTGGGAGGCGTTGTGTACCCGACGGAAGGACCCGCCGAGTCGGCACAATTGTTGCTGCGTGCCGAAGCCGTCGGAGTCACCATGCAGGTCAACTGGAGGACACCGACGAGGATCCGCCAGTTCTCAGTCACTGCTGAGGAATGCCTGGTCGAGGCTGACTACACGCGGCAGACGGTCGAATTGGTGTCGCGTGTCGATGCGCGCTGGTTCGACCGCTTTGCCCCCTTCCAGGAGCACTACGGTTCGACGCAGCGGACTGGCATCGATGTCCGGCCGGCCGAGCCGCTCGCGCTCCAAGCGGAGGCGCTGGTCGAGGCGGTTCGTACCGGAACCCTTGGTCGACTCGCCGGGCCGATGGAGGCGCTGGCGGCCATCGAGCTCGCGGTCGGCGCGTCCCGAGGATGCCTGCCATCGGCAGCCGCATGAGGGTTCCAAGCGTGGACGCGGCCGCCTCCGATGCGGAGGTTGAGGCTGTGGCACGGGTTCTCCGCTCCGGCGTTCTTGCCAACGGAGAGGAAGTGGTGCACTTGGAGGAGGAGTTCACGAGCGTCGCAGGTGCCGCTCATGCGGTCGCGGTGTCGTCGGGAACCGATGCGCTCTACATCGCCGGCCGCGCCCTTGGGATCGGCCCCTCGTCGGAGGTGCTCGTCGCCGGGTTCAGCTTCGCGGCGAGCGCCAACGCCTTCCTAGCCCTCGGTGCGACTGTAGTTCCTGTAGATGTGGACATCTCCACGCGGAACATGGATGCCGGCATGCTTCGCGTGGCCCTCGAGGAACATCCGCGTTGCGCGGCTGTAGTGGTAGTCGACCTCTACGGTGGGACCGCTGGGACATCGGACGTTCTTGACGTAGCGGCGACAGCAGGCGTTCCCGTCGTGGAGGATGCCTGTCAAGCCCACGGAGCCCGATCGCGCCGCGGAGAGCTCGTCGGCAGCCGGGCGGCGTTCACCGCCTTCTCCCTCTACGCCACAAAGAACGTGTCCGCCGGCGAGGGAGGAATCCTCACGACATCGGACACCGACCTTGCGGATCGCTGCCGGCTCCTACGCAACCACGGGTCGCGGACGCCGTACTGCCATGAGATTGTAGGTCTCAACCACCGCTTACCGGAGATGTCAGCCGCGCGCTGGCACGGATCCGGCTCACGGCCCTCGCCGACGGGAATCACCGTCGCCTTGCGAACGCCCGCCGCCTCGCCGCGGCGTGCCGCGCAGCCTGGCCAGAGGCGGACGTTCCTGAGATACCTGAGGACGGGTCACACGTCTTCCACCAGTTCACAGTCACCTTGCGGAACTCTCGGCAACGCGCACGTACGCTGGAGGGCCTGCGCGGGGCCGGCGTCGACGCACGCGTTCACTATCCCTATACCTTGGCCGAGCTGCCTGGCGTGACGTCGCTCGCACTCCCGTCCGCCGAGTGGCTGCGCGACCGGGTGCTCTCCCTGCCGGTGCATCCGGGCCTCTCGGAAGGGCAATTGTCACTTCTCGAGGAGGCGATCGCGGTGGAGGCTCGCTCGACCTCGGACAGTTGACGGTGCCGGGCGCCGGAGCCCGCGCCTCCGCCGACGAGAGAAGCCAGATGCGGCTGCGCCCGCTGCCAGGTGACAGCTTCCTCACGAACATGGCATTCCAGCTCTGCGGAAAGGTCGGCGCTCTCGTCCTCCAGCTCGCCACTCTGATGCTGATCACCAGGTTGCTCGGGGTGGCCAAGTTCGGAGATCTCGCGGCCGGCCTGGCTACGGTCAGCATCCTCGAGGCAATCGCAGAATTCGGACTCACCGCCACGCTGGTCGTCCGCTTGGGAGAGGCCGAGGACAAGGCAGCCGTCGTGGGTGCGGGCGTGCTGGCGACGGTGCTGACGGTAGCGGCCTCCCTTCTCGTGATCGTCCCGGTGGGTGCGTTCGTGTTGTCGCCCCACGCCCGGATGGCTGCGCTCGTGCTCCTACCGTCGAGCCTCATCGGCGTGCTGACGGTGACCTCGACGGCGTACTGGACGCACCGGTTGTCGTTCCGGCGGGTCGTGGGCGCGGCGGCTGCCGGTCAGTCTGCGGGGCTGGTGGCCATCGCAGTCGCTTTCGCCTTCGGACGCTCCTGGACGGAGACGTCACAACTCGTCGTCGTCGGCGCCGCTCTGGCGCTAGCGGCCGCCCTCACGTTCGTACTCCTCGTCCCGCGGGGTCGGGGCCGGCTTCGCCTTCTGCAGCGCTCGACTCTCGCTGATGCGCGGAGCCTGCTCGCCGCCGCCCTGCCGTTGGGCGTGGCCGCGTCAACCTCGCTGATCCATGTCCGTGCCGACCAGCTTGTCCTGGCGGGCTACGGGTACCGAGAAGGGCTCGCCTACTACGCCCTCGCATACAGGGCGCTCGAGGGGCTCGTGGCGGGGATCGCGCCGTTGGCGGTCGTCACCTTTGGCCACATGTCACGGGCTCCTCGCGATGCTCGCGCCTTGGTGGCGCGAAACGGCGGAGCGATCCTCTGCGCAACCGGGTGCTTCGCCGCGCTCGCACTGATCCTCCTGGCTAGACCGGTCCTGCTGGTCCTCGGAGGCCACTCTTTCGTGGGAGCGATCGGAGTATGCAGGCTGCTCGCGCCGGTCGTGCTCATCTCCGCCCTCAATGGTCTTCCCGCACGCACGCTCATAGTCGAGGGCCGCGGCCGCCTCTTGTCCTTGGTGTCCGTCGGCGGCATCGCGCTCAACGTCGCGCTCAACCTGTTGCTCATACCGCACATGGGGATAGATGGAGCTGCCACGGCGACGCTGGTGACGGAATCGGGGGGCCTCTTCGTGCTCGTGATCCTGGCGGTGCGGGCACTTCCAAGCAGCCAACCCACGGGTCTCCTCGGTGCCGCCGTAGCTGGAACGGTTGCTTCGGCTGTCCTTTGTCATGCGTTACCGGGTCTCGATGTCGAGGTCGCGCTCCCGATCGGCATCGTCACGGCGGGAACCGTCGCCGCCCTGGCGATCCGCGCCTACGGGTGGCGCCCCGAGGGCGCCCCCCGTGCCCCTGTAGCGGCCACCTGCGAGACGATCCCGCAAACGCAGGACAACAATCCGTAGTGCCTGCCTCACGACATCTCTGCGCAGGACCAGCGCCGGATGGCGGCGGCGGAGCACCCGGTGCGCCCGCGCGATGTCTCGCACCGAGACGGGGTTACGGGCACCGTTCGGGTGTTGCCGGTAATCGAGCCAGCAGCCGTCCGCCCGGACACCGACCGCTCCGGCAGCCACCATTGCCAGCCAGAATGCCCAGTCTTCGAGACCGAGCGTCTCGAAGCCGGGATCGAACCCGCCGACGCGCTCGAAGGCAGCACGACGGAACATCGTGGACCCGTTGATGAAGTTTCCCCGCGCCAGGCGACGGGAGTCGAAGGGACTGCTCGGCCAGATCATCGCGGTCGCGCCGAAGAGATGAGTGGGTGCATATGCGAAGTCGGCCCCAGAACCGTGCAGCGCCTGTTCGAGTCGCGACAAGTATTCCGGTGACATTCGGTCGTCCGCCGAGAGGATCACGACGAGTTCTCCGGCTGTGGCGCGCACACCGTCGTTGAACGTGCTGACGGCGCCTCTGGCCGGGCGCCGGCTGATGACCCGGATTTCGGGGTGCACCGCCTGGATGTGGGCCAGGACTGCTGGCGTCTCGTCGGTGCTTCCGTCGTCCACCACGACGATCTCGTCGACAGGACGCGTCTGGCCGAACACACTCTCGAGTGCCTCTCCGAGGAAGCGGCCATAGTTGTGGCAGGGGACGACGACGCTGATCCGCTCCCCGCAGCTTGCCGAACCGCCTCGCGCCGACTGCACGTCCATTGCCCCGACGCTACAGGGCGTTGTTCAGCGGATCGCTCTACGGCCGTCGCCGGCAGACGACGAAGATCTCTGCTGCCAGCTCAGGGTTGTCGGCGCCCACCTCGAGGCAGGCGAGCAGCTGTTCGTGCGTGAAAAGCCGTTCGGTCTGCTCGTTCGACAGCATCTTGAGGAAGATCCCCCCGTAGTGTTCGATGACGAGGCCCGCTGCTGTCACCTCAGACCTGAGGCCCCCGGGGGTGTAGACGCGACGATGCCCTATGGACAGATCGGCCTCGTTCAAGTCGGTGACCGCCGCCAAGAGTCCCATCTTCACCCCGATCTGCCGGTGCAACGACATCGCATTGGGCACGTCGGCGATGATCACACCGCCATCCTTCAAGTACTGCGCGCTCTGCAAGAGAAGTCGTCGCGGGTCCTCGACATGTTCGAGCACGTGCGCCAGCAAGACCGTGTCGAAACGCTCCCCGAGCTCCAGATCCTCGAACTGGGAGCAGACGACCTCGAGTCGTGGATCGTCAGCCGCGCCCGCAAACTTGATACCGCTCTTTCAGCGCCGTCCACCGCCACCACTCGCTGGAAGTGCTCCAACAGGAACTGTGTCCCGCGACCGTCAGAAGAGCCGAGCTCGAGGCAGCTGGCTCCCTCGAAGTGGCGAGACAGGAGCTCGTACCTCCAAGCGATCAGCCGGCTGTTGAACCCTTCCAACGAGGAGAAACCGAGTTCGTCAAGATTCATTCGGTGGCCTCGGGGAGCAAGGGCGGGAGGATGTCGTCCCCAAGTCTCCGCGCGTCTACCGCCTGTAGTCCGAGGCGCCGCGCGTAGGCAAGCTCGAAGTCGGAGTCACCGACGAATACTGGTTGAGAGTCGTCCAGGAATCGGCGGCAAGCATCTAGGCACTGACCGATGCCCCAGGCAAAACGGGTGAAGTCCCGTTTCGGAGCGGCCAGATGCTCTCGCCCGACCACCGTGAGCAGCAGTTCGTCGAGCTCGGGAAGCGGCTCGTGAAGAGGCGAACGGCGTGGGCGGAGTTGGCTGTGAGGACCGAGAACCCCCGGGTCGCCCCCAGCAGGCGCAGCACCGGTAGTAGGGGAGGGGACGTCGTGGCCGCCTCCGCTTCGGCCGCCGCGACCAGGTCCCAACTTGCAAGGTCCCGAAGCCACAAGTCCTCGATGGTGCGTATCCCCAACGTCCCGCGAATGCTGTCCCAGTCGACCTGCAGCCGGACGAGCGTACCGTCGAAGTCAAGCACCGGCGCGGGGCCAAACATCCAGGTTCCTTCCCGGGACGAGGACATAACCCATGTCCACCATCCTGATCCAATAAAGGTCTGCCTCGAGTGGTGAGCTGCCCAGTTGCTCTACGGCTTCACCACGCGTGACTCGCATGAACAGGTCAGGGAGATTGAGCCCTGCGGCGGCGAGGAAGTTCGAGGTGGTGAAGAAACGGCCGGCGTTCACCTCGGTGACCCTGATCGAACCGTCCGCAGCCTCCTTCATGTCGACGCCGAAGATTCCCTGGGGAGTGGGATCGACGGCCTCCACCGCCGCCGCGGCCACTCGGTCCACGTCCGGATTACTCACGGTCCGCGCGACGGCTGGCGTCGACGTCTGGCCATGCGGTGTCAGGTGGCCGTAGAGATATTCGACCCGCTCGCGTGCCTGCCCGGCTACGAGCACCCCGTTCCTCCAGACGCCCTGGTATGCGAACTCCCGGCCGGGCAGGAACTCGGAGACCATGAATTGCGAGGGCCGAAGCCCCCGTTCGTCCGCCCACCAGCGGATCCAAGAAGAGGCGGCTCGTGCGTCCCGTACGGGCAGCGAGGCGCGCGAGCCCGCTCCTTGACGGGCTCGCACCCAGACGCGGCTGTGTCGAGAAAGCAGGTCTGAGGTCACATCCTCGACGGACCCGACACTGTCGGCGAAGTCGTGGACTTCCGGAATGGGTACGCTCGCCTCGGCGAGGAGCTCGGCGAGTGCCAGCTTGTCGAGCGACGTCTCGAGCGCCTGCTGGCTCGGGAGGAAGGTGTTCGGCAGAAGGTCTCGGTGCGCCCCGATCACCAACACGTCCCCATCCGGCTGGGGATGTATCAACTCGATCTCGAGTGTCGCTGAGAGCGTCTGCAATGCCTCGATGTACTCCGGCTCGCTCGAGCGGGGGACGACGTAACGCTCGTCCGCCTCCGACAAATGAAGATGAACCGCCGAAGCGTCGACCCCGATCACGCGGTAGCCGCCTGCCAAACGAAGCGAAGCAAGGACGTTCGCCGCCGCGGACCCCCCCGCTCCGGTGAGGAGCACGTTCATGACCGCGACTCAGTGACCTTCTGCGGGCAAGACATCTGGTCGATGACGAAAGAGGCGTACGTCTTCTTACGCCGGCCGCTGCTGGATCAACCGAGCCGAGCCTCCAGCGCCTCCAGCTGGGCCTGCAACTCCTTCGGCAGCCTGTCGCCGAACCTGGCGTAGTGCTCCTTGATCGTCGGGATCTCCTGGCGCCACTCCTCGGGATCGACCCGCAGCAGCTCGGCCATGTCCTCGGCCGGGACGTCGAGCCCCTCGGTCGGGATGGCACCAATGGCCGGGATGATCCCGATCGGCGACTCGGTTCCCTCGGCGCGGCCCGCACACCTCTCGAAGACCCACTCGAGCACCCGGGAGTTCTCGCCGAAGCCAGGCCACAGCCAGCGTCCGTCCGCCGACTTGCGGAACCAGTTGACGTAGAAGACCCGTGGCAGCTTCTCCGGCTCGGTGCGCTCCACGAACGTCAGCCAGTGAGACCAGTAGTCGGCCATGTTGTAGCCGCAGAAGGGAAGCATCGCGAAGGGGTCGCGGCGAAGGTTGCCGACTGCTCCTGCCGCTGCCGCCGTCGTCTCCGACGCCATGATCGATCCGAGGAACACGCCGTGCGTCCAGTCGAAAGCCTCGTGGACGAGCGGCACGACCGAGGCGCGTCGACCTCCGAGGAGAATGGCCGATATCGGGACGCCGACGGGGTCCTCCCACTCGGGCGCGATGGCCGGGTCCTGCGCAGCCGGTGCCGTGAATCGTGAGTTCGGATGGGCCGCCGGGGTCGACGAAGCGGGTGTCCACTCCTCGCCCAGCCAGTCGGTGCAGTGGGCCGGAGGCTCCCCGAGCCCTTCCCACCAGACGTCCCCGTCATCGGTGAGAGCGGTGTTGGTGAAGATGCAGTTGCCGCTGAGCGTCAAGATGGCATTGGGATTGGTCTCGGTGTTGGTTCCGGGGGCCACGCCGAAGAAGCCCGCCTCCGGGTTGATGGCATAGAGGCGCCCGTCGGGGCCGAGCTTCATCCAGCAGATGTCGTCGCCGACCGTCTCCACCTTCCAGTCCGGCATGGTGGGGATCAGCATCGCCAGGTTGGTCTTGCCGCACGCCGACGGGAAGGCGCCGGTGATGTAGCGGATCTCCCCTTCCGGCGAGGTGAGCTTGAGGATCAGCATGTGCTCGGCGAGCCAGCCCTCGTCGCGGGCCATCACCGAGGCGATCCGCAGACGCGAGGCACTTCTTGCCGAGCAGCAGGCGTTCCCCCGTACCCGGACCCGTAGGACCAGATCTCGCGGGTGGTCGGGAAGTGGACGATGTAGAGGTTCTCGGGATCACACGGCCATGGCACGTCAGGACGGCCGTCGGCGAGCGGGTATCCCACCGAATGCACGCAGGGGACGAACTCCCCGTCGGAACCGAGCACCTCCAGGGCGCCCTTGCCCATGCGGGTCATGATCCGCATGTTCACCGCGACATAGGGCGAGTCGGTGATCTCGACGCCGATGTGGGCGATCGGCGACCCCAGCGGACCCATCGAGAAGGGGACGACGTACATCGTCCTTCCGCGCATGCATCCCTTGAACAGGCCCGTCAGAGTCTCACGCATCTCCGGCGGGGGTGCCCAGTTGTTCGTGGGACCGGCCTCCTCGGCCACCTCGGAACAGATGAAGGTGCGTCCCTCGACCCGAGCCACGTCCTTGGCGTCGGAGCGAGCCCAGTAGCTGTTCGGACGCTTGGCCTCGGACAGCTTCGTGAAGGTCCCCTGGTCGACGAGGAGCTGGCAGAGCCGGTCGTACTCCTCGGCGGATCCGTCGCACCACTCGATCCTGTCCGGCTCGGTCAGGGCGGCGATCTCTTCGACCCATTCGAGCAGTCGGCGGTGTTGCGTGGGAGGCATGTCCGAGCGATTCCTTTCGAGGCTGGCCGAGCTCCAGACGCCGCCGGCGGGCTGAACGGCGATCGAGGAGGTGGCAAAGATGGTAGCGACCTGCGGCGACGTGTCCCAGTCTGCCAGCTGGGGTGGGGTTTCGGGCCGAGGCCGGGGGAGTCTGGGGTGGAGGGGTAGGCTTCCCCGGTGGACGCTGAGGTCGAGCTCGCCGCTGCACGGGAGGGCTTCGAGGCACGTGTCCTGGGGGAGCTTGCGCACATCTCCAAGAGGCTCGACAGCCTGATCGGGGAGGTTGGGCGCTTGAAGGGCCGCAGCCTCGAAGAGCGCGTCCGCGCCCAGCCGGCTCACTTCCTGCGCGGACTCGTCTCGGGTGCTCAGGTGGTGGAGCTGCAGGACGTGCTCGCGCGACTGGCGCCGGGCACGCTTTCCGAGGCCGGCATCGCATCCCTGGAGCGGGCCGACATGATCGCCGAGGGCACGCTCCGCCACGACGGCGCCCGAGTCGTGCAGCTCGTGGTCGAGATCTCCTGGCGCCTCGATCGGCACGACGTGTCGCGGGCGACCGATCGGGCGAGACTGCTGGCGACGGGGACCGGCCGACCGTGCCTGCCGGCGGTGATCGCCGACGACGCGCCCGAGGCCACCGTCATCGCCATCGCCTCAGAGCTCGGCGTGGCCGTGATCAACGGCGACGGGATCGTCATCGAGTCCGGTCGCGCCGTCCATCCGTGACAGCACCCCTCGGCGAGTGGGAGGCGATCGAGTCGATCAAGGCGCGCCTCGCGCCACCGCATGCCGGCGAGACGGGGATAGGCGACGACGCGGCCGTCATCCTGGTGCCCGGCACGGGCTCTGAGAGTCCCAGGGCCGTGCTGTTCGCCACCGACGTGCTGGTGGGCGGCGTCCACGTCGACAGGTCGTTCTGCAGCGAGTCCGACATCGGGTGGAAGGCGCTCGCCGTCAACGTGAGCGACATCGCAGCAATGGGAGGGAGGCCCACCCACGCCGTGGTCGGGTTGGTCGTGCCGTCGGGTGTCGACGTGATGGCGGTCTACGAGGGGATGGCCGCCGCCGCCGATCGGTACCGAGTGGAGCTGGCGGGCGGGGACCTGTCGACCGGTCCGGAGCTCGTGGTGTCGGTGGCCGTGCTTGGAACCACCGAGGGCCGGTCTCCCGTGCTGCGCTCGGGCGCGTCGGCCGGCGACACGCTGATGGTGACGGGCACCTTGGGCCGCTCCGCGGCGGGGCTGGCGGCGCTCCGGCGGGATCCGCTCGCTGCCGGCGGCAACCCGACCGCCCACAAGCGCCCCGCTGCCCGGGTGGACGAAGGGGTGGCAGCGGCCCTGGGGGGCGCCTCGGCGATGATCGATGTCTCCGACGGCCTTGCGAGCGAGCTCGACCATCTGGCGCGGGCCTCGGGAGTCGGCGTTGCGCTCGACCTGGTGCCGGTCGCCGAAGGCGCCACCGACGCCGACGCGTTGGGCGGAGGCGAGGACTACGAGCTGCTGTTCACAGCGCCCGACCCGGCGCACGTCGAGGAAACCTTCGGGGCGGCCGGGCTGCGGCAGCCCATCCGTCTCGGGAAGTGCGTGGCCGACCCCTCTGAGAGGTCCCTGGCGGGAAGTCGCCTCGAGATGGCGGGCTACCAGCACCGGCTCGGATGAGCACAGCGCCCGGCCGTTCCGATATCAGCGTCGTCGTCGTCGCCTATCGCAAGCCGGACGCGCTCGCCGGGCTCCTCGAATCCCTTGACGAGACGGCAGCTGAGGTGGTCGTCGTGAACGTCACCGACGATCCGACCGTCACCAGGGTCGCCGAGGAGCGCGGCGCCGTGATCGTCCCACTGGTCGACAACCTCGGATACGCGGCAGCCGTGAACACCGGTGCCCGCGTCGCCACTGGCGAGGTGATCGTCTTCACGAATGACGACGTGAGGTTCACCGCCGGCTGTCTGACCAGACTTGCCTCGGCTGTCAGCAGCGGAACGGGCGACGTGGTGGTGCCACAGGTCGTGGATGAGTCCAGCCGCCCGATCCGCACCGTACAGGCCGTGCCCTCTCTCGGGGCACTCGCACGCGAGTGGCTGCTCCTGCCGGATGATCCCGTTCCCTCTCTTGCAAAACACCTCTCCGTCGAGAAATGGCGCCTTCCGCCTGCCACCGAGCGGATCGACGCTGCTTCGGCGGTGACGGTTGCGGTCAGGCGTGCGCTCCTGCTCGAGCAACCCATGCCCGAGCATTACTTCCTCTACTGGGAGGAATCCGAGTGGTTCGCCAAGCTCGGCCGGGCCGGCTACTCGGTCATCTACGAGCCCTCGGCCGCTGTCATCCACGAGGGCGGCCGGGCGGTGATCTCGCCGGAGAAATCGGCTCTTCTAGCTCGCAATGCCGTTCGCTGCATCCGCAGGTTGCACGGATCGCGCCACGCGCGCCTCGCCTTCCCTCTGGTCGTGGCTTGGCAGCTGCGTCTCGTCTCGACAGCTCTTGCGAGGGCACTCGTCCCCGGCGGACTTGGCGCTCGGCGAGAGCTGCTCGCGGCCCGCTTCGCCGGGCTGAGAGCGGCCTTGTCGGCGTGGTCTGAGACCCGTGAGGGGGGGCCGACGGCGGCATGAGCAGCGACGGGCGCATCCTGATGGTGGAGTGGCTCGGACGGGGAGGCTTCGCGCATACCGCCGAGGCGTGGGTGCATGTGCTCCGCCAGGCGGGCAGTTCTCCCCTTCTGGTCACCCGCGCCGGGCGGGAGCTGGCGGCGTCCGTACCGGAAGCGCTGGCAATAGGTGCACCGGGCGGTCCCTTGGCCAGCCATTTGGCGGCAGCAGCCAGGACTGGTCGCCTTCTCGTATCCGGCGACTGCTCACACCTGGTACTGCACGGCATCGTCGCTCCGCAGCTGGAGCTCCCCCTGCTCGGAATCGCCCGGCGCCACCACGTGACCTCCGTGCTCGTCGCCCACGAGGCCGGCCTGGCGCGGGAGGCGCCAGGAGGTCGTTGGGCATTCCAGCGGATGGTGAAGTCGGCGGACGTTGTCGTCGCCCATTCCGAGTACGTCGCCCGGCAATTGCGTTCTGCAACAGGGCGATCGAACATCGCCGTCGTTCCACACCCCCTGCCCGTGGGCCTTCTTGGAGGCGAGGGTCCTGGCCACCTGCATACGCGGGGAGCTTCTGCCATCAGGCACCTGCAGCCGCCTGTGGCTCTCCATTACGGGCACCTCCACCGCGGCTACAAGGGCACGGACACCGTGGCCGCCGTGGCTGCTGCGGGTGTCGCCGGCTGGAACATCGCGGTGGTGGGCAAGGGGGCACCCGACCGTATGGCTGGCGCCTTCACCGCGGACCGTTTCCTAGCTCCAGCTGAGCTCGTGGCCACGGTGGCCGACTCAGCTGCGACATTATTGCCCTATCAGCGGGCCTCTCAGAGCGGCGCCGTCGTGCTCTCGCAGGTCCTGGGCTCGATCGTCCTGGCCACGGACGTCGGCGGGATCGCAGAACAGATCGAGGACGGGGTGAGCGGCCTCCTGCTGGAGCCCGGCGCCTCGCCGACGAAGTGGCGCGACCTGCTTATGACCTTGAACTCGGAGGCTCTTCGCCGAGAGATGGTGGAAAACGCTCGGAGCGCCGTGCAGAGCCGTCACAAGCAGTTCGTGCAGAGCATCTTGGCCCTGCTCGGTGTCGGCTAGGGACGGGTGGCGGCGACGCTACGGCGGGGTCGCTTGGTGACCTTGCCCGCTCGGATGCACGAGGTGCAGACGTTGAGCCGCCTCGGAGTCCCGCCGACGAGAGCGCGCACCCGCTGGATGTTCGGGTTCCAGCGCCGCTTGGTGCGGCGGTGCGAGTGCGACACGCTCATGCCGAAGCTGGGATGCTTGCCGCAAACTTCACATACCGCTGCCACGACGCGTCACCTCAATCCTCGAAACTCCCGGGAACGGTTGATGAGATTACCATCCTCGCTCATGGAGCCGCGCATGCCGCACCATGGAGACCCCTGGTCAACCGCCTCGTGACCCTCTCCTCCATCGATTCGGCAGCCCTCTCGAGCGTGATGCGCTCGTTCGGCGAAGCGCTCACGGCACACCGTGAGACAGTCAACCGCCTCAACGTCTATCCGGTTCCGGACGGCGATACCGGGACGAACATGGGGCTCACCGTCGCCTCGGTGGTGGCGGAGCTGGAGCGCCTGGGCGAAGGCGCCGACATGGGCTCGACGTGCAAGGCGATCTCGCACGGCGCCTTGATGGGGGCTCGCGGCAACTCCGGCGTCATCCTCTGCCAGATACTGCGTGGGCTTGCCTCCGTCCTCTCGCGCGAGGAGACGGCCGACGCCGCCGCACTCGCAGCAGGACTCGGCGAAGGCTCGACGGCGGCGCGTGCGGGCGTGATGCGCCCGGTCGAGGGGACGATCCTCACGGTCGTGGCGGCCGCAGCCGAGGAAGGCACGAAATCCGCCGCCGCCGGTTGCGAGCTGATCGCGACCGTCGAGCGGATCAGGGAGGCTGCGGTGAAGGCGCTGGCGGCAACGCCGGAGATGCTCCCTGTCCTCGCCCGTGCCGGCGTCGTCGACGCCGGTGGCGCCGGCCTCGTCCTCCTCTTCGACGCCCTCGCCCATGTGATCGACGGCCGCCCGCTGCCCGACGAGCTCCCGCTGCCGGGAGACGTGGCGGAGCGGCTCGCCAGCCCGGGCTGGAGAGGCGCCGGTGCCGCCAGTGCTGTCGGTGCGTCCCGTGCCGTCGGTGCCGCCGGTGCTGCCGGTCTGCTTGATGAGAGCGCCACGGCGGCGATCGATGCGGCCCACGACGCCGCTCACGATGACGTGAGCGATCTGCGCTACGAGGTGATGTACTTCCTGGAAGCGCCCGACGAGGCGCTGCCCGCCTTCAAGCAGGTGTGGGCGGGCGTTGGCGACTCCATCGTGGTCGTCGGCGGCGAGGGGCTGTGGAACTGCCACATCCACACCGACGACATCGGCGCCGCCATCGAGGCCGCACTCGACGTCGGGCGCCCCCGCGAGATCCGGGTCACCGACTTGCTCGAACAGATGGAAGAGGAGAGCTGGGTGCGTTCGGCGGAGCCCACGGGCGGGGACCTCCTCGCCGCATCGGAGGGCCCTCCTCCCAAGACCGCGGTGGTGGCGGTCGGGACCGGTGACGGGATCCGCCGGATCTTCCATTCCCTCGGCGTGCACCACGTGGTGGCAGGTGGCCAGTCGATGAACCCCTCCACCGCGCAGATCCTCGAGCTCGTCGACGCCGTGCCATCAGACGATGTGATCGTCCTCCCCAACAACAAGAACATCTACCCGGTGGCGGCTCAGGTGGCGGGCCTGACTGCGAAGAACGTGAGGGTGGTGGAGACGCCAGGGATCCAGGAAGGTTTCGCGGCTCTGCTCGAGTACGACCCGGAGTCGGGCGCCGAGGAGAACGCCGGCGCGATGGTCGAGGCAGCTCGCCGTGTCGTCGCCGGCGAGGTGACGCGGGCGGTGCGGGCGGGCGAGTGCGAGGTCGGCCCGATCGCCGCCGGAGACTGGATCGGGCTGTCGCGGGCCGGCATCGTCTCGGTCGCCGGGTCGCCCTCCGCCGCCGCCTCGGGGCTCCTGGAGAAGCTGCTCGGCGACGGGCACGAGATCGTCACGCTGATCGAAGGCGCCGAGGCGAGCGCCGCCGAGACGAGGCGGATCACCGAGTGGTTGCGGGCGCATGATCCGTCCCTCTCGATCGAGCGCCACCACGGCGGTCAGCCGCTCTACCCCTACCTGATCTCGGTCGAGTGACCGGGGGACGGCCGAGTAGCACGCTCGCCGAGCTGAGCCGCAAGCCGACCACCCGGCTGCGGGACGTCGGTCCGGCAAAGGCCAGGGCGCTCGCCACGATGGGCATCGAGACCGTCCTCGACCTGCTGTGCCACTACCCGCGCAGGTACCAGGACAGGAGCCACCCGGTCCCCATCGGCACTGCCGAGGAGGGGGAGGAAGCGCTCGTGATCGGGCAGGTGGAGGCGTCGGACCTGCGCAGGATCTCCCGTGGCCGCAACCGAGTGGAGGTCCGGATCAGGGACGACACGGCGGCTCTCCACATCACGTTCTTCAACCAGGACTGGCGGGCCCGGCAGCTGCGAGCAGGGATGTGGCTGGCTGCGTTCGGGAGATTGGAGCTCTACCGCGGCCGCCGGTCGATGGTGAACCCCGTGCTCGACGTCGTCTCCTCCGACGAGGACGAAGACCCATCCCGCCAGACCGGACGGGTCGTCGCCATCTACCCGCAGTCTGGCAAGGCGGGGCTCGGCTCGGTGGCGCTCTCCAAGATGGTCGTCTCGGCCCTCGAGACGGCCGGGACCCTCGAGGACCCGGTGCCCGCCGATCAGCTGGAACGACTCGGCCTGATCGACAGGACCAGCGCCTTCGCCGGGATCCACTGCCCGGCCGAGTTCGGCCTGCAGTTCCCGAGCCGCAGGCGGTTGGCCTTCGACGAGCTCTTCCGCCTCCAGCTGGAGCTGGTCCTCCGCAAGCGTGCGGATCAGGCTTCGGCCCGGGGCATCGCCCATGCTTCCCTTCCCAGCCAAGGGGTCTCGCCGGGCCTGGTGAACGACTTCGTGCACCGGTTGCCCTTCCCTCTCACAGGTGCGCAGCGCCGTGCGATCCGTGAGATCGCGGCGGACCTGCAAGCCCAGCATCCGATGCACCGTTTGCTGCAGGGTGACGTGGGCGCCGGCAAGACGGTCGTGGCCTTGGCGACACTGCTCTACGCCGTGCAGGGCGGACATCAGGGAGCCCTGATGGCGCCTACGGAAGTGCTCGCCGAGCAGCATTACGCAGGAGCCCTGCAGCTGCTTCGCGACCTTCCCGTGACGGACCCGAGCAGACTCGGCGGGAGGCGGCCCTTGGCGGTGGCGCTGCTCACCAACAAGACGACGCCGGCCGAGCGGTCACGCATGCAGCGGGAGCTGGCCGGAGGAGAGGTGGACATCCTGGTAGGGACTCACGCCCTGCTCGGCGAGGACGTCCGCTTCCGCTCGCTGGGGGCGGTGGTCATCGACGAGCAGCATCGTTTCGGAGTGGAGCAGCGTGCCGCACTTCGGGCCAAGGGTGAGCACGACCCGGACGTGCTCGTGATGACGGCGACCCCGATCCCGCGCACCGCCGCGATGATGGTCTACGGCGACCTCGACCTCACGGTGCTCGACGAGATGCCGGCCGGGCGCCTGCCGGTGCAGACGCTCTGGTGCCGTGGTTCCGACGCCGAGGCCACAGCCTGGAACCGTGTGAGGTCGGAGGTTCGGGCAGGGCACCAGGCGTTCGTCGTCTGCCCGCTGGTAAACGCTTCCGACGCTGCCGAGGATGCTGCACAGGCGGCACAGGCGAGCGGTGAAGCGGCTGAGGTGCTGGCGGGAGGCGCGGTCGACGAGGACGGTCAGGGGATCCTCTTCGAGGCCGCCTCCCTCGGCGCCAGGACGGCTCCCCGCGGCGCCGTCGAGGAGCGGGCCCGGCTCACCTCCGACGGCGGCGAGCTGGCAGGACTGGCGGTCGGCCTGTTGCACGGGCAGATGCCGCCGCGCGAGAAGGAGGCGGTGATGGAGGCCTTCAGGCGGGGGGATCTCGACGTGCTGGTGGCGACGACCGTCGTGGAGGTCGGCGTAGACGTGGCGAACGCGACGGTGATGGTGGTGGAGGATGCGGACCGTTTCGGGATCGCGCAGCTGCACCAGCTACGGGGCCGCGTGGGGCGTGGCGGCGAACCGGCGTGGTGCTACCTGCTCGCCGGAGAGGTGAGCCCGGAAGGCGAGCAGCGGCTGCGGGCGATGGAGCGCTCCAACGACGGTTTCGAGCTTGCGGAGGAGGATCTGGCTCTGCGGGGGGAAGGGACCGTGCTCGGCGCCCGCCAGAAGGGCCGTAGCGACCTGAAGCTGGCCTCCCTGCGCCGCGGCGGCGACCGGGACCTCGTGATGGAGGCCAGGGCGGTGGCGGAGGCTGTGCTCGACTCGGACCCCGGTCTCGGCCACCATCTCGAGCTCGTCGAGGAGCTGAGGGCGTTCATCGACGAGGAGGAGGCGGAGTTCCTCTTCAAGAGCTGAGTTTCGTGGGCGGCCGGCACGGGAGGTCGTTTCTCGCCGTGCAGGTACGGTGTCGCCGTGCGCGTGATCAGCGGGTCGCTTCGGGGCCGCCCGCTGCGTGCGCCGATGCGCTCCAGCTTGCGCCCGACGAGTGACCGCGTGCGCGAAGCGATGTTCGACATCGTCGGCAGCCTCGGAGGTGTCGAGGGCGCCGACGTCCTCGACCTGTTCGCCGGCACCGGCGCTCTCGGCATCGAGGCCATCTCGCGGGGGGCCGAGCACGTGACGTTCGTGGAGAACGACCGCACGGCGCTCGCAGCCATCGCCGCCAACCTTCACTCGACGGGCTTGGCCGGTGACCCTGAGACTTCAGGCAACTATCGAGTCGTGCCCGCCGAGGCTCTCGGATGGCTGGCCGGCAATCGGGTGAGATTCGACGTCGCGTTCTGCGACCCGCCGTATCGCTTCGAGCGTTGGCCGCAGTTGCTGGACGGCCTCCGCGCCGAGCTGGTGGTGCTCGAGTCGGACCGGGAGCTGGAGCTGCCCGAGTCGATGGTTCCCCACAGGGTCTACCGGTACGGGGGTACGCTCGTCACGCTTGCAAAGGCGCGCCACACCTCAAGGGGCGAGGATCCGCATGGCGCCGATTCGAAAGGCGAGGCGTGACCACAGTCCTGTTCCCCGGGTCGTTCGATCCCTTCCACAACGGGCACCTGGAGATAGTCGAGCGGGCAGCCACGCTGTTCGACGAGGTGGTGGTCGCCACCATGCGCAACCCGCAGAAGAGCGATCCGTTGTTCTCCCTCGACGAACGCCAGGAGATGATCGCCGAGTCCTGCGCCCACCTGCCCAACATCCGCATCGTCTCGATGAGCACGCTCGTCGTGAACGTCGCCCGCGAGGTGGGAGCGGCGGCGATCGTGAAGGGCCTGCGGGCGGTCTCGGACTTCGAGAACGAGATGCAGATGGCGCAGATGAACGAGCAGCTCTCGGGCATCGAGACGCTGTTCATCATGACAGGGTCAACACACTCTTTTATCGCCTCTCGTCTGCTGCGTGAGGTGTTCCGCTACGGCGGGGACGTGACGGCGCTCGTCCCGGAGCCCGTCTCCAGGCGGATGAAGGAGAAGACACTGTGACCGACACCTTCGACGACGGTGACTTCCCGGACGAGGAGGTGCTGGTTCCGGACCATCTGCCCGGGGCACCCTCGGAGCTCGACGAGATCCTCGCCCAGCTCGTCGACATCGTTCGTTCCGCCAAGTCGATGCCGCTCTCCTCGTCCGCGATCATCGCCCGCGACGAGGTGCTGTCGCTGCTGGAGGAGGCCCGGGACACGCTCCCCGAGGAGGTGCGGCGCGCCCGCTGGATGCTGCGCGAGCGGGACGAGTTCCTCGCCAAGACGCGCCGGGAGGCGGAGGACGTGCTGGAGGAGGCACGCGTGCAGGCCGAGCGGATGGTGCAGCGGACCGAGATCGTGCGGCAGGCGGAGCACCGTGGCCGGCGGATCATCGAGGAGGCCGAAGCCGAGGCACGTCACATGCGCCGAGAGGTAGAGGACTTCGTCGACCACAAGCTCGGCGCCTTCGAGATCGTCCTCGACCGGACGATGAAGCTCGTGCAGGCCGGGCGTGACAAGTTGGCGACCGTGCCGTTGTCCGCGATCGGCGAGGACCAGCTGCCGGCTCATCTCGGCCAGGCCGACGGTGACGGACCCGGCGACGAGGACGAGTCGCTGTTCGACCAGGATCTTCACTGAGGCGGCGTGCCGTCACGGCGGGACGAGAGGTTCGTCGTCAACGTCGCAGCACTGCGGCGCTCGGCGGCCGGCAGGCAGGAGGTCCACCTCTCCGGTCCGATCGACGACCTGCGGGTCATCGACACGTACGTCCCGGAGAGGGCTGAGGTCCACTTCGACGGCGTCGTCGAGGCGGTCCCGGGAGGTGTGATGGTGACGGGAACCGCCAGCGCGCCGTACGCGGGACCCTGCCGGCGGTGCCTCTGCGAGGCGCACGGTGAGATCCACGCCGCGGTACGGGAGTTCGTGACGAGCGTCCGCGACCCCGACTCGGAGTACCGGATCGAGGGCGACACCCTGGACCTTCGTCCGGTGGCCCACGATGCCTGTATTCTTGAGCTGCCGCTCGCCCCGCTCTGCCGAGAAGGGTGCCTCGGGTTGTGCCCCGAGTGCGGCGCCGACATGAACGCCGGCCCTCACTCCTGCCCACCTTCGGGTGGCTGAGAGTCCGGCCGGCCTCGTTGCCGGGAATACAGGTCGGGATTCGACGACGGCGCCCTCGACCGGGCGCCGGAAGCAGAGAGCAGAGAGAGCGACGATGGCCGTCCCCAAGAAGAAGACCTCGAAGGCCAAGACCCGCAGCCGCCGTGCATCGGCTTGGACGCTCAGCGCTCCGGCGCGCAGCGTCTGCCCGCAGTGCCGCAAGGGGAAGACGCCGCACGTCGTCTGCCCTGAGTGCGGCTGGTACAAGGGCCGCCAGGCCGTAGAGGTCGGTTGACCGACCCTTCCCTTCCGGTCGCCGTCGACGCCATGGGCGGCGACAAGGCGCCGGGGGAGATCGTCACCGGCGCCCGGCGGGCGGCCGAGGAGCTCGGCGTGGCCGTGGCCCTGGTAGGGCCGGATGACGGCTCGCTCGGCGATGTCGGCGATCTGCCGGTGTTCCCCGCCGGAGAGGTGATCGCCATGGACGAGGACGCCGGCCGCGGCGTCCGCACCAAGAAGGACTCCTCGCTGGTGCGCGCCGCCGAAGCGGTGCGTGACGGCCGGGCCTCGGCGATGGTCAGCGCCGGCAACACGGGTGCGACGATGGCGAGCGCCCTGTTCCGGATGGGGCGGATCTCAGGCGTCGCCCGGCCGGCGATCGCCACCCCCTTGCCGGTTCCCGGCTCGACGCCGACGGTGATGCTCGACGCCGGCGCCAATGCCGACTGCAAGCCGGAATGGCTCGTGCAGTTCGCGCAGATGGGGTCCGCGTACTTCAGCGAGCGCTATGGAGAAGCCGAGCCGACTGTTGCCCTCCTCTCGATCGGGGAAGAGTCCTCCAAGGGCAACCAGCTGGTGAAGGACACTCATGAGCTGCTGGCTGCCGGTGCCGGGGTCAACTTCGTCGGGAACGTCGAAGGTCGGGACCTGCTCGCCGGCGGGGTCAACGTCGTGGTGACCGACGGCTTCACCGGCAACGTCGCCCTCAAGGCTCTGGAGGGGGCGCTGCGGATGTTCATGAACATCCTGTTCGGGGTCATCGGCAGCAGCGACGAGACGCGGGCCGCCGGCGACGTGCTGATCCCTGCTCTGCTCCCCTACGCCTCGCACATGGACCCGGAGGAGACGGGTGGGGCGATGCTCCTCGGCGTCGACGGCGTCTGCATCATCAGCCACGGCTCCTCCTCGGCGCGGGCGATCGTCAACGCGGTGCGGGTCGGGCACGAGATGGCCGAGCGCGGCCTCGTGTCTCGACTCCGGCAGGCCGTCGCCGGGACCTGATCAGGAGCGGTAGCCGGCGCCCTCGCTATCATGCGGGTGAACGAAACCGAGACCAAGCGAGACCAAGGGAGTGATCGTGTCGGAGGCTGGTGCAGGGAACGGGCAGGGCGCCGACGGCTTGAGCAGAGCCGACGTGCTGGAGCTGGTCCGCTCACAGCTGGCCGAGATCCTCGAGATAGATCCTGCCGGCATCACGGAGTCCTCGTCGTTCTCCGACGACCTCGACGCTGACTCGTTGGCCCTCATCGAGCTCGTCGAGGCGCTCGAGGAGGAGCTGCGCGACCGGATCCCCAACTTCCACATCGACGACGAAGACCTGGAAGACCTGCGGACCGTTCGCGACGCGGTGGACTACGTGTCGGACAAGGTCGTCTCGCGCTGACGCACGAGGCGCCGGAGCCGGCCGGCGGGAGCAGGCTGAGCGGCCTGCTGGCGCCGTACATCGACGACCAAGCGCTGCTCAAGGTCGCCTTCTCTCACCGCTCGTACTGTGCCGAGGTGCCGGGAACCGAATCGAACGAGCGCCTCGAGTTCCTGGGGGACTCGGTTCTGGGCCTGGTCGTCACCGACTTCCTCTTCCACGGTCTGCCCCCTCTCGCCGAGGGTGAGCTCGCCAAGGCCAGAGCCGCCATCGTGAGCGCCGAATCGCTGTCCAAGGTGGCCGCCGACCTCGGCCTGGGGAGTGCTCTGCTGCTCGGACGGGGGGAGGAGTCCTCAGGGGGTCGTTCCAAGCCGTCACTGCTGGCCGATGCGTTGGAGGCGGTGATCGGAGCCGTCTACATAGACAGCGGCTTCGACACGGCGAGGCGTTTCGTCCTCGACATACTCGGCGACAGGATCGCGGCATCGGTGGCGGAGCCGGGGCTCGACGACCACAAGGGACGGCTGCAGGAGCTGACGGCCCGGCTCGGGCTCGAACCGCCCCGCTACCTCGTCGCCGACACCGGCCCCGACCACGCAAAACACTTCGTCGCCCGCGTCTTCGTAGGTCACGAGTGCCTCGGCGACGGCGAGGGTCGTTCCAAGAAGCAGGCAGAGCAGGCGGCTGCCAGGGTGGCGGCGACGGCTGTCCTCGAGCGGCACGCCGCGGAAGCCTGAGGCGGATGCCGGAGCTGCCGGAGGTCGAGACCGTACGAAGGGGTCTCGAGAAGCACGTGGTCGGGCGGCGGGTCGAGCGTGTGGAGGCACCGGGGGTCCGGACAGTGAGGAGGCAGGGAGCTCTCGAGCTGGAGAGCCGCCTCACCGGGCGCCGCATCCTGGACGCCCGCCGCCGCGGCAAGTACCTGGCGCTCGGTCTCGACGACGGCGCGGCGCTCGTGGCGCACCTCCGGATGAGCGGTCAGCTCCTGTACGTCACGGACCCATCTTTGGAGCGGATCAAGCACACGCATGTGGTGATCGGTTTCGAGGACGGTAGCGAGCTGCGGTTCATCGACCCGCGCACCTTCGGGGAGGTGTACGTCACCGACGAGCTGGACGACCGGGGATGGCCGGCCGATCTGGCGAGGCTCGGCGTCGACCCGCTGGCCGACGGCTTCGAACCGGCGCGACTGAAGGCACTGCTGGCGCGCCGCAGGGCGCCGCTGAAGGTCGTGTTGATGGACCAGCGAGTGATCGCCGGGATCGGCAATCTGTACGCGGACGAGATCTGCTTCGGGGCCCGCGTGCGGCCCGACAGGCCGGCGATGGGCGTCGGCGCGGCGGCCATCCGGCGGCTGTCGGAGGCGACCCTCGCCACGCTGCAGTCCGCCATCGACGCTCGCGGTTCTTCTCTCAGGGACGCCCAGTACCGGGACCTGATGGGCGAGCTGGGCGCCTACCAGCTGAGCCACTCCGTCTACGGGCGCGAGGGCGAGCCGTGCCCCAACTGCGGGCGGCCGATCGTCCGCACGCGGCTCGGAGGTCGTTCAGCCTTCTTCTGCCGCCGCTGCCAGCGCTGAGCCCGCCGCACCTCAGCAGCCTTTCCGCCCAGCGTGCGGCGGATCCCCTAGAGCGCGAACGGGCACGGATATTGTGAGCGCGCCGTGTTCCTGAAGACGCTGACATTGAAGGGCTTCAAGTCCTTCGCCGACCCCACCACCCTCGAGTTCGAGCCCGGCGTGACGGTCGTGGTGGGCCCGAACGGCAGCGGGAAGTCGAACGTCGTTGATGCGGTGGCCTGGGTGCTCGGGGCGCAGGGCGCGCGAGCGTTGCGGGGCGCCAAGATGGACGACGTCATCTTCGCCGGCAGCGGCCGCCGGTCGGCGCTAGGGCGGGCCGAGGTGTCGCTGACGATCGACAACTCGTCTCACAAGCTGCCCATCGATTTCGCCGAGGTCACGGTCACCCGCACGCTTTTCCGCACCGGCGAGAGCGAGTACGCCATCAACGGCGCCACCTGCAGGCTGCTCGACTTGCAGGAGCTGTTCTCGGACACGGGTGTCGGGCGCCAGCAGCACGTGATCATCGGCCAGGGCCAGCTGGACTCGATCCTCACTCGCGCGCCCGGAGGATCGGCGGGCGGTGATCGAGGAGGCCGCGGGCATCCTCAAGTACCGACGCCGCAGGGAGCGCGCCGAGCGGAGGCTGGAGGCGACCGAGGCCAATCTCCTACGCCTGCAGGACCTGCTCCGCGAGGTGAAGCGGCAGCTGAAGCCGCTGGAGCGACAGGCCGAGGCGGCGAGGCGCCATGACGAGATGGCCGCGGAGCTGCGTGCCCTGCAGCTCCACCTGGCCGGCCGCGAGCTGGAGGAGCTGGCGCTGAGGTCCGGAGGCATCGAGCAGGCACTGGCGTCCGTCGCCGGTGACGAGGCCCGCCTGTCCGCCGAGCTCGTCTCCCTCGACGAGGTGGTGCTCGCCGGCGAGAACTTCCTCGCCAGCGAGCGGACCGTCGACGTGAGGCCGGCGCTCGCCCGCGTGGAGGCCCTCGGCGAACGAGCCCGCGGGCTGGCGATGCTGGTGGCCGAGCGGAGCAGGTCGGTCTCCGCGGCGCTGGACGCCACGGTGGACGCCGGAGTCGTCGCATCGCTCGAGTCGGAGGCGGCCCGTCTCGGAGACGAGATCGCCCTCGCCGAGCAGGCTGCCGCCACCCTCGGCCCGGAGTGGGAGCAGCTCGGGGTCACCGAGGAACGAGTTGCAGGTGAGGCGCGGCGGCTGCGCGACGAGCAGGTCGCGGCGGCCGGGCCGGCCGGGACGGCCGGGACGGCCGCCGGGGGGACGGCGACCGACAGTTCAGGTCGACCTTCGGCCTCTCCTGCCGAGGCCGCCTCGGCAGCGAGGCGGGCGCTCTCCGACGCTCGTGAACGCCTCGCCCGTAGCCGTGAGGCGGGTGCTCGGCTGGTGGAACGCCTGTCAGCCCTCGACCGCCGGGTGAGCGAGCTCGAGGAGGAGGCACGCAGGTCCAAGGCGTCCCTGGAGGAGGCGCAGCTGGCCGAAACGGTGGCTCGCCAGGACGCCCAGCGTCTGGCGGCGGACGCGGAGGCGGCCGCATCAGCGGAACGAGAGGCTGACGAGATCCGGCGCGCCGCGGAGGCGGCGCATCACGCCGCGGCAGGTCGGGCCGAGGCATTGGGGTCCGCTCTCGACGAGGCACGGGCGCGCGCTGGGGTGGAGAGGTTGGCGGGAGCGGCGGGGGTGATCGGCGCCCTGCTCGACGTCGTCGAGGTGGATGCGGGATACGAGAAGGCGTTCGAGGCCGCTGTCGACGAGGCGCTCGGAGCCGTGGTGGTGGAGGGCGTGGACAACGCCCGCTCGGCGCTCGACCTCCTGTGCTCGCAGGATCCAGGCGGAGCGGTGCTCGTGGCGATGCCTCGCGTTGCGGCTGAAGCGCCGGTTCTCGGCGGCGGGGAGGCGTTGCGTCCGCACGTACGGTCGGCCGAGCCCGCTGTCAACATGCTGCTCGACGGATTGTTGGAGCGGGTCGTGTGGTGCGAGGGAGGTCTGCAGGCCGCTTGTGACCTTGCCCTCGCCATGCCGGCGGCCGTCGTCGTCACGCCGGCAGGTGATCGACTCAGCGCCACCGGGTGGCGTGTCGGGGGCGGCCGGCTGGGCGCCACGCGCTCTGCCCTGGAGGATGCGGTGGCTGCGGCCGGTGCAGCATCTTCGGCTCGATCGACGGCCGCCGACCGCGCCGAGGCGGCCGCGGCTGCCGCCGCCGAAGTGCGGGCAGCCGCCGCCGCGGCGACCCGGCTGGCGGACCGCAAGGAGTCGGACGTGCGGCGCCACGAGGCGATCCTCTCCGAGGTCGAGCAGCAGCTCCGTTCCGCGGGCGAGGCCCGCCGGCTGGCGGCAGAGGAAGCCGAGCGGCTGCAGGCGGAAGCGGAAGGCTTGGGCCGGTCAGTGGAGCAGCGGCAGGCGACGGTCAACGAGCTGGAGGCTGAGGAGGCGGCGCATCTCGAGCACGTCGAGCGCGAGAGGTTGGTCGCCGAGTCGCAGCGGCAGGCTCGCCAGGCGCTGGCGGAGCGGGAGAGAGCCGTCGCGGCCCTTCGAGCAGAGCTCGAGGTACGGGCAGCCGGCCTGGAGGAGCGCAGGAGCCTTCTCGCCGCTCGGCTCGCCGAGGTCGAGCGTCGCCTGGAGGGACACCTGGCTGCTCGGCAAGAGGCGGCCGGCCGGCGTGTCGCTCTCGAGCGTGCCCGCCGCGCGTTGACCGGTCTCGGCGTCCTTGTCGGCAGCTCCCTGGAGCGGCTGTCGACCGAGCGTCAGCGCCTCGTCGCGGAGGAGGAGCGGCAATCCGACTCCTATCGCCGGGCGGCCGCTCAACTGACTGCGTCCAGACAGCGACGGGCTCGCCTGGAGGCAGAGGTCTCGGCCCGACGGGAGAAGGCCCACCGGCTGGAGATCGAGCAGGCGGAGATGCGCCTCCGGAAAGAGACCGCCGTCGCCTCCCTCGCTCACGATCTCGACGCCGAGCCGGAGGCGGCGATCGCCGCCGTCTGCCCGGAGTTGCCGGAGGGGACGTCTGCGGCCGCTCGCGCCCGTGACCTGGAACGGGAGCTCCGGCTGCTTGGGCCCATCAACCCGTTGGCGTTGGAGGAGCTGCGGGCTCTCGAGGAGCGGAGCAGCTTCGTCGACTCGCAGCTGGACGACGTGCGCTCGGCACGGCGCGAGCTCGGCGCGCGTCATCCGCGCCGTCGACGGCGAGATCGTCGGCAAGTTCGAGGAGGCGTACCAGGACGTGGCCTCACACTTCGAGGCGCTCTTCTCGACGTTGTTCCCCGGCGGGACGGGAAGGCTGTCGCTGACCGATCCGGACAACCTGCTCGAGACGGGGGTCGAGATCGAGGCTCGACCGGCCGGACGAAACGTTCGCCGGCTCTCTCTCCTCTCCGGCGGTGAGCGCTCGCTCGTGGCCCTCGCCTACCTCTTCTCGGTGTTTCGCAGCCGGCCGTCCCCCTTCTACTTGATGGACGAGGTAGAGGCGGCTCTCGACGATGTCAACCTGCACCGCTTCCTCGACCTCGTGGACGAGTTCCGCGAGGAGGCGCAGTTGATCATCGTCAGCCACCAGAAGCGCACGATGGAAGCGGCCGACGCTCTCTACGGCATCACGATGCAACCCGGCGGAGGGTCGCGGGTCGTCAGCCAGAGGGTGGACCGCTCCGCCTGAGCGCCTGGCCGGTCGAGCGAGCGTCGCCGGACCCTTCAACTGCGCAATGTGTGTCATCTGGGTGAGCGCCGGCGCTATACGCGATGACACAGTTCACGCGCCGGGTGCCCCGGATCAGGGTGAAGCGTGTCATTTGACTGAGCGCTGGCGCTACGCGCGGTGACACAGTTCGCTCGCACACGCCGCGTTGCCCCGCAGATGGACCGCCATCTCCGGCGGCACCCGGCGCCGCCCGATGCCGCGATCGGCCGCCAGTAGGCTCGCAAGGCCATGCTTGCTCTGATCATCGTCATCGCCGTGGTCGCCGCGGCCCTCCTCGGGCTGCTGGTCATGCTCTCCCTCAGGCGCAGCCACGGCACCTCCCTGGCGGAGCGTTCCGGCCGAGCCGCGCCGACCAAGGGCCGCCCCACGGCGGCCGAAATCGCCGCAGCGGACCAGCGTGCCGCCGACGAGAGGCGGCGCGCCCGGGGTGTACCCGAGGAGCCGGCCGCCGAGCTGCCGGTTGCCGGGGCGCCTTCCGGGGCGCCTGTCGAGTTGCCGACAGAGGCAGCAGAAGAGCCGCCGAGGATAAGGGACCGGATCGGCCGCACGCGGGGCCTGTTCAGCGGCTACCTCAGCTCGCTGAGAGGTCGGACTGGGGTCGACGACTCCACTTGGGACGATCTGGAAGAGGCGCTCCTGCTCGCCGATGCCGGGGTGAAGACGACCACCAGGGTGTTGGACGACCTGCGCATCAGGGCCAAGGCGGGTGAGCTCGCCGACTCCGAAGCGGTGATCGACTCGTTGAAGGCCGACCTGAAAGGGCTCTTCGAAGGGGAGGACCGGGAGCTGCGTGAGGGTGACGCAGAGCCCGGATCACCTACCTTGTGGCTGTTCGTCGGCGTGAACGGGGTGGGCAAGACGACGACGATCGGCAAGCTGGCGGCGCGCGAGGCGGGATCGGGCAAGAAGGTGGTGCTGGCGGCTGGCGACACGTTCCGAGCTGCCGCCGGCGAGCAGCTGGAGACATGGGCAGAGCGTTCCGGCAGCTCGATCATCCGCGGCTCGGATGGGGCCGACCCCTCGTCGGTGATCTTCGATGCGGTGCAGCACGCCGCCGCGCGAGGCGCCGACATCGTCCTCGCCGACACCGCCGGCCGTCTTCACACGAAGGTCAACCTGATGGACGAGCTGCGCAAGGTCCGCCGCGTCGCCGAACGCCCGCCCGCCCAGCTGACCGAGGTGCTGCTGGTGATCGACGCCACCACCGGCCAGAACGGCCTTGCCCAAGCCCAGCAGTTCACGGAGGCCGTGGGGGTCACGGGTGTGGTCCTGACCAAGCTCGACGGCACCGCCAAGGGGGGCATCGTGCTCGCGATCCGCAGCGAGCTAGGTCTGCCGATCAAGCTCGTCGGTCTCGGCGAGCATGCCGAGGACCTGGTGCCGTTCGACCCGGACGAGTTCGTGGAGGCCCTGTTCTCGGGCGCTTGAGCTGCCGGGTAACCTTGGCGGGCTCATGTTCGACACGCTGACGGATCGTTTCGAGGGGATCTTCAAGAGGCTGCGCGGGCGCGGCCGACTCGGCGACGCCGAGATCGCCGAGGTGCTGCGCGAGATCCGTGTTGCGCTCTTGGAAGCGGACGTCAACCTGGCGGTCGTGCGCGACCTCGTCGAGCGCATCCGCGCACGCTGTAGCGGTGCGGAGCTGTCCAAGAGCCTCACACCGGCCCAGCAGGTGATCAAGGTCGTCAACGAGGAGCTCGTGACGACGCTCGGCGGCGAGCCTCTCCGCATCACGTTCGCCTCCCGGCCGCCGACGGTGGTGCTGCTGGCGGGCCTGCAGGGATCGGGCAAGACGACTGCGGCCGCCAAGCTCGCCCGCTGGTTCAAGCAGCAGGGCCGCCATCCCGTCCTCGTGGGTGCCGACCTCCAACGGCCCGCCGCCGTCGAGCAGCTGCGAGTGCTTGGGCGGGACGTCGGGGTCACGGTCTTCAGCGAGCAGAGCGACCCTGTCTCGGTCGCCCGCGCCGGATTGGCTGAGGCCTCCCGTCTCGGGCGCGACGTCGTCATCATCGACACCGCCGGCCGGTTGACGATCGACGAGGCTCTGATGGACGAGGTCAGGCGCATCTCGTCGGTGGCGCAGCCCCACTACACCTTCCTGGTTGTCGATGCGATGACGGGACAAGACGCCGTGCGCACGGCCGAGGCGTTCCACCGGACGCTGTCGCTCGATGGAGTGATCCTGACCAAGATCGACGGCGACGCCCGCGGCGGGGCCGCCCTCTCGGTGAAGCATGTGGTCGGCAAGCCGATCGCCTTCGTCTCGACCGGCGAGCGCCCGGACGACTTCGAGACCTTCCACCCGGATCGGATGGCGAGCCGCATCCTCGGCATGGGCGACGTGCTCACCCTGATCGAGAAGGCGGAGCGCGAGTACGACGCCGGGGTCGCAGAGAAGTCGCTCGCACGCCTGCAGGCCGGCCGCTTCACGCTCGACGACTTCCTCGAGCAACTCCAGCAGGTCAAGAAGATGGGCCCCCTCACGGGGGTGCTCGGGATGCTTCCCGGTGTGCCGAAGGAAGTGAGGAACGCCAAGATCGAGGATCGTGACGTCGCTCGCGTCGAGGCGATCGTCCGCTCGATGACCCCGGCCGAGCGGGACGATCCCTCGATCATCGACGGCTCGCGCCGCTCGCGCATCGCCCGTGGCAGCGGCATGGCCTCGAGCGACGTCAACAACCTGCTGCGCCAGTTCAAGGAGATGCAGCGGATGATGAAGCAGCTCCCCATCGGCCGCATGGGCGGTAAGGCCAAGACGGGCAAGAAGGGCAAGAAGGGCGGCCGTGTCACTCCGCGTCTGGAAGACTTGGGGTCAGGCCGGTGAAGACCGCCCCTCATCTGTCGCTCTCAGCTCTCATCCGCCCGCACTTGTCTCCGCCCCGATCTCGCCTCGCCGCTCCGTGCCGCACCGCCCGTGCGCCCGGCCCTCGACCTGCAACCTTAGAAAGAGAAGGAAGAACGTGACCGTCAAGCTTCGCCTGATGCGGATGGGAAAGAAGAAACAGCCGACGTATCGCATCGTCGCCGCCGAGAGCACATCCCCGCGTGACGGCCGCTTCATCGAGATCGTCGGGACCTATGCCCCGCGCTCGGAACCTTCGGCTGTCCACGTCGACAGTTCGAAGGCGCTGCGTTGGCTGGAGTCCGGCGCGCAGCCGACTGACCGCGTGCGCAGGCTCCTCGCCATCTCGGGCGTCTGGAGCGAGTTCGAGGAGGCGCGCAGCGAGCGTGAGGCGAAGCGCGGGCCTAAGCAGGCACCTCAGCGCAAGAGGGCGACGGGCTCACCCCCCAAGGCCGAGCGGGCCAGGGCCCGCGCCGAGAAGGCGGCCGCCCGGAAGGATGCTGCAGCAGTCGATGCGTCCGCCGACGCGGAGGCGGAGGCGGAGGAGGCGGAAGTCGAGGACGGGGCCGACGACGAAGAAGTCACCGACGAAGCGGCTGACGAGAGCTGACGGAACGAGATGCCTGACGTCAGCCCGCTTTCGGGGAGCTCGCCACAGTTCGAGCCGCCTCGTTTCGAGGCTCCTCAGTTCGAGTCGCCACAGTTCGAGGACGAGGCCGAGGACGAGTTCGAGGACGACGAGGACGACGAGGACGACGAGGACGGTTCGTTCGACGACTCAGATGCGGCGGACGACTTCGTCGACGAGGAGGAGGCCGACCAGGGCGTCAACCGGTTGCACGGCGGCTCCGCCCGTGCCGTCCTCGACCACATCGCCCGCTCGCTCGTCGACGATCCCGACGCCGTCCTCATCGACGTGAACGAAGGGCGCAATGGCCTGCGGCTCTCGCTTCGAGTCGCCCCGTCCGACATGGGCCGGGTGATCGGCAAGCGCGGGCGGACCGCCCAGGCGATCCGGACGGTGGTCCGTGCCGCGGCATCGCACGACGGGACCGATGCCCTGGTCGACATCGTCGACGCCTGAGCGGCACCCTGCCCAAGGGCAGTCAGATGGACAGTCCACTTCTCGAGGTTGGCCAGGTGGCGCGGGCGCACGGCCTGCGGGGTGAGGTCGTGGTCAGCCTGCTGACCAACCGTCCCGGGCGCCTCGACGAAGGCTCACGCCTTTATGCCGGCGCGGCTGACAAGCCGCTGGTGGTAGTCCGTTCCACTCCTCTCGGCCATCGCCACATCGTCAGCTTCGAGGGCGTCACGACACGCCAGGAAGCCGACGCCCTGCACGGGGTCACGCTGCTGGCGCCGGCGATCGACGATCCGGAGGCGATGTTCGTCCACGAGCTCATCGGTTCGATGGTCTTCGACGTCACCGGCGAGGAACGGGGCCGGGTGACCGCCGTCGAAGCCAACCCGGCGAGCGACCTGCTGGTGGTGGAGGGACGCTGGTACGTACCTCTTCGCTTCGTGGTCGAAAGGTCGGCGGGGAGGATCCTGGTCGACGTCCCCGACGGGCTCTTCGAGTGAGCGAGGGGGTGCCAGCCGCCATCCGAATCGATGTCTTCACCATCTTCCCCGACCTCGTCGAGGGGTACTGCGCAGGGTCGATCGTCGGCCGGGCGCGGCGGGCGGGCGTTGTCGACATCCGCGTCCACGACCTGCGGCAGGGCGCCGACGATCCCCGGCGTTCGGTGGACGATGCGCCTTTCGGAGGCGGGGCGGGCATGGTGCTGGCACCTGGGCCGGTGTTCTCGGCGGTCGAGAAGATGGAGCACCCGCGACCGTTGTACCTGCTGTCGCCGGGGGGTCGGCGTCTTGATCAGAGACTGGCGGGAGAGCTCAGCCGGGCGCCGTTCTCGCTCCTCTGCGGGCGCTACGAGGGGGTCGACCAGAGGGTCGCCGACCACCTTGTCGACGGCGAGATCTCCGTCGGGGACTACGTGCTGGCGGGTGGCGAGCTGGCCGCACTCGTGGTGGTGGAGGCGGTGGTGAGGCTGGTGCCCGGAGCCGTCGGAAACGCCGAGTCGCCGCTCGACGAGAGCTTTACGGCGGGCTTGCTGGAGTACCCGCAGTACACCCGACCGGCGGTGTTTCGCGGTTGGGGGGTGCCCGATGTGCTTCTCAGCGGGGACCACGGCAAGGTCGAGGCGTGGCGGCGGGCAGAAGCCCTGCACCGGACCATCGTCCGCCGGCCCGAGCTGATCGAGGCGAGGGGCGGCCTGACCGACGCGGAGGCGCGACTGCTATCCCAGCACGGCTATCCTGTAACGGCCGGATCGGCTCCGGTCGTCGCGCCACCGGTTGCGCCAAGGGCTGCGCCGCCGGCACCGCCGCCGAACGCTTCAGATGACGTCCCCACCGAGCAACCCGCGCCTGCGCAGCCGAGCGCCGGCTCGCCGCCTGAGGAGCTGTAGCCGCCATGAACCCGACCGACCTTGTCGACCAAGCGAACCTGCGTGACGACATCCCGCCGTTCCGGCCGGGTGACACCCTGAAGGTGCACGTGCGCGTGGTGGAAGGCAACCGCGAGCGGATCCAGGTCTTCCAGGGCGCCGTGATCAGGCGCCAGGGGTCTGGGGTGCGCGAGACCTTCACCGTGCGCAAGGTCACCTCGGGCGTAGGGGTCGAGCGGACGTTCCCGGTCCACTCGCCGATCATCGCCAAGATCGAGCCCCTGGTGGAGGGCGATGTGCGCCGCGCCAAGCTCTACTACCTGCGAGACAGGATCGGCAAGGCCGCCAAGATCAAAGAGAAGCGGGCGGCGCGCTGACGGTGCGCACCACCTTCGCCGATCCCGGCGACGGCCGCCGCTGCGGTGCGTTTCCCTGGCGATCACCCCGTAGGGCTGCATGCGAAGAAGCGCTACCGCGCGAGAGTGTGCATGGGCTCGGTAGAGGAAAGGACATCGCAGGTGCAGCCCGGTATCGCCGGAGCTTGCGGGCGGACCCAGAGGTCCGGCAGGTTCCCGGCGAGAGGAGATTGACGCGATGAGGAGACGCCGATGAGCGCCGAGGAGGACCTCGACCAGTACGAGGCGGAGATCGAGCTGGCGCTGTACCAGGAGTACCGGGCGGTGCTCCCGATGTTCCATTACGTCGTCGAGACAGAGCGCCGCTTCTACCTCGCCAACGAGGTGCAGGTGGTGCCGCACGAGTCCGGCGGCTCGACCTACTTCGAGGTGGTGCTCGGCGATGCGTGGGTCTGGGACATGTACCGCCCGGCGCGTTTTGTCTCCAACGTGAAGGTCGTGACCTTCCGGGACGTCAACGTGGAGGCTCTGCCCGAGAAGGAGATCTGAGCCGGTGGAGCCCTTCCCCGGCAAGATCGTCCTCGGTCGAACCGGTGAGGACCTGGCCGCAGCCTGGTACGAGGCCCGCGGCTACGAGATCTTGGCTCGGAACTGGCGTTGCCCGGCCGGTGAGATCGACATCGTGGCCAGGCGGCAGCGGATCCTGGCGATCGTCGAGGTCAAAGCCCGCACTACCGACACCTTCGGCGCTCCAGTGGAGGCGGTGGTGCGAGACAAGCAGAACCGGCTGCGCCGGCTGGCGGCCAGCTGGCTGCGGGAGAGCGGCGCGGCAGGGCGCGCGGCTGCGTTTCGACGTCGTCTCGGTGCTCGGCGGCGTCGTGGAGGTCCTGGAGGACGCCTTCTGACTCCGGCGCCTCGGGGGCCCCCGCCACGCTCAGAGCGGGTCGGTCGTCCGCTCGCCGGCGTCTGCAACGTGCTTGGTCCAGCGGCTGCCGTTCCAGTACCGGTGCTCGTGCCGGCCCGTCGGATCGGCGAGCCAGGCTGCCTCTTCCTCGTCGGGTGGAGGGAGGGTGGCGGTGCTGGCGTGGGGAGGCAACGAGGTCCCGTACGTCCCGGGAGCGAAGCGCGGTCCTTCTTCGCTGCCACCTCCTGAATATGCCGCCCGCGGCGTCCGGCCGAAGGCGCGCCCGGCCGGGGCGCCGGCTCCGCCTTGCTGGGCCTGGTAGCCGAACATCCGTCTGCCGGGCGGCTCGTTCGGATCGGTGGCGGTGGGTGTGAAGAACCAGGCGACGGCTATCAGGGCCAGCCCTATCACGCCCTGGGTCACGATGAAGATCAGACCCCATAGCGCCGGGTGCAGCCGCCAGGGGTAGATCCCCCTCCGGTGGCGGCGCAGGTAGGCGATGCCAGTCCCGATCGCGAACTCACCGACCACGATCAGGACGAGCACCGTCTCGGACACCTTCACCGAGGAGGGTTTGCTGGAAGATTTGTGGGTCTTGGCCGTGGTCGTCGTGGTGGCGATCTCGCGCGCAACGTTCTCGGCCTGCACCAGCAGGTGAGGAAGCTGATGCACACCGCCGATCAGGTGTTCGACCACCTGCGAATGGTACAAGCGATCAGAAGACCCGCCCGACCGGCACTCCTCAACCGTCGCGCCGCTGGTGCGCGCTCCTCTCGAAACACGCACCGTGCCAGTGCCGCCTGCTCCCCGGGTCGTGCAGGGGGACGAGGACCAGGTGACCCGTGCCGGGCCGGATCTCCTGGTTGCAGCCGGGGCACCGGTATGTCTTCTGCGCCTGGTATGGCTGGACCTGGATGCACTCGGCCATAGAGCCCGTCTGCGGGTCCGTCACAAAACGCGCAGCAGGCCGCCGTGGCATGCCGACGATTATCGCGGGGTGCGGACCTGAAGCGGCTGTGGCAGGGAGAGGGTATCTGATGTAGTTTCGTGGTGTGACGGCACTCCTTGTTCTTTCAGACGCGGACGTGCGCGCCCTGATCGACCCTGGCGAGCTGCGGCACGCTCTGAGATCGGCGTTCGTGGAACTGAGCGCCGGCCGCGTCTCGGCACCGTCGAGGATCGCCGCCATAGCCGAGAAGGGGCTGCTGGGAGCGATGCCTGCGTTCGGGCCGTCGCTCGGCCTGGCGGCGAAACTGATCGCCGTCTTCCCCGCCAACCACCCTCAGCCCTCTCATCTCGGAATGGTGGTCGTATTCGATCCACAGACGGGGGTCCCGCGTGGGCTCGTCGCTGCAGCGGCGCTGACCGCTGCCCGAACCGCCGCCGCCAGCGCCTTGGCGGCGGAGCTGCTAGCCGGTAGGGGTGCCAGGGTGCTCGGGATCCTGGGTGCAGGAGCCCAAGCGGAGGCTCACCTGCAGGCCTTCTGCAGCCTGCAGGACTGGGACGAGATCAGGATCGCTTCCCGCTCCACCGAACGCGCCCGGCGACTCGCCGAGACGGCGTCTCTGCCTGGCATGGTCGTCTGCGACAGCTTCCAGGCGGTGGTCGAGGGGGCCGAGGTCGTCGCCTGCTGCACGGACTCGCCGACACCGGTGATCGCCGACGAATGGGTTCGTGAAGGTGCACTCGTCATCTCCGTCGGCTTCGGTTCGGAGCTCCCGCCTTCGCTGATCAGGCGGGCGAAGGTCTACGTCGAGTGGCGGGGTGCCGCCAGCGAGCCGCCGCCGGCCGGGGCAAGTGAGCTCCGGGGTCTCGATCCGGCGGAGGTGGTGGAGCTCGGGGAGGTGCTGGCGGCGGGTGGTGGTGCACTGGCGGCGGGTGAACCAGCGGGTGGACACGAGCACGGCGTGGCGGTCTACAAGTCGACCGGTCACGCCGTCGAGGATCTGGTCGCCGCCACCTTCGTGCTCGACCGGGCGCGCGCGCTGGGGGTCGGCACCTACATCGAGCTCTAGCTTCAGCAGGTCAGCTGCACTCTCGAGGGCTTTGGCGACCGACAGGTCGCGGCCGTGCCCTCCACCTGATCTCTGCCAGTTGGAGGAGCCCGATGATCGCTTCCATCCCTTCGGCGACGCTCCGCGGCGTCGAGGGCCGACCCGTGTCGGTCGAGGTCCACGTCTCGAACGGCTTGCCCAGCTTCACGATCGTGGGCCTGCCGGATGCGGCGTGCCGCGAGTCCAGAGACCGCGTGCGAGCAGCCCTGCTCTCGAGCGACCTGCCATGGCCGTTGCGGCGGGTCACCGTCAACCTGGCGCCGACCGGGATGCGCAAGAGCGGCGCCGGGCTCGACCTGCCGATCGCCGTCGGCCTGCTGGTCGCCTGCGGTGTGGTCGAGGCGGCGATGGTCGAGGGCTGCGGCTTCATCGGCGAGCTCGGGCTCGACGGCTCCATCCGGCGGGTCCCCGGCGTCCTGGCGATGGTCGACGCCCTTTCAACCACTGCCGCGGTCGTGCCACTGCCCTGCCGAGACGAAGCCGAGCTGGTCGGCCGCCATGTCGTCCGCACAGCCAGGTCGATCCGCGAGCTGGTGGAGGCGCTCTCGGGCCGGGCGCCCTGGCCGGATCTGCGCGACTCCCCGGCAAGCGTCCCGGCTCCGTTGCCGTTCGCCGACCTCTCGGACGTGCACGGGCAGGAGCTGGGGCGGAGGGCGCTCGAGATCGCGGCGGCCGGCGGCCACCACCTCCTCCTGTCCGGGCCCCCCGGTTCGGGCAAGACGATGTTGGCCACCCGGCTGCCGACGATCCTGCCCGACCTGACGAGGTCCGAGGCGCTGGAGGTTTGCCGGATCCACTCGGCCGCCGGGCTGCCGGTCGGCGGTGCGCTGTGCCGCCGGCCGCCGTACCGGGCCCCGCATCACACGGCTTCGGTGGCCTCGCTCATCGGCGGCGGGTCCTCGTGGATGCGGCCGGGTGAGATCAGCATCGCCAGCAACGGTGTGCTGTTCCTCGACGAGCTGGCAGAGCTGCCGGGGTTCATCCTCGACACCCTCCGACAACCGCTGGAGGAGGGCGTGGTGCGAGTGGCGCGGGCCCGAGGCACGGTGACCTTTCCTGCCCGCTTCCTGCTCGTGGCGGCGATGAACCCCTGCCCTTGCGGGGAGGGCTCGGCGCCCGGCAGGTGCCGCTGCACCCCCTATTCCAAGGAGCGGTACACGCGAAAGCTGTCGGCTCCGCTGCTGGACCGGTTTGATCTGCGTGTCGCCGTCGCACGGCCGAGTGCCTTCGAGCTGCTCGACCGAGGTGCAGGAGAGTCTTCCGCCAAGGTCGCCGAGCGCGTGGCGGCGGCGCGGGAGCTCGCCGCCCGCAGGCGGGTGCGCTGCAACGCCGAGCTGCCGTCGGAGCTGCTGGACGAGGTGGCGCCGCTGTCGGGCCGCGCCCGTCGGCTGATCGAGCGCCGCCTGAAGGCCGGCAGCTTGACGGCGCGCGGCCTCGACCGGGTGCGGCGGGTCGCCCGGACCGTCGCCGACCTCGAAGGCGCCCCCGACCTCGTCGATGCGGACCACGTAGCTGCCGCCCTCGAGCTGCGGCTCGATCGGGACGAGCTGACCGGGACGAGTGCCGCATGAGTCAGGCGAGTCCTGATCCGGCGAGTACTGATCCGACGAGTGCCGGGCAGACGGCGGCCGCCGCGGAAACCGCGGCTGCGGCTGCTGCTGCTGTGGCGTCCCTCCCGGCGATGACGCCTCGGCGCCTGCGGGTGCTCGAGCAATGGGCGCGGGAGCAGGCGCCCTGCGGCGAGGCTCCCTGGCGATTGCTCTGGGAGATGGTCGCGGGCCGGCCGGCAGCGCGGCGACAGCTCGCTTCGGTGGCAGTTCAGGTCGATCCCGGGAGCGATGCCCATGCTCTCGGCGAAGCCTGGTCGTCGGCACTGATCGAATGCGCCCCGGCGAGGGTGGCCGAGGAGTGCGATCGTCATGGTGTCGACATAGCCATGCCGGGCGACGCCTCTTACCCGCTCCCGCTCGTCGATGATCCGGAGGCTCCGGCCGTGTTGTTCGTCCGCGGGAGATTGAGTCGGAGGCTGGGCGCGATGAGCGGTCCGGCGGTTGCGATCGTCGGCACACGCTCTGCGACCAACTACGGCCGGGACGTCGCCGCCTGGCTCGGCGTCGAGCTGTCGCGGGCGGGGGCGGCCATCGTCTCCGGCCTCGCTGTCGGCATCGACGCGGCGTCGCACGAAGGTGCGCTGGCGGGCATCGGCCGATCAGGACGCCGGCTCCCTTGACGGGCTCGCGGTGGGGGTCGTGGCGGCGGGCCTGGACGTGGTCTACCCGGCCCAGACGAGCCGGCTCCGCCAGCGGGTGGAGGAGGCGGGGGCCGTGATATCCGAGTCGCCCCTCCGCGCGCCGGCCCTGCCTTGGCGGTTCCCGCTGCGCAACCGGCTGATCGCCGGCTTGTCGGACGTGCTGGTGGTGGTGGAGTCGCACCGCACCGGCGGCTCCCTCTCGACGGTGGACGCCGCCCTGCTGCGCGGCATCCCGGTGTTCGCCGTTCCCGGCTCCATCCGCAGCCCCGCCTCCGACGGCAGCAACGCCCTGCTGGCCAGCGGCGCACACGTCCTGACGGGTCCGGACGACGTGATGATGGCACTCTCGCTGGCCGGCAAGCTGAGCTCCCCGCTGAACGCCACCTCGGCGGCGCCGTCACGGGTTCCGCTCAGCGGGCTCGACGACTTCGACCGGTCAGTGCTCGCCCTGGTCGAGCGCGCCCCGACCCCGATGCAGGCGATCCTCGCAGGCACGGGCGAGGCAGGGGCCGACCTCGGCGCGGTGGCGCTGGCGCTCGATCGGCTTGCCGAGATCGGCTTGGTCAGGCGCTCTGCAGGTGGCTGGGAGCGGCTTGGCTGAGATCTCGCGCGCAGCTACGCACGCAGTACGTGCATTGCTGCACAACAGATCGAGGTCTCAACCGCACCAGCGATCGGAGGTCTCACCAGCCTCGAGCTCCGAGGTCTCGGTCAGGTGCCAAGAGCCTCCAGAGGTGGAACGTGCTCGCCCCCAAGCGCCTCTGCCACCAGCGGGTTCGTCAGAGCTCCTGCGGCGGTGTTGACCCCCCGGGCGAGGGCTGGATCGGCGGCGACCGCCTGCGGCACGCCCCGCTCGGCGAGGGTCTCCACGTAGGGGAAGGTGGCGTTGGTCAGGGCGTAGGTAGAGGTATGTGGCACCGCCGCAGGCATGTTGCCGACGGCGTAGTGGAGGATCCCGTCCACGAAGTAGGTGGGATCCTCGTGGGTCGTCTCGTGCGTAGTTTCGAAACATCCCCCCTGATCCACGGCAACATCGATCACCGCCGAACCCTGCCGCATCGAGCGGATCATCTCGCCGGTGACGACGATCGGGGCGCGGCCGCCCGTCACGAGCACCGCGCCGATCACGAGGTCGGCCTCGGCGACAGCCCATTCGATGGACCCGCGGTTGGAGGCGATCGTCATGATCCTGCCCCGGTGGATCTGGTCGACCCAGCGCAGGCGGTCGATGTTGCGATCGAGGAGGATCACTTCGGCCTCCATGCCCTGCGCGATCCAGGCGGCGTTCCACCCGACGTGGCCGGCGCCGATCACGACGACCCGTGCCGGCCTCACCCCGGGGGCCCCGCCGAGCAGGATGCCCCGCGTCCCGTGCTCGCGCTCCAGCAGGCGTGCACCGATCTGGGTCGCCATGCGGCCGGCGACCTCGCTCATCGGCGCCAGCAGGGGCAGCGTGCCGGTTGCCGTCTCGACGGTCTCGTAGGCGATGCCCGTGGTGCCGGATTCCAGCAATGCCCGCGCCACGTGGGAGTACGCCGCCAGGTGGAGGTAGGTGAACAGGGTGAGCCCCGGGCGGAGGTAGCCGAACTCCGACTCCTGGGGCTCCTTGACCTTGCACACGAGATCCGCCGACCATGCCGACTCGCGGCCGACGATCTCGGCGCCGGCGCCCCGGAAGTCGGCGTCGCCGATCGACGAGCCGTCGCCGGCGTCGGCCTCCACCAGCACCCTGTGGCCGAGCGAGACGAGCTCGCGCACTCCGTTGGGCGTGATCGCCACGCGGTTCTCGCCCGCCTTCACCTCCGCCGGCACGCCGACGATCACTGGACCGGCTCCTGCTCGTCACACGTCAGGGAACGCGGAAGCAGATCGGGATTCGTCGGCACGGCCTCGTCCTCCTCGGCTCTCACGGATCGTCCGTAGCTGCCATCAGGGCTTCCAGCTCCTTGCGAGCCCGGCGGGTCAGCGGTCCGGGGACGTCGGGCAGACTCGGTGCCGTCGATCGAGATGATCGCCTGCACCCCCCGGGTCGTCGACGTCAGGAAGGCCTCCTCCACGTCGCCCGCCGCGACCGTGCTGAACGGCACGTCCTGCTCGATCGCCCCGACGGTCGCCGTTTCGAGGATCAGGTCCCGCGTCACGCCTGCCAGTATCCCGGCCGAGAGCGGGGGAGTGATGAGTGCTCCGCCTATGACGACGAACACGTTTGACGCGGTCGCCTCACAGAGGTTGCCGCGCGCAGTTCGCGAAGAGCGCCTCGCTTGCTCCCCGCTGCCTGGCGTAGTCCAGCGCGACCACGTTCTCGGCGTACGAGGTCGTCTTGAGGCCGGCGACAGCGCTGCGCTCGTTGCGTGTCCAGGGTGTGGTGACGACGGCAGCGGTGGGCGGCTGAGGCGAGATCGGCCAGGTCGCCACGATCAACGTGCATGCGGCGCCCTCTCGAGCGGAGCCGGGAGGTGCAGGTCCTCCGGTGACCGTGATGCGCAGCCTGGCCAGGCCTGTCTCTGGTGCCGGCGTGGCGGCGAGCACGGCCTGGATCGAGTCGACGATCACGTGCCGTTCGGGGAGTGGAAGGTTCATCCCTGCCGCCGAGCGCTCCAGGCGGAGCAGATGGCGGGAGAGGGCGAACGGCTTGTTCTGCCTGAGCAGGACGGTCTCGAAGATGCCGTCGCCGGTGGTGAACCCGTGGTCGAAGACCGAGATCAGAGCCTGATCGTCGGGATGGAGGACTCCGTTGACCGCCACAGGGCTCACGCCGGGGCATTGTACGCAGGTCGCTCGGATAGCCTGAGATCGGAGGTGCGCCCACCAGTGCTGATCGAACGCGTCCACTCGCCATCCGACCTGAAATCGCTTTCCCCCGCCGAGTGCGTGGTGCTGGCGAGGGAGATCCGCGACTTCATCGTCGAGACGGTGTCCGTCACCGGAGGCCATCTCGGGTCCAATCTCGGGATGGTGGAGCTCACCATCGCCCTGCACCGGGTGTTCGACTCGCCCGCGATGTCCTCCTCTACGACACCGGGCACCAGGCGTACGTGCACAAGATCCTGACTGGGCGGCGGGAGATGTTTCGGACGCTCAAGCAGGACGGCGGCCTCTCGGGGTACCCGAACCGGAGCGAGTCGCCGCACGACCACGTGGAGAACTCGCACGCCTCCACGATCCTCTCCTACGCCCACGGCATGGCCAAGGCGCTCGAGCTCGGGGCCAAGCCGTCCGGCCGGGGTCTGCCTCGTCGGGTGGTGGCTGTCGTCGGGGACGGTGCGCTCACCGGCGGCATGGCCTACGAGGCGCTCAACAACATCGGCCATTCGGGCGCCCGCGTGCTGATCGTGCTCAACGACAACGGACGGAGCTACGCCCCGACGGTCTCCCGGCTCTCGGAGTCGCTGACCCACCTCCGCCTCAACCCCTCCTACACGCAGTGGCGCGAGCGGCTGCGGCACGCCCTGCGGGGAGTGCCGGTGATGGGGTCCGTCGCCTACACGTCGATCCACGGCCTGACGGCGGGGCTTCGCGAGATCGTCGAGCCTCACGTGTTCTTCGAGGCACTCGGGGTGCGTTACACCGGTCCTCTCGACGGTCACGACATCCCGGCCGTCGAGCGTGCGCTACGGCACGCCGCCACCTGGGACGGCCCGATCGTGCTGCACGTGCTGACCACCAAGGGCAAGGGCTACGCCCCCGCCGAGCAGGACGAGATCCAGTGCCTGCACGACATGCGTGCCGCCCCTTCCCACTCGGTCACGGCTCCCGGTGCCTCCACGGACGAAGGTGCGCTGCCCGCTCCGTCGGAGATCCCCGCCGGCGAGTCGAGCTACACGGACGCCTTCTCCGCCGCCGTCATCGCCGCCGCCGAGAAGGACGAGCGGGTCGTGGCGATCACTGCGGCGATGCCCGGCCCGACAGGGCTGCTGGGGTTCGAAGACAGGTTCCCGGAGCGTTTTGTCGATGTGGGCATTGCCGAGGCTCACGCCGTCACGGCGGCGGCAGGCATGGCGATGGGGGGCCTCAAGCCCGTTGTCGCCGTCTACTCGACCTTCTTCTCACGGGCCTTCGACCAGGCCAACCTGGACGTCGCGCTGCACCGCCAGCCCGTCGTGTTCTGCCTCGACCGGGCGGGGATCACCGGGCCGGATGGTGCCAGCCATCACGGCATGTGGGACCTCGTGCTGTCGCTCGCCATCCCCGGCATGACGGTCTTCTGCCCGTCGCAGGCGAGCGAGATCGGCTCGATGCTTAACGCCGCGCTGTCACTTGACGGCCCGGCCGTCATCCGCTGGCCGCGGACGGCTTCACCGGCGGGGGCGCTCTCGAACGTCCCGCCCTTCTCCTCGAGGCTCCTCCGGCAGGGCGATGGCTCGATCGTGCTGATCGGTGTCGGGAAGATGGCAGCGTCGGCGAGTCGGGCGGCGGCGCTGCTCGCCGCCGACGGGATCGACGTGACCGTGTACGACCCGCGCCTGATCCGCCCGGCGGACGAGGAGATGCTGGCGGCGGCCGCGGCGGCCGAGCTGGTGGTGACGGTCGAGGACGGCATCCGGCAGGGAGGCGCCGGCACGTACCTGTGCGGGCAGGTCGCCCGCGTGGCACGGGAGGCGGACCTGCCGATGCCGGAGATGCTCGTCCTCGGTCTCGACACCGCCTACATCCCGCACGGCAAGCCCGAGAGAATCCTTGCGGAGCGGGGCCTCGACGGGGAGGGCATCGCCCTGTCGGTCGCCGAGGCAGCTCAGCGGGTGCGGGCTCAGGGCATGGGGACGCAGTCGGCGGGCGTCTGACACAGGAAGGCCCGGGCAGCCGGCGCTAGAGCGGGAACAGCCTGCCCTCTGCCTCCCGGTCACTCTCACCCTCTGGCGGGAGCGGCTCGATCAGCTCCGGCCCCTCGGCGCGGGCGTCGCCCACCTTCGGCGAGACGGGATAGACCTCCAGGTAATCCTCCGGAGGGGGTGAGAGGAGCGCCGCTCGCTCCTGCTCGCTCAGCTCGCCTGGGGCGAGCCAGCGGTCCCAGTCCTCCGGCTGGAGGATCACCGGCATGCGATCGTGGTAGCCCGACATCATCTCGTTGGCGGCCGTGGTGAGGATCGTGCAGGTGAGCAGTCCACCGCCGTCCTCGTTCTCCGTGCTGCTGTCGTGCGGCTTCCAGTACTCCCAGAGGCCGGCGAACACGACCAGCCCACCATCAGCCGCACGGAACAGGTATGGCTGCTTGCGCTGCTTCCCCGCCCTGGTGCTCGCCCCGGACCCCGCGCCCGATCCTTCGACTGCCTTCCACTCGTAGAAGGCGTCAGCCGGGATCAGACAGCGCCGCTTGGCGAGGGGAGTCCGAAACGACGACTTCTCGGCCAGTGACTCCGACCTCGCATTGAACATCCGGGCGCCGCTGTTGGGATCCTTCGACCAGGGCGGCACCAGTCCCCAGCGATGGCGCACGAGCTTGCGCTCGCCGGTCGGCTGTCCCGACTCGTCGCGCAGCGGCCGGACCACCCAGATCGGCGTCTGCGGGGCGACGTTGAACCGCGGTTCGTCCTCACCGGTGCTCGTGGCGCCCTCGGCGCCCCCGGCGCCCCCGGCGCCGTCCTCGGCGATCTCCTTGGACCCGTCCGGCTCGCGCATGTCGACCTGCGCCACGTCGAGGATCTCGGCGAGCTCCGACACCGGAGTCGCCGCCACGAAACGACCACACATGTCCCCCAGTCTGCCGCCCTGCGGGCCGGCTGCCTGCGGGCGGTAGCGTTTCAGCCCATGCCGCAGATCCCTCCAGCTCCCCGCGGCGCGCCCGACGTCAGGTCACCGGCGCGGTTCATCGCCTGGATCGCCCGCGGCCAGCTGCGAAACATCTGCAGCGGCGCCTTGTTCGGCATCCTCTGGATGGGATCGCAGGCCCTCATCCCGGCCGTTCTCGGCGAGGCCATCGAGGCGGTGGTCAAGAAGAACGACGGCGCACTCGTTCGTTGGAGCCTCCTGCTGTTCGGCCTTGGATGCGTGTCGTCGGCAGCCGGCATCCTGCGCCACCGGCGAGCGGTCTGGAACTACCTGCTGGCAAGCACGCGGGTGCAGCTCGTCGTCGCCAAGAAGGCGTCTGAGCTCGGCGCCGACCTGGCGCGCCATGTGGCCGCGGGGGAGGTCGCCAGTCTCGGCGCCACGGATGTCGAGCGCATCGGCGACGTCCTCGACGTCACGGCGCGGTTGTCGGGGGCGGTCGTCTCGTACATCGCCGTCGCCACGATCCTGCTCTTCGAGTCACCGCTGCTCGGGTTGGTGGTGGTCCTCGGCGTACCCGTTGCGCTGCTCGTCATCGGGCCGCTCACCCGGCCCCTCGAGCGCCGCCAGACGGCCGAACGGGAGAGGCGGGCGGAGGCCTCCTCGCTGGCCGCCGACACGGTTGTCGGGCTGCGGATCCTGCGCGGCCTCGGGCGGCGAAAAGGTGTTCGCCGAGAGGTTCCGCGAAGCCTCTCAGAAGGTTCGCCATGCATCGGTGCGGACTGCCTATGCGAAGTCGAGGCTCGACGCCCTGCAGATCCTGCTGCCCGGGCTGCTGCTGGTCGTGGTGACCTGGCTGGGGGCGCGTTTCGCGATCGAAGGCAGGATCACGGCCGGCGAGCTCGTCGCCTACTACGCCTACGTCGCCTTCCTGGTCCTGCCGATGTCGACGTTCACGGAGGCCGCCAGCTACTGGGCTGCCGGCAGGGTGGCCGCCGGCCGTGTCCTCTCGGTGCTGCGGAGGCAAGCGGACCTCGCCGATCCGGCCGACGCTGCCGATGCGGCCGACGCCACCGGCGCCGCCGACCTGGCCGTGTCCTGGGCGGCCGCAGCGGTCAGCGGCGACCTGGTCGACGAGACTGCCGCACTGCGGGTTCGAGCCGGGACGATGACGGCGGTGGTCACGAGCGATCCGGCCGAGGCGGCGGAACTGGCAGACCGGTTGGGCCGATACACCGACCCGGCCGACGGCAAGGCCGTGCGCCTTGGCGGAGGTCCCGCTGAACGAGATGCGCAAGACAGAGGTGCGCCGCCGCATCCTCGTCATCGAGCGCGAGCCGATCATGCTGTCGGGGACGCTGCTGCGCACCCTCGACCCGCCTCGGGCAGGATCGTCTGCTGGCAGGCCCACCCCGGCAGCGGCTCTCGCTGCGGTCTCGGCCAAGGACATCGTCGACGGGCTGGCGGAGGGTCTCGACACCGAGTTGCCCGAACGCGCCCGCAACCTGTCGGGAGGGCAGCGGCAGCGGATAGTGCTCGCCGAGGCGATCGTCGCCGATCCGGAGGTGTTGGTGCTGGACGACCCGACGAGCGCAGTGGACGCGCACACGGAGGCCGCGATGGCGGACGGGCTGCGAGAGATCAGGCGGGGCCGCACCACCGTGATCTTCTCTACCAGCCCGCTCGTGCTCGAGCGAGCCGACCACGTCGTCCTCGTAGAGGGGACGGTGCAGGCCGAAGGTACCCACCAGCACCTGCTGCAGACGGACGCCCGTTACCGGGACGTGGTGCTGCGAGGTGTCGAGTGACGGACGGGATGCTCCCCGTCGCCGACACGGCCACCGTCCGGCGGCAGGCCCGCCGCATCCTGCGCGGCGAAAGGGGCCCGACCGCGAGGGTGATCGCCCTGCAGGGCATCACCACCGTTGCCGGGTCTGGCAGGTCCGGCGATACTCGGGCGGATTCTCGACCAGGCCGGCAAGGGCGGGCGCCTCTCGTACGTTGACGTCGCGGTAGCCGTGTTCCTCGGCGCGCTCCTCTTCCAATCGTTCCTCACCGGGTTCACACGTCGCCGGGCGGCGGTGCTAGGCGAGAAGGTGCTGGCGGGATTGCGGGAGGACTTCGTGGAGTCGGTCCTGGCGCTCCCTCTCGGCGTCGTCGAGCGGGCCGGCACGGGCGATCTGCTGACGCGTTCGGCAACGGACGTCGACCAGCTCTCGGACTCGGTCCGGCGTGCGGCGCCCGAGATCGGCATCGCATTCGTGCAGACCGTGCTGATCGTGGGCGCCATCGTCTATGCAGCTCCTCTCCTCGGCCTCGTGCTGGTGCCGATCGTGCCCGTGTTGCTGCTCTCGACCCGCTGGTACCTGCAGCGGGCGACTCCCGCCTACCGGGCGGAAGCTGCTGCGCTGTCGCGGGTCAACGCCATGATCCAGGAGACGGTCACGGCGGGACGGACGGTGGAGGCGTTCCGGCTGGGAGGGCGGCGTTTCGAGGAGACCGAGGAGGCGGTGACGGCGTGGGTGGCCAAGTCGAGGTTCACGCTCCGGCTGCGTTGCGTCTACTTCCCGATCGTCGAGGTCGCCTACGTGGTTCCCCTGGTGCTCGCTGTCCTCGTGGGAGGGCTGCTGCACGACCACGGTGTCCTCTCCATCGGCTCCGTCACGGCCGCGGCCCTGTACACGCAGCTGCTCGTCGAGCCGCTGGACGCCCTGCTCGGCTGGATGGACGTGCTCCAGCTCGGCGGGGCATCGCTCGCCCGCCTGCTCGGCGTCGCCGAGGTCGAGCCGCCGGCGACGACGGACGAAGTGCCCGGCGACGAGCGGGTGGTGGCCGACGGTCTTCACTACGCCTACCGCGACGGGCACGACGTGCTCCACGGCATCGACCTCCGGCTCGAGCCGGGTGACCGCCTGGCCGTCGTGGGCCCGAGCGGTGCCGGCAAGAGCACGCTGGCACTGCTCCTCACCGGGATCCATGAGCCGCGCCTCGGAAGCGTGCGAATCGGAGGCGTCGAGGCGCATGCGCTGCCAACCCTTCGCCTGCGCGAGGAGATCGCGCTCGTGACCCAGGAGCACCACGTGTTCGCCGGCACCCTGCGCCACAACCTCGCCCTGGTAGCCCCCGATGCCGGCGACGACGTGCTGCTGCAGGCTCTGGCCACAGTCGACGCCGCCGAGTGGGTCGCCCAGTTGCCTGCCGGGCTCGACACCGAGCTCGGCGCGGGCGGGACGGTGCTCACATCCGCCCAGGCGCAGCAGCTGGCGCTGGCGCGTCTCGTCCTCGCCGACCCGCACACCATCGTGCTCGACGAGGCGACCTCCTTGCTCGACCCGCGTGCCGCCCGCCACCTGGAAAGGTCGCTCGGGCGGCTCCTCCAGGGCCGGACCGTCGTGGCGGTGGCCCACAGGCTGCAGACGGCTCATGACGCCGATCGCATCGCGGTTGTCGAAGATGGCCGCATCGTCGAGCACGGCGCCCACCACGAACTGCTTGCCGCCGGCGGGACTTACGCCGCGCTCTGGAGGTCCTGGCAGGGCGAGCCGAGCTCTGAAGACGGCCGCTAGCTCCCGGCGCCCGTCAGGGGCGCGCCTCTATCGGGATGCCGCTCCTCCGAGCGGGACTCGTGCCTCGAAGTGGCAGATCGTGGCGTCGTCGGAGCAAGGCTCACACTCGAGCTCTAGGGTCGCATGAGCGATCTCGAAACGCTGCCCTATCGCCGCCTTCACCATCTCACCCACCAGCTGCGCCTCTTCGAGGGTCGGATGGCCGGACAGCACGACGTGCGCCGACAAGGCGCGGACCTCGCTCGAGAGGCTCCAGCAATGGAGGTCGTGGACGGCCTCGACGCCGGTCGTGGCGGACATCACCTCACTCAGCTCGAGCATGTCGAGGTCGTGCGGCGTCGACTCCAGCAGCACGTCGACGCTCGCCTTGGCGAGCCTGACCGCCTCTGCTGCTATGAGCACAGCGATCGCGAGCGACACCGCCGGGTCGAGCACCTCCATGTGACGAGAGGCAAGGATCACCACACCGGCGCCCACCACTCCGAGCGCCGCCAGGGCATCCCCGCCGAGGTGGAGGACGGTGGCTCGGATGTTGAGGTCCTTGGCACGCGTCCGTCCGGCGAGCGGCGCCGCGGCGCCGAGGTTCACGAGAGCGGCAGCGGCACCGACACCGATCATCAGCGTTGCGTTCGCATGGGACGGGTGCATGATCCGGCTGACCGATGCGAGCACGATGAGCACGGTGACCGCGACGATGACTGCGGCGTTGGCGAGCGCCGTGAGGATCGTCGCCCGGTGGTAGCCGAACGAGCGCTCCGACGTCGGAGCCCGCAGAGCGAGGCGAGCGGCGACAAGAGCGAGCGTGATGCCGGCGGCGTCGGCGAGGTCGTGCCCGGCGCTCGACCAGAGTGCCGTCGATCGCGAGAGGGCGGCGGCGATCGCCTCCCCGGCTGCCAGCAAGAGGTTGAGCGCCAGCGCAAGGGCGAGCCTGCGAGTGCGCGAGCTCGTGGCGCTGATGGAGCTCGGAGTGCTCGAGCTCGTGGCGCTGGTGGAGCTCGGCGCCATGCTGGAGGTGGAAGCGGTCATGTCGGTACCACCTCAGGGTACCGAGGCTGTCCTTGCAGGTCTCGGGAACGGGACCCGGTCTCAGGCAGGCCCGGGCACCACGTCACCCGGTCGCCGGCCCGCCAGCGACTTCCTCACGAACTCGAGATCGTCCGGATGGGTGATGCCGATGCAGCTGGCGCTCGTCTCGTGCACCTTGACCTGTTCCTCGCCGCTGCGCACTAGACGCCCGACGACTTCGGGCAGCAGCAGTTCCGGCGGCTTCTCGGCATCGGGCGGAGGCGGTGGAGGGTCGAACTCGTCGAGCGCTCGCTTCAGGCGATCGAGCATCACAGGCTGCATGCCCCAGAGGTTCATCGACACCAGCTCGTCGCCCGACAACTTGGCCGGCTCGCTGCCGGGCGAGGAGACCGGGACTCCGAGGAAGCCGCCCTCACAGGCAGTGACCTTCTGTTCCACGATCTCCACCAGATCTGCGTCGTCGCTCTGCCTGCAGATCCCCCGTGTGACGGTGGCGTCCGTGAACACAGTGTTCGACAGCCGGTAACCGATCAGCAGGTGTGGCGCCGGGGCCGCTGCCTGCGTCGCTGCCTCGCTCGCTGCCTTGTCGCTCGCTTTCAGCTGGCTTGCCAGCAGCTCCAGTGCTTCGAGGCCGTAGAAGTCGTCGGCGTTGGCGATGCCGAAAGGACCGCTCACGTGCGGCGCCGCCGAGTAGACGGCTTGGGCAGTGCCTGCATGGCCCTCCTGGCACACCGCCTCCCATGGCAGCTCAGCCGGCCAATGGTTGGTGACGTGGTCACGCATCTCGTCCTCGATCTCCTGCCGGATGACGAGGATGATGCGGGTGAACCCGCTGGACATCGCGTCGAGGGCCGTATAGTCGATGATCGATTCGCCGTTCGGCCCGACGGGGGCCAGCTGCTTGAGGCCCCCGAAGCGGCGGCCGTGACCGGCGGCAAGGATGACTAGTTCCACCCGCACACCATAGGTGAGCAGGTGGAAGGAGAAGGCCAGGGTGACCGAGCGAGAGCAGGCAGAGACCGCAGGCGCAGGCGGGTAGGCAGTGCCAGTAGTGCCGCCAGCGGTGTTGTGGACGCGGAGGAGCGGGTGCGTCGCCAGCAGGCTCTGGATGCGGTCATGGACCTGATGCGCCCTGCTGTCCAACAGGACGGCGGTGACCTGGTGCTGGTCGACGCCGACTACGACACGGGGGTGCTGCAGGTGCAGCTCGAAGGCGCATGCGGATCGTGCGCCATCTCGTCGATGACGTTGAAGGGCGGGGTCGAGCGCATCCTGCGCGACCGCCTTCCCTGGGTCACGGAAGTGGTGGGAACTGTGGACGACAGCATCGACTTCGGCGAGAGCGCGTCCCTCGGCCGGGGCTCGTACGTTCCACGTGGCTACTGAGGCGACTCCGGACTCGCGCGATCAGCTCGGCTCGATCGAGCTTCGCGTCGCCCGCTATGACGATCCCGAGGCAGAGCAGCTGGTCTCGAGGATCTTCGGGTACTACAGGGAGCTCTACCACCGACGCGGTGGAGGCGGTGGCGGCGGACGCGGTGGCGGCGGACGCGGTGGAGGCGGTGGTGGCGTTGGCGAAGGCGGCAGCAACCGGACAAGCGTGCCGGAGGCGTACCTCCCGCCGGAGGGATTGTTCCTGCTGGCTTTCGAGGGTGGCGAGCCGATCGGTTGCGGGGGGTTTCGCCGCTGCGAGGTAGGCGAGGCGGCCGCAGAGCTGAAGCGCATGTGGGTCGAGCCGGACCATCGCGGCCGTGGCATCGCCAGGCTGATGCTGGAGGAGCTGGAGCGACGTGCGGAGGCGGTCGGTTACCGCCGGATGATGCTCGACACGGGTCCCCTACAGACGAGGGCGATCGAGATCTACGAGCAGGCCGGGTACCGCAGGATCCCGAACTACGGGAGGCACGCGGAGAACGAGGTGCTGGTGAGTTTCGCGAAGGACCTGGATCTGGGGTATCGCGCGAACGCACATAGTCCAAATGGTTGTTAAACAACCATTTGGACACTGCGCGTATTGGTTGTAGGCCCCGCCTACTGCTGCGGCCATCCCTGTGGTGGCTGCGGTGGCTCCGGTGGTGCCTGGTCCTGCGGGTCGGTGCCCGGTGGCTGGCCGTAGGGCTGGGCCGTAAGCCTGGCCATACGGCGGGCCGTGGCTGGCCGTAGGGCGGCGAGGGTTGGCCGTAGGCGGGCTGGCTCCACTGCTGCCCGTAGCCCTGCCCGTACCCTCCCGGCATATAGCCGGGCCCGACCTGGCTCTGCAGCTGGCGGAGCTGCCGCCGTATGGGCCAGTCGGAGTACGCGAACACGAAGAACATGACGATGTTCACGACCGGGACGAGCGAGATCAGCACCCACCAGGGTGAGTAGCCGGCCTTCCGGATGATCTGTGCGGAACTGATCAGGAACACGACCGCGATCACGAGCTCGACGATCGCGAAGATCAGGAGTCCCCCGCTACTGAGGGTGACGTGAGCCTGGGACCCGACCATCGTGCGTACCTCCTCCTCGACGGTTCGTCAGGATGCTAGGTGAGGGGACGCCATCGGCGAGGGATCAGCCTGCGGCGGCCAGCACCTCGTCCTCGCCCAGCTGTCCGTAGCGGACGATCGGCTCGAACAGGTCGATCACCGACCGGTCAGGGTCGCCGATGCCGCGCATCGGCAGCTGCTGCAGCCTGCGGGCAGCGAAACGTCGGGCCACGGCGGCCTTTCGCGCATCGCCGTCACGCTCGAGCGACCATGCCGCCTCGTCGATCAACAGTGCGCCCTCCAGCGTGTCCGCCATGAGCTCGGCGAGTCGCCGGATATTGAGCAGTGCCATGTCCTCGGGCGCCCGCTCGATCCACCGCACGGCCTCCTGCAACTCGGACAGGGCGGCGGCCACGCCGTCGGCTGCCCGCTCCAGGACCTTGTGGCTCCCGGCCCGATCGAGCGAGCGGGCGATGTGGGCGATCACGGCCCGGTGCGCACCCTCCGAACGCATCGCCCGGCGGACGTCGACGGCGCAGATGTTCTCAGTTCCCTCCCAGATCGTGTGGCACTGCGCATCCCGCAGCTGGCGGGCCATCGGCCAGTCCTCCATGTAGCCGTTGCCGCCGAGCATCTCGAGCCCCTTCGTCGCCGCCTCCAGACCGATACGGCAGCTGCGCATCTTGGCGAGGGGGATGGCGATGCGGCGGAACCTGGCCCCCTCCTCGGCGGAAGCCGCCAGCCGGTTGGAGGCAGCGCACTCGTAGGTCAGCGCAAGTCCCGCTTCGAGATCGACCAGAAGGTCGACGAGCGTCTCGCGAACGAGCGGATAGCTGTCGATGCGATGACCGAACTGTTGCCGTCGCGACCGCGTAGATGGCCGCTTCGAGGAATGACCGGCGATGGATGCCGAGGCTCATCAACGAGACACCGAAACGGCTCCCGTTGACCATCTCCATCATCCGATTGATTCCCCGCCCGTCCCGGGCGGCGTCGAGAGCCTGCTCTCCCGGTTCCGACGACTCCGACAGCGCCGGTTCCGACTCCGACAGCGCCGACTCCGCCAGCACCGGCTCCGCAGCGCCATCGGACGCCGGCTTCGGCTGCGGCCCCGCAAGCCACGCAACGGCACCCTCCAGAGTCACCTCGCCCGTCGGTACTCCGACGGTGCCGAGCTTGGGCTTCAGGCGCTTGATCAAGAACCCGTTCGTGGAGCCGTCGGGAAGGTGGCGCGGCACGATGAACGTCGCCAGCCCTCTGCTGCCGGCCGGCGCCCCCTCCGGCCGCGCCAGGATGATGAAGACGTCGGCGTCGACGTTCGAGCAGAAGTGCTTGTCGCCGAATATCCGCCACTCGTCGCCGTCCTGCACGGCGCGGCAGGTGTTGGCTCCGACGTCGCTACCGCCCTGCCGCTCGGTCAGGAACATCCCTCCCTCCCACGACTCGTGGGGATCGAGCGAGGTGAGGCGGCGGAGGATCTCGTCACGCACCGGCAGCGGGGCGTAGCGCTCCACGATGTCGGCTGCGCCGCTGGTCATCCCGAGCGCGCAGTAGATCGCTGTTTCGGCCTGTGAGACGAGGTAGGAGATGGATGCGGTGACCACTGCCGGCACGTTGCGCCCGGCATGCACCGGCAGCCCGACGAAGCCGGCCCGCACCAGGTCCGCCTTGTTGGCGAGCCACGTCGGGTGGTGGACGACCTCGTCGATCTCCAGCCCCCAGCGGTCGTACCGGCGAAGCACCGGGCCGTTCTTGTCCGTCTCCTCGGCGCGGCGGGCGATGGCGCCCCCGACGAGACGGCCGAACTGTGCGACATGCTCCTCGGCGAAGGCTCGGTCGTCGGCTTCGGGGAGCAGGCGGTCGAGGAGCAGGGCGAGGTTGGGGTCGACGGCGTACCAGTCGAGGCCGATCGCCTGCTCGAACTCGGCATAGTCGGGGAGCAAGTGGGCAGCCTCCTCAGCTGGGCTCGTCGCTGCCGCCCGCCGAGGCGGCGCGGTGCCCGGGCGGCCTGCGCCTCCGCCAGGTCTGCGACAGCTCGGGGGTGGTCCATCCAGAATCGGCGTCGTTGAGGTTCGTGCCGGGTGGAACCAGCTGATCGATGCGCTCGAGCGTGTCGTCGTCGAGCTCGACGCCGGCTCCCGCCAACGTGTCGTCCAGCTGTTCCATCGTGCGGGGCCCGATGATCGCCGAAGTGACCGCCGGGTGGGCGACGGCGAAGGCCATCGCCAGATGATTGAGCGGGACGCCCGCATCGGCTGCGATCTTCGCCAGCTCCTCGACGATGTCGAGCTTGCGCTGGTTGCCGGGAAGCGACGGATCGAAACGCTGCGGTATTCGGCGCGCCCTCCCCGTCGACATGTCGATCGGCTTGTCCTTGCGGAACCGCCCCGTCAACCAGCCCCCGGCCAGCGGGCTCCAGACGAGCACCCCCATCCCGTACCGCTCGCAGACGGGCAGCACGCCCGACTCGATGCCGCGGACGAAGATCGAGTAGGGAGGCTGCTCGGTGCGGAACCTCTCGAGGCCCCGCCGCTCGGACGCCCAGTGCGCCTCGACGATCCGCTCGGGCGGGAAGGTCGAGCACCCGAAGGCGCGGATCTTGCCTTGCCTGACGAGATCCGTGAGCGCCGACAATGTCTCGTCGATCTCCGTCCGGGGGTCGGGCCGGTGAATCTGGTAGAGGTCGATCCAATCCGTCTGCAGGCGCCGCAGGCTGTGCTCGACCTCGGCGGCGATCCAGCGGCGGGAGTTCCCCGACCGGTTGGGGCCGGACCCCATCTGCCCGTGCACCTTGGTGGCGAGCACCACGTCGTCGCGGCGCCCCTTCAGCGCCTTGCCGACGATCTCCTCCGACTCGCCCTGGGAGTAGACGTCGGCGGTGTCGACGAAGTTGATGCCGCTCTCCAGCGCCTTGTGGATGATCCGGATCGACTCCTCGTGGTCCGGGTTGCCCCACTCCCCGAACATCATCGCCCCCAGGCAGTAGGTGCTGACCTGGATACCGGTTCCTCCGAGAGTGCGCATCCTCATGGCTGCCACTCTACGGACCGATCTGCTGGTCGCGCCTGCGCGCCGTGACCGTGGCCGTGGCCGTGGCCGTGGACTGGGCCGAGGTCGCTTGCCGGCACATGGCCGGCCGCTAGGAGGCCTTCGGCTCCTTGGGAAGTCCGAGGACCCGTTCAGCGACGATGTTGCGCTGGATCTGAGCCGTGCCTCCCCAGATGGTCTCCGATCGGGAGAAGAAGAAGGAGGCCTGCAGGGCGCTCACCGGGTATCCGGGGCGCTGCTTGCGTGGCCCCACGCCTGGTACGAACTCCTCGCCGTCGCCGCCTCCTGTGAGGATCTGGCCCTCCATGCCGAGGATGTCCATCGCCAGCTCCATCACGTCGCGGTGGTACTCGGACCAGTACATCTTGTTGGTGGCGCCGAGGGCGACCGCGGAGCCGTCCCCGCGGAGAGTCGAGGTCAGCGTTCGCAGCCCGTTGATCTCCATGATCTTCACCCTCGACCAGGCGGCCGCCAATCCTTGACGCACTATCGGGTCCGAGGCCTTTCCGTTCTTGCGAGCCTTCTCGATGATGTAGTCGAGCTCCTTGGAGAAGCGGCGGTGACCGGTCGTGGCCGACGTCCCCCGCTCGAACCCGAGCGTCGTCATCGCCACCTGCCAGCCGTTGTTGAGGCCCCCGACGACGTTCTCCTTCGGGCACCTGGCGTTGGTGAAGAAGACCTCGTTGAACTCCGCCGAGCCGTCGATCTGGGCGATCGGGCGCACCTCGACACCCTCCTGACGCATCGGCACCAGGAGGTAGGAGATCCCAGCGTGCCTCGGAGCGTCGGGATCGGTGCGGCAGAGGAGGAAGACGTAGTCGGCGTAATGCGCCTGGGTGGTCCAGACCTTCTGCCCGTTGATCACCCACTCGTCGCCGTCGAGCTCCGCCCGGGTCTTGAGCGAGGCGAGATCCGAACCGGCGTCCGGCTCGGAGAACCCCTGGCACCAGGAGATCTCGCCGGAGAGGATCTTCGGCAGGAAGAACCTCTTCTGCTCCTCGGTCCCCCACTTGAGGATCGTCGGTCCGACGAGCGTGTCGCCGAAGAAGTCGGCGCGCATGGGAGCGCCGACACGGGAGAACTCCTCTGCCAGCACCACCGACTCGAGCGTGGACAGTCCCTTCCCGCCGTACTCGGTGGGCCACGATGCGCATATCCAACCGCCCTCGTGGAGCCTGCCGGTCCAGTTCTTGTTGAACTCCGCCCGCTCCTCGGGAGACATCGAGAAGCCCTCCTCGCCCCATCCTTCGGGCAGGTTCTCCTCCAGCCAGCTCCTGACGACCCCGCGAAACTCTTCCACTTCCGGCGGATAAGTCATCTGCATGCCGGCAGGCTACCGGCCTGCGGCCTTGATCCGCATCCCCCGGATCAACCGGCGTCACCACCGGCGGCGGGCCCTGCACCCCTTGTAGTCTGGGGAAACAGCAATCCGAGGAGGAGCCATGGCAGCAAAGCTGGGGATGGCGGCGGGGCGGGGCCTGCCAGTGGCAACGGCGGTTACGCGGCGGACCGCGGCGGCGGTGGCGCTTGCCGGCTGCGGCAGCATCGCGCTCCCGGGCAGCAACGGGGCACAACAGCAAGCCGTGCTGCACGGCACGCCGAAACAGGCGCTGCTGGCAGCGATGTCCTCCACCCGGCACCAGTCCTACGACTTCACGCTCGAGGCGACGATGTCAGGGCTCGGTGGAGCCGCGGCGGCATTGGGCTCGTCGCTAGGCGCCGACGCCACCGGCACGTTCTCGGCCCCCCAGGACGCCATCCGCATGCAGGAAGCGGTCACGTCCGGCTCCGCGCAGGGGATCCTCGGCTCGCTCACGAGTGGAGGCAAGTCGCCTTCGAACGTGAAGACGACGATCCTGCTCTTCCTCAAGACGGGTTCGGCCTATGTCTCGGTTCAGGGTCTCGGGACCGCTCTGCCCAAGCCTTGGATCAAGGAGAACCTCGGCGCTTTCTCCGGGCTTTCGGACTCGGATCCCTCTTCGTACCTGAATTCAGTCGCCCCTTATGTCGTTTCGACGAAGACCGTCGGAAGGGCCGTGATCGACGGCACGCAGACGACCGAGCTGGCAGTGACCGAGAACGCGCGGGCGATGATCGAGAAGGCGCTCGGCTCCGGGCTCGGGTCGCAGATCGACTCGCTGATGGGCGGGAGCACGGGCGGCAACAGCATGGCACCGGAAGTCGTCTCCTGGATCAAGTCCGCATTTCAGGCCCTGCCGCCGAGCCTGGTGCTCCACGTGTGGATCGACTCGCAGGACCGGCTCAGGCAGGTGCAGATGTCGCTCCCGCTCGGCCCGTTCTTCCAATCGCTCTTCTCGCACCTCTTCAGCGCCATCGGGAACAGCGGCGGGGACGGGATCTCGGGATCGACAGGCGTCTCCGGCTTGCAGCCGATCGTCCACTCCTTCGAGAACATGTCGATGAGCATGACGATGACGCTCAGCCGGTACGGGATCGCCGCCCACATCACGCCGCCGCCCGCCGGCGAGGTGGAGAGCGCCAGCTCCGTCAGCAGCTCTGCGACGCAGCAGGCCGCAGGGTCCGCAGGGTCCGCAGGGTCCGCCACCAGCGGCTGACTCTCCCTGCGCAAGGGGGTAGCCGCCGCTCCCTCCTCCGCCTCCACCTCCGGCCGGCACCGAGCCGCCTGTTTGCGCGCCGAACGCTCCGCGGGGGAGGCTTGTCGGCCATGCAGGAACAGGTTTCAGCGGAGAGGCTGCGCATCGCCTACCTCGTCTACCGGGGGAACCCGCGTTGCGGCGGGCAGGGCGTTTACACGCGGTACCTCAGCAGGGAGCTGGTCGCGCTGGGCCACGAGGTCACCGTTTTCTCAGGGCAGCCGTATCCGGAGCTCGACGAAGGGGTGGCCTTCGAGGCCGTGCCGAGCCTCGACCTCTACCGCGATCCTGACCCCTTCCGGGTCCCGCACCTGAAGGAGTTCCACAGTTCGATCGACGCGCTCGAGTTCGCAGTGATGTGCACGGCCGGGTTCCCCGAGCCGCGCACCTTCAGCCTGCGGGCGCGCCGGACGCTGGCGGCCCGCAGGGGCGACTTCGACGTCGTCCACGACAACCAGTCGCTCGGCAGCGGCCTGCTCGGGATCATGAAGGACGGCTGGCCGCTGCTCGGGACGATCCACCATCCGATCACCGTCGATCGTCGGCTCGAGCTGTCGCACGCCACCACGCTCCGCCGCAAGGTCACCCTCCGCCGCTGGTACGGGTTCGTGGAGATGCAGAAGCGGGTGGCCAGGAGGATCCCCCGCATCGTCACAGTTTCGGAGTCCTCACGCGGCGACATCGCCGTCGCAGATGGGCGTTCCTGCAGAACGGATGTCGGTCGTGCCGGTCGGCGTCGACGAGACGATCTTCCGCCCCCTGGCTCACGTGCGGGAGGTTCCCGGCCGGCTGATGACGACGGCGAGCTCGGACGTCCCGATGAAGGGGCTCGTTCCGCTGCTGGAGGCGCTGGCCCGAGTCCGCGCCGACCGACCCGACACGCACCTAGTCGTGATCGGACGGCTGCGCGAAGGCAGCAGCGTGCCCGGGGTGATCGAGCGGCTGCGCCTCGGCGACGCTGTCACCTTCGTGACCGGTGTCAGCGAGGAGCGGATCGTCGAGCTCTACGCCGAGGCGCAGCTGGCAGTCGTTCCCTCCCTCTACGAAGGCTTCTCCTTGCCGGCGATCGAGGCGATGGCGTGCGGGCGCCCGCTCGTCGCCACTACCGGGGGAGCGATTCCGGAGGTCGTCGGCAGCGACGGCAGGACGGCGCTGCTGGTGCCGCCGAACGACCCGCAGATGCTGGCTCTGGAGATCCGCCGGGCACTCGAGGACGAAGGACTTCGCCACCGCCTCGGGGAGGCGGGCCGGCGGCGCGTGCTCGAGAAGTTCACCTGGCAGGTGACGGCAAAGGGGACGCTGGAGCAGTACCGCGCTCTGCTCGAGGATCGTTCGGCGGACTCGCGAGATGCGCAGCATCGGGCCGGCCCGAGCGCCGGGATCGAATCGGTCGCTGAGCCGGTACTTGAGCCGATCGCCGAAACGGCGCCTGAGCCAGTCGCCGCATGCTGACGGTGGACTACCGCCTGCTCGGGCTACGAGCAGGCGAGCGGGTTCTCGACCTCGGCTGCGGAGCCGGTCGCCACGCCTTCGAGAGCATGCGGCGCGGGGCTCGCGTAGTTGCTCTCGACGCCGACCAGGTGGAGCTGAAAGGTGTGGCGGGACTGATGGCGGCGATGATCGAGGCGGGCGAGGTGGGCGATGATGCCTCAGGCGCCCCCGTGCAGGGCGACGCGCTCGCCCTGCCGTTCACCGACGGGGCTTTCGACAGGATCATCGCCGCCGAGGTGCTCGAGCACATCCCGAGGGATCGCCAGGCGATCGCAGAACTGGCACGGGTCTTGAAGCCGGGCGGGGTTCTCGCCGTGACGGTGCCGCGCTACGGGCCGGAGATCGTCAACTGGGCGCTGTCGGACGCCTACCACTCGCGACCGGGCGGACACATCCGCATCTACCGGCGATCGCAGCTGCACGAGCGGCTCGGCGCGGCCGGCCTGCGGCCGCTCGCGTCTCACCACGCGCATGCGCTCCACTCGCCGTACTGGTGGCTGCGGTGCGCCGTCGGCGTCGACCGGGACCAGCAGCCATTGGTTCGCGCCTACCACAGGCTGCTGGTGTGGGACATAGTGAAGGCCCCGGCCGTTACTCGCGTGACCGAGAGGCTGCTCAATCCGCTCCTCGGCAAGAGCCTGGTGACGTACTGGGAGAAGGCCCGATGACGTCGGCTGCCTCGCCGCCGCCGCCGCTGCCGGCGCCGCCGCCCGCCCCGGGCCTCCTCAGCCGCCGCGAGCTCGCCGCCACCGCCGGCACGATCCGCGCCGTCCAACTTCGAAACGGGATGATCCCCTGGTTCGAGGGTGGGCACTGCGACCCCTGGAACCATGTCGAGGCGGCGATGGCGCTCTCGGTGGTGGGCGAGTGGGACGCCGCCGAGCTCGCCTACCAGTGGCTGGCCGATGTGCAGCACGAGGACGGCGGCTGGCACTCGTACTACACGGCGGCGGGAGTGGAGGACCGGCGGCGGGATACCAACATCTGCGCCTACGTCGCCACCGGCGTGTGGCACCACTACCTCGTCACCCGCGACGGAGGGTTCCTGGAGACGATGTGGCCGGTGGTGGAGCGGGCAGTGAACTTCGTGCTCTCGTGGCAGAAGCCGGGCGGCGAGATCCTCTGGAACGTCGACGAGGCGGGGGGAGATGCCGATTATGCGCTGCTGACAGGCTCCTCCTCGATCTACTTCAGCCTGCGATGCGCTGTGGCCGTCGCCGAGGCTCTCGGCCATGAGCGCCCCGACTGGGAGCTTGCAGCCGGTCGCATCCGGCACGTGATCGCCTGGGGGGAGGGTTCGTTCGAGCCCAAGGATCGTTTCGCGATGGATTGGTACTACCCGGTGCTGTGCGGGGTGACCCGGGGCGCTGCCGGTCAGGCCCGCATCGACGCCCGCTGGTCCGACTTCGTGATGGAGGGCAAGGGCGTGCGCTGTGTCAGCGACAGCCCGTGGGTGACGACAGCCGAGACCGCAGAGTGCGCCATCGCCTGCGCCGTGCTGGGCCGGCGGGCCGACGCGCTCTCGCTGCTGCGGGGAGTGGCTGAGCAGCGAGGTGAGGACGGTTCGTACTCGACCGGTCTCGTCTACCCGCAGCTGGACACCTTCCCCACGGGCGAGCGGAGCACCTACTCGGCGGCGGCGATGGTGCTGGCGGTCGACACGCTGGCGGGCATGAGCCCTGCGGCCTCACTCTTCCGAGGGCTCGATCTGCCGGCCGGCCTGGACCTCGACGATCTCGACCTCGAGCTGGACGCCGTGGACGCCGTGGACGCCGTCGAGGGGCCTGCCTGAGGCCTGCCCTCAGCGCCGGCCGATGTGTCGTCCATCAGATGCCGGGCCCGATCCGCCGCAACACCCGCAGGCTCCCGCAGGCCGCACCGGGCACCTCCTCGAAGGCAGCCGAAGCGAGCGCCCTGCAGTAGAGGTCGTAGGGCGGCCGGCCGCCGTCGTGCGGGTCCGGGAAGACGTCGTGGATGGCGAGGATGCCGCCTTCGACGATCTGCGGCGCCCAGCCCCGGTAGTCGGTCCATGCCGGCTCCTCGCCGTGCCCCCCGTCGATGAAGACCAGCCGCACCGGCGTCCGCCAGCAGTCGGCCACCCTTCCAGAATCGCCCACCAGCCCGACGACGAGGTCCTCGGCCCCCGCGTCGACGACCGCCCGCCGCCACGACTGGAGGGTGTCCATCAACCCGCTACGCGAGTCGACGAGGGTCGCGTCGTGGTGCTCCCAGCCGGCCTGGTTCTCCTCGGAACCCCTGTGATGGTCGAGGCTGAACAGCACCGATCTGCGACCGGAGACCATCTCTGCCCGGCAGACGGAGGCAGCCAGGTAGAGGGTGGACTTGCCGCAGTAGGCGCCGATCTCGATCAGCGGCTCGCCCCCTTCCATCGCTGCTCGGTAGGCGGCATCGTGGAGGGCGACTCCCTCCTCCTCGGGCATGAAGCCCTTGGCGGCTCGGGCGTGGGCGAGCAAGCTCTCGACGCGGTCAGGGTTCGGATCGTGCTTGCTCGGGCCGGGGAGCCACGCCGTCAGCTTTGCAGGAGGGTCACCAGCGTGTAGACCCCGAAGCCGGCGAGTGTGAGACCAGAGAGCCTGCGGATCAGTGCGAGGGGCACGATCCGGGTCAGGGTCCTCCCGGTCACCACGCCGAAGACCGTCACGATGCAGAAGCCGACCGACGCGCCGACGAAGACGCTAAGGGCGTCCTTGTAGCGGGCGGAGAGGTTGGCGATCAGCACCTGGGTGATGTCCCCGAACTCGGCCAGCGTCACGACCGTCAAGGCGGTCAGCATCGGCTTCCAGAAGTGCTGATCGGCGATGGCGACAGTGGCGGCAGTCCCGTCTGCGGCAAGCTCGATAGCGGCAGTCTCGCCTGCGGCAGTCTCGCCTGCGGCAGGCTCGGATGCGGCAGGCTCGGATGCGGCGGTCCCGTTTGCCTCAGGCTCTGCCTGCGCCGGCAACCGCCGCCTCAGCCGCTTGGGAGTCCGATTCCTCGTCGCCCGCCACGGGCGCGGGATCCCCTGCACGCCCCTCAGCCTCGGGCGCCTTGGCCGCAGCGAGCCGCTCGCCCTTCTCCTCCTCGCTCTTCTCGGGCACGAAGAAGAGGTAGGCGGCGCCCGCCAAGAAGAGCCCGGCCACGACACCTTGCACGGCCTTGTGAGGCAACAGGTCCAGCAGGCGGCCGGCGACGACGGCGATCCCGGCTTGGATGACCAGACCTGAGGACGTCCCGACCCACACCGGCAGCGGCCGGTAGCGGGAGGCGAGGACGATGCAGGAGATGAAGGTCTTGTCGGGCAGCTCGGCCGGGATGACGAGGGCGAGCGTGGTGAGGGCGATGATGAGGTTCAAGCGCTCACCCGCTCACGCCTCGGCCTTGCCCGGACGGTACGAGAGCCTGTTCAGTCGCGCTGCAGCAGGGCGCCCATCGCTGGCCGCTCGCGCCGGATGAAGGCGATGTTCACGTCGAGCAGCTCGATCTGCTGGTCGATCAGGCGCTGCACCCCTCCCATCGGATGGGCGGCGACGAACTCCCGCACGCTGTCGGCAAGAGGCGAGGCGCCATTCTCGTCGACATCGTCGAGAGCACTGATGCCGCGCAGCATGCCGTGTATCGAGCCCTTCGGGTATCTGGCCTCCATCTCCTCGAAGTGCTCCCGGACGAAATCCCAAGCCTGCCAACGGACATGACGATTGAGAAGGCTCCTCAGCATGAGATAGGGGGCATCCTGGGTGCGGATCTCGCCGAGGCACATGCTGTGCAGCTCGGCGGCGAGGCTCGCATCTCGAAACTGCGTCAGGGAGTCGAGGTTCCGCTGTTCCTCCTGCGGCGAGGGCGCCTGCCGGTAGCGGTCGCGGATGAGGTCGAACTCTTCCTTGCCGCCGGCTTGGGCAACCACCCGCAGCACGGCGCGGGCGATGTCGGCATCGAGGGGTCGCCCCGTCTTGGTGGCGTCGAACAACTCGGCGCAATGAGCACGCACCGAGGTGTCGTCGGCAATGGCGCCGAGGGTCTCGATGAGGTTCCCGCGCAGCACCGGTGTCAACGCGTCCTCTCCGGCGAGTGGTTCCCAGCCGACACGTTGCAGCTGCGGCGACAGGAGCGACCGTACCCACGACTGGAGGAGCTACGCGGTGGTGGTCCGCGACCGCGTGGTCGAGGCGGTTGATGGCCGACACGACGACGCCCCACACACTGGCGTCCGTCTCGGTGCCGAGATTGGCGGTCAAGGCGAGGAAGTCCGACAGCTCGGTCACCCCGGCGACGGCGCAGGCCCAGGTGTCCGAGACGAGGGCGAAGCGCTCCAGCCGCTCGAGCCTGTCGAGGTTGCCCACCAGATCGCTGAACAGATCGCTGTCGTAGCGCACGCGGTAGAACCCGTGGCCGCCGACGTTGACGACGGTGAGGGCCCCGAGCGGTGTCTCGTCGGCCTCGGAGAGCCGCAGCTCGGCACCTTCACTCGTCAGCAGCACGCGGCGGGTGCCCTGCGACTCCTCGGGCAGATCTCCGAAGCTCGTCGGAGCGCCTCCTTCCCGCAGGCCCACGATGACGGGCACCAGCCAGTCCTCGCCGATCGAGGTCTCCTCAGGTGCGAACGGCCCGCGCGGCCAGGCCGACTCGTCCGCCGGCACCGGGTCGTCGTCGCGGGCCGACTGCAACAGCGAGAACGGTTCCTCGGAGAGATAGAGGTCGCCCGACTCGCCGGCGGCGGCGTGCACCAGGGGATAGCCGCCCTGGAAGATCCAGGAGTCCATGATCGCCCGGATCGGCTGGTCGCCCGCCACGACCTCGATGGCGTCCCAGAGATCTGTGGTCTCGGTGTTCGAGAGCAGATGGGCCTCGAGGTAGGCGCGCACCCCGTCGCGGAATCGGTCTCCTCCGAGGAAGCGCTCGATCATGCGAAGGACGCCGGCACCCTTCTCGTAGGTGAGGAGGTCGAACATCCCCTCCGCGTCCTCCGGAGCGATCACCGGGTACTCGATCGGGCGCGTGGTGCTGAGGCTGTCGATCTGCATCGCCGCTGCCCGCATCCCGGCGTAGCTGACCCAGGCCTTCCACTCGGGGCGGAAGTCGTCCAGGCAGAGCAGGCTCATGAAGGTGGCGAAGGCCTCGTTCAGCCAGATCCCGTTCCACCACTTCATGGTGACGAGGTCGCCGAACCACATGTGGGCGATCTCGTGCTCGATCACCTCGGCGATCCGCTCCAGCTCGGGCTGCGCGGCGTCGTCCGGGTCGATCAGCACCTCCGCCTCGCGGAAGGTGACCGCACCGAGGTTCTCCATGGCGCCGGCGGCGAAGTCGGGTATCGCGATCAGGTCGAGCTTCTGGCCGGGATAGGGGATCCCGAACCAGTCGACGAAGAAGCGCAAGGCGTGCGCCCCGCACTCCAGCGCGAAACCCGTCATGTGCGCCTTGCCAGGCACGTGCACCACGCTGAGCGGTATGCCGTCGACGTCGACGGGCCCGGTCACCTCGAGGTTGCCGACCACGAAGGCGACGATGTAGGTGGACATGGCGATCGTGTCGCCGAAGCTGAAGCGATGCCTGCCGTCCGGCAGGTCCTCTTCGTGGACGACCGGCGAGTTGGAGACCGCTGTCAGTCCCGCCGGCACGTCCAGCGTGATGGCGAAGACCGCCTTGCGGTCGGGCTCGTCCCAGCACGGGAAGGCGCGCCGGGCGTCGATGCTCTCGAACTGGGTGGTGGCGATGACGTGCTGGACGCCCTCGCCGTCCACGAACGTGCTCCGGTAGAAGCCGCGCAGTTTGTCGTTCAAGATCCCCGAGAAGGTGATGTCGAGGATGTGGTCGCCCGGCTCGACTTCCTCGTCGAAGCGAAACACCGCCTTCTGCCCGGCCTCGTCCAGCTCGACCTCTGCCGCTCGTGCACCGCCACCGGCGGCGGCATCTGCGGACCGCCTCGGACCTGCGCACCGGGATCAGCGTTGGCCGCCCCGATCGCCAGCTCGGCCGCATTGAGCACGATCTCGCGCACCGCCTCGTGCACCTCGATGGCGATCCGCTCGTGTCCTTCGAAGGTGGCAGCTTCGAGATCCGGCACGAGGCGTATCTCGTACCGGCGAGGAGACACTGTCCGCGGAAGGCGGTGTTCTGAGCTCTCGTCGCTCGTGGTTGGCATGGAGGCGGTCACGAAGGAGGGAGGTTAGTGCTCCCTGCAAGGGGCCACGGCCGCGATGTCGGAGCTTGGAAGGTGGGCTACTGCGTAGAAAGTACGGTTTGGGCCATGCCCGCCGCACAAGGCCAGTCGTTGGACGCGTCCCGAGCCACCGTCGAGAGCGACGGCCAGACGCCGCAGCCGGTCGACGTCGTCTGTGTCGGCAACGCGCTCGATCGACCTCGTCGCCTTCGCCCCCGAGCACGAGGTCGAGCGGCTGACGCTGCGCAAAGGGACGATGAACCTTGTCGACCAGGAGGAGTCGGTGCGGATCCGCGGGATGCTCGACGGCTGGCAGATCACGTCCGGCGGGTCGGCCGCCAACACCGCGGTCGGCATCGCTTCGCTCGGAGGGAACCCGGCTTTTGCGGGCGCCGTCGGAGATGACGAGCTCGGCGAGTACTACCTGCAGGATCTGGAGCTGGCAGGAGTCAGGTGCTCGCTGGCAACCGTCAGGCAGGGCGACCCACCACCGGCGACTGGCCGTTGCCACATCGTCATCACGCCCGACGCCGACAGGACGATGGCGACCTACCTCGGAGCGGCCACCTGCGTTCCGCTGGAGGCCGTGCAGCATGCCCCGATCGACGAATGCCGGATCGTCTACATCGAGGGATATCTCTACGACGACACCAGCCCACGCGAGGCGCTCGGTGCCGCGATCGGTGCTGCCCGCTTGTCCGGTGCCCGGGTTGCCATCAGCCTCTCGGACCCCTTCGTCGTGACGCGCCACAAGGACCTGCTGGCACCGGTCGTCGCGAACGTCGCCGACATCATCTTCGCCAACGAGGCCGAGATACTGATGCTGACGCGGACAGAGAGCATCGACGAGGCGATCGAGGCGATCCGCCGGCCGGGGCTCGTTGCCTTCCTCACCCTCGGCGCACAAGGCGCCCTCGTCGTCTCCGACGATTCCGTGGCGATGGTGCCGGCCGTTGTCGTCGACGACGTCGTCGACACGACGGGGGCGGGCGACCTGTTTGCAGCCGGAGCGCTCTACGGGCTGTGCAACGAGATGCCGCTCGAGGCGTGCGCGACGCTCGGAGCTCTCACCGCCGCAGAGATCATCTCGCATGTCGGAGCCCGGCCGGCGAGGTCGCTCAAGGATCTCGCAGCCTCCGTGGCGCAGGCGGGCTGACGAGATCGCGCCTCTCAGGCGCCGGTGACGTCGGCCTCCTCGTCGGGAGGGAGGAAGGGAAGATCGAGGTCCGCAAGGCGAACGAGCGCCGAGGCGATCCAACGGGCGAGGCCGGCGACGCTGCCGCTCATCTTCTCGGGGTCCTCCAGCACCGCCTCGTCCAAGCGGTAGGTGCCCTGATAGGCGATCTCGACGGCGCAGGCCGGGCGCAACAGGTCTGACTCGTAGACCTGCTCGATCGTCGGGCCGGAACGCACCAACGCGTCTCCCCCGATCTCGGGGCCGGAGTTGTCAACCACCGCCAGCACGATCGCAGGCTCCGGCGGCGAGACCAGGCGCTGGATGCGGAGCGCCACCTCGATCACGAGCTCGGGGGGGTCGGAAGGCGCTTCACCGATGGACCAGGAGCGGTAGGCGCTCTGGCTCCACGTCGGCCAGTCGAGGCTGATGTCGGCCCGAACCCGGGGCGGGCTGCCTTCGCCCGGCAGGCTGTACGACGTCTCGAAACTCACGTCGCCGAGAAAGACGTCGATCTGGAAGCGCTCCTCGACCGCCTGCTGCTCGAGCAGCGCGGCCTCGAATGCCTCGCGGATCATGGCGATGACATCGAGGAGTATGTGGTCGATCATGCCGCTTCGAGGCTACTCGCCGTGCGTGAGGTGCGGCGCAGGCCGACGCTTGCTAGAACCAGGCCCGTGCCCGGTTCCTGGCTCGACCGACGAGTGATCGCCTTTGCTCATCAAGGCGGTGCCCGTGAGGCGCCCTCGAGCACCATCTTCGCGATCAAGAGAGCGCTGGCGGTCGGGGCGACGGCGATCGAGCTCGACGTGCACGCCACCAAGGACGGAAGGCTTGTGGTGTGCCACGACGCCACCATCGAGCGCACCACGAGCGGGAGCGGTGCGATCCACGATCACACATTCGACGAGCTGCGGACGTTCGACAACGCCTACTGGTACGTGGAGGGCGAGGACGCGGTGCGCGACCGCCCGGCCGAGCAGTACCGGTGGCGCGGGAGCTTCGCGTCCGACCCCGACTTCGGCGTCGCCTCCCTAGAGGAGGTCCTCGATCTCTGCCGAGGCGTGGTGCTGAACCTCGACATCAAGCAGACCGGCCCCGCCGTCGTGCCGTACGAGGAGACTCTGGCGAGGCTGCTCGCCGAGCACGGCAGGACCGCCGACGACGTCATCGTGGCGTCGTTCATCGACGGTGCCACGGAGGCATTTCGCCGTGTCGCGGCCGGCATGTCGACCTCGGCCGGCACCCAGGCGGTGGCTGAGTTCTACCGAGCGGTGCGCCGGGGGGAGGATCCGCCGCCGAGCATCAGCGAGCACGTGGCACTGCAGGTGCCCGCCACGTTCCAGCAGACGACGGTGGTCGACGAGCAGTTCGTCGAGGCCGCCCACCGGCACGGGCTGGCGGTTCACGTGTGGACGATCGACGAACGCGACGAGATGGAGAGGCTGGTGGCTCTCGGTGTCGACGGCATCATCTCGGACAGGCCGAGCCTGCTCGTCGAGGTGTTGAAGGAGGCCGGGGTCTACTGGACGCCCTGATGCGACGGTGGCGCTGGCAGCGGTCAGCCGCGGCCGCAGTTCGGCTTCTTGCCGTGGTTCGCCTTCTTCTTCTTGCGCAGCTTGCGCTTCACCGTACGCTTGGACACAAGCGGGCAGTGTAGTCGAGGCGTAGTGGTGCCCTCGCCGGCCGCCTGTACTATCGCCGCCCGTGGAACGCCTGGGCCTCGTAGGCCTCCCCAACTCCGGTAAGTCCTCCCTCTTCAACGCCTTGACGGGGGGAGGTGCGCTCGTCGCGCCTCATCCCTTCTCCACCACCGAGACGACCGTCGGCGTGGCGCAGCTGCCCGACCACAGGCTTCACGAGCTGGCGGTGATGAGCGCGAGCCGCAAGGTGGTAGCGGCTGGTTTCGAGGTGTCGGACATCGGGGGGCTGGTGGCGGGCTCCGATCGGGGCGAGGGACTCGGCAACCGCTTCCTGGCGGGTATCAGGGAGGCGGACGCTCTCGTCTACGTGCTGCGCGCCTTCGAGGACGACAACGTGGCAGGCGACCACGACCCGGCGGCGGCTCTCGGCGTGCTCGAGCTGGAGCTCGTCCTCGCTGATCTCGCCTCCATCGAGTCCCAGCTGAGCAGGCAGCGAAAGGCGGCGCGGGCCAACCCTGCACTGGCCGGCGCCACCGCTGCGATGGAGGCGGCAGTCGCTGCCCTCGAGTCCGGCACGCCCATCTACCGCTCCGGCCTCGACCACGACCAGCGGGTCGCCCTCGGTCCGCTTTTCCTGCTCACCAACAAGCCGGTGCTGGCGGTGGTCAACATCGGGGAGGATCAACTCGGCGAGGCAGGCGACCTGGCAGCCCCGGTGGTCTCCGAGCTCGGCGAGCAGGCAGACGTGCTGGCCGTCTCGGTGCAACTGGAGGCGGAGGCTGCACAGCTGGAGGCGGCGGAGAGAGCCGAGCTCCTGGAGGGGCTCGGCCTCGGGCAAGGAGCGCTCCCGAGAGTTGCCCAGGCCGCCTACCACCTGATCGGGCGGCGTACCTTCTTCACGACCGGGGACAAGGAGTCACGGGCCTGGACGTACCGTGCCGGCGCCAAGGCTCCCGAGTGCGCGGGCGTGATCCACTCCGACCTCCAGCGCGGCTTCATCCGGGCCGAGGTCATCCACTGGGACGACCTGCTCGGGATCGGCTCCTGGTCGGCGGCGAAAGCCCAGGGCAAGATCCGCCTGGAGGGCAAGGAGTACGAGGTGCGCGACGGCGACGTGCTGGAGATCCGCTTCAACGTCTGATCGGGGCGGCAGGTGCTGCCGGCAGGGCTGCCGGGCCCCCAAAGCTCTGCCGACAGCCTCAGCAGCTCTCCCAGGCGATACTTTCGGGGGATGGGGCACCGAGCGTCGGGAGGTGGAGATGGCCTGGCTGCTGCGTGAAGGCGACGTGCTGGCGAGTCTCGAGCTCGCAGAGACTCTCTCGGCGCGCGGACGAGGCCTGATCGGCCGCAAGAGCATCGAAGGGGCATTGCTGCTGCGCCGGACACGGGGCATCCACACCTTCGGCGTGCGCTTCCCGATCGACGTCGCCTTCTGCGACAAGGATCTCGTCGTGCTCCACGTGACCACCGCAAAACCTTGGCGACTCTGTCTCCCTCGGATGAAGGCCCGCTCGGTGATCGAAGCGCGTGCCGGGGCCTTCGAGCAGTGGCGCCTCAAGCCGGGAGACAAGCTGGAGATCAAGGAATGAGCGGCGGCCGGCTCGTCGTAGTCGGCACACCCATCGGCAACCTCGCAGACCTCAGCCCGAGAGCGGGCGAGACCCTGGCAGGCGCAGACCTCATCGCCTGCGAGGACACCCGCCACACCGGCCTGATGCTCAGTCGCCTCGGTCTCTCCGGGCCCCCGCTGCTGTCGCTCCACGCCCACAACGAGGCGGCGCGGATCCCCCAGTTGCTGGGGCACCTCGCCGCCGGCGAGGTCGTGGCCCTCGTCACAGACGCCGGCATGCCGACCGTGTCCGATCCGGGCGGCCGTGCTGTGGAAGCTGCCGTGGCGGCGGGGTACGAGGTGACGGTGGTGCCGGGGCCTTCGGCCGTACTGGCGGCGCTCGCGGTCAGCGGCATGTCCGGAGGACGCTTCGTGTTCGAAGGCTTCCTGGAGCGCAAGGGGCGCGCCCGCCGGCATCGCCTCGACGCCATCGCCGAGGCGGACTGCCCGAGCATCGTCTACGAGGCGCCGCAGCGGATTGCCTCCACCCTCGCCGATCTGGAGGGTGCCTGCGGACCGGAGCGCCAGGTGGCGGTTTGCCGTGAGCTGACGAAACTGCACGAGGAGACGTGGCGGGGCCCCCTGTCGGCCGCCGCCGCCCGCGCCCTCGAGACGGCGCCGCGGGGGGAGCACGTGATCGTGGTGGGGCCGGCACCGAAGCCGCCGCTGCCGGGCGAGTCGGACGTCGAGGCGGAGCTCTCGCGTCGGCTCCGTGCGGGATCGGACACACGCCAGGTGGTGCGCGAGGTGGCGGCAGCCCTCGGCGTCCCGCGGCGCGCCGTCTACGAGACCGCGCTCAGGCTGACGAAGGCGCTCTGACCGCCGGCCGCCGGCCGAGCGGGTGGAAACCGAACACAGGAGTGGCCGGTAGGGTAACTGCCCGTGGCCGGCCGCTTCTTCGTCACTACACCCATCTATTACCTGAACGATGTGCCGCACCTCGGCACGTCCTACACGATGGTCAACGCCGACGCCCTGGCCCGCTGGCACCGGCTGCTCGGCGACGAAGTGCTCTTCCTCACCGGCACGGACGAGCACGGTTTGAAGATCGCCCGCCGCGCCGCCGACAACGGACAGACGCCGCAGGCATTCGTCGACGAGATGAGCGAGAAGTTCAAGGACGCCTGGAAGGCGATCGGCATCGAGTACGACGACTTCATCCGCACCACCGAGCCGCGCCACCATCGGTCGGTTCAGCAGTTCATGCAGGCGATCCACGACAACGGCTACACGCGCCTCGACACCTACCAGGGTTGGTACTGCGTCTCGTGCGAGGCGTACTACCAGGAGTCCGAACTGGTGGAGGGGAACCTGTGCCCGGTCCATCGACGCCCTGTCGAGTGGCTCGTCGAGGAGAACTACTTCTTCGAGCTGTCGAAGTTCGCCGACCGTCTCGTCGAGTGGTACGAGCAGGCGCCCGACGCCGTCAAGCCGGAGTCCCGGCGGAACGAGGCGCTCGGCTTCATCCGCGGCGGGCTGCAGGACATCTCGATCACCCGCACCTCGATCGACTGGGGAGTGCGGGTGCCATGGGACCCCAAGCACGTCTTCTACGTCTGGTACGACGCGCTCGTGAACTACGTGACGGCGATCGGGTACGGGGAGGACGGTGAGCGTTTCGAGGCGTGGTGGCCGGCGGTCACCCACCTTCTCGGAAAGGACATCCTGAGGTTCCATTGCGTCTGGTGGCCGGCGATGTGCATGGCCGCCGGCGTCGATCCGCCCGCCCACCTGTTCGTGCACGGTTGGCTGCTCGTCGGTGGCGAGAAGATGGCCAAGTCGGCGGCCAATCAGGTGGACCCGGCAGAGCTGGCGGCCGACGTCGGCGTCGACCCGTTGCGCTACGAGCTGCTGCGGGGGGTGACCTTCGGCGGCGACGGCGACTTCTCCTACGAGGGGATGGTCGCCCGCTACAACTCCGATCTCGCCAACAATCTCGGCAACCTGCTCGCCCGGGTGGCGACCGTTGTAGGTTCCAAGTGCGGTGGCCGGGCGCCGGCGGTTCCGCCTGCCGCCGAGAGCTCCCTGGCGTCCGTCGCCGCCGAGATCGTCGAGTCGGTCCGGGCTGCCTGGGAGCGGCCGGCACCCAACGAGGCGCTTGAGTTGACCTGGCGGCTGATCCGCGAGACCAACGCCGCTTTGGAGGCGGCCGAGCCCTGGAAGATGGAGCCCGGCGAGGCGGTCGAGGCCGTGCTCGGCGATGCGCTCGAGGTGCTGCGCCTCGTGGCGATCCTTGTCTCGCCTGCCATCCCTGCGGTGGCTGAGGAGATCTGGGACGCGGCTGGGGCTGCCGGGTCGCGCCGGCGCTGCCGGCAACGCCGACCCGGCGAGCGGGCTGCTTCGGTGGGGCCTGTTCCCGCCCGGAGCCCTCATCACCAAGGGATCTCCCCTCTTCCCTCGCCGGGCTGTCTAGGTCCTGTCGATCGCGCCGGCGAGATGTGGACCGACTCCCACTGCCACCTGCAGGACGACGCCGATCCTCCTGCGGCCTTGGAGCGGGCTTTCGCAGCCGGCGTAGGGCGCGTCGTCTGCATCGGGACGAACGAGGACCAGTCGCGCCGGGCCCTAGGGCTGGCGCAGACGCTCGGCGGTACTTGCCCGGATCCTCAGTCTGAGCCTCGGCCGCAGGTCCTGGCGACAATAGGCCTTCACCCGCACGAGGCGAGTGACGGGGCCGGATGTCTGATCCGACTGCTGGCTGAACTGGACGAGGGAGCGGGCGGCCAGTCGATGGCGCGCCCCGGAGGCGTGGTGGTGGCGATCGGCGAGTGCGGCCTGGACTACCACTACGACCACTCGCCGCGGCCGGTGCAGCGGGAGGCTTTCGCTGCCCAGATCCGCCTCGCTCACCAACATCGGCTCGCCCTCGTCATCCACACCCGGGAAGCCTGGGACGACACCATCTCGATCCTCACCGCCGAGGGTGCTCCTGACCGCACGATCTTCCATTGCTTCACCGGCGGCCCCGCCGAGGCGGAGCGGTGCCTGGAGCTCGGCGCCTACCTGTCCTTCAGCGGGATCGTCACCTTCAAGACCGCTGAGGACATCCGAGCAGCAGTCGCGCTCTGCCCGCTGGAGCGGATCCTGGTGGAGACGGATTCACCGTTCCTCACGCCGGTGCCGCACCGGGGACGGGCGAACGAGCCGATGTACGTGCCGCTCGTCGGCCAGGCGGTGGCGGAGGTGCTCGGTCGGTCTGTGGCGGAGGTCGAGGCGGCCACCACCGCCAATGCCGCTGCAGCCTTCGGGCTGGACGGCTAGCGGCTGCGGTCGGAAGTGCCCCTGCTCGGCCGCGCCGAGGTCCTGCGGCTGCTCGAAGAGAACGGTCTGCGCCCGTCCCGGGCACTCGGCCAGAACTTCGTCGCCGACCCGAACACCGTCCGCAGGATCGCTCGGCTGGCAGGGGTCGGTGAGGGCAGCCGTGTGGTCGAGGTGGGGGCAGGACTCGGGTCGCTGACGCTGGCGCTGGCCGAGACGGGCGCGGCTGTGACGGCCGTCGAGCTCGACCGCCGCCTGGTGCCGGTGCTGCGTTCGGTCGTCTCGGGGGAGAGGGCAGTGACGGTGGTCGAGGGCGACGCGCAGTCTCTCGACTGGGCCGAGCTCCTCGGTAGTGGAGGGGGTTGGTCGCTCGTCGCCAACCTGCCGTACAACATCGCCACGCCGCTCGTCGCAGATCTGCTGGAGGGGGTTCCCGAGATCGAGCGGTTGCTCGTCATGGTGCAGCGCGAGGTGGGCGAGCGCCTTGCCGCCTCACCGGGATCGGGCGTCTACGGGGCGGTGTCGGTGAAAGTGTCGTATTTCGCCGAGGCGTCGGTCGTCGGGCGGGTGTCGCCGGAGGTGTTCGTTCCTCGTCCGAACGTCGAGTCGGCGCTGGTGCGCATCGTGCGCAGGGCTGCCCCGGCGGTCGATCCAGAAGAGGTGGCCTACGACGATCTCTTCGCCTTGGTGAGGGCTGGCTTTGCTGTGCGGCGGAAGATGCTGCGGCGTGCGCTCGCCGGCCTCGTACCGGCTGAGGCCTTCGAGATGGCCGGGATCTCCGGTCAGGCGCGGCGCAGAGACGTTGAGCGTTAGCGACTGGGGCAGACTGGCCAAGTGCCGACGACTGATCGCCAGTTCGCAGCCGCCAAGCTGACGCGCTCGCTGCGCGTGTTGGGGCGCCGGCCGGACGGTTACCACTTGATCGAGGCGGAGATGGTGAGCCTCGACTTCGGCGACGTATTGGAGCTCTGCGAGATTGAACGGGAAGAGAGCCGGCTGGAGATCGTCGACGAAGTGGCGTGGACACCCCCCGGAGAAGTGAACGCACTGCGAATCCCGAGCGACGAAACGAATCTCGTCCGGCAGGCCCTGCACCTCTGCGGCCGCCGAGCGGATGTCGTCCTGCGCAAGAGGATCCCCGCCGGAGGAGGACTCGGAGGGGGCTCCTCGGACGCCGCCGCCGTGCTCCGTTGGGCGGACCGGGCCGAGCTTGCGCTGGCGGTGGAACTGGGTGCGGACGTCCCCTTCTGCCTGGCTGGTGGACGGGCGATGGCCCGCGGTGTCGGGGAGGAGCTCGAGGAGCTGGAACCGCTCGAGGGCGCGGTGGTGCTCGTCATGCCCCCCGTCGTCTGCGAGACAGGTGCGGTTTACCGCGCATGGGACGACCTCGGTGGACCGCAAGGGGAGTGGGGGAACGATCTCGAAGAGCCCGCTGCCTCCTACGAGCCGAGGCTCGATTGGTGGCGAACCTTTCTCTACGCGGAGGCAGGCGTGCGGCCGCGCCTCGCCGGCTCCGGATCGACCTGGTTCTTCGAGGTCGAATCGGCTGGGGCTGCCGATGAACTGGCGTCGGCGCTGGCGGCTGCGGTCGAGGAAGTGGGGCAGCGGGCGATGATCAGGGCCTGCGGGATGACGGCTCGGATCCCTGGCATGGGACCGGTGGTTGGTTAGGCCGGCGGCGCGGCCGGCGGCGTGTCGGCCCTCTACTGGCGTGAATGGTGACCCCGGCGCAGGGTCCGGGACCGTTAGAGCAGGCGCGTGAAAGCGATCTGCTGGCTGGCGCGCGGCTTGACTAGCGATACCTGAGCGACAGGAGCGGCAGGTGTGGAGCTCCCCAGAGCGCCGCTACGGACTATTTGCCCGCGGCGCGCCTCTGCCAGCGGGTGGCCTTCAGCATCTTCTTGTGCTTCTTCTTCCGCATGCGCTTGCGGCGCTTCTTGATCAACGATCCCATGACGGGCGAGAGGCTACAGCATCGGAGGGCACGCCCGTTCCGGGCCCTGCCAGCGCCTACGATGATGGAGCCTCAGCTTGACCCACACTGTGGTCGAGGTGCGGCTCACGGAGACTCATTCCGTGGCGGGTAGTTCAACCGGCAGAACGCCTGACTTTGGATCAGGAGGTTGGAGGTTCGAGCCCTCCCCCGCCAGCTCGCAAAACCCTGCTCAGACCATCTTTTTGCGGAGCTGGAACTGCGCTTCAGGTCGTCCGTATAGCCCCGTGTGTAGCCTAGAGAATTCGATTGGGGTGGAACTGGCGCATTTGGCGGGTGCTCGCCGCCCTCAGGTCTTCCAACGCTTGGCTGATCTGATCACGGCCGATCGTGGTGACCGGGTAGATCGTGCCCCGCACTAGCGCCGTCGGACATGCTTCCGTCGACAGTTCACGACGTCTCAGGACTCGGCCAATCCCGGCCAACAACTAGCTCGAGTCGTGCCGTGAGGTTGAGCCTCCTCGAGCCCGCCTGTTTCTGGCGGGCGCTGTGTCAACCAGTTGCAACCTGAGATCTCGCGGTCCCGAAGCACCCCTCGAAGAACGCATCGAGCGCGCCGACGTCTCTCTCGAGGTGCGCCCGCCCGTACTCGTCCCGGGTGATCACGAGCGACGGGCAGAACGACTCGAACGACCCGCGTAGAAGTGCGGCGAGCCCTTTACCGCTCGGGCCTCGCCCTCGTGCCACTCCGTGAGGACTTCTTCGACGCCTGCAGGCAGGTCGCCCGCGATGCCATTGGCCCGTGCGATCGCGGACAGCACGTTCGGCCGCGAGACGTCGAGACCTTGCTCGAACAGTGCATCCCGCAAGGCAATGCTGACGGCCTCCCCAGTCCAGGCGTCGCGTCGGTAAGCAGTGATGGCGAGCGCGAGGGCCGGCAGCGTCGTCCTTGGGAAGGTGCCGGGGTCAAAGCCCTGGAAGAGTTCAGGGGCGACCTGCGCTCGCAGCTCGCTAACGTGTTCGGCGGTCGCGAGCACGTCGAGCGGGGCGCCGTTGACCAGCTCGAGCGGCCACGACCGGACGTGAATGGCAGCGTCTTCGCGTGCGAGCTCGCCACGTCGGCGCACGAATGTGCGCAGCCCTACGTGCGTGTATGGACACCAGATGTCGGCGAACACCTCGACCTCGGTCATCGTCAGGACCTGGGCTTCATGTGAAAATGATCTCGCCGTCGGCGGCGATTTCGTAGAACTCGCCCACCGTGATGATGTCCTGGACCTGGTTGACGAAGTCCGCGTGGGTAAACCTGAACAGGTCCACGGATGCCTTGCAGGCATAAATCCCGCAGCCGGTGTCGGCGATCATCTCGACGAACTCGGGGATCGATGGGATGTCGAACGACTCCATCTTCCGCTCGAGCATGTGGGTCGCGATGGCAGACATGCCTGGGAGTGCCCCGAGCATGGTGGCGATGTCCATGCCGGGGTTGCCGACCGTCGCAACTTTGATGTGTTCGAAGCGCTTCCTGCGGATGGCGTCGAGCCCGAAGAACGTGAAGAAGAGGTTCGCCTCGATCCCTTCCGCCCGAGCTCCTTCGGGGGTGTAGAAGGTGAAGACCTTCTCCAGCCATCCGGTGCCCGTCAGGCCCTCGGTCTCGTCAGGGGCGAGTTCGGCGCCGGTCGCGACGACGAGTACGTCGTAGCGGATCTCCGTGCCGTCCGCGAGCTGCACCATGTTGGAATCGATGTCGACGCGCTCCACCGCCGCCGTCCGGTAACCGACCGACTTGTGGAGCTGCCGGCCACGCGGCCGGACGATGTCCTCGGCATGAGTAAGCCCGAACGGTAAGAAGAGCAGGCCGGGCTGATAGACGTGGCGGTCGTCGATGTCGATCACCGTGATCGACATCTCGTCGACAGCGAAGACCCGGCGGACCCGGTTGGCTGTCAGAGTGCCGCCGGTGCCGCCGCCCAGGATCACGATCCGTTTCATTGGGTCGCCTCCGTCACCGGGGTCGACGCCACTGCCGTCCTCCATGACGCCAGCTTCCGCGCCCCGAATCTGGAGTAATAGGGCCGAAAGTCTCTTCGCGTAGGAAGTGCACTCGCTGTGTCAGCCAAGTTTCCGAGGAAGTCGGGCGCGACGAGCGGGTGTCGCCCTCTACGTCAGAGCTGGCGACACCGTGGCCGCGGTGCCCTCTGTTGGCGGTCAGGTGGCTCCATACTTCGGCCCGCCCCTAACAAGAGGGTAGACGAAGCTACAAACCGTACCTGATGGTCCATAGCGCCCCGTCTAAGGGGTATACTGCAGTAGTGACGCGTTCCTCCCCTCTCTCCCGATTGCAAGAGCTGGCCCAAGACCAGTGGGGCCTGATTACGCGCAGGCAGATGGTGGCCCGCGGCATTGGCGAGACCACACTGGAACGACTGACCGCCCCCGGGGGGCCCCTCGAACGGGTGGCTACAGGCGTCTACCTTTTTGCCGCTGCTCCGGCCCCTGATCACCTCGATCTCCGGGCCGCCTGGCTGCAACTGGCTCCCGCAACGCCCGCGTGGGATCGGACCGCCGACCAGGGTGTCGTCTCCCACCGATCGGCGGCCTCGATGTACGCGCTAGGTCACCTCCCAGCGGATCGCCATGAGTTCACACTGCCTCGGCGGAAACAGTCGCGGCAGACCTGACGTACGCATTCATGTCCGCAGGCTGGACCCGGGCGAGTGGGCCAACCTCCGGGCGCTGCCGGTGACCAGACCGTCCAGAATCGCCTCAGACCTGCTCTGGGACCACGAGGACCCGGAGGCAGTTGCACAGCTCATTGCCGATTCGATCCGTCCGGTGCTCGACTACCCGGGAACATTCGCCGATGAGCTGGTCCCCCATGCGGCCAGGTTCGGCCTGCGTAAGGGGGATGGCCTCGGGCTCCTGCGATGGCTCCTGGATCTGACCAACCATCCTGATGCCGGGCGATGGATGGCCGAAGCACGAGCGCACGTACACCGGGCGAACCGGTCGAAGACGTCATGAGTGCCAGTGACCGATACGGAACCCCAGCCGCATTCCGACGTGCTCTGACGGACAAGCTCAAAGAGTCGGCAAGGACGTCGCCGTGGACACCCCAGCAACTCCAACGGCAGGTCGCCTACGACCGGCTTCTCGAACGCCTCTACGTGATCGACGACGGCTGGATCGTCAAAGGTGCCACTGCTCTTCTCGCTCGGGATCTCGGCGTGCGTGCAAGCCTCGATGTCGATATCTACAGGGCGGTGGCGCAGGAGATCGCCGAGGCCGATGTTCGCACGGCTGCCGTGCTCGACATCCGCGACTGGTTTCGTTTCGAGATCGGGCCGGCCACTCCGAGCGGCAACAACAGCATCCGACTGCCGGTGAGCGCCTTCATAGGAGCAACAACGTGGATGGCGTTCCACATCGATCTGTCAGGGACTGACCTCCGGATGACGGGGCAACCCGACGACGTCCCTCCAATCGCGGCGCGGCATCATCCCTGAGGTCGATCAACGAGGGTATCGGGCCTACCCACTCGTGGACCACGTCGCCGACAAGGTCGCTGCGACGTACGAGCGACACGGCGCGTTGGGGAATCCCTCGACGCGGTACCGAGATCTCGTCGATCTGGTGGCCATCGTTGGTGCCGCATCGGTTTCGGCGGAAGCGCAAGGGGCTGCCCTTCGATCGGAATTCGAGCGCCGGACCCTCACGCTGCCCGAGTCCTTCGACGTACCTGATAGGCCTCTGTGGGAGCGGGGATACGCCGCGGAGGCCCGGGCTTCACTCTTGGCGACGGCGCAGACGCTGGACGATGCTTTGGCGGTCGTCCGCCCCTTTCTCGATCCGCTGTTCCGAGGCGGAGCGGCTGGCGTGTGGAATCCCGGAAACCAACGGTGGTCCGAACGTGTCACATGATGCGTGCACTTCTCGTAGCCGTGGCACCGAAATGTAGCGAAGTGAACCGCCCCGGGATCCGCGAAGGCTTCACCCCTTGGGAAGGAACATGGCGCTTCGGTAGGGTGTCGCCGTGACGAGGCAGTTCGAGGCTCTCGATGAGCTTCTATCGCGTGCGGCAGAGAGTGGGCTGGATCGAGCCGTCGAGGACCTCGTCCTGGCAGCGTTGATGGGTGCAGACGCGCTGGGCGCAGCGCTTGTTGGCGATCGTCCGAGCGTTTCGACCGCTGCGGCAGTCGAGCCGTCGGCGGGCCAGGAGGAAGTGTTCATCAGCTCAATCGTCGTGGAGGGCTTCCGCGGTATCGGGCCAGGTGTTCGGCTCGGGTTCACGCCGGCGCCAGGTCTGACCATCGTTGCCGGACGCAACGGATCCGGGAAGTCGAGCTTCGCAGAGGCTGCCGAGCTGGCGCTCACGGGTACGGCGAGCCGGTGGAACGACCGGTCGAAGGTGTGGCAGCAGGGCTGGAAGTGCCTTCACCACGATGGGCCTCGGTCGATCGAGCTGAAGCTCGTGGTCGGCCAACCCAGAGGAGAGGTGACCATCCGACGGAAATGGGCGCCCGGTGCCGATCTTGCCGGTGCGACGACGACGTTACAGGCCCGCGGCGGAAAGGAACAGGCGGACGATCTTCGAGAGTGGGCGACTGCTCTCGCGACCTGGCGACCGTTCCTCCCTTACAGCGAGCTCGGGGGGCTCCTCGACGAAGGCCCGGCCAAGCTGTATGACGCGATCACGTCGGTCTTGGGACTGGAGGACTGGTCTGGCGCGGCGGCACGGCTGGATGACGCGCGTAAGACGGTGGACGCTGCGGCGTCCGAGGTCAAGAAGGAGGCGGGCGACCTGAGAGCGCAACTCCGTGACATGGACGACGATCGGGCCCGCACCGCCACCTCAGCGCTCGGAACCGGCGACAGGTGGGACCTGGAGGTGCTCGAGTCGCTTGCGACTGGAACCGCGGCAGCACCTGCCAGGCTTGAGGATCTCACCTCGCTTGCCCGCCTGCCGGACCTCGACCTGGACGCGATCGAACAGGCAACGTCGAGATTGACGGCCGCAATCGATGCCTCGGCGTCCCTCCAGGGAGGATCGGCCGAGCGATCGAGCGAACTGGCCGAACTCCTCGAGCAGGCGCTCAGGTTCCATCAACGCGGCCACTCGGAAGCCTGTCCTGTTTGCGGCACGGAAGGCGTTCTGAAGGAGGAGTGGGTTTCGTCGACCTCGTCTGCCGTTCAGACACTGCGAGAGAACGCAAGATCGTACGCCAGGGTCTCCAGTGAGCTCAGGACCGCCACCTCAGTGGCACGGGAGGTCGTAGAGCCGGTCCCCAGGTTCCTCGCCGCGCAGGTCGATGACGTCGACTGCAGTCAGCTTCTCGCGGCGTGGTCGAAGTACGCCGATCTGCCGGAGGAGGCGCGAGAGCTGGTCGACCATATCCAGCGGCATGCACCACTGGTCGCGGCAGCGCTGCCACCGTGTCGAGAGGCCGCAGCCGAAGAGCTGCGGGCGAAGCAGGACCTCTGGCTGCCCGTCGCCGCGCGAATCACCGCTTGGGTCACCAGAGCGCGGCAGTCTCGGGCGGAGAGTGCGCAGTCAGCCAATCTCAAGGCGGCGGCATCCTGGCTCCGCGACCAGACAGCCGCCGTGAGAAATGAGCGGCTACAGCCCATTTCGGAGCAAGTGACTCGGATCTGGGAAACGCTGTGTCGCGACTCGAATGTGAAGGTCACCGACGTCTCGCTGCAGGGCAGGGGCACCCAGCGGCGCGTCGCTGTCGAGGTCGCCGTCGACGACGAGAGCGGCGCCGCTCTCTCGGTGATGTCCCAGGGAGAGCTTCACGCTCTGGCGTTGGCGATGTTCCTGCCGAGGGCGACGATGGCTGCAAGCCCTTTCCGTTTTGTGATGGTCGATGACCCCGTGCAAGCAATGGACTTCGTCCGGGTCGATGGACTCGCACGGGTTCTGTCGAGTGAGGCGCAGCGCCGTCAGGTCATCGTCTTCACGCACGATGCACGGTTGCCCGACGCCTGCCGTCGTCTAGGACTGCCTGCCACAGTGCTCGAGATCAGCAGGGAAGAGCGTTCGGAAGTGACCGTTCGACGCCGGTCCGGTCCTGCGGAAGACATGATGTCTGACGTGGCGGCGCTGCTGGCGACGGAAGGGGTGCCTGCCGACACACTGAAGAAGGCGATTCCTGGTCTTTGCCGCCGGGCACTGGAGGCAGCGTGCGCGGACCTCACATGGCACCGTCTCTTGCGCGACGGGCTCACGCATGCAGAGATCGGAGCGCGCATCGACTCTGCCGGGAAGTTGATGCCCCGTCTCGCTCTCGTCCTGTTCGGCGACGCCGGACGCGCCGGGGATGTGCTCGCAAGTCTCAATCGCCGCGGCGGTCTCGGGCCAGACGCGGCCGACTGCGTGCAGGATCTCAACCGTGGCGCGCACAGTGGTGGTGCCGACATGTGCCTGCTCGCGGAACGCACCCGTTCCCTCATAGCAGGGCTCCGCGCACTCGTTCATGGCACCTGAGACACTGACCGAGGTAGCCGGTCTTCTTGCCAATCATGGCGACCGGCGACTCGGCTCGACCCGGCACATCGCCGCGGCGATGATCCTCCGGCAGGTCTTGGAGGAGAGCCTCGATGGGCTGTGGGCAGCGGAAGAGCCGGGTATGGCATCGGTCAGCATGCGGGCGCAGCTGATCGTTCTCCCGTGGTTCCTGGAGGAGTCGCTGGCGGGCCGGGTGAGGGAGGTATGGAACGCGCTCTCAGCCGCCTGTCACCACAGCGCTTATGAGTTGGCACCCTCGCGTCAAGAGATCTCGTTCTCGATAGCGGTGATCGAGGAGCTTGCAGCGGCGGTAGCGGCACGAGCGCGGCTATAGGGCGTAACCCGGCCATTCCCGTCGCCGCCCATTCCTCGGGGCGAGACGGGCGCACGTCACCTACTGTCGGGGACGTGTTGGCCGTAGGGGTAGACGTCGCCGAGGAGCGAAAGGGGCTCGACCTGGTGGCGATCGACTCCGACCGTCATGTCGTTGCCAGCCGCGGGCGCATGACCGTTGACACGGTGGCGGCGCTGATCGTGGACGAGCTGCGTCCCGACGTCGTGTGCATCGACTCGCCCACAGGATGGTCCCTCTCTGGCAAGAGTCGCCAGGCAGAGCGGGAGCTCGCCAAGCGGCGGATCTCATCCTTCGCCACCGGCGCAGATCCTGGTGATCACAGCTTCTTCAGGTGGATGCGGGTCGGGTTCCGGGTCTTCGAGGCGATACGCGACGACTACCCGCTCTATCGAAGCGGCAGTCCTGCCGGCCGGGCTGCGGAGGTCTTCCCGAACGCTTCGGCAGTGCTCCTTGCCGGCCGAGAGAGGGATCCGTCAGAGTCCAAGCTTCAGTTCCGCCGAGCGATTGTGGCCAGTCAAGGAGTGGACGTCGATCGAGTTCCGGGGATCGACCGGATAGATGCAGCCCTCGCCGCGCTGACCGGTCTTCTTGCACTCGAGGGCCAGTTCAGTTGCGTCGGCAATCCGGACGAAGGAGTGATCCTGCTGCCGGTCACGCCCACCGTCGGGATACCCGCCGTAGCGTCCGTCTCGAGGAAGGCTCCGCCGAGCCGATTTCGATCGCTGGACGGTGACTGCATGTGCGGCTGCGGCGCCCCGGTGAGACGAAGATTCCTTCCTGGTCACGACGCCAAGCTGAGGTCGAGGCTGCTGGCGGAGTGGCGCGGAGGCGACGCGTGCGCAGAAGCGCGCCTGCACGAACTCGGCTGGTTGTCGGAGCACGCGTAGCCGGCCCGGGAGAGAAGTCATGACTGGCGCGTTTGGCGGGTGCTTCGCCGCCCCCGGTCTCTTCGAACGCTTCGCTGTTCTGATCCCGGCCCGATCGTGGTGACCGAGTAGATCGTGCACCTTCAACTAGCGCCTCCGGACATGCGTCTGTCAACAGGTCACGACATCTCAGGACTCGGCCGACCCCGGCCAACAACTAGCTCGAGTCCCGCCGTGAAGGCTTCCTTGCCATCCGTTCCGATCCAATAGCCCTCGTAGCCTGCGATGACCGCTATTGCGCGGCAGCACCTTCTCTCCGCCGGCCGCGAGACCGGTGGCCAGGGCATCGGACAGTGCAAGAGACGGTCCTGTCACGGTGGCGGAGGCCGTTGCAGTGGCGAACTTGCCGGTTCGTGGATCGATGATATGTCGACCTCGTTCGTAAGAGCCCGAAGTGGCAACTGCCGAGCGGGCTCGAATGACGCAGGCAAACGCGTCGCGCCGCCAGGGGTGCCGAATGCCTACCTCCCAGAGACCGCCGCTCGGTGGGTCGCCAAGCAGCGCAATGTCCCCTCCGCCATTGACTACTGCCGTCTGCACCCCTGCATCGACGAGGCGCCCTAGCGCCTCCTCGATGGCCCATCCCTTGACGAGGCCGGTCGGGTCGAGTCCTTCCGGCATGGCCCACGGATCGAACCACCCGCCGGAAAGCTCTCTCGCCTCGCGGCAGCGATTGAGCACCTTTGCGATCTCGGGCGGCGCATCTGCCAACTCCAGCCTTCCATCGCGCAGCTGGCGCATGGGGCTGTCAGGGATCCAGAGGCTGAACATCCGGTCGAGCTCGTGCAATCGTTCGCAGGCCGAACGTATCGCGCCTCGACCCTGCTCCGAAGACGCTTTGTCGAGAAAGATCTTGAAACTGACGACGGTTCCCATCACATCCTCGGCGTGCCCGAGCACGTCTTCGATGATCAAAGAGCTGTCACTTCTTGATCTTGTCCAGTGCCGATTGCAGCGAGTACAGGTAGGCCTCACTCGTATACGTGGCGCCCGATACGGTGGCAACCTGCACGCTGTCAGCAGAGAGCACCTCATTTCGGAGCATCGGGATGACTTGCTGCGCCAGCTGCTGCGAGTACGACTCCGCCGTCATCAGCTGCGTAACAGTAACGTCGAGGATCTTCGTCGATGCTCCTCGGTGGTGCACTGTCACCTTGACGGCCAGTTCTCCATAGCCGTAATTCTCCAGTGGTCCGACTGCAGCGGATCCGCCTGCTCCGCCAGACGCCGTAGGGGCGGTCACGCCTGGCGCCCCTGTCGACCCTGTCGCACCCGTGGCTCCAGTCGAGCCGCCGCCAGTGAGACCGGTGGCGCCGCTCGTGCCTGTCGCGCCGCTGGAGGCGCCTGGGTGGCCCTGACTGAGCGAGACGGTCCGAGGTGGATGGTGCAGGAGCACCACAGTGAGAGTCCCGACGACTGCCGAGGCTACGGCGGTAACCGATCGTCTCATCCGAGTGCGTAAGCCTCGTGATGGATGCACTCTCTGGGCACCCCGACCTCTGTGAGAAGGCCGACTACTACGTCGACGAAGCCCTCGGGGCCCGCGACGTAAACGTCTCGCTTGCGCAGGTCAGGAGCCAGCTTCACCAGCCGGTCCAGCCGCACCTCGGAGCGGGGGCCGACGAGCTCGTGGACCGTTCCCCCGCGCCGACGCGCCAGTTCGCCCACCTCGACCGCAAGCACCAGGTCCTCGGACCGCGAGGCGCGCAGGACGACGATTGGGTCGGATCCCGACGGCATGTCTTCCAGGAGCGATCGCACCGCAGTCACGCCGATCCCGCCGGCTATCAGCAACACCTTCTTCCGGCTCCGCACGTCCTCGGTGAAGACACCATAGGGTCCCTCGATCGCCACCCTCGTCCCGGGGGGCAGAGAACCGACCGCCTTTGTGAAGTCCCCCACCTCCTTGACCGTCAGGCGCATGTAGGGGGCGCTCGGCACCGCCGAGAGCGAGAAGGGATGCGCTTGCCACCACATCCCGCGCGTCAGGAAACGCCATTCGAAGAACTGGCCGCCGGATACGGCGAGGCGATCGAGCCGGCGACCCGACAGGATTATCGACACGACTCCACGGCCTTCGGCCCTGACCTCCACCACCTGGAGCTGGTGGCGGAGCGAGCGGAAGACGGGCAGCCCGATCCTGTAGAGCAGGACCAGCCCCGCAGTTCCTAGCCAATACAGCGTCCACACCGCCCTTGCCAGCGGGTGCCCCACGAACGACGGGCCGAGAGCAATCACGTGCGCGAACGAAAGACCGAGGGCGAGATACATCATCAGGTGGAGCGCCCACCAGCGTTCGCGGCGCACCCGACTGCGGATCGCCCGGATCGAGACCACGGCCACGAGCATCATCAGCCCGAAACCCAGCGTCGCCTCGATCATGTCCGGATACGACCTCACGATCGTGCCGATCTCGGCCCAGGTTCCCCGACGAGCGGCCTCGGCGTAAGCGATCGAGAGCAGCACGGCGTGGGCGAGGATCAGCGAGATTGGCCATGGCGCCAGGCGGCGGTGCCAGCGGAGCAGTCCGTCCTGCCCGAGCACCCGCTCCACCACCGGAACCCTCGAAACCAGCAGCACCATCACGAGAGCCAGATATGTCCCCGCCATGCCCGTCACGTTCCCCAGGAACATCGCCCAGCCACCTGGTGCCTTCAGCTGCGACGATGATTCCGCGGTGAGCGTCAGAGCAGTCGTGGCGCCGAACCCCAGGGCGAGGATCGCGACGGCGACATCGATAACCATCGGCCGTGGGGGAGCCGCCGCAGGATGCGTACGCGGAGCGCCGCGGCGAACTGGTCTGGTCGGCGTGCCAACCGTCGAGACGGTCACGGGCCGACCTTACGGACCGGTCGTTCAACAAGAAGCCAGCACAAGTCAAAGATTTGGCAAGGACGGCGACGCGAGACTATTGCGGCTCATATAACCCGTCAGACTGGGCTCATGAGGCTGTTGGTAGTCGAGGACGACGATGCAATCTCGGAGCCGCTCGCCGAAGGGCTGCGGCGGGAGAGTTTCGAGGTGACGTGCGTCGGCACAGTCCAGGACGCTCTTGCCGCGCCCCCGCACGATCTGGTGCTGCTCGACCTCGGGCTGCCTGACGGACACGGGTTCGAGGTGTGCCGGCAGATGAGGGCGCGCTCCGCCGTCCCGATAATCATCCTCACGGCGCGCGACGACCCGATCGATAAGGTCGCGGGCCTCGAGATGGGTGCTGACGATTACGTCTTGAAGCCGTTCGGCTTCCGGGAGCTGGTAGCCCGCATCCGGGCTGTGTCCCGGAGGACCGGGAACGTTCAAGCAGCGGCGCCGACGCAGCTGATCGGTCCCCTCGAGATCGACCGGCGGTCACACCGCGTGCACGTGGACGGCAAGGAGGTCACCCTGACCCCAAAGGAGTTCGAGCTGCTGTCGCTCCTCACGACTGACCCCGGAGCGATGGTGACACGGCGCGAGATCCTCTCCGAGGTCTGGGATGCGCACTGGTATGGAACTTCGAAGACGGTTGACGTCCACATCGCCTCGCTTCGGCGCAAGCTTGGCCACCCAGAGTGGATCGAGACGAGTCGGGGCGTCGGCTTCCGGCTGGCCGTCCCGGCATGAGGAGAAGGCTGCTCGCCGGCTTCCTCCTGTTCACGCTCACGATGATCGTCGCGCTCGAGGTGCCCTTCGGACTCAGCCTCGCCAGTAATGCTCGGAGCACTGCCCTCTCAGAGCTGCAGGCCGACGGGACCTCCCTCGGTGTGCTCCTCAGCAGCACGATCGAGCGCGGCGAGGTGAGTGCCGGTCAGGCGCTGGTCACACGTTTCGCAAAGGACGAGGGTGCCGTAGTACTCGTGATCTCCGGCGACAAGCCGTACCTGTCGGCAGGTCAGGGGGCTTCCGAGGAGCTGGCGGACCCTGGCACGCACCCGATCCTGGTGGCAGCCGAGGGTGGCCGTACCGCTGGTGAAGAAGGTACAAACGACAGCGACGATGACTTTCTCTACGCGGCATTGCCGATCGTCGGGAAAGCCGGTTCGAGACCAGCCGGTCCGGACGTCTCTGCGTCCTCGGACGTGGTGCTGCTGGTGGCCGAGCCGGCAGCAACCCTTCACGCGCGCATTTCGGACGACTGGATCAGGCTCGGCGTCTTCGGAGCCGCGATGCTTGCGATCGCGGCCGCCATCGGTTCTCTGCTCGCGAGGTCGCTGACACGGCCGCTCGCTGACATCGAGAAAGCTGTGGGGGCCCTGGGCGCCGGGATGCTCTCGGAGAGGGCGCCATCCAACAGGGGAGCGCCCGAGCTGCAGGCCCTCGCGCGAGCCGTCAACGCAATGGCTGCCCGGATCGAGGAGCTCCTCAGCACCCAACGCGCCTTCATCGCTGACGCGTCGCACCAGCTGCGCACACCCATGACAGCCCTCCGTTTGCGGCTCGAGAACTTGGAAGGAAGTCTCCCGGCCGAGCACGTCGTCGATGTCGCTCCTGTGGTAGCCGAGGTGGACCGCATCTCGCGGATCGTCGATGGCTTGCTGACGCTGGCGCGAACCGAGGGGACCAGGCCGGCGCGACTGGCCGTGGACGTTCCTTCAGCGCTACAAGAACGCGTCGAGGCCTGGGCGCCCCTCGCCGAGGAGAAGCAGGTCAGCCTCGTGACGGTCCCGTCCGAAAAGAAGTCGTTGACGCTCCAAGCATTGGCCTGCGATGGCTACCTCGAGCAGGTACTCGACAATCTCCTTTCGAACGCCCTCGACGCCACGCCACCCGGTGGCCAAGTGGAGGTCTACGCCGAGCGTTCGGGTGCAGAGGTAGAGATCCACGTCGTCGACTCGGGATCGGGCATGAGCACGGCTGACCGTGCCAAGGCATTCGACCGCTTCTGGCGGCCGGAAGGAGCCCGGCACGAAGGAACGGGTCTCGGGCTCGCGATCGTCGATCAGCTCGTCGCGCGTGTCGGGAGGATCAGCATGGCTGGACGCCGCCGAGGATGGCGGCATCGATGCAGTGGTGAGGCTCCAGGCAACCGATGCAGGCTGAGCGGCGAACGAACGGGGTTGAGGCCAACGCTCGGATCACAGCCTCCACGGCGGCATTGTTGCTGCTACTGCTCGCCATCGAAGGCGCGACCATCCCACTCATTCACAAGCTCTTCGCGGTTCACATCGTCATCGGGATGGTGCTGACATTCCCGATCCTGCTGAAGATCGGCAGCACGCTCTACCGCTTCGCCCGCTACTACTACGGCGACGAACGGTACCGCCGAAAAGGCCCGCCGCCGGTAGTCCTGCGGTTGATCGGGCCCTTCGTCGTGGTGCTGACGTTGGTGGTGATGGCTAGTGGGATCGCGCTTCTGTTCGTCAGCGCCTCGCAGCGATCCACGGTTCTCCTGGTCCACAAGGCGAGCTTCGTGCTTTGGTTCGGGGCCACCACGATTCACGTGCTCGGCCACATCTTCGATACGGCGTCACTCGCTCCCCGGGATTGGTACGGACAGTCGCGGCGCGAGGTCGATGGCGCCGGGGCGCGACAGTGGTTGCTGGCCGTGAGCCTTCTTCTCGGCATCCTGGCTGCCGTGCTGGTCTGGGGACGGTCCACCCGTTACTTCGAGGGAGGGCCGCCTCAGCGTGCGGACATCGTGATGAAGTCCCGTCCCCACGACGGTTCGAAGAAAGTGGACGGACCCTGGATCGTGTCTGGCACCAGGCGAGAGCCGTTCGCAGGGGTGGCAAGCCCATCCGGCGCCGATGGCTTGTAGGTGACGAACACCGTCCACCAAGGGTTCATGTCCAGCGTCATCGCCCGGACGCAGCCTGCGCGCACAAGCAGCGCGGCCAACTGGGTGATCTCGAGGCCTGGACCCATCACGTAGACGAGCGCGCCCGAGCTTGTCACGCCTAGCCCCGCTCGCCATTGCGACGCCAGCCCGCCGAGAGACGCTCCCCACACGTAGGTGTCGTAGGGGTTGAGCCCCGGGACGGGCTTGCCGCCATCGACCAGAAGGGTCAGGTTCTGCCGGACGGCCACGACCTCGGGGGTCATCGTCACGTCGCGACCCCACATCCCGACAGTCGCCGCACCGTCGCGGTAGATCACCAGAGACGCTGCACCTTGCACCAGGGGTGCCGCGTAGTGCCCTTCGGAGTAGTAGCCGCCGTGTGAGTCGGCCGGCTTATAGCCGCCTTCGAAGGCTGCAACGAGAGTCGAGGCAGCGCAGGGAGAGATGGGAGCCGTCAACTTCCACCCCGTCCCTCCCGGACTGATCGAGCCCGAATAGAGGGTCGCCCGCAGCAAGTGCGGATCCATCCACGCAATCCCCGTCGGATAACTAGTTCCTGGGGCTTGGAGCGTCGTCTCGTAGACGGCAGGGTGCCCTTGAACCAGCCTTCCCGATGGTTGCCACTCGCCCTGGCCGCCCGACCCCACACCAGGGAAGGGTTGTAACGGTGCCGGGGTAGCCATAGGGCTGAGTCGGACCGAGGTCGCTTGCCCGCACCCCGAAGTCGTCATAGGTGGCGAAGTGGTGGATGTCGTCGAGGTCGGAGGGCGCGTCGTGGACGTCGGCGAGCCTGATGTCGGCGGGATCGCAAGAGTCGTGGAAGGGACGGTCGTCCCGCGCCCCGTCGTATTCAGGCGTCCCGCCGGAGAGTTTGTAGCGTTCGCTTGGGCGCAAGCGCCCAGGAAGGCGAGCAGCAACAACCCCGTCGCCGCCCCAGTACGGATTGATCTGGCCATTGAATCCGACCGTAGGACCTCCGGCGCCAAGGGGAGTCGCGCTCATGTCCAAGATTTGACAAAGCTCCGTGGCGGTTCACAGAGAAAACCTTGCTCCTTCTTAGCCAAGTCGCGGCCTCGCGGGCTGGCTGCTGCGGGCGACCCTCTACTCAGGCAGCTACATCCCGGGTGGCGGGCCCTTCACCTACACGGCCCCGATCTCCAACCAGGCCGCCAAGACGCTCGTCGCCGAGTTCAACTCGGGATTCCGCATGCAGGACACCAACGGCGGCTACTACACCGACGGCAAGATGCTCTACCCGATGAGGACGGGCGGTGCCTCGTTCGTGATCTACAAGAACGGGTCCGTCAACATCGGCGCCTGGGGCTCCGACGTGAGGATGACGCCGGACGTGTTCCAGGTCCGCCAGAACGTCGACATGCTCGTCGACAACGGCAAGATCGCCTCCAACCTGAACGCCGACGACACCACGCAGTGGGGGCTCACGCTCGGCAACCAGGTGTTCGTGCCGCGGCTCGGAGTCGGCATCACGTCCAACGGCGCGCTCGTCGTCGTTGCCGGCGTCACCGACATCGTGGACATCGCCAACCTGCTGGTGCGGGCCGGTGCCGTGCGCGGGATGGAGCTCGACATCAATCCCGGCTGGGTGGACTTCGGCTATTACACGCCCTCTACGCCCACAGGCCTGGCGACCCCGGCCAATGGCCACAATCTGCTCAACGACGGCTCGATGCCGGGCGACGGTCCGGCCCGCGAGTTCTACTCGGGTGGTCGAGAGACTTCTTCACGATCTCGGCTCGCTATCCCTGAGACCTCGGGACGGATCAGCTGTACGGAACCGATGGCGGGTGTGGCTGCTCGGGCGGTTCCTCCGGGGCTGCAACCGGTGACGCCTGTTGAAAAGCTACTCAGTAGTCCGCGTCGCCGCCCGTCTCCGTCCATTCGAGCATCAGCACGGTGGCGTCGTCTCGTAGGTTGCCGCCGTGATGTTCGAGTACCGAGCGAATTATCCGTCGCACCACGACATCGGCCGGCAGCCGCTCCGAGGCCTGCCGGCTGGCGAGATCGGCCAACCGGTCGAGCCCGAAGTCCTGATGAGGACTCCCCCGGCTGTCGGTGACGCCGTCAGTGAAGAGCAAGATGCTGTCTCCCGGCTCGAGCGCGGTGGTGGTGACCTCGGCTGCTGAGGGGCCGACTCCCCAGGGTGGTGTTCTCGGCCCTTCGAGGGCCCCGATCACCCGTCCGTGGCGGAGCAGCAGCGGCGAAGGGTGGCCGGCATTGATCCACGAGAATGCTCCACTGGCGAGATCGAGTCGTCCGACGAGGCCCGTGACAAAGGCCCCGGCGCATTCTTTGGAAATGACTGTCTCGATGCCGCCGTGGACGTGCTCGAGCAAGCGGCCCTCTCGCCGGTTGTGGCGGTAGCAGCCAGCGGCGAGGGCGACCACCATCGCCGAGCGGACGCCGTGGCCCATCGAGTCCATGATCGCCACATCGAGCTGCGATCCGTTGAGGGCGTAGTCAAAAAAGTCCCCGCCGACCTCGTAAGCGGGCTCCATCATGCCGGCCACGGTGACGGCGCGAGAGACCATCCTGAGCGGGGGGAGCAGGTCCCACTGCATGCTCGCCGCCAGGCTCATCGGCTTACGTCGGCGGTACAGGTTGTAGAGGTCGGTGACACGCGCTTGGGTGGCGACGACGTGCCCGGCGAGCACGCCGAGAGCCTCGCAGAATGCGAGCACCTTCTCGTCGGGAGCCTTGAGCGTCAAGGCGAGGACGCCGATCGGATTCGAGCCCTCGACGATGGGCGCCCACACTCGAGTGCCGTCGGGGCGCCCCGCGGTCACAGCTTTGCGTTGCAGGAAGGCTCGGCCGGCGATCGTCGTCTCCACCTCTTCTGGGTGCGGCACCTCGTCGTGGCTGGCTCGATCGGGAAGGGGTTCGAGGACCTGCTGGTCGAAATCGACAAGGTAGACGACGACATCGCTGGTGCCCAGCTCTGTGGCCACCGACAGCATCAGATCTGGCAGATCGAACGGGTCGGAGCGGGCCATCAAACGTGTCAGTGTCGCAAAGTCGATCCCGCTGCTCATGGCCGCCTCCGATCCTAATGGGACCGGATCGCCGCCCCTGTAGGTTCACGGGGCCCTCTTCTGAGCCGCGTCGGGATCGTGTCGCCCACCGAATCCGTCGGCGCCTCGAACGGCGACGGGAAAGACGTCTCTCGCGAGACACCTCGAAGCTCCCAGGTCCCGAGTATCGTCCTCACGGCGCGAGGCGTAGAGGACGAGCGGCCGCCGGCTCCGAGCTCGGTACTGACGACTACATCGTCAAGCCGAACGGTAGCGGGGAGCTGGTTGCCCGGCTCGGGCAGCGTCCCATCACCGGCTCCGACGCGCCGTACCTGACCATGTAGTTCCCGTCAATTGTGACTGCGGGCGCGCAGGTGGCCGTGCCCATAACGGACAAGGGAACATTGCTCGGATCAGTTACCGAATTCGACAGGATCTCGGCGGCGGCTGCCCCGGCGGCGACCAGGGCAGCAGCCGTCTACGAGGGCGTCCGCCACCATCCTCTGGCGCTTTCGTCTCGTCCATTCGGTTTTCAGGTTGGTGACCCGAGATCAACGGACGCAGCCTCCCGCTCACCGTTTAGAGGATCTACGCCGTGGACGCATCAGCAACGCCAAGCTGAGCGCGGCGACGATGATGGCCTGCACGCCGAACAACCAGCCTTCTGCGGAGATGTTCGAAGCCCCCAGCACGAGCACGACGACGAAGCTCACGTAGGCGAGCAGGATCAACGCCCCGGAACTCCGTCGCAGGCCGTCGTCTCGGTACGAGAAGGCCAGCGCCAAGAGCGTAAGGCCGACGTACCAGCACCCAAGTGCCACCTCACTCGCCGAGGCCCGGCCGAGACCGATCACCGCGGAGGGCAGCAACAGCCCGGCGACGACATTCAGCGCGTTGCTGTTGAGCGCCGTGCTCAGCACGGCGGGTCCCCGCCCCCTTCGCGCGAGGAAGATGGCAGCGACCGCATTCGGCATGCTCGTGACAGCTGCGAGGAGGACCCCACCCGTCACGATGGCGGGGACGTCGAAACGAAGCCCGAGCTTCGAACCCGACCGTTCCATCAGGACGCTCGCACCGACGACCACCACGACCGAGGCGATCGCGACGTAGTAGTCGGCGGATCGTGCGCTCTGGTGTTCAGTCGTCCCCGCCAGCTCGATCTCCTCCTCGACGATGGCACTCGTCAGCCAGCGGTGGGCCCGGTCCCACAGCGGCCGCCCGCCCGCCGCGTGCCTCCTTCTTGCCGCCAGCGCCACGTAGGGCGTGAGGACAGCGACTACGAGGACGAGGCTGACCACCGCCGGCAATACGCCGCCGATCGCCAGGATCGTGACGACGGCTACGGAAAGGGCCACGGCGCCCTCGAGGAGCACGACCCGTCTGTGGAGTGCGATCCGCCCCGCTACCACCGCGCCGAGCCCGAGCAGCGCGGCGAGGTTGAACACGTTCGAGCCGATGACGACTCCGGCGCCGACGGCCGGCTCGTGTTGGGCGAGCGCGCTCACCGCCGATGTGACCTCGGGGGAGTCGGCCGCAAGGGCAGCCACCAGCCCGAGCATGGCCTCCGAGGCGCCGAAGCGCCGGCCGATCCGCTCGATCCGCGAGACGAGCAGCCAGCTCGTGGCGAGGCTGACGACGGCCCCGATCAAGAACTCCACTACGAGGATCGGCGTGCTCACCTGGTGGGCTCCCGCGAGGCGTCGAGTCGAGGGTGAGAGTTCAGTCCGGCGCCGCTCGTGCCCATCTCGACACTCCCGTCATCAGGTAGTTGCCGACCAGGCTTCCCGGCTCGCCGACCGCTCATTCTAGGACGGCACGCCAAGTGGACGAGCCTGACAAAGGTTTCGGCGGCAAGTCCAGGTCAGGGCGTCTTCAACGTGTTGGAATGGAACGTCCGAGGTATGGGTAAGGACGCGAATCCGCGCGGCGGCCAGAACGAGGGGGCTTTCCTTGTCATGTGTTCGTGGGTCTGCGAGCGCTCTTGTGCTCGTCGGCGCAGCAATCGTTGTCGGCGGAGGGATCGCCGGCGGCGCCGTCTCCTCCCGTAGTGCGGCGGCCGTGCCGCACATGGCTGCGCTCGCCCCGCTGTCGTCGCCCGCCACCGCCTCCATCCGCTTCTCCCACGCGGTGATCGTCGACGAGCAACGCCCAGGTTTCGAACCGGACGTGAAGGTCGACGGGAGGGGCGTGATCTATAGCAGCATGCCTTTCGGCTTCTCCACGACCCAGAGCTTCGTCTGGGCTTCGCACGACAGCGGGAACTCCTACCAGTTCGTGCCCGGGACCATCGGTCCCGGCAAGCCGGCTACATGCGCGGGCGGTGGCGACTCGGACCTCTTCCTCGACTCGCGCAACCAGCTGTACTTCTCTGACCTGCAGGGCCTGACGAACATCTCGAACAGCACGAGCACTGATGGCGGCGCGACCTGGACCACCAACTGCGCCGGTGCCCCGAACACGCCGGACGATCGCATGTGGTTCGCCGGGACCGGCGCCGCGGCGACCGGCAACCTCAACCTCTACCAGGACTACGACGTCGTGGACGGCGCGTTACCGAGTGGCGGCAACCAGCTGGTCGAGACGATCTCCCACGACGGCACGACCTTCGTGCCGGTCGTGAACTCGTCCGCAGCTACGAGCGGTTGCACCGGTGCCGCCACCAACTGCGTGACCGACAACGAGGGGATCTCGGGGAACCAAGTGGTCGACCCTGCAACCGGGAACGTCTACATCGCCCACACGACGGTCAACGGCAGCAGCGGTACGCCGGGTGTCGAGGTCTCAGAGGGAAGGATCGCAGCCGGAACGCCGACGACAGCCACATGGACCGAGAGCCCGAACCTCGATGCCGCCTTGTGCGCCGACCCAAGCTGTGTCGACGCCAGCGGCAACCCGGAGGAGATCGCCGGTGAGAACTTCGCCACCATCGCCCGGGACTCGGCCGGCTATCTCTACGTCACCTTCACGGCTGGGCCGCTCGACCACGCGAGCTCGACCGACCCGAACTTCGGTGCGCTCACGGCACCGGAGCAGATCTATGTCGTCCACTCGCTGGAGCCCGCACCCGCCGACCCGTCGCAGGTCACGTGGTCGGCGCCAGAGCGCGTGAGCGGATCCGGGATCAGCGCCGGCACCAACACCTTCCCCTGGATCGTCGCCGGCAGCGCCGGACGGGTCGACGTCGCCTGGTACCACACGACCGAGGTCAGCGAGCCTGGTACGTGTGCCAGCGGCACTGGCACGTGCACGCTCTACGGCGCCGCCAACCTCAGCAACGCCGAATGGTCGGTCCAGATGGGCCAGAGCCTCGACGCCGACGCGGCGTCGCCGAGCTACACCGTCGTCCCGGTGAGCGAGACCTTCATCAAGCACGGGCAGATCTGCACGAACGGCCTCGGCTGCACCACGGGGGGAGACCGCAGCCTGGGTGACTTCTTGCAGGTCACCATCGACCGCCACGGCGCCGCTCTCGTTTCATATGTGTTCGACACCTCGGCGGACACGTCCGGGGGCGAGAACGCCGGACCGGAGGTCGTCAGCCGTCAGATCAGCGGTCCGAGCCTCATCGCCGGGATGCCGGCCGTCACGCAGGGTCGCGGACCGGGACTGACGGTCGGCTCCGTCACGGACCCGAAGCACACCGCGTACTACTCGGCCAACGGCAGCAGGGTCGTCGCGACGCCGAACCTGACCCTCACGGGCGCTTCGTTGCAGAACGCGCCTGGGCGCAGGCTGATCGCCACCATCTCGGTCCGCAGCCTCACCAGCCTGACCGCGTCGGCCACCATCGGCGGCCCAGACGCCAGCTGGATCATGCGCTGGACGGAGGTGACGCCAGGAGCGACCGGCAACGGTTCCATCTACTACGTCGGGATGGACAACCACCTCGGCAACGGTTCGCCGACCTTCTTCGCCGGCGACACGGCCGGCATTCCTCCGTCCAACCCCGGCGAGCACACCAAGTACATGACCTTCCCGCAGACAGACGTCCTGTCCTCCAAGGACGCGAGCTACGACGCCAAGACGGGCACAATCTCCATCGCCGTCCCTCTCACAGACGTCGGCAACCCGGCGACGGGTACCCGGCTCTACAGCGTGACAGCCTTCACGGCTACGAGTACGACGCCGCAGTCCTCGACCACGCTGTTCAACCAGATCGACGCGACCACACCGTTCGACCAGACGGTCGCGCCGCCGCCCCTCGCCGCTTCGGAGGGGTACTGGGCTGTTGCGTCCGACGGGGGAGTGTTCACCTTCGGGCACGCCGTCTTCCGCGGCTCGACCGGTTCGGCCCGACTTGCCGAGCCGATCGTGGCGATCGCGTCCACAGGCGACGGCCAGGGGTACTGGCTCGTGGCGTCGGATGGAGGGGTCTTCTGCTTCGGGGACGCAACGGTTCCACGGTTCGGCTGCCGGCATGCATCTGAGCTCTCCCGTCGTCGCCCTGGCGGCTACGCCTGATGGGGGTGGCTACTGGCTGGTCACAGCGAGCGGAGAGGTGATCCCCTTCGGGGACGCCGGAACTTTCGGTTCGGCGACGGGGCGCTTCTCCACCGGTTCGGTGGTCGGCATCACAGCGACGCACACCGGGCACGGCTACTGGGTCGCGACGTCAGCGGGCCAGGTGCTGGCGTTCGGCGACGCCGTGGAACACGGCTCGATGTACGGGCAGCACCTCAACAAGCCGATCGTCGGCATCGCCAGCACGCCCGACAGCGGCGGCTACTGGCTCGTGGCCGCCGATGGAGGAATCTTCGCCTACGGGGACGCCCAGTTCCATGGATCGGTGGGCGCGATCCACCTCAACGACGCGGTTGTCGGGATCGCTCCGGCCCCGGACGGGCGCGGCTACTGGGTCGTAGCCTCCGACGGAGGGGTCTTCGCCTTCGGCGACAGCGGGGCCCTCGGATCTCTCGCCGGAAAGCACCTCAACCAGCCGGTAGTGGGGATCGCGTCGCTGCCGGTGCCGTGACCCCGGCGAGAGGGGATCGCCGGCGGAACTGGTGAGGTTTCGTGACGTAGGGGGTCCGGGGAGTCTGCAGGTGTGAGTTGCCTGCTCCCGTTCGCCTACGCGAGGAGCAAGTCGCTCGCGGGGCGCATGGCGGACACGGTCGCGAGCGGGGTCTCCGACGGCGTCAGTCGCGTCACCGACCATGTCGGCGGCCCGGCCAGGCGGCGCGTGATCCTCCTTCTGGCGAGCGTGCTCTCCCTTTCGGCGGCGGATCAGGGGGCTATCGGCGCGGTCGCGCCGGACCTGGAGAGCTCGCTTCACATCTCCAACATCGATCTCGGTCTCCTGGTGACACTGTCGTCGGTGGTCGCGGCGGTGACGACCCTCCCCTTCGGGCACTTCGTCGACCGGGCGCCGAGAGTGCGGCTCGTCGCCGGGGCGATCCTTGTCTGGGGCGTGGCAGAGGCTGCCGGCGCATTCTCGATCGACTTTGCGATGCTGCTCGCCACGCGCGTCGCGCTCGGAGCGTTGACGGCGGTAGCTGCCCCGGCCGTCGCGTCGTTGATGGGCGATCTGTTCCCGCCAGGCGAGCGAGGGCGCGTGCTACGGCTTCGTCGTGACAGGCGAGCTCGTCGGCGCCGGTGTAGGGGTGCTCGTGGCGGGGCTGATCGCCGGTTGGTTCGGCTGGCGTCCGGCACTGGGGATACTCGGCCTGCCGAGCGTGGTGCTCGTGTGGGCGCTTCTGCGCTACCTGCCCGAACCGAGCAGGGAGGGCCGCAGCTGGATCGGCACCGGCTCCGAATCGATCCCCGCCACGGTGGAGGCTCCGAGGCAGGACGGGCGGGAGCTCGCCGATCACGGCGGATCCTCGGAATCTGGCGGCGGCCAGCTGCACGAGCTCGTCGAGCGGAAGGGGGTCGAACCTCGCGAAGAGATCGTCATCGACGACAACCCGGCGGAATGGACCCTCTGGAGAGCCGTCGCGTACGTGCTGCGAGTCAAGACGAACGTCGTGATGATCGTCGCATCGTCACTGGGCTACTTCTTCTTCGCGGGCCTCAAGACCTTCGCCCTGCTGTTCGTCCGCGGCCAGTACGGGGTCAACCAGGGGGTCGCGACCATCCTCGTGATAGTCGTCGGCCTCGGTGCGGCCGCAGGGGTGATCGGCGGGGGCCGGTGGGGAGACGGATTGATCGGCCGAGGACACGTCACCGCCCGCATCGACATCGGCGCCGGCGGCTACGCTGGCGCCGCCTTGCTGCTGGTGCCGGTTCTGCTGACGAGCAGCCTCGGGATCGCTCTCCCGCTGATGATCGTGGCGGCTGGATTCATGTCGGCACCGAACGCCACGCTCGACGCCGCTCGACTGGATGTGGTTCCGGCGCAATTGTGGGGAAGGGCCGAGGCCGTACGGACCCTGATCCGCACCCTGCTGGAGGCGGGAGCTCCGCTGACCTTCGGCTTTGTGTCGGAGCAGTTCGGGGCGAACCGTGGGGGATTGGCCGTCGTGGCGGGCGGGGCGAAGTCGCCGGCAGGGACGCCGGCACAGGTGCGAGGACTCGGGGACGCCTTCCTGCTGATGCTCGTGCCCCTGGCAGTCAGCGGGCTGATGTTGCTGCTCGCCCGCAGGGCCTATCCGGTCGACGCCGCATCGGCTGCCGCCTCGCAGCGCCGAGTCGCTTCAACTCGGAGAAAGGCCTCGACCCACAAGCGGCGCCGTTCACCCGGAAGATGACATGCGGCGTGCGGACCGCCCTCCTTGGGGAGCGACTCGGGCCTCCCAAGATCGGCGAGCCGAAACGGATCCGCTTCAGGGTGGCCATGGTGCAAGCTTTGCGTTCCTCACAGGATCGCGCCAGGGCCGGCGTCGATCACGGCCCGCACCCGCGCCTCCGTCGGCTGCAGGCCGAAGTACGTGACCGCCCAGGTGAGCCCGGCCCTGCTCCAGGGCTCGAGGTCGGTCTCGGGCGGAAGCTCCGTGATGAGGTCGAACCCGACGCCCTCCGGGCGTGCAGCCCTGATCTCGGCGGCCAGTTCGGCCAGCTCGTCCGGACCGGGCAGCCCGATGACGAACAGGCCGTCCCAGCGCAGCGCCCGGCGCACCGGTCGCCGGTGCGGCCACTCGCCTGCGACCCAGACCGGTGGTCTCGGCCGCTGAAGCGGTCGCGGCTCGAACTCCCCGCCCCAGTAGCTCGCCAAGGCTTGCAGACCCGCATCGAGGAGCTGGGCGCGCTGGCGGGGGTCGGTCACCTCGCCGAACGGCTCGAGCTCGTTGTTTCGAACGCTGCCGAGGCCTGTCCCGAAGATGAGCCGGCCGGAGCTCAGCACGTCCAACGTGGCTGTCTCGCGAGCCACCTTGTGCACCCGCCGGCGGGAGAGCGGGGTGACCAATGCACCGAGTCGCAAGCGGGAGGTAGCGCAGGCCACTGCGGCGAGCGTCACCCACGGATCGGCCACCGCCCGCACCGGCGCCCGGTACGAGATGTGGTCCCAGACGAAGAAGCCGTCCCATCCTTTCTCCTCGGCCCGGGCCGCCAGACGGGCCACGACCTTGGGATCGGCGAGCTCATCGAAGAGTCCGACGTCGATGCCGTATCTCATCGATCGAATCTTGCCATCACGGCTCGACGCGGAAGTTGACAAGGACATATCCGGTCGGAGAGGTGACGCTCCGCCTCAATGACAGTCGCTTCGGAACACCTCTCTCGAAGAGCTTGCGGCCCTGCATCTGGATCGACGGAGCGATCACGAGTCTGAGCTCGTCGATTAGTCCTGCCTCGAGGAGCGACTGCGTCAACTCGATGCTCCCGTGCACGCCGATGTCGCTGCCGGGCTGGCTCTTGAGCTCGATCACGAAGCTGCGGAGATCACCTTCGATGGCCGTGGTGTTCTGCCAGGCGGGGTCCAATGGCTTGGAGGACGCCACGAACTTGGCGGTCTTGTTGATGAACGTCGCAAACGGCTCGATGTCGCTCGCCGGCCAGAACTCGGCCCACTCGTCGTAGGTGCGGTGCCCGAGCAGAACCGCGTCCTGGGAGCCGATGACGTCAGCCAGATTCTCCTCCATCGCCTCGTCGAAGTCGGTGATGAAGGCATCCGGAGCCTCGGCAACTCCGTCAAGCGACAGCAACTGGTACACCACGACATCTCGCACAGTGCGCCTCCTCGAGCGATTTCATCTCCAGAGACGTCCGAAAGTGGCGCGATTCATCGGCCCGATCGAATCCTCTGACGGTCAGGTTCCGCCGCCGGATTCGTTCGTGCTGAAGCCGGCAGCGGACTCGAGCGCGTGCTCGACGAGCGGGACCGTCCGGCCATCCGCCTCCGGCACCACCGTGATGCTTCCCTTCGTCTCGTAGAGGACGTAGCGGACGTCCTCGATGGAGAAGACGCCCTGTTGACGCAGTTGCGCCTCGAGGTCGTTCACGGTCAGGCCGCAGCGGCGAAGCTCTCCCATGCGCATGCGACCGTGCGCCACGAGCACCCGGACGCGGTGGTCGACGAGCTTGTTGAAAGCCCGGTTGTAGCGCAGCACGGACACGAGTCGGTGGAGCACCACCAGCGTCACGATGGCGACGCCTCCGGTGACGTAGGACTGATTGCTGGCAAGCGCCGTCCGGCCGACGATCGCTCCCATCGCCACTGCTGCAACGAAGTCGATGATCGTCCACTGCGCAAGCGTGCGCCGCTCCCCGAGCCGCAGTGCGCAGAGCGCCGTGAGGTACATCAGCGCGGCCTTGCCGGCGACCGCGCCAAGGTGGGTCCAGTTCCCGATCAGCACGCCCCGCGCATACCCGCTCGCCACCGACCTGATGCCATGGCCGCGCAGTCCGCAGGAGGCGAAAGCTAAATCGTTAGTGTATGCAATACTTAGAGCATGCAACATGACCAGGTGCCCGCGCCGGCGAGCGATCAGGTGGTGAACGCCGTGCTTTCCGCCAGCCGGGTGCTGGTGGCTGTCGCCGCCCGCTCGCTGGCCGGAGTCGGTGAAGAGGTCACACTTGCGCAGTACCGCACGCTCGTCGTGCTCGCCTCGCGAGGGCCGCAGAGCCTGGCGAGCCTCGCCGAGGCGGTGGCGGTCACGCCGGCCACGGCGACCCGGATGTGCGACCGGCTCGTCCGCAAGGACCTCGTCCGGCGTCGCGTGCGAGCAGGGCAACCGCCGCCAGGTGCGGCTGACTTTGACGCCAGTCCGGCAGGGAGCTCGTCGACGCGGGTCACGGCTCGCCGGCGCGCCGAGATCGAGCGGATCGTCTCGGAGATGCCGGCAGACGAGCAGACCGTCCTCGTGCAAGCGCTTGGGCGGCTGGCTGCCGTCGCCGGTGAGGTGCCCGAGCAGGACTGGACCACGGGCTGGGACCTGTAGTGGCCGCAGCCGTCTCCCGTCTCACGCCGGCGGCGGGCGTCGCTGCGCACCCTGCAGGCGCGTGCGTCGGCCTGGCTCGCTTCGACCACCTACGTGCGCAAGTGGCTGGTGCTCGGCATGCCTCATCGGCCTCGATCGCCGGGCTCGGCGCGCTCGTCTTCTACGAGGCACTCGTCGTGGCGACCCACCTCTTCCTCGGCGTGCTGGCCGGCTACCACGTCCCGACCCCGGTCGGCGAAGGGGGCTGCAGGCGGCCTCGCCGCACTTCGTCCGGCCGTGGGCCGTTCCCGCTCGTGGTCTGCGCCGGCGCGCTCGCTCGCGGCCTTGCTCGTCTTCCGCATCGCCCCCGAGGCCGAGGGCCACGGCACCGACGCCGCCATCTAGGCGGTCCACCACAACCCGCGTGGCATCCGGCTGCGCACCGTCGTCGTCAAGATCGTCGCCTCGGCCCTCACCATCGGCTCGGGCGGCTCCGGCGGGCGGGAAGGCCCGACCGGGCAGATCAGCGCCGGCTTCGGCTCGCTTCTGGCCCGCGTCGCTCGACCTCAGCCGCCGCCGACGCCCGCATCGCGGTGGCGAGCGGCATCGGCTCGGGCATCGGTGCGATCTTCGGGGCGCCGCTCGGCGGGGCGGTGCTGGCGACCGAGATCCTCTACCGCGACGACTTCGAGGTCGAGGCGCTCCTCCCCGCCTTCATCGCCTCGATCGTCGGCTACGTCGTCTTCGGGTCGGTGCGCGGCTTCGGCCCGCTGTTCGGCTACGCCGGCAGCTACCACTTCGCCCAGCGCCCCGCAGCTGATCTGGTTCGCCCTCATCGGCATCGTCGGCGGGCTCATCGGGCTCGCTCTACGCCAAGGGCTTCTACGGCATCGCCGGCGCTCTTCGCCCGGCTTCCCGTCCCCCGCTGGTCCGGCCGGCGATCGGCGGCGCTCCTCGTCGGCTGCATCGGCTCTGGCCATCCCCGAGGTGCTCGGCACCGGCTACGGCTGGATCCAGCAGGGCCTCGGTCGCAGGCTCGCTCGCCATCCCGTTGTGGATCGTGCTCGTCCTGCCCGTTCGCCCGGATCGTGGCGACCGGCCTGTCCATCGGCTCGGGCGGCTCGGGCGGCATCTTCGGCCCGGGCATGGTGATCGGGGCCTTCGTCGGCGCGGCGGTCTGGCGCCTCGCTCGAACCGATCGTCCCCAGCCTCGGCGACACGACCCGGCGCCCTACGTATCGTCGGGATGATGGCCTGCTTCGGCGAGCATCGCCCGTGCCCCGCTGGCGGTCATGCTGATGGTCGCCGAGATGACGGGCAGTCTCAACCTGATCGCCCCGGCGATGGTCGCAGTCGGGCTGGCCACGCTCATCGTCCGTCGACTGACGACACGATCTACCGGAGCCAGCTCCGCAACCGGGCGGAGTCGCCCGCGCACCGGGTCCTCGCCGGCCTTCCGCTGCTCGCTTCGATCAGGGCCGCCGATGCGATGCTGCCACCTCGGTGCCTCGTCGAGTCGGGCTCGGACGTGGCGACTGCGCGCGCCCATCTCGACGCGGCGGGCGTCGACGGTGCGCCGGTGGTCGACTCGGAGAAGCGCTATCTCGGCATCGTCTCGCTCGGCGCCCTTGGCTCCCTCGCGGACGACGAGAGGGGCGGGGCCGCAAGAATCGAGGGCTCGGGCGCTGTCGATGCCTCCCTGGCGCCGGTCCCGGACGAGATGCAGCTCGATGCGCTCCTCGAGCGACTGAGCTCGGCGTCGCGGCGCTTGGGGCACCGTCGTCGATGCCGATCGGCGGGTGGTGGGGACGATCTCGATATCGGACGTGGTCCGTGCCTACCGCCGTGCGCTTCAGGCCACCCTCAGACATCTCCCCGATGTGGCTGCCGACAGCGGGCTGGCGGAGGTGATCGTCGCCGAGGGGTCGGTGCTCGCCGGCGCCACACTTCCGGTCGGGGCTGCTCCCGAAGGGAGCTCTGGTCACAGCCGTCGAGCGCGGCGCAGAGGTCTTCCAACCGGCCGGCGACACGCTGATCCGCGCCGGTGACCGGATGACGGTGCTCGGCGGTCCAGAGGACCTGGAACGCCTTCGCCAGCTCGCCCGCCCCGGCTCGTCTGACCAGATGTCCACATGACAGGCGACTGTCTCTGAGTGAGCCGTTCCGCCGCCTCGGTGCCGCCTCGTGGCCGAGGGCTAGCGCCGGCGTGCGGCCTCGGCGAGATGTTCCCAGTTTCGCAAGCGCTTCTCGCGCTCCCGCACGAACCGCTCTATCGCCGCCAGGATGTGCTCGCCGCTGAGGTGCGCCTCGTCGATGACCTCGTCGACGCTGCCGCCCGTCCGCCAGCGGTCGTCCCAGTCCGACGAGAGCGAGTATTCGCGGACCAGCGGGCCGCCGGCCCACTGGTGCATCAGCGCGAACCCGCCGTTGGTGATCACCATCGCGTCCAGCGCGTCGAGCGGCTCGAGCACGCTCTCCCGGTAGGACTCGTCCTGGAGGTCGAACAGCTGGCGACTCACGGCTACTACCACCTTCACGTTCAGGCCTGCGCTGTCGAGCTCGCCGAGCTTCTGCACGAGGTTGTTCACCGGCATCGTCCCGCGGATGATGACCGTCCCGCCCTTCGGCTGGTCCTCGCGAAACGCCCGCAGGACATAGGCGCCGCCGGCGGCGGAGAAATGCGACGGGATGCCGAGCGCCTGGCGGTCGGGGATCTCCACCGCCGGCCTCGTCAGGTGGAGCGCGACGATGGGAGCCTTCTGCGACAGGGCCGCGGCCAGCACGACCGGCACCTCGTTGTACTCCCACGGGTGGAGGTCGATCACCATCCCATCGGGGAACAGCTGGGTGACCCCGGGTGCGAAGACGCCGAAGTGCGTGCGTGAGTCCTCGGCCGTCTCCGGCCCGGAGTGGCCCGCCACCCAGAGCACCTTGCCAACCCGGAGGTCGCAGTCCTCGGCCAGCTGGCTGAACAACCGCATCGGGCCGTACTTCAGGTAGGAGAAGGCTCCGTAGGTCGAGCAGGCACCCCAGAAGCCGTCGAAATCCTTGAAGGGGTCGTCGGCCAGGTTGACGCTCGCAAGGCCGGTGACCAGGCCGGCGTTCCCGAACTCGGTGATCTCGGTCGGCAGCAGGGCGCCCGTCGGGTTGCTGTCTCGTTCGTACCAGCCCCAGCCCGGCATATCCCCCGAGTCTGCGCCGAACCCGCCGATGTTGGTCGAGTCGGCCAGATCGGCCGAACAGGCGATGAAGAGCGGCCTGCCGTATTCCTTTTTCGCAACTGCGTTGACGTGCGCTCCCCAGGCGGCGAGACCGGCACGGTTGGCCGCCTTCTCCCCGGGCTTCTTCCACATCTCGGCGGGGTAGGTCTCGGCGTCGAGGACGCGGGGGTCGGAGAACAGGGCTGTGGAGCCGGCGCGGAAGCGGCCCGTGGCGACTGAGCCGGGGACGCTCTCGCCGAGCTCCACCAAGCGGTCGGCGAGCCATTCGAGGACGTCCTGATTGCGGTGCAGGACGCTGAGGGCGATCCTCAGGTTCGCCTCCGCCTGAGCCTGGCGGGCGGCGGCTCCGTCAGGAGCAGGTTCGTCGACACCCTCGTACTCGACTCCGTGGCGTTCCATGAACTCCTTGCGCACGGCCCAGAACTCTTCTGCGTTCATCGGCCAAGGCGTGCCATGGCTCTTGTAGTCGTACTTGCCGTACCCCCTGCCTTTGCGGGTCCTGAACCAGGCCATCGTCGGGAGCCGGTGCGGGTTCTCGCCGTGAGCCGCTTCGAGCACGACCTCGGTCACCGGCGCCCACTCCATGCCGAGCTCGGTGCCGACGACGCGCCACCCGTAGGGGGCGAACCAGTCGATCGGGGATCCGTGCACCACGCTCGAAGCGGGCCGCGGGTCGATCCCGTAGTCGTTCCAGTCGATCATGAATACGAGGTTGGAGAGCCCGAGGCCCCAAGCGGTGTTCTTCGCCTCGTGCGCCCCTCCGGGGGTGAGGCCGCCTTCCCCTTCGAACGTGAAGACCTTCACCTCCTCGGCACCTGCCAACCTGAGCGCCAGCGCCTCACCCGCTGCGGGAGCCACGCCGTGCCCGGACGGTCCGGTGTTGTACTTGAGGAAGAGGGTCTTGCCCGCCATCTCGGCGTGTCCCGGCAACCCGCCGTGGCGACGGAGGCCGGGCAGCGACTCCCAGGTCAGGGCGAAGCGCCCGTCGTGCGGGAAGCTGTACTCCGTTTGGCCGGTCTGGTGATGGCGCTCGCGCAGGGCCTCGTTGAGGACGGCGAGTGTCGAGTACACGAGAGGGACCGTGTGACCGGCTGCCAGGACGAAACGGTCGGCGAAGGGCAGCCACGGGCGCCGCAGGTCCCACCGCATGGCTCCCGAGAGGAGCAGCGACACGAGCATGTGCACCTTCGAGCGGGAGCCGCCGGGATGGCCGCTCTGGCGGTAGTTGAGCGAGAGGTCGATGCACTCGTCGATGAGCTCCTTGACCAACTCGTAGTTCTCGAACTGCTTGCTCGACTCCTGGTAGAGCTGCTTGTCCAGTCCTGCTGTCGAGTCGGGCCCATCTGCGGGCACCGACGCCACCTCCTCGTGGGCAAGTTTCGACACGTCACACCTCTCGGTTCCGGGCTGGTCATCCCTGTCGCCGGCGCCGTGCCCGGCCACCTACCAACGTAACCTTTGCCTGGGTCGGCCACGGATTGGCCCCTGGGGCTGGCGCCGGGGCCGGCATCTACGTACGGTCTAGGCATGGAGATCGCGCCATCAATCGGGCGACTCGGCACCGAATCCGCCTTCGCCGTGCTCGCCCAGGCGCGGGCGCTGGAGGCCGAGGGTCGCCGCATCGTCCATCTCGAGATCGGTGAACCCGACTTCGACACTCCCGCCCACATCGTGGAGGCGGCCGTCGAAGGGCTGCGCAGCGGGCACACGCACTACGTCCCGGCACAAGGGACCCTGGAGCTACGTGAGGCCGTCAGCGCCTTCCTGGAGAAGAGGGGGAGGCTCACCGCCCCGGCCGACCGGGTCGTGGTGACCCCCGGCGCCAAGCCCATCATGTTCTTCACCATCCTGGCGCTCTGCGGGCCTGGTGACGAGGTGCTGTATCCCGACCCGGGATTCCCGATGTACGAGTCGATCGCCGCCTTCGCCGGCGCCGTCCCCGTGCCGGTGCCGCTGCGGGAGGAGAACGCGTTCAGGATCGACCCGGCCGAGATCGAGAGCCTCATCACCCCGCGCACCAAGCTGCTCGTCCTCAACTCGCCGCACAACCCCTGCGGCAGCGCGCTCACGAGACAGGATTGCGAGGCGATCGCCGAGGTGGCGATGCGTCACGACCTGACCGTCCTCTCCGACGAGGTCTACTGGGCCATCCGCTACGAGGGTGAGCACACCAGCATCCTCGACATCGAGGGAATGGACGAGCGGGTGGTGCTCCTCGACGGTTGGTCGAAGACGTTCGCGATGACGGGCTGGCGCCTCGGCTTCGGGGTCTTCCCGCGCCCGCTCGTCGAGCCGGTGACCCGCCTCGTAATCAACTCCGTCTCGTGCACCTCTGCCTTCAGCCAGGACGCGGCGCGTGCGGCTCTGGAAGGGCCGTGGGAGCCGGTCGACGAGATGGTGGCGGAGTTTCGAGCTCGCCGGGACGTGATCGTCGAAGGGCTCAACTCGATCCCCGGCATCTCCTGCGTCGAACCCGCCGGTGCGTTCTACGTCTTCCCGAACGTCAAGGCTCTCGGGATGTCGTCGCTGAGCCTGCAGCAGCGGATCCTCGACGAGGCAGGCGTGGCGTGCCTGGCCGGCACGGCCTTCGGCCGGCAGGGGGAGGGGTACCTGCGGCTCTCCTACGCCAACTCGCTCGGCGAGATCCGCCACGCGCTGGAGGCGATCTCGGCGACGGTTGCCGCCTTTGGCTGAGGTCCGCTGGCTTGGGGAGGCCGGCAATCGTAAGGGGAGAACTGTCCGCTATAGATGTAGTTTCTCCCCTTACGATTGGCCGACCGCCGGTGGCGGACCTAGAAGCGGAGGTCCTGTAGCACCTGTCCCCCACGGGTGACGATCGTCCGCTCGTAGAGCTGCGGCGCCACGCCCGTCGTCCGCCAGGTGATGGTCCCCGTCGTGTCGCCGTTCGTGATCGTGGCGGCGCTGTTGTCCTCCTCCAGGGCGCCGTAGCCGACGACGCTCTCGAGGAGGCTGGAGCCGAAGGGGAGCCCTCCTCCGCCCTGCCCGGCCAGATCGGTCAGCTGCTGGTCGACCGTGGCGGGGAGGAAGAAGTCCGACCCGTCGCTGCTCTGCAGGTAGCCGTTCGGCGCGTCGATCGTCCAGCTCGAGCGGTCGTTCCGCAGCGAAACGCTCGGCCCGACGATCGTCTCGGAGGACGTCTGCACCTCCTGGCCGTGCACCCACTGGTAGCACGGGCCGGAGCAGCTGGGGTTGATGTACGACTGGTCGTCGCCGAACTCGAGGGACTGCCGAAGCGTGTCGGTCCAGCTGCGCCCGTCGACGACCACCGAACCCGAGATCTGGTAGTGCTTGCTCGCCACCTCGCTCGTCACCGGCTGGTTCGAGGAGCCGAGCGCGTCGGCCGTCGTGACCGTGGAGGTGGTGGGGAAGGCGAGCGAGTCGCTGTTCACCCTGCCGGACGTGGGACGCGACGCCGTGGTCAGCAGCAGGCTGCCACCGGCCAGCCAGTAGCCGGCATTGCCCGCGACCGTGATCGTCACCGTGTGGGTCCCGCCGAGGACGCCGGCGAAGGGCGTGAGGTCGAGACGGTAGGTGGGGATGTCGAGCGTGTGGACCCCCGTCAGCGGACGCCAGATCAGCGGGTTGACCCCGCCCGTGTACACGTACGGGAACGGCCACACGACCCCGGCCGGCTTGTTGTCGATCGAGACCTCGATCTCACGGAACGCGGGTACGAGCGACCACCAGAACTCGTCCGTCGACTGGCCGATGGCATAGAGGTCGAGCGTGGCGGTGGTGACGTCGTGCGGCAGGGTGACTGTCGCAGTCTCGCTCTGGCCGCTTCCGATGGTTGTGAGGGTGTTCGACGCACCCTGCGGGAGCAGGGGGACGACGCTCGACGGCACGCCCGGCGACGTCGCAGGGGAGGCGGGACCCGTCTCGTTGATCGCGTCGCCGGCGAGCGCCGGATTGGAGAGCCCAGCGGTGTGCGGCGGGCGGAAGCTGCCGGCGGCCGGGTAGAAGAGCAGCCGTGCGGTGATCGTCGGGATCCCCGTGTCGACGCTCGACAGGTAGTTGTCGACGTATGTTGAGAAGGTGCGTGTCCCGCTGAGCAGCGGCATGTAGCCGGTCACGTCCCTCTCGGCGTGCCAGGTGATGCCTTGCGGAGTGGGCTCCGGCGTCACGCCGAGGAAGATCTCGGTCGGCCCGTCGAAGATCTCGCAGAGCCGGTCGTACTGGCGGCCGGATTCGGTGCCGGTGACCTGCAGGACGACTTCGGCGAAGTTGCCTTTCGGCAGGCTCACCGTGTTCACGACCGGAGGCGGCCCGTTGCCGAAAGCGGCATCCTTGGCGATCGTCACGACGACCGGGCGCGAGGGGGGCACCTGCAGCGGAGGGTCGAGCGTCATCGGATTGGCGGTGCTCGAGAACTCGGCCGGCGCAGGAGCGCCGTTCGCCGCTCCCGGGGCCGGTGCCGGCGCCCGTCCGGCTGCGCCCGGTGGCACAACCCGTCGTGCATGACCTCGTGAAGGCGCTGTGCTACCGGAGACAGCGGTTGCGGCGGCGGCCGAACCGATCAAGAGCGCCAGTGCTCCGGCGACTGAAGCCGCCCAGCGCGCCTGGCGGGAGTGGGGAAGGTTACGCATGCATACCTCCGTGCCAGTTGTCAGGCCCTGTTTCGCGTCGGGCCTCGCACGAAACTCTCACGCCACCGATGGCGTGGAGCCGGCCCCTTCGGGCCCGAAGTCGATCGTTGCACCGGAGCCTGCTGGGCGGGCCGCGCTCGCCGGTCCCGGGGATCGCCGCCACGCTCCGCTCAGCTCGGCTCACCGCTCGGCCACTAATGGGCGCCGCCGTCGTTCAACGATCGGCGGGTGTGATCTCCTTGGCGATGCGGACGGCCTCGGCGGGATCGACGCCGGCCATTGCCGCCAGCCAGCACACGATCGGGGCGGCGGTGCGCTCCGAGGCGTGGGCGGCGATCCCGGCGAGCTCCAGCAGCCGATCGACCTGCTCGACCGTCGGCGCCTCTGCGCCTACCTCTGCTGCGAAGCCAGCCAGCCACTCGTCGCGGGTCACTGGCGGGTGGTTTGCCCGATTCTCATGTGCAGCAACCAACGCTCCACGTTGATTGCTGCACACGAGATCGATCCCGACGCCCGTCCGGCGAGCGTCGGACAAGTGCTGCCCTGATCAGTTCGAGCTGTTGCTGAGGAACACGTAGCTGATCTTGCCCGACTGTGACTGGAGGGCGAGGGCGTAGCAGTTGTTCATGCTCGGGCACGAGACTCCCTGTACCGCGGAGATCCCAGCAGGGAGGATGGCCTGCTGCCAGGTCTGCCCTTGATCCGTCGATACGGCCAGCATGCTCCCAGAATCTCCGGCTGGGAACGAAGGCTGGGTCGTTCCGCCCGATGTCCAGCAGTCGTCGCTGCTCGAGCAGGAGAGCCCGGTCAGCTGCGACTGCGGAAGTCCGCTCGAGGACACGAGACTCCAGCTCTGGCCCCCGTCTGTGGAATGGAGGATCGTCGAGGTGCCTGTGCCGCCCCCGAAGGAGACCATCAGGCAGTCGTTCGCCGCCGGGCACGATATCGAGGGGATCCCGTACGTCCCTGTTGGGACGCTCGCGGACTGCCAGCTGGCGCCCCCGTCGGTGCTGTAGCCCACTGCGAGCGACTCACCCAATGATCCAGGGACGAACCCGGCGACGATGCAGGTGCCGTCGCTCAGGCACTGGAGGGATGACGTGTTCAAGCCGCCCGCGATCTCGACCGTCACCGGAGTTGTCGATCCAGACCACGTGACGCCGCCGTCCGATGTCGTGAAGGAGCTCGATGCGGCAAGTCCCTGGGGAGACCCCACGGCGGTGCATCTCGTTGCCGATGTGCAATCGAGGGCTCCGATGGCCTGCACCGAGGGATCGCGATAGCCATCCGAGTCGAGCTGCGAGGGTCCTGGGTGACTGGACCAGGTCTGCCCGCCGTCGCTCGTCTCGAGGAAGACTGCCTGGCCTGAGGTTTCCACCCCCAAGATGCCGCACGTGCTCGCATCGACGCACGACATCGAGCTGTGGGTGCCGAGCTGCGCCGGCAGGTTGACATCGCTCCAGCTATGCCCGCCGTCGGTGGTCACGAGGAGCTGCCCGGGGTCCGATCCGTCGATCTTGGAGCCGAGCGCGTAGCAAGTCGTCGTGGAGGCACACTGCATCTGGAAGTTCGCATTCGGCTGGACGGTCCCGAGTGGGTGCCACGGCCCGCTGACGTCCCCGACCAGCCGCCAGCGCAGCGACGGGTGACCTGCGTGACTCGCCTGGGCGGGGTGCGTGGGCGCGGTCGGCCCGGCCAACAGCGTCGCGCCCACCAGCGCCACGACGGCCATCAAGGCGCCTGCGGCGACGCCGAAACCGACGTGTCGCAGCCGCCTGTGGGCTCCGATCACACGACGCGTAGGGGCTGTGGCGAGCGATCCGGGCGGGTTCGAGTCGAGGATCCGCCGCAGGATCCGCTCGGTCTCGGCGCCGTCGATGATCTCAGTCGCGTGATCGAGAATCGCGGGACGGTTAGCGGTCAGGAGATCGAGTTCATTTCGAGCTGGCATGTCAGTGTGCCTCCTTTGTTTGCAGGAACTCGGCGCGGCGGGAAGGATCGATCTCGCCCGGGCGACCGGCGATGGCCGGGCTACCGTCGGGGTCGTCGGCTTCCAACCGCGCCACAAAGCGCCGCCTCGCCCGATGCAGCCGCACGGAGAGGGCCCACCGGGTCAGACCGAGCACCTCGGCCGCCTGGTCCCGCGACAATCCGTCCCACGCCATGAGCCGCAGGACCTCCCTGTCGGGTCCTGAAAGTCCGCAAAAAGCGCTCAGCACCGACTGCCGTTCGGTGACCTGCTCGCCTGGGTCGCAGACAGCCTCATCGTCGGCCACATGTGCGAGCCGCGCGCCGAGAGCGAGGCGCCTTGCATCGCCACGAGAATGTGTAGAGATCACCTTGCGTGCGACGCCGAGCAACCAGGATGTCGGCTGGTCCGACATCTCGTCGAACCGACGCCAGGCGACGAGAAATGTCTCCGCCACGACGTCCTTTGCTTGCTCAGCCCTGACGCGGGCGAGGGCATAGCGCAGCACGACCTGCACGTGCTCTCGGTAGAAGGCCTCGAAACGCGCCCTGTCTTCTGCGCTCATCTCGCGTCGCGCTTTGTGCATCACCTAGGAATGGCCGGCCCGGAGCGGAAATTACACGCCAAGATCGAAGCTCGCCGCCTCGCTGTCGAGCGGGTGGCCACGGCTTAGCATCGGTCCGACAGCGACGAGGGGCGAAGTCGACAAGGTGCCGTCAACAGCGGGTGAAGTGACAAGCGTGCCCCGGACCGCCCCCAAGCGCGTCCCCAGGCGCCCCGGGCGCCGCAGCCGGAGCCGACGGCACCGGCGGTGGCCGTTCCTCCTCGGCGGCCTCGTCATCCTGCTGGCACTCGTCGCCGGTGGCCTCGTCGTCGCCTGGAAGATCTGGGCGCCGAGTTACCGGCCATCGCTGCTCCCGGGCGAACGGTACGGCATCGACGTCTCCGCCTACCAGGGCAACGTGAACTGGAAGCAGGTGGCCGCCAGCGGCATCTCGTTCGTCTACATCAAGGCGACGGAGGGCAGCTCGTTCCTCGATCCCGACTTCGCCGAGGACCGCACAGCAGCGGAGTCGGCCGGGCTGGAAGTGGGTGCCTACCACTTCTTCTCCCTCTGCTCATCGGGCAGGGCTCAGGCTGCCGCCTTCCTCCGTGCGGTCGGGCCCCGCAAGCTGCAGCTGCCTCCGGCGGTCGACCTCGAACCGAGCACCTTCTGTTCGGCGCGACCGAGCGCGGCCGACGTGAGGGCGCAGTTGGCGGCCTTCCTGGCGGCGGTCGAGCCCGAGGAGGGGAGAGCTGTGCTCTACGTGAGTGGGGATTTCGAGGCGGCGTACCCCGTCGAGAGGTGGTTCAGCCGCAAGCTCTGGTGGCGCGCCTGCTCCTCCGCCCGGCCGGAGACGGATGGCTCTTCTGGCAGGTCGACAGCGTGGCGCACGTTCCCGGCGTTGCAGGAGCGGTCGACCTCGACGTGATGGCGGCACCGTCCCGGCCTCACCTCGGTCCACGAGCGGGCTAGGGGTGGCGACCGAGGAAGGCGGCGAGCCTGTCAGCCGGCGGCGCGTTCTCGGTGACCGCCACCTCGACTCCGAAGGGCGCCTGACCATCCGCGCCCCGAAACGACTCCGGGACCATCGATCTCGCCGCCGCCAGCAGCTGCGAGGCGAGCTGCGGGTCGAGATCTGTCGGTTGACCGGTCGACTTTGCCAAGTCCCAACCGTGCACGAAGGCGTCGGTGGCGGCGATGAACATGAAACGCGGCACCGGGAGCTCGCCGAACGCCAGCCGCACTGAGCGGTCCATCGCGCCCTCGGCCCCGAAGGCGGCCAGTCCGCGGCCGTGCCGGCGGTGAAGGCGCCGTTCATGTCGCCCGCCGTGAAGTCAGGAGCCGAATCCCCGGGCGGCGGCGGCGACTCGCCGCTCTCGACGGTCATCGCGAAGAACGAGGTCCCGCCGATGATGTGGTTCACCAGGTCACGAACGCTCCAGGCGGGGCATGGTGTCGGCTGGTCGAGTTGAGCCGGCAGCACGTTGGCGAGAACCGCGGCCGTGCTCGAGAACGCTCTCTCGAGGATGTCGAGACTCATTCGGTCCTCCCCGGTGACTGTGGTGCGGGCGCCGGGCCAGAGTATCCGGCGACCTCGACCGGTACGTAGCTGACGACCGCCGCCCCGGCCGTGATGTCGATGCGTGAGTAGGCGCAGCCGGTGAGTGGCTCGTAGCGCTCCTCGTTCATCGGGTTCGAGCGGTAGGAGGTCGCCGGTGCCGCCCACACCGGTACGCCGCCGATCATGCCGGCGCTGGCATGGTGGTTGTGGCCGCAGATCACGAGCATCACGTCACTTCCGCGCAGCACCTCGGCCAGCCGTTCCGGCTCCGCCAGCCCCATCGAGGCCATCTCTCGGATCGGCGTGCGGATCGGGGGATGGTGCAGGGCGAGGACGGTCCCCTCCGGCGCAGGCTCGGCCAGCACGTCCCGGAGCCATTCGAGCTGCTGGGTCCGCAGCTCGCCGTCGACTCTCCCCGGGATCACCGAGTCGAGCGCTACGACACGCAGCCCGTCGATCCAGGCGACCTGGTCGATCGTGTCGGCGTCGCATGCGCCGTCCCGGCCGCCGGCCCGGCCGCCCTCCCGGCCGCCGGCCCGGCCGCCCTCCCCGCCGGCCCGGCCGCCCTCCCCGCCGGCCCGGCCGCCCTCCCCGCCGGAATCGCCGCCGCCATCCATCCCGAGCAGCGTCGCCCGGAGCGCTTGGCGGTCGTCGTGGTTCCCGGGGACGAAGATGACTTCGCAACCGAGCTGTCCGGTGAGCTCACGAGTCCTCTCCCGCAAGGCTCTGTACGCTGCCGGCTCACCCTTGTCGACCAGATCGCCGGTCAGGATCAGCGCCTCCGGCCGGATGCCGGAGGCCAAGACGGAGGCGTAGACCGCCTCCAGATTGGCGAGGGCGTCGATGTCCGCCCGCAGGCGCCCTTCCGCCAACAGGTGGATGTCTGAGAACTGCAGCAATCGGAAGGCCCGCGGCACCCGTCCCCCTTTCCGCCGATGCTAGGCGAGCGAGGACTACGGACGGCCGGCTGGGCGATGATGATGTCCATGGGCTTCCTGCTCGAGAACGATGTCGATCCTGATCCGTTCGTGCAGTTCCGGCGATGGTACGAGGAAGCCGGCGTCGACGAGATGGCCCTGGCCACGGCCACCCCGGAAGGGCAGCCGTCGTGCCGGATGGTGCTGCTGCGGACCTTGGACGAGGAGGGTTTCGTCTTCTTCACGAACTTGACGAGCGCCAAGGCTGCAGATCTCGATGCGAACCCGCGGGCCGCCCTGCTGTTTCGCTTCCCTCTGCGGCAGGTGCGCGTCACAGGGACGGTGGAGCTGGTGGAACGCGACCAGACGGCGAGGTACTGGGCGACGAGACCGCGGGGAAGCCAGCTCGCAGCCTGGGCGTCGCCGCAGAGCAGGGTGATCGAAGGACGTGCTCAGCTCGACGAGCGGTTGGACGAGCTGGAGGAGCTCTTCGGCGGGGACGAGATCGAGCTGCCGGAGCACTGGGGCGGCTACCGGGTGCGGCCCGCCGCCGTCGAGTTCTGGCAGCACCAGGAGCATCGCCTCCACGACCGCCTGCGCTACCGGCGGCAGGGGCCGGGCTGGCTGCTCGAGCGATTGGCTCCCTAGAACCCGAGCACGGCGGCGTCATCCCGTGATCCTGCCTCGCTCAGGGCGAGGCGGCGGCGGGACCAGAACGGCGCGTCGAGCGCCGAGAAGAGCACCACCGCCACCCCGGTGGCGCTCACGATGTACCAGGGCCACGGTCCGTAGGAGCCGCAGCATCGTCCAGTTCGACGGCTCGCTGCGGAGGAACATGTAGTCGCCGCCGGTCACGGCGTCGATCACTCCGACCACCGCGGTGTATGCGATCGTGATCGCCATCACCCGGACGACGGCGTGGCGTCTCGGTGCCAGCTGCTGGCCGACGACGAGGAAGAGCGCTGCGCAGACGATCCCGGCGTGGGCGATGACGTACTCGAAGAAGGTGAGGCTGGGGAAGCCGACGCTGAGGTCCGGGGTGAGGACCGCCTGCAGGGTGCCCGCCAGGCCCCAGAAGTAGGTGAGCTCGACGAGCAGCCGCTGCCGGGTCCACAAGGCAGCCGCGGCGACGAGCGTCGCCATGTCGCAGAGCGCGAAGGGCAGCGACCCGGACGCGGTCCAATCTGGCTCGGTGGCCGTCTGCACGATCCAGGTGAGTGTCACCGCCGCGAGCAGCAGCGCCAATAAGCCGTCGGCCACGATCATCCACCGCCCGGGGCGCCGACGGGCGAAGGCGCACAAAGCGATCGACACGACGACCATCGTCGTCACCGTGGCGAGGTAGGCGGCGGAGAAGACCCGCATCAACTCCATTGTCCCGCCTCGCACGGGTTGTCCCGCCTCGCCCGGCTCGGCGCCTATCCTCCGCTGTCTGTGCCCGCCGCGCTGCTGACGATCGAGCTACGCCTGCCTCTCACCTCCTCCCTGAAGGACAAGAGGGCGGCGGTGAAACCGATCCTCGACCGAGCGCGCTCCCGCTTCAACGTCGCGGCGGCCGAGCTTGCCTACCAGGACGTGCACCGGCGGGCGAGGTTGGGTTTCGCGGCGGTGTCAGCCTCCCAGCGCCAAGTCGAGGAGGTGCTCGATGCCGTCGAACGCCTCGTCTGGTCACGCCCCGACACCGAGATCGTCGGTGCCGAGCGGCGCTGGCTGGAAGAGGACGACTAGTCGACCCAGACGGTCTTGATGACCGCGAACTCCCTGATGCCGTGCGGCGGACAGCTCCCGGCCGTAGCCGGACCGCTTCACCCCACCGAAGGGGAGGTCGTAGTAGGAGGTCGTCATCCAGTTGATGAAGACCATCCCCGCCTCCAGCTCGTCGATGAACCGCTGCTGCTCGTCGGGGTCCTCGGTCCAGGCGTTCGAGCCCAATCCGAAGTCGCTGTCGTTGGCGAGGGCTATCGCCTCGTCGATGGAGCCGACCCTCCACAGGGTCGCCACCGGCCCGAAGATCTCCTCGGAGTAGATGCGCATCTCGGGCGTGATGCCGGTGATCACGGTCGGTTCGTAGAACCAGCCCGGGCGGTCGGGCGCCGAGCCGCCGGTGAGGATCTGCGCACCCTTCTCGGTGGCGTCGGCGACCTGGGCGGCGATCTCGTCACGGCCCTGCAAGGTGGCGAGCGGCCCGACGTCGGTGCCGGCGGTCCATCGGGTCGCCGACGGCGAGCGTTGCCATCCCGGCCACGAAGAGCCGGCTCGAACTCCTCTGCGACGTCCTCGTGCACGATGAACCGTTTGGCGGCGATGCAGCTCTGCCCGTTGTTCTGGATGCGGGCCTTGACCGCCGACTCGACGGCCCGCTCCAGGTCCGCCGATGGCATGACGATGTAGGGGTCGGAGCCACCGAGCTCGAGCACCGTCTTCTTGATCTCGTGGCCGGCATTGGCCGCCACGGACTGGCCCGCGCCCTCGCTGCCGGTGAGGGTCACGGCCTTGATCCCGGGGTCGGCGATCAGCGCTCTCGACGTCGGCCGATGCCCACCAGCAACGTCTGGAAGACGCCGTCCGGGAAGCCGGCCCGACGGAAGGCGTCCTCCAGGTACGAGAGCGGTCTGGGGCACGTTCGACGCGTGCTTGAGCGAGCCCGACGTTGCCGGCCATCGAGCGCCGGCGCGGCGAAACGCATCACCTGCCACATCGGGAAGTTCCACGGCATGACCGCCAGCACGCGCCGAGCGGCTGGTAGACGCTGTAGCTCGCCTTCTTGCGCTCCGGCGTCCGGTGCCGGCTCGGGCGCGAGGAACCCCTCGGCCGTGCTCGGCGAAGTAGCGGGCAGCCACCTGCGCACTTGCGGACCTCGCCCTTCGCCGCCTCGAGCGTCTTGCCCATCTCGGTGGTCATCACCCGGCCGATCTGGTCGACGTCGCTCTCGAAGATGTCGGCCAGACGATTCATCAGTGCCGCACGCTCGGCGAAGCTCGTCCTCCGCCACCCCTGCCAGGCGGACTGAGCCAGGTCGAGGCGCCGCGCCACCTCCGACCGGTCGTAGGGCTCGAACGTGCGGAGGGTCTCTCCCGTTGCGGGGTTGACAGTTGCGATCGGCATGACCCCGTTCTAGCGCAGGTCAGCGCCGACAGGGTGCGCCCGTTCCAGCGCAGGTCAGGCCCGATGGGCTGCGCGCACCGGCGCTCAGCCCATGCACTCCTCGCAGAGATCCGGCTCCGACCGCATGATCTGCTGGCACCAGCTCTCGATCGGGTCGGGACTCGTCGAGGCGAGCTTCAAGTTGGCCTGCGACATCTCGCTGCCGTCTTCGTTGACGCCCGAGATGATCTTGCAGTTCGGACGATGGAGCATCAACGGCTGCCCACGCGAGCCCCGCGAGGTGTGCAGCACGTAGCCGTCGGGATGATCAGACACCCACTGCTGATAGCCCTCGTCGTCGTCGACGAACCGCTGCAGCACGGCCCGTGTCCTGGCAACCGGCCGGCGAGCGGCACCGCCACCGGGCCCGGCACCGAGGCGGGTGGGGGCCCGTGCCTCAGGCTCTGCGGAGGCGTTGGCCGCCGCCGGAGTGCCGAGGCCGGGCACTTCGCCGATTCCCTGAGCGCCGTCGCCCTCGATCGGCGACGTCTCCTCCGGTCCCTGAGCTCCACCCACCTGATCTGCCACGGCTCCGACGCCGGCCAGCTCATGGTCGGGTGGCTCCTCGGGCTCGCCCAGCAGGGGCTCGTGGCCCGGCAGGGACAGGTCCTGGCCGACTGCGTCCGGGAGCTCGTCCTCCGGAAGGGACGGCTGGGCTGGCGCAGACGGTTGTGCCGGCTTCTCCGGCGTCCGCCCGGCGGCTGGCCGCCTGCGGGGCGGCGAGATGAGAAGGGATCTCGGCCCCCGCTTCGATCACCGTGATCTCGGGATTGAGGATGACGAGCGACTTGAGGCTGTTGGCGACGTAGCACTCCTGGTGAGCGAGCTCCACCAGCCGCTTGATGCGAGCAGTGTCGACCTCCCCGCGCACTGTTATGCGGGGGTTGAGGGTGATGTTGGTGATACCCGTACGTCCCATCACGTCGGGCATCACCGCTTCGCCGGTGTCCTCGTAGTGGACGACCTCGATCTGGGAGCGGGCGGCGACGGCGAGGAACGACAGCAGCTGGCAGGACACGACCGCGCCGATCAGCATCAGCTCTGGGTTGAGCAGTTCCTCGGCGCCCTTGAAGGCCCCGTCGGCACTCATCTCGAGACGGATCGAGTTCGAGGGCAGGGTCACCTCGTGATTGCGGCTGTACTCCTCGTAACCAGCGGCCGTCGATCCCGTCCAGCGCGCCGTCGCGTTGTAGCGATGGAAGCGGTCGCCTCCGCCCATCGAGATCACGGCAGGGGGCTCCTGTCGACAGCCCGCGGACCTGCCGGGGGCGATGCCGGCCGATGAGTTGTAGTGGTCGGGATGATCACTCTTGGAGCCTGCTTGCTCTGTTCCAGCTTCTGGCGCCTGTCGCCGGTTGGCAGTGGATACGCGGGGTCGCGGCCGGCTGGAGCGGGACGATCCACTCCCACGGTAGTCGTGAGGACGGTCCGGCGCACCTATTCGGCACGGTCCGTACAGGGAATTCGCAGAACGGTCGCACTCCTCGACAGCCGCAGGGGCCGGCACGGGCATCCGATATACGATCCGATCGTGGATCACGAACCGGTCAAGGGACACCTCGAATCCGAGCGCGAGCGCCTCGAGGCCCTGCGCGACCAGTTCGCGGCGGAAGGGCTCAACACCGAGTCCGAGGCGGAGAACCTCGAAGCGCTGACGATCGTCAGCCAGCACCCGGCCGATGTCGGCACCGAGACCTTCGAGCGCGAGAGGGATCTGTCGATCCTCGAGCAGGTCGAGGCCGAGCTCGCCGATGTCGAGCACGCCCTGCGCCGGCTGGAGGAAGGAACGTACGGGCGCTGCGAGGCCTGCGGCAAGGACATCGGCGACGTGCGCCTGGAGGCGCGGCCTGCAGCTCGTCTCTGCCTGGAGGATCAGGCGGCCGCCGAGCGAGAGATGCGAAGCCGCACATCGTGATGGTCGCGTGAGGGGGCGCAAGCGGTGATCGGCGGATCTGACCGGCTCGCCGGCAGGGCGCGCGCCAACGTCAGGATCAGGCTCTTCGCCCAGGCGCGTGAAGCAGCGGGTAGGCCCTACGACGAGGTCCCCGGCAGCACGGTCGCCGACGTCCTGTTCGAGGCGCGACTCCGCTACGGGGATCCGTTCGGCCGGGTGCTGGACACGGCGGCGATCTGGTTGAACGGCGAGCCCTGCGAGCCTCCCGATCCGGTGGTGGACGGCGACGAGATCGCCATCCTGCCCCCGGTCTCGGGAGGGCTCTGAGGGCCGGGACGCTCCGAGCTACTTCTTGGTCTCGTAGAAGATGCGATCGATCTCGGAGATGTTCTCCAGCAAACGATCGGCGACTGCCACGTCGTTGGTCTTCTTCGACTCTCCGGCGGCCTTGGTCGCCCGCCAGAAGAGGTCGTGCAGCTCCGGGAAGCGCTCGAGATGCTCGGGCTTGAAGTAGTCCGTCCAGAGCACCCAGAGATGGTGCTTGACGAGGTCGGCCCGCTCCTCCTTGATGAGGACGGCACGGCCGCGGAAGACATCGTCGTCGGAGGCGTTGAACTTCTCCATGCAGGCCTTCACCGACTGAGCCTCTATCCGGGCTTGGGCCGGGTCGTAGACGCCGCACGGTAGGTCGCAATGGGCGTGCACGGAGACGGGCGGCCGCCGGCCGTCCAGGACTCCCATCATTCGCGAAACAATGCGCATACGTCTGCTCCTTGGTTCTTGACGAGTCGGGTCGCTAGCAGGCTCTTGGCCCTCGTCCGCACACTATCGGCAACTCCGCCGGGACTGTTTGTGCGGGCCGAGGTGGAGGGTCCGAGCATGATCCCGACGCTCGCGCCCGGGGACCGCCTGCTGGTCCTGCGCACCCGCCGGTGCCGAGTCGGCGACATCTGCGCTGCAAGGGACCCCGCAGAGAGTGCGCGCCTGCTCGTCAAGCGTGTCGTGTCCGTCTCGGCGGATCGCATAGAGCTGGCGGGGGACAACGAGGGGGCGAGTCGTGACAGCCGGAGTTTCGGGCCCGTAGGGCGCCGGGATCTCGTGGGGAGAGCCGTGTTCACGTACCACCCGCCCCACCGGGCGGGTCGGCTGCGGCGCGGGCCGGTCTGAGCGGGGCAGAGTTGCAGGAAGTGGTTCGTGCTGAGGTTCGGACGGTGGAGGGCGGGTGCGACGGAGGGATTCGCCGATTTCCCCCTCGCCGCGGCCGCAACGGCAGGTAGGCTCGCCGGGATGGCTCTCCATCCCGCTGCGGTGGACCGATTGCTGGCGCCTGAGTTCGTCGCGGGCATCGGCGAGGCCCCGATAGAGGAGCTCCGGTCGAAGCGCGACGAGTGTCACCGGGCCGAGACCGCTCTTTCCTACGTCCGGCGGCTCCTGCAGGGGCGGCTCGACATCGTCCACGCCGAGATGGAGCGCCGGGCCGAGGGCGACCCGGAAGCACACCCCTCGGACCTGATCGACCGGTTGCCCGAGATCCTCGCCGGCCCGAGCCGTTCGGCCACGCCCTCGCACCTGCCGCTCACGACGCTGCCGGGCGTCGCCGCCGGCATGTCGGACTCGCTCGACCTGGAGCTCACGTCTCTCGGCGGCGTAGAGGAGCTTCCGAGCAACCTGATCGCGCTCGACGACGAGGCGCTGCACAGGGCCGCCGACGACCTGCAGGCCCAGGAGGAGCAGGTCTCCGCCCGCCGCCATGCCATCCATAAACGGATAGACGAGCTGCAGGCGCAGATCGTGGCCCGCCACAAGGCGGGATCGGTCGACGTGGGGGCGATACTCAGGCGCGAGCGCGAGTCGTGACAGGATCGGCAGCGAACGCGACGCCGGGCGGGGGAGACGATCGCGCCAACAGCAACGATCGCTGGTCGGAACTGGGCGAGTTCATCCGCTCGCAGCGAAACAACGCCCGGCTCTCGTTGCGCCGCCTGTCCGACCTGGCGGGCATCTCGAACCCGTACTTGAGCCAGATCGAGCGGGGACTGCGCAAGCCGTCGGCGGACATCCTCCAGCAGATCGCCAAGGCGCTCAGGATCTCCGCCGAGACCCTCTACGTGCGGGCGGGCATTCTCGAGGCCAAGGGCGACGACGGCAGCCTCGTGCGCCACATCCTGGCCGAACCGAACCTGGTCGAGGAGCAGCGGCAGGTCCTGATCCGCATCTACCTCTCGTTCCTCCACGAGAACGGTGCCGTCACCGACGAGGCGAGCCTGCACGAGGCTTAGGCAGGGCGGCGCGGGCGGCCTCGGCCGGGGCCTCGCCGGCGGACGCGGCCGGTTGGCGGGGGCGCCGTTAGGCTGCTCGCTTGATGCGCAAGCTCGCTGTGCTTTCGATGCACACGTCTCCCCTGGCCCAGCCGGGGACCGGCGACGGCGGCGGGATGAACGTCTACGTCCGGCAGCTCTCCTCGGCATTGGCGCGAGCGGGCGTCGCCTGCGACGTTTACACCCGATCGTGGTCTGCCGACCTGCCGGCAGTGGTGCCGGTGGAACCGGGGATGAAGGTGCATCACGTGCCGGCGGGCCCGCTGGCGCCGGTCGCCAAGGAGGACCTGCCCGGGCTGGTGGACGAGTTCACCGCCTCGGTCCTCGGACGCATGAGCGCCGCCGGGGCGGACGATCCGCCCGCCGATGTCGTGCACGCCAACTACTGGCTCTCGGGCAGGTCGGGCCATGTGATCAAGCATGAGCTGGGGCTGCCGCTCGTTTCGACCTTCCACACATTGGACCGGGTGAAGGCGGAAGCGAGCCCGGAGGAGATGGTGTCCTCCGAGCGGGGGCGCCGGGCGCAGGTGGAGGCCGAGGTGATCGGCTGCTCGGACGCGGTGCTCGCCTCCTGCACCGTCGAGGCCGACCAGCTGGCAGAGCTCTACGGCGCGGACCGCTCGCGGATCGAGATCGTCGCCCCGGGGGTCGACCGGGCCTTCTTCTCGCCCGGCTTCCGGCCGCAGGCACGCGGCGCGCCGTCAACCTCGGGGGCGGGGGACCGCTGTTGCTGTTCGTCGGCAGGATCCAGCCCTTGAAGGGCGCGGACGTGGCGGTGCGCACGCTGGCCTCGCTGGTCGAGGCCGGTCATCGGGACGCTCAGCTCGTGGTCATCGGGGGGCCGAGCGGTCCTCACGGGGCCGAGGAGCTGGAGAGCCTCGTCGAGCTTGTCGGCCGGCTCGGGATCGGCCGCCAGGTCCTCTTCCTGCCGCCGCAGCCGCACGAGCTGCTCTCGACCTACTACCGCGCCGCCGACATCTGCATCGTGCCGAGCCGCTCCGAATCGTTCGGGCTCGTGGCCCTGGAGGCGGCGGCGTGCGGGACGCCGGTCGTCGCATCGGCGGTCGGAGGGCTCACGACGCTGGTAGAGGACGGTGTCACCGGCTACCTGCTGGACGGTGTGCACGAGGATGGGGCCGAGCGGGCGGCGCGTTTCGCGGCTCGTGCACTCGAGCTCGTCGAGGATCGGGAGCTGGCGGATCGGATGGGGGTCGCGGCATCCACGAGGGCACGCGCCTACACCTGGCCAATGGCGGCGGCACGCCTGCGCCGGCTCTACTCCGACTTGACGGCCCGCTCCCTCGTCGAGTGCGGCTGATCTCCTGCCAGGCGGGGCCGGGGGTCGGGAAATGAGTGGTCGGACGGACGTGAGCGGGCGGACGGTCATCGTCGGCGGCGGCCGGATGGGGTCAGCCCTCGCCGGCGGACTGCTCGCCAAGGGCGCTCTCGATCCGTCGCAACTCGTCCTCGTGGAGAAGCTCGACAAGGCGCGTGCCGAGCTGGCGGCTGCCTTCCCCGGGGTGGAGGTCGTCACCGACGTGCCCGCCGGCGAGTCGGCGATCCTCGCCGTGAAGCCTCATGACGCCGCGACGGCGTGCGAGGCATTGCGGGGGTTCGAGTTCCAAAGGGTGCTGTCGATCGCAGCCGGCGTGACCCTCTCCCAGCTGGAGGAGTGGCTTCCACCCCGGACGGCGGTGCTTCGCGCCATGCCGAACACGCCTGCACTACTCGGTCAAGGAGCCACGGCGCTTGCCGGCGGCGGATCGGCGGGACCCGGCGATCTCGCCTGGGCGGAGGCGGTGCTCGGAGCGGTCGGAATAGTGGTGCGGCTGCCGGAGCGGCTGCTCGACGCCGTCACCGGGCTCTCCGGATCGGGGCCCGCCTACATCTTCCTGATCGCCGAGGCGCTGATCGACGCCGGCGTGCTGCAGGGGATCGACGTTGAGACGAGCCGCCAGCTCGTCGTCCAGACGCTGCTCGGCTCCGCCCGGATGATGGCCGAGAGCGGCCAGCCGATCCGCGCCCTCCGGGACGCGGTGACCTCACCGGGCGGCACGACGGCGAGTGGGCTGCGAGCTCTCGAGCAGCACGCCGTGCGCTCGGCGCTGATCGACGCCGTCGACGCCGCCACCAGGCGGGCGCACGAGCTCGGATCCACCTGAGGAGCTGGGACGACGCGGTCGCCGACGCGCCCAGAGATCGTCGATTCGCTCTTTTCACATCCGCCCCATTGGCGTACAGTCGTATCGGGCGGAGAGGGGTGATCGATTGACACTGCATTATGCGAAGGCGCAGTTCCTGACGGTTGGCGAGGTCGCCCGCGTGCTGCGGGTCTCCAACATGACCGTCTATCGGCTGATCAGCTCGGGCCAGTTGCCGGCGGTTCGGGTCGGGAAGTCTTACCGGCTGCGCGAAGAGGACGTCGACCGCTACCTCGCCGACCGCTTCATCGAGGCGGGCTGAGGGTCAGCGGCGAGGGCAGGTCCGTGCGGCGCGGGCTCGAGGCGCCACTTAGCGTGTAGATCGGCTTGCGGACTGTGGGGGTGCCGGCTGTATCGTGCACCCCGCTGTGAACCTCGCGTCGATCGTCGAGCCGCACCCTGACGGCTCTGTCGCCCTCATCGAGGGTACGAGCCGGATCACCTACGGCCAGCTGCGCGCCCGCGTCGCCAGGGTCCGCGGCGGTCTGGCTGCTGCTGGCATCGGCCGCGGCGACCGGGTGGCGATGCTGTTGCCGACCTCGTCGGACTTCGTGGTCGCGTACCTGGCGATACTCGGGACCGGGGCGGCGGCCGCGCCGCTCAACCCACAGAGCCCCGCACCTGAGCTGGCCCGCGAATTGGCGATGCTCCGGGCCTCGCACCTGGTGGGGGAGCTGCCTGCGGGCGACGGCTTGGCGGAGGCGGGCTCGTCGCTGGCGGTGCTGAGCGTTGCCGAGCTGGAGACTCACGACGCGCTGGAGATCGTCGACGTGCGCGACGACGACCCGGCGGTCCTGCTGTTCACCTCAGGCACCGCCGGCTTCCCGAAGGCGGCGGTCCTCACGCACCGCAGCATGCTGGCGAACCTCGAGCAGATGCGCCAACGGGAGGGGATGGCGAGCGCCGACGACGTCGGGATCCTGCTGATACCGGCCTTCCACGTGTTCGGTCTCAACGGTGTCCTCGGCATCGACCTGTTCGTGGGTGCTGCGACGGTGCTCGTGGATCGTTTTGATGCGGCTGCGGCGCTGGGCCTGATCAGAGAGGCAGGCGTGACCGTCGTGGCGGCGGTGCCCTCGGTCTTCGCCGGCTGGCTGGCGCTCGCCGAGGCGCGGGGCGACGAGATGGGCCGGGTGCGCCTGGCGATCTCGGGTGCGGCGACGCTGCCAGAGGAGGTCGGCCGGGGGTTCGGCGAGCGCTTCGGCATCCCGATCTGGCAGGGCTACGGGCTGACGGAGGCTTCCTGCGCGGTCGCCTTCCCGGAGGTCCTCACCCACCAGCACGACGCGGGACGATCGGGACGCCCCTTCCCGGCATCGAGGTACGGCTAGTGGACGCCGATGGCGAGGAGGTCGACGCGGGCGAACCGGGCGAGCTGCTGGTGAGGGGCCCGAACGTGTTCGCCGGCTACTTCGAGGACCAGCTGGCGACGCGCAAGGTCGTCGACCGCGGCGGCTGGCTCCACACCGGCGACGTGGCGGTGATGGGAGACGACGCCTCGCTCACGCTCGTCGACCGGCGTAAGGACCTGATCATCGTCTCCGGGTTCAACGTCTACCCCGCCGAGGTCGAGAACGTCCTGCGGGAACATCCTGCGGTGGCAGAGGCGGCCGTGACCGGCGTGCCCGACCCAGCCCACGGCGAGGCAGTCTGCGCCTTCGTGGTCCCGTCGGAGGCTGACTGGCCGGAGGGGCAGGACGGCCCTGCATCGCCCACCCCCGAAGAGCTGAACACCTTCGTCGCAGGCAGGCTGGCGCGCTACAAGTGCCCGACGAAGGTCAGGTTCGTCCGGCAGCTCCCACGTGGGCTGGCCGGCGAGCCTCTCCGGCGCGCCCTCGGCGAACTGGTGGAAGCCTGACGGCCGGCCCGCCGGCACGCTGGGACCCCAGGCCGCCGAGGGCCGGAGAATCGCAAGACGAGAAGTGATGTCTATGGCTAACACTTCTCCCTTTACGTTTCGCTCCCTCCGGTCGATGGCGCCCCGCCCCCGAGTTTGTGACCGTCTGCACGATGTAGTTACCATCGCCAGCCATGGGTGACCGCCTCGCACGCCGCATCCCCGTGCCCACAGTCGTGCGGCTCCCGCTCTACCAGCGCATCCTCCTCGACACCCACCGCCGCCGCACACCGACGATCTCTTCGGCCGAGCTTGCCGACATGGCTGGTGTGAACGCCGCCAAGGTGCGCAAGGACCTCTCCTACCTCGGCACGTACGGCACCCCTGGCACCGGCTACGACGTCGAGTACCTGCTGTTGCAGATCGAGCGGGAGCTGGGGCTGGACCAGGACTGGCCGGTCGTGATCGCCGGCATGGGCAACCTCGGTCACACGCTGGCGAGGTCGCCCGGCTTCAGCTCGGGAGGGTTTCGCATCGCCGCGCTGCTCGACACCGACGCCGCCAAGGTTGGCGACGTGGTGGGCGGCTGCGCGATCCGCCAGCTCGACGAGTTGCCGGAGATCGTCGCCGAGCAACGTCTCTCGATCGGGGTGATAACGACGCCGCCGGGGGCTGCTCAGGATGTGCTCGACCGGCTTGTGATTGCGGGCGTCTACTCAGTGCTCAACTTCGCTCCCACGGTCCTCACCGCCGCCCCCCATGTCTGCCTCCGAAACGTCGACCTCTCGGTCGAGCTGCAAGTCCTCAGCTTCTACCAGTCGCACCCGGAGGCGGCAGGTCTCACGACGGAGTCGCATCTCGGGCGATGAGGCGCCCGCCGAGCCGGTGAGCAAGATGCCGCGGGCGCCTCATCAGCATGAACGGGGCTGCTCGCCCGGTAGATTCGTCGCCGGCACGTGTCGGGCCGCCGGAACGGGTCGCACGAGGGAGGTGAGCACGTGTCATTAGTCGTCGTCGGAGTGCACGAGCGCGATGTTCCCCTCGACCTGCTTGAGCATCTTGCCGTTCCCGACACCGAGCTCGCCAAGGCCCTCGGCCAGCTGACCGACAGCCCTCACCTGACCGAGGCGGTCGTTCTCTCGACCTGCATGCGCACAGAGGTCTATGCGGTGGTGGAGAGGTTCCACGACGGGGTCGGTGACATCGAGTCCTTTTTCGAGAGCCTCGCCTCGCGCAGCGGCCAGTCGCCGGAAGCTTCTCCCCTGGCCGCGCACCTCTACTGCGCCTTCGACGATGCGGCCACCACCCACCTGTTCGACGTCGCCGCCGGCATCGACTCGGCTGTGCTCGGCGAGGGCGAAGTGCTCCGTCAGGTCCGCCACGCCGCCGAGAGAGCGCGCGCCGAGGGGTCCCTCGGCCCGATCCTCGGGGCCTTGTTCCGGCACGCCGTCGAGGTGGGAAAGCGGGTGCGCAGCGAGACCGGGATCGCCAGGGGGATAACGTCGCTGTCCTCGGCCGCGGTGGCACTGGCCACCGAACGGCTCGGTGGCTCCCTAGACGGCCGGACCGTACTCGTCGTCGGGGCGGGCGAGATGGGCAATGGCATGAGCCGGGCCCTGTCGTGGGGATCGATGCCCGCCCGCCTGGTGCTGGCGAGCCGCAGCCGCTCAAGAGCGCTCGAGATCGCCTCCCGGCTGGGCGGGGAGGTCGTCGACCTGGCGAGCTTACGGCGGGCGGTGACCGAGGCCGACGTGCTGCTCACCTCGACGGCGTCGCCGCAGGTGCTGTTCGAGGCGGAGGACCTGGAGCGGGTGATGGCCGGCCGCGAGGAGCGCCCGCTGCTCGTCGTCGACGCCGCCGTTCCCCGCGACGTCGACCCGGCGGTCGCCGAGATCAGCGGGGTGACGCTGCTCGACATGGAGGACATCCGCCGCTACGCGGAGAGCCAGATGGCCGGCCGGAGCGCCGAAGTGGCGAGTGCCCGCCTGATCGTCAACGAGGAATTGGAGCGCTTCCGGTCGCAGTCGGCGGCGCGCCTGGCGGCCCCCGTCGTCACGGCTCTGCATGCGCGAGCCGAGACGATCCGCCAGGCGGAGCTCGACCGCTACGCGTCGCGGTTGGCAACGCTTTCGGAGGACGGGCGCGAGGCGGTCGAGACGCTGACCCGCCAGATCGTCGCCAAGATCCTGCACGAGCCGACGGTGCGGCTGAAGGACGCCGCCGGCTCGGCCCGTGGCGAGCGGCTCGCCGAGGCGTTGAGTGCCCTGTTCGACCTCTAGCGGGGTCGGTCCCTTGCTCGACCGCCTGCCGTCCACGGTTCGCATCGCCACGAGAGGTAGCCCCTTGGCGCTGTGGCAGGCGCGGCACGTCGCCGCCCTTCTTCGTGAGGTCGGCCTTACCCGCACTGCGACGGTCGTCGTCGAGACGAGCGGGGACCGGCGGCGGGACGTGCCGATCGACGTGATCGGCGGTCGCGGGGTATTCGTGGCCGAGGTGCGGCAGGCGGTGATGGATGGAGCGGCCGACATCGCCGTGCATTCGGCAAAGGATCTCCCCTCCGCGCCGGAAGCGATGCCGGAGGGTCTGGTGATCGCCGCCGTGCCGGCGCGTGGCGAGGCTCGCGACGCGCTCGTGGGTTCTCGCCTCGACGACCTCTCTCCGGGCGCCCTGGTGGCGACGGGGTCGGCGCGGCGGCGGGCGCAGCTTGCGTGGCTGCGGCCGGATCTGTGTTTCGTGGAGCTTCGCGGCAACATCGGGACGCGACTCGGCAAAGTTCCTCCCGGGGGAGCGATCGTCGTGGCTGCGGCGGCGCTGGAGCGGCTGGGGGAGCTGGAGCGTGCAGCCGAGGTGCTCCCCGTTTCCACGATGCTTCCCCAAGTGGGCCAGGGCGCTCTGGCGGTGGAGTGCCGCGCCGGCGACGAGGCGCTGCGGGAGGCCCTGGCACTCATCGAGGACGCGGAGTCTCGCCGGCGGTTGGAGGCGGAGCGGGGCTTCCTCGCCCGCCTGGGCGGCGGATGCGATCTTCCCGCCGGTGCTCACGCCACCTGTGATCCGGACGGGTCGCTGGTGCTCGAGGGGCTGCTCGCCCGCATCGACGGGCATGTCCTGCTGCGCCGCCGGATGGTTGCCCCCGCCGGCTCCGACCCGGGACGGCTGGGAGCCGCGCTGGCGGAGGATCTGCTCGTGCGCTGCGGCGGTAGCACGCTCGTCGACATCCGGCCCTGAGCCGGTGACCGTCTACCTGGTGGGTGCGGGCCCTGGCGACCCCGGGCTGCTGACCGTCCGAGGCGCAGCCCTGCTCGGGAGGGCAGAGGTCGTCGTGCACGACCGCCTCGTCGATCCCCGGCTGCTCGAGCTCGTCCCGGCCGGCGCCGAGCTGATAGATGCCGGCAAGCGACCCGGCGGCACCACGAGCCAGGCGGCGATCAACGAGCTGTTGCTGGACAGGGGCAGGCGCTGTTCGACCGTCGTGAGGCTGAAGGGCGGCGACCCCTACGTCTTCGGAAGGGGAGGCGAGGAGGCAATGGCGCTGGAGGCCGGCGGCGTTGCCTATGAAGTTGTGCCGGGTGTCAGTGCCGCCACCGCCGTGCCGGCGTATGCGGGGGTGCCCGTGACGCATCGGGGGGTCTCCGCGTCCTACACGGTGGTCGCCGGGCGGGGCGCCTCCAGCGACGGGAGCGCCACCACCTCGCTGGCAGCGAACGACTGGCAGGCGCTCGCCCGGCTCGGCGGGACGATCGTCCTGTTGATGGCGGTGGCAGCACGGGGCGAGATCGCCAGTCGACTGATGGCGGCGGGGCGGCCCCCGGAGACGCCGGTGCTGGCCGTCCAGGACGGCACGTCGGCCCGCCAGCGCGTCGTGCGGACCACCTTGGGGGAGCTCGTCTCTGTGCCGCTGACGCGCGCCCGCAACGATCGTCATCGGTCAGGTCGCAGGGATGAACCTCGACTGGTTCTCGGCCCGACCCCTGCACGGGCAGAAGGTGGTCGTGACACGTGCCCGCCGGCAGGCGTCCGCTCTCGCCGCCGGGCTGTCGGAGCTCGGCGCCGAAGTGGTCGAGCTGCCGACGATCGAGATCGCCCCTCCGGCCGACGGTGGCGCAGCGCTCTGCGAGGCGGCCGCCCGCATCGGCTCTTACGGCTGGGTGATCTTCACCTCCGCCAATGCCGTCGATCCCTTGTTGTCGCAGTGTCGCGACGCCCGCTCCCTGGCGACGGCACGCGTGGCCGCCATCGGGCCCGGCACGGCGGAGGCGCTGGCGGCCCACGGCATCGTTGCGGACTTGCTGCCGGAGACATATGTCGCCGAGGCGCTGCTGGAGGCGATCCGTCAAGCGGCGCCTGCGGCCGGCGGGCGGGTACTGCTGCCACGGGCAGCTGCTGCCCGCGAGGTCCTGCCGGACGGGCTGAGGGCTCTCGGGCTGGAGGTCGACGTGGTGGAGGCGTACCGGACGGTCCGTCCTGCGGTCGACGAGGCGCTCTTGGACGAGGTGGCGACAGCCGATGCGGTGACCTTCACGGCTTCGTCGACCGTGCGGGGCTTCGTGGAGATCGCCGGCGCCGAGCGCTGCCCGCCGGTCGTCGCCTGTATCGGCCCGATCACGGCGGAGACCGCCCGCCGGGCCGGCCTGCCGGTGACGGTCGTGGCGGCCGAGCACACGATCGCCGGCCTGGTGCAGGCGCTGTGCACGGCTCTACCGCCGGGACGGGCCGCCGAGCCGGCCGCGCCCAGCGAGCCCGGCGAGGGCCCCGGGCCGGCCGGCGGGCTCGCTGAGCCGGCCGGCAATTAGGCTCGGCGAGTGGTGAGTCCAGCCCCTCCGCCGTTTCCCACCCGCCGGATGCGCAGGCTCCGGTCGACGCCCGCTCTGCGCCGTCTCGTCGCCGAGACGAGGCTCTCGGTCGACGACCTGGTGGCGCCGCTGTTCGTCCGCGAGGGGATCGACGAGCCCGTACCGATCGCCTCGATGCCCGGGGTCGTGCAGCACTCGGTCGCCTCGCTCGTCGCCGAGGCGAAGCGCCTGCTGTCGCCTCGGGGTCCCCGGCTGCGTCCTCTTCGGGGTCCCGCTCACAAGGATGCCGCCGGCGACGGGCGCCTCGGACCCGGACGGGATCGTCCAGGTGGCGCTCCGCGACGCTGCGCGACGGCGTCGGCGACGAGATGGTCGTGCATGGCCGACCTCTGCCTCGACGAGTACACCGACCACGGCCACTGCGGCGTGCTCGACGCGCGACGGCGACGTCGACAACGACGCCACCCTCGAGCCGCTACGGCGAGATCGCCGTCGCCCAGGCCGAGCGCGGGCGCCGACAGTCGTCGCGCCGAGCGGGATGATGGACGGCCAGGTGGCGCGCCATCCGGCGGCCCTCGACGCGGCCGGCCACAGCGACGTGGCGATGCTGGCCTACGCGGCCAAGTACGCGTCGGCGTTCTACGGCCCGTTTCGCGAGGCGGTCGACGTGCGCATCGCCGGCGGGGGCGACCGCCGCGGCTACCAGCAGGATCCGGCCAACGGCCGGGAGGCGGTGGCGCGAGGCGCTGCTCGACGTCGAAGAGGGTGCCGACATAGTGATGGTGAAGCCGGCGCTCACCTACCTCGACGTGGTCGCCGGCGTGCGCGCCGCCGTCGACGTCCCGGTCGCCGCCTACCACGTGAGCGGCGAGTACGCGATGGTGAAGCGACGGCCGCCGAGCGAGGCTGCGATCGACGGCCAGGCGGTGGCGCTCGAGCAGCTCGGCGCGATCAAGCGGGCCGGTGCCGACATCATCCTCACCTACCTGGCCGCCGAGGTGGCCGGGATGCTCGGTGGCTGACTCGAGCGCTGGACGGCGGGGCCGAGGAGCACCGCCTTGTTCGCCCGGGCTCCTGCGGGTGATGCCCGGGCGGGGTCAACTCGCCCGTGCGGGCGTTCGGGTCGGTCGGCGGCATCGCCCTACTTCGTCGCACGAGGCGAGGGCGCCTGGGTCTGGCGACGTCGACGGAACCGGCGATACCTGGACTACGTCCAGTCCTGGGGCGCGTCGATCCTCGGCCACGCCCACCCGGCGGTGGTCGACGGCGGTCGTCCGAGGCGGCCGCGCGGGGCACGACCTTCGGAGCGCCTACCGAGGGCGAGGTGCTGCTCGCCGAGGCGGATCGTCGGGCTGGTCGCCGGGTGCGAGAGGTGCGCCTGGTGTCCTCGGGGACCGAGGCGGCGATGACCGCGATCCGCCTCGCCCGGGCGGCCACCGGGCGCGACCGGATCGTCAAGTTCGCCGGCTGCTACCACGGCCACTCCGACGGGCTGCTGGCGGGCGGCGGCAGCGGGGTGGCGACGCTCGGCCTGCCCGGCTCGGACGGGTGTCCCGCCCGCCGCCGTCGCCGAGACGGTCGTCGCTCCCTACAACAGCGTCCCCGAGTTGGACGGCCGGGTGGCGTGCGTGATCGTGGAGCCGGTCGCCGCCAACATGGGCCTTGTCCCCCCTCGTCCCGGCTTCCTCGAGGGCTTGCGGTCCGAGCTGCGACAGGAGCCGGCGCGCTGCTCGTCTTCGACGAGGTGATCACGGGCTTCCGCCTCGGGCGCCGGTGGCGCGTCCGGGCTCACTCGGGGTCCGGCCCGACCTCTGGTGTTTCGGGAAGGTGATCGGGGGAGGTCTGCCGCTGGCCGCCCTCGGCGGGCGCCGCGACCTGATGGAGCTGCTCGCACCGATCGGCCCGGTGTACCAGGCGGGCACTCTCTCGGGGAACCCGCTGGCGACCGCCGCCGGCTTGGCCGTGCTCGGCGAGCTGGACGAGAGGCCTACGCCTCGCTTGCGGTCCCGGGTGGTGGCGCTGGCGGAGGCCGTGCAGGAGGCGATCGCCCGATCCGGCCTGCCGGTGCGGGTGCCGGTGTGGGAGACGTTGATCGGGGATCTCGCTCTCTGCCGAGGAGGTCGTCGATTTCGAGGGAGCCGAACGGGCGGCTTCCAGCGGGTTCTACGCCCCGTTCTTCAGGGCGATGCTGGCGCGGGATGTGGCTCTGGCACCGAGCCCCTACGAGGTCGTGTTCACCGGGCTGGCACACGGCGAGGGCCGAGATCGAGCGGACGGCCGAGGCCGCCGAAGCCGCCGCCCGGGAAGTGGCGGCGGTTGCCGACTGATCCTGGGTGGGTCCGGATCACCGATGGTCAAAACTGACCATCTATTGGTCGTTTCCGACCATCCGTAAACGGGAGCCCCGCGACAGCCGACCGCCCGACGCCCCGACGACCCTCAGCCGACAGCCCCTCAGCCGACGAGCTTGGCAGCCGCCTTGTAGGCGGCCTCAGCCGGCCCGAGCTCGTCAGGGCGCATCAGGTTGGACATGATCCGCAGCACCCACTCCATGAGCACTGGGCGAGTACATGCTGGTCTGGACCAGGGCGCGCATCAGCCCGAGGCTTGCCGATCAAGCCGACGAAGCCACTGGCGACCTTGTAGTAGAGGCCGTACGTCTCCTGCAGCCGGCGGTCGTAGGAGGCGAGCGGAGACGGACCGGCGTCGCCGTTCGCCGCCAGGGCCTCGCCGATGGTCGCCGCGGCCAGGCGCCCGGTCTCGTAGGCGTAGGCGATCCCTTCGCCGTTGAAGGGGTTGATCGACCCGCCGGCGTCCCCGACGAGGAGCCAGTCCGGGCCGCTGTGGGGGCCGACCGAGAGCCCCATCGGCAGCCGACCGCCCGGTCGCCGGCCCGCAGGCGGTCTCGGCGGACAGGCCCCACGACGACGGGGCCCAGGACACGAAGGCATCCATCAGGTGACTGGTGTTGACGCACTTCCACTGCTCGAACGTGGACAGGAGCCCGACGCCGACGTTCACCCTGCCGTCGCCCATCGGGAAGATCCACCCGTAGCCGGGCACCACGTTGCCGGCCTTGTCCCGGATGTCGAGGTGTGACTCGATCTAGGGCTCGTCGTGCCGGGGCGACCAGTAGTAGCCGCGGAGCGCCATGCCGAGCGGCAGCGATCGGTCCCGCGCCGTGCCGAGCGCCCGCCCGAAGCGGGAGTTGGCGCCGTCCGCCACCACCACGTAGCGGGCCCTCACCTCGACGCGTGCTCCGCTCGGCCTCGGTGCGCACGACGGCGCCCCCCGCAGGGCCGCCGCCGGCTCCGCCCGCAGCGGAGCCAACGCTTCGGCGCCCTGCCAGACGGTCGGCCCCCGCCTTCTCCGCACGGCCGGCGACGAGGGCGTCGAGCTCGGCGCGGGTGATGACGTAGCCGTGGCGGGAAGTCGGGGATCGCCGGCCAGGAGAGCTCAGCATCTGGCGGCCGAACGCCATGGCCCGCAGGCCTCGAAGCGGTGCGCGGCCCTCCAGGTCCGCCTCCATCCCCATGTCGTCGAGCTGGCGGACCGAACGCGGGCGTGAGGCCGTCGCCGCAGGTCTTCTCGCGGGGGAAGTGCTTCTTCTCGACGACCAGCACGTCCCAGCCGGCGGACGCGAGCCAGTAGGCGGCGGCCGCTCCCGAGGGCCCTCCTCCGACCACGAGGACGTCGTGCAACACCTCGCCGGAGCCGGTCACGAGGACGATCCTACGGGCGAGCCCGGAAGGGCCGCCGGCGGGCGGTGCTCGATGTGCTCGCGGGCGGTGCGCCGTGCTAGAACCGGCGACGGACCGATGGGCAGCCTGGACAGTTACCTCCCGATCTTCTTCATGATCGTGCTCGGCATCGTCTTCGCCGCGTCTCGATCGTCGCTGTCCAAGTTGCTCGGCTCCGCAGCGGCCGACGGCCGCCAAGGAGGCTCCTTACGAGTGCGGCATCGTGCCGACCCACGAGCCGGCCGGAGCGCTTCCCGGTGCGCTTCTACCTGGTGGCGATGATCTTCATCATCTTCGACATCGAGATCGATCTTCCTGTTCCCATGGGCGGTCGTCTACAGCCAGCTGCAGCACGTTCGGCCTCGTCGAGATCCTCGTGTTCGCCGGCGCCGTCTTCGTCTCCTTCGTCTACTTGGTCGCCAACGGTGCGCTGGACTGGGGGCCGGTCAAGCGCACGTGAGCCCGGTGAGCGAGTCGACCCGCACGACCGCCTCGACGGTCCGGCGCGTCGGGCTCCCCGAACTCGGCCCGGCGAGGCGGCCGTAGGACGGGCGGCGGATGGGTCTCGAGCACCTGAACCACAACTTCCTCACCGGCAGCTCGAGGACCTCGTCAGGTGGGCCCGGCGCAACAGCGTGTGGCCGGCCACTTTCGGCCTGGCCTGCTGCGCCATCGAGATGATGGCGGCGGGCGCGGCCGACTTCGACCTGGCCCGCTTCGGCATGGAGGTCTTCCGGGCCTCGCCCCGCCAGGCCGACCTGATGATCGTCGCCGGCCGGGTCTCCCAGAAGATGGCGCCGGTTCTGCGCCAGGTCTACGACCAGATGATGGAGCCGAAGTGGGTCATCTCGATGGGCGTGTGCGCCTCGACGGGCGGGATGTTCAACAACTACGCCATCGTCCAGGGCGTCGACCAGATCGTGCCCGTCGACGTGTACGCTCCCGGCTGCCCGCCCGAGCCCGAGACCCTCATCCACTCCATCCTCACCCTGCACGAGAAGATCCGCACGGGCGAGATCATGCGCCGCGCGGGCCGGCGGCGGGCGGGCGCGGGGATCGCACGGCCGTCGGCCCCCGGCTGGGTGCAGCCGCCGGCGACGAGTCCGTTCCACTCGGTGACGCCGCGATGAGTCCGGAGCACGCGACCGCGAGCACGGCCGCTCGGAGCGGCGCGCCGGTGCCTCCGCCTCGCGGTGTTCACGGTGCTGTCGGCGCGTGCCGGCTCGCGCTTCCCGCGACGCGCCAAGAGGTCACTCCACCCGCACCGCGAGCCGATCGCCGAGGTCGTGGCGGCGCTTCGAGGATGCGGGCTTCGTGACCTGCGCCGACCTGTGCGCCGCCGACTACCTGACCGCACAGCCCGGGCGGACACTGCCGGAGGGCGTGCGGCCGAGCGATTCGAGGTGGTCGTCAACCTGCTCTCGCTCGAGCACGCGACGGCGGATCCGGGTGCGGGTGCAGGTTCCCGATTCCGACCCGGTGCTGCCGACGCTCGTTCGATCTATACCCGGGCACCGAGAACATGGAGCGCGAGGTCTACGACATGTTCGGCATCACCTTCGAGGGCCATCCCGACATGACCCGGATCCTCATGCCCGACGACTGGGAGGGTCACCCGCTCCGCAAGGACTACGCGCGTGGGGCGTGTGCCGGTGCAGTTCAAGGAAGCCCCGGGGCCACGATGAGCGACGACGACGGTGACCACGGCCGTCGATCCGCAGACGAGGAGCATCGAGGAGCTGCTCGCCGAGCGAGACGGACGAGGGCCGCCAGCTGATGCGGTCGCGCCAGGACACGGCCGCCGCCAGATCGCGATCGAGCCGGAGTCGCGTGCTCCGCCTGCCCGAGGGCGTGGCGGTCGACCCGGGCGACATCGAACATCGAGGTCGTCGACGGACGAGACGATGATCATCAACATGGGTCCGCAGCACCCCTCCACCCACGGAGTGCTGCGGATCATGATCGAGCTCGAGGGCGAGACCGTGCTCCGCTCCAAGCCGATCATCGGCTACCTCCACACCGGGATGGAGAAGACCGGCGAGGAGCTGATGCTACGTCAAGGGCTCGACGAACGTCACCCGCATGGACTACCTCTCTCCGCTGCACAACGAGCTCGTCTGCGTCGCTGGCGGTGGAGAAGCTCCTCGGCATCGAGATCCCGCCGCGGGCCACCTGGATCCGGATGCTGCATGTGCGAGCTCAACCGGCTCTCCTCGCACCTGATGTGGACGGCGACGAACGGGATGGACCTCGGCGTCCACTTCGATGATGATCTTCGGCTTCCGGGAGCGCGAGATGATCCTCTCGTTCTTCGAGAAGACGACCGGGCTGCGGATGAACCACAACTACATCCGCCCGGGCGGCGTCGCCGCCGATCTGCCCGACGGGTGGGAGGACGACGTCCAGGCGATCGTCGAGACGATCCCGCGCCGCGTCGACGAGTACGACGAGCTGCTGACCGGCCAGCCGATCTTCCGCGAGCGGACGGAGGGAGTGGGGGTCATCTCGCCCGAGCAGGCGGTCGCCATGTCGGCGACGGGACCCATCCTGCGGGCGGCGGGCGTGCCCTTCGACCTCCGCCGGGCGATGCCCTACCTCGTTCTACGACCAGGTCGACTTCGACGTGATCGTCGGCACGGTCGGCGACTGCTTCGACCGCTACGCGGTGCGGCTGAACGAGATCCGTGAGTCGGTGAAGATCGTCCGCCAGATAGCCGAGCGGATGCCCCCGCGGTGACTACCGCACCCAGGACAAGAAGGTGACTCCACCGCCCCGAGCGCGCATCGACGAGTCGATGGAGGCGCTCATCCACCACTTCAAGATCTTCACCGAAGGCTTCCGAGTCGCCGGAGGGCGAGGTCTACGTGGCCGTCGAATCGCCGCGCGGGCGAGCTCGGTTGCTACCTCGTCTCCGACGGGTCCACCAAGCCGTACCGGATGCACATCCGCGGGCCGAGTTTCGTCAATCTGCAGAGCCTGTCCCGGCACCTCTTGCACGGCGGCCTGATCGCCGACGGCATAGCCATCATCTCCTCGGTCGACCCGGTGATGGGGGAGGTCGACCGCTGATGGGCCACCTCTCTCCGGAGACGCTGGCGCGGGCCGAGAAGATCATCGGGCTCTACCCGAGGAAGCGCTCGGCATTCATCCCTCTCTGCCATCTCGCCCAGGAGCGAGCACGGCTACCTCACGCGCTGAAGCGATGGAGGACATCGCGGCGCTGCTCGACCTCACGCCGGCCGAGGTGATCGGTACGGCGACCTTCTACGACATGCTGCACATCGAGCCGGTCGGCAAGTACGTCGTCGCGGATCTGCACGAACATCGCCTGCATGCTCGACGGCGCCTACGAGCTGTTCGAGCACGCGGAGGACAGCCTCGGCGTGAAGCCGGGCGGCACGACGAGAGACGGCCTGATCACCCTCGAGGAGGCCGAGTGCCTGGGCGGCTGCGACATGGCCCCCTGCGTGCAGGTCAACTACCGCTTCGTCGGCAAGCTCGACGCGGCCGGGTTCGACTCGTTGGTCGAGGATCTCCGCGACGGCGCCCGCGACGCCGAGATCGCCCCGCCACGGCGTGCTCTCGCGCGTGGACGAGCGCAACGAGGGGCCTCGAGAAGGGCGGCGCGGGCGTGATCACCGAAGTCGAGCCCATCGTCACGCGGCGCGTCCACCTCCAGGACTCCCACACGCTCGCCACCTACCTCGCCAACGGCGGGTACCAAGGCCTGCGCAAGGCGCTGCAGATCGGCTCGGAGGCGGTGCAGGCGGAGGTCAACACCGCCAACCTGCTCGGCCGCGGGGGCGCCGGTTTCCCCGCTGGCCGCAAGTGGTCGATGCTGCGCAAGGCGCCGACGACCTACCTGGTGGTGAACGGGGACGAGTCGGAGCCCGCCACCTTCAAGGACCATCTGCTGATCGAGCAGGACCCGCACCAGATCGTCGAGGGGACGATCATCTGCGCCTTCGCCATCGGGGCGGCGCAGGCGTTCATCTTCTGCCGGGGCGAGTTCGCGCTCGGATACGAGCGGCTGCAGGCGGCGGTCGACGAGGCCTACGAGCTACGGGGCGCTCGGGCACGGGATCTTCGACAGCGGCTTCTCCCTCGACATCGTCGTGCACCCGGGAGCAGGCGCCTACATCTGCGGCGACGAGACGGCGCTGCTCGAGAGTCTCGAGGGCAAGCGCGGCTTCCCGCGGATCAAGCCGCCGTACTTCCCGGCCGTGATGGGTCTCTACGGCGAGCCGACCGTCGTGAACAACGTCGAGACGATGTCGAACCTCCCCTGGATCGTGATCAACGGCGGCGCAGCCTTTGCCGCTCTCGGGCAGGGAACCTCGACCGGCACCAGGCTCTTCGCCCTCTCCGGTCACGTCAACAAGCCGGGCTGGTACGAGCTCGAGATGTCCAAGACCACGTTTCGCGACCTCATCTACGACGCCGGTGCTCGGCGGCGGCATCCGGCACGGCCGGGAGCTGAAGGCTTTCATCCCGGGCGGCGTGTCAGCGCCCTGGTTCGGCCCCGAGCATCTCGACATGGGGCTCGACCAGGATGCGGTCGGCAAGGCGGGCTCGATGCTCGGCTCCGGCTCGATCGTCGCCATGGACGAGACGACTTGCGTGGTGCGTGCTGCGTGGCGGATCACGCGGTTCTTCCACCGCGAGTCGTGCGGGCAGTGCACGCCCTGCCGGGAGGGCTCCGGCTGGCTCGAGAGCATCCTCCGGCGCATCGAGGCGGGGGGCGGTCGCATGGCGGACATGGACCTGTTGCTCGACGCCTGCGACAACATCGCTCCCGGCCTCGGGTGGCCGCCGCAGCAGACGACGATCTGCCCGCTCGGCCCGTCCATCCCCTCCTCGATCAACTCGGCGATCAAGATGTTCCGCGACGAGTTCCTGGTGCACGTCAAGGACGGGCGGTGCCCGTTCGGCGAGGACCACCGGTGACGGACGTCCCCACCAAGCCTGCCACCGAGGTCGCCTCCCAGCCCGGGCCGGCGGAGACCCCTCCGCTCACCATCACGCTCGACGGCCGCCCGGTCACCGCAGAAAAGGGCGAGCTGATCATCGCCGTCGCCGAGCGCGAGGGGATCTTCATCCCGCGCTTCTGCTACCACCCGCGCATGAAGCCGGTCGGGATGTGCCGGATGTGCCTCGTGGAAGTGGTCGGACCTCGCGGCGCCACGCTGCAGCCGGCCTGCTACGTGTCGGTGGCCGACGGGCAGGAGGTGATCACGGACTCGCCCAAGGTGCGCAAGGCACAAGAGGGCGTGCTCGAGTTCCTGCTCGTGAACCACCCGCTCGACTGCCCCGTGTGCGACAAGGGCGGCGAGTGCCCGCTGCAGGACCAGACCCTCTCCTACGGCCCCGGGGAGACCCGCTTCATCGAGGAGAAGCGCCACTTCGAGAAGCCGATCCCGATCAGTCACCTGGTAGCGCTCGACCGGGAGCGCTGCATCCAGTGCGCGAGGTGCACGCGTTTCGCGGAGGAGGTGGCGGGGGAGCCGCTGATCGACTTCTACGGGCGAGGTGACCGGGTGGAGGTGAGCATCTTCCCCGGCCAGCCGTTCGCCTCCTACTTCAGCGGCAACACCGTGCAGATCTGCCCGGTCGGTGCGCTCACAGCGACCCCGTACAGGTTCAAGTCGCGGCCCTGGGACCTCGAGCAGGCCGAGACCACATGTACCACCTGCTCGGTCGGGTGCCGCGTGGTGGTGCAGTCCTCCGCCGGGCGGATGGTGCGCTACCTCGGGATCGACAGCGACCCGGTCAACCAGGGGTGGTTGTGCGACAAGGGGCGTTTCGGCTTTGCCGCCGGCGACGCCGAAGACCGCCTGCTGGCGCCGATGGTGCGGGGGGAGGGCTCGCTCGCCGACGCCCACTGGAACACTGCTCTGCGGCGAGCCGCCTCGCTGATCGAGTCCGCCCTCTCGTCCAGGGGACCCGGGTCGGTGGCGGTGATAGGCGGCGCCAGGCTCACCAACGAGGGCGCCTACGCCTGGGCCAAGCTCGCCAAGTCGGTGATCGGCACCGACTGGGTCGACGCGCAGCTGGGAGACGGGCTGCCCGCCGAGATGGTGCTCGGTCTGCCGGGCGCCAGCATCGACGACGCCTGCAACGCCAGGGCCGTGCTCCTCCTCAGTCCGGACCTGCGCGAGGAGCTGCCGGTGCTCTTCCTCCGCCTGCGCCATGCCGCGCTGGAGAAGGGACTGCCGATCGTCGAGCTCTCCTCGTCGCCGACCTCGCTCACGCGCTACTCGAAGGCGGCCCTGGCCTACCGGCCGGGCGAAGCGGCGGTTGCGGTGCGAGGTCTGCTGGGGGCTGTCTCCGGCAAGGTGGGCGCCTCGGGCGGCAGTGGAACCGCCGGGATCGCAGCCGGCGAGCTGGCGGCCGCCGCCGACCTGCTCCGAGCGGCGTTGGGTGGCGACGCCGACGGCCCTGGCGACGGCGGCGACGGCAGCGGGCTCGTCGTGGTGATCGGCCGCCCGTCACTGGCCGAGGCCGAGGGCGGGATCGTGGACGCCGCCAGCGCACTCGTGGAGCGGTTCCCGGCGGCGAGGTTCCTGCCGGTGCTCCGGCGGGCGAACGTGCGCGGCGCCCTCGAGATGGGGCTGGCCCCCGGGATGCTCCCCGGACGTGTCTCGCTGGCGGACGGCGGGGACTGGTTCGCCGCGCCGACGGCGTGGGGGAAGGTGCCGGCGGAGCGCGGCGGCGGCTGCGGGGAGATCCTGCAGGCGGCGGCGGCCGGCGAGATCGAGTCGCTGATCCTGCTCGGTGCCGATCCCGTCGCAGACTTCCCGGACAGGGAACTGGCCACGGCGCGCCCTCGAAACGGCGAGGTCGGTCGTCGCCGTCGACGCCTTCCTCACCGAGTCCTCCTCGCTCGCCGACGTCGTCCTGCCCGCTGCCGTGCACGGCGAGAGGAGCGGCACCACGACAAACTGCGAGGGCCGCGTCAGCCGTGTCGCCCAGAAGGTGGTGGCTCCCGGTGTCGCCTGGGACGACTGGATGATCGCGGCGGAGCTGGCGGCCGCCCTGGGCGGCGACCTCGGCCTGTCGAGCGACCCCCAGATCACCGACGAGATCGAGCGGCTCGCCACGTCGCACCGTGGCCTGACGTTCGAGGCGTCGGCCGCTCCGACGGCCCGCGACGGCGTGCTGCTGCCGATTCCGCTTGGCAGGGTCGGTTCGGGGACCATCGGCGTCCGCCGCGCCGGCGACAGTGGCCCGATCGACCCGATCGCGATACCCGGTATCCGTGCGGCCGAGCTGCAGGGGTCGCCGATGCGAGCCGGCGCGGCGATCCCCGAAGGAGGGGACACCGATTTCGACGCGGCACCGAGCCGCCACCACCGGGCGGCCCCCGTCGATCAGCTTCCGGCCCGGCGACGCCAGGTCTCCGGTCCCCGCACCCGACAGCTACTCTCTCCGTCTCGTGTCGCGCCGCCGCCTTTACGATGCGGGAACCCTCGTCTCGCACACCGAGGTCCTCTCGGAGCTGGCCGATGCGGCGCGCCTCGCCGCCCACCCGGCAGAGCTCGACCGCCTCGGGGTCCGCACCGGCGACAAGGTGCGGGTGCGCTCGCCTCGGGGCGAGGCGCAAATCGAGGTGGAAGGTGACGCAACGCTCGCAAGGGGAGTCGCGTCTCTGACCTTCAACATCCCGTTCGGCGACCGACGAGCGGGCGACCTGATCGACGCCTCCGAACCGGTCGTCGACCTGAGGCTGGAGACGCTCTGATGCCGAGCGATCCGCTCTTCCTGCACGGGGTCGGGCTGGCCATCTACATCATCGTCGTGATCAAGGTGTTCGTCACCTTCGCCGTGCTGATGGTCGCCGTGATGCTGATGATCTGGTTCGAGCGCAAGATCATCTCCGACATGCAGAACCGGATCGGGCCCAACCGGGCCGGCCCGTTCGGGATCCTGCAGACCCTCGCCGACGGGATCAAGCTGTTCTTCAAGGAGGACCTGATTCCCGAGCGGGCGGATCGCTGGGTCTTCAAGCTGGCTCCCTACCTGGCGCTCCTGCCGGCTCTGCTGATCTTCACGATCATCCCCGTCGGCGGTGTCGTCACGATCGCCGGCCACACCGTCGAGCTGCAGGTGGCCGATCCCCCGATGGGGATCCTCTTCCTGCTGGCGATGTCGTCCATCGCCGTCTACGGGACGATGCTCGCCGGCTGGTCGTCAGGCTCCAAGTACCCCTTGCTCGGGTCCGTGCGGGCGTCTGCGCAGATGGTCTCCTACGAGGCGGCGATGGGGCTGTCGATCGCGGCGGTCGTCCTGCAGTCGCACACGCTCTCGACCCGCGGGATCGTCGCCCAGCAGGCCCAGCACTTCTGGGACTGGAACTTCATCCACACCGGCTTCATCCCCTTCGTGGTCTTCGCCATCGCGGTCACCGCCGAGCTCAACCGGCCGCCGTTCGACCTGACCGAGGGGGAGCAGGAGCTGGTGGGTGGGTTCCACACCGAGTACTCGTCGCTTCGTTTCGCCCTGTTCTTCCTGGCGGAGTTCATGAACACGATCACCATGTCGGCGGTGATGGTGACCCTCTTCTTCGGCGGCCCCGACGGCCCCGGCTTCCACTTCGCCCGCTGGCTCTGGCCGATCCTCTGGTTCGCAGGCAAGACGGCCGTGTTCTGCTTCGTGTACGTGTGGATCCGAGCCGCCCTGCCGCGGCTGCGCTACGACCAGCTGATGGACCTCGGCTGGAAAGCCCTCATCCCGACCGCCCTCGCCTGGCTGCTTGTGCTGGCGGCGCGCCTGGTCAGCGTGCAATGGGGTCTGTACGTGCTGGCCGCTTGTTTCGTACTCGTCTTCGGAGGCCTGACGCAGGCGATCCGCGTCAGCGCCGCCCGCCGCGAGGCGATGACGGACTCGGGCCATCTCGGGATAGCTGGTGAGGCCTCCGAGCGCGCCCGCCGCGCCGCGGCCATGCGGAGCATCCGGGGACAGGAGAGCTGACGGATGGGCTTCTTCGATTTCTTCGGCGGCTTCGCCGTGACGCTGCGGCAGATGGCAGAGCCCCGCGTCACCCACAAGTATCCCGACGAGAAGGCGCCCAAGCCGCCGCGTCTGCACGGCCGCCACGTCCTCAACCGCTACGAGGACGGCATGGAGAAGTGCATCGGCTGCGAGCTGTGTGCAGGTGTCTGCCCGGCCGACTGCATCTACGTGCGCGGTGCCGACAACCCGCCGGACGACCCTGTCTCGCCCGGGGAGCGCTACGGCTTCGTCTACGAGATCAACTACCTGCGCTGCATCCACTGCGACATGTGCGTGGAAGCTTGCCCGACAGAGGCGATCACCGAATCGAAACTCTTCGAGTTCTCATTCACCAACCGTGCCGACGCCATCTACACCAAGAAGGAGCTGGTGGTCGACGACGACGGCTACCCGCAACAGCTGCCGTGGGAGGACTGGCGCGCCGGGGACGACGCGCACACCTCGGGCTGGATGCGGGCCACCTCGCCCTCGGGTGCCGCCGGCTACGAAGGCCGCGTGCAGTGGTCGGCCGAGCTCGGTTATGGAGTGCGCCCCCCGGAGTCCGGCCAGAGCCCCCGGCCGCCCGACGAGGCGACAGAGGCCTTTTCCATCCGCCGTATCAACCGGGCGAAGATCGCCAAGAGTGACGGCGGGGACGTCCGTTGGGCGAAGAAGCGCTGATGGGTCTCGACCACGCGGCCCTGCTCGCCGCCACGGTGCCGGACGCCATCACGTTCATGCTCGCCGCCCTGATCTGCGTCGTCGGCGCAGGGGGCGTCGTGCTGCTGCGCAATCCCGTGCATGCCGCCCTCTCGCTCGTCGCCACCCTGTTCGGGATCGCCGTGCTCTTCGTGGAGGAGGACGCGCAGTTCCTGGCGGCGGTGCAGGTGATCGTCTATGCCGGGGCGATCGTCGTGCTCTTCCTGTTCGTGATCATGCTGCTCGGTGTCGACCGCCGTGAGTCGGTGTTCGCCGATCAGCTGAAGGGCCAGCGGGTGATCGGCATCGGGCTCGGCGTGCTGGTGCTCGTCGAGGTCCTGCTGTTCGGACGCACTCGTTGGTCGACCGGCGCCCATTCGGTGTCGGGCAAGCTGGCCGGCGGCTCTGGCAACGTCGCCGCCCTCGGGCAGTCCGTGTTCACCACCTACCTGCTGGCGTTCGAGATCACCTCGGCCCTGCTCGTGATCGCCATCGTCGGCGCGGTCGTGCTCTCTCGCCGCCCGACGCGCGAGCAGCCGCAAGATCTCGACCATCCAGAGACAACGCCGGTTCTCCCGGCCGCGCCCGAGAGGGGCGAAGGGCCCATCGACGAGCCGGCGGATGCGCCTGTCAGAGGCAACGCATGAGCATCGACGCCAACTGGTACCTGACGCTCGCCGCCGTCCTGTTCACCATCGGGGCCGTCGGGCTGCTCGTCCGCCGCAATGTCCTCGTGATGTTCATGTGCGTCGAGCTGATGCTGAACGCCGCCAATCTCACCTTCGTCACGTTCGCCCGCCAGTTGAACGACGTCGGCGGCCAGTCCGCCGTCTTCTTCGTGCTGGTGGTGGCCGCAGCAGAGGTGGTCGTCGGCCTCGGGATCATCGTCTCGATCTTCCGCAGGCGGGCAGGCGCCACCGCCGACGACATCAACTCGATGAAGGGCTGATCAGATGGCCCATCTCGTGACGCTCATCCCGCTGCTGCCACTGGCGGGCTTCGCCATCCTCGCCGCCTTCGGCCGCAAGCTCGGCAATCCGCTGGCCGGCTGGTTGGCGACGACGATGGTCGGTGCCTCCTTCGTCGTCACCATCCTCGTGTTCATCTCGATCGCCGGCAAGTCGCCCGGGCAGCGCAGCTTCGACCAGACGTGGTTCACCTGGCTGCCGGTCGGTCACCTGCAGGTGACGATGGGCCTCCTCGCCGATCCGCTGTCGCTGACGATGGCGCTGTTCGTCTCCGGCGTCAGCACGCTGATCCACATGTACTCGATCGGCTACATGGAGCACGACGCCGAGTTCCCCAAGTTCTTCGTCTACCTCAACCTGTTCGTCGCCTCGATGCTGTTCCTGGTGCTGGCGGACAACTTCCTGCTGACCTTCCTCGGATGGGAGGGCGTCGGGGTCTGCTCCTACTTCCTGATCGCCTTCTGGTACCAGCGAGACACGGCCGCCAGTGCCGGCAAGAAGGCGATGATCTTCAACCGGATCGGCGACGTCGGCTTCCTGCTGGCGATGTTCCTGATCTTCCAGTCGACCGGGAGCCTCCAGTACGGGGCGGTGTTCTCCCACCTCGGCACCGTTTCGACGACCACCTGGACCGCGATCGGCTTGCTGCTCTTCCTCGGGGCTGCCGGCAAGTCCGCCCAGATCCCGCTCTACCCCTGGCTCGCCGACGCCATGGAGGGCCCGACTCCCGTCTCGGCGCTGATCCACGCCGCCACGATGGTCACGGCGGGCGTGTACCTGATGTGCCGTATCAACCCGATCCTGCACGTGGCACCAGACGCTGCACTGACGGTGGCCTGGGTCGGCGTGGCGACCGCGTTCCTCGGCGGCACCATCGCATGCGCCCAGAACGACATCAAGAAGGTGCTCGCGTACTCGACGATCTCGCAGCTCGGCTACATGTTCCTGGCGGCGGGCGTGGGGGCTTACGTCGCCGCCATCTTCTTGATGCTGGCCCACGCCTTCTACAAGGCGTTGCTCTTCCTCGGCGCCGGGTCCGTCATCCACGGGATGCACGACGAGCAGGACATCAAGAAGATGGGCGCCCTGCGGGCTCTGATGCCGGTGACGGGCATCACCTTCCTCATCGCCTGGCTCGCCATCGGCGGCGTGCCGCCCCTCGCCGGGTTCTGGGCGAAGGGCGACGTCCTCATCAACGCCTACGCCAAGAGCCCGGCGCTCTGGGCCGTGGGGGCTGTCACGGCGATCCTCACCGCCTACTACATGGGCCGCGAGTACTTCCTCGTGTTCCAGGGCGACAGGCGCTGGGTGGCGGCGGCCGAGCACGGGGTGCTGGCGACGCCGGAGGTGGAGCAGCGCCTCGCCGAGGTCAACGCCCGCGCCCACTGGGTCGCTCCGGTCGGCGCGGGCGGCGCCGGCGACACATTCGAGGTCTCGCACGACGACCCGCATGCCGCTGCCTCGCACCACGACACTGCCGGCACGGGAGCCGCTGTAAGCGGGAGCGGCGACACGTCGACGGAGCCGGGCGGCCATGGTGCCGAGCCCGGCGAGGACCTGCATCCTCACGACCCGCGCATCGAGATGAAGCTGCCGTTGCTGATCCTGTCGGTCTGCGCGGTGCTCGGGGGCTTCATCGACCTCCCCTTCCACCCGCACTGGACCTTCCTTCAGACGTGGCTGAACCCGGTGGTCGGCTCGAGCCTTCTCGACCATCACTGGACCTCGACCGCACAGGTCCTCTTCGCCGTGGCGGACGCCGTCTTCGCCGTCGTCGGCGTGGTGGTGGCGGCCACCCTCTGGCGCGCCACCTGGTACCGGCCTGCCGCCGAGCCCGTGTTCCTGCAGCGGGCGTGGATGATCGACTACGGCTACGACCGGCTGCTCGCCCGGACAAGCACTCGCTTCGCCGAGGTGATGTCGTCGGTCGTCGAGCGGAAGATCATCGACGGCGCCGTCAACGGTGTCGGTGCGCTGATGAGGGGCACGTCGTCCAAGCTCCGCCGGGTGCAGACCGGCTACGTACGCAACTACGCCCTCGGCCTGTTCGCCGGCGCCATGCTGGTGCTGGCGTTCCTCCTCGTGAGAGCCCAGTAGTGATGAGCGGGTTCCCCTTCGTGACGCTGATGACCCTGCTGCCGGCAGTAGGTGCTGTCGTGATAGCAGCGCTCCCCAAGGAGGCGGGGCTGTTGGCCCGCCGGCTGGGCGTGGCCTTTGCTCTCGCCACCTTCGGCGTGTCGTCGCGCGGTGTTCGGCAAGTTCAAGGTAGGCACAGCCGGCTACCAGTTGGTCGACCACCGCATCTGGATCTCACAGCTCGGCGTCTCCTGGTCGGTCGGCGTCGACGGCATCTCGCTCTTCCTGGTGCTGATGACGACGGTCCTCGTCCCGCTGGCGCTTGTCGGGGCGTCCGCCACCCGCGACCTGAAGCAGTTCACCTGCTGGATCCTGCTGCTGGAGACCGGATGCCTGGGCAGCTTCGTCGCCCTCGACCTGCTCGTGTTCTTCCTCTTCTTCGAGCTGACGCTGGTGCCCGTCTACTTCCTGATCGGCGGTTGGGGACACGCACGGCGTGGCTACGCGGCGATCAAGTTCTTCGTTTACACGTTCCTCGGCTCTGCCTTCCTCTTCGTCGGGATCATCGCCTTGACGGTGATCCACAGCGACCAGACCGGGCTGACGACGTTCGACATCCGCCAGCTGGCGGCGACCCACTTGACGACCGGTGACTCGGTCCTGTTGTTCCTTGCCTTCACTGCGGCCTTCGCGGTGAAGGCACCCATCTTCCCCTTCCACACCTGGTCGCCCGACGCCTACGCCGAGTCGCCCGCAGCGGGCTCGATCCTGCTGGCGGGAGTGATGGCGAAGCTCGGCACGTACGGGATCGTGCGTTTCGATCTGGAGCTGTTCCCGACGGCGGTGGTGAAGCTCGCCCCGCTGCTGCTGACGCTCGGGGTGATCGGGATCCTCTACGGCGGGATCGTGGCCGCAGTGCAGCGGGACCTGAAGAGGCTGGTCGCCTACTCCTCGCTGGCGCACATCGGGTTCATCGTGGTCGGGGCCTTCGCCTTGACCAACGAGGCGGTCACGGGCGCCGTGCTGCAGATGGTCAACCACGGCCTCGTCACCGCCGCCCTGTTCCTCTTGATCGCCATGATCTACCGGCGCCGCGGCACCTTCGAGCTGCCGCGCCTCCGGGGGCTCCAGCACACCGCCCCGGTGCTGGCGGGGGTCTTCACGCTCGTGATGCTGGCCTCGATCGGCGTGCCCGGTCTCAACGGATTCGTCGGCGAGTTCCTGATACTGGCCGGCACCTTCCTCACCCATCGCTGGTGGGCGGTCGTCGCCACCACCGGGGTCGTCATCGCCGCCATCTACCTGCTCTGGGCCTACCAGCAGGTCTTCCACGGCAAGAAGCAGGACGACGCGCCGCCCTTCCGGGAGATCACCTGGCGTGAGGGACTGGTGATGGCGCCGCTCGTGCTCCTGATCGTCGCTCTCGGCATCTACCCGAGACCCGTCCTCGACCGCATCAACCCCTCCGTCCAGGCACTCGTCACCCACGTCGAGCAAGTGTCCGGCAACAAGGTGCCAGTTCTCGGTGGAGGAACGGCCAGCAACAGCGCGCACAAGTCGGGAGCGTCGCGATGAACGTCCTGGCGGCACTCGTCCATCTGCCCGCCCTGCATCTGGCCGCCCTGCCACTCTGGCGGCCCTCGGCGGAGCACTCTGGCGCTCGCCATCCCGCACATCTCGTACCTGGCGATCCTGCCGGAGCTGATCCTCATCGGCGGGGCGATCGTCCTGCTCGGTGGGACGTCTCTCGTCGTCCGCAACATGCCGACCGCCTATTACTCGGTGGCGACCGTCGCCATCTCGGCGGCAGCCCTTGCCTCGTCGCTCGTCCTCTGGAACCACGTCCAACCGCCGCACGCGCCGTACACCTCGATCGACCAGGCGATCGCCGTCGACGGCTTCAGCGTGCTGATCATGGTGCTCGTCTGCGTGGTGCTGATCCTGAGCGCCCTCTTCGGCGAGCACTTCCTCAGACGAGAGGGCATCGCCGGCCCGGAGTACTACGTGCTCGCCATGCTCTCCGGGTCGGGAGCGATGTTCATGGCGTCGGCCGAGGACCTGATCATCGTCTTCCTCGGTCTCGAGATCCTCTCGATCGCCCTCTACGTGCTGGCCGGGCTCGACATCCGGCGGATCGGCTCGGGCGAGGCGGCGATGAAGTACTTCGTGCTCGGCGCCTTCTCCTCGGCGATATTCGTCTACGGGATCGCCCTCGTCTACGGAGCGACGGGGACCACCAACATCGGGCAGATCGCCGGCTGGCTGGCGCACAATCCCGCTCCGTCCGACCCGCTGCTGCTGGCGGGGATGGGGCTGCTGCTCGTCGGATTCGGGTTCAAGGTGGCGGCTGTCCCGTTCCACATGTGGACCCCGGACGTCTACCAGGGATCGCCGACACCGGTCGTCGGCTTCATGGCGTCGGTGGCAAAGGCCGGTGGTTTCGCTGCCCTGCTGCGGGTCTTCTTCGAGTCCTTCGGGTCGCTGAAGGAGTCCTGGGAGCCACTGGTGTGGGTGCTCGCCGTGCTGACACTGCTCGGCGGGGCGGTCCTCGCCCTCGTGCAGCGCGACATCAAGCGGATGCTGGCGTACTCGTCGATCAACCACGCCGGCTTCATACTGATCGGCCTGCAGGCCCTCTCCGCCAAGGGAGTGGCGTCCGCGCTCTACTACCTGTTCACCTATTCGGTGATCGTCGTCGGCACGTTCGGGCTGATCTCGGTGCTCGACCCGCCGGGGGACTCGGTGCACCTGATCGACGGCTACCGCGGCCTCGGCCGGCGCCGGCCGGTGCTCGGGCTGGCCTTGGCGGTGATGCTGATGGCGCAGGCAGGCATCCCGTTCACCACCGGCTTCCTGGCGAAGTTCGAGGTCCTCACCGCCGCCATGTCCGCGCACTCCTACGCGCTGGCAGTCATCGCCATGGTGTCGGCCGCCATCGCCGCCTTCTTCTACCTTCGAGTGATCGCCGTGATGTACATCGATCCGGCGGCGAGCGGAGCCGGCGCGGCTCCGGCGGGCTCGGCTCTGGCGGGATCGGCTCTGCTGCCCGCCTACGCAGGCGACGAGGGCGTCGTGGCCGGAGACGTGCCGGGGCACGAGCTTGCGTTTCGTGGGCCCTTCCTGCTCGGTGGGGGCGGGGTGGCGACAGCAGTCGCGCCGGCCGAGGTCTCGCTGTACTCAGAAGGTGCGTACGCCGAGGCGGGAGACGCCTCGCAGGCTGAGCAGAGCGAGGACGAGGAGGTCAAGGCGGATCCCGAACTGGTCGCCGGCGCCACGTCCGACCTGTCGCCGGCGGCCGGACTGGCGATCTTCCTCTCGGTCGGCTTCACGGTCGTGCTCGGCATCTGGCCGCAGCCGCTGTTCGACTTCGCTCATCTGGCGAAGCTGCTCTTCTAGTTGCTGAGGTGTAGAGATAGACGATCAACGATCACCACGTAGGTCGGCGAGGATCGCGCTGGTCACCTCGGCGATCGGTGCTCGCCGCACCTTGCGCAGATCCACCGAGCGCTCCGGGCGAGGCTCGCGCACCTTGCCGGCGATCAAGAGCCGATCGTAGGCCGACATGGAGGGAGGAACGAGCACCGCCGCCACCTCACCGTGGATGGTGACCTCGATCGTCTCTCCGGCGCCGACTGCTCTCAGTATCTCGGAGCTGTTGTTCCGCATCTCACGATGGCTGATCGTTCGCATCGATGACTCACCTCCTGCCGTAGCAAGCGTCGCGCAGAGCAAGTCGTGCAGGTAATTCTCTAGCGGCCGCTCGGAACGTCGACCTGCTCCTGATCCGGAGCGGGAGCAGGCGGGGTCACGCCGTCGGATGTCGGCTGCGATGGCGTGAGGAAGCGGCCGATGATCGGCAGCTCCCAGAAGGACTCGGCTCGGGCGATGGCGAGCCCCGCTGCCAAGGCGTGCTCGGTCGAGTCCCAGACCACGTAACGGGCGAACCACTGGGGATCGAACTTGGCGTTGAACCGCCACAACGACTCGATCTGCATCGAGTCGCTCATCCTGCGCAGGAACCAGCGCTCGATGCGCTGCGAGATGCCGTCCCCGAGCTCCCCGGCGAGCACGGCGCGCATCGTGGCGAAGTTGAGGCCGACGCGCCCGTAGCCGTCGTCGCGGAGCTTTCGCATCGTGTTGACGAGGATGAAGTCGAGCAGGCCGTTCGGGTGGTTGCCGTTGTCCCGCCGCATCAGGTCGAGCGAGTACCCGTTGATGCCAGGTGCCGGCACGAACTGGCAGAACGCGACCGGGACGCCTTCGGGGTCGTGCGCCACCGCCAGGAGGAGACCCGCGTCCTCGCGGTCGAAGATGCGCCCGAGCGTCATCGAGAACCCCCGCTCGACGTCGCCCCGCCTGGTCTTGGTCATCACCACCCGCAGCTCGTCCGCCAGCTTCTCGTCGATCCTCGAAGGGTCGTGGAACGACATCGTGTAGCCGTACTTGGCGACCCGGTTGACCGCCTGGCGGAGGCTCTTGTGCGTGCCGCCCTCGAGGGAGAAGGTGGCGACGTCGGTCACGGCCTCGTCGCCGACGTAGAGGTCGCGCATCCCCGCCCGGCGGTAGACCGGCAGCCACTCCTCGCTGGCGCCGAGCACCGCCAGGGTCCACCCGTGCTGGTCGGCGAACCTTCGAAACGACGTCCACAGCTCGTCCCGCTCCTCCACCGCGCAGATCGGGGTCCGGCGAGACAAGGCAGACCCCGCCGTAGATGGCGTAGGCGACCAGACCGTCCCGGTCGAAGAACCACTGCTTGTCGTCGCGAAGGGCGAAGTAGTCGAGCGTCCCGGAGGAGCGGCGGGCGACGATGTCGCGGGCGCGGCGTTTCGCGTCTTTGGTGAGGGCGTGGTGACGGCGGTCGACGACGGGGCGGAGCCCGAGCGCCAGCGCCGACGCAATGAGGACGACGCCGATGGCGAGCATGGTCGGGTCGAGCCAGTCCTGGGCGGCGTCGGGGACGTTCCCGGTGTCGATGCCGATAAGGCGGGTGGCCGACGCCCAGAGCGCCGAAGCGAAGGAGAGGTAGTGGTGCTTGGCGGTCGGGAGGGTGATCTCGAGAACCGCGGCGGTGACGAAGGTGACGATCGCAGCTCCGCCGACGAGCGTGATCATCCCGGCCCTCAGCGAGGGCAGGTCGAAGCGGGCGCGGAAGCAGTCCCGGAACCAGACGAGGTAAGCGACGAGGATCAGGCCGATGACCGCCGGCACGACGCCGCCGTTCTTGAGGATGTGGAGGACCGCGGTGGCGATCAGGATCCCTGTCGTGATCAGGGCGGCGATTCGCTGGCCACGCCTGATGCCGCGAGCGAGCGCCAGCAGCCCGAGAGCGGCGAGGGCGACGAGGACGGACGCCGTCCGGCTCACCGCCAGCGGCACGTAGTGCATGACGGCGTGGAGATGGCCCTTCACCTGCGGCGGGACGACGGCAGAGACGAGGTCGAGCAGCCCGACGAGAGCGACGACGACGGCGGCGAGGCGCCTGACACGGCGCAGGCGGACCGTCGGGTCGACGAGCGGCGGCCACCCCGCTCCCGACGGGTAGGAGGCGACGACAGCAGGCTCGTATTCGGCCCTGCGGCGACGGCCGGAGGCGAGGCGTTCGAGCGCCGTTCCGGCGGGCAGGTCGACCCGCGCCTGGAAGAGGCGGGCGTGGACGTCCGCGCCTCCTTCGATCTCGATCCACGAGACCTGCCGGTGGTGGAGGAAGACAGGGGGCAGGCCGAGGCGCGAGTGATGCTCGGTGACGATTTCCGCGCAGGCCCCCGTGCAGGCGTAGAAGCCCGACTCGAGATGGGTGAGCTCCGGCTGCAACGTGTGTCCGGTGACGAGGCCCGAGGCACCGGCGCGTGTGAGCTCGCGGGCCGCATCGCGGGCCGAGTCGTTGGCGCGGAGGCCGGGCTGCCCGAGGACGGCCGCGCCGACCGACCGCCACGCTCGCTGGTTGAGGTAGACGAAGGCGGCGGCGACGAGCACGAGCTCACCTATTAGTGCGCCGCCGGCCACCGCCAATGCCGGTGTGAACGGATGAAGGTGCCCCCGCAGCCCGGTGCTGAACACCCCCGGTACCCGCACGAGCAGCGCGAACAGCACCGGCAGCAGCAGCCACCAGACGTAGCGGACGATACGGCGGTAGATGAGCCTCGATGCGACGAAACGAGGCATGCTCGTCTGGTCAGCCAGCCGATCCACGCCGCACAGCCAGCTCGCTCTCGCCTTTTTCATCTGGGGGAGGACTTCCTCGACGAAGTGGTGGGCGAGGGGCGTGTCGGCGGGGTTGTAGGGATCGGCGAAGGCGTTGCGGGGATCGTACGACCAGCCCGGCTCGACCCGTACCGAGCGTGTGCCCGACGAGGTCTCCACGTCCAGGTCGACGTAGAGGACGATCTCCGCACCGAGGTCCTCGATCGCCCGGCGCACCTGCGCGTCGAAGAGCATCGTGCGGTCGCGGCTGCCGGGCAGCACGAACAAGTGCCGCGAGCAGGCGCCGCGCCCGGCCGGCCCGGCTGGTTCGGCTGGTTCAGCTGGTTCAGCTGGTCCGGCTGGTCCGGCTGGTCCGGCGGCGAAGGACTGCAGGGCGTCGAACAACCCTCTGTGCCCCTCCACCGCCAGCCTCACCACCTCGGCGTCGGGCATGGCACCGAGGTCCGGGCGCCTGTCGCTCACCGGCTGGTCGCTCGCCGACTTGTCCTCCAGCTGGGGAGGATCGGGCACCCCGAGCAGGTCGAACAGGTTCCCGGCGACGATCACGACACCCGGCCCTTCGAAACTCTCCAGCGCGCTCGCCACCTCGCGCGCCGCCGATAGCGACGCCTCCGTCGGGCTCATGCCGAGCAGGAAGTCGCTGACCACGATCGCCCGGCTGCCGAGGTCGAGGCCGATCCTGGGCGCCCTCGACGGGGTCTCGGTCACGGCATCCATTCCCGTCCATCTTGCCCCAGCAGCAGGGGCTTCCCACGCGCTTTAGGGTGGCGAGCGTGCGCTGGAACTGGCGTGACAGCGACCGCCGGGCGGAGCCGGGACCGGCAGTTATCTTCGACCTCGACGGGGTGCTCTCCGACGCCCGGGGCCGCCAGCACTACCTGGCGGGACTACGCCGGGACTGGGACGCCTTCTTCGAGGCGTGCGGCGAGGACCCCTTGGTGCCGGAGGTGGCGCGGCTGCTGGAGCTGATCGACCCGCAGCTGGTGGTGATCCTGCTCACCGCCCGTCCGGCGCGGGTGCGAGAGCAGACCGTCGAGTGGCTGGAGCGCTACGGAGTCCGCTACGACCTGCTCGTGATGCGCGACCACGGCGAGTACTTGTCTGCGGACCGTTTCAAGCAGGCGGAGGCACGGGCGCTTCGCGCCTACGGGTTCGACATCCGGCTCGCCGTCGAGGACGATCCGCGCAACCTCGAGATGTTCGAGAGGGAGGGCATCCCCTGCCTGTACGTGCACTCCGGCTACTACGGCTAGCGGGGTCGCGCTGCGCCGATCAGTCGCGGAAGTTGCCGAACTGCAGCGGGATGCCGAGGTCCTCGGCCTTCAGCTTGGCGATCACAGCCTGGAGGTCGTCGCGCTTCTTGCCCGAGACCCGCACTTGATCCCCTTGTGCCTGCGAGCTGACGCCCTTCAGGCCGAGGTCCTTGACGATCTTGTTGATCTTCTTGGCATGGTCGGACGAGATGCCGGCATTGATCGCGGCGGACATGCGGACAGTGCCGCGTGCCGCCTCTTCCACCTTGGAGAAGGCGAAGCCCTTGAGCGGGACCTGGCGCTTCACGAGCTTCTCCTCCAGCACCTGGCGGAGCGCCCGCAGACGGTCCTCCGTCGGGGCGTGAAGGTCGATCTCCTTCTCCTTCAGCTCGATCGTCGAACCTGTGTCCTTGAAGTCGAAACGCGTCGCCACTTCCCGGCTCGCCTGGTCCACCGCGTTGCGGACCTCTTGCATGTCGACTTCCGACGTCACGTCGAATGTAGGCATGCCGACGACGCTAGCCCGCGTGCGGTCGAACCCGGTACGGGACGGGGCCGCCGCCGCGTTATCGTGGCGGCCTCGGGTCGGTACCCAAGCGGCCAACGGGGGCAGACTGTAAATCTGCTGTCTCAGACTTCGGGGGTTCAAATCCCTCCCGGCCCACTCGAACGCAGCTGGCGGAACCTCAGATGTACTGGAGGATGAGGCTCGTCATGGCGGCGTCGCCGGCGGAGTCGAGGTGGATCCCGTCGCCCCAGAACCAGTCGGGATGGTCCTTCGAGAGGTCGTACCAGTCGGCGATGTACGCGTTCTTGTAATGCGGCACGACGCTGGCGAGGACTTCATCGTTGGGGAGGCCCCACAGGTCGTCCCCCGGACCGTAGGCATTGGGTGGGAGGTCGACGTTGACGAACACGACCCTCTTGACCGACGAGAGCAGGGACATCATCGACTCGACGTCCGACGGGTAGATCTTTCCGTTCAGGCCGAGCTCGATGACGACGATGTCGGTCAGCTGGTCGCCGGCCTTGAGCTGGCTGACGACTGTCTCGCCGTCCTGCCACTGCCTGCTCACCTGCCCGTAGATGTGGATCCCGGGGACGGCCGCCGCGAGGTCGCCCGAATCCTGCAGGTCGACCATCACCGAGTCGCCGATGGCGGTCACGCTGCCGGCGAGGTGAGGAGGCGGAGGCGTGCCGAGCACGCCAGGGGCTGACTGCCCGGTGGTCGTGGTCGGCTGCGGCTCGACCGTCGTCGTCGTCGGCCGCACCGTCGTGGTGGTCGGGTTCGGGCGCGTCGTGGTCGGCTTCGGGCGCGTAGTGGTGGGAGCGAGCGTCGTCGTCGGCGCCAGGGTGCTCGGATTCTCGGTGGTCGGGGTCCGGGTAGCCGAGGCATGGTGGGCGGGCGCAGCGTTGACTCCTGCGCACGCCGACAACAGCAAGCCGATCGAGAGGACGGCAGCAGCGGCGCCGGCAGCAGTACGCGGTGAAAGGGTCTTCTTCGTCATGATCGTTGGGGCTCGTCTGATGTGCAGCTGGTGACGTGCTGCGTGCATTGCTGCACGATGGATGGCCGCTGCGACCCGAGCCGGAACCTGAATTCTAGAGGAGGGGGCGGCTCATCGGGTCACGTGAAGCGCACACGGTGCACGAAGGTGACGAGGAAGGCGGCGGCGGCGAGGGTGCCGACGAGCCACAGGCGGCGTTTCGTGCCGATCAGGATGACCATCGCCAGCTCGTACAGGGGAGCCATGGCGCGAAAGTCCGCCTGGCCGTACCAGACCTCCGTCGAGAGGCACAGCGCCAGGGCGATCAGCACGACGAAGGCCAGGCGTTCGTGCATCAGAGCCTTGGTGTGCCGGATCGAGAAGAGGGCGACCAGGACCACGACGCCGAGGACGACCAGCTCCCCCAGCCAGATCGCGTTGGCCAGCCGCAAGGGGTGACTGCTGTAGCGGTTGAAGGCGTCGACGGCTGCGGTGGCCGGAGTTCCGAAGTTGCCGTTGGCGCCGCTCGTGGCGACGAAGACATTGGTCGCGTCGTAGAGGGCGAGCTGAAGGCCGGCGAAGGCGATGACAGGCAGCAGCCAGACGAGGTTGGCCGAGAGGGGCGGCCGCGGGTTCTGCCAACTCCTCGGGACGAGGCTGAGCAGGACGATGACGAGCCCGATCGCCGCCACCACGAACATGTCCGTCTCCTTGGTGAGCACGTCGCAGGAGAGGGCCAGGGCGGCGATCAGGTAACGCCCACGCCTGAGCGCCACGAGGCCACCGAGCAGGAAAGCTGCGGCGGTCACCTCCAACAGGTCGCGCGAGATCGAGGTGACGAAACCGAAAAAGGCCGGGAACAGCAGTCCGAACGAGGCGTGGCGCCCGGCATCGTGCGCCATGACGCCGCCGAAGAGGCCGATCGCCCCGAAAGCGACCACGTTGACCGCCACCAGGGCGTCCGGAACCAACCCGGGTCTGCCTCCGGCGGAGAGCACCCAGGCGAGGAACGGGTAGCCGATCCGCTGCAAGCGGTACCACCCGTCGAGCCGGATCCCGAAGGCGACCCGGTGGACGTCGAACGGGTCGAGCGCTTGGCGGTAGTAGAACTGCCCGTCGTACCCGGTCGGGGTCGTACCGCCGAAGACATGGATGTGCGGCGGCAGGCCGTGGCCGACCAGGTTGGCGGATCCGACGACGACGAACTGCGTGATGTCGTGGTGCGCCGCGAAGATCAGCCGGGCGAACACCAGGACGAGGGCGGCGACGACGCTCAGGACGGCCGGCAGCAGCGGGTGGTCGAGGCGGCGGAGCACGCCCGCAAGGTAGCCGCCGGCTACTCCCACGGGCGACTACTCCCGCCAGCCATTGCCGGCGACTACTCACGCCAGCTACTCGCGGCGGCTACTCCCGCCGACTACTGCCACGGGCGGTTCCCGCGGGCGATCCCGGCGGCCCCCGCCGGCGGTTCCGGGCGGCGACTCCCGCCAACGACGGCGTACCAATAGGCGGCGGCCGACCACGAGCGCCACGACGAGGGCGAGCAGGGCGATCGTTGCCAGCGAAAGCAGGACGCCGCTTGCCAATCCCTCGGGGTGGAAGGTGAGCGTCACGATGCTCGAGCCGCTGGGAACGGCGACGGCCATCACCAGGCCGTCGCGGACGACGGGTACGTCCCGAGAGGTTCCGCCGGAGCTCACCTCGGCCCGCCAACCCGGGTCGTAGGCAGTGGAGACGACGAGCTCGGACGGTGCCCGGGCTTTGACAGCCACGGTGGAGCCCGAACCCGTGGTCGGCGAGCCGTCGATGACGGTGGCGGTGCCGGCTGGAACCCGGACGGTTCGGGCACCGGTCACCGATCTGTAGATCACGAAGTCGCCCACTCGGGCAGCGAGGTGCCAGTTCGAGGGATCGACGGCGTCGGCCAGGACTCCGTCGACCAGATAGCTGTGCGCCCCGGCGATCACGCCGACGTCAAGGCTCGAGAGCGGTGATCCGCTGAGGAGCTGCACCTCCAGGCCCTCGGCCCGACCGTCCGCCGGGAGGCGGGCGTCGGTAGCCCCCGCCGGCAGCACCTGCGGTTGCTCCCAGCGCACGGAGCCCCCATCCCCGATCAGGCCGATTCGCACCCGCTCACCGCCGGCCGGAGCGCCCAGCTGGAGGAATGCTGCCGTCACGGTCACGTCGGTGCCGAACCACCAGCTCTGGGGACGATCCTCGGCGAGCGCCGGGCGAGGGGCCGAGGTGCGCGGCACCCCGGGGAGATTGGGGGCCACGTCTGTCCCTGCCGGAAGAGCCGGATCGGTGTGCCGAGACTCCGAGAGGATGTAGGGCGGCAGCGGCGAGGGCAACGACGAGACCGGGATCAGGAACGACTCCGGGAGGGTCACGAGCACCTGCAGATCGAGCTGGTCGAACAGGCCGGAGGCGAGCCCAGTCGGGCTGAGGTAGTCGCGCGAGGTGGCCACGGTGGCATCGGCGTACTGCCCGTCGACCAGCGACCCGTAGCCGGTGACGGCTGGCAGGCCGACCAGTATCCCCGTGTCCGGCTCTCCGGCTTCGGCCAGTTCGTGGGGGTCGAACAAGCCCGGGTCGAACACTGCGTAGCGTCCCCCTGCGGTCAGCTGCCGGGCGACGGCGGTGAGGACCGGGCCCGGCTGATCAGACGAAGGAGGACTGATGGCGGAGAAGTAGAGGCTGCCGCAGGAGAAGAGACCGACGTCGACGAGCGTCAGGGCGGCGACCAGTCCCTGCCAACGCCCCCGGGGAACAAGGCGCCGGGAGTAGCAGACCGCGGCCGCCGACAGCGCCAGGGCGCCGGCGAGGACGAGTGCCCACCAAGTGCCGGCCGGACGTGCTCGCGGCGGCCCGGCGCTGAGAAGCTGCCAGAGGGTGGATGGCGAGAGGGCGAGCAGCACCGCGGCGACCGCCACCACCGCCACCAGCAGCGCCGGCACCGCCAGCTCGTAGCGCGAGGAGCGCCAGTCCTTCCGGGTCCCCCCGTCCACCCACCAGGTGAACAGGGCTGAGGCGGCGAGGTCTGCCTCCACGATGTTGCGCCCAGAGTCGCGCTGATGGCCGTAGAAGGGCACGTGATAGAGGATGTGCTCGAGGGGCGTCGCCGCCGCCACCGCGAGGAGCAGCGAGACTGCCAGGACCCCGTACCAGCACCGTCTTTCGCCCACCGGCAAGCGGCCGCTCCAGCGGCGCGACGCCAGCAACAGCGCGGCCACCACGGGGAGCAGCCCGAGGTAGAGCGTGACCTCGCCCGAGTTCGAGGGCCCGAAGTAGACGAGCTGCGAGAAGACGACGTGGTACCCGCCCTCAAGGTACGGGATGACCGCCAGCACGAGGGCGTTGCCCGGGAACGAGTATCCGGAGGCAGCGAACTCGGTGACGTGGGCCCGCTGCGAGTAGGCGATGTAGTCGAGGGCCGGTATCCAGACGAAGGCCGTGGCCGCCAAGGCGACGATCGGTGCCACGAGGGCCTGCGAGAGGGTTCGCCACCCGCGTCCCCGCACGGCGCTCCAGCGCAGGATCCCATAGGTGAGGGACGCTGCCACCGTGCCGAGCAATGCCTCCGGCGAGCCCGCCAGCACGCCGAGCGAGATAGCCGCCCCGAGAGCGAGCGACCATCTCCACCCGCCGCCGTCGACGATCTTGCGCACGGCGAGCAGCGTCCAGGGCAGGCATGCGATTCCGTTCGCCATGTCGAGATGGACGGCCGCCTGTGTGGTGGCTGCTCCGGCGAAGGCGAAGGTGCCGGCGCCGAGGAACGACGCGAGCACCGCCGCCCCGCTGGCTCGAAACAGGCAGAAGGTCCCGAGCCCGACGGACGCGTAGATGACGACGTTCCCGAGCACCCAGGCAACCTGCGCCGGCAGCACTGCGAACAGGAGCGTCGTCGGGAAGTAGGCGCTGGCGTTGAGGCCGGCCGCCAAGGGCGTCCCGCCGAAGGAGTAGGGGTTCCAGCCGGGTTCGGCCCCGTGACGGAGGCTGGATCCGACGAGGACCCGGAGCGGGTAGTTCTGGATCAGGTTGTCGCCGGTCAGCAGCAGGTGGCCGCCGAGGATGGCGGCCGAGGTGAAGACGATCGCCGGGATTGCGACGAGGGCGCCGCCGGCGAGCCAGGAGCCGAGCCGGATCCCGCCGGCACGGGCCCTCATGGGGTCGGCGCCCGCCACCCGGACGCTGGCCGCAGCCAGATCACGTAGCCGGGTGCCGTCACGGCGGGGGCGCCGAGGGCATCGGTGTAGAACCAGTAGAGGGATGGTTGGATCGGCACGTCCGGCGAGTATTGGCGATGGGCGAGACCAGCATCGCTCGGGGCGGCGGGATTGGTGAAGACGAAGGCCCGGGCGGTGTAGCGCGTGAGGTAGGCGCGGAACTGCGCCTCCTCACCCTTGACCAGAGCCACCTCTTCGGCGTGCAGCTTGGGATGGCCCGGCAGGGGCTCGAGCGGTTGGGGTGGGAACTGCTCGAAGGGGGGTGGGATGGGCCAGGGCGTCTTCTGGCCGTGAGCGGCGCCGGGGATCTCGAAGTTGGCGTAGCCGCCGATCAGCTTGAAGCTCATCTGGTCGATCGCCTGCCACGTCATTCCCCCGGCGTGGCCGAGAGTCGTTTCGGGGAAGGTGGCGACGACCGAGCCCGAGGGCAGCAGGCGCTCGAGAGCGGGCGGCAGTGTCGTGGGCCAAGGCAGGGCGGTGCTGGCGAAGGGGATGTTGGGAAGCAACGTCAGCACGACGATCCCCGAGACGACCGCCAGCTTGCGCCGCGAGGGCGGCGTTCCCTCGGGTCGCCCGAGCCACAGCCGCTCGATCGCGATGGCGAGGATGATCGCCACGAAGACCGTGGTGTAGAGGGAGTAGCGGGCGGGGATGGTGTTCTCGAGCAGCGGGAGGTGCGCGGTGATGTCGCCGGGAAGCGGGATGGGCGACGGCCAGCCAGCGATGTAGAGGTGCGCTCCGAGCGACATCACCCAGGCACCGATGGCGCCGGCAGCGAAGACGCTCACGTAGGTGTCGTGCCGCAGCCTTCGAAACACCCCGTAGAGCACGATCAGGAACGGCATCCCGAGGTAGCTGCCCGCTTCGCTGAGGTTGTCCGAGACGAGCTTGTCCCCCCAGTGGGAGATGAAGGGAGGCGTCAGCAGTTGCGTCGACGTGGGCATCAGCGGGCTGAAGAGGTCGGCGCTGTCACCCTGCAGGTTGCGCAGCTGGATCACGGGACCGACCTCGCGACCTGGGCCGGCGATGATCTCGTAGATCGGGTACCCGGCGATGAGCAGGAAGACGACTACCGCCAGGGCGGCCGTCTTGGCGACGTAGGGGAGGGCGGCACGAGCCTCTGCCCTGTGACGGGCGATCAGCCACCCAGCCACGATCACGGCGATCACCCCGCAGCCGCTGAGGACGTCCGGCGAGATCCAGTACTGGATGCCGGCGGCGAGCCCGATCAACGACCCGAGCAGCACGGGCCGCATCCGGCGACGCCGCACCAGCTCGTCGCCGAGCAGGACGAGCAGCGGTGGGATCGGGACGAAGACGAGGTCGAGGTGCATCGCCTGGCCGGCCATGTACGGACCGAGGCCGTAGAGGAGTCCGCCGGCAAAACGTGCGGGCCAGGTCCGGCACCAGCGCCCGAGGACCAGGTACATGCTGGCGGGGGAGACGAGGAACGAGAGGCGGATGAGGAAGTTGAAGGTGGCGACGGGCCCGAGGGTGGCGGTGATCGGCCACCCGAGAACCCCCAGGAACGGGACCGGTGTGTTGTCGGCCAGGTTGACGCCGTTCGGGTAGAAGATCAGATCCGTGTGGAAGAGGCTCTTGCCGTGCGTCAGGGCGTAGGGGACGTAGGCGAGGAACCACGACATCTGGAATGCGTCCGAGCCCGCCGGGTTGCCAGCGCCGGCTGCCGGCAAGTGGGTCGATGAGAGTGGGCTGACGGGCGCGAAGGCGATCACGGCCAGCACCGCGTAAGCGGCTATGCAGATCCAGCTCGCGAGAGGGCGCGAACGCCATCGCGACAGCGTCTCCGGGCGCTGCCCGTCCTGGTAGCCAGGCGCTGCGGTCGCTCCGGTCGCTCCGCTCGCTGCGGCGGGCAGTGCTCCTGCGGCGACACTCATGAAGGGGTCACCGCCGGCAGGTGTGGCAGCCGCAGTGTGCGGGCGACCCGTTGCGCCGCTGGTAGCGGGCGGACGAGCAGCACACCGGTGACTGTGAGCAGCACGACGCTCATGCCGATCGCCCGCAGGGCCGACTCGCTGGCGTCCCGTCCGAGGCCGAAGACGTGGAACTGGAACACGTCGAGTGTCCATGCCATCCCGAGCCAACCCGTCGGGAAGCGGATCGGGGAGCCGGCCACGACCACGCTCATGGCGAGCGGCACGAGGGTCAACATGAAGTGGTACTCCGAGAGGGTGCCGGCGGCGAAGGTGCCGAGAAGGAGCATGCCGGTGCTGTGGATGAGGCGCAGCCGGTCGTCCGTCAGCCTGGTCCAGGCGAGCCATGCCGCGATCACCGCCAGTGCCGCCACGAAGACCCGCAGCAGGATGGTGGCGGCGTCCGGTAGCCCGAGCTCGCGGGCGACTCCCACCCAGGCCGAGTTGAAGATCACGATGTGTCCGGTCCGGTCGACGAGGAATGGGAGCTTGCCGAGCGCCTGTCCGGCGTTGCCGACGAAGGCAAGGGCGATCAGGTTGAGGGCCGCCGGGATTGCGACTGCCAACCCCAGCGCCTTCCACTTGCGGGCAACCAGCAGCACGATGAGCAGAGGGAGCAGCATCGGCTTGACGGCCATCGAGATGCCGAGCACCGCCGCGGCCGCCAGCCATCGATTCCGCAGGGCCAGCAGCAGGAAGCCTGCCAGGGCGAGGAACTCGAGCACGCTCAGGTTCTCGAGGCGCAGCTCGAAGAGCATCGCCCCCGTGAACGACAGGATCAGTGTGCTCACGGCTGCCGTAAGCCCCCACCAGCGAAGGCGAAGGGCCGCCGCCGTCATAGCAACCCCGGCCACGGCCGCCACGATCGTGACGGCTTCTCCGCCCACGACGGCCGCGTGCCGCGAGAGCGCCGCCAGCGGGCGAAACATGAGCAGCAGGCTCGGGGGATACACGAACTGCGAGACCGAGTACGGGTGGCCGCCGGCGGCGAAGATCTTCTCCGCCTGCCAGGTGAAGAGGAGGTCGTAGCCGACCCGCGGCCCGTGCGGCCAGATGTACAGCCAGCGCCAGAGCGCCAGCCCCCAGGCCAGCGGCGTGAGGATCACGGCAAGTCTCGTGAGCGGGCTGGCGGCTCCCTTAGGCGCGTCGAAACCCCTGGTCAAGCCGCTCGGCACGGCGCCATCTTAATGTTGCGGCCGGTCGCCCCCAGGGCAGCCCCCGCCGGAGCTACATGACCGGTATGCTCCCGCAGGGGAGTTCCCGACCGGCGTGAGGCTTCTCCGACCGGTCGGCGGCGAACGAGACGCGCGTTGCCGGTCGTTGCTAGTCGGGTGCCGCACCCGGGCATGTGTTGGATCCGATGGGAAAAGGGGCAGGGATGCAGGTGCGGCGAGCTGCCGCGGCGAATGTCGGTGCTGCGCCGGCCCCGCCTCGCGCCGCCTGGGAGGCGCTCTCGGCGCGAGTCCGGGCAGGTTTCGAGCCGTTCCGCCAGCCGCACGTCGAGCCCGAGCCTCATGAATTGAGCATCGTGCCCCTGCGGCGCGAGCTGATGCGCCCTGGGCTGCTCGGGTTGGCGGCGGCGCTGGCGATCGTCCTCGGGGCGTCGCAGCCGTCGTCGCCGTTCACTTCCACCGAGGTTCCGGGCTCCTGGTACTTCGGCATCCCGCCCTCTCCGCCGATCCTCAACCACACCCAGACCCCCGGATCCGGACTGTTCATCAGCGTCGTCCTCGTCTACGCCGGCATGGCCCTGATGATGAAGGCCTGGTACGACATCGCCAAGATCACCTGGCGGCGGCCAGGCATTCCCGTCAAGTCCCTCTGGCCGATCTTCGTCCTCTGGATGCTCCCGTTCCTCGTGGTGGCGCCGCTCTTCTCTCGCGACATCTACAGCTATGCGGCCCAGGGCGAGATGATGAGCCACGGGATCAGCCCCTACAGCTACGGCCCGGCCGTCCTCGGGTACGGACACATCAACAGCTGGGTCACGCCGACGGACAAGCTGTGGTGGGACGTCACCTCGCCCTACGGCCCGGCTTTCCTCGGCGCGGCCGGCTTCATCGTCAGCCTGACCGGTCACAACGAGCTCATGTCGGTCGTCGGGCTGAGGCTGCTGGCGGTCCTGGGAGTGCTCCTGATCGGCAAGTTCCTGCCGCGGCTCGCCCGCTCGTACGGCTTCGACGGGTCGACCGCATTCGTGCTGGCGGTGCTCAACCCACTCGTGTACCTGCACCTGATCGGGGGAGGCCATAACGACGCCCTGATGCTGGGGCTGATGATCGCCGGGCTGGCATTGGCACGCGAGGGCCATCCGATCGTCGGGATCATCCTCACCGGCATGGCGGCGGGGGTGAAGGTGCCGGCGATCGTGGCGACCATCTACATCGGCTGGGAGTGGATCGGGCGCGAGGCACCTTTCAGGCAACGGATCCGGCCCGTCCTCACCGCGCTGCTGATCGCCGGCCTCACCCTCGCATGGGAGTCGTGGCAAGTGGGTCTCGGCTGGGGGTGGATCTCGGCCCTCCACAATCCCGACACGGTGCGCTCGTGGATGGATCCTGCCACGGCGGTGGGGATCCTGGCCGGGAAGATCGTCCACGGGATCGGCATCGGAGACCACACGACCGGTCTCCTGTCGATCGCCCGCGGGACGGCGTTCGCTGCGGCGGTGCTGCTGTCGTTCCGCCTGCTCGTGCGTTCGACGCGCGGCACGAGCCTTCGCGCGATCGGGATGACGATGCTCATCGTCACCGTGCTCGGGCCCGTCGTGCAGCCTTGGTACCTCGCCTGGAGCATCGTGGTGCTGGCCGGGGTCGCCGTAGGTCGCGTGCGCACCTTCGTCGTGTTCATGTCGTGCGCCGCCTCGTTCCTCGGACTTCCCGGCGGTCACACCCTGCTCAGCTTGATCACGATCGCCAACCCGCTCCTGCTGGCGGTGGCTGCCCTGGCACTGGCGTTGGTGGGAGCCTGGCTGCTGGCGCCTCGGCTGCGCCGGGGGATCGCCGTGGTGCAGGCCGGCAGGCAGATCGGGCCGGAAGTGACCGAACACGCCGCCTAGCTCTCACTGGACGCGGCGGAGGACGCCGGTTCAGTGCAGGCGCTGCATCAGGGCGACGTCCAACCACCTGCCGAACTTGCGCCCGATCTCCCGCTCGATCCCGACCAGCTCGAAACCGCAAGAGCGGTGCAAGGCGATAGAGGCCTCGTGGCCCCCCACGATCCGTGCCATCACGGCGTGGAAGCCGTGCGCGTCGGCAAGGCTCACGAGCTCGCCGAGCAGCATCCTGCCGATCCCCCTGCCGCGGTAGCGCGAGTCCACGTAGACGGAGTCCTCGACGCTGGTCGAGTAGGCAGGGCGGGGGCGGTAGGGGGAGAGGGAGGCGAAGCCGACGACCTCCTCCCCGTCCACCGCCACCACCACGGGATAGGCGCCGACGTGGGCGTCCATCCATTCGAGCTGCTCGGACTCGGTCCTCGGGACCAGGTCGAAGGTCACGCGGGCCCCCACCACCTCGGCGTTGTAGATCCGGCGGATGGCCTCCGAATCCTGGCGGGAAGCCAACCGCACTGAGATCCCAGGGCTGGCGGGGCTGTCGGCGCTGCCCACGCTGGCGGCGCTGGCGGGGATCTCAGCGCTGGCGGGGCTGTCCGGCACGGCTCGCAGCGTAACGGCGCTGCCAGCACTGTCGCCGGAGCGGGATCGGATATGATCGAGCAGTCGGCGACGAACCGGCGGGGCTGATACTCGACCCCCTCTGGCCGACGCAGCTCGGAACGCCCCCTTAGCTCAGTCGGCAGAGCACAGCCATGGTAAGGCTGGTGTCGTCGGTTCGATTCCGACAGGGGGCTCTCGGGCCTCCGGACGATCCGGCGGCTCGTCGACAGGGCGGCGTAGCTCAGTTGGTAAGAGCACACGGCTCATAATCGTGGGGTCGCCGGTTCGAGTCCGGCCGCCGCTACGCCCGTGCCATCACAAGGAGCAAGCTAGAAGTGGCGAAGAACGAGAAGCGCGTGAAGGTGACGCTGGCCTGCGAGGTCTGCAAGCGCCGTAACTACATCACGACGAAGAACAAGCAGAACGACCGGGAGCGGATCGAGATGCAGAAGTACTGCCGCTTCGACCGCCGCCACACCGCCCACAAGGAAACGCGCTGAGGCGCAGCCTGCGCCTGCACCGCCCGGCGGAGCGGCAGGACCTCGATCCTTACGTGGCGGCCGCCAAGCGCGGGGACAGCGAGGCCTTCGAGGTGCTCGTCCGCTCGACCTACGCGGACGTCTACGGGCTGGCTCTGCGGCTCGTCGGGAACGAGCACGATGCCGCCGACGTGCTGCAAGAGGCGTATCTACGGGCGTTCAAGTCGCTGAGGAGGTTTCGCGGGGAGGCGAGCTTCTCGACCTGGATGTACCGCATCACCGCCAACTGCTCCTCGACGATGTTGTCGAAGCGCAAGCGCGCCGACCACCTCGAGATCGAGGAGGGGCTCGAGGTGGTGGACGTGCGGCCCGAGCGCGACCCCGAGGCCTCCGTCGACACCGCGCACGACCGCGAGCAGCTCGTCTCGGCGCTGCGGGAGCTGCCGGAGAACCTACGGATGGTGGTCGTCCTCAGGGACGTCTACGACATGCCGCACGAGGCCATCGCCGCCGAGCTCGGCATCTCCCAGACCGCCGCCAAGGTCAGGTTGCACCGTGCCCGCCGCCGGCTGCGCGAGCAGCTGTTCGCCTCCGCACCCGCCGGTGTCCACGAGCCGGCGTCCGCGACATCCGAGGGCCGCGGTGAGGTCACCGTCCTGCCGGAGCTGCGGCGCGATGAGACCCATGCCCGCGCCGTGTGAGGAGATCGCCGCGGCGATGCCGTCGATGCTCGACGGCACGGCGGCCGCCCTGCCGGGTGTGGTCAGCCACGTCGAGCGGTGCCTGCGTTGCCAGGCCGAGATGGCTCGCTACCGGACGGTCCTCCGGATGCTGCAGCAGCTCCGATTGCAGCGCCCCGAGATGCCGGCCGGCCTGCTCTCCGACGTGCTCGACGCGCTCGAGTCGGCCGCCAAGAGAAAGGCGGTGCGCTCGGCGCTGTCCGGGCGCCGGCTGGCGTTCGGCAGCGTGGCGGCGGCGCTCGTCGCGGCCGGGACCGCTGCCTGCGTGATCGCTTGGAAAGGGCGACCGGAGCGGTTGGACCGTCTCACGGAGGCTCGACGGGGAGCCTGAGAACCTGGTGCTATCGTGTAACGCGCCCCGGAGGGGCCAGCTCCCACCCGCCGTGGTTCGGCTGTCATGCAGGTCGTACCTAGGGCAGTAGCTCAATTGGTAGAGCACCGGTCTCCAAAACCGGCGGTTGGGGGTTCGAGTCCCTCCTGCCCTGCTCACCCCGCTCTCGCGAGCATGAGGTCTTCGAGTGAACAGAGAAACAAAGCGACTTCTCCAGCGCCAGGGTCAGATCGACGCCGAGGGCAATCCTCAGGCGACGGCACGCCGCGCTCCGGCGCCGGCGCAGCGGCGCGTCGACGTGGCGAAGCCGCCCTTCACCACGCGGAGCCGTGACTACCTGCACGAGGTGCGCCAGGAGATTGCAAGGGTTGCATGGCCGACGCGCGCTGAGGTCGTTCGCTACTCGACCGTCGTCATCTTCACGCTGATCCTGCTCGTGCTGCTGATCTGGGGCCTCAACTACGTGTTCCAGCACGCAGTCCTGAAGCTCTACCCATAGCCGGCATATCAGGAGAGGTGAGGTGATCTCTGACGTGGCGAACGATGGGCTCCGTCCCGACGAGGGACCGGGCGAGACCGGAGACGATCCGGTCGAGGCCGGAGGGGCGCAGATCGAGTCCGGGGCCGACGCCCTTGTGACCGAAGGTGCCGACGAAGAACAAGTTGCCGAAGGGGACCAGGGTGGCGCTAGCGGCGAGGAGCCGCAGCGGCGCTCCATCAGCCCGTACTTCCGGCCGGGTCGCTGGTATGTGGTGCACACGTACGCCGGCTACGAGAACAAGGTGAAGTCGAACCTGCAGAGCCGTATCTCCTCGATGAACATGGAGGACCGGATCTACGAGGTCGTCATCCCGATGGAGGACGTGGTCGAGTTCAAGGGCGGCAAGAAGGTCGTCGTCCAGCGAAAGGTCTTCCCCGGCTACCTCCTCTGCCGCTGCGAGCTCGACGACGACTCCTGGTCGGTCATCCGCCAGACGCCAGGTGTCACGGGTTTCGTGGGACCGGGCACTAAGCCCACGCCGCTCTCGCAGTCCGAGGTGGAGGGCATCCTGCAGGTCCGCGACGAGACGGTTGAAGGTCCCAAGCGGCAGGCCAGGGCCCGACTGGAGTTCGAAGTCGGCGACACCGTCCGGGTCAAGGAGGGTCCGTTCGCGGACTTCACGGGCCAAGTCGTCGAGATAAACGAGGACCAGCTGAGGCTGAAGGTCCTGGTGAACATCTTCGGCCGCGAGACGCCGGTCGAACTCGAGTTCAGCCAGGTCGCCAAGCTCTAGACGCAGCACGAGCAAGAACGAGAGAGGCACTGTACCGATGGCACGCAGACGCGTAACTGCGATTGTGAAGATCCAGCTCCCGGCTGGGCAGGCGACGCCGGCCCCGCCTGTGGGCACCGCGCTCGGACCGCACGGCGTGCAGACCATGGAGTTCTGCAAGCAGTACAACGCCGCCACTGAGAACCAGCGCGGCACGGTCATCCCGGTCGAGATCACGATCTTCGACGACCGTTCGTTCACGTTCATCCTCAAGACGCCTCCGACCGCCGTGCTCCTGCGAGAGGCAGCCGGCCTGGACAAGGGTGCGGCGACAACGGGCCGTGAGCGGGTCGGGACGATCACCGACGAGCAGTTGACGTCGATCGCCAAGACGAAGGCTCCCGACCTCAACGCCAACGACATCGACGCCGCCAAGCAACAGGTGGCCGGCACCGCCCGCTCGATGGGCATCTCCGTAGCCGGTTAGGGCAGTCGAGCCGGACTGACACGAGCACACGAAGGGAAGCAGTGATGGCGTCCAAGGGAAAGCGTTACCTCGATGCGTCGAGGCACTACGACCGGCAGCAGTTGTTCTCGCCCATCGAGGCCATCGACTTGGTGAAGTCGTTGGCGAAGGCGCGTTTCGACGAGACGATCGAGCTGGCGGTGCGGCTCGGCGTAGACCCGCGGCGTGCCGACCAGATCGTGCGCGGCTCGTTGTCGCTGCCGGCGGGGACCGGCAAGACGAAAAGGGTGGCGGTGTTCGCGGCAGGTGAGGCGGCCGCCGAAGCTCGAGCAGCCGGTGCCGACGTGGTGGGGGCAGACGACTTGGTGGCCCGCATCGAGAAGGAGGGCTTCCTCGACTTCGACGTGGCGATAGCCACGCCTGACCTGATGGCCCAGGTCGGCAAGCTCGGCCGCACACTCGGTCCCCGCGGACTGATGCCGAACCCGAAGACGGGCACCGTCACGAACGACGTCGGTCGCGCCGTCACCGAGTTCAAGGGTGGGCGCGTCGAGTACCGCACCGACCGCGTCGGCAACATCCATGTGCCGATCGGCCGCGCCTCGTTCGAGCGGAACCAGCTCGTCGACAACTTCAAGGCGGTGGTCGAGGAGCTGCAGCGGGTCAAGCCGGCCGCAGCCAAGGGCAGGTACATCCGCTCCGTCGGCGTCGCCTCGACCATGGGTCCAGGCGTGAAGATCGACACCGGCCGGCTGCGGATCAACGACGAGGATCTCGTCGCCACGGCCTGATGTAGTAGCCTTCGGAACCGCAAAGCGGACAAGTTCCGAGACGCCGAAGACATCCGGTGCACCCACGGGTGCGGAAGGGGCCCGACGGCCCGCCCGACGAGGCGAAGCTAGATGCTTCACTCCTCCTTCCCCACCGGCTCCGCCCTCGGTGCGACTGGACCCGCAGAGGAAGTCTCAGAGGAGGAAGCGTGCCGGACGAACCGAGGCCCGAGAAGGTTGCCGTAGTCGATGACGTGCGGGCGCGCCTTTCGGGGGCCAGCGCCGCCATCCTCACCGAGTATCGGGGCCTGAAGGTCAAGGAGATGGAGTCCCTGCGGAGGGCTCTGCGCGCTGCCGGCGGCGAGTACAAGATCTACAAGAACACGCTGGTCAGGCGTGCCGCGAGTGATTCGGGCCTGGCGTTCTTGGAGCCGATGCTGGAGGGTCCGACGGCGATCGTCTTCGTAGAGGACGACGTCGCCGCCGTCGCCAAGGCACTGCGGGAGTTCTCCAGGGCGACTCCGGCCCTCGTCGTCAAGGGCGGCCTGCTCGGGACGAACCTGCTCGACGCGAGGAGCGCGGCGGCGCTCGCCGACCTGCCCAGCCGCGACGTCCTGCTGTCGCAGCTGGCCGGCGCCCTGGCGGCTCCGATGCGGCAGTTCGCCAGCCTCTTGAAGGCGCTCCCGCAGAACTTCGCCTACGGCCTGTCGGCGCTCATCGACAAGCAGGGCGGTGTGCCAGAGGGTGCTGCGGAGCAGGCGGTGCCCGACGAGGAAGAAGGGCCGTCGGTGCTCATCGGGGTGTCCGAAGAGCCGGGCCCGGCGGAGCCCGAGCCGGCGGAGCAACCAGAGCAGTCCGAGTAGTTCGAGCCGTTCGATCACCGAGGGAAGGAACAGCAACTAGCCATGGCAACAAAGGAAGAGATTCTCGACGGCATCGCCGGCATGACCGTGCTCGAGCTGAGCGAGCTGCTGAAGGAGTTCGAGGAGCGTTTTGGTGTGACTGCGGCTGCTCCTGTCGCCGCAGTCTCGACAGCCACCGGCGGCGGCGGCGCTGCGGCCGAGGCTCCCGCCGAGGAGGAGAAGGACGAGTTCGACGTCATCCTCGTCTCCTCGGGCGACACGAAGATCCCGGTCATCAAGGAGGTCCGCTCCCTCACGCAGCTCGGCCTGAAGGAGGCCAAGGACCTCGTCGACGGAGCGCCGAAGCCAGTCCTCGAGAAGGTGTCCAAAGAGGACGCGGAGAAGGCCAAGGCCCAGCTCGAGGGTGCCGGCGCCACGGTCGAGCTGAAGTAGCGATCGCCCTCCGAGGGGCGTCAACTTGCCCGGGCGGCGGCTGCCGCTCCGGGCACCGACATGAGACCGGCGTCGTGGCGGCTTCCGGGGGGGCTTGACCTGCGGGGGTCTCTTCCCGTACCCTTCCCGGAGGCGCTTCGCGACGCGCGCCTTGACCTCCCGTCTGTGCGCGCCTAAAGTGTCAGGTTGCCGTGCCCGATACCCCCCTCACCGCCATTCCGGCCCCTTGGTGACGCGCGCCCTGGCAACGTTGCCCGTCCTGCCGCCATCACAGCTGCCGTCTCCATTCACCACTCGGCTGACAAGCATTCGCGAGGAGTAGACCCTTGCCGTCTCGTTCCCGCACGCCGGAGCGTTTCTCTTTTCCAACCTCGACGAGGTCCTGCCACTCCCGGACCTCGTAGCCGTCCAGCGCGGCTCGTTCGAATGGTTCCTCGGCAAGGGCCTTGCCGAGACCTTCTCCGACATCAGCCCGATCGAGGATTTCACCGGGCAGCTCCGGCTGGAGCTGGAGTTCGACCCGGACGATCCCGATCTGCGGCCGCCGCCCAAGTTCACCATCGACGAGTGCAAGCACAAGGACATGACCTACGCGGTCCCGATCTTCGTGCGCGCCCGGTTCCTGAACGCCTCCACCGGCGAGATCAAGGAACAGACGGTGTTCATGGGCGACTTCCCGATGATGACCCCCAAGGGGACCTTCATCATCAACGGCACCGAGCGTGTCGTCGTGAGCCAGTTGGTCCGCTCGCCAGGCGTCATCTTCCAACCGGGCCGTGACGCCAAGACGATCGTCACGGGGACGATCCACCCCTACCGTGGCGAGTGGATCGAGTTCGACGTCGAGGCGAAGCCGAACAAGGACATCACGGCGGGCGCCCGCGTCGCCCGCAAGCGCCGCCTCTCGCTGTTCGTCGTGCTGCACGCCCTCGGCTACGACGACGAGCGCGTTCCTCGACGCGCTTCGTCCGCCACTTCTCCTTCCTCGAGAGCCAGTGGGAGAAGGAGCGCGATGTTGTGCCGACCCGCGAGGACGCCCTCCTCGAGATCTACAAGCGGGCACGTCCGGGCGAGCCGCTCTCGCTCGACGCGGCGCGCGCCTACTTCGAGAATGCCTTCTTCAACCAGCGTCGCTATGACCTGACCCGGGTTGGCCGCTACAAGCTGAACCGCAAGCTCGGGCCGGAGATCGAGAAGATCTCGGAGATCCTCGACATCGAGCTCGAGCGCCCGGCGCAGAACCAGGGCGTGCTGAGCCCGTGCGAGGTGCTGGCCGCCGCCACCTACATGCTCCACCTCGCCGACGGCGAGCCGGGGTACCGCCTCGACGACCAGGACCACTTCGCCAACCGCCGCATCCGCTCCGTCGGCGAGCTGATCCAGAACCAGGTGCGCATCGGCCTCTCGCGGATGGAGCGCGTCGTCCGGGAGCGGATGACCACCCAGGACGTGGAGGCGATCACCCCGCAGACCCTGATCAACATCCGTCCCGTCGTGGCGGCGATCAAGGAGTTCTTCGGCACCAGCCAGCTGTCGCAGTTCATGGACCAGCACAATCCGCTTTCCGGGCTTGCGCACAAGCGCCGCCTGTCGGCCCTCGGACCGGGCGGCTTGTCGCGGGAGCGGGCTGGTTTCGAGGTGAGAGACGTCCATACCTCGCACTACGGCCGGATGTGCCCCATCGAGACGCCGGAAGGCCCGAACATCGGCCTCATCGGGCACCTCGCCACCTATGCCCGTGTCAACGAGCACGGGTTCATCGAGACCCCTTACCGCAAGGTCGCCGACGGCAAGGTCACCGACGAGATCGTCTACCTGGCCGCCGACGAGGAGGAGGAGCACGTCATCGCGCAGGCTTCGGCGGCTCTCGACGACCGCGGGAACTTCGTGGACGACCGGGTCCTCGTCCGCCGTGGCCCGCAAGGTGCGGGCGTGCGCGTCGGTGCCGTGACCACCTCGTACGGGACCACGAGCGAGGTCGACTACGTGCCGCCGGCCGAAGTGGGCCTGATGGACGTGTCGCCGAAGCAGATCGTCTCGGTATCGACGGCCCTCATCCCCTTCGTGGAGCACGACGACGCCAACCGCGCGCTGATGGGCGCCAACATGCAGAAGCAGGCCGTCCCGCTGCTCGTGCCGGAGGCTCCCTACATCGGGACGGGCGTCGAGGCACGTGCCGCCAAGGACGCCGGCGAGGTCGTGATGGCGGACGGCGACGGTCGTGTCTCGGAGATCACCGGGGACATGATCTACGTCGAGTACCGCCCGGGCCAGAAGGACTCGCTCGGGGTCGAGCTCGGTCGCAAGGCCTACCCGCTCGCCAAGTTCCGCCGCTCCAACCAGAACACCTGCATCAACCAGAAGGTGCTGGTCGACGAGGGGAACGAGGTGAAGCTCGGCGACGTCCTCGCCGACGGGCCCTCCACCCACAACGGTGAGTTGGCCCTGGGCAAGAACCTCCTCGTCGCCTTCATGCCCTGGGAGGGCTACAACTTCGAGGACGCCATCATCCTGTCCGAGCGCCTCGTCCGTGACGACGTGCTGACCTCGATCCACATCGAGGAGCACGAGGTCGACGCGCGTGACACGAAGCTCGGCGCCGAGGAGATCACCCGCGACATCCCGAACCTGTCAGAGGAGATCCTCGCCGACCTCGACGAGCGGGGCATCATCCGCATCGGTGCCGAGGTCGGGCCCGGCGACATCCTCGTCGGCAAGGTCACCCCGAAGGGCGAGACGGAGCTCACCCCCGAGGAGCGGCTGCTGCGGGCGATCTTCGGCGAGAAGGCCCGCGACGTCCGCGACACCAGCCTCAAGGTGCCGCACGGCGAATCCGGCAAGGTGATCGACGTCCGCGTCTTCTCGCGTGACGACGCCCACGAGCTGCCGCCGGGCGTGAACCAGCTGGTCCGGGTCTACGTCGCACAGAAGCGGAAGATCTCCGAAGGCGACAAGCTCGCCGGGCGCCACGGCAACAAGGGCGTCATCTCCCGCATCCTGCCGGTGCAGGACATGCCGTACCTCGCCGACGGCACGCCGGTCGACATCATCCTCAACCCGCTCGGCGTGCCGAGCCGGATGAACGTCGGGCAGGTGCTCGAATCGCACCTCGGCTACGCCGCCCGTTGGGGCTGGGCGGAGCTCGAGGGCGAGGCCAGCATGGATCCCGACGTCGTGCGTGGCACGGAGACGAGGACGAGGCCACGGACGGACCCGGCGGTGTGGATCTCCACGCCGGTCTTCGACGGGGCGCACTGGGACGAGGAGGCCGACGCCGGCCGCCGCCCGACGATCAAGAAGATCTTCGAGAACCTGCGGGCGGACTCGGCGGACGGCAACACGCGCCTGATCCATCCCGACGGCAAGGCGACTCTCTACAACGGGCGTACCGGCGAGCCGTACGACAACCCGATCAGCGTCGGCTACATGTACATCCTCAAGCTCGCCCACCTGGTGGACGACAAGATCCACGCTCGCTCGACCGGCCCGTACTCGATGATCACCCAGCAGCCTCTGGGTGGGAAGGCGCAGTTCGGCGGTCAGCGTTTCGGGGAGATGGAGGTGTGGGCCCTGGAGGCCTACGGCGCCGCCTACGCCCTGCAAGAGCTGCTGACTATCAAGTCCGACGACGTCCTCGGCCGGGTCAAGGTCTACGAGGCGATCGTGAAGGGCGAGAACATCCCCGAGCCGGGGATTCCCGAGAGCTTCAAGGTGCTCATCAAAGAGATGCAGTCGCTCTGCCTGAACGTCGAGGTGCTCTCGACGACCGGCGAGCAGATCGAGATGCGCGAGCTGGACGAGGACGTCTACCGCGCCGCCGAGGAGCTCGGCATCGACATCAGCCGGCCCGAGCGTGGGTCGGACGAAGAGGACGCGCGCCGCGCAGCTGAGAGGAGCTTCTAGGTGCTGGACGTCAACGATTTCGAGCAGATCCGGATCGGGCTGGCCACCGCCGACTCGATCCGCGACTGGTCGCACGGCGAGGTCAAGAAGCCCGAGACCATCAACTACCGCACACTCCGTCCGGAGAAGGACGGGCTGTTCTGCGAGAAGATCTTCGGTCCCACCAAGGACTGGGAGTGCTACTGCGGCAAGTACAAGCGGGTCAGGTTCAAGGGGATCATCTGCGAGCGCTGCGGCGTGGAGGTCACCCGCTCGAAGGTGCGCCGCGAGCGGATGGGCCACATCGAGCTCGCCGCCCCGGTCGTGCACATCTGGTACCTGCGCGGCACCAGGTCCTGGCTCGCCTACCTGCTCATGGGCACCGAGGTGCGCGAGGAGCTGAAGGCCAAGCAGCTGGAGAAGGTGATCTACTTCGCCGCCTACCTCGTGACGCACGTCGACGAGGAGAAGCGGCACGCCGACCTGCCCACGCTCGAAGCCGAGCTGGCGTCCGAGATCGCCGAGATCGAGCGGCACCGGGACCTCGATGCCGAGAGGCGGCTCTCGGAGCTCGAAGCCGAGCTCCTGCAGCTCGAGGCGTCGGGCGCCAAGGAGTCCGAGATCCGTGCCCGCCAGCGCGCCGTCGAGCGCGAGGTCACGGCGATCAGGGATCAGGCGCAGGCCGAGGCGACGATCGCCAAGCGGGCGTTCGACGAGTTCGCCGACCTGCACTCGCGCAAGATCATCGAGGACGAGATGCTCTGGCGCAAGCTGCGCGAGGTCTACGGCGACTACTTCGAGGGAGGCATGGGCGCCGAGACGATCGCGCGCCTCATCACCCGCATCGACCTCGATGCCGAGGAGCAGAAGCTACGTGACGCGATCGAGCCCACCGACGGCCGCCGTCCCCTGTCGGCTCAGCGCAAGCAGAAGGCCATCAAGCGCCTGAAGATCGTCTCTGCCTTCAACCGGCGCAACGAGGCGGGCGTCCGGGTCAACGACCCGCGCGCCATGATCCTCGACGCGGTGCCGGTGATCCCGCCGGACCTGAGGCCGATGGTGCAGCTCGATGGTGGGCGTTTCGCCACCTCGGACCTGAACGACCTCTACCGGCGCGTGATCAACCGCAACAACCGCCTGAAGCGGCTGCTCGACCTCGGGGCTCCCGAGATCATCATCAACAACGAGAAGCGGATGCTGCAGGAGGCGGTCGACGCCCTGTTCGACAACGGGCGACGTGGCCGGCCGGTGACAGGCCCGGGCAACCGCCCGCTGAAGAGCCTCTCCGACATGCTGAAGGGCAAGCAGGGGCGCTTCCGCCAGAACCTGCTCGGCAAGCGCGTCGACTACTCCGGCCGCTCGGTGATCGTCGTCGGCCCGACGCTCAAGCTCCATCAGTGCGGCCTGCCCAAGCAGATGGCGCTCGAGCTCTTCAAGCCCTTCGTGATGAAGCGGCTCGTCGACTCCGAGACGGCGCAGAACATCAAGTCGGCCAAGCGGATGGTGGAGCGCCGGCGCGCCCAGGTGTGGGACGTGCTGGACGAGGTGATCAAGGAGCACCCGGTGCTGTTGAACCGTGCTCCTACCCTCCACCGCCTCGGCATCCAGGCCTTCGAGCCTGTGCTGGTGGAGGGCAAGGCGATCCAGATCCACCCGCTCGTCTGCACGGCGTTCAACGCCGACTTCGACGGCGACCAGATGGCCGTCCACCTGCCGCTGTCCACCGAGGCGCAGGCAGAGGCGCGGGTGCTGATGCTCTCGGCCAACAACATCCTCTCGCCGGCAACGGGTCGCCCGATCACCGTGCCCACCCAGGACATGGTCTTCGGCGCCTACTACATGACTCTGATGGTCCCCGGTTGCAAGGGCGAGGACCGCGTCTTCCGCCGGGTCGACGAGATCGAGGCCGCCTACGAGGCGGGCGACGTCGCCCTTCACGCCAAGATCAAGCTCCGCAGGGGGCCCGACGGCTTCCCGTTCCCCCTGAACGGGATCCGCCACGGCGCATCGGAGGAGGACGGCCCGGTCGAGGACGAGGCCACCGAGATCGAGACGACACCGGGCCGGGTGCTGTTCAACACAGCCCTACCGGAGGGCTTCGGCTACGTCAACGACGTCGTCGGCCGCCGTGCCACATCCGTCGGCTCGATCGTCGAGCAGATCGCCTCGCACTACCCCAAGGCCGTGGTGGCGGCGAGCTTGGACAGGATCAAGGCGCTCGGTTTCCGTTTCGCGACGAAGTCGGGTCTCACGATCTCGATCGACGACGTGAAGACGCCGCCCGAGAAGGACACGATCCTCGACCGCTACGAGAAGGAGGCGGAGAAGGCGGAGGCGCAGTTCAAGCGGGGCATCATCACCGACGACGAGCGGCGCCAGAAGGAGATCGAGATCTGGACCTCGGCCAACTCCGAGGTCGGGCGTGCCATGGAGCGCACCCTCGCCACGATCGACTTCAACCCCCTCGACATGATGGTCGAGTCGGGCGCCCGCGGCAATCCGCAGCAGGTCCGCCAGATCGCCGGCATGAAGGGCCTCGTGTCCAACCCACGCGGCGAGATGATCCCGCGGCCGATCAAGTCCTCCTTCCGGGAGGGTCTCTCGGTCCTCGAGTACTTCATCTCGACCCACGGCGCCCGTAAGGGCCTCGCCGACACCGCTCTTCGTACAGCGGACTCCGGGTACCTGACGCGCCGACTGGTCGACGTCGCCCAGGAGCTGATCATCCGCGAGGACGACTGCGGCACCGCCTTCGGCGTCTGGATCGAAGGGGTCGTGCAGGACGAGCCGGGCAAGCGCAGCTATCTCGAGACGAGGGCCTACGGCCGGGTGCTGGCCGAGGACGTGCCGCTGTCGGACGGCTCGGTGATCGAGTCGGGCACGATGATCGGCGACGCCGACGTCGCCCGCATCGCGGCCGAGCCTTCGGTCACCCGCATCCGCGCCCGCTCCGTGCTGACCTGCGAGGCCGAGCACGGGATCTGCGCCGCCTGCTACGGCCAGTCACTCGCCACCGGCAGGTTGATCGAGCTGGGCGAGGCCGTCGGGGTCATCGCCGCCCAGTCGATCGGCGAACCGGGCACCCAGCTGACGATGCGTACCTTCCACACGGGTGGCATCGTCGGCGAGGACATCACCCACGGTCTCCCACGCGTGGTCGAGCTGTTCGAGGCTCGCACACCGAAGGGCGCTGCTGTGCTGGCTCACGAGTCGGGCACGGTGCGCATCGAGGAGGACGAGTCCGGTCGCCAGGTGACGATCGTCAGCGACGACGGGAACGAGACGACCTATACGCTCTCGCCCCGCGCCCACCTCGAGGTCACCGACGGGCAACGCATCGCCGCCGGCGACCCGCTCGTCGACGGGCCGAAGGACCCCAAGCAGCTGGTGGAGATCAAGGGCATCCGTGCCACCCAGCAGTACCTGGTGGAAGAGGTGCAAAAGGTCTACCGGGACCAGGGCGTCTCGATCCACGACAAGCACATCGAGCTGATCGTCCGCCAGATGCTGCGGCGGGTGCTCGTGGCCGAGCCGGGCGACGCACCACTCCTCCCGGGGGAGCGGGTGGACTCGCGGCGCTACGCGATGATCAACCGTGAGCTCGTGGCGCAGGGCGAGCGGCCGGCGGAGGGCCGGCCGGAGCTGATGGGGATCACCAAGGCTTCGCTGGCAACCGACTCGTGGCTGTCGGCAGCCTCCTTCCAGGAGACGACGCGGGTGCTGACCGAGGCTGCCATCGAGAGCCGCTCGGACCACCTGTTCGGTCTGAAGGAGAACATCATCATCGGCAAGCTCATCCCCGCCGGGACGGGCATGATGCGCTACCGCGCCATCAACGTCGAGACGCCCGAGGCTCAGCGGATGAGCTTCTGGTCGGCGGACATGGAGCCGGGCACGACCGAAGACCTGGCAGCATGGCTCCGTGACGTCGGGGGATCCGGAGGAGACGGGGCCGAGTTCGGCAACGAATACTCCTTCGAGAACGGCGGCGACGTCTCCCTCGTCGCTGGCGACGGCGCTTCCCCTGAGTGGCTGGCCGAGCCCGACGGCGCCGGTGGCGAGGACTTCGGTGCCGAGGAAGGCGCTTCTTGAGCCTGTAGGAGTGAATCGAGTGTGCAGTAGTCGTCGCCTGGCGATCACTGCTGCACACTCGATCCCTGCTGGGTCGTCGGCAAGGGGCGTCGGGTGAAGACCATCAGTCAGCCCAGCGCTCCTCCCGACGCTGGGGCACGCGGCCCTCCCCAGAGCCGACGCGCGCCCGTGCTACGGGCGGCCTCGACATCCTCGCCGTGCTGCTGACGACCGGCTTCGCAGCTCTCGTCGTCCTCTACCACCTCGGCAGCCGCAGCATCTGGATCGACGAGGGCTACACGATCTCGACCGCCAACCAGCACGGGGCGGCGCTGCTGCGGGCGATGGCGGGCGACGGGGGCAACATGTTCGCCTTCTACGGGTGGACCCACCTCGTCGTGTCGGTCTTCGGCAACAACCTGGTCGTCCTCCGGCTCACCCCCGCACTCTCGTTCGTGGCGACCGTGCCCTTCACCTATTTCCTGGTGCGGCGGCTGCTGGGCCGGCCTGCCGCCATCGGCGCGGCCGCTCTCGTCGCCGCCAGCGTCCCGCTCGTCTACTGGGGGCAGATGGCGCGGGCGTACACTCCGGCGCTACTGCTCGTCACGGCCGCCACCTACTTCTTCGTGGTGGCGGTCCAGACCGACAGGACGGCGGCGTACGTCGCGTACTGGTTGGTCGGAGCGTTGGCGGTCAACACGATCCTGCTCACGGCGCTCTGCCTGTTCGCTCACGCCGTCTCATTGCCCCTGCTGGAAAAGGGAAGAGCCAACAGACGCCGCCTCGCCATCACCTACGCGGCGATCGCCGCCTGCGCCGTGCCGATCGCAGTCGTCGCCGAGCTGAAGGGGACCCGGCCGATCCAGTGGATCACGTCGCCGACCGCCAGTGACGTGTACTACATCGCCCATTTCCTCACGGGGGCGGAGGCCAGCGGCCGGCACACCGCCACCGAGGCACCGACATTCGTGGCGATGCTGGCAGCCCTCGCCTTCAGCCTCGTGATCGCCGGCGTGACGATCGCGGCAGCGCCGCTCGGCCGAGTCATGGGCAGTCGGCCTGCTGGTGGCCCTGGCGTTCGTCCCTCTCCTCGGTGTCATCGCAGCGACGATCCTCGTCCACCCGCTGCTCAGCGATCGCTACCTCGTCTTCACGGTGGCGGCGATAGCGATGCTGGTCGGTGCGATGCTGGCGCGGATACGGCCGGCTCCGTTGGCTCTGGCCGTCACCACCGGGCTCTTCGTTCTGCGTGCTCTGCAGATCGGCAGCTACGGCATGCCGATCGAGTCGTGGAACCTGGCCACCACCTACGTGCTCGATCGGTCGCAGCCTTCTGACTGCGTCGCCTTCTTCGTGGAGGACGGCTACACCGCGATGGACTACTACGTGCTGGCGTCTTCGACGCCGCAGGCACGGCTCCCCGAAGATCGTGATGCCCTCGACCACCTGGTCGGCGCGCACGCCGTACTCCGAGCAACCGGCCGCATTCTCGCCTGCCGAGGTCGCAGGGCTCTCGGCGTGTCGCCGGCTGTGGCTCGTGGTGACGCACGGCGCCACCCCGCTCTTCGAGGACAAGACGCCTTACGCCGTGCTGAAGTACGACCTGTACCGGCAGCTGATGTCCCAGATCAGAGACCGCTACCGGCATGTCGACTGGCAGTCGTTCACGGGGGTCGCGGTGGGGCTGTTCACACCAGCCAAGCAGTGACCCGAGCGGAGCCTGCTTGTCAGTAGCCTTGTTACGAACTAGTATCGTTCGGCCGTGGCGGCGCAGCCGACCGCGCGCCGGTCACACCCTACGAAGTTGTTCCGGAGAGGTTTCGCGTGCCTACGATCGCCCAGCTCGTCCGTAGCGGACGGGAGTCCAAGCCATCAAAGACGAAGACGCCCGCTCTGCGCGGCGCCCCTCAGCGGCGCGGCGTCTGCACGCGTGTCTACACGACCACCCCGAAGAAGCCGAACTCCGCCCTCCGCAAGGTCGCACGTGTACGCCTCACGAGCGGTGTGGAGGTCACTGCCTACATCCCAGGAGTCGGGCACAACTTGCAGGAGCACTCGATCGTGCTCGTCCGCGGCGGCCGGGTGAAGGATCTCCCGGGTGTCCGCTACAAGATCATCCGTGGCACGCTCGACACCTCCGGCGTCCGCGACCGCAGCCAGGCTCGCAGCCGTTACGGCGCGAAGAAGGAGTCGTAGAGGTGCCTCGTAAAGGACCAGCGCCACGCCGGGAGCTGCGGCCCGATCCGGTGTACGGCTCGGTGATCGTGACACGGGTGGTGAACAAGGTGCTGTCGCGGGGCAAGCGGGACCTCGCGGAGCGAATCGTCTACGAAGCACTCGACGTCGTCAAGGAGAAGACGGGCGGGGATCCGCTGGCGACCCTCAAGCGGGCTCTCGACAACACCAGGCCCGAGCTCGAGGTGCGCAGCCGCCGCGTCGGCGGCGCCACGTACCAGGTGCCGGTCGAGGTGCGGGCGACCCGTGCCACCACGCTGTCGGTCCGCTGGTTGGTCGGCTACTCCCGCCAGCGCCGCGAGCGCACGATGGCGCTCCGCCTGGCGAATGAGATCCTCGACGCCTCCAACGGCATCGGCGCCGCGGTCAAGCGTCGCGAGGATCTCTACAAGATGGCGGAGTCGAACAGGGCCTTCGCCCACTACCGCTGGTAGGAGCCGCCGGCTCCGAAGTGGCAAGACTGCCGTCCAGGGCTGGGCCGGCGGTCGCCGCTCGATGGCCGTCGCATACTCCGTACCATGTAATTCAGCAGCACGCCATACGGTTCCTTCCTTCCCCTGCTCGCACGCGAGCCCTACCCAGCACGAGAACATGCCTTCCACTGCACTGATCCGGGAGTTCCCGCTAGCCAGGACCCGCAACATCGGGATCATGGCGCACATCGACGCGGGCAAGACCACGACGACCGAGCGGATCCTCTACTACACCGGCAAGAGCTACAAGATCGGTGAGGTTCACGAGGGCGCCGCGATCATGGACTGGATGGTCCAGGAGCAGGAGCGGGGGATCACCATCACGTCGGCGGCCACCACCTGCCGCTGGCGCGACACCTGGATCAACATCATCGACACGCCCGGCCACGTCGACTTCACCGTCGAAGTCGAGCGGTCGCTTCGGGTCCTCGACGGAGCCGTAGCAGTGTTCGACGCGGTCGCCGGCGTCGAGCCGCAGAGCGAGACGGTGTGGCGCCAGGCGAACAAGTACAACGTGCCCCGGATCTGTTTCGTCAACAAGATGGACAGGGTGGGCGCTGACTTCGAGCGCACAGTGCAGATGATCCGCGATCGCCTCGAGGCCACCCCGGCCGTGATCCAGCTGCCGATCGGCAGCGAGGCGGCGTTCTCGGGGTGCATCGACCTGCTCAACCTGAAGGCGCTCGTCTGGGAGGAGGGGATGGGCGAGAAGTGGACGGTGCAGGAGATCGCTCCCGAGCTGCGCGAAGCAGCGGAGTCGGGGCGCCACGACCTCGTCGACATCCTCTCCAACTACGACGACCACATCATGGAGAAGTTCGTCGGCGAGGAGGAGATCACCGCCGACGATCTGCGCCGGTCGCTCAGGGCGGCAACCATCGCCGGGCAGATCGTGCCCGTCCTGTGCGGCTCTGCCTTCAAGAACAAGGGCGTGCAGCCGATGCTCGACGCAGTCGTCGACTTCCTGCCGAGCCCGCTCGACCTCCCTCCCACCGAGGGCAAGAGCGTGAAGGGAGACGACCCGATCGAGCGCAAGCCTGCCGACGACGAGCCGTTCTCCGCGCTCGCGTTCAAGATCATGACCGATCCCTATGTCGGCAAGCTCACCTACATGCGGGTCTACTCGGGCACGCTCGAGAAGGGGACGACGGTCCTCAATTCGACGAAGGGCAACAAGGAGCGGGTCGGCCGCATCCTGCAGATGCACGCCAACCACCGCGAGGACAAGGACGTCGTCTTCGCCGGAGACATCATGGCGGTAGTCGGCCTCAAGTCCACCACCACCGGCGACACGCTCTGCGACCAGTCGCAGCCGATCATCCTCGAGCGCCTGGAGTTTCCCGAGCCCGTGATCCACGTCGCCGTCGAACCCAAGACGAAGGCGGATCAGGACAAGCTCGGCAGGGCCCTCTACGCCCTCTCCGAGGAGGACCCGACCTTCCGCGTCCACACCGACGAGGACACGGGGCAGACCGTCATCTCGGGGATGGGCGAGCTGCACCTCGAAGTTCTCGTCGACCGGATGCTGCGGGAGTTCAAGGTCGACGCCAATGTCGGCAAGCCGCAGGTGGCTTACCGGGAGACGATCCGCGAGTCGGTATCCAAGATCGAGGAGCGGTACATCCGCCAGACCGGCGGCCGTGGACAGTACGGCCACGTCGTCATCAGCCTCGAGCCGACCGGGCCCGGCGGCGGTTACGAGTTCGTTGACAAGATCACCGGCGGCGTCATCCCGAAGGAGTACATCCCGGCGGTCGACGCCGGCATCCAGGAGGCGACGAACTCGGGTGTTCTGGCCGGGTACCCGGTGGTCGACCTACGGGTCACCCTCACCTACGGCTCGTACCACGACGTCGACTCGTCCGAGATGGCGTTCAAGATCGCCGGCTCGATGGCCTTCAAGAAGGCAGTGCGGGCAGCCAAGCCCTGCATCCTGGAGCCGATCATGCATGTCGAGGTGGTGACGCCGGAGGACTACCTGGGCGACGTGATCGGGGACCTCTCGTCGAGGCGCGGCAAGGTCGAGGGGATGGAGCAACGGGGCTCGAGCCAGGTCGTCCGGGCTCTGGTTCCATTGTCCGACATGTTCGGCTACGCTACCGACCTGCGTTCGCGCACGCAGGGCCGCGCCACGTACACGATGCAGTTCAACTCCTACCAGGAAGTGCCCGAGTCCGTCTCCCGCGAGATCATCGCCAGGGCGACGGGGGAGTGACCAGGTAGGGGTCCGGGGCCGCAGCGAGGCGCGGCTTCGAGCGCGGTGAGCGCCGTGCCGCCGGAGACCTCCGGCGAGCCGGCAACAAGGATCTCAAGCAAGCAATAAAGCAGTCCACCATGGCGGCTCCCGAGTGGGCGCTGCCCAGACCACACGGAGCTGTCGGCACCAATGGGCAAGCAGAAGTTCGAGCGCACAAAGCCTCACGTCAACGTCGGCACGATGGGCCACATCGACCACGGCAAGACGACCCTCACCGCGGCGATCACCAACGTGCTGCACAAGCACAACCCGAACGTCGCCTTCATGCCGTTCGACAAGATCGACAAGGCTCCCGAGGAGAAGGCGCGCGGCATCACGATCAACATCGCTCACGTCGAGTACGAGACGGACAACCGTCACTACGCGCACGTCGACATGCCGGGGCACGCCGACTACATCAAGAACATGATCACGGGTGCCGCACAGGTGGACGGCGCCATCCTCGTGGTCTCGGCGGCGGACGGCCCGATGCCGCAGACGCGTGAGCACGTGCTGCTCGCCCGCCAGGTGGGCGTTCCCTCGATCGTGGTGGCGCTGAACAAGGCCGACATGGTGGACGATCCCGAGCTCCTGGATCTCGTCGAGCTCGAGGTGCGTGAGCTGCTCTCCGAGTACGAGTTCCCGGGCGACGACATCCCGGTGGTCCCCGTCAGCGCCCTCAAGGCGCTGGAGGGCGACGAGGAGGCCAGCCAGGGAGTCCTGAAGCTGATGGAGGCCGTCGACACCTTCATCCCCGAGCCGCAGCGCGAGGTCGAGAAGCCCTTCCTGATGTCGGTCGAGGACGTGATGACGATCTCGGGTCGCGGCACGGTCGTGACCGGTCGTATCGAGCAGGGCGCGGTGAAGGTCGGCGACCAGGTCGAGATCGTGGGCCTTCGCCCGACCCAGCAGACCGTCTGCACGGGCGTCGAGATGTTCCACAAGTCGCTCGACCAGGGCCAAGCCGGTGACAACGCCGGTCTCCTGCTGCGCGGCACGAAGAAGGAGGAGGTGGAGCGCGGCCAGGTCATCTGCAAGCCGGGCTCGATCACCCCGCACACCAACTTCGAGGCCAACGTCTACGTCCTCACCAAGGACGAGGGTGGTCGCCACAAGCCGTTCTTCACCAACTACCGGCCGCAGTTCTACTTCCGGACCACGGACGTCACCGGCCAGATCAGCCTTGCCGAGGGCACCGAGATGGTGATGCCGGGCGACAACACGGTGATGACCGTCGAGCTCGGGAAGCCGATCGCCATGGACGAGGGTCTGCGTTTTGCCATCCGCGAGGGTGGGCGCACCGTCGGCGCCGGCCGCGTGACGAAGATCCTCAAGTAGGGAGCGGCAGGTGCCCGAAGGCCCGCGTCAGAAGATCCGCATCCGGTTGAAGGCCTACGACCACGAGGTCATAGACCAGTCGACGAAGAAGATCGTCGAGACCGTGCTGCGCACCCAGGCGAAGATCAGCGGGCCGGTGCCTCTGCCTACCGAGCGTCACCGCTACACGGTGATCCGGTCGCCCGCACAAGCACAAGGACAGCCGCGAGCACTTCGAGATGCGGATCCACAAGCGCCTGGTCGACATCGTCGAGCACAGCCCGAAGACCGTCGATTCCCTCCAGCGGCTCGATCTGCCGGCGGGCGTCGACATCGAGATCAAGATCCAGTCGGCTTAGCCGGCGCGCCACCGGCGCCAGAAGCCTCCGGCGGGGGCGCCAGGTGGCCGTGATAGAGTTGAACCTCTCGCTCGGCGGCTTCGCCCGGCGGGACACCAAGACGATGTCTTCACGTGCCCCGGACGCCGGGGGACCGTGAGGCGATGATCCAACGAGCGCTCCGCTCGGGCATGCCCCGGCGGAGCGTCCGCATGAGGGGCGGGACCCGTCCCTGCGAGCACGTGTCGCCAGCAGTCGGCTGCCGCCTCGTGCCCGCGCCAGAGACGGCTCGAGCAACCGAACAAGGGACAGCACTGCGATGGCAAGCAAGGCGATTGTCGGCGAGAAAGTCGGCATGACGCAGGTCTGGGACGAGGGCAATCGCCTCGTACCCGTGACCGTGGTCAAGGTCGCGCCCGCTTCGCGTCGTGCAGGTGAAGACACCCGCGCGCGAGGGGTACTCGGCCGTGCAGGTCACCTACGGGTTTCGCCGCGCCTCGAAGCTCACCAAGCCTGAAGCGGGGCACTTCAACCGGGCCGGCGTCGAGCCAGGAGTGGAGCTGCTGGAGCTGCGGGTCGACGACGTCAGCGACTTCTCGGTAGGGCAGGAGATCGACGCCAGTGTGATCGGTGCCGGGCAGCGAGTGGACGTGACGGCTGTCAGCAAGGGGAAGGGTTTCGCCGGCGGGATGAAGCGCCACAACTTCAAGGGTCAGGGCGCCTCGCACGGCAATCACAAGAAGCACCGGGCTCCTGGATCTGTCGGAGCCTGCGCCACGCCGGCTCGCGTCTTCAAGGGCACGCGGATGGCCGGCCGTCTCGGCGGCGGCCAGGTCACGACCCTCAACCTCGAGATCATCGAGGCGGACGCAGAGCGGGAGTTGATCCTCGTGAAGGGAGCGGTTCCCGGCCCCCGCGGCTCGGTGGTCGTCATCCGCGACGCGGTGAAAGGTCGGAAAAGCTCATGAGCGCGGTGACCGAGGAAATGACGCCGCGATCGGCAGTCGAGGTGACCGTCGACCGCAAGGCGCCGGACGGCACGGCCCTCGCCAAGGTCTCGCTCGACAGCTCCGTTTTCGGGGTGGCGGTGAACGTGCCGCTCCTGCATCAGGTGGTGACCGCCCAGATGGCGGCGCGCCGCTCAGGCACGCAGAGCACCAAGACCCGTGCCGAGGTGGCGGGCGGTGGCAGGAAGCCATACAGGCAGAAGGGCACCGGGCGTGCGCGTCAGGGATCGACTCGCGCTCCCCACTGGTCGGGCGGCGGGGTGGCCCTCGGACCGAAGCCCCGCAAGTACGACCAGCGCACGCCGAAGAAGATGGTGCAGCAAGCTCTTCGCTGTGCCCTCTCGGACCGGGCACGCGAGGACCGTGTAGTGCTCGTGTCGGCTTGGGACTTCGAGGTCCCGAAGACCAAGGATGCCGCACGGTATCTCGGCGAGCTCGGTGCCTATGGGCGCATTCTCGTCGTCCTCGATCGGGACGACGTCGTCGCCGAGCGCTCGTTCGACAACCTTGCCTACGTGGAGCTCGTCGAGGACGCCCAGCTCACTGCCTACGACGTGATGTGCAGCGACTTCGTCGTCTTCACGGACGCTTCGGTCCCCGGCGACGTGACAGTCATCGAGACCTATGACGTGCAGCCGAAGAAGGCCGAGCCCGCTCCCGAGCCTGCCCCCAAGCGCCGCCCGGCAAAGGCACGAACTGCGAAGGCGGAGACGGAGACTGCGGAGACGGAGACTGCGGAGCCGGAGTCTGCGGAGCCCGAGTCTGCGGAGCCCGAGGTCGAGACGATCGACCAAAGCGACGCCGAGGTGACAGCTGTTGCTGACGAGTCGCCGAAGGCCGTGGCCCGACGAAAGCGAATCCGGCGAGAGCCGAGTCCGGCGAGGGCGAGTCCGGCGGCGAGTCCGGCGACGGCGAGTCCGGGGAGACGACCGAGGAGGACGAGGCATGAGCGACGACCGGAACATCCTCCAGCGACCGGTGATCTCCGAGAAGTCCTACGCCTTGATGGAGCAGGGGACCTACGTCTTCGTTGTCGACAAGCGTTCGAGCAAGATCGAGATCCGCCATGCCGTCGAGAGCGCCTTCGGCGTGCGGGTTGCAAGCGTCAACACCTTGAACCGCAAGGGCAAGACGTCACGCAACCGGCGCACCAACGTGCGCGGCCGTAGGCCCGATACCAAGCGTGCGATCGTCCGCCTTGTCGGCGACGACCGCATCGAGCTGTTCGAGAGCTGAGAGAGGTCGGCTGATGGCAATCCGCAAGCGCAAGCCGACGAGCGCAGGGCGCCGCTTCCAGTCGACCTCGGACTTCGCCGAGGTGACGACGAACCGTCCCGAGAAGTCGCTCGTCGCCCCGAAGCCCCGCACCGGCGGCCGCAACGCCCACGGGCGCAAGACCGCCCGCCACCGCGGCGGCGGTCACAAGCGCCAGTACCGGCTGATCGACTTCCGCAGGGACAAGGACGGAGTCCCGGCGAAGGTCGCCACCATCGAGTACGACCCCAACCGCAACTGCCGGATCATGCTCCTCAACTACTTCGACGGGGAGAAGCGCTACATCCTCGCCCCGGCGAAGGTCGCCGTCGGCGATGTGCTGCAGTCCGGCCAGGGTGCCGACATCCGGCCAGGCAACGCCCTCCCGCTGCGCTACATCCCGGTCGGTTCGGTCGTGCACAACGTCGAGCTGCGCCCGGGCGGCGGCGGCAAGCTGGCGCGGGGCGCAGGCATGAGCGTGCAGCTGGTCGCCAAGGAGGGCGACTACGCGACGCTTCGTCTGCCGTCCACCGAGATGCGCCGCGTGGCGATCGACTGCCGTGCGACGATCGGAGAGGTCGGCAACGCCGAGGCCGAGCTGATCTCGATCGGCAAGGCAGGACGCAACCGCTGGCGGGGCGTGCGCCCGCAGACGCGCGGCGTCGCCATGAACCCGGTGGACCACCCCCTCGGTGGTGGTGAGGGCAAGAGCTCCGGCGGCCGCCATCCGGTGTCGCCGTGGGGCAAGCCGGAAGGCCGCACCCGCGCTCGCCACAAGCCGTCCGACGACCTGATCATCCGCCGCCGCCGCAAGCGCGGCGCGCGGCGCTAGGAGTCCTGATGCCTCGCAGCCTGAAGAAGGGTCCGTTCGTGGACGACCATCTGCTCCGCAAGGTGGACGACCTGAACGGTCGCAACGAGAAGCGGGTCGTCAAGACCTGGTCCCGCCGCTCGACGATCATCCCCGACATGGTGGGGCACACGATCGCCGTGCACGACGGTCGCAAGCACGTCCCCGTCTACATCACCGAGTCGATGGTCGGGCACAAGCTCGGCGAGTTCGCCCCTACGCGCACCTTCCGCTACCACGCCGGCCAGGAACGGCAGGGGAGGCGCTGAGATGCCGGGTGTGAAGACGAATGAGCGGCCGGGAACGCGCGCCGTCCTTCGGCACTGCCGGATGTCGGCCTTCAAGGTCCGGCAGGTGCTCGACCTGATCCGCGGCGTCGAGTACCAGCTGGCGCGCGAGATCCTGCTCGGTTGCGAGCGTGGTGCCGCCGACGTGGTGCTGAAGCTGCTCGATTCTGCCGCATCCAACGCCGAGCACAACGACGACCAGGCCCGCGAGGAGCTCTACGTCTCGGCCTGCTACGCCGACGAGGGCCGCACCTTCAAGAGGTACCGGGGCCGCGCCCGCGGGCGGACGGACCGCATCTACAAGAGGGCTTGTCACATCACGGTGATCGTTTCGCGACTTCCGGAGGAGGAGCTGCGCCGTCGGCGCGCCAAGGCCGAAGCCGAGCTGCGTGAGCGCCGGGCGCGGCGGGTCGCAGGTACACGGCGTTCCCGCCGAGTGGCAGGCGAGGCGGCGGCACGGTCCGGCGCAGCAGCCGCGCGGGACCACGACCACGACCACGACGCGGAGATCCTCGGCGCAGAGATCGACAGCTCCGAGGAGCTGTTGGTTGACGTGGTCGAAGGGGACGAGGTGGAGGCGGACGACATCGACGCCGACGACATCGACGCCGACGACGGGGTCGATGCGGACGAGGACGAGGAGACGCCCGTGGCGGCTGGCGAGAGCGATCAGGACAGCACCGCCACAGGCGACGGTGAGAGCGAAGCCGGCGCCGGCGCGGCCGCCGAAGAGGAGAGCTGATGGGCCAGAAGGTCAACCCCTACGGGTTCCGTCTCGGCGTCACGACCGACTGGAAGTCGCGCTGGTTCGACGACCGCGGTTACCAGGACACCGTGATCGAGGACTGGAAGACGCGCGACTACCTGATGTCGCAGCTCGAGGCTGCAGCCGTGAGCCGCATCGAGGTCGAGCGGACCCGTGATCGCGTCCGCATCGACGTGCACACGGCGCGGCCGGGCATCGTGATCGGGCGCCGCGGCGCCGAGGCGGACCGCCTGCGCAAGCAGCTGGCCCGGATCACCAAGAACGCCAACGTGCAGCTCAACATCCAGGAGATCAAGCAGCCCGAGCTCGACGCCGCGCTCGTGGCGCAGGGCATCGCCGATCAGCTGACGCGCCGGATCAGCTTCCGCCGTGCCATGAAGCGTGCCATCCAGAACGTGCAGAAGGCCGGCGCACAGGGGGTGCGCGTGCAGTGCTCAGGCCGCCTGGGCGGCTCGGAGATGGCGCGCAAGGAGTCCTACCGCGAAGGGCGGGTGCCGTTGCACACGCTTCGCGCCGACATCGACTACGGGTTCCGCGAGGCTCGTACCACGACCGGGCGCGTCGGCGTCAAGGTGTGGATCTACAAGGGCGACATCCTGCCCTACAAGACATCCAGCGAGGACAAGATCTCGCGTGAGGCGGCGATGGCGGCCGGCGAGACCTCCGGCCAGGCCCGGCCGCGCCGGATCGTGAGCGCTGGTGGCGGTCGCCGCCGGCCCGAGCTCGGCGAGCCCGGCACGGCGTTCCCCCCGGCGGAGCAGCCCGAGCAGCCGGAGCCGGCCGAGCTCGGCGAGCCTGCCTCGGCCGAGGCCCCACCCGCGGCACAGCCCGCCGACGAGGCGCTGGAGAAGCTGTTGCAGGAGGAGGAGGAGATCGAGCGTCGCACCCGCGACCAGCACCACGACCTCCCTCACTTCCGCAAGGAGAGTGACTGACGATGTTGATGCCGCGCAGGTACAAGCACCGCAAGCAACAACGCGGGCGCATGACCGGTGCCGCCAAGGGTGGCCAGACGATCAGTTTCGGCGACTACGGGATCGAGGCTCTCGAGCCGGGCTGGATCACTGCCCGGCAGATAGAGGCGGCCCGTATCGCGATGACCCGCCATGTCCGCCGAGGCGGGAAGGTGTGGATCCGCATCTTCCCGGACAAGCCCGTGACGCAGAAGCCCGCCGAGACCCGCATGGGGTCGGGCAAGGGCAACCCGGAGCATTGGGTGGCCGTCGTGAAGCCCGGTCGCATCATGTTCGAGCTCGCCGGCGTCGACGAGTCGCTCGCACGCGCCGCCATGGAGAGAGCGATCCAGAAGCTGCCGATCAAGGCCCGCTTCGCGGTGCGCCCGGGAGTCGGTAACGAGCCGGAGGTGTCGGTCTGATGAACCCGGATGAGCTCCGCGAGTGCGACGACGACGAGTTGGCGATGCGCCTGGTCAACGCGCGCAAGGAGTTGTTCAACCTCCGCTTCCAGGTGGCCACAGGCACGCAGGACAACACCTCGCGCATCGGCCATGTGAAGCGTGACGTGGCCAGGATCCTGACCGTGCAACGCCACCGGGAGATCGCGGCGGCCGAAGCCCTCGGTGCGAGCGCGTCCGTGTCGGCTGCCGACGACAGAGAGGTGCAGTGATGGCAGAAGAGGCTGAGGTCGTGGCAGGCGCTACCGGCGAGGCAGGCGCTGCCGAGGCGCGCCCGAACCGCCGCAAGGTCCGTGAGGGAACCGTCGTCTCCAACCGGATGGACAAGACGCTCGTCGTCTCTGTCGTCGAGCGGGTGCGCCACAGCCGCTATGCCAAGACCGTGCAGCGGAGCAAGCGCCTCTACGTCCACGACGAGTCGAACGATGCCGGTGTCGGGGACCGGGTACGGGTCGCCGAGACCCGACCGCTCTCCAAGCTGAAGCGGTGGCGCCTGGTCGAGGTCCTGGAGCGTGCACGGTGATCCAGCAGGAGTCCCGGCTGCGGGTGGCCGACAACTCGGGCGCCAAGGAGGTGCTCTGCATCAAGGTGCTGGGCGGCTCGCGCAGGCGCTACGCCAGCATCGGCGACGTGTTCATCGCCACGGTGAAGGACGCCGTGCCCGGCGCCGCCGTGAAGAAGGGCGACGTGGTGCGCTGCGTCGTCGTGAGGACCAAGAAAGAGAAGCGCCGTGCGGATGGCAGCTACATCCGTTTCGACGAGAACGCGGCGGTGTTGATAACCGACGCGCTGCAGCCGCGAGGGACACGCATCTTCGGGCCGGTCGGCCGGGAGCTGCGTGACAAGCGATTCATGAAGATCGTCTCGCTGGCTCCGGAGGTGATCTGATGCGTATCAAGAAGGGTGACACGGTCGAGGTGCTCTCGGGCAAGGACCGCGGCAAGCGCGGTGACGTGATGCGCGTTCTGCCGTCGAGCGGCCGGGTGATCGTCGACGGCGTCAACATGGCAAAGCGCGCCCAGCGCCCGACCTACGACAAGCGCACCAAGCGCACGATGCAGGGCGGGATCATCGACAAGGACATGCCGATCGCCGTGTCGGCCGTCGGTCTCGTCTGCCGGAACAGCGAGTGCGGCCCCACGCGGGTCGGCTACCGCTTCGACGAGCAGGGCCGCAAGGTCCGCTTCTGCAAGAAGTGCGGGGGTGAGCTGTGAGCACCGCCGTCGCCGAGAGGCCGCGCCTGAAGACGCGCTACGAGTCGGAGCTGCGCCCCCGGCTCCAGTCCGAGCTCGGCCTGCGCAACATCATGGAGGTCCCGCGCCTCGAGAAGATCGTCGTGAACGTCGGCGTCGGTCGGGCCACCCAGCAGCAGTCGCTGCTCGAGGGCGCTGTCCGCGACCTGACGATCATCAGCGGCCAGAAGCCGATCGTCACCAAGGCCCGGCGCTCCATCGCAGCCTTCAAGCTGCGCGAGGGCAACTCGATCGGGTGCAAGGTGACGCTGCGCGGCGACCGCATGTGGGAGTTCTTCGACAGGTTGATCAGCCTGGCGATCCCTCGCATCCGTGACTTCCGGGGACTGCCTCCCCGCTCGTTCGACGGGCGCGGGAACTACACCTTCGGCGTCACCGAGCAGCTGATCTTCCCGGAGATCGACTACGACAGGATCGATGCCACCCGTGGGATGGACATCACAATCGTGACCACCGCCACCAACGACCGGGACGGCCGGGCTCTGCTCGACGCCTTCGGTTTCCCCTTCCGACGCGACGAATCCAGGACCGACTGATGGCCAAGAAGGCATTGATCGAGAAGCAGCAGCACAAGCCCAAGTTCAAGGTGCGGGCCTATACGCGGTGCCGGCGCTGCGGGCGGCCGCGTGCCGTCTACCGCAAGTTCGGACTGTGCCGGATCTGCCTGCGCGAGCTCGGCCACGCAGGCGAGCTTCCCGGCGTCACAAAGGCCAGCTGGTGAAAGGAGGCGATCGACGATGACAATGACAGATCCGGTCGCTGACATGCTGACGCGCATGCGGAACGCCAACGTAGCGATGCACGAGACGGTGCGCATGCCGGGCTCGAAGGTGAAGGAGTCACTGGCCGCCATCCTCGAGCGGGAGGGCTACATCTCCGGCTACGAGACGACGGCCGACCCGCGAAAGCCGGGGACCGTGCTCGAGATCCAACTGAAGTACACGCCGGACCGCCTGCGGGCGATCGCCGGCCTTCGGCGGGTGTCGAAGCCGGGGCTTCGCATCTACGCGCGCGCCGACAAGCTGCCGCGGGTGCTCGGAGGTCTCGGCGTCGCCGTCCTGTCGACGAGCCAAGGGCTGATGACCGACCGCGAGGCCCGCCAGCGGAAGGTCGGAGGCGAGGTGCTCTGCTATGTCTGGTGAGGTTCTCTGATGTCTCGGATCGGACGTTCACCGATCAGCGTCCCCTCAGGGGTGAACGTGACCCTCGATGGGTCGCGGGTCGCCGTGCGGGGTCCTCAGGGCCAGCTGGAGCGCCATCTGCCCGGCGAGATCACGGTCCGCCAAGAGGGTGACACCCTCGTGGTGGAGCGCCCCGACGACACGCGCCTCAACAGGTCGCTGCACGGGCTCTCGCGGACGCTGGTCGCCAACATGGTGACCGGGGTCACAGCAGGCTTCAGCAAGGAGCTCGAGATCGTGGGCGTCGGCTACCGCGCGGCGGCCAAGAGCCCCACGCAGATCGAGCTGGCGCTCGGCTTCAGCCATACGGTGGTGGTCGACGCGCCGGCCGGGATCAGTTTCGAGGTTCCCCAGCCTACGAGGGTGACGGTGAAGGGCATCGACAAGGAGATGGTCGGCCAAGTGGCCGCCGACATCCGCAAGCTTCGCAAGCCCGAGCCCTACAAGGGCAAGGGGATCAGGTACGCAGGCGAGGTCGTCCTGCGCAAGGCCGGCAAGGCGGCTAAGTGATGGCAACCGCGACAAAGCACAAGTTCGAGCTCCGTGAGCGGCGCCACCGGCGCGTCCGCAAGAAGGTCGCCGGCACTGCCGAGCGTCCCCGGCTGGCCGTGTTCCGCTCCAACAAGCACATCGTCGCCCAGGTGATCGACGACGCGAGCGGCCGCACCCTCGCCGCCGCCCAGACCGTCGAGAAGGACCTGCGCGGCGGCACGACAGGCAACACCACCGCAGCTGCTGCGGTCGGCAAGCTGGTCGCCGAGCGTGCCAAGGCGGCCGGCGTGACCAAGGTCGTGTTCGACCGCGGAGGCTCGCGCTACCACGGGCGGGTGGCGGCGCTCGCCGACGCAGCCCGCGAGGCAGGACTGGAGTTCTGATGCCAGAAACTCAATACGAAGAGCGGACCATCAAGGTCAACCGCGTCGCCAAGGTCGTGCAGGGCGGCCGGCGCTTCTCGTTCACCGCGCTGATGGTCATCGGCGACGGCAACGGGCACGTCGGCCTCGGCTACGGCAAGGCGAAAGAAGCGGGCCTGGCGGTCCAGAAGGGCATCGAGGAGGCGAAGAAGAACCTCTTCGAGGTCCCCCTGGCGGGCTCGACCATCATCCATCCGGTGATCGGCCACGCCGGCGCCGGTCGCATCCTGCTGAAGCCCGCCGCCCCCGGCACCGGCGTGATCGCCGGCGGTGCGGCACGCGCGATCCTCGAGATGGCCGGCATCCACGACATCGTGGCCAAGTCCCTCGGCACGTCGAACGGGATCAACGTCGCCCACGCCACGGTCGCCGGCCTGAAGGCGCTCCGCAAGCCTGACGAGGTGGCGCGGGTGCGGGGGAAGTCCGCCGACGAGGTCACGCCGGCCGGCGTGCTCCGCAGTTACGAGGACCGGCGCCGCCATGCCCGCGCCTCCGCCGAGATCGGTTGATCGGATGTCAGAGACCAACGAGACGACAGGTACCGGGCACCGGCCGCGCGGCCGCCAGCACCGGCAGGGAGAGGGGAACATCCTCGTCACCCAGGTGCGGTCGGAGATCAGCTCCAAGCCGAAACATCGCGGCACGCTCCGCGCCCTCGGCCTGCGCCGGCTGGGAGCGAGCAACGTGCTGCCGGACCGTCCCGAGATCAGGGGCATGATCGCCCGCGTCCCCCACCTGGTGACCGTCGAGCCGGCTCCTGCGGGTGCGGCTCCCGGGTCCGCCGAGGGTGCGGCTCCCGGGTCCGCCGAGGGTGCGGCGCCGGCGGCGTCGGGGCGTGCACGCGCCGCCACCAGGAACACGAGCAGCAAGGACTCAGACTGATGAAGATCCACGATCTGGCACCGGCGCCGGGCGCCCGCCGCGAGCGGCGGCGGGTAGGCCGCGGCACCGCCGGCAAGGGCGGGAAGACCGCCGGCCGAGGCACCAAGGGTCAGGGAGCGCGCGACACGATCCCGGCCGGTTTCGAGGGCGGCCAGCTGCCGTTGACGATGCGGATACCGAAGCTGCGCGGCTTCAAGAACCCCTTCCGTGTCGAGTACAACGTCGTCAACCTCGACTCGCTGGCCGAGTTCCCGGGGACCGAAGTCACACCCGAGTCGCTCCACGCGGCCGGGCTCGCCCATGCCAAGGGCCTGGTCAAGATCCTCGGCCGGGGCTCTCTCGACCGCGCTCTGCAGGTCTCTGCGCACGCCTTCTCCAAGTCCGCTGCGGACGCCATTCGTGCCGCAGGGGGTAGCGTGTCGGTGATTCCGGCGCCCTTCGGGGACCGGCGGCCGCCGGCGAGGGGCAACGCCCTCGCCAATCGCTGAGCATCGGGCGGGAAGAGGTCACATGCTGACGAGCCTGCGGAACATCTTCAAGGTTCCGGACCTTCGCAACAAGGTCCTTTTCACCCTGCTCGTCATCGCCATCTACCAGCTCGGCGCCAACGTCCCGATCCCGGGCATCTCGACCTCCGCGCTGCACCAGATCTCGAACGCCTCCAAGGGCACCGGGGTCCTAGGCTTCCTGAACCTGTTCTCCGGAGGAGCCCTGGCCAGGGCCGCCGTGTTCGGCCTCGGGATCATGCCCTACATCACGGCCTCGATCATCGTGCAGCTGCTGACCGGCGTGATCCCGAAGTTCACCGAGTGGCGCGAGCAGGGTGCGATCGGTCAGCGCAAGATGACGCAGACGACCCGCTACGTGACGGTCGGCCTGGCGGTGCTGCAGTCGTCGGGCCTCGTGTTCCTCTTCCACTCCGGCCAGCTGTTCGGGAACACGGGTATCGACCTGATCCCCAACTTCTCGTGGGAGCACGTGCTGTTCATCATCCTCACGCTGACAGCCGGCACGGCCTTCGTGATGTGGCTGGGCGAGCTGATCACGCAGCGGGGGATCGGCAACGGGATGTCGATCCTGATCTTCGCCAACGTCGTGGCGACGATCCCCTACGACGCGGCGATCATCAAGGCGGACAAGAGCTGGCTGGGCATCGGGATCATGGCCGTCATCGTGCTGGTGCTGCTGGTGGCGATCGTCTTCGTCCAGCAGGGGCAACGGCGCATCCCGGTGACCTTCGCGAAACGCGTGCAGGGTCGCCGGATGACACAGGGCGGGAGCACGTACATCCCGCTGCTCGTCAACCAGGCCGGCGTCATCCCGATCATCTTCGCCAGCTCGTTGCTCTACATCCCGGTCCTGTTCTCCAACGTCTTCCAGGGCTACAAGCCGGTCTACAACTTCATCCAGAACAACCTGCTCAACCCGACGGACGGCTGGTACATCTTCCTCTACGGCGTGTTGATCATCGTCTTCACGTTCTTCTACGTGCAGGTCACCTTCGACCCGGTGCAGCAGGCCGACTCGATCCGCAAGCAAGGCGGGTACATCCCCGGGATCCGTCCCGGGCTCCCGACGGAGCGCTACCTAGGGAAGATCCTCAACCGGATCACGTTCCCGGGCTCGCTGTTCCTCGCCACGGTGGCCCTGATCCCGTCGATCCTGCTGGCGACGTGGCGCATAAACCAGATCCCGTTCTTCGGAACGACGCTGCTCATCGCGGTGGGCGTGGCGCTCGAGACCATGAAGCAGATCGACAGCCAGCTCATGATGCGCAACTACGAGGGCTTCCTCCAGTAAGTGATACCCGGCGCGAGGCTCATCGTCCTCGGCAAGCAGGGGGCAGGCAAGGGCACGCAGTGCGTGCGCCTGTCGCATCACTACGTGATCCCCCACATCGCCACCGGCGACATGCTTCGAGCCGAGGTGAAGCTGCAGACAAAGCTCGGCGTCGAGGCCAGGCGTTACATGGACCAGGGTGAGCTGATCCCTGACGAGGTCGTGCTGGCGATGGTCGCCGGCCGGCTGGAGCAGGACGACACCAAGGGGCGAGGTTTCGTCCTCGACGGGTTCCCACGCACGGTCGCGCAGGCGGAGGGCTTGGCACGGCTGCTGCAGCCGGACGACGTCGACATGGTGATCAACCTCGTCGTGCCGACGGGGCTCGTGCTGCGCCGGCTGGCGTCGCGGCGCGTCTGTCGAGACTGCCAGACGAACTACTCGATATCCGAGCCGCCGCGTTTCGACTGGATCTGCGACGTCTGCGGCGGTGAGGTGATCCAGCGCGAGGACGACACGGAGGATGCGATCAAGCGCCGCCTCGACCTCTACGAGACTGAGACAGCGCCTCTGATCGCCTGGTACCGGCGCCAGGGCAAGCTCGTCTCGGTGTCGGGCATCGGGGCGGTCGGCGTCGTGTCGGAGCGGATGATCGCCGCGATCGACTCCGAGCGGCAGAAGTGGAACCGGCCATGAGGCGGGTCGTGGACACGGGCCGGCCGTGGGCCGTGGAGCCGGCCGCAAGGCGGGCTGTGAGGCGCGGCAGCGTGAGGCGGACGACGGACGAGATCGCCAAGATGCGCAAGGCCGGCAAGGTCGTCGCCGAGATGATCGAGACGACCCGCCAGGCGCTGAAGCCGGGGATGACCACCCGCGACATCGACAACATCGCCCGGGAGGTGCTCGAGCGGCGCCATGCCCGCTCCAACTTCCTCAACTACCACGGGTTCCCGGCAGTGGTCTGCACCTCGCCGAACGACATGATCGTGCACGGGATCCCCGGCGACTACGTGCTCGAGGAGGGTGACATCATCTCGGTCGACTGCGGGGCGATCATCGAGGGCTACCACGGCGACGCCGCGTATACGGCGCCCGTCGGCGAGGTCTCGAAGGTGGCTGCCAAGCTGCTCGAGGTCACCGAGCGGAGCCTCTGGGCCGGCATCGAGCAGATGCACGAGGGCAACCGGCTGCACGACATCGGACGGGCCGTGCAGGACGTCGCCGAAGCCGCCGGCTTCTCGGTGGTGCGCAAGTACGTCGGCCACGCCATCGGGACGGCGATGCACGAGGAACCGCAGGTGCCCAACTACTGGCCGGGCAACGGAGGCCCGAAACTGAAGGTTGGAAACGTCTTCGCGGTCGAGCCGATGGTCAACGTCGGGACATCCGAGACGATCGAGCTCGACGACGGATGGAGCGTGGTCACCGCCGACGGTTCGCTGTCGGCGCACTTCGAGCACACCATCGCCATCCTCGAGGACGGGCCGGAGGTGCTGACCAGCCCATGAGCTGATAACATCTCGCTGCTTCGGATCGCGAGATCCGCGGGTATGCTTTCGCGTGCCGTCGAGCAGGCTCACAGGTGCTCGACACGGCTACGTCTCGGCGCTGCAGTCGGATCCCAGCCCGGTCTCCGGGCGACCCCGTCCGACAGCCACGCCCGGCGTAGCGATCACAGTTATTCGATCTAGGAGGATCATCTGCCCAAGCCCAAGGAAGACGCGATCGTGCTCGAAGGGACGGTCGTCGAGCCGCTCCCGAACGCGATGTTCCGCGTAGAGCTCGAGAATGGGCACAAGGTGCTCGCCCACAGCTCGGGCAAGATGAGGATGCATCGCATCCGCATCCTTCCGGGGGACAAGGTGCAGGTGGAGATCACGCCCTACGACCTCAATCGTGGGCGGATCACCTATCGCTACAAGTAGCAGCATCACAGCTAGTGGTTGGTCGTACGGTGCAGCCGGAGGTGCCGAGTGCCCCGCCCGCGAGGCGGCAGCTCGGCTTTCAGTGAATCGGGAAGAGATCGTGAAGGTTCGACCGAGCGTCAAGGCGATCTGCGAGAAGTGCAAGGTGATCCGCCGGCACGGCAACGTGCTCGTCATCTGCACCAATCCGCGGCACAAGCAGAGGCAGGGTTAGTCAGTGGCTCGTATTTCAGGCGTCGACATCCCGCGTGACAAGCGGCTCGAGATCTCGCTGACGTACGTCTACGGGATCGGCCTCACCACCTCGCACAAGGTCTGCGAGCAGACGGGCATAAGCATGGACACCCGCGTCCGCGACCTGACGGACGAAGAGGTGGCCAAGCTGCGTGCCTACATCGACGCCAACCTGAAGGTCGAGGGGGACCTGCGACGCGACGTCGCGCAGGACATCAAGCGCAAGATGGAGATCGGCTCGTACCAGGGGGTCCGCCACCGTCGCGGCCTGCCCGTCCGCGGGCAGCGCACCCACACCAACGCTCGCACGCGCAAGGGCCCGAAGAAGACAGTGGCCGGGAAGAAGAAGGTACGTAAGCACTGATGGCAAAGACCACCAAGCCTGGCGGCCGGCGGCCGCGCCGCCGCGAACGGAAGAACGTCACGCACGGCGTGGCCCACATCAAGAGCTCGTTCAACAACACGATCGTGTCGATCACCGACTTCGATGGCAACGTCCTCGCCTGGGCGTCCGCCGGCAACGTGGGCTTCAAGGGCTCCCGCAAGTCCACCCCCTTTGCGGCGCAGATGGCCGCAGAGCAATGCGCCCGCCGGGCGATGGAGCACGGTGTGCGCCGCGTCGACGTGCTCGTGCGCGGCCCGGGCTCGGGTCGCGAGACGGCCATCCGATCCCTCGCCACTGCCGGCATCGAGGTGACCGGCATCAAGGACGTGACCCCCATCCCGCACAACGGCTGCCGCCCGAAGAAGCGGCGCCGGGTCTGACACGAGCCTAGGAGCACGAGACAAAGATGGCCCGATACACAGGACCCGTTTGCCGGCTGTGCCGTCGCGAGAAGATCAAGCTCTTCTTGAAGGGACCCAAATGCGACTCGCCCAAGTGCCCGATCGAGCGGCGTCCCTACCCGCCTGGTGAGCACGGCCGCGACCGCATGCGCCAGGGTTCTGAGTACCTGGTGCAGCTGCGCGAGAAGCAGAAGGCGCGCCGCATCTACGGGGTGCTCGAGAGCCAGTTCCGCAGCCTCTACGAGGAGGCCAACCGCCAGAGCGGGATCACCGGCGAGAACCTCCTCCGGATGCTCGAGCTGCGCCTCGACAACGTCGCCTACCGGGCGATGTGGGGCGCCAGCCGTTCGCAGGCCCGCCAGCTGGTGCGGCACGGTCATGTCAAGGTCAACGGGAAGCGCGTGACGATCCCGAGCTACCGCGTCCGCCAGGGCGACACGGTCACGCTCTCCGACAAGGCCCGTGATTTCATCGTCGTCCGCCACAATCTCGACACGCTCGACCGGCAGATGCCGGCCTGGCTGGAGATCGAGGGCGACGGCGCCTCGATCCGGATCCGCACCGCCCCCCTCCGCGAACAGATCGACACAGACGTCCGCGAGCAGCTCATCGTCGAGCTGTACTCGAAGTAAGCCGCACGGCACGTATAGGAGTCACGAGAAGTCATGCTGATCATCCAACGACCGACAGTCGAGCCGATCGGAGAGGAGGAGGCGAACCGGCAGCGCTTTGCCATCGGTCCCCTCGATCCCGGCTTCGGCTACACGTTGGGCAACTCGCTGCGGCGGACGTTGCTGTCGTCCATACCTGGTGCTGCAGTGACCCAGGTCCGTTTCGACGACGCCCTGCACGAGTTCACCTACCTGAGCGGTGTCAAGGAGGATGTCAGCGACATCATCTTGAACCTCAAGGACCTGGTGCTCCGGGTGGAGGGCAACGAGCCCGTGACGCTCCGGGTGGACGTGCGCGGTCCCGCCGAGGTGACCGGCGCCGACCTGAGGGCGACATCCGACGTCGAGATCCTCAACACCGACCTGCACCTGGCGACGGTCAACGCCAAGGGCCGACTGGCGATGGACGTCACGGTCGAGCGCGGCAAGGGCTACGTCTCGGCCGAGCGGAACAAGCGCTCCTCGACGATCGGTGTCATACCCGTCGATTCGATCTTCTCGCCGGTGCGCCAGGTCTCGGTCGACATCGAGCCGACCCGCGTCGAGCAGTCGACCGACTTCGACCGCTTGATCCTCGACATCAAGACGGACGGCTCGATCACGCCTCGTGACGCGCTGGCCTCCGCCGGCCAGACGCTGCGCGCGCTCGTCTCCCTCGTCGCTGAGATGTCGGACGAGGCCCAGGGCTTGGAGCTCGGGGACGTGAGCACCACGTCGACCGGGTCGCCCGATCTCGACCTGCCGATCGAGGACCTCGACCTCTCCGAGCGCCCGCGCAATTGCCTGAAGCGCGCCCAGGTGAACACCATCGGCGAGCTCGTCGAGCGGACTGCCGAGGACCTGTTGGCAATCACCAACTTCGGGCAGAAGTCGCTCGACGAGGTGATCCAGCGGCTGGACGAGCGCGGCTTGTCGCTGCGCGGCCAAGGGGTCTGAGATGCCGGCCGCACCGAAGAAAGGTCCGCGTTTTGGAGGGGGCGCCGCCCATCACAAGGCGATGATGGGCAACCTCGTCGCATCGCTGATCGCCGCCGAGGGCTTGGTGACAACCGAGGCCAAGGCGAAGGCGCTCCGCCCGCTCGCCGAGAAGTTGATCACCAAGGCGGTCCGCGCCGCCGATCTGGAGGACGACGACGACGGCCGGGCGCGGGCGGTCCACCTCCAGCGCCAGGTCGTCTCCTACATCCGTGACAAGGAGATGGCGCACAAGCTGTTCGCCGACATCGGACCCCGCTACGTCGACCGGCAGGGCGGTTACCTCAGGATCCTCAAGCTCGGTCCGCGCCACGGCGACAACGCCCCCATGGCGCGCATCGAGTTCGTGTGACGCTTTTCGACCTCACCGAACCCGATCCCGAACGGCCGGGCGCCGAACGCGAAGCGCCAGAGCCAACAAGCGAAGCGGCCCAGCACGGGCCGCTTCCTCGCGTAGCGGAGGTCACTCGACGGGTGATCCTCGGCATCGCCTACGACGGGACCGGGTTCCACGGCTTTGCCCGCCAGCCCGGCGTCCGGACGGTCGGTGGAGCGGTGGCCGAGGTGCTCGAGAAGATGTCGGGGGTGCCGGTCGAGATCACATGCGCCGGTCGCACCGACACCGGCGTGCATGCCACGGGACAAGTGGTGCATGCGGACCTTCCTGCCGAATGGCTCGCAACGCAGCCGCGGCGCAGGCGAAAGCGCTCTGCTGGTGCTGACGCCAGTGCGGGTGCCGACGACGGCAGCGAGTTCGGCCAGCTCGGATGGTTGGCGCAGGCTCTCACCGCGCAGCTCGGCCCGGAGGTGGCGGTGTGGGGGGCTTGGGAGTCGCCCGAAGGGTTCGACGCCCGCCACTCGGCGACGTCCCGCCGTTACCGCTACAGCGTCCTCAATGTGGCCGCCCCCAATCCTTTGCTCGCACTGAGCACGTGGCACGTGCCGGCCAGGCTCGACCTGAAGGCGATGCGCACCGCCTCGGACGCCGTCCTCGGAGAGCACGATTTCGCCGCCTTCTGCCGCCGACCGCCTGATAATCCGTGCGGCCCGATCCGGCGCAGAGTGATCGACGTGCGCTGGGCGGCGGCTGCCGAGCCGACCGGTCTGCTGCAGTTCGAGATCGAGGCGAACGCCTTCTGCCACCAGATGGTCCGCTCGCTGGTTGGCGCCTTCGTCGCCGTTGGCGGGGGATCGATGCACGCCGCCGACGTGGCGGCCCGGCTGCGGTCGGGTGAGCGATCGGGTACCCCGCAGCCGGCGCCACCCCACGGCCTCTGCCTCACTGATGTGCGGTACCCGCCCGAGTTCTCGATCCTCGAAACACGTGGCTGACGGCGCCCACACCGGGACCACTTCGCATCCCAGCCGCCGAGGCGCCTTCTGGGTACGAAACTAGGACATCCTTGTCCTAATAAAGTACCCAGCTCGGGTCTTGGCTCGGCGGGGCTCGGCGGGTCGGGCGTGCGGCTTGGCTCGGCGTGGCACCCCGGCCCGGCGCATGCGGGCCCCGGTCGCAGTGCCGGGCACGCATTGCGGCAGCAGTTCGTGAGCAGGCTAGAATGATTCGCCGGCTCCCCCGGTGGCGTCGCGCGTGTGCGCGACCCGGGCCGAGCCTGCGGATCTCAGCGAAGAAGGAATGGTCTTGCGCACCTATTCACCCAAGCCCAGCGAGGTGCAACGCGCCTGGCACGTCGTGGACGCCGAGGGCCTCGTCCTCGGCCGCCTCGCCACCGAGGTCGCCCGCGTGCTGCGGGGCAAGCACAAGGCGATGTTCGCGCCGCACATCGACACCGGTGACCACGTGATCGTCGTCAACGCCTCCAAGGTGGAGATGACCGCCGGCAAGGCCGAGACCAAGTTGGCCTATCGCCACAGCGGCTATCCCGGAGCGCTCAAGTCGCGCAGCTATGCCGACCTGCTCGCGAAGAACCCGGAGGAGGTCATCCGCCGGGCCGTACGGGGGATGCTGCCGCGGGGGACGCTCGGCCGGCAGATGCTGACCAAGCTGAAGGTCTACGGCGGCCCGGAGCACCCGCACGCCGCGCAGTCGCCGAAGCCTCTCGCCATTCCCGCCGCCCGGCGGGCCTCGTAGCCGCCGAAGCCGGAGGGACATCGCATGCCCAAGCCTCTCAACCAGTCGACGGGCCGCCGCAAGCGCGCCGTCGCCCGCGTCCGCTTCCGCCAAGGCGAGGGCACGATCACGATCAACAAGCGTCCGTTCGCGGAGTACTTCCCCTCCGAGACCTACCGGATGATCGCCACTGAGCCGTTGCGCGTCGCCTCCAAGGAAGCGGCCTTCGACATCGACGCGACGATCGACGGCGGGGGCGTGTCGGGCCAGGCGGGTGCGCTGCGCCTCGGGATCGCCCGGGGCCTCGTCGACCTCGACGAGGATCTGCGCGCCGCCCTGAAGAAGGCCGGTTTCCTGACCCGCGACGCGCGTGAGAAGGAGAGCAAGAAGTACGGCCTGAAGAAGGCCCGCAAGGCTCCGCAGTACTCGAAGCGGTAAAGAGTTGCCGCCCCGTTTCGGAACGGACGGCATCCGGGGCGTAGCCAACAGCGAACTGACGCCTGAACTGGCGTTGGCTCTCGGTAGGGCAGCGCCGAGGCACCTCGCCGGCACACGCTTCCTCGTCGGCCGCGACACGCGCCGATCGGGCACCATGCTGCACGCCGCCCTCTCGGCGGGCCTTGCCAGCGAGGGGGTCCAGGTGATCGACGTCGGCGTGTTGCCGACGCCGGCGCTCGCCTGGATCGCCGCCGATCGACGGGTGCCCGCGGCGATGATCTCCGGCTCCCACAACGGCTACGCCGACAACGGGATCAAGCTTCTCTCCGCCTCCGGCACCAAGCTCCCAGACGCCGTTGAGGCGGCGATCGAGGAGGAGATGGACCTGATGGCGCTCCAGCGCAGCCGCGGCGAGCCGTTGGTCGGCCCGGCAGGGCCCGCGGTGGGGACGATCGAGACGGACCCGGCGGCCACCGGGCCGTACTGCGCCCACGTGCTCTCGGTCCTCGCCGGCAGCGACGGCCTGGCGGGCTTCCATGTGGCGCTCGATTGCGCCAACGGCGCGGCGAGCGTCCTCGGCCCGCAGATCTTCGAGCGCGCCGGCGCACGGGTGAGCGTCATCGAGGCGACGCCCGACGGCGTCAACATCAATGCCGGCTGCGGGTCGACCGACCCGGCGCGCCTCTCCGCCGCCGTCAAGGAGGTGGGCGCGGACCTCGGTCTGGCGTTCGACGGGGACGCCGACCGGGTGATCGCCATCGACGAGAACGGCGAGCAGGTCGACGGGGACTACCTGATCGCGATGTTCGCCAGGGACATGGCCGAGCGAGGCGAGCTGTCCGGGCAGGCCGTGGTCGTGACCGTGATGAGCAACCTCGGCCTGCGCACGGCTCTCGCCGAGGACGGCATCGCGGTGCACGAGACACCTGTAGGCGACCGCTATGTCAACGACGCCTTGGAGGCGCACGGGCTGGTGCTCGGCGGCGAGCCTTCGGGTCACATCCTGTTCCGGCGCCATGCGACGACGGGCGACGGGATCCTGACCGGCGTCCTGCTGCTCGACCTGCTGGCCCGCAAGGGCAAGTCGCTGGCGGAACTGGCGCGCTCGTCGATGACCCGGCTTCCCCAGATCCTGGAGAGCGTTCCCGTCGTCGACCCCTCTCGGCTGGGCGCTGCGGCACGGGTCTGGGAGGAGGTCAGCCGCATCGAGGAGGCACTCGACGGGCGTGGCCGTGTGCTGCTGCGGCCGAGCGGGACCGAGGCGCGCGTGCGGGTGATGGTGGAGGCGCCGACGGAGGAGGAGGCGAGGTCGTCGGTGGACCACCTGATCGAGGTCGTACGGCGCGAGATCGGCTCTGCCAGCCCGTAATCTTTCCGCATGTGCGGAATCATCGGCGTCACCGGGTCGCCTGACACGCTGTCGATCCTCCTCGACGGGCTCGCCCGGCTGGAGTACCGCGGCTACGACTCGGCCGGGGTGGCGCTGACGGTCCCGGGCGGGATCTGGCGGGCGCGGGCCGCCACCAGCACCACGTCGCTCGCAACGCTCGGCAAGGCCGCCGACAGCGCGCCGGCGGGCGCGAACTGCGGCATCGGCCATACCCGCTGGGCGACCCACGGCGCTCCGACCGAGCCGAACGCACACCCCCATCTCGACTGCTCGGGACAGTTGGCCCTCGTGCACAACGGAATCGTCGAGAACTACCGGGAGCTCGGCGGACCTCTCTACGAGGACACGCACGCCCGCGCCTCGGAGACGGACACCGAGGTCCTGGCGCACCTGATCGAGGCCGAGATCGACAAAGGAGCCACTCTCGCCGAGGCGATGCGTCGCTGCTGCGCCGGCGTGCGCGGCGACTTCGCCGTCGCCGCAGTCCATGCCGCCACCCCCGACGTGATCGTCGCCGCTCGCCGGACCTCGCCGCTGATCGTCGGGCGCAGCGACGGGGCGGCGTTCATCGCCTCCGACATCTCGGCGCTGATCGGTACCGCCGACGAGCTCTGGCAGGTGGACGACGACCAAGTGGTGGAGATCACGCCGACCTCGATGGTGGTGACCGACCTCGAAGGCAACCCGGTCGAGGCGCTGCCGATCAGCGTCGAGTGGGATCTCGACGCCGCGCAGAAGGGTGGCTATCCCGACTTCATGTCCAAGGAGATCCACGAGCAGCCCCGCGCCCTCTCGGACACGTTCCTCGGCCGGCTGCGCGGCGTCGGGGACCGCGGGGTCGGCGACCGCGGGGTCGGCGACCAGAAAGCGGCAGGCTCATCGTCGGATCCGGCCACCGAGGCAGGGAGCGTGAGCATCGAGCTCGAGGAGCTGCGGATCGACGAAGAGCTGCTCCGCCGGATCAACCGCGTGGTCCTCGTGGCCTGCGGCTCCAGCTACCACGCGGCGCTGGTGGCGCGGCACGCGATCGAGACCTGGGCGCGGATCCCGGCGGAGGTAGAGATCGCCAGCGAGTTTCGTTACCGGTCGCCCGTTCTCGACGAGCGGACCCTGCTCGTGGCGGTGAGCCAGTCCGGGGAGAGCGTCGACACGTTCCACGCCATGAGAGAGGGCGCCCGCCTCGGGGCTAGGACCCTGGCACTGACGAACGTGGTCGACTCACTGATGGCCCGCCAAGCCGACGGCGTTCTCTACACGAGGGCCGGCCCGGAGATCGGCGTCGCCTCCACCAAGTGCCACATCGTGCAGCTCGGGCTTCTCGAGGTCTTCGCCCTTCACATGGCACGCCTGAGGGGGACCCTGCCGCCCGCGGAGATCGACCGGCTGGCGACTGCCTTCTACGAGATGCCCGAGCTTGTCGCGGAGACGATCTCGCACGCCGACGACTACGGCGAAGTGGCGGCGCGCTACTCGAAGGTCGAGGACTTCTACTTCATCGGCCGCCAGATCGGCTACCCGGTGGCGATGGAGGGCGCCCTGAAGCTGAAGGAGCTCGCCTACGTCCGGGCGGAGGCTTACGCAGCAGGCGAGATGAAGCATGGACCGATCGCCCTCATCGAGCCCGGCGCCGTCGTGGTCGCAATCGCCAACCGCAGCCCCGTGTACGAGAAGGTGCTCGCCAACATCGCCGAGGTGAAGGCTCGCGGGGCGACGATCGTGGCGCTCGCAGAGAAGGGCGACGTCGAGGTCGCAGAGCTCGCCGACGCGGTGATGGAGATCCCCTCCGTGCCGCCGATGCTGGCGCCGATGCTGGCCGTCCTCCCCCTGCAGCTGTTCGCCTACGACATCGCGTCGGCCCGCGGCAACGACGTCGACAGGCCGCGCAATCTGGCGAAGGTCGTCACGGTCGAGTAGGCCGTGATCGGGGTCGGGATCGACGCGGTCGACATCGCCAGGTTTCGCCGGGTGCTGGCACGCCGGGCGGGATTGGCCGAGCGCCTCTTCACCGAGGCAGAGCGTGCCGACCTGGCGGGCAGGACGGACGCGGTGGCGGGGCTGGCGGCGCGTTTTGCCGCCAAGGAGGCGGCGTGGAAGGCACTCGGGATGGGGCTCGGCGCGGCCGGCTGGCACGACGTCGAGGTGCTCCGCAGCGATGGCGGCCGGCCGAGGCTTGCCGTCCACAGGCGGGTGGCCCTCCGCGCCACCGCCCTCGGCGTGAGCGGCTGGCACGTCTCGCTGACACACACCGCCACCACCGCCGAGGCCGTGGTGGTGGCCGAATGACTGCCGAAGGTTCCGGCTCCGCGGCCGGCTCTGCGGGGCCGGCTCCGCGGCCGGCTCCGCGACAAGTCCTGGGAGCGAACCTTGAAGCCTGTGCTCTCGGTCGAGGAGATGAGAGAGGCGGACGAGCGTGCCTCCAAGACCACCCCGGTCGAGACCCTTGTGCAGCACGCGCCGGCACGGCCGCAGCAGGTGCCGCCCTGAGGATCCTCGGAGGCACCTACGGCCGGCGTGTGACCATCATCGCCGGCAAGGGCAACAACGGCGCCGACGGGCGGGTGGCGGCGGCCATCCTCTCGCGCCGGGGCGCACGGGTGACGGTCCATCCTTCGGCCGGGGCGCCACGCATGCTGCCTCCATGCGACCTCGTCGTCGACGCCGCGCTCGGCACGGGCTTCCACGGTGACTACGTGGCGCCGCTGCCGGCGCCCGGCAGCAAGGTGCTGGCTGTCGACATCCCGTCCGGCCTCGACGGCGACAGCGGGGTCGCCTGCGAGGGTGCGGCGCGCGCCGACTTCACCGTCACCTTCGTCGCCCTCAAGCCGGGGCTCCTGGTGTGCGACGGGCCGGAGCTCGCAGGCGAGGTGCAGGTGGCCGACATCGGCATCGAGCCGGGCACGCCACGCTGCAACGTCCTCGAGGACGGCGATGCCGCCTGGCTCCCGCCGCGCCGGCGGGCGGGGCACAAGTGGGACTCCGCCGTCTACGTCGCCGCCGGGTCGGCGGGGATGCTCGGTGCTTCCCAGCTCTGCGTGAAGGGCGCCCTCAGGAGCGGCTCGGGGATGGTGCGCCTCGGCGTCCCCGGCCTGACGCCGAGCGAGCTGCCGGCAACCGAGGCGGTGGCGCGGGTTCTACCGGCGGAGGGATGGGCGGTGCCCGTCCTCGACGACATCGCCCGCTGCCGGGCTCTCGTCGTCGGTCCCGGCCTCGGGCGCAGCCAGGCGACCGCCAGCTCGGTGCGCCGGCTGGTGACCGACGTCGCGGTGCCGATCGTGATCGACGCCGACGGTCTCAACGCGCTCGGTTCGGTGGATGAGTGCGCCCCGCTGTTCGCCCGCCGCAGAGCCGCCGCCGTGCTGACGCCCCATGACGCCGAGTTCGCCCGCCTCCTCGGCGCCCGCCCCGGTCACGACCGCATCGGCGCCGCCGTCGAGCTCGCCAGGCGCCTCAGGGCCGTCGTCCTGCTGAAGGGCTCGACGACGGTGGTCGCCGACTCCGGCGGTTCAGTCCTGCTGGCGGCGTCCGGGTCGAGCAGGCTGGCGACGGCCGGAACGGGCGACGTGCTCTCGGGCGTCATCGGCGCCTTCATCGCCCGCGGGCTGGATCCCTTCCGGGCTGCGGCGCTGGCGGCGCACGTGCACGGCAGAGCCGCCCGCCGCGGCCTGGCAGTCGGGCTCATCTCCTCCGACCTGCCCGAGCTCGTCGCCGAGGAACTGTCGGAATGTCGGTGCTGTCGGAGCTCTCGGCAGCCGCCCGTCGCCCCCTTACCCACGAGACCGCGGAGCAGGTCCCGTGAGCACCGTCCGCACGAGCCCTCCCGGGTACCGGCCGGCCTGGATCGAGATCGACCTCGAGGCGATCCGCCACAACGCCCGCCTACTGGCCGACCTCGTCGCCCCGAGCGAGCTGTGCGCGGTGGTGAAAGCCGACGGCTACGGCCATGGAGCCGAGGCGGTCGCCCGAGCCGCCGTCGAGGGGGGTGCCAGCTGGCTCGCCGTGGCCCTCGTGGAGGAAGGCATCGCGCTCAGGGACTCCGGCATCGACGAGCCGGTGCTCGTGCTTTCCGAGCCACCTCCGCAGGCTTTCGCCGAGGCCATCGAGCGGGAGCTGACCTTGACCCTGTACTCGGCCGAGGGCGTGGCCGCCGCTGCGGATGCGGCTCGCCGCCGGACCAGTCCGCGTCCCGGTGCACGTGAAGGTCGACAGCGGGATGCACCGTGTCGGGGCGCCTCCCTCGCAGGTCGCCGACATCGTGGCAGCGGTCCTCGACAGCGAGGCGCTGGAATACGAGGGGCTGTGGACTCACCTCGCCGTGGCCGACGAGACGGGGTCGGGGTTCACTGAGACGCAGATGCAGTGTTTCGAGGCGGTGCTGGAAGGGTTGGCGGCCAAAGGGTTTCGGCCGCCTCGGCTGAAGCACGCGGCCAATTCGGCGGGAGCGATCGCGCATCCCGCCTCGCGCCTCGACCTCGCCCGCTGCGGCATCGCTCTTTACGGCTACGCACCCTCGGCGGAGGTGGGCGAGATGCTCGCCCGGTCGCGGCCCGGCAGCAGCCTCGTGCCGGCGCTGACCTGGCGGGCAAGGGTGAGCCATGTCGCCGAGCTGGAGGCAGGGGCCCGGCCGAGCTACGGGCGCCGCCGCCCGCTCGCAGAGCGCTCGTTCGTGGCGACCGTCCCCGTCGGGTACCGCGACGGCGTGCCCCGGCGCCTGCTCGAGAGCGGGGGCGAGGTGCTGATCGGCGGTGCCCGCCGGCCTCTCGCCGGCACCGTCACGATGGACCAGATCGTGGTCGACTGCGGACCCGTGGACGGGCGGCGACCGTTCGTCGGCGAGGAAGTGGTGCTGATCGGCGAGCAGGGGGGCGATCGGATCACGGCCGACGAGTGGGCATCCCGGCTCGGCACGATCAGCTACGAAGTCCTCTGCGGGATCGGCCCACGGGTGCCGAGGGCATACGTCGGAGCACGCTGAGATGTCCTCGAAACGCCGCCGGCTGGTCAAAGCCGGCGCCCTCACCGGCGGAGCCCTGGTTGTGGCCGGTGGTGCAGCCGCAGCGGCCGGCAAGGTCCTCCTCCGGTCCGACCGGCGCCGGCGGGGGCCCGAAGGGCTGCGCATGCCGGAGGACCTCAGGCACCACGTCATCGGCGGCTCCGACGGGGCGAGGCTGCATGCGGTGGAGCGCGGCAGCGGGAGGCCGCTCGTGATGCTGCACGGTGTCACTCTCTCCTGCCGCACCTGGTGCTACCAGCTCCACGAGCTGGCCGAGGACCACCGCCTGCTCGCTCTCGACCTCCGCGGGCATGGCGAATCGGTCCCCGGTGGGCGGGGGGCGACGATCGAGGCGATGGCCGCCGACCTCGTCGAGTGGCTGGAGGCGCTGGACCTCCACGACGTCGTGCTCGTCGGGCACTCGATGGGGAGCATGGTCTCGTTGAAGGCGCTGGTCGAGTACCCGCGCCGCACCGCAGAACGGGTGGCCGGGCTGGTGATAGTCGGCGGCACCGCCGGCGTGGAGGTGCCGGTGTTCGGCTGGCCCTACATCGCCGGACTCGTGACTGCATTCGGCGAGCGGGGTCTGGAGGTCTTCTCGCGCAGGCGGCTGCCGACACTTCCGGCGGGGGATCTCGGTTACCTGATATCGCGGATCGGCCTCGGTTCGAGACCTGCTCCCGAGCACGTCGAGCTGACCCTCGAGATGATGCGGGCGATGGACAGCGGTCACATGGCCGAGATCCTGCCCGGCCTGCTGGCGTTCGACGAGTGGGAAGCGGTCTCGTCTCTCCGCCTGCCGATGCTCGTGATGGTGGGCGACAAGGACCGGCTCACGCCACCTGCCTACGCCCGCCGACTGATCAGAACGGTGGCGGGCTCGGCCCTCGTCACTTATCCGGGCGCCGGCCACATGCTGATGCTGGAGCGCCACCAGCAGGTGAGCTTCGAGATCGCCTCGTTCGCTTCGCCCCTGCAGGGCACGACAGCGGCGGCGTCGGCTCTCTGAGCACCGTCGAGATCGCGACGGCGCAGGGATAGCATGCCTCGATGTTGTCGCTCGACGAGCTGGCGGCGATCGCCCACGACTGTGTCGCCTGCCCGCTGGCGGCAGGTCGCACGCAGGTCGTCTTCGGGGTCGGCAACCCGCACGCCGACCTGATGCTGGTGGGCGAGGCGCCCGGCCGCGAGGAGGACCTGAAGGGCGAGCCGTTCGTCGGCCGATCGGGCAAGCTGCTCGACCGCCTGCTGGCCGAGGAGATGGGGCTCGACCGGACGTCGTGCTACATCGCCAACGTGATCAAGTGCCGCCCGCCTGACAACCGCGATCCGGAGGCGGCAGAGGTGGCTTCCTGCCGCCACTTCCTGCAGTCGCAGATCGAGCTGATCGATCCGCGAGTCATCGTGACCCTCGGCAACTTCGCCTCCAAGACCCTGCTCGCCACCACCGAGGGGGTGACACGCCTCAGGGGCAGGTCCTACGAGCTCGGGGGCAGGCTCGTCGTGCCCACCTTCCATCCCTCGGCCGCGCTCAGGTCCGGCGGCGTGGTGGTGGCCCAGATCCGCGCCGACCTGGTGCGGGCAAAGGTCGCCCTGGCGGCAGCGTGAGCGGCTGATGAGGATCGTTTCGGGCTCTCCCGACGACACCCGTTCGTTCGGTGCGGCCCTTGCGGGTGTCCTGCGTCCCGGCGACGTCGTGCTCCTCGTAGGCGAGCTCGGCGCCGGCAAGACGACGCTCGTCGGGGGCATCGGCAGGGCGCTGGGTATCACCGAGCCGATGACCAGCCCGACCTTCACGTTGATGCGGACCTACGAGGGCGATCGGCTGGTCGCCCATGTCGACGCGTGGCGTCTCGAGAACCTGCGCGAGGTGCTCGATCTCGGGCTCGAGGAGCTGCTCGACCAAGGAGCGATCGCTCTCGTCGAGTGGGGGGACGCCGTTGCCCCGCTGCTCGGCACCGATGCCATCGTCGTCCGCATCGAGGCGGGTTCCTCGGACGCCGAGCGGACGATCGAGGTCGACTCGGAGGGACCGGCGGCCGATCGGCTCGCCGCCCTGCAGGCTGATTGGCGACCGTCGGGGGGACGGGTATGAGCCCCCTCGTGCTGGCGATCGAAACAGCGACCGGAGAGGCGGCTGCTGCCCTCGCCGACGACTCGGGAGCGCTGGCGTGGACGGCGGTAGCCCGCGGCCGCCGCCATGTCGAGGCCATTCACCCGGCCATCGACTTCGTCTGCCGCCAGACGCAGGTGGAGCTGCGAGCCCTGGATGCGATCGTCGTCGACATCGGTCCCGGCCTCTTCACGGGCCTGCGGGCGGGCGTCACGGCTGCCAACGCTCTCGGCTTCGCCCTGGGGCTGCCCGTGATCGGGATGACCAGCCTGCAGGTGCTGGCAGAGGCGGCGCGGCGGCTCGGGCTGGAGGCGCTTCCCGTCGTCGACATGAGGAGGGGAGAGATCGCCTGGGCCTTTTCCGGGGACGGCGACGCCCCGTCCCTCGGCACGCCGGCCGAGCTGGCGGCAGAGCTGGCGTCGGCCGAGCTCTCTTCGCCCGGTGCGGGCGGGGTGTTGCCGACGCTCGTCGGCGACGGTGCCGTGCGCTACCGGCAGGAGCTGGTTGAGTTGTCGGGTCGTGACCTGCGGGTGGCCGCCGGCTTGCAGTTCCCGCCGGCCGCCGTGCTGGCAGAGCTCGGGGTGGGCGCGCTGGTGGCGGGCGCCGGCAGCGTCGGAGGCGCGCCGAACCAGGTGATGCCGATGTACATGCGGGAGGCGGATGTGGCGATCAACTGGCAGACCCGGCAGAGCCGGGCGTCGCTCGGGGGTGCTGCGCGATGAGCGCCTGGCGCGGCGGCACCAGTGAGCAGACCGTTCCGCCGCCGGGTTTCTCGCTGGCGGACCTCGAGATCGTCCCGATGCGCAGGCGTCACGTGCGCCCGGTGCTCTCCATCGAGGAGCGGGTGTTCCCGACCCCCTGGTCGATGGGCCTCTACCTGACGGAGCTGGCGCAGCCTGCCACCCGGTCGTACTGGGTGGCCCGCTACAACCAGCAGGTGGTCGGCTACGGCGGCCTGATGCTGGTCGTCGGGGAAGCACACGTGACGACACTGGCGGTGGCCCCGGAGTGGCACCGGCGGCACATCGGCAAGGTCCTGCTCCTCAAGCTCGCCCGCGAGGCGCGGCTCAGGGAGTGCTCGCACCTCACCCTCGAGGTCCGGATGACCAACGTTGCGGCGCAGAGCCTCTACCGAGAGTTCGGTTTCGTGCCGGCCGGGGTCCGTAAGAACTACTACGCGGAAGTTAATGAGGACGCATTGATCATGTGGGCCTACGACATCGACGGGGATGGTTACGAGGCGCGCCTGGCGGCGATCGAGGCCGCTCTCCGGTGACCACCCTCGGCAAAGCCCCCTACCGGCAGGGTCCTCGCCATCGAGACCTCCTGCGACGAGACGGCTGCCGCCGTCGTCCGCGACGGGCGCCACGTCGAGTCTTCGGTCGTCTCCAGCCAGGTGGATCTGCATGCGCGCTACGGGGGCGTGGTTCCCGAGATCGCCGGGCGGGCACACGTCGAGCTGATCGTGCCGGTGGTGTCGGAGGCGCTCGAGCGTGCCGGATCGATGGCCGCGGGAGAGCGGGCACCGCGTCCCGCTCTCGACGCAATAGCCGTCACAGTCGGCCCCGGCCTGATCGGTGCACTGCTGGTGGGCGTGAGCGCCGCCAAGTCCCTGGCGCTCGCATGGGACCTGCCGCTGGTGGGGGTCAACCACCTGGAGGGCCACCTCTACGCCAGCCTGCTCGAGGATCCTGACCTCGAGATGCCGGTGGTCGTGCTGCTCGTCTCCGGGGGCCACACCCTGCTCGTCCGCATGGACTCGCCCGGGCGTTACGAGATCCTCGGCGAGACGATCGACGACGCTGCCGGCGAGGCATTCGACAAGGTTGCCCGCTATCTGGATCTCGGCTACCCGGGGGGACCTGCGATCGATCGGACGGCCGCTGCGGGCGACGCGAAGTCGATCGCCTTCCCCCGCGCCAGGGTCGAGGGAGCGCACGACTTCTCGTTCTCGGGGCTGAAGACCTCGGTCGTCAACTACGTGAGGCGCAATCCGGACGTCGCCACCGAGGACGTGGCCGCCTCGTTCCAGTTGGCAGTCGTCGAGACGCTGCTGGCCAAGGCGCTGGCTGCGGCCGACGCCGTCGGGGCTCGCGGCATCTGCCTGGCGGGCGGTGTCGCCGCCAACTCGCTGCTTCGCAGGCGCACCCTCGAGGCGTGCGAGGAGGCCGGCCTGCGGGCTTTCCTGCCCAGCCGGGCGATGTGCACCGACAACGCGGCGATGATCGCCGCCGCCGGCTGGTGGCGGTTGCAGAGCGACGGTCCGTCGCCGCTGTCGATCGGCGCCGACCCCAACCTGCGCTTCCCGGCCTCCATACGCTGACTTCCGGTCCTTTTGCCGGAGCGATCAGGAGGTGGCCCCGGATCTCGTCCGCCGGTGGAGACGCCGCCGCCGATCCTGCGGCACGCCGGTGCTGCCGCCGCCGGTCCTCCCGCCGACGGTCCCACAGCGGCACCGCCAGCAGCACAACGAGCCCGGCGCAGGCGAGCGCAAGTGCCAAGTCGAGATGGGGCGGCGCATAGGAGAACCCGACGGTGCTCGAGCCTGCCGGCAGTCGCACCGCCTGCAGGTCGAGGCCGTCCGCCGAGGCAGCCACCGTGGCCGCCCGCCCGTCGACGGTCGCCGACCAGCCGGGAAGGTCGAGCTCGGCGCGCTCCAGCACCGCCGGGGCCGAGCATCGAGCGACGACCGAGCCGAGATCGCCCGACTGCAGACGGCAGCCGCCGCCAGCTGTCGAGTAGAAGGCCCGTGGCGCCGGCAGCGCGTAGATCGACACGAAGCTGTCCTGGTAGGTGAGCCGGAGCCCTCCGCGTAGGGCGCCGCGCCGCCGAAGAAGCGTGACGCGGCCGGCGTCACCACGAACCGCACGTCGACCGCCTCCAACTCGGTGAGCTGCGACAGGACGAGTGCCGGCGTGTCGCTCGCCGTGCCGTCGAAGATCTTTGCGCTGACGCCCGGCGCCAGGTATCGCGACACGTCGAGCGACCAGGCCTTCGGCACCGGCAGGTCGTTCACGTCGAGCGAGGCGAGACCGAAGTAGGAGCCGTAGTTCGGGATGTAGACCCCGCCCACCGAGAAGAAACGCCCCTCGCCGAGGTGCGCTCCCAACCAGCTCACCGCCGCCTCGTCCACGGTCTCCGAGCGCGGGCTCGAGAGCTGCGGGAAGGCGAACATCGCGCCGGCGTCGAGGACGAGCAGTGCTGCGAGAGCGGCGAGCGCCGTCCGCCGGCGGCCGAGCAGGCCCGCCGACCGTGACGGCTACCAGCATGCCGCCGGACCAACAGAGAACGCCTACCAGGTAGGGGCGATAAGCGCTGGTCGCATCCCACAGCGGCCGGGCGGTCGTCCACGCCCCGGCGAAGGCGATGCCGCCGATGGCAGCTGCTCCCAGCCCGCCGGCGAGCACGCCGGCCCAGCGCCGCCGGCCGGCCGGGCCTGCGAGCGCCTCCAGACCGAAACAGGCGAGGATCACGAAGGCCATCTCGAAGGCGACGTCGGCGTACTTGGGAAAATTCGCCTGGCTCGTGAGGGGCACCACCTCGGCCAGCAGATGGGCGAAGGGCGGGACCCCGAACACCCAGAGCACCAGCGCCAGTGAGAGCACCCCGAGCAGGATCCGCAGCCCCCGCTCGCGGCGCGCCGCCACCAGGCCGGCGAAGCCGACGGCGATGCCCGAGATCGTGAGGTAGCCGCCGCCGCTTCCGAAGTAGGAGTCGAGGTGCCGGGTCGGGTCTTGAGCGGCGAAGCGGACGAGGGGACCGAAGAGGTAGGGGAGGCCCAGCACCGGCAGGCTGTAGGGCTTGCGGAAATCGAAACGGACCGAGCCGGCGTGCACGCCCACCACCGCCACATGCACGTAGCCGGCAAAGGGCACGAGGATCGGCGCCGCCAGCAGCAGCCCCGCCCCCACGGCGAGCCCGCAGCGCGAGGCGTAGGCGAGGCGACCGCCGGCGGGGTGGCCCGAGCAGCGCAAGATGAACCAGACCACCACCATCGACCCTTCGACGTAGGCGATCTCGGGAAAGCCGGAGTAGGCGGCGAGGGCGACGCCGAGCGCCAGGGCGATCCAGCCGCCTACATCGGGGGCGCCGCGGCGGTAGATGCGTTCGACTCCGAGGAGCATCAGCGGAAGGAGCGGCACCGGGTTGGCGCCGGCGCTTCCGTACCAGGCGAGCGTGCCGTTGAGCGCGAACAGCAGGCCCCCGACCGTTGCCACCGCAGGCCCGAAACGCAGCTCCCGCAGGAGCAGCCACGTCCCCAGCCCGGCAGCGCACTCGAGCAGCAGGTGGAAGAGGAGCTGTCCCTGCGGCAGTGCCAGGAGCAGGGTCGGCGGGTAGAGGGCGCCCGACTGCATTCCGGCGGCCAACGGCGTGCCGAGTCCCTCGAAGGGGTTCCACCAGGGGACCACGAGGTGCAGCCAGTCGAGCGCCGCCCGATGACCGAGCGCCTCCGCGGTGTAGCCGATGTTGGGGTCGATCGACCACTGGCCGGGGAGGAAGCCGGCCTGTGTCACCGTGCCCGTACGGCCGAGAGGGACGAGAGGGTCGACGTCGACGATCCCGAGGATCGGGAGAACGTTGGCGGCGAGGACCCCGAGCACGACGAGCGACGGCCAGGTTGCCCTTCGCAGCACGGATGACGGGCCCCCCACGGCGGACGCCCCCTCGGGCGGCGCCGCCAGGACGGCCGTCGTCGACAAGTGCGGCAGCCTACGGCTCGGGTGTAGCCCTGCCCGGGCCGTCGCTCTCCTCGGTCGCTGCGGAGCTGTCCGGCCGCGGCGGCGACGCGGCGCTGATCCCCAGCTCCTGCACGATGACCACCTGCCGTGCTGCCAGCCGGTCGATGCTCGTCGTGAGGTGGAAGACGAGCACGAACAGGAACAGCACCGCCAGCAGCAGCAGGAGGTCGGGCGGATAGTCGACCCCGACGAGGCGCGCCATCCGGTCGAGGAGGTGCAGAGGGAGGGTCGCCGAGAGGAAGACCATGACGAAACTGACGCCGAGCCACAAGAGCGCGGCCTGCTCGCGCACGATCCGCCGCCGCATCGCTGTCACGGAGAGCCCCAGGAACCCGATGCTCAGCACGATCGAAAGGACGAAGGTCCTCATCCGGTCTCCTTTCCCTGCGGTCGGTCCGATCGCTGGAAGCTGTCGACGAGCAGCGACAGCACGACGCGGGCAATGTAGTAGGCCGAGCGAAGGCCGGCGATGCTGGAGCGACCGTGCTGGCGGTGCTGCATCCGCACGGGCACCTCCTCCACCACGAGGCCGTGCCGCGCCGCCAGCACCAGGGCCTCGGCCTCCGGGAAGTCCACCGGGTACGTGCGCGCGAACAGCTGGAGAGCCTTCGGTCCGACGGCGCTGAAGCCGGACGTCGTATCCGTATAGGTCGTGCCCGTCTGCATCCTGACCATCCACGAGAGCAGGTGCATGCCGATCCGCCGGCCGCTCGGCGCGGCGTAGTCGCCGCGCCCCAGCCATCGGGAGCCGACGGTCATGTCGGCGCGGCCGTCGAGCAGGGGTTCCATCAGGCGCGTCAATTCAGAGGCGTCGTGCTGCCCGTCGCCGTCCGCCCGCACCGCCACGGCACAGCCCGCCCGCAGCGCATAGCGGTAGCCGGCCTGCACGGCCCCGCCGATGCCCAGGTTGACCGGCAGGCGGATGACCACCGCACCGGCATCCGCCGCCTGCGCCGCGGTGTCGTCGGTGGAGGAGTCGTCGACCACCACCACGAGCGCGGCGGGCAGCGCCCGGGATATCGCCCGCACCACCTCGCCGACCACGGCGGCCTCGTTGAACGCCGGCACCACCGCGCAGATGGTGGCGGTCGAGACCTTGGCAGGTGCCCGCTCGGGAGCACGAGGAAGGCTCGCCCGCAACGCCGGATCCGGCGCCGACCTGCGCATCCGCCTGCCGGCGGTCGAGGCGCCGGTCCCGGGTGACATCGCGGCCGAGCGTAGCAGCGGGCGCCAGGTTGCCCCCGCCACGTTGCGCCGCTATCGTTAGCACTCGCTAGGCAAGAGTGCTAACGCCTGAGACCAAACCTCAGAAGGAAACAGAGCAACCACAGGGAGGCTCCAACGATGAAGTTGCACCCGCTGGACGACCGGATCGTCGTCCGCCCGAGTGAGTCCGAGGAGACGACCGCGTCCGGTCTGGTCATCCCGGACACCGCCAAAGAGAAGCCCCAGCAGGGCGAGGTACTGGCTGTCGGCCCCGGCCGGCGTGCCGAGCAGAGCGGCGAGATCATCCCCCTCGACGTCGCCGTCGGCGACAAGGTCGTCTACTCCAAGTACGGGGGCACCGAGATCACCATCGACGGTGAGGACCTGCTCATCCTTTCCAGCCGGGACGTGCTCGCCAAGGTCGTGAACTGATGCCGAAGATGTTGCGTTTCGACGATGTGGCGAGGCGCGGGCTCGAAGCCGGCGTCAACAAGCTCGCCGACACCGTCAAGGTCACACTCGGCCCGAAGGGGCGCAACGTCGTGCTCGACAAGAAGTTCGGCGCCCCGACAATCACCAACGACGGCGTCACCATCGCCAAGGAGGTCGAGCTCGACGACCCGTTCGAGAACCTCGGCGCCCAGCTGGTGAAGGAAGTCGCCACGAAGACCAATGACGTGGCCGGCGACGGCACCACCACGGCGACGGTGCTGGCACAGGCGCTCGTCCGCGAGGGACTCCGCAACGTGGCCGCCGGCGCCAACCCGATCGCCCTCAAGAAGGGCATCGACAAGGCTGTCGCCGCCGCCGTGGAGTCGATCCGGGAGCAGGCCAAGGAGATCGAGGGGAAGCACGAGATCGCCCAGATCGCTTCCATCTCGGCCGCCGACGCCTCGATCGGTGAGGTCCTGTCGGAGGCGATCGACAAGGTCGGCAAGGACGGGACGGTCACCGTCGAGGAGTCCAACACCTTCGGCCTGGAGCTCGAGTTCACCGAGGGCATGCAGTTCGACAAGGGCTACCTGTCGCCCTACTTCGTGACCGACGCGGAGCGCCAGGAGACGGTCTTCGAGGACCCCTACATCCTCATCACCAACCAGAAGATCAGCAACGTGCACGACCTCATCCCCGTGCTCGAGAAGGTCATGCAGTCGGCCAAGCCGCTCGTGATCATCGCCGAGGACGTCGAAGGGGAGGCGCTCGCCACCCTCGTCGTGAACAAGATCCGCGGGACGTTCAACTCCGTGGCCGTCAAGGCGCCGGGCTTCGGCGATCGCCGAAAGGCCATGCTGCAGGACATCGCCGTCCTCACAGGGGCCCAGGTGATCTCTGAGGAGATCGGCCTCAAGCTGGAGTCGGCGACGCTCGATCTGCTCGGCCGTGCACGCCGCGTCGTGGTCAACAAGGAGAACACCACGGTCGTCGACGGTGATGGCTCGGCGGAGGAGATCAAGGCGCGGGTCGCGCAGATCAAGCGCGAGCTCGACGAGACCGAGTCCGACTGGGACCGCGAGAAGCTGCAGGAGCGTCTCGCCAAGCTTGCCGGCGGCGTCGCCGTCGTCAAGGTCGGGGCGGCCACCGAGGTGGAGCTCAAGGAGAAGAAGCACCGCATCGAGGATGCTCTATCGGCCACCCGGGCGGCCATCGAAGAGGGCATCGTCGCCGGTGGTGGCACCGCACTCGTCCGCACCCGTTCCTCGATCGACAAGGTCATCGAGGAGCTGGCGGGCGACGAGGTGACGGGCGCCAGGATCGTCCGGCGCGCGGTCGAGGAGCCGCTCAAGTGGATCGCCATCAACGCCGGGCTGGAGGGCGCTGTCGCCGTCCAGGAGGTCGAGGCGCTCGAGGGCACTTCCGGCCTCAACGCGGCTTCCGGCAACTACGAGGACCTCTCGAAGGCCGGCATCATCGACCCCGCGAAGGTGACCCGCTCTGCCCTGCAGAACGCCGCCTCCATCGCCGGCCTGATGCTGACGACCGAGGTCGTCGTCGTCGAGGCGCCGGAGAAGAAGCAGGCGAACCCGATGCCCGGTGGAGGCATGCCGGGCGGCATGGGGATGATGTAAGTCCCTGTTGCGCTGGTAGTCGGGAGCGGCCGGGCCTTCGGGCCCGGCCGTTTCCATTCGGGCGTGGTAGGTCGTGAGCGGGGTTCGATACGCTCGCCGGGTGACGGGAGGTTTCGAGCCGGGGCATCCGGCACTGCGCCGGTATCGGCAGGCGATCCCACGCCCGCCGACGGCAGTGCCGGGCGGTGTCGCTCCCTGGGCCGCCTATGCGGCCTCCGGCCCCCTCGACCTGCAGGCGGTGGGCTCGCGGCTGCGGGCCGGATTGGTACCGGTCGACGCCCCTCTCGAGCGACCGTCCACGGCAGCCGTCCTGATCCTCCTGTTCGAGGTCGCATCCGCCGCCCAGGTGATGCTCATCCGCCGGGGCACGACGCTGCTCGCCAGCCCGGGGGAGATCGCCTTCCCGGGCGGCAGGATCGAACCCGGTGAGACGCCGCTCGAGGCCGCACTGCGCGAAACCGAGGAGGAGATCGCTCTCCCCCGCGATGAGGTGGATGTCGTCGGCAGGCTGGCGGTGCTGGAGGGCTCGCGCCGGCGGGGAACCATCGTTCCCTTCGTCGGGTTCGTCGGTGCGATGCCGGCCGTGGAGGCCCACCCGGTGGAGGTCGACGCCATCATCACCGTCCGGATCAGCGATCTGCTGGCAGACGGCGCCTGGTGGGAGGAGATCTGGAGCGCCGAGGAGGCGCAGACGTCCAACCTCCCGTTCTTCGCGGGCGAGCACTTCCTCGGCGACGACATGATCTGGGGGGCGAGCGCCCGCATGTTGACGGACCTGCTGCAGCTGATCGCCCGCCAGTAGCGGGTTGCGTTCCTCCGTAGTGCAGCTAGTCGCTGGTTAATCTGTCGCCGTGATGGATACCGGTCAGCGCGTCGCGCCGCGCGCTCTCTTGGAATCCGTCGGGATGCCGAGCGCGCGAAGACGGACCGCGCTGTGGTGGGCGATCACGATCTGCATCTACCTGGCGATCGCCTGCCTCGCCTACTGGCCCGTCGAGCCGCTGAGCCGCTCTCACCTGTCCTATTGCGCATGCAGCGATTCGGCGCAAGAGACGTGGTTCCTCGCCTGGCCGGCATATGCCATCAGGCACGCCCGCGACCCGTTCCTCACCTCGTACATCAACGCCCCCCGTGGCGTGAACCTGGCGCTCAACACCTCGATGCCGCTGCTCGGGATCATCGCTTCTCCCATCACCTGGCTGCGGGGTCCCGTAGCCGCCTTCAACTTCATGATGCGCCTGTCGTTCGTCCTCTCGGCGACGTCGATGACGTTCGTGCTGCGCCGATTCACGAGATGGTGGCCGGCTGCATTCGCAGGGGGCCTCCTCTACGGGTTTTCCCCCTACATGGTCGGCCAGGGCAACGGCCATCTGTTCCTGACGTTCGTCCCGTTGCCGCCGCTGATCGTCTACTGCGTCTACCGGCTCGTCAGGCCCGCCGCAGGTGCTGCCGGTGCCGCAGGTGCCGACGGTGCTGCCGGCGACGCTCGATCGCCCCGGCCCGCCGGCGACTCTCTCTCGCCGGGTTCCCCCGGAGACGTTCGCTCACCCGGGGACGCACGGCGATTGGGACTCACCCTCGGAGTGCTCTGCGTGCTCCAGTTCCTGATCTCGATCGAGATCCTCGTCACGACGGGCCTTTTCGTGGCCATCGGCCTGGCCATCTTCTTCTTGCGGGACCCGCGGCGGCTGGCTCGCTCCTCCACCGGTCTGTTCGGCATCCTCTGGGCCCTGGCGCTGTTCGTGCCGTTGGTGGCCTTCCCCACCTGGGTGTTCCTGCGCGGCCCGCAGCACGTGATCGGGCCTCCCCACGCGGTGGCCGGGATCGCCCCCTTCCGTTCGGACCTGCTCGGCCCGATCGTCCCGACGGCCAACGAGATCGTCGGCCCCTCCCGCCTGATTGCCATCGGCACCAGCTTCGCCCTCGGCGACCGCCCGGAGAACGGGATCTACATCGGCATCCCGCTGCTGGTGCTGCTGATCTTCCTCGTGTTTCGCTGCCGGCGGCAGGGGGTCGTGCTGCTCGCCGCCTCGGTAGGGCTGTGCGCGCTCGTGCTGGCGCTCGGAACGCCCTTGACGATCGACAACCGCCCGACGAGCGTCACGCTGCCGTTCGTCTGGCTCACCCACGTGCCCGTGCTGCAAGGAATCCTGGCGCTGCGCTTCTCTCTCTACGTGCAGATGGTGGCGGCGTTCGTTCTCGGCGTCGGCCTCGAAACGATGCGGCGAGAGGGGATACTGGGACGCCGCTCCGGCGGCGCGTGCGATGAGGGAGAGGGTGTCATGGTCTCGGCCGCTGCTCGTGGCATCGATCGGGGCGGTGGCCCTCGTACCGCTCGTCCCCCGCTACCCCTACCCGAGCCAACCGACGATGGTGCCCCCCTATTTCACCAGCGAATCGGTCCAGCGGGTGGCGGCCGGGAGTCTCGTGCTCACCTACCCTTACGACATCGACCCGGACAACGAGGCGATGCTCTGGCAGGCGGCGAGCGGGATGCGGTTCCGGATATTCGGCGGGCAAGCGGCTCGACCGGGACCTGACGGGAGGACGACCAGCACGGTGCAGACGTTGCAACCGGCGGCGGTGGAGCAGCTGTTCCGCTCGGCGATGTACGGGGCCGGCCGGCCCGGCGGGGCACCGGCGCCTGAGACCGCGGCCGCGGTCGCTGCCGTGAAGGCCTTCTGCGCCCGCTACCGGGTCCAGGCTGTGGTCGCCGACCCGATCGGCGTCGATCCGCAGGAGGCGATCTCGGTAGTCTCCGCCGCACTCGGGTCGCCGCAACTCGTCGGCGGGGTCTACGTCTGGTACCTCGACCGAGCCGGTGCCACCGCCGGGGGCGGGGCGCGCTCTTGATGGCCCCGCCGGCACACGCCGTCCGCCGCCCTCAGATGTCGCCACGGAGGCCTGCCACCGCACGGCCGCGGCTCGTCTTCATGGCGAGCCTGGTGCTGTTCTTCTTGATGTTCTCGGCTTGGAGCCTCGGGACCCCCGTGGCCGGCTCCCCCGACGAGCCGAACCACATCATCAAGGCCGTGGCGGTTGCTCACGGGCAGTTCCTCGGGCAGCAGCCTGACGGGCCGGGAAGCCCCTTCGTTGTCGTGAAGGCGCCGCAGTTCTACATCGACACCGGGAAGGTGCCGGAGTGTTTCGCCTTCAAGAACACGGTTCCTGCGTCGTGCGAGCCGGCGCTGCAGGGCTCTGCCAAGCCGGCGCCGGTCGCCATCTACACCGGCCGCTACCCGCCGCTCTACTACCTCCTGGTCGGGATCCCGAGTCTCTTCACGACATCGACCGCCGGCGTGTACCTGATGCGACTGGTGAGCGGCCTCTTGAGCTCACTGATGCTGGCGCTGGCCGTTGCCTCCGTCGTCGCCTGGTCCCGCTCCCGGTTCCTGCTGGCGGGGGTGGCGGTCGCTGCCACGCCCTCCTTGTTCTTCTTCGGCGGGGTTGTCAACCCGAGCGGCTTCGAGATCGCATGCGCGATCTGCCTTTGGTGCTCGGGATTGCTGCTGGTGCTCGAGCGGGCGGCCGCTCCCCCGCGGGGACTAGTGGCGGTGGTTGCCGTCTCCGGGTCGCTGTTCGTGCTCGTGCGTGGGCTGTCGCCGCTCTGGCTGGCGATGATCGGCGTCACCTTGCTGGCGCTCTGCGACAGGCGGTCTCTGGTGTCGCTCCTTCGCTCCCGCAGCGTGCAAGTTGCTGGCGCGGTGCTGGTGGCCGTCGGGGGCGTTGCGGTGGCATGGATCTTCGGCGCGCACACGCTCGACGTCTTGCCGAGCATCAACCTGGCCGCCAAGGGGACTCCCACCACGACCATCTACATGACCGTCTTCGACAACACGGGGCGCTTCCTCACCGAGATGATCGGCAAGTTCGGCTGGCTGGACACGCTCTCTCCCGCTGGAACCTATCTGGCGTGGTACGGGGCGATCGGAGGCATCCTCTTGATCGGTGCGGCGCTGGCGGGTCGGCGCCGCGCCCTTGTGCTGGTGGCCGTCGTCGCGGCGACGGTCGTCGTCCCTGTCCTCATCTCGGCTTCGCACGTGCGGACGGCGGGGTACGTGTGGCAGGGCAAGGACACCCTTCCCTTCGCGGTCGGCGTCCCGCTGGTCGCTGCTGCGCTGGCGGGCTGTGCCGAGCCGTTCCGGAGCTACCGCACCCGCATGACTGCCATCCTGGCCCTGGTGCTGGCGGTCGCCTCGGTGTTCGCCTTCGCCGCCTTCCTGCGTCGGGACGCCGTCGGCCTGCTCGGCCCGCACGACTTCTTCGGCAGAGGCTGGCAGCCGCCGCTCGGCAACCTGGGGCTCTTCGTGGGCTACGCGGTCGTCGCCCTCCTCGGCGCCTCGATGTACACCGCCCTCGTCGCCACGACGCCGGTCGCTCCCGGGCACGACGCCCCGGCGCCGGTCGCTGCGGGGGATGCGAGCCGGGAGGGGGCAGCAGACGAGATGTCGGAGCGGGCGGACCAACTCGCCAGGCGAGACAGCTGGCGGTGAGTCGATGGTTCGATCGCCGAGAGCCGAACCCGTAGAATCTGTTCTTTGACGGGGAGCGAGAGGGAGCAGCAGCGTGGCTGAGGTAGAGATCGGCATCGGGAAGTCGGGTCGCCGGGCCTATGGCTTCGACGACATAGCAATCGTTCCCTCCCGACGGACGCGGGATCCCGAGGACGTGGACATCTCCTGGGAGATCGACGCGTATCGTTTCGAGCTGCCTTTGATGGCTTCTGCCATGGACGGGGTCGTCTCGCCCGCGACCGCCATCGCCATCGGTCGCCTCGGTGGCGTCGGCGTGCTGAACCTCGAAGGACTGTGGACCCGCTACGAGGATCCGGAGCCGCTGCTGCGTGAGATCGCCGAGCTGGACGCCGACAAGGCGACGGCGCGGATGCAGCAGATCTACATGGAGCCGGTGAAGTCCGAGCTCGTCAGCCAGCGGATCCGGGAGATCAAGGACGCCGGCGTGGTCGCCTGCGCGTCGCTCACGCCCCAGCGCACGGCCCAGTACGCCGATGCCGTGCTCGAGGCACAGCTCGACCTGCTGGTGATCCAGGGCACCGTCGTATCTGCCGAGCACGTGTCCAGGTCGGTCGAGCCGCTGAACCTGAAGCGGTTCATCCGTGAGTTCGACATCCCCGTGATCGTCGGCGGTTGCGCCTCCTACCAGGCCGCCCTTCACCTGATGCGGACGGGCGCAGTCGGGATCCTGGTCGGCGTCGGCCCCGGCAACGCCTGCACGACGCGGGGAGTCCTCGGTGTCGGCGTTCCGCAGGCGACTGCCATCGCCGACGCGGCGGGAGCCCGCATGCGCCATCTCGAGGAGACGGGCGTGTACGTGCACGTGATCGCCGATGGCGGGATGTCGAGGGGTGGAGACGTGGCCAAGGCCATCGCCTGCGGCGCCGATTCGGTGATGATCGGGTCGCCGCTGGCAGCGGCCCACGAGGCGCCCGGCCACGGTTACCACTGGGGGATGGCTACGTTCCACCCGTCGCTGCCCCGGGGCGCCCGGGTGAAGGTCCAGCGAGCGCGGCACCTTGAAAGAGATCCTGCTCGGCCCGGCGCACGAGAACGACGGGCGACTGAACCTGTTCGGGGCGCTCCGCACTTCGATGGCCACCTGCGGCTACGAGACCGTCCGCGAGTTCCACAAGGCGGAGGTCATGGTCGCCCCGGCGCTCCAGACCGAGGGGAAGCAGCTGCAGCGCTCGCAGAGCGTGGGGATGGGCAGCTAGCTCGTTCCGGCGCGGCCCTGGGCCGCGAACCGTCGGGGTCAGGCGATGACACCGCCGGCCGGCAAGGTGGTGGCGCTGATCGTCTCCGACTCCTGGCCGATCACGTCGACCGGCTGATGCGAGCCGGCGGCCGGAACGATCGCCACGTCGAGATCGATCGTGTGCATCGTCACCTCCGAGTACGAGCCCGGTGCGACGAAGTCGCCAAGCAGTTGCCTGTTCGCCGGCTGCACGATCGGCTGCGATCCCGCCGTGATGATCACTGTCTCGTAGAGCGCAAAGGTGACGATGGCGCCGCCACCCGATAGCACGCGTAGGCGGGCAGCGGGCAGGTTGGCGAGGCGACGCCGGGCAGCGCCACCTTGGGAGGCGTCGTGCTGAAGATGTCCTTGTACGAGTCGCCCTGCTGGTTGACCCAGTACTGGTAGGCCTGATCGGGGTCGCCGGCACCCTGCGCTCCGTATACGGCAGCGAAACCTGAGCCGAACTTCCCCGTCGACACCTCTGCGCTCAGGGCGCCGCCCGCCGCCGCCGCCACCTGCCCGGGAGCCATCACAAGTCCGTTGCCATCCGACGCTTGCACCACTTCTGCGAAGCCTCCCGGCGCCGTCTTGGGCGGCGGCACCTTGTACCCCGGGGGCGTGGCTCCCATGATGTTCGGCGCCGCGTCGAGCTTCCATGGCGCTGCTGCCGAGGTCTTCACGAAAGTGAAGAAGGCTTCCGACAACGGGTTTCCGGCGCTCTTCTCGGTGACGAGAGACGAGGCGTACGCAGGGTAGGAGGTCTGCTTGGGCACGAACGGGACGGTCGACGTCGACGAGAAGGGAGGCTCAGAGGTGGCGACACCTGAGGAGCGCAGCTCGGTGTAGGTGATGTCGTCTGCGATGTCCTGCAGGCACGCCTCGTGGCCGTCCTGCAGGGCTATTGAGAGCCGGGAGTTGGCCAGGTTGTTGGCGGCGCTGTCGGCACTGACGATGGCGGTCATCCCGCCGGGTGTCACCACCGGCGACCCGGCTGGTGGCGAAGTGGTGGGAGTTGCGGCGTTGCCGCCCGTGTTGCCGGTGGTGGTGCCAGTGGCGCCCGTGCCGGGATGGGTAGTAGTCGTGTGGCCGGCGGACCCTTGTGTAGTCGCCGTATTGCCGCCTTGGGCGGCGGGGGCCGACGAGCAGGCGGCGAGGGCCAGCCCCGCGGCGGCTAGAACCAGCGCTCTCGCCGCTCTCGCCGTCCGCCGACCATGAAGACGCTTCCTGCGGCTCATTTCCTGCGGCTCATTTCGGGCGAATGGTATCCGACGAGGTTCCGGGGAGCGGTGTCGGCAGGCAGTAGCGTTGATCTATGGGCAATGGCTTCGACACCGTCCTCGTAGTCGACTTCGGCGCGCAGTACGCGCAGTTGATCGCCAGGCGGGTTCGCGACGCCCACGTCTACTCCGAGATCGTCCCCTACTCGATGCCTGCCGAGGAGATGCTGGCTCGGCGGCCGAAGGGGATCATCCTGTCCGGCGGCCCCAAATCCGTCTACGCCGAGTTCGCTCCCGCCGTCGACCCCGGTGTCTACGGTGCCGGCGTGCCGGTTCTCGGGATCTGCTACGGCGCCCAACTGCTGACCCAGCAACTGGGTGGCCATGTCGGCCAGACCGGCCTCGGGGAGTACGGACGCACCCCGCTGATGCTGGCAGCTTCATCGACACTGTTCGCCGGGCGGCCGCCGAGATCGAACGTCTGGATGAGCCATGCCGACTCGATCGTCGGCGCGCCGGCGGGCTTCAATGTGACGGCCTCGACGCCCGACGTCGACATCGCCGCCCTCGAGGATCGCGAGCGCGCGCTGTCTACGGGGTCCAGTTCCATCCCGAGGTGGTCCATACCGAGCGGGGGCAGGAGCTTTTGAAGCGCTTCCTCTTCGACGTCTGCGACTGCCGCCCCAACTGGACACACACCTCGGTGATCGAGTCGCAGGTGGCGGCCGTGCAGGCGCAGGTCGGCGGCGGCCGGGTGCTCTGCGCGCTGTCGGGTGGTGTGGACTCGGCCGTGGCGGCCGCTCTCGTGCACAAGGCGATAGGCGATCAGCTGACCTGTGTCTTCGTGGACACGGGGCTGATGCGGGCGGGAGAGGGCACGCAGGTGGAGGAGACGTTTCGGAGGCAGTTCTCACTCGATCTGATCCACGTGAAGGCTGCTGACCGTTACTTCGAAGCCCTGGCCGGCGTCACCGATCCCGAGGTGAAGCGCAAGACCATCGGAGCGCTGTTCATCCGCATCTTCGAGGAGGTGGCCGCCGAGCTGGAAGGCGTCCGCTACTTGGTGCAGGGCACCCTCTACCCCGACATCATCGAGTCGGGCACCGCCGACGCGGCGAAGATCAAATCGCACCACAACGTCGGCGGGCTGCCCGAGAACATGGACTTCGAGCTCGTCGAGCCTCTCCGGCTGCTGTTCAAGGACGAGGTGCGGGCGATCGGCGAGGAGCTCGGCCTGCCGGAGGAGATCGTGTGGCGCCAACCGTTCCCGGGGCCGGGACTGGCAGTCCGGATAGTCGGAGAGGTGACACCCGAGCGGGCCGAGGTACTGCGGGCGGCGGACGCAGTGGTGCTGGACGAGATCAGGCGGGCCGGGCTCGACCGGGAGGTGTGGCAGTCCTTCGCCGTGTTGCCGGCGGTGCGCTCGGTAGGGGTGATGGGCGACGAGCGGACGTACGCCTACCCGATCGTCGTGCGGGCGGTCACCTCCGATGACGCCATGACGGCGGATTGGGCGAGGCTCCCTTACGAGGTGCTGGAGCGCATCTCGTCGCGGATCATCAACGAGGTGAGGGGCGTGAACCGGGTCGCCTACGACATCACCTCGAAACCACCCGGCACGATCGAGTGGGAGTGACCCCTAGCCGGCTCCCGCGACCGGGCTCCTGCGCCAGCCCCTGAGGTACCGGAGAAGATTGTGTATCGGAACCCGTAAAAGCGCGCGCGCGGCGCGCAATTGGCGCACTCCACTACACAGAATTCTCAATTACTTGGGCGGTTCTGGGAGGACCCACCCTCCCGGTATGGTGGCTGGCGATGCCAGATCCCTCCCACGCGGCCGGCCGCCTGTTCGGGCTGGACGACTTCGGCTCGCAACCGAAGATCGTCGAGAGCGGCCGGGGGCGCGACCCGCTGGAGGACTTCGACCCGCCTGCGCCTGACGATCCCGCCGCCGCGCTGCCGGCGAGGGCACGGAAGTGGGTGCCCGAGAAGAGCGATGTCTCGGCGCTCCTCGAGGGCCTCAATCCGGAGCAGCGAGAAGCGGTCCTTCACAACGACGGCCCTCTGCTCGTGGTGGCCGGGGCGGGTTCGGGAAAGACACGGGTGCTCACCCACCGCATCGCGCGGATCATCGCCGAGGGCACGCCTCCCTGGCAGATCATGGCGATCACCTTCACCAACAAGGCGGCGGACGAGATGCGCCGGCGTGCCACTGCTCTGGTCGGCCGGGGCGCCGAGAAGATCTGGGTGTCCACATTCCATTCCGCCTGCGTGCGCATCCTGCGGCGGAACGCGCCACTACTCGGATATACCGGATCGTTCACCATCTACGACGACGCCGACAGCAGGCGGCTGGTCGAGCAGGTGATCGGCGAGATCGGGCGCGACCCCAAGCGCTTCCCGCCGCGTGGCGTGCTGGCAGCCATCAGCCAGGCGAAATCGAACCTGCTCGATGCGACCGAGTACGGGGCGACAGCCTCGGAGATGTTCGAGCGGGTGATCGCCGAGGTGTTCGCAGAGTACGAACGCCGGCTGCGGGCGGCCAATGCCATGGACTTCGACGACTTGTTGTCGCTCGTAGTCAAGCTCTTCCGCGAGCACGGGGACGTGCTCGAGGACTACCAGCGCCGCATCGTGCATCTGCTGGTCGACGAGTACCAGGACACCAACTCGGCGCAGAACGAGCTGGTGATGATGATCGGGCGCCACCACCGCAACGTCTGCGTGGTCGGCGACTCCGACCAGAGCATCTACCGGTTCCGCGGAGCAGACATCCGCAACATCCTCGAGTTCGAGCGTGCGTTTCCCGACGCCACGACGATCGTGCTCGACCAGAACTACCGTTCAACTCAGAACATCCTCGACGCCGCCAACGCCGTGATCTCGGCCAACCCCGCTCGCCAGAAGAAGACGCTCTGGTCGGCGCTCGGTCCCGGCGACAAGATCCGCAAGTACAGGGCAGGAGACGAGCGAGACGAGGCGACCTTCGTCGCCAACGAGATCGCCACCTTGCACCGCTCCGGCCGTATCTACAGCGACTTCGCCGTCTTCTACCGCATGAACTCCCAGTCCCGTGCGCTCGAGGAGGCGCTCGCGGATCGGGGCGTGCCCTTCAAGGTGATCGGCGGCACAGGTTTCTACGAGCGGCGGGAGGTGCGTGACCTACTCGCATATCCGCGGGCGGTCGCCAACCCGGCCGACGAGGTGTCGCTGCGGCGAATTGTCAACGTCCCAAAGCGCGGAGTCGGCGACGCCTCTGTCGCCAAGCTGGCCGAGGAGGCGCGACGGCGGGGGGTCGGCTTCGCCGAGGTGATGCGAGAGCCGGAGGTTGCGGGCGTCACCGGCAAGGCAGCAGCCGCCCTGCGCACGCTCGTGGCGCTGCTCGAAGAGCTGCGCTCTGTCGCCGTGATGGGTGACCTGGTGGACATCGGGGAGCCGGATCTGGAAGGCAGCGAGGAGGAGGTCACAGGGGAGCTCGCCGCGGCGGCGGGGGCGGCGGGGGCCCTCCCACATGTGGCACTCGCGCCTGTGGCACTCCCCCCTATTCAGGTTGGCCCGGGCGGGAGGCTGGAGCCGGCCAGTCTCCTGTCGTCGATCCTCGAGCGGACCGGCTACACCAGGGCGCTTGAAGCGGAGCGGACGCTCGAGGCAGAGGGACGCATCGACAACCTGTCGGAGCTGGTCAGCGTGGCGGCCGAGCACCACACACTGCAGTCCTTCCTGCAGTCGACTGCCCTCGTGGCTGCGACGGACGAGCTGGAGGACGACTCGACCAAGGTCTCGCTGATGACGCTGCACACGGCAAAGGGCCTGGAGTTCGGGGTCGTCTTCCTGACCGGCATGGAGGAGGAGCTCTTCCCGCATGCACGGTCTCTCGACGACCCGAACGAGATCGAGGAGGAGCGGAGGCTCTGCTACGTCGGCCTCACGCGGGCCAAGGAGCGCCTCTATCTCACCCATACGTGGACCCGGACGGTCTTCGGGATGACCCGTGACCGGCTCGCCAGCAGGTTCCTGAAGGAGATCCCGGAGGGACTGGTGGAGGACGTTTCGGACGGCGGTCCGGCGTCGGTGTTCGGGAGTGGTCGGGGCGCCGGCAGTCGTGGAGCGTCGGGATCGGGCGCCGGGGCGCGGTTTCGGTCGGCGGCTCGGCCTGCGGCCAGCACCGGAGCCGAGGCGTTGGGGCTGAAGGCCGGAGACGCCGTGGTGCACGCCCGATGGGGCGAGGGCGTGATCGTCGAGGTGCGCGGCGAGGGTGACAAGGCCGAGGCCACGATCCGGTTCCCGCGCCAGGGGGACAAGAACTTCTTGTTGTCCGCCACCCCCCTGAAGCGAGCGTGATGGGCGGCGCGGGCGTCGGACGCCGACCACCGAGTGGGCGCCGAACGACCAAAACGCGCAGGGTCCAGATGGTCGTTAAACAGCCATTTGGACCATGCGCGAAATGGTTGCAGGGATTAGCGACCCCGGACTGAAGGGGATAGAACAGTCCGAATGACGGCTCCGACCGCGACGTCGGCAGGCCCGGCCCGGGCGACGAAGGAGGGACTCACGCGGGGGACCAAGCCGAAGCTGCGAGGCGTCTCGCACGAGATCTTCTTTTTCGTGTCGCTCGTCACCGGACCGCTGCTGGGACTGGCAAGTCGCACCACCGCCGAGCAGATCTGCACCTCGGTGTATGCATTCTCGGTCTCGGCGATGCTCGCGACGAGCGCCCTGTTCCACCGCCGGAGTTGGAGCCCGCAAGGGCGGCGTCGAATGCGGCGCGCCGACCACTCGACGATCTTCCTCTGCATCGCCGGCACCTACACGGCCGTCGCCGGCCTGTCCCTGTCCCGGGGGTGGGCGACCCTCATCCTCGCCCTCGTCTGGGGAGGGGCCGCCGTAGGCGTCGCCCTCCGCCTGCTCTGGCTCGACGCCCCCAAGTGGGTTGTCGCGCTCCCTTACGTGGTCGTCGGCTGGATCGCGGTGGTTGCGACGCCGGAGTTGTTGCACGTGTTGGGTGGGGTGGGTTTCGCAATGATGCTCGGTGGTGGTGTCTGCTACACGCTCGGCGCCGTCGCCTACGCCCGCAAGCGTCCCGACCCTTGGCCGGCGACGTTCGGATTCCACGAGATCTTCCACCTCTTCGTGGTGGTGGCTCTGATCCTTCACTACTGCCTCGTCGCTTTCGTGGTGTTACACCACCCGGTGCGCTAACCCGCCGCCAGCACCGGCTGACCCGGCGCCGGCACCGGCCGGCAGCCCGCCGGCACCTGCCGGGCGCCTGGCTCCCGATTCGGCCGGGAGGCCCAGCCTGCGTAGTATCAGTGCCGCATGGACCGCCGCTATCGAGTGATCGTCGCCAAGCCCGGCTTGGACGGGCACGACAGAGGTGCGAAGGTGATCGCCCGGGCGCTGCGGGATGCCGGTTTCGAGGTGATCTACACGGGGCTCCACCAGACGCCCGAACAGGTCGTGCAGGCAGTGGTGCAGGAGGATGCCGACGCGGTCGGGCTGTCGCTGCTCTCGGGAGCTCACCTGACACTGGTCCCCAAGATCGTCGACGGTCTGCGGGCGGCCGGTCTGGACGACGTCCTCGTGATGTGCGGCGGGATCATTCCCGACAAGGACATCCCCGTCCTCAAGGAGGGCGGAGTATCCGCAGTGTTCACACCCGGCAGCCCCCTGCCCCAGATCTCCGAGTGGCTGGAGAAGGCACTCGACGAGCGGGAACGGCAGGCCGAGGCCAAGAGCTGACGCCGAGCTCCGACGGCAAGCCAAGAGACGCCAATAGCTGATTGCAGATCGAGAACGTGATCGAGGAGGAACGCGCTCGGTGGACTTGTTCGAGTACCAGGGAAAGCAGTACTTCGCACGTTTCGGGATCCCGGTGTCACCGGGCGAGGTTGCCACGACCGTCGAGGAGGCGGAGGCCGTAGCCGAGCGGATCGGCTATCCCGTCGTCGTCAAGGCGCAGGTGCAGGTCGGTGGGCGCGGGCAAGGCGGGCGGCATCAAGCTGGCCGCCGACCGGGACGAGGTGCGGCTCCACGCCGGCAACATCCTCGGCATGGACATCAAGGGCCACGTCGTCCACCGGGTGTGGATCGAGCGCTCGTCGGACATCGCCAAGGAGTACTACGCCAGCTTCACCCTCGACCGGGCCGCCCGCATGCACCTGGCGATGGTGTCGGCCCGGGGTGGCGTGGACATCGAGGAGGTTGCCGAGGAGGATCCGGAGGCGATCGCCCGGCTGCACATCGACCCCGTGGACGGCTTGGGCCGCGACGCCGCCAGGCAGTTGGTGGAGGACGCAGGCCTCGACCCGGAGGCGCTGGAGGGAGCCACGGACGTGCTGCTCAAGCTCTACGACTGCTATGTGGAGGGAGACGCCGACCTCGCCGAGATCAATCCGCTGATCCTCACGCCGGACGGCCGTGTCCATGCCCTCGACGCCAAGGTCGCCCTCGACGACGACGCAGCCTTCCGCCACCCCGAGTGGGACGAGTTCGCGGGAGTGGCGGAGATGGACCCGCGCGAGCGACTGGCCAAGGAGAAGGGTCTCAACTACATCGGCCTCGACGGTTCGGTGGGCATCATCGCCAACGGTGCCGGGCTGGCGATGAGCACGCTCGACGTGGTCAACCAGGTCGGCGGCACGGCGGCCAACTTCCTCGACATCGGCGGCGGCGCAAACGCCGACCTGATGGCGAACGCCCTCGAAGTGATCAACACCGACGAGAACGTCCGGGCGATCCTGATCAACATCTTCGGCGGCATCGTCCGTTGCGACGAGATCGCCAAAGGGATACTGGCGGCGCTGGAGCGCGTCGAGCTGCGGGCGCCGCTGGTGCTGCGGCTCGACGGCACCAACGCCGAGGCGGCCCGGGAGATCCTTGCGCCGCACGAGTCGGAGCAGCTGCAGACCCGGCCGACCATGCTCGACGCCGCCCGCAAAGCCGTGCAGATCGCAGCCGGGCACGGCGCCACGTCAGCGCCGCTGACCCAGCCCGATCCGGCCGAGACGACGACAGCAAGCACGACTGCCGAGGTGAACGAGCAATGAGCATCTTCGTCGACGAGAAGACACGTGTGGTCGTGCAGGGCCTCACGGGCGGACAGGGGCGGTTCCACGGCCTGCGCAACCGCGCCTACGGCACCCAGGTCGTGGCTGGCGTCACACCCGGCAAGGGCGGGCAGGACGTCGAGGGGATACCGGTCTTCGACACGGTCGAGGAGGCGGTGGCGGCCACGGGCGCCGACGCCAGCTTCGTGTCGGTGCCACCGAAGGCAGCGCCGGCCGCGATCCTGGAGGCGGCGGCGGCGGGAATCGGCTTCGTCGTGTGCATCACCGAGCACATCCCGGCCAAGGACGAGGCGATGGTGTTCAATCGGCTGCGTCGCGACTACCCGAGCACCCGCCTGCTCGGTCCCAACTGTCCTGGCGTGATCTCGCCGGGCAAGTGCAACATCGGCATCACGTCCGGCGACATCGCAAAGGCGGGGGGGCCGGTGGGAATCGTTTCGCGTTCGGGCACGCTCACATACCAGGCGCTGCACGAGCTCTCGCAGCAGGGCGTCGGCCAGACGACCTGTGTGGGGATCGGGGGCGATCCCGTGCCGGGGACCACTTTCATCGACGTGCTGGCGGCGTTCGAGGGCGATCCCGAGACGCGGGCCGTGATGATGATCGGCGAGATCGGCGGCTCAGCAGAGGAGCAGGCAGCCGAGTTCATCGCCGAATCGATGTCCAAGCCGGTGGTCGCCTACATCGCCGGCGTCACGGCCCCGGCGGGCCGCAAGATGGGCCATGCGGGTGCCATCGTCTCCGGATCGAAGGGGACCGCTCAGGCCAAGATGGAGGCGCTCGCGTCCGCCGGCGTGACCGTCGCCGTCAACCCCACCGAGGCCGGTGAGCTGATGGTGGAGGTAGTCCGGCGCCTGGACTGACGGTTCCCGACTGATGCCTGGAGCCGGACCGGTCACACTTGCCGACATCGAGACGGCGAGGGCGGCAATCGCCGCCACCATCGTCCGCACGCCGGTGTTCACGTCGCGCTGGCTGAGCGCCGAGCTCGGAGCGCCTGTGGTGCTGAAGGCCGAGATCCTGCAGCGGACCGGCTCGTTCAAGACCAGGGGAGCGGTCAACAAGATCGCCTCGTTGGGCGAGGCGGCGCGGTCCGGCGTCGTCTGCGCGTCGGCCGGCAATCATGCCCAGGCGGTAGCGCTGGCCGCCCAGGCGGCGGGCGTCTCCTGCGAGGTCTTCATGCCGAAGGACGCCTCGATCGGCAAGACCGAAGCCACCCGCCACTACGGCGCCACGGTCCGTCTCGGCGGCGCCAACCTCGACGAGGCGATCGAGATGGCCCGCGCCTTCGCCGACGATACCGGCCGGGTCTTCGTCCATCCCTTCGACGATCCGGCGATCATCGCCGGCGCCGGAACACTCGGTGTGGAGCTCATCGAGGACGTGCCGGACTGCGACTGCGTAGTCGTCCCGCTCGGCGGTGGGGGGCTCACGAGCGGCCTGGCCGTCGCCGTGAAGTCGCTCAAGCCCGGGACGAGGGTCATAGCGGTGCAGGCGGCGACATGCGCGCCGTATCCGCTCTCGATCGCCGCCGGAGCGCCGGTCCCGATCGAGGGGCCGGTGATCACGCTCGCCGACGGGATCGCCGTCAAGCGGCCCGGCGAGATCACCCTGCCGATGGTGGGCGAGTACGTGGACGAGGTCGTGACCGTCTCCGAGGACGAGATCGCGCAAGCGATGGTGCTGCTGCTCGAACGCGCCAAGCTGGTCGTGGAAGGCGCGGGAGCCGTCGGCGTGGCGGCCGTCCTTGCGGGCCGGATCGGTGTTCCCGCGGGTGCTCGGTCGGGTGCTCCGGCGGGAGGTCCCGGCGGAAAGACGGCCGTGGTGCTGTCGGGAGGCAATGTCGACATCGGCACGCTGGCCCCGGCGATAAGGCTGCGCGAGACCATCGCCGGCCGCAGGCTGATCCTCTTCTCGGTCTTCCCCGACCGCCCCGGCGAGCTCGCCAAGTTGCTCGAGGTGATCGGCGGGACGGGGGCGAACCTGGTGGAGGTGGACCATCTGCGGGAGGGTTTTGATCTGCACGTGCGGGAGACCGGTGTCCATCTGACGCTCGAGACCCGCGACCGGGAGCACGCCGAGAAGGTGATCGAAACAGCACGCCTGGCGGGATATCTGGTCCGCCGGATGGGAAGCTGACGCTCGTGCCCTGCGGTGGAGGCGGGACGGCGACGCTGCGTGCCGAGCGCTCGGAGAGCCGCGAGGCGCGCTCTCCGGCGCCGCCATCCCGCGCCGGGGCGTCTCGGCTCCTGACGGCGGCAGTCGGGCTCGGCTGTCTCGTGGCGCTCTTTGCCATCTACATGGCGGGGTCACTGCACTCCTACGGCAGTACCTCCGACAAGGCCACGGTGATCCTGCAGGGGCAGGCGATGCTGCATGGCAACCTGCTGCTCCACGGGTGGCTGTTGCCGCTCGACAGCTACTGGACGTCAGACAGCGTGCTGTCGGCGGTGACAGTCGGCCTGTTCGGCCTCGGGCCGCTCCTCGTCCATCTGGAGCCGAGCCTGATGTCGGCCGCCTTCGGCTGCGTCGGGCTCTTCGTGGCAGTCTCGGGCCCGGGCCGACAGAGCCGTGGTGCCTTGGCGGCGGCGACCGGCACGCTGCTCGTGCTGCTCGCCTTTCCCGCTCCGATGCTGGAGTTCTTCCTCGTCAGCAACGCCATACACCTCGGGACGGCGATCTACGCGCTGCTCGCCTTCCTCGCCTTGCGGAGGGCCGCGTTCTCCCGATGGTGGGTGGTGGCCGTCATCTGCCTGGCGCTCGGGATGCTGGGGGACCTCGACATCATTCCCTACGGGATCTTCCCGATCGTGGTCGCTGGGCTCGTCGCCGCGCTTCGCTTGCGGCGCTGGCAGGCGGCCCTGCCGCACCTCGGCGCGGCGGTAGCCGGCGTCGCTCTGGCAGGAGCCGTGAGGCTCTTGGCGCTGGAGTTCGGGACGTTCGCTCTTACCCCTGGCAACAAGCTCGTGCCCGCCGCGGGCATCCCCCTCAGCATGGAGAAGCTGGCGGCGGTGGCAGGCGACATGTTCGTCGGCTCGCGCATCTACGGCGGTCTGACGATCCCCACCTCCCTCCAGCTGGTTCACGTCATCGGGGCAGCGGCGGTGGCCGTCGCGCTCGCCTGTGCCATATGCGCGACCGTCGTCGGAGCCGCCCGCGGCCGCGCTGGTCCGTTGGCAGGCTGCGAACGTGGAGCTGCCGCCCTGGGCTCTCGACGACTTGTTGCTGTTCGGCGTCGTCGGCGGCGCGGGCGCCTTCGTGCTGCAGGCGGTGGCAGGGATCGAGCAGGCCCGTTACCTGCTCGTGAGCACCCTGTTCGCCTGCATCCTCTGCGCGCGGCTGGCGGCGCGGGCGTGGCCGGCCCTCTCGAGCCGGGTCCGCTTCTCGTTCGCGGTCGTGGCCGGCGCGGTCCTGCTCAGCTGCGGCGCCGGGTTCGGCCTGCAGCTGTCACGGCCGATCGTCAAGGGCACGACCGCCCCGCTCGTCTCGTTCCTGCAGGACCACCACCTCACCTATGGCATCGGCGACTACTGGGACGCCGCCATGACCACGGTGCAGAGCAGCGGCCGGGTCGAGGTGGCGCCCGTCGATGAACGTCGCGGCAAGCTCGTACGGATGTGGAACTCGCCGTCGGACTGGTACGACAGGAGCTTCCAGTTCCTCGTGTTTCACCCCCCGATCTGGGCGCACGTCGACTACGCCAGCGCCGTCGCGGCCTTCGGGAGACCTGCCCACGACTACCGCTTCGACGGCTGGTCCGTCCTCGTATGGTCACGACCGATCCACGTACCGCTCAGCTGAGCGTCCCCGCCGGAGGTCGGGACCGGCGCCGCATCTGGGCAGTCCTCGCCATCGCCGTCTATATCGCCCTCTCCGTCGCCGTCTACTTGCCGGTCGCGCCCTGGAGCAGCGGGACACTCCCGTACTGCAACTGCGGCGACACCGCCATGACGGCTTCGTTCCTCGCCTGGACGCCCTTTGCCATCCTGCACGGGCACAATCCGTTCTTCACGAACTACCAGTACTTCCCGGCGGGGGCGAACCTCGCCAGCAACACGACGATGCCGGTGCTCGGCCTGCTGTTGACGCCGATCACGCTGACGGCGGGGCCGATCGCCAGCCTGAACGTGGCACTGCGGCTGGCGTTCGCCAGCTCGGCGGTGTCTGCCTTCTTCGTCGCCCGTCGCTACGTGCGCCGCCTGCCACTCGCATTCGTCGCCGGGCTGCTGTACGGCTTCTCGCCCTACATGGTGTCCGAGGGAGAGGTACACCTGAACCTGATCTTCGTCCCGCTGCTGCCGGTGCTGCTGCTCCTCGCCGACGAGCTCCTGGTGCGCCAGTCGTGGCAGCCGCGGCGGGTCGGGATCCTCCTCGGACTGGTGGCGGCGGGCCAGTACTACCTCTCGTCCGAGGTGTTGGCGGACGCCGTCATCGTCGGCCTGATCGGGACGGTCTTGCTGGCGATCCGTCACCGGCGGCGGGTGCGCGAGAGGGTCCGCTACGTGTGGCGTGCGATCCTCGTCGCCATCGGCGTGTTCGTGCCGCTCGTCGCCTACCCGGTCTACATGGTGCTGGCCGGCCCGGAGCACCTGAGCGGCCCGGTGCGCAAGCCCGATCTGTTGTCGACGCTGCATTCGGACCTGCTGAGCCTGGTCGTGCCGACGACGCGCGACCTCTTGTCGTTCGGGCCGCTCGGTGTCGTAGGCTCCGGCTACGTCAACGGCAACGCGGCCGAGAACGGCGCCTATCTAGGGATCCCGCTGCTCGTCGTGCTCGGGTGGCTCTGCTGGAGTGGGCGCAGCCGCCCCGGATCCGGCTACGTGCGGTGGCTGCTGGCTCTGGCGGGCGTCGCCTACCTGCTGTCGCTGGGGGCGTATCTGGATGTCGGCGGCCACTTCACCCACGTCCCGCTGCCGGCTTGGATCTTCCCCAGGCTTCCGCTGTTGAACGGGGTGGTGGCGGTGCGCTTCGCCGTGTACGCCTTCCTCTTCGTGGCGATGGCGCTGGCGATCGGGCTCGACCGCTACATGGATAGCTCGGCGTCGGCCACGGCGCCCGGCAAGCCGCCGCGGGCGCCGAGGGCGTGGGGGGCGAGGGCGCCGGCGGCGTGGCGGGCGGCGGCGTGGCGGGCGGCGCTGCTGGCGGCTGTCGCCCTGATCCCGCTTCTGCCGAGCCTTCCCTACGGGGGTCAACCCGACGGGTACCTCGCCTACGACTCCTACCAGGTGCCACCCTTCTTCGGCGGGGGCGGCGGAGCAGGAGCCATCCCATCCGGCACGCCGGTGCTCGTCTACCCGTTCGGCGACCCAGCCAACACCGCAGGGCTCATCAACTACGCGGTGCTGTGGCAGGCGGTCGCTGGGTTCCGTTTCGAGATCCTCGACGGTGACGCGAGCCGGCCGGGTCCGGGCGGCTACGGCACGGAGGCGGGACCGGCCCTGCAACCGTTCCAATTGCAGGAGTTGATGTACCTTTCTTACTTCGGCCCGGTGGGCCGATACCAGTATCCGGGGTTGGCAGACCTCGACCCTCCCGGGCCCCAGGTCCTGGCACAGGTGCGGGCGGCGCTGGCGAGGGCGGGAGTGAGCACGGTGGTGGCGGATCCGGTCGGGATCGACCCGGCGCTCTTCGAGAGCGTCATGACAGCGGCACTCGGCCGGCCGCCCGTATTGGCCGGCGGCGTCTATGCGTGGTTCGACGTGCGACGGGATCTTGCCGGCCGCTGAGCGGCGCTACCGTGCGGGCATGACCGCCGTCGCCGGATCCCAGATCCCGTTCCACCTCGGCTCTCTGCAGGAGGTCGATCCCGAGATCCACGATCTCGTCGGGCGCGAGCTCGATCGGCAGCGGGCCACCCTCGACATGGTCGCCTCGCAGAACCTCGCCCCCCGCTCGGTGCTGGAGGCGCAAGGCTCGATCCTCACCAACAAGTACGCCGACGGCTATCCGGGGCATCGTGATTACGACGGCTGCGAGTGGGTCGACGAGGTGGAGCGCCTGGCCATCGCCAGGGCCTGCTCACTCTTCGGCGCCGAGCATGCGAACGTGCAGCCGTACTCGGGCTCGTCGGCGAACGCAGCCGTGCTGCATGCGCTCTGCGCGCCCGGCGACCCGGTGCTGGGGTTCGACTTCAACCACGGTGGCCACCCCACCCACTACGCCGGCGAGACCTTCGCCGGCCGCTTCTATTCGGCAGTCGCCTACCACGTGTCCCGCCAGAGCGGCCTGGTCGACATGGACGAGGTGGCCGCCCTCGCCGACGAGCACCGGCCGAAGGTGATATTCGCCGGATGGTCGTGCTACCCGAGATGGATGGACTTCCAGCGCTTCCGGGAGATCGCAGACTCGGTGGGGGCGAAACTGGTGGTCGACATGGCGCACTTCGCCGGCCTCGTGGCGGGTGGCGTGCACCCCAACCCCGTCACGCTCGCCGACGCCTGCACGATGACGACCCACAAGACGCTTGGCGGTGCGAGAGGCGGTGCCATCCTCTGCCGGGCCTCCCTCGCCGATGCTGTCGATGCCGGCGTCTATCCCGGCGAGCAGGGGTGCCCCCTGATGCACACCGTCGCCGGCAAGGCGGTGGCGTTTCGGATCGCGGGGACTCCGGAGTACCGGGAAAGGATGGAGCGGACGGTTGCGGGCGCCCGGACCATCGCCGCGGCGCTGGTGGATGCGGAGGAGGCGACGGGGGCGCGGGTGCTGACGGGAGGTACCGACGTGCACCAGGTGATCGTGAGCCTGGCAGGCGCCGCGCTCGAAGGGCAGGGAGTGTGGGACCGCCTGCACCGGGTCGGCATCACCGCCAACACGATCCGCGTCCCCTACGACCCGAGGGACGAGCCCTCATGCTCGGGCATCAGGCTGGGGACGGCGGCCTTGGCCACGAGGGGCTTCGGGGAGGCGGACTTCGGGGAGCTGGCACGAGTGCTGGTGGGGGTGCTGGGGGAGGGTTTCGAGTCGGAGGCGGAGGAGCTTCGGGCTGCGACCGTGGGACTAGCCGGACGTTACGGGATCTACGGCTAGCTCCGACCGGACGTTGTAGAAGACCCGGTCGGAGCCCACCTGCGCCGGCTGGGAGCCGAGCGCCCGTTCGAAGAGCGTCACCGCGGAGCCGGCGTGTGACCAGTCGGTGTCGACGACGATCGTTGTCACGCCTCCTGAGCGCAGGTCCTGGCGCGCTGCGGCGACCGCCGCAGGCGTGACGGTGAGCGGAGCGTGGTGGGGGGTCAGCAGATAGGTGATGAGCAGCGCGTCGAGCTCGGTCTCGCCGGAGCGGTAGGTGGCCCGCCCGTTCGGCCCGGGGCCGGAGAAGTAGCCGCCGACCAAGGAGAACCTGAAGTTGTCCTCTGCCTGCCACAGCTCCGCATCGGCGGTCGGGCCCATCGCAAGGGGATACGTCAGCACGACTGCACCCGCTGGGATCGCCTTGCCGCCGTCGGCGAACGCCGGTGGCAGGGGGTATCTCACCATCTTGTACGGCCAGTTGGGGAGGAGCGGGACGAGGGCGATCGAGCGCCACCGCGGCGGTGGCTGCCACTGCCAGCACGGGCCGCAAACGCAGCCGCCGGCCGAGCCTGTCGAGGATCACGGCAAGCAGCACCCCGGCGAACAGGTCGAGCCACAGTCCGAAACGTGGCGGGTTGAAGTCCAGGCCGAACAGCAACCTGTCGAGCAGGGCGAAGGGAAGGGGTGTCCCGTTGTAGGTGGTTCCCAGGTACTGCAGGCGGTTGCCGAGCGTGAGCACGTAGGAGACGACGAGCATCGCAGCGGCCACTTGCACGATCCGAAGCCGGCGCTGCCAGATGGCGCCGGCGAGGAGGACGGCCAGCAGGCCGAAGCCGAGATAGGCGCCGTTCTCCACGTCGCTCTGCAGGAACGAGTCGGCGACGTGCTTCCAGTGCTCGGGGCCGATCAGCTGGTTGGAGGTCGGGATGTAGGCGCTCGAAGGTCGGAACGGAAGAGCCTGAGGAAGGTGGCCGCCGGCCCGCGGACGTGCTGCGGACCGTCGAACAGCATCCACGTCGGGTATGCCACAAGTGGGAGGGCCGTGGCCAGCGCTGCAGCGCCCGCCTTGGCGAGCCGGATGAGGCGTGGCGGCCAGAGCCTGGCATTCGGGCGCATCTCGAGGGCTAGCCAGATGAACCCGCCGATGGCGACGACGATCGCCGTCTGTGCCAGTACTTCCGGGGAGATCAGCAGCTGGACGGCCACGAGCAGCCCGACGACGACGCCGCTGCGGACGGGACGTGCGTCCTCGTCGGCCACCACGTGATAGGCGAGCCACAGCAGGAGGGGCGGTACGGGGACGATCACGAAGTTGATATGGCCGAGGCCCTGCGCGACGACGTACGGCCCGAAGCCGTAGAGGAGCGCCCCCGGCACCGCCGCCCACCACCTGACAAAACGCCTCAACAGCACGTATGCCGCCAACCCGTTCCCTGCGATGCCGAGCGTCATCGCCACGTTCCACGACGCGATCGGGCCGAACAGCAACGTGACGGGCGCCAGCAGGTAGCCGACGGCGTGGGTGACCGGGTTGAGCATCAGGTTGACGCCGGTCGGGGCGTTGAGGAAGTGGGAGTAGAAGGGGTTGGCGCCGTGGACGAGCGCCCAGGCGTCCCACTGCATCCACCACGGCCCGAACATGTTGTCCTTGCCGGATCCGATGGCGAGCTCCCTCGACGGACCGTGCAGCCACGCCGGCAGGTAGGCGACGAGCGAGAGGACGAGGAAGCCGGCGGCGGCGAGGAGGAGCTCGCGTGTGGCAGGTGCGCGGCGTAGGGGCCGAGCTGCCGGCGTGGCCTCCGGCTCCGGCGCCGGCGCCGGCTCCGGCTCTCGCTGATGCTCGGGCGCCTCCTGATCGGTGACCTGCAAGGGACTTGTCTGCCTCGCCGTAATCGATGCCGTCCTGAGCGTGGAAAGGCTACCCGAGAGAACGGGGCATCTTGCCAGGCGGGGTAGCGTGTCGGCCGATGCGGATCGGAGTCCTCGCCTCTGGCAGCGGAACCATCCTCGAGTCGCTGCTGGCAGCTGGCCTTCCCGTGGTCGCCGTGGTCGTCGACCGGCCCTGCCGTGCCGAGGAGGTGGCGGCCGGGGCGGGCGTCCCGGTGGAGCTGGTGAAACGCGACTCGTTCGGAGCATCGTTCGACCGGGAGGCCTACACCGACGAGGTGGTCGCCGTGCTGGCCGCTCACCGTGTGGATCTAGTGGCGATGGCGGGATACGGGACGATCCTCGGAGCCTCGATCCACGAGGCCTACAGGGGCCGGATCCTCAACACCCATCCCGCCCTGCTGCCGGCGTTCAGGGGGTGGCACGCGGTGCGGGCGGCGCTGGACGCCGGGGTGAAGGTCACAGGATGCACGGTCCACGTCGCCACCCTGGAGGTCGACGACGGGCCGATACTGGCGCAGGAGGCGGTGGCCGTGCTGCCTGGCGACGACGAGGCGTCCCTGCACGAGCGGATCAAGGAGGTGGAGCGGCGGCTCTATCCGGAGACGATCCGGCGCATCGTGGCCGGCGAGCTCGTGCTGCCGGCCGTTTCGATGCCTATATCCGGTGGCCGTGCCGGTGCCGGACCCGTTCCCGTCGCCGTTCCCGTTCCGGTCGCCGGTGCCGGTGCCGGTCGCCGGCGCCGGCGCCGGCGGCCACGCACAGGAGGAGGACCAGTGAGAGCACTGCTCTCGGTATACGACAAGACGGGCCTCGTGGCCTTCGCCGGCGGCCTCGCAGATCTCGGCGTCGAGCTGGTAGCGAGCGGCAACACCGCCCGCGCCCTCGGCGAGGCGGGAATCGCCCACCTCGAGGTGGCGGAGGTCACCGGCGCGCCGGAGATGCTGGACGGCAGGGTGAAGACCCTCCATCCCGCCGTCCATGGCGGGATCCTCGCCGACCGCTCGAAACCCTCCCACATGTCGGACCTGGAGGCCCGCGGCATCACACCCGTCGACCTCGTCGCCTGCAACCTCTACCCGTTCTCCGCCAACCCGTCGATCGAGATGATCGACGTCGGGGGCCCGACGATGGTGCGCGCCGCGGCGAAGAACCACGACTCGGTGACCGTGATCGTCTCCCCCGACGAGTACGGCGCTGTGCTCGACGAGCTGAGGCGAGAGGGCGAGGTCACCCTCGAGACGAGGCGTCGCCTCGCCCGGGCGGCCTTCGCCCACACCGCCGCCTACGACGCCGCAATCGTCGGCTGGTTCGACTCGACGGTCCTCCCGCAGGAGACGTCGGAAGGCGCCCGCGAGTGGCCCCCGACGATCCACATCGCCCTGGAGCGGGCGGGGACGCTCCGCTACGGCGAGAACCCGCACCAGGCGGGCGCCCGTTACCGGACCATCGGCGCCGCCCCCGGCTGGCCGGACGGGCTGGTGCAGCACGGCGGGCTGGCGCTCTCGTACCTCAATCTCTTCGATGCGGATGCCGCCTGGCGGCTGGCGCACGAACTGGTGGGCTTGGGGGGTGGGAGGGCCGGCCTCGCCGCTGCCGTCATCGTCAAGCACGCCAACCCCTGCGGCGCGGCGGTGGCCGATGACATCGGGACCGCCTACGCAAAGGCTTTCGAGGCGGACCCGATGTCAGCGTTCGGAGGGATCGTCGCCTTGACCGAGGCCGTGTCGGGAGAGCTGGCGGCCCAGTTGGTGGCGAACCCGCTGGCCGACGTGTTGATCGCCCCCGCCTTCTCCGACGAGGCCCTCTCCACCTTCTCCTCGAAACGCAAGAACATGCGCGCCCTCACCGCCCCACCCCCCGGCCCCCCCGGGCTCGGCCTGCGCCAGATCGACGGTGGGTTCCTGGTGCAAGAGGCGGATCTCGTCGCTGCCGACCGATCCTCCTGGCGGGTCGCAGGCAAGGTCTCGCCCACCGAGGAGCAGTGGCGGGATGCGGAGCTCGCATGGCGGGTGTGCGCACGCACGACCTCGAACGCCATCGTCCTCGGTCGTGCCGGGCAGATCCTCGGCGTCGGGTGCGGCCAGCAGAGCCGAGTGGAGGCGGCGGTGGTCGCCGCCCGGAAGGCGGATGGACGCGCTGCCGGCGGGGCTGCCGCCAGTGATGCCTTCTTCCCGTTTCGCGACGGGGTGGACGCCCTGGCGGCGGCCGGGGTGGCGACGATCATCCAGCCGGGCGGATCGCTTCGTGACGACGAGAGCATCGCCGCCGCCGACGAGCACGGCATAGCGATGGTGATGACGGGCGAGCGGCACTTCAGGCACTGACCGAGCATTGACCCAGCAGTGACCCAGCAGTGACCCAGCCGCACTCACACAGGAGGAACCTTGGCTGCCAGCATCCTCGACGGTGAGGCGCTCGCTTCGCGCATGAAGGCGGAGCTGAAAGATCGGATCTCGGTGCTGGCGGCGGCGGGAGTCGTGCCCGGTCTCGGCACGATCCTCGTCGGCGACGACGCCCCGAGCGCCCGTTACGTGCAGATGAAGCACGAGGACTGCGAGGCGCTCGGGATGGCTTCCTTCGGGGAGCACCTGCCGGCGAGCACCGACTGGCCAACCCTGCTCGCCGCCATCCGCGCCTACAACGAGAACCCGCTCGTCCACGCCTTCCTGGTGCAGCTGCCGTTGCCGCCACAGCTCGACGAGGAGGCGGCGCTGCTGGCAGTCGACCCGATCAAGGACGTGGACGGCCTCCACCCCGTCAACCTCGGCAAGCTCGTGATGGGCAAGCCCGGGCCGTTGCCCTGCACGCCGGCCGGGATCGTGGAGCTGCTCGCCGCCTACGACGTGCCGGTCGAGGGCCGCTCAGTGACGATCGTCGGGCGGGGGCTGACCATCGGCCGGCCTCTTGCATTGCTGATGGCGCTCAAGCGCCCGCACTGCAATGCGGCGGTGACCGTCGTCCACACTGGCGTGGCGGCTTCCGAGCTGGCCTCGCACGTGGCCCGGGCGGACGTGGTCGTGGCGGCCGCGGGATCGCCGGGGATCGTCAAGCGCTCGATGGTGAAGCCGGGGGCGGCGGTTGTCGGCGCCGGCGTGACCTTCGAGGGGCGGCGTGTGCTCTCGGACGTGGAGGAGTCGGTGGCCGAGGTGGCGGGCTGGATCACGCCGCGCCTCGGCGGGGTCGGGCCGATGACCAGGACGATGCTGCTCTCGAACACCGTCCGGGCGGCGGAGCGGGCGCTGGGCGAGCGCTGACGGCGGGGACTGGGCCGAAACGGGGCGTTGTTTCGCGCCTTGAGCGGCCGAGTGGGGGCGACCAGCGGGGCGCGGGCGGGCCGGGCGAGGCGGGGGCAGCTGGGTACTTTCTTAGGACATCTGTGTCGGTAAACGGTACCCAGCCGGCGGGCGCCGCAGCGATGTCACATCCGTCGGCGTGGGGGGAAGGCGGCGGCGGGCGGGGCAGCTGGGTACTTTCTTAGGACATCTGTGTCGGTAAAAGGTACCCAGCGGGCGGGCGCCGGCCGGCGCCGCAGCGGGCGCCGCAGCGATGTCACACCCGCCCGCGAGACTCTCGGGCCGTGGACGACGGGATTCGGCGGCAGATCCAGGCGCAGGCGAGCCGGCAGCGGGGGCTGATCACGCGCCAGCAGGCGCTGGCCGCGGGTGCCCAGGCACGGACGATCGAGCGCTGGCTGCGAGCGGGAGCCTGGCCGCCGATCCATCCGGGTGTGTACATCGTCGGGGGCGCGCCGCGGTCGTGGGAGCAGAAGGCTCTGGCGGCCACCCTCTCGTTCAGCACGACCGCCGTCCTCTCTCACCACTCGGCGGCTCGGATCTGGGCGATGGATGTAAGAGCGGTGGCGTGGATCGACGTGACCGTGGAGCGGCTCCATCGCAGCGGTCGGACCATCTCCGGGGTGCGCATCCACCGGCCCCGGTGCCTGGCTAAGAGCCAGCACGCCGTCCTTGCAGACATGCCTGTCACCTCGCCGGCCAGAACCTTGTGGGACCTGGCGGCTGTGTTGGCACCTGCCGAGCTGCTGAGCGTCGTGGACGATGCGTTCGCCCGCGGACTCGTGACGGTGCCGGCGATGAAGCGGATGCTCGACGTCCCTGCCGGCGGCGTCCCTGGCGTGGCGGGGCTCAGGCGCGCATGCCGGCCCTGGCTCAGCGGGCCGGCCGTCGACAGCGTGGCAGAGATGCGGTTGCTGCGGTTGTTGCGGCAGAGCGGGCTGCCCGCGCCCGACACGAGAAGACCGGTGCACGAGGGTGGGAGGACGTTCGCTCGCCTCGACCTGTGCTGGCCGGAGAGGCGGCTGGTGGTCGAGGTGGACGGGTACCGCTTCCACTGCAGCCGTCAGCAGTTCGAGCGGGACAGGGAGCGGGATCTCAAGCTGACGCTGCAGGGCTGGCACGTGATCAGGTGTTCGGCCGCCTCTTTGGCGATGGACCCGGAGCTGGTGCTGGCACCGCTCCGCAGGTTGCTGGCAGCGTGACCCCGGCGCGGGGGAGGTTGCTGGCGGCGTGAGGCCGGCCGCCCCGGGGTATTGCGGGGACATGACGGGCTGCACGGTGGATGTCGCCGTATATTCACGTTCGTGACGATCGCCGGTGAGCGTCGTGCGGCAGGGGTGCGGGCTCCGGCGGCGGCGCGTGCGGCAGGGGTGGGGGCTCCGCCTGTGAGCCTGCTCGCCCTCGAGCTGCCGAGAGCGGTGGGCGAGCTGGTGTATTTCGGTGCGACGAGCCGCCTGTTCCGTTTCGCGCCTCATGGGGACGGCCATCCGGTGCTCGTGCTGCCGGGCTTCACGGCCTCGGACGGCTCGACGACGGCGCTGCGAAGCACCCTTCGCCGGCTGGGCTACGAGGTCCACGGTTGGGGGCTCGGCCGCAATCTCAGGTCCGACGAGCTTCGTCCTCGACGGTCTTCCGCAGCGCCTTCAGGAGCTGCACCAGCGGTCCGGTCGCCGCGTGAGCCTCGTCGGATGGAGCCTGGGCGGCATCTACGCCCGGGAGCTGGCGCGCTGGATGCCGTGGGCGGTGAGGCAGGTCGTGACGCTCGGGAGCCCGTTTCGGATGCGGGCGGTGGACAGGTCGAACGTGCAGCAGCTGTGGAGCACGCTGCGGGTCCTCAACCGCCGTGGCGACGATCCCTTCCCGGAGCCCGAGCAGGCTCGCGAGCCCCTGCCCGTCCCCTCGACTGCGATCTACTCACGCACCGACGGCATCGTGCGCTGGCACACCTGCATCGACACGATGGGCCCGCTGCACGAGAACGTCCAGGTCTACGGGAGCCATTGCGGCCTCGGGCACAACTCGAGCGTTCTGCTGGTGGTCGCCGATCGTCTGGCCCAGCCGGAGGGGGAGTGGAAGCCGTTCAAGCCGCCGGCCGTGCTCCGCTCCTTCTACCCCGCCGCCGAGTCCTGGAGGATGCGCTCGGCGCGCTGACCGGTCCTGACCGGTCCTGACCGGGACTGACCGATCCGATCCCGATCAAGCCTGCCGCAGCCACGCGCCGATCTTGGCGACCGCCTCGTTGGCCTCCGGCATGTTGCCGACCGGCATCTGGAAGACGTGGAACATCCCCTCCCACACCTCGATCGTGCAGTCGACGCCGACCAGCTCCGCGTTGTCGGCAATGCGGGTCGAGTCCGACAGGAGGACCTCGTCGCTCCCGACCTGGATCAGCATCCGAGGCAGGCCTGAGAGATCTGCATAGAGCGGCGAGATCAGCGGGTGCTTGACGTCGTAGTCGGGGCCCGTGTAATCACTGATCCCCTCGGCCTCATCGGCCTCGATCAACGGGTCGAGGTCGGCGTTGGTGATCAGCGTCTCGCCCGTGAGCGCGAGATCGGTCCAAGGCGAGAGGAGCACGAGCGCCCCTGGCATCACCTCCCCGGCGTCTCGCAGCGAGAGCGCAGTCGCCAGCGCCAGACCGCCGCCAGCCGAATCACCGCCGATAGCGATGTCAGCGGCACGATGGCCCGAGGCGAGCAGCCACTGGTAGGAGGCGACGGCGTCCTCCAAGCCGGCCGGGAAGGGGTGCTCGGGCGCCAAGCGGTAGTCGACGATCAAGGCCCTGCGCGCGGCGGCTGCAGCGATGTGCGCCACGAGCTTGCGGTGGGTGGTCAGCGAGCCGAGGGTATAGCCGCCGCCGTGCAGGTAGAGGATAACGGCAGGGGCGTCGTCGAGCCCGGGGGGCACGACCCATTCGGCGGCGCGGCCGGCCACTGTGAGCGGGTTGTAGGTGGCGCCCTCCAGCTCGGCCGTCAGCAACGGCCAGATCGAGTCGGCGCTCGCTCGAGCCTCGGCGATCGTCGGCTTCGTCTCGGGCTTGGGCAGCGCGCGAAGCAATTGCTTGATCTGTTCAGCCTGCGGGCTGTTACTCACGGCTCCCCCTCTCCGGCGGGCTCTCCCGAGGGCTCCCCAAAAGGCTCTTCAAAGGGCTCCCCTACGGGCTCTCCCGAGATCGTTTCACCGGCAGCGCCCGGCGGACCAATCGCCTCGGCGTGGTAGTCGGTGAACCTCGGCATCAGAGCGGCGATCCCGACCAGCCCGGCGAGGCAGAGGACCCCGCCCGAGACGGCAGAGAAGCGGACGCCGGCGACCGCAGCCACGGCGCCGGCCTCGGTGTCGCCGAGGCGCGGACCGCCCGAGACGACGGCGATGTGGATCGAGGAGAGCCGGCCCCGGAGGGAGTCGGGGACGATGGACTGGAGGATGGTGTTTCGAAACACTGCCGAGATGACGTCAGCCGCTCCCGCCACCCCCAGCATCACGAGCGACACGACGAGCCAGTGCGAGAGCCCGAAGGCGACGATCGCCACCCCCCACACCGCGACGGCGATGATCACCGCCCGGCCCTGGCGGCGGATGCTCGAGACCCAGCCGGTGAGCAAGGCCCCGAGGAAGGCGCCGGCACCCGGCGCGGCGTAGAGCAATCCGACAGTCGTCGCACCGCCCCGGAACCAGTCGAGGCCGATGGCCGGGAAGAGCGCTCGCGGCATGCCGAAGATCATGGCGTCGAGGTCGACGACGAAGGTCCCTTGCAGCGCCTGACGGCCCTTCAGGAAGCGGAAGCCTTCGGCGATCGAGCCGACGCCGAAACGCGTCCGTTCCTCCATGGCGGGCAGCGCCTGCAGCATGATCACGCTGGCGAGCGCCACGCCGAAGCTGCCGGTGTCCGCCCAGTAGACGGCGCTGATCCCGACGTGCCCGATTAGAAGGCCGGCGATGGCCGGTCCGACGATCTGCCCCGTCTGGAACAGCAACTGCCACAAGGCGTTGGCGGACGCGTAGGACTGGCGCCCGACGATCGAAGCCATGGCGGCGGAGCGGGCCGAGGAGTCGACTCCGGAGAAGGCTGCGGCGAAGGCGGTCAGCGCGAAGAGCGGCCACAGCAGCGGCCGGTGCATGGTGGCGTTGAGCGCCAGGCCGGCGCTGCAGAGGCCGAGCACGGTCTCGGTCACGAGAGCAGCCGCCGCCGCTCGGTGGCGTCGGCGATCGAGCCCCCGATGATCGAGCCGATCAGCAGTGGTCCGAGCTGGGCGAGGCTGAGCAGCCCGACGTCGAGCGACGAGTGGGTGATCCTGAACACCTGGAAGGGGACGGCGACGATGGTGAGCTGGGAGCCGATGGTGCTCACCAGGTAGCCGCTCCACAAGAGGCGAAACTGCGGGTACTGCCGCAAGGGCGTGATATCCGCCAGCAGGCGCCTGCGTTGCGGGGCGGCCCCGCTCACCGGGCGTGCCGGCGCTTGTGCTCGTAAGCCTTGGCAGCCCCCCAGACGATGGAGGCCTCCCCGACGTCGTCGCCGAGGTCGGCAAGTTTCGACGGCGTCAGCCCATAGAGATCGTCCGGGAAGCGGCTCTCGTCGAAGGAGTCACGGTGCCCGGGCGCGATCTTGGCCGCCGCCAGCACGGCGGTGCCGTAGGGGACGGCGGTGCGCACGATCTCGAGCGGTGTCGTCCGCTGGTCGTCGATGTCCATCGCAAGGAGGGCCCGCAGTCGCGGCATCACGTCCGCAGTGGCAGCCTCTCCAGCCGCTGCGGCCTGACGACGCAGCTCCGCCGAGAGGACTCCGCCCGCCGCCGCCCGCCGCTCGACCACCGCCGCCAACCATGTGCCGAGCGACTCCTGCACCGCCTCGGCCAGCGCCTCGCCTGCCTGAGGGAAGGTGGCCGCCTCGGCGTCGTCGTCGCTCACCCGGCGCAAACTAGCGGTGGTGGCTCGGCGGACCGTCCGGATGGGAGACTGGGAGACCGATGTCGCGGATCACCGACCTCCTTTCGGCCGGGCAGAGCTTCTCCATCGAGCTCTGGCCACCGCGCAACGAGGCAGCAGAGGCGCGCCTGGAGCAGGCGCTGGCGGCGTTCTCCGCATTGCGGCCGGCCTTCGTCTCGATCACCTACGGGGCCGGCGGCTCGACCCGGGAGCGGACGCACGCCCTCGTCGCCAAGATCCTCGACGAGCTGCGGACGCCGGCGATGGCACATCTCACCTGTGCGGCCCACACACGTGACGAGCTGACGTCGATCCTGCGCCTCTACCACGAGGCCGGCGTGCGGAACGTCCTCGCCCTGCGCGGCGATCCTCCGCTCGGGGCGGAGGGGCCGATGCCGGCGGGGGAACTGGAAGCACGCGATCGAGCTGGTCGAGCTGGCACGAGAGGTCGGCAACGGAGACTTCTGCGTGGCGGTCGCCGCTCATCCCGAAAAGCACCCCGACGCTCCCGACCTCGAGACCGACCGGCGCCACCTGCTCGCCAAGCTCCGGCATGCAGACCTCGCCATCACCCAGTTCTTCTTCCGGATCGAGGACTACCTGTCGCTCGTCGACTGGCTCGGCCGCCATGGGATGGACAAGCCGGTGTTGCCGGGCATCATGCCGATCACCAACGCCCGTACGGTCACCCGGATGGCGCAGCTGTCGGGTGCCGCCGTCCCGGTGGCGATCGCGGAACGGATCGAGGCCGTGGCGGACAGGCCCTCAGAGGTGCACAGGATCGGCGTCGACATCGCCACCGAGATGTGCGAGAAGCTCCTCGCCGAGGGGGTTCCCGGGCTTCACCTCTACACGATGAACCAGTCGTCGGCGACGCTCGAGATCTGCGCCGCACCTCGGTTTCGCCGGGCACGCCTAGTCAGCTCAAAGGAGGGCGTCATGGCGATCTTCGCCGTCACCACCGCCAAGGGGCCCAACTGGCAGCACGACCGTGGGATGCGTGAGCAGCAGAGCTGGGACGAGCACGCAGCACTTTTTGACGACCTAGTCGAACGGGGCGTCGTCCTCTTCGGCGGCCCGATTGGCGGCAGCGACGAGGACGTCGCCCTGCTGGCAGTCGAGGGCGCCGACGAACCAGAGATCCGGTCCATCTTCCGTGCCGACCCGTGGGCTGCGAGCGCCGTCCTGCGTGTCAAGGAGGTGCGGCCGTGGACCATCTGGCTCGGCCGGCCACAAATGCACCACGACTGAGGGAGTCAGCGCCTTCGGAAGCGATGCTCAGTCGGGCGGTTCCTCGTCACGAACGTGCGGGGTGTGGCGCTCGTAGAGCTCGCGGCTGACGCGCACGAAGTCCCGGATCACGTCGATCTGCTCGGGCGAGAAATGCTTGAGCGCCTTGCGGGTGCTGTCCACCAGGGGGGCGTGCAGGCTCCAGGCGAGCCGGTCGGCTTCCTCCTCGAGTTCGATGAAGACCCTGCGCCGGTCCTGCGAGTCCCGGTGCCGGGTGATCAGACCCCGCCTCTCCAGCCGATCGAGGACGAAGGTGACCGCCCCGGTCGTGAGGCCGGAATGCTCCGCCAGAGCGGACGGCGTGATCGGTCGTTCGCGCTCGATGATGTCGAGGCAACGCAGGTCCGTGCGGTTGATGCCCAGCCTGTCTGCAACGGCCTCGTCGAAGGCATCGGCGGCGGCAAGGTAGGAGCGCAGCTCGCCCGACAGGAGAGCGGGACCGCGCGTCTCGCCCCGTCCCGGACCTGTAGCGCGGTCCTCAGCTGCCTGGCGCCTCGCTCGCTTCTGAGTGGCAGGGTGGAGCGGATCTGCCGGCGCGTCGTCGGGCGGCCCTTCGGCGACAGCATCGGAGACGACGTCGAGCACCACGCCGATACCCCGGCGGAGGGCGGAGTCCTTGCGCGCTCTGGGCTTTGCCGCCGCTTTGGCAGCGCTGGACGACGCATCCGAATTTCCGTTTGACACGTGAGTATCTTAGTTCTTAAGATACCCAACTGTCTAGAAGTTTCGCAAAGGATAACGGGCGCCGAGATGGGGACCACAGGTGAAACCTCACAGCTCAACTGACTATCCGATCGGTGGTGCGGTGCTGCCACCAGGCGCCCGGCCGGCGGGATGGCCGCAGGACGGAACAGCGCCAGCCACCGCGCCGGCGGCCGACCGAGCCGACCAGCCTCCGGCGATCGAGGCCGTCGATCTCGTCAAGACGTTCAAGGGTGGCGTGCGAGCCCTCGACGGCGTCAGCTTCTCGGTGGCCCCGGGGACAGTGTTCGGCCTCCTCGGCCCCAATGGCGCCGGCAAGACGACCGCCGTGCGCGTGCTGACGACGATCCTCCACCCTGACAGCGGGCGTGCGACGGTCCTCGGACGCGACGTGGTGGCGGAGCCGAGGATCGTCCGCTCGTTGATCGGGTTGGCGGGCCAGTTCGCCGCCGTCGACGAGAACCTGACCGGCCGGGAGAACATCTCGATGATCGGCCGGCTCAACCACCTCGACTCCGCAACGGTCGCCAAGCGTGCCATCGACCTGCTAGCCCGTTTCCAGCTGTCAGATGCCGCCGACCGGCCGCTGAAGACGTACTCGGGCGGCATGCGCCGCCGGCTCGACCTGGCCGCCGCGCTCGTCGCCAGGCCACCAGTGCTGTTCCTCGACGAGCCGACTACGGGTCTCGACCCGCAGAGCCGCATCGACCTCTGGGGCGTGATCGAGGGTCTGGTGGAGGGCGGCGTGACCGTCCTGCTGACCACCCAGTACCTGGAGGAGGCGGATCGGCTGGCGAGCCGGATCGCCGTCGTCGACCACGGCCGGGTGATCGCCGAGGGGACCTCCGCCGAGCTGAAGGCGTCGCTCGGGAGGACGGTGCTGGAGCTCGACTTCGCCGACGTCGAGTCCGCCGGCCGGGGCGCGCAGCTGGTCGGCTCGCTCGGGACCAGCTCGCCGACGATGAGCGGCCACACCGTCGACCTCCCGGTCGACGAGGGACCGCGAACGGCCATCGAGGTGTTGCGGGTGCTCGATCAGGCAGGGCTTGCCGTCGCCGGGATGACGCTGCGCGAGCCGAGCCTCGACGACGTGTTCCTCTCGTTGACGGGCCACAAGGCAGAGGACGAGGCGGCTGCCGATGATCCGGAAGCACCCGGCGGCCGCAGGACGAAACCCAAAAAACGCACGAAGGGAGCCAAGCGATGACCGCCGTCGCGATGCCATACGCGGGCAATCGTGGCCCGCTCGATGCGGAGGTGGCCGATCGCGCCGCCGGCGGGCCGAAGTGGGTCATCGCCGACGCGCTGACGCTGACCAAGCGGAACCTGATCGCTTACACCCGCATCCCGGAGGCGGCGTTCTTCTCGTCGGTGCAGCCGATCATGTTCGTGTTGTTGTTTCGGTATGTGTTCGGCGGCGCGATCCACATCCCCGGAACCTCCTACGTCGACTTCCTGCTGCCCGGGATCTTCGTGCAGACCGTGGCGTTCGGCTCGATCGGCACTGCGATCGGCTTGGCGGAGGACCTGCAGAAGGGGTTGATCGAGCGCTTCCGGGCGTTGCCGATGTCCCGATCGGCGGTGCTGGCGGGCCGGACGCTTGCCGACTTCGTGCGGAACATCGCCGTGATGATCCTGATGCTTGCCGTCGGCTACCTGGTGGGGTTCCGGCTGCACGGGCCGGCGCTGCACATCGCCGCCGGCATCGGGCTGGTGCTGCTCTTCTCCTACGCCCTGTCGTGGGGGTTCGCCTACGTCGGTCTGGCGGCGCGCAACAGCGAGACCGCGCAGCTCATGGCGTTCCCGGTGCTCTTCCCTCTCACGTTCGCCTCGTCGGCCTTCGTCGTCGACCTCGACGATGCCCGGCTGGCTGCAGGCGTGGGCGGCGCACCAACCGGTGTCCCAGGTCTGCAACGCCGTGCGCGGGCTGCTGATCGACCGGCCGATCGGGAGCTCCGGCTGGCAGTCGCTCGCCTGGGGCGTCGGGTCGCTGGTCGTGCTGTCGACCCTGGCGGTCCGCAAGTACCGGAAGACCGCCTGAGCTCTCCGAGCTTCAGTAGCCGGTGGCGGCCTGAACCAGTGCGTAGAACAAAGAGCGGTCGGTGCCGACTTCGGGATGCCACTGGACGCCGATGAGGAACGGAAGGTCCGGGTCCTCCAGGGCCTCGATCGTTCCGTCTGCCGCCCAGGCGACGGGGACCAGACCCTCGCCCACGAGGTCGACCGCTTGGTGGTGGTGGCACATCGCTTCGGCGCTCTCGCCTCCCAGGGCATCAGCGAGGCGGCTGGCGGCGGCGACACGCACGTGCCGGGGCTCGTACTCCCCCTTGGCGCCGTGATGCTCACGGGCCATGTCGTCGGCGAGGTGCTGGATCAGGGTGCCGCCGCGGCTGACGTTGAGGGTCTGCAGGCCGCGGCAGATCGCCAGCACCGGCAGCTCCAGCGTCGTCGCCTCCTCCAGCACCTCGATCTCGAAGCTGTCCCTCGCCGGGCGGGGTCGACCCGTCTCGGGGTGTGGCTCGGCGCGGTAGCGGGCGGGGTCGACGTCAGGACCGCCGCTAAGCACGATCCCGTCGAGGCGTGCGACGAGCTCCGGCGCCGCCAGCGCCTGCACGGGCAGCACGACCGGCACGCCTCCCGCGTCGGCGACCGCCCGCACGTAGGTCGCAGGGACGATCGAAGCCAGCTCCGAGTCCCACACTCCCCAGGTGGCGTTCTCCTCGTAGGCGGTGATGCCGATCACCGGCCGGTCCTCGGGAGGTGACGACTGCCTGGGGCCGACGCTGAAATGAACGGGTACCGGCTCCACGACGCCGCCCACGCTAACGGTCGACCTAGAGCGGCGTGACGTACGCCCCGCTCACGCCACCGTCGACGAGGAAGGTGCTGGCGGTCACGAAGGACGAGTCGTCGGAGGCGAGGAAGGCGGCGGCGGCCGCGATCTCCTCAGGCTCGGCGAAGCGACCCATCGGCACGTGCACCAACCTCCTTGCCGCCCGCTCGGGGTCCTTGGCGAACAGCTCCTGCAACAAGGGCGTGTTTACCGGGCCGGGGCAGAGCGCGTTGACCCTGATGCCCTGGCGTGCGAACTGCACGCCGAGCTCGCGGGACATGGAGAGGACCCCGCCCTTCGATGCCGAGTAGGAGATCTGCGAGGTGGCCGACCCGAGCACGGCGACGAACGAGGCGGTGTTGATCACAGAGCCACCGCCCGCCTCCAAGAGGTGCGGGATGCCGTACTTGCAGCAGTAGTAGACGCTCGTCAGGTTGACCTCCTGCACCCGCCGCCAGGCGTCGATCTCGGTGTCGAGGATCGAGTCGTCGTCGGGCGGCGAGATCCCGGCGTTGTTGAAGAGGACGTTCAACTTCCCGAAACGCTCGACCGCGGCGCCGTACATCCCCCTCACGCTGCCGGCGTCGGCGACGTCCACGTGGACGTAGAGGCCGTCGATCTCAGCGGCGAGAGCCCGCCCGTTCTCGTCGTCGAGGTCGGCGACGACCACCTCTGCGCCCTCCGCCGCGAAGCGGCGAGCGCTCGCGCTGCCGATCCCCCCGGCCGCCCCGGTGATGCAGGCGACCTTGCCCTCCAGCCTTCCTGAGCTTGCGGCCAAGCCCCTGCCTCCGATCCTCGGGCGCCCGGGCCGTCAGGCCTCGGTGGCGATGAACACGTTCTTTAGCTCCGTGAAGCCCTCCAGCGCGTCGGGGCCGAGCTCGCGCCCGAGACCCGACTGCTTGAAGCCGCCGAAGGGGGTCCAGTAACGGACCGAAGAGTGCGAGTTCACGGACAGGGTGCCGGTCTCGACAGCCCGCGCCACCCGGAAGGCCCTCCCGACGTCTCGGGTCCAGATCGAGCCGGACAGCCCGTAGGGGGAGTCGTTGGCGAGCCGCACGGCCTCGGCCTCGTCCTCGAAGGGCACGACAGCCACCACCGGGCCGAAGATCTCCTCCCGCCAGGCCCTGTCGGACGGGTCGACCGGCGAGAGGACGGTCGGGGGGAACCAGTAGCCCCTGCCCTCGGGGGCGGTGCCCCGGAACGCGACGGTCGCTTCGTCCACGAAACCGGCGACGGTCTCGCGCTGGCCGGCGCTGATGAGCGGGCCCATCTCGCTCGCCTCGTCATGCGGGTCGCAGACGCGCACGCCCTTTACGGCCGGCTCGAGCAGCTCCATGAACCGGTCGAAGGCGGAGCGCTCGACGAGGATCCGCGAGCGGGCGCAGCAGTCCTGGCCGGCGTTGTCGAACACCCCGTAGGGGGCGGTGGCGGCCGCCTTTTCGAGGTCGCAGTCGGCGAAGACGATGTTGGCGCTCTTGCCGCCCAGCTCCAGCGTCACCCGCTTCACCTGGTCGGCGCAGCCGGCCATGATCTGCTTGCCCACCTCCGTCGAGCCGGTGAAGCAGATCTTGCGGACGGCGGGATGGGTGACGAAGCGGTTGCCGACGACCGATCCTTTACCCGGGAGGACCTGGAAGACGTGCTCCGGCAGGCCGGCCTGCAGGGCGAGCTCGCCGATCCTGATCGCCGTGAGGGGCGTCAGCTCGGCCGGCTTCAGCACGACGGCGTTGCCCGCCGCCAGCGCCGGGGCGAAGCCCCAGGAGGCGATCGGCATCGGGAAGTTCCAGGGCACGATGACGCCGACGACGCCGATCGGCTCCCGGAACGTGATGTCCACCCCGCCGGGGACCGGGATCTGGCGACCCGTCAACCGCTCGGGGGCACCGGAGTAGTACGCCAGCACGTCGCGGACGTTGCCGGCTTCGAAGAGGGCGTTGTTGATGGTGTGGCCGGAGTTTTGGACTTCGAGGTCGGCAAGGTCGTGGCGGGCGGCATCGACTGCCTCGGCGAAGGCCCGCAGCAGGCGGGCCCGGTCGCCCGGGGCTATCTGGCGCCACTTCTCCTGGGCGGCGGCGGCCCGCTCGATCGCCTCGTCGACGGCTTCTGCCGGCGTCGGCTCGACCTCGGCGATCACCTCCTCGGTGGCGGGGTTGACGACGGCGGTGCTCAAAGCCGCTCGAACCCTCTGAACCGCTCCCAGTCGGTCACCGCGCCGTTGTAGGCGGCGAGCTCGACCCGGGCGTAGTTCGTGTAGTGGTCGACCACGTCGTCGCCGAAGGCGTGCCGGGCGATGGTGCTGCGCTCGAACCGCTCGGCGGCGTCGGCCATCGTCGCCGGGACGCGGGCCTTGCCGGAGGTGTAGGCGTTGCCCTCGAAGGCCGGCTCGAGCTCCAGCTCGTTGTCGACGCCGTGCAGGCCGGCGGCGATCAGGGCGGCGATCGTCAGGTAGGGGTTGGCGTCGCCTCCTGGGACCCGGCACTCCATCCTGAGCGACGGCCCGTGGCCGACGATGCGGTAGGCGCACGTGCGGTTGTCGCGGCCCCAGGCGAGCGCTGTCGGGGCGAAGGACCCCTCGACGTAGCGCTTGTAGCTGTTGATGTTGGGGGCCACGAAGAGGGTCAGCTCGGCGAGGGCGGCCAGCTGGCCGGCGAGGAAGTGCTCGAAGGTGGCCGACATACCGCCAGGGCCGTCGCCGGCGAAGACGGCATCCCCATCGGGGCCGTGCTTACGGAGCGAGAAGTGCACGTGGCAGGAGTTGCCCTCGCGCTCGTCGAACTTGGCCATGAAGGTGATGCTGCAGCCTTCCTGCGCCGCGATCTCCTTGGCGCCAGTCTTGAACACGGCGTGCTCGTCGGCCTTGGCGAGTGCCTCGTCGTAGAGGAAGGCGAGCTCGTGCTGGCCGAAGTTGCACTCGCCTTTCACTGATTCGACGGACATGCCGGCGGCCGTCATGTCACGCCGCAGCCGGCCGAGGAGCGGCTCGATGCGGGAAGTCCCGAGGATCGAGTAGTCGATGTTGTACTGGTTGGCAGGGGTCAGGCCCCTGTACGCCGAGGACCACGCCTGCTCGTAGCTGTCCCGAAACACCATGAACTCGAGCTCCGTCCCCGCCAGCGCCGTCCACCCCCGCTCGGCCAGCCGGGCGAGCTGTCGTCGCAGCACCTGGCGCGGCGCCGCCGTGACCGGCGAGCCGTCCTCCCATTCGGGATCGGCCATGCACAAAGCGGTGCGCTCGTGCCAGGGGATCATGCGGAGCGTGCTCTGGTCGGGCTTCATCACGAAGTCGCCGTAGCCTCGTTCCCACGACGCCATCTCGTAGCCGCCGACGGTGCGCATGTCGACGTCCACTGCCAGCAGGTAGTTGCAGCCCTCCGAGGAGTGCGGCAGGACGCTGTCGAGGAAGAAGCGGGCGTCGCAGCGCTTTCCCTGCAGCCGGCCCTGCATGTCGGTGATCGCCAGCACGACCGTGTCGACGGCGCCGTCGGCCACGAGCGAACGCAGCTGCTCGAGATCGAGCTTGCCTTGACCCATCCGGCCGGATGGTAGCTGACCGGTAGGCTCGGCTCATGGCCGAGAAGATCACGATGACGCCAGAAGGCGTCCTCCGCGTCCCCGACAACCCGATCATCCCGTTCATCGAGGGCGACGGAACAGGCATCGACATCTGGCCGGCGGCCAAGCTCGTCCTCGATGCGGCCGCCGCCAAGTACGGCAAGGAGGTCGCCTGGAAGGAGGTCCTCGCCGGCGAGAAGGCGTTCAACGAGACGGGCGAGTGGCTGCCGCAGGAGACTGTGGAGGCGTTCCGGGAGCATCTGATCGGGATCAAGGGTCCCTTGACTACTCCCGTGGGCGGCGGCATCCGGTCCCTGAACGTGGCTCTCAGGCAGCTCCTCGATCTGTACGTGTGCCTGCGCCCGGTGCGCTGGTTCGAAGGCGTCCCGTCGCCGGTGCGCCATCCCGAGAAGGTCGACATGGTGATCTTCCGGGAGAACACCGAGGACGTCTACGCGGGGATGGAGCTGGCCGAGGGATCGCCAGAAGCCAAGCGCCTGCTCGAGTTCCTGCACGAGGAGTACGGCTGGGAGATCCGCCCTGACTCGGGGCTCGGCATCAAGCCGATCTCTGTCACCGGCTCGAAACGCTTGATCCGCGCCGCCCTCAACTACGCCGTCCGCCACGGTCGCAAGAGCGTCACGCTCGTGCACAAGGGGAACATCCAGAAGTTCACCGAGGGGGCGTTTCGCGGGTGGGGGTACGAGCTCGTGCGGGAGGAGTTCTCGGAGGTGGCCGTCGGCTGGGACGACTGCGGGGGGAAGCCGGACGGGAAGATCCTCGTGAAGGACGCCATCGCCGACATCACGTTGCAGCAGGTGCTGACGCGGCCCGACGAGTTCGACGTGATCGCCACCACCAACCTCAACGGCGACTACCTCTCCGATGCCCTGGCCGCCCAGGTGGGCGGGATCGGCATCGCCCCCGGCGGCAACATCAACTACGTCACCGGCCACGGCGTCTTCGAGGCCACGCACGGCACGGCGCCGAAGTACGCCGGCCAGGACAAGGTCAACCCCGGATCGGTGCTGCTGTCGGGCGTGATGATGTACGAGCACCTCGGTTGGACCGATGCGGCCGGCGACATCGTCCGGGCGCTCGAAGCGACGATCGCGGAGAAGATCGTGACCTACGACTTCGCCCGGCAGATGGAGGGCGCACGGGAAGTCAAGTGCTCGGAGTTCGCCGAGCAGGTGGCGAGCCGGCTGTAGGCGGCTCGGGCGGCTGCCGGCTCGGGCGGCTGCCGGGCTGCGCCCGGGCGGCTGCGCGGTGCTCGGACTACCGTGAGGCTCATGCGCAGGCTCTTGCTCGTCCTGGCACCGGTGGCGCTGCTCTCGGCTCTCGCTCTGCCGGCCAATCCCGCCGGCGCGACTCTTCAACCCGGCGTCAACGCCAAGGTCTACGTCACTGCTTCGGGTGGTCCCTGGTACCTGGCGCTCGGCGACTCGCTGGCCGCCGGGGTGGGGGCGCCTGCCGGGCAGGGCTACGTCGACGACATCTACGACCACGAGAAGGCCAACTTCCCCGGCCTTCAGCTGGAGAACCTGGGCTGCCCTGGCGAGACCACCACGTCGATGATCTCGGGCGGCGTGTGCACGTTCACGGCTGGCAACCAGCTGGCACAGGCGGAAGCCTTCCTCAGCGCGCATCCCGGCCAGGTCGCCTTCGTGACGATGGACATCGGCGCCAACGACATCGACGGATGCGCCAGCGGCGGCTCGATCAACGTGCAGTGCGTGCTGAACGGGCTGAAGGCGATCCAGACCAACATGCCGACGATCCTGCACGGGCTCACCGCCGCCTACCCGGGCAAGCTGAACCTGTTCGGGATGGATTACTACGACCCGTTCCTGGCCTACTGGCTGAACGGGTCGAGCGGCCAGTCGCTCGCCAAGCTGACCACGGCGCTCGTGCCGGTGCTCAACGGCGACCTTCAAGGCGACTACGCCGCCTACGGCGCGCCCACAGCCGACGTCCAGGCCGCCTTCGCCACGATGGACTTCGCAACGATGGGCACCTACAACGGGCACACCTACCCGCTCAACGTCGCACGCATCTGCAACTGGACCCTGATGTGCGTAGCCGGCAACATCCACACCAACCCCACCGGGCATGCCGTCCTGGCGTCCACCTTCGACGCACTCATCGACCGGGTGCTGTTCAGAGGAGGTGGGCGCGGCCTCTGGCTCGTCGGGGGCGACGGCGGGGTTTTCTCGTTCGGCACGGCCCGCTTCTTCGGCTCGATGGGCGCCTCGCACCTCAACGCCGCTGTCCTCGGCATGGCGGCGACCAGTGACGGCGGCGGTTACTGGCTCGTCGGTGCCGACGGCGGGGTGTTCGCCTTTGGCGATGCGCACTTCGTGGGCTCCCTCGCCGGTCAGCGTCTGTCGTCGCCGATCATCGGCATCGCCGGCACGCCCGACAACCGGGGCTACTGGCTAGCCGCTGCGGATGGCAGCGTCTACGCCTTCGGCGATGCGCCACCGCTAGGTGGCGTCCCCTCCTCCAAGGCGGCTCATCTGGTGGGGATCCTCGGCTCGCCGAGCGGTTTCGGGTACAACCTGATCGACGGCTCCGGAAGGGTGTTCGGGTTCGGCGACGCAGTCACGCCGGGCCAGCTGTCCAATCCGGCTCCGGTCACGGCAGCTCATCGCGACGCCTGACGCCAACGGTTACGCCCTCATGTCGGGTGGGAAGCTCGTGGACTTCGGCGACGCCCATTACTCGGGGAGCTTCGGGCCATCATTTGTCGCCGGCGCCTCTGATCTCTGGCACGGCGTCTGGGTGGTGGACGCTCTGGGCCTGATCGACGACGACGGCGCCGCCAACGTGGGCCAACTTCCGGCTGGCTTCCACCTCAACCGGGACATCGTCGGGGCGGCTGCCAATTGACAGGTGCTGAGCCGGCGCCGCGGTCCCGGCGCATCCTCCCGCCGGGGGCCGAGGAGCAGCTGAGCGGGCCGTCATATCAGGGACTGGCGACGTTCGCCCAGCGTCCCCTCGTCACGGAGGCCGCCGACCTCGACGATCCGCGGCCCGACGTGGCGATAGTCGGGGCGCCGTGGGACGATTCGACTACGCATCGGCCCGGAGCGCGTTTTGGACCGAGGGCGTTGAGGGCGCTTGCATACGGGCCGGGCACCTACCACCTCGATCTAGGGGTCGAGCTCTTCGAGGCGCTCGACGTGGTCGACTTCGGCGACGCGATCTGCGCGCACGGGATGGCCGAGGCGTCCCATCGCGCGATACGGGTGCGGGTGGGCGAGGTGGCCGGCCGCGGGATCATCCCGGTGGTGCTGGGGGGTGATCACTCCATCACATGGCCCTCGGCGACGGCTGTGGCCGAGGCTGTGGGATGGGGGAAGCTCGGCGTCATCCACTTCGACGCTCATGCCGACACGGCCGACGTGATCGACGGCAACCTGGCCAGCCACGGCACCCCGATGCGCCGGCTGATCGAGTCGGGAGCCGTGCAGGGCCGGCACTTCGTGCAGGTGGGGCTTCGCGGCTACTGGCCTCCGGCGGATGTCTTCGCCTGGATGGAGAGCCAGCAGATGCGCTGGCATCTGATGCAGGAGGTGTGGGAGCGGGGCATCAATGCCGTGATGGAGGACGCCATCGCCGAGGCGCTCGACGGCTGTGAGGCGCTCTACCTGTCGGTCGACATCGACGTGCTCGATCCTGGCTTCGCGCCGGGGACGGGGACGCCCGAGCCCGGCGGCCTGACTCCGGCCGATCTGCTGCGGGCGGTGCGGCGCATCGCCGTCGAGACCCCGCTCGTCGCCCTCGACGTCGTCGAGGTCTCTCCGCCCTACGACTGGGCGGAGCTGACGATCAACAACGCCCACCGGGTGGTGCTCGAGATGCTGGCCGGCACCGCCGTCCGCCTCGGCCGATGACGCCGGCGGAGGCGCTGACGCCGGAGGAGGCGCTGGCGCTGGCGCTGGCCCGGCGGCTGCACGCGGGCCAGGTCGACAAGGTCGGGCGGCCGTACCACCACCACGTGGAGGAGGTGGCTGCGGCGGTGCGCGAGGCGGGGGGCAGCGAGGATCAGGTCGTCGCCGCCTACCTGCACGACTCAATCGAGGACACGGAGGTGACAGCCGGCGAGCTTCGAAGTGCCGGCGTGCCGGCAGGCGCCGTCGAGATCGTCGAGATCCTCACCCATCCCGAGGGCGAGCCTCGTGAGGACTATGTGCGGCGGGTGCTGGCGGACGAGCGTGCGGTGCTCGTCAAGCTGTGCGATCTGTGGTCGAACCTGACGCCGAGCCGGCTGATGCGGGTCGGGTCGGCCGAGCGAGGGAAGCTGTTGCAGAAGTACGCCCAGGACCTGGGACAGATCGGACGGGCTGCGTCGGGGGACTCTTAGGTATCTCGGGCGGACAAGACGTCGTGCCTGCGGCAGGGTACGGTGACGGCGATGGCTCCGATCGATGCGCGAAGGTTCAGGTTCAGCCTGCAAGCGGCGGTGGCGCCTTCACGCCAGGAGTGGGTGGAGCTGGCGATGACGGCTGAGGATGCGGGGTTCGCCTTGCTCGTGACGCCTGACCATCTGCTCGACTGCCTGTCTCCTTTGGCGCCTCTCGTCCTGGCCGCCGAGGCGACCAAGAGCATGCGCGTCGGGACGCTCGTCCTCAACAACGACCTGCGACATCCAGCGGTGCTCGCCCGCGAGGCAGCGACGATCGATCTGTTGACAGAGGGGCGGTTCGAGCTCGGTCTTGGCGCCGGGCACGCGTTCCCCGAGTACGAGCGGATCGGCCTCTCGTTCGACCCGGCCCTGATCCGGATCTCCCGCCTGGCGGAGGCCCTGCACATAGTCCGCCGGTTGCTCGATGGCGAGCACCTCGAGTTCTCGGGAGATCACTACCAACTGGCCGGCGAGACTTGCTTCCCGCGTCCGGTCCAGGAACACCTGCCGCTGATCGTGGGCGGAGGCGGCCGGCGCGTGCTGGCACTCGCCGCGCGGACAGCGGACACGGTGGGGCTGACCGGGCTCGGCCGGACTCTTGGGGACGGCCAGCACCATAAGGCATCGGGGTTCCCGCCATCGGCCGTGGACCGGCAGGTGTCGTGGGTGAGGAAGCACGCCGAGTCGAGGGGCCGCTCGGTCGAGCTGCAGGCGCTCGTGCAGCAGGTCGTGATCACGGACAAGCCGACGGTCGTGGCGGGTGAGCTGATCGATGGTCCGCTGGCACCTCTCACGGTCGAGGAAGTGCTGGAGACGCCCTACATGATGATCGGACCTGTCGAGTCGCTGATCGAGAAGATCGAGGCCGGGCGGGAGCGGTGGGGCATCTCCCACTACACGTTCCGCTCCGCCTCGCTCGTCGATGCGGCGCCGATAGTGGAGGCTCTCGCCGGCAAGTAGGCGGGTTGATCCCGCGGGCAGGCGCTCGAGCTCGCTTGGTCGGGCACAGTCGATTGACGAGCAGCTACCGCCGCCCGCAACTGCCTCCAGCTACCCCTTGACCGGCCCCTGTCCGGCGGCCGGAGGAGGGCTATTCGGCGACGCCCATCCGGCGCAGGTAGGCGAGACGCCTGGCTGCAGCGGCTTGCCAGGCTGAAAGATCGGCTTCGAACTGACCTCGGTCACCGTCCTCGTAGGCGTGTTCGAGCTCGTCGAACGCCGCGTCTTCGAGGTCGAGCAGCTCCCTGTAGTGCTGGAGCGTGTGCTCGTCGATCACTCCGGTCAGCGTCATCGCCACCCCTTTCGTGGACCTTCGATGGCCCGAGCGTACCGCCCCTCGGCCGGTCCTGCCCAGCGCAACGGTGCCGATTTGGCTCCGGTTGTGGACCCTGGGGTGATGTTGCGGGAGTGGTTCGGGTGGCTCTTGAGATGTGTCGCCTCAGGCGGTCGCGACGATCTCGAAGTGCTCCACGACCGGGCGCGGCTCGTAGAAGTGGTGGAGCAACGTCCGCCACTCCTCAAAGGCCGGGGACCCTCTGAACCCCTCGGTGTGGGCGTGCAGCGTTTCCCATTCGACGAGCAGCAGGTATCGCCCGGCGGTCTCGATGCATCGTTCGAGGCGCAGGCTGCGGAAGCCGTCGGACGAGGCGATCAGCTCCTTCGCCCTGGCGAACGCGGCCTCGAAGTCGGCCGCGCGGTCAGGCGTCATGTCGAGGATGGCATGCTCGAGCACCATTTGAGCCTCCAGAATCGTCGGGGAACGACGAACTGTGTCATCCAGCTGAGCGCTGGCGCTATGTGAGGTGACACACTTCGGCCGGGCAGACCGGTCGATCTCTGCAAAGCGTGTCATCCTGCTGAGCGTCCGCGCTCTATCAGGTGACACGCTTCGATCTCCTGGGCCTCCCGTGGCCTCAGAACGTGGTGGAATCCCGCACGTCCCTGAGTCCAGCCACTACATCTTCGTGGCTGAGACGCTCGAGGAGAGGCTGGGCCTCCACGAGCCGGTGCGCATCACCCCTGACTCGGATCGCTCCGGCCGCGAGGACCTCTCCGATCGTGCGCTCACCTGACGCCAGGGCGCGGGCGACCTCGTAGGACTCGACGAGGGTCACCTCGGCGCCCGCCACGCCACCCGCCGCGCCGGCTCCTGCGCCGAGCACCATCGTGTACTCGACGTCGCCGCCCGGCGCGTCACGCACGATCTGCCCCAGTGCCAGCGACCCGCCCTCAGCAGGCGCGCCAGCCCAAGCTCTGTCGAGCACTGCACCCAGCTCGGCGAGCCACTCGTCCGATAGGAAGAGAGGCACGCCTCAGGCGTCTGGGTCAGATTCGCTGGGACCCTTCGCCGGAGCCGCCGGAGCCGCCGGAGCCGCCGGGAGCCGCCGGAGCCGGAGGCGCCACCGGAGCGGCAGCCGCCGGAGCGGCTGCCATGGGAGTGGTCAGCACCGGCCAAGGCCTCGTCCCGTTGCCAAAGATGTGGGCCGGCGTCGTCTTCAGCACTTCCTCGGAAGGCTTCGGCCCTTGCCTGCGGAGGATCTTGCGCCCGAGCCAGGCCACCGGGTCGTACATGGCGTCCACCACCCGTTCTTTCAAGGGGATGATGGCGTTGTCGGTGATGTGGATGTGCTCGGGGCACACCTCCGTACAGCACTTGGTGATGTTGCAGAGCCCGAGGCCCATCTGCTCGTTGATGTAGCTACGCCGGTCCTCGGTGTCGAGCGGGTGCATCTCGAGCTCCGCCAGGCGCACGAAGAAGCGCGGGCCTGCATAGTGCAGCTTGTTCTCCTCGTGATCTCGGATCACATGGCAGACGTTCTGGCAGAGGAAGCACTCGATGCACTTGTGGAACTCCTGCCCCCGGTCGATGTCGACCTGCTTCATCCGGTATACCCCGTCGGGGTCCTTGGGCCGGGGCTTGAAAGGGGGGATCCGCCTAGCGACCTCGTAGTTGTACGAGACGTCGGTCACGAGGTCACGCATCACGGGAAAGCCACGCATCGGTGACACCGTCACCGGCTCGCCGACCGGCAATGTGCTCATCCGTGTCATGCACATCAGGCGCGGCTTGCCGTTGATCTCTGCCGAGCACGAACCGCACTTCCCGGCCTTGCAGTTCCAGCGCACCGCCAGATCGGGCGCCTGATCGGCCTGGATGCGGTGGACGACGTCGAGAACGACCTCGCCCTCCTGCGCCGGCAGCCTGTACTCGGTGAAATCGCCACCTCCGGCGTCGCCGCGCCACAGGAGCATGCGTACCTCGCCGCCGCTCGGCTGCGGCACTCCCGTCTGCACATCGGTGAGCGTTGCAACCGGTCGCTCGGCCTCCGCTGCTGAGGAGCCATTGTCTCCCTGGGAGGTGACCGGCGCCTGCTCGACTTCGGGTTCGGTCGACATCAGTGCCCCTCCTCGAGGAGTTCCCTCAACTCATCGGGGAGGACCGGCTTCGGCTCGGGTGTTACTGAGTACTCGCCGTCGCGCCAGCGCACCACGAAGTTCACCTTCTCGAGCTCAGGGTCGGGTTTCGGATAGTCGTCGCGGGTGTGCCCGCCCCGGCTCTCCTTGCGGGCGAGGGCGCCGAGCGTCGTGCAGTTGGACACCGCCAGCATCGACTCCAGGTCGAGCGCCAGGTGCCAGCCGGGGTTGAACTGGCGATGACCTTCGACCTGCGTCTTGGCCGCCCGCGGCTCGAGCTCGGCGAGCTTGACGCCGCGCCTCTTGCAGCTCGGCCTCGTTGCGGATGATCCCGACCAGCGACTGCATCGTCTCCTGCAGCTCGTGGTGGATCGAATACGGGTTGTCCCCTCCGTCGTGGTCGAAGAATGAGAGGGCGTACTGGGTGACCTCGCTGATCTGCGCCTCGTCGAGCTGCACCTCTCCGCCGCCGAGGGCGGCCTCACCAGCCGCTAGACCCGCTCGCCGCCCGAACACGATGAGGTCGGACAGCGAGTTGCCGCCCAGCCGGTTCGCTCCGTGCATCCCGCCCGCAACCTCGCCCGCGGCATAGAGCCCGGGGACCGTCGTCTCGGCCGTGTCGGCCTCCACCCGCACGCCGCCCATGATGTAGTGCAGCGTCGGCCCGACCTCCATCGGCTCCGCCGTGATGTCGACGTCCGCCAGCTCCTTGAACTGGTGGTACATCGAGGGCAGCCGGCGCTTGATGTACTCGGGCGAGCGGCGGGAGGCGATGTCGAGGAAGACCCCGCCATGGGGACTACCCCGGCCGGCCTTCACCTCCGAGTTGATCGCTCTCGCCACCTCGTCACGCGGCAGCAGGTCCGGTGGCCGACGGAAGTCCTTCTTGTTGTCGTACCAGCCTTCGGCCTCTTGCTCTGTGTCGGCGGTCTCGTCGGCGAAGTAGGGCGAGATGTAGTCGAACATGAAGCGCTTGCCGTCGATGTTCTTGAGGACGCCGCCGTCGCCGCGCACCCCCTCGGTGACGAGCAGGCCACGAGCCGACGGCGGCCAGACCATCCCCGTCGGGTGGAACTGCACGCACTCCATGTCGATCAGGTCGGCACCTGCCCAGAGCGCCAGGGCATGGCCGTCCCCTGTCGACTCCCAGGAGTTAGAGGTGAACTTCCAAGCCTTCCCGACCCCGCCGGTGGCGATGATGACCGCCTTCGCCCCGAACACCACAAAACGACCCGACTCACGCCAGAAACCGACCGCCCCGTTCACCCGCCCGTCCGCCGACTTCAGCAGCCGGACGATCTTGCACTCCATGAACACCTCGATACCGAGGCTGACGGCGCGGTGCTGGAGAGTGCGGATCATCTCAAGCCCCGTGCGGTCGCCGACGTGCGCCAGCCGGGCGTAGCGGTGGCCGCCGAAGTCCCGCTGGAGGATGCGCCCGTCCGGCGTGCGGTCGAAGAGCGCTCCCCACTCCTCCAGCTCGAGGACCCGGTCGGGAGCCTCCTGGGCGTGTAGCTGCGCCATCCGCCAGTTGTTCAGCATCTTGCCGCCGCGCACCGTGTCACGGAAGTGGACCTGCCAGTTGTCGTCAGGCCAGACGTTGCCGAGCGCAGCAGCCACCCCGCCTTCGGCCATGACGGTGTGGGCCTTGCCGAGGAGCGACTTGCAGACCAGTGCCGTCTTGGCGCCGAGTGACTGCGCCTCGATGGCCGCTCGCATGCCGGCGCCGCCGGCGCCGATCACGATGACGTCGAAGTTGTGCAGCTCGTACTCGGCCATCAGAAGAACCTCGGGTCGTGGATCGTGCCCATCGACACGAGGAAGACGTAGAAGTCGCACACCACGATGGAGATCAGCGACATCCAGGCGAAGAGCATGTGGTGTCCGTTGAGAGGTGTCACGAGATCCCAGAGCTTCTTGCGGATCGGCGCCTTCGAGAAGGACTTTAGGTGGCCGCCACAGAGATGCCGGCACGCATGGCAGCTGAGGGTGTACAGCCAGATCAAGACGGCGTTGACGACGAAGAAGACCGTCCCGAGCGCCATCCCCACCCCGTTCGGGAACCTGAAGGCGGTGATTGCGTCCCAGGTCAGGATCCCGGCGAAGATCACGGCGAAGTACCACGTGTAGCGGTGCACGTTCTGGATGATCAGCGGGAACTTCGTCTCGCCGGAGTAGCGCCTGCGCCAGCTCTTGGAGCCGGCGTCTGCGACGGCGCAGGCAGGAGGCGATCCCCAGAAGGACCGGTAGTACGCCTTCCTGTAGTAGTAGCAGGTGGCCCGGAAGGCGAGCGGGAAGATGAGCACCAGCAGCGCCGGCGAGATCGACGACGCGGTGATCGGCCCCCAGCCGTAGCCGTGCGAGAAGCATGCGTTCGTCAGGCACGGGGAGTAGAAGGGCGACAGGTAGTCGCGGCCCCCGCTGGTGGCGAACCCAGCCGTGGGTGTGAACCCGACGTACCAATGGCTGCCTCGAAACGCCGCCCACGTCCCATACACGACAAAGCTCGTGAGGCCGAACACCGTGAGTGCCGGCTGCACCCACCACCTGTCCTTGCGCAGCACGGTGGTGAGATCTGGTCCCCCCCGAACGCCCCCGATGGACACCGGCGTGACGGTCGGACGCACCTCAGCATCCTCGACGATCGTCATCGCCGGTCCTCCTTGTGCCTCATCTGCCACCTTTCGTCGGAGTGTGTCGGGTCGGCCCGCGCGCGACCAGATCGGCGGGAGGGCCGCTCCTCATACTTCCACCATCAGCCCGGACAGCGAAAGCGAGGGGCCGCGGCCGGCCGTCGCCTGCCGTCGGGTGCCTAGGCTCGGCATGTCGCCAGTCCGTGGTTCCGGAGCGCCGCCAGGCCGTGCCTTCGGGCGCCGCGATCTGCGGTCGCAATTAGCTGACAAACGCCGGATGCTCGCTTAGCCTGCCGGGACGGCAGGCGACGTCGAGCTGGGAGGGATCGAGTGGGCCGGGTGAGGCAGAGAACTTGGCTTGCTATAGCGTGCGCAACAGGGGTCGGGGCGTCGATGGCCGCCGTGCCGGCGGCCCAGGCAGCCCTCAACGCATCGTCAGTGCAGGCCGCGACTCGTCAGGGGGCTCAACTGGCGGCCGCCACGCCCGGGCCGACCAGCAAGGTGATCGTCATCATGCGCGACACAGCCGGCGGTCTCGCTCCGAGGTCCACGGCGCGCCGGAGCGCGCTGCTGGCGGAGGAGACCCCGCTCCTGGCGAGGTTGCGGGCGGGCGGCGGGAGCGTCGAGTTCGTCGGGAAGGCGCTTCCGCTCCTCGTTGCGTCGGTCACCCCCGCACAGCGCTCCGCACTGGAGTCGAACCCGCTCGTCGAGGCCGTTCTGCCGGACAGCACGATCCCCTACCCGGCCTCCGAGGGGGCAGGGAGCGGCCTGGCAGGGAGCGCCGCGGTGGCGCAGCTTCAGCAGGCGGGGTCACATCAGGCCGGCTCACATCAGGCGGCCCGGGCGACCACGAAGAACGCCGCCCCCTCGATCTGTGGCACCTCCTCGAGCCCGGAGGTCGACCCCCAGGCGGTCAGCGCGATCAAGGCGCTGGCGGCGATCAACCTCGGGTACGACGGTGCGGGTGTCGAGGTCGCCGATGTAGCCGGCCCGATCGACACGACCATTCTCCGACCTGCAGCGGAACCCGGCCTACGCCTCGGCCGGCTCCCCGGCGGGCACGCCGGTGGTCTCGACTGTCGACTTCACGGGAGACCCCGTAGGGACGCCCAGCGGAGACGCCGCCGCCGACGCGTTCGCTGACGCCAGCGCCATCGGCGCCCAGGAGAACTCCACCTACGACATCAGCACCTTCGTCAATGCGGCCCACCCGCTGCCGTCCGGCTGCGACATCCAGCTGGTCGGGGCGGCGCCCGGCGCCAGCATCCTCGGCGAGAACGTCTTCTCGGCCGTGCACGACACGACCGAGTCCAACCTCATCGAGGCGATCGACTACGCCGCCGCCGGTGGCGCCAAGGTGCTCGACGAGTCCTTCGGCACGGACAACCTGCCCGACACAGCGCTCGATGCCACTCGCCTCGCCGATGACCTGGCGGTCGCCGCCGGGGTGACGGTCGTCGCCAGCGGAGGGGAGGCGGGGGTCACGAGCACGCTCGACTCGCCGTCGACGGACCCGGACGTGATCTCCGTCGGGGCCTCGACGACGTTTCGCGCCTACCAGCAGGTGACCTATGGGGGCATCGACGCCACGACTCCTACTGCAACGAACGGCAGCTGGCTCGACAACAACATCTCCAGTGCTTCCTCGGGCGGCTTCGCCCAGGACGGCAGGATGCCCGACCTCGTCGCCCCCGGCGACTTGAACTGGGCGCTCTGCAGCACCAACACGGCCGTCTACACGAGCTGCACCGACTTCGAGAGCCCGCCGCAGCCTTCGCCGCTCGAGCTCGCAGACGGCAGCAGTGAGTCCTCCTCGCTGGCGGCGGCTGCCGCGGCCGACGTCATCCAGGCCTACGCCTCGGCCCACGGCGGAACCGATCCAACGCCTGCTCTCGTGAAGCAGATCCTGATGAGCACGGCCACCGACCTCGACGCGCCGGCGGAGCAGCAGGGCGCCGGGCTGCTCGACGTGCTGGCTGCCGTCAAGATGGCGCTCTCGATCAGGGGAACGAGCGGGACCCCCGAGGGCGGGATCCTCACCAGCCCGAACCAGATCGACATCAGCCAGAACCCGGGTGCCAGCACGAGCAGGAGGATCAGCTTCACCAACACCGGCGATGCCTCGGTCAGCGTGCGCCTGTCGACTCGTGCGCTGACGCATCAGGCGAGCGCCCAGAGCGGCAGCTTCTGCCTCGATCCGTCGTCGACGGCCATCCATGGGTGCGGGCCGCCGACGGCGAACACCTTCGCCGACTGGAACGGGGCAACGGCGGTCTACCAGGAGGAGACGTTCAGCGTTCCGACCATGACCGCCTCGTCCCGGCTCGACTTCTCGGCCGACTACCCCGACACCGGGCAGGCGTGGCCGCTGCAGGTGGCGCTGATCGACCCGGCCGGCGCTTTCGCCGGCTACTCCCTCCCGCAGGGACTGGGCGATTACGCCAACATCCAGGTGAGCGACCCGGCGGCGGGTACGTGGACTGCCGTCTTCTTCACTCTGAAGAACGGCAGCAACGGCAAGGGCACGTCCGGCGTGGTCCAGTGGAGCGCGATCACATCTGAGTACCAGGCCGCCGGCTCCATCTCGCCGTCCAGCCTGACGCTGGCGGCGGGGGCGACCGGCACCGCCACGTTCACCGCCACCAGCTCCTCGACGGCGGGCGACGCGGCGCAGTCGATCGTCGTCAACGCCGCGGGAGCGCAGTCGACGATCCCCGTCTCGGTGCGGACTCTCGTCCCGCTCGGGCCGAGCGGGGGGACCTTCAGCGGGGTGCTCACCGGCGGCAACGGCCGCGCCGGGAGCCAGGCGCAGCTCAACACCTACGAGTTCACGCTGCCGGCGGGGCTGCACGACGTCGACGTGAGCGCCGCCTTTCGCGACGCCAACAGCCCGGTCGTCGCCTACCTGGTCGACCAGAACGGGACGACGCTGGCCTCCTCGTCGAGCCTCACCCTGGATTCTCAGGGTTCGGTGGTGGCGACGCCCGACGTCAACCTCTACAAGGACTCGCCGGCTGCCGGCACCTACCTGCTCGAGCTCTACTGGATGCAGCCTGTCTCCGGTTCGGAGCTGTCGATGACGTTCACGGGAGCGGTTCGTTTCGATCAGGTGAGCGTCAGCTCGAACCTGCCAAAGACTCCCTACTCGGTGCTGCAACCGGGCCAGCCGTACACGTTCAACGTGACGATCAAGAACACAGGGCTCTCGCCTGAGGCGTTCTTCCTCGACCCGCGGACCGCGGGGACACAGACCATCACCCTTCCCGACCTCAACGGCAGCGACCAGAACATGAGCCTGCCCCTCGCCCCCGGCACGAGCTTCCCGTTGTACGACGTCCCGACGCACACGATGCAGGTGGACACAGCGCTCAGCGGATCGGTCCCCGTCACCTACGACATCGAGTACCTCGGCGGGGACCCGGACCTCTCGCCCGCGGTGCCGGCGCCACACGTGCAGGAATCGAACTCCGGCGACACGGCGTCTCTCGACTTCAGCGGGACGCCGACGGTCGGCTCGGGGCTCTGGGCGCTCAACCCGAGCGAGCTCGGTCCATACCCGGCAAGCGGCGCTCCCTCCGCCACTGCCAGCGACACCTTCTCGGCGGTGACCCAGGCGTTCGACCCGACAGTCACGACAGCCGGCGGCGACCTCTGGTCGGCCAGCGCGTTCAACGGCCTCTCCCCGAACTTCGCGCCCGTGCAGATAGCGCCAGGCGCTACCGCATCGATCCCGCTCACGATCACGCCGACGGCCCCCGCCGCGAACAGACGTCAGTGGCACCATCGACGTCGACGACGTCTTCCAGGCGGACCTGCTGCTCGGGTTCCCCGACGTGAACGCCGACGAGCTCACCTCACTACCGTTCAGCTACCGCGTGGCGAGCCCGCTGCAGGGCTACTGGATCTCGGGCAGGGACGGCGGCGTCTTCCACTTCGGCTACGGGCACTTCTACGGTTCCGCCGCCGGCATGACCGACAGCCCGGTGGTCGGCATGGCTGCGTCCGTGGATCATTCCGGCTACTACCTGGTGACGGCGGCCGGTCAGGTGTACTCCTTCGGAGACGCTGCCTACCGGGGAGGGATGCTGTCGGCGCCGGTGCCGATCGCGGCGATGGCCACCGACGCCTCCGGGTACGGCTACTGGCTCGTCGACCAGCACGGGCACGTCACGAAGTTCGGCGACGCGGTCAACTGGGGCGGCGAGAACTTCACGATCCAGCACGAGACCGTCGTCGGCATGGCGTCGACGGCCGACGGCCTCGGCTACTGGCTGGTGACCGCCGACGGCAACGTGCTGCCCTTCGGCGACGCGAGGGGCTACGGCGACCCGCACGCCTCGGGCCTGCACCTGGCGGCGCCCTTGGTCGGGATGGCGGCGACGCCGGACGGCCACGGCTACTACCTGGTCGGCGCCGACGGGGGAGTGTTCGCCTACGGCGACGCAAAGTTCCGCGGCTCGATGATCGGACACCACCTGAACGGCCCGGCGGTGGCGCTGGCGCTACCGCAGACCGGCACCGGCTACTGGATCTTCGCCCAGGACGGCGGCGTGTTCGCCTTCGGCACCGCCCACTTCTTCGGGTCGCTGGCTGCCTCTCGCGTCTCTGCCCGCAGTGGGGGAGCCTCGGCCAACGCCTGATGCCGGCAGGCACCGGCCGCCGCCGGCCGGCCGGTGCCTGCCGGTGGAACCGGGAGTTCCGCTCTATAGGCTCGGCCCATCATGAGTGAGACAGAAGCCTTATCGCAGCCGCAGACCGCCTCCCTGCCGGCGACGCTCGGCGAGCTGCGAGCGTCGGGTTGGCAGTCGGTCCCGGTCAAGACGGAGATCCGCCGCAACGCCGTCAAGCGGATCGCCTCCGGGCAGCCGATCGTCGAGGGCGTTCTCGGCTACGACAGCACCGTCCTCCCGCAGCTCGAGCGTGCCCTCCTGGCCGGCCACGACATCATCTTCCTCGGCGAGCGGGGCCAGGCCAAGAGCCGGATGATCCGCTCGCTCACCTCCCTGCTCGACGAGTGGATGCCGATCGTGGCCGGGTCCGAGATCAACGACGACCCGTACCACCCGACCTCGCGCCATGCGCTCGACATGATCACGCTGATGGGCGACGAGACCCCGATCGCCTGGGTCCACCGGCACGACCGGCTGGGCGAGAAGCTGGCCACTCCCGACACCTCGATCGCCGACCTGATCGGCGAGGTCGACCCGATCCGGGTGGCCGAGGGCCGTTACCTCTCCGACGAGCTGACGATCCACTACGGCCTCGTGCCGCGCACCAACCGCGGCATCTTCGCCATCAACGAGCTTCCGGACCTCGCCGAGCGGATCCAGGTCGGCCTGCTCAACGTGCTCGAGGAGCGCGACGTCCAGATCCGCGGCTACAAGGTGCGGCTGCCGCTCGACGTCTTCCTGGTCGCCAGCGCCAACCCCGAGGACTACACCAACAGGGGGCGGATCATCACGCCGCTCAAGGATCGTTTCGGAGCGCAGATCCGCACGCACTACCCGGTGGACCTGGAGACCGAGCTGGAGGTGATCGCCCAGGAGGCGGTCCCTGTCGCCGACGACGGGCTGCGGGTGGAAGTGCCCGACTACATGGTCGAGATCGTCGGGCTGCTCAGCCAGCTCGCCCGCGAGAGCCCGCGCATCAACCAGCGGTCGGGGGTCTCGGTGCGGCTCTCGATCTCCAACTACGAGACCCTCGTGGCAGCAGCGATCCGGCGGGCGCTTCGCAGCGGCGAGACCGAGGCGATCCCCCGCGTCTCGGATCTCGACGCGCTCGTCGCCTCCACCCTCGGCAAGGTCGAGGTGGAGTCGCTGGAGTCGGGCGAGGACGCCGAGATCGTGGGGAGGTTGCTGCAGGCGGCCGTGCTGGCGACGTTCCGTTCGTCCTGCCCGCAGGGAGGGCTGGGGCAGATCGTCGGCGCCTTCGACGACGGCTCGGTGGTGCACGCCGGGCCGGACCTGACCTCGGCCGCCTACGTGGAGACCGTCAACCGGATCCCGGCGCTCAGGACGGCGGTGGTGTCGATCACCGGCAACTCCGAGAGCCCAGGCGAGATCGCCAGCGCCGCCGAGCTCGTGCTCGAGGGCCTGCACCTCTCGAAACGCCTCAACAAGGACGCCGCCGGTCCCCGCGCCACCTACAGGAGCAAGTAGCCGGCGATGAGCGACGAGCCCTGGGCCTACCGGTACTCGCGCTGGGACGGGAGCCAGAAGGGCTTCGACCTCGACGCCGACAGCCTGCTCGCCCAGATGAACGACGAGCTGCTCGCCCACGGGGACATCGAGAGGGCGCTCCGGCGCCTGATGCAGCAGGGGCTGAGGGACCGGGAGGGGAACCGCGTCGAGGGCCTCCGCGAGCTGATGGAGAGGCTGGCCGAGCGGCGGCGGGAGATGCAGGAGCAGCACGACCTGGGAGCCCCCTACGCGGAGATCGCCCGTGAGCTCGACGAGGTTGTCGAGATGGAGCGAGCCGAGATCGACAGCATCGAGCGGGAAGCCCGTGAGTCGGGTGACGAGCGGCGCCGGGAAGTGACCGAGGAGGCCGCCAACGAGCGCCGCATGCAGCTGGAGCTGATGCCGGACGACCTGGCCGGCCGCGTGCGCGCGCTCAGCAGCTACGAGTTCATGTCCTCCGAGGCGCGGGAGAAGTTGGAGCAGGTGCTGGAGAAGCTCCGCCAGCAGGTCACCCAGACCTTCCTCGACGACGTCGCCGGCGAGCTCGCGAAACAAGGCCCGGAGGAGCGTGAGCACATCCGGGCCGCCCTCGACGCCCTCAACCGGATGCTCGAGCAGAGGGCGGCGGGAGAAGAGATCGACCCGAGTTTCGAGGCGTTCATGGAGCAGTTCGGCGACCTGTTCCCGGGCAACCCGCAGTCGCTCGACGAGCTGCTCGAGCAGATGGCCCAGCGGATGGCCGCCGTCTCCTCGATGCTCGCCTCGATGACCCCCGGCCAGCGGGCACAGCTGGAGTCGCTCTTCTCCGAGCTGATGGGCGACATGGACCTCGCCTGGCAGATGGACCGCCTCGGCCGCAACCTGCGTGAGGCCCTGCCGGGAGCGGGCTGGGACCGGCGGCGCCCGATGAGCGGCACCAACCCGCTCGGGTTGCCCGAGGCGGCCGACATGTTCCAGGACCTCGCCGACCTCGACCGCCTCGAGCAGATGCTCGGCGGTGCGCTCAGCCCGGCGTCGCTCGCCGAGGTCGATCTCGATCGGGCGAGCGACCTGCTCGGCCCGGACGCCGCAAGGGCTCTCGAACAGCTGGCGCAGCTCGCCAAGCGGCTGGAGGAGGCGGGCCTGATCGAGAACCGCGAGGGGCGCCTGGAGCTGACGCCGCGGGGCATCCGCCAGATCGGCAACCAGGCCCTGTCCGAGCTCTTCAAGCACCTCACCAAGGACCGGCTCGGCGGTCACCAGATCGTCCGCTCGGGGATCGGGCGGGAGCGGGCGCAGGAGACCAAGCCCTACGAGTTCGGGGACCCCTTCGACCTCAACATCGAGCGGACTCTGCGGCGGGCGATGGTGCGCAGGGCCGGCTCACCCGAGGACGTGCCGGCACTGCCGGTGCGGCTGCAGCCCGACGACTTCGAGGTCGAGCGCACCGAGGAGCTGACCCGCACCTCGACGGTGCTGATGCTCGACCTGTCCCTCTCGATGCCGATGCAGGGCAACTTCGTGGCGGCGAAGAAGGTGGCGATGGCGCTGCAGGCGTTGATCGCCTCCCAGTGGCCGCGGGACTACCTGGGCCTGCTCGGCTTCTCGGTCATCGCCAGGGAGATCCCTCCGCACGGGCTTCCGGAGGTCTCCTGGGACTACGAGTACGGGACCAACATGCAGCACGCGCTGATGCTCGCCCGCAGCATGCTCGCCCGCCAGTCGGGCACGAAGCAGATCATCATGATCACCGACGGCGAGCCCACGGCTCACTTGACGGCGGACGGGACGCCGATCTTCCACTACCCGCCGGTGCGCGAGACCGTGGAGGCGACCCTCACCGAGGTCGTCCGCTGCACACGCGCCGGCATCCGCATCAACACCTTCACGATCGGCGACAGCACGTACCTGCGCCACTTCGTCGAGCACATGACGAAGGTCAACCGCGGCCGGGCCTTCTTCACCACGCCCGAGACACTCGGCGACTACGTGCTGGTGGACTTCATCGAGCAGCGGCGGGCACTCTCCACCTCGTCCAAGGGCCGCAGCCGCCGCCGGGGCGCCTGAGGCGCTCGGCGTCTGAGGCTGAGGCGCTGGGGCGCTGAGGCGCGATGCCGCGGATCCGGCGCATTTTCCCCTCGGACCCCTTGCAACCTCGCAGGTAAGGGTCCATCATATGACACGGGTGTAATTACACGCCCGGAAGTCAACCGAGGGGAGGGGATATGCCGGTGCAGCTCAAGGCATTGCTTGGCCAAGCCGACCGAACTTGGCAGTCCCGCGCCAACTGCATGGGTGTCGATCCGGAGCTGTTCTTCCCGGAGCGAGGTTCGTCGACGAGAGAGGCCAAGGAAGTGTGCAGAGGCTGCGTCGTCCTCGAGGACTGCCTCGAGTACGCCCTGGCCAACAGCGAGAAGTTCGGCATCTGGGGCGGGATGAGCGAGCGCGAACGACGCCGGGTGCGGCGGATGCGGCAGCTCGAGCAGCAGGGTGGCGTCGCCGCCTCCTAGGCGGCCCTCTCGTCACGGGCGGTAGTTCCGGCTGCGGGTCGTCGGGGGCGGCGACCCTGCAGCTGTCCACGCGCTGCGGCGCTAGCTGCCGCGAGCGTCGTAGGGCCGGCTGAAGTGGCTCGGCCGTCAGCTCCTGCTGGCCATGGCAGCGGCGGCGGCCAGCCGGCGGGCCCGGGCGATGCGCCTGCGCTCGCGCTCCGACGTCCCGCCCCACACGCCGTGGTCGATGTGGTTCGCCATCGCGTACTCGAGGCACGGCGACTTGACCGGGCAGTCCTTGCAGATCTTGCGCGCCACCTCGACGCCTACGCCGTCACTCGGGAAGAAGGTGTCGGGTGGGATCTCCCGGCACTTCCCCTGCTCCATCCAAGACATATCCATCGTGGCTCCGATCGCCATCCCCGCCTGCACAATTCTGCCTGAAGGCCAGGGCCCACATGAGCATTTGCCGCTTGGTTGTGTATTGCCTGTGAGTTGGTTCTGCGTCCGCTGTGTGTAGGACGCTCGGCCCGCGCCGGGCCTTGCGCTCGTTTGGACGTCGACCACAGTTCTACGGTTCCCGCGGCGGTAAGGATGCCGGCAAGGTGCCTGCGGCTCAGCACGTGAGCGCATCTTGGGGCATCTCATGCCTGGAGCAGTGGCTGCCACCGTCTACACTCACCGCCATGACGATGCCTTCGATGCAGGACCCCAACGCGGCGCCCGAGCCTCCCCGCGGGCACGTCCGCGTCGTCTACCTGGGGCCGGTGGCGCCGCACTGGGAGGTGGAGTCGGAGTTCGGGGACAGGGCGCTGATCGAGGAGTTTCGGCAGAGGGCGCTGGCGCGGCTGCTGCTGTTGCCGCCGCACGATCCGCAGTTCCGCCGCAATCGTGAGCGTGTCGTCAGGGATGCCGAGCGCGAGAACCTGCTGCTGGAGTGGGACCTCGGGGTGCCCGAGGAGGAAGCGGAGGCCTAAGCCTCTTCGCCGGGCTGTGCGCCGCCGGCTCCTGCCTCGCCCGGCTCCGCGCCGGGCAGGTTGATGCGCTCCAGCCAGAGCCCGGGGGCGTCGACCTCGGCCGGCGTCGGCAGGTTCCCTTCGACGAGGAAGATGCGGGCGAGGTCCGTCTCCCCGCCTCGCTCGAGGACACCACGGACGAACGCCCTGCCGCGGTCGATCTGCTCCTGATCGACCTGCCAGCCGAAGAGCATCTCGGCCGCCTTCTCACCCTCACCGGGGTCCGCGCGGCGGCGCCTGAAGGCCTCGGCGAGCGCGCCCTTGCTGCCGATCACCCTGCTGGCGGCCTCGTTGGCGACGTGGTCGACGTAGCCGACGATGACCGCAGTCAGGGCGGCGAGCTCCCCCCGCACCCTCTCGGCCTCCGGCGAGCTGGCCGCCATCGAGAGGCTGGAGGGATTGCCGAAGAGGCGGCTGAGGGCGCCCATGTCGGAAGGATCGAGACCTTCCATCTGTGAGGTCAGCACATCGGGGTCGACGCGGAACGAGCCGACGTTCGCCACCAGCAGATCCGCCAGGCGCTCCCGCACGTGCGGCCGGGCCAGCACCGTCTGGTAGGTCGCCTCCGTCACGCAGATCCACATCCGGACGTCGTCGGGGGGAAGGGACCAGTCGGAGGCGAAGGCGGCGATGTTCTCGGGGATGGCGAGGATGGCGAGCTGGCCGTCCTCGTTCGACCGAGGCAGCGGCACCTCGTACTGCCCGAGCGCAGTCCGCGACAGGTGCCCGGCCATGCCACCGACCTGCATCGCCAGCATCGATGGCGTCATCGCCGAGGCCAACTGCTCGAACATCTTCGCGAAACGCTCCGCAGCTGCCGACTCCGCGTCCCCCGCCTCACCGTCCGCCTCGAGCGGATCTAGCGGGTCGAGTGAGCTGCCGAGGCCGCTCAGGTCGTCCAGCCCCTCGAGGCCCTCCAGGCCTTCGAAACCTTCGAGCCCCTTCAGGCCCTCCAGCCCTCCCCGTCCGACACCGGGCGCCGGGCCTGCCGGGCTCTCCGCCGCCCGTGCCTTGACCGCCTCGGCCAGCCGTTCGAGGAAGGGCTTCCAGGCGGTCAGCGAGCGCCGCGCCCACTCGGCGCGGCTCACCGCCTCGATCTTCGGGAGCGAAGCCGTCGAGCCGGCGCCTGTGATGTCGGCGACGTGCATCTCGGCGATGCGGTAGATCTCCTCCAGGCGGATCCGCTCGACGGGATCCACGTTCGCCTCCGGCTGACCGTCGGTGGCGACGCTCTGGGCGAGGTGGAAGGCGAGCTCCCACTGGATCGTGGCGCCGCCTTGACCGAGCAGCTTGAGGACGTCGCCGAGCATCCCGGAGAAGAAGTCACCCCCGCCCATGCCGCCCATGCCGAAGTTGGTCACCAGGACGATCGTAGGGGCTGGTGGGGTGGGCTCATGCTCGCAGATGAACGTAGAAGGGCGGCAACCGGAAGGGCTCTCAGGCGGCTGGCGACCTTGAAGGGCGCTCAGGCGGCCGGCGCCCGCTCCATCGTCACCTTGTCGTTGATCTTCCGGCCGTGGCGCTTGATGGAGAGCCGCGCCGTGGTGCCGGGGGCGAGGCAGTAGACGTGCGCCTCGAGCGAGCCCATGTCGATCGTCGGGCTGCCGTCCACCGCCATGATCACGTCGCCCGGCAGAATCCCCGCCGCCGCCGCCGACGAGCGTGGCAGGACGCCGAGGACGCGCACGCCGTCCCCGTCGTTGACCCCGCTGATACCGAGCCAGCCGGGCTCCACGCTGCCTCTCAACATGATCTCGGTGGCAGCGCCGAAAGCCAGCCAGAAGGGCGTGACGGCGGTGGTCCCCGCCTGGCTGCTGCCGACGGCGATGCCGACGAGACGGCCCTTGCTGTCGATCAACGCCGAGCCGAGCGACGCCTTCGTGGGGACGACACTCGCCTGAATTGCGTCAAAGAAGGCAGGCGTCAGTACGCCGGTCGTGCTGCGGGCGGCGAGCGTCATGTCCACGGCCTCGGCTTGGCCGGAGGCGACGTCGGCTCCGTTGGGTCCCTCGATGACCGCCCACAGGGAGTCGTTCGGCTGCACGGCGTCCGGCGGTGCCTCGCTCGCCTCGATCGCGCTCGTCGTGAAGGGCACCGCCAGCAGGTCGGCGCCCTGGCAGTGCAGCACCGCTATGCCGGTGCGGCTGTCGGTGCCGACGACCGAAGCCGAGCGGCGACCGAGGCCGGGAGCCGACACCGAGAGGCTGGTGGCGCCGCTCACCAGTGCGAGCGCCGTGACGAGGTAGCCGTCTCCCGAGAAGACGAGACCGGTACCTGCCACCGCCCCGTGCGGTGTCATCGCGGTGACGTCCACCGAGGCGGCGCTGACCTTCACCACCACGTCGGCCACCTGCCTGGTGATCTGCTGTGTCCCAGGTTGCGCCGCGGGCTGCGGCCCCGTCTGCGGCGTCGGTTGTTCGGGTCTCATCGTGGCAAGGGTCGTGATGGTCGGCTTGTCGGTGCTCTTGGTGGCGAGGGCCGGAGCGTCTGGCCGGCCTACCGAGCCCGAGGAGGTGCGCGTGTGACCGGCCAGCTGCTGCTGCTGCACTGCCACCATCAGCTGGGTGCCGAGCAGCACCAAACCTGTCGCCAGGAGGGCGCCGGTGAGCCCGGCGGCCAGGATGCCGGCGCGGGCAGGCACGGGCCAAGCGGTGCGGCCGGCATATGGGCGTGCCACCGGCGACGCGGTGAGGGCGGCAAGCTCGGAGGGGTGCCGCCAGATGCGGTCGTCGGGCGGCAGCAGGGGACGTACGGGACCGTCTTCGTCCGTGTCGTCCTCGAACTCGTCGCCGTGCACGGGTGTCGAGGATACCGATGACTAGGGGTTTCGAGAGGGTCGCGTCACGGATCTGTAACGATCCCCCTCGTGACCGGCGGCGCGTAGCATGAAGTCGTGATCCGCCCACCGTCCGGTGACGACTGGGTCGCGCTGACCGACGAGCCGTTGCCCATCGCCGAGATGATCGCCTTCGTGACGCTCCCGTCCTGCGGCGCGGTGACGCTCTTCCTCGGGACCGTCCGTGACCACGCCGAGGGCCGGCCGAACGTCTCGCTGGTGGAGTACGAGGCGTGGCCGGAGCAGGTGGAGCGTGGTTTTGAGGGTCTGGTGAGCGAGGCGCGCAAGCGCTGGGTGGAGCTCGGGCGGGTCGCTGTGCTGCACCGGACCGGGCCGCTCCAGGTCGGCGAGGCGTCGGTGGCGGTGGCGGTCTCCTCGCCGCACCGGGCGGAGGCCTTCGACGCCGGCCGCTGGTGCATCGACACGCTTAAGGAGTCGGCTCCGATCTGGAAGCACGAGGTCTGGGAGGGAGGCACCGACTGGGGCCTGCACACGCACCCCATCACACCCGTCGGCCGGGAAGAACGCCTGGAAGGCATGTGAGCGGCAGGGGTGTGGCGATCGACCTGGGGACGGCCTCCACCAGGATGATCCGCCAGGGCTCGGGGCTGGTCTTCGACGAGCCTTCGGTGGCTGCGGTCGACATGAACTCGGGGCGGCTGCTCGCATACGGCGTGTCGGCGCTGAGGATGCAGGGGCGGGCGGCCGGGAGGGTGCGCATCGTCCGGCCGATCCGGCGTGGCCAGGTCGTCGACCTCGACCTGGCGAAGGCGGTGCTCCGCCACCTGCTGGAGCGGGCGGGGGCCGGGCGGCTCAGCCGCATGCCGGTCGTCGTCTGCGTTCCCGGCGGCGCCACCGGGGTCCAGCGGCGGGCGGTCGAGCAGGGGCTGCGGGACGGCGGGGCGCGCCACATCGTGCTGCTCGATCATGCGATAGCGGTCGCCGTCGGTGCTCGGCTGCCGATCCAGGAACCCGCCGGCTCGGTCGTCGTCGACGTGGGCGCCGGCACGACGGAGGTGGGGATACTCGCCCTCGGTGCAGCCGCCGTGTCGGTGACAGCTCCGGTCGGCGGTGACGACATCGACGACGCCATCAGGCTGCGCTGCCAGCGGGAGCTCGACCTTGTGCTCGACAGGGCCACGGCCGAACAGGTGAAGATCGCCATCGCCTCCGCCTGGGGGCCGAGCGAGGAGGCGAAGGCGGAGGTGCGGGGCCGCGACCTGTCGAGCGGCTCGGTGCGGACCGTGGTGCTCTCGCGGATGGAGCTGTTCGACGTGATCGAGGAGCAGATCCGCCAGATCGTCTCCGGGATCGTGCGGGCGATCCAGTCGGCGCCGCTCGACCTGGCCAACGATCTGCTGCATCGCGGCCTGCATCTGGCAGGTGGATCAGCGGCGCTGGAGGGTCTGCCCGACCGCCTGGCGGCGGAGACGGGACTGCCTGTCCGGGTGGTGGCCGATCCGCCACATTGCGCCGTGATCGGGGCGGCGCGCTGTTTGTAGGGGTGCGGGCGCCCCGGGGGTGCGGGGTGGGGCGCCCGGGTGCGGGCCGTGGCGCCCGGGTGCGGGCCGTGGGCATCCTTCTTTTACGAAACTAAGTCACCTACATCAATCTGCTGATCCATGCCCGAGGACGTCCTCCGCCGCCTGGCGCACCTGCCAGTCCCGGTCCTGCAGGGCGGTCTCCAGCGCAGCATCGACTTCTGGTCCCTCGAAGGGGGCGAGCGCCAGCACGGCCCGCCGCCTGATCGCAGGCTTGTCCCTGAGGGCGGCCAGGATCGCCGGCAACCCGGCCGGGTCCCCGATCGCGCCGAGGGCGGCGACCGCAGACTCGCGACAGAGCGGGTCCTTGTGGTGGGCGGCGACCTCGCAGAGCCGGGCGACGGCTGCGGGAGGGTCGGCTCCGCCTGCGGTCTCGCCGAGCGCAAAGGCGGCGGCCTCGACGACCGACGCCTCATGATCGGCCAGCAGCGGCAGGAAGTCGCCGCCGGGTAGCCCCTCTGCCAGCTCGCAGGCCCGTCGCCGCACCCCCGGGTCGGGGTCCGCCAGGGCTCGGCGGCTGTCCTCGGGGGTGGCAAAGCCCGCCCGAGCCAACGAGGCGACGGCGGTTGCGCGCACCGAGGCGTCCTCGTCGACGAGATGAGCCCGGATGGTGGCCTCGTCGCCGGCGTGAGCGGCGGCGGCGACCGCCCCGCGCCGCCGAGCTACCTCCCGCACAGCAGGGTCTACGGTGCGGGCGGCGTCCTCGTCGATCGGGTCCGGGTGATCCTGCGAAGCGTTCACGGCGTGGCAGGCTACGCGCACGTCCGACTACACAGCGGTCCCGCCAGCCGAACCACCGCCGCCACTCGCTGGCGAACCACCTCCGCCACCTGCTGGCGGCCCGCCGCCGCGGGTCTACCCGAGGATCTTCGGCTTCCGCCGGCGGAGGGTGATCGTCATCGCCGTCCTGGCTGTGATCGCCCTCGCCGTCGTCATCACTTCGTTCATCACCGTCCCCTACTACGCCTTCGCACCGGGGCACGCCGAGGACGTGAGCGGCCTAATCGAGATCCCGCAGTCGCATGCCCACCAGCACACCGGCTCGATCCTGCTGACCGACGTCTACCTGGTGCCGTTGCGGGCGATCACGTACCCCTACTACCGCTACTTCGACTCGCAGGCGAGCATCCAGGCGAACGAGAACGTGATCGGCATCGTGCCTGTGTCCGAGTACAACACCGAGGGCGTCATCGACATGTCGGACGCCACCCAGGCGGCGACCTACGTGGCGCTGTCGAGCCTCGGTTACAAGGTGCAGGCCCTGGCGAAGGGCGCACAGCTCTACGAGATCGACCCGCTCTCGAACGCGTACAACAGCCTGCAGGTGGGCGACGTCGTGGTGTCGGTCGACGGCGCCCCGGTGCGCCTGATCTCCGACCTCGGGCCGCTCGTCCAGAAGCACCATCCGGGCGACACGATCACCATCGGCTTCCGCCCTTACTCCGCACCGGTGAGCGGGGCGGTGGAGACGGCTCGTGTGGCTCTGGGGGAGTTTCGAATAGAAGCCGGGAACCTCCGTTGCTATCCCCCAGGACAGGGGACCAAGTACCCCTTGTTCAAGCAGCAGGGGTACCCGTACCCGGACCCGTGCATGGGGGTCGAGACGCTACCAGTTCGCCACGCTCGGCCACCTGCCCTTCCCGGTGACGATCGACCCGCAGGGGATCGTCGGGCCATCGGCGGGGCTGGCGTTCACCCTCGGGCTGATCGACAAGCTCGACCCGTACAGCCTGACGGGCGGGAAGGTGGTGGCGGCGACCGGCACGATGGCGCTCGACGGGACTGTCGGCGACGTCGGCGGCGTGCCGCAGAAGACCTACGCCGTCGAGGATGCCGGCGCCACGGTGTTCTTCGTGCCCACCCAGGAGTACAAGACGGCGCTGGCACATGCGAACTCGAGCCTGAAGGTGGTCGAGGTGAGCAACGTCTGCCAGGCCGTCGACTGGCTGCTCGCCCACGGCGGCAGGGTTCCTTCGTCGTTCAGCTGCCACCCGCCGTCCTGACGCAGATCGTTCGCCCGTTGCCGCCTTCGGGACGACTTAGTGTGTAGCAATGCCCGACGAGCCGAGGATCGCCATCTCGTCGCACACCGCTCCGGGGCCGGACGAGGTAGCGCGTAAGTCGTTCCCGACGTCAAGGAAAGGTTTTGATCAGGGGGCGGTGCGCGCCTACCTGGAGAGCCTGGCGGACGAGCTGCGAGCTGCGGCGAGGCGTGAGGGCGACCTCCGCATCGAGCTCAGGGAGGCCGAGAACAAGGCTCGCAACCCCCACCTCGACGAGGAAACCATCACCTCCGCCCTCGGTGCCGAGACCGCCCGCGTCCTGCACTCGGCGCACGAGGCGGCCCGGGAGGTGCTCGCCCACGCCGAGGCAAAGGCGGCAGACACCCTCGCCGAGGCCGAGCGGGTGCTTGGCGAACGGACCGAGGAGGCGAACGCTGCCGCCACCTCGATCCGCGAGCAGGCGGAGGCGGCGGCAGGTGCGGAGCGGTCGGCAGCTCACGAGGCCGCCGAGGCGGAGCGGGCAGCCGCCACGGCCGAGGCCGAGTCGCTGGTGGGACATGCTCGACAGGAGGCGGAGTCTGCGCTCCTGGTGGCCCGGGAGGAGGCCTCGCGCATCGTCGACGCCACGAAGGACGAGTGCCGGGACATGGTGCAGGAGGCCCGGCAGGTGCGGGCGAGGATCCTGCGGGACCTGAGCGAGCGGCGCCGGATCCTGCGGTTCCAGGTCGAGCAGCTGCTCGCCGGGCGGGGGACGTTGATCAACTCCATCGAGGGGGTCCGCTCGACGCTGGACGACCTCACCGAGCGGCTCGCCCATGCCGAGCACGACGCCCGCCATGCGGCGGGGCTGGCTGCGTACGAAGGCGAGTCGACCGTTGAGTCCATCGAGGTCGTCGAGGTCGTCGAGGCTGTCGAGGAGGCTCGCGTCGAGGAGGTGGCTGAGGAGCCCGTCGAGGAGGTGGCTGAGGAGCCGGTCGAGGAGGCGGTTGCGGAGGAACCGGACGAGCCGGAGGAGCCGGAGGCGGAGGAGCCAGCAGCGGAGGCGGTTGCGGAGGAACCGGAGGCGGAGGCTGCTGTAGAGCAGGTGGTGGCGGAGGAGCCCGTAGAGGAGGTGGTGGCGGCCGAGCCGGTGGCGGGGGAGACGGAGAAGCCTGCCGTCGAGGCGCTTTTCGCCAAGATCCGGGCGAGCCGCGCCGCGCAGGTCGCCAGAGCGCACGACGTGCTGGCGGTCAACGAGGAAGTCGAAGAGGCGGAGGAAGTCGAGACGGAAGCGGCGGAAGCGGCGGAAGAAGCCGAGGCGGAGCAGGAGGCCGACAGGCGGAGCCGGAGGACGCGTCGGCGGCGGCGTTGCGCCGGCGGGACGAGCTGATCGCCGGTCCTGCGGGTCGCCTGGCGCGGGCGCTGAAGCGGGCCCTGCAGGACGACCAGAACGAGATGTTGACCCGGCTGCGGGGTGTGGGGGGCGGTACGACGCTGGATGAGTTGGTGGGTGTGCGGGAGCAGGAGGAGCGTTTCGAAAAGGCGGTGGCGGACGCGCTGGCCGAAGCTCGCCATGCCGGCTCGGAGTTCGCCGACGAGGTCTGCGGGCTGAACGGGAAGGCGCCCCGAGTGGACGAGGGCCAGGCCGCCAAGGCCGCCACCGTTCTTGCTTCCGAGCTCGTCGGGATGCTCCGCCAGCGGATCTCCTCGGGCGTGGCCGAGCTGGGCGGCATGCGGGAGGCGGGCGCTCCGGACGTCGTGGGCGCCGCGTACCGGGAGTGGAAGGGGGGCAGGGTCGAGGAGCTGGCGGGCGACCACGCCACGCGTGCCTTCGCCGGCGCTCAGGTCGCCGCTCTCGGAGCGGCGGAAGGCGTGATGGTGAGCTGGGTTGTCGACGACGGCGGTACGGCGTGCCCGGACTGCGACGACAACGCCCTCGCCGGACCGCAGCCGCCGGGAGAGCCTTTCCCCACGGGGCAACAGCACCCGCCGATCCATCCGGGGTGCCGGTGCCTGCTACTGCCTAGCTCCTAAGCTCAGCGGCGCCATGCGCCTGCCCCCGGACATGCCGCCACGAGTGCGCCCCCGACCTCGCCGGCGCGGCCGCCGGGTGGTCGTCATCAGCATCCTCGTGGTGGTCATCCTGCTGCTGCTCTCGTTGCAGGGGATCGCCACCTTCTACACCGACTACCTCTGGTACCAGTCGGTGCAGCTGCCCGAGGTGTGGCGCGTGATCCTGGAGACCAAGCTCGAGCTCGCCGCCGTGTTCATGGCGGTGATGTTCATCGGCGTCTGGGCGAGCCTCTGGTTCGTCGACCGCCTTGTTCCCAGGGCGTTGCTGTTCCAGCCGGACCTCGACCTGGTGCGGCGCTTCCAGGCGCTGATCGGGCCGCACGTGGTGCTGGTGCGAACGGTGATCGCGGCGGTGGTGGCATTCCTCGTCGGTTCGTCCGCCGCCTCCCAGTGGCAGAACTGGCTGCTGTTCGCTCACGCCCAGGCGTTCACGCTCAACGACCCGGTCTACAACCGGAACTACGGCTTCTTCGTGTTTCGCCTGCCGTTCGAGACGTTCGTCGTCAACTGGTTCATGGTGGCGCTGATCACGGTCTTCATCGTGACGGCGATCTTCTTGTACCTGAACGGCGCGATCCGGCTGCAAGGTGGCGCGGGCCCCCGGATCGAACCCGTCGCCGTCGCCCATCTCTCGCTGATCCTCGGCCTGCTCGCATTCGTCAAGGCGATCGGCTACTTCTACGTCCAGCGCTACACGCTCGAGTACTCGACGCGGGGCGTCGTCGAAGGCGCCAACTACACCGACATCCACGTGCAGAAGCCGGCGCTCGAGTTGCTGGCGGTGGTCGCCTTCATCGTGTTCGTGATGCTGGTGTTCAACATCTACTACCGGAGCCTGGTCGTGCCCGGTGTCGGGATCGGGCTCTGGGCGCTGGTGGCCATCGGAGCGGGCTTCATCTACCCGGCGCTCGTGCAGGCGCTGAAGGTGACGCCGGCGCAGAGCACGCTGGAGCAGCCGTACATCCAGTCGAACATCCAAGCGACGCGCTACGCGATGGGGATCGACCATGTGACGGCTCCGAAGCAGTCGTTCCCGGCGACGACGGATCCGAGCACCGCCACACTGTCGCAGTACGACACCACGATCAACGACGCCGATCTGTGGGATCCGACCATCGCCAACACCAGCTTCCAGAAGCTGCAGGCAGGACGGTCCTTCTTCCAGCTGCAGGGGTTGTCGGTGGACCGCTACTCGATCGGCGGGCAGCTGACGCCGGTGGTGGTCGGCGTCCGCGGCCTCTACCAGAGCGGGCTGCCGTCGCAATCGTGGGTCAACACGCACCTCGAGTACACGCACGGCTACGGGGCGACGATCTCGCCCGCCAACACCTACGACAGCAACGGGGCGCCCACCTTCGATCTGGCGAACCTTCCCCCGCAGACGACGGTGGCGGGGGCGCCGTCAGTGAGCCGGCCGGCGGTCTATTTCGGCCTCGGCTCGAACGGCTACTCGATCGTCGACACCTCCCAGCGGGAGATCGACTACACCGAGCCCAACGGGGTCAACCACACCTCGACCTACGCAGGCAGCGGTGGGGTGCCGCTCGGCTCGGTGTGGACGAAGCTGGCGTTCGCCGTCCGCTTCCACGACCTCAACCTGTTGATCTCGAACCTGGTCGGCTCGAAGTCGCAGATCATCTTCGTCCAGAACGTGCGCTCGATGGTGCAGAAGGCGGCGCCTTTCCTGCAGGTCGACGCCAACCCCTACCCCGTGGTCAACGGCGGCCAGATCTGGTGGATCGTCGACTGCTACACGACCACCAGCTACATCCCCTACGGGCAGAACGCGGACACTTCGGCCCTGCCGAGCAACTCCGGCCTGGCCGGCTCCTACAACTACGTCCGAAACTCCGTGAAGGTGGTGGTAAACGCCTACACCGGATCGATGCAGTTCTACGTGGTCGACCCGACCGACCCGCTGATCCAGGTGTGGGAAGCCGCCTTCCCCGGCATGTGGCAGCCGCTCTCGGCGATGAACCCCGTGCTGCAGCAGCACCTCCGCTACCCGCAGGACCTCTTGACGGTGCAGTCGGCGGCCTACGGGCGCTACCACCTGACGTCGGCGGCCGCCTTCTACAACGCGGCGAACGCCTACGAGCTCGCCCAGACGGCAGGGACGGGCTCGCCCTCGTCGCCACTTCCGACGTCGCCCAACGGGTCGATCGCCCGCTTCACGCCGATCTACGAGCTGCTGCAGCTGAACGGTCCTGGCACGCCCCAGTTCGACCTGGTGGAGCCCTTCGTCCCCTTCTCCTCCGGCGACCGATTACAGACCCTCACCGGGTTCATGACGGCGGGCTGCGACCTGTCGGACTACGGGCAGCTCACCTTCTACACATCGGGGACGGCCGACGTGAACGGGCCGGCGCTCGTCGAACTCGGAGATCAACGGCAACAGCAAGATCTCGTCTGCGATATCGCTGCTCGACCAGCACGGGTCGACGGTGACGCTCGGCACGACGTTGCTGTTGCCGATCAACGGCTCGCTGGTGTGGGTTCGCGCCGTCTACGTCTCGCCGTCGGCCAGCTCCTTCCCCGAGCTGCAGGACGTCATCGTCGTGCTCGGCGATCGGGTGGCGATGGCGGGTGACCTCCCGACCGCCCTCACCGCCGCCAACAACTCGCCCGTTCCCGGCATCGGAGTGAACCAACACGGCCAGGCGATCTCGTCCATCCCCGAGCAGGTGGCCGGCCTGATCTCGGAGGCCCAGACGGATTCCAACCTCGCCACGGCGGCGCTGAAGGCACAGGACCTCGCCTTGTACCAGCAGTACGAGCAGGATGTGGCGACCTTCATCAACGAGGCCGAGGCGTTGCTGGCCAGTGAGCCCAAGAAGGGCAGTGGTGGGTCCGGTGGTGGCGGCTCTCGTGGCGGTGGCGGGGGCGGCGGCGGTGGCGGGAAGGGGTCGACCACGACGACTCTGCCGACGTCGACCAGTGCGCCAGGGTCGAGCTCGGCGTCGACGACCACGTCCGCGCCGGGGAACGTGACGACGACGACCGCTTCGACCTGAGGTGGCCGGCGCGGGTCGGCGCTTGGCGAGAGACGCTCGGCTGGGCGGGGCTGGCGGGGGCTTGGCCGCTCTTGCTACTGCCCGCCGCCGCTGCCCTTGAAGGTGATGCCTAGCTCCAAGTACGACGGCTTGTAGATCTGGGAGTTGTCGTAGACGCTGTAGAAGTGCAGCGAGTTCTGGTCGTAGGAGACGATCAGCTGGTTGCCGGTGGCGACGGCGGGCTGAGCCTTGGCGTCGTAGTCGAGCACCGCTCCGTCGCCCCACACCTTCTTGCCGAGCGGGCCGACGTAGTAGTTGACGCGCGAAGTGCTGGCTGCCGACGAAGGGGCCGATCGGGGAGCAGCCGAACGAGATGTCGGCGTCCGGGGAGAAGTCGAGACCGCCGATCGACGAAACGAACACGTACATGCCTTCGTAGGTACTGACGCTGTACTCCTGCCCCACGTTCTCGAAGATCGGGGCCGCGGTGCTCGAGGTGCTCGCCCAGCCGTGGCCGTTCCAGTAAGACCACGCCGAGTCGAGGTTCGTCGATGAGGTGCGGGCGACATAGGCGTTCTTGGCCGGCTTGTCGGCCGTGGCGCCGTAGATGTACGTCCAGCCGCCGTAGCGGGCCACGTAAGCGCCCCACTGGATCGTCTTGCTCTTGTCCGGGACAGGGGTGACGTCGGTGACCTTGTCGGAGGTGAGCGAGAAGGTGGCGACCGCCGAGCCGGCGGTGATGTTGTCGAGCGGCTGCGGTCCCGTCCAGAGGCGGTCCATGTAGATCTGCTGGAACGTCGTCGGGCTCGTGATTACGCCGCCAAGGCCGAGGTAGAAGTAGGAGGAGTGGAGGGGACCGACGAGCGGTTGAGGATTGGCCGCCGTTCCGCCGGTGATGGTCTGCGCGCTGCTCTCGTGGGGGCCGACGATCACGGCAAGGTTGTGGATGATCTTGCCGGTGCGCTTGCCGTGGGGGAGCAGGCCGCCGATGAAGCTGTCGGAGTAGGTCCAGAACGTTCTCCCGCCGCCGAGGGAGTAGGCGTAGGTCGAGTCGCCGCCGGTCCAGCCCTTGTCGGTGGCGATCAGAGCGCTCCAGGCGTTGTCGAGGCTCTTATCCGGAGTCACCGACTTCAGCTGCGCCTGGTGGATGCGGGTGTTGCAGAGCTTGGCTGCCGCTGCGGCCTTGGCTGCGGCGAGCTGGGCCGGCGTGGAGCCTGAGCTGGACAGGCAGGCGGTGGCGAGGAGGGCTGTGGCGGCGAGGGTCATTGGGGTGACGGCGCGGGTCGACTGATGGCAGTCGGCGCGGCGGAAGCGCTTCGAGCCTGCTGCGACCTGTGACATCGTGAGGCAAGTATGCCGTGGTGCGGCGGGACCGTTGAGCCAGCTGGCAGAGCCGGTCATCGGGTGGCCACAGGCTGCAGGGGGTTGATCGGGGGTCCGGGACGCAGTGCTATCGTGGTTGTTCCCACCGCGGGGTGGAGCAGTCTGGTAGCTCGTCGGGCTCATAACCCGAAGGTCGTAGGTTCAAATCCTACCCCCGCCACCAAGACGAAGGCCCTGGTCACAGCTCCGAGCTGGCCAGGGCTCCTTCGTCTCGGGAGCTATGTCGGACGCATTCAACCAAGTCGGAACGCGGTCCTCTGTGCGGTCCGCCGCCAGTGAACTGAGGGCTGATGTAATGAGCGATGTGAGAGACAGAGCGGAGGAGGTCCCACTTCGCGATTGGCTTCCTCAGATCACCCAGCAAATCGTCGAAGGCTTCGACCCGGTCAGGGTCATCCTGTTCGGATCCGTCGCGAGGGGAGAGGACGGTCCGGACAGCGACATCGACCTGATGGTGGTCTTCGACCGGCGTGGAGCCCGGCGGACGCATCGGGACCTCGTTGCTCGACTGATGAGGGCGATCACTGCACCGGTAGCCTTCGACGTGTTCGTCACCGATGTCGCCGAGTTCGAGGCCAAGAAGAACGTCAACGGCACGATGTACTACTGGCCCGCACGTGAGGGAGTCACTCTCCATGAGCGAGCCGTCGCCTGAGGAGCTGGTCGAGGCGGCGCACTGGCTGCGCGAGTCCGACGAAAAGCTCCCTGGTAGCCCAACGCATTGTGGCGGACGTCGATCTGCCCGCCCGAGTCGTATGCTTCCATGCGCATTTGGCAGCAGAAAAGGCGCTCAAAGCACTACAGATTCGCCGTGGTGTGCCGGTGCGCAAGACGCACAACCTGGCTCAACTCGCTAACGAGCTGCCGCCCGAGGATTCTGTATCGATCGAGGACGATGACCTCGACAGTCTGAACCCATGGACAATAGACGGGCGCTACCCGGATGATCATGAGGAGGCATCTCACGAGACGGCGGGAGCCGTCCTAGAAGCTGCGCTGTCGGGTTGTGGCAGCAGTGAGGGGGCGTTGGTAACCGGTTGCGTATCGGAGGCGATAATTTGCGAGCAGACGGCGACGCGGCCTGCGGACGGCATGGATCATCATGGCCCGCGTGGCCCGATCGAGTGGCTATCTCCAGCCAGCAGCCAGCAGGTTTTAACACCTGATGTAGCCGAGAGCCAAGTGCCCGAAGACGAGGCTACGTCCGTGTGCCGCCGGGCCATCGTGATGCAACGCTCGACGGCCTCTCGTCGTGATTACAGCACTCGAGCGCTCAAGTCCCAACGGTCCGCCTCCCGCCGGAGCACCACGAACTGTCCAGTTCCGGGCCCGCCGGCATCCTCTCCGAACCAGCGACTGAGGATCTCAGGAAGCATGTTCATGGTGGAGCCTTCGCGGACATCGTGTTGCACGCGAATCTTCACGAACCGGGCGCTGTACCACTCGCCCTCGACCGCCACATCGACCTGACCTTCTGGCAGGTCGGGATACTGCTGGCGGTTGAGCCAGATGAGCGGCCGGCCGTTGGTCTGGCCGACCCGGAGGAGGAACTCTCTCGCCCGCCGCAAGCGTCCTGTCGATATAACGGCAAAGGCGGTATTTGACGATCTCGGCGAGCATGGCAAAGTCCGGCTCGAGTTCGGACGGCTATCGTGCTCTTCAGGCGTGAACCGTTTCGCCGGACTACCTCGGAACAGCGCCTGACCGGTGGACCCTGCAGCTCACCGGTCCAGGCTGCGACCGGCCAACGCCGCCAATACTGCCTTCCAGGTCTCAAGGTCCGGATTCGGCCATCCTTCTCGCCCGCGTCCACCGACGAGGCGGGGGTTCGTGCCGCATGAGGTAGCGACTGCGATCGGCGGCTGTCGAGCGAGACGCCCTCGGCCACGCCTTTAGCCACACCGCCTAGTTCAATGAAAGGCCAGCAACGTCACCAGCTTGTATGTCTCTTGTTGATGTTCGCTTTCTCGATGGCGATGAGCAGGTCGCCGAGCTCGGTGCACCACCAGTTCCTCCGACGGCTCGAGAAGACCTAACTCTGCCAGCCCCACCGAACCATCCCGTTCCCCTGAAGGCGCCCGGGTTCATCCCCGTCCTCCATGCCTGCACCGCCGTCGGCCGTCGACCGTTCTCCGCCACGTAGGCGCGGCAGAAGCGTACGAGCGCCGATCCCTCTCCGTCGCGTCAGTTCCCGCAATAGATCGACGGTCTCGATGGCGTACGAGACCGAGCAGCCGTCGGGAAGGCCAAAATCGCCGCTGGCCATCGCTTCGAGGACCTGCGTGGTGGAGGGCGATCCGTCGGCGGCCAGGTTGAGAAGCGTCCGCGGCTTCATCAGGAAGCTGCGGTGGTTGCCTATGAAGTCGATGACGGTCAGTCGCTCCTTGCCCGGAGCGGTTCGCAGCCCCCGGCCGAGCTGTTGCAGGAAGACCACCGGCGACTCTGTTGGCCGGAGCATAAGGACGGTGTCGACCTCGGGCACGTCGACGCCCTCGTTGAAGAGGTCGACGCTGAAGATCATGTCGATCTCGCCGTCCTTCAGCTGCTGCAGCGAGAGGCGCCGTGAGGCGCTGGTGGGCCCGCTGTGCACCGACTTCGCCTTGACGCCGAGAGCAGTGAAGTAGTCGGTCATGTAGTCCGCGTGGCTGACGGAGCAGCAGAACGCCAAGGTACGGTCACCGCCCCGCTGTCGCCAGAGGGCGACCTGGCTCGGCGCGTCTGCTCCGTCTCGAGGGCTCGCGACAATTCGACTGGATCGAACCGTCCGTTCCTCCATGGGATCGGGGCGAAGTCGGTGACGTCCTTCTCCGCCCAGTACTCGAACGGACACAGCTCTCCGCGGGCGATCCCTTCCACGATGCAGCACTCGAACACGAGGTTGTCGTTGCACAGCGCCAGCAGGTCGGCGGCATCCAGGCGCTCCGGCGTGCCCGTCAGCCCGAGCAGGAACCGAGGCTGGAAGTGCTCCATGATCCGCCGGTACGTGCGGGCGGCGGCATGGTGGAACTCGTCGACCACGATCAGGTCGAACTCACGGCGACCACTGCCCCAAGTGGCGCGGCGATGGACTGCACGAGCCGAAGACGAAATCGGCATCCGGCACCCGCTCGTCGCCACTGAACAGCCCGGCGTCGCAGCCCGGAATCACCTGGCGAAACACGTCCCGGCTCTGGCGCAGGATCTCGTCCCGGTGCGCGACGAAGAGCATCCGCCGCGCCTGAACCTCCCTGGCGTGGAAGGCGGCCAGCCACGTCTTGCCGAGTCCGGTAGCGAGCACCACCAGGCCCCGGCCGTGCCCCGCCTGACGGCTGGCCTTCAGCGCGATCAGCGCCTCCTCCTGTATGGGCCGCGGACGGGTAGTGGCTCCTCTGCGACCTCTTCCAGCAGTCCCTCAGCCTCTGCCAAGTCCCCGGCCTCGGCCAGAACCGGAATCCGACCTCGTGCTGCGCGGTACTCGCGTAGCCACTCGTGGGTTAAGTCCAGGCTGAGCGGATGGTCCCACAGCGCGTCGAAATGGCCGACGAGACCCAAGTCCGGCCCAGCGACGAGGTTCCATTCGTACCCGTCGTGGATGCCGGACTTGCTCAGGTTGCTGCTGCCGACTACGGAGAGAACTGCGCCGCCGTTACTCGACCAGAAGAGGTACCCCTTTGGGTGGAAGCTCGTCGTGGGGATCCGAGAAGACGCGGATGCGCATCGACACGCCGTGGCTCTCCGAGAGGTCGAGGAGGCGAGCGAGTGCGTCGGGCTCTGTCGTCCGGAGGTAATCGGTCGTCAGCAGCCTGACGCGAAGCCCGCGTTCGAGGGCGTCCTCGAGATCGGTCGAGAGCAGCCGGACACCGGACAGCATGACGAAGCTGACGACGAGGTCTGCCCGGTCGATGCGACGGTCGCCCAGGGCAACGCCGCACCACGTCCTCGACCGTCTCGGAGCGGTTGTCGACGAGAGCCCGGGCAGCCGGTGCACCCGAATAGCGCCCACGTCCCGGCATCACGTGGCGCACACCGCCACTTGGATCGGCAACGTCCCCCGACGAACCGCGGGATCACGTGCACGTGCAGATGTGCCCACCGTCTGCCCCGCCGCCTTCCCGCGTTGAAGCCGACGTTGTACCCGTTCGGACGTAGTTGCTCGTCGAGCTGTGCCTTGACGATGTCGACCAGATCCATCAGCGCCCGCCGTTCGTCCTCGGTCGCCTCCCACCAGGTGGCGACAGGGCGTCGCGTGATCACCAAGGTGTGGCCCGGGCTCACCGGGAAGCCGTCGGCGATTGCGTAGGCGAGGTCATTGCTCGCGAGCCACAGCTCCGGCGGCACCTGGTCGAAAGATGAGACCTCCGTGCCAGGCGCCGTTCGTGGCTCTTCCGAGAACCCCGCGCTCCCCACGGGTCAGACGGTACCCCGCCGAAGGGCTGAGGGTCGGTCCTTCTGAGCCCCTCCAAACTGCTCGGTGTTATCTCTCAGAAGACAGGGTTGAAGAGTTGAGCCCACCGAGTGATGTCGATCGGGATGATCCCTGATGTCGCACTCTGCGCCTCGATTCGGGCAGCTCATCGCTCCTGCCGATGACGGGCATGGCAGCTGTGCGTCGGCTGCCTGAATGTCTCGTTCCGTCCCACATCACCCGGAGCAGGAACGCCCCGTGCTTCTCAAGGTGTCCTGAGGAACCCGTCCACATCGTGCAGAGCACCTCCCTCACAAGGGCATCAACAGCCTCCTCCAACGCCGCCCCGATATCGGGACCTCGACGATTCCAGCCGAAGAGGCGACAAACCTCAAGGGTGAGTTCGTCTCGTGATACCCGACGGGCGTCGTTAACCAGTAGCCGATCGCGACCATCTGTTTCACCGGGAGACCTGCGCGACAGTTCGCACCGCGTGGGGGTCGCCGCCAGGAACACGAACCCCCTGAAGCTGGTCTCGGGCCGATGTAGGTGAACGTCGGCTCGAGCCTGCTCACATATCTGCGCTGGAGGACGGCCCTGAGGGCGTGGTCGAAGTTGTCCCGGATCCGGTATCCCGCACGCGCGACCCCCACGCCTCGCTCACCCTGCGCAATAGGAGCTCGTCCCCGATCGGCCCCTCCACCTCCACAACCTCGAGGATCATGCGTGAAGGTCAGGAAGGGCGTCCGGTAGGTGCATCTCGACCCGGTAGCGCGGAGGAGCGGGGGGAAGCGAGCCGGTAGGGGACCGTCCAGTCTCGGAGCCTGCGTCAAGCGACACGGTCTCGTAGCGGTCCTCGGACTATGCTAGCCCTCGTGGTTTCGCATTTAGCTCTGCGTGCCACCGGGCACCGCATCCGTCGATCGCCGCATCCTCGATGGCCGCCTTCAGCCGGCCCTCCTCCTCGCGGCCGGTAGCGGTACCAGGACGTCCCCCAGACTCGGTAGATCCGCCAGCCAAGGTTCTCGAGCACCTCCTGGCGCAGCCGGTCACGATCCGAGCCACCGGCGACGAGTGGTACATCCGGCCGTCGCACTCCATGCCGATCGCGAAAAACGCCCGGCGAGCGAGGGTGCCATACGCCGATGTCGACCCGGTAAGCCGGGTGCCGACTGGGGCTTGACCTTGTACCCCATGGCGTGAACGTGCGAATGACTTCTTCCTCAAAGGGACTCTCCCGCGTCTCGCTCCTCCTCCCCGACGATCGATTGCGAGCGCTTGCGGGCCTCGGGCCGCGAAGTCAAGGTACCGCTGAAGATGGCGCGGGCCGTCCGAGGCTTGTCACGAACTCTCCTTCAGCGCCCGTGATCGACGAGACGAGCTCGACGCGGCGCCGGGCGCGGGTGATGGCGACGTTGAGCCGGCGCTCGCCACCTTGCCGGTTCAGCGGACCGAAGTTCATCGTCAACTTGCCGGCTTCGTCCCGGCCATAGCCGACGCTGAAGATCATGACGTCGCGCTCGTCGCCTTGCACGTTTTCCAGGTTCTTCACGAAGAAGCCGTCGAGACGGTCCTCGTGTGAAGAAGGCGTCGAGCTCCGGGAACGTCCGTCTGGCGGCGTTCCAGCGCGACCTCGATCGCCTCCGCCTGCGCCTCGCGAGAAGGCGACGACGCCTAGTGTGACGGGCTCCGGGGGATCGTCGAGCAATGCTTGGCCCATCAGGACGCGGTCCACGACGACTTCCGCCTCCCTGGGGTTGTCGCGTGCCGTCCCACGGTCGGTAGACGCCATCGGGAACGTGAAAGAAGCTCGACACCAAGGTCAGCCGACTCTGAGGTCGGCCCGGGAAAGGTGATCAGCCTTCCTCGTAGAACGCGAAGTTGGAGTAGGCGATGAGGTCCTCGTGTTGGCTGCGGTAGTGCCACCGCAGCGGAAGCGCCTGAAGTCCGCCGGAGCCCTTGCCGAGCTTGATGACGGACTCGAAGTCCTCGAACTGATCTTCCTCCCAGTCGTCGTCCCCGTCGCATGCTGACCGCCTCGAAGAATGAGGTCGGCGGGAGCTGCTTATCGTCGCCAGCGATGATCGAGCTGCCTGCCCCTGTAAATGCAGTTGATCGCGTCCGAAGGCCGTACCTGCGAGGCCTCGTCGAAGACGACGGCATCGAAGCTCATGCGATGACGGGAGGAACTGGCTGACCCGTCAGCGGGCTCATCATGAAGCACGGCTTGAGCGCTAGCGCCACCTCGCCGGCGGTCTCGAGCAACGTGCGGACAGGCATGTGGCGCCGCTGCTTTTCGGCCTCGCGCTTGACGATGCCGGCCGCACCGACAGTCGTACACGGTCGCCGTTCGTTGCATGCGGCGATCACTCGCCAGCCGGCGCGCTCGACGGCTCGCGGTCAAGCTCTCGAAATTCGCTCACAATTGGGTCGAGCTGGTCCGTCCGCAGATGGCGCAATCGCGCTTTGTCCTCCTCGATTACGGCGTCCGCCCAGCGCTCGAGGCAGGCCCGTTCGACCACTTCGGGTACATCCGAGGCGGGTACCCGGTTCTTCTCGCAGAACTCAATTACAGCGTCAACTTTCAGCTCATCAAGGACCGTTCGACGCGTTTTCAAATTCCACCCATTCGTCGATGTCCCCGATCGTGGAGCCGAGGTGGCCCAACTGGTCACGGGCGTCGCCGAAGGTAGTCGCCAGATCCGCTCGCACGGCGACGGCACGGTCGTCGAGGAAGTGCTCGGTGATGATGTCGCCGCGCTCGATGCCAGGCGTCCAGCGCCTCGTCGAGCTCGCGCCAGTTGTATTCGACCGAAACGAGCCGCTCGGCGGAGGCGGACGTTATCGATCCTCCGAGTAGCTGGCGCAGTTCGACGGCCCAATCGACTGACCGATCGAGCTCATCCCAGTTGGTGTCCAAGACCCGATAGGCGTTCCCGATAAGGGCCTCGTCGGCCTCAGCGGTCTCTGCCAGAGTCCTCTCGATCGTCGTGACCTCAGCACGGGCCTTGAGGAACCGTTGCACCTCTGCTAGGTCCAGCTGCCGCGCCGGCGATGCGCTCGACGGCTGTGCCGACCTCGGCCAAGGTCGGGCCGGCTCTGCGGCTGCTGCACACCACTCAGCGAGCGCACCGACTTCGGTTGTGGCGAGACTTTCCAAGGACTCAACATGGCTCACAGCTCACGCCGCCAGCGCGTCGATGGATGCCTTCAGGCCGGGACGCTACCGGGAGCGAATCGGATCCGGATCACCCACCCAGCGCCAGCTGGTGACGCATGGCCTCGAGGTTCAGGTGCTCGCCAGCGATCTCGATCGCCCGTCTGGCGCTATCAAGGGCGCGGCCGATGAGGTCGAAGTCCGCAACGGACGACTGGTAGAAATGTGGGCCGAGTAGATCAGCATGGCGAGACTCGGCATCCCTCAGCTGCGACGTGAGGCGCTGCCACTCGAGGGCCGGGGAGAGCTGAAATCACGTCCCTGGAAGGCTTGCCCAATCTTGCTATGGCCGCAATCGCCTTCTTGTCAGCCCGATAAGTGCTACGTAACTTCCCGAGGCCGTGGTGCATGCGCTCGAAGCGCTGACAGAGGCTCTCCAGGTCGAGCGTCAGGACGCCCTCGGTGAAGATCGTGCCAAGATCTTCCTTACGTTCATTGAACTCGGCACATAGGGGACGGAGCGTCGAGGCGGCACGCTCCCCACAGCGATGAATGCGGCGGGGTTCAACCACGCCCGGCTCCGGCCGGACTGATTCGCGTGCGAGCAACGCGAGCTCGGCGAGCTGTGCGGCCTTGTCGACGGTAAGGCCGTTCGCCGAGAGCCGAACCGTCCGGCGATCGCTTCGGCGTCTCGTCGTGCTTGAACGGTCAGCGCCTCGGTTTCTTTGAGGAAGCCGAGGATGCTGGTTAGTTCTCCCACGTGGCATGAATAGGGCCCCGCAATCCTGGGCTCGAGTTGCGAAGGTGCGGAGAAACGCCCGCTCGCCGTGCAGTGGCACGGCGATCGCTGACTCCGGCAAGCCCGAGCCGACTCCCTCCAGCATCATCTTCTCGGCTCGTTTCGCGAGCAGGTGCCAGTTGTCGGCGGCCATTTACTGCATTCTCGACATCGCTGAGATCGATGCTGCTCAGCCACTCCGCCAGGACGTCCGCTGGCCGTGCTCGAGACTGCGCAGCACACGCCCAAGCGACTCGCCCGCTTCGAAATCTGCTGGCGCCCGCAGTAACAGGATGCCCGCCGCTTCCCTGCCGAGCTGCTCCAGCCGGCTGAGTGCCGTCGAATGCGGCATCGATCTGGGCCTGAACTCGTTGCGCAGTTGTCGAATCAAGCACGAGGCTGACCAGCTCCCGCCAGACGAAGTCCTCGCCGCGTTCGACCGGGCCCCATGCTCTTGCGATCTCGCGGGCGGCGGTTAGAACGGCAGTCAGCGCTTCCGCCGAGAGGAAGCTTCCGATTTCCGGTGGAGGCGGTGCCTGCAGCAGGTGGTGCAGTTGGAGATGCGACCGATGGACATCGTGAAGACTCCGTCCGAGGGGTGGGCGGACCTCGTTCATCGCAGCCGCACGCTCGGAAAGCTCCTGGCGACGCCTGCGAAGCTGAGCGACCGACGCATCCGGCATGGCAGGTGGCAGCAGTCGGATGGAACTCGAGCGCCCGCCCGAGTTGCTGCACCACCTCCTTGCGTCTTGCCTTGTGGCTGTGCAGCTCGAGGCAGTAGTCGGCGAGGCCCGCTGCCCACAAGCGTTTGTCCACGACCTCGAGCGCTGCGGCCTTTTCGCTCACGAAGAGAACCGTGCGCCCCTTGGCGAGGAGCTCGGCGATGATGTTGGAGATCGTCTGGCTCTTGCCCGGTCCCGGGGGGCCCATCCATGACGAAGCTTCGACCTGTTGCCGCGGCTGCTATGCACTGCATCTGGCTCGCATCGGCGTCGAGGATCGTGGCCGTATCCTCAGGGGAACCTGCTCGTCGAGGCGCATCCTCCGGGAACGACGTCGAAGTCGAGAGCGGAACTCCTCTCTCGCACCTACAGCGAGTGCCTGGACGAGCTGATGGCCCGCGACGTCGCCTCGTTGCGCAACAGGTCGCGGTACATGACCTCCTTGTGGAACGAGAAGGGACTGATCACGAGCCGGCGCTCGACCTGCCAGCCTCGCTGGCCGGCAACCGCCCTCTCGAAGGCGTCGAGTGTCTCGCTGAAGTCGAAGTCGTCCTCGTCAATCCCTGGGAGCTCGACGCCGAACTCTCGAGCTTGACCGCGAGCGCCGGGTTGAGCACTACTTCGTCGTCCGCCCGACTGAGGGCGTAGGGCTCGCGGGGGCTCCCTCTGTGGAGCTTTACCGGAACGAGGACGAGTGGGCTTTCGGCTTTCTCGCGAGTCGGGATCGGTCCACCGGAGCATTCCCGCTGCCAGGTACAGGACCCAGATACCCTTATCCATGAACTCCTGGGTAGTCGGCGATCGAGGCCTCGCAGCGCATTTTGCAGCTCGCGGGCCGTCTTCTTCGTGGTCAGGAGCTCGTTGGACGGCAGTCGCGGTGCGGACCCGACGCCGGACGTCGAGGTATTGAGGACATCATCTTCACCCGGCGTTTCGTCCTCGGGTGGGAATAGAATCGCCACGTTCTTCCAGCAAGAAGATCGGCGACGACGACGGCCATCCTCTCCGGTCCGGCGACGATCTCGACGGTCGACGGTCCGCGTGTGTCGGAAGTAGAGGAGTCGGTTGGATCGGGCCAGATTGATGAGCTGCTGACGCCAAAGGTCGACCTGCACTAGTACTCGACGGCGCTCTGCCTCGGCGAGGACCCCATCTCGCTGATCAGCAGTCCAGTTCATACAGCACCTCGACGACAATCATCCGACCATGGGCCACGGGCGAACTATCCGGCGAGGATGCGTCCGCCCCCCTTTGCTCAGACATCGTAGGAGGGGCAAGCCGCCCCTGGCTAGCTTGCTGTCAACGCCAGGGGAGGACTTCTACGGGGCCCGCTCCGAGATAACGACGAACCGGGAGCAGCGATACCTGGCTTCGATGGCGTGCATCGGTCCACGCCGCCATGCAGCCGCAGGCGCGCGATAGCCCTGGGGAGGCGGAGGCAAGCGGCAGACCCACCATCCTGATAGCCGTTTCCAGGCCCCAGCACCGAGAGCTCGCCTTCCCAGTGCCGATGGCCGGAGTTCCTGCTCGAGCATCACCCACTCGGCAGCTTCGAAGACTTCAGCTGGGGGAGTATCTTTTGGCCCGTGGACGAGACTGACGAGCAGTTGATTGGATCGGCGGATGCCACTCCGACCCGGCCGGGGACGAAACGCATCCTGGACGGAGTCGCAGCCTTAGGGCGGTACTGAACGATGGCGGCTATGACTCGATCGCTGAAGCGGTAGCCGAGCACACGGTGTTTCTCCATCCCAGACCGTCGCTCAAGCCGGGTCAAGCGCCCTCTTCCGCATCGTCCGTGACGCGAGTCGCCGGGGAACCTTCGGCATCCTCCCAGACGGCCCCGAAGTGTTGTTCGACGACAACACGAGCCCGACGTTGGCGTTCCTGTGGGCGGCGCAGGCAGCGCCCGGCCCTGATGTTCAGTACAACCACGTGTGGGGAGGTCCCCGCAACCCGGATACCTATACGGCCTTGTGGAACATCTGCGCCACTCCGGCCTTCCTGGCCAAGACGACAGATGGCTCGAACCATCCAGAGATCGTTTCGCTGCTCAGGTTCCGAGCGTACGAGCAGTTCGGGCGGTGGCCGGCCGGGGAGCAAGAGCCTCAGAAGCCGGAGGGCTATGAAAGGTTGGAGTGGCACGAATCACCGGAACCGGTTGACGACCTGGAGAGCGTCCTCCGCTCGCGCCTTGCGGACGCCCCGAGAAGCAGGCCCGCCGTCGCCGTGCGCCGTCTCGGATGGGTGTTCAGCGACTGGCTACCTGATCCAGCCTTTCCAGCGGCAGCGGATTGAACAGCCGGCTCAGCACGTCCGCAGACATCCTGGCTCTTTCTCGATAACAAGTTTCTAACAGGCAGGCAGTCGCCCGGAGCGGTTCGCCGATGCGGTTGTACGCTCGGGTCGTCAGGGAGTGGCGATGGTGACGAATGACCCGAAGATCACTGAGTTGAACCGGGTTCTCGCTGACGGCATCCGCCGCTGCCAGAAGGAGCTCAGCTATACGCCGAGCTACTTCATCCGGATGCTCGGTGAGAGGGGACCTGTGGAGACGGTTCGGCATCTCGTCGGGAGCGCTACACCATCCGAGGGCTTCAGCCACCTGTGGCAAGCCGGCCGCCTCGACCTGACGGCCGAGTACATCGCCCTTTGGCCCGAGTTCTCGTGCTATTTCGGCGATCTGGAGCGGGCGGCTACGGAGCGCTTGAAAGCCTACGGTTTCGATCCGGCGCCGCGTCTGGCGGAGCGCTGAGCGGGCGCGCTGACCTGTCCGACCTCGGTACCTCCTGCGTCTCAGACGGTGCGGCCAGTGCGGGCACTTCCGGATTTGCGGGACGCGGCGTTGTGGAACCTGGTCAGCGACGAAGACCATCGGCGGGGGCTCGGAGACCCAGGGGTCATAAACCGGCGATTGGTCGGGCTGCGATCGGCGTGAGGTCCTCGTGCGGCGGGTCAGAGCTCGATCAGCGTCTTGATGGCGCGGCGTCCGTCCAGGGCCCGTAGCCGTCAGCAACCTGGTCCAGCGGGAGGGTGAGGTCGACACCTTTCCGGGGTCGATCTGGCGGTTGCAGAACAGCTCGGCCAGCTGTGGCAGGAACCGCCGGACTACGGCGGGTCCGCCGTGAGGTGGATGTCGGCGAACGAGGTCATCGCCTGGCTGTCGCGAGCAAATCCGACTCGCCGGCGCCCGGTCCGGGCTCGGCTCGGACGTCTCGTACCTGGAGCGGCTCGCCGCAGGAGGAGCAGACCAACACTGCCTCGGCGACGTTGCCGCATCCCTTGTGCCGCACAATCAGCGGTGGTCCCTCAGGGGCGGCGTAGCGATCGCCCCACTGGCGCATGGTGGTCAGGACCGGCCACAGGTCCCGGCCCTTGGCGGTGAGCCGGTAGTCGTAGCGGGGCGGGTGTTCGCTGTAAGGCTCCTTTGACAGGACGTCGGCCTCGACGAGGGCGCTGAGGCGCTGGTTCAAGATGTTGCGGGAGATCCCGAGCCGCTTACGGAAGTCGTCGAAACGAGTGACGCCCAAGAAGGCATCTCTGACGATCAGAAGCGACCACCACTCACCGACGACCTCCAGGCACTGGGCGACCGAGCAGGCCATGTCGGCGAAGCTCTTCCGTTCCATGCCCACCAGAATAGTCGGTTGCATCATAGGACGCAATCCGGTTAGGGTTAGTCCCATGACAGGACCCACGCTGGTCGGGACGGAAGTTGCGAGCCCGCCGGCGGCCCCGTCGGGTGGCGATCCTCGCCAGGTGCTGGTGATCGTCTGCGCCGGGGTGGTGCTCGCCAGCCTGGATCTGTTCATCGTGAACGTGGCGCTGCCCGACGATAGCCCGCGACCTGCACACCCCGAACCTCGGCGAGTTGTCGTGGGTGCTGAACGGCTACGCGATCGTCTACGCCTCGCTGCTCGTCTTCTTCGGCCGCCTGGCCGACCGATACCGGCGCGACCGGGCGTTCCTGCTCGGTGTCGCCGTCTTCACCGCCGCGTCGGCGGCGTGCGCTGCGTCGACGAGCGTGGCGATGCTGGTCTCGTTTCGCCTGATCCAAGCGGCCGGCGCGGCCCTGCTCACCCCGACCTCGCTGGGGCTGCTGATGGCGTCGTACCCGACCGAGCGCCGCGGCGGCGCAGTACGGGCCTGGACCGCCACCGGCGGTCTGGCTGCCGCCCTCGGTCCCGTGGCCGGCGGGCTGCTGGTTGCCGCCAACTGGCGCCTGGTATTCCTGGTCAACGTGCCGATCGGCGTTCTGGCCCTCATCGTCGGCTACCGCCGCCTGCCTCACGTCCCCGGTCACCCGGTCGAGCGCCCCGACCCGCTGGGTGCTGTGCTCGCCACGGCCGCCGTCGGAGTGCTGACCCTGACGCTGGTGCAGGCCAGCAGCTGGGGTGTCGGCTCCTGGCGGACCATCCTCGGCCTGGCCGGGGCGGCGGCTCTGGTCGGGCTGTTCGTCGCCCACTGCGCGACGAGCCGTGTCCCGCTGATCCACCCGTCCCTGTTTCGATCAACCCAGTTCAGCGGCGCATCGGTGGTCGCGGTGCTCTTCTCTGCCGCCTTCGGGGCGATGCTGCTGTCGGTCGTGCTGTGGGAACAGGTCGCCTGGGGCTGGTCAGCTCTGCGCTGCGGCCTGGGGATCGCGCCGGGGCCGATCATGGTGCCGCTGATCTCCTTCGGCGTCGCCGGTCCCCTCATCACGCGCTACGGGCCGGCGCGGGTCATCGCCCTCGGCACCACGACCTTCGCTGCCGGCACGGCCTGGTGGGCGGTGGCCGTGACCACCCATCCCGACTACGTGACGGGCCTGCTCGGAGGGATGCTCCTCACCGGGATCGGCGTCGGCTTCACGTTGCCCACCATGATGTCGACCGCCTCGGCGGCGCTGCCCCCTCAGGCGTTCGCCACCGGGTCGGGGGTGATCAACATGTTCCGCCAGACCGGCATCGCGCTCGGGGTCGCCATCTTGGTCCCTGTGCTCGGCACCGGCGCGGCGCACCGCAGCTCCCGCGCCGACTTCCAGCATGCATGGTGGCTGACCTCGGTCATCGCCCTGCTGTGCCTCGTCCCCGCCGTCAGCCTCATGCCGAGGCGAGCTCCGGTACCGGCTCCCGCCTGACGATCCGGCCCCGGCTCCTCCGAGTCCGGGCTATCGCCAGACTCCCCCGATCAGATCAACGGAGGAGGTAATCAAGCATGCAGATAGAAGGACGCTCCGCCCTTATCACCGGCGCCAACCGATGAACTCCGCCGAGCGCGCAGTCGCGGCGATCCCGAACATCGACGCATGCCGATGGAGTCGTCGAGCGCCTTCGTCGCCCACGCCGGGCTCGTCCTCGACGAGATCGAGGCGACCCGCGTGTTCGGCCACATCGACCTCACCTCCGCTCACCACACACCGTGGGGCATCGTGCATGGGGGCGTGTACTGCACCGCCATCGAGAGCGCAGCCAGCATCGGCGCCAGCACCGCCGTCGTCGAGCAAGGCCAGGTCGCGGTCGGACTCACCAACACCACCCACTTTCTCCGCTCGCTGGCATCCGGCCGGGTGACAGTGAAGGCCCACGCCCTATACCAGGGTCGAACCCACCAGCTGTGGCGGGCAGACGTCACCGACGAGTCCGGCCGTCTCATCGCCCACGGCGAAGTCCGACTCCAAAACATTCCGCAGAAAGGCCATCGTGACGACCAGTGCAGCAGCCACGCTCGCGACCCCCACGTCCTCGGGGGCCCGGCGGGGTGATGGGGCCCTGACGTATCGTGGCCACAACGGAGGGACACAGCGGCCGTCCACGACGAAGGCCTCCCAGACCTCCGCACAGAAGGCCGTTTGACATGAAGGCATTCATCGTCGAGAAGTACGGCAAAGACAGCCTCCGCGCCGCCGAGGTGCCCGAACCCACCGTCGGACGGCGTGACGTCCTCGTCCAGATCCGCGCTGCGAGCATCAACCCACTGGACAAGATGATCCGCAACGGCGAGTTCAAGCGGCTCTTGAAGTACAAGACCCCGTTTGTGCTCGGGCACGACTTGGCGGGCGTCGTCACGCGCGTCGGTGCCGAGGTCACGGACTTCAAGCCCGGCGACGAGGTCTATGCCCGACCGCGCGACCTGCGCATCGGAACCTTCGCTGAGTACATCGCCATCGACCAGGCCGACGTCGCCCTCAAGCCGACCTCACTCACGATGGAAGAGGCCGCCGCGGTCCCGCTGGTGGCGCTTGCCGCGTGGCAGGCGCTGGTCGACCTCGCGCAGGTCAAAGCCCGGTCAGAAGATCCTCGTCCACGCGGGCGCGGGTGGACTGGGCTCGACGGTGATCCAACTCGCCAAGCACCGGGGCGCCTACGTCTCCACCACCGCCCACGGCAACGACGCAGAGAAGCTGCGCACCCTCGGCGCGGACGAAGTCATCGACTACACGAAGACGGACTTCGCCCAGGTTCTCTCCGGCTACGACGTCGTGCTCGACTCCCTTGGCGGCGACAACCTCGCGAAGTCGCTCACTGTGCTCAAGCCTGGCGGTCTGGCGATCAGCGTCGTCGGGCCTCCCGACGCTGCGTTCGCAGAGCGGATCGGCCAACCGTTGCTGAAGCCCGTCATGGCACTGATGAGCCGCAAGGTCCGAACGCAGGCCAAGAGGTTCGGGGTGCGCTACTCGTTCTTCTTCAATGCACGCCGACGGCACGCAACCGAAGGCGCTGGCCTCGCTCTACGACCGGGGAGTGCTTGCTCCGGCGCTCGACCGCACCTTCCCGTTCGACGAGACGCTCGAGGCGCTGGCGTACGTGGAGCAGGGACGGGCGAAACGGCAAGATCGTCGTCACCTTCCCGGACTCCCGGGATCAGCCCTAGAAACTGCGACTCCGTGACCGTCTGTCGCGGCAGTGAGCCGACCTGGCGGCGCAAGGCGACGAGCCGATGCAGCCGCTAGATGTCGCAAGAGCTTGGAAAATCTGGCGGCTTAGTGATGAACGCGGTCGCAGGAGCGTGCAAGCTGATCCCATGAACCAGAGCGACGAGTGCATCCATGGCCTCACCTTCGAGACCTGTTCGCTGTGCAAGCACCCGGCCAGGCGACCCTCGGCACGCCCGTCTTCTCCTAGCCCGGCTGTACCGGGTGGGCGGAAGACGCCCGGGAACAGCAGTTCCTATTTCGGCCACCCTTGGCCCGAGTGGTTCGCCATGCGCAATGCCGGGCGCGACTGCCTCGTCGAGTATGCGCAGCGCAACTGCTTCATCACCTATCACGATCTCTGGGCAGCGATTGGGCTGCGCCTGCGAGCGGATCTCGGCAACCCGTGGCGGCAAATGCCGAACCTCCTTGGCGCCATCTCGGAGCAGTCATACGAGGATCACCATGTCCTGCTCACTGCCCTCGTCATCGAGGATGGGCCGGTGCAGCAACCCAGCGAGGGCTTCTTCCGGTTGGCCGCAGCCATGAGGCTCCTGCCTGAACGGGACGCTCCGCCGCAAGGGGTCCCCTGGAGGGGGATGACTCCAGCTCAGCGGGGGTTCTGGATCGCACAGGTGCAAGCGATCTATGAGCTCTTCAAGTGACGATGACGAGCCCTGTTCGAGCCATCTCCCTGGTGGAGGAGCGAGTCATGGCACGCTGCCGAGCGCGCAACTCATCGGGGAGATGTGGTGTCAGACGCCCGCATCCCCCATGTCCCCAGGTCTGGATCCCTGGCAGATGGTCCTTGGCGCAGCCGCGCAGGGGAGGATCTGATCGACTCGGACGCCACCTCTAGCCTTATCTAAGAGGAGGTCACCAAGGCTTAGAAAAGGTGAGATTCTCTGCGTGCAGCGGAGGGACAACACCAACACGCCGGGAGCCGCCGCCTCGACCTGACGGCCGAGTACATCGCCCTCTGTCCGTCGGCGTAATCTGGCCGGAGGTCCTGATGCCACCACAGGTACGTCGGTCACTTCAACCTGCGCTCGAGTCTCGGGAAGATTCGCGGGCACCGCGCGTAGTCATCACTGCGATCCCGATGGCGTAGACCGCCATCGCGGAGACAGCGGCGCCGATGTCCTGTGATGGTCGGGCGGGCCAAGTCCATGGGGTCCGCCACGCGGCGCTTAGTGCATACTCGGCCACGACGAGATAGACCGTCGGCCCAATCCAGCCGAGAGCACCACCCAGGGCGACAGAGAACAGCAACCCGATACCGACCAGCCCGATCACATTGCGCAGCAAGCCCAGTTCGCCACCGGGTAATACTGATGCCGCAGACCCCGCCGACAGCGCACCGAACGCAGCGCCCGTCAGCGCCACAACGGTTACCAACCGCAAGTAGGGAAGCCAGCGACCCGTCGCGCGCTCCGGCTCTCCGAAGGGACTTCCGGTGGTGGCAGCGATCACTGCCGCCGTCCCGGTCTCGATCACAAGTGGCAGCTGCTGCGCACTGCCACCGGTGCTTGTGATCCAGCCCAAGTGGAGCGCCATGGCGAGAACGATGCTCCATAGCGCCAGAGCGAGAAGCGCCACGGCTACTCGTCGGCTGCCGAGGTAGAGACGCAGGAGACGGATGCCTGCTGGAAGTGAGCGGGGGCCCTGAGCGGGCGACACATGGAGTGGGTCGGCGACGATCACGGCAGCTGGCTCAGGTTGACATGACCGTTTTGGAGCGCCGCCAGGTGGGCTTGCAGCCAGCTCCGCCGCGGATTCGGTGGGAGCTCGCTGAATCGCTCGGCCGCGTTGTAGGCCCGAGACCCGGGTGCCGGTTGCGGCGGAGTCAGCCCAATGCTCCCGAGGTCAGCCGGCGGCGCGTTCAGTGGCATGCCAGCGACCTGTAGCAAGGCGGAGGCAACTGCTTCTTGGGTCGTCGTTCCGCCGTTATATGGGTTGAAGCCGGCGATCGCATCGGCTAGCTCGACCTGCAGCTCAGCAGCGAAGGTCGCAGAACTCATGCCGCTCATACCGGGGACCTGGTCGATGACAAGGTGGTAGATGGGTGGGGTGCCGCCAAGGATGCTGGTGCCGGCGAGCCAGTTGCCGTTGGAACCGGTGAACTGAAGGTACGACGCCACTTGTCCGACTCGCACCGGCGCACCCGGCAACCCCACAACCTGGTCGAGCAATGGGTCGAGGGCATGCGTGACGTCCGACTCGTAGTTCTTGAAGGCCGGATGGAGGCAAACCGCGATGGCGCCGCCGCGACACACCGGTCGATAGGGGATTGGTTGGTTGCTGGCCGCATCGTGCAGGTCGGGGATAACTACACCCTGCGACGACTGACGGGCGGTGCCGGCAAGAACCACGGCAGTCCCGACCGCAAGCACGCCGACGGTCGTCAGACTCGCGGCGATAATCCGACTACGGCGCCCTGAAGAACCGGGAAGACCCAACGCGCCCATCGCCGCGACCACAGTTCCCCCGAAGAACATGAGCTGGACGATGGAGAGATCGGGCAGGTAGGCGTAGAAGACCGCGGCGTCGGCGGGACGAGGCGCCCTACTGGTCGGCATGAGCAGGGCATATCCGGAGTCCAGACCGCCCCCGTCGTGATAGCCGAGCCTGAACGCCACCATGAGCACAAAGAAGCCGATCAGCGCCACTAGTGGCGCCGTGAACCGGCTGGGAAATCGCCATCCGACGCAGAATCCGAGACTGCAGAAGGCGGCCACACCGGCGGCGTCCACCGCCACGGGCCACCACAGGGGGCCGCCCCAGGCAACCTGACCCGCCGTGATGCCATAGAGGACGCCGATGCAGACGAGGTAGGCAGCTACCGCCAAGGCAGTGGTGGCCGCCCAGGTGGCGACCTGACCCATCCAGCGCGGTCGCGCCGTGGCGGCAACCAGATCGGTAGTGCCTCGGCGCCCGTCTCGCGAGCCCATCCAGGCAGCTACCCCCGCGCCTAACGCGCCGAAGTCGCGCAACGCGGAGTGCTGCATGGTCAGCACACGAAGTCCCCACAGCGGCGGAGCAGCCAGTGTCGGGCGAAAGGTGTCCAGATAGAACAGGGCGAGGAGCACCGGCACTAGAAAGACCATGGCGTTGCGTCGGACCTCCAGGCCAAAGAGTCGCAATGGCAACGCCCTGGGTATGGAGCCGGTTCGCTCAGTCCTCGCCGAGAGCGCTACGTCCGTCACTGCCGCGCCGCCGCGAGCACCGCGCTGTAACCGTGTTCAAGTGGGGAGTCGCCCGCCCCAACGCTTACCCCTCGGGCTCGAAGGTCATCTGGCGTGCCGACGAAGACGAGCTTTCCCTGATGCATGAGCCCGACTTCGGTGCAGGCGGCACCGACATCTTCCACGAGGTGGGTGCTGACGATCACCGTGGCACGACTACGAAGATCACGCAATAGCTCGCGGAATCTCACGCGCTCCTCGGGATCGAGTCCGGCGGTCGGCTCATCGAGCAGCAGCAGCTCCGGCTCGTTCACGATCGCCTGTGCGATACCGACTCGACGCAGCATTCCGCCGGACAACGTGCGCAATTTTGCTCGTGCTTTTTCGCCGAGATCAACGCGCTCGATCGCTACCGCCACCGCTTTGGATACCTGCGCTGAGGGGGTTTCCTTCAAGAGCGCGAAATACTCGACGAACTCCAGAACGGTGAACCCCGGGTAGTAGCCGAGATTCTGCGGGAGATAGCCAAGCCTTCGTCGGATGGCTCGTCGCTGCGCGGGGGCGCCGGGGTCACCGCCGAGGAGTCGCAGGTGGCCTGAGCTTGGTTGGATGACCGTCGCCATCATACGCAGCAGCGAGGTCTTTCCCGCCCCATTGGGGCCAAGCAGTCCGAACACGCCCGCGTCGGTCCGCAGATCAACTCCCGCCACCGCCTGGGTCCGTCCGAACCGTCGGGTCAGGTCCGTGATCTCAACGTTCATCTTGCTCCTATCGGCTTCGGCCTCACGTCGTGGCCCGTGCCATGCGGGTCGTGTACAGCACGGCTGCGCCGGACAAGGCGGCGCAGGCCAGGAAGTAGGGGAAGAGGGTTCGGTCGCTGACCGCCACACTGAACTGGCCGTCGGCGACCCGTCCCGTTAGGACGGTGATGCACCATGCGGCCAGCCCGGTGACGACTCCCACATTTGCCGAGCGGGCTAACGTCGCCGCAGCGAGGGCAAGCGCGGAGACTGCGGTCATCGGGACAAGCCAGTCGAAGGTGATTCCGGCGGCGGCACCTGAGGCCGCGGAGGCGACGATCCCGAGCACGGCGTCCACGGCAAACACGCCGAGCGCCCGGGCGAGGAGAACCGACCGGTCGCTGACCGCCATGCTGCGTGACAGCTCCCAGGCCGGGTCGATACCCGGCCCGTAGGCGTAGGCGATGCCCACGGCGGCCAGTGCAGGGGCAACGAGCGCCACCAACGGCTCACCGGCAGCTCGGGTCGCCGCGGCTCCGGCGCCGAGGACGACGACACTGGCGATCAACCACGGCAGCAGCAGCGAGGGGGTGGTAACCAGCGCCCGTGCGAGGCCTGCCGACTGCAGAAGTCGCCTGGCGAGGCGTTCGAACGGACCCGGGTTCCGACGCCATACGTCGGCAGCGACTGCGGTCCATACCCTGGTGAGGTCCACGTCCACCCGGGCGGCGCCTTCGCAGCCGAATTGCGTCGCGTCGTTGGCGGCTTCGTCGTCCATCACGATCCTCCCTCCATTGCCATGTGATGGCTCAAAAGTCCGCGGAGCAGTCGTCGGACCCGGTAGGCGCGGCTTTTCACCGTGCCCTCCGGCACGTTCGTCAGTTCAGCGATCTCTGCCACCGAACGCTCCTCCACGTACAACAGCCGCCACAACTCCCGCTCGGGGCTCCCCGGTGGGCCAAGCGCATCAAGCGCTGTCTCCAGGTCCACCCGCGAGGTGGCTGCGTCAGCCGGATTGGGTGCCTTGTCACGGTCGGTCGAGCGCACTACGCCTGGGACTGTCAGTGCGGTCGGCCCTCGTTGACGCAACAACAGGGCAGCCTGGCGGCGCGCGATTCCCCACAGCCAACCCCTCGCCACTCCCTCTGGGCGGTAACGGCCAGCGCCTCGCCAGGCCGCGACGAAGGTTTCTTGGAGCACGTCCTCGACGTCGGCGGCAGGTAGTAGGGCACGCAGTCGACGTGCGAGCGGCGGCGCATGCCGGGAGAACAGCACACGCAGAGCCGAATCGTCACCCGCCGCCATACGCAGGATCAGCTCGTCGTCCGGCTCGTCGTCACCCATCACGTCTCTATTGCGCTGACGGGGCGCTCGGTTCGCAGAGATTCAAGATTTCCTTTCCGGGTAACTTGAAGTTACACTACGTTACTCAAGTAACGCCAGGAGGGAACGTGGATCAAGAGGAGACGGATCGGCTTCAGCGCCGAATCGAAGACGATGTGAAGGCGCGCTTCCCAGACGGATCGGTACAGCGGGTGGCGTTGCTGAAGTACGGCGAGGAGCCCGTGATCGAGCCTGGGGAGCTGCTCGTACGTGTGTTCATCGAGCCCCCTTACGGGTCGGAACAGGGCGACCCGGCGGAGGCATTTGAGAACGCCCACCGTCAAGTGATGAAGAAGCTCCGGAACGACCTGGCGGAGGAGATTCCCGAAGCGAGGCGGCTCGAGTTCATCTGCGACGTCGCTGGCGGCCACTTTGGCCGAGTCATGGTGCGACCGCGAGAGACGCTGGGTGAGAGCGAACGGGCCAGCGGGAATCTCACTCCCGTCATGGCCCGCCTGGGACCGGTTGACCTGGAAACGCTTGACGCACTTATCACCGCTGGTATCGCCGCCAATCGTGCAGAAGCCGTGCGCTGGGCTCTCGCCCGTATTCGCGAGCGACCCGTGTACGGCCAGCTTCGTGAACGAGCAAGGGAGATAGAACGATTGAAGACCGAGTTCTAGAAAGCTTCATGCCCTTACCGGCACGGTCTGGGTGTGAGGCGCTTCCCGCGCGCTTTCTGGGACTTACTCACCGTCGCCCTGTAAAGCCCAGTGCAAGCGCTCGCGTCGTGTCGGAGGCAGATCACTCGTCGCCCGGGCCCGCCGCCGCTTGTATCAGCTGGCCCGCAGCGCCAGCGAGTCCAGCAACGCCTGTCGAACCTGGCGGGCGACGCCGAAGGTGTTCATGAGGCGGTCTCCGAGCAGTCCCCCGGGTGTGATCCGGAGGTCCGTGCCACCGTCCCGGGGGACGACGGTGACCTGGGCACGAGTCATCGCACCGGCGCTCACGGTTATCAGCTCGGGTGCGCCCGGCCGAGGCGCGCCGAAGGGGGCACGGGGCATGCGCATCCCCGGTAGCACCTGATAGCGAGCGTCGAGCCCGTTGCGCAGGGCCTCCACTACCTCCTCGCTGGTGACCGTCCTCGAAACTGTGACAGTCGACATCTGGTCTCTCCTTTCGGCGCCGATCGCCGTGTACGTGCTGATGTCCTGGCCTGCTTGGTGATCATCTGCTGCCTCGCCTCGGACGAGGTGGATCGAGTTGGGTCGCCCGCTCGAAGAGGTCTGCGAGCTGCCGACCGAAGTGCTCGACGTCGAAGTGCGGATCGACAGCCATCCTTGGTGGCACCGAGTCGATCGCCGCTCTCACCGCGGCCGCCATCACCGCCGGGTCGAAGTCGGGACGAAACTCGCCCTTCTTCTGAAACGAGGAGAGCAGCTCCGTCCAGGCGGCCACGCCCTGCTGGAGGATCGAGGCGACGGGGGGGCTTTGCGACCCTCGTGCGCCACGGGTGTGCATCGCGATCTCGAAGAACGCGACCATGGCGGCGCGGTTCTCGCCCATGAAGGCGAGGTTCGACAGAATCGCCGTTCGCAGAACCCCCCGACCAGTGGACTCAGCGGCCACCCGCGGCTGCATGTAGGCCACCGCGCTGGCCAACACGTCGGCGATGACCGCCTGTTCGAGCGCCTCCTTGCCGTCGAAGTAGTACGAGATGATGCCCTTGCTCACCCCGATCCGCTGGGCTATGCGGGCGAGTGACGTCTGGGCGTAGCCGAGCTCGGCGATCGTCTCGATTGCCGACGCCACGATCTGCGCCCGGCGGGCAGTCTCGATGAAGCTCTGCCTCCCCGAGGGGCTTCGAGGCGCTGTCGCTGACCGCACGGCCAGAATTTAGCACGACCGTCCAAATATCGGCCTGGAGTAGTGTCCCGGCTGGTGGGCGGGGAAGTGTTGGGTTTCGAAGCGATCGACCAGAGCCAGGTAGCGCTCGTCGGGGGCAAGGGAGCGAGCCTCGGGGAGTTGGCGCGGATCGACGGCATCCGGGTGCCCCGCGGCTTCTGCGTCACGACGGATGCGTTTCGGCGGATCATCGCGAGCGGGTCTGGGATCGACGCGGCGCTCGACCGACTGACGCGGCTGGATCCCGCAGACCGCGACGGGATCCGGACGGTCTCCGCCGAGCTCCGCGAGAAGATCCAAGCAGTCGCGATTCCTGAGGACTTGGCCGCGGCCATCACCGCTGCGGTGGCACGGCTCGACGAGCATGCCGGGTACGCGGTGCGGTCGAGCGCTACCGCGGAGGACCTGCCCACCGCGTCCTTCGCCGGCCAGCAGGACACCTTCCTGAACGTCGTGGGGCCGGCGGCGATACTCGAGCACGTCAGCCGCTGCTGGGCCTCGCTCTTCACCGAGCGCGCCGTCACCTACCGCCTGCGCCGCGGCATCGACCATCGGCAGGTGCAGATGGCCGTCGTAATCCAGCAGATGGTCATCCCGCAGGCGTCGGGCGTCCTGTTCACGGCCGACCCCGTCAACGGCAACCGGAAGGTCGCGACCGTGGACGCGAGCTTCGGCCTGGGCGAGGCGCTCGTGTCCGGTGTGGTGAACCCTGACGTGTTCAAGGTGCGCGACGACGAGATCGTCGAGAGGATCCTGGCCTCGAAACACCTGGCGGTCGAAGCGCGCCCCGGTGGCGGCACCGAGCAGGTCGCGATCGACCCGGGCCGCCAGGCGCAGCCTGCACTCACGGACTCACAGGTGCTCGAGCTGGCGCGACTGGGTCGGCGGATCGAGGCGCACTTCGGGCGGCCCCAGGACATCGAGTGGTGCCTGGTCGACGACGACTTCCACATCGTGCAGAGCCGGCCGATCACCACGCTGTTCCCGATCCCCGCCGCGGCCGACGACGCGCCCCATGTGTACGTCTCCGTCGGCCACCAGCAGATGATGACGGACCCCATCAAGCCCCTCGGGGTCTCCTTCTGGCAGCTGACCGCAGCGGCGCCGATGCATGCGGCCGGCGGGCGCCTCTTCGTCGACGTCAGCCACCACCTCGCGTCGTCCACCAACCGGGAGCGCCTGATCGCCGGTTTCACGAAGTCCGACCCGCTGACCGGGGACGCCCTCCGCACGATCGCCGAGCGCGACTTCATCCCGTTGCTCCCCGCGGACGACGACAGCCCGGTGCCACGGTTCCTCCCGCCGCCAGAGCCGATCGAGCCGGATCCGGCGATCGTCGACGAGCTCATCGCCACCAACCGGGCGTCGGTCGCGGACTTGCGACGCGCCATCGAGCCGAGGTCCGGAACGGCGCTCATCGACACCATCCGCGAGGACATCGCCGAGATGAAGCGGATCCTGTTCGAGCCGCGCAGCTATCAGGTGTTCATGCTGGCGATGGAGGCCGCCGGGTGGCTCAACGAGCACCTGGAGGAGTGGCTCGGCGAGAAGAACGTGGCCGACGTCCTCACCAAGTCCGTCCCCAACAACGTCACCTCCGAGATGGGCCTCGCCCTCCTCGACGTCGCCGACGCGATCCGCCCGCATCCCGACGTGGTCGCGTTCCTGCGGAGCGTCGACGATGACGACTTCCTCGACGAGCTGTCGGCGCTTGAAGGCGGAGCGCAGGCGGAGGCGGCCTTCCGGGCCTATCTCGACGAGTACGGCATGCGCTGCGTGGGCGAGATCGACATCACGCGACCGCGCTGGGGCGAGCGACCGTCGATGCTGGTGCCGGTGATCCTCGGCAACATCGAGAACTTCGAGGCGGGGGAGGGAAGGCGGCGTTTCGAACAGGGGCGAGGCGAGGCCGAGGCGAAGGAGCAAGAGGTGCTCCGGCGCCTGCGGGCTTTGCCCGATGGCGACGCCAAGGCCGGCGAGACCAAGCAGATGATCGACCGTGTGCGGACCTTCATCGGCTATCGCGAATATCCAAAGTACGGCATGGTGAGCCGCTACTTCGTGTACAAGCAGGCGTTGCTCGGTGAGGCTGGGCGGCTGGTGCAGGCGGGCGTGCTGCGCGAGGCGGAAGACCTGTTCTTCCTCACGTTCCCCGAGATCGACGAGGTCGTCCGCACACGAGAGGTCGACGATGAGCTGATCCGCAGGCGCAAGGAGGAGTTCGCGTCCTACCGGTCGCTCACGCCTCCCCGCGTGCTCACCTCGGAAGGTGAGGTTGTCGCCGGCTCGTACAGGCGCGAGGACGTGCCGGCAGGGGCGCTCGTTGGTCTGGGCGTGTCAGCCGGGACGATCGAGGGGCGGGCCCGCGTGATCGTCGACATGGAGCAGGCCGACCTCGAGACGGGCGACATCCTGGTCACCACGTTCACCGACCCGAGCTGGTCGCCGCTCTTCGTGACGGTTCGCGGCCTGGTGACCGAGGTCGGGGGGCTGATGACTCACGGCGCCGTCGTCGCTCGCGAGTATGGCCTGCCGGCGGTGGTGGGCGTGGAGGACGCCACGCAGCTGATCCAGGACGGACAGATGATCCGCGTGCACGGGACCGAGGGCTATGTCGAGCCGTTGTCGTGAGGCGTCGGTTGGTACGTACCTCTGCTGGCCGGCGGAAGGCATGGGTAGCAAGGGCGGGGGTATACCCATCCATAATGAGAGTGGCGTGGATTCGAAGATACGTAGATCGGGGGGCAAGAACGTGGTAACCGCTCAGGAAGGACCGGGGCCGCCTCGAGACGCCGTGAGCGAGCCTTTGGTGGCCCCGACGACCGATCCGGCGCCGACTACGCAGGCGTCGGGGGCCGTCGTCCCTCGGACTCGGGCCAGTTCGGTCTGGGTCGCGCTCGCAGTCGGCCTGGTCCTCTTGGTGGTGGTGCTCGTCTTCATCCTCGAGAACCTTCATCCGGCGAGCGCCGCCTTCTTCGGCGCCCACTGGCGGATCCCGCTTGGCCTCGATCTGCTGCTGGCTGCGGTCTTGGGCGGACTTGTCGTCTTCACGCTCGGTGCGGTGCGTATCGTCCAGCTCCGGCGGGTGGCTCGACGGCATCATCGGGCTCGAGTACGCGCCGAGTCGGAGGTGCTCGAAGGCGGTCAGGCGAATTCAGCGACCGGGGCGCTGCCGCCGAGTCCGCCCGGCTCGCAGGTCTCAGAAGCGGGTAGTTCGTCGCCCGCACCGCCGGGCGCCTGAGCAGTCCCTTTCGAGAGGCGCTGGCCGGCGCCTGGGCGAGATGCACAACAGCGGCTTCGGCGGGCGGAACTCATGTCGCGCACTCGTACTTCTCGAATCGAGAGAGATTCCTACGCGATGCGGTCGAGGCCGACGACGCGCCGCACGGTCTCGGTGACCACGTCGTCGAGCGGGGGGCGGGGGAAGTCGGGTCTGTCCAGCCGGAGGAGGACCTGGCCGTGCAGCGCCGGCCAGAGAATCGCAGCGAGCAGGATCGGGTCGGCGTCGTCGTCAGTCGCTCCGGTCTGCTGGCAACGCCTGATCGCCTCGGTCATCGACTCGTAGGCACCACGGCTCGCCGAACCCGCGGCGTTGTAGGACTGGGTGAAGACGGCGGCGGGCAGCGCCGGCCCGAACATGAGCCTGTACTGACCGGGGTGGGACAGGGCGAAGTGCGCATAGGCCAGGCAGCGAGCGACAAGGACGGCAGGTGGGTCGTCGAGGCCGGCTACAGCTGCCTCTCGTGCGGCAGCCAGGTCAGCGAAGGCCCGCTCGGCGACAGCCACCTTGATCTCGTCGAGGTCGGCGAAGTGGAGGTACACCGATGTGGCGGCGACGCCGGTTCTGGCAGCGACAGCTCGGATCGAGAGTTGCCCGGCATCGCCGGTCTCGCTGAGCAGGGCGCAGGCGGCATCGATGAGGTCCTCGCGGAGGCGGGCCCCCTCACCGCGCGGGTTGATGCGCCGCCGGGCACGGCCTGCAGGGATCCGAGTGCTCGTCGGGGTCATCTCTCTCCTTCTGGCGGTGGTCGAAAACATCTGTTGACAACTGTAGCGCAATGGGTGTTAGGCTACGGGCGTACGGTGACAAAGCCGTCGTCAGGAGCGAGACCATGACCGTGACCACAACTCATCGAGGCGTGGGACGGCGCGGGCCCGTCGCCACGTCGGCTCTGCGAACGGGGAGCCCGGGAGAGGCCGGAGAGGCCGAAGGGGCCGGTGCGGCCGGAGGGGCCGGGGCGGCAGGACGGTCGCCGTGGCGCTGGTGGCTGATGACACTCGTCGTCGCCGGTGCCGCCCTCACCGCCGCCGGAGGAGTGTTGGCCCTCCATCCCGTAGGCGAGCACCTCAACACCGCCGGGCGGAACTACGCGGAGTACTTCTTCACCCGCAACGTGGCAATGGCCCTCCTGCTCCTCGTCACGCTGAGCCTGCGGGCACGACGACCCCTGTGTGCGTTGATGGTGCTCACCGCCCTCATCCAGATCCTCGACGGCATCACGGCAACCATGACCGGGCGCCTTGGGCTGGTACCTGTTGACCTCGTGTTCGCCGCCGCGTTCCTCCTTGGCGCCGCCCACCTGTCCTCGAGTGCGCTCTGGAGGCCGTCGAGCTGGCGGGAAGGAACCTCCTGACGATCCGGACGAGACCGACTTGACCTCGGCAGCTGCACGTCGCCCTCGCGGTAGAGAAGTTTCGAAACACTTGGCAGGATTAGAAGATGATCGGCCGCCACCATCACGTCGTGCTCGACTGCCGGGATCCCCGTGCGCTCGCCGGGTTCTATTCCGAGTTGCTGGGCCTACCTGTGACCTACGAGTCGGATGACTGGGTGGTGATCGCGGAGAACGATCACACCTCTGGTTTTGCTTTCCAGCTCGCGCCCGACCACCAACCTCCGGCGTGGCCTGATCCTGAGCGCCCGCAGCAGTTCCACATCGACGTGATGGTCGACGACCCCGACGCTGCCGAGGCGCTAGTAGTAGCCATCGGGGCACGGCGAATCGCTCACGGCGAGCACGTCTACTCGGACCCGGCTGGTCACCCGTTCTGTCTCGTGCGGCGGCCCGGCTGGGCTCCCCCGATCGGGCCCGATCTGTGATGCTATTGATCGGGGGTATACACTTAGTGTAGGCTCTCGGGTATGAGCGTTCCGATGGCCATCCTCGGGCTCCTCGATCGTGAGCCCAGTCACGGCTACGACCTGAAGCGCGACTACGACACCTACTTCAGCCGCGGCCGACCACTGCCCTACGGGCAGGTCTACGCCACGCTCGCCCGCCTGGCGCGCGACGGCAAGGCCGCCGCCGGGGAGGCGGAGCCGGGGGCCGGCCCGGAGCGCAAGCGCTACACGATCACCGCCGCCGGCAAGTCCGAGGTCGAGGCCTGGCTCGCCTCGCCCCTGCCGGCCGAGCCGCACCTGCAGACGGATCTCTTCGTGAAGGTCGTCCTCTCGCTGATGCTCGATCGCCCGGCCGAGGAGTACCTCGACGTGCAGCGAGCCACTCACCTCGCCCGGATCCGCGAGCTCACCGAGCTCAAGCAGCGCGGCAACCTGATCGATGCGCTGCTCGCCGACCACGGCCTGTTCCATCTGGAGGCCGACCTGCGCTGGATCGACCTCACCACCGCACGGCTCAGCGCGCTCGCCGGCGAAGTGGCGTCGTGAACGGTGCCAGCGGCGCCTCCGTGGTCGGGGGCGGGGACGTGATCATCGAAGCGCGGGACCTCATGCTCTCGTTCGGCGAGACGCCAGCGCTGCGCGGCGCCAGCGCCTCGGTGAGGCGAGGCGAGATCCTCGCCGTGATGGGTCCGAGCGGCTCGGGCAAGTCGACACTGCTCCACTGCCTGGCCGGCATCCTCGTTCCGGACTCCGGCGGGGTCACCTTCGACGGCCGGCGTGTCGACACGATGCGGGAAGCGGAGCGCTCGAAACTGCGGCGGGAACGTTTCGGATTCGTCTTCCAGTTCGGCCAGCTCGTGCCGGAGCTGACGGCCGAGGAGAACGTCGCCCTGCCGCTCCTGCTCGGCGGGACGCGCCGTGACGAGGCGCTGCGAGCGGCGCGCGGCTGGTTCGAGCTCCTCGAGCTGGAGGGCATGGAGCGCCACCGCGCCGGCGAGATGTCCGGCGGCCAGGCTCAACGTGTTGCGCTGGCGCGCGGGCTCGTCGCCCATCCCGATGTGCTCTTCGCCGACGAGCCGACCGGATCGCTCGACTCGCTGAGCGGAGAGCTCGTCATGGGGCTGCTTACGGCGGCCGCACGCCAGCAGGGGACGACGGTGATCCTCGTCACTCACGAGCCGCGGGTCGCCGCCTACGCCGACCGCGAGGTGATCGTGCGGGACGGGCTCGTCACCTCCACCGAAGCGGCGCTCCGATGATCCGACTCGGGCTTCGCTTGACCCTGCAGAGCGGACGCGAGGCGATGCTGCGCGTCCTCGTCACGGCGGCGGCCGTGGCCCTCGGCGTCGGGCTGCTGCTGGCTGCCCTTGCCGGGGTCAACGGTCTGCGTGCTCAGACGGTCCGTGGCGCCTGGCTCGACACCTCGGCCCAGGCGTCGGCATCGACTTCGGCGTCCAACGAGCTGTGGTGGCTGTCGAGCACCGACGAGTTCGACGGTCGGGCGATCGACCGGGTCGACCTCGCCGCCGCCGGGCCGAACGCTCCCGTTCCGCCCGGGATCGCGCACCTGCCCGCCCCAGGCGAGTACTTCGCCTCCCCGGCACTGACGACACTGCTTCGGTCGGAACCGGCGAGCGAGCTGCGTGACCGATATCCCGGGCACCAGGTGGGCACGATCGGCGCCGCCGGGCTGCCGTCCCCGAACTCGCTCATCATCGTGATCGGCCACAGCGCCCGTCAGCTCTCGCAGGCGGGCGCTGTCGAGGTCGGGAGCATCCAACGCACTCCGGCGAGTTGCTACAACTGCCCGAGCACGACCGGTAGCAAGCCCGTCCTGCAGTTCATCCTGGCCGCCGGAGCGGTCGCCCTCTTGCTGCCGGTGCTGATCCTGATCGCGACGGCCAGCCGGCTGTCGGCGGCGCGGCGCGAGGAACGTTTCGCGGCGATGCGCCTCGTCGGGGCGACTCCACGTCAGATCTCTGTCGTATCGGCGGTGGAGGCGGTGGTTGCGGCGATGGCGGGAGTGGCGGTCGGCTTCGTGCTCTTCTTCGCCTTCCGACCGCTGCTCTACCACGTGCCGTTCACCGGAGCGCCCCTCGCTGAGGGCGACCTCTCGCTTCACTTGATCGACATCCTGCTGGCGGTGGTCGGCGTCCCGGTCGCCGCTGTCGTGTCGGCACGCCTCGCTCTTCGCAAGGTCCAGGTGACGCCGCTCAGCGTGAACCGGCGAGCGTCGTCTCGCCCGCCCCGCGCCGTGCGGATCATCCCGTTGCTGGCCGGAATCGCCGTGCTCGCCTACTTCGACGCGGCCGGCAAGCCTGGCGCCGTCGGGGGGCAGCTTCTCGAGCTGCTCGTGGGGTTCGTGCTCCTCGTCGTGGGGCTTGTACTCGCCGGACCGTGGTTCACGACCGCGGGCTCCCGGCTGATGGTCAAGCGGTCCAGCCGCCCAGCCACGCTCATCGCCGGCCGCCGGATCCTCGACAACCCCAAGGCAGCCTTCCGGTTCGTCAGCGGACTCGTGATCGCCCTGTTCGTGGCGACCGCCGTGGTCGGTGCGCTCAGCTCGATCACCGCCATCCGCAGCTCCGGCGGAGGAGGAAGTGAGGGCAGAGACACGCTCGCAGAGCTGTTCTGCAGCTTCTCGACATCGAACTGTCCCCCCTCCGCCCAGGTCGGCTCCGTCCCGGGCAGGGTGCTGGACGAGCTCCGCGCGACGCCAGGGGTGCGCGATGTGACGGTGGTCCACCAGGCCCCATCGGAAGGTGGGATGCGGCAGTCGTTCGGCATCGTCGCCTGTGACGAGCTGGCGAGGACACCCGCCATCGGTACCTGCGCTCCGGGAGTGACCGTGGCGAGTGTCGGCTACTTCCTGTCGAACCTCCTCGGGCACAACTCGCACGCCTCGTCGACGGCGTGGCCCTCCGCGAAACTCTCCGTGGCCGAAGCCGCCCGCCTTCCCGTCGACGCAGTCGTCGTCGCCACGACCGGGTCCTCGGGCTCGATCGAACGGGCACGAACGGCGCTCGAGCGGGCGTTTCCCTTCCAGGCGGCGCCGATCGCAGTCGACTCCCTCGATCCGGCCACAGCACGCCTGCTCGCGATGATCCAGGACATGACAGACGTGATCATCGTGGCGAGCCTCGTCATCGCCGCCTGCAGCCTGGCGGTGAGCATCGTCGCCGGGCTGGGCGAGCGGAAGCGCCCGTTCAGCCTGCTCCGGCTCACCGGTGTCTCCACCTCGCTCCTGCATCGTGTCGTTGCGCTGGAGAGCGCGCTGCCACTCCTCCTCGTGGCGGTGGTGTCGATCGGGGTCGGGCTGGTGTCGGCCGCGCTCTACCTGAGCTCGCAGGTCGGCATCGCGTTCAGGTTCCCGGGAGCCGCCTACTGGGTGACTGTCATCGGGGGCCTGGCGGCTTCGCTCGCCATCATCGCCTCGACGTTCCCGATCCTCAATCGCATCACGGGGCCTGAGGTCGCCAGGAACGAATGATCGTGGCCGGCCGGAGGGCCGTTCGGTGGCCGTTCAGTGTCGGAGGCTGCTGGCGGCTTCTTTGGTGGCGTAGGCGAAAAGCACGTAACCGGCGAGGGGGTCGGACCACCACCAGCCGAGGCTGGCGTTGAGGAGGAGCCCCGTGAGCACGGCGGTGGCGAGGACCCCGTCGAGGAGGGTGACTTTGCCTTCGGTGCTTAAGACGGTGTTGTCGAGTGCTCGGCCGGTGCGGGACTTGCCGGCGGCGAGGGCGAACATGACCACGGCCGTGACGGCGGTCCAGACGATGCCGAGAGTGCTGTGGCGGGGGTGGAAGCCGAGCGCCAGGACCACGCTCGACTGGACTGCGAGGTAGCAACCGAGCAGCCCGAAGGCGATGCCGATGATGCGCAGCGCCCGCCGCTGGCGGTCCTCGCTCGTGCCGGTGAGCTCCCAGATGACAACGGTGCTTGCGCCTATCTCGATCAGCGAGTCGAGGCCGAAGCCGGCAAGGGCGACCGAGCGGGCGGTGACGGCGGCGAAGGCAAGGACGGCGATGCCGGCGACGTTCCAGGCGAGGGTGGCAGTTTCGAGGACGATCCCGATCCGCCGGAGCCGCCGGCGGTTCTCGGTAGTCAGAGGTCCGGCGTCTCGCACCGGTTCATCATGGCGTGGCCGGAGCGGTGAGCTCGGCGAGAAGCGCTTGCACCCGTCGGTCGATGTCCTCGACGATCGGTCGGACTGCCTCCACAGGCTGCCCCGCGGGATCGGGGAGGTCCCAGTCGACATAGCGCTTGCCCGGATAGACCGGGCAGGTGTCGCCGCAGCCCATCGTCACGACGACGTCGGCGGCTAGACCGTCTTGCGCAGTGAGGAGCTTGGGATGCTCGCCCGCCGGGTCGAGACCGCGCTCCCGGAGGACCGCGACGACGGAGGGATTGAGCTGGTCGGCGGGTTCGGAGCCGGCGGATCGTGCGTCTACGCGACCTCGGGCGTAGTGGTCGAGGAGGAGACGGGCAGCCAGGCTGCGTCCGGCGTTGTGCGTGCAGACGAACAACACGACGGGCTTCTTGGTCACTTCGTCTCCTCGGCGTCTGGGCTTCGTGGCGGGGGATCGACTCCCCGGCGCGAAGTGGCGCCGTCGGCGTGGTGTATCACGACCTCGGCCGCGTCGGCTGGCGTCACGCCGGGATAGAGCACCTTGATCGCTCCGATGGCGAGCGCGGCGCCGACGATCTGGGCGGCGATGAAGCTTGGGGCGGAGCCCGGGGCGATCCCGGCGAAGGTGTTCGAGAACATACGGCCGATCGTGATGGCCGGGTTGGCGAAACTCGTCGAGCTGGTGAAGAAGTACGCCGCGCCGATGTAAGCGCCGACCGCGGCCGGCGCTTGGCGGGACCGGCCTGAGCGGGCGAGGGCGAAGATGACCAGCAGCAGGCCAAGGGTGGCGACGACCTCGGAGATGAAGTGGGCGCCCGAGGCGCGGTGTTTGGTCGAGATGCTGAGGGCGGCAAGGCCGGACATGACGTTGGCGACGAACGCGCCGAGGATGCAGCCGCCCGCCTGGACAGGCACATAAGCCACGGCGTCCCGCCAAGACAGGCCGCCGAAGGCGGCGTCGACGAGTGACACGACGGGATTGAGGTGGGCGCCCGACACCGGGCCGACCATCAAGATGACGGCGAAGAGTCCCGCCGCGGTGACAGCGGCGTTCTCCAGCAGCTCCAGCCCGGTGTTGCCGGGCGAGAGCTTCTGGGCGGCGATGCCCGAGCCGATCACCACGGCGGCCAAGAAAGCGCTCCCCAAGGCCTCGGCCACCAGCCGCCGCCACAGCGGATCTCCGTTCATCTATGTGGCGAGAGCCCGCTCAGCAGCAGGACGAGGCCGTACCGGCCACGGCAAGGTCGGGGCGGCTCGCACAACATGCGGCGCCCGATGGGTCATGCGTCCGCAGTTCACCGGCGGGCATCTCGGTGTCGGCGAGGACGGTGTAGAACTCCCACGGCTCCCCACCGGGTCCGTCGACCCACACCTTGTCCTGCAAGGCGTAGCAGCACGAGACCTCGCCCTCGACCACGGTCGTCAATCCGGCGGCGCCGAGCCGCTGCTTGGCTGCGGCCACCTCGTCCGTGGTCTCGACCTCGACGCCGAGGTGGTTGAGAGACCCCGGCTGCTGCGAGGCATCCTCGATCAGCACCAGCTTGAGAGGCGGTTCGGCGATGGCGAAGTTGGCGTAGCCGGGCCGAACCTTGGCCGGCTCGGCGCCGAACAGTTTCGAGTAGAAGACGACTGCCTCGTCTATATCGGCGACGTTGAGGGCCAGCTGCACACGGGACACGGGACGAGCCTCCTCGTAAGATTCACGGGTGTCGATGCGTTCATCCTGACCGATACATCGAGTCTTGTCAATACGTAGTCGGCCCCGGTTGTCGACCAGGGGCCTGGTCGCGTTGAGCGTGGCTCGCGAGCTCGCGCTCATCGATCTCGGCGACGACGCACTGGCGAGACTCGGCTTAGAGCGGGAAGAACTCGTCGCGACCACGCCGGAGCACTACCGGTGCACACAAGAGTGGGCGCGTGCTGGCGCTCGGTGTGCTCGGACCTCCGCAGTGTCACGTCCGAGCGATGTGTTCGTCCTGTTCGGAGACCGCTTGCCGACGGACCCCCGGTTGTGGAGCCCCGGCGATCCGCACTACGACGATCTGACGGCGGGCGATGGGCGATCGTCCCGATCTGAGCGACGTCCGAGCGGGCCTGCCCCATGCCTCAAGCCCGCGCCTTCAGGTGTCGGGCGCCCGTGCTGGGTACCGTTTTAGGACATCTCTGACGGCATCAAGTACCCAGAAGCCCGCTTCGAGCCTCAGCACCCATTAGCCGTGCCAGCTGGGACTGGACCGCGGCCAAGAGCTCGTCCGGGACGCCGTCAGTCTCTTCTCGCGCGGCTTCGAGGGCATCAGGCGCCCGTTCGAGCAGGTCGTCGACCACGGCGGCCGCCCGTGTGCGTGCGGTTCCCCAGCTGACTGCTTCATTCACGATCCGCTCCGATGTCAGTCGGTTGATGCGTCTCACATCGTCGACATACATTGCCAATCGGTCGATCCCGTAATGCAGGGTCGCAACGAGGTCGTAGAGCGGGCTCAAGCAGAGCGTCCCCGACTCGAGGTGCAAGAGGCTGAAGTTCTTGGCATGCGCGTCCCCGTTGGTGAGCAACGCGTTCAGCGTCATGGCGCGGCAGCAGATCGTCAAGCGACTCCGGGGGAGCCGCAGCGTGCAGTACGGCAGCGATCTTGCGAAGCGAGGGTCCCCCGTCCTCCTCGTACTTGTTGTCCGGAAGCACGCCTAGAACCTGGCAGAAGTCCTCCTGGTGGATCCGCCGGACGCTGCCGTCCGGTGACGTCACGCGGTCGTAGCGCTCGACGACGAGGATCTTTCGGTCCGCGATGACGGTGGTGTGGACGTCGGCGACGGCTAGCCCGAGGTGTTTCGCGGTCCGCATGCAGAAGGCTTCGTTCTCCACCGTCGCCGGGAACCTGTCCATCTGCGGCTTGAGGATGTGTGTAGTCGGAGTGCCACCGACTGGTCGGCCCCAAGAGCCATCGGGGAGCTTGGTGAGCAGAAGCTTCTCCTGCACGCCCCCGAGGGAGACCCGGACGCGATCGTCGATTCCGAGAGGCGACTGGCGCAGATGTGACACGAGGCGCGCTATCTCAGTGTCGCCCAGAGGCTCGGCAGTCGATGCGGAACTAGCTGGTGGCGTCTCCTCCTCGGGCAGGAACACCACCGCCCCCGCGCACTCTCGACCGATTGCACGCAGGATGCCGTAGGTGTCGCCCGGGCGGAGGTCGAACTCGCGGGCGACAGCGAGGCGGGCATCGCCCTCCGGAAGTAGTCCATCGAGGAAGGGGCGCACCACGCCTTGGGTGTATCGCTCGGCACGGACGGGCAACGCCCACGAGAGAAGACGTGAACCCGGCGCATAGCGCGACAACGCCTCGGAGGTGTAAGTCAGCCTCAGCCGTTGTCGCTCCTCCTCGATGACGGCGACTGCCGTGTCGTACATCCAGGCGATCAACTTGCCGGCCACTACCAGTCCACCTTCTCCAGCGTCATGCGGACGCCAAGTTGTCGCAGTACACGTAGAACGCGACGCAGATGCTCAGTCTCCTTGCCACCCTCGAGGTCGGACAGATAGGAGCGGTTCAGGCCAGTCCGCGCTGCGAGCTCCGCTTGCGTGAGCCGCGCCTCGTGCCGGTAGTGACGGATTGCCTGTCCCAGGGAAGCTGAGTCGTACACACGATATCCAGGCGATGTCGGCATATCTAGACACTATAGCACCGGCTGCTGAATGTCCGTATATCAGGGCTCAGGGCGGCTCATGAATTCATGTCCGGATAATCGGACGAGGCCCCAAGCCTTCGAACTGGCTACGTCGTGACCATTCCTCTCATGCCGCCCTTGCGGCGGCACATCTAGGATTCGTCCTGATCCGAGGAGTGTCGCCTTGCTGACAATCCCACCGCTTCCGGACAACTGCATACTCCTCGTCGAGGTCGGCTCAACCGCGCACGGCACTGGGATCGCCGGCGGCGAGGACCACGATGAGATCGGTGTCCTCGTCGAGACGCCGGAGCAGGTGCTCGGGCTGTCCGAGTCCGGCTTCAAGACGGTGATGCAGCGCACCCAGCCGGAGGGCAGCCGGTCCGGTCCCGGCGACATCGACCGCACCCTGCATTCGCTGCGGCGTTTTGTGCGGTTGGCGGCGTCTGGGAACCCTTCGATCCTGATGTGCTTCTGGTCACCGGTCGAGCACTCGACCGAGGCCGGCGACCAGCTGCGTGCGCTGGGGGAGGCGTTCATCGGGAGGCACATCGTCCCCCGCTACCGCGGCTACATGAAGGGCCAGGCCGAGAAGCTCCTGGGTGTACGCGGCTCCGGCGGTCACGGACGCCGTGGCGGTGGCGGCCGAGAGGAGCTCATCGCCGAGCACGGCTACGACACGAAGTACGCGATGCACTGCGCCCGACTCGGGTTCCAGTGCCTGGAACTGCTCGAGACCTCCCGTCTGAATCTGCCGATCCTCGGCGAACCAGCCGATTGGCTGCGCTCTGTCCGCTACGGAAACGTCTCGTTCGCTGAATGGTGGGAGCGGGTCCTCGAGCTGGACTCACTGCTGGCGGAGGCCGCGACCGATGACCGCTTCCGACCGGGCGCGGACGTCGGCCGGATCGAGTCCTGGATGGTTCACGTCCACCAGCAGATCTGGGCGAAACAGTGATCACGCGCGCCCTCCGTCGGCGCGCACTGCTGATGGGGGCCAGGCGTCGCTCTTCGGCTGCCCGTCATCTGGCTCCGAACACCCGACAGAGATGTCAGAGGGCGCCAGTTCGGCTTCAATCGCCGGCCATCGCTGCGGCCGGTCCTAGCCCCGCCGGCGGCGCATTCGATGCCGAGCGAGCACGGCGTCGATGAACTCTGGCGTCGAGCCAAGATCTTCCGACCCGTCGGGACCGTCACCGTCCAGCCGATCGCTCAGTTCGGCGACGTGGCGGGCCATCGCATCCGTGTCGACCTCGAGCCCGGCGAGCAGCTCAGCAACAGAGTGAGCCGAACCACCAGCGGCACGTAGCAACTCGTTGACGCTCAGCCACTCGGCGTGCCAGGTGCCAGGGGAGCGATCTAGCTCGCTGTCGAGCCCGCCGATCAGGGTTGCGCAGAGTCCGGGTGCCCGCCGCCCATTGGCGACGATGATCGTCGACAGCACCGAGTTGCGCTTGTGCGGCATCGAGGAGGACTGTCCCCTCCCGTCCGCGGCCGGCTCCCGGACCTCGGCCACCTCGTCCATCGACAGCAACAGAACGTCGCGTGCGACCTTGGCGCACACTCCACACGCCATCGCAAGCGATGCTCCGAGCTCGGCGACGACGAGGCGCTGACCGTGCCAAGGGATGTCCGTGCAAGCGAGTCCGATCTCGCTCGCGAACGCTCGCCGGACGTCCCCACCGGCAGCCCCGAGCGACGCCAGAGTGCCGGCAGCTCCGCCGAGCTGAGCCGGCAACCTGGCGACGAGCTCTTCCAGCCGATCGGCCGCCTCCATCAAGCCGTCAGCCCATCCCGCTGCCCGCAGGCCGAAGGTGGTCGGTAGCGCAGGTTGCAGGAGGGTGCGGGCGACTTGGACTGTGTCGCGGTGGCGGTCGGCGAGCTCGGTCGCCGCTGAGATCGCAGAGGTGAGGTCGGTGCTGAGCAGCGAGAGGACGCGTTTCGCGACGAGCATTAGAGCCGTGTCGATGATGTCCTGGCTCGTGGCCCCATAGTGGACGAAGGGCGCCGCGCTCTCAGGCAGCATGCCGCGGAAGGCAGCCACGAGCGGGATGACCGGATTGGCGCCGAGGCGCGCCTGGCGGCCGAGCTCGACCGGGTCCAAGGACGAGGCAGCCTCACGGCAGGCGTCCTCGACGGCTGCGCCCGCCTCGGCTGTGATCACACCACAGGCGGCCTCCGCCCGCGCGAGCGCAGCTTCCGCCTCGAGCAGAGCCTTCAGCCAGCCGCGATCCGATGTCTCCCCGGCGACCGCATCAGAGGTGAAGAGGGAGACGAACAGGCCGCCGGCATGCTCTTCCGCGTCGTGGTCAGGGGACAAAGAAGGGCGTCTCCTCCTCGCCTTGCAGCACGATGTCGAACCGGTAACCATCGGGCGCCGGCTCGGCGAGCAGGCGTGAACGGCGGGCGGGGTCGATGGCGGCCAGCACCGGGTCGGCCGCGTTTGCGGCCGCCTCGTCGGCGAAGTACACGTGCGTCACCAACCTCTGCTGCAGGCCACGGGCGAAGATCGAGATCGAGATGTGGGGAGCCTCGGGGCCCACGCCGCCGGGCTTAACGGTGGTGATTGCGTAGTGGCCCTTCACGTCGGTCAGCGCCCGAGTGAACCCGCGCTCGCCGGGTTGCCAGAACTCGAGCACCGCGTCCGTGACAGGCGCACCTGCGCCATCACGGACGGAGCCCGACAGAGTGAAGCTCATCGGCCGATGCACCCAAGCCGCGGCCGGCGCACCACGACATGCCGATCGCCACGAACGGCCCGGCCGTCTGGGACGGGGTGGGATCGGGCATCAGGGCGCCGTGTCGAGCGGTGTTGCCGCGGCGGCGGACCGCCCGAGAACCACGTCGAAACGGTAGGCCAGCGCCCATCCCGGCACCGTCCTCTCGAGGTCGAGCTGGCCGATCAGGCGCGCCGCCGCAGTGCGGTCGGAGATGGACTGGTACATCGGGTCGAACTCGAGGAGCGGATCGCCCGGGAAGTACATCTGCGTGACGAGCCGGCTCTCGAACGAGCGGCCGAAGAGCGAGAAGTGGACATGCGCCGGACGCCAGGCGTTCGGATGGTTCAGCCAGGGGTACTCGCCCGGCCTGATCGTCACGAACCGGTACTCGCCCGATGGTCCCGTCAGGCAGCGTCCGGCGCCGGCGAAGTTCGGGTCGAGGGGGGCGTCGTGCTGGTCCACCTCGTGGGCGTAGCGACCGGCGGCGTTCGCCTGCCAGATCTCGAGGAGCGAACCGGCCACAGGTTGGCCTGCGACGTCGACGACCCGGCCGTGGACGATGATCCGCTCGCCGAGAGGTTGGCTGGCACCGTGAGCCGTCAGGTCCGCATCCGAACTCCGACACGTCGTCCTCGCCGAAGACAGGGCCGTAGAGGCTTGCCGACTCGGGCGAGACGGTGACGAGCGGCATCGACGGCGCCCGAAACTGCGTCGAGCGGTAGTCCGGCCAGAGGTACGGGGGGTCGATCACGCCGCCGGCTCCAACACCATTGCGATCCCCTGCCCGACGCCGATGCACATCGCTGCCATCGACCTCACACTAGAAGCGGAAGTGACGTTGGCCCGGCTGCACCGCGATCCAGCGGCGGGAAAGTCGCCATCGAACCTCCAAGTTGTATCGCTCGCCTCTCCTACTGCTAGTGTGCGCATGACGAACAAGAATGCGGGGTGCGAACGTCATGCTAACCGACCGACGCGGCAGCGACTTCGTCCAGTCGCTCGCCCGTGGCCTGCAGGTGATTCGCAGTTTCGGCCACGATCGCACCCAGATGACGTTGTCAGACATCGCCCGCCAGACCGGACTGACGCGTGCGGCAGCCCGCCGCTTCCTGCTCACGTTGCAGGACCTCGGCTACGTGCGGAGCGACGGCCGCATCTTCTCTCTGACCCCGCGAGTGCTGGAGCTCGGCTATGCGTACCTGTCGGGGCTCTCGCTCACACAAGTGGCTGAGCCGCATGTCGAGGATCTAGTGGCCCGGGTGCACGAGTCGTCCTCGGTGGCGGTCCTCGACGAGGACGACATTGTCTACGTCGTGCGTGTGCCCACCAAGCGGATCATGACCGTCGCCATCTCGGTAGGCACCCGCTTCCCTGCCTATGCCACTTCGATGGGCAGGGTCCTGCTCGCCGCCCTGGAGCCGGCCGACCTGCAGGCGCGTCTCGGCCGGACGACCTTGGAACCGCTCACGAGCCGCACCGTCACCGACCGTTCTCGACTCATCGAGATCATCGAACAGGTTCGCAGCCAGGGCTATGCGACCACCGATCAGGAACTGGAGGACGGCCTGCGCTCGGCGGCGGCGCCTATCCACGACCACGGGGGGCGGGTCATCGCAGCCATCAACGCCTCGGCGCAGGCGCCGAGGGTGACAATTGAGCAGCTACGCCGCAAGATCCTGCCCGAGGTGCTGGAGACCGCGTCGCGGATCGAGCGGGACCTGGCCGCGCACCGGCCGCACCGGCGCTAGGCGGACGGCGGGACCTAGCGGGCGGACGTTTTACGCATTTCGGCACCGTTTCGGTTACAAGACCCGCGTTGCGTTCGCTCAGTGCAGCACCGGGACCCCGATCTCGTGCGCAGAAATCGACGTCCTATGTCGGTAGCTGCACACGAGATTGCGCCGGCTCAGCCCCAGACCTCCGACGCCGTCTCCACGACCAGGCGCAGCTTGGCCATCTCGTCCTCGAGCGAGATCTTGTTGCCCTCCACCGTCGACGAGAAGCCGCACTGCGGCGACAGGCAGATCTGTTCCAAAGGCACGAACCGGCTCGCCTCCTCGATGCGCCGCTTGAGCGTGTCCTTCGACTCGAGCACCGGCGACTTTGTCGTCACGAGGCCGAGGACGACCATCTTCCCCGGCGGTACGAAGCGCAGCGGCTCGAAGCCTCCCGAGCGCTCGTCGTCATACTCGAGGAAGAAGCCGTCCACCTCGAGCTGGCTGAAGAGCGCCTCGGCGACGAAGTCCCAGCTGCCCTCCGCGGCCCATGACGACTGGAAGTTCCCACGGCAGGAGTGCGTCGTCACGAAGAGCCCCTCCGGGCGCGCCGCCAGAGCCGTGTTGATCTGGCGGATGTAGCGCTCGTGCTGATGCTCGGGATCACCGCCGATGCTGCTCACGAAGTCGCGCTGCTCGGGGTCGTTCAGGTAGGCGAGGCTCGTGTCGTCGAGCTGCAGGTAGGTGCAGCCGAGCTCGGCCAGCCGGCGCACCTCCTCGGCGTAGGCGGCGGAGAGATCTGCCCAGAACTGGTCGAGGTCGGGGTACACCTCGGGATCGATCGAGGCACGCCCGCCCCGGTAGTGGACCATGCTCGGCGAGGGGATCGTCGAGCTTCGGCACGGCGGTCCGCACCTGTGACTTCAGGTACGTGAACGCCGAGCCGAAGATGGTCGACTCGAGCGCTATCGGCGCTCCGACGTGCAGCCCGGCGGCCGTGAACGAGAGGTCCCCCTCGGCGTTCTTGAAGTGGACGTTGATCTTGTCGTCCGAGCGGCTGATGCCGCCGAGCTGGTAGATGAAGTCCATGTGCCAGGAGGTCCGGCGGAACTCGCCGTCGGTCGCCGACTGCAGCCCGAGGTCCTCCTGCATCCGCACGACATCTGTTATGCACCTGTCCTCGATCTCGGCCAGCGCCTCGTCGGACAGCTCACCGGCGGCTCGCCGCGAGCGTGCCTCGAGCAGCTCCGTCGGGCGGAGCAAGCTCCCCACGTGATCTGCTCGAAACGGGGGCGTCGTTCGGTCCGTCATCCCTGCACCTCTCCTGTCTCACAAGTGGAACGTAGGGTCATCAGAATCCGATCGGCAGACCGGCGTAGTTCTCGGCCAGTCCCGTGGCGCCCGCACGGCTGGAAGCTACCCATCGCAGCTGTGCGAGTTGCAGCTGCGCATCGAAACGATCCCCGCTCTGGTGCAGCATCGTCGTCATCCACCACGAGAAGTGGTTGCACCGCCATACCCGGCGGAGCGCCCTCTCGGAGTACTGGTCCGCCAGTGACGGGTCGCCGTCGATCAACAGGCTGCGCAGCGCCGGAGGCGAGGAGGGCGACGTCGGCTATCGCCAGGTTGAGGCCTTTCGCGCCGGTGGGTGGGACGATGTGTGCGGCGTCGCCGGCCAGGAAGAGCCGCCCGCAGCGCATCGGCGACATCACGAAGCTGTGCATCGGCAGCACGCTCTTGTCGACGATCGGCCCCGGTGTGAGGTGCCAGCCGTCCTGGCCCTCTCCGAGCCGGGTGGCGAGCGCCTCCCACACCCGATCGTCAGGCCAGTCCGCCAGGTCCGTATCCGGTGGCACCTGGAGGTAAAGGCGGCTGACCGACAGCGAACGCATCGAGTGGAGCGCGAAGCCGTCCGGGTGCCAGGCGTAGATCAGCTCGTCCGTCGAGGGGGCGATGTCTGCGAGGACACCGAGCCACGAGTACGGGTAGGTCCGTTCCCACGTCTGCCGCTCGCCGGCGGGAATGGCCTTGCGGCTCGGGCCGAAGGAGCCGTCGCAGCCGGCGATCACCTCTGCGTCGAGGCGCGCGTGGCTTCGCCCTCCGAATCGACGAAGGTGACGAACGGCCGCTCGCTGTCGAGATCGTGCAGCGCCGTGTCCCTGACGTCGTAACAGAAGCGCTGCCCGGAGGCGTCACGAGCGCTCCCGAGATCCTTGGTCAACTCGGTCTGCCCGTAGATGAAGACGCTGTGTCCCGCCAGCGAGACGAAGTCGAGATGGTGGCGCTCGTGCGGCCATTGCAGGTAGATCCCGTGGTGCTCGTAACCCTCACGGTGCAGGCGCTCGCCGAGCCCGACCGAGTCGAGCAGCTCGACGCTCGAGCTCTCCAGCACGCCCGCCCGTATGCGCGCCTCCACGTACTCGCGCGTGCGTGTCTCGACGACTACGGAGTCGATGCCGTCCGCCGCCAGCAGGTGCGAGAGCAGCAGTCCTGCCGGGCCTGCGCCGATGATCGCGACACGGGTGTCGAGGCGGGTCGCAGGCACTGTTTCGTGCTCAGTCGGGGGCGGAAGTGGCGCCGGGGGCGGAGGTGGCACCCGGCGCGGCGGTGGCACCCGGGGCGGCGGTGGCACCCGGGGCGGCGGTGGCAGCGGGCGCAGTAGCAGCATCAGGTGGTGATGGTGCGGGCGCCGCACGCGACACAGGCCCGAGCAGAAGTCGCAGCGGCCCCCGCCGTTCGTGCAGGCCTTCCCCGGTGTGGAGGTGGAAGCCCGTCGGGAAGAGCTGCAGGGGGACCTTGGTCGTGAAGAGCCCCCAGAGCCCGCGGCACGCCCAGATGGCTATCGCCATCGCGATCGCGCCCAAGACGATCAGGTACCAGGCGTTGTACTGGGCGAGCTCCTGCTGGAGCACGATGAACACGATCGAGCCGAGGATCGGGCCCTCGATCGTGCCGAGCCCGCCGATCAGCACGGCGAAGATCATGTAGGCGGTCCACTGGACGTTGAAGACGTTGCTCGGCTGCACGTCGAGCTGGCTGATGGCGATCATCGCACCGGCGGCGGCGCAGCCTCCGGCTGAGAGCATGTAGACGACCGCGTTTCGAAGCGGCTACCCGGCAGCCGACGCTGCGGGCCCCGATCTCGTTGTCGCGGGCGGCCGTCAGTGCCAGCCCGAGCCGGCTGCGCAGCAACACGTACACGGCGACGATCGAGATCACCGCCACCGCCAGCGCCGCCCAGTACGTGTCGGCACCGAGGACGACCGCGCCGAACCCGCTCAGCCCCTGCAAGGGCGACCCGGTGCCGCCGCCGAGACTGGGGAAGCGGAGGACCACCAGGTCCGCGACGACGGCGAGCACCCAGGTGGCGATCGCGAAGTAGGCGCCGGCGAGCCGGAACACCAGGAACGAGACCGGGAAGGCGAGCACTACCGAGACGGCAGCTGCGATCACGATCGCGGCGAACGGGTCGACCCCGTGCTCGGCTGCGACGAGGACCGTGTACGCCCCGACACCGATGTAGGCCTGCTGACCGACCGACACGAGCCCGGCGTATCCCGCCAGGGCGTTCCACATCGTGGCGATCGTGATCAGGATGAACAGGTTGACGAGGGTGTTGAGGAAGCTCTCGTAGACGAAGTAGGGGAGCAGGTAGAGGACGACGACGATGGCGATCCCGACGAGCGCCGCCGCCGACGCCGGACGCCGCGAGCGGCTGACGACCATCGTGTCCGAGAGGTCGGGCATCACGTCGAGGGCCGAAGCTGTCACGCCAGCGCCCTCCTCGGGAAGAGGCCCCGCGGGCGGACGGCGAGGACGAAGAGGAAGACGAGATGGGGCAGCAGCGCACCGAAGTTGGGGTCGACCTGCGAACCGAGCGTGGTCGCCAGTCCGAGCACGAACCCCCCGAGGAGCGTCCCCCAGCGGGAGCCGAGACCTCCGATCACCACCGCCTCGAAACCATACAGAAGGTACGTCGGCCCGGACGTCGGGGCGACCGAGGTGTACACGCCGAGCGCCAGACCGGCGAGCGCCACCGTGCCGAACGCCAGCGCGGCCGCGATGCCGAACAGGTGCCGGTAGTTGCCGCCCACGAGCTGGGCCGCCTCGCGGTCGTCGGCGATCGCCCGCACGAGGCGGCCGGTTCGTGTCCAGCCGAGGAAGACCTCGACGCAGATGAGGACCGCGATGGCGGTGCCAAGGATGACGAGGTCGAGGTACGGCACGAATATCTGGCTCGAGAGATGCCACGAGTTGGATACCAGCGATCCGACGTCGAGCGAGTGGCTGTTCGCCGTGAACACCTCGAGCAACACGTTCTCGAGCACGACGGACAGACCGAAGGTCACGAGCAAGGTCGTTATCGCCCCGTGGTCGAGGCTCGGCTGGAACAAGAAACGTTGCATCAGGTAGCCACCGATCATGAAGATCGGGACCGCAAGCACGAAGATCCACAGCGCCGAGATGTGCGTCACCGGGATGAGCACGACAGCCAGGTAGACGCCGGCCACCGCGACGTCTCCGTGCGCCAGGTTGATCACGTCCATCACGCCGAACATCAGCGAGAGCCCGCAGGCGAACAGGGCGAAGAGACCGCCGAGCAGGATGCCCTGGATGATGTCGTTGACGATCGTCACGCCGATGCCCGCGCCCGCGCCCCGCGGTCCGAGCCGAAGTAGGCCGCTTCGATCTCCGCCAGGGTCAAGCGGTCGCGGCGTTCCCTCCAACGTCTGGCGTCCCTCCAGCAGGCACTGGACGCGGTCCGCCACGCGCAGTGCCTGGCGCACGTCCTGCTCGACCAGCAGCACGCCGAGGCCCGACTTCACGAGCTCCGGGAGAACGGCGTAGATCCGCTGCAGGGCGACGGGCGACAGCCCGAGCGAGAGCTCGTCGAGCAGCAGCAGCCGCGGGTTGGCGAGCAGAGCCCGTGCGATGGCCAGCCCCTGCTGCTCGCCGCCCGACAACTGGAAGGCGGGCTGGCGGCGCCGCTCCTTCATCCACGGGAACAGCTCGTACACGCCGGCAATGTCCCAGGGCCCGGGCCGCTTGGTATAGGCGCCGGCGAGCAGGTTCTCCTCGACGCGGAGAGAGCCGAACACGTGGCGACCCTCCGGGACGAGCGAGATCCCGGCGGCGACCCGCTTGTGCACCGGCAGGTGCGTGACGTCCTGGCCGTCGAAGAGGACCGTGCCGCTGGTCGCGGAGTGGAGCCCGGCGATCGTTCGCAGGAGTGTCGACTTCCCTGCTCCGTTGGCGCCGATGATGGCGAACATCTCACCCGCCTGCACGGTCAACCCGACCTCGTGGACAGCTTCCAGCTGGCCGTGATGGACGGTGAGCCCGCGTGACTTCGAGCAGCGCGCTCATCGCCCGGCGGTGCTGCCGCTCGCTGCGGCCGGCCGCCCGCCCTGGTCTGCCTCACTCGACGCTTCCGTGGCAGTGACGATCTCCGCCCCGAGATAGACCTCGCGCACCTTCTCGTCGCCCATCACCGCCTCGGGTGACCCGTCGGCGACGATCCGTCCGGCGTCGAGGCAGATCATCCTCGAAACGGTACGGACGAGCGCCCGCACCACGTGCTCCACCCAGATGATCGCCAACCCGTCGTCGGCTCTCCGCTCGCAAGCCGTGGTCACGATGCCGATCAGCTCGTCGACCTCCGGGTCGGTCAGGCCTGCTGCAACCTCGTCCAGCAGGAGCAGGCGCGGCCGGGTGGCGAGTGCCTTGGCAAGCTCGAGGCGCTTGCGCTGCAGCAGGCCGAGCGTCGCAGTCCGCCGGTTGCCGCTGGCCACGAGGCCGGTCTCCTCGAGCACCGAGTAGGCGAGCTTGTGGGCGCTGCGGCTCCTCAGTCCTGCACCGGCCTGTGCCGCCACGAGGACGTTCTCGAACACCGTCATCCGCTCGAACGGGCGGGGAACCTGGTAGGTGCGGCCGATGCCGAGGCGGCAGCGGCGCGCCGGCGTCCGAGTCGGTCGACCTCCTTGTCGGCGAACAGGATCCGGCCCGAGTCGGGGGTCAGGTCACCCGAGATCAGCCCGAAGACGCTCGTCTTGCCGGCCCCGTTCGGTCCGACGACTCCTAGTACCTCGTCCCGACGGACGGCGATGGTGAGGTCATCTGCGACGACCACTCTTCCGAAACGTTTCGAGACCTCTTCGAGCTGTAGGACCGGCTGCGCCACACCACTCAGGGGTTGGTCGGCTCGAGGGTCCCGTTGAGCGGGATCGACTTGTTCTGCGTGTTGTCGACCACATACATCGCAAAGTCGAAATCGGTGAACTTGCCGGGCTTGCCGGGCTTCCATTGGACGCCGACAGGAGGGATGATCCCGACGCCGGGCGCCGGGCCCTTCCCGAAGTTGATAGGGCCGCACATCCCTGTGTAGTTGACCTTCTGCAGCTTGTCGGCCACATCGTGCGGGTCGTGGGGGTCGCTCGAAGCCAGGAACGCCTCACGCGCCACCTCGAACAGGGAGTAGGTGGACCCGATCGACTGTGTCCACTGCTGGCCGGTGGCCGACTGGTACGAAGCGGCGAGATCGGCTGCGCTGATCCCGGTCAGCGAGGACTTGAAGGGGGCGAACGGGCTCCACCACGAGTCGGTGGCGATGTTGTTGACGAGCGAGCCGAGGGCGGACACGTCGGCCGGGAACAGCAACACCTTGGCGACGGTTGCGAGCTTCGGCTTGTATCCCTGCTGGTTCGCCTGCTTCCAGAAGGTGTTGAAGTCGGGCGGCAGCGGGCAGTTCATGTAGATCTCGCAGTTGTGCGACTTGAAGTCGGAGATCATCGACGTGTAGTTGACCGTCAGGTCGGCGTAGGCACCGCCGTCGACAGGCGTGTAGCCGATGCCCCGGATGATGCCCGGCCATGCCGCACGGAAGGCGTTCCCGTCGGCGTCGTTCGGGAACATCTCGGCGATCACCTTGTCAGTGGAGACCCGTTGCCACATCGGGATGAAGCACTTGGCGAACTCCGGTACGCCGAAGAAGAACATGGCGTTGTAGTTGAAGTTCTTCGTCGGCGCCAGCGGGTTGCCTCCGAGACCCCCGTACCACGACTCCCACGGGACCACCGTCGCAAGGCAGGGGACGCCCTCGGACTGGGCGAGGACCGCCACCGGGTTGGTGGTCTCGGGGGCCGAGCTCGTGACGATCATGTCGACGTGGTTGTTGAGCACGAGGTTCCGCGCCACCTGGGAGGCACGCGTTCACGTCGGACTCGCTGTCGACCTCGATGATCTGCACGCCGTACTTCTTGCCGCCGATCGTGAAGCCGTTCTTGTAGGCGGCGGACTGGCGGATCTGGGAGAGGACGAAGTTGTCGGGCGTGGCGAACTCCGCCAGCGAGCCCGTCTGCGGGCTCACGTAGCCGATCAGGATGTCCTTGGTCGAGGAGGACGTGCCGGCCCCCTTCAGCGCCGACGAGCAGGCGCTCAGCAGCCCCCCGCCGCCGATGAGGGCAGCCCCTGCCCCGGCGGCCTTGAGGAAGCCCCGGCGTGACAGCTCACCCCGGTCTTCCAAGGCGGATCTCTCCGGTGTCCCCGACGTCTGCCGGGGATTCGCCGATCTCAGCCACCGTTTCCCCCTCTCCTAGCATGCGCGGATGTTCGCATACCGTACAGGAATTCAATCTGCGAACACATTACAAGATCGTCGTTGGCGGCGGTAGATCCGTTCATCTCGCAGCCACCTCCTAGCCCGTCCTATGACCCGGCGGAGGACCGAGAAGGCGCTGTTGGCGGCCGGCACCCCCGCGTACACCGACACCTGAAGGAGGACCTCGCCGATGTCGTCCGCCGTCAGGCCCGCCGTCACCCGCGTCGGCGAGCGCCGCCCGGGCGTGCAGCTCGAACTCCTCCAGCCGGCCGAGGCCGACGAGCACCGCCAGGGTGAGCATGCGCCTCGTGCGCCGATCGAGGCCGGGCCGGGCCCACACCGATCCCCAGGCTGTCTCGGAGATCAGACGCTGGAAGGCGGCGACGCCCGCATCTCCGGCGGCAGATGCCGTGGCGCGCTCGACGTAGGAGTCGCCGAGCACGCTCCGCCGCACCTTCATCCCACGTTCGATGGCGGTCCCCGCCAAGTGGCCGAGGACTGCTTCGGTGAAGGTGTCGGCCTGCTCGACGTTGACGATGTGCCTGGCGTTCGGGATCACGGCGAGTGCGGCACCCGGGATGGCACTCTGAAGCTCGAGACCGGCCGCAGGCGTCGTGGTCGGGTCGTCGGCCCCGACCACCACCAGCGTCGGCGCCTTGATGGCCGCCAGCGCTTCCCGTTGGTCCATCGCCGCTATCGCCTCGCAACAGGCGGCATAGCCTTCGGGCGAGCAGGTTGCGAACATGTCCATGAACCCGGCGCTCACGTTCGGGTGCGCCGAGAGGTACGCCGGCGTGAACCAGCGCTCGAGGATGGTCGGAGCGATGGCATTGACGCCGCCCTGGCGGACGATCCGCGCCCGCTCGGTCCACTGTTCGGCCGGCCCGAGATAGGGCGAGGTCGAGGCGAGCACGAGCCTGTCGATCCGCTCGGGACGACTGGCGGCGAGGTGCATCCCGACCATCCCGCCGAGCGAGACCCCGGCGACGCTCGCCTTCTCGCAGCCGAGCTCGTCCAACAGCTCGAGCGCGTCGCGAGCGAGCTGGTCGATCGTGTACGGACCTGCCGGCGCACTCGATGCACCGTGACCTCGCTGGTCGTAACGGACGACGCGGAAGTGGCCGCTCAGCGCAGTGACCTGTGGGTCCCACATCTCGATCGCAGTGCCCAGCGAGTTCGAGAGGAGCAGCACCGGGCCGGCGCGTGGCCCGTCGATTCGGTAGGCGAGCTCGCCCCCTCCGGTGAGGACGAGCCTGTGCGGCCTTGCCAGCGCGCTCACCGGCTGCTTCCTTGACTGCCGGTGGCTGCTGGTGGCGGGTTTGCCGGCTCCTTGCCTGCCGGCGGCGTCGGTGTCGTAGACGTTCTCGTCCAGCCACACCGCGAAACGCTCCCGGTCCCGGCTGATCCCATCCCACTCCTGATAGAAGGCGTTGTCCCGCTCGGAGTACCCGAGCGCGTACGAGGGCCACGAGCCGCCGGGCACCTCGACGACGGCATCGATGACCCAGGCGGGGAGGACCGTGCCGGCGACGCCGAGAGTCAGCTCGTCGACGATCTCCTCGACCGTGACGATCGCCCGCCTGGCGGAGAGCACCGCCTCCTTCTGCACCCCGATGATGCCCCAGAGCCCGACGTTTCCCGCCCGGTCCGCCTGCTGGGCGTGGACGATCGTGACGTCCGGCCTGACGGCGGGCACCGCAGCGAGCGACTCGCCGGTGAAGGGGCACTCGATCGTGGCGACCGTCGTCGAGTGCTCGAGAAGGGTCGTCCCGGCGTAGCCCCGCAGCACAGCAAAGGGAAGGTTCGACGCACCCGCCACGTAGCGGTTCGTGAGGCCGGCGTGGCTGTGCTCGTCGATCGCGACCGGACGGGGCCAACCGTTCTCGATCGCGTCTCGGAACCGGTGCAGCGATCCGACTCCCGGGTTGCCTCCCCACGAGAACACGAGGCGGGAGGCGCACCCGGCGCCGATCATCTGGTCGAAGAGGAGGTCGGGTGTAAGGCGCACGAGCGTCAGGTCGCGCCTGCGCTGGCGGATGATCTCGTGCCCCGCCGCGAAGGGGATCAGGTGGGTGAAGCCCTCGAGCGCGACGCAGTCCCCGTCGTGGACGTGGAGCGCCACGGCCTCGCTCAGCGACATCAGCTCTGCGACCACAGCCTCGCCATGCCCTCCGCTGCCTCCTTGACAGACCCTACACGCTTGGACACACTGCTGTTCGGAAGACGGATTAGTGTGCGCTATACGGACACGAGCACTATGCCTTCGACAGGACCGAACTAGTGGCCTTCGCATCCCCGGCGGCGCCGGACCCCCGCCACGACCCGGGCACGGATCCGGAAGCTGCCCTGTACACGTCGGACGAGATGATGTCGGTGGCGGCGGCACGGGTGTTGCGGGACGGGACAGTGTGTTTCGTAGGGATCGGGTTGCCGTCGATAGCCGCCAATCTCGCGCGGCGCACGCACGCACCGGGCGTCGTGCTCGTCTACGAGTCGGGAACGATCGGCGCCAAGCCGCACCGGCTCCCGCTGTCGATCGGCGACGGGGAGCTGGCCGAGACCGCCGACACCGTCGTCTCCGTGCCGGAGATCTTCAACTACTGGCTGCAGGGCGGGCGGATCGACGTCGGGTTCTTGTCGGCGGCGCAGATCGACTGCCACGGCAACCTCAACTCGACAGTGATCGGACCGTATGACCATCCGAAGGTGCGACTGCCCGGTGCCGGCGGAGCGCCGGAGATCGCCGCCTCATGCAAGGAGGTGGTGATCGTGATGCGCCAGAGCAGGCGGAGCTTCGTGCCCGAGCTCGATTTCGTGACGTCGGTGGGCCACGGTTCGCGTCAGGGGGACCGGGAGCGGCTCGGCCTGCGCGGGGCAGGGCCGAGTCTCGTCATCACGGATCTCGGTCTCCTGCGCCCGAACCCGGGCACCGCCGAGCTCGAGCTGACTCACCTGCACCCCGGCGTCACGCTCGAGCGCGTGCGGGAGGCGACCGGATGGGATCTCGGCGCCGTGGTCGAGCCGGGGACGACCGAGCCTCCGTCCGACGCAGAGCTGTCAATACTGCGGGAGCTCACCTCGAACGCTCAGGGTTCGTCACGCGCCTAATGGTCCGTCTGACAAAGGATCTGGCAGGTTCAACGGCCGAGGCAGATCGGCGCTGTGCGCCGGGGACGGTGCTCTCTAGCGGCAGACGTCATCGAGAAACGCCCTCGCCTCCCGCCGCGAACGCAGCACGTGCACCGTCGTGTGAGACACGTTTCGCAAGATCTCGGAGCGTGCGTACTCAGGTTCTGAACGGCGGTTGCGCCAAATACTCACAGCACCGCCCCACTCGTCGCGCAAGCGTCGGTTGACCGAGTCTTCGCATCCCTCGGGCATTTCGCCAACGGGCTTGCGGAGCCCTCGCACCAACGCGCGAATCGCGCACAACCACCAAGGAGTATCGAGAAAGATGACAGTTTCCGCGCGTTCGAGCCGGAGGCCAAGCGTCTCGTTGTAGTTGCCGTCGATGATCCAAGCCTCGCCAGCGAGCAGCGCGCGTTGCCGTTCTCGCCACTCCTCGTCCGACGGTCGCTCCCAGCCTGGCTCCCAGTAGTGGACGTCGAGGTGAATCACCGGCAAGCCGGTCCTTGCTGCGAGCGCCCGTGAGAACGTGCTCTTCCCGGACCCCATCATCCCGTCGACGAGGACGCGGTGGCCGATCATCCGCGACGCATCGTTCATGGCGCAGAATATGCCAAGCGCGCCAAGCGGTATTGCCGCTGGGCGCTCGTCATCACCAATGAACGAACGAGCGTCCTCGGAGCGCAACCCAGCCCGTTGTTTAGCGGCACACCACTAGTGAGGAGCCGTCTGACGTCCTCTACCGGACAGAGCTGCCGGGCTCAGGGATGATGTACGCCCAAGGCCGCCGCAGCACCCATCGCCTTACGCAGCCCCTTCCCGACGAAGACGGTCGCTCCTGCGCCGTCTCTGATCTCGAGGATGGCGCCAAGCCTCAACGCCACGTCAGCCTGGCCAGTGGAGGGCAGGCGGGGGCGCAGCTCGTCGGCCTCGCTCTTGCCGAGGTCCATCCTCCTGAACGTGCCGAGGGCGAGCTGGTACCGGGTCGTCGTGTCGCCGTTCGACTTGCGGCCGATGAGAGCAACGATCTTCATCGGCCCGGTGAAGCAGGCGTAGGTCCCGTCGCGCAGGTCCCGTCTCGCGTCGCGGCGGTTGTCGGCGAAGTACCACGTCCAGAGGATGACGAGGACGGCCGGCATCACCACGGACACTCCGAGCGCGGCCCCGGCGTTGGGGTTGAAGGCCCGGGTATGCCCCAGGGCCAGCAGGTCGATCCCTGCTCCGATCAGTATCAAGAAGGGGATCATCAGGAGATAGGTGCGCAGAGCAATACGGCCGGCGATCAACGCCTTCCGCTGGACGTCATTGAGGGGCCTCATCTCGACCGTCCCGTCTGCGCCTTCGCCCGCTGTTTCATTCGTGTCCGCTGCAGCGGCGTCCACTCCCGCGGCGCCCGCTGCCTCGTCGTCACCCGCTAGAGACTCCGTGGCCTGTGGTGCCGCACCGTCGTTCGTCATCACAGGCCCCCTTGCCGTACCGCTCGGCGCAATGCCGGCCGGATCATACTCTCGGGTTCCGGCAGCTTACTTCCGCGTGTGCTTGCAGTAGCGCGACGCGCTACGCTGTGCTACATGGCTCAGCCTGTCTCGATCAGACTGCCCGAAGAGACGGTCGAACGCCTCGCCGAGCGTGCGAGACGGCGCCATGTACCCATGCGAACCCTCGCTCAGCGGTATGTGGAGGAGGGGCTCCGCATGGAGGAGCATCGACTGGTCCACTACGTCGACGGCGCGTCTGGAAGGCGCGCCCGGCTGGTCGGATCCGGCCTCGACGTGTGGGAGGTTGTCTCCGTCGTCAAGGACAATGGTGGTGACATCGCCAGTACAGCGAACTACCTCGGCTTGGCTCATGGCCTGGTACAGGCAGCAGTCGCTTATTACGGCGCCTTCGCAGACGAGATCGACGAGTGGATCGAGATCAACGCCCGTGAGAGCGAGGAGGCTCATAAAGCCTGGCTTGCAGGGCGAGCGGCACTGGAGGCGTGAAGGTCCTGCTCGACGAGATGATCAGTCCCGCCGTCGCCGAGGCCTTACGGCGGCGGGGTCACGACGCGGTGGCGGTCGCCGAACGGGCGGAATGGTGTGGGCTGAGCGATTCGGAGCTCATGTCTCTCGCTCGAGCAGAGGGGCGTGCGATCGTGACGAAGAACGTTCGCGACTTCCGATTGTTGGCGGCGGAGGCGATCGTGCAGGGCGCCCCGGGCCACGCCGGACTGGTCCTAGTGCCGGCGACCGTCAAACTCACCAAGAACGCGACTGGACGACTGGTCGAGGCCCTCGAGGCCAAGCTCGTCGAGTTCGCTGGCGAAGCAAGCCTTGCTGGTGGAGAGACGTGGGTTTGAGCCCTCGGCGGCACGGCGAAGCGGCGTTTTCTCCGCCGATCCCGAGGGTATCCGCGCAAGATGGCAACCGATAGGCAGAAGGAAGCGGCTCGGCGCAACCTTGTCAAGGCCCGCCAGGTACAGAGCTCTCGTTCCCAGGGGCGCAAGGCGGGCCAGCAGTCTTCCGGTCTGAGCACTTCCGAGAAGAATCGCATGAGCCGGTCCTCGTTTGCGTTCCCCGATCAGCGCAAGGAACCGATTGGCGACGCCTCACACGTTCGCAATGCCATTGCCCGTTTCGATCAGGTCGAGGGGGTCAGCGATGCCGAGCGGGACGAGGCTTGGAAGCGGATTCTGGCGGCTGCGCGGCGTTTCGATGTCGAGGTGTCGGAGTCGGACTGGCGCGAGTTGTTCGAGGGCGGCCGAGCGCGGCAAACGCTGACACCTGCGGCCGGCCCAGCGCTCCAAGGCTTGACGAAGGCGACGTGCAGGCAGACCGGGTCCCGGGGGCCGGGGCGGCGAACGTTCGTCTTCTCTTTGTATCCGGCCGCTCAGCGGATCCCGGTGTCGCAGCTGATGACCAAGTGGTGGTGCGCGCCCCTGCTGAGGGTGACGGTGACGGGCCTGCAGCGTGGGTAGGGCCCGCTCGACCCAACCTCCACGTCGTAGGCGCCGGCGGGCACGGTGAGGGAGAAGGACCCGTCATCTGCCGTCCGCGCCTTCGCTGACACCTTCCCGGAGCTCACGGTCCCGCCGCTACTCGCGGCGACCGCCTCAACCAGTACGCCGGCTAGGGGCCGGGGCGGGCAGGGATGACTGGCGCTCTCGACTGGGCAGGAGGGCCCTGCGACGACTGAGCCGCTCACCACGGCGACTACCGAACTCGTGCTAGGGGTCCCTGAGCCCCCGGAGAGGGACTGCGAGCCGCAGGACGCAGAGGCGAGGCAGACGAGGGCCAAGGCCGCGACGGGACCGAGACCCACCACCCGGCCGAAACGACAGCATGGCGCAGTCTCCACCCGGGCACCTCCCTCCAGCTCGTGAGCGCTCCTTCATTCAAAGCGCGTAAGCGCCAAGTTCGCGTACCCGCCTCGGCCCGGCCGCAGACGCGAGGAAGCCGCCGAGAGAGGCGTCTCTCCCGGCGGCCCCCTCCAAGGTGATCAGGTGCTGGCGATCCCCACTACCGGAAGGTGCGAGGAGACGCTGGTCGGAACGGCGAACGCCGTCGCGTCGCCGAGGGAGTACGCGACCCGTTTGCCCCCGGGAAGGCCGTGCCGAGCTCCATAATCGGTACATCGACCACACCGCCGGGAACAGGTCTACCTACGACCGCATCGCGCCTCTACCTGGAGCGCCAGCTCCAGTTCCAGGCAAGCGGCGACGCCGCCTTCGCGCACCTGGAGCGACGCTTCCTCGAGCTCCTCCCGCCGCGGGGTCGTGTGGCGGACGTCGGATGTGGGCCGGGCTTGGACGGCGACCGAATCGGACGCGCGGGATTCGGGGCCGTCGGGGTCGACCTGTCATCCGGGATGTTGCGCTTGGCGGCCGCGAGGCTGCCCGGCCGGGTCGTTCAGGGTGATGTGCGAGCCATTCCCCTGCGCCCGGGGGCGTGGTCGGGATTGGTGCGGCGATGCTTCTGCACGACCGAGAGGGAGACGGACACGGTTCTCCGCGAGCTGCGGGGTTCGCTCGCCGCCGGTGGGGTGCTTGCCTTGGTGACTGCGGTGGGGGAGGGGGAACGTTTCGAGGAGGTGCCCTATGCAGAGGGATCGATGCGCTGGTTCGTCTATCGCTCCAGGCCCGGTCTCGAGGCCCAGTTAGAGAAGGCGGGACTCCACGTGCTGTACTCCGACGTCGCGGAGAGCAGCCGGGTGTGGCTCAAGGTCCTGGCTCGACGCATCAGTTGAGGTCGACCGGGGGGATCGTGGGATGCGTGTACCGTATCGGCGGCATGCGGCGAGCCGCCATTCACAGCTTGCGAAGCTCCTCTGCCTTCTCCTCACACTGACGGCGCAGCACTGCCAATTTCTTCGATGAGATGGGGGCACTCCCGGGGTCCCGGCAGAAGCGAAACGCGACGTCGATGAGTTGGCGGCCGAACAGCAGGCCGGGTAGCCGGTCCCACTCCTCCTCGGTCAGCGAGGCGACCTTCGAATAGCCCTTCATGAACGGTGCTGCAGCCCAGCCCGACCTGAGGATGAGCGTCATCGAGGCGAGACGGGGACCGCGTCCAGCCGACGTCCAGTCGACCAGCACCGGGCCGACTCCGGTGAAGATCACATTCTTCGGGACCGGATCGGGATGGACAAAGGCGTCGGGCAGGCCATCCCCACCGTCGGCAGCGAGCAGAGCATCGCGCACGAGGTCGAGCGATTCGGCCTTCCCGGCGGGGAGGCGGGCCTCGATCGAGTCGAGCCAGCCGGCGGCCGCACGCAGCTCGTCGCTCATGGTCCCTTCGGCGAAGTGGTGCAGAGCCCCGGCTCTGCGCTCGGCGCCGGCGGGCACAGGAAGCCCGTGCAAGCGGCCGATGATGCGCCCCAGCTTCACGATCGGGTACGGGGGCCGCTTCGCCTTCGGCACCTCTCGGACGAACTCGGTGAGCAGCAGCGCCTGTCCCTCGTGGGTGGACAGCGCCTCACCGTCGAAGGGCCGCTCGGCGGGGAAGTCGATGCCGGCGAGGTACCGGAGCACGTCGAGGTCGGCCCTCGCCGCGGACAGTGGACGGGCCACCGAGAACAGACGGCCCACGAGCGGGAAGCCCTTGTCCGCCCTGTCGATACGGAACACGCCCACGTCGAGTTGGGACATCTTTGCGACCCGGAAGCCGTTGGTGGCCTCGAGGTGTGCCGCAAGGGTGTCAAGTCCTTGTCTCACATACATCCGCTCGAGCAACGAGTCGAACGCGGACCCATCCGATACGGTCATGGCGAACGAAGGTAGATGAATCGCTACGGGAGGCGGTTGTCGCGAGCCGGTTCTTCGGACGCGGCGACGGGCCGACCGGCGGCCAAGCCTCTGGCACCGGCGCTCCACAAGGCAACCGGGCCCATTCGCCTTGTACACATGGTATGCTGCGTCCGTGACGATCGCAGAGTTCAAGGTGTCCGAGCGGGGTCAGATGGCCCTTCCCGCCGAAGCTCGGCACAGGTGGAATCTCGACCAGGGCGGAACTGTTGAGATCGCAGATCTCGGCGATGCCCTGCTGATAGTTCCAGCGGGCGTGGGCGGCCTCCGAAGGTTGCTTCGAACCGCTGTCGAGGAAGCGGGCGGATATGCGGCGCTGGCAAGGCGTGTCGCCGCTGACGATCCCGACCTGGCGTGAAGCGTGGGCCGCTCGTAGTCGACGACCATCTACTTCTCCGGATCATGTTGGGGGAGGAGCCACCGGCGCTGCGGCCCACCGGTGGTCGCATCTTCACCACGGGGCTGTGGTACCACCGCCTGTGCCGATCGCTCGGCAACCGCTCCGTGTCCGGCGTGTTCACGCGTGCGCTTCGGGGCGCGGAACCGGAGGTCGCGACGAGCGCCGTCGCCGCTGTGGCGGGATTGCCGGAATGGGTCGGGATGGTGTCGTTTCGGGAGTTGGGGTGGCCGATGGCTCGCCTGATCGACGACGGGATTCGCCTCAACCTGATGTCGCTGGAGGCCCTGGCGGCGGTCGAGTGGCTCGGCGGGGAGCTTTGCCTGGCGGTGGTGGACGGAAACCCGCCCCTCCTCTCAGCGGCAGAAGAGCGCGACGTCCGGGTTCGACTCGTCGCCTGAGGCCGGTCCGCGGCGGGTGGGCTCTGCGAGGGCCCGCTCCACCCAGGCGATGTGACCGTCGATGTCCCGGGGGTTCTCCTCGAGCGCTTCCTTGAGCCACGTGAGCGTCAGGGTGCGGCACCACCAGACGATTGCGGCGGTAGAAAGCGAGCCAGCCCCGGCGCCACCTGCGCCCTCGTACGCGGCGATCACATCCGCGATGAACTCGTAGCCGCCGATGGTGATGAGGCCGACGAAGTCGCTCACCGGGTCGGCTACCGCGGCGTCGGTCCAGTCGATGATGGCCGAGATTCGCCCTGTTGACTCGTCGACGATCACATGCTCGGCGCACAGATCGTGGTGGCAGAGCCGGTGGGCGGCAGGACTGGCAGGCATAGGAGGGGGCCCGGCTCGAACGTGCCGGCCGGCGGCGGCCCGAACCCTCCCCGACAGCACCTCCAGAACACCCCGTGCATCATCGGCCAGCGAAGCGACCCTGTCGCCGACCGAGGGCGTCTCGGCTGTGCCCGGCGGGGGAGGCACGCCGCTGGTGTCGACCGCATGCAGACGTGCGAGCAGGGAGCCGATCTCTCGTGCCAACAGCGGGAGCGGCACGGCCGGGTGGTCGGCTGCGACTCCCTCCGCGAATCGGTAACCGACGAACGGATACGGGAACAGCTCCGATGGCGCCCCGACGTATTCGAACTGTCGGACCGCGTCCCCCAGGGCGCCCCCGACGAGGCGGACGATCTCGATCTCGCGGAGGAGCCAGGGAACTCGCTCGGCGCGTTTCGGGAAGCGGAAGGCCCAGGGCGGGTCGCCGACGAGGTACAGCTCGTTGTCCCAACCCTCGCCCAGCCAGCGCGACCGGGCATCCGGAAACTCGGGGAACAACTCCGGGAACTGGGAGCCGACGACCGCCAGCACAGTGTCCTCGTCGAGCGGCCGATCAGTCGAGCGCGCGAGCTCGCTCACGGACCCGCCGGCCGCTCCCCCGGCTGCGGTGTCGGCGCCGCGGCTCGGCAATTCGGGCGGTGCCCTTCGGAGGTGACGGCGCCGCACTCGGGGCAGACGAGCTCCAGCCAGCACGCGGGGTCCCCACCAAGTTCGGTGTCGGTGGGCCCAAGTTCGGTGTCGGTGGGCCTAGAGGCGTCGTCCGGTCCGTTCGGCGTTGTCATCGGTCCTCGGCCGATTGTGTCACCGGAGCCATTGCCCATGATCGCGCGGCGCAGGGGGACGACGCCGATCCGCGCCCCTTGCTGCACGGCGTTGTACAGTTGCCTCGGATCGGTCCAGCTACCTGTCTCAATCAATCCAGTCTCAATCAATTGAGCGACCCGTTCTGTATCCGTGGCAGAACGTGCGGGGTTGAGCGCGGTCGCAGGAGGGATAAATGTGTCCGATACCGGTGATATAACGCCACGCTCAGCCGAGCCTCTGGCGGGTGCGGAGAGCAGGCTGGCAATTGCGCACACAGTGGCCGACCCAGCACCTCTGGGCCTCGCTGCGTTCGCAATGACCACCTTTGCCCTCAGCATCGGCAACACGCACGTGTGGCCCCAGGGCGCCGACGCCGCCCTCGCACTTGCACTGGTCTACGGGGGCTTGGCTCAGCTGCTGGCCGGGATGTGGGAGTTCCGCCGCCGCAACACCTTCGGCGCTCTTGCCTTCTCCTCGTACGGCGCCTTCTGGATCGCCTACTACGTGTTCGGCAAGTTCGTGGCTCCGGGGGTCACAGCGGCGGACCTGCCGTACGCGGTCGGCGTCTTCCTGCTGTGTTGGCTGATCTTCACCACCTACATGATCATCCCCGCAACAGGCGTGAGCGGAGCGGTGCTGGCCGTGTTCGTGCTCCTGGCGATCACCTACCTGCTGCTCACCATCGGCGCCTTCCAGTCCTCGATGGGCTGGAACAAGGCCGGCGGGTGGCTGGGGGTGGCGACAGCGGCCGTGGCGTGGTACACGTCGTTGGCAGGGGTGACCAACGAGACTCACAAGCGCACGATCTTGCCGGTCTTCCCGCTGTCGAAGTGAAAAGCTCCCCGGGCGGGTGATAAACCCGCCCGGGGGAGCTTCGATTCGAGGAGGGACCTGAGATGTCTGACATGGACGAAGTATCGGAAGCCCAGATCGCCGTCCACTGGCGCGAGGAGGAGTACTACGACCCTCCGAAGAGCTTCGTGGCCCAGGCGAACGGTTCCGACCCGGCGATCTTCGAGCGGTTCACGGAGGACAAGTTCCCGCAGTGTTTCGAGGAGTACGCCGAACTGCTCAGCTGGGACGAGCGCTGGCACACCGCGCTCGACACCAGCAATCCGCCGTTCTGGAAGTGGTGGGTGGGCGGCCGGCTCAACGCCTGCTTCAACTGTGTCGACCGCCATCTCGAGACGAGCGCCTCGAAGCCGGCGCTGATCTGGGTTCCCGAGCCGGAGGACGACCAGACCGTCGAGGTCACCTACCAGGAGCTCTACGACCGGGTCAACGAGTTCGCGGCGCTGCTGCGCGACGTGTTCGGCGTGCAGGCAGGCGACAGGGTCACACTCCAACTGCCGATGGTGCCAGAGCTCCCCATCACGATGCTCGCCTGCGCCCGCCTGGGAGCGATCCACTCGCAGGTGTTCGCGGGGTTCTCCGGGGCGGCGTGTGGTGAGCGGGCGGCGGATGCCGACAGCCACTTGCTGATCACCATGGACGGCTTCTATCGAAACGGCGACCTCCTCGACCACAAGGTCAAGGCCGACGAAGCGGTGGAGCGGGCCGCAAGCCTCGGCACGACGATCGACAAGGTCCTCGTCTGGCGGCGTCACCCGGGCGAGTACGCCTCGAAGCACCCGATGGTCGAGGGTCGCGACCAGTTCGTCGACGAGCTGCTGCCGCAAGTGGCCGGCCGGAAGGTTGACCCGGTCTCGATGCCCGCCGAGGCGCCGCTCTTCCTCATGTACACGAGCGGCACCACCGGCAAGCCCAAGGGGTGCCAGCACTCGACCGGTGGCTACCTCTCCTACGTTGCAGGCACGTCCAAGTACTACCAGGACATCCATCCTGACGACGTCTACTGGTGCTGCGCCGACATCGGGTGGATCACAGGCCACTCCTACATCGTCTACGGACCGCTGGCGCTCGGGACGACGAGCGTGATGTACGAGGGCGTGCCGACCTATCCCGACGCCGGCCGTTGCTGGCGCATCGCCGAGCGCCTCGGTGTGGACATCTTCCATACCGCACCGACGACGGTCCGGATGCTGCGCAAGGTCGGCCCCGATGAGCCTGCCAAGTACGACTACCACTTCAAGCACATGACGACGGTCGGCGAGCCGATCGAGCCCGAGGTGTGGCGTTGGTACTTCAACGTCGTCGGCAAGGGCGAGGCGGTGATCGTGGACACCTGGTGGCAGACCGAGACCGGCGGCTTCCTCGGCAGCGTGCTGCCGGGCCTGCAGCCGATGAAGCCTGGGAGCTGCGGACCTGGCGTGCTCGGGGTGTTCCCCGTCATCTACGACGAGGAGGGCAAGGAGGTGCCGGCAGGCTCCGGCCGGGCCGGCAACATCTGCATCCGCAATCCGTGGCCGGGGGTGTTCCAGGGGATCTGGAAGCAGCCGGAGCGCTTTGTGGAGACCTACTACGCCAAGTACTGCCGCGACAAGTCCAGCACCGACTGGCACGACTGGCCCTACTTCGCAGGGGACGGTGCGCTCGAGGCCTCTGACGGCTACTTCCGGATACTCGGTCGCGTCGACGACGTGATCAACGTCGCCGGCCATCGGCTCGGCACGAAGGAGCTCGAGTCCGCCGCTCTCGTCGTCGATGTCGTGGCCGAGGCCGCGGCCGTTCCGATGCTCGACGAGATGCGGGGGCGGGTGGTGGAGATGTACGTCTCCCTCAAGCCCGGTTCCAACGTCAGCAGCGACGAAGCGGCGCGCCTCGTGACGGAGGCGATCGAGACCGAGATCGGCAAGATCGCCCGGCCGAAGAACGTGTGGATCGTGCCGGACATGCCGAAGACGCGCTCCGGCAAGATCATGCGTCGCGTGATCGCTGCGGTGTCCAACTTCACCGACATCGGCGACGTCGCCACCCTCGCCAACCCCGAGATCGTGGAGAGCATCCGCCAGCAGGTGCAAGCGGCAAAGATGGCAAAGGGCGACGTCCCGCGCGAGCTCACCGAGGCCGAGCGGGAGGAGATCGCCCATTACGGAGACGTCAGCTGAGCGCATAGTCCGGGGCGACCCGGCGCGGTCCCGGGGCGGAGGCGGCCCGATGCGGATCGCGTAGCGGACCACCAAGGAGCGGGAGCCCGCTCGGCGAAGCAACCCTGGGCTGCGCCCTGTGAAGAGTCGCAGCACGATACTGTCGGGTTGCGAGCTTGACGATGGTCGGCTGCCGGTGTCGCCGGGTGTGACAACACCGACAGCGCGGGCGCATCGCTGAACTCAGAACGTGCCCAGTCGCGGCACGAGGGGTTCGTGCGCGGCTGTCATGTCGGAAGGAGGACGTGATGGTGACCTTCGCAGCCTCTGCCTTCCCGCCGATCGCGCTCGGCTTTTTCGGCCTCGGGACCGGGTACCTGATCTACGGCCCGCAAGAGCTGGCGCACTGGCCGCAACGGGATGACAGAGTCGACCGGGCCACGGGGGTCTGGGGAGTGTGGATGCCTGGCTTCTGCCAGCTGCTCACCGGGCTCATCCTGTTCATCGGCCTGACGTGGCTACAGGTGTTCACGAAGTCTCCGCCGCTCTACATGGCCGCGCTTGCCTTCTCTGCCTACGGGATCCACTGGTTCGCGATCGGCTGGAACCGCTATCGCAACCACGACCCCCGTACGAATGCGGGCATGTGCGTCGCATACATGGTCATCTCGGCGATGGGGGCGAATGTCTTCTTCGACATCGCCGACTGGCCGCTGGGCCTGCTTTTCCTCGGGCTGTTCGCCATCTATTTCAGCGATTTCTTTGCCGCCATCGGGGTCAGCCTCGGCGAGCGTGCCCTCGGTTTCTTCCACATTGCGACGGGTGGATGGCTGATGTACCTGGCCTACGCCTCGACCGTGGACTTCGCACTCGGCTGGCACTGGCGGATATAGGTTCGATCCATGGCTGAGCGGGAGACACGAGAGCGAACGGCACAAGAAAGTGTGCAGGTAGGTCCACCCGAGAAGACAGCTGCCGGGATCCCGGCCATAGCTGTCACCCTGCGGTACGCGATGGAGCAGATGGGGCTGCGCCGGAGCGGCAAGACGCTCCTGTCGTTGAACCACGCCGACGGATTCGACTGCCCGAGCTGCGCCTGGCCGGATCCTGACCCGGAGCACCGCAGCCTGGCCGAGTTCTGCGAGAACGGTGCCAAGGCGGTGGCCTGGGAGGCGACCCGCAGGCGCGTCGACCCGGGCTTCTTCGCGGCGCATTCGGTCTCGGAACTGCGCCAGTGGGACGGCCACACGCTGGAGGCGAGGGGCCGGCTCGTGGAGCCGATGTACCTGGCGCCCGGGGGCACCCATTACACGCCGATCTCTTGGGGCGACGCTCTGGCGCTCGTGGCGGACCGCTTGAAGGCGATGGCTGACCCCAACAGGGCCGTCTTCTACACGAGCGGCCGCGCCAGCAACGAGGCCGCCTTCGCGTACCAGCTGCTCGCAAGGCGCCTCGGTACCAACAACCTCCCCGACTGCTCGAACATGTGCCACGAGTCGAGCGGTTCGGCCCTTGCGCAGGTGATCGGGGTGGGGAAGGGGATGGTCACCCTCTCGGACATCGAAGACCACGCCGACCTGATCATGATCGCCGGCCAGAACCCGGGCTCGAACCACCCGCGCATGCTCAGCGCCCTCGAGCGGGCAAAACGCCGCGGCGCTCGCATCGTGGCCATCAATCCCCTGCCCGAGGCCGGCTTCACCACGTTTCGCAATCCACAGACCGCCAGGGGACTGGTCGGGCGAGGTACGCCGCTCGCCGACCGCATCCTCCCGATCCGTGTGAACGGCGATATGGCGCTCTTCGCCGGGCTGAACAAGGCATTGCTCGAGCGCGAGGACGAGCAGCCCGGGACCGTCGTCGACGGTGACTTCGTGGACCGGTACTGCGAAGGTTTCGAGGCCGCGGCCGAGGCGTGGCGGGGGCTCGACTGGTCACAGCTCGAGACGTTGAGCGGTCTCCAACGAGGGCAGATCGTCCAGCTCGCCGACGAGGTCGTCCGCGCCAAGAGCGTGATCGTCTGCTGGGCCATGGGCCTCACGCAACACCGGAACGCGGTCCCGACGATCCGGGAGGTGGCGAACTTCCTCCTGCTGCGCGGGAACATCGGGCGACCCGGCGCCGGTCCCGCGCCGATCAGGGGACACAGCAACGTCCAGGGCGACCGGACCATGGGGATCTGGGAGAAGATGCCCGATTCCTTCCTCGACAAGCTGGCCTCGGAGTTCGGTTTCGAGCCTCCACGCGAGCACGGGGTGGACACCGTCGACGCCATCCGGGCCATGCGCGACGGCAATGTCGACGTCTTCTTCGCCCTCGGTGGGAACTTCGCCAGCGCGACCCCCGACACCGCCGTCACCGAGGCGGCGCTCGCCAACTGCAAGCTGACGGTCCACGTGGCGACCAAGCTCAACCGATCCCACGTCTGCCATGGCCGGGAGTCGTTGCTCCTGCCCTGCCTCGGCCGGACCGAGCAGGACGTACAGGCCGGGGGCGAGCAGTTCGTCACCGTCGAGGACTCGATGGCGATGGTCCATTCCTCGCGAGGGCGCCTCGAGCCGGTCTCGGACCAGGTCCGCAGCGAGGTGGCGATCGTCACCGGGCTCGGGCACGCGCTCTTCGGCGACGACGTCGGCTGGCGCCGGATGGGAAATGACTACGGGCTGATACGCAAGCACATCGAGCACGTCGTGCCGGGCTTCCATGCCTTCGAACAGCGGGTCAGCGAGCCGGGCGGTTTCGCGCTCCCGCGCGGGCCACACGACTCGAGGACCTTCCCCACGCCTACCGGCAAGGCGCAGTTCACCGTCAACGAGCTGACCGCGGTCGAGGTTCCGGCCGGTCATCTGCTCCTCCAGACTGTCCGCTCCCACGACCAGTTCAACACCACCATCTACGGGCTCGACGACCGCTACCGGGGGGTGAAGGGCGGCCGGAAGGTGGTGTTCGTGAACCCGGACGACATGCACGTGCTCGGTCTCAAAGACGGCGAGATGGTGGACGTGGTGAGCGTCTGGTCGGACGGCGAGCGTCGCGCCAGGGGCTTCCGGGTGATCGACTACCCGACTGCCCGAGGCTGCGTGGCCGCTTACTTCCCCGAAGCCAACGTGCTCGTACCGCTCGATTCGACGGCTGAGACGAGCAACACGCCGGCGTTCAAGTCGGTCGTCGTGCGGCTCGAGCCGGCAACCTGAGGGCGCCGAGCTCGAAGTCGGCTAGCCAGTAGTTCAAGGGGTCGTGGCGCCGACTGGACATCCCGTCGTTCCAGCCGGCGTCACCTCCTCGTGCTACATCTCCCAGCGGGCTAGCCGAGCTTCAGGTGGCTGACGAGCCGAAGGGTGTTGCCGGTGTGCGGGAAGCTGGTGAACGTCCCGTATCCGACCAGCGTCGCGAGGCCTCCCGAGGCACCGATCACATGGAACGAACCGGTCGTCACTCCGTGGGATGTGACCGTGGCCTGGGCGAGAATCACGACCGTCCCGCTCTGACCATCGAAACCGCAGCTGCACACGTCCTCGACGTTGAGAGAAGCGGAGTGGTCCGGCCAGATCGTTATCGCCGCCTTCTCCTTGGCGGTGCCGACCAGGCCGAACCCGGTCAGGACCGCCGTGCCCTTGGCGGCCAGCAGCGTGTCACCAGAGGACGTCACCCCTAGCACCACCGACTTCGTCTTGCTCCTGTGGGTGCCCACGTACCGGCCGAGCGTGGAAGCCTTCACCGAGATGTGCTCGAGCACTCCTGGCAGCTCGTTGCGCCTGACCACTCCGAACCCGCACTGGCCGAAGGCCGCACCGGTCACGACGTTGGATGGGGCGCCGGAGTCACCGAACCGGACGGACGGAATGTTGTAGTTGCACCTCAGGTTGCCGCCGATGAGGTTGCCGACCATCTCGTTGCCGTCAGGATCGCCCATGGTGTTGGCGACGAACGTGGCGTTGCCTTCGGCTTGAACGCTGATAGCTCCGAACCAGCAAGTTTGGATGCCGGACACGTTGATGTTGCCGCCCACTGAGATGTTCTCGTAGTCCGAGTACACCGGCAAAGGCACACCGGGCCCTTCACCGTTGGCCAGCAACGGGTCCGAGAGCCAAAGCTTCGGTTCTTTCGTGCAGGACAGGCCACCGCCACCACCGACCTGGGAGACGCTGCCTCCGATGGACGTCGAGTGGATGTTGACGGCCAGCGGCTCGGTTGCCTTGACGTTGCCGACGACAGTGTCGTAGGTGAAGGCAGCCGGGCAGGCGATGAACGGGGAGCACCCCAGGAACAGAACCGCTCCCTTGCCGACCGAGATGTTCCCTCCGACGGCGACGGTCGCTGGAAGCAGCGGTGTGCTCGCCGGATCACCCGGTGCCGTGGCATCGAGCAACGAGTGGGGATCGACCGTCAGGTCGTGCTGGATGACAACATTGCCTGCAGGCATGTAACAGACCCCTGCCACCGTGACGCTTGCGTAGGTGCCGGCAGGTATGTTCCCGCCGGAACAGGTGTATGCGCCCGGCGTGTGGTTGACGGGCAAAGCGCCCGCTGCCGGCAACCCGATGAATCCCGCGACCGCCATGAACGCCAATACCGATATGACTCGTATTGCCTTCATTGCCCCTCCTAATGCAACTGTTTGCACGGTGCACGCTACAACCGCTGCCAGGTGGCAACAAGAGGGAAAAAGGCTGGTCAGCAGTCCTTATTACGGACGATCCGTGGGATCGCGACCACCCTTAGCAATGGCGACCCGAACGAGCGAGGCGCTGGACGGCTACCGGCTGATGTGGTCCTGGAGGATGCGCTCGACCGCCTCGGCATCGTCCGGAGTGATCGTCGGCCTGACCCGCCGACCAAGATCCAGCTCGAGAGCCATCGTCTTGTTGGGACGGCGGGTGTCTAGGTTCCACCAATGAACGAAGTCGCCGCTGCCCCAGATCCGCCAGCGGCCGTTGACCACACCGGTGAGGGGCCGGGGCACCACCGCCTTGATGCGCGAATAGAGGATCGACTTGGATCCTCCCCACGGGTAGTACCAACCGATCCTGATGCTGGTCGAGTCGCACGCGATGCGTCCGTCGTCGTACAGGGGTGCCGCCACGTCTTGCCTCCTTCGGGACAGCTCAAGTCTTGCACGATCAGCGGCCTGCTCCCTGGATAAAGCGCTCTACTCCCGGGTATCGCGAGTGGCAGCCGCTCATCCAGTGGCAGCCGCAAGCCTCCCGACGCTGTTGCCTGACCGCCAGCCGGAGCCCCAACAAGGATCCACGCCATCAACACGCCTGTCAGCCCTGTGACCGCACGTGGCTCCGACGACTGTCCCGTGCCGCCCAGGTGGCCAGCTGCCGGCAGACGATGACCGCGGCAGTCTCTGCGCCGACGGCAGCTCAACTGGCCGTCGGCGCCGCCGGTGGGCTGCTTCTGGTCCTTGTCCTCGTAGACCTGTTCGTCACGATCTTCGGTTACGACGGGTTCACGTTCCTGGCGCCGCGCGCCCACCGGGCGCTCTGGGCGCTCATGCGCTGGGCGACGTCGTGGCTCCCGAAGCGGCCGAGACGCACCCTCCTCGCCCTCGGATCGGCCGGGCTCCTGCCGGCGACCATCGCTCTGTGGCTCGGCCTCGAGATGGCGGCGTTCGCGATGATCTACGTTCCCGGACTCGCCTCGGGTGGTTTCGTCGTGGCGCCGCATGCTGGTCGAGGTGCAGGCTCCGCCTTCTACCTGAGTGGGGGCGCCCTGACGAGCCTCACCTTCGGTGACTACATCCCGCGGGCACCGCTCGATCGGGCGATGCTCGACTTCGAGACTGTCGTCGGCATCGCCACCTTCACCCTCGCCATCACTTACGTCCTGAGCGCCTTTGACGCTTTGGCGAAGCTCCGCAGCGTGCACGCCCGGGTGCGGCGCAACGCCGTCGAGCCCCACCGGCCGTCGACGATCCTCGAGCGGAGGTACCGAAGCGGCGACGCCTCCTATTACAGCGACTTCCTGCAGGCGATCGTGGAAGGGCTCGATGAGTACGACGAGGGGCTGCGTCGCTTCCCCGTTGCCTTCTACTTCCACACCCGGCGTACCGAGCGGTCGATGCCGCTGATCATGGCGGCACTCGGGCAGTTGATCGAGCTCAGCCGGTGGGGCCTGCCGTCGAGCGAGGCGATCACCCGCGACCCGAACCTTCTGGCGCTCGTCGAGGGGTACTCCACACGTATGGCGCCCTGGTATTTGGAGCGCGTGCGCCGTGTCGTCTCCGCCGCGGAGCCGGTCGCGATCGTTGAGCGCGTCACCGAGTGCCGCGATCCGACCGACGATAAGTTTCTCGAACTCGCGCTCAATGGCCGCGCCGATCTCATCGTCTCGGGAGATCGAGACTTGCTGACCCTGCACCCCCTTCTCAACATCCCCATCATCACGCCGGGCTACCTTTGTGCGGGTGTTAATCAAGGCGCGCTGAGAGGGCCACCGCGTTCGCATAATCTCAGCACGAGAGGCAGAGCCGCACGAACGACGGAGATACCACAATGGCAACGAAACATGAACTCGAGCCGTCTCGACGCGATGACCGGAGAGCACCGCCGTGACGCGGCCGCGCTCGCCGATCAGAATGCACAGCCCCTGTCAGACGCCGACACCGATGTGATCGTGACCGGCGATGCCGATCTGCTCGTGCTGCATCCCTTTCGCGGGATCATCCTCATCGTCCCGCCGGCAACATTCGTTGGTGGGGCGGGGAGGGTCGTAGAATGAGCAATCGCTACCCGTTGCCACTGGAAGAATGCAAGCAGAGTTGGACGCCCACGGATGGTGTTGCTTCCGGTCAGCGGGCCGTCGGCAAAGGATGCGCTCGAAGCCTGCGGTCGCTGCGTTAGCTGAAGCATCGGCCGACAAGAGCCCGGGACGTAACGTCCGGCGGGTTGAGCAACTTCCCGGCAGGATTCCCGCATGGCGATGCGGGATCGCCGAGCCAGCAAGATGGCCTGGGACCGCTTCCCTTTCACACGTACAGTGCGCATTGGACAGTCCCCTGTCGATACCTCGTGATGGCTTGTGCCGAACCCGGCCCAGAGCCGACGCCGACAATTCTGATGGATAGCAAGGCCGTCTCCGCTTACCCAGAGCGAGCTGGGCATGCAGTTCGGCCGCATTCCTGGTTCGCAATGGACGTTGATCATTTTATGGTTCGATTGCTGCCCGGGGCCGTCCATTCATTCGGTTTGACCGTGGATGTATGCAGCCGCTGTCGTCGGAAGGCGCCAAAAAGCGGACGTATCGATCAGCTCGGAACGCGGGAAATTGTCGGCATGACGGAAGGCGTCGGCACATTCTGGTGATCGACAATTGGCGATGCTGCATGGAAGAGGAACAGACAGCCCGACCGCGCAGGGGCGCGGTTGGTCAGGGCAATGGTGCGATGACGGATAGAGCCATTCGGACGGCCATTAACAAGGAAGGACTGCTGGGAAAATCCCGCGTCTACGTGCAGCGCGCCTTCCGCGCCAACAAACTAAGGCCCTTGACGAATATCAGCTGCGGCTATCGCTGGCACTCGAACCGCTGGGCAAGGCCGCGCTGGCCAGTATCCATCCGAGCCTCGTCGTCGATCCGCAACATGCCAAGTTTTGTTCGCGGCCTCCGGCATCGCCGTCAGTTCCGACATCAAGACCATAGGGGCGGCACGCTCGATGAACGTCTCGGCCACCTGTCCAAGTATTCGACAAAAGCGTGAGGGAGTTCTGCGACGCCATATCGCTGAGACGTAACGCCGAACTGCATTCGGGCGAGCTCCCGTTCCATCAGATGTGGCTCGAAGCCTGGGAGGGAAGATTTTGGTACGCCGCACAGATCATCCTAGATCTGACGCGTTCAAACCTGGAGGAACGGCTAGGCGAAGAGAAAGCCAAGGCTCCTAAAAATATCTGACCGAGGCCGCCGAGGGCCCGAGAAGCCGCGAAATCCGGGTCGGCGCAGGCGCGCGACCATTCCATGGCGCGGCCGAAAAAAGAGAGCGATGCGGCGCTAGCGTTGTCGAAGACGAAGCATCCGTTCCATTACGAGAAGATGTTCAGCTGGTGGCCGAAGATGACTCGGAAGTCGAGTGCCCCGCTTGTGCGGGCCCGCGTTCTTCGCTGGTCACGGCTTCGAGGAACGGGCGCTCGATTCAAATCCGGGGGAGGAGGGATGGGAGGAGGAAGTTGAAAAGACTGATGAAGCCGAGGAGTTCCGCTGCCCTACCTGTGACCTTCACCTCGATAGCCGGGATAGATAGAGGCGGCCGGCCTCGATCCCGATCAAACCGAAGTTGAAACCCGGGAGCGGGAATTCGAGCCGGACTACGGCAACTGCTGAACGAAGGGCCGCAGCGCCCGACTCTCTGGGCACCACACATCAGCCGAACATCGGCGATGGAGCGACCATCCCTCGAATCTTCGGCCAGAAGGTCGTCGTCGCTCATGCCGGCGGTCAAGGACTAAAGCGGAATTTCATCGTCGAGAGAGTTCGGGACCGGAGGGTCGTCCCTGACCACGGCATCGCCTCGTCCAGCGCCGACAAAGCGTCCGGAGGGGGGAGCGCCAGCCCGATCCTTTGCTTAAGGCGATGAGCGATGTCGGCGGCGAAGCGCGGCACGATGCCCTTCGCAGCCAGCTGCTCGGCTACGTAGCGCGCAATCAGCGGCTTGTTCTTGCCGATCTGCAGGCCAAGCTCCTGCCGCCCGGCGGCGACCAGTTGTCGTAAAGCCCGGCCTCTATTGCGTCGAGATCCACCTTCATTTGCGACTCCCAATCGCCGCCGAGAACGGCGTAACCGGGGGCGATTTCTGGCGCGGGCGTCTCTGTCTCGGGACCAATCTGCAGGAGCCGGCACATGACCTTGTTCGCCTCCCGATCCTGCGGCCGGCCGGCGTCGTTATCGAAGATGACGTAGGCGGGGATTTCGTGGCCGCGATAGACCTGCACCAGCGTGTCGATCACCGTCTTACCGCCGGCGGCGACGATCGAAATGCCCTCGTCGTCAAACCGCAAGCCGAGTTGCGCGCACAGGAGCGGCAACGCTTCGCGCTCGGACGGCCCTTCGGCGACAATCACCAGCCGCGCGAAATATGGCTCGGCCATCTCGATCGTGCGAACGTTGCGCAGGAACGCCCGCATCGAGCTTCGGTCATCGACTTGTCGGGGTGAAGGCGCTGCGCTCGGCAAGAGGCCGCCGCCGTCGTGGTCCGCACCTGCGTGCAAACCTCGTCTTCATCGTCCTCGCAGCATTCGACGACGACGATGCGTTCTGGCCGCGTGATATCGAGGAAGGTCGCGCTATGGGACGAGATAAAAAGCTGATTGCCTTCGGCAACCAAACCTTCGAATTGGCCCATCAGGCTGCGCTGCGCGTGCGGATGCAGGAAAAGCTCCGGCTCCTCGATGCCAAGGATCGCGCCGCCCTTGAAGGCATGGCGAAGGCGTGGAACAGCGCCAGCACAAGAAGATTGCGGACACCCGAGCCGGCTTCGCCCGGTGACTTGGCGGCGCCACGTCGATCAGCGTGGGATAAAGGCTCGCGATAGAGATTGGTCTCGTCGATGCGTGCGGAACTGGAACTGCACGTCATAGCGCGACGTGCGCAGTTGCGCGGCGAACGCCTCGCGCAGGCCGATTCGAATGTCGTGTAAAGGTCGGTCTTGAGCAGGCCGTGTGCCTGGTCGAGCAGCTTCCGAAGCCCGGCAATCGGTCGTCGTCGAGTCAGAAGATCGTCGTGAAGAATGCGGACCGCCTGGCCGAACAGGTCCAGCGCGAGACGCCAAACTGCCGGTCGAAGTTCCGGCCGGCATCGACATACGCAAAGGCGAGTTTGCTCGTTCCTCGTTGTTGAAACCGCTGCGCACCGGGTATCCGCGAGAGCATCGTAGGCTTGCAAGTATATAGCGCTCGCGCGAGTATCGAAGTCGAGCCGCGAGTAAGCCGCGCCCTCGAAATCCAGTTGTATATAAAATCTCGCGTCGCCGGTCGCAAAGATAAAAATCGCTGTCGAGAAGTTACCGGGCATCGGCCAGCGGTCGCCGATAAGGAAATTGATCGCGCTGAGAATGTTGGTCTTGCCGGCGTTGTTGGCGCCAACGAGGACGGACATATCGGCTGGCTCGAAGTCGGCGTATTTGACCGAGCGCCAGTTTCCGATAATGACCCGGGTGATTTTCATGAGCAGCCGTATCTCATGCAGAGGAGCAATCGAGTCGTCATATCAATAGGCCACTTTGAAGGTCGGGCTGTCCTCCGGCCGTGTGCGGCGGTGATCGTAGATGCGGGTGGTGGCGATGTTCGCATGTCCGAGCCACTCCTGCACCTTGGCGATGTCGGCTTGGTGATCGAGCGCGTTGGTGGCGGCGGTCGCGCGCAGCGCATGCGCGCCGATCTCGAAACCTAGCTCCGCCGAATAGGCGCGCACCAGCTTGTAGATGCCGTCTGGCGTGATCGCCCTGTCGAGCTGGCCGGTGCGATTGTTGGGCGATCGGCCGGAACAGCGCGCCGCTATCGTCCTCGCCATGACCGGCGGCCTCAAGATATTCGTGAATGAGCGCGTGGGTGCCCGGATGCAGCGGCACATAGCGCACCTTGCCGCCTTTGCCGGCCACCTTGAGATGCGGCGCGCCAATGCGTGCGACCTGCTGCGCGACTTGCGTGGGAAGCTAGAGCACTGCCGCCGCGGCTTTGCTTCCAGCTGACGGAGTGTGCCGACGCGGTGCAGCAATGGGCGGCAAAGCGGGGCGAACTCGCTGAGTTCGAGAACCTAGGGGTGGAACCTGTTCATAGGCCCGGGTCCGTTCGCGAGCCGCACTGGAGGGCTGACGCCGGCCCGAGCACTAGCATCGTCAAATTGTGATCGACGACGAATGCGGGGGAATCCGAGCCGAGGCAACCGCTTGCTAGTCCAACCTCACCCGCGGCTTGAAAGCGGCTGCTCCAGCACTGCCCGGTTACCCGCCCGGATCAACGCACGTTCTTGTTTTGTTCGGGGGAGTTGCCCTAACGTTGGGCCATGCCCGACGACTTAGCCGCTTTTTCCCTGACGGACTGCACGCTCGTTTCCCTTGAAGATGTTGCGTCGGCACTGTCCTACGCGCTGCGCTTCGATGAGCGCGGAAAGCCGCGACGTGGCGGCTGGGATTTTGCCGCAGGCCTGGCCGCGGAAGCACTGGTCAAACACTTCGAGCGCTCGGGATATGTCGTGGTGCAACGGCGTCCAGCACCGCCGCACAGCGCGGGTTAGGTCAGAATGCCATGCCTGCGGATCGGGAGACCCTCGATGCACTTAGGGGGCAGGTCGCGCGTCTTTCTCGGGGTGGTGTCGCCCGTGCGGAGCGCAGCATTCCGATTTCGCCTGAAATCGACGCCGCCCTCCCAGGCGCGGGTCTCGCCCGCGCCGCCGTGCATGAGATCGCGGGACCGAATGCCGGACCCGCGACGGCTTTCTGCGCCCTCCTGCTCGCCCGTGCGAGCGGTAGCGTCGCCTGGATCGGATCGGAACCGGATATCTGGCCGGATGGCTTGGCCGCATTCAGGGTGTCGGTCGCCGACCTGGTGCTGATCGGCGCGCGCAAATCCAGTGATGGCCTGTGGGCGATGGAGGAAGCGCTGCGCTCCTCCGGCCTGGCCGGAGCCGTCCTGGAGGGGCCGTCACCCAACCTCGTGGCCGGACGGCGCTTGCAACTCGCCGCCGAGGTCGGTGGTGGGCTCGGCTTGTTGCTGCTGCCCGATATCGAGAGGTCGGCGCCATCGGCCGCCCGAACGAGCTGGCGCGTGTCTGCGCTGCCTAGTGAGCACTCGGGCACCCCGCGCTGGCGGCTAGAGCTACGACGTTGCCTGGGTGGCCAGCCCGGGCAATGGGACGTCGAAGTCGATCTCGCCTACGGCAACCTCAGGCCGTTCGGGCCGGCCGCCGAGCGGGTCGTGGCACGATGAGCGAGCGCCGCTACCTCGCGCTGCATCTGCCGCTGCTCGCCACGGACCGTGTTCGAAGGCAGGAATTGGAGTTGGTGGGACTTCCCGTCGCGACCTGGGGAATGGCGGGAAGTCGCCGCCTGATCACCTGCGTTGATGCGCCCGGCACAACGCTGCACGCCGGCCAAGCCCTCGCGGACGCGCAGGCCATGCATCCGGAGCTGGTGCTCCGACCCGCGGATCCGGAGGGCGATCTGGCCTTTCTCGAGCAACTTGCGGTCTTGATGTGCGCGCTACACGCCGCTTGCGGCCTGCGATGCTGCCGGATGGGCTGCTGCTCGACGTGACGGGCTGCGCGCATCTGTTTGGTGGCGAGGCTACCATGCTTGGTGTCGCCACCGCCGCCTTGGCACGTCACGGGATCACGGTGCGCGCCGTCCTCGCGGGCAATGCCGCGGCGCGGCGGCGGTCGCACGAGTTGCCGGGCAGGATGTTGCGCTCGGGCGAGATCAGGAGCTCCGAACGGTCGCGGCACTTCCTCTCAGTGCCCTGCGGCTGCCACAGGCTTGCCTGACCGGGCTTCGCCGGCTCGGCCTCCGCCGCGTTGCCGACGTCGTGCGCCAGCCGCGCGGGCCACTGTCTCGCCGTTTCGGCCGTCCATTGCTGGACGTGCTCGATGCGATTACGGGCGAGAGGCCCCGCGTGCTGCAACCGGTGCGGCCGCCGCCGGCATTCGTCGAGACGATCACCTTCGCGGAGCCGATCGCCACGCGCCCGTCGATCGATCATGCGCTGGATGCGCTGCTCGAGCCGCTCTGCCGCGCATTGACCGAAGCTGGGCAGGGCGCCCGGGGGGTGACGCTGCGCGCCTTCCGGCTGGATCGCGACGTGCAGGAGATCACGATCGGCACCGGGCGAGCCGACGCGCAGCGCCGGCGCATCTGCGGCGGCTCTTTGCGACCGAGCTGGAGCAGCTGGAGCCTGATCTCGGCTTCGAGCGCATGACGCTGCAGGCCGACGTCACCAACGCGCTCGCGCCAGCGCAGAGCCGGACATGGCGGCTGGTGTCGCGAGTCGCGCGAAAGACGAGGCGCTGCGCAGCTGCTCGACCGGTGTCGCAACGTCTGCCGGTCTGGCGGTTGGCACCGCGCGACAGCCATTGGCCGGAGCGGTCAGTCGTCGCGCGTCGGGCCATTCGATCCCGTGAGCGCCACGCTGACGTCCGTCGCGAGACTGCCCGCCCCGGTGCGTCTGCTGAAGCGCCCGCGGCCGCTGATGGTCATCGCGACCGTGCCCGACGGACCGCCGCAGCGCGCTGCGGCTCGACGGCGCCGTGCGCGATGTCCACTGGGCGGACGGGCCGGAGCGCATCGAGCCCGAATGGTGGCGCGAGGCACCGCGGATTGTCCGCGCGCGACTATTATCCGGGTTGAGCTCGACGGGCGGCGCCCGGCTCTGGATCGGCCGGACCGCGGGCAGCACGACCCGACCAGCCGCCGCGCTGGTTCCTGCACGGCTATCTGGCGTGACCGCGCTTCCTGGAGCTTGGCGCGCGCTCCAATTTCTCGCTGCTCGACGGCGCATCACATCCCGCCGAGCTGGTTGCGACGGCCGCCGTGCTCGGCCACGCCGGGATCGGCATCTGCGACACGCAACAGCCTGGCCGGCGTGGTGCGCGCGCACGTCGCCGCCCGGGAGGTCGGGATCGCGCTATCGTCGTGGGTGCACGTATCGTGCTGGAGGAGGCGCCACCTATCTGGTCTGGCCGACCGATCGGGCGAGCTACGGGCGGCTGACGCGGCTGCTGTCCCTCGGCCGCATGCGCGTGCCGAAGGGTGGCTGCCAGATCAGCCGTGCCGAGCTGCTCGCGCACGCGGACGGCTGGGTCATGGCGAGCGGTCTCCACCGCCTCTGCCGGATGCCCGATTTGCCGAGCGCTGCGCGCGTGATGCGCGCGACCTGCGGGACTGCCTCGCGTTGCCGCTGCTTTTGCTCGGCGCCGGTCGCTCTTCGACGGTGCCGATCGCCAGCGCCTGGATGCGCTGGCCGCCATGGCCGGCGGCCACGGCACGGAGCTGCTGGCGACGACGGATCCGCGCTACCACCATCCCGATCGCCGCCGTCTTGCCGACGTGCTGACAGCGATCCGCCTCAAGACCACCGTCGACGCGATCGGCTTCGCCGCGGACCGCAATGGCGAGCGCTGCCTCAAGAGCGTCAGCGAGATGGCGCGGCTCTATCGCCGCGCATCCCGACGCGCTCGCCAACACAATCCGCGTGCGCGATGCCTGCGCCGGGTTCTCGCTCGATCAGCTCCGTCACGAATATCCGGAGGAAATCCTCGAACCCGGGCGCGACGCCGCTCGCACACCTTGGCCGACCGCGTCCACGCGGCCGCGGCAGGAACGCTGGAACGGCGCGGTGCCCGCGGACATCCAGGCAGCGGATCGCGCACGAGCTCGCGCTGATCAAGCAGCTGGACTACGCGCCCTATTTCCTCACCGTCGACGAGGTGGTGCGCTTCGCCCGCTCGAAAGGCATCCTCTGCCAGGGGCGCGGATCGGCGGCCAACTCCACCATCTGCTACGTGCTCGGCATCACCGCCGTCGATCCCTCCAAGCACGATCTGCTGTTCGAGCGCTTCGTCTCCGCCAGCCGCAACGAGCCGCCCGACATCGACGTCGATTTCGAGCACGAGCGGCGCGAGGAGGTCATCCAGCACATCTACGACCGCTATGGACGCGATCGCGCCGCCATCGTCGGCACCGTAATCCGCTATCGCGGCCGCAGCGCCATCCGCGAAGTCGGCAAGGCGCTCGGGCTGTCGGAGGACGTAACCGGCCGGCTTGCGAAGGCGAATTGGGGCGCGGGCCATGACGACACGCTGGAGGACCTTGCTGCGTCGGAGGGGCTCGACATCGCCGATCGCCGGCTGCGCCTGGCGCTGGAGCTGGCGGCCGAAATCCAGAACTTCCCCCGCCACCTCGCCACCCATGTCGGCGGCTTCGTCATGAGCCGTGGTCCGCTCACCGAGATGGCGGTGATCAGCAACGCCGCCATGGCGGGCCGAACGGTCCTGGAGTGGGACAAGGACGATGTTGATGCGCTCAAGCTGCTGAAGGTCGATATTCTGGCGCTCGGGATGCTGTCCTGTCTGCGTCGCGGCTTCGAACTGCTGCGCCGCCACCATCGCGAGGACCTCGACCTGGCCTTGGTTCCGCGCGATTGCGAGCAGACCTACGCCATGCTGCGCCGGGCGGATTCACTCGGCGTGTTCCAGGTCGAGAGCCGCGCGCAGATGGCGATGCTGCCACGGCTGCGGCCGACGCAAGTTCTACGACCTAGTGGTGCAGGTCGCGATCATCCGTCCCGGGCCGATCCAGGGCGACATGGTGCATCCCTATCTCCGCCGGCGCTGGGGCCTGGAAGAGCCGGTCTATCCGGCGCCCGTCGCCGGAGCATGGCGATCCCGACGAGCTCAAGAGAGTGCTGGGTCGCACGCTCGGCGTGCCGCTCTTTCAGGAGCAGGCGATGCGGGTGGCCATCGTCGCGGCCGATTTCACGCCGAGTGAGGCGGACGATCTCCGACGCGCCATGGCGACCTTTAAATACACGCAAGGTGTCGGCGTCTACCGCGAGCGGCTGATCGGCGGCATGGTGCGGCGCGGCTATGATCCCGAGCTCGCCGAGCGCGTATTCAAGCAGATCGAGGGGTTCGGCTCCTACGGGTTTCCCGAGAGCCATGCGGCAGCTTCGCGCATCTGGCCTACGCCTCCTCGTGGTTGAAATGCCACCACCCGGCCGTGTTCGCGGCGGCGCTGCTCAACAGCCAGCCGATGGGGTTCTACGCGCCAGCGCAGATCGTCCGCGATGCGCAGAAGCATGCCGTGCATGTCCGCCCGATCGACATCAATGCCAGCGACTGGGACTGCACGCTCGAGGCTGAAGCTGCGAGTGCGGACCGCCATGCTCTCCGGCTCGGCTTTCGCATGGTCGCGGGACTCGCGGAGGAAGATGGCCGGCTGGTCGTCAAGGCCCGCCAGGCCGGAAACGGCTCGCCCTACGGTTCTTTGGAGGAAGTGGCACGGCGTGCCGGCATCAGTCGCCGAGCCATCGAGGCATTGGCCGAGGCTGATGCGTTTGCCAGCATCGGCATAGATCGCCGGGCGGCGATGTGGGATGCCAAGGCGATCGAGCGCGATGTCCCGCCACTGCTGCGGCTCGCGGGGAATGGCCTTGGTGAGACGTCGCTCATCCGAGAGGCTTCGCCCGTGCTGGCGCACGAGCCCACCGGTCAGTCCGTGGTGCTCGACTACTCCGCCACCGGCCTCACGCTTCGTCCGCACCCGATGGCGCTGCTGCGACCTCGCCTGGCCGCGGAAGGTCTACCATGATACGCAACAGGTTCGAAACAGCCCCCTCGGGGAGCTTTGTCCGGGTGCCCGGAATCGTCCTGATGCGTCAGCGGCCGGGAACCGCGAAAGGGATCGTCTTCGTAACCATCGAGGACGAGTTCGGTGTCGCCAACCTGGTCGTCTACACCGATATCGGAAGCCGCTACCGAGCCGCCTTGATCGGGGCGCGGCTGCTGGTTGCCGAGGGCAAGGTCGAGCGGGAGACCGAGCATGCGGAAGTGCCGGTCACGCATCTGATCTGCCGACGACTTGTCGATCGCAGCGATCTGCTGCAGACGCTCACCGAGTCCGAGCACAAAGTTTCCTGGAGCGACACAACGCTGGGACGGGCTGACGAAGTGCGACGACCAGATCCTGGTTCGGCACGCCAGAAGGTCGCGCTTCCACCCAGCCGGGATTTCCGATAGTCGCATGCAACTCACCGGTCGCGCTGCCAGGAACAGTTGCGCGCTTGGCGTCCGCCATCGATGCAAACTCCTCAGGGTCGACCCAGCCACTTCATCGTCGAAACCCGAGCCTGTGCCGGAAAGCGGACATAGCGTCCGTCACTTGGAGACAGCCGTTCGTCCGGCCAGGGATGTCGTAAAATCTTGCCCAGCCGCACATTGCGGCGATGGCATTTTTGATGCCAACCACCGTTCGATTTCCGGAAAGAAATACCTTCCACGCCGCCACCGCTCGAAGTGGTCCTGAACAGACGGTTTTCTGAAATACTCGCTGGCCCACACGTCCCAAAACTCCCATTTGTCTATTCCAGCCAGCCGATCGGCTGATGCAAATGCCTCTTTCAGGGAGAATGCGCGTGCGAACAAATTGAAAAGAAGGTCGTATGCGGGAACGCGACGAGATGAATCAAGGCTACCAGCTGCAAAGGATCGGTCTGGCTCACTTGCCTCCAATCCTAACTCGGGATGAGCAAGTTGAACGTCCAAAAACTTGTGCCAGTCCCGTATTAAAAGATTATAATTTTCTCGATCAGTAGCGCGTCGTTGCTCGCGAGCGGCCACGGCTGCCTTCTCCGCGTCTGACATGCGGGTAAACCAATAGCCGCGTAAACACCAATCAAGGTGGCCAAAACGCTGCCGATCCAGACGAGCACGCTAGAGAGATGATCTTCCACGGCTCCCTCCTCTATAAATCGTAAGTGCACACATTACGATCCTAAAGCAGCTCCACCGGGCGCTGGAAGCGAGCGAGGCGCCGCTGGGGCGGGATGCGGCGGATTGCAATCCTTGGGCCCGGTCAGGCATTGTCGCGATAGGTGAGCAGCGCAGCACTGTGCGCGAGCATTGTGGGCATGTCCCGAACGCGCTCTCCCAGAACTCAACCTGTTGCGCCCTGATCAAAACTGCCGCGAAGGTGCTGACAGGTTGGAGCCGCTGTGCGGCATGACGTTCAGCCTCCCGTATGCCCTCGATGAGCAGCTGGAGCTGGGCGGGCTTGACTTGGTCCGTCCGGTCAGGACTGATCTGCTCGCCCGTGCAGGCGGTATGGGAAGGTCTCGGAGGATCCTCCGGCTCAATCTGCACGATCCGGCACCGCTCCGATTTGCGGGCTTCAAGCTAGACCAGGATGGAGGACTATTCTATTTGCTGGACTAGGAAAGACTGATCGCTTTCACGACCTCAGGTTGAGGACTCCCCGTCCGTGCGCAACTTCATGGTCAAGACAAGGCCCTTGCTGCTGCTGATGGTCTTCGCAACGCTTGCTCTTGGCGAGCTTGCAATGCTCCGTCCGAGCTTGGACGAGACGCCTATACCGGAGCGCCCACGAGCCGAATACCTTCCGCATGTGATCGAGGCGGGAAAAGCTTACGCCGACATCGCTAGTGTGCTGACAACTTTGAGCACCGGTCTATTCGTCATCGTGGCGCTCGCTGTCCCTCGTTGGGCGCGCCGTAACTTTCGGCCTTCACCTTCCGAGGGCGTGGTGCTGGCAATCTTCGGGCTCAGCATCATCGGCGGATTTTATTTTTCCATGCAGGCAAAACTATATGCGGCACGAGGAATCCTCCTTCATCAACTCGATAATGGGGCGATCGAACATCTTCTCGGGATGCAGGCTTGGTGCAGCCTCCTAGCTGGCCTGTGCGCCGTCTCTTTGGCTGGAGAGGTGTTTCTGGGCCTTACGAGGGGGGCTGGTGAGAACTGACGCTACACAGGTCGGAATGGATTTCCCCAGATCGATGCTAGCGCTTGCCGTGCTGGTCATAGCCGCAGGCTGCACTGCGAGCCCACAAACAAACGTGCTTCCGCCGGTGGATCCCGGTCTTCTGAGCCTTCTCGGCGGATCGACAACGACTAGCGTGATAGGTCTCTCCCCCGGGGGGATCGCCATCGTCGATCCTGCTCATGAGTCCGACGTCCACCCCGTCCCGGACTCCCAGATTGCGGCTGACATCGACCCGAAGGTGTCATTTGAAAAAATCTACGAGAACCTCTTTACCCTCGAACACGGGTCCAACGAATTGTGGTCTCCGAGCCAAAATGCGGATACCACTGCGGGAACGACATCATCAGAGCGGGCGCCGAACCAGGGAGTAGTGTCACCCTCCGGTGTTACCAAGGTGCGAGCGAGCTTTGAGGATCTGAGCCCTTTCAGCAAACCCGAAGTGAGAGCTTCCTTTCTTGCAATGCTGATGACCCCAGGAACTCGCGTAAGAGTCGAATTTGCCTCTCAACCCGCAGGCGGCTCGATCCGATGGAAAAACGTTCCGGTCGGGGAGACGACAAAGGTCTTCTGGATTTTTCTTCCAACACTCTCAGACTATTCGATCCAACTTTTGGGTTGGAGGCCTTGCAACGCCGCTACTGCACGGACGCTGGGATGGGAATTCTTCGATGGGCAGCCGGCGATCGTTGTCAACTGCGAGCTAGTGAAGCTTCCGGCTGGCTGATCTTGCAAACTGGACTGTAGAGGACGCGGCACGCTGCTTCGCTCTCGCCATGACCCTCGCACGAAGCACCTTGAGAGCAGCCGCGAGTTTCCAGTCGGGATTGCCGTCGATGTTGAACGGTAGCCGCAGACAACGGTTCTCGAAGACGGCCATGTCGATGCACCACGAACACGCAGTCTCCACCCAACGGACCAGCGTGGTGGCTATCCATTCGATGAGCTTGGCTTCGCCAGGTTTGGTGAACGCGAGGCCGCCATCCAAACCCATCTCAGCCTGATGCACACCTCAGTGACCAGATGGCACCCGAACAACCTCCGTAGTTGGAGCCCGAGGCGTCATTCCGGTAGCGGTTCCGCAGGCGCTTCTTGATCTTTGATTTGCCGGGAGCGCTCCCGCGAGTGCTCGCTGCGGTGCGATTCCGACGTGGAGAAGTGACAGGCCGTCGTGATGCTGGCAGAGCCGGTCGGGTCGATGAGGCCGGGGAACTCGCGGAAATACCAGCCGTAGGGCGGAGTCGGCACTCGGGCGCGGCATGATATCTGCGGCGGAGTAGAGCCGCGGTGGACGAAGGAGCCCGCTTGCCGGGTCCTCAGGTCCGCTCACGGGTGCACGCAGTTTCGGACCGCGTAGGCGCATTCCTCGCCCCGCGTCATCAGGCCGCCCGTATTGCCCGAGTAGTTCACCTGCTGGACGGTCCCGTTGCTGAACACGACATTCACAGTGCAGTAGCGTTGGCGGGCGATCCCGAGTGCGAATGCGTGTGAGCCGTTGGCGTTCGCTACTCCCGTGGCGGTGCTCCCGCCGCCGGACCCGTAGGACCAGACCGTCGTGTTGCCGGAGGTCATCTGGTTCGACGGCGCGCCCATGCACGCGAGGACAGCCGCCTAAGTCATGCCGATCATTTCCTTACGGGCCGCTGCGGCGGTCTCAGAGCGCTCGATTGAGCACGAGCCAAGGAGGAGCATGGGGGCGAGCCAGGCGAGAGCAGATCGTCGCGTCATTTGGGTCGGCATGCAGTCGGAACCGACATGATTGTCGCGCGAGCGATCTGGGGAGACAAGGGGCTCCGATCGAACACAACTCTCGTTGTCGTTTGGGGATGATCCGGTGCGCCCGGAAAACCGGAGAAGCCGCTCCGTGCGCGGGGCCGACCCGAACCGGGCCCCGAGCTTCGGAGCAGGCATGCTGTGGCGAGGCTGCTGACGCCAACCACCGCCAGCGCCACCATCACTGCCGCTCGGTCCGACGCGCACTCTCGCATGGCGAGATAGACCGTCCCAAGCACGGCCACGCCGACACCGTTGGCGATCTGCTGGGTCGTTGCCAGGATGCCGCTGCCTGCGCCGGCATGCTCCGGTCGCACCGCGGCCAGCACGACGCCGAAAAGCGGCGCCATCACGCGCCCCTGCCCATATCCGTAAAGAGCGAGCGGCAAAGCGAGAGCCGTCATCGGCGGTCTCACGATCGCCGCGACCGAAGCGAGGAATACCCCGATGCCTGCCGCCATCAGGAGCGCGCCACGCGCAAGCGCGGTGCCGCCATCCCGCGCCACAGCCGCCGCCCCTTGGCGCGAACCCAGGATGAAGGCCGCGATCAATGGCAGCATTGCGAGCCCGGCCCGGAATGGCGTCATCCCAAGCCCATCCTGAAGGAACAGCGTCACTACCAGATAGAATGAGAGATTGCCCGCGAACAGCAGTGCTGTGGCCGCAAGTCGGCGCCGAAAACCGGCCTGCGTCAGCAGCGTGAGATCGACCAATGGTGCGTCGCCCCGCGCCTGCACAATCCTCTGGACGCGCATGAATCCGAGCGTCAGCAGGATTCCGACAATCTCGATGCCGGCGAGAAGCAACGGCCCCCCGAGCTCCCGCGCTGCGAGGATCGGCACGATCAAGCACACCAACCCGAGGAAAAGGAGCGTCGCCCCCGGAACATCGAGCCGCGCCCCGCCGGATACCCTGGCATCCGGCAGCAATCGAGGTCTGGCCGCCACGGGTTGGCATTGACCGCGACCGCCACGCCATGCTCCGCGCACCCCGTAGCACGGCCGCGACGTCGAGCCCGTATCCGCGACGTCGGAGCAGCTGCCGTCCGGCCATGTGGCCGAGAATGGTCGTGAATGGGTTCGCGACGGCGCGCGGGATGCGCCGCATCTACGCCGCCTCGTCGAGCTGAAACGTCAATGCGTCATCACGAGGTCACCCAGCGTAAGAAACGTGCCGCCGTGCCGCGCCACGATCGAGCCAGTCCGGTGTGTTTCCGATAGGGCTCGGGATCGTCGATGCTCATGGTGCGGACGAAGCAGGTGGCTATAGGTTTCTCCCTTAGCTCCGCCGGGCCTGCATGGTCTCAAGTGCCCACACAAGGCGTTTGACGCCTTCCGTAAGCCGAGCCTCATCATTCAGCGTGAAGTTGATGCGGAGGGCGCGTTTGTAGAGGCCGGTGGGGTCGAACACACTGCTGGGCGAGATGCACACGCCGGCAGCCATGGCATGAACCAGCAACTGGTCCGTGTCGAGCCGTGGATCGCGCGCGACGGCCCAGACGAACATGCCGCCTACCGGAACCTCCCAATCCAGCCACGGGTGCAGGTGCTCACCCATGGCAGCGCAGAGCGCATCGCGGCGGCGCCGATATACGGCGAGCATCATCGGCTGTATCTGCTCGATGAGCCCACTCTCAAGCGCCTTCTGGGCGATGCGCTGGGTGACACCGCTCGTGCACATGTCCGAGCCGAGTTTCGCCATCGTCAGCGCCTCGATCATCTCGGGCGCGGCAATGACCCAACCGATGCGGAGCCCGGGGGCAATCTCCTTGGACAGTGTGCCCATATAGACGACGGGGCCAGCATAGCTTTCGCTTGGGCGTGCTCGCGCCGACAGCTCGATCATCCGGCTGACCGGCTCGCCGTCATAATGCAGCGTTCCGTAGGGATCATCCTCAACGAGCCACGTTCCCGTGTAATGCGCGGCGTCGAGGAGCTCCCGACGGGTGTCGATGTCGATCAGCTTGCCTGTCGGATTTGAGAAATTCGGAACCGTGTATGCGAACTGAGCCCCTTCCAGAGCTGCGACCGCATCGAACGTCGGAGCGTCGAGCACGAGATTGCGATAGCTGGGAGACCGCGATCGCCAAAGGTCGATCGCTCCGAGATAAGTCGGGAACTGCCCCGCAACCAGGCTGCCTTCCTCGAGGAGCACTTTCCCGATGACGTCGAGACCCTGCATGCCGCTAGAGGTGATCAGGATGTTCGCCCTGGTAAGCGGCAAGGCGGCCGAACTGAATCGGCGCGCGATTGCATCCCTCAGGTCCGGTAGTCCCTCGCCGGGGCCGTATCCAAGAGCGTCATCCGGGTAGCGTCGGATGATCTCCTGCGCAATCCCCGCGAGCTCATCAACTGGGTAGATCGTGGGTTCCGGCAATCCGCCCGCCATGTTGATGAGGCCAGGTTTGCTGCCCGCCGCAAGGAAGGTCCGGGTTATGTCGTTTGTAGTGCCGAGCCATCGGGCAAACGCCGGGCGACGCCCAACCGCGACAAGCTTCGACTTAGGATCCGCGTCCATGTGGGAACTCCCGCTAATCGACGACGAGCGTAACTCGATCCGCAACCTGCGAAAAAGTCTCGGTCCCGCGCCGGCATACAGGTCGGACCGGTCGGACTGGATAGGAGCAATCTTAGAGGACGTCTGATCACCGCCGCAAATCGATCCCGCGCGGACTTTGCGAGCCCGCGCGGTTGTGCCAGCCCGCGGCCAAACTTCGCAACGATGGCGATAATGCGCTTGGCTCCCAGAATGAACACGTCCTGTTCTACATTGGGGGCTTGGCCGGGTCATCGATGGCGTCGGATCCACTCAACAGCCAGGCGGCAGGGATTTGCTCTCCGCCGCCGTGTCCGGCCTGCTGGCTAGGAATGTGCCGCAAGCTGGACCGCGTGAGAATCGGCCGGCGGCCCCGAGGGCTCGTTGAACGCGAGCGAGCTGCCCGTGGTCGTCTGGCTCAGGGCGAAGTCGCTGGTCTGGAAGTCGCCGATGATGTGCAGCTTCCCGACCACCTGGTCATTGTCGGTCAGCGTCAGCTCGTTGTTGGCGAAGGAGACCGAGGTCAGCGGGGTATCAGGCAAGATTCGGCTATGTGGGCGCGAGGGTCGAATGCCGGTGCTCTGTCATCCGTCGATGCCTCCAGCAGATGTGCAACCATTAACTGGTCGAACCAGTCGCCTGCACGCCGGCGCCAGGATGGGGATGAGCCGCCGAGCGAATCAAACGATCCGATTGAGAACCAGGTCGGCGTGGTTCGGGAACGGTTCTTTTCGCCGCGTGCGCGGGTCAAGAGCTATGACGAGCTCAACGTCTGGTTGCGGGACAAGTGCTTCGCCCAATGCTCGAGCACACCGTCATCTTGAAATGCACGACAAAACGATCTGGTTAGCGTTCGAGGGTGAGCGCATGGCTCTGGTGCCGCATGCCGGGCGGTCTGCCTTGGCACGCTTCGCAGCCGTCATCAGGCACTGGTGCCGCTCCGCGCGGTGCGCATCAGATCCAAGGATCGGAGCTTGCGCACGCGTCGGAGCCGGCGGGATCGGGGTGAACAAGGTTATTTCATTCTAGGACTTCGACTTGCCCCGGGGCACCTTGCCGGCCCCACTCTGTGGGCCGCCCTATGTGACGCGCACGTCGACTATCTCGCACTCGTCGGGGTCCACGCTGTGCGGGCATAACCCGGCGGGAACGACCGCCATTGGGCGCGACCCGGCCGCCGCGACAATGACAAGACCCTGCCAACCAGCGATCAAAACAAAGCTCTGCCGTGTCCGCGACATCCGACGGATACCCGGGATCTTCGGAGACGGTCGAGGCCTCGTCTCGAACGTGTGCAAGGTCCAGCGTCATCCTGATGAAACCGACGCGCTCGAACAATTCGTCGAGCTGCGGATCACGGGGGATCGCTCCAGAGACGATCTCAACCATCTCAAGGAGATGTTGCCTGAGCTCCTCGAAGCTATCAAAGATGAAGTCCTTCATTCTTGAGACCGCGAGATCCTCCAGATCCACACGCTCACGAACAGAGCAGGCGTCGCCCGACCCTTCGCTCCCAACGTCGTTCCAGCCATACATCATCACCTTCCTCCATTGCTTCGATAGTGACTCTGTAATCAGCAGCTCGGACTCTCGCAACGCGAGCTCGTAAAAATCGCCAGCATTGCGACCGTGCAGCACCACGGCCATCGGTTTGCGCTGGCGACTGCCTTCTCAGCTCTCGCAGCAGTGCCTGTCAGCGTCGGTGTCCAGCCGGTTATAAGCTCCGCTTGCCATGCCTGCTGATGGTGGGGGTATGGAGATCTGGCTTGCTGGTGGCAGCTCGACAGCTGGCCCATGGGCTTCGAGGGCGTTTGCGACGGCGTTTTCCCGGGTGGGATTAAAGAGAGCAGGAACCCGGGCGCCGATTGTGTGACCAAGGGCCTGATTCCTATTCTGGCCCCCACCTGAGCCATCGAGCAGATCGTCTCGCATGGGACCGTCTGGCGGTCCGCTTTGTGGGAACACTTTGCCGGAAGCGAACTCCCCCATGTTCCAGGCCGATCGAGCACCCTTCGCACACCGCAATGCGCCCTTCCCCCCTATTTTCACGGCAGCACTTTGATCGTCTCGGTATTTTCAGCTCCCGCCCTAAGAGCAAGCTGACGTGTGTTGCGCACAGGCTGGGACGCACTCCTACCGTGCCAATGACGGCATGCGCGACCGCTCGAGTGGAACCTTTCCATGCCTGAGCGCGGCACGGTCTCTGAACGGCCAGAATACAAGTCTGGATCAGCAGACTCGCTAATCCTAGCCGCGGGCGCTGCGCCACAATTCCGAGACGATATTTGGCAAAGCGAGGCACGATTCTTCGAATTTGCGAGTCGTATCAGCTTTCTATGGTGCCATTGTCCTGGAAAACTGATGGGGCACCAGTCGCCACGGTAGCCTTGGCTGCGCATCAAGCGCTACGCGTGGCGACTCCGTCTCACGGCCCTGGGGAGGCTCGACCTCCCCGTCGCTCGGCTGCCGTGAGCACGCAACATAAACGCGCTGACACAGCCAAGGCTGGGGCGTGGCCCAGAGCGGCCGAGCAGTGTGACCGGCATGACAATGCACGGGTCCACCATGCAGGTGAGGCAACGTTGTTGGCCTCTGCACTCGGGCCCAGGGCACAAATCGCTGGTCATCTCTGCGCCTCGTGCGCTGGCGACCTTCGCATTGACGACCGCCAGCGCACGTCTCCTCCGCGTGAGGCCCCATTCAAGCCGCGGCGGAAAACCGGGCCAACGCCTCCTGAATACGAGCTTGTCGTGCGTCCCGTCGCCAAGTCTTCCGGAACTCGACAAGCTTCGCACGACGGTCCTCAAGCTCTTCGGAAGTCGCGGTAGGACTGCTGGTCCCCAGAAGGTTAGCGATCGCCTCCGGCCCGGGCAGACGGAGGGACACCTCCCGCATCTCATTGACGCGCCTGATCCAATCTAGCACTCCTGGGATCTGGCCGAGCTGGCCGCGGCTCTTTGGACCCAGGTTCTGTGAGTTACCCATGCGCCTACGCCCGACGATGCGACCCTGACGGCCGATGTCGCTCTGGAGGTAGAAGTGGAGTAGGTCGGCGAAGTTCACCGGTCCAGCATCGGTCTCGACAATCGCCAGCGGGTCAGTCGCCTTGACCAAATATCCGAGAAGTCTGAGCCGGTCCTCGAGCCCCGCAGGCGCATCCTCGCCACCTGGCTCCTGTGGCGGTGTGATCTTGAGCATGTCGATTGAGCGGCCGGTCGGGCTGGTCCACCTCTCTCTGAGGCCAAGCTGGACGAGGTAGACGCGAAGACGTTCCTCGAGCTGCGGTTTGAGCAGGAGCCAACGGGCCGGATCGATGTGCACGAGGAAGTGGGTGTGTAGTCCGAGCTCGCGCGTCTCCATGGCGTAGAGAAATGCCGCTGGGTGATCTGCCTTCCCGAAGAAGTCACGCAGGCAGTCCGTCACGGCCCGTCGAACGTTAACAGCCCGCTCGACGTCAGCTGCCTTCCTGCCGGAGCCATCCATGGTGACGGTGACATGGGCCGTCAACGGCCCCCCCTTCTCTTCAGCGAAGAGGAAGGCCTCGATGAGGGCGGCAGCGCGGTCGGTCGAGAGATAATCGGCCCTCAAAGCCCGGGCCGTCTGGCAGCGCCTGGGCCTTCCAGCCTTGGGGCCACGCGTCGCTATACGAGGGTCAAGCGCGAACGAGCAACACCAGGCCAGGTCACCTTCGTCGTGAGCTCCGATCTCATGGTCGTTGGCTGGTGTGAGATCGTGACCTAGGAGCTCGCTCGCCCCCTTCTCACTCACACCCCTACTCACATCCTTACTCACATCCCTACTAGCGTGAGCGCTGGGACAGGCGGAAACCGGTTGGATGTCGGCCCGGGCGGGATGAATGGTAACTCCCTAAATCGACAGGTGCCTTTCGGCGCACGGAGCGTCGAAAAACGCCCAACCAGAAGCGGTGCCGAAACTCACAAAAACTTGGCAAGCTTCGGTCGCAGGTAACTGCCGCCGGTCGCTGATGTCGATCCGGTGGTCCTGAGCAAATCGTGTCTGACGCAATGGTTCCTCCAGGGGATAAGGTTGCGTCGAGCTATATAGTTGGCTGCCCGGCGAGTAGCACCAAAGCGGGTGTGAGAGGCGGCTGTCGCCAAGGGCGATGCCGAGGCCGAGAAGCGCGACCCGGCGCTGCGACGTGATGGTGTTGCCAAGCGCCGGGCGAGCCGTGGCGCGCTGCCGGCGCACGTGCCGCGCACCGAGGTCATCCTGGAGCCCGAGGATACTGCCTGCCCGTGCTGCCGCGGGGAGATGACGGTGATCGGCGAGGATCGGTCTGAGCGGCTCGACGTGATCCCGGCACAGTTCCGCGTGCTGGTTACACGCCGGCCGAAGCTGGCCTGCAGGGCATGCGAGGGCGTCCTCGTGCAGAAGCCAGCACCGGTCCGGCTGATCGAGGGCGGGATTCCGACCGAGGCTCTGGTCGCGGCACGTGCTGACGGGGCGCTTTGGCGATCACCATCCGCTGTATCGGCAGGCACAGATGCTCGATCGCCAAGGTGTGTCGATCGACCGCTCGACGCTCGCATTCTGGGTCGGCTACGCCGCCGCCGAGGTCGCCCCGGTGGTGGCACGGCTGCGCGAGATCGTGCTGGCGTCAGCGCGGATCTTCGCCGATGAAACCGTCGTGCCGGTGCTGGATCCCGGCCGGGGCCGGACCAAGAAGGGCTACTTTTGGGCCATTGCGCGTGATCGGCCCTGGGGTGGCACCGACCCGCCCGCGGTCGTCTACACCGATGCGCCGGGTCGCGGGCAAGAGCACGCCCTGGCGCTGCTGCGCGGCTACCGCGGCGTCCTGCAGTGCGATGGCTATGCCGCCTACAAGCAGCTCGGCGGCGGGCAGGACGGCGCCACCCTTGTGTTCTGCTGGAGCCATGTGCGCAGGGGCTTCTACGACGTGGCCAAAGGCGGCGCGGCACCGATTGCGACGGAGGCGTTGGAGCGCATCGCCGCCCTGTATCGGATCGAGGCCGGCATTCGCGGCAAGGAGGCCGCGCACCGGCTGACCATCCGCCAGGCCGAGAGCCAGCTGTTAGTAATTGGCCTGCGGGCCTGGTTCGAGTTGCAGATGACGCGGCCTGCCGCCCGCGGCCCAACGGCTGACGCCATCCGCTACGCGCTCAACCACGGGGCTGGGTTGGTGCGGTTTCTCGAGGACGGCCGGATCGACGTTGATACGAACCCGGTCGAGCGCGCCATCCGTCCGGTGGCCCTATCACGCAAGAACGCCTTGTTCGCGGGCAGCGACGAGGGTGGAGCAAACTTGGGCGGCGGCGGCGTCGCTGATCGAGGCTTGCAAGCTCAACCGCGTCAATCCGCAGAGCTATCTCACCGATCTCCTGGCATTGGAGCCCGACGGCCTCAGCCTAACCGTCATGCCCCAAGGGTAGCAAAGCACCGCTTACGAACCAAAGCCGGCGCCGGCGCCCAGAGCAGCGTCGTGGCGACGACTGTGAGGGCATCGCGTGCTCTGTGACAACCCCGGCGTTCGCTGTTGGGTTGCAACATATCCGGGACGAGTTTGCGGGCAAATGGTGATCGCCCTCGAGGACCCTAATTCGACGGCGGCGTTACGGGCGCGGGTGGGGCAGGATGCTGGGTGGCGTATTCCGCAACAACCGCCAGGGCGATGTCGCGAGCTCCAAAGCCATTGTTGAATAGCTGCTGGCCGTAGCCAAGCGCGGCGATTACCACGACGACCACACCGATGCCCGTGCCGATGATGGTCGCCTTGAGCCCCGACGTGGTGCGCTCGACACCCGTGAGCCGAGCCTCGAGCGTCTCGAACCGACCGTTGATGTGGCCGGTCATGGCGTCGAAGCGGCCGTTGAGCTGAGCGAAGCCCGTCCGCATCTCGCCGAGCACCCGCTCGAACTTGGTGTCGGTGCGAGCCTCCGAGAGCTGGATCTTGGCGTCGATCTCGTCGCGCGATGGCGGCTGTGACCCGGACATGTCGGTATTATCGGGCTCGTTCGATGAGCCTTCAACCCTCTGCGTCGTGTCGGCGCGCCGCTCGGGAACCGGGACCCTCTCTGCCTCCGCGTTCGCAGCCTGCTCGGACACCCCGCACCCAGATATAGGTCTCGAATAGCGTCCATAGCTCTTCGACGAAGGAGCGCACCCTAGGGGTCTGTCCTCATTGCGTTAGTCACGGTGTAGCTGATTCGAATTGCTCTGGGAGGGCCGGAGCATGGCGGATTGGTTTTGGCTGAATGAGGCGCAGTGGGCGGGGATCGAGCCGTTGCTGCCGAAGCTCGGCGGTAAGCCGCGGGTGGACGATCGCCGCGTCATCAGCGGCATCCTGCATAGATACCGCGAAGGCCTGCGCTGGCGGACCATCCCGGCCGAATACGGCCCGCGCACGACGCTGTTCAACCGCTTCAACCGCTGGAGCGAGAAGGGCATCTGGCAGGCGCTGTTAGCAGCGCTCGCGGCCTGCGACGACCCGCCGGAGATCGCGATGGTGGACAGCACCGCCGTGCGCGCGCACCGCTCGGCGGCAGGCGCCAAGGGGGGCAGCAGAACCAAGCCATCGGCCGTTCGCGCGGCGGCCCGACGACCAAGATCCACGCGCTCGCCGACGGCTCCGGCCGCCTCTATGCCCTGATGCTGACCGCGGGCCAGGTGCACGACATCCATGGCGGCCGGGCGCTGCTGGCGAGCGTGCCGCCGATGCGTCGACTGATCGCCGACAAAGCGTATGACGCGAATGACCTGCGTGCCTTCCTCGCCAGCCAGGGCACCGAAGCCATCATCTCACCGATGCCCAACCGCCTCGCGCCGCCTGCCTTCGATCCGATCGCCTACCGCGCGCGCAACCTGATCGAGCGCGCGTTCTGCCGCCTCAAAGACTGGCGGGCGATCGCCACGCGCTACGACAAGACCGCCCGCAACTTCCTCGCCGGAGTTGCCCTCGCCGTCGCCGTCACACAATGGCTCCGATAAGTCCACGCCCTAGCACTACTTTGGCAGAAATGTCTGGGTAAGCCGCTTGCGGCAGTGGGGACATCGTGCCTGGAGGAGTGGTGCGATGTAGCCGATGACGGCCTGCCGCACGGCCGGCAGCGTTGGCTGAGGCGGTGGACCGAGGATTTTTTTCCCCCCGCTTGCCTGCTTCAGACGGCAAGACTGCAGGAACGCATAGGCGATCATCGTCATCAGTGCGTGTCGGTGCAGCCCGATCCAGGAGCGTCCCTCGAAGTGGTCGAGACCGAGTTCCTCTTTCATCTGCTGGTGAGCCTGCTCGCATATCCAGCGCGCCTTGACCGTCGCGGCGAGAAGCTTGAGCGGCGTTTCCGCGGGTAGGTTCGAAAGGTAGAATTTCTTCTCGCCATTCGATCGGTGCTCACCGATCAGCCACACTTCCTCTCCTGGCATGTGCTGGTTGCCCATGTCCCGGATGCGCTGGGTTGGCCCGTCAGCGACGCGGACACGCAATGCAGCGAAGCGAGCCGAAAGGCGCCCCTTGGTGCCTCGGCGCCAGGTCACCGACCGCCATGCGGCGCCTGCGAGCACGCTCTGCGCCGAGACGGACGCGCTGTCGGGGATGTGGCGCAGGCGTGGCCGCCCGCGTCCTGCCGTCGGGAAGACCAGCGCGACATCCGCCGGATACAGTTTCTGATGCCGCGGGATCCCCACCGCCCAGAGCAATCCCCTCTCGCTCAGCGCCTGGCGGAAGGGCGCGCTCATTCCATACCCGGCATCGGCGAGCACGCATCCAAATCGCACGCCCGCCGCGCGCAGTCGGTCAACCTCGTCGAGTGCGATGACGGTCTTGCTTCGAAAAGCCTGATGGTCGAGCGGTATGTGCGCCCGCTTCATGCGCGCAGGATCGGTCGTCCAGCTCTCGGGCAGGAACAACCGGAGAGAGGCCGTGACCGGCACCTCGCCACGCGCCAATGTCAGCGAGACCAGCGTCTGGCAATTCGCGTTCTTGCCGAGCGCGGAGGCGTATTGTGGGGCGACACCCACGGAATGGGCGCCCTTCTTGGGGAGTGCTGTGTCATCGATGACCAGCACGGCATCGGCACCACCGACCAGCCGATCGGCCTGCACCAGCAACTCGGCCTCGAGCGGAGCCGTGTCCCAGGTGTCTGACGCGACGAAATGGTGCAGCCGGTCGTATTCACCGGGCGCGAGCCGAGCGGCCATCGGCTGCACGCTCTTGCGATCTCCGGGACCGATCAGCCCTGCGACATAGAGCGGGCACATGCGACGGCGTTTGGCGTGCCCCAGCCGATCGAGGAAAGGCTCCAGCCATTTCTCGAGCGCCGTCGTCCAATCTCGCTCTGCTGCCGCCATGGTCGGCTCTCCGAAAACCGACCTCCTATGAATCACGCAAACAGCCGCGCCGGAATCCTCAAAACGCCACCTCCGCCTGTTCTGCCAAAGTAGTGCTAGTGCATCTGAGCATACTGCCCCTGAATACCGCCTGAAGCCTGGCTCTCCGGCCTGCTCAGATCGGTTCTCTTTGGGGTCTTGATTTGGGGGTCGAGCGGATCGCTCATCGCCTATCTATTCCACATGGCTCGCGCGACAGCCAACAAAATGCCCTCCGATCACGTCGTCACCGCCTGGTGCCGGGCATGCCACCATGAGCGGGTTCTCGAGCTTGCGGCGCTGATCGGGGCGGGTCTGGGCGAGGTTCCGCTCACCGAGCTGCCGCTGGCGTGCTCGGCTCGTGGGGACCGGATTTCGGGCTTACCGTGGCCGCTGACAGTCGCCCTAGCAGTGAAGGGATCGCGCTCTCGCCGGCTCAACACCATCCTCACGCGCGCCTCTAACCTGCTGCCGAAAACTCATTGGCATGCTCGCCCGCATGTCGCCGTGTCTTCGAGGCGCCTCGGGCCGGTGCCGCCCGATGTGAGTTCTCTTGGAGCCCATTTCGAATCGGTTCAGCAACGCGCCATTCGGCGGATCAGGTTGACGCTTGAGGCGGCATAGACGAATGCCTCGACCGAGGCGACCAGCCGTTCGACATCGCGAGAGAACCGGCGATTTCGTCCGATCCAGGCGAAGAAGCGCTCCACAACCCATCGCCGCTTGTGGACCTTGAACCCGACTTGATCGTCGGCTTTGCGCACGATCTGGACGGTGATGCAGGTTGCGTTCGCCACGAGCTCGCCGGCATAGGCGGAGTCGGCAAATACCAACTCGACGAAGGGGAATAACGCGCGCGACGCCTTCAGCAGCACTGCACCGCCGTCACCGTCCTGGATGTCAGCCGGATGCACGATGACCTTGATCAGCCGACCGTCGGTGTCCACCAGCGCGTGGCGCTTGCGCCCCTTCACCTTCTTCCCCGCATCGTAACCGCTGGGACCGCCCGCCTCGCTGGTCTTGGCGCTCTGACTGTCCAGGATCGCCGCCGAGGGACTGGCCTGGCGGCCCACCCGCTCACGGTCCTGCATGACCAGACAGCGGTTGATCCGCTCCCACGTGCCGTCATCGCGGAACCGAGCAAACCAGCGATACACGGTCAACAATGGGGGGAAACCGTCGGGCAGCATGTCCCAAGCGCAGCCCGCCCTCATGATGAAGAAGATCGCTTCGACAATCCGCCGCATCGGCCACTTGCGCTTGCGCCCACAGGAGCACGGCAGCGGCAGGAGTGGCTCCAGGATCGCCCATTCGGCATCGGTCAGATCACTTCCATAGCGTCGCCCCGGACGGCTATGCTGCCGGCGGCTGGTCGGGGTCCACATGAGGCTTCCAGCAAGGCTTCGAACACCTGCTCCGAACCACATGATCCCCGGCTAGCCAACCCCGCCACTCATACGTTCCGCCTTGATTCCGAAATGGCCTCTTAGGGCTCGATGTCGGGCGCAGAGGAGATGTCCGCCGCGGCCGCCCGCAATGCCGCCAGCGCGGCCGCCGCTCCGTCGCGCGCCTGCTTGCGATTGATATAGAGGACGATCAGCGCGGCGACCGCGCGGCCGCTTGCATCCAGCAACGGGCAGCCGAGATCGGTGAGGCCGATCACATCGCGGCTCTCATGCACGGCGAACCCGTCGCGACGAATGCGCGCAAGCGCCCTCGCGAGCTCCGCCTCGTCGAAGCCTTCCGGCTCCAAAGCGCGGCCCTCGTCGATCCAGCGCCGCCTGCGAGGCTCGTCCTGGAACGCCAACACCACGCGGCCGGAAGTGGAATTGATGATCGGGCGCCGATACCCGAGCCGTAGCGTGTAGCTGATCTCGGCACTGCCCCGCACACACGCGACCACGACCGATTCGCCTCGACTGGGAACGCCCAAATAAACGGATTGCCCCGTCTCCTCCGCCAGGTGCCGCATCGACGGCAGCGCCAGCTCCATGAGCCCGCTTGCCCGCGGGGTGCGAACTCCCAGGTCGAACAGGTGGTTGGAAAGTGTGAGCGCGTCGGAGCCCGGCGCGCGCGCGAGATAGCCGCGCGCGAGGAGAATGGAGATCATCCGGAAAAGCTCGCTCTTCGAGCGGCCGAGCCGAACACCGATCTGGCGTGCCGTCATGGGCGCCTGCTCCCGGGCCAGCAGCTCGAGGATGTCGAGGCCCTTCTCCAGGGCGGGCGCGGCATAGGCGCTTTCGGATCGCTGCGGCGTCATGGGTCCCGAGCGCTTCATATGTGAAGCTTGACTCCATAAGTGAAACCACGCCAAATCGCCACTCCGTTCGTCGGGGGAGGACGCGATTGGCCGAAGTCGAGTGGCGCAAGCGGAGGGCGGACGAGCTCCGCGACCTTGCCCAGCAGGACGCGATCGTGCTGATCCCCGTCGGCTCCATGGAGCAGCACGGCCCGCATCTGCCGGTCGAGGTGGACAGCGCGCTCGGGGAGGCGGTCGCAATCCGCATCGCGGAGACAGCCGCGGCGCGCGGGCAGCAGATCGTGACGCTGCCGCCCGTCTGGACCGGGCTTTCCGAGCACCACATGAGCTTCGGCGGGACCATCACGCTCGAGCTCGCGACAATGGCGGCGCTGATCGGCGACGTCTGCCGCTCGCTGGTCCGGCACGGCTTCCGTCGACTGGCCTTGCTCAACAGCCATGGCGGCAATGAAAACGCGCTGCGCAGCATCGCGGACGACCTCTCGCCGAAACTCGGTGTCGCCATTGTCGAGTTCTGCTACTGGCACGCTGCGGCCGCGCCGATTGCCGCTATCCTGGAGACTCAGGGGGCGCTGCTGCATGCCTGCGAGGCGGAGACGAGCATGATGCTCGCGCTGCGCTCCGATCTCGTTGCCATGGACCGGCTCACGCACGACAACCACCCGCCTGCCGTCGAACTGGAGGACGTGGTCGGGACAGGCATGTATCGCTGGCGGGCCCTAGCAAGCCGCACCGCCTCGGGCGTGATCGGCAACCCGGAAGCGGCCTCCGCCGAAAAGGGCGCGCGCCTCATCGCGGCTATCGCGGAGGACGTGGCGGGAAAGCTCGCCGATCCCAGGCTCTGGGCTCTGCCGTGGCAGAGCCCACCGCGAAGCTGACCCAAGCCGGAGGAGAGGCGGGGCATGCGATACACGTTTCATTTCGCCCCCGTCTGGAACCGCCTCGACCTGCTGCTCGAGGGCGCGCAGACAACGCTGTGGATCAGCCTGGTGGTGATCGCCTGCGGCTTCACGATGGGCGTGCTCGGCGCCTTCGCCTCGCGCCTCGCGCCGTTTCGGCTCGGCGTGCGCCTCTATGTCGAGTGGTGCGCAACACACCACTGCTCGCGCAACTCTTCTTCATCTATTTCGGGCTGCCGGGACTCTGGGTGTGCGCCTGGCTCGACGACGGCGGCATCTGATCGCGCTTGTCGCTCAACCTCGGTGCGTATGCGACGGAGATCGTTCGCGGCGGCATCGACGGGGTGCCCGAAAGGAGCAACACGAATCTTAACCAGGTAGGCGTCACACAAC
>CAVXUB010000007.1:0-13869 GCA_963764805.1 uncultured Actinomycetota bacterium
GGATTCGAACCCGTGCCTCCACCTTGAGAGGGTGGTGTCCTAGGCCTCTAGACGATGGGACCCCGCCCGGTGCGGAGCCTCGTGGCACCTCACGGGTTGAGCTCCGGGGGGAGGACTCGAACCCCCAATAACAGGGCCAGAACCTGTCGTGTTGCCGATTACACCACCCCGGAATGGGCGCAGGTCAGCCTAGCGGACGCAGGTGGCGGCGGTGAACAGGCCGATCGCATGGCCAACACGGCGCCAAGACACTCGAGCCGCCCGAGCCGCCTGAGTCGCCGCCCCCGCCGCCGAGGGACGCATGCCGGCATGCAACCGTCCGATTGTTCTGGCCGAGCTTTTGATGCGGATGCCTTAATTCCGCCAAAAGCTCATCTGACCGCGCACTCTCCTCCCACCACTCTCCTCCGACCATGGCATCGCCGGCCAGAGGATGATGGATCAGGAACGAACTACGACGAGGCCCACCCCGTCGACCCGAAGCCGAAGACCCGCCCCTCGGCCACTGCCGTCGCCTGCTTCCAGACGGCCCTCACGTCAGCCCAGAACCCGTGCGAGGGCGGACTGGCGGGCGAGAACTCCGCATGTAGGCCAGCTGACGCCGCAGTAGCCCGCAGCCTTAGCCCGTCCAGCGGATCCGAGACGATGATCACAGTGGCGTGCGGGTAGCGCGCCCTCGACCATCGAGAACGCGGCGGGATCGTTAGCGCCAGGCACCTGCACGACGTGACCCGCGCCAAGTCCCTGTTGCTCGAGGAACCGCGCCTCGACAGCCGCCTCCGTCAGCCGGGACCCGGCCGACGCGGCGGGACCGGCCGACCCAGCCGCGCCGGCAGAGCCCGGAGAGACGCCACCAGTCACGACGATCACCGGCGCCTTCCCAGCTCGGTAGAGGCTGAGTGCCTGCTCGAGCCGGCTGGCGAGGTCAGCCGACGCAACACCGCCGGGCGTTGGCTCGCCCATCACGACGATCGCCTGAGCGGCGCCGACGGCACTCGGCTCCTGTGACACCTCCGAGGCGCTCAGCACCTGCCCGACCGAGACCACGACGAACACGAAGACGCCGACCACGACCAGTACGACGAGCTTCAGCGCCCACTTCACGATCTTGAAAGCTAAGAACGGCAACGCTTCCCCCGCTGCAGCATCATCAGGATCAGACGACGACCGGCAACAAACGTCGCCGACCAGGACGCGAAATTAGCCCCTCGGCGCCGCCGGGACGCGTTCAATCGCAGACCGCAAGCGAGCAAGCGCTCGCTCACGCCCGAGAACCACCAACGACTCGAACAAGGGCAGCCCGACCGTGCGGCCCATCGTCGCCACCCTGATCGGAGCCTGCACCTTGGAGAGCTTGCGACCGAAACGCTCACCGATCGACTCCACGGCCGCCTTCAGCGTCTCCGGGTCGAACGGGCAGGTCTCGAATGTTTCGATCGTCGCCGACAGGATCGCCTCCGCCTGAGGGTCGGAGAGGATCGCCTTGTCGAAGGAGATCTCCTCGGGCTCGAAGTCGTCGGCCAACGCGAAGCCGACGTAACCCGGCACCTCGCCAAGGGTCACCACCCGCTCCTTGGCGAGCGGCGCCAGCGCCTGGTAGTCAGCCGCTCGCTCGGCGGAGTCGCCGATCAGCCCCTCCACCCAAGGCTGAGCCGCCGAGATGAACGCCTCGTCAGACATCGCCCGGATGTACACGCCGTTGAAGTGCGCCAGTTTCTTCTCGTCGAAGAATGCAGGCGAGCTGTTCACGTCCTCGAGTCTGAACTCCGCGATCATCTCCTCGAGGGTGAGGAACTCGCGCCCGTCCCCTGGGGACCATCCGAGGATCGACAGGAAGTTGCGCATTGCGTCGACGAGGAAGCCTTGATCGCGGTAGTCCTCGAGAGCGACCTTGTCGCGGCGTTTCGAGAGCTTCTGCCGCTTGTCGTTGACGAGCACGGGCACGTGGGCGTACACGGGCAACGGCCCCCCGTCGAGGGCCTCCCAGAGCATCACTGCCTTCGGGGTCGTCGGGAGGTGCTCCTCTCCCCGCATGACGTGGGTGATCCGCATGTCGAGGTCGTCGACGACGACCGCCAGCACGAACAAGGGAACCCCGTTCGAGCGGACGACGACGAAGTCCTCGATCGTCTCGTTGGCGAACACGACATCGCCGCGGATCAGGTCCCTCACCAAGGTGGTGCCCGAGTCCGGGACCCTGAACCGCAGCGCCCGCCCGAGGCCGGGCTGCAGCCCTCGGTCACGGCAGAAGCCGTCGTAGCCGGGCGTGGCATTCCCCTTGGTGCGCTCCTCGACGACCTCACGAGTGCAGTCGCAGGCGTAGAGGTGGCCCCCCGCCAGCAGCTTGTCGACAGCCGCCTCGTAAAGACCCGAGCGCTCGGACTGGCGGTAGGGACCCTCGTCGACCGTGACCCCCAGCCAGTCGAGGGCGCTCAGAATCCCGCCGACCCACTCCTCCCGGTTCCGCTCGGTGTCGGTGTCTTCGATGCGGAGCACGAAGGTGCCCCCCTGCTGGCGCGCGAAGTACCAGTTCCACAGCGCTGTGCGGGCGCTGCCGACGTGGAAGAAGCCCGTCGGCGACGGCGCGAAACGAACACGGGGACCACCGGGAGCAGAGACCATCGTGGGCGAATCTACCGGCTGCTCGCAGCCGAGCCGGAAAGCTCAGGAGGCCTGAGCACCGCCTCGCTTGACGAGCTGACGCAACACGAGGTTCGGCGGCGTGGTGCTCGCCCAGCACTCGAACTTCTGGATCGCCTGCGCTACGCCGAGACCGAGGGCGATCGAGGGCAAGGCCTCCACCCCGAGCTCGCGCTTTGCGCTGTCGGACAGGCTGGGATTGGTGGCCACGCAGAAGATCCCATGCCTGTCGCCCGAACGGACTATCACGGCGGCGATGTCCTCGGTCAGGTTCGGGTTCCGCCCGACCGCCATCATCACGCTCGTCTCGCCCCGCTCGGCGAGCATCATGAGCACTTCCAGGCTCGTGTTCGGATGCAGCCCGACACGCCGTCGAAGCACGGTGGCGGCGTGCTTGCCGATCTCGTCGGCCTCTCGCGCCAACCGCTCGAGGATGGAGGCGTTGCTCGAGGGATTGCACGCAACGGCCTGTCGAACGGCCGGCGTCGGGTCACTCGCCAACAGCTCCAGGAAGGCCGGCTCCGTGCTCGGCGCATGGGCCAGCTGTGCCCTCACGTTCCAGTAGGGGCTGAGGACAGCGTCTTCCGGGTCCTCGACGAGAGTCTTGCGCCGAGTGGCGACCGGACGGTGATAGGCGGGAAGCACCCGCCAGTCTTGGAAGATCACGGCCAGTACCTTCAATCTTCGATAGATATCGCCTGGGTCGGGCATGCGTTGACGGCTTGCATGACCTTGGCTCGCAGCTCCTCCGGCGGCGTCTCGTCGAGGACGTACATGAAGTCGTCGTCCCGAACCTCGAAGACCTCCGGCAGGATCCCCATGCACAAGCCGTTGCTCTCGCAGCGGTCGTAGTCCACGACGATTCTCATGGCACCCCTCCCGGTCTCGTCGCACTGCGCTACCGGCCAAGCAACCTGTCAACAGACCTATCGTACGTTGTAGGTCTGCCAGTTGGCAGGACTAGCGGCCGATAATCTCAGTGACCTGTAGTTATTTGGGACGCTCAGGGCTTCTCGGCCCCGACTAACCCATGGCATAGAACTGGAACCACGGCCATGGCCGTGGCCCAGTGCAATCTTGGCACCATCCACCTGCTGCTCGCCCACCTGACCGCGCACTTGCATGGGTGCCGGGTGGGTGTCAGATAGCTGCAAGCGGGGGCCGCCGGTACAGTGCGCGCATGAGCCTTCCCTCGCCCGCAGCAGACCGGACCTGCCTAGTCACAGGGGCATCGGCCGGGATCGGCGTCGAGATCGCCCGCCAACTCGCCCGCCGAGGGCACGGGCTGGTGCTCGCAGCGCGACGCATCGGCCCCTTGGAGGAGCTGGCGGCGGACCTGCGGTCGCAACACGGCGTCCGGGTCGAGTCCATCCCCATCGACATCAGCGACGCCGACGCCCGACGGGCTCTGCCCGGTCGGCTGCAGGACCTCGGGCTGACGCTCGACGTGCTGGTGAACAACGCCGGTTTCGGGACTTCGGGAGCCGTGGCCAAGGGGGACGAGGAGCGGGCGATCGCGATGATCCGCACCAACGTCGAAGCCGTCGCCTCGTTGTGCTCGCTCTTCGTGCCGGGCATGGTGGCCCGTAGGCAGGGCGCGATCCTCAACGTCGCATCGACGGCCGCATTCCAACCACTGCCGGGGCAGGCCGGGTACGCCGCCTCGAAGGCGTTCGTGCTCTCCTACTCCGAGGCGCTCCGGACCGAAGTCGCAGGTTCGGGCGTCTCGGTCACCGTCCTCTGCCCAGGTCCCGTCGAGACCGAGTTCTCGTCGGTCGCCGGCATCGCCGACAACGAGGCACACACCTTGCCGAGGTTCATGTGGGTGTCGGCTGTCGACGTTGCCAGGGCAGCAGTCGAGGGGCTCGACCGCGGACGGGCGGTCGTCATTCCGGGGGTCGCCAACAGAGTGGCGGCCAGCGCCGCCGCCCACACGCCGCGCAGGCTGCTGATGCCGATGATCGCCCGCACCTCGCCGCTCGCCAAGCGCTGACCGGCGCCCGGATCCGGCGCCTAGATCCGGCGCCTAGAAGGTGATGACCTGGCGGATCACCTCGCCGCGGCGCATGGCGGCGAAGGCGTCGTTGATCTCGTCGATCTTCATGCGGCGGGTGATCATCCCCTCGAGGTCGAGGCGGCCGGTTCGCCAGAGCCGGATCATCCGGTCGAAGTCGGTCCGCACGTCGGCAGAGCCGTACATCGAGCCCAAGAGGGCCTTCTCGGCCCAGAAGAACTCGAAGGCGTTGAACTCAACGGTCTGGTCCGCACGGCCGACGCCGACGATCACTGCCGTCCCGCCACGGGACACCGCGTCGTAGGCGGCCCGGATGGTCGCCGGGTGGCCGATGCACTCGAACGCATAATCGAAACCGTCCCCGCCCGTCAGCGTGTACGACAGCTCCGCCAGCTTGTCCGGCTGCACCCCGTGGGTAGCTCCGAACCTCTTCGCCTCCTCGAGCTTCGCCTCGACAAGGTCGACGGCGATGATCTCGGCGGCACCCGCCACCCGGGCACCCTGAATGGCCGCGATCCCCACTCCCCCGCATCCGAACACGACGACCGATGAACCGGGCTTCACCTTTGCGGTGTTGATCACCGCGCCGACCCCGGTCATCACGCCGCACCCGATCAGGGAGGCGATCTCGAAAGGCACGTCGTCTGCGATCTTCACGGCAGCTGCCTCGGGGATGACGATCTCCTCGGCGAACGTTCCCATCCCGGTGAACCCGTAGGCCGGGGTGCCGCCGACCGTGAAGTGCATCGTGAAGGCGCTGTTGAGCATCACCTGCATGCACAGGTTGGCCTTGCCGCGCAGGCAGAACTTGCACTTCCCGCAGGGCGGCATCCAGGCCACGATGATGTGGTCGCCCGGCTTAAGCGACGTCACGCCCTCGCCCACGGCGATGATCTCGCCGGCCCCCTCGTGCCCGAGCACGGCCGGTACGGGCTGAGGGATCGTCCCCGTCATCGCTGACAGGTCTGAATGGCAGACCCCCGTGGCGTGGATCTTCACCCTGACCTCACCCGGACCCGGATCGCCCACCTCGACGTCGTCGTGCACCTGCACGTTCTCGTCGCCGACGTTGTGCAGCACCGCAGCTTGCATCGCATGCTCCTCGTCTCAGGTCGAGCGCCAGCTGGCCCATGGGCCCAACCGTTCCGGGCCGGCCGGTCCGGGCCGGCCGGTCCGTCGCCGGCCGAGACATTGGAACACGTCGGGTATTGCCGTGCAACTGACGGCGGGGGCGGCGAGGGCGGAGCGGGCCAGGGCGGCGAGGTCAGAACAGCAGGCGGCTGGCGATGGCGATCTCCTCGTGGACGTGTCCCACATTGGTCCAGCCGTTCACCCAGCCGAGCAGCGTCGAGTACCAGATGTGCCCGAGCATGCGCGCCCTGTCGGCGATGTCCGGCGGCGCGGCCTCGCCCGCCGCCCACTCGATCATCTCGTCCATCATCCGGGCCACCTGCGCCCTGCACTCGACGACGCCCGAGTCCGAGGAGGAGAGCGGCGCCAGGAGGGCGGCGACGAGTTTCGGCTGGTGGCTCATCGTCGAGGTGGCCCGGCCGATCAGTGCCGCGACGCGTTCGGCCGGCGTGTCGCCAGGCGCGGGCGAGCTCGCCGCATGCGGGGCGTTCGACACGGCATCGGCGAGGCTCCCCATCCAGTAGACCAGGGCGGCGGCAAGGAGATGATCCTTGGACTGGAAGTAGCGGTAGACCGTTCCGAGCGCGACGTCGGCCCGTCCGGCCACGTCTCGCATCTGCACCGCCTCATAGCCGCCCTCGGCCCCGAGTGCCATGGCGGCATCGATCACCCGCTGGCGGCGCTCCAGCTGGGACCGCCGCAACTCGCGCGGTGCCGCCGACGCTGCCGTGCTCTCGGCGGCCGCTTCGGCAACTGGAACGTGTTCCACTCTCACAACGGTATCGGATCAGTCATCACTGGCCGGAAAGGGGCGCGACCGAGCATGCGCGAACGCGCATATGCCAAATGGTCGTTTAACGACCATCTGGGCACTCCGCGTAATGGTCGTTCCCTCAGCCGTCAGCCCATCACCCCGTCACCGGCGGCTCAGATCACGGGCGTCTCGTGCCACCTGCCGAAGGTCCGGACCAGCGCTCCGATGATCTCGCCGATCGTGGCGTAGGCGCGTACCGCCTCCCCGATCGGCTCCATCAGGTTGACCGCGGGGTCGGCGGCGTCGGAGGTGACACGGGCCAGCGCAGCGGCCACCCTGTCGGAGTCCCGATCCTGCTTGACGGTTGCCAGCCTCTTCAGCTGCAGGTCCTCGACCTCCTGGCCGATGTGCAGGATCTCGGGTGGCCCCTCCTCGTTGCCCTCGGTGAAGGCGTTGACTCCGACGACGACGCGTCGGCCCGAGCTCACCTTCTGCTGGAACGCATAGGCGGCGTCGGCGATCTCGGCTTGGAACCATCCGGAGTCGATCGCCCGGTAGACCCCCTCGAGGATCGAGCCGGAGCCGAGGTCCGACAGGTGCTCCAGGACCTCGACCGCCTGCCGCTCCATCTCGTCGGTCATCGCCTCGACGAACCACGAGCCGCCGAGCGGGTCGGCGACGTAGGCCACTCCGGCCTCGTGCGCCAGCACCTGCTGGGTCCGCAGTGCTATTCGTGCGGCCTTCTCGGTCGGTAGCGCCAGCACCTCGTCCATCGAGTTCGTGTGCAGGCTCTGGGTGCCTCCGAGCACGCCTGCCAGTGCCTCGATCGCCGTGCGGACGATGTTCACCTCCGGCTGCTGGGCCGTCAGCGACACTCCCGCCGTCTGGGTGTGGAACCGGAGCAGCAGAGACCGCTCCTGCTCGGCGCCGTATCGCTCGCGCAGCCACGTCGCCCAGATCCGGCGGGCGGCCCGGTACTTGCCGATCTCCTCGAAGAAGTCGATGTGGGCGTTGAAGAAGAAGCTGAGACGAGGCGCGAACTCGTCGACAGGCAACCCCCCCTGCACCGCCGCCTCCACATACGCGAAACCATTCGCCAGCGTGAAGGCCAGTTCCTGCGCCGCAGTCGATCCGGCCTCTCGGATGTGGTAGCCGGACACCGACACCGGGTGGAACCGAGGCATCTCCGCCGAGCAGTAGCGGATCATGTCGGTGACGATCCGCATCGATGGCCGTGGCGGGAAGATGAACTCCTTCTGCGCCTGGTACTCCTTCAAGATGTCGTTCTGGATCGTCCCGCCCAGGCGGGCGCGTGCCGTCCCCACCTTCTCGGCCGCCGCCACGTACATCGCCAGCAGCATCGCCGCCGGCGAGTTGATCGTCATGGAGGTGGTGACCTCGCCAAGGTCGATACCCGAGAAGAGGTCCTCGACGTCCGCCAAGGTGTCGATGGCGACGCCGCACCTGCCGACCTCGCCGATCGAGTGCGGGTCGTCCGAGTCCCGACCCATCAACGTCGGCAGGTCGAAGGCGGTCGAGAGCCCCGTCCCACCCGACCGCAGGATCTCCTTGAAGCGGCCGTTGGTGTCCTCTGCCGTGCCGAAGCCGGCGAAGAGCCGCATCGTCCACAGTTTCGAGCGGTACATCGAGGCGTAGGGCCCCCGCGTGTAGGGGTAGACCCCCGGGTAGCCGCCGTCGGCGGGAGCGGCAGCGGGCGCCTCGCCTCCGCCGTCCCCCTCGGGATGCAGCGCGCCGGAAGGCCCGTACAAGGGTGCCAGCGGTACGCCCGACATCGTCTCGAAGTCGGCCTCGCGCAACTTCGAAGCCTCGAACTGCCCGGACCAACGCTCGAAGCTCTCTCGCTCTCCCACGAAGCCGAGTCTACGAGAAGCCCCTCACGGGGCGAGCCCGCTCCACGCGGTTGCAGACTCGGACTGGAGCCGACCCCCATCTCCTTGCTAGACCCGATACATGAGGGTCGCGATATCGAAGGAGATTCTCGCGGGCGAGCGCCGGGTGGCGATGGTCCCCGACGTGGCCACCCGGCTGCTCGGCGCCGGCCACGAGGTGGTCGTGCAGTCCGGTGCCGGCGAGGGCGCCCACTTCTCCGACGAGGCCTACAAGGACAAGGGCGCCACCATCGCCAGCTCGTTCGGCTCGCTTCTGGAAGGCGCCGACGTCCTCTGCAAGGTGCAGCCGCCTTCTCTGGACGAGATCGCCCGCCTGCCCGAGGGGATCGCCACCATCAGCTTCTTCCAGCCGGCCGTGGACCTTGCCGTGACCGAGGCCTTGGCCGACCGCAAGGTGACCGCCTTCAGCCTCGATCTCCTGCCACGAATCAGCCGGGCGCAGTCGATGGACGCCCTTTCCTCGCAGGCGACCGTCTCCGGCTACCGCTGCGCGCTGATCGCCGCTGAGCACCTGCCGAAGTTCTTCCCGATGTTCATGACGGCAGCCGGCACCGTCCCTCCGGCAAAGGTGTTGGTGATGGGGGCCGGCGTCGCCGGTCTGCAGGCCATCGCCACAGCTCGCCGCCTCGGCGCCGTGGTGCGTGCATACGACGTCCGTCCCGCCGCCAAGGACGAGGTGAAGAGCCTCGGCGCCGCCTTCGTGGAGCTGCCGCTGGAGACCCAGGAGGGAGCGGGTGGCTATGCACGTGAGCAGTCCGAGGACTTCCTGCGCCGCCAGCGCGAGCTGATCGGGGCAGAGGTCGCTGCCGCGGACGCGGTCATCACCACCGCCGCCATCCCAGGTCGCAAGGCGCCGGTGCTGATCACCGCCGAGATGGTCGCCGGCATGGCGGCCGGTTCGGTGATCGTCGACCTCGCCGCCGAGAGCGGAGGCAACTGCGAGCTGAGCCGCCCCGGTGTGACGGTCGAGGAGCACGGGGTGCAGATATATGGCGCCAAGAACCTGCCGAGTACCATGCCCGTTCACGCCAGCTTCCTCTACTCCCGCAACATCGCCGAGTTCGTCGCGCTCCTCGCCAAGGACGGGGCATTCGCCCCCGACTTCGACGACGAGATCGTGGCGGGCACGTGCGTCACGCACGGAGGCACGATCCGCCATGCTCCGACGCTGGAACTGATCGAGAAGCGCAAGGCGGCCGGATCATGAGCCTCGCGGGGGTGGGCGCGGTCATCGGCGCCGGCACGTCCACCGACATCCTCACCCTGATAACGGTGTTCGTGCTGTCGGTGTTCGTCGGCTTCGAGGTGATCTCGAAGGTGCCGAGCATCCTCCACACGCCCCTGATGTCGGGCACCAACGCGATCCACGGGGTGATCCTGGTCGGCTCGATGGTGATCCTCGGTTTCGCTCACGGTCCGGCCGAGACGACCCTCGGCTTCGTGGCGGTCGTCCTCTCGACGATCAACGTGGTCGGCGGCTTCGTCGTCACCGACCGGATGCTCGAGATGTTCAAGCCGAAACAACCTGCGCCACAAGCACAACCGGAGGCCACCGATCCGGACGGCGCCGGGGGTACCGACCGGTGAGCCTCGAGACCGGGATCCGGGTCGCCTACCTGGTGGCGGCGATCTGCTTCATCCTCGCCCTGAAGGGCCTCTCGAACCCGAAGGGTGCGCGCTACGGCAACCTGATCGGGGCGGCGGGCATGGCGGTCGCCATCGGCATGACCTTCGCCACCCGCGGCATGTCCAACTTCGGGCTGATCGGCATCGCGATGGCCGTCGGCCTCGTCATCGGCGCCCCGGCGGCGCGCCTCGTCAAGATGACCGCCATCCCGCAGATGGTCGCCGCCTTCAACGGCGTCGGCGGCGGTGCGGCGGCCCTCGTGTCGATCGCCGAGTTCGTCAAGGCCGACCCGCGACAGCTCGCGGTTTACCAGGTCGTCGAGGTCCTCTTCGGCGTGATCGTCGGCTGCGTCTCGTTCGCAGGCAGCTGCCTGGCCTTCGCCAAGCTGCAGGAGCTGATGACCGGGCGGCCGGTCACCTATGCCGGGCAGAAGGTGACGAACGGCCTCGTCTTCGGGGCCGTCATCGTGCTGGCGGTGATCGCCTGCGTCACGCCCAGTCTCTGGGCCGTGGCGCTCATCGGCGGCCTTTCTCTGCTCTTCGGTCTGGCCTTCGTGCTGCCGATCGGCGGGGCCGACGTGCCTGTCCTGATCTCACTGCTCAACTCGTTCACAGGCCTGGCGGTGGCTGCTTCGGGCTTCGTGCTCGACTCCGTGGTGCTGGTGGTGGCCGGCACCCTCGTCGGCGCCTCGGGCACGCTGCTGACGATGCTGATGAGCCGGGCGATGGGTCGCTCCCTGCCGAACATCCTCTTCAGCGCCTTCGGTTCGGTGATCACCGCCTCGGGTGCCACCGACAGCGGCGGCAGGAGCGTTCGGGCCGGCACCGCCGACGACATCGGGGTGCTGCTCGCCTACTCCCGCAAGGTGGTGCTCGTCCCCGGCTACGGGCTGGCGGTTGCCCAGGCGCAGCACGTGGCACGCGAGCTCGCCGACGAGCTGGAGAAGCGGGGCGTGGAGGTCATCTACGCCATCCATCCCGTCGCCGGCCGCATGCCCGGTCACATGAACGTGCTCCTCGCCGAGGCGAACGTCCCCTACGACCAGCTGAAGGAGATGGAAGAGGCGAACCCCGAGTTCCAGACGGCGGACGTCGCCCTCGTCGTGGGGGCGAACGACGTCGTCAACCCGGCAGCCAAGACCTCGCCCGGGAGCCCCATCTACGGGATGCCGATCCTCACGGTCGACGACTCGAAGAACGTGATCTTCCTGAAGAGATCGATGAGGCCCGGCTTCGCCGGGATTGACAACGACCTTCTGTACAACCCGAAGACCACGCTGCTGTTCGGCGACGCCAAGGACTCCTTGACCAAGCTCGTGACGGCGGTCAAGCTCGCCTGATCCAAGAGCGCGGTCCGAAAGGAGCCCGGCCATGGGCGTCTCCATCTCGTACTCGCACGGGACGTCGGTCGTCCCGCTCCTCGGCCAGACGATCGGCGAGAACCTAACCGCCACTGCCGCCCGCAGCCCCGAACACGAGGCGCTCGTCGATTGCCCGACCGGGCGCCGCTGGACCTACCGGCAGCTGCTGGAATGGTCAGCCGAGGTCGCTCGCGGTCTTCTTGCCCGTGGCGTCGGCAAAGGCGACCGGGTCGGCATCTGGAGCCCGAACTGCGCCGAGTGGGTGGCCGTGCAGTACGGCACGGCTCTGATCGGGGCGATCCTGGTCAACGTCAACCCCGCCTACCGCACCTCCGAACTCGAGTTCGTGGTGCGCCAGTCCGGGATGCGCATGCTCGTCAGCGCGGTGGCGCACAAGACCAGCGACTACCGGAGCATGGTCGAAGAGGTCCTGCCCTCTCTCGCGGAGGGCCCTGATGTCGTCTTCATCGGCGAGCCCTCATGGGACGAACTGCTCGCCGGCGGGGCCGCGCTCGCGGCCGGCGCGCTCGACGATGTAGCCGCCGGTCTCGCCTTCGACGACCCGATCAACATCCAGTACACGTCTGGCACCACCGGATTCCCGAAGGGAGCGACGCTCTCCCACCACAACATCCTCAACAACGGCTACTTCGTGGGGGAGCTGCTCTCTTACGGAGAGGGCGATCGGGTGTGCCTGCCGGTGCCCTTCTACCACTGTTTCGGGATGGTGATGGGGAACCTCGGCTGCACCTCGCACGGCTCCACGATCGTCATCCCGGCGCCGCTGTTCGACCCGGCGGCGACCCTGAGAGCGGTCGCCGGGGAGCGGTGCACCTCTCTCTACGGCGTCCCGACGATGTTCATCGCCGAGCTCGGCCTGCCCGACTTCCCCACCTACGACCTCTCCTCGCTTCGCACCGGGATCATGGCGGGGTCACCCTGCCCGGTAGAGGTGATGAAGCGGGTGATCACCGAGATGAACATGGCCGAGGTCGCCATCTGCTACGGGATGACCGAGACCTCACCGGTTTCCACGCAGACACGGGCGGACGACGATCTCGAGAGGCGCACGAGCACGGTCGGGGCCACCATGCCGCACGTCGAGGTGAAGATCGTCGATCCTGCGTCCGGCGCGGTGGTACCTCGCGGCACACCGGGCGAGCTGTGCACCCGGGGCTACTCGGTGATGCTCGGGTACTGGCAGCAGCCCGACAAGACGGCGGAGGCGATCGACGCCGCACGCTGGATGCACACCGGTGACCTCGCCGTGATGCGGGAGGACGGATACCTCAACATCGTCGGCCGGATCAAGGACCTCGTGATCCGCGGCGGGGAGAACATCTACCCGCGGGAGATCGAGGAGTTCCTCTACTCGCACCCCGACATCGAGGACGTGCAGGTGATCGGCGTGCCGGACGAGCGCTACGGGGAGGAGCTGGTCGCCTGGATCCGCATGCGCAAAGGAGCGGCCGCCATCGACGCCGGATCACTGCGAACCTTCTGCCAGGGCCGCGTCGCCCACCACAAGATCCCCCGCTACGTGAAGATCGTGGACGGCTTCCCGATGACGGTGACCGGGAAGATCCGCAAGGTCGAGATGCGAGAGATCTCGATCGGCGAGCTCGGGCTGGAAGGCGCCGCCCGCACACCTACGGCTTGACGATTCCGGCGAACTTTGTGTCATGGACGCGCCCAAATGCGCGGAGAAGCGCGCTCCAGACGCATTCCAATACACAATCTTCTCCCTATGTCGGCAGACGCGAGGCCTCCCGGTCCTCGTCCGCCAGGCGGGCGAACACGAGCAGCCCCTGGTTCGTCTGGCGGGTCGAGAGCACCTCGACCTGCACAGCCCGCTGGCCGACGAGGTGACCGGCGTCGTTGACCACCACCATGTCGCCGTCCGCCAGGTACCCCACTGCCTGACGCGGCTGGCGCCCGGCCCGTACGAGGTCCACCGCAAGCCCCTCGCCCGGGATGTGGTCCGGGGTCAGCTCGCCGGCGAGCCTGCGCAGGTCGAGCACGGGCAGGTCGAGCTCCTCGCGGGAGGCAGCGAGCGGCCCCGAGGCTGTCGCCACCCGCACGCCCATCTCCCCGGCCATGGCGGCGATCTTGGCGTCCATCGAGGCGCGCGCCGGCACGTCGCCGTGCACGACCGCCACCACGTATCCGAGCTGGCGGAGCGCGTCGACGCTTTCAAGGGCTCGGCGGGCTCGGCGGGACGAGAGCGGGTCGGGTGTGTCGCCGAGTGAGCGCAGCTGGTCGAGGACGAACTCGGGCAGGAGCAGGTCGTGCGGGAGGAGCCCGGCCCTACCGAGAGCCAGCAGGCCGCGGTCCATCAAGGCGGAGGTGTCGACGAGCATCGCCCCTTCGGGAGCATCGCCCCTCCGCCCCGAGAGCCGCCGCGTGAGACCGAACGAGTCGGCGAGCTGTTCG